>CAWHWJ010000021.1:0-16733 GCA_963833015.1 uncultured Acidobacteriaceae bacterium | reverse complement strand
TGTCAATGCCGCGCGCTTTTAACCCTGCCTGCACGGTGTCGACCACGCGCGCGCCTTTCAGCTGCGGCAGGTTGGGTGAATCCTCGACAACTCCATAGCGGATGATGCCAGGCATGGCGACCCCGATAGCGTCGATCTTCGTTCCCTCAGGAATGATGGCCTTGATCTCATCGCAAATGCTCTCACTGAGAGCGTCGGCAGGGAATTCAATGAGTCCGTTGGACTCGTCCATGTTTTCAGGGAATCTGCGTGTGCTGCCTATGATCTTGTGATCTTCCACGAAGCCGGATCGGATGGCCTCTGTCATCACAACGCCGATGGTCTTTGCCATGTTTGCCCTCTTTCACCTCTGGAGCGTGCTACTCAAATTTCGCCAGGCGATTGACGCCATTAAAGGCGGCCGCCTTGTAGCACTCAGCCAGGGTGGGATAGTTAAACACCGAATCGATGAAGTAGTCTACCTTGCCGCCTAAAGCCATAACAGCCTGACCGATATGCACCAGCTCCGCCGCGCCCTCGCCAATAATATGCACGCCGAGAATCTCCCGCGTTTCGCGATGAAAGATCAGTTTCAGCCGCCCTGTTGTATCGCCGCGAATCTGCCCGCGGGCGATTTCGCGATAATACGCTACACCGACTTCATACGGAACGTCTTCTTCCGTGAGCTGTTCTTCTGTCTTGCCGATGAAGGAAATTTCAGGGATGGTGTAGATCCCGTAAGGGTAAAAACCAGGATTCGATTGCTCGCTTTCGTCACCATAGGCGCGCGCCACGGCAATGCGCCCCTGCTCCATCGAAACGGACGCGAGACTGGGAAAGCCGATCACGTCGCCGACGGCGAAGATGTGCGGAACCTTGGTGCGGAAGTCCTTGTCGACGGGAATGCGCCCGCGCGAATCGGCCTCGATGCCGGCTGCCGCTAAGTTGAGCTCGTCGATGTTTCCCTGCCGGCCAACCGCATAGAGCAATGCGTCGCCCGAGATACGCTTCTTGCTTTCAAGGTTGGCGACCACACCGCCGCCCGAACCTTCTTCCACGCTTTCCACTTCTTCGGCGAGGCGCATCGTAACGCGGCTGTCGCGCAAGTGGTAGCTGAGCGCTTCAATGATCTCCTGATCGGCGAATTCGAGCAGCTTCGGCCGTTTCTCCACCAGCGTCACGCGCACGCCGAGCGCAGCAAACATGCAGGTGTACTCCACGCCAATCACGCCGCCGCCGACGACAATCAGCGTCTTAGGCAGATCCTGCAGCTCGAGAACCTGATCGCTATTGATGATGGTCTTGCCGTTGATGGGAACCTTTGGGCTGCCGGCCGGCTTGGTTCCGACGCCGATGATGACCTTTTCCGCGTTGAAGGTGTTGGTGCCGCGCGTGCCTTCCACGCGAATCGTATGCGGGTCAACAAAGCTGGCCACCCCGTTCAGCACATCCACGCCATTGCGCGAAAGCTGCGCGTCGGTCACGTCGATCTCGGTTTTGATGACGTGCTGCACGCGGAAGGCAAGATCCGACATCGTGATCTTCTCCTTCACGCGGTAGTTCATGCCGTAGATGGAGCGGTAGGTGTAGCCCGAAAGATGCAGCACGGCCTCGCGCATCGTCTTGCTGGGGATGGTGCCGGTGTTGATACAGACGCCGCCTACCACGCTGCGCATTTCAATCAGCCCAACGCGCTTCCCTCTCTTTACCGCGGATACTGCAGCGCGTTGTCCGGAGGGGCCAGAGCCGATGACGAGCAAATCGTATGTGTCCATGAGGAGTCCGCGGTGTTCAGGATATTTTTAAAGTTCTCAGATGCAACACACTACTGTAACTCTGCAACCGGCAACTTTGTGCAAATGTGTTTTGCGATTCGGTGAATCCGGTGCGCTTTTGGGGCGCCGTCCGGAAACTGAATTCTACCCCCTGCCCGCTACACTTTGAACAATGCAACTTTACGCCATTACTGACCGCAGGCTCTTTGGCACTCCCGAGGCGCTGGTAGAACAGGTCGCTGAGTGGGCCAAGAGCGGCGTCGGCTTCGTGCAGATTCGCGAGAAAGACCTTTCCCCGGCAGATCTGACCGCACTGGCCGGTGAAATTGTCATAGCGGTGCGGTTGACCGGAGGAGGCGCGCGCGTCCTGCTGAATGGCCCGGTGGGAATTGCGGCCGCAACGGGCTGTGACGGCGTACACCTGACGGCAGACCTGCCCGCCTCTGCCGTCACTGATGCAAAGGCAGTCATGAGCCACGCCGTCGTCGATCCGGTGATCAGCGTTTCTTGTCATACACTTTCTGATATCGCCCGCGCCCGCGATCACGGCGCGACGCTGGCCGTCTTCGCACCGGTATTTGAGAAGAGGTCAGGTGCAGAGATCATTCCGGGGCAGGGACTCGATGCGCTCGCCGCCGCCTGCCGTATCGCTGGATCTATGCCTGTCTTTGCACTTGGAGGTGTTACCGCCGCAAACGCGCGCGATTGCCTGGACGCCGGTGCGGCAGGGATTGCGGCCATCCGGCTGTTTGTCTCAAATGACTGGCACAATTTGCACTTGCCAGGCTGAGAGCTACTTGCTGACAGGAATGTCCGCCGGAACAGAGCGGTTGCGATTTTTCAACCATTCGAGAGTAATGCCCTGAGCGACCTTCGCGGGAGCTTTCTCGTCCACGTCGGGCATGAAGATCTCGAGCCCCGCCTGCGCGGTCATGCGAGTGGTGCCGTTGACGATCTGGGCCTGATAGTTCACGAGATCGAGATCGAACCACGGATCCTGCGAAGCGTCGATCAATGTGAGATCGACATTGTGCATCGTCAGCTTGCCGAAATCGAGCGTGCCCCCTTCGAGGCGGAGAAAGTTATGCCACTTGGCCAACTCGGCGTCATCGTTAGGCGCGTTGCCGTAGATGGCTTCAATATCAGGCGGCTTTACCGTCACAGACGTCAGCAGGCCATGGATGTGAGGCGGAGGAAGCACTTTGGTGGTGTCGAAAAAGATGTCGTTTCCCGCGACCTGAATGCCCGGAAAGTTGGTCGTGTGCACCAGATCGGAGAGTTCGACATGAAAGCCGCCGAGGAGGCCCTTCAGCGGGATCTTCAACGCGCTGATCTTGGCAACATGGAACTGTATGCGGCCATCCGGGGTGCACGAAAACTGGCCTTCGATCTCGACCGGAATAGGAATGACCTTATGTGCGGTCCCATGCACTTTCAACTGATCGCCATCGGGCAGGACCGAGATATTTTTGAGCGGGGCGTCGGAAGGCGAGCTTACGTTGAGATAGTGTGCAAGATCCCCAATGTTCGCCCGCACCACTCCTTTGCGAATCTGCAGAACAAAGGAATCAGGGTCGTCGAAGGACGGCGTAACCTGCGGTCGGGTGCGCTGCATTTCTCCGCTGATCCAGCGGATATAGACGCGAAAATCGGGACCTTTACGCAGGAGTATGTTGTGCGCATAGAGCAAGGTGGGCGCGAGATCATCCTTGGCGTCCGACGCGCCGACCGCTCCAGCTGTTGAAGCCGCCTGCGCGGGAGCAGCCGAAGGCGACCGCATCCGCCAGAAAATCCAACTGAGGCAACAGATGGCAATTGCGATAATGGAAACGAGAAGGGCCGTGCGTGGGCGAGTCACTGCCTCATGTTAGAGGGAAGGTTGGGCGGAACAGTTGGATGGGTGGTGATTCCTGCTCTATGAAAATTCCAGCAGTCCACAAATCTGCGATTTGACCCGCAGGGCTTCCGTACTTACCCTTGAATTAGACCTTCCCTACAACTGCGAGGCTTGCCATGCTGATTACCATTCCTGACCTTGAGCGGGAGCCGCTCGTATTTGACGTTTCCCTTTCTTCCGGCGACATCGACTACGGTGAAGAGGTTAAGCAGCTGGGGCCGCTTGGAGTCGCCGGGCGTGCCGAAGTGATCCAGGAGCATCGCGGGCCGCGCGAGATCGTGCCTGATATCCGGCTGCGGGCAAAATACCAGGGCAACGTGGAAGTGGCTTGTGCCCGGTGTTTGGAGCCGGTAGAGCACGCCTTAAAAGGCGATTTCGACCTGATTTTTCGCCCTTTAGGTGTTGATTCAGGCGCTTCCGAGCGCTCCATTAACACAGACGAGACCGAAATCGGTTATTATCAAAAGAGCGGCCTTGTGCTCGAAGACGTACTGCGGGAGCAGGTGCTTTTGTCCCTGCCTGCAAGAACGCTATGCCGCCAGAACTGCAAAGGACTTTGTCCGCGCTGCGGCCAGAACCTGAACTCCGAAGCCTGTACCTGCGATGCGGCGCCTGTTGATCCGCGATGGGCTGCGTTGTCGGATCTGGGTAGCCGGATGAAGTCGTAAAGTTTTAAAGAACAGCCCTTTGCCTGCCTCGGGAATGAGACTCGGCGGGCTGTTTGCATGAAAGGAATCTGCAATGCCGAATCCAAAGCGGCGCCATTCCAAGGCCCGCACCTCCAAACGCCGCGCACATGATGCGCTGACCGCCACCGGTGTATCCGAGTGCCCGAACTGCCATGAGCGCAAGTTGCCTCACCGTGCCTGCCCCAAGTGCGGCACCTATAAGGGCCGCGAAGTCCTCGACGTGAAGGAAGCCAGCTAGTTCAGCAACGATGCTGACCCACATCGCTCTCGATGCTATGGGCGCCGACAAGGCGCCTGAGCCGGAGATTCGGGGCGCCATCCTCGCCTGCCGTACCCTGCCTGTGCAGGTGTACCTGGTGGGTCCGCAGGAGCGTATCCGTCCGCTGCTCAATGAGTATCTGGACGGCGAGCGTCTGCCTATCCACATCATTCACGCCAGCGAACACATTGGCATGAACGAGAAGGCTGCGAGCGCAGTCCGCTCAAAGCGCGACAGCTCCATGCGCGTCGGCCTGAAACAGGTTCGAGACAAGAGAGTCGCCGGATTCTTCACCGCCGGCAATACCGGGGCCGGAATGGCCACGGCCAAGATGGTGCTCGGCGCTTTGCCCGGGGTCGATCGTCCAGCCCTGGCTGTAGTCGTACCGACGAGCGCCGGTTCGCCCTGCATCCTGTTAGACGTTGGCGCGAATGTTGATTGCAAGCCACAGAACCTTGAGCAGTTCGCCGTGATGGGTGAGATGTATGCCCGCAGCGTGCTCAAGATTTCGCGCCCGCGCGTCGGCCTGCTTTCGATTGGCGAAGAAGAAGGCAAAGGCAACGAGCTTACGGCCGAAACCCTGCCGCTGCTGAAGCAACTGCCCATCAACTTTATCGGGAACGTTGAAGGCCGCGATATTTACAACGGCCACGCGGACGTGGTCGTCTGTGACGGCTTCGTCGGCAACGTCGCTTTGAAAACCTCTGAAGGCCTCACAAAGCTGGTCCGCGACATGCTGAAGCAGTCGCTCAACACGACGGTAACCGCGCAGGTCGGCGCGCTGCTTTCCCGCAAAGCCTTCAACGCCTTCAAGAAGCGTCTCGATCCCTCCGAATACGGCGGCGCGCCGCTACTCGGAGTGCGCGGCGTCTGCATCATCGGTCACGGCTCATCCAACGAGCGGGCCATCTACAACGGCATTCGCGTCGCGGCAGAATTCGCCCAGGCAGGAATCAACGAACGCATCGAGCGTGAATTTGCCCAGCGGCCCACGCAGCCGATCTCTCCGAATGGAGTCGGGCTACCGCTCCAGTAAGCGAATCGACGGGAACAAACCCCCAACTCATCCCGTATCTGTCACTGCAGGGCGAAAGTGTGTCTTCTCCGCCAACAGCTGGCGTATGCTTTAGAAGCACACCTCCCCTGAGACACGGATAAAGCCCTGCATGGAATTTGTCGAGGCCATCAAGATTGCGCTGCAGTCGCTCTGGGCGAATAAGCTGCGCTCCATCCTCACGCTGATTGGCGTGGTCATTGGCGTGGCCTCGGTTATTGCCGTCATCACCCTGACCAATGGTGTGAACAAGTATGTGGCGACCAAGGTGTATAGCTACGGCGCAGACGTCTTTACCTTGAGCAAGCAGCCACCCGTCATTTTCACCTACGAAGAGTACGAAAAATTCCAGAAGCGCAAAGACATTCACCTGGAGGACTACCAGGCGATCCGGGATTCATGCAAATCCTGCGTCGAAGTTGGCGCATTGCAAAGTACTACGGGCAAGGTGGTCTACGGTTCGCATTCGAGCACAGATACTGGCATTCGCGGCTGGAGCTGGGACATGCCCGAAATGTCGAACCTGAATGTGGTGCTGGGGCGAAGCTTCACTCCTTCGGATGAACAATACGCCACCCATACCGCCATTATTGGCTATGACATTGTCGATAACCTGATGCCTGGAATGGACCCCCTCGGCAAAGAAATCCGCGTCGACGGCGAGCCTTACACCGTCATCGGGGTTGGCGAGCGCCAGGGCAAGACACTGGGCCAGAGCCAGGATAACTACGTCGCGGTACCCATCACGACCTACCAGCGCAAGTACGGCACCAACAAAAGCATCGTAATTTACATCAAGGCTGGATCCGTTGGACCGGCGCTCGACCGCGCCTCGGATGAGGCTCGGGCGCTTCTACGCTCGCGTCGCCACGATGCACCCAACGCCGAGGACAGCTTCTCCCTTGACACCAACGCTACATTCGTCGGCCTGTGGACGAGCATCAGCTCTACATTCTTCTTCGTCGTAATCGGGATCGCGTCGATTTCGCTCGTGGTCGGCGGCATCGTCATCATGAACATCATGCTGGTGAGCGTCTCCGAGCGCACGCGCGAGATCGGCATTCGCAAGGCGCTGGGGGCGCGCTACACTGATATTCTGCTGCAATTCCTGATCGAATCGGCGACGATGTCGCTGGTGGGCGGGGCGATCGGCGTGATCTGCGGCTCGGGCGTTGCCAAGCTGGTCACAGTCTTGATTGGCTTTCCGTCCGATATCGAAATCTGGTCGGTATTTCTGGCCCTGTTCGTTTCCGCTGCCGTGGGTATTTTCTTCGGAGTCTATCCGGCGCGTAAGGCCGCCATTCTCGACCCCATCGTCGCGCTGCGATCGGAGTTGTAATGAAACCGGGAAAGGAAGATCGAGATGAGAGCTGCTGATTCGCGTGAAGCTGTGCGTATGGCATTCGAGACTCTGCGGACGAACAAGCTGCGTTCGGGTTTGACCATTCTCGGCATTGTCATCGGCGTGGCCACGGTCATCACCATCTCTTCGATCATCAGCGGGCTGAACAACAACGTGCAGGCGTGGGTCAGCACGCTGGGGACGAACGTGCTCTGGGTCTTCCATATGCCAGTGATCGGTGTTCGTCCGACCGCCGAGATGCTGGCACGCAAGAAATTGACCTTCGATGATGTTGCCGCGCTCCGCACCCTGCCTCACGTGGTAGCCGCCGATGGCGGGGTTCGCCACGTCAATCCCATTTTCCAGGCCGGCATCGTCGGCGTGAAATACGGCAATAAGAAGGCGCAGGGCGCGCTGCTGCAGGGCGACTCGGCGCAAATTGCGGAAGTTGCCGACATTGCTCTTATCGAGGGCCGCGTATACACCGAAGATGAAGACCAGAGACGGGCCAACGTTGTCATTCTCGGATACGACACGGCGCAGGAGCTCTTCGGCGGTGAAAGCGCGATCGGCAAAGAGGTCACGATTGAGAACAACTCCTTCACTGTGATTGGCGTCTTCGACAAGCGAAAGCAGCCCTTTGGAGGAGGCCGTAATCCGGACGACAACGCAGCTTTCTTCCCCATCGGAACTTTCATGAAGCTGCATCCTGAGGACGCGGTGACGGGAGGCGTCTGGGTCAGCGTGAAGTATGACGATCCCAAAAACCGCAGCCTGGTGGAAGACGAAGTGCGCGAGCTGCTGCGCCGCCGCCGGAAGGTCCGCGTGGAGGCGCCCGATGATTTTGAAGTCTTTGGACCGGATTCGCTGACGCGCCTGTGGAACCAGCTCACCGGCGGTCTGGCCATCTTCATGGTTGCCGTCTCCAGCGTCGGGTTGATGGTAGGCGGCGTCGGTGTGATGAACATCATGCTGGTCTCGGTCACCGAGCGCACGAAAGAAATCGGCGTGCGCAAAGCCATTGGCGCAACCAAGCGCAATATCCTGATGCAATTCACGATTGAGGCGATCACGCTCTGCGCCCTCGGAGGTGTCATCGGCATTGTTGCCGGCGGTGTCATCACGCTGCTTATTCGGTTGTTGCTAAGCGCGCTGCCTGCGACCATGTCCAGCATGTGGGCCATGATCGGCTTCACCGTCTCGTGCATGATCGGGCTGGTCTTCGGAATCTATCCGGCGTGGAAGGCCGCAAACCTCGATCCGATCGAAGCACTGCGCTACGAATAGGGCTCAGATCACAGGGCACAGGTCTCAGAAGAATGCTAACGACGATCGATATATGTACGACTGTGCACTGAGACCTGTGACCTGTGCCCTGTAAACTGAGCATTCATGCTCGCAGTCATCGTTGAAAGCATCACGACCATCCTTGCATTGTGCGGGCTGGGTTTCTATCTCGCCGCTCTGTGGAGCGCGCGCGACTTCATGCGTCGCAAGCGTTCCGTTGCAACCGAATTTCATCCTCCGGTCAGCATTCTGAAGCCGCTCAAGGGCTTCGATCACGACATGTACGCAAGCTTCGCCAGCCACTGCCGTCAGCAGTACGCAGGCGAATATGAATTGCTCTTCGGCGTCAGCAGCATGGATGATCCGGCAGTCGCAGCCGTCGAGCAATTGAAAGCCGAGTTTCCTGATGTTGCCATCAGACTCGTCCTCTGTCCGGAAGTGCTGGGCACAAACGGTAAGGTCAGCAACCTCGCACAGATGGCGCCGCAGGCGCGCTTCGCGCATATTTTGATCAATGACAGTGACATAAAGGTTTCGCCGCGCTATCTCGAGCGCGTGATGTCTCCATTTGCAGACGCGAAAGTTGGCTTGGCGACGGCGCTCTATCGCGGCCGCTCCCACGGCACGCTCGGGTCGAAGATGGAAGCACTCGGCATCTCAACCGATTTTGCCGCCGGGGTGCTGACGGCGCGCAAGCTCGAAGGCGGTATCCGTTTTGGATTGGGCTCGACGCTGGCCATGTCGCGCGAGGCGCTTGATGCGATTGGCGGCCTCACACCACTGGCCGACTATCTTGCCGACGACTACGAACTCGGAGCGCGCATCGCGGCCAAGGGTTATCGCGTTGAGCTGATCGATGAAGTCGTCGAGACGACGGTCCCGGCCTACAGCTTCCGGAAGTTTCTTGCGCATCAGTTGCGCTGGGCGCGCGGCATGCGCGACGCACGCAAGTGGGGCTACGTTGGTGTCGCCTTTACCTTCGGATTGCCGTGGGCGATCCTGAATCTGATCACCGCGGGCGCAAGTCTTTCGAGCCTCGCTCTGCTAAGCCTCGTCTGCGCGGCGCGCGTGACGGTGGCTCTTGCAATCGGCGTTGGAGTGCTGCGCGATAGCCAGGTGCTGCGCGATTTATGGCTTCTGCCGCTGCGTGACATGGTGGCGCTCTTCGTCTGGGCATGGAGCTACGCTGGAAACACGATCACATGGCGCGACCAGGAATTTCTTCTCAAGGATGGCAAGCTGAACAGCAAAGGTATGTCGAGCTCTCGCTGAAAAAATCTGCTGGCGAAAGCGCAAACTCCGGTTATTGTTGGGTGCATGCCCTACAAGATGCGCAGCTGTGCAACCACTCTTCTGCTATTGCTGCCACCCGTTTTCCACGCAACAGCACAAACGCCCCCGGTGCCCGCTCAAATCCGCACGGGATTCGACCAGATTCGCGAGAGCGATTTGCGCGCCGATCTGGGCTTTGTCGCATCCGACGCCCTGCAGGGTCGCATGTCGCTCCAGCCCGGCGATGATGTTGCGGTGCAGTGGATCGCGTCGGAGTTCGCCAAGGCCGGGCTTGAGCCCCTCGTGGTCGACGCGAGCGGCCACAAGAGCTTTCTGCAGCCGGTAGTGCTGATTGAATACCTGCCGGATCGCAAGGCGGCTTTCGTCGCGCTCAACCGCGGTGGGAGCGAGAAGAAATGGCAGTCGCCGGATGTGCTGGGCGCTTATCACGACAATGTGGACCTATCCGCGCCGCTCGTATTCGCGGGATACGGGATTACTGCGCCGGAACTGCATTACGACGATTACCAGGGCATCGACGCAAAAGGGAAAATCGTGCTCGTCTTCGACCACGAGCCGCAGGAGAACGATCCCCACTCGATCTTCAACGGAACGGCCAATACCCGCTATGCCACCACGCGTGTAAAAGCGTTGAATGCGCAGGCGCGCGGGGCAGTGGCGATTCTGATCGTGGCCGAGCCGAATCGCAAGCATCCATCCAACCAGGAGCGAATGGCGCGGATCGGCGGCGGTGCGAGGACGAATCCGATACCGGGACAGGCACTTGCAGACGACCCTCTGCATATCCCCTCAGCCGTTGTCTCAGACGCTGTTGCCGCGGAGTTGTTGGCGACCGCAGGCGCGACGCCGTCGGCATTGCAGGCGGATATTGACAAGGATCTTTCTTCGCAGTCGCGCGCGCTGCCGGATACCGTCGCGCATCTGCACTTCGAGAATCTTTCGCGCACCACGGGGACGACGTATAATGTGGCCGGTCTGCTGCCGGGGGGCGATCCGGCGCTAAGCGCGGAGACAATCCTCATCAGCGGGCACCATGACCACAACGGCTGGTCGCCGAATGCCTCGGGCGGCCTCGACATCTGGCATGGCGCGGACGACAATGGCTCGGGCACGGTCGGCGTCGTGGAGCTGGCGCACGCCTTCGCTGCGAATCCGTCGAAGCCGAAGCGGTCGATTCTTTTCGTCGTCTTCGCCGCTGAAGAGCGTGGACTGCTCGGCGCATATTACATGGCAGCGCATCCGCTGCGGCCATTGGACACGACTCGGGCGATGATCAACTTCGACATGATTGGTCGCGATGAGACGCCAAGCCAGCAGACCGATGGGCTGATCGAGATTCCAAAAGACACAACGAATCGCCTGAACCTGATTGGTGCTTACTACAGCCCGCAATACAAAGAGACCGTGGTGGAGGAGAACAAGTACGTCGGTCTCGTCCTCGATGATCGCTTCGATCACGAGAACGCGCTCAACATCTTCTTCCGCAGCGACCAGTTCCCGTTCGTGCTCAACAACGTTCCTGCGTTCTGGTGGTTTACCGGCTTTCATCCTGATTACCACCACATCACCGACACGTCCGAGAAAATCGACTACGTCAAGATGGCGAAAATTCTCAGGCTTGCGTACCTGACGGCCTGGCAGTTCGGCACGGAAGCAAGTACGCCGAAGTTTGTTGCCAATCCGTCAGGCCAATGAGGATGGGCGCCGAAGGCCCGTTTGCCCGGACAGCCTGCCCTCAGCGTAGTCGAAGGGGCCAGTCCCTAGAATTCGGCGCCGTGGGAGCTGGGCTGATTGCTCAGAATCTCTTTTCCGCCGCTGCGCCCGATGACGAAACTCTGCCCCGGCAATTGCGGGACCTGATCGAGCGGTGTCCAGAGGAAGACGCGGTTCTCCCCCGCCCAAAGCTGCGTCAACGTGTCGTTGTCGATAAAGATCTGCGGCGCATCGGGGAAGAACGAACCATACCAGAGACCACCGCCGCGGCCGTTGAGCACCTGGACCTGCCGCTCGAGATAAAAGGGCAGCGAAGACGCACGTTCGTAGCGGCCATTGATGACTACCACATCATCGCTGTCCATTTCCGGTTTGATGGCGTTGGCGAGAATCTGCGACGAGAGCGCGGGCGATAGCGTGTTGAGCGCCAGATGCGCGGCGACGAGAAAAGCACCGACAGTCCCGACAAGGAAGCAGTTCGCCATGCGCGGTTTCTCTTTGAAGCGAAACCACAGATTGGCAGTGAGACCGACGAGAATAGCGGCCGTCGTGATACTGAGCGGCACACGGAATGCTCCCAGCGCACGTCGCGTGAGGTCGAAGAAGTGTCCGAAAAATAGCCGATGAGTCCGCGTGACCTGCTGCAGCACCTGCGTCACATCAGTGCCGATCGGCAGCGGCTTATAGTGAACCGCGAAGAGCAAGGAAGCAACGGCGGCGAACAGGCCAACGACGAAAAGAATCCAGGCAACAATCTTTCCCGCCGACGAAGGCGCGAGTTCATCTTCCGCGAGCCAGTATCCGGCAAGCAGCGCCAGCGGCGGCAAAGCAGGCAGCACGTAGTATTCCTGCCGCGCCGGAATGCTGAAAAAAATCATCACCACCGCAGCCCAGATCGTAAGCAGGAGCAGCGTGCGCTGGCCACCATCGAGTTCTTCACGCCGCCAAACCCGTGACCAGCGCAGGCGGGCAAGAGCTATCAGCGCAAAGATGCACCACGGAGCAATAAAGGTAAACAGCAGCAACCAGAAGAGCGGCACTGGTACGGAATCGAAATTATTCGGCGTGCTCCGCGTGAAATAGCGTACGAACTGTTCGCGCACGAAATAGAACCACAAAAATCCGTGCACATTGCCTGGCGAGGGAGTCGCGCCCGGCACGCCCAGGGGAGGATTTCTTAACGCGGCGAGAATGTGCCACGGTGCGGCGACGATAAGAAATCCGATTGGCCCTGTAATCGGGTGCCAGCGAAGCAGATGTTGCAGGTTCCGCGTGACGAATAGATACACGAGAATGATGGCCAACGGAATGACCGCGCCAACAAGGCCCTTGGTCAGCACGCCAAGCGCGCAGCAGATATCGAAGCCCAGAGCGGTTAGCAGCGATGGATTGACCTCGCCCAGCGATCTCCAGAAAAAGTACATCGCAAGCGAAATCCAGAGACAGAGAATCACATCGGGCAGAAGAATGCGCGTGAAGCCGAAGATGCCGCTCGCGGTCATCAGACAAAGTGCCGCATAGAAGCCTGCCTGCCGCGAAGCAAAAAGCCGCCGCCCCAGCACGAGAATGACGATGAACAACGCCAGCGCATAGAGAGCCAGAGGCAGGCGGGCGGCCCAGTCGTGCTCGCCGAATATCTTGAAGCTGGCCGCAATACTCCAGTAAAGCAGCGGAGCTTTCTCTAGATAGCGAATGCCGTTGACGTGAAGCGTGACCCAGTCGTGCGTCAGCAATATCTCGCGCGCAGCCTCAGCATGCAGAGCGTCCGCATCATCAAGCAGCGGAGGCCGCACCAACGCGAACGAACCGTAGAGGAGCACCCATAGCCCCAGAATGGGAAAAAGGAAACGCTTCATCTGCTGGGAGATGATTATAGAGAAGGCGGCAAACCTGTCAGTCTGAATTGCAGACCAGAACCCATTTGCCCCTGCTGTTTTCTATCAAGTAAACGGCGACTGATTTAGTCTCAAATACCTTATTTCACAGCAAAATACGAAAAATCTCGGGATGCGGTCCTCCGAGTTGCCGAGCCTCCCTATTCACCTGCTATATTGATTTTTCACTCAAAAACTGTGTCCGGCGGATAGGAAAGCCGGCTGCAACGCTAAAACCTACCAACCATTTACGGATTTTGAGGAAGCAGGAACGCATTCATGGCGCAGATTTTTGACCGCAGCTCGAACGCGCTGGCACGGATGAGCCTGGTCTTAACGGGGTTGATCGTAATCGCCTTAGGTGTGACGCTGGACCAGCTGCAACGGTCACCGTGGGTGACCCGCCAGGGGCAGCGCGCCGACCAGCCGGTCCCCTTCAGCCACAAACATCACGTGCAGGGACTGGGCCTTCAATGCCAGTACTGTCATACGTCGGTTGAAAAGTCGAGCTACGCCGGCATCCCGCCCACCAGGACCTGCATGAATTGCCACGCGCAGATCTGGACCAACGCGGAACTCCTCGAACCTGTCCGGCACAGCTGGGCGACGGGCGAATCGATCACCTGGACCAAAGTCCACGACCTTCCCGACTTCGTTTACTTCAGCCATGAAATTCACGTGAATAAAGGCATCGGATGTTCGAGCTGTCACGGCCGCGTCGATGAGATGCCGATCATGTATCAGCAGAACACGCTGCAGATGGAGTGGTGCCTCAACTGCCACCGCAATCCCGCGCAGAACCTGCGGCCGACAAGCGAAATCTACAACATGGCATGGACGGGCCCGAGCGAACTCAAGCCTGAATGGTGCGCCGTCAAGCAATCTGCAAAACCCGGCACTCCGACGGCGCAGGATGTGACCTGCACGGCGACCGATCCAAGTTCGAATACCGGCGGCCAGCTGGCTTCGCTCCAGTTGATGCCCGTCGGACTACATGGACAGACGGCGAGCGACGCAGGCGGTGCGGCAGTAGTTCCGGCTGTGCTGAATTACCAGAAGTTCACCAGTCAGATAGAGCTGGGCAAGTTCCTGACAGACCAGTACCACATCCGCACACCGCATGACCTGTCAAGCTGCGAGGTCTGCCACCGATGAAGCTTACAGGCGCGGAAGGCGAGAAACACGATCAAGAGATGAGTAAAAACGGATTAGGCGAGAACGGATTGGTTGCGCTTGAGGGCCAGAAGAAGCCCGAAGGCATGACGCTCGAAGAGGTCCGGAAAAAGCTTGGCGGCAAGACGGGCAAGAAATACTGGCGGAGTCTCGAAGAGCTGGCTGATAAGCCGGGATTCGGTGAGATGCTGAGCCGCGAATTCCCGCAGCAAGCCTCAGAATGGATCGATCCGGTATCACGCCGCGGCTTCCTGAAGCTGGCCGGCGCATCGCTGGCACTGGCCGGGCTCTCCGGCTGCACCAAGCAGCCGGATGAACCGATCTATCCCTACGTCAAGGCGCCCGAAGATTTAATTCTCGGCAAGCCGATGTATTTTGCGACAGCGTTTCCCTTCCCGACCGGAGCAGTTCCGGTGTTGGTGAAGAGCGACGCTTTCCGGCCGATCAAAGTTGACGGCAATCCTGAGCACCCATACAACAAGGGCGGCTCCGATCCGCTGACGCAGGGAACGCTGCTCGATCTGTACGATCCCGACCGCTCGCAGCACCCGACCTATCGCGGAGAGACGCGTTCCTGGGTGGCGTTTCAGGCGGCGTGGCGCTCGACGCTTGCTGACAAGAAATCCGCTGGCGGAACCGGCCTTTACTTCCTGAGCGGGACCGTCACTTCGCCAACATTGGCTGCCCAGTGGAAGAAGGCACAAGCGACCTTTCCGAATGCGAAGTGGATTCAGTACGACGCCGTAAACCGCGATTCGGCTCGTGCGGCGTCGAAAGCAGCCTTCGGCGATTACCTTGACGCGCAGTACAAGCTCGACGCTGCCGACGTAATTCTCTCGCTCGATGCGGACTTCCTCTCCGGCGCAACTCATCCAGGCTTCCACAAGCTGGCGAAGGATTACGCGAACAAGCGCAGGCTCGACGGCACCACCGAAATGAGTCGATTGTATGTTGTCGAAAGCTGGACGACTACAACCGGTCTCAAGGCAGAACATCGCCTCGCACTCCGCGCAAGCGACATCGGCCCATTCGCGGCAGCCCTGGCCGGAACACTCGGATCGGGATCGGCCAGCTATAGCGGCTCCGATGATGCGAAGAAATATCTGGCTGCTGTTGCCAAGGACTTAAAGGCAAGCGCCGGCAAGTGCGTCGTCATTCCCGGCGAGCAGCAATCAGTGGCTGTGCATGCGGCCGCCATCGCTATCAACGAAGCGCTGGGCAACGTGGGCAAGACGGTGGTCTACGCGGAGACAGTCAATCCGCTGCCATCGATCCAGACGGACGACCTGAAGTCGCTGGTTGCAGACATGAACGCGGGCAAAGTGGAGTGGCTGGTCATCCTCGACAGCAACCCGGTTTACACGACACCCGCCGATCTGAAGTTCGAAGCAGCGCTAAGCCAGGTCAAGACCATTGTTCACCTCGGCTCGCATGTGGACGAGACTGCGCAACTCTCGCACTGGCACATCAACAGCGCGCACTACCTCGAAAGCTGGTCGGACGCCCGTGCCTACGACGGCACGGTTTCCATTGTGCAGCCGATGATTGATCCGCTTTACGGCGGCCACACGGCGCATGAAGTTGTGCAGGCCATGCTCGACAATCCGGACCTCGGGGGATACGGAGCGGTTCGCGAAAACTGGCGGCAGCAGCTTTCCGCGAAGGGCGACTTCGAGTTCAATTGGCGCAAAGCCCTGCATGATGGTTTTATCGCCGACACGGCGTTCACGCCGAAGGCTGGCGGAGCAAGCAAGGCATCGGCGCATGGGACGAATAATCAGTTCGGCGATCTTCCCACAACCGCTCGAACCGCTTCGAGCGGCGGAGCAGAGGCGCTGGAGATTGTCTTCCGGCCCGACTACAACCTCTACGACGGCCGTTTCGCGAACGTGGGCTGGCTGCAGGAACTGCCGCAGCCGGTAACAAATCTCTCCTGGGACAACGCGGCCCAGATGAGCTTCGCCACGCTGAACAAGTACGGCCTGGCCGAACATGACGTCGTCGAAATCAGCGCGAACGGACTCAAAGTTCTCGCCGCAGTATTCGCTGTTCCCGGTCACCCCGACAATACGATCACTCTCACCGTCGGACGTGGTCGCAGCCGCGCTGGCCGCGTCGGCAGCGGATTCGGCTACAACGCCTATGCCGTTCGCAGCTCCGACGCTCCGCTGTTCGTGACGGGCGCAAACCTGCGCAAGACCGGTGATGTCTACGAATTCGCCATCACCAAGAGCCACTACATCGATCAGCGCTCGGTCTCTCACGGAGGCGATGGCAGCGGAACGCACTCAATCGAAGGCAACGAAGCGATGGACCGCGGCATCATCCGCTACGCCACGCTTGAAGAGTTCAAGCAGAATCCGAACTTTGCGCACGAAGGCGAGGGCCACGAGACACC
>CAWHWJ010000020.1:0-1045811 GCA_963833015.1 uncultured Acidobacteriaceae bacterium | reverse complement strand
TCATCCCCTCTGCTACCAGCGCCTGCACCCGCTCTTCGAGATGCTGCTGAATCTCCTCGGCCAGATCGTCGTACTTCTTTCCACGATTGAAAATGTGCTGAAACCAGCTCATGAGCACTCCTATTCCGTTCTCAACGCTTCCATCGGTTCAATCGAAACCGCGCGGCGCGCAGGCAGCATCGCAGCCGCAAGGCCACACAGCGCCAGAATCAGCACCGCGACCGAAAAGATCAGCGGACTGCCCGGCCTTACATCGAAAAGAAAAGCCTTGATCGAGCGAGCTGCAAAAAACGCCAAGGCATCCTCCAACCAAAGTCCCGCAAAGAAGCAGCAACGTCACTTGTCGCATCACCAGCTTGAACACCTTTACCCGCGTAGCCCCAAGCGCCATGCGCAGCCCAATCTCCGTCGTGCGCTGCGTTACATATGACGCCATCAATCCATAAATGCCGATCCCGCTCAGCAGCAGAGTAAGAAGAGCAAAAAATCCCGACAGCACCGACAACAAACGTTCGCTCGCAATCGAGTCATCCAGTTGCACCGCAAACGCAATCGGCTCATTCTCCGGACTCCCCGGCGCAAGCTCATGCAGCGCCTTCGTATAAGCATTCCGTCCGTCCGCCATCGACCTCGCGTGCACCACCAGAGACATCGATGACAGCCGGTTCGTATCAACTCCGAATGGCAGATACACCGTAGGCGGAGTAGCCTCGCGCAGACTCGTATACTTCGCGTCCTCCACAATGCCGATAACCTGGCAATCCCGCGTCGTCACCGTGCCGGAATCCATCGAGCGGCTGAACTGGCGCACTGTCCGCCCCATCGCCTGTTGCTCATGGAAAAGTCCATTCGCTGCCGAGCGGTTAAGAATGCACCCACGCGCATCGTCGTCCCGATTCGAGAAGTCCCGCCCTGCAACGAACCTCGTCCTTATCGTCGCTAAATATAGACCGCCAACATCGTTGATGTTGTAGTTTTCCCGAAGATTTTCCTCTGTCGCTTTAGCCGATGACTGCGCACTGAACGCGCCCGTGTGGCTCCAGCCGCTCAGCGGAGTAATCTCCGCCACACTCGCATCGTCAACGCCCGGCATCTCTTCCATCCGCTCGATCATCCGCCGATACAGACCAGCCAGGTCCGCTCCCTTCTGCGGCAGCCGGTCAAAATCCGTCGCAATGAACAACACGTTCTCAGTCCGGAAACCGAGATTCGCCGAACGCAAATGAATCACCGTCGCGCTCAGCATCGCCGCCACCACTACCAGCGCCAGGGTCAACGCAATCTGAGTCGGAACAAACAACCGCCGCAAGCTCCCGCCGCGTCCGGCCACTACACTCTGCCCAACCTGCCGCAGCACCGGCTTAATCGAAATGTGACTCGCCAGCCACGCCGGAGCAATCCCGAACAGCAGCGCGCAGAAAACCGCGCATCCGCCCGTAGCCAGCAGCGTCGACACATCAGGCCGAACACCCAGCGCTTCGCCGCCACCCGGTCCGCCATAAACCGCAGCAGAAACCGGTCCGTCGCCCACGCAAACACAATCGCCAGCGCGCCTCCGGCAATCGCCAGCAGCAGCGACTCCACCAGAAGCTGCTGCATCAGCCTTGAACGCCCAGCACCCAGCGCTCCGCGAATCGCAAATTCATGTTGACGCGTCGCCGCGCGCGCCAGGCAAAGCCCCGCCAGATTCACGCAGCAAACCAGCAGCACCACGCCGACAAGAGTCTGCAGCAGAAACAGCGGCTTCGTGTATTGCAGCCGGAAATAACTCCAGCCCGTGCCGCCCGGATACACCACGAACCGCGCCTTCTCAATCACCGGAATGTGCCGCACCGCCGGCGGCACCGTCTCATCCATTACCACCGGACACAGCGCCGCCATCTCTGCCGACGCAACTTTCACGCTGACATCCGGCTTCAGGCGCGCCATCGTAATCAGCCATAGATTTCCCGGCGACCGCAGCATTGTCCCCGTGCCGCGCATCACCGGCTCATATTCCAGCGGCAGATAAAAATCTGGACGCGTCCCGACCAACAATTCCTTCGAACCTCTCCGGAGCCACCCCGACAATCGTCACGCTGTGGTCCGTCAGCGTCACATGCTTCCCAATCACCGCCGGATCGCCCGCATAGTGCTCCATCCATAATGGGTGGCTGATCACCGCAGCCCATCCATCCGGCCCGCCGCCGCGCTGATCATCCTGCGGCGTCAGCAATCGCCCCAGTGCAGGCCTCACCCCCAGCACCTGAACGCATCCCGCCGACAATCGCGCCTGTAAAAATGCGCGACGTCGCTCCCTCGCTCAGCACAAAGTCACTCGCGCTCCAGCCAAACACGCCAGAGAACGACTGCGCGCGCCTTTGCAGCGATCGCAATATCGGATAATTCAAAGCCGACTGATGTGCAGCCTCATTCGGCGATCCATGCTGATCGCTACCCGCATCAGCCTGTCCGGACCGCAATGGCAGGCTCTGCAACAGCAGCGCGCGCACCAGCGTAAAGACGCTCGTATTCGCGCCAATGCCAAGCGCCAGCGTCAGAATCGCCGTGACCGTAAATCCCCGCGTTTCCGCAGCTGCCGCAAGGCATACTTCACATCCGCCCAGATCGATTCCAGCCGCCGCCACTGCCACGCCTCGCGTCCGCGCTCTTCCACCAGCGTCACATTGCCGAACTCGCGCCGCGCCGTATGCTCAGCGTCCTCACGACTCATCCCCTCGGCGACCAGCTCTTCCACCCGCTTGTCCAGGTGCTGACGAATCTCTTCCGCAAGATCGTCATAAACTCTTCCGCGCGAAAACAAGTGACGAAGCCAGCGCATATGCATCTCCCTGTTTGTGACGAGCGTAATGAATCTGTACTCGTCCCCGATCGATGTCATCCTGAGCGTAGCGAAGGATCTGCTTTCAAGCGATGAAGGCGCAGGTCCAACCCTCTGCTCTTACGGCGAACTTCACATCAATACCCGCCTAAGACTCAGCCGGAGCAAGCACCAGATGAATCCCCGCCAGCATCTGCTCAAAGCGCGACCTTTCGCGCTCCAGATGCCGAATACCCGCCGCCGTAATGCTGTACTCACGCACGCGCCGGTTCGTAGCCGAGACCTTCCACTCGGCCTTCACCAGCCCATCCCTGAGCATGCGTTGCAGCGCCGGATACAGCGACCCTTCTTCCACCTGCAGCAGCTCATTCGACCGCTGCTTGATGTGCTGCACCAGTGCATACCCATGCATGGGCTGCCGCCGCAACGACTGGAGCACCATCATCTCCAGCGCCCCGGGAAAAAGATCGCGAGGTTCAGTTTTGCCGAATTTCGTCATAGGCTTGTCCCAAACATGCCTAGACTAAAATAGTGTGTTGGGCATGTCAACCTTTTGGCCTGGCAGCCGCACGAAAACGGGTGCTCCATCCTATGCCAAGCATAGGGTGGGAAAGCAATACCCTCGCTAGCAAACCGAAGAGGTACAAAAGCACCCTTGGCTAGAAGCACCGGCCTTTAAGCCGGTGTCATCTTGACCCTGAGTGTAGCGAAGGGGGAAGGATCTGCTTTTTTCCTATGGGTCGGTTGTTTAGCGGATTAAGCTGGTCAGTTCTGATCGCCGTGGACCGTCTGCGGCAGCAGCACTTCATCCAACAACCCGCGAGCCTCAAGATCCCGCTGTAGTTGTTCAATATCCCGGAACTGAATCCCAACCAGCCCAACCGCTTCGGCCGCGCGAATATTCTCAGCCTTGTCATCCAGAAACAAAGCCTCGCCGGGAGCAACGTCCAACTTCTCGCAGGTGTAGGTGTAGATCGCCGGATCGGGCTTCGCGATCCCCAGTTCACACGACCACGTATGGTGATGAAAGTCGCCGAGCCACGAGAACTCCTGCCGCATGTAGCTGAGCGTGTCCTCGCCCATATTGGACAGAATCCCGATGCGCAGTCCCGAATCACCCAGCGCCTTTGCCCACTTCAACATCGGCTCATTGATCGTGCACCACATCAGCACGTCATTCTCGATCAGCCGTTCGATGTCCGTGGCCGTCAGCTCGATCGAAGTGTCAGAGGCAAACTGCTTCCAGTAGCCGGGCCCATCCAGCTTGCCCATGTCGTAAGCATGCCGATGCGTCCAGTAGTGGCTGTCAAACGTGTCGTGATCGAGCCCGGTAATGGTCAGCAGGTTGTTCAGCGCAACCGGTTCCTGCGGCTGGCTCAGAACCATTCCATAATCAAAGATGACCGCACGAATCGCCATGAAAAAACTCACCTCTCAATTCCATTATGCGGGATTGTCAAAGAAAAAATGCGTCCCTCCAACCGATGTCATCCTGAGCGAAGCGCAGAGCGCGAAGTCGAAGGATCCGCACGAACAAAGTTCGTGCGAATTGTTGCGAAGCAACAACCGTCTTGAAGCGAGCAGAAGCACGGAAAAGGGGTGGGCGTTTTCGTGCAGCTACCCAATTAACCACGGGCCTTGCTGCGCAAGGCTTCGCACAAACTTTGTTTGCGCGGGTCCTTCGACTTCGCGCTGCGCGCTTCGCTCAGGATGACGAGTTGGAGATGGTAAAAGACTGCATTTTCATTCGAGATAGGTGCGGATTAGTGCCATTACACCCGTTTTAAGGTCGGTTTTTGGTGTCAACAGGCTGACGACCAGCCAGCCGTCCCCGGGAAGGCCGAAGAAGTAGCCGGGGTGGGTGGAGACTCCGGATTCGCGGATCAACCTGATCGCTGTTTCTTCGTCACGGCGGATCGCCGGGATGCGGAGGATGGCGTACCATCCGGCTTCTACGTCGAGGCGCGTGATCATGGTCTGTTCGGCGAGGAGCGCGTCGAGGGTTGCGAGGTTGGCCGCGGTGCGCTGGCTGATCTGATGCTGGATGACGTGGCGGTGCGCGAGCCAGTGCGGCAGGGCGTGCTGGATGGGGGCGTTCATCGAGAGGAAGGTGTCGGCGATGATCTCGAGGCGAGTCAGGGATTGCTTCAATGCGTCGTCCGGACCGAACGCGGCGGGACCGAAAACGGAAATCCAGGCTGCTTTCATTTGCGGGAGTCCGGCGATTTTGCTCAGGCCGCTCAGGACGAAGGTCAGGACCGGGTGAGGGCCGGTGGCGAAGCTTTGCCCTGTTTCAGTGAGCGGATAGTCGAGGAAAACTTCGTCGATGATTAAGGCGAGGTTGTGTTCGGCGCAGAGGGCTTCGAGTTGTTCGCGCTCGTGCTGTTTTGTGAAGTGGCCGGTTGGGTTGTTGGGATGTACCAGTGCGATGGCGCGCGTACGTGGCGAGATGCGCTGGCGCACGGCTTCGATGTCGAGGTGCCAGCCGTGGTCGTAGAAGAGTGCGTAGGGCGTGAGTTTTACGTCGTCCAGTGCGGCGACGAAATCGAAGAGTGGGTAGCTGGGCTGGGCGATGAGGATTTCGTCGCCCGGATCGCAGAGCAGGCGGAAGAGATAGCTGTAGGCTTCGCTGGTGCTTGTGGTCAGGAAGATTTGTGCGGGATCGACAGTGGCGTGGTGGCTTTTGTAGTAGGCACTGACGGCTTCTCTTGCCTTGAGGATGCCTTGCGGGTTGGGGTCGTAGATCAGGGCTTCGCGTGCGGCGAGCGGGGAGAGGATGGCGGCTTCGTCATAGGTGAATTCGCATTGGGTTGGGTTGGAGGCGGTGAGGTCGTAGATGGGCTGGCCTGATTCTTTTCTTTCGCGGAGCACACGGGCGAGGTCGGTTTCGGTGGTTTCCCAGTTGGTGCGCGCGGAGAAGTTCATGGGGTTATCTTACGGCCCGGGGCTGAAGCCCTTTCGTTTCTCAGCCTTATTCACCGGCCTCAATCACCCCAGAACGCGAACATCGCGCGTTCTGGGGGCCCCAATGGAAGCCGGTGCTTCTACCTTGGTCTTGCTTCGCAAGACTTAATGACGGCTGGGTGGTAGTTGTGGTCTCCCACCCTTTGCTTCGCAAAGGATGGTGCCACGTCCTATGCGAAGCATAGGGTGGGAAAGCACGAACCCTCACCTATCAAATCGAAAGAGGTGCAAAGCACCTCTATGGTAGAAGCACCGGCCTTTAGGCCGGTGAATACGATCCGGAAACGAGAGGGGCTTTTAGCCCCGAGCCTCCAAAGGAGCAAGCCATGTCCAACCGCACCGACACATTCAGGTCCTACAACTTTCTGGTCAGCCTTGAAGGCCAAATTCTCGGCGGATTCACCGAGATGTCCAAAATCCAGGGGACGCACAAAGTTAACGACGTCACGCTGAAACGCGGCCTGGTCGTTGCCACAAGCCTGTCGGAGTGGATCAACAGCGCGAGATCCTCCCCAGCCAGTGCGGGGAAGCAACTCACAATCACCCTGCGAAACGAAGCAAATCAACTCACTGAGGTCTACAAATTGAGCCATGCCATCCCGACGAAATACACAGGTCCGACCCTGAGCGGCAAGGGCACAGACGTCGCGATCGAGGAACTGGTTCTCGTCTGCGAGAACATCTCGATCGAAACTCCACCGCGATAGGCCGATGTATCACCATTGAAAATCCGGCGTCATGGCGCCGGTGGCTTCGACGAGTCCCATGCGAAGTGGGCATAGGAATCGGCATTGTCCATCGCGTCACTCACAGACATGCGGTTGTACTTTGTCGTCTCCCATTCATAGGCATTGTCGTCGGCGCCGACCACATCATGGGCCAGCTCGTGGATGACGGTGCTCGCCTGCAGCTCTGCATCCGAGTTGAACCAGTAGGGACAGAGATGCAGGTCGCTCCAGATCGAATACACGTAAGCCAGCACATCCTTATCGCACTTCGTCTCGCATTGAAAATCAATAGACTGATTGATCGCCTTGTTGAGCTTCTTGTACTTATCAAGAATCTTCGCAAGGTCCTTGTCGTAGGTCGTGTGAAAGTGGTGCGTGAGGAGGTTTGCAACCGGTGCCGGAATGGGTCTCGGAAGATTGCTGAGGCCATTCACCACGTTATCAAGCCAGTTGGCGCCGAGTCTCTGCGCCGCGGTTGCCGCCGGCTTCCACTGCGTCGGACAATCCGTGAAGTTGTTCGCGCCGCCCGCAGGGCCGTGCACCACTCCTTCCTTTCTCTCGACGCTCATGGAACCAAAATTGTGCCCCGCGCCGGAGTTATGATGCGGTGCCTGCTCCTCATTGGCATGCTCCGCATTGCACTTGGAACACGAACCGCCGCAGGAGCAGCCGCTCGGTTGCCTGGCCATTTTGGCTCCATGCTGATTCTCAGAAAGCGGGCGGTGTGACCGCGACCCATCCAGAAAGGGCTTGTTGCCAAAGTAGGAGGCACTCGAAATCGGCCTTTTCTTGGCGCGCTCCATCTCGGCAACAGCAAACATGGCCGAAACAATACCACAAGCCCGCAGCCGCGCGGCGTACGAAAATCGCAAGGGCTGTAAGTTCTAAAATTCGCCTGTCAAGCCCAAGAACGGCAAAATAATTGGCAAATCACTGAAAACAAACCAAATAGAGATGGAGGGATTTGGCCTGTTATTTCGCGAAAACTGCTATTCTGGAATTAGAGAGACAAAAGAGCCCGCCACGAGCGGGCTTTTTCATTGCAGAGAGGGGGACTCTCCGCTAAGTGATTGAAAACACTATAAACTAGTTAACCTAAATAAAATCAGCAGGATAGAAGGGGATGATCCCCCGCTAAATTATTGAAAAATAAAGAAACGGATGGAAAGCAGGGAGGGGGAGGGGGTCAACCCTGAAGGAACGGATTCGAAACCCGCTCCTGTCCAATCGTAGTCAAAGGCCCATGCCCCGGAATCACCCGTGTCTCATCTGGAAGCGGCATCAACCGATCATGGATCGACCGCAGAATCTTCCTGCTATCTCCACCCGGAAGATCAGTCCGTCCGATCGATCCCGCAAAGAGGGTATCGCCCGCAACCAACAGCTTCAGCGGAGCGAAGTGCAGGCAAATGCTCCCCGGCGTATGCCCCGGAGTATGCAGCACCTGCGCCGGATACTTCTCCAGCCCAACGACCAGATGATCCTCCGCGCTGGCATCCGGCGGGGCTACTTCCGGCGTGGTGACACCCAGCCACCCCGCCTGCATGTCCATCATGTCGAGCAGCGGCAGATCATTCTGGTTCAAAAGAATCGGCGCTCCCGTCTGCTGCTTGAGCTTCAAAGCACCGCCAACGTGATCGATATGCGCATGCGTAACCACAATCTGCTTCAGCTTGAGCCCATGCTTCTCCAGGCGCGCCACAATCTGCGGAATGTTGTCGCCCGGATCGATCACCATGGCTTCGCCGGTTGTCTCATCGCCCAGGATCGTGCAGTTGCATTGCAGCATGCCAACAGGAAAAGTTTCGAGAATCATATTTTGATTGTCTACGATTGTTTCTCGGGGAAGCTGCCCAAAACGCGCAAAATGAGTAACAATGATTCCGCTATGGCAATCCGCAAAGAGTGGACAGAATGGCATTTGACGCCGCGCGGCTGGGAACGCGGCGCTTCGAGGGTACACGGACAGGGCAACACCTGGGTCGAGGAGCCAACCGACCGCGTCTTAAGCACCGTGTATCAGGAAATGCAAAGCGATGACTCGCCGGAAATAAAGCGATGGGCTGAAGATACCTGGCGTTCGAAAAAGGCGGAGAACACCGACGAGCTTCTGAAGCAGTACGGACCAGCGCCGGAAAAACTATAGGCCAGCTCTACGACAGCGTCACTTTCCCGGTCGCGAGCGTGTACACGCCGGCGACAACCTTCAGCTTGCCTTCCTTCACCAGCGGAGCAATCACAGGCGATGATTCGCGCAGAAGCCTCGCCTGTAATTCGCTGTTTGCTTTCGTAACCGCCGCAAGGTCGGTTCCCGCCTGATCAATAGCTGGCTGAATGTGCGGGAAAAGACTGCTGATCTGGCCCGGAACAGCCTTCCCCTGAATCGCCGCCTTCACTGCGCCGCAATTGGCATGCCCGAGAACAAGAATCACCTTGATTCCAAGCACCGCCGCGCCATATTCCAGGCTCCCGATAATCTCCGGCGTGATGATGTTACCCGCCACGCGGGTGACAAAGATCTGCCCGATGGTCTCGTCGAAGATAAGCTCTACAGGAACGCGGGAATCGGCGCAGGCAAGCACTGCAGAGTGGGGTTCCTGCTTGTCTACGGTGCGCTCTTTCAGTATCTGGAGATCATGCTCGAAGCTGGTCATGCGTCCAGTAGCGAATCGCTCATTTCCATCCATTAACTCTTTAAGTGCTTCATCTGGCGTCCGCGTGGTCTGCGCGCGCAGCGGTGAAGTGGAAACAAAGTCCAAAGACGACGCAGCAAGCAGACTTGCTGCCGATGCCCCGATGAACTCACGACGCGAGAAAGCCATACACCCTCCTTGCCTGAAGTGAGGCGAGACCATCATACCCGCATTGGAAGCAAGACGAGATGGCTACCGTGTTAAAGGTTTTACGACGGCTCCCCCCTTCATCACCCACGCCACATGCTCCATCACGGTAATGTCCGTAAGCGGATCGCCGGACACAGCAACCAGATCGGCATATTTTCCCGGCTCAATGGTCCCCATATCCTTGTCGAGCGAGAGCAGCGTAGCGCCATTGATCGTAGCCGCCTGCAACGCCTGAAGTGGCGTCATGCCTCCACGCACCAGCGCCCCGAACTCCTTGGACACCGACTCATCCACATCAGCATCATCCACACCATAAGCAATCTTCAGGTGATACTTGAGAGCCCGCTGAAACGCCGGTCCCTGCTCCTTGACGATGTCGATGCCCTTAGCCATGCTCCGCGGATCGCGTCCTTTCGACAGGCCCGTCTCCAGGTCATGCTGGAAGCAGTAGAGCGTCGGCACCAGCCACGTCCCGCGCTGCGCCATCATCTGCGCGCCTTCATCGTCAAGCATCGTGCCGTGCTCAATGGAGTCGACGCCTGCGCGAACCGCAGCCTTGATGCCGACGGTGCCTTCCGCATGTGCCATCACTTTGCGACCAGCCCGATGAGCGACCTCAACCGCGCGAGTCATCTGCTCGTCGTTCAGTTCCTGTACCCGGTAATCGCTGATCGGATCCATCACGCCGCCAGTAGCCATGAGCTTGATCCAGTCCGCGCCGTACTTGATGTCGCGGCGCACGATGCGGTTCACATCATCGACTGTGTCTACAGTGTTGGGCTGCTGCAGGCCGGGCTTGTCAGGCGAGAGAAGATCGCCATCCCCATGCCCACCCGTGACCGAGACAAAGCTGCCAGCCGCCACGATGCGCGGTCCTGTAATCAGGCCTTTTGCCACACCGTCGCGCAGCGCGAACTGCGGATACGATGGATATTCTTCGCCCGCATCGCGCAGTGCAGTGAACCCGTGAGCCAGCCATATCTGCAGGTTGGCAACACCCTGTACCGTTGCTTGCGGTGCAGACGTCATGAGGTACTTCCCTGGCGTCTGTGTGGTCGGATCCGAAAGGGTGTGCGCATGACAGTCGATCAGACCGGGGACGATCGTGTACTTGCTCATGTCGATGACGGGATCACCAGCGGGCGGTGCGGTGCTGATGGCCTTAACCCGGTCGCCCTGAACCACAACATACGCATCGTTGGTTACTTGACCGCTGCGAACGTCAATCAGCCGCCCGGCATGCACGACGATTTCTTTTGGGGCAGGATTTTGCGCGCGAACTGCCGCGCAGGCGATTGTGAAAAAGGCAAGGAGAAGACAGAGCGGGTTCTTTGAGCTCACCTGAGAAATCCTTAGTTGGTCTGTGAGCGTGATGGTAACAGAGGAATCGCGGCAAATAGAAAAGGCAGGCCTCAAGCCTGCCTTTGAACTTCATGAACAGAAGCTGGTTACTTCTTAGCCGGAGTGGACTGCGTGGTCTTTGTGCCTTCGAGAACGGAATGTCCGCCAACGTGCTTTTGCATCAGGATAGTAAGGCCAATCGAGGTCAACATGAAGATGACAGCGCACCACGTTGTGAGCCGCGTCAGTAGGTTGGCCGCGCCGCGAGGACCGAAAGCCGTCTGCGAACCCTGACCGCCGAATGCGCCGGCAAGATCAGCGCTCTTCCCCTGTTGCAACAGGACGACGATGACGAGGAAGACACAGACGATAACGTGAAGAGTAATAAAGAGATAAATCATGCGCTGCTTTCTAGGAGGAACCTCAGAAAAAATGGTCAGACGTTTGGTGCGGAAGGGGGGACTTGAACCCCCATGCCTCTCGGCGCCACCCCCTCAAGATGGTGTGTCTGCCAATTTCACCACTTCCGCACTTTGTAACTTCCTTATTTTCAACTATTTAATCAGTGCACTCTTGAGAGCCCGATAAAACTGCACCGGATTTTGCACCGACCACCTGCGCCTTGATCCCCCGAACCATGGTTTCATCGCGATTCACGCCCGCTAATCGGACAAACAACTTCTGAACCGCCTTCGCCTGAGGGTGAACGTAGCGCATCGTTGTCTTTATATTATCGTGCCCGGCCACGTACTGCAATGTAAAGGGATCTGTGTACTCCCCGGCTTCGGTGAGGAAGGTATGCCGTAATGCGTGTAGGCCGGCATCAGAGTGCGCTTTGATTTTCTTGCGCAAGGCTCCAATTTGAGTTTCCAGAACCCAAGCCCCAAGGGGTTTGGTCGGATCTCCCTGATGTGTGAATACGAACTCGCACTCTGATGTTGCAAGAAGCTTTTCCAATGTCCCTTTCATCTCACGGTTGATGACCATATGAGTCTCCTGTCAATATGATCTAGACATTGTCTAGATTGATTCAAATATTTTATCCTTTCTGAAGCCATGAGCCAAACATCTCGACAGAAGCCTTCGGCAACGCGCAAAAGTGATGGATATCATCACGGAGACCTTCGTGCGGCCCTGTTGAAATCCGCGGAGGAGATCATACGGGACTCCGGCCTGGAGGGGCTTACGCTGCGCGCGTGTGCGCGGAAGGCGGGCGTTTCACATGGTGCCCCAGCTCACCACTTCGGAAATGTCACCGGCTTGCTGACCGAACTCGCTGCCGACGGATTCGAGCGGCTGGCAGAAGCCATGGATCCGGCGAGAGTAAAGAATGCAGACGATGATCTCGAAGCGTCCGGATTGGGGTACATACAGTTCGCAATGAAGTGGCCGGAACATTTTCGAGTGATGTGGCATAGTGAACTGCTCGACCAGCAGTCACCTCGCCTCCGGCTTGCAAGAGAACGTGGAGAACAAATTTTGCGCGATGCACTGATACATGCGAACGAGCATTGGACCAGGCCGCTGTCGGAGGATGAGTTGGCAGCGCGATTCGAGGCTGCGTGGTGCTGCGTCCATGGCTACGCCTCGCTCTGGGTTGAAGGATCTCGAAAATCACGGTCACTCGACGAGGCACGACGCATGCTTCGCGTGTTGCGGCCATCACTTGTGCGAGAGTAGGAGTTTTTTCTTTTCTTAGCTGGCCGCAAGGGTTGCGGACGTATTGTGGGCAATCCGGAAGTTACTCCTCGGACCATTATGTCCGTGTATGTCCGACCGGAACTGCGAAATCTGGCCAACTTTCCGCTCTAGTTCTCGACGAGTGAGTTGGCGATATTTACCACTGTGCGCCGGGATAAACCGGCATGTTGTAGGGGGTGTAAGTCCCCTGCAGGAAAGGAATTAGCGACTCCATCCTGACCTCTAGTTTTGCATGGGACATCGCGAGGTGTTCCGTGAAGCGTAGGCCGGAGGCATTGGTGGGCGGGGTGATTGAGCTTCGAAAAATCGCAGATCAGGATGCCGACTCCCTAGTGAGCAGGAGGAAGGCAAAACGGCAGTCGCGTTAGCCGCGAGGGACTGTCCGGTCCTGCGTAGTCGTGAGAGCCCGCGCACGCTGAGAAACAACATGCACGAGAACCGGGAGATCTCCAGTGCGCCTTCGCCACGTGGCGAAGGCCGGTCCGCGAAGGCCTCAGGCCGAACGGCGGACATGCACGTGCTGGAGAAGTCGGACTGTGCCGTAGTACCTGTGAACCAGCCGAACAAAGCATCGATAGCGGCGGCGGAGGCGGGGGAGGGAAGGGCGCAGATGAAGGAGAACATCGGTCAGCCACGCATGCTCCCGACACAGAGCGGGAACCGCATGTCCCAGGGGCTGGACGGTGTGCGTAAAGCAGCAAGGGAAAGGAAACAGGAACGGTTCACTTCCTTGCTCCACCATGTTGACACCGCGCTGCTGCGCGATAGCTTCTACGCTCTCAAGCGTCAGGCTTCGCCGGGAGTCGATGGTGTCCGGTGGCAGGAGTATAATCTGGACTGGAAGGTCGCCTCGTCGATCTTCACAATCGGGTTCACCGCGGAACGTTCCGGGCGCAGCCTTCAAGGCGAGTCTATATACCGAAGGCCGATGGGCGGCAACGTCCGTTGGGCATCGCGGCACTGGAAGACAAAATCGTCCAGCAGGCCGTGGTGACGATCCTCAATCAGATTTATGAGGTCGACTTCAAGGGCTTCTCCTACGGGTTCCGTCCGGGCCGCAGTCCTCATCAAGCGCTCGATGCGCTCGTGGTTGGACTGGAGCGGAAGAAGGTGAACTGGGTGCTCGATGCGGACATCCGTGGCTTCTTCGATAACATGAGCCACGCGTGGACGACTAAGTTCATCGAGCACAGGGTGGCCGATCCCCGAATACTTCGCCTGATCCGGAAATGGCTCAAGGCGGGGTGTCGGAGGATGGCCAGTGGTCGGAAACGAAGCAGGGTACGCCGCAGGGCAGTGGTAGGGGGTGTAAGTCCCCTGCAGGAAAGGAATTAGCGACTCCATCCTGACCTCTAGTTTTGCATGGGACATCGCGAGGTGTTCCGTGAAGCGTAGGCCGGAGGCATTGGTGGGCGGGGTGATTGAGCTTCGAAAAATCGCAGATCAGGATGCCGACTCCCTAGTGAGCAGGAGGAAGGCAAAACGGCAGTCGCGTTAGCCGCGAGGGACTGTCCGGTCCTGCGTAGTCGTGAGAGCCCGCGCACGCTGAGAAACAACATGCACGAGAACCGGGAGATCTCCAGTGCGCCTTCGCCACGTGGCGAAGGCCGGTCCGCGAAGGCCTCAGGCCGAACGGCGGACATGCACGTGCTGGAGAAGTCGGACTGTGCCGTAGTACCTGTGAACCAGCCGAACAAAGCATCGATAGCGGCGGCGGAGGCGGGGGAGGGAAGGGCGCAGATGAAGGAGAACATCGGTCAGCCACGCATGCTCCCGACACAGAGCGGGAACCGCATGTCCCAGGGGCTGGACGGTGTGCGTAAAGCAGCAAGGGAAAGGAAACAGGAACGGTTCACTTCCTTGCTCCACCATGTTGACACCGCGCTGCTGCGCGATAGCTTCTACGCTCTCAAGCGTCAGGCTTCGCCGGGAGTCGATGGTGTCCGGTGGCAGGAGTATGAATCTGGACTGGAAGGTCGCCTCGTCGATCTTCACAATCGGGTTCACCGCGGAACGTTCCGGGCGCAGCCTTCAAGGCGAGTCTATATACCGAAGGCCGATGGGCGGCAACGTCCGTTGGGCATCGCGGCACTGGAAGACAAAATCGTCCAGCAGGCCGTGGTGACGATCCTCAATCAGATTTATGAGGTCGACTTCAAGGGCTTCTCCTACGGGTTCCGTCCGGGCCGCAGTCCTCATCAAGCGCTCGATGCGCTCGTGGTTGGACTGGAGCGGAAGAAGGTGAACTGGGTGCTCGATGCGGACATCCGTGGCTTCTTCGATAACATGAGCCACGCGTGGACGACTAAGTTCATCGAGCACAGGGTGGCCGATCCCCGAATACTTCGCCTGATCCGGAAATGGCTCAAGGCGGGGGTGTCGGAGGATGGCCAGTGGTCGGAAACGAAGCAGGGTACGCCGCAAGGAGCAGTGGTTACGCCCCTTACACAAAAGGTAATCTGGGTTTCCGCGTGAGTGCGTGCCATCATTTTGCTGGGGCGCTGAAGGGATGGGGATGCTGTGGCGAATGGTGATAGTGTCGTCCCCCACCAGAACTTCTTTAACCACGAGCCGCACGATGCGCTGGCGCTCAATGACATTAAGCGTTTCAGCGGCGCTGCGCAGGCGGGCGAGAAATGCTGTGAGGGTCTCGGCCAGGCGCAGGAATGCAATCTGATCGGTGCTCTGGTCAGCGATCGCCTGCAGCTCAGCACGAAGCGACTGCTGGCGCTGACGCAGCAAGGGCATTCGATCGCGCAACTGTTCAATCGACAAGAGTCCTTCCTGGTAGGCGTTGAGTAGTCGTTCGATGCCTTTGCCCACATGCGTCAACTCCCGCTGCAGACTCTGCTCACGTTTTTGGGTTGGATTGGCAGAGCGAGCTGCTGCCAGGCGACGATCAAGTTCTTGTTGTATCAGAGCCGGCTCTTCCAGTAGGCGGATCACCTCGGCCCAAACAATCTGATCGAGGAGATCTTGCCTGACAAGGCGGCGGTTGTCGCAAACAGGGCCGCCTAGTTTTCGCCAGCTATCGGAACCAATGCACTTGTAGTAGTGAATCTTACGTGCGCTGGTATAGGTCGAAGATCGCGAGAAGGCGTAACCACACTTGGCACAGCTGACCAGTCCCTGTACAACACTGGGCGCAATGGTACGGCGGCGCGATCGTATTTTGTTCTCTTGGAGAAGCTCCTGGGCCCGGGCGAAGCTCTCTTCGCTTACCAGAGCTGGCACGGGAATTTCGATCCACTCTTCGCGCGGGCGTTCGTGACCGGCTGTCATGCAGGGCGTAGTCACCCCACGCCGGCGCTGCGGACGCATAACGCGCGTCCGTGTCGCGGCGCTGGTTTTGCCGAAGCAGGCGGTGCCACGATAGGTGGGATTCCGCAGCACGGCCCAGACTACCGAGCGTTCCCAGCGAGCACTTGCCTTGCGCGTGGGGATACCCTCGGCATTAAGTCGGCGCGTTATCTCGCCGATGCTGAGCCCCTCCACCGTATACATCTCGTAGATGCGCCGAACGATGCGCGCCTCGGCTTCATGCACGATATAAGCAGCGGGCGCTTCGTCGGTTTTACGGATATACCGGTAACCGTACGGAGCGTTGCTCATCACACTGATCTCGCCCGAGTGCGCGCGGTGTCGCTTGCCGCGGCGCGAGCGCTCCAGGATCTGCGCCCGCTCATATTCAGCGATCATGCCCTGGAACTGCACCAGCAGTTGATCTTCCGCGCTGTCGCCTTGCGGCGACCTCACAAACAGTGTCTCGACTCCGTGGCGGGCGAATTCCTCGATCAGCAGAATCTGATACGCATACTTCCGGCTCAAGCGATCTGGCGCATAGGCGAGCACAACCTGAATCTGCCCTTCAGCGGCGAGGTCTCGCACCTGCTCCAAGCCTGGACGCTCCAGCATGGCCCCGCTATAGCCTTCATCTTCGAAGACCCACTCTCTGGGTACTTCCAGATCGTGGCTGTTGGCGAACTCGATCAGCGAAGCCGTCTGGCTTGCAATCGTGTTCTCTTCGCGCTGCTGTTCGGACGAGACCCGTGCATAGATCGCCGTCATCCTCATCATCGCACTCCTTTACGCACCCACCGACCGGGCGCTCGCGACAGGGCACCAAAATATCGTAGGCCTGGACAAGCTTCGACTCGAGTAGGCGATCAAACGAATAGGAAACGTGGATTTGAAATGGTCCGCTCTTGGTGCGCGGCTCAGCCATGTTTCTTCAGAGCACCTAGAAATGCGTTCAACGCGCCGGTCACGATCGCTCCCATGGTCATGCCGCTGCTTTTTGCGTGCTTCCGTAACATTTCGACCGTGCGCGGCGGAAGTTTCAACGTGACCGGCACCGTGGCCTCGGTAACTTCCACCGGACGAACGAGATGGGAGGCTTCCTGCAGGTACCGATATGCTTGACGCTCTGAGAGTTCGAACTTGCGCGACAAGCGCTGCACTGCCTCGGGCCATGCAACCTGACGCTGGAGTAGGGCGAAAGCGGCGTTCAAGTGCCGAGCCTTTTCCACCTTGGTCGAACGCGTCATATGCCATAAACGTATTACCCCTTAAGACGAAGATCAAGCACCGGGTACCTTGTTCGCCATCCCGTCACTGTCCGTTCGAACTGGAAATTACCTTTTGTGTAAGGGACGTGATCTCACCGCTGCTCGCCAACGTGTATCTCCACTACGTGTTCGACCTATGGGCGGATGCCTGGCGCAAGAAAGTGGCAACGGGCGATGTCATCATCGTTCGTTATGCCGACGATCTTGTGATGGGCTTCCAACATCGAGCCGAAGCAGTGCGGTTCCTTGAAGAGTTCAAGGAACGGCTGGCGAAGTTCGGCTTGGAACTCCACCCGGAAAAGACCCGGCTGATCGAGTTCGGGCGCTATGCGGCCCACAAACGGAAACAGTGGGGCAGAGGGAAACCGGAGACCTTCACGTTCTTGGGCTTCACCCACTACTGCGGGCGACGCCACAAGACCGATACCTTCACCGTCTGGCGGATTACGTCGAAACAGCGAATGGTTGCGAAGCTGAAGACCATCAAGGTTGAGCTTCTCCGCCGGAAGCATGATCGTATCAGTCAGGTTGGTGCATGGCTTCGGAAGGTGGTCACCGGCTACTACCAATACCATGCTGTTCCCGGGAATATCGGTCAGTTGCGCACCTTCAGACAGCGCATCAATCGGCTCTGGCGGAACGTTCTGGTTCGTCGCAGCCAACGCGCAAAGAAGAAGTGGGAGTCACTGACTCCGGTCTTCAATAGGTGGATACCCACACCCCGAATCCTGCATCCCTACCCTCACGCCCGCTTCAACGCCACTCATGCTTCATAAGAGCCGTATGCGTAGACGCGCACGTACGGATCCGTCCGGGGGGCGCTCAGTGATGGGCGTCCCTACCGGGACCGTTGAGAAGCCTAAGGCAGTTAATTCGCCGCAATCACACATTGTAAAAGGGCGCCCCTTTTGGAGTAGGTTTTGAGTGCTTGACCCAACCCCTCCAGAAAGGAACACCCTTTATGACGAGTGCTAAGAAATATATCGGCATGGACGTGCACAAGGAAAGTATTTCGATCGCAGTGATGAATGCCGCCGGGAAGATCGTGATGGAATGCGTCCTCGAGACCAAGGCGAGCATGATCCTGCAGTTCATCGACGGGCTGCGTGGAGATTTGCGCGTGACCCTTGAAGAAGGGACCTGGGCAGCCTGGTTGTACGACCTGCTGAAGCCGCACGTGAGCGAAGTCGTGGTATGTAATCCGCGCAAGAATGCCCTGCTGAAAGACGGTAGTAAGAGTGATCGGATCGATGCGCGCAAGCTGGCTGAGCTACTGCGTGGCAACCATCTCAAGCCGGTCTATCACGGAGAGCACGGCTTGCGAGCATTGAAAGAATTAGCACGCGGTTATCTGACCATCAGCAAGGATGTCACACGGGTCATGAATCGGCTCAAGGCGTTGTATCGCGGTTGGGGCATTCCGTGTGCTGGCAACGAAGTGTATGCACCACGTCACCGTTCGGACTGGCTGGGCAGGATCAGCGAAGCCGGCGTCCGACGACGCGCCGAACACTGCTACCAACAGCTGGATGTCTTACGTCTGTTGCGCCAGCAAGTACGACGGGATCTGTTGCTGGAGAGCAGGAAGCACGAGGCATGGAAGCTGCTTCGTCTGATTCCTGGGATCGGCCCGATCCGCGCGGCCTTGTTGATCGCGCTTATCCAGACGCCTCACCGCTTCCGCACCAAACGACAACTGTGGACCTATAGTGGTCTGGGATTAGAAACGCATGACAGTGCACAATACCGCGTGGTCGAAGGGCAACTAAAACGCTCTCAGAAACCGGTAACGCTGCGTGGCTTGAATCAGGACCACAACCACGACCTCAAAGATATTTTAAGGGTGCAGCCACAAGAGTCAGCAGCAGCAGGAGTGGACCGCTCCACGATTTCTATGAGGATTTGCTGGCTAAGGGGAGGAAGCCGACCATGGCGCGCCTGACCCTGGCGAGGAAGATTGCCGCGATCACGTTAATCGTCTGGAAGAAGGAGGTACGTTTCGACGCCAGCTATTTGAAATCACAAGCAGCCTGAGCGCCTCTGGCTGAGATTCCGTTCCATCCCTGGGACCATTCCTGGCGGTGGCCGTCGGGTTCCCGAGACGCTCGATTTCGAGGGGAAGTATCCATCGGACAAGTCAGGCCCGTGCTTCAAACACGCGAGTCTCCGAGGTCACCCTATGCCCCCTCGGACAATCGAATAAAGCCATAGGCCACGAGTCTCTAATAGGACCATGTGTTGCCACTCATGCACTGGACAACCGTCAGGCTTGTTGTTTCAGAAAACGATGGGCGCCGTCACGACAGCGAAATGGAACCACAGGGGAGAGGAAGCGTATCTCCGCCGCGCACGCGGAGACGAAACAGGACACTCGTCCGGAGGAAGACCACTCTCGGAGTAGGCGTGCCCGCTCAAACAGGGGGGCTGAATGCCGCGACAAGAATGGGACGGTATTGAGCCGATGGGAGAGGTTTTTCTCTTGACATTCCCTTTTATAGGACTTGTCCGGATAGCCGGTTAGAACGAAGTCGCTGGCGCGACGGACGCTGCGCGTGCGATACTTCCGACATCATGCGCGGCCAGAGCGTCCTGAATCGCTTTTTGTGTCTTTCTTCTAACTCTTTATTATTCTGACTATTGCAGGCGGGAGCCGATTCAATCCCCATAGCATAACCGCATCCGCCGCAAACGCCAGCGCCTTCCTTCAAACCGCTCTATCCGACCTGCTCCGCTCTAGCTCCTTCTACTTCGCACGCCTGATCCGCGGAGCACCTCCGATAGAGTCCTGACGTTTTTCGGCCACTCGAAATTACCTGCACACCTCTGCCCTAGCTGATAGGCAGTCGTCCCAGCCACCTACGCTTGGCAACTTATGCGCAATGCGAAAGGCGCATCGTGCTGCCGCACGAGGCGCCTTCGTGGCCGCTCGCCAAAGAGCGGAAAGCTAAAGAACATTCTTAAAGAGCCGCGGCGATACAGTCCACCTCGATGTCGAAGCCGCCATTCCAAGCAGGAACGTTGATAAAGATTCGAGCAGGAGGATTCTCCGGGAAGTAACGCCTGTAGACCTCGTTAACAGCAGGAAACATATCTACTGAAGTCACGTAGACATTCAGTTTCAGGATGTTTTCCAAGGACGAACCCGCCGTTTCGACACAGAGCTTAAGCTGGTTTAAAACGATCTCGGTCTGGCGCTCAATAGGCCCTCGGACAATCTCTCCGGTTTTCGGATCGAACGGCGGACAGCCTGAGACGTAAATAGTGTCGCCGTGTTTCGTCACCATCGAAGCGGGCGCCTTGTACTTTTCGAGGTAGGTCGCCAGCGGCTCGACGCGAATGATTTCCCGTTTCATAGATTTCCTCCGATTGCTAGGTGCGGCTCCGAGCAGCCAGGAACCGCGGAAATTCGAGAGTAAAAGTAAAGCGAGACCGCTAAACATTTGTCTGCGTGAAGTCATCGGCCACGCTCCCATATCATCATCCGATGCAAGTGTGATTCCAAACCTACGAACGAGTGCACAAGGAGCTGACGGAAACAACATTCGGCGGTATCTACATAAAGTCTCTTCGAAACTTCCCGCATGCAGCTGCGCAGCCGTGGACAGAGGGTGTACTGGAGGCGCTACAGTTTGACTCGACACTTTGTACGACGTTTCGTCACCTCGCTTAAATGAACCGCGATGGTCGTACGTGGAACGGCAGCTCGGCATGCGGGTGCCGCCAACGGAGCTGCGGAGGCTACGAATGCCGCGGTCGATCTTTATGCCAAGATCATCAATCTCCAGATGAGCAATTGGCTCAACTATGCAAGAGCCTCCATTTGCGAATTAATGCATGACGATTCCCAGCAGTCGGCGGACCCCCTATCACGAGTCAGCTTCCTCCAAACTGCTATTCAAATAAGTTGAGATGGCATTCGGATTGCATTCTCAGTTGCATTTCGACCGCGAAGGTCTTTCGGACCGGAGCTGAGCACACTCAAGGAAAAGTAAAGCGAACGCCGACTACAGGCGACGCAAAGCGGGGACATAGGCTATGTGGATCGTCAGACTGGCTCTCAATCGACCTTATACGTTCATCGTCCTGGCACTGCTCATTCTTCTATTGAGCCCGGCCGTGATTCTCCGCACACCTACTGACATCTTCCCCAATATCAATATCCCAGTGATCTCGGTCGCATGGACTTACACAGGGCTCAATCCCGAAGATATCGAAACGCGCTTGACCACACCCTACGAAAAGGTTCTAACAACACTCGTCGATAACATCCAGCACATTGAGTCGACCAGCTACAATGGCGCCTCCGTGGTGAAGATTTATCTGCAGCCTGGAAGCAGCATCGATACGGCAAATGCGCAAGTCGTGGCTGCAGGCGGGTTTATACAGCGGTTTCTTCCCCCGGCCATCCAGCCGCCGGAGATCATCAATTTCAGCGCGTCCAGCGTTCCGATTCTGCAACTCGGGCTCTCGGGAAAGGGAATGTCGGAACAGGCGCTCAACGATCAGGGGTTCAACTTTCTGCGCCCTCAGCTGGTCACTGTGCCCGGTGCCGTAATTCCGTATCCCTACGGCGGCAAGCAGCGGCAGGTGATGATCAATATGGACCAGAACCAGATGCAGGCGAAAGGAGTTTCTCCGACGGATGTTCTGAATGCCGTCAACGCACAAAATCTGATTCTCCCCACGGGCACGGCGAAGGTTGCGGAAAGCGAATTGGACGTGCGCATGAACGTGGCCCCGCGTACAATTGCCGCGCTCAACAACATCCCGATCAAGCAAGTCGGCAACACCACGATCTATCTGAGAGAAGTGGCCCGCGTGAGTGACCGGTTTGCCGTGCAGTCCAACGTTGTCCGTCAGGATGGCCAGCGCGGTGTGCTGATCACGATTCTGAAAGCCGGAACAGCATCCACATTGGATGTTGTGTCCGGCATCAAGCAGCTATTGCCGCGCACTGCATTGATTTTGCCCCCGGAAATGAAGATCACCCCACTGGCCGATCAATCGGTCTTCGTGCGCAGCGCCATCAGCGGCGTGGTCCGTGAAGGCGTCGTCGCGGGAGCATTGACCGGATTGATGATCCTACTCTTCATTGGCAGTTGGCGTAGCACCGTCATCATTGCTGTTTCGATTCCCCTGTCCATTCTCACCTCCATCCTCATCCTGAGTTTTCTTCACGAAACGATCAACATCATGACCCTCGGTGGTCTCGCCCTCGCGGTCGGTATCTTGGTCGACGATGCGACAGTCGAGATAGAAAACATTAACCGCATTCTCGAGGATGGCAATGAAACAAACGTCAAGCAGGCCATCCTGGACGGCGCAAATCAGATTGCGGTCCCAGCGTTGGTGTCGACGCTGTGTATTTGCATCGTTTTCATGCCTCTGTTTCTGCTGGGCGGCGTGGCCCGTTACCTCTTCATTCCGCTGGCAGAGGCAGTGGTATTTGCCATGCTTGCGTCCTATTTCTTCTCTCGAACCCTGGTGCCAACACTTGCGATGTATATGTTGAGGTTACACGAGGGGCAGGGCGAGTCGCGCAATCCTCTGGTGCTCTTTCAGAGGACATTCGAACAGGGATTCGCCAGAATTCGAAGCGCGCACGAAGGTTTACTGACTCGCCTGGTAACGCATCGAAAGGTCTTCATTCCGGCGTTTCTTGGACTCTGCCTCAGCGTTTTTCTCCTAGCACCCTGGCTCGGGCAGGACTTCTTCCCCGACACGGATAGCGGTCAGTTCAGCCTGCACATCCGCGCGAAGACCGGAACGCGCATCGAGGATTCCGCACAGCTTGCCGATCTGGTAGAGGCCTCCATTCGCAAGGAGGTGCCCCCGGACGAAATCGATAACATTCTGGACAACATTGGTCTGCCATTCAGTCCCTACAACCTGATGCATTCTACATCGGGCGTGGTTGGCGCCAACGATGCCGATGTGCTGGTGTCTCTACGCAAAAACCATCACCCCACCGCCGAATATGTTCGCACCCTTCGTAAGAAGCTTCCCCGCGAGTTTCCCGGGACGACCTTCTATTTTCTGCCTGCGGATGGCAAGCACTCTTGCCGCTTTATGACAAAAGCTGTTCCTCCACCCCGCTCACTTGTACTGCGCTACATGTCCAAGTGTACAAATCGCGGTATCCTGGCGAGTTTAATTGCCATACGCATGGACTCGATCGCAAACCAAGCGGAGCTTATCTTCGAGGCTTGCCGGAAGCGGTCCTAAAGGAATCGGCGTCGATGGTTAGCGGAGCGCCGAGGACAACGAGAGGGGCGCCGATACTCGGGAGTGCGAATCGCCTGCTCAACAGAAAGACCTCCAACAGCTTGCACGGGAACCCGGACTGCCGCAACGACCTCTCGCAATTGATCGAGCGGACTGGGCTTTGGCTTTCCCGCCGCCATGCCACGGCGTTCATCGTATCCGATATGATGAACTACGAAATCACACCCGAAATCCTCAAGCCGTCTTGCAGCCGCGACCATGTCTTCCGCCGCGAGATTGTCTCCCATGACCTTCAGGCCAAAATCCTTTCCAGCCTTGACTACCATCTTGATTGTCTCAGGATGGGCCCGCTCCATAACCACGACATGGGTAGCTCCGGCTTTTGCCATCATCTGGGCCTCAAGCCAACCACCATCCATGATTTTCAGGTCAGCGACAATGGGAACATCAGGAAACTCGGCGCGCAGAGCGCGAACGCAATTAATTCCCTCGGCGATGATCAGTGGCGTGCCCGCCTCCAACCAGTCAACCCCCGAGCTCAGGGCGAGTCGTGCGGTTTCGAGAGCTTCGGAGATGGAGATGAGGTCTAGCGAGATTTGTACGATGGTTTTCATGCTGAGTTTGACTGAGACTGGCTCCGCTTGGTGGCGGATGACCTGCATTCTTAATCGCTGAAATACTGGTTGATTTTCGCTCTAAGAAAACGTATCGATTCCCGCAGCTCGTCCATCCCATTCACACCATCTTCGATCGAAATCCACGAGCCGAACCCAACGGAGTTGAGAGTAGAAAAGATCTTGTCGTAGTCGTTCACACCTTTTCCGATGACGCCGTGGGAGAGACGACTGGCGTAGCCTTCCGAGTCCTCCTCCTTGCGTAGGTTCTCTATCGTGCCGCTTTTGAGATAGCGGTCGCTCGCATGCATCGTGACGACACGGTGCTTTACTCGTTCCAGCAAAACCAGCGGGTCCTCACCCGCGAGGATCGTGTTGGAAGGATCGATAGTTGACGCCAAACCAAGGCGAATCGATTTGCTCCACGATTTCGACTGAAGACATCCATCTTTTGGGCAAATTCTGGGTGTCGCCAGTAGTTGTCCTTGTAGTGGTTCTCCATGGTTAGGACAACGCCGTGCTCTTCGGCAAACGGTAACAGACCTTTAAGACCCGGACAACCTGTGCGACGCCGGCCTCACGGGTAAGTTCGGGCCGGCGCTGGCCAGAAAGGACACGGCAAAACCGCCCGCCGAAAAAGGCGGTGAGCTCAATCATCCGCTTTTCGCGTTCGATCTCCCTCTGCGAAAGCAAAGGATCGAGCTGAGTGAAATCGGGAGAGCAGCATAGCATCGGCATGGCAAGGTTGTGCTCTTCGAGGGCAGCCTTGACTTCTTTGAGAAACACCTAGTCATCTTGCAAGAAACCCGGAGTAAAATTCGAGCCCGTCGACGCCGAGCGTCGCGGCCAATTCGATCCACTCAAAAAGCGTCATGGTGCGATGGACACAAAGCTCATCCATGTAACATTTCGGGAAAGCGGCCAAGTTAGGTCTTCACGAAAGTTTTGTAGTCTCTTTCGTCGGATTTCGCCAATAAGTGGGTATTGCTCCACGTCGAGAATCGTGCCATTGATCAGAGACGCCTCGTCTGAGAGGAAATACACCGCAGCCCCCGCGATGTCTTCTGGAGATAGGAGCCGGCCCGAGGGGGCGAACGTCTTAGGCAGTTTGGTTGGCCAGTCGTCGGATAGGCCCTCCTTCATTTTCAAAGCGAATTCATTCGGCGTTAGAGTCCAACCGACGTTGAGTTGATTGATCCGAATCCCTTCGGCACCGTGAGCGTCCGCGAGATTACGCGTTAGAGTCATCAAGCCACCCTTGAGATCGAATAGGCAAACAAGTTGTTCTCTCCGCAATAGGCATTGACCGAGCCGATGTTCAGCACGCGGCCCCCACCCTGCTTTCGGAAAATACGGAAGCGCTGCCTGGATCAGAAGAAATGGCGCCCTCAAGTTGATCGCGACGATCCGGTCGAATGCTTGGGCATTGGTGTTTTCGAGGTTACCGCCGACGTGTTGTCGCCGCGGCTTGTTCACGAGGCAGTCGATTCTTCCAAAGCGAGTAATTGTTTCTGCGATGAGCCTTGCGGGAACCTGGGAGTCTTCGAGCGGCCCGATGACATACGAGGAAGCTCTTTCGCCGATCTCGTCAACCAGTTTTTGCGCCGCTCTTGCCGCGTCCATGGATCATGACATGAGCGCCTTCGCGGGCAAAGAGCCGTACCATGCCCTCTCCGATACCAGTCGTGGAGCCGGTCACTAAGACCACTCTGTCCCTTAAGCGCATACTCGCTCCCAATTCCTAAGGAAATAGAATCTTCTCGCCTTGAAGACCGTGTGATGCCGATAAAACCCTTGCGAAGAGGCAGAGAGATGGTCTCACGGCCGCAATACTCCTTTGACGATTGTGCCAGCGTGCATCTCCTCAAAAGCGTCGCGCCACTCGCTGAGCGGCGAGATCCGGTTGAGTATATGGGTCGAGATCGATCCCGCCGCTAGCCAGAAGAAAAATCACTTTCTCCCAAATCGGCCAGTTGTGCGAATAGCTGCCCTGAAGTCTGACCGCTTTCTGGACGAGCGTGATCAAGCGAAAAATTAAGAGGCTGTGGTCCCCATCCCACTTTGGTGATTTGGCCTGCAGGACGGACAATATCGAGCGCGAGCTTGAGTGACGCGGAAACGCCTGCGGCGTCGATGACCAGGTCTAGTCCATAGCCATCACCGAAATTCTTGATCCACTCGAGCAACATCTTCGCCTTCTGCGCCAAGAATTGTGTCTGCAGCCGATTCGCTTGGCAATCTTAAGGCGCTTCGCGTCGGCGGGAATGCCAATGACGACTAGATGCCCAGCTCCAGAAAGCTTCGCCATGATCGCACAAAGCAGGCCGATCGGCCCCGGCCCAATTACTGCGATCGTGTCCCCGGGCCGCAGGTGCGAATTGACGCAGACGGCATTGTAGGCCACACAGCAGGGCTCAGTCAGCGCCGCCTTTTCCAAAATCAAGGAGGCAGGAACGTGGTGAAGGCAGCGCGCCGGAACCTTGACGAAGGTTGCCATCGCTCCATCAACTCCATACCCAAAACCGAGCCGGTTCGGGTCCAGATTGTAGAGTCCCTGACGGATGAGCGCCGAATCGGCAGGCAGCACTGCGGCTGTTTCGCTAACCACGCGGTCACCTTCCTTGAAGCCATGCACGCGACTGCCAAGTTTGGCAATGAAACCGGCAAACTCATGACCAAGGACGACTGGATAATTCACCTTGCCAGCTCTGCTTGCCGGTGTATTGATGCAGATCGCTACCGCAGATGCCTACAGCCTGCACCTTGAATAGAACGTCTTCCTCACCGATTTCAGGGACAGGAAGCTCGCGAAGCTCTACCGAGCGAGGCTCCTTTGCGTAATTGACCAATCCAACCATTACTTCCATTTTGCGTAATTTGCTATGCCAAAGTAAAAAAAGCCGGGAAATAATTCTGATGGTTCTGCCCTTTCATCGAAGCTTGGTCTCAGGGCCGGCCTCGCAGACGACATCGGTCTCGGCAGGCCATCCAGGTGTTGCCGCTCTTGCTGATGTTTAAGCGCCAACAGAATGGTTTTTGGTGCACATTAAAGAGCATATGTAGGCGCAACCGTTCACCCCCGAGGAGTTCCTTCGTGGAGATGAGGCAATACCAGTGAAGACGGTCTATCTCTATGCAGCGTGGACCGAATTGCCACGCCCAATGCAACCATCAGGACCGCAGATGCGGGAATGACCAGTAACGCTTTCTTCAGCCGCCGGGGATCGCCTCCAGCGATGGCGCCAATGATACGCGAACTGACAGCCAGTCCGCTCCATCCGCACGTGATGACAAAGCCAATTGCGGTGCCAGACATTCTCGGAAATGCATCGCCAACAATGGCTATGGTGGTTGGAAAGACCGGGGCCATCGAAAGACCAGCGATGAACACCAGTGCGAACGCGACCAATGGCGCGTTCGTTCTCAGCATCAGGAAGGTTGTGATAGCCATCGCTACGGAGGAGAGAAGCGTAACCGAGGAGGCCGGCACGTACATGAGTATCGGTGACACGCCGACGCGTCCGATGAGCAACCCCAGTGCGAATCCAAGCGAGAGAATATTCAACGCGCGGGATTCGGGAATACCCTGGGCGATGAGATGGCGCGGCAACCAGTTCCAGACGCCTATTTCACAGGAAAAGTACAGAAACATAAACGCTCCCAGGAAAAAGAGCAGCGGCTGGCCTAGCACTGGTCCAGCGCCGGAGAAAACGAAGCGCTGCGCCCCGCCGGGCATCGGCATCTTGGTAGCGATCTGGATAGCAAGAGTGAGCACGCTGAGTGATGCAACGGTGTAGCAAAGCCGGACCCACTTCCTCGCGAATAGATTAGCCAAAATGAAAGGCGTGGCGAGAGCGCCGAGGCCAAAAAACAGATTCACGAGATTGAGCGTAATTGCTCTGTGAGCTACACCAACATCGCTGACCAGCGCGTTGGCGCCAGTAACGATGATGCCGCCTCCAACCCCGAGCAGAAACAGAATGAATAGGAGAGCCCGGAAGCTAGAGGATCGTGGCAAAACGAAGAGGGCGATCGAAATGAAGGTCAATCCGAGGATTAGTCCGATCTTCTTTCCTTCGGTATCGAGAACAGGTCCAACTCCGATGGAGGCAATGATGAGGCCTAGCGCTTGCGCGGAGGCAATCGTTCCGTTCTGACTAGGAGTGAGGTGGAAACGCTCCGATAGGTCAGGCAGAATCGTCCCTAGCAGGGCACCGATCATTCCATAGACGAAGATGGCTGTTATGGCTGCAAGAATCAACACGCCAAGTCGTTACCTTTGCGCTACTGGTTTAAAGGGTGTTTGAGTAGTGTCATGCCGGAACACGGGCAGTGTCACAACTCGGCAATTTATTCCCTTGTCCTTCTCAGGGCAAGAGGATTCTCGTTCTGCTCAATGGGTCGGTAAGCAGGGCACCCAGGCCGGCCTCGTGAGTCCGACCAAGTAGCGGGAGTTCTGCGAGGTGATGGCCGGAATCCGCAAGAGCAAGAAGCAAGGCCGCAGACGGCTAAGGTGGCACCGCTCAACAGCGATACTATCGAGATCATGGAGCAATCGAAGAGAACCACGACTTGCACAAGCTTTAGGCGGCCCGCGACCCTGCACTCCATGTACATGCTTACTTCAGACAGTCTGAGCTTTGCGCATCTCGGTTCTCAACTAGCAAATCGCGTTCTCTCTTTGGGAGGTTTTCAAACCCGTTGAAGAGAGTTTTCGAGGGTTGCGGTACGATCACCGCCCAACCGGACATGACAGTTCAACCGGACATTTATCGTTGTTAAGCTGGATTGATTCGTTCAGATCGCTTGTCGGAAGTATTGATTTTTCAAACCAGTGGCTGCCAGGGAAGGGAACTGACGAAATCGCTGCTTCCAATCCAGAACGAATCGATCGGCTCAGTTGCGCTCAAGGATCGCTGGAATCACTCATTCAGAATGCAAACTGAACTCTTTCTTTAGAGTGCTGTCGTGCGAGATCATCCAGTTGAATTGTGAGGTACAATCAGGGGGCTCACACGACCCACGCCTGTAAGTGTCTTTCAAATCAGCATGTATGGCTGCCTGGGGGGCAGCCAATCAATACAACAACTTAGCTGCCACCATTACTGAGTCAACTCAAGACTGTGCCGTAAAACTCGCTTTCCTGACAGGAGACGCCATCCCGTTTCGTAATATCGCTTGGTGTCGGAATCGAGTTGTGAAGCTTGGACGTGAGGCAGGAATCGTTCAGTAACAAACACTGAGGGGGCTGGCACTGGCCTTTTTCGGGCTGGTGCCGTACCAGTCTGCGCTTCACGAAGCAATTCTGCTGCTTACTCCCATCGCCATCGCCTTGGTTGTGGCTCCCGTACTCTTCCGAAAACGTTCACCGTTCACTGTGAAGTCGGCACCCCAGAATTTACTACCGCTACGTTTGTAGATGTCCAATCGTTATCCCTCGAATGCAGCCCGCACCGAAGAGGTAACGCGACAGAGTGATGACTTTACTCAAGCTAAACAATAGAAGCCCTGGTGTGGACGCGCTACATTGCGATAATCGTGCTCATAGGTGGCTGCGAATGGAGTGCCGCTGAAGCAGAAGAGCCGCGGCGCCGCGGAGCCGAGCAACATCGCCTTCATGTGTAGCCAGGATGCGTGGTGGCTTGTCCGTCAGCGTCAGCTTTTCCAACTCTGCCTGTATGATGGGCGCAAATCGGCTCCACGCTGAGGTGACGTCACCAGCAATCAGAACAATCTCCGGCGACAGAGCAGCGGTCACCATCCGCAAGCCTTTCCCGATGTATGCGGCCTGCTTTGCCAGAGCATTGACAGCGTGCGCGTTTCCTTCTTCCGCAAGGTTGAGCAGTTCGTGAAATGTGAGCCGTTTGGCTTTTGGTTCGGATTCACTGTAGTAACGCAGGGCTGCATTACACGATCCAAAAACTTCCCAGCATCCGTTCTGCCTGCACCCGCAGCGAGGACCGGAGGGATCGATAGAAATGTGCCCGAACTCGCCTGCCATTCCGGCTCGCCCGGTTACAAGCTGCCCATTTGCCAGGATTCCTGCTCCGATTCCTTCAGAAACAGTGATCAGTACGGCATCACGGACGCCATCCATTCTTCCAAACGACAGCTCCGACATTAGACAGGCAGTTGCGGCATTCTCCATCTCAGTTGGAAGACTCATCTCATGTTCGATGACGTGCTTGATGTCGTATTTCGGCCACTTCAGATTGGGAGCAAAGATCAGGCACTGCGACTCCTTATCGACACGGCCTGGAACGCTGATTCCAATTCCTTCGATCGATTTCCTGGGATGGCTGTCCCTGATTCGCTTCATGCAGTCAATCATGCTGGCGACGGCTTTCGCAGGATCGGTGCCAAGTGGCAAGGTGGACCGGGAAAGCAGGCGGCCGTTCAGATCGACCATGGCCACGGTCACTTGCCGGGGATGGATGTCGACTGCCAGAACAGTAAGATCTTCATTGAGAACCAGCATGGTAGGGCGTCGCCCACGCGGCAGCTGTGCTACCGCTCCTTCGCGTATCCATCGCTCCTGAATGAGCTGCTCGATAATTTGAGAAACAGTGCTGCGCTGCAGCCCCGATCGCCTCGCCAGATCGGCCCTCGAGATTGGCTGATGTGAATGAATCAGTTGCAGAACGATGTCTCGATTGATATGGCGCGCGGTTTCGCTGGACGCCGACTCGATATCGTTTAAGTCGACGCGGCGCATCCCTTTCGCTGCTTGCCTGGATCCCTTCAAAATATCTCCCGATGATTCACCGTCGCCGTTCTGGCTATTTTATGCAGTTTCGCATGGCTGAATCGATGTCTTGGATCCATCAGTCACCCTAACGGTTACTGATTCACGCCACTGGCGAGGTATCCTCCATCCACTGCCAGAATCTGTCCGTTCACATAGGACGCAGCCTCTGAAGCCAGAAAGATTGCTGCCCCAGCAAGCTCGTCGGTCCTGCCAAATCTTTTCATGGGAATTCGCATATGTAATTCCCTCCCTCGTTCGGTCTGGTCTAACAGTTCTCCGTTCAATGCCGTTGGAAAAACTCCTGGTGCGATCGCGTTTACGCAGACACCATGAGGAGCAAGCTCAACGGCCAGCGATTGTGTAAGCGAACCAACGGCCGCCTTGCTTGCGCAGTAAGCAGCCACCTCATAGAAAGCGACGAAAGTGCCCAGCGAGGCGATATTGATGATGCGTCCATAGTGCCGCGCGGCCATCGTCTTCCCAAATATCTGGCAGGCACGGAACGTTCCCGTCAGATTTGTTTCCATGATCCGGTTCCAGTCCTCTTCTGCGCATTCTAAAGTTGGAATGCGCTGTGTGATTCCGGCGCAATTCACCAGAATGTCGATCCGGCCGAAGGTCCTCAGGATTTCGTCATGCAGGGCCTTCAAGGATTCGCGTTTCAGGACATCGACGGGGAATGCCAGGGTGCGGCGGCCGAGGGCCGTGATCTGCGCAGATGTTTGTTCGACCTCGTGGACACGTCGGGAAGCCGCTACCACGTCGGCTCCAGCGTCGGCCAGCCCGGTGGCTATAGCGCGGCCGATGCCGGACGTTCCTCCGATAACGACTGCCGAACATCCGAAAAGATTGAAAATGTTATTCCCCATCCCACCCCCAGTATCCTGAAGACCGCCAAACGAGTGATTGCTTATATATTTAGTTGTAATCACGAACCAACGTATCACGACAGGTGAATCGCACTCCTTAGCATCTTCGATCCTCTGCGCTGAAACCCCCAAAACTTGTTTGCGGCTCTCCGACCTGTCCCGGGGCAATCCGTTGCGCGGAGGGAGGCGTTCAGTTCGCGAGAGAACCCGTCCCATATGGACATATGTCAAGAGACAGTTTTCCTCGTCCCTGGGCGCGAATCATTCAGCCGACGGCAACACGCCGACTCCGGAAGCGTCGGAGTGCCTTCCATTTCAACTGCCGGACCGGAGACAAATAGCGATCGTACCGGCACGAGGCTTCGCATCGAGACCCTTGACAATCGCGGAAAATTGCTCCTATAGTTCGTGACGCATATTAAACCGATGACGACTCGGTGATCAATCCCAGAATGACGACACAATTTGGACAACAGCCGATGGCGGCGGACCAGATCGGGTTGAATGCTTAAGCCCGCACAGATCTCCAGGGATTGATTTGGGTTACGGACAATCATTCATTTTGAGGGAGGTTAGTATGACGGGCAGGCCAGATGTGCAGTATCGGACAGGATGGGGGGTGGCCAGGATATGGCTGCTCTTAGCGACGCTGAGCGTAACGCTGCTGGGGGCTGCGACGGCGAAAGCGCAGGTGCTCTATGGGTCTATCGTCGGGACAGTCACCGATGCGAGCGGCGCCGTCGTTCCCAACGTGACCATGACGCTCACGAGCGCAGCTACAGGTGAAATTCGCAGCGCCACAACCGATGCAAACGGCGCCTATGCCTTCCGGGACCTGCTGCCGAATTCCTACACCGTTTCAACTCCGCGCACGGGCAGCTTCGCCGGCTTTACCCAGAGTAATATCCGCATCCAGGTTAACCAGCAGCTGCGAGTGGACATCAGGCTGCAGCTGGCGAGCGTAACAGCGCAGGTGGTCGTCACGGGAGCTATGCCAATCCTGCAGACGGAGACAGCCGACGTTACTCACCAGATCTCTGAGGCACAGATTTCTCAGCTTCCCATCACCTCCACCCAGGGTCGCAACTTCCAGGCACTGTACACGCTGCTTCCCGGAGCAGCCGCGGTCCAGGAAAAGAATTCCACAGCGTCCAACCCGTCGCGCGCGATGTCAGTAAACGTGAACGGTATGAACTATAACGGCAATACGACGCGTATCGACGGGGCGGTCAACTATTATGGCTGGCTCCCCTATCTCGTCGCGTACGTGCCTCCGGCCGACTCCATCGAAAACGTCAACTTCACCACCAACTCCTTCAATGCCGAACAAGGGCTGGCCGGCGGCGCTGCCGTCAACGTCACCATCAAGAGCGGCACCCGCGACTTACACGGCAGCGCATGGGAGTATTACCAGGACGCCGCATTGAATGCCCGCAGCTATACGGCCACGGTGCAAAGTTCCCCAACCATTCCCAAGAACGTCTTCAACCAGTTTGGTTTCAATATCGGCGGCCCGGTCTACATCCCGAAAATTCTCACCGGCAGAAAAAAGCTGTTCTTCTTCGAAAACTTTGAGCGCACCACCCGGCGGCAACTCATCAGCGGCGAAGTGACTGTTCCGGACACAACCATGCTGGGCGGCGACTTCTCCGAGGCGACTTCGGTCGCCACCCTCTACGATCCTCAGCCTGGAGGCGTGGGTCCGTATCTGCCTCCCGCCTCGCGTCCTACGTTCCTCTCGGAGTACGGCTGCAACTGCATCCCGGCATCGCGCCAGTCGTCGGCGGCAGCCACGATGCTTTCGCTGCTTCAGCCCATTTCAGCAAAGGTTGTGCCCACGCCAGCACTGCTCGCAGCCGGAATGGTAAACGACTACTTCGGCACCGGTACCCTCGCTTATAACCGCAACACGTCGGACTCTAAGATCAATTACGTCCCGAGCGACAACACCCAGATCTTCGGCCGCTACAGCATCGAGCCATTTTCCGTCAGTGACCCGCAGGAGCTGGGACAAGCCGGCGGCGGCACTTTCGACGGTGGACAGCCAGGCGCGGCGAGCGGGCGTATCCAAAACGTCGGCCTGGGGGGCAGCCATGTCATCAGCCCCAGCATGGTGATAGACGCCGACTTCGGTTACACCCGTCAGGTGACGGGAGCGCAGTCGACCATCGACAAGCAGGTTGGTGACTTCGGCCTCAATGTGCTGATGATCCCCGGCACGAACGGCGTCGGGCCGAACTATGAGGGCCAGCCAATCTTTTCCATGGGCGGCGGCTCGTCCAATTTCAATACTCTCGGCAACGCAAATGGCGCCAATCCCTTCCTTTTCCGCGATAATCAGTTCACCGGCGACGTGAACCTGAGCTGGACCATCGGCAAACATGCCACCAAGTATGGCTTCACCTATTACCACTTTCTTCTGAACCACTTTCAGCCGACCAGCGGCAGTGGCATCAACAACCCGCGTGGCGGCTTCCTCTTCGCCGGCGGCATGACCTGCGGCGGGTCCACTTGTGGAACAACGAACTACAACAATATGGCTGACTTCCTGTTGGGCCTGCCCAACAATGGGACCGGTTCAGCCGTAACTACGGCCCACCAGATATCCAACCCCAATGCCCTGCGCTGGACAGAGTATGCCGCGTATGCCCAGGACCAGTGGTCGGCGACACAGAGGCTGACCGTAAACTATGGCATCCGCTACGAGTTTTATCCTCCGCCCTATCGCGACCATTCTGGCGTCTTCATCACCGATCCCAACCTGCCGCAGAGCGCCAACGTTGAGATAGGCGGCGTGGGCGGCAACCCGGAAAACGCTGGTCTGCAGATGGGCTGGGGCTTTATAGCTCCGCGTGTTGGCCTCGCCTATCGCGCGACCGAAAAGATGGTTCTCCGGGCAGGTGGGGGCCTTACCTCCGATCCGGACAGCCTCCGCTTCCTGCGCGACTCGTTCCCGGAAGACCTGGCGCCGCAATACACCGGGTTAGCAGCTGACAGCATCGCGGTGGATCCGGCAAACGGCAATGCGCCCATGACGCTCGCCTACGGTATTCCGCCGGTGACTCCTCCGCCGATCGTCAACGGATTTGCTTCTCTGCCTGTCAGCGGATCGACGACCTCGGCCGTCAAGGACTTCCACCGCGGCTACATCGAGAGCTGGAATGCCTTCGTGCAGCAGCAATTTACTCCTCAGCTTGTCATGAATCTTGGGTATGTGGGCATGCACGATGTCCGGCAGCTCGTCCAGACCGGTTACCTGAACGCGGCTCCGTTGCCCAGCGGCTCTACGCCTTGCATGGCCAACGGTTACTGGAATCCCGCCACCGGCCTGACCGGCAAGTGCAACTTTGCCGCCAACGAAATTATCAACGAGAAATGGTGCACCGGAAGCAGTCTTACCTGCTACAACACCGGGGGCATCGGCATGGTCGAGCCGCTTTTCAGCGCGAACTACAACGGTTTGCAGGCGCAGCTCACGTACAACGCAGGCCGCCTGGCGCAGGTGGGAGCGGTTTACACCTTCTCGCACGCCATCGACTATGAAGACAACGGGGCCGGCTCCGGTTCGAATGGCCTGGCGTGGAACTACCCGGCGTACTACCGTTTCAACCGCGCCACCGCCAGCTATGATGTGACGAACAACATCCAGCTCTATGGAATCTATAGTCTGCCCTTTGGCCGCGGCCATACCTGGGCGCAGTCCGGCATCGCCAATGCCATCCTCGGCGGCTTCCAGTTGAACGGCCAGCTCGGCCACACCAGCGGCACCCCGTTCACTGTCAGCGCCAACAGCAACAACGCAAATTCGCCTGGGAACCCGCTGTATGCAAATCTGATCGGGGCCTATCACCAGATCGGCGGCCACGCCCGCAGCGCCGGCAGCCCGGTAAGCGGCGGCAAAGTGTGGTTCGATCCGACTGTCTTCGCCAATCCAGTGCAGCCAACGTATTCCGCTACCGAGTCTCCATCCGCGATCGCTCCTCCTGTCTTCGGCAATACACAACGCTACGAGTTCCGCGGCCCCGGACAAACTGTTCTCAATGCAAGCATTTTCCGCAGCTTCACCATCTATCGCGAGAGCCAGTTCCAGATTCGCTTCGAGGCGTTCAATGCTCTGAACCACACGCTGCTCGCCAACCCCAATACAACTGTGCCCTCGAATGCGAACATCGCCGCAGGCAACTACGGCACTTTCGGTATGATCACGAGCGGCTACGGCGCCTCGCGCTCGCTGCAGTTCAGCGGACGCTTGCGATTCTGACCTGTCCGGAGGCTATTTTCCGCTTCTTGAGCAAATACCAATATGAACTGACATTCAATCCCCAGGCGCAGCAAGAGCGCGCCCGGAGAGGTGGCTTTTGTCCTCTGCACACCTGGCAGTATGAAAGCATTTCGTTTTCAAGCGCGGCATTGATCGCACCGGTTGGACTCACTCACAGGTATCGAGGATCAGGTCTGACAAGTCACGGAGATGGGCGAATCCAATCGGATCCGGGACGGACTTGTTGCACAGGTAGACAAAAACAAGCTCCCGACCCGGGTCACACCAGGCAACGCAGCATGATGATCCACCACAGCCAAAGGTCTGGCGGCTGCTTTTTCTGCCCATAATGCATCCAGAGCCTTCATCACTGTCAACGCCTCCAAGCATGAACGCCTGTGACCAACGTACGGGCGCTTTGATGAACCGGTCAACCTCACTCCAGGCTGCTACAAGTACGCCGTTGGGACCTGCCTTTCCGGGGCGATTTACGGGATGTGCGACAGCACCACGGCGGAACTTGTCGTGACCGAGTAGAGATTTGGCGGCTGGGATTCCCCTCTGCGACTGCGTGGACTTTCGGGAGCAGGAAGGTCTTTGTGTGCTCGGCTGATTTGGCTGCTTCTTCGGCTTCCGCCTTCTGCGTGGCCTCTTCTTCGGCTTTTCTTGCGTGCATTTCTTCGGCCTCACGGAGCAGGATTTCGCCGAGGCTGGGTGGGCGCTTTCTGGCTGCGGCTTCTTCCGGTTCGGGGCTTTGTTTTTCCGGGCCGATCAGGGTACCGTCTTCGTGCTGATGGGCTTCGCGGACCGTTTGCTCGATGGCTTGTTCTTTGGCTGCCATGGCGGCACGATGGCGGTGGTTTTGCGAGGCTACCTGCAGGCCGTAGATGAGGATGCGGGCGCGGCGAGAGTCGATGCGGTTGGCGGCCAGAGCCAGGACGACGTCCGAGAGTGCGAGTTGGATGGCGTCGGCGTCTTCGAGTGGCGACAAGCTGAGGACAGTATCCTGCGACGGGATGTAGCGCTCGTCTTTCGGTAAGAGGCGCGTGCGGGTGTTGCTGTGGAAGAAGCAGAAGTCCTGGTCTTTGAGCGCGGGTGACTGGCATTTCTTCCCGCCGGTGAAGATGTGTCGGCACTCGTTGTACATTGGGTGACTCCCCCCCCTATGTTTTTTGTAAATTCCTGTTTTTGCTGGTGGTTACGATTAGCGCGCGGTCTTCTTACATCTTTTTGTTTTTATAGATTCGTGTGAGCGTGTTGGTTGAAACGATGGTGCGGAGCTTATACAGGGTCGGTGCCCGAGGTATCTCCCGTCGTGTTGCCTTGCGAAATATCGTTGAGATTCTTCCTCCCGTTACCACCCCATCACGCGAACACCACGCGTGCCGGAGACCCCGGTGTTGGTCGTCAGAATGACGAGATCAAAGAGTTATGGCTTTTACGACGGAAATCCATCGGGTTCAGATTCTCCCCAAAAACACGAAAGCCCGCCGGGTTTCGGCGGGCTTTTTCTCTCTATTTCTAGTACTTTTGACCTGTTTGTATAAGTCTTGGTCTATCATGGCGTTACGCTTTTTGAAAAACGCAAAGTGTATAGTTTTTTGTACACAAACACACAGAAATTTTTTCAGGCGCGAGGAGACGACGACATGGGACTGGTACTTAGAGGCAGGATCTGGTGGTACAGATTCAGATTTGAAAAGCAGTTGATTCAAGAGAGCACGAAGACGGGCGACAAGGTGCTGGCGAAGCGCGCGGAAGCGAACCGCCGCCGAGAACTGGTCGAAGGGCTGATCGGCGGCGACAGCCGCGCAGGGCGCTCCCAGCTGATCAAAGACGTGAGCGACCGCTACCTGAAAAATTACAGGGCGCACCACGAATCGACGGGATGCGTGGAGTACGGCTGCAAGCATCTGCGCCGACTGCTGGGCAGCAAGACGGTCGGCGAAATCAAGGTGGACGCGGTGATCGACTATCAGACGACGCGCAAGGAAGAAGGCGCATCGGGATCGACGATCAACAACGAAGTGTCGCTGCTGCTGCGCTTCCTCGAAGAGCGCGGCGACGCGCTGCGCGGTGAACTGCGGCGCAAACGGAAATCGAAGCTGAAGGTGAACGAGGACGTGGGCCGAGCTTTCACCATCGCCGAGCAGGACAGGCTGCTCAAGGCGGCGCAGGAATCGAGCAACCCATACATCGAGTTCGCCCTGCGGCTCGCGCTCAACGGCGGCATGCGCAGCAAGGAAATCAGAATGCTGAAGTGGGAGCAGATCGACTTCGTGAAGAACATGCTCACGGTCGGCAAATCGAAGACGAAGGCGAGTTCCTTCCGACGTGTTCCTCTGAACGACGATCTGCTCCCGGCCTTTTTGAAGCATCGCGAGTGGTACACGAAGAGGTTCAAAGAACTGAAGCCCGACTGGTACGTTTTTCCCTTCAGCCGTCATCGCCACATGGACCCGGCGCGTCCCATCGCCACGCTGCAGACCCAATGGGAGAAGGTGCGCGAGGCAGCAGGAGTCAAGGGACGTTTCCACGATTGTCGCCACACGGTCGTCTCGCAGCTGGGCGAATCGGGCGCATCGGCGACGACGATCATGGCGTCGGTCGGTCACGTCTCACGCAAGATGCTGGAGAAGTACAGTCACCCGAACGTCGACGCGCAGCGTCGCGCCTTCGAGCAGATGGTCGAGTATCGCAATCAGCAGCGTGAACGCGAAGCCGCCGCGATGAAGCAGTTCGAGGACAAGCCCGAGAAGCCAGTGACGGTGAACTGAGCAAATCTCCAACAGTTGGAGATTTCAGCGCGTCGGCTTCGGCTGGCGCGTTTCTCTTTTCGCCGAGCAAAACGATTATGTTTGCGCCTCCCTGAGCCGCCGCTGAATCGTCCACGCTGGTTTCCACGTCCGCGCGGCCAGAAACGCCACACAGGGCAACTGTGCGCGAACGTGGGCGGCTCTGAGTAGGTGAGTCAACTTTTTGACTAACCTTTGCGATCTGAAATCGAGTCAAAAAGTTGACTCGATTTTGTGACTTTCCGGCTGTAGACGCGAAGCCACCCACCCGCGCAGACATGGTAGCCGTGATGAACGAGAGTGCGATTCAGAAAAAGATTCTGCAGCAGAGCAGGAAGTTCGCCGAGAACGTGCGCGCGCTGCGCACCGAGCGGCAGTGGTCGCAGGAAGAACTGGGAAGGCGCGCTGGTCTGCACCGCACGTACATCAGCGGCGTCGAGCGCGGCGTCCGCAATCCGCGTTACGTCCCGGCGCGCAGAAGCCCCACACAGGGCAACGTGGCGCGAACGTGGGGCAACGTCGCGGCCTCCGAAGAGAGAAAAAGCCCGGGACGTTTCGGTCCCGGGCGTGGTTGGTGCTGGTTGCTGGCTACGCGGCTGCTTCGGCTTCGGCTGCGGGTTTCGCGACGCGCTTCTTCGCCTTGGCCTTGGGCGCGGCTGCGATGTAGGTCCGCTCGCCTTCGTCGTTCTTGCTGCTCGCGATCTTCAGGCCGTGCTTCGAGCCGAGGGTCGAAATCATTCCGCGAACGCTGTGCGCTTGCCAGCCCGTGCTCTGCATCAACTCGGCGAGCGTTGCGCCCTTGGCGCGGCTGATCAGGTCGATGATCGTCTGCTTGCGGTTGGGCTTCGCGGTGGTGGTGGTTTTCGTCGTCTGCTTTTTCGTCGTCGTTTTCTTCATTCGTTGCCCTCTCCTGTCGGGCTTGTGTCATTGACGCTTGAGTGCGCGACGATTGCAAGCGGACCCGCGTAAATAAAGGGCTTGACTGAATTGCGCGTGATGGTGATGGAGGCTTGCAAGCTGGTGAACGTCGAGCCGCGTTTCGCGAAGCTCCCTGCTGGCAGCGATCCGGTGACGTTCATCGTGTCGGCAAACCTCATGCGTCGTGATCAAACAAAAGGCCAGAAAGCGATGGCTCTGGCGATGCTTTATCCAGAGCCGGAAAAGGGCGGTCGAGGGAAAAAACGTCAGGCCACAAACTCACTAGTTTCTAGTGGGTTTTCTCAGCAACGATTGAGCCAAGCGCGCGCCGTTCTTCACTACTCGCGAGAACTCGCTGAATCTGTCCGCGATTGCGTGACGCCGCTCGATCAACCGCTCTTGAGGCTGTTATATGCGACCGCCAGCACAACGACGATTGACATCGAGGCCGGAACCCACGCTGGCGCTTTCGACAGAACAGCAGCGGCAGCGCCCAAAGACAGGATCAGTGAAAGAAAAGCTACGATCTGGTTTTGGCGCGCCCGACTCAATCGCATTTTTCACCAGCCACGCGCAACGTAACGCGCGATGGATTCCGGCGTCGGATCTGGATGCGCGTTGCAGCGGTGCTCGACGAGCGGAGATGCGCCATTGATCATCGGATCGTAGGCTGCTCGGCGCGCTTCTGAGGGCGGCTTCCAGAACTCGACGGGCTTGCCACAATCTCGGCAGCGGCTCTGACCCTCGTAGGAATATCCGCGATGTGCAAGTTGATTGAATTTCATGCGCGGAATTTTAGCCGCGCGCACCGGGATCTGACCAAGCGCGACGTCCCGTGGTCGGACGATCCGACTTCGGGCCTTGTTTAATCGAGCGTTCAATTGCGACGTGATCGCGTGAACGTCAAGGGCGCCTTCATCGCGACGTGCGCGGCCTTGACGGCGTGACAGCTGGCGATCCCATCGCGACGCGCGATGGCTCGATGAACCTGAACGGCATACTCCTTGACGGCCTTGCTGACGCTGTACTTCGCATCGACCGTCTGCTGCAGCGCGAACGCTTCCTCGGCGCTTTCGCAGAGGCGGCGATGCCGCGCTTCGTAGGCTTCGGGGTTGGTGGTCATTGCGCCAGACTCTTCAGACTCGTCGCCAACGCTTTCAGCGCGGCGAGTTCCTCGAGTCCCTGAGCGGCCATCGAGCCTTCGCAGTTCGCGTCTTCGCAATCAGGGTTCGAGCAATCAGCGCAGTCGCCAGCGACGCACTCAGGGCAGTCGCACTGGCAGTTGCTGTCCTTGCGCGCCAGCAGTCGCCTCAGCTGACCGTCGATGGACTTCAACTGGCGCACGACGTCGGCGTCGCTGGCGTCTGTGATCGAGCGAAGGAGGTGCTCGACGTCGCCGAGCGTTTTCACGCTCGTAACCTGCGCCTTCGGATTTGCCGGGATCGCAACCAGACTGATTTCGTAGAGCTTGATTTCCTTCAGCGTCCTCACGCCATCGTCGCTGTAGCTGACCTTGCCCTGACCACGCGGGATGTCGTAGCCGATGCTCATGCCTTTGATCGTGCCGGCTTTGAGATGCGCATGCGCGCGCGCTGCTTGCGGATCTGCGAGAAGCAAGCTGCCGTTCACGAACAAGCCCTTCGGATCGTCGGAGACTTTCGCGAGGCCGATGGGCTCGGCAGTGTTATGGCTCCACAGCAGCGGATAGCCCTTGCCCTGCGAGGCGATGCTCTGCGCGAAGGCTCCCGGCTCGATGATGTCGTCGGCCAGATCAGGCGGACCGCCGTAGGTCGACGCGTAGCCAGTGAAGGTGCCGGAATCGTCCAGCACCTTCAACTGCCGCAGCGGGAAGTCCTGAGTCAGCATTGAGGGCCTCCGGTTACGAGCGCGCCGAGCCGCTGTTCGACGGTGACTGGCTCAGCGGCGATCCACCAGCCGTTGTGAACGTTCCGGTGACGTAAGAGTTCGGACGCTTCACGATCAAGCAAAGTCGCTTTTCAGCGCGTATCGCGACCAAGTTCTGGATGAAGAAATTCGCATGCTCGGTCGAGACTTCGACGACAAGCTCCTGCCTGTCTCTGATTTCGCTGGCTGCGGCATTGCCTGAGCCGATTAAGAAGCTGCCTTTGCTCATGCTCGTCGTTGGAATCACATCGAGGTCGAAAATGCGCGGCGTTGCTGTCGACTGCGGATCGCCCAAAATGTAGCGGCCGAGCGTGTCCTTCAACAGCTTCATCGACCACCAGTCGGAAGGGTGGATGATCGCGAACGTCGGCGCAAGCTCTTTGGCAACTTCGATCTGCTCGATGGCGCAGCCGATGACATCGATCTTCGTCGCGCCAGCAGCTGGCAGCTGCGTTTTGTCGAACGCCATCGCTTGCGGAACTAGACCATGCAAATTTTCGACAGTTGCGTCGCCGAAAAGTAATTGCTGCTCTTCAGCTAAATCGACATAGTAGCCGATGGAAGTGTTGATGAAGTTCGCGAGTTCGGCCATGTCATCGAGGATCTGCTTGCTGGCTGGAATGAACGTCGCAAGCGTTCTGACTTTTTCACTGAGCGATGTGAAGCTCAGCTGATTTTCAGGCTTCGTCGACGCTTCAGGAACTGGCGACGCGATGCTCATCGGCGTCTGAACGCGAACGAAATCGACCACTTGCATCACGGTCGGGTTCGCCGTCAGAACGTCGCGCACCGTGAGCACCTGACGAGCTTCAGGCGTGATGCCCGGGATGCGGTCGATAGCCAGAACGCCCGTCTGCATGAAGCCCTGACCTACCGCAGTGATCGTCGTCTTGCGCTCGAACAACGACAGGTCCTTGCCCGTCAGCGTCAGCGTCGCAGAGCCTCGGCGATCTTTGATCAGGCGTTGGAAGGAGTCCTCGCTTTTCAGTTTGTCGAGCAACGACTCGCGCGCGATGCCTCCTACGGCGCGGTCTTTGATCGACAAGTCGATGGCATCCAGCTGACGCTGCATGCTCTTCTGGTTCGTGACGAAGCCGCCGACCGTCTCATTGATCGAATCGAGAACCTGCTGCATTTCGTTTTTCATTTGAAGACACTCCCATGCGTAAACTTCGCAGCGGCGAAACAGAAGCGGCGTCTGCGAGTGAGCGTTGGCTGCTCGGTGCGGTTGGTTGCGTCGAGTGCATCTCGGGCTGCTCGACTGGCCGCAAAGAGTGTCGCTGCCATTATGCACCCGCCTCGGGAAAGAGCACCAGCAGAAGCTCGTCAGCGCGTCGCTCGTCTGCGCTCGTGTACTCGTCCTCGACGTCGACGAACTCGCGCCCGACGCGTTCGCGGAAGGCGATCCGCAGCGCGTGGTGCAAGCTGACGAGCGCTTCGCCCTCGGCGACCAGCTGCTTCATCTGCCCGTCGAGAAATCGAGCGTGAGCTTCAAGCTGAGCGACTTTGCGGTCGTAGGTGTTCATTGCACTGTGCCGCCTTTCCCGAAGATCTGCGCGAGGTTTGCTTCCAGCTGCTCGACGCGACGCTGAAGCTCGACCATCTTGTGAACGAGCATCTCGAGCGTCGACTTCGCGTCCATCAGGACCACGTCATCGGGTTGCGGCTGCGGTTGGTTTTCCATGACTGTTTTTCCTCCTCTTTTTTTCAGGCAGTTTTCTGACGAATGCGGCTACTTCCGCTGTGAAGCTGAAGTCCTCCGCAACGTCGGCTTCCGCATCGCTGTCGAGCAGCAGCAGCGCGTCGGACGTGAGCGGCAAAATCAACGCAACAGGGCGGCTGCGGCGTGTGACGAGAAATTTCGCGCCATGCTGTTCAACGCGCTTCACCAGTCGCCCGAAATGCGTTCTTGCCGTTCGAATGTTGACCTTCATCATTGAAAATCTCCGAATTTTGCGACCCTGTTTTTTCTCAGAACCTGCGATTTTTCGCACAAGACTGCGCGCGTGGTACGCCGACCCCTCCACAGAGAAACGACCTACCCTCCGGTCGCGCTCCCGGGGCTGCAAAAGTATCGGAGCGTTCGATGCTTCTCGCGATTAGTGCCTGTCTGCTTGGCCGCTTCCGCTGCTGCCTTGTGCTCGTTGCGATCAGGACTAAACGGTTCCCCAACTTTTTGGGTAGCCGTTTTATGCCCACGTCCCGGTCCAGCTTCTTTGCGTTGTGTGGCTGCCCGTCGCGCAGCTGCTTCCTGCTCGATCAGCGGCAGCATCTCCGTTGCAATCGTGGCCTTCTGGCTCGGTGTCATGGCGCGTGAACCTCCTGCGACCAGAGTTCGACTTCATCAGCCAGCCGCAACACGTTCGTCGTTGTGTTCGGCGGCAGCTGCGCGGCTGCTTCTCTCAGCGTCATGCGCGGAAACGTTCGCTGAACGCTTTCAAGCGCCTTCTCAAGCTCAGCGCAGATGCGCAGACGGCGCTGATCTTCGAGCAGCTGCTCAGGCGTTCGCATGGCGACCTCCGTTGGCCTTCAGCGCTTCGCCTTCGAAGAACTCCTTCGCGAATTGTTCCTGTTGCTCAAGCTGGCGTAGTTCTTTGGTTCGTTGCGGCTCGGGCATCGATTCGATTCCGGCGCGGCACTTGTCGAAAAAGACCTTCGTCTCAGCAGGTCCCATCTTCCGGCATTGCGTCGCCAGCCACGCGTTGTCGTCGTACTTCGCAAGGTCCCTGTACGCGGTCATCTCGCGGATCACGCGCTTCGGCTTCTCAGGCTTGCCGAACTGTCCCTCGATCACGCGGTCGAGGTTGTCGGCGGTGATCAGCCAGTCGAACGACGCGCGCCATTCGTTTGGCCCAGCGCCCAGACAGAACGGCGTCACCAGCAGCTTGTCGAGCGCGAGTTCCCATCGCGGAAGCGTCAGATCGTTTTCGCGGATGCAGGTTTTCAGTTTCGCCATGCGCGCCTTGCTCAGACGCTTGACGGCTTGCAGCGTCGGCGCGGCGCGGGTATTCCAGCGATGCACGAACTCATCGAGGTCGGTGGCTGATGCACTGATCTTGCCGTTCGGGTTTTCAGCCTTCGAAGAAGGGAACGACTCACTCACCGCGTCATCGCCAGATGACGAGAGAGTCAGGTTCAGGTTCAGGTTCAGGTTCAGGTCCCGCGCGCACGCGTAGGCTGGATAAATTGTCATTTGTCGAGACATTCCGCGAGTTTGTCTCGACACGCCTCAATACGATGAAGGATTCACCGGATCGGGCTAGCCGTTTCTTCGCTGATTCGTCGGCGTGGATGTGCCAGTCGTGAACGACAAGACGATACTCCGGGTCTTCATCGAGCCAGCCACAACGCACGAGCGTAGCGATCAGTTCATTCTCATCGCCGCAGTAGTCGATGAAGAGCGCAATGTCTTCGTTCGTCAGCTTGCCTATATCGCCACGCGGAGCTTCGCGCGCAGTGAGATGCCAGAGCAGTTCGAGTATCCCGCATGCTTCGTAGAGGTGAAGATCGAGCGCGCGGCAAAGGCGGCGCATCTTCGTGTTGGTCGGCGCTTCGCGTTTCATTTCACGCATCTCCATTTCCCGGCGAGTGCGCGACTGGAATGGTGTTACGATGAACGCATTCCATTGAAGGTCACACTCCTCTCGCAAGGGGTTGTGAAGAGCCGCCAATCGTCGTTGGCGGCTCTTCTGTTTTAGAGCGCGGTGCGTTGTTGTCGTCGGGAATACCGCTTTGAAGAGCCTTCGCTGGGCTATGTTGCCGGGAAGGGCTTTACAGAGTTGAAGTGTCGGGCGTCGCCGTCTGGCTGGCGTTCTGCTTCAGCGTTGCTAACCGTCGCGCAGCCGATTCCGGCTTCAAGATCGGCGGTGGTTGAATTGCGCCGGGAAGAGACTTAAACCATTTGTGGATGCCCCGGATCGAGTAGAAAACGACCTTGCTGGATAAGCGGCGAAAAGGTGGTCCGCCGCCTTCGCGTCGCAACGTCCGCAGCTTCCTTCGGTCGATGCCGTAAAGCCGCTCGAACTCGGCGGGAGTGATGTACTGCTTCCGATTCGACATGATGCTCTTCTGCATGTCAGCCAATCCTTTGATCGAGAATATTGGGCGCAAGTAGCGTGAAACGTCAAGAGCGATTAGGGTTTACCGCGCCGAGTACTGTATACACTTTTGCGCAGGTCCATTGGCTAAAATTGGTTCTAGTTGGTGTTTATTGGCAGAAATTCACCGTCGCCAACGGTAGCGTCAAGAGCGGTGAAACCCGCATGAACACTAGCTATCGCCTTTGTTTATAGGGGTCCGCGCGGAAGGCCAGAATTTTGCCTTATTCTATTTCTATTTTAGCAAATTGCGCATAATTGTCGGCCAAATTGGCTTCGGTTTTTTCTCTTTGGAATGTGTCGGTTAGAAGATTTCTGTGGCGAAGGGGGCTTGACAAGAAATTTGATATAGGGGGAGCACACTCAGTCTCGTCAACGAGACGGATCAGGACTGAATCGCGAAACTCGCTCTTAAGACGAGCCGTCTCCTGTAAGCGATTATCTCCAGCGGCGACACTCTAAGTTCGATCGCTGTACGGTTGGCTGACTCCGCTAAGCCGCACATTCAGGCAATCTTAAAGTGGGTTTGTCTAACAGATCAGTTAATGGTAGCTGGCGGGAATTACACAAACCAATCCCTGGAAGCGCTACAATTTGGGTGCATTTCTTTCGAAGTTTCTTTAGCTGTTGCAGTTCTGTAGCGTATTCAGGCTATTCCAGACTGGCCGGGCCCCCGAACGAATAAAAAACAAGAAGCTGGTCTGGCGCAAGTATTGCGGCAACCCCAGGTTATCCGAGCTAGAGGTTATGGGGACCATTCGAGGCACAGCGCTGTCCGATAGCTTTCGGCAGTTTGGCGTCCGAGCACCTTGCACGCGTGCTTGGGTTGCTGCCCTTGGCATTCTGTTGTGGGTGCTCACGGGTCCCAGTGCCGCCGCACAGGCAAATACCAAGAACGTGCTGGTCGTCTTCAGCACCTTTGAGCGCGACCCTATACCGCTGCAATTGATTGAATCCTCGGCGCGGGCTCGTGTTCAGGGTCCGGTTAACTTTTCTGTCGCCTATTTGGATTACCGGCGTTTGGACGATAACCTCTATCGCGAAAGCCTGGCGGAGACCTTTCGCCGTGAGTTCAGGGACGTGAAACCGGACGTTCTGATTGCTGCGTCAATTCAGGCGATTCACTTCGTTATGCAATACCGGAACAAGATGTTCCCCGGAGTGCCCGTCGTTTTCTTCGGAGTCAGTGCAAGGGAACTGGAAGGACAGAAGATGTCGCCCGAAATGACTGGGGTGACAGATTCTCCCGCTATTCGACAGACGATCGATCTCGCACTTCGCCTTGATCCAGATACAACTGCGGTGGCAATTATTGCGGACACACCGGGCGAAAATGAGAAGTATTGGATGGGAGTCACGCATTCCGAGCTTCTACGTCATCAGGACAAGGTGAAGGAGATCGACATCATCGGACCTCCAAGCCAGGAGATGCTTGAGAAGATTAATGTACTTCCTTCCCATACAGTAGCCTTATTCCAACTCGCGCCGTCAAATTCAATTGAGCCAGCGATCGGAGCTTATGACGTGCTGGCTGCGACGGCACGACGCGTGCCTACCTACTCTGCCTGGGACACCCTTTGTTTCAACTATGGGTGCATTGGCGGCGCCTACCGCGACTGGCAGAAGGACGATCTGTTGACGGGGGACATTGCAGGGAGATTGCTGGCAGGCGAGCGGGCAGAAAACATTCCTGCAGTGGACATGACTAATCCTCGGGCACAGGTGGATTGGCGGGCACTTCAGCGGTGGCACATTCCTGAGTCTGCGCTGCCTGCGGGCACTGTGATCCTGTATCGGGAACCCTCGTTTTGGGAGCAATATCGCCAATACCTGATGGCCGCTATCGCGCTGATCATCGCCCTGGCGCTTCTGATTGTTGGATTGCTTTGGCAACGGGCACGAAGACGGAAGGCAGAAGCCGTGATGCGGGAAGCCGAAGAACGCTTCCGCGTGATGGCCGATAGTACGCCATCGCTGGTGTGGATGTGCGACCCGCATGGCAAGATCACATATCTGAATGAACGGCGCATGGCGTTTACCGGCCCGGATCTCAAGGCGGGCTATGGCGACTCGTGGGCTGCATATGTTCATCCGGAGGATGTGAAGGGCGTTCACGACAGGCTCTCGCAGGCGCTCAAAGACCGACAGCCATTCTCGATGGAATACCGACTGCGGCGCAGCGATGGAGTCTATCGGCGGATGTTCGATATTGCGTCTCCGAGGATGAATGGAGATGGATCCTTCGCCGGGTTCATCGGCTCGGCCATTGACGTGACGGACCAAAAACTCGCCCAGCAGGCACTGGAAAATGTGAGCGGGCAACTGATTGAAGCGCAGGAGAAGGAGCGCAGCCGTATCGCCAGAGACCTGCATGACGACATTTGCCAGAGGCTGGCGCTGCTGTCGATGGAGATTGAGCAGGCGAATCGCAGCCAGGGCGGATCGCCAAAGAACCTGGAAGAGATTCGGAAACACTGCGCTGAAATCGCAGGTGATGTTCAATCACTGTCGCACGAACTGCACTCATCGAAACTCGACTATCTGGGCGTGGTGGCTGCTGTGAGAGGGTTCTGCAGCGAGTTCTCGAAGCAACATGAAGTGAAGATCGAGTTTACGGACAGAAATGTACCGGGAAATCTGCCCAAAGATGTATCGCTTTGCCTCTTCCGCGTTGCGCAGGAAGCATTGCATAATGCGGTGAAGTACAGTGGGGTAACTCGGTTCACGGTAGAACTAAGCGGTACTGTGGACGAGGTGCTGCTCGAGGTGAGGGACGCAGGCACCGGCTTTGACGTGGAGGAAGCGAAGAAAAGCCGAGGATTGGGACTCCTAAGTATGCAGGAACGAGTGCATCTGGTACACGGCAGGCTCTCGGTTGAATCGCAGACAGGGATGGGTACAAGGATTCTGGCTGTTGTGCCGCTTTCTGCGGCGAGCGCAGCGCCGTTGGAGGGTGCAGGGCTTGATCGGGTTGCAAGCCTGACTGAGGTGTCATAAAACGCGCACAGCATCAGGGACATGAAAGACCCGATGAGCAATCGCAACGGTAGTCAGAGGGGGTATGTGACGGTGGTACGCATAGTTGTCACCTCCGTTTCATGGCTAGTGTCGAATGGTGCGAAGGGCAATACCTCACTCGTTGCAATCAGGCGATACCCTTGCCTTCCACTATGCGCAGATAACGATTGGGCGCAAGTTTGCTTAGCTTCTCGATGTGTTTGCTTGGAGCTGGCCAATGAATCTCCAGTTCATCTATCTGAGCCGCGGTGCCGATACCAAGAACTTCGCGAAGATCGTGCGACGACAGGTAACTACCACCGTTGTTCTTCAATCGCGTTCGTATCTTGCCGCCTGCCTTCCAGATAATACGCGCGCCAATGGCATCACGGTTGCACGTGACACCCTCCAGTTTCAATCCCAACCAGTTGTTGCCCTTAGCCGCATTGTTCTTCAGGAGCACGGGAGGTCCGCCATTGACTCCGATGATCACGTCGAGAGCACCATCGTTGTCGTAGTCACCCACTGCCAGGCCTCGAGCTGCAAACTGCTTCTGAAACGCTGGACCTGCGGTTTGGCTTACATTGTGCAGCTTGCCATCCTCGCCCTGGTGGTACAGCAGAAGAGGTTCTTTGTACTTAACCTGCATAGAATAGGAATCGATCATGTCGTCAGGATGGCCATTGGCGAGCAGAAGGTCCACGGCGCCATCATTGTCGTAATCGAAGTACTTCAGTCCCCAGCCGCTCATCAGTCTCGTGTCGCGAGCCACGCCTTCCTTTTCCGAGGCATCGTGAAATGTTTCATCCTTGCCATTTATATAGACCGAATAAAACTCATGGTCTACGTTTGCGACAAACAGGTCCTGCCATCCGTCTCCATCGAGATCTGCCGCATCTACACCCATACCAGAGCGCGTCCGGCCACTTTCACTAAAACCAACGCCAGATTGCAAACCGATCTCATCCCAGTTCCAGTGTCCATTGGCCCCGGGGCCACGGTTCACGAAGAGAAAATTCTGGACGGTGTCGTTGGCGACGAAAAGGTCCATTCGACCATCGTTGTTTATGTCGGTGGCAACTACCCCAAGACCTTTTCCCAATGCTTCGGCGATAGCCGTTCCCTTGCTTACTTCAGTAAAAGTGCCGTCACCATTGTTATGGTAGAGGAAGCTAGCGGTGGGTTTGAACACTCGCGGAACACAGTAGTAATTTCTGCCGAGTTGATTATTTCCGCACTCAAGTTTGCGCACTCCCGAGTAATCCACGAAACTGCAGACGAATAGATCCAATCTGCCATCGTTGTCGTAATCGAACCAGACGGCGCTGGTTGTCCATCCCGGCGTAGCGACACCCGCGTGATCTGTCACATCCGAGAAAGTCCCATCGTGATTGTTCCTGTAGAGAATGCATTTGCCATAGGCGGTCACGAAGAGGTCAGGCCAGCCATCGTTATCGTAGTCTCCAACTGCGACTCCCATTCCGAAATACGATCCGGAAACGCCCGCCTTTTCCGTAACATCTGAAAAAGTTCCGTCGCGGTTATTTTTGTATAGGGCATTGCGAACAGGCTTGGATGGTTTCCAGAAGTCGCTGGGGCCACTGTTCACCAGGAAAATATCCATCCATCCATCGTTGTCATAATCCAGAAAGGCGCAGCCCGGTCCAAGTGCCTCAGGCAGAAAACGGCTCTCGGACATAGCGTTCTCATGCACCCATTGAATGCCAGATACCGATGATGGCACTTCGGTGAACAATGGTTGATTGGTGTCTTGCGACTGTGCGTGAATACGCAGAACCTTCGCCGCCCCGGCAACCATGCCGAGTCGCAGAAACCCTCGCCTGGAGAACGTCATTCGCAACATCCTATCATCGAGGAGTGCAGACATTTCCAGCACTTCGACGGTTGTTTTGTGAGCAAACCTGCAAAGTCTCAACCTAACCCGGGTAGGGCTCATTGGGCTTCACAATTCTGATCCTATGGTCGGAGAATTTGTAGTGAGCCCCCGGCAATTCGATTTTCGGCATGTGACAGGTAACGCACTTCCTTGTCGAAACGGGACAGGCCTTCGCTCCGACCTTTCCCCCTCCGTGACATGCCTGACACCTGCCGTCGTAATCGACGGGCTGGGCACTCACCTCTTCGTGCGGGTTGTGGCAAGCCAGGCAACTGATGCGCGCGTCGTCCGGGTCATAGCATTTGCTTCCCGTTAAACGATAGGGCTGGAAGCGAATGTTCGTAATACTCGGGTTCGCTTGTATCGCAATTTCCGCCCAGGTTCGGTGACACTGACCGCAGAAGTTCGACGCCTGTTCCGCCGAGAGTCCCCGTAGCTTGGTCAATCCTGTTGGCAGCGCGATCATCCCGCCACTGTTGTGTAACATCGATGAAAGGTGCGTCTCAGTCGCTTCGTGGCAGCGGTCGCACTGTACTCCAGGAGTCATGTTATCCAGCGTCAGATGAGTTCCCGTGACCGCATTCGTAGCGTGACATCCAAAGCAGCGCAACCTCTCATCGTGGCTCATCAACCGTCCGGCGGCCTCGTTCACATCTACCGGGACAAAGCCGACGTCACCCAGCGTTGGTCCAAGACCGTTCAATTCCCGATACCAGCTCATACGGCTTTCGTATAACTGACCGTCTTTCTCCAATATGTATGTCTGACCCAGAGCGGAACTCGCACCGAGCGTCCACCGGATTGGGATTGTGACCGTCGTTTTGCCGTCGGTAACGGAATAGAGGCTTTGATTTCCCTTTCGCTCAATCCGATAGGAGTATTTGCCGTAAGTCGTGGTCAGGAGTGGATGGTCGATCAAGACCTTGCTTTGCTCAACCGTTTCGAGCGCGCGCGCCATAGTTGTGGCTGGTTGCGACAATGCTTCCGAGTGACACTGGGCACAAGCGTTAGCATGCCCCTGGTCAGCCTGTGCGTCCGCCACGACGGGAATAACAAGTAATAGAAGTCCGAGTAGTAATAGAAACAGTGTGGGCCGTATCATTGCAAATTCAGGAACAGGAGCTTCTCCTCGCTCCCGACCTCGCGGGGGTCTCACGATCACTGTAGCTTGCCACCATTTTGATTGACACCTGGCTGCCTTGCCTGCACTTCGGCCGTGAGCTTCCGAACAATTTCGCGTTCTCGCTTGCTGTCTTCGGGCCGCTTCAGCCGGTAGTAAACGAGAGCCAGCGTAACGTGCGCCTCGAGAAACTGCGGCGATTCCTTTACCAACTCTTCGAGCATCTGCCGTGCCTTTTCGGGCTCGCCTTCATCAACTGAAAGCAGCGCCAGTTGATAACGAACTCCAGGATCACCCGGTCTGGTTTCTTCTGCTCGCGCGAAGTATTTCTTAGCCTGCTCGTAGTTCTGCTCTTGCTTCGCCATGGCGCCCAATTGCAGATTCGCGTCGAAGTTATACGGGTCCGCGCGCAATTCAGCCATGAATTCTTTCGCTGAGAAATCGGAATCACCCGTCAACATCAACGCCTTGGCGTAAAGACCGTGTACCTCGGGAAGATGTGGATTCAAGGCGACCGCCTTGGCGAATTCATCACGAGCTCCCGCAAAATCGGAAGCGCCCATCTTTGCTGTACCTAACATCAGATGCGCTTCCGCGGAGTCGCCGTTCCGAAGAATCTGGTCGACTAAAACCTGACCCTCTTCGACACGCTTCTGTCGGATCAACGCCGTCCCTAACAAATAGGCGATCGCCAGATCGTCGGGGTATTTCTTCTCTTCCGGCTCCAGTATCCGGATAACGTCGTTTTCTCGTCCCAGGCGCATGAAGCAGTCGCCCAGCAGAAGCACGGCCTGACGGTTTCCGGGGTTTTCGGCACGCACTTTTTCAAGCTCGGTCGCCGCATCGTCAATCCTGCCCATCTTGTAATAGCAAAGAGCCAGATTCAATCTCGCCTGTACGAGGGTAGGAGATTGCTTGAGAGCAATCTTGTATTCGGAGATAGCTTCTTCGAACCGGCCTAAATCAGCCAGAGCCGCGCCGAGATTTGAATGGATGGCAGTCGCCTCGGGATGCATTTGAAGAAACTGCTTGTATTCTGCAGCCGCACCTTCAAGATCTCCCGCCCGCTGCCTCTGCTGTGCGTCCTGCACCAGTTCCTGGGGGCTCTGGGCATGCGCAGTGAAGGTCAGGCTCAAAGCAAGAATAGAGGTGAACTTCAACATACCGTCAACTGGTCCCGACTACATGAACGATGAAGTCCACCTTACTCCGTTTTTCGTGTTTTGGTACCTTCTAATCAACCTAGAAATAGAACTTAGCTGCGAACTCCAGAATGCGGGCACCCTGCTTCTGAGTTGAGGTGCCGAAATTTGTGTTTGCCTGGGTGATCTGTTCGGTTACCGGGTCCTGCTCGAACTGCAGGGTAAGGTTACTGCCGCTCGGGAACGAGTAGAGCGGATGGTTCAAGAAGTTGTAAGCCTGAACGCGGAACTGAAGCTTTCTGCTCTCTGACATTGAAAAGTTTTTGAATACTGCCAGATCCGAATCGAGGAACGCCGGACCGTAGGACACAGGCAGGTTCACCGGCCCATTCTGGCCGACGACGGTGGGCGCTGTGAAGCAATTAGTGTTGACGTATTGATGAGCACCCCGGTTGGCGCTGGGGTCGCATGTTACAAGCGGGTTTAACTGGGCCGAACTGGTCCCGAGGATCGATTGATTGTTAATGGGGATTCCTGTGGGGTTTGCCGCGCTGATCGAACCGGGAATGATAGCCGCCGACTGTGGGCACGAGATTCCAGCAGCCATTTCGGCAGCCGTCGCTACGCAGCTCAGGGCCATGTTGAAGTTCGTATTGATATTGTTGGCATAGTTGCCGCCGTAGGTGAGGTTGGCACCGCTTTGCACCTGCGTAATCCCCGAGAATTGCCATCCGTTCAGGGCTCCGTTTACGAAGCGATTTACGTGGACGCGGTTTCCGAGATCAATCGAATACGCGACGTTGAAGAGATTCCGGCGGTCCGATGGCAGGATGCCATAGTTGCTTGAGAGGTTGAACGGGTCCGCCGTAGGATTTACGATGCCCAGCGCCTTCTGCCACGTGTAGTTCGTCTGAATCGTATAGAGCCCAGCGTGACGAGCCCAGCTTACCTGCAGCGCGTTGTAGTTGCTGTAGAGGTTATTCGTGGCCAGATTCAGATCTCCGTAGCCCTGTAGCGGACGATAAAGGTTCGCGTTGGCGTTTCCCGGATTGGTGGCGGAAAGCATAGAACCAGCCGGCACCAGGTTGAGGTTGCTGCCAGCGCCCCCCTGCGTGTTCTGCAGATCTTTGCTTCGGTTACCCACATAGGCCATCTCCAACAGGCCTTGCCAAGGTGTTTGCTGGTCGACTGTGACGCTCCAGCTGTCGGTATATGGCTGGTTATTATCCTTCGAATCAACAGCTGCCGGTGAGGCAGGAGTCGCAGCAAGGTTTATACAGGACAAATAGGCCGTGAACAACGAAGACCCAGCGGAAGGATTTGTGGGACACCCGGAGCTTCCTACCCAGGTGCTAGGGGTTATAGTCGTATTTGACACTCCGGCGGATGCGTCGAGGCCGCTCGTAAACTGTCCGGAGTGGTAGTAGAAACGACCCCAGCCTCCACGAGCAACTGTCTTGCCAGCTCCCGACACATCGTAGGCGACGCCGAGTCGTGGCTGGTAGAACAGTGCCCGCGTTGGAAATCCTCCTAGCGGTACTGAACTGTCCTTCGAATGCCATTCAAAACCGCAGAACGTAGGAGATGATGCGCAATTTGGATTGAATTGGGCTTGGTCAAAGATTGAGTAACCAAAGCCGAGAGCGTCGATCCACGGCGTGAAATGGCTGAAGCGCAATCCAAATTCCAAAGTGAGTTTCCGGGTCGCCTTCCATGAATCCTGTCCGAAGAACTCCCAGGTTGTGTAGTGAATATCATTGATCCGGTTCTTGCTTGTTTCATTGTAGGAATTAAGATTGCCTGTCAAAAGATCGGCGTACTCATTCCCATAACTGAAGGAATTGCCCGCGGAAACCAGCAGCTCGCCATTTGTGTTGTTATTCGCCGGCTGCGAATTCCGAATCCATTCATAGAATCCGCCAGCCTTGACAGTGTGATTGCCAAAAACTTTAGTAAACGTGTCACCGATACTTGGCATCCACTTGTTCGCGTACAAACCCTCGGATGGGCCACCAGCTTCGAATCCGCCTGGATTGAATGTCAATGCTGCCTCGCTCGGACCGAAGTTTCCGAAAGACGGGATCTGGGAAACACCGTTCTGGAACAACCCCTGATAGCCATACCCCACGGTGGAGCGGGCCACCTTGTTAGGATCCGCAAAAACGTTCGGGAACCCCACAAAGGTATATGCAATCACGGTCTCATTCGTCATGCTTGGACTGAAGACGTGAGTAATTGTTCCTGAAATCGAATCCGACTTGTTCTTGCCCTCAATGGGGCTCGGGTATGGCACCTGATCGGTGTTGCGCCACCACAGTCCAACCGGGAATTGCTGAACCTCTCGTTGGTAGTTGTAGCGGACGAACACCTTCGTGCTGTCGCTTATGTTCCAATCTCCACGAATGGCCCACTGCCGATTGTTCTGATCGAAAATTTCAGACTGAACGTAGTTATACCCGCCAGTGCTGTTGGGATCAGCATTGGGAGCGGGAAAGAGTTTGGTAAGGGCAAGCATGTTCGGATCGATGCACTTCCCATTCGGGGTGCCGCTGCACATCGGGATCGTCGTTCCTCCGAACGCGGTTGTGGCAGACGAGTTGAGTTGTCCGGGTGCCTTCCCGGATGCTGTTACGTTACCTTCCTTCGCAACCTCCGCAGCTGAGAAATCGCCGCCAAGCTCCCCTGGGGTTGGCACCGTTGCCCGCAACAATCCTGTGTCCAAAGTCTGGTGGAAGTATTCGAATCCAGTCCAGAAAAACAATTTCTTGCGGTCCTTGTTGAATCCGGTCCCAGGAATGATAATAGGGCCGCCGATCGTGCCGCCAGGATAATAGTAGGAATTCGCCGGCTGCTTGACGCCGCTGAAGTTATTTAGCCAGTCGTTCGCGTTGAGGACATGGTTACGAGCGGAGAAGAAGGCGTTGCCATGGAATTCCGAGCCGCCTGCCTTGGTCACTGAGGTGATGAGAATCGGACCCTTCTGCTCCTCTGCACTGAAATTCGACGTCAATACTTTGAATTCCTGAACGAAGTCGGAGTTCGGGTTCACTGGCGTGTCGCAGTTGCAGCCCGGGTCTGAGACGTGGGCTCCGTCCGCCGTAATGTCAAGGGAGTTTGTGGGCAGACCGTTATATGAATACGCAGCGTTTAAAGGGCTTTGGCTTCCCGAATCGCCGTTGGCGTTGATTCCGATCGTCTGGCCGTTGTAATTCGATTTGTTTTGTGTGCCGTTTTGGATGCCGAAGCCAGGAACGATCTTGATATATTCAGCGGCGTTGCTGCCTACCTGCGTGAAGTTCTGAAGTTCTTTGGTTTCCAGCGAGAAGGATTTTTCTCCAGAGTCCGTCACAGCGAGTGCTGTATTCTCCGCGTTTACCTCAACGGTCTCGGCGGTCGAACCAACCACGAGCTGGACGTTGATATTGCGCCGTTCACCGCCGCCGAGGCTAACGTCGCTAGCCCTGTACTGACGGAAGCCTTTACCTTCCACCGTCAAGTCGTACGTAGCAACGGGCACCGACGCGAAGGTGTAGTAGCCGTCCCCATTGGTAACGGTATCTCGAGTGGAACCCGAGACGGCATCTCTGAGAGTGATCTTTGCATTGGCGACAACTCCGCCAGATGGATCCGACACAACCCCGGTCAGAGTTGCGAAAATTCCTTGAGCAAATGACGGACACCCGCCGATGAAAAGCGAGCATAGAAAGACTGCGGACCACACCCATCTCCGTATCGTCACAGGACTCTCCTGAAAAAAGAAGTGCAGTTTTTCCCTGTACAAAAACGTTTTATATAGTCGGCGACGGTATCTAACTCTTAGCGAATTGGCTTTGTCAAGACAAAATATATAAGAGTGTTCGCGCTTTGATGCGGCTACACTCGATGCTTGATCGCGAGGAGAAACAAATCTCGTATTGAGCTTCGCGAATCTGTCGGCGTAGGAGCTCTCTGTGATCTATTGGCAAGTACTCCGATGCACACCGGATATGTGCTCATCAGTTAGAGCAGAGGCTGTAAATTGCTAGGAACCGGGCGTGTCGATTCAAACTTGCAGGAACCAACTTGTATGTTCAAATCATGCATTTTGATTGGCCTCATGCTGTTCTTGGTTGTTCCTGCTCTGCACGCGCAACAGGATCTTATATCCCCGCCAAAACCAGATATGATCACACATTTGCCCGCAAACAAATCTGCATATCTGCATTTCGCCGCAGAAACAGAGACGATGCTTCACAACGACGTTCTCGATGTTTGGTACCCGCGCACAATTGACAACATCCATGGCGGCTTCAATGCCGATTTCGCCCGTGACTGGAGCTCTCTTCCGAGCCAGGGAAAGTTCTCCGTCTTTCAAGGCCGCATGACATGGGTTGCTGCGCAGGTTGTTCTCCGCCGCCCCGCTCTGAGCGAAGAGTACCTTCATTACGTGCGCCATGGTGCTGAGTACCTCGCAAATGTGATGTGGGACAAACAGGACGGAGGCTTTTTCTGGGGGCTGGCGGACGATGGCTCTATTTCACCTGTTTTCACCGACCACAAGCACCTTTATGGCATCAGCTTTTGCATATACGGCCTTGCCGCCGCTTATGAGGCCACCCACGATGCCCGCGATCTGGAGCTCGCACAACGTGCCTTCCGCTGGACCGACGAGCATGCGCACGATGCAAAGAATGGCGGCTATTTCGAATGGCTGACGCGGAATGGCACCCCGCTGCAAGCCGAACCCTATGCTGCCACCGTTGCCATCGTCCCGACTGGAGGCTTTCCTGTCGGATACAAGTCAATGAACACGCATATCCATTTGCTGGAGTCCTTCACCGAACTTCTGAGGGTCTGGCCTGATCCGACGCTTCGTTCTCGTGTTGCCGAACTCCAGCATCTTGTGCGGGATGTCATCACAGTAGAGCCTGGAGCCATGAATCTGTATTTCACCAATTCGTGGCAGGCCGTGCCTGAAAACGACTCTTACGGACACGACGTTGAAGCCACTTATCTTATCGACGAGGCTGGCGAGGCCCTCGCCCAAGCCGGTGCGCCGCTGTCCGTTGCTGAACGTGATCGCACCGAAAAAGTGGGCCGTATGCTGATGGACCACGCGCTCACTTACGGTTGGGACAGTACACATGGAGGTATCTACCACTCGGGTGGTTTTACAGGGAGACCAAACGATCTTCAGAAAGAGTGGTGGGTGCAGATGGAGTCGCTGAATACCCTCCTGCTCTTACATGAGCGCTATGGCCGCACGACGGATGTTTACTGGCAAGCCTTCCAACTTCAGTGGCATTGGATTCAGCAATACCAGCTTGATCATCAGTTCCGAGGCGAATATGAACTCATCAAGCCCGACGGTACTCCGGTCTCAACCACTAAGGGACAGATGTGGAAGGCCGCTTATCACGAGGCGAGAGCGCTGATGAATGTGAACGAACGTCTCCAGCGCCTTGCTTACTCTGCCCCGGAATAAATTGCAGAATTGCAGGTTGTTCCTATCGTGATTTGTTGTTTCCAGAATTACCCTAAGTGCAAAGCGTGATACTTGGTGTTGGCTATGAACGATTTTCAGATGAGGATCACCGTATGATGTCAAAAGCAGCGAGCCACAAGTCGCTGTTCGCGTGAAGACTGCGATTCGTTTGTTCATAGTGTCCTGATGAAAGATGCCCTCTGGAATCTGCCAAGGCGAGGGACTTGCGAAGGCGACGCCGAGCTCGATGAAGTCTAGTCTTCGCTGTGGCCTGAGAGACATCAAGCGTCCGGGCAACTTCTTTGATCGAACATTCCTGCAATGCCTTAATTCGAATAGGTGCCTGCAACTTCGGATCAAGCCTTTCCAGTGCGCGAAGCATACCAAGGCAACGTTGGTGCTGATCGTAAGTCTGCTCGGGATTGAGCCCAGAATCTCGAATGTCGAATGACAAAGCATCGTCATCCGATTCGGACGATTGCTGAACGAATACCTCCGGATGAGCATGCCGCTTGCGGATATTCATTAGTGCCGAATTAATGGCGATCCGCGTAAGCCACGAACTGAACTTTGAGCGGCCCTCGAATGTCCTCAACGCGATGTATGCTCTGAGGAATGTGTCTTGCAGCACATCCTCGGCGTCTTCTCGATTCTTGGTAATGGAAAGTACCGTTCTATAGAGGCGACACCAGTGGAGCTTCTGGAGCTCTTCAAAGGCCTCCATTGAGCCTGCTTGTGCGACAATTACAAGCTCTGCCTCGCGCGCTCGGGCGTCCGCCTCGACCACAATACTGAGGGACGAATCGGATCTTGCAGTTTTCATCCCAGCCCGCTTTACGGGAGAATTTTGTTCTCGGTCTATCTCAAGAGCGATCTCATGCTTCCGAGGTTTCTTAATTGGCGAGATGCGGGAGTCTGTCTCATTTGCTAGTTGAGCCATGTAACCACCTTCTACCGGCTGTTCCTAAAAATCGTTGCTGTGATTAGGCCAGAGGAGAGATGTTTAAACTATTGGACGAAGGTATTGACCAATACTTTGGGATCAGAAAAAGTGCTATTTAAACCGAGGCACGCTCTTGTTGACGCGTGCGACCGCCGCGCTAATAGATAGGTAAGAAATGCAAGTTCAAGCTTATGATTGACTTACGTATTGCGATGAGGCAGTTGGCCCAGTCACGGATGCACGGCGCTTTGCCGGCCATTCAGACACTTTTAGTCTTGAATTGCGCGGCATCGCTTCGCGTATCAGCGCTATGCGGGAGCGACAATTGTCTGGGGCACGGCTTTAGTAGCGCGCAGTGAATTGCAATTCTCGTTTTATCTAAAGGAGCGAAGAGGAACTTAAAATGGGAAAAACAGTCGCACCTATTTCTCTTGCGGGCTCCCAACTTGGTGAAATACGCCATGTTTGCGCGTTCTTCTCAAGCGATGATGATGAATATCGCGTGTTGCTTCCTTTCATCAAAGACGGCTTAGAATGCGGCGATAAGGGGGTCCACGTTGTCAATCCGGATCAACGACAGGAGCACTTGCACCGTTTAGCTTCTGTGGGCATCAACGTGGATGCCGCTCAGCAGAGCGGCCAGTTGGAGATCGAGAATAACAGTGAAGTGTATCTGCGAGACGGGAATTTCAACCAGGATCGGATGTTGGCGGCATTCGAGCAGATGGCAAGTGGCAACGCTAAAGGTGAATTTCCGTTAAGTCGGATCGTGTGCCGAATGGACTGGGTGTTAGGAGATCAATCCCGGATCGAAAATGTCATCGAATTCGAATCGCGTGTAAACAACCTATGGCGTTGCCACGACGATGCGGTGATCTGCACGTATCACCTCGGAAAGTTCAGCGGGGACGTGGTAATTGATATTTTGCGGACCCATCCAATGGTCATCATCGGTGGAATTCTCCAGCACAATCCCTTCTTCGCGTCTCCCGAGGAATTCTTGCGCGAGTACCGCCAACGGCGAAGACGTGACAATTCATCCGTATCGGCGGTTTGACATGCAAGCGCAAGCGGAAGCTGCCGACGACCAAATCAAGCGCCTCCAGCGGTGCATTAACGACATCGTCAGCATTCTAGCTCTGCCTGCCACCTGGAGCGGCATCGAGCCATCTCAGATTCTTCAAAGTTTGCTCGACGCGCTAATACGTGTGCTTTCACTTGATCTCGTCTATGGACGGTTGAATGACCCAATTGTCGGTGTATCCATCGAGAAGCTCCGCGTGGCACAGGGTCAACCATCGGTTTCAGCCTCAGCTGACGTTTGTAAGATGATCGGGCGTTGCTTCGACGGTGAACCACACGTGTTGCCTGCTCTTCTACGCGAGTCAATAGGGGATCAGGACATTGGTCTTGTGCCTTTGCAACTGGGACTGCAAGGGGAAATCGGCTTCATAGTGGCCGGATCTCAGAGAGCCGATTTTCCGAACAAGACTGAGAAGCTGGTTTTGAGCGTGGCCGCGAATCAGGCAGCCATTGGACTGCACGAGGCAAGAGTCCTCAGCGAACAGAAAAGGGTTGCGACGGAACTCGACGAACGAGTCGCGCAAAGAACCAGAGAAATTAACGACAGCAACAACAAACTCAGAAGAGAGATCGCAGAACGCAAGCGAGCGGAAGACGAAGTCAAACGGAGTGAAGCAAGATATCGTGTGCTAGTTGAAACGGCCAGCGATGCAGTGATCAGCATAGATGAAAGCGGTGTAATCACTCTTGCGAATCCCGCGACAAAGCGGGTCTTTGGTTGCGAGCCGGCAGACCTTATCGGAAGACCTCTCACATCGCTCATGCCGGAATCCATGCAAAGGCTCCATGAGGCTGCTTACAAGCGCTACTTGGCAACCGGTCAGAGACATTTGAACTGGCAAGGGACTGAGGTTACCGCCCTGCGCGCCAACGGAGAAGAATTTCCGGTAGAAGTCTCATTTGGAGAAATGACGGTAGACGGGCACAAGATATTCACCGGATTCATTCGCGATATTTCCGAAAAGAAACTTGCCGAGACAGCGTTGGCCAAAGCCAGAGCGGAGTTGGCCAACGTCTCGAGAATCACCAGTCTCGGGGAGTTAACGGCTTCAATTGCACACGAAGTCAATCAGCCGCTGTCAGGAATTATCACGAAAGCGAGTACTTGCCTTCGAATGTTGAACGGTGATCCTCCGAATATAGATGGCGCCAGAGAGACTGCACGACGTACGATTCGCGATGGAAACCGTGCCTCGGATGTGATCACTCGATTGCGAATGCTGTTCAGCAGGAAAGAACTCAACCTCGAATCAGTTGACCTGAATGACGCGACTCGTGAAGTCATCGCTCTTTCGCTCAGTGATTTGCAGAGAAATCGGGTAGTTGTGCAGCATGAATTCTTTGATGAGCTGCCGCCAGTAAAGGGTGACCGCATTCAGCTTCAGCAGGTCATTTTGAATCTCCTTCGCAACGCATCAGACGCAATGAGTGCCGTGGATGATCGACCAAGACAGTTGTCAATCAGAACCGCGTCAGATAGCGAACACGTGCGCCTTACAGTGAGGGACACCGGGGTTGGTTTCGACTCAAAAGCCGCTGGTCAACTCTTTGAATCGTTCTACACAACGAAACAAGATGGAATGGGCATAGGACTTTCCGTTAGTCGCTCCATCATCGAAGCCCATGGTGGGCGTCTTTGGGGGACAATCAACGATGGGCCAGGATCCACTTTCGGGTTCTCCATTCCTTGCGACCGCCAATCTGATCAATAGCAAAGGGCGTTCCGGTTCAACTCGAAAAAGGCCCGGACCAATACCAAAGTACAATAGACGCCCACGCGCAGATGGCGAATGATGGCTATTTGGAGTGTATGCAAAGAACCGACACATGTATGGAAACAAACTCAGCCGCGTTGTTGATGTGCAGCCCAGGTTTGAAAGCACGGCATTTCCTGAAAGAGCACGTCAACTTCCCAAAACCAATGCTGTTGGAACATCAATTTCCCAGTGTTGATAAAGAGCCTTATTTCAGGCGCGGCATGATAAAACCATGATCACTACCCATTCTCTTATATCGGTTGTTGATGATGATGAATCGGTGCGTGAATCCCTTCCCGATTTGCTTACGGAATTTGGATTTGCAAGCCGCGTGTTCTCGTCTGCAGAGGAGTTCCTGGCATCGGATGTCATTTCTGAGACCAAATGTTTGATCCTAGACGTTGCCATGCCGGGTATGTCCGGACCGGAGCTCCAACGCGAACTGAAGTATCGACAGCTAGAGATCCCGACGATCTTCATCACTGCTCACAGGGACAAGACGGTGCGATCGCGCATGCTCGAAGAGGGAGCAATAGAGTGCTTGTTCAAGCCATTCAGTGACACGGCATTGCTCGGAGCTCTCAACACTGCGCTTCGGATCGAATGAAATGCCTTTAGTGGTCCTGTCTGTGCCGCGGAGGTAGAATAATTGCTGCCAGTGCACATGGTTATCAGGTGAGTTCGCTTCCCACATCGCACATTTCGCCGATTGTCTTCGTTGTCGATGACGATATCTCCGTCCGCGAGTCGCTTGAACTGCTCATTCGCCATGAGAGCTTTGAAGTCGAGACTTTTACATCTGCTCAGGAATTTCTCACCCGTCCACGTTCCTCTGTACCGAGCTGTCTGATCCTCGACATGTCTCTTCCCGGACTGAATGGCCTGGAACTGCAGAAGCGTGTCGCGGTGGAACGGCCTGATATGCCGATCATCTTTATTACGGGTCATGGCGATATCCCCATGACGGTTCAGGCAATGAAAGCGGGTGCGGTGGAATTCCTCACGAAACCGTTCCGTGACGATGTATTGTTGAGTGCTATTCGTGTTGCCGTTGAGCGCAGCAAAGTCCTAATTGGTCGGGACGCCGAACTTCGAACGTTGAAAGCCCGATACTCCCGGCTTACGGGTCGCGAGCGCGAGGTAATGGCGCGTGTAGCGGCGGGTCTCCCAAACAAGCAGGTCGGTAATGAGCTGGGCATTAGTGAAATTACTGTGAAAGCACATCGTGGAAGCATGATGCGGAAGATGGGCGCAAATTCTTTGGCCGAACTTGTGAGCATGGCTGCTCGACTTCGCCTGCTGCGATCGCCTGCTACAAATGTACCCGCGAATAGACAGTCGCGATCAGATCATAGTTAGCCGAGACGATCATCGCACCAGAATAATTTCCAGACTCTAGCCTCCGGACATGTCTCCAGCACTCTATCGAAAAATCGTTCATCCGACCGTGATGGCTGCAACTTCGTAATCTTCGAGAGAGGGAATGGTGAACTGCAACATCTGCCTTTGAAAAGTGAACGAAGGACTCTGCCGTGCTCTGAGGAGTTCAACCGACTCCACCTCGACTCCGGATGGCAGTCTCATGGACATCTGCTGGGGACCAATCGGGTTGACCGACCGCAACCAGCCATGCTGTGCGCTGGAATTGGTGTAGTTGAGCAGGTGAACGGCATAGCCTGGAGAGGTCTCCCAACAAAACATTTCGATCGACCCTGCGCCTTCCACAGAGACAACCCTCTCATCGTGGCTGACCCAGACGATGGTATTGAGGAGTAATCGTAGAAGATCGCCGTGGCCGGTGAGCCAGTATGTGCGCTCGATGTCCCCCGGAAACCAGGCCAGGCGGCTGGCTCCGGACTCGCGCAGGGCGACAGCCGGTTCAAGAGTGTGCGGATCCGCCGGGTAGGCCAACTCCGGAGGGTAGCGCACAAAGCCCGGAACAACTGTGAGCAGCGGGGAGTCTACGGGCTTGAGTGGCACGCGGTTCTGCGCGCCGGCGAGCCAGTTAGTGTCATGAAAGCCTTGCAGGATCGGGTGTGGCGGGCCGGGGATGGCCTCGATGCGCGCCGAATAGGGATTGCCATTCGTTCCGATAGCATCGCCGTTCCTGCTCACGCCCATGATATCGGCGAGTCCAAAGTCGGCACGAGGTTTGAGGTCTTCATCATAGAGACTGGTTTCGAAGCTGGCCATCAGAGATCCGCCTGAGTGCACGTAGTCGCGCAGGTGCTCACATTGGCGATCGCTGAGCATGGCAACGTTGGGCAGCAGCAGTGCGCGGTACTTCGCCAGGCGTTCCAACTCGAGGCGGTCTTCGTGGACGAAGTCGAAAGCGAAGCGGCCCTGGAGCAGTGCATCGTAGATACCCTGTGTCGTCTCGTGCATATAGGCCCGGGATGGCGCAGAAGCAGGGCCTGGGTAGAGAAGCTGGGTGCTCTGCCCGATGACCACTCCGATGTTGGCGATGGAACGTCGCATCTTTAAGTGCGGATCATGCCCCGCAGTCCAGCGGAAATATTCCGCGCCGACCTGCTCCCAGCGACGGTCTTCGACAAATCCGTTCTCTGCGCCGACGAAATGAAAGTATGGCACCATGCCGCTGGCAAGGGTTTCGTTGAGCCACATCCTGGCTTCAGCGGGATTCTTCGAAATGTTTCGCCATCCCGGAGTACCTGTCGAGTAAGCGGCTGTGACGTTGGCAGCTACCTGGCCATCGAGCACGGCATTGCAGACACGTCCCTGCAGGCTGCATCCCCAGACGGCTGCGTCGTCGTACGTGCGGCCCTGATTGTCAGCCTGGAACCAGGCGGCAACCTTGCCGAGGCGATCGAGATTGGGTCCACCGCGCACGCTGCCGCCGCAGTTGGCGAAGAAGAAGCTGTCGGGTTTCTTCTCCTTGGCGATCGCGTCGTATTTCTGCCACAGCTCTAGCACTCGGTCGGTAAAGACACGCCAGTAGGCTGGAGTCCCTGTTACGCTTGATGCTGTGCGCGTTCCTGCCCTGGCGCTTTCCGTGAGGCTTCTTGAGTTGTTTGCGGTAGTGCTTTAACTGGTCGATCATCATTCGCCAGGCGTAGAGCAGGTGGCCCTCGTTGCCGCGACAGAGGAGGCCGTAGCCGTGGAGAAGGCTGGCAAGGGCGCGGGCGGTGTAGGATCCGCGGGAGAAGCCGAAGATATAGATCTGGTCGCCGTCGTTGTAGACCTCCATCAAGTAGCGGTAGGCGTCGAGGACGTTGGACTTGAATCCGGCACCGAAGGCGAGACCTTTGATCATGGACCAGTAGCGAGGGATGCGCCAGGGAATCGTGGGGTCGCCCATGGTGCCGACACCTGGATGGTAGTAGGCGACCTGGTCTCCTGCGACCTTGAGGGTGGTGTAGAGCTTGACTACGTTGGAGTTTGCTTTTCCGGGATCTGAGTCAGCGATGAACTCGTTGCCGGTGCCATCGAGGAAGACGAAGATCTTTTTGACGTTGGGGGCTGGTGGGAAGTCGGGAGGTTGGGGGACATGGCAGGGGATGGGCAGTACTGGAGATTTCGGAGTAGGAGGCATTCGTTCATCCTCGAAATTGAAATGGTAAGCCGTAACAACGGACCGGGGAAAGAATTACAGCGCTATCTTTCTTTAGTTTGTGGGGGGAAGATGTTTATATCATGGTGGCTTTATGAGGATCGGAGCAGGAAACGCGCCGGAGACATCCGCTATTTGAAGATCTTTCACCACCGATCCAATTCAGACCAACCGAGAGCGGCAATCCTCGTTATCGGTGTGACGAATCAGATCAGTGACGATAAGCCGACTTCGCATTACCTATCTGCCTCGACGGACAATCGCAAAACTACCGAACGGCCACATCCACACAGAATTGCCTTGAACAGTTTGGAAACCGGCACGCCCGGTTTTATGCGAAGTGCGCGAGTCGTCCAATGACCGCAGCGTGCGCTTCCACGGCAACCAAGCAATACTCCTGGGCGGCGACCCTATTTGTAACCGATCACCCGGCACATAGGGTACAGTCGGTAAACACAATCGAAGGCGAATCATTTTTTTCTTCGGAGGTGGGTGCAGTTCCTGGAACGATCCAAAGCAGGAGAAGCTGAATGCGTTCGGGATTGAAGAATCCGGCTGACGGCGGCCCAACCATCCCGTTTACTCCGCTTTCACGCATATTGGGTCTCGGCTTCGGGCTCTCCGTGATCTTTGGAGGCACGGTTGGCGTGGGCATCCTGCGCTTGCCTGGGGCCATCGCCGGCCAGTTGGGCAGCTTCTGGCTGATCATGTTGGTGTGGGTTGCGGGTGGCTGTTATGCACTGCTGGGCGCTATCTCGGTCGCCGAGCTTGGCGCGGCGATGCCGCAGGCGGGAGGCTTCTACGTTTACTCGAAGCGCGCCTTCGGGGCTCCCGCCGGATTTTTGACAGGATGGGCGGACTGGTTGAACAACTGCGCGGTGGTCGCATATGCGGCGGTCACTGCGGGCGAATACGTTGTCGCGCTTGTTCCCGGGATTGCGTCGCGGCAGACTTTGATCGCGCTTGCGCTCTTGTTTCTGTTTTGTGCCCTGCACTGGATCGGTTTGAGGCTAAGCAGCTTAATACAAAAGCTGACCAGCTCTATCACAGCTATTACCTTCTTATTCCTGGCGGGTGCCTGTCTCCTGCACTCCACCCAAGCGAACGCTCCAGTGGTGTGGACCGGATTGGCGCATGATGGCGGACTCGTGCAGATGCTTGCGCCCATGGTCGCGGCGCTGAGGGCAATCGTGGTCACGTACGACGGATGGTATGAAGCGATCTACTTCACAGAGGAAGACACAGATGCAGCGAAGCATCTTCCCCGCGCGATGATCGGAGGAGTTGTGATCGTGTTGGTGCTGTATCTTCTGATGAATTTGGCATTCCTCCATGTGCTGTCGATCCCGGCGCTGGCCGCGTCCAAGCTCCCTGCCGCCGATGCCGCCAGCATCGTCTTTCCAGCCGGGAGTGGGCGCTTTGTCACCGTGCTTTCGCTGCTTACTTTGTTGAGTCTGATCAATGCGGTTTTGCTCGGAGCGCCACGCATTCTGTTTGCCATCGGCCGCGACGGATTGTTCACCGAACGTGCCGCGCGAGTGAGTGCGGGCGGCACGCCCCGAGCGGCATTGCTTCTCTCTGCTGCAACCGCTGCCATATTGATTGCAACCGGCAGATTCGAAGACATCATCGCTGTCGCGGCCATCCTGGTTGCGGCGATGTATTGCGCAAATTACATCGCAGTGATTGTCCTGCGACTGCGTGAGCCGGAAATGGCACGGCCCTTTCGCGCCTGGGGATACCCCGTGACAACTACCCTTGTGCTGGCAGGTTCGCTCGCCTTCCTGGTGGCCGCGGTGCACGACGATCCGGCAAGTGCCATGCGGGCCACTGCGCTATTGGCGGTCGCGGTGCCGGTATACGCATGGATGCGGTGGAGGCAGCGAACACCACGCCAAGGATGAAAATCAGACACGGAACAACCCTGGTTCCCACATTTGTGAAAGCAGCATCATGGAGGATTCACCGCTTGTTTAAGAATGCCATTGTTCGCATCCCTGGAAGCAATTTTGCAGAAGGTCTCACCAGCGTCGACCTGGGGTTTCCAAACTATGACCGAGTGCTCCAGCAGCACTCTTGTTATTGCGAAGCGCTGCGCGAATGTGGCCTCGAGATCACTACATTGCACGCCGATCTTAATCACCCGGACTCGACGTTTGTGGAGGATACAGCGGTGTTGACCCAGCGCGCCGCGATTCTGACACGTCCCGGCGCGCCCAGCCGCGAGGGCGAAGTCACCGCCATGCGACAGACGATCAGCAGCTTCTTTCCGGCTACGCTGGAGATTGAGGCTCCCGGAACGCTGGACGGGGGCGACATCTGCGAGGCTGAAAATCACTTCTTCATCGGCCTCTCGCACCGCACCAATGAAGAGGGTGCCCGCCAGCTGGCCGTCCATCTGGCTAGTCAGGGATACACTTCTTCCGTGATAGACGTGCGGGGCATGACTAGCATCCTTCACTTGAAGAGCGGGATCTCCTATATCGGCGACAACACGCTCGTGGTGATGGAAGAGATGGCGGAGAATGATCTCTTCCGTAGTTACAAACTTATTCGAGTACCCGTGGAAGAGAGCTATGCCGCCAACTGCGTCCGCGTCAATGAACGGGTGCTCGTAGCGATGGGGTATCCGCGCCTCATGGCGAAACTCGTCGCCAGCGGATTCAATCCACTAGCGCTCGAGATGTCGGAATTTCAAAAGATGGACGGCGGTCTGAGTTGTCTCTCGTTGCGGTTCTGAGAGTCATTTGCAGCTCGACCCTTTGCGGTCTTCCGCAATTTATCCGATCAAACGACTCATGGCTGGCGCCCCAGGAGTGAATCTTGCCGCCCGGCCTAAATGAGTGGATGTGCCCTGTTGGACCAACTGACTCTCGGCGTGGATTCAGGAACGAACGGATCGGTAAACGCTGAACGCTGGCCGATGACTGTTCGGGTGGATCACCTCAGCAAGAATCTGACGCCGTTCAGTAAGGGGAAGGCTAGTCAGGTCGCGATACTCATGCGCGAGGATATCGAACGCATAGTAAACAATGCTTGATTGTGCTGTTCGGGATTTCTGCAGGAGGTAGAAGTCGGCGTGGCCGTTCGGTCCGATTCCGACTACCTCCCCGTCAATAACGGTGCCTGCTGGCAGGTATTCCAGTGCGTTCGCAATATAGCCGAATCGATCGTTGAGTATGTTCCGTTTACGCGAGTAGAGGGTGACGTGCTTTTCAGTTCTCACGGCTTCAAGTCGATAGCCATCGAGCTTGATTTCTTCTGTAGCGCCCGACATTATGTGGCGCAGGGGATGCTGTGTTAGCCAGTAACGCACACGGACGCTCTCCTAACGCCACATAATTTCTATTAGAGGCTTCGTAGGAACTGCATCAGTGCGACATCTTCCTTCCAGGGTTTTGGAGGAACAGCCCCGCGGACCTCACAAGTTGCGAGCGCCTTAGCCTTCATTTCCAGATCCACTTCGGCAACATCATAGATCGGTCGAAACCCTGGTCACGCTGCAGTTGGTCTGGTCGTTCCTGGTCTAGATCGCTCCGAGCCTAGTCTTCGATGCCCGCAGCGAACCAGGCGTGAGTTCCCGCCGCATTCCGGATAAGGAGTACAGGTGTATCGCAGGGATTCGGCAGTGCTGGGGACAGAACATCGTCAATGGTGAAGTCTCCGTTAGCCTCGAGAGTTACGCCAGTCTGGGTGGAACTGGAAGCACTGGCGCTGGCAGCAGGCCCGCAAAAGAGTGTGGCAAAAACGTTCAGCCCAGCGCTCGTTCCGATGCCATTGCCTCCGCCCAGAAGCAGGCCGCGTCCATGAACACGGATATGTCCATCGGTACTCACAGTCGCATCGAGGCCGGCGATGACCCAGATCTGGCCGGCTGGAGAAATACCCCGCACGATGTTCGCGGTGGCGGTCGTAACTGACGGCGTTGTCGTGCTGACGGCAACATTGGAGACAGGAATCACCCCGATGTCGCCCTTGAATCGCACGAGAGAGTTTTCCCGCATACCGTCTGCCAAGCTCGACAGAGGGGCGAGAACGAATAACAAGAGCCCGAGACCTGACATGTATTTCATGACACACTCCTGAGAGAGGCCTTCCGATTACAACTCCACAGGGAATTCCGATCTGGCCTCCGGGCTATGAAGTATACGCTTCTAGCACCCTCGACATGATGAATTGGTAGTCAAACAGACTGCGGTTGAAGTCGATTGCTGAACGCTGCTTCGTTTGCTCGATAGCTAGCTGATGTGTGTCGGGTAATCGGAAGCAATTTGCCAGATGACGACCCTGAATCGGCGTCATAGTGCACGCCAAACGGGGAACTTAGGGTTTGTTCGAGGATGCCTTGTCGAACTTGCTCAAAAGGCGACTCTTTAGGCGCTACGCGGGATCACTTCCTGTTTGCCCGTGACTCGGGAACTGGGCAGCCTTGGAATTAGGCATAAGATTGGAGCTTGGAGGTATTTCGGTGCTATACAAAAAGATCAATGTCGAACTGATGGTCGTCGCGGATGAGGCCGACGCGGTCGTCGCGGAGTTGAACGCAGCACTCGATCGGATGGAGGAGAGGCATACCATCTTCGGTGGCGAAATCGAGACCGTAGCTTTCGAGCACTCAGGAACAGGGAAGAGATCGGCGCTCGTACATACCGTCGCCGCAAGCGAGATGGTCGCTGGGGCTGTCAGCGCTGCACGTAAGAGCGTGAACGTTGCCCTCCGCGCAGTAATCTGATTCCCGTTCTGTCCTGTTTCGTCATACAACTGTTACTGTGACGTAAGCGTCGATGATTGCTAGTCACACATAGCCACGGTGTCCCCTGGGTGCCTACCCGGAGTTCCACGGGCTTCAGGTGATATGTGGCTCCTTTGGCTCCGGCATCGCGGGCGTCAAACCGAGCGCCGCTCTCGTAAGTTTGTTTTGGATGATTCTAAGTTCGGCCCGCAGTTCTGAGACAGAATCATCTTTGTCTGCTGATGCTCCTGCCGCTTTTCTGGCGTTTTCAAGCCTTTCGATCTCGCCACGTAACTGCAGGCACCGGACTCGGTAGTGTTCGAGCGTCGGAGACTCAAGGGCTTTCATCGCGAAAGCCAACCGACACGGCTAAGTCTCACCAGAAGTTGAGAGAACGGCATTCGATCTGGCTTGGTCGCAATCGCCGGTGCTTTCAATACTTGGTATGAACGATCCATAGGCCCTCCCCCTCGTATCTCTTCGTACTCTTTTCTGTTATGGCGTGTACACGACTGTTTACAAAACCCACAACGAAATCTCGAATGCTACCGTTAACAGCACGGCAAGTACCAAAGCCGCCACTTTGCCTTTCAAAAGACAATGCGGTTCAGGGGAACGCTATGAGAGTCCCCTCCTATTGCGATGCTGCCTTGATCGGGTACGTCGTTCCGAAAACCTCGGAAACCACGCTCATCTGCAACTCCTTGGAAACACACCCGACCATCTACTAGGTAGTAATCAGGCGCGAGCGTCCCACAACAACCGATTCGCCGTCTACGTCCTAGATGATGTTGAATGTGACGATAGTAAAGTTTCACGGCGCCCACCGTAGTGCACAGAACCCCCAACGAAACGATGGCGGAGATAGATCGACGCGTCAGCTTCATCATGGGAGCCTCTCATCTGGCGGAGATCGATTCGATGGTTAGGGGGTAAAAGTACGGCCCCCCCTCTCCTTCACGCTCGGTCGACAATATGTATTTGCCAGGCGTGGCCTTTCGGAGGTCGAGGGAGACAATCAAGACCGTGCGTGGATCGCTACCCACAGCCACAGCCTTCGCGCCGGCAATCCGATTTTGTCCACTCTCGTCCGGTGCGACCATGACGAAGTAATTGCCTGGATCGCTCAGCCGCGGAAGGATGAGGTCAAGTTTCACCAAGGCAGGGGGGAGTGAGAGGGCGGGAACTGATGCCTCGTGTTGACCGCGATAGTTTCCATATTCTGTCAGATCAAGGGTGCGGCGAACCTCGGCCGATTGAATTGAAGTGGAGTGTTCTGACCTGCGATGCCACACTATTGCGGTGAGAACACCGACCAGCAGACATGCAAGTGCAACAGCCGCAAACGCGATACGTCGATGACGCAGGAAAAGAGGTCCACGGCCGATGTCCTTCGGCTCTGCGGCGCGGATGTCAAGGAAGGCGTGCAGACAATAGTCACACGATGACACGTGTTCGACTCGGGGATCCAACAGAGAGAACCTTGTGGGCGTGTCCACGTACGCTCTCAGGAACCCGCTGTCGACACACAACGGAGTCTTCTCACCAGCAGGCTGTGTGCGAATATGGGTTTCAACCTGACTGAGAAACCACTGTTCGGGATTGAATTTCTTATCGATCTCAGCCCTCTTGTTCGTCGTGGCTTCGGCTATTAGAAGGTGGGAACAATAATCTGCGAAGTTCCCTGTGATAGCCCCGCCGCGCCGCCGCATGGTTTACGTTCAGTTTGTCGGCAATCTGGCGCCATGTGTGGCCCTCCATCCGCCAGTAAGTAATCTTTCTCGAACGCTCGATCATCTGACCAAGGATTTGCTCGACGTATGCTCTCTGTTCGGCCTCGGGCTTCGACGATAACGTACGTGCTCTTACTTCCAGATCAGGTAAAGAACCGGAAGGAACCTCGCGTCTATTCTGGGCACGTTGTTTGGAAAGCCGCTTCAGGACACTGATGATGCGATAGAAGATCTGAGAAGACGTACGGTTACCATTGAACCGTTGGTAGTACTGCTCTGCATTCGAGACGGCGGCGTCCATGAGGTCGTAAGCGGCGTGAATGTCGTGGAGATAGCGCGTTGCACAGAAGAGAGCGTAAGGCCACGCTAAGGCGCAAACCCGGCGAAAAAGATCATCCACGGTTCGGTCTTGCGACCCCACATACCAGTACTCACTGGAAGGGGGAGGGGGCCTGTCCAACGGAACCTCCTGCGACGTCAGCTCTGAGCCACTCTGCCGCAGTATGCTGCAATCGAAATTGCAGCCTTGAACTGACGCTCCGCGATTAAACACAGAAAAAAAATCTGTCTTCGATGGCCCCAAGCTGCATAGCAAAATGCCTTATATCAGTATGGGGGACGAGCAGTCGGGGCCAGCGTCCCTTGCCCTAAGCACGAGACTGGCTCTCGTTGAAATCACGAAAAACACGTAGAAAAATCTCTATACCCCTCTTCTTTTTCTCCGGGTTGTGTGTATATGGAAGACTGAGGTGCGATATGAGCGCAATTGATGAAGTGCCTCCTAAAAAACCGAGAAAATACCTATGGCCCACGGACGCGGTGAACATCGCGCAGAAGAAGCAACATCCGGTCCGGCTATGCGAAGAACTAACAGCTCTCACCGGTTACGACAAAGCTGCGTGCTGGCGTTTCCTGAAAAAACACGGTGTCGAAAGACCTGGGTCCGGGTCCAGGCGAACGTTCGATCCGACTGCCGTTGAATCGATCATTGAATATGTGTCCGAGCACGGGGTACGGGCCGCGTCCCAGCGCTTCCACTGTGAAGCCAAGACACTGTACAACCTGATCCATCGACGGGGCTACACCCACTATGCGAAAGACTTACTCAGTCTGCGTCAGATCTGCTCACATTTTGGCGTGCGATACAGCAAAGTCGTGTGTTGGATCGAGCAGGGGCTGCTCCAGGCAAAGCGCGAGCAAACGCGCACGGGTAAGCCAGTATATTCGATAGAGTTCGCTGCGCTGCAGAAGTTCTGCAAAGAACATCGGAACCTTTTGATCACTCGTCGCTGGCCACCCCATCGGATAAAGTTCCTGGAAGAGTATGTCTTTGCTCCGAAGCATGCGGAATTGCTGCGGACCCGGGAAAGCAAGCGTGAGAATGAAGCATTTGACCGTGGCGAATACTTGGATCCCGATGAGAATTTTCAACGCAGAGCCTGATCACACTTGCCGCGCATGCCGCAATCTGTGAAAGGAGAAAAAGTGTGTACTTCACTTTTGTAACGGTTGGAGTGAGGCCCGGATAATGTCGTTGTGCTCGATGCGCTCGTCAAGGCGGTCATGCACTCGTTGGGAAGCAATACCACGTCTGTGAGTGCCACCGTCTTTTCGAATCGCCGAAATCTGCAGAAGTTGTTAACTACCGGCCTCCAGTAATGGACACCTCGGGCTGAGCGGCATGCCTTTCACGTTTATCCAATACCGGAGTTTCCCACGTGGCCAACCGGATGCTGCGCAATTCGTGCGTGCCATCGGCTTCATCGTCGAATTTCAACGAGAGCCTTGCCATCTTGGGACTATAGTCCGCAGGAGAAGCGACCCACATAAAGCGTTTTCTCGTGTTGGTTTCACTCAGGAGGATCAAAACGTTCTCGGTCGAGTCAAACTCCACCTGATATTTGCCCGCCGGAAATGCCTTCCCGTGAGTCTCGAAGCCGAAGGGCACATTGACGGCTATTATTTCAGAAGCAAAGGCCGCGGTCGCGCTTGCTGCGGCGGCTGCGAGAACAAACAGACCAATCATCGATCGCATAGTTCTACCACTCTATGCATCACAGTACGGAACTCCTCAGAGGCCGGCGTCAAACCACCATCGAATTCTCGTGAAATTTCGCGAAGTCTTCTTGACGCGGGTTCGGACTGTCTGAAAGCTCATCATCAGAGCACGTACGAGACATTCACTTTGATTTAATTCCCAGATCTTTATCATCTGAATTGAGGCCGATCACTCGGGGCATGGGCCGGATCTCTGAGTTGGACATGAATGTGCGCCAAATAAGACTGCTTCGACTGTTCTCAATCATGATCGTCTGTGGCGCCTGATTCAGGCCCATGGTAATTCCGGAGACCCAGTTCACCTGCTGGGTGAAGACGTCGCAAAAGCCATAGATGCCCCACAGTTGCGCCCCCAGAACGCGATATAGACAGGAACTCGAAACTGTCCAGGCTCTTGACCACGGGGAACTTCGCTTGACGAAGATCAAGTACGGACGTTGGGACGTAAAACTCACGCGAACCGCGAAATCGAAAGGAGCGTGACAGAGGAAAGCAGTAAAAAGAGAAAAAGAACCCGCCCTGGGAGCATTCGACTCTACGGCACAATATTGCGTGGCACTACTATGTGTGATACAACTATGTGCCATGAAGAATCCATTTGAATTCGGGCGCGAGTTGGGAGTCGGTGAACTCGTGGACCGCGAGAGTGAAGTCGCCGAAGTTGAGGAGGTGATTAAGACCGGTCGCAAGCTCTTTCTGATTGGGCCACGCCGTTACGGCAAGACTTCGATTCTTAAGGCGGCGGAAGACAACCTTGGGGCTGCGGATGCGGTCGTTCTCCGCCTTGATGCCGAAAGCTATCCAACAATCGAAATGCTGGTCGCCGGCATGGTTGCCGACGCGGCTAAACAGCTCAAGAGTGGGGTAGAGCGGGCTGGCGAACAGATTCGTAAATTCTTCTCGCGATTGCGGCCGGAGCTGGACTTCAGCCTTTCAGACAGGTCGTGGACAGCTAAGGTGAGTGTTGGCTCGCGCTCTGAAGAAGAGGGAGGCGCGACGTTGCTGGTCGAAGCACTCAACGGCTTGGAATCGCTTGCCAAAGCGCAACCAACTGGCCGTGCGGTAGGACTCGTGATAGATGAGTTTCAACGAGTCATCGAACTGGGAGGAGATGCGGCGGAGTCCCAGATTCGAGCGGCGATTCAACGGCACAAGCGGACCGGCTATGTCTTTGCCGGCTCCAAGACGCAGATGCTGAGCGCCATGGCCATGGATGCGGCGCGGCCCTTTTACAGGCTGGGTAGCGTTCGCTTTCTAGGGGCAGTTCCCAAGGCTGACTTTGAACGATTCATCGAGAAGAATCTTGTCGAGAGCGGCTTCAAAATCCAGAGCCGTGAGGCTATCAGCCTTATTCTCGACATGGCGGAGGAGGTTCCCTATAACGTCCAGATGTTGGCTCATGCTTGCTGGACTGAGCTGCGGGATCGAGCATCCAGCAAATCCGCTGTCTTTAACGAATCAGTCGTCAGGCGATCGCTCGAGCTTCTTGTGAGGCAGTACGACCCGTTCTATACGCAGCTCTGGACGGCGTTGACATCCATTCAACAGAGAACCCTGTTAGCAGTCATTGAGCAAAGGGGAGTGAATCTCCAGTCGATGAAGGTGGTTCGCGCGCTTGGCAGGGGAGCATCGACAGTGCGAAGGTCACTCGGAGCAATGATCGACCGGAACATTCTGCGCGAGGAGGAGTCCGCGAATGGCATCCGGGTGCGCTTTGAGGATCCCTTCTTCGCCCATTGGATCAGATTGTTCGCGGCACATTCCCGCTAAGGAATTAACATCAATAGCTACCAGTGCGATACAAAGTCTTATATGCCGCCAGCATTTCTTTGCACGGTGTGATGGGCCATAGAATCTCTGAGCCAATAGTGTGCTCAAGGTACTGCAAGCCGCTCGCGAGAAACAAAGCCTTGGCGGGGAAGGGAACTGCTGCTCCGCAACGACCCATGGGGGTGGTCTGAAAAGCCGGCGAAAACACAGTCTCTTGCCGAACCACTATCATAAGAGAAATGGCCAAGGGTTCCAGCGTACTTACTCCTGTCGTCACAGTGGATCGCGGCAGTTCGCAGCCTCTCCACTCGCAGATTTACAGGTCGCTCAGAAATGCCATCGCGACCGGAGTTCTTCGGCCAGGCCAGCGGGTGCCATCTTCGCGAGCCATGGGCACTGAGCTGAATGTGTCCCGCATCACCATTCTTGAGGCGTATGGGCAACTGCTGGCGGAGGGGTATTTCAAATCAAGCCGGGGCGCGGGGACGTTCGTCAGCAGCTCGCTTCCCGAATATCTGACGCAGGTCGGGCGGCCGGTCAACGGGCGGACACCTCGGACTTCCGGACCGCGCCCGGTGGCGCGACGCGCGCTGCAGTTTCCAACGGTGCCTGTGACACCCTGGCGTTACGGGCTGGGGGCGTTCGCGGTGCATCAACCGGCCTTCGAGGAGTTTCCTTATGCGATATGGTCGCGGTTGGTGATGCACCACTCGAAGGATCCGAATGCGCACGCGATCCATTGCATTGATCCGCTGGGCTCCCGGCGTTTTCGCGAGGCGATCTGTGAGTATTTGCGGACGGCGCGCGCGGTGCACTGCGAGCCGGAGCAGGTGATGATTGTCTCCGGTTCGCAACAGGCCCTGCAGATCACAGCGAATGTGCTGTTTGATCCTGGCGACGCCGTGTGGATGGAAGAGCCGGGCTACCTGCTGGCGCGGAATGTGTTTACCGCTGCGGGATGCCGGCAAATTCCTGTCCCAGTAGATGACCAGGGGCTAAATGTGGAGGCGGGGGTGGCGAGGTGCCCGCAGGCGAGAGCTGCCTACGTGACCCCGTCGCACCAGTATCCACTGGGAAGCGCGATGAGCGCAGGTCGCCGGCTGCAACTGCTGAACTGGGCTCAGCGAAACGGCGCGTGGATTATCGAAGACGACTACGACAGCGAATACCGGTTCGAGAGCGCGCCGATATCGTCGCTGCAGGGACTGGACAATAACCGGCGCGTTATCTATATCGGGACCTTCAGCAAGGTGCTGTTCGCATCGCTGCGACTGGGTTACATTGTGATTCCTCCGGACCTGCTTGAGCGCTTTAGCGCGGTGCGGCACGCGATGGATATCTTTCCGCCATACCTGTTCCAGGAAGCGATTGCCGACTTCATGCGGGAGGGTCACTTTGCGCGGCATATCCGGCGTATGCGCCAGCTCTACAGTGAGCGACGCAAGGTGCTGGTGGAGCAGTTGAGGAGCACATTCGGCAACACGCTCGAGATACACGGCGCTGAAGCTGGGATGCACCTTACGGTCACTTTTCCCGCGGAGATCGATGATGTAGCCATCGCCGAACGGGCGGCCGAGCTGGGATTGTGGCTCTTCCCGTTATCGGGGAGTTATATGACAAAGAATGTCCGCAAAGGGCTGGTTCTCGGGTACGGCAACGTGGCCGCGCAGGCGATTCCGGGCGCGGTTGAGAAGCTGCGGACTGCGATTGTTAGCGTCTGAAGCAGGCACGCTCAGACCGCAGTTTGCATGACAGCTACGGGCACGGGCTGTTTCTTCGGCAACGCTGACGCGAGGAGCAGGATGGTTCCACAGAAGAGCAGCGTATCGAAGATATAGTTGACGGCTTCGATGAGCTGCATTCCGTCCTTTGCGGGGATGAGCAACGGCACGTAAACGACGAGGGTGAGCAGCAGCATCCAGAGGCCGAGCCAGGCAGTGGCGACGCGGGCAAACCTGTCCGCAAAAATCATCATCCCTGCAGTGAGCAGGATAAGCGCTGTGACGGTGGCCCACACGTGCGGCCAGAAGATCCAGGGCGGTGAGAGCTTTGCGAGTGGGACGCCCGGCGCATTTTCCGGATGCAGCACGTGCATGATGCTGAAGAACAGATATGGTAGCGCCGCAGCGCCGCGCCCGATGACGATGCGCGGCTTCGAGCGCGTGGCGTGAGCTCCGGCAAAGGCAAGAAAGCCGGAGGCGAAAGACGTTTCGCGGAGAACCACCGTCCAGCGGAAGCGGTCGTGCGGGTTCGTGATGGCTTCGGGGATGTGGAGCGTGAGGATAAAGATCAGGAACATGACGGCGGTCAGCGTGGCGGAGAGCCTGATGTATTTGTTAAGCACAAGGCTCAATGCGCTCGCGAGCAGGGCAAGCCCGAAAAAGACTACCCAGAAGGGATGAAAGGGAAGCCAGCGTGGAACCATGGGCGAGAAGGGGCCGATGTTCACCATGTGCTCGCCTCCGAAAGCGGCGAGTCCCGAGGCAGCGAAGACGCGTCCGAGAACGATGACTTTTTCGGTTCCGGAGGCGGAGATAAATTCGCCACGCACGGAGTAAAGGCCCATGAGCAGAAAGGCGAGTCCGGTGAACCACGGCCAGAAGATGTAGTGCGAGAACAAAGTCGGCCCCTTTCTCGCGGGAACACACAACCGCGACTTTCGCCGGAACGGAATTGGTCCGATGCTATCTGCCTAGTTGCGAGAGTGCCATAGCCACTTGACCGGGCATTTGGAGCATTTCCGGGAACACTTTGAGTCGCGGGCATTTCGGCGAATCGTGAGATCGAGACCCACCCTTGTGGCTATGTCAAATTGTCGTGGAGTGGATATTGCGAATGACCACCTTCGGCCGCAGTATTGGGTTGGGCGATAGAAACGGGAGTGGGAGTCTGGCTGTCCGATTCTCGTGCACCCGAACCCAATCTTGCCACGCTAGGGACAATCCATGAGGAACACAATCAAAGGCAAAATCAAAGGAACCATAGCCATGCTGACCTTGCTGCCGTTGCTGGCGGTCCTGCAGACGGGCTTCGCAGCCCAGAATCAGCCCGCCAATGACGCAAAGGTGAAGGGCAAGGTCGTCTACGTGTGCGCATGCCTAAAAAACAAGTCCTGCTCCTGCATGACCGAGGCTAAGACCGAGGGCCCATGCTCCTGCGGGACCGAAGGAGGGCCGCCTATGAAGGCGGTGCCGCAAAATAGCGCCTGGGCTAAGGCTAACCGCGACGCGCTTGCGAACTAGTCCCTCGCTATAAAAACATTGTCAATCGTTCCTGTCAGTGAGCCCGATAGTAGGTTTGCGTTTGGAGGCGTGCATGAAACGAACTACCTTATGGGGTTCAGCCCCAATTGAGCGAAAATGTCGCGTATTCAGGGCTAAGATGGCGAGAACCTATCTCGGACGTCACGTGTATGGATTGGCCGCGGTCGCCTTTGGCATCATCACTTTGGTCTGGGGTGACGTCAACAACTGGCAAAAGATCCAGGTGCTTGGTGACGTTCATCACCGTGAGATTCTCGTATACATTGCGGCTGCGGTCCAGATTTTCGGGGGCATAGCGATTCAATGGCCTAGGACCGCGCGAGTCGGCGCTATCGTACTAGGCTCCATCTATCTGATTTTTGCGTTGCTTTGGGTGCCGCGCATTGTCACGGAACCGCGGGTTCGTGCGGCGATTGCCAGCGGTGTGCGGCGGTATCTACAGCCGTCGATGAGTGATGCCGACAGGCCACCACTGCGTTTATTGATGCGCGATTTGATCTTGTTTTCCCGAATTCCGAACGTGTGGTCGCCCAACCGGAAGTGACTATCCAACCCCGCCTAATTTCCGGTTTGCCGGTTATCCACTCGGAACCCGGAGCTCCATCCCAGACGGCGCAAGTTCTGAATCAATAGATCCCCGGAATCAGGCGCCAGGTTCGCGCGACATAGGCATCGTATTCGGTGCCGAAGTGTGCCCTCAGAAGGCGCTCTTCGGAGTGAATGCGTGGGATGAGCGGCACCAACAGTAACAAAGAAATCACAACGCCCGACCAGCCGCGAAACGCTAGTCCCCATCCCAGCATGTTGATAATCATTCCCAGGTAGCTGGGGTTGCGAACAAGGCTGTAAATGCCGTGAGTTTCCAGCGTGTGGCCCGACTGGATGGCCACCAACCCACTAAACCGCGAACCCAGCACAAAGACCGGCCACAGTCGCAGTGCTCCGCCGAGCACGTACAGAATCACGCCTATCCAGCGAGTTGTTTCTCCGTCTATGGTCCACAGTCCGATCCGATCTGTATAGGGCGGCAGGATGGCGCTGGTCAACGCGATTATGCTGAGGACGATGAAGACCCAGCGGTTGGCGCGGTCCTCCCTTTCGCCGGAACTCAGGTTTACGTTGCCGAAGGGCGCGACAAACATCATTCCCAGGGTGGCTACCGTTAATGCGATCAGTGCCGGATGGCTGAAGAACGCTGTCCATCCACCGAGTACGATCATCGCCAGCCCGAATTGCACTGTTCCAGCGATGAGGCTGAAGACAAGTACTCTTGCGGGAGTCAAACGGCTTTTCATGATCGGGAACCTCCTCAGTTATCGTTTAACGGCATAAATTTAGTATATTCGGAATATGCCGAATATAAGAAATAAAGAACCGCGACAAACCGGCTACCGCTTTATTCAGGGCATGGCCGACCTCCTTACGCCCCTTGGGGTTCCGCAGACTGCAGCCCGGCTATACGGGTACTTGTTGCTCAGCGATGCCCCAGTCAGTTTGGACCGCATTGTGGCTGACCTCGAAATCAGCAAGAGCACGGCAAGCGTTGCGGCGCATCTCCTGGAGATGTATACCCTGGTCCGCCGGAGCGGCCAGCGTGGCACGCGGAGGGTATTGTTCGAGCCATCGGACGACTATAGCGGAATGATCAACGCACAAAAACGATCGCTGGAGCGACTGGCAGCTTTGATTAAGGAGGGCGCCCAAAGTTCGTCCAGCAGGAAAACGCGCGAACGTCTGAGAACTATGGCCGAGTTTTACCTTGTGAATCGCGACGCGATGGAATCGGCGCAACGAGAGTGGTCGGCGCGAAAGTGAGGGATGCTCCTGCCGGTCAACAAAGATTCAACTCCCGATTCGCAGAGGAAGCCAACTTGTAGTGACCGAATCTCTCGCACCTGGATGTCCGTTGGCGTGAAAAGGCCGATGCACATCCCCTCTTATAGGGCTCATTGAGAACCGATTTGCGGTCGGCGCTGGAGTCCTGCCTATGGGCTCGCACCGCTTATGCTGACCGCGTGGCCACCTGGGAGGCGAGGCTGTCTCGAATTCAGCGCAAGGCGGGTCGGGAAAAATACAATTACATAGTTCTAACCTAACCGGGCTGGGATTCCATCGTCCAACCGGATGAATGAGAGAACAAGCGCGGTCTGACCAACGTCTTCTCTTCTGAGAATGCCGAGCAGGGGTTCGCGAAACTATAAACCCAATATAGGGGGACGCATGTTGCAAGAGTTGCGGTTTGCGATTCGGATGCTGCTGAAGCAGCCGGGTTTTAGCCTGATTGCGGCGCTGACGCTGGCGTTGGGGATCGGAGCAACGTCTGCCGTTTTCAGTTTGATTCAGGGCGTGCTGCTCACACCGCCGCCGTACCAGAAGCCGGAGCAACTCATGCTCGTTCCAACGGTGCGCACAGATGGACGGAAGATGGACAGCCCGCGCGGCTGGGCGGCGCAACAGTGGATGGAGTGGCGGAAAGAAGCAAAATCGTTCGATGGAATCGCGGGGTATGACTGGACCTTCAATTTTTTGATTCGTAACGACGGCAGCCAGTCGATGCAGGGGATGGAGGTGAGCAAGGACTATTTTCGCGTCATGGGACTGAGGACTGCTGCAGGCCGCAGTTTCCAGGATTCAGATTTCGGGCAAGGACCCGTGAAGGCGATTCTGCTTGGATATGAGTTTTGGCAGCGGGCGTTTGGCGGCGACAGGCAGATTATCGGGAAGACAGTGCGCATCAGCCGGTGGGACGTTCCGCCGACCGTGATCGGGGTGATGGAACCGGGAGTGCGATTCCTGCCCTCGCCGGGAGCGGCAAAAGAGCCAAACTACGACGTCAATGCAACGGTGGACTTTTGGGTGCCGATGGATCCGGACCCGAAGTATCTGAAGGAACCGGGTTGGAACGTAGTTGCGCGACTGCGGAATGGATCGATTCCGCAGCAGGCCCAACAGGAACTGGCCGTGCTAACAGCAAGAGAGGCGCAAGCGGAGAAGCAGTTTGAAGGGTTCGCGCCGCAACTGGAGCCGCTAACGGATGAAATGAACCGGGATGGGAGACGGATTCTGCTGCCGCTGCTAGGCGCGGCGGCGCTGGTACTGCTGATAGCTTGCGGGAATGCAGCAGCGCTGCTGCTGGTGCGAGGACTGCAAAGGCAACAACAATACGCAGTGCGAAGCGCGATGGGCATGGGTCGCGTGGCCCTTCTAAGACAAGTCTTGGCGGAGAGCTTGCTGCTGGCATTACTAGGCGGGGCATTTGGAGTTGGGCTCGCCTTTGGCGCCGTAAAGCTGTTCAAGGTGATTGCAGGACATGCCATTCCACGGCTGGATGGAGTGACGGCAGGCTGGGCAGTTTTGGGTTGGGGACTTGGGATGGCAGTCCTCGCAGCGTTTATCGCAGGAGTTTTTCCGGCACTGCGAGCGTTCCGCTTGGACCCGATGGAGGTGCTGAAAAACGCGGGGCCGAAAGGGACAGCGGGAATCGGCGAGAGGCGGCTGCTGCAGGGAGTCACGATGCTTCAGACAGCGCTGACGCTGGCGCTCCTGGTGGGCGCGGGGTTGCTGATTCGCACAATGATGAACATCGCAAAGGTGCCATCGGGGTACAACACCGGGCGAATATTGACGATGAGCGTGACGGAGGTACAAAGCTGGTCGAGTTGGGGCAGCTTTCACCGGCAAGCGTTGGAGCGCGTTGCGGCGCTTCCAGGTGTGCAGTACGCGGCATTTGCGTGGGGCGTGCCGCTGACGGGAAACAATTGGCCGGCGACTTTGGAGATTGAGGGCCAGCCCCCGGCAGTGAAAGAAAGCGACAAGATCGCCCTGCCGCTGCGCGCGGTAACGCCTGATTATTTCAAGTTGATGGGAATGGCGCTGATGGAAGGCCGGGAATTTCGATCGACAGATGATAATAAGGCGCCGAATGTGGCCATCGTGAACCGGACGTTTGCGGACCGTTACTTTCCGCATGACAATGCAATCGGGCGAAAATTCTGGATGAACGGGCGAGATAAACCGGGCACGGAAATTGTCGGCGAGATCGCGAATGGGCGGACGGACGACTTGACGCAGGAATCGTCGCCGGAGATTTACCTGCCGTTGTGGCAGGCGACCGCGTTTTCAAAACATCTTGTAGTACGAACAACGGCGGATCCGCGCTCGCTTGTGGTTGCGGTACAGCGCGCACTCCGCTCCGTGGATCCAACGGCAGCGATCGAAAACGTCAAGACGCTGGAGCAGATTCGCGACGAATCACTGGCATCTCGGACATTCGCAATGAATCTGCTGACAGGGTTTTCGGTGGTGGGAAGCGTGTTGACGCTGGTGGGAATTTACGGCGTGCTTTCGCTGTCAGTGGCCTCGCGTCGCCGGGAGTTGGCAATTCGCAGTGCGGTGGGCGCGCAACAAAATGATATTCGCAAATTGATCTTCGGTGAAGGATTTCGCCTGATCGCAGGTGGCGTGCTCGTCGGCGTAGCGTTGGCGATTGTCTTGTCACGAGTCCTGAGGTCTTTCCTGTTCGAAGTGCAGCCCAGCGATCCTGCGACACTGATCGTTGTGGGAGCGTTGTTCGTTGGAGTGGGACTCTTGGCGTGCTGGGTGCCGGTGCGACGGGCAGAGAAGGTCGATCCGCTGGAAGCGTTACGATACGAATGAATCGTGGAACCTTCGATCACGTAGCCGTACATTTCCGATACCCGAATCACCCGGCAAAACGGAAGTTTACTTCACTTGACAACATCAGGTCTTGATATTCATTGAGATCCAGGACTCCCGATGGCCAGCAGAATTGGTCCTCCGAAACGCATCTCGGAAGCTGACGGCCGTTTACGAGATGCCGATTTCTCACCAACCTGCAATGGAAGTATGAACGTTTCAGCGAGATCGCAGGCCCAATTCCATCTGGTTCTCAAGGTCTACCGAAGATTTGGGGCGGTTATAAGTTCTTCTTCTGGCCAAGTTCCTGGTTCGTGGCTAATCTTCGCAGCATCGAAGATAGTTTCCTTGTGCCAGTTCTCCTTATTTGACCAGCTCTTGCGCGAACGCCTCGATTGTCGTTGGCCCGTGGAACTTCTCGGTTCCCGGGTTACCGAAGTGGATCCAGCCTGAGTTGAAACTCTTCACCATCTCGATATAGAGCCCGGTCCGGTCGGCCGGCGTGCCAATCGCTTCCAGCACGCTCTGCCAGGCTGCTTCGGGCAACTGTACGGCCCTCACTTCGCGGCCCAACGCCCTGCCGAACGCGGCCGCCGTTTCGTGCAAATCTGTTCCACCTTCTGGACCGTCCACCTCGAGCACGCGCTCGCCCACGGCTGCAGCAGGCCATGCGCGATGCCATTCTCCGCTACCTCGAGCCAGTGCTGATGCAAAGGAAAACGGCTCTACCGAGGAAGAACCGTTCGCAGAAGGTGTAGAGCGGATTACACGCTTTTACCGATCAGCGATCGGTGAGTGCCTCGGCGATAACGCACTGTGCGCCGGGATAAACCGGCATGTTGTAGGGGATGCAAGAGCCCTACAGGAAAGGAGCCAGCGACTCCATCCTGACCTCTAGTCTTGCATGGGACATCGCGAGGTGTTTCGTGAAGCGTAGGCCGGAGGCATCGGTGGGCGGGGTGATTGAGCTTCGAAAAATCGCAGATCAGGATGCCGACTCCCTAGTGAGCAGGAGGAAGGCAACACGGCAGTCGCGTTATCCGCGAGGGACTGTCCGGTCCTGCGTAGTCGTGAGAGCCCGCGCACGCTGAGAAACAACATGCACGAGAACCGGGAGAACTCCAGCACGCCTTCGTCAACTGACGAAGGCCGGTCCGTGAAGGCCTCAGGCCGAACGGCGGACATGCACGTGCCGGAGAAGTCGGACTGTGCCGTAGTACCTGTGAACCAGCCGAACAAGGCGGTGCAAACTGCCGCGGAGGTGGGGGAGGGAAGGGCGCAGATGAAGGAGAACATCGACCAATCACGCATGCTCCCGACGCAGAGCGGGAACCGCATGTCCCAGGGGCTGGACGGTGTGCGAAAAGCAGCAAGGGAAAGAAAGCAGGAACGGTTCACCTCCTTGCTCCACCACGTGACAATGTCGCTGCTGCGCGATAGCTTCTACGCACTCAAGCGTCAGGCCTCGCCGGGAATCGATGGTGTCCGATGGCAGGAGTATGAATCCGGACTGGAAGGTCGGCTCGCTGATCTGCACAGCCGGATTCACCGTGGAACGTATCGGGCGCAACCTTCAAGGCGGGTCTACATCCCGAAGGCCGACGGGAGGCAACGTCCGTTGGGCATCGCGGCGCTGGAAGATAAAATCGTCCAGCAGGCCGTGGTGACGATCCTCAACAGGATTTACGAGGTCGACTTCAAGGGCTTCTCCTACGGGTTCCGTCCAGCACGCAGCCCCCATCAGGCGCTCGATGCGCTTGTAACAGGGCTGGAGCGGAAGAAGGTGAACTGGGTGCTCGATGCGGACATCCGTGGCTTCTTCGACAACATGAGCCACGAGTGGACGCTCAGGTTCATCGAGCACAGGGTGGCTGATCGCCGCATACTTCGCCTTATCCGGAAATGGCTGAAGGCGGGTGTATCGGAAGATGGCCAGTGGTCGGAAACGAAGCAAGGTACGCCGCAGGGAGCAGTGGTCACGTCCCTTACACAAAAGGTAATTTCCAGTTCGAACGGACAGTGACGGGATGGCGAACAAGGTACCCGGTTCTTGATCTTCGTCTTAAGGGGTAATACGTTTATGGCATATGACGCGTTCGACCAAGGTGGAAAAGGCTCGGCACTTGAACGCCGCTTTCGCCCTACTCCAGCGTCAGGTTGCATGGCCCGAGGCAGTGCAGCGCTTGTCGCGCAAGTTCGAACTCTCAGAGCGTCAAGCATATCGGTACCTGCAGGAAGCCTCCCATCTCGTTCGTCCGGTGGAAGTTACCGAGGCCACGGTGCCGGTCACGTTGAAACTTCCGCCGCGCACGGTCGAAATGTTACGGAAGCACGCAAGAAGCAGCGGCTTGACCATGGGAGCGATCGTGACAGGCGCGTTGAACGCATTTCTAGGTGCTCTGAAGAAACATGGCTGAGCCGCGCACCAAGAGCGGACCATTTCAAATCCACGTTTCCTATTCGTTTGATCGCCTGCTCGAGTCGAAGCTTGCGCAGGCCTACGATATTTTGGTGCCCTGTCGCGAACGCCCGGTCGGTAGGCGCGTAAAGGAGTGCGATGATGAGGATGACGGCGATCTACGCACGGGTCTCGTCCGAGCAGCAGCGCGAGGAGAACACGATTGCAAGCCAGACGGCTTCGCTGATCGAGTTCGCCAACAGCCACGATCTGGAAGTACCCAGAGAGTGGGTCTTCGAAGATGAAGGCTATAGCGGGGCCATGCTGGAGCGTCCAGGCTTGGAGCAGGTGCGAGACCTCGCCGCTGAAGGGCAGATTCAGGTTGTGCTCGCCTATGCGCCAGATCGCTTGAGCCGGAAGTATGCGTATCAGATTCTGCTGATCGAGGAATTCGCCCGCCACGGAGTCGAGACACTGTTTGTGAGGTCGCCGCAAGGCGACAGCGCGGAAGATCAACTGCTGGTGCAGTTCCAGGGCATGATCGCTGAATATGAGCGGGCGCAGATCCTGGAGCGCTCGCGCCGCGGCAAGCGACACCGCGCGCACTCGGGCGAGATCAGTGTGATGAGCAACGCTCCGTACGGTTACCGGTATATCCGTAAAACCGACGAAGCGCCCGCTGCTTATATCGTGCATGAAGCCGAGGCGCGCATCGTTCGGCGCATCTACGAGATGTATACGGTGGAGGGGCTCAGCATCGGCGAGATAACGCGCCGACTTAATGCCGAGGGTATCCCCACGCGCAAGGCAAGTGCTCGCTGGGAACGCTCGGTAGTCTGGGCCGTGCTGCGGAATCCCACCTATCGTGGCACCGCCTGCTTCGGCAAAACCAGCGCCGCGACACGGACGCGCGTTATGCGTCCGCAGCGCCGGCGTGGGGTGACTACGCCCTGCATGACAGCCGGTCACGAACGCCCGCGCGAAGAGTGGATCGAAATTCCCGTGCCAGCTCTGGTAAGCGAAGAGAGCTTCGCCCGGGCCCAGGAGCTTCTCCAAGAGAACAAAATACGATCGCGCCGCCGTACCATTGCGCCCAGTGTTGTACAGGGACTGGTCAGCTGTGCCAAGTGTGGTTACGCCTTCTCGCGATCTTCGACCTATACCAGCGCACGTAAGATTCACTACTACAAGTGCATTGGTTCCGATAGCTGGCGAAAACTAGGCGGCCCTGTTTGCGACAACCGCCGCCTTGTCAGGCAAGATCTCCTCGATCAGATTGTTTGGGCCGAGGTGATCCGCCTACTGGAAGAGCCGGCTCTGATACAACAAGAACTTGATCGTCGCCTGGCAGCAGCTCGCTCTGCCAATCCAACCCAAAAACGTGAGCAGAGTCTGCAGCGGGAGTTGACGCATGTGGGCAAAGGCATCGAACGACTACTCAACGCCTACCAGGAAGGACTCTTGTCGATTGAACAGTTGCGCGATCGAATGCCCTTGCTGCGTCAGCGCCAGCAGTCGCTTCGTGCTGAGCTGCAGGCGATCGCTGACCAGAGCACCGATCAGATTGCATTCCTGCGCCTGGCCGAGACCCTCACAGCATTTCTCGCCCGCCTGCGCAGCGCCGCTGAAACGCTTAATGTCATTGAGCGCCAGCGCATCGTGCGGCTCGTGGTTAAAGAAGTTCTGGTGGGGGACGACACTATCACCATTCGCCACAGCATCCCCATCCCTTCAGCGCCCCAGCAAAATGATGGCACGCACTCACGCGGAAACCCAGATTACCTTTTGTGTAAGGGACGTGATCTCACCGCTACTCGCTAACGTGTATCTCCACTACGTGTTCGATCTGTGGGCTGATGCCTGGCGCAGGAAAGCGGCAACCGGCGATGTCATCATCGTTCGCTATGCTGATGATCTTGTGATGGGCTTCCAGCATCGAGCCGATGCCGTGCGGTTCCTTGAGCAGTTCAAGGAACGACTGGCGAAGTTCGGCTTGGAACTCCACCCGGATAAGACTCGGCTGATCGAGTTTCGGGCGGTTCGCCGCCCACAAACGGAAACAACGAGGCGAGGGCAAACCGGAGACCTTTACGTTCTTGGGCTTCACCCACTACTGAGGGCGACGTCATAAGACCGACACCTTCACCGTCTGGCGGATTACGTCGAAACAGCGAATGGTTGCGAAGCTGAAGACTATCAAGGTTGAGCTTCTCCGCCGGAAGCATGATCGCATCAGTCAGGTTGGTGCATGGCTTCGGAAGGTCGTCAACGGTTACTACCAATACCATGCTGTTCCCGGGAACATCGATCAACTGCGCACCTTCAGACAGCGAGTCAATCGGCTCTGGCGAAACGTTCTGGTTCGTCGCAGCCAACGCGCAAAGAAGAAGTGGGAGTCACTGACTCCGGTCTTCGATAGGTGGATACCCATACCGAGAATCCTGCACCCCTATCCTCACGCTCGCTTCCACGCCACACATCCCCCATAAGAGCCGTATGCGTAGACGCGCTCGTACGGATCCGTCCGGGGGGCGCTCAGTGATGAGCGTCCCTACCGGGACAACCGAGATCGACTGTAAACTCAGGAACGGTTGCTGGACTGAACCCGCTTGTCATTAGTATGTGCAATTCATTTTCGGAGCTTGGAATACTCTGCCTTGGCTTGCCGGTAGATTGGAATATCGGGATCGGCGTTCTTCCACAGATCCAGGAAAGTCTCGTAAGACTTCCGCGCGGAGGCTTCATCGCCCATCATTTTCTGCGAACGGCCAAGTTGGAGCCAAGCCAAGGGGCCCGTGACATGTGTAACCGTAAGGCCGCGATTATCGATCATCTTCTGGAACTGAGCCGCGGCCGACCGGCCATCACCAAGCTTCAGATAGGCGAGACCACGGATGTAGGCAGGGTAAAGATAGTCGAACGACTCCGTCCAGGCCAGATCGTACCTGGCAGTCCCGCGGAGCAAATCGATGGCGGCCGCCGGATCGTGCTGCTGCAGCTTGATCGCGGCCCGGATAGTGGGGGCGAGGTAATTCTGCACGAGCGTGTCTTCGGGTCTTTCCGCGCTGATTTGGTCCGCCATCTTGCCGGCTTCCTCTGTTTGTCCCGATCTGGCCAGCGCGAGCGCCAGGAAAAGCTTCTGATCCCGGCCCAGCTTGCTTCCGTCCGCCTTACTTTCGAAGCGTCGAGCCTGCACGTCCCTTCCGACTTCGGCATTCTCGAGGGCCGAGCGAATAACCTGCCAGTAGATGTCTGTAATCTGCGATGGAGCCCCAAAAGCTTGGAGGCGCAGCCGTTCGGCGGAGCGAAAGCGACCTTGCTGAGTCTCGATCCAGGCATGGTTGAGCAAGACGTCTCTTCGATCACTGCCTCGCTCTCCTTCCGCCAAGAGCTTTTCGACGCCATCACGGTCGCCTGTAGCAAATAGCACAACCAGTCTCCCTCCCCGGATATCTGGGTTGTCGAACTTAAGGGCGTCAGCTTTGGCGAGCCATGACCTTGCTTCAATGAATCTGCTTGCCAACCTGCTGCACAATATCGCGTATTCAAAAAAAAATGAACTTGGCTGCAACCGTGCAGCCTCAGCCGCTTCGTCAGCAGCGTGATCGGGCTCGCCGAGATGGGAAAATGCTAACCCGAGACTGCGGTGAGCGAACACATCTCGAGGAAATAATTCTAGAATACGAAGCACGGAAGAATATTCTTTCTCCCAGTCCCCGGTCACATCAGCGTAGTAACCGATCTCGGCGTTCAATCGGTCCTTTTCGGTCAATCGGTCGCGCAGTTGATACGCACGGGTATAAGAGGCCTCCGACAACTCCGTGTTACCGAGAGAATAGTAGGCGGCGCCCATGCCCTCATACGTCAGGGCAAGGTTTGGATCCAGTTCGACGGCTCGCTGATAGAGTTTGACAGCTCCTGCAAAGTCGCCGGCGAAGTGGAGTTTGGTCCCCTCAGTGCCGGCCTGCAAAGCCTCGAGCGAAGCGCTGAGCGCCTTTTCCAGCGGCTGATTGAAGCGCGCCAGCGAATCTGAGGGTTCTCCCAGCCTCGCGCGAAGGTGTACTGCGGTGACTCCCAGCTCGTGAATGACTTCATTCCTGCTACCGATATCGGCCTGCTCGTTGCCCAGGATTGCTCCCGAACTGCAGTCGAGCGCTCTCATCTCCAGGTGGTAGCCATTGCCGGCATCGACGATCGATTGGGAGATCACCATCTTGCTGTTGGTCTTAGCGCAGATCTGGCGTGCCACGTCGGGCGTGATCTTAGTGGTCGACGGAAGCTTGAGTTCAGCTAGAGTGGCATATGCCTTATCAATGCCAAGAATATTGAGGTACGGTGTCTGCTGCATTTCGTAGCGCAGCGCGATATTCAGTGCATCGTCGAAGACCGGATCGCCAGTCTGGTTGTCGGCGTCAGCCAGGACGATGGTGTCTGTCGGGGCAAGGGTGATGTGGTGGCGGTAGACGTCGTAGCGCCAGATCCCTACAGCTACGAGCGCGAGCAGCGTTACGGCCACTGTTGCTCGCTGTACGCGTTTCCGTTTCCTTACCGGATTGGCGTTGCGCACGATCCGTTCAAGATCGTTTTTCAGTGCGGTAGCCGATTGGTAGCGTTGCCCGCGGTCTTTCTCGAGCGCCGTCGCGATCACGGCTTCGAGTGCTGTTGGAATGGAAGGATTTAACTGGCGAACAGGAACCGGTTCTTCATGGAGCAACGCTTCCCGGACTTTCGCGGGATCATCGCCAGGAAACGCGCGTTGCCCGGTCGCCATTTCATAGAGCACTAACCCAAACGAGAACAGATCAGTGCGAGCGTCAAGCACCTCCCTTCGAATCTGCTCGGGGGACATATAGCTTGCGGTACCAGCAGCGCCACCCGCGCGCAACGTGCTGATATCTGATTCGGCTGGAGGATGCTCATTCAGTTTCACGTCGCTGGCTGTTGCGTTCAGCCCCTGGACATCATTTGAAGGCTCGGCCAGCATGAGTTTCGCCAGACCAAAATCGAGGATCTTCACCCGTCGCGTAGCCCTCTGGTCGGAGCTCATAAGGGAGAGGTTGGCCGGTTTGATATCGCGGTGAATGATTCCGCCGGAATGCGCTGCCGCGAGTCCATCGCAAGTCTGGAGCGCAATGTCCAATAGTTCGTCCAGAGAAACAGGCTCCTTGGTGACACGAGCCAAGCGGTCGCGCAGAGTCTCCCCCTTGAGAAGCTCCATAACAATTACAGGCTGGCGCTCAAATTCTTCAACTGCGAAGATCGTGCAAATGTTGTGGTGGTTCAAAGAGGAAGTGGTTCGTGCCTCGCGTTCAAACCTCCTCAAAGCGGCGGGATCGGCGGCCATTTCCTCCGGCAGAACCTTGAGAGCCACGCGTCGGCCGAGTTTCGTGTCTTCGGCTTCATAGACCGTTCCCATTCCTCCGGCGCCGAGCATCGCGAGAACCCGGAAATGTGAAACCAATTTGCCAACCAGGCCGGAACCAACGTTCTGATCATAGGAACGGTGATCGCCAGGGCCCGGCGCGGGCTCGGGGGACCAATCAGGTCCTGCTTCTTCAATCGGGACGAGCAAGCGATATCCGCGTCTAGGTACCGTTTCGATAAATTGCGGACTCGTTGCTGAGTCGCCGAGCGCACGGCGAAGGGTCGCGACCGCGACGTGGATACCGTGGTCAAAATCGACAACGGTGTCGTTCGGCCAGAGCGTCTTCTGGATCTCCTCGCGAAGTACCAATTCGCCCTGCTTTTCCATCAGCATGCGTAGGACCCGAAGCGACTTTTCCTGTAGAAAGGTGCCTTTTGTCCCCTCAGGGCCATTCGCAGGGCGAATCTCCCCGGTCTTGATATTGACCTCAAGCGGGCCTAACCTGAGCCGCGGTGGTGAATCAATTTTCATGGCAAGTTTTTGAAAACGCTGGAGATCGCTAACTTGCTGGGGACAGGACCATAACAGTATAGCCAGGCTTCTTACAGGAATTGAGGGTTAATTGAGTTGTCCCTGCCCTGATTCGCCAGTAAATTAGTCCGAAGGCTCGGTTGTGTAAGCAGCGTGAATTCGCCTGATCCGCTCGTTCGGCTGAAGCCGCTGCAACCCGGTCATTTTTCAATCGCCGTCACAGCGCTGCCGCAACTGCTCGTAAACGCGGGAACTGTTTGAATACCTCAACCCTCAGGAGGTCAGCCCAATGGCAAGACAAACAATTGGATTCCCTAACAATCAAGACCACGCTTACCCCGTCGCTATGTTTCGCCCGAGTTCCAACGCAGACCATGTCTCCGCAGAGCCCTCGTTTAACGAACCGAATGGAGCAAATAGGCATGGAATGGAGGTCAAGATCGATCGACACGTACGTGCGCAAGAAACTCGTTGCAATACCCATTTGAGATTCAACAGATTATCGGGATTCGCAACAGCTGAGCTCTCTGCTTCGATCGCTCATCAACTGAGCCAGCCTCTTACGTCGATGCTCGCGAATGCCCAAGCCGCAGAGCGCTGGCTAGCGGCTGTGACTCCAAATCTGATGGAAGCGATTGCATCCATCGATCGAATAGTGAGGGATGCTCGCACCGCCAGTGAGACGATGCAGCGGATTCTGGCACTCTTCAAACAAGAGCCTTTAGACAGGAGGGAAGCCAACATCCCTGACGTGATCCGTGAAGCAATTCGTTTGGTTCTGGAGGACCCCAACAAGCGGGAAGTCCCGATCCGATGGTGCTCAGATGAAAAGCTCCCTAAGGTTTGGGTAGACCCCCTCGCAATTCAAGAGCTATTCATTAACCTGATTTCGAATGCCATCGAAGCGTTAGAAAACAATAGAAACTCGCCGCTCGTTAAGATCCAGGCAGCTGTAATTGATGAGAACGAGATGGTGATACAAGTGATCGACAATGGGCCCGGATCGCCGAGACGGAAGGGATCTTCGATCCGTTTGTGACATCGAAAAAAAGCGGGCTAGGGATTGGTCTGGCTTTGTCCCGTTCGATCGCCGAAGCGCACAACGGACGCCTCTGGGCTGAGAATAACCCGAGTGGCGGTGCGATGTTTTGTTTGACCCTACCCCTAAGCTCCAGGAATCAAATTCCGACTGTAGCGCGAGTTCTAGAAAGAAGACAGGTACTCAAACGTCGGTAGGGTCCAGCGACCTTCCACAGCCTAAACCGTTCAACTGTTGCCAACAGTCAGTATGGAGAGTGACCGGCGCCGATGCGCTGATCGTGGGTTAGGCTGTGAGTTCAGAAGGACGCACAGCTCAGAGCCACAAGCGGAAGGGAGCCGGTCATGCAGGAGAAGTTACGATTTTTGGGTTTGGATGTCCATGCTGAGACGATCGCCGTAGCGATTGCAGAGCCGGATGGTGAAGTACGAAGTCTGGGAACGATTCCGAACCGCGTCGAGGCGATACGTAGGCTGATCAAGAAGCTTGGCTCAGCAGAGAAGTTGCGAGCCTGTTATGAAGCAGGACCGACGGGCTACGTCGTGTACTGGCAGTTGGCGGAGTTGGGCATCCAGTGCGAGGTTGTAGCGCCAACACTGGTGCCGGTTAAGGCCGGTGATCGAGTAAAGACAGATCGGCGCGATGCGGAGAAGCTGGCACGTTGCTATCGATCCGGAGATCTAACGGCGGTATGGGTTCCGGATGAAGGTTCCGAGGCGTTGCGTGATTTGGTGCGTGCCCGTGAAGCAGCCAAGCAGGATCAGATGCGGGCGCGACATCGGTTGAGCAAGTTCCTCCTGCGCTCAGGCCAGCGTCCACCGTCTGGAATAAGGCCGTGGACGCGTCCCTATTTGATTTGGGTTGCGCAGCTACGCTTCACGCAGATGGCGCAGGAGGCGACGCGACTGGATTATCTGCACGAAGTCGAACACATGCGTGCACGGGTGGCGCGACTGGAACAAGCCATCACCGAGGCGGTCAAGCTAGCCTCGCCCGCATTACAACAAGTCATCAACGATCTGCAGGCACTGCGGGGTATCGCAGATATCTCGGCTGTGACCATCGCGGCCGAGTTGGGCCAGGTGTCCCGCTTTGACAGTGCTCGGCAACTGATGGGTTACTGCGGTGCCGTGCCCAGCGAAGACTCCAGTGGCAAGCGGACCCGGCGCGGGAGCATCACCAAAACGGGCAACGCGCATTTGCGACGAATCGTTGTCGAAGCTGCGTGGAGCTATCATCGTCCCCCATGCATCTGGTACGGCCTGCGCAAACGACAGCAGAGTATTTCCGAAGAGACACTAAAGAGATTGCGTGGAAGGCGCAACACCGGCTGCACAAGCGTTACATGAGACTGGCAGCAGCCGGCAAGGACAAGAGAAAGATCACCATTGCAGTTGCTCGTGAACTGTTGGGCTTCATCTGGGCCATTGGAACCAGAGCAGAGACTATCGCCAAGCAGCGGATCGCGGCCTGACAAAAAGCAAAGCATCCCTAAGAATGAAAAAGCAAAGACGACCCTATCGATGAACATCGTCGCTAAACTCGAGCATAGAGCCAGCAGCAGCCGAGGCAAGCACGAAGGAGAATCCTCGTTTGCCCTATGCGACAGGCTCAGCCGGACTCACGATAACAGTCAGAGGCAACTCCCGACGGATCATGATTATGCGGTTCCGACCCGCGAATATCAGACTGATCAATCGTCGCCCAAACCTGCCCGGCTGCTGCTCGCTCTGTACTCGAGAAAAAGCAAAAGCAACTACAAAAACAACCCCACAGACTTCGCACTGTTGACACGGTCACTCCATATCAGGGCGAAGCACTCATTGAGATTTGGTGCGTGATAACGTCCTATGTGATTGACCACATAAGATCTCGTAGAGCCAGACGTGCCCACGTGCACTCCGATTATGTGCTGCTCGCCAACGTCATTGTGGCCGGCGAGGGTGCGACCTTTCAAGATGTGGCGCATTACGCTGTAGGTGTTGCGCCGGGTGACGGCATCTTCACGACGTGGAGTTATCGCGCTGGAGCAGGACGTGCCGAGGCGTTTCTTCTCGATCCGAAGCCACTGGCGGCGCGTACTGCGCAGGAGTGGGGAGTGGTCGCGGAAGTTGTGCCGAACGGCCAGGCGCTCAATCGTGCGCGAGAATTGGCCGAACTGTACTTGAAGGCTCCGGAGGTTACACGCCGCAACACACGCGTACATTTCATCCAGCCGTTGAAGGAACGCGTGGTGCGGGAAGTCGGCTATGGGCTTTCGCTCGAAGGAGCGTCGGCCGCCGACCTCGTGAAATCAATGCAAGCCAAGAGGAAACCCGTTGCTCAGAAACGAAAATCCGCATGAAAAGGCTTCATTCTTCGAGTTCCTCAAGACATGCTAAAGCCGGGATGGACCTGCAATGAACGACCTCGATCTTCACTCTAGCAGCGATGTTGGGTTGCAGCCCACAGCCCCGCGTGGATACGCCTCCTCGAAGAGAATCCATCGCATGATCGGATCGAGCCACTAGCGCATGCCCCAGAGAACAGATGTTTTCAAACTTAACCGCGATTTGAGAAAGGAGAGGATATGAGCAACACGCAAAATGCTTCTTCATCCCAGCCGCCTCGGAAAGGCGAGCTCGAAGAATACGATCTTGTAATTCTTGGCGGTGGCACGGGAGGAACAATCGCTGCCTGGACCTTCGCCAACCACGGACTGCGTGTTGCAGTGATCGAGCGCAAATACGTTGGCGGGTCGTGCCCGAACATAGCATGTTTGCCCAGCAAGAACGTCATTCACAGCGCGAAGGTTGCCTCGTACCTTCGCAGAAGTGAAGAGTTCGGCATAGCCAAGAGAGACTTCGCCGTGGATATGCACATAGTTCGTGAACGTAAGCGCAGGATGGTATCGAGTTGGAATGACGCGTATCTCGGCAACTACAAGAAGAGCGGAGCGGAATTCATCTTCGGCTCCGGACGCTTTATCGGCCCAAGAACGTTGGAGGTCACGCTTCCTGACGGAACAACGCGTCAACTCCAGGGAGCCAATGTGATCATCAATACTGGCACACACGCTGCCTTCGAACCAATTCCTGGCCTCTTTGATGCGCATCCTCTAACACATATCGAAGCACTCGAACTCGATGAACTACCCGAACATCTTCTCGTAATCGGCGGCGGCTACGTTGGTCTGGAGATGTCCCAGACAATGCGCCGCTTCGGCAGCAAAGTGACGCTGGTCGATCGCAATGACCGCCTCTTGCATCGCGAAGACGACGACGTAACGGAAGCGCTTCAAAGCTTGTTTGGCGGCGAAGGGATTGACGTTGTTCTGAGCGCGCGGATCAAACAGATATCGGGGAAGTCTGGCCAGTCGGTCAGAATCCTTGTCGAGAAAAATGGAAATGGAGCCGAAAAAGCGTTGGAGGGCAGCCATCTGCTCGTCGCAGCTGGCCGCGCTCCGAATACCCAGGGAATCGGACTGGAGCTTGCTGGAGTCGAACTCACCGATGGCGGATACATCAAGGTGAATGAGCGGTTGGAGACCACCGCGTCGGGCGTTTGGGCGATCGGCGAGGTAGCGGGCAGCGCGCAGTTTACACATGTAAGCGTCGACGATTTTCGCGTAGTTCATGCCAGCCTCACTGGCGGCAAACGGGTGACCACAGGAAGACAGGTACCATTTTGTCTTTTCACCGATCCAGAGTTGGCCCGCATCGGCCTGAGTGAGAAGGAAGCGCTTGATCGAATCTTACGGCGCATCGAATCAAAACCATCACGATCTACTTCAATAACAGGCAATCAATGAAGGTTGACCTGAACAAGGAATGGGTTATGTCTAGCAAATTTGCAGGAAAGATCGCAGTAATTACAGGTGCGTCGACAGGCATGGGTCTTGCCACCGCAAAGCGCTTTGTCCAGGAAGGTATGGATCATGTCTTTATTACGGGTCGTCGCAAGGATGCCCTGGATGCCGCGGTTGCTGAGATTGGAAAGAATGTAACGGCAGTGCAGGGCGATGTTGCCAATCTGAGCGACCTTGATCGCCTGTACGAAGCAGTCAAAAAACGGAACGGAAGGGTCGACGTGATCTTCGCGAACGCTGGGATAGCCCAGGTAGCTTCACTCAGCACCGTTGATGAGAAATTCTTCGATCTTCACTTCAATGCAAACGTGAAGGGGCTCTTTTTCACGGTGCAGAAGGCGCTTCCGTTCATGAAGGATGGCGGAGCGATCATCCTGAACGGATCGATTGCAACGATCAAAGGCTTCCCGGATATCAGCGTTTACAGCGCGACGAAAGCAGCCGTCCGTTCCTTTGCCCGTACCTGGACGAACGAACTTCGCGAGCGCCGTATTCGTGTAAACACGATCAGCCCTGGCCATATCGATACCCCCATCTTTGATACCTGGCAGCACGGTGATGCACTCATCAAGATGAAAGAAGAACTCGCCAGCCATGTTCCGCTGGGTAGGCTGGGAGATCCGGACGAAATCGCAAAAGCTGTTTCCTTTCTGTCTTCTGATGAAGCGAGTTATATCTCCGGGATCGAGCTCTTTGTCGATGGTGGAGTTGCACAAATCTAAGGTGGCTGGAAAAAGGGGCGCTTCTCTCAGTCATGCGCCCCTTCAAGAGCCGCTCCTTTTAGCAGAGTTCGGCCTTCTTTCGGATCTGGGATACGTTGGCGTCAATCAAATCAAGGAAGGCCCTCAAAACAACTGACGGCGCTTCTTTCTTCCATGCAGCTATGAGTTCGACCCGCACATTATCCGGTTGTACGCGGTAGAAGCATACCCCAGCGGATCGTAGATTTCGGACACAAGCCGGGACAATCGAAACCCCTTCTTCTGCTTCTACGAGCGAAAGGACCGTCTGCATCATATTGGGCTCGTTCTCGACCCTTGGCGAGAAGCCAGCATCGTTGCACATGCGTGTGATGGTATCGAACAGCCCTGGTGCTCCATCGCGGTGAAACAGAACAAAGCGTTCATTTGCGAGGTCCGAAATACCTACTCGTTTTGTTTTTACCTGCCTCGATCGCGGCAGAACTGCCATCATCGGATCACGATACAGGCATCGTGATGTGAACACCTTCCCCTGCTCGGCCGTGAGCGCCCGGGTAAATCCGATGTCGATCTCTCCCTTGTTAAAGGCCGCCTCTTGCTGTAAAGGCGTAAGCTCCTGAAGCGTCAGCTGCACACCTGGATACTGCGCCTTGAATGTACGTATGAGCTCCGGAAGGAATGCATACGTTGCCGACCCAAGAAAGCCGATCGATAGGTTCCCAACCTCGCCTTTGGCTGCCCGCTTCGCGGTGTTTATGGCTAGATCTGCCTGCGCGAGCGTGCGCATGGCCTCTCTGTAGAAGATCTCGCCCTCCGGCGTGAGCTGCGCTACTCGTTTTGCCCGTGAGAATAATTTCAACCCTAGCTCGTCTTCCAGATCGGCGACTGTCTGACTGATGGCAGGTTGCGCGACATGTAATCGCCGCGATGCCTCACGATAGCCCTTCCATTGCACAACCGCGGTGAAATACCGCAGATGCCGCAGTTCCATGGTGATCGCTCCTTGCTATCAGTTCGACTGAAGCACATGGATATTGTTGTCAGCCACAGCAAAACCGTGTGGGAGGTATTCAGCCTTGGAGAAGGCAGGGACATGCGATTATACCAACGTATACCGGCGGGAACGGGCCATCGCGTGAGGCAACCATCATTCACGGACAGCCTTCGTGATCCCTTTTAAGTTGTTGTTTGAAGGAACTGAACCGCGCCAAGTGCCGGGTAGTCGAGGTACCCCTCCATTCCTCGCGCATAGAAAGTCTTACGATCGTATGCATTGAGTGGCGCATCCAGCTCGATCCGCTTTGGAAGATCAGGATTGGATATAAACAATCGTCCAAAAGCAACCGCGTCAGCTGTTCCACGATCCACGAGAGACTCGGCATCTGCAGGCCCGTATCCTCCGGCCACGATCAGACGCGTGGGACTTGTAATAAGTGGACGGAAACGTTCCGGACCGAGATCCATCACTGTTTTGGCATTTTCAGCACCGTCCACTCTGGGGCTGACCAAGTGGATATATGCCAGCTTCCGTTTATTCAACTCGCGAACTGCGTAGGTATAGGTTTCGTGACGATTTGTGTCGTCGATATCGCCGTGCCGGTTCGCAGGTGATAGCCGGACACCCACACGATCTGCCCCCCATACGCTCACTACAGCATCGGTAACAGCAAGGAGAAAGCGCGCACGATTCTCTATTGGACCACCCCATTTGTCAGTCCGCTCATTGGAGCCACTGTTTAGGAATTGATCTGGCAAATAGCCATTTGCTCCATGCACCTCAACCCCGTCGAATCCGGCTTTCATTGCTAACTGAGCCCCCCGCCGGAACTCCTTAATGACCCCAGGAATCTCGTCAGATAGCAGAGCGCGCGGCGTCGGATGCGGTTTGAGACCGTCGCGAGTCAGGGCATTGCCTTTCGGTCGGATCGCGGAAGCGGAGACCGGCAGGACACTACCCGGCTGCAAATCCTGATGCGAGATACGACCCACATGCCATAGCTGCTGAAAGATGAGACCACCCTCTTCATGAACAGCATCTGTAATACGCTTCCATCCATCTCGCTGCTCTTCGGTGTGGATGCCGGGAGTTCCCCAGTATCCATGTCCGTAAGGAGAAACTGGAGTCGCCTCCGTGATGATAAGACCGGCGGTTGCACGCTGCCGATAATATGTAACGTTCATTTCGCGAGGGACGTTACCGTCCCCGGCGCGGGTGCGCGTCAACGGAGCCATGAGTATGCGATTGCGCAGCGTATATGGCCCCAAAGCCAGGGAAGACAATAGCTTATTAGTTGTCATTTGTTTTCTCCCATATGTCCTGCGGTATTAGTCGCCTAGGTCGCGCAATGCCTCAAGGATGGTTTGTGGATCAAGCCGCTTTGTGTAGTCCTCTTCAATGAAGGCGAGACGGATGACGCCTGAGCGGTCCAATACATAAGTGGCCGGTATCGGAAGCTCGGTCGCTCCTTCTTCTCCATTCATATCGGCGAGTCCGTGGTTGAATGCCTCATATGTATCCAGAAGATCGTCGGGAAGCTTGAAAACGATACCGAATCGGCGAGCAATGACATTCCCAACATCGCTCAATACGGCAAATGTTAGATTGTTCTTCTCTTCAGTTGAGAGCGAGTTGTCCGGAAGTTGCGGCGATATCGCGACAAGTGAGGCTCCGAGAGCCTTGATTTCGGGTAGCGCTCTTTCGAGTCCGCGTAGTTCGATGTTGCAATATGGGCACCAGCTACCACGATAGAACGAAATCACGACAGGCCCGCTCTCGAGCATACTTTGGAGGCGAACAGGTGCGCCATGCGCATCCGGGAGAATGAAGTCGGTAACGCGATCGCCTTCCTTAAGGGCAGAATCCTTTAGACCGCTTGTAATTAGTTCCTCAGTGGCCCTGTCCATTACCTTGAGCTTTTCGGCGGGAATTACTCGGTTGCGGTAGTGGTCACGCGCTTCATCAAGCTCAGTTGTGGTTTGCATAATCGAGGTCGTCGTCATTGCTCTCCGTATCAGTGAAGTTGGTAGGCATGAAAGTCCGCATGGCCTATCGCCATCGCGCCGGCTCCATTCAGAGATCGCGGCACTCAAATAGACTCTTGGAGAGCCGATCTTGATCTATCGCATGTTCATATCAATCTGATAAGCGATTATGATCAGCTCCCATGTAGCGTTTGCGAGCGAGCATCCAATTTCGCACACAGGGGGCGGCCTGAAGATGAAGATAAGGTCTGCGAAGAGAGGCATTCAGGCAGGAGGGCGCGCCAAAGTTGGTCTCCGAACCTGTGAGGGAAAAGTCCGGACCTACACCTTTCTGAATCGATGTTTATTGATCTTCAGAGTCTTGATTTTCGAATCAAGCGTCGACTGTGGAATCCCGAGCATGGCTGCAGCTCCCTGGGGGCCGGACACCCTGCCATTGCATTCGGCAAGCGCCGCCTCGATCATCTCTTTCTCGTGAGCCGCCAGCTTCTGAGAGAGAGGCTGAACTGCCGAATCGCTGCCAACCGCATGTCCCACGAGCCAACTCTCATCTATCGAGATGTTTTCCGAATCGCAAATGATGACAGAGCGTTCAATCACGTTCTGTAATTCTCGAATGTTGCCGGGCCACCTGTACGATTGCAGAAGTTCCATACTCCTTTTGGAGATGCCGATGATCTTCTTTCCAGCCTGGCTGGCATAGCGTTCAACAAAGTACTCGACCAGCAGGGGAATGTCCTCCTTCCGCTCCCGCAAAGGCGGAATCTCCATTGGAAATACATTCAAGCGATAGAACAGATCCTCACGAAATAGGCCCTCCGCGATTGCGGTGCGCAGATCGCGATTGGTTGCGGCGACGACCCGCACGTCAGCTTTGAGAGATTCATTTCCACCGACACGCTGAAATTCGCGTTCCTGCAAAACGCGCAACAGTGTGATCTGCATTTCCAAGGGGAGTTCACCGACCTCATCCAGAAAAATCGTGCCACCGTCCGCAGACTCGAAACGGCCCAGGCGCCGCTGTGTCGCTCCCGTGAACGCGCCCTTTTCGTGCCCAAACAGTTCCGACGCAATCAGGTCGCGCGGGATAGCGGCGCAATTCACGCTCACGAAAGCACGCGACGACCGGTGCGACCGCTTGTGAATAGCGCGGGCAATAAGCTCCTTGCCCGTTCCCGTTTCACCAGTAATCAGGACCGTCGAATCCGCAGGCGCCACTTTGGCGACGCTTGATAGAACTGTTTGCAGCGCCGGAGATGAGCCCACGATTTCCTCGAACATTCGGTTGACGTCGATCTCTTCGCGCAGCGCCAGATTTTCTTTGTACAACTGGTCCTTCAGAACCTGAATTTCGTTGACCGCACTCTTGAGGGCGGCGACATGTTCCTGGAGGGCCCCCTCTGCCCGCTTGCGCTCCAAGATCTCGAGTTGCAGGTCTTCGTTGGCTTTGGTCAGCGCAGCGGTTCGTTTTGCGACCCTCGATTCCAGCTCATTTCTGGCTCGTGTGGCCTGCGTCATGAAGACAGAAAACAAAATGAAGACGAGGTCATAGCTAACGCGCGAGATCAAATCGATCCCCGTTGAGAAGACGAACGTGCGGATCAGCACGACCAACACAACTGCGAGAATCCCCGGCGTGACGCCTCCGTACCAAAACGTGATCGCAATCGCGCAGAACGAAAACGACATGATTGCAAGAGGCAGGTGGAGGTAGAGAAATGCCTGCGCGGCAGCAAAGGCCGCGCTCACGGAGACGATGGCCAGCGCGTATCCCAGAGCAACACGAAATGTTGGTTTTCTCAGCCAATTCGATACCCACGAATTGGCTGTGGAATCGGCAACAGAACCTGCCATGCTTCAGTTTCCTCGGAATTCATGTATAAGGATGAGCCTCCCGCACGCGAGGACTCGCGAGATTTCGGAAATTTCCGAACTCTCGTGAACGTTGCCTACCAGGACCCTCAGCCATCGTCCGAAGAAATGATTCGAGTTAAGACACAAAAGCAACATGCCCGGCGCTTTGGCATGCAACGTGCTTTTTCCTAGTGTGAGCAACCTGCTCGCGAAGGAATAAGGTTATGAAATCCAAGTCTTTATTTACCGCTGCCATGGTGTTCCTGATCCCTGCCCTGGCGTTTGCCGGGCAGAAGAATTCCGCAAATGTGCAGCTCGATCAGCCGGTCAAAATTGCAGGCACACAACTCGCACCGGGTGACTACAAGATGATGTGGCAAGGAAACGGCCCGGATGTGAGCGTGAGTTTCATCGAGGGCAAGAAGATCGTCGCCACCGCGCCCGCCAAGCTTGTGAGCGACCCCGCCAGCCAACCAGGCGCGATTGAAACAGATACGGCAACTGACAAGACGGTCATATTGCAAGCCGTTGAGATGAAGAATGAGACGATTCAGTTTGAAAACGCCATCTCCGCTGCCGGAAACTGAGGCGAAAAGGGGGGCCGGTCAGCATCACGTTTACGGCCCCAAGACTTTTGAAGTCATTATGGTAATTGGTCGCTGTTCTCCACCGCGTGTTCTCTTAGCCCGCAAAGATCCAATCGCTGACCACGGGACCAGACTTATCAACCCCAGTGACCTTGAAGAGGGAGTCGTTTATGAAATCATTCACTGCAGATCAAGCAAGTCTGGGGTTTATCGGCGTGGGGGCGATGGGGAGTCGTATCGTGCGACGTCTGCGCGATCACGGCTACCAAGTCTCGGTGTATAACAGAAACCGCAGCAAAGCTGTGGCGCTCCTAGCGTATGGCGCGACAGTGGCCGAAAGTCTCGTGGAATTGGAAATGGACGTCGATGTCATCCTCTCCTGCCTGACCGACGACGATGCAGTTCGCAACGTTTATTTTGGAAATGACGGGATCCTGGCTGGCTCACGACCGGGCCAGGTGGTGCTCGAGATGAGCACTATCTCGCCCGAGACCTCCCGCGAGTTGCACGCGCAAGGCGCGAAGCGCGGCGTTACTGTTATGGATGTTGCCATCTCCGGCAGCACCCCTGCGGTTGAACAGGGCACGGTCAGGTTATTCGTTGGCGGGGATCCGGAAGTGTTCCGGGCGGCAGAGCCGATTTTCCAGTCACTGAGCAGCCACTATTTCCTGATGGGGCCGTCGGGCGCAGGCACCAGTATGAAACTCGTTGTGAACGCCCTCCTCGGCGTCGGGATGCAGGCAATCGCCGAGGGAGTCGCGCTCGGCGAGGCAGAGGGCCTGGATCGCAGCCGGTTGCTCTATGTTTTGTCTCAGACGGCCGTCGTGCCTCCAGCTCATTTAGGGAAGTTGGCAAGAGTCGAGCACGACGATTACAGCCCGCAATTCGGTGTTGGGTTGATGAACAAGGACTTTCGACTGATCCTGGATGCAGCGCAGTCATCGAATCTCACCCTACCTGCAACAACCGCAGCCTTCGAAGTGAACTCTGCCGCGTTCGAGGAAGATCCTGGTGCGGACTTGTCTTCCGTCATTCGGCATATGGGGAAGTTCGTTGAAACAAAAGTATGAAAACCGAACTGCTGAATCAAGGATTCACGGCTGAATCCCCTCAGTCGGCTATTTCAAAAGGTGCGGGTTGTGAAAATATTCCTCCACCTAGATATGTATTAGCTCTGAAAAGCAGAGATGTGTTCGCGGAGCAGTTTTCCAGCGCGCTGCCCTTCACCTTTCTCCAACGCATCAATAATCCGCCAGTGCGCCTCCTGCGCACCGACAAGGTCAAATTTGCGAGTGGAAAGCCAAAGCTGAATGCGCACTTCGAAGGCGAGCGAATCCCATGTTCTGAGCAGAATACGGTTCGAGGCTCCCGCTACGATCAGGCGATGGAAGTTGACGTCATGGAGAGTGTAGGTTTCGATATCCTTCTTACGCGCTGCAGCCCGGATGGCGGCTGCCTCGTCACGAAGGGTCACAACAGATCCCTTGAAGTGCGGTGCCGCCAATCGCGCTGCCAATTCTTCTAGTGATGCGCGCACCACATATGCTTCCCGGATGTCCTTCGGAGTCACCTCGCGAACGCGGCTTCCCTTGTATGGCTCCGTCGTGACGAGGTCCATAGCTTCCAGCTCTCGGAGAGCCTCACGAACTGGACCCTGGCTCGTATTAAGATCGCGGGCGATCTGGAGTTCCACTAGCCGGGCGCCGGGCGCCAACTCTCTCTGCATGATTCGCCGCAGGAGCTCCTGCTTGACGCGCTCTGCCATCGAATCCCGGCGAAGGGCGTGTGTGTTTTCAGCCATCGTGCGGAAATTATAAATAATCTGCAACCAGATTTAATTATCAATTATCTATAATCCAGGGAATTGAGAAACGATGACCTTTCAAGTTCCAGAAAACGGTCGGGATATTGCGCTCGCCTATCTGCTATTACGGTCTACTCTTGGCATCAATATTTTGACTCACGGTGTGGTGCGTATTCTCAGCGGGCCAGAACACTTCGCATCTGTGCTGGGTCAGGCTTTTCATGCCACGCCCCTACCGGAATGGCTTGTCGTGTGGTTCGGGTACTCTTTGCCATGGATTGAAGCTATCATCGGCATCTTCGTCCTGTTCGGCTTGCTTACGCGTTTCTTTCTCGCTGCGGGAGCACTACTGATCCTGGTTCTTACCGTCGGTGCTGGGTTGCGCCAGGACTGGGAGATCACTGGTTTGCAGCTGATTTATGCGGCTGTTTATGCAATGTTGCTCGCGTTCTCCAGTGCCAATCACTATTCCATCGACAATTTGTATGAGCGCATTACAACGGCACCGTGCTTGTCTGGTTGTCCTTGCGAAAACAGGCTTTCACACAGGACAGTTACGAGATCCACGCCCATGGTGCCGATTACGGCAGGCAGAAAAACTCAAAACTCCCTCTAGTTGAGCTTCACACCGAAGGGGCCATCAATGGGGGACGGAAGGTCATCATCGAGTAAGTCGCGAGGATGTATGAACGACAAGCAACAGAAACAACTTATGGTAGCCCTCGAGAGCAATTGGCAGGCAGAAATGGTGGGTCACCACACCTATCAGAGTCTTGCCGCGAGGGAGACAGATCCTCAGCGCCGCCTGGCTTTGAAAGGACTGGCTATCGCTGAAAAGCATCACGCTGACCTTTGGGCCGAACGCCTTAGAGCTTTGGGAGGCGAGAAGTCTCAGTATGCCGGCACTGCAGACGGCGAAGCCGCTACGCTGAAAAATAGGGTCGGGCCAGATCTTGCACTTCGCAGACTCGAGATCGACGAGAGTCGCGATATCGCGAAATACGCGAAACAGGTGCAGGAGTTGGGCGATGCACCGAGCCTCGCGATCCTTCATAACGTGTTGGAGGACGAGAAGGAGCACTACCAGACTCTCAGTAATCTGATCCGCACTCCCCATTGGCTTCCTGCTGTCACTGCTGACCAGGCTCAAAAGGCACTGGAGGAGATACTCGCCGCTCGTAACAAAGGACAACGGCAGGCGTCCGGCTGGGTTGGTGACGCCATCTACGGAATCAATGATGGGTTGGGCGCCATCTTCGGTATCGTCTCGGGCGTGTCAGGCGCGACACTCGGAAATAGTCATTTCGTTCTCATTGCGGGTCTCGCGGGAATGATAGCGAGTGCGCTGTCCATGGGTTCAGGGGCTTACCTTGCAGCGAAAAGTGAGCGCGAGATTTTTGAGGCCGACTTCGCCCGGGAGCGGGATGCAGTTGAGTACAACGAAAGCGAGGCTCGCGAAGTTCTTTCCCTCAGCTATCAAATCAAAGGTCTTCCTGCAGAGGAAGCGGATCTATTTGTTGAGCATCTGGCTAAGGATCGCGAGCAGCTGATCAAGGCACTCGCCCATGAACGGCTGCATACAACTGAGGAAGGTATGAGTACTCCCTGGGTCTCCGCGCTTTCGGGAGCGGTCTCGACGGCCGTGGGCGCACTTATCCCAATCGTTCCGTTCTTCTTTATGGCGGGTATACCGGCAGTTCTCGTTGCAGCCGCCGTCTCCCTGCTCGCTCACTTCGCCGTTGGTGCAGCCAAGTCGTTGATTACGATTCGCTCTTGGTGGGCTAGCGGCCTTGAGATGACATCCATCGGTGCGATCGAGGGACTCGTAACCTACTTCATCGGTGTCGGACTTGGGCACCTCGGTGGAGGATAAGTGGCGAGCAGGGGGGAGGATGAATCTATCCACCTGGAAGCCAAGACCAAGTCCAATCTATCAATCTATTTCACTCTCTCAAGGAGAAAAACAGGAGCAGTCATAATGAATAAAGAAGAAGTACTTTCTGCCGCGGCCGCCGGAACGTTCACAATGGGCGGCGATCTTACCGTCAACCGACTCGGATACGGTGCCATGCGCATCACAGGCCCTGGAGTCTGGGGGCCACCTGCAGATAAAGAAGCTGCGATTGCTACTCTGCGGGCAGCGATAGACCTCGGCGTAAACCTGATGGACACTGCCGATTCCTATGGGCCGGCCATCTCGGAAGAACTCATTGCCAAAGCACTCTATCCATATCCCGCTGACCTGGTGATTGCCACCAAGGGTGGGTGGGAACGCCCAGGCCCCAACCAATGGACACACAATGCCAGTCCCAAACATCTGACCGATGCACTCGAAGGCAGTCTCAAGCGCCTGCGCTTGGAACGCATCGATATATATCAGCTCCATGCCCCAGATAATGTCGTCTCTTTCGAGGTTTCCGTAGAAGCGCTCGCAAAGCTGCGCGAGCAAGGCAAGATCCGTCATGTTGGGCTCTCGAACGTGACCCGTGAGCACATCGAACGCGCCCGTAAGATTGTGCCGATTGTCTCAGTACAGAATCGCTACAGCTTTGCTGACCGGGAATCAGATTTCATCGTTGATTATTGCGAAGAAAACGATATTGCCTTCCTCCCATGGGCACCCATCGGTCAGGCAAGAGAGGCGCATGATGTGATCAGGCAGGTCGCAGACCAGCTTCACGCCACCTCGTTCCAGGTTGCGTTGGCATGGCTCCTCGAGCGGTCGAGAGTTATCTTACCCATCCCCGGGACTGCGTCGATCAAGCATCTCGAGGAGAACATTGCCTCGGCATCGCTTGAACTTCCGCAATCAACCTATAAACAATTAGCCGCAGTGCGCCCTTCGTACGCAAGCCTGCGCGATTGAAATGAATTGGAGTTGTGAGGAAATATGAGATTTCCATCCCCGGCAACACTGCTAGCATTACTGGCATTAGCACCCGCCTTTCTTCCTTTGGCACAGGCACAGCAGATCGACACGGGTCAGGCTGCCTTCGCCGATTGGAATCAGCAGCAGCCTGGCGCCCGCCGCAAGATCACGGTCGCCGATCTTCCTGAGCCCAAGCCCCAGGAAGCTGTCAACAATACTCCTCATTTGATTCCACGCCCGAAGGGCGCCTGGCCGATTGCTCCTGTGGGCTTCAAGGTGACGCTTTACGCCGGAGGCGATGCTGTTCCCATGCAACGTGCTGACAACAAGGAGCACATGCAGTTGAGTGGGGGAACATTCACGATGCCTCGCCTGCTCACGACAGCGCCTAACGGCGATATCTTCGTCGCTGATTCAGGCGCAGGCACGATTCTGATCCTCCGTGGTGTCAGTCCCGATGGTAAGGCAGCACACATCGAGAAGTTCGCTACCGGCCTCGATCACCCCTTCGGCATTGCGTTCTTTCCCGCTAAGAATCCTAAGTATGTCTACATCGGCAATGCCACTACCATTCAACGAATCGCCTATCACACAGGGGATCTGCACGCGACAGGCGCGCCTGAAACGGTTGTTCCAGATATCCCCGGATATGCCCAACTCATGGGTGGCGGCCATTGGACCCGTGATGTTGTCTTCACCAAAGACGGCAAATATATGTTAGTTTCCGTAGGCTCAGGATCAAATATCGATGATCCTGATACGCATCCAAAAGAGTTCCATCGGGCTGACGTACTTGAATACACGCCCGCAGGAAAGTTCATCAAAGTCTATGCGTCCGGTATTCGCAACTGCGTCGGAGAAGCCATCAATCCCATTACAGGTCAACTGTGGTGTTCGACCAACGAACGCGACAACCTCGGCAATCATCTCGTTCCCGACTATGTAACCTCGATTAAGGAAGACGGTTTCTATGGCTGGCCTTGGTACTACATCGGCGATCACCAGGACCCGCGGCTTCCTGAGCCATGCGCAAACGGCACCGGACCCAGTCCACAGGCTCCAGCGTTAACTCCGGAAGAGGCGAAAAATTGCAAGCGTGAGGATATCAGCTCCCATGTGATCGTGCCGGACGTTCTCGTCCAGCCGCATATGGCTTCACTGGAAATGTTGTTCTATCCATCTAGCGGAGACTTCCCCAAGAAGTACGACAGCAATGTTTTTGCTGCGGAGCACGGCTCCTGGAACCGAGCCAATCGAGCCGGTTACGAAGTGATTGACATTCCCATGCACGATGGCCACGCTGCGGACGGCAGCTATGAAGACTTTCTAACTGGCTTTGTCACTAAAGACGGACAAGTATGGGGGCGCCCGGTGGGCGTGACTGTAGGTGGAGACGGTGCACTTTATGTCAGCGATGACGGCTCGCGCAGCGTCTGGCGTGTCGCTTATACGGGCGAATGACTATCGCCGCCTGCTCTTCCGATACGGGTGGGCGTCGAGCAAGACAAAGTAAAACGGAGAAGCTATGTACTTCAAACTTCGTGGCGTGGGGATAGCAGCCATGCTCGCAGGCGTTTCTGTGGTGACCGCTTCCGCTCAGAGCAGCACGAACAACGTTGCCAGCGGTCACCGTCTAATTTTGCTTGAGGCTACCAAGTCCTGGAACGGCAAGCCGTACACGCACTATCCCACGGGCGAACCGCAACTCACCACAATCAAGCTGATACTTCCACCACATACTGCTCTGCCTTGGCATACTCATCCGTTTCCGAATTCTGTCTATGTGCTTTCAGGCACTCTTACGCTCGAGGACAGGGACAGCGGTAAGACTCTGGTAGTTCATCAGGGCCAAGCCGTGGGGGAGTCGGTCGATGATGTTCATCGAGGGGTGTCAGGTGACGAACCAACCGTGTTGCTCATCACTTATGCTGGAACTCCGGGTGTGCCGACCTCGATCCCTGCGAAGGGTGAGAAGCCGGAATACTGAGAGCGGGTGTGGGTGAATAGATATGCACGGCTGCTCTCATCACATTCCTGATGATGTCGACAGAAACCACACCCATGACGGAGTTTTCTGAATGGAGGGCCTGAGCCACATGTGGTTCGTTAGAATGCATGATTTACTGAATTATTTGTCGCGGTTGAGGGATTTCTTACCCGCCATCCTGGTGACAATTGGCATTGCGACGCTCATCGCATGCGCTGTGGGTTGCGCTTGCTCTCCTGGTGAAGAGAAGGACGATCTCTTTCACAAAGATGTGTGTTAAGGAAAACACTGTCCGTCGCAAACTTTCCGTAGCTTTTACCCAACCTGATTACAGTGTTGGTCAGGGAGAATCCAAGTGTTAGGATTACGGCGCGGGAGCGGTAATTGTGATGGGCAGCGCGCAATCATCTGCGTCTCGGCCCACTGAAGATTCTCATGTGCGCAGCCTCAAGCTGTCCCACATGTTTTCGATTGCCTACCCGACGAGACCTGAACCGGGTGCCATTGCGGTCGCATTTAGGACCTCCTTCTTTCAAGAGCAATGGGACTCAGGCCGCGATCGACGTGAAAGCACTGAGGCACAATTATCAGTCAGGAGGTCGACCTTGACTGGGAAAAAGCGCTCAATCACTGTTTTAGCTCTGTCCGCGGTTGCTGTGTTCGTTGTTCTGCTCTGTGCTGAGCCGACTCTGACGCGCGGTCAACCACAGAACGAAAACAACAAACGGCCTGCGCGTGCCTATGATCCCTACCCTCCGGGAATTCTGCCGTCCGACTTGAGTTCTGAGACAGCTCGCGTTCTGCGAGAGATCGACGTCGTCGAGGCTCGGGCGCTGGCACGGTGGCACGCTTTAAAGCCTCCGCTACTAACGGGGCAGCCGCCGGTGTTTCAGGATACCGGAACCGAGTTCATAGAAACGCTCGGCGAGCTTATGCTCTTCGACAAGAATATGTCGCCGGGCAGAAACGAAGCGTGCGCTTCCTGCCATATGCCGTATGCCGGCTTCAGCGGACCGATCCCATCGGTTAACCTGACGATGATCGCCTATCCGGGAACGGCGCGTTTTCGAGCCGGCAAACGCACCGCACAACGGCATCCGTATGCGCCATTCTTCCCGGTACTTCAATACAACCAGATACAGGGGCTGTTCTTTGGCGGGAATTTCTATGATTCGCGCGCGACCGGATACAGGTTACGCGTTCCAGACGCCGAACAGGCGCAAGGACCCCCTGTCGACCACATGGAAATGGGAATGCCTGACACCGCCTGCATTGCCTTCCGGCTGTCGAACGCCGTGTACAGACCTCTGTTTGAGGAGGTATGGGGAGAGGGCGCGCTCGATATCAAGTTTCCACTCGATACGGAGGAAATTTGCCGGACACCCGGAGGCGCCGCAATATTTGGAGCGAACGCGATGCCGGTCAAACTGAGCCCGGAAGAACGAACCCGCGCGAATCACGTCTATGATCGCTGGGCACAGTCGATTGATTCCTATGAACAGTCAGTACAGGTCAGCGCGTTTTCTTCAAAGTTCGATGCCTATCTCGCCGGCAAATACACGCTCACAGTAGACGAAATGGCGGGGTACAAGCTGTTCGATGGCAAATGTAACTGCAACTCATGCCATCTGGATGGAAGAGGCACCACGCTGAAGGCAGGTCAATCTGACACCAGCTCGACTGCCATGGTGAATCCTTTATTCACCTGCTTCGGCTCGGCGAACGAGGGATTGCCTTTGAATCCCAGAGTTGCTTTCTATTATGAGACCACGCCAGACGAGTATGGATATGTTCCCAATCCATACGGCTTCGGGTACAGGGACTTAGGGCTGGGCACTCTCCTCAGAAGCGGATTCGGTGCTGGACCAAATCCGAAAGTCAGCTGGAAGCAATATGCACCGACCGTCGACGGTCAGATGCAGGTATCAACGGCGCGCGACGTGGCGTTAGCGCCGCCGCAATGTCCCACCACCGAAGCTCCCGGTCCCTACTTTCAGAAAGAGTTCTTTCACAATGGCTACATCAAGAGCTTGAAGCAGCTCGTACACTTCTACAACACGCGCGACAAGTATGCGTACCCCGTGACTTCAGGACATTGCCCGGCTGGCACTACGGAAAAAGTAGATTGCTGGCCCATGCCCGAAGTGCCGAACAATATCGATACCACCAGCGGCAATCTTGGCCTGACCGATAAGGAAGAAAATCAGATCGTTGCGTTTCTGGAGACGTTGTCGGACGGCTATACCAGGCCCTATCCCAACATCGACACATATACGGGTGCCTGCAAGACGGGCGGTTCCGCTCCAACTCAAGGTAACGAGACCTTGATTCCGGCTCCTCCTTTACCGCAATGCGCCTCGGAAATCTGTGGTATCGCGCCTGTCCCCGGTCCTAAGCCGATCTCGGCTTCGAGCGTCAGCCCCGTCGCAAAGGAAAGTGCAATGGATCCAGCAGCCGCACGACGACGGATCATCAAAGGGCCTGAGATCGAGTTGGCAACGGAATATCTGACAATCATCCGATGGAAAATTAGCAACCCCGGCGGCTCGCCGGTGCATTACGGAATTGTGCATTACGGTACAGATCCAGGTCGCCTCACCCAGACCGCCGAATCACCTCTCAGGCTGAACCCTGAGCACACAACGACGCTCTTCCGTGTGCGCATCAATAACCTTAAAGAGCGAACGAGCTACTATTTCAAAGTTGATTCGATCGGGACTGATGGCTTGAGCGATGGGGTATTCAGCCCGATCAAACAGTTTGTCATACCCTAGCAGGCTGTCGATACGGCGCTAGTCATCATGGAGTGACCGGTCCCGATGCGCCGACCGTGGGTTAGGCTGTGAGTTTAGTGGGAACCACAGTTCAGAGCCACAAGCGGAAAGGAACCGGTCATGAGGGAGAAGGTACGATTTTTAGGTTTGGATGTCCATGCCGAGACTATAGCCGTGGCGGTAGCCGAGCCGGATGGTGAGGTACGCAGCCTGGGAACGATAGCGAACCGAGAAGATTCGATCCGCAAGTTTATAAAGAGGCTTGGTCCGACAGAACAGCTGCGGGCCTGCTATGAAGCCGGCCCGACAGGGTTCGTACTCTACTGGCAGTTGACGCAGTTGGGTGTGGAGTGCACGGTAGTAGCGCCGACATTGGTTCCGAAGAAGTCCGGAGATCGTGTGAAGACCGACCGGCGGGATGCGTTGAAGCTGGCGCGGAGTCACCGGTCCGACGATCTAACCGCGGTGTGGGTTCCGGATGAAGGTGCCGTGGCACTGCGAGATCTGGTACGAGCACGCGAGGCTGCTAAGCAGGATCAGCTGCGGGCGCGTCACCGGCTGAGCAAATTCCTGTTGCGCTCGGGCCAACGCCCAGCGCCGGGCGTGAAGGCGTGGACGCAGATCTACATGGCCTGGATTCGGCAGATTCACTTTGCGCAGATGGCCCAGGAATCGACGCGACTCGATTATCTTCACGAAGTCGAGCATATGGGTGAGCGTGTAGTGCGGCTGGATCAAGCCATTGCGGAGGCAGCCAAGCTGGCTACGCCCGAGTTACAGGAAGTAATCAAGGGTCTACAGGCATTGCGCGGCATCGCACATATCTCGGCGGTAACGATCGCGGCGGAGCTGGGCCAGATCTCTCGCTTTGAAAGCGCTCGGCAGCTGATGGGGTACAGCGGCGCAGTGCCCAGCGAGAAATCCAGCGGTGAGCGAACGCAACGTGGGAGCATCACCAGGACGGGGAACGCACACCTGAGGCGCATCGCCGTCGAAGCAGCTTGGAGCTACCGGCTCCCACCCGGCGTCGGATCTTCGTTACGGAAGCGACAAGAGGGGGTTGCGGAAGAGATCAAGGAGATAGCCTGGAAGGCACAGCACCGGCTGCACAGGCGCTACTGCAGGCTCGCAGCGACCCGAAAGGACCAGAGAAAAATCATCACTGCGCTGGGACGCGAACTGTTGGGCTTCATCTGGGCCATCGGAATGAAGGCGGAAACAGCAGCCAGGCAGCGGCCGGCCGTCTGACGAAAAGCAAAGGCAAAAGCTTTTCCAAAGAATGAAAAAGCAAAAACAAATGAACAACTCCACTAAACTCGAGGACAGACCCAGCAGCAGCCTGAGCACGCACGAAGGAGAACCCTCGAAATCTCTATGCGACAGGCTCAGCCGGACTCGCGCCACTAGTCAGAGGCAGCTCCCGACGGATCAAGATTATGCGGTTTCGACCCGCGAATATCCGACTGATCAATCGTCGCTCAAACTTGCCCGACTGCTGCTGGCCCTGTCTTCGAGAAAACAAAAGCAACTACAACCGCAAAAACAAACCCACAGATTCGCGGGGATGGACAGAGTCACTCCATATCAGAGATTTGCCGCTCATCGAGATTCTGTTATGAGTTGATCGAAGGAATTGCTGGCCTGACGCCCCGTTTGCAATGCCTCTGCTAGTGGCTTGCTCAGGAGCATTTCCATCAGCACATCGGCCTTTGTAACCGCCAGTAAGGATCGGAGTGAGCATCCGAAGGCCTGGTTATTCACTGCGCAATAGAGACGTGGGTTGCTGTTTCATCGGCGTACACGTGTCTTTGATACCGACGTGACGTCCGACGTAAATGCGTGTCCTTGGCCTCTCATACACTGAGAACAGCAAAAGGAGAGTCACGAACAAGCGCATAGGTGAGATCGGTCAAGCGCCCGCGTACTCCGCTCGTCGAGCTTCGCCCAATAATCAGGACATCGATGTCGGATCGGGTGATGGCTTCGATCAGAGCATTCTTCAAGTAACCTGCAACTACCTGAGTATGGAAGGATATTCCAAGATGGGTTTGGAGTGTATTCAGGGCGCTCGTCGCTTTGCGGATTTCGGCGAGATGAAGATCGTCAGGCTCACCTGATAAAGAACGCCCTCCGTGTTTTCCAAAATCGATGACATGGATGAGGGAAAGCCCAGCGCCGGCCTGATCTGAGAGAGCCATACCTGTGCGTAGAACCGTCTCTGCATATGGCGACAGGTCAAGCGCGCATATCCATTCTTTGTGCGTTAAGGGCCGAGGAGCAATGGTTTCGGCGTGTCTGCTCGTAAGTACCGGGCAGGGCGCATCGTTGATGACTCGGGCCGTCGTAGAGCCTAACAGAGTTTGCCGGAATCGACCGGCGTGGGTTGGCATGATGATGAGATCGAAGTTGCCTTCTCTCGCGAGGTTTGAGATCTCGGTGGCAGGATCGCCGGAAAGAAGAACGCGCGGTGAGATCGACGGTGGAAACTCCGCAACCAGGAAGGATGTGAGCCTCTCACTTCGTACTGTTCTGTGGTCTTCGACAATGTCAGCCACCGGTCTTACGTAGAGCTCATATTGTTCGAAAATATCGAGATCCCTCGGGTCAATCACATGCACGAGTGTGACTGTTGCATTCGACAAGGCGGCGGCTCGTTTCACATACGCACTCATGGCAATGCAGGAAGCCGAGAAATTTACTGGAAAGAGAATTTTTTCAACGCGTAACATTATTTCGTTTACCTCGCCCAAAGCGTTCTTTCAGGAATTGAGCTGTGTTGCTGAGTTCGACTATTTTTGTTTGTTCCGACCTGATAGCAAGGAGCAAAGGCGATCGTGACTGTATGAGATGAAGAGTTCGTGGTTGATAGGCCAAGCACCAATGTGCTCACTGCAACTACTACCGCCAAGATCATCACAAGCGTCGCCATATTAAGAAGATTCTGTCGCTTCTGCCATGGATTCAGCATTAGTCTTCAATTGGTGTTCCGCATAGGCGCCGAGCGCGACCAGGAATAGGCAGGGAAAGGCAATGGGCCGGAGGCCGAGGAATTGGGCGAATCTCATGATTTTGTATGCGATAACTATAGGAGCATCTTCCATATCCGTAGACAGATTCCCTCATCCTAAGGCCGCGCTTAAAGCCATTTCTGTTATGCACAGAATGATAGAGATCGGCCAATTGACGAATGACGGACAATCCAGAAGTTACGGTGCCCCAGGTGATGTTTATGCTCTGGTGTAGACGACGGACGGATTTCTGTGGCTCGCGACGATGCATGGCCTCTGTCGTCGGTCCTCGATACGTTGTTCGGACGCTGGAGGCCTGCCTTGTCCTCGCGCTTGCATGCTCGTGTGCTGCCGCTCTTGACAGCGATCTGACGATTGCGCAATTCGCGCATACAGCGTGGGGTCCGAAAGACGGCGCCCCGAGTGTAGTTACAGCATTGGCACAATCCGTGGATGGCTATCTTTGGCTGGGAAGTCCCGAAGGCCTGTATCGATTCGACGGTGTAGTCTTCGAGCGTTACCAGCCTCAGTCAGGCGGCCCGTTCCCGGTCCGTACTGTGGGTTCACTTTTGGCCCTTCCCAATGGAGACCTTTGGATCGGCTTTCAATCCGGAGGGGTCAGCCTTCTGCGGAACGGAAATGCCACGAACTATACCGTCCGCGACGGAGTGCCAGAGGGAGGGATATCCGGCTTCGTGCAGGATCGGGAGGGAACGATTTGGGCTGCGACCGACAGCGGGCTGGCGGGGCTGGAGGGCAACCGATGGCAGGAAGTAGGAAAAGATTGGAATTTCCCAGGGAAGTCTGCGCACGCAATTTTTCAGGATCGTCACGGAACACTTTGGGTTGCTAGCGAGGACACGCTGGTTTTTCTTCCGCCGGGCACCAGGAGGTTTCAGCCGACGGGTATTCGTGTCGGCCAGGTAACACATTTCGCACAAGCGGCAAGCGGGAAATTGTGGATGGCTGAAACCTCGAGGTCCGTCCGGCCAATCCCTCTATCCGATAAGCGGCCGCCTCCTGACGAAACCGAAGTCCAGGTCGGTTGCCAGGGAATTCTTTTTGATAACGATGGCGCATTGTGGATCACTAGCCTGGGCGACGGGCTTCGTCGTTCTCCGGCTCCCGAGCTGCTGAGGGGTCGGATCAAGGAATTCAGCACCGCGGTCGAGTCGTTCACCGCCAGGAATGGATTAAGCGACGATTATGTCCGCGCCATTCTTCAAGACCGCGAAGGAAATATATGGGTCGGAACCAACAACGGTCTGGATCGCTTCCGCAAAACGAACCTGGTGCCGGTCATTCTCCCCTTCAAGCTCGATCAACCGGTTTGGGTTGCCGGGGACGCCGGCGACGTCCTGGGCCACGACCTCCTGGGTTACGGGGTCCGGATTCACGGTGGGCGCGCTAATCGTGATCATCCGATTCCCAGCCAAGCCAGGTCTGCGTATCGTGACCCCTCTGGCGCGATTTGGTGGCTTTACCTTGATGCCATCTATCGCTATGACGCGGGAAACTACACCAGGGTTGCGTACCCGCCCTCGTTCCCGAAGCCATATCTAGGGACACCGCCCCAGGCAACCGAAGACGGCTCCGGTTCGCTCTGGCTGAGCGCGGAAAGAGAAGGTGTGTTCTATCGGAAAACGGGAGTATGGCATCGACTCGAAACTGCGTCAGAATTCGCAAAGTTGACCCCCGGGACAGCCTTTACGGATTGGATGGGCCGCACATGGTTCGGATACGAGAGGGGCACAATCATCCTCGTGAAAGATGAAAACATCCAGAGAGTTTTCCCCGCTGAGGTTTCTCCGCTTGGGAGTGTAAGTGCAATCGAGGGCCGGGGGCGTCATATATGGGTTGGGGGAGAATTGGGATTGGCTTTCTTTGACGGGAACCGCTTCCGACGGATCGTCCCTGCAGATGCCGAAACATTCGGATGGGTAATAGGAGTTGAGGAGACTTCCAATGGCAGTTTGTGGTTAGCAAAGACTAGGGGAGTAATCGAGATCGCAGCAACAGAAATCCAAAAAGTCCTGGGCGATCCCTCCTATCGCGTGAGGTATCGTATCTTCGACTCTTTCGACGGCCTTCCAGGCATATTGACAAGGGCGATTCAGGGAACCGACGGCAAACTTTGGTTCTCTGCGACAGGCGGTATCGTTTGGGTCGATCCTGCCAACATCTCCACAAATGCACTTCCTCCGCCTGTTTTGATTCGGTCTGTGAGAGCGAATGGCAGACAAGCTGGTTCACTGGCAAATCTCGTCCTGCCCCCGCGAACAACCGATCTGCAAATTGGCTATACGGCATTGAGCTTGTCTGTTCCGGAGCGGGTACGTTTTCGGTACAGACTGGAAGAAGTGGATAAGGACTGGCAGGACGCGGGCACTCGTCGCGAAGCTTTTTATACCAGGCTCGGTCCCGGAGAATACCATTTTCGAGTAAAAGCCTGCAATAACGACGGAGTCTGGAATGAGACGGGCGCCTCCTTGAGCTTCAACATCGCGCCCGCCTGGTACCAGACGATTTGGTTCCGAGGGCTTTACGTGCTCGCTTTCTTCACGCTGCTCTGGGCCGGCTATCAAATGCGGGTTCACCAGTTGCAGGAGCAGGAGAAGAAATTCCGCGACGCAGTAGAAACCATGCCGGCCCTGGCTTTCGTTGTCGACCCCAGGGGTAATCGCACTTTTATGAACAGGGGTTGGCTCGAGTACACAGGATTGAGCCCGGACGAAGCGTCAGCGTCAGGATGGGAAAAGACGATTCACCCTGATGATCTCAACCGCATCACCGAGCGTTGGCGCGAGTCGCGGACGACGGGCCAACCGCTGGATTATGAAGCACGGCTTCGGCGCGGATTGGACGGAGTCTATCGCTGGTTCCTGATACGCGCCCAGCCTGTGCGGGACAAGCACGGGAAGATTGTGAAATGGTGTGGCGCGGCAACCGACATTGAGGACCGCAAACGTGCCGAACAACTCCAGGCCGATCTCACCCATGCGGGCCGGGTCAGCACGATGGGAGAAATGGTTGCTTCCATTTCGCACGAACTCGCACAGCCCATTCAGATCACCACCGCTCATGCCAAAGCATCTTTGCGATGGCTTCAGCGCGACCCGCCCGAAGTGACTGAAGCTCGCAAAGGAACGGAAAAAATCATCGAAGCGGGCGCCCTGGCGTCGGAAATCATCAACCGTCTGCGATCGTTGTACAAGAAGGCCTCTCCTAAACCGGAGTTAGTCGCGATAAACGGGCTCGTCGGCGAGATGGCCGGGATGATGGGAGGTAAGGCCAGAGAGCATGGAGTATCGATCCGCACCGATCTGAAAGACGATCTTCCCATGACCGTGGCAGATCGGGTGCAACTGCAGCAGGTGCTCATGAACCTGATGCTGAATGGCATCGAGGCGATGAAGGATACGGGCGGCGTGCTCACGGTGAAGTCCCAATTGGGCGAGGACGGCCAGATCGAGATCTCTGTAAATGACACAGGGCCCGGGCTGCCCCTGGGCGATGCCGACCAGATATTTGATGCGTTCTTTACTACGAAACCACAAGGCAGCGGCATGGGCTTGGCAATCTGTAAGTCGATCGTAGAATGTCATGGCGGACGGATCTGGGCCAACGGCGACGGCGGGCGTGGCGCGACGTTCTACTTCACCTTGCCAGCGGCTCCAGCGGAAATAAACCCTCCCGTGGATGCCGCGTGATTCGGCATTCAGCAGAGTGGGTATCTGCAGCCGCTGGGATCGCTATGCCGCGAACTTTCTCGGAATGGTTCAGCCCAGATGTCCGTTGATTCTCTTGAGACATCTATAAGACTACTTCTAGACCTTTTCTGCGTTTCTTTCGCAAGGCAACCGCGACGATATCAGCAACGCGAGGCTGCAAAGTGACGACAGTACGACGGAAAAAGCGAGAGCCATGAAGACGGAGTGCCTTAGGGTTATCGAGCCTAACACTGCACCAGCAAACATCGCCACCACCGCTGTAATTCGCCGCTGCAAATGGGGATTGGTTCCGTGCGCGAGGGACGAATCCGCAGCAAGGCCCGTAATGGTCAACGTCAGCACTGTCGTTGTCAGGTCCGGAACGGCTAACTTACGTACGGCGGCATTTCTCATCCCCATCGCTATGGCTGTGAAAGCGATCATCGCATAAATCCGTAGGAAATGCGGAGATGAAACGGCACTATAACCAAGTGCGGCCACAGTTGCCCCGACTAAGAAAACAATCTCCAATGCAAAAACCGAACTCGCCGCACGAAGCTGCACCGCTGCGCTTGCGCCAGCCATGATGCGACCGCCAACCGCGGCGCCTGCAAGAAACCCCAAGAGAGCAGTGATTGAACGGGCCAAGGACACTTGAGGTACACCTGTACTCGCAAATGCAAGAAGAACGATGTTTCCGGTCATGTTTGCTGTGAATACGTGCCCAAGAGAAAGGAAGCTCACTGCATCGACAAGTCCGGTAACGGCGGTCATCCCCAGCAGCGCAAATGGGAGGATTGAGTCCGCAGTCAGCGCTTTCCACATAAATCAACACCTCTGCTCGTCAGACTAAAACTTGTAGCCGGTCCACAAAGCCCAGTAGTTGAGGTTGCGCCCAGGTTGCGTCTCCTTCAGGAAACTGCCCGCATAAAAGATCCCGTAGTCGGCCTGAAACCAGAGGTGGCGATTCGCCTGCCATCGCAACTCGGTGCCGGGTCTGTGTCCCACAAAGCGTGCCTTGCTGCTGTCCGCAGCCCTGAGCAAAAAACCAGGTACGGCATAGACTCCGTCTTCAAGAGTCTGCCGCCACTGAACGATCCAATCGGCGGATAGAGACACGTCACGGGGAAGCGCTAGTTCGACATGAGGATGAACGTCAATGAAATTGATGGGACCGGGACCCGTTGTAGCAAGGACGCCGAAGTAGTTGCCCTTTGGATATAACGGATTGAAGGTCCCGAGGGTATTCGAGCTTGGATGATCTCCGCTCGAGATATCAGCCTTCACGCTGAAACGCGGTTTTAGGGGCACGGTCGGAAAGCGGTAACCGGTTTCGGTTGCGATCGTCCATGCCTGAATGTTTCCCGAACCGAACGTGCCAAACTGCCATAGCGCCTCATCGTCAAAGTCCCATCCGGAGTATTCAGTAGCGATAGGGCGAGATATTCTGCCGCCCAGGGAGTGGCGCACCTCCTGCGCTGTGCCTCGTTGGAAGGTCGCTTCCTTTCGATCCAGGCCTAAGTAGTACAGGTCTAGTGAAACTTTGCGTGGCAAAGGCCGAGTAGCATACACACCCCAGAAACCAACGGTGGGATTCGGCTCATTGTCGAAGAATCCAGGATTGTCCTCGTCCGGACGCAGAGCAAAGCCATCCACTTGCCACGAGTCGATTCTGCTCTTCACCATAAAGCCATCGAAGCTCAGCCGGACATTTGGGCCCTCCCGCACATCAATCAAGCGCCCGGAGCCGTACTCAAGCTCATGCCTGCCGATTCGCAGCTGGATCGATTTTGAATCTGACGAACTACTGAGTTCCAGAAACCCTGACTGAAAGTCGAGCTTCTTTTCATCGATGGGACGCGGGCCGCCTGCACGGAATGAATTCAATCCACTCTTCAGTTCGATGAAGGTACGGACATGCCTGCCATAATGCAGGTCGAAATAGGGCATGTACCTTTCATTGAGGTACCCGTTCCAATAAGGAGACTGGCCCCAGTTGTCGTTTCCGATCTGCTCCCAGACCTCGCGGGCTTCGCCGCCCATGATCATGTACCAGTCATCGGCGCTCTTGCGGAGGGGGATGTATTTGATGGGGTCCCAGAAGTCCTCCCGGAGGCTACTGTCGCGCAGAAAACTCCAGTCCTCATCCTCCCTCAGCAGTTTGTAACTCCGATCTTGGATTACAGATGGGGCTGTTCCCACTGCCTGGGCGTTGGCGCTCGGCACTCCAATCAAGAGGGCCGCCGCCAGGATTAGAACAATTCTCATCAAACGCACTTTCTCACCGAGGCGGACTCTGTTTACTTGAGGACGAGTGGATCTCGGCAATATATCCGCCGGGGAATTGCACCAAGGCTGCTGCGCGCTGTTCGGCAGTGTAGGGAGAAACCAGTACCTGGACTCCCACCGCCTTGGCCTTGGCGAGGGTAGCCGCGAGATCCGAAACCTCGTAGCCCGTCATCTCGTGCCCGTATGGATACGGAAGATGACCATCCGTTACGAGAACCGTCAGCTTGCCGAAGTTGGATTGGATACGGATTCGCCGATAAGTGTCACTCGGCCGTCCGATCTCAACACCGGGAGCGTGCGCATCATCAGCGATGACATTCCCATGACTAAAGGCAAGAAAGCTGTCTACGAAGGCAGCCACGCGATCGGCGGACACATAGACACGGTTTTCCGGAATGGTTTGAAGAGCTTTATAGGACGGCGTTGTCGTGTGCCAATAGAGCTGCGTAGCTATCGCGTCCCGTATTTGAAAGCGTGATGCTGGAGATCGCGCCAGAAATCGGTGAGACAGTGAAATCTTTCGTTGTATTGCGTTGCTCGTACGCGGCCCTTATCGTCAGCCGTTCAACTACCTGTCTTTCGATAGCCGCATTCCAGGAAATGCTTTCCGGATTGTGAAGCCCACCGCCGATGCGATTGACATATTCAGTCGCGCTTGAGACTTCCCCGTCCTCGTCGAGTATCGATACCGTGCGTTCCGGCAGGTGTTCAAACACGGGATCGATGAGTGGGACGCGATCATAGAACATCCCCACGCCACCCTTGAGCAGCGTCTTGCCATCGTTGGTCAGAGCCAGAATGAAGCCCGCGCGTGGAGCCACATGCGTCGCGCCTGTCACCGTATCGTTGTCGAAACGCAGTCCCAGATCCAGCGTCAAGCGATTCGAAGGAGACCAATGATCGGCTGCAAACCACGCGGTTTCGTCCTGATCGATTCCGAAAGACGCGGGGAGGCGTAAAGGTGATGCGCTCGACTGGCAACCCGGAGACCCCCATAAGTTCGACAGGAAGAAACGTCTGCTGTCCGTCGTAAGAGGAGTGGGCATAGTTCAGCCCAGCTTTGAATTCATGCGTTCCCAGAAAATGGCGCGGAGCAAACTGGTAGCTCTCCTGCCATTCCAGCCGCCATGTCCGGCGCGCCTGGCGATTGAAGTATCCTCCCTCCGTAGTTTCGATAAAGAGTTGGTAGGGGTCGTCGCTCTGTGCGCTGACGTCCGCATCGTAGGTCTTGTAACTGAACTGCGATTTCAGCGCACTCTCGTCTCCGGTCAGGTACCGGTGCTGCGCGTAAACCTGGTACCCGCGCTGATGAAGGTCTGCCGTCGCCGGTTGCGGCGTGAATGTATTCAGGCCCATGTACCTGAGCTTCTGGGGAAACACAGCGAACGAGACTGTCGCTGTCTGCGTAGGACTTATCTTCAGATCGCCTTGGGTGTAAGAGTCCACGCTCTCCAGCGTCGTATCTCTCTCGAGCGGAGGAAGACTGTTAACTGGAGTGCGCACAAAGCGATACTCGAGCGACTGCGTGAACGCCAGCTTGTCTCGAACAAGCGGCCCCGTAAATGTAGCCCTCGGAGTAGCAGCGCCGATGCCAACAATGCTGCCGTCCCGGTCTCGCAAGCGCGGGAGGACATTCTGGATCGAATAGTGGTATTTTTCATAATTTCCTGTTTTTGTCTCGACCGATGAGACTGCTCCCGTGAACTTGCCGTACTGCGGGTCGTAGGGATTCGACACAACCTCTACCGACGAAACCACATCGATGGGAAGGTTCATGGCAGGGCTACCGGTAGCTGGATCGGTAACGTTCGCGCTGTTCACTAGTGCCCCGCTCTGAGTATTGCGGGCGCCCTTCAGATTGATATGCCCGTCAGGACCTCGGACTACTCCTGGAACGAGGGGAAGTAGTGTTTCAAGTCGTTCGTTGACATTGGGAGCGTCACGCAAAGTCTTCTCCCCGATGGTCTGAGTTGGGGCCGGAGTTTTCTGTGCTGTATCTGCTGCCGCAACGTCGATCGTAGTGTTGACTTTAGCTGGCTTAAGTTGAAGCGAAACCTGCACGACCTGACTGGCCCCTAGGGTCACGGTCTGCTCCGCTTCCAGGCCTGGGGCATGGACTGTTAGCGTGTACGTGCCATGAGGCAGTTCGTCAAATGCAAACTTGCCCTCTCCGTTTGTCTCTGTTTGCACCGTGACGGAACCGCTCGCTTGTATGTTTGCTTCTGCCACTTGCAACTTGCCTGATGATCCCGACGCAGAAACTGTTCCCTCCAGCCTTCCGGTCCGTCTTCCGTTGTCTGTGGCTGGCCCTTGGGCGGCAAAACATGCAATGGAAAGGAAAAGCAGGATTCCACAGTTGCTCACTGTTCTCAGGCAAAGGTGTGCATTGGGCATCCGCTTGCGAGGCCGCTCCAACTCACTCCCTGCACAGATTTCGGGCACGTCGCCTTCCTCCCAACTCCAGGAAGTGCATTCCTGATGCCAGGGAGAACTCACCTCGCCGAGACGTATGTGATTGGCTCTAAAGATGCGACGGATTTAAATCAGATCTAGTGGTTACCGCTGCCGGGGAAAACTTTGGCACTTGCATCGAATACTGGCAGGTCAATGCACTTTCTTAGTTGCCCGTCGTGAACTGCGAGTGCTCGACCTTAGGTCGCGTCTGCTCTCCCAACTCTGCAGAATTACTTCCGGTCGGCGACCATCCACGAACTTGTTCGCTTCGAGATCACAAGAGTGACATTCACATTTCGCGAGGGCACGATCAGCCGAGCTTTTGTCGAACGCTCCTAAGGATTTCATCCGAGAACCGGCCATCCCGCACGGCGCGGGCCAGCACAACGCCGCCGATCATTGCGGCCGACTGAAAGATGGCTTCTTTGCGGTCTACTCCCGTCGCGGAGAGAATCTCCTCGAATCCTCGCTCGAACGCTGCTTTGAGTTCAGGCGTCGAACGAGCCACCTCCTGGGCCAGTGCGGCCATGGTGCAGCCGTCGCTCGGATTGTCCCTGTGCCTCGGGCTTAGATATCGGTCAGCGTACACCCGCCTGCCCTTTGTCGTCGCACCGTGGCTCCGGACCCGACCCGCGGAAAGCCCTTGTCCGTAGGCAACGGCAGCTTCCTGCAGTTCTTGTTTCGAACCGAAGTGTGCGTAGAACGCACCGTGCGTCAGACCGGAGGCTTTCATCACCTCGCCTACGGTTACGTTCTCAAATCCCCGTTCACGGAAGAGTCGAGAAGCCTCCTTCACAATCCGTTCATGTTTGGCGGCGGTCTCTTTGACGGGATAGCGCATAATTTTTGCATCCTCCATCTATGATATTCATCATACTACATGTATGACGGTCATCATATTTGATGCCGGCCTACCAGGAGGAATCATGAAACTTGCAGGCAAAAAGGCTCTCATCACCGGAGGCAATAGCGGCATCGGCCTTGCCACAGCCCGTCTTTTTATCGCCGAAGGCGCTCAGGTCGCCATCACCGGCCGCGATCAGAAGACGCTCGATGAAGCGGTCACGGAGCTCGGACCGAACACGCGTGGCTATCGAGCCGACGTCACACTTACGGAAGACCGCAAGCAACTGTTCTCAGCCCTCGCCAGGGATTTCGGGAAGCTCGATATCGTGTTCGCTAACGCCGGCATCTCCGGCAGGACACCTACGGGCGCGACTGACGAGGCCATTTTCGAAAACATCATCTATACCAATCTGAATGGCGCTTTCTTTACCGTCAATTCCGCTGCACCTCTACTGAACGGCAATGGCAGCATTATCTTCAACGGGTCGGTGCACAACTATCTAGGCCAATCTGGCATGGCTGCATATGCAGCCACGAAAGGCGGCCTCGTCTCCATGGCGCGCGCCATCGCTGCCGATCTTGCGCCGCACAATATTCGCGTCAACGTTGTTGCACCCGGAGCAACCAAGACTCCCATCTGGAAGCGTGGGCCCCGCGCCAACGATACCGCCGAGCAATCTGCTAAGCTCGCTGACTTCGTCTCCTCCTCGATTGCTCTGGGCCGTTGGGGCGAACCGGAAGAACTGGCCAAAGCTGTGCTTTTCCTTGCCTCCGACGACTCGTCGTACATCAATGCGATCGAGCTGGTGGTTGATGGAGGAATGACGGGTGCGCCTTTCGGAGCCCCCATTCTGCGCGGCTGATCGCGTAGGCGGCCCGTTTTGCCCGTCTGACAAATAATGTTCAACACAAAAGGAGAGACACATGCCCACGATCCACTTCCACCAGATAACCAAGCTGACACCTCAGCAGTACGTCGCCGGGCTCACCGACTTCGGACCTGACCGTTCGAAGCTCTTTGCTAACAGCGCCGACGAGTACCTCAAGGTGCATGAGCGGAGCCGTACACAGGCCGACGTCACCGAAGGCTCTGGAGGCATATGGGAACGCCTGCACTATGACTGGTCGGATCCTGACCACGTTGTCCTCACGACGACCGATTCGAACGTCTGGGGAGGCGCTTCGGGCCACACCTACACCTTTACTCGTCAGCCCGACGGCACCACAGACATTGACGCAGTCGTCATACGGGAGGGCAAGAACCTCAAGGGACGCCTGCTAGGCCTTGTGCTCGGTACCATCGGCAGGAGCGTCTTAGAAAAGGCGCTTAAAGAGAGCGTCAAGGCGATCGAAGCCCGGAACAGCGTGGCGACGGACAGATGCGCAGCGTAAGGCAAGCAGTCATTGCAGGCTAGGTCAACTCAACGAGGGAATGTGGGTGAGTGACTCGGCCTTGTTACCGATGACCGAGAACGGTTGCCCTTCAGGCTCCACCGCAGATCTATTCTCCGTCGGAAATCTGGTCTCTCTGGACATGTCTCTCCGAAAAATGTGAATCGTTTAGATGGTGATCACATTCTAACGTGGTGACTGTCCCCAGGGCCAGTCAACGAGCGATTCATCGTCATAGGAGAGGCAACATGTTGAAACCATTCCTGGTAACCGGCGCCACTGGCGCGACGGGTAGCAAAACGGTCAGATTCCTGCTGCAGGGCGGAGCCCGGGTTAGGGCATTCGTTCATCGTGAAGATGAACGTTCTGCCGCCTTGGGCTCGCTGGGTGCCGAGGTGGTCACCGGAAACCTTTTGGACTTCGAAGCCGTGCGCAACGGGCTCGAAGGGGTACAAGGTGCATATTTCGTTTACCCGATCATGCCCGGTCTCTTACAGGCAACAGCCTACTTCGCCCAGGCAGCGAGAGAGGTCGAGCTCTCTGCAATCGTAAACATGTCCCAGATATCCGCGCGGCGCGAAGCCCGAAGCCATGCGGCTCAGGATCACTGGATCGCCGAGCGAATATTCGGCTGGTCCGGAATTCCCACCACTCACTTGCGGCCAACGCTATTCGCCGAGTGGGCTTTGTACTGGACAGATCAGATCAAGATGGGAACTCTTCGACTGCCATTTGGAACAGGCAGGCACGCTCCCATCACGGCTGAAGATCAGGCGCGAGTGATCACCAATATTCTTCTTGCGCCAGAACAGCATAAGGGCAAGATCTATCCGCTCTACGGCGAAAGGGAATACACCTTCGCAGAGATCGCCGGTGAGATCGGCAAGGTCATCGGCAAGCCATTGGCATATGAACAGATCGATGCCTGGGAACTGAAGCAGCTCGCTGGTCGGTCTGGTGCAGTCCCTGAGGATTCCGGAAATAGCCATCGGCGGCGTGATTTTTATACTGACACCCTGTGGCAGCATTTTCAGGAGATAGCCAAGGACCATCTGAACGGAGTCTTCGCCGGCACAAACGACCTTGTGCAGCGGATAGGCGGTAAGGTTCCCACCAGCTTTCCGGATTTCCTTCAAACACATCGCAACGCCTTCCTTAACTAGAGCAAGGCAACTACCGCAATGGCTGCAGGTCTTCCGGGACAGCATCGGCCGCATCGTCACTGAACAACACTAGAAATCGAGGACAAAGCATATTGAGCGGTTTTTCCCATCACACTTCCGCTGGATTCCCGCTTCCAGATCCTTGTTTGTGAATCAGGATCTCTAGCGGAACTCAAGCGCGGCTTCATCGGTCTCGACTGCGTTCTTCGCGAAGTATGAGTTTCCTGGTTTCGGCGAGAATCGTATTTGCCCAGTGGGTGCTGTCTGCTATCCGCGATAACAGCAAACCGCCAACCATAGCGGAGACAGCCGCTGTCGCTCGTCTTCGAGCCTGTTCTGCGGGCACGTCCTTGATTTGCATGGCCACAAGAGCGATTAGCTTTTTCAACCCCTCAGCAGCGGCTTTCGCATTGCGTCCTTCCAGGCGTCCCAGTTCGGTTCCCATTGCCGAGTAAGGACACGAGTGGCTGCGGTGATCCCGGTGCTCGGTTGACAGGTAGTTAGAAACCACCGCGGCGTAGGTGTCCTCTGGAGGAATTCCTTTGACTGAATCCTCCAGCCGACCAAGGATTTCAGCCACACCATATCCGATGGCTTCCTCGAGCAGTTTGTCTTTCGATTCGAAATGTTTGTAGAATCCGCCCTGCGTCTCCAGCCCTGCCGCTTTCATCAGATCGTTCAGTCCGGTCTCGGCTATGCCGTTCCCTCGAAACCGCTGAGAAGCTGCTTTGATGATTCGTTGACGGGTCTGCGCTGCTTCTTCTCTTGACTTTCTCATGTCAGTTGTAGTGCCTGTGGATTTAGATGGTACAGGAGATCTAAAAGACGCTACATAGGACATGATTATGTGCCGGACCGTGAATCAGAATCCGTGCGGCAAATCGGTGATCGTCAGTTGACGATTAATCGCAGAAGTTTCGAGGGCAGCCGGCTCTGGTAACATGCTTTGCCCTGTTACCGGTAACTAAGAACGATTGTCCACCAGGCTCTATCACCTATCCATTCTTCGTTGGAAATCTGGCTTCTCTGGCCATGTCTTTCCGAAAAATTGTGAATCGTTTAGATTGTGATCACATTCTAAAGTAATGACTGTCCCCCGGGCCAGTCATTAAACGAACGTAAGGAGATACAAGACGTATGACGCGCATCCAAGCCCTAACCCTTCTGCTAGCAACCCTTCCTCTCGCAGCGAATGCGGCGGCGAAAAATACTGCGAATGTTGAGATCGATAGCACTATAAAAGTCGGGACCACGGATCTGCCCAAAGGGGACTACAAGATCGAATGGAGCGGAACCGACCCGAATGTGCAGGTAACGTTCATTAAATACAACTTCAGCACGACCGTTCCGGCTCGTGCTGTCGAACAGCATAACGAGGTGGAGGCCAAGCTGACGACGACCCAGGGCAGCACCACACTCTTGACGGGTCTGCGGCTGCACAAGGTCACGCTGCAATTCAGAAATTAGAATGGCGAGCCGCATGAGACCCAGCCGACCCAAGGGAGTTCTATACAAGGCTCGGGTGGCGCGCCTCGACGATGACATCGTTATGGGAAACGACTTTCGCGTCGTCCAGTTCACGCCCCCGGGTTCAGGGTGCTCGATCTCGTTCGGCAAGGGAGTCTCGGTTGCTGCCCCTGGCTCGTTCCGGGGGGTGGGCTGATCGTCGCCGACATTGAGGACGCCTGCAAGGACCTCGTGGCCAGGGGCATCAACGCGAGTGAGGTGTTCCATGGCTCGCCGTTCTCCCTGGCAGGGCGTATCAGCGGCCCGGACCCCGAGCGTCAGAGCTACCGCTCATATGCCTCCTTCGAAGATCCCGACGGCAACGTGTGGATCGTCCAGGAGGTCACCCGTCGGTTGCCCGGTCGCGTCGATCCCGCGACAACGGACTTTGCATCGGCAAGCGATCTGGCAAAGCGCGATGCGGCGCGCGGCAGCCGCCCGCGGCGAGCACGCGAAGCGCAACGGGCAGCGCAACCGGAACTGGCCCGGACTCGTACGCAGCGTACATCGCGGCAGAGCAGGCGGGGACCGAGCTGCGGATATGAGCGACATCTGCTTGTAAGTAGTAAGGAGAAAGAAACATCAACTAAGGGAAAAAATGACCATTAGGGAGAAAGAAATAAAAACCTCACAAATATACCGAGCTGATTTGAGATGGACATTCTCGACCATAACGTGCAACGGAGGCGGCCCGCGCCCAGCTTCTGGGCACGCAGGATGCACAACAGAAGGTAGTCCTGACACTGGTGAGCGACGTCGCGAGCGATTACTTTCTGCTGCGCGATCTCGATCTCCAGCTTGAAATCACGAAAGCAACAGTACGAACACAGGAAGATTCGGTCAAACTCACCGAGTTGCGCCTCCAGCACGGCGTGGCCACGACGCTTGATGTCCTTCAGGCCCGACAGGTTCTCGATACGGCAAATGCGCAGATCCCCGATCTTGAGCGGCAGATCGGCCAGACGGAAGACGCGATCAACATCCTGCTGGGAAAGTATCCGGACAACATTCCTAGCGGTACGCCCCTTGGTATTGAAACAGCCGACGGATGGAAGTGGAGCGAGACCCTGCCGCCGCAGTTGCCCGCCGGGTTGCCTTCGGAACTGCTCGAGCGCAGGCCAGACATCCGTGAAGCCGAGCAGAACCTGGTTGCCGCCAATGCAAACATCGGCGTGGCTAAAGCGATGTTCTTTCCGCAAGTCTCCCTGCTCGGCTCTGGAGGTGCGGCATTTGGGCACAGCCAGTTTGCTGGATCGAATATCCCGGCGCCCCTCGGCGTTGGAACCTATGCGGCAACCGCTTCGCAACCGATCTTCGAGGGCGGTGCGTTGCGGAACAATCTCCGTTATGCCAAATCGCAGGAGCGGCAAGCTCTGATCGGTTACGAGCAGAGCATTCTGCACGCGTTCGGCGATGTCTCGGATTCCTTAATCGGCTATGACAAGTACCACGTCGTCCGCGAAAGACAGGAACAATCGGTGAAAGATCTTCAGGAATCGGTCAACGTGTCACTCATGCGTTATCGAGGCGGCACGTCGAATTACCTCGATGTGCTCGACAGCCAACGGTCTCTCTTTAGCGCCGAACTCACCCTGGCACACGCGCGAAACAACGAATACCAAAGCCTGGTCCAACTCTATAAAGCCTTAGGCGGTGGTTGGAAATAAGCCGAACGGCGAAAGGGAGAGCCAATGTCTATTCATCGATTTGGCGCGGAATTGCCTCTAATGAACATCACACTTCTTCCAAAGTCTCCCTCCGAGGACATATGCCCGCCAGTCAGAGCCCGCCGGGTTGTTCCAACAAGAGATTGACGGCGCCATGTCGTAATCATTACTTCGCTCGACCCGCTTTCATCTGGTTGTGACATCCGGATCACATAATAAAGAGCGCTCACTTTCATGTCCCTCACGGGTGTCGGCCGTCATGGAAATCCTGGACAAACGCCTGCTTGAGCAACTCTCTGAAGAACTGACGTCGTTGTGCTCCGATATGCTGGAAGCCGACGCATCGCTGCTCAAACAACATTTAGCACTTAGTGAAGCTCACCGCCTCAGTGCGCGTAATCTGGTTCACTACCTTGCACTCCGTCGGCGTGATATCCGTGAGTTGCAGACTCAGCTTACCCTTCTCGGGCTCTCCTCTCTTGGCCGCGCGGAGGGTCACGTCTTCAGTACAGTCCTGACTGTACTCCGGGCACTCAATGTCCTGCTCGGCGTCAAAAGCTCACTGCCTTTCCCCCAAGAGCGACCCGTCGAGGTGGGGGAGGGTGCGGAACTACTGAAAGCTAATACCGACGCCCTTCTGGGTGCTCCGCCATCCTCAAGGAAGGTTCGAATCATGGTCACTATGCCGTCGGATGCCGCCAGTGACTACGAACTTGTACGCAACCCTCTGCAGAAGGGCATGGACTGCATGCGCATCAACTGTGCCCATGACGGTCCCGAGATTTGGCTCGGGATGATCCGTAACCTTCGGAAAGCTCAGGAGGAGACCGGTCGCGGTTGCCGTATTTTGATGGACCTCGCGGGCCCCAAGCTGCGTACAGGCCCAATCGCGCTCGGGCCTGCGGTGATCAAATGCCGTCCCAGGCGTGACGTTTATGGTCGAGTGGTGACTCCGGCTCGAATCTGGCTCACTCCGGGCGATAATCCCGAACCGGCTCCTGAATCCCCGGCTGCGTGTATTCCGCTCTCAGGCAGATTCCTGAGGAAACTCCGGACCGGCGACACCATCCACCTTCGCGATGCCCGGAGGGCGAAGCGCACACTTCGCATCTCCCGTGTCCTGGGTGGAAGTTGTTGGGCCGAATCAAAGCAGACAATCTATTTCAAGCCCGGAGTTCAGATCTACGGTCCCAACCATGCAAAATCTGCGACGGATAGCGTTCCCAAGAATATGCGAACCAGCGTGGGTGACCTTCCCGCACTTCCTCAGATACTGCTCCTGAAGCCAGGGGATACCCTCATCCTGCATCGGGACAGCACGCTCGGAAGACCGGCAACATACGGCCAGACTGGAGAACTGCTCGCGTCCGCCAGCATTGGCGTCTCGTTGCCGCAAATGCTCGATCATGTCAAAGTCGGCGAGCCCGTCTGGCTTGACGACGGCAAGATCGGCGGGGTTTTTCGCTCGGTGACATCAGATTGCGCGACAGTTGAGATCGCACAAGCACGTCCTGAAGGAGAAAAACTCGGTGCTGAAAAGGGCATTAATCTCCCTGAGACGCGCATCAATATACCAGCACTCACGCCTGATGACCTGGAAGCGTTAAAGTTCGTCGTTCAGCACGCAGACGTCGTAGGCTATTCCTTTGTCCGAACGGAGTCTGATGTCCGCCAGCTTCTTGAGCATCTGGAAGAGCTGGGCGGCAAACATCTGGGCTTGATTCTCAAGATAGAAACTCGCAAGGCTTTCGACAACCTGCCTAATCTTATACTTGCAGCCATGCGCACGCGCTCTCTGGGCATTATGATTGCGCGCGGAGATCTCGCTGTGGAATGCGGGTATCAGCGTCTAGCGGAAATCCAAGAGGAAATTCTTTGGATTTGCGAGGCCGCTCACGTTCCAGTGATCTGGGCTACACAAGTTCTAGAGACCCTGGCAAAGAAGGGGATGCCGTCGCGGTCGGAAGTCACGGATGCTGCAATGGGTGAGCGGGCCGAGTGCGTCATGTTGAACAAAGGACCCTACACCGTCACAGCGGTCAGCGTTCTTGCGGATATCCTCACACGCATGCAAGCTCATCAGAACAAAAAGCAATCAATGCTACGGCAACTTCATGTCGCTACGTCCGTGCCCAATACTTCGTGACGCACGACGAGAATTATCTGAGCGTTCTTGCGGAATTTGATCACTTGCGTAAGGCTCACATAACCCAGCAGTGTCAGCATGAGGATCGCCCAATACATCTGCGGCAGGTGGGTCAGGCCCAGCGAAGGGCCCAACGGAGAGTGTGGCAACCACAATCCGAAGACCATGATGGACAGTGTTGTAGCTGTTAGCGGCAAACTTGCCCGACTCTGGATGAAGGGAATCTTATTGGTACGAAATAACGTGGATGATGATTGTTTGCGTCATCAGCGATTCGATAAACCAACCTGTCTGAAATAGCCGTGCGCGGGATGGGTCCCAGCAGTGGAAGACCCATAGCATAACGAAGAAGGTTGTGTAGTCGAATATCGAGCTAATAGGACCGACGACAAGGATGAACCGTCTGATTTCGCCAATGTTCCAGGGTCGCGGTCGCGCCACTTGCTCGTAGTCAACTGCGTCAGTTGGAATCGATACTTGCGAGAAGTCGTAGAGCAAGTTGTTGTCAATACCTGGATCGGGGCCATCGGGATGAAGGGGAGGAAGGCGCTTGCTCCCGGTTCGGGCGTTCCTCAAAATGCTGCTTCAGCGAATCGGAGCAGGCGGAACGACTACCTCAACCTTTCCCGTCGACACATCATAGATAAGGCCGGACAGTAGCCAGTTAGCCGGGAGCGCCGGTACTGCCCGCAGCGCAGCAACATCGATAGTAATCGCTGCATGGGGATCGGTGATCGACTTCGCCCCTACCTCATTTTCTTCGATCTGGAAATAGTGCGCCAGCATCGGGGCGTCGCCCGTAAGACGGGTGATGCCGCAGTCCGTGTGCTGAAGCACAATGAGATGAAACTCTCGCCTCCACCGGGGATTTGCTTGTCTACCTGTCCAATCCGCCCGAGCAGACGTAGTTCCTCCAGTAAAACCGGCCTGACGCGGCCACCAATGTTACGCAACACAAGCGCCTCTCCCGGTTCGAGTCCCAGCACATGCGCTGGATCCACGCGCATGTCGGCGCATCCGATGATGGTGGCCTTAAGGTGAGGAACTGCGCGCGGCAACGAGGGCATCAAGTTGCCCGCAGCAGCCTGCTGCTCGGCAAACTTCTTATTACGTTCCAGCATGGCGTCAAGGTGATTCATATCGATCCTCACAATAGGGCGCGGCGCGTTAAAGAGACGTTCACAAAAGACCCGCCTGAACCAGAATTTCAAACCGCCTCTTCAGGCGAGTTGCAAATTACTTTTCGATAAGACTCTACGATGGCTCCGTGGGTTTGATGCAGAGGCAGCCTTGTCAGCCGCAAAAGAACTTAGAACCCTACCCATACTGGAGCATGAAATTACCGGGGAATAGCTAAAGACCGCGCCTTATCCCCGGTCCGCACCATCGACTGATGACGTCCATCCTGATTGACTACGTTGCTGAGATCTCCATCACTGCCCCGTGGGACAAGGTGTGGAAAGCCGATATCGTGGTCGATGAAGACCCGACGCTGCAAGAGGCAATCCAGGCTAACGAGTATCAGCTCTACGCTAGTATGTCTACATCGAGTTCGCGATCGCCTGATCTCTCGACGCAGTGCCGTCATCAACCAACTGCGTGCGTTCCTGCTCGAGCACGGCCTGGTTTTCGCGAAGACTCCAGCGAAGCTGCGGGCCGCGTTGACAGACATTCTTGAGAACGCTGATCTCGACCTGACAACGCAGATGCGGAACCTGGTCGATCTTCCTTGGAACGAGTGGAAGACAATCGAAGTCCAGATTGAGGACTCAGCCTCGAGTTGGAACGGATCTCCGCCGCCGATCCGGGGTGTACTCGCATCCGGCAGATTCCAGGGATCGGGCCTATCGTGGCCACAGCCATCGTTGCCGCGATCGGCAACGGCGCAGCCTTCCGGAAGGGGCGCGACTTTGCCGCGTGGCTCGGTATCGTGCCACGGCAGTATTCGACTGCAGGCAAGGCGAAGTTGCTCGGCATCAGCAAACGCGGCAACGTGTACCTGCGCAAGATCCTCATCTATGGAGCACGGGCTGCGGTGTTGCGGATCAAGCGGGATCGGGCACCGATCGGAGCCTGGCTGGACGCGCTCGATGCCCGCGCTCCAAAGAACGTCGTCGTGGTCGCGATGGCTAATAAGCTGGCACGCATCGCATGGGCTGTGCTCTCCAGCGGAGAAGAGTACAGACCAAACAGCAACATGGTCATGAGCATCGTGAACTAGCCTGGAAAAGACGCCTGCGGCTTGGAAGCGCTAACGCGCTCTCACTTTGCCGCACTACGGCGACGGCTTGATTCCCCCACCGAGGTCTGCACGGGAACGGCAAGGACGAAAGAACAGTCACAACGGCGTGTCCTCAACCTGGAACGAAAATGGTCTCGAAAGAGCAACCGACCGGTTTATAAGGACAGACACGCGCGCAACTCATCATGGCCAGAAGTGCTAGGCTCCGCCCAAAGGCTGATTAGATAAGGGCGAAGGCTCCAACGCATCCCGGTAGACTGTGGTTGGTTTAGAGACCAGGGTCAGCGGGAAGGAAGGAACCCCGGATGATCATTGTAGGCTGTGATTTTCATCCTAGCTATCAACAAGTCGCCATGCTCGATACAGAGACTGGCAGAACTGAAGACCACAAGCTGATGCACGCAACCGGAGAAGCTGAGCGATTCTATCGAGCCATCGCGTTCCCTGCCTTGGTGGGGATCGAAGCAGTCGGCAACGATCAGTGGTTTGTATGCTTACTGCAGAAGCTTGGCCATGAAGTGCGGATCGGAGATGCATCTCAGATCCGCGCCAGCTATGTCCGGAAGCAGAAAACGGATCGACGAGATGCAAAACATATTCTGCAACTGTTGGTGGAAGGACGATTTCCGCGCATCTGGATACCCAGCGCCGAGATGCGTGACCATCGCCAGTTGCTCATCCATCGACATAAGCTGGTGCAGATACGCACGCGGGTCAAGAATGAACTCCACCACTTGATGTTGAACCAGGGAACGCAGAAAAAGCAGAAGCTGTGGAGTGAAGAAGGCCGCGCTATGCTCGCATCTTTGCCACTGGAACCACGGACAGATCGACGTAGGCAAGATCTCCTCAACTTACTCGGCATGCTGGATGATCAACTGGAAAAGCTGAACAATGCAGTAACGCAGGTAGCCAGGCAATACCATGACGTGCATCTGCTGATGAGCCAACCGAGAGTGGGTGCAGTAACAGCACTCGCGTTTGTCCTGACTATTGGAGATGTTCGCCGCTTCCCACGTGGCAAACAGGTCGCCAGCTATCTGGGTCTGATTCCTCGTGAGTACTCGTCTGGAGGCAAACAGCGGATAGGCGGAATCAGCAAACAGGGCAATCGCCTGTTGCGGTTTCTTCTGGTCGAAGCTGCAAACATAGCCGTGCGCTTTGATCCTGGATTTCGCAAAGAATATCTACACCGCTGCCATCAGAAACACTTCACTGTGGCCAAGGTGGCAACAGCACGCAAGCTTGCGATACGGATGTACTGGATCCTGCGCACGCAAACACCGTATCCGAAAGTTCTCTCATCGAGAGTAGCCTGAAATGTATTCTGGTCAGCGCAAGCCAGACCGTCAGGCTGAGTAGGCGCTCTCGCCCCCAGCATAGGCTGGGTGTCCGAATAGAGGAATCATGGCCGCAGTTCGTGGCCGTATTGATGGTTGGTGGAGAACATTCCACCGAAAGTGATTCTATGAGGTTCCGCTCGAGCTTCGTTCTCTAAACCCTGGCTCGGAGCGTTGCTTCAGGCAGCGATCGGGATATTTCTGCCATTGACAACGCCTTCGCCCTTATTGACGAATATATTTGCGCAGACTTGTCTTCTCGCCCTCAGTTTTTTCCTTGCAGTCACGCGGCGGACCATACATTTTCGTCCAAGTGGTTCTGGCCAAGAAAGGGTTGGAGGCCTTCTGGAATGTCATCGCGTATTGCCCGTCTGAGCCCATTGCGCGAGAATCTTTGGAGACACTGCCGACCGCAAAGGCACGTAGTGGAGTTGTTTAGCCAGAACAAACTGCTCTAGCGCCTGATTCCGCAGCTCATCCGAATTGGCCGTATTTTTTGAATCTGCGAGGATCACCTGGGAAAGCAATGAGGCTCCTAGATAGAAATGAGCAGCGCCAACGTGCTGCCCGCCACCGTCCTCCAGATACCTGCTGATCACATCGTTCGCTGCGCTGAATTGGGATGCATAGAACTCGGCAAGGCCCTGAATGAGGTTCTTTTCGAGCGCCTGTTTATCGCCCTTTATTTTGTTAAGCACACGAGTTCGGGCAGCGAGTGCTTCGGTCTCCCCTCCGTTCAGTTTCAAGGCAGCGTCGTAGGCCTGCAATGCACCTTTTAAATCTCCGCCAGTTTCATCGCGCCGCGCAATGGCAAGCCAGTTTTTGATCTTCTCCGCATCATTGCTCCTGGGCGCAGGAACCTGCGCTTCTTGCACAGGCGCCGATGGCGAAGCTGTCTGTTCTGCTTTCTTCTGGTCCGCCTTTGCTTGAGCGTCGAGCGCCTGGCGCATCCGTTCCAGTGGCTGGCCCGGACCGTCAGGCTCTATCATCCCCGCTGAATGATATTTCTGCGCTGCCCCGTTGTAATCGCCGCTTCGATCCAGTTCATCAGCCTGCTTCATCGCGTCGCGGTACGCGTTGATATTTGATTCAAGCTTGTTCGCCGCGGGCTGCAACGTCTGGGAGTGCACGTGCTTCAAAAGATCCTCCGCACGATCAAAGTCACCTTGGTTAAATGCCTCGCCTGCCCCTGTCAAAGCCAGTTGGCTGAGCTGCTCCGGTGGCAGCGTGCCACTTTCAATCCGAGCCCGAAGTATCAATTCTTGTGCCTCGCCCTTTGCGGGGCCAAAGGTGATCTTTCCCAAATCACGCAATGCCCCCGAATAGTCCTTGCGTTCGAGTTCCGTGCGTCCTACGTTCAAGTCTGCCTGGAACTGCAGTAGCGCCTTGGCGGCATCTTCCTTGGCTTTCTCGCATTTCTTGCCATATTTCTTGCCATCAAGGCCAGCGGCCTGGCAAAGATACCCCGCCTCCGCTTGCAAATCGCCCGCTTTCCTTGCTTGCTTCGCAAGGTCGCGAAGCTGATCAGCGCTCTTCGGGGGCGGTTGATTCTGGGCCAGCAGCATCGCACTAGATAGCAAAAACACGGTGCTCAAAGCGATCCTCATTGCCGCTCTCCAGTAAGTATCTGTTGTATGTCCGGGATTCCCATGTCGGTCGTGCACAGGTGAGCCACAGTAGACAAATTGCAGTCAACGGTCTTCTGCTGACCTCGAGCGTCGGCAAGGATCACCTTATATTTACCGGGTTTCACCCCATCCAATCGCAGCGGAGTCGACTGGTCCACGTCGGGCAGTGCAATGTCTTTGCCCGCCTCATCCTGCACCCGCAAAATCTTCGCCCAGGGCGACGCGTTGATCTCCATATCGGTCCGCTCTACCACGGCGGCAGGCTTGACCGGCACGGTCGATACTACGGGTGTTTCCCGATGGCTGACATGGAACAGTACTGCCGCAGCGACCGCCGCCGTGCCCGCAGATCCCGCGACGTAAAGCAGTCCCCGTTTCCTAGATGTAATGGCGCGAGCAGGCATTCTTATCTTGCCCGAACCGCCCTTACATTCCTCAGTCAGCCGCTCGTGGTCGCTTCGCACGGCGGGACTGGCAAAAGGAAGTGCTGTTTCCGCCCTGCGCAGGACTCCGGAGCCTTCCCTAAACGAACCGCGTACGACCGATTGCCGTGCCGATTCGATCGCGTCGCGCAAGGTCTGGTCGGCTTTCCGCCGCCGGTTCGTTTCGCATTTCAACCTCGGCGCCGCAACTAAGCTCTCACCGTGAGCTCTCGCTACGTCATCCAGGGCGTTCATGCATCTTTCCAGGTCGCCCGTTGCAAGTGAGCGATCGAACGCAGCAATCGCTTCTTCAACTGCAGCACAAGCTTCGGCAGCCTCGCGGACTTTGGCTTGTTTCTGTTCCTCTTTTGCCTGCTCTTGTTTTGCCATGGTGAGCAGTTGATCGAGATCCTCATTTGTGCCATGCCTAAGAATCGCGTCATCGAGGACGCGCCCTGCCTCAGCGAAATTCCGCGCCTCCATTGCGACATGCGCCTGGAGAAGCGACTCCGCTCGAGCCGAGTTCTGTTCGATGGTTCTCAGATGCGCCTGCACCCGCGCCTTTGCCTGCAAAAGGGTGCCATTCCCCGCAGCCTGTTCAAGGCCGCGTTCGATCGCTTCGAGGGCCTGTTCAGGATGTTCCGCGAATAGTTCCTGCGCCCGCAGGACGACGATTCGCACAACTTGTTGCGTATCAAACTCGCGCTTTCTTAACTCAGCTTCCGCTTTCAATCGAAGGAGCAGCCCTTCGCCGGGAAGTGTATCCAGCCCTCGCGCTATACGGTCCTGGGCCTGGGCAAAATCATCGCGGTCCAACGAGTCCTGGATCTCCGCCGCAATCTTCTCGAGCAGATGTTGCCGCTGCTGTTCCTTCTGTCGAGTCACTGCTGTAAATAACAGCTGTTGCACTTCGGCATGAGCGGGATCGATCTCCGCAGCCTCCCGTAGTCGCGAAATCACTTCTGTGTAGTGGCGATTGCTGAAGCTCTCCTGAGCAATTCGCAGAAGCTCTTCCACCTGTATGGTCTGCTGCTTGCGCCGGATTTCACGGAGGATCAAGGAATACGCATTCCGCAAATCCGTACTATGCTCGTCGATCCGAACAGCCTGCCCTAGAAACTCCTGTGCGCCGGTAAGGTCCCCTCGGCTCCTCGCATCCCTTGCCTGTTCCCACAGGGCCGCGATCTTCTGCTGTTGCAACCTATTCTCTTGCGCCTCCTGCAATCGCTCGTTGAGCCCGAACAGATTGTCCGTGTCTATATTCTGCGCTTGCTGGAAGCCGATAATGGCGTCATCCCAGCGACGCTCGGCGAGGGCAGTCTGGGCCTGCTCAACGATCTGGCGCAATTGTTCTCCACGCTGCAGGCGATTCAGGCGATCCTGCACATCATTCATCAGCGCCTTTATATCCAGATTGCCCGGATCGATCTGCTGCGCCTGCAGTAACACCGTGCGTGCACCTGTAAACTGCTGTTCCTCTGCAAGTCTGCGCGCGGTTTCAAGAAGAGCGCTCACTCGATCATGTCTTAACGTGTGGGAAATGACGTGCAGATCGAATGCCATCTCTTCGGCGGTCGAATAGCGATCCTCCGGCTTCTTTGCAAGCGCCTTTTCCAGAATCACGCTCAAACCGTCAGGAAGGTCGTGCACAATTTCTGAAAGAGAAACAAAGGGCTCGTTGATCACGCGATAAAGCGAGGAGATATCCGTTCCCTTGAATGGCAACTCACCGGTGAGCATCTCGTAGAGCATCACACCGGTTGACCATATATCTGCCCTTCCGTCACTCGGTTCGCCCTTCAGCCGTTCCGGCGCAATGTAGTGGAAAGTCCCAAGCAGGGCACCCGTCTTGGTTAGCTGCCTGGTTTGGTCCACAAGACGGGCAATCCCAAAATCGACGATTGTCACACGCCAGTCGGGCTGAACAAGAATATTCGCAGGCTTCACGTCACGGTGTACGACGCCGCGTCCATGGGCATGGCCGAGCCCGGCGCAGAGTTGTTCAACGATCGAAATCGCATCAAGCACAGGCAAATGCTTCAACCTGCGCAACATCTTCTCGAGCGATTCACCGGCGATAAACTCCATGGCAATGAACGGGCTCCCATCGTGCTCGCCCAGTTCGTAAACCGTCACTATGTTTGGATGGCTCAGGATGCCTGACTTGGCCTCCAGATAAAAACGCTCGCGCAATTCCGGCGTAACTACAGTGAGTGTTTTGATCGCCACATCTCGGCCAATCAGAGGGTCTTGGCCTCGATACACGATGCCCATTCCACCTCGGCCAAGTTCGCCGGTGATGCGATATCTCCCGATCTCCGCGACTATGGCTGATCGGTCCGTGGTCATGTGAGGCTCCATTCTGTTGCATGCTGTCTTGCCCGCTGGCCTAACTGTCGTCCTTTGGGGATATACACTCGAAAGCTCGTTTTATTCCAATTCGGATGCATTGTTTGTCCAGATTGAACTCACTGGTGATCGAGCAGGGCTGCCGCCCATCTGGAGGCTGTTTATGATCCAGAGCATTGTCATCGTCGAACAAACGCCGTCTTTTTCTGTTTTCAGATCTGCCTTCTTATTCGCCGCCTTGAGAACGGCGCCGATCATATCTGGCTGCCTGAATCTAGTCGTGAAATAGTCCTTGTAAGCCATAAGTGCTGATTCCTCCTCTGTCTCAGTGTCCGCAAATCATCAGTAGATTCTCGACACGTCCAAATATGTAAGCGGCATTTGGCTCTCAATGCGTTCACTTCTCCGAAAAATTTCGTGCAAGAGACAAAAAAGCAACCGAAGCTGCGCTTTCAATGTGGCGGGTGCGGGTTTAGAAGCGTTTGTAGCGAGGAGTGCTACCCTAACCAAATAACCGAAACAGCAAGGCAGACCAACTTGGTGCAACTTCGACTAAATCGTCCCGAGATGTCTGCAAAAAACCTAAGCCTCGGTTCGATTCCGCCCCTCTTCTTCCTTACTGAGGCGGTATCCGGTCGCTGCCTTATCCGGTGGCCCTCCCGCGGGATTTCTTTCCCGGGCGTGATCGTTTCGGCCAAAAAACATCGCTTACCTAAGTGCGAACGTCCGAGACAAAGCAGTTTCTGAACGCAACGTCGTTCGACGTACCAAATTCAATAAGGAAACTGAAGGAAGACACGATGAAAAACGCTGCCGTCGCATCGTTGCGTGCTAACTCCGGAAGCTCGAGAGGATTTATGAAACAGTCAGACATTCATCAATATCTACAGACCCTGCGTTTACATCTTCTGGACATGTCGAGAGTATCCCAACGAGGCGTCGACTACTCCATCAAGGCCTATAAGTTGGGCTGTCCGGAGTTTTGTGCAAGCGTTCGAGACAACACGGATGAAATCAACATACTCCATCGTGAGATCACTGAGATCGTACAGGAACTGCTGCTGGTGGAACTTGCGCGCGAGTCGGACTTGCGACTCATTCTGACCTCCGCCCGGATCTGTAACGCCTTAGAGACAATGCACTGCGAGGCTGTCGAAATTGTACGGAACAGCATGCGTCTTCTGGAAAATGGCGGACTCAAATGCACAGACCTCACTGCAATGGGCGATGTTGTCAACGCTTTGGTGCGATTGTGTGTTGTTGCCCTTTTTGACGAGGGGATCGAGCATGCACAGACGGTTCTCCAAAGCGACGGAGTTGAGCGCCTCTTCGAGACCACTTTCTATGACTGGTACAGAACCATCGATCCTAGAGCGCGAACCCAGGCAGGCCATGAGCTCGCCATCACGAAACACCTCAGCCAAATAGTCCGGCAAACGCATGAGGTGGCAGACGCAATCGTCTTCTGGCTGGAAGATGAAGACCGCGCATCGCTTCTTGATGCAAGCAAGCGGCACTTACTCCGCGAGACAACGCTGGCCATCGGAAGCCAGGAAGTAACAGTCTCATGTGGAATGCGATCGTTTCTCCAGAGTGTGGACACCTGTTTTGCTGATGCCTGCTTTTGGAGGATGTAGGTTGCGTCACTACTGCAGAACGTACATGGGCCCGATTGCACGTCCCCGCTGCTCTCCGACCAGAGCGACCGCACTGCCCTCCGAAGTGGAAGACGATTTCGGCGAATCGGCAGAGGCTTCCTTCGCAAACAGCGGCAGCAACCCGGAGATCGTGGCAGCACTGCTGGAGCGCTTAGGAAGCAGCATTGTGTCTCTCCTTGCTGAGGCCGGTATCCAGTCGCTGGCTTAGCCGGTGGCCACCAGATTTCTTCCCAGGGCGTGATCGTTTCGGCCAAAAAACATCGCTTACCTAAGTGCGAACTTCCGAACATATGGGCCCAGGAAAGGACACCGGACGGTACATGGCAACCCGAATTCTCTGTGGGCGGCCCCAGTTTCTTCTCAGACATCACTGGGGTGCAGGTACCGGGCACGGATACGATGCAGATTTTCTACCTAGGGAGGATTTGCCAAGGTTCTTGCAAGGAATCTTTGGCGACCCAATGGTACCCGAACTAGGCCGGTCATGCGTCACCAGGCGCGTCGTGGCTCACTACCGTAGACCCTTAAACACCTAACGCCTCCAACCTTAACGTAGTCCCCAATGCGCTGCCGGATCAACTTCCGGTAGCGCATTTTGCGCCATAAAGCGAAGCACATGCTGTTGATGTCGTTATTCCCCTAATGCCTTTCCTTACGGGGCGGATATCCAGTCGCTGGCTCAGCCGGTGGCCCTCCGCGATTTCTTTCTCGAGTGTGATCGTTTTGGCTAAAAAACATCGCTCTCTCAGGTGCGAGCGTACGAGGCAAAGCAGTTTCTGAATGCATCGTCGTTCGCATACCAAAATTCAATAAGGAAACGGAAGAACACGATGAAAAACACACTGAAACGTGGGTCCATTGCCTTAGGTCTTGGACTGATGCTGACCGCACTCTGTCAGGCACAACAGGAAAATCTCCAAGGCGCTCCATCGGCAACGCCGCTTAGTTTCAAGGTTCCGCCCCACGCATTGTCTGCGATCTCATTCTCGACAGCGCCGAATGAGCGGTGCTCCGTGGCGCCTGCGACCGACAGCAGCTCGGCGAAAGCCTTCACGGTTTTTGCCAACGACGAAGGGACTGCGACCTTTTATGCGACGCCGTCCAAAGAATCGTCCGCCGCGCAGCTTGTCGCCACTTGCTCTTCGGGGAACCGACAGACAATCGAGATACAGCCCGTGGCCGGGGCCAAACCGTTAGTGCCACGAGCTTCTTCGAACGCAGAGACGGACCTGCGGTTCGGCCATACCGTGCGCCCCGCTCTTACGGGAGACCCAATGGCTCTTTCGAGCCAGGAGTTAGTGAAGCGTGGATATCCATCGCGGCCAGACCTGCAAAAGGCTCCTGGAGCGTATGCAAGCTGGCTCAAGGCTGTCTCGAAACCGGCTACATTCATTCCGCCGAAGACGGTGACTGTGGAGGGGCGTCACCATGGTCCAGCCAAAGTCTCCGCGGGTCCGGGCGGTCCGGCCAAAGTCGGCAACGATCCGGGCGGTTCAACCAACTGGAGCGGGTACGTCCTATCTAGCCTTGGCGTCTCGAAGCCATTCGATTGGGTCGTTGGACTCTGGAATGTTCCGGCCACTGTCGGCGGAGAAGCGGGGACGACGACTTGGTCATCTTTCTGGATCGGACTTGATGGCTGGGACTCCGGCGACGTGGTACAGGATGGAACCAACCAAACTGTAACCGTCGCGGACGGAATCGCCTATCGCACCTACTATCCGTGGACAGAGATCTGGCCTCAGGAACTGGAACAGGCGATTTCGAACTTCAACATCTATCCAGGCGACGAGATCTACTCCGAAGTGTACATGGGAGACGCTAACGGCAATGTGAATCCCTGGGGCGGATATGGTTATTTCTGGTTCGAAGATCTAACCACGGGCCAATACACCTTTCTTTCCACTCAGTTCAATAGCGGCACCTACTACGGCAACAACGCGGAGTGGATCATGGAACGGCCCAGTATCAACGGTGTCAGCGGAGATTTCTTTGATTTATCGGACTACTGGTATGCGGTGATGCAGGATCCATATGCGGGGACCTCGGACGGTAATTACACTGGCTACCTAGGCCCGGGAGAAGGCGACAGCATCTACCAACTCACTATGTACAACGGCAACGATGCGCTTTCAACCGTGTACCCGATCAATAGCGACGAAATGGAGTTCATCTGGGAGAACTATCACTAAAACCCATCTCCGAAACTCGGGGACATAAACAATGGCGAGTCTTTAGCGCTCACCGCTCAGCAAGCAGCCTTGGCAATCAGGGCTGCGGGCTGAGCAGGCTGAGCGCGTCTTTGCCAATGCGCTTTTTCTCGTTAAAGCCGGAACTCGCTCTTGATGTCTTATTCGCTAATGATCGCTGGCTCAGTCTGTGACCCGCCTTCGAGATTTCTTCCCTGGACGTGATCGTTCCGCCAAAAAATATCGCTTTGCTAGTGTGAGCGTTCAAGACAAAGCAATTTCTGTACGCATCATTCGTTCGACCCACCAAGGAGAAGAGATCATGAAAGCAATCTGGAGTACCTCAACTTTAATATTGGCGCTGGCGATCGCTTTGCCCGCAAACACGAGTTTCGCAGATGTGCCCGGAGCGCATCCAGGATATCTGCACGCACTGTCCGACTTGCGTTACGCCCGCGCTCTGATCGAAAACGACTCGCCGGCGGCGGTGGAACATGACCAACACTGGGCCCTCCACGAAATCGACGAAGCCATTCGCGTGATCAAAGAGGCCGCAATCGACGATGGGAAAGATTTGAATGTGCATCCGCCGGTTCAGCCCCAATGGCCTGTTTCGGGTCGGTATCACCGCGCTCTGGAGGCCATCGGAAATGCGCATCGCGATGTGGCAGACCATGAGCAGAACGAGTTTGCGCGCGGTCTTCGCGACCGGGCCATCGATCACATCGACGAAGCCCACCGCGCCGTCGAGCATGCGATCCAGACCGCCAGCTGGAACCACTAAACGCTACTACGCGACCGTTTCGAAAAGAGGCTCAGCGGCGCCGGTACCGGACACGGACCGAATTTGTTAGACCTCGCAAGGAAAGAAGGAACCATGCCTATCAACGAAAAGACCACCTGGGAGGAAGTGGGCAGCATCAGCACCGGAGGCGATGGCCGTGTTCGTGATGCCTTCAAGAATGGCGCGGCCAAGAAGGTGCTTCTGGCGCCTACTTTCAAGTTGTACAAGTTCAACGAGTACAAGACACTCACTGCTCAAGGCTCAACATCAGTCAGCCCGTAGTGGAGCCCGTACGATGCCTACGAGTGGGATGCGGGCTGGATTGAACGTAAAAACCTGGCCGCGCATCTTCATGTCAACATCCGTGAACTGGGGCGCGTTACCTCGGCCATCAAGGAGAACTGGAACTCGCTTTCTTATGTGCTGGTGACCCAAGTGAAGAACGCCGCGTATGGGTATTTTGGGGGTTTCGCCCAAATGACCCGTATTGACGCCGGGCAGGCTTCTAAACGCGATGGGAACATCGAGGCCAAGGGAAGTACCAAGAATCTTCCCGGCGGCGGAACTCAGTTCTACATCCCCAATCTCACCCCAGATGATGTCATCCTGGTTAGCGTCGAATTGCTCGCCTGATGAGCAGAATCCGCCGATTCGTGCGGGCCACTCGGATGGCGACTGCGTAACCAGGAGCGTCGTTGCTCACTACAGTGAACCCTTAGACACCTGGCTCCTCCAATCCTGAACGTAATCTCCAACGCGCTGCCGGATCAAATTCCGGTGGCGCATTTTTGCTCATAAAGCCGGAGGTTCATGGGCGAGCAATGCAGGATCGGCCCAGCCGTCAGCGCATCTGGTTTGTGACATTGGTGGGATATAATAGTAGCGCTTCGAGGTAAAAGAACACCTCAAACCAACCTGTCGCGCTCGCGACTGTGATAATGCACACGTCTACGGATCGCCATTTCGTGACTGAACTGCTTCGGCAATGGGGCAGTGGAGACAGGCAAGCGCTGGACCAGTTAATGCCCCTTGTCTATGACCAGCTTCGCAAGCAGGCTTCTCGATGCCTGAGATCCGAACGTTCCGACCACACGCTTGCACCTACCGCGCTCGTTCATGAAGCCTACCTGCGCCTGGTTGATGTGGACGTCGGCTGGCAGGATCGAATTCATTTCTTTGCAGTTTCGGCGCGCATCTTGCGTCGGATTCTGGTGGACCACGCGAGGGGGAACAAACGGGAGAAACGTGGTGGTGATGCGACCAAAGTCCCGTTGGACGAGGTCATAGAGGGCATAGTTGTTGGACCGCAATCGTCGCGCAGTGTGCTGGACCTGGACGATGCCCTTCAGCGCCTCGCTGCGCATGATCCACGAAAAAGCGAGATTGTCGAACTGCGCTGTTTCGGAGGTCTTACCTATGACGAGACTGCAGCCGCTCTCGGAATCTCAACTGCCACGGTGCTTCGCGAAATGCGGATGGCCAAAGCGTGGTTACGTCGCGAGCTCACACCAACTGCCTAGAAACCTGTCGCAATGCTCTCCTCCTCCGACCGCTGGAATCAACTAGAGACTTTATTCCACAAAAGTCTCGAATTAGAGCCAGAAGCCCGATCGGCGTTCCTGGACGACAGTTGTGGTGAAGACACCGAGCTCAGGAAAGAATTAGACGCATTGCTGGATGAGGTCGACAAGCCGACGAACATCCTTGAGCAGCCCGTCTTCGAAGCAGCGCACAGCGTCGTCGCCGAATCGCACCGCAATGCCATTAACCCAGGCACCAGAATCAGCCATTATGAAATCATCTCGCTGCTCGCGACCGGTGGCATGGGCCAGGTGTATCTCGCGGAAGATACGAGCCTACAACGCCAGGTCGCATTCAAGGTCCTGACGTCAGAGTTTACCGCTGATGACCGCGGACTGCGTCGTCTGGAACGCGAGGCACGAGCCGCCTCCGCGCTCAATCATCCTAATATTGTTACCGTCTACGAATTCGGCCAGATCAACGGATTACATTTTATTGCTTCGGAATTCGTAGATGGGCCCACGTTGCGTCAGAGGCTGTCCAACGGCAGACTCGACTTGAACACAACCCTAAATATAGCCATCCAGGTGGCCGGGGCCTTGGCCGCAGCCCATGCTTCGGGAATTGTCCACCTAGACGTCAAGCCGGAGAATGTCATGATCCGGAGCGATGGCCTGGTGAAGGTTCTTGATTTCGGAATTGCGAAGCCGACCGCAGCCCTGACTGTTCATCGCAAGATATCTGCCGCGCTAACTTCAATCACCGAACCAGGAATGGTGATAGGGACAGTGGGCTACATGTCTCCCGAGCAGGTGCGCGGAAAACCGACAGACCATCGTGCCGATATCTTCGCTTTCGGAGCGATCCTCTACGAAATGCTGGCCGGTAAGCGGGCCTTCCAGCGGTCGACATCGGCAGAGACAATGACCGCCATCCTCAACGATGATCCGCCCGCGATTTCGCAGATTGTGCAGAGCACTCCCCCGGAGCTGCAGCGCGTGGTGCACCGCTGCCTGGAGAAGAATCCCGAGCAGCGCTTCCAGTCCGTATCGGATCTGGCCTTTTCGCTGGAGGCCTTGTCGGAGTCTAGTAGCGGGCCAGCTGCTGGCATCGGAGCGCGCGGTCAACGTCGGCGGGTTAAAGCGCTGGTGTTATCGGGCGGGTTGGTGACGGTTCTTGTGCTGGCCGCGGTCGCGTATTTCTTTGTGGCACGGCAACGGAGTGTTCCGTTTGAGCACTATTCGATCCAGAAGGTGATCGACAGCGAACGCGTCAGGATGGTAACGATATCGCCAGACGGCAATTATCTTGCGGCCGTCGTGAACGACCCGAACGGCGCGCAGCGCCTCGTGCTTCATCACATTCCGACAAACAGCGAACACCCGATTGTGGAGGACACGGCCTACAGTTACGAGGACATCACCTTTTCGCCTGACGGTAGCTACATTTATTTTCGGATAGGAGCTATAAGTCCGCCCCAGCTAGGTGGGCAGGTCGAGCGCCTAGACCGGGATGACGTATACCGGATACCGATCCTGGGAGGCCAGCCAACCCGGGTGATCGTGGGCGTAGACGGCCCTCTCAGCTTCATCGACGAAGGCCGGCGGGCGTGCTTCTATCGTGAGGACCTCCCGAGGACGGCGGATACCTACAAATTGCTAAGCGCCAGTCTGGACGGTGGAGACGAACACGTGCTAGCGAAGGGCAAGGGCGGTTTTACCACGTCAGTCGCGTGTGCTCCGAACGGTAGATCCGCTGTCATAGTAGACGGACTCGGCAACGTCGAGAGTCTCGATTTTGCCTCGGGGCCGAGGCGAGCCATGGCGGCATCGTCGCCTGCGCCCTTCGGTAGGTTGGCCGACCTGCGTTGGGCGCCGGACGGCAAAGGTCTATTCGTAACCAGTTCGAATAGGACCCACCCCAGGGGACAGATCGGGTTCCTCTTTTATCCGGGCGAAAATCTGTACCAGATCACGAACGATGTCAACGACTATTCAGGGATAAGCTTGACGGCGGACGCCAGGACGATCGCTACGACGCAGAGGGACAACAATGCGAGATTTGCCGAACTCTCGTTGGTTGGCCCGTCCCACCTGCTGGAACATCAGACGGGGGGATTGTCGCTGTGGTTCACCTGGCTGGACAAAGACAGAATCGTGGAAACAGATACCACGAACAGTCTTGGGATCGTCAACCTGCTCACAGACGAATCCGTCACGTTGGATGTAGGAAAAGGACATTGGCTCCGTCATCCGGCGCTCTGTGGTCCGGACACACTCGTCGCAAGCGGAGGCACTTTGGAAGGAGATAGTGTTAGCGTCTATAAAATGCATCTCGATGGCAGCGGGCTGACGCAGTTAACGAAGGGACCAAATGATTACTTCCCGGAATGCACAGCTGACGGCAAGTGGCTGTTTTATGTCGATGATCGCGAACCGGAGAACCCCGTTCTCATGCGGCAGGCAGTCCAAGGCGGGGCTGCGCAAAAAGTTATGACAGCTAACGTATGGTACAGCCTCTCTCCCAACGGCAAGTTTCTCGCCGTAACTACTCACGGCTATCCGAATGCCGAACTTCAGATTATGTCGGTCGATTCACTGCAAAAGATCCAGAGCTTTCCGTTTACCATAACTCACACTCATCCTTATGTTGCATTTTCGCTTGATAATAAGAGCGTTTTCTACACTACCAAGATAGGGTTGGATACAACCATCTGGCGGCAACCGCTCGATGCGGTCACTCCCGTAAAGGTGATGACCCTCCCGGGAAAGGAAGTGGAATGGATCAGTCCGTCACCGGATGGCAAAAAGCTCGGGCTCATTCTAACAACGCCCACATCCGAGGCCGTCCTTCTCTACGATCGCCGTTGATCGATCAAACATTACCGATACGATTGCCCATTCTCGAGTTGCTGACACGAATCCATCTGGCCGAATATCTATGGTCACCGCGCGACTGCAAGAGGAAAGTTAGAGCTGCCGAATGTGGGGCGCGATCGAGGTTCACGGTTCTTTGCCAGGCTCCTCCGGGACCGCGATGCAGCCACTGACGCAGGTCGTTGGCCTCCCCGCGATACCGTAAGTCCCCTCTTCTTCGATACGCCGGCTTGCCGTCTCGATCAGTTTCGGTTGCCTGTCATCCGCGAACGACGCGTCTTAAGCGACGGACGGCCTACGCGAAATGTCAGCCCCCTAAGGCCCCGCAGACGCTTATCGAACCCTTAGCGAACCCTCGGCAAATACTGGGGTGGCCGGTGTCCGCCAACGAGCATCTATCGGCGCTTTCCACCGGCTTCAAGTCTTTCGTGTGGGTGATCCGTGAGATTTGTGCGCAGAATTCGCCGACCGTGCCGAGCTGCAGCACTTTGCTTAAGGCTGGTTCTGGGACTAGAATCCCTCTGTCCTGTGTGGGGAATCGAGGCGGGCGATCAGTGCCTCCGGCGCAGTCCGTGTGCCTCAAGGAAGCGAAACCAAAATCTCGTCCACGCCGCTGTCAAGCCCGCAACCTGCATGATCAGGAATCGCGACTTGCTCTGTCTGTCGGGCCATTCGCCATCGTAAATTTGACTCCCTGAAGGGTAAAGCATGACGAGAGTGCGGACGGCCGTTCGTCTTCGAAGCGTTATTCGGACGCTGGAGGCCTGTCTTTTCTTCGCGCTTGCATGCTTGCGTGGCGCCGCCTTTGAGAGCGACCGAAGCATTGCGCAATTCGCTCATACGACGTGGGGCACAAAAGAAGGCGCGCCAAGGGTAATTATCCGTTTGGCACAATCCGCGGACGGGTATCTTTGGCTGTCAAGTCACGACGGTCTATATCGATTCGACGGGCTAGTCTTTGAGCGCTATGAGCCTCAGTCGGGCGGCCCATTTCCGGGCCGTATTGCCACTTCACTTTTGGCGCTTCCCAATGGAGATCTTTGGATCGGCTTTCGACCCAGAGGGGTAAGCCTTTTGCGGAATGGAAAAGTCACGAACTATACCACCTATGACGGAGCACCCGGAGGAGAAGTATGGAGCCTGGCGCAGGATCGGGAAGGAACGATTTGGGCTGCGACCAGCAGTGGGCTGATGCGGCTGGAAGGTGACCGATGGAAGGTGGTGGGAAAAGATTGGAGCTTCCCGGGGAAGCGTGCCCGCACGATTTTTCGCGATCGTCAGGGAACCCTCTGGGTTTCGACTGAGGACACGCTGGTTATTCTTCCACCGGGTGCCCGTAAGTTTCAGCGAACGGGCGTTGGAGTGGGCCAGGTTACGCAAATCGGACAGGCGGCAAACGGAAAATTGTGGATGGCCGAAACGACAAGGTCCGTCCGGCCCATCCCTCTCTCCGACAAGCTGCAGCCTTCCGACGAAACCGAGATCCGGGTCGGTTCCCAGGGAATTCTTTTTGATAACGACGGCGCCTTGTGGGTGGCGACCCTGGGCGACGGGCTTCGTCGTTCCCGGGCTCCGGAACTGCTGCGGGGTCAAATTAAGGAATTCGACACTGCGGTCGAATCGTTTACTGCCGAGGATGGGCTTACCGACGATGTCGCCAGGAGTATTCTTCAAGACCGCGAAGGAAATATCTGGGTCGGAACCGACAACGGTCTGGATCGCTTCCGCAAAACGAACCTCGTACCAGTCGTCGGCCTTGCACTCAACCTCGTCTATTCTTCTCTGGCTTCCGGCGATGGGGGAGACGCGTTGGTAGCACGGCAGGATTTGATGGTTCGGATTCACACGGGCCGCGCCGATCGTGGTCATCCGATTCCCGGCAAAATTATGTCCGCGTATCGTGACCCTTCTGGCGCGATTTGGTGGCTTTGCCCCGACGCCATTTATCGCTATGACAGTGGAAACTACACCAGGGTTGCGCTACCAGCTTCGTTTCCGAAGGTTTACTCAGAAGGTGGGATAGTGGCGACGGAAGATCGTTCCGGTGCGCTCTGGCTGGCTGCAGAAGGAGAAGGTTTGTTCTATCAGACGGCGAGAGGATGGGAGCAATCTGAAACTGCGCCAGAATTCGCAAAGTTGAATCCCAGAACAGCCTACACGGATTGGATGGGCCGCGCATGGTTCGGCTATACGGATGGCACAATCATTCTTCTGAAAGATGGAAATATTCAGAGAGTTTTTCCCGCTGATGATTCTCCCGTCGGGCAGGTACAAGCAATCAACGGCCGGGGGCGGCATACGTGGGTTGGTGGAGAATCGGGACTGGCTTTCTTCGATGGAAGCAGCTTCCGGCGGATCGTCCCTGCGAATGCCGAAACATTTGGGCTGGTTGTGGGAATGGAGGAGACAATCGACGGCAGCTTGTGGCTGGCTGAGAGCCGAGGTGTGGTTCAAATCCCTGCATCGGAGGTCCGGCAAGCCGTGGACAATCCCTCCTATCGCGTAACGTATCGTATATTTGACTCCTTCGATGGCCTTTCGGGTACATTCGAGGGTTTTCCAAGGATGATCCAGGGAACTGATGGCAAACTTTGGTTTGGGACGACGCGCGGTGTCTCTTGGATCGATCCTGCCAACATCTCCACAAATGCACTTCCTCCGTCTGTTCTTATTCGATCTGCAAGCGCAAATGGCAAACAAATCGGTTCACTGGCTAATCTCGTCCTGCCTCCACGAACAACCGCCTTGCAAATTGGCTATACGGCTCTGAGCCTGGCTGTTCCGGAGAAAGTACGTTTTCGTTACCGGCTGGAAGGTGTAGATGGCGACTGGCAGGACGCAGGCACTCGTCGCGAGGCTTTTTATACCAGACTTGGTCCCGGCCGATACCATTTTCGAGTGATAGCGTGCAACAACGATGGCGTCTGGAATAACGAGGGCGCACACCTGGACTTCGAAGTCGCGCCCGCATGGTTCCAGACAATTTGGTTTCGCACTCTCTGTGTGGTCGCATCCTTCGGGTTGTTGTGGACCTTGTTTCAGATGCGTCTCCGGCAGATGCGGCATGAGTTCAATGTGAGCCTGGAAGCACGGGTGAGCGAGCGTACGCGCATCGCACGAGACCTGCACGATACCCTGCTGCAGAGTTTCAACGCCCTGCTACTCCGTTTCCAGGCAGCGTCGGATTTACTTAGTGCGCGTCCGGATGAGGCGAAACGCGTTCTCGACAGTACGATCGATCAAGCCGGTCAGGCACTCATTGAGGGGAGAGATGCGGTCCAGCAGTTGCGCTCGACCACTCCGGTCACCAACGACCTCGTTTGCGCTATCGGTTCGCTCGGGCAAGCGCTGGCTGCCGATGGATCGAATCGTGATGTCCCAGCATTCCATATCGAAGTGGAAGGCACGCCCCGAGATCTTCTTCCAATCGCAAGAGATGAAGTTTATCAAATTGCAGGCGAGGCGCTGCGAAACGCCTTCCGGCACGCACGAGCCCGGCACCTCGAAGTTGAAATCCGCTATGATACGCGGCAACTGAGATTGAGGATTCGGGATGACGGGAAAGGGATCGACCCACAGCTTCTTAGCGCAGATGGACCGTCCAGACACTTTGGTTTACGGGGGATGCGTGAACGTGCCCAACTCTTAGGAGGTCAACTCACTATCTGGAGTGAAGTGAATTCAGGTACTGAGATCGATCTTTCTATTCCTTCCTCCGGTGCCTACACCAAGCCTGGCGTTTCCGGATTCTGGCCTATGGCGAGAAGAAGACAGACGAAATCATGAGTACAGCGCCGAACTCGATTCGCATTCTGGTAGTGGACGACCATCCAATGTTCCGCGAGGGAATCGCCAGTCTCGTGGCTGCTCAATCTGATATGTGTCTTGTCGCGGAAGCAGCGAATGGGCAAGAGGCGATTCAGCAGTTTCGGGCACACCATCCAGACGTGACCTTGATGGATTTGCAGATGCCGGGGATGAGCGGCCTGGATGCCATGATTGCCATTCGAGGTGAATTTGTTGACGCTCGAATCATAGTGCTGACAACGTATAACGGCGACGTTCAGGTGCTGCGCGCGTTGAAGGCCGGGGCCCGGGGGTACTTGCTAAAAACATCCTTGAATAAAGAACTCGCAGATACAATCCGAGCAGTCCATGCAGGAAGAAAAGTACTTTCATCCGAAGTCTCTTTCCAGGTAGCAGAACACGCGGGCGACGATACTCTGACTCCCGCAGAAATCAGGGTTCTTCGTTTGATTGCCGAGGGATATGCGAATAAGGAAATTGGAGCACAGCTCTCCATCAGCGAAGAAACTATCAAGAGCCAAGTCAGAAACATCCTCTCAAAACTGAACGCGAACGATCGAACTCACGCTGCCATGATCGGGTTGAGGCGCGGAATCATCGAACTCTAATCCCTCAAAAGAGTGATTCAAACCAATCTTTCTGAGCTTTCGCCCGCGTCTTGGGAGATACACACTCGGGTGTGCGGCGACTATTCTCAACATTCGCTCATGGCTGGCCTGGGATCGGACTCATTTTGCTGCGAGTTGCTGCGGGAGGTGCATTAGCAACTCGCGGCCTCTTAGCCTTTCCGAATACTGCCCCCGTCGGAAGTGAGATTTTTCAATTGGTTGTGGCCGCCGTCGGTCTACTACTAATCATTGGTCTATGGACTCCCGCTGCTGCGACATTTATGGTCATCTTTGAATTGTGGCGAATGGTTTCGCGGCGCGGAGACCTCACAGTCGAAGCTCTGCTTTGTACCCTCGCCCTCGCCATTGCTCTGCTGGGACCCGGAGGCTGGTCGGTTGACGGCCGCCTTTTTGGATGGAAGCGCATAGAGATCGAAACTCGAAAGAACAAGCGCTAACTACCTCGGAAGAGTGACTAAACTACCCTCCCAATCTAGTGAAGCCGAACCCTCGATCTAGGTTTGTCGGAAATCGGAATCGATCGCATAGTGTGCAAAGAAAGGCCGACGAGGATCACCGAATCGGCAAGGAGGAACAAAATGACGAATGGCGGAAGTGTAATCAGCTGTTCTCCGAATCGGCGCAGCTTTCTGAAAACCGGATTGGCAGCCGCCGGGGCAGTAACCATGGGAACCGGCCTGCTTGCACGCAACACTACAGCGTCTGCGCAGCAGGCGAGCCCCGACAGTAGCCTCACTGCTGGTGATGTTGACATGCTGCGATTCCTGGCCGCAGGAGAAACCCTTGAGGCTGACTTTTACGATCAATACAACGAACTGGGCGGACTCCGGGACAGCGAAGTTCCGGGAGGAACCGGCAATCGAATCTACACCGAAAAACTGAGGAGAATCGATCGCAATTTCTCTCAATACATTCATGACATTGCCGACGACGAGATGAGCCATCAGACTTTCCTGAATGCTTATCTTGTTTCGAAGGGCGCCGACCCCGTGGATATGGAACCGTTCCGCACGTTGCAGGGCAGCACTGCGACAGGATCCAGCGGAAAGTTGCGGCTTACGAACCTGATGCAGCTGACGATCGACACCAGCTGGTGGACGCGTTACCGCAGCAGCACGAATAATCCCGACGTCAATCCCACTGTCTTCGAGCAGGCGGTTCCGGATCTGCACAACGGAAAGTTCACCGCCATTCCAAGGACAGACGACGACCTGTACCCACACGAACACATTCAGGCAATTGCCAACACAGCGGCCTTCCATATCCCTACTGTGGAACAAGGCGGCGGCAGTTTGCGCTTGGCGCTGGCACAAAGAGCTACCAGCGTGGAAGTGCTACGACTTCTCATCAGCATGGGACCAATCGAGCTCATGCATTTTCAAACCTTGTCAGAAACGGCTGGCAATGCGCCGCCGCTCACCGATCCAACCAATGGGCTGACATTTCCCGACCTCAACAGTGGCGTGGATCCTAACACCGGGGCAAAAGGCGCCGCAGTCAGGGAGATGTTCCAGACAAACCTAATCATGCCGGAACCTTGTCCCTTCATCAGCACAAGCCTGCCGGCATGTTCGGTAGTCCGTCCAACGAACACGACCGGAGTTGCTATGGGAGCGGTCAAGTTCCTAACGGGCATGGGACTCTTCACTGGCCAGTCGGATGCGTTCTTCACGTTTCTGACTAATCTGGCCGAGGCGGCGGATGCCGCACAGCGCGAAGTCTAGCGACTTTGTCATTACCCTGTGGGAGTTCCGGCAAAGACCAGCCGCAACTCCCACTTTCCTCAATCGCCGATGCAACCGGAAACGCGCACCGAAAGAAGAGGAATCAACTATGAGTCCCGAAAGAATGCAGCACACCGCCAAACTCGGTGCGATGCATGAAGCCGTCTCCAGCCGCACCCGGCACAGCTATCTTGCCGCGTCCGCGGTTGGCGGTACCTTCTTATTTCTCCTGCTGGCCGTTGCCAGCTATGCGCAGATCGTTCGTACCGCCGATGCGCAACCGTTTGTCACCAGTCCGCTTCACGGGAAACAGAACGCCGTGGTCTGACGCCAGACCGAGGAAATAACTGAGCAAACTGCAATTAATCCAACTTGGAGAAAATGAAATGTCTGACCAAGTTAACAACGATCGTCGCCGCTTCTTGCGCAATTCTGCCATCACTATCGCCGCCGCTGAGTTCGCCATGATGAGCTCAGCGTATACACTACCGGGCGCACAACCCACTAAGAAAGATAGCGCCGCCGGTGCGCCGTCGACTAAGCCGAGCACAAACGCATCCTTCGGCCCGCTGAAGCAGATTGATGCAGGTGTGTTGAATGTTGGATACGCCGAAGTCGGCCCCGCGAGTGGTCCAGCGGCAATTCTTCTACACGGCTGGCCCTACGATATATATAGTTTTGTAGATGTGGTGCCTGTGCTGGCGTCGGCGGGCTACCGCGTGATCGTTCCGTATCTGCGCGGGTATGGCACGACGCGGTTTCTTTCCAGTGAAACAGTTCGCAATGGCCAGCCGTCGGCGATCGCCGTTGACACCGTCGCTCTAATGGACGCGCTGAAGATCCAGAAGGCGATCGTCGCTGGCTTCGATTGGGGCGGGCGAACGGCCGACATCATGGCGGCGCTCTGGCCGGAGCGCTGCAAAGGACTCGTCTCGGTGAGCGGTTATCTGATCGGTAGCCAAGCGGCCGGCAAGACCCCCTTGCCCCCGAAGGCTGAGCTCCAATGGTGGTATCAGTTTTATTTTGCCTCGGATCGCGGCCGGGACGGCTACGACAAATACCGTCGCGATTTTGCGAAGCTCATCTGGCAGCTGGCTTCGCCGAAGTGGAACTTCGATGATGCCACGTTCGACCGCAGTGCGGCGTCGTTCGACAATCCGGATCACGTCGCCATCGTGATCCACAATTACCGCTGGCGGCTTGGTTTGGCGGAAGGCGAGCCGAAGTATGACGATCTGGAAAAGCGCCTTGCCGAAGCGCCAGTCATCAGCGTACCCACTATCAGCATGGAAGGCGATGCCAATGGCGCACCGCATCCGGATCCTAGTGCTTACGCCAAGAAATTCATGGGCAAGTATGCGCACCGGAATATAACGGGAGGCGTCGGGCATAATCTGCCCCAAGAAGCTCCGGAAGCTTTTGCCAAGGCCGTCGTTGATGTCGACGCCTTCGATCGTCGCTAGAAGAAACAGAAATGGAGGTCACGACCATGAGGCGACATTCGTTTATCTCAGATTCGGCGCGGCGCGCACTTCGCGTGGCCGGTATCGTGGGATTTGTCGCACTCGCTTTGTGTTCCGAAGCGAATGTAGTCACGAAGTTTCACATCATGAATACTGCCAAAGCGGAAGACAGTTTAGGCGACGAAGGCCCCATGCCTGACTTGGACGGCGCCATCGGCTGGCTCAATTCAGCTCCCTTGAGCCGCAAGTCGCTTCGCGGAAGGGTGGTACTGATTAATTTCTGGACTTACACCTGCATCAACTCTCTGCGGCCCTTGCCCTATGTGAAGAGCTGGGCAGCAAAATATAAGGATGCGGGTCTAGTCGTGATCGGTGTGCACACGCCGGAGTTTTCGTTCGAGCACGAACCGACGAACGTAGAAGATGCCGTGCGCAATTTGAACGTTGTTTTTCCGGTCGCCATCGACAGCAAGTATCGGATCTGGCAATCGTTTAACAATCAAGCGTGGCCCGCCCAGTATCTCGTCGACGCCAAGGGGCGAATTCGGTACCACCACTTTGGAGAAGGCGATTATAGCGAAATCGAGCCCGTAATCCAGGAACTCCTCAAGGAGAACGGAGCAGCTGGCCTCGCTTCTGGCACGACCAGCGTATCGGGTGTTGCAATCGAGGCCGCTCCTGATTGGACGGATGAGCGATCTCCGGAAACATATATCGGATATCGCCAGGCGCAAAATTTCGCCTCGCCCGAAAAAGTGCATAAAGATTCCATCCAGGTATTCAGCACCCCCGTGAAACTTTCTTTGAACCATTGGGGATTGGGCGGGTCGTGGAACGTTAATACCGAAAGCGCTGTGCTGCAGGTGGTGCCCGGCAAGATCGTGTTCCGGTTCCACAGCCGCGACCTGAACCTGGTGCTGGCTCCTGCGAAGGAAGGCAAGCCCGTGCGGTTTGTCGTGAGATTGGATGGCGCCTTTCCCGGGGAAAACTGCGGCGTTGACACAGCCGCGGACGGCTCCGGCGAAATTCGAGAGCCCCGACTCTATCAGCTCATCCGGCAAAAAAAAGGCTCAATCGTAGACCGAACCTTCGAAATCGAGTTCCTCGATCTTGGCGTTCAAGCACTTGATTTCACGTTTGGTTAGAGACTTCGGGAAGCCGAATTATTGACCACTCCGCTCGATTCAGCTGGTACTTGATGAACCAGCCTGCAGCGAGTGCAACTTACCACCGCCGTAAGGCCGGTAAACACACTATCCACACTGTCTTCCTGCTGACAGTAGCGTATGCCGCACTCGACGACAAGCAAAATCTGCCACTGACTCTGCGAGCCATCGGCTCAATACGAAACGTCTCCAACTATCAACAAGAGCAGCCGACGCAGTAAGCGTCGAACCTGTGGCGGGAACGATCAGTATGTGATCTGTGCAGCGATGCGATTAGAAATCTTACTTATTCGTTACCCTCCAGCGAACATTCCACGGAGCGATCCACTCACCTGAACCCAGTGGGCTGTGACGCGCAAAGCTCGGCACTGGGGTTGTCGCATTGTAGGTGTTATCAGAAGACTCGATTGCCCACTCCGGATTATAAAGAAGACGTTCGCCGGAGTCTGACCACATATCGAAGCTCCGCAACTTGATCGCTCTGCGTTCATCGAGCTTATTCGCAAGCCGTCTGGATTCGCCGCGCATCGTCATGCCTCAGATTGTAATCCAGATCGTCAAGGGAGCCCGTGCGTCACCGTGCTGTCTGTGACCAATCGAGCGGAAACAAGCTGGGTGGGATGAAGGGTAAACCGAAATGCTCTCAAGGAAATGGCCGGGACCCCAGGTAACTTTGTCGGCACACCATCAAGGGTTTTCTATCGAGCCTACTAAGTTCGCCCTTCGGTGGCCCTGAGCATGTGCTTCATTCCCTGGCGCGCTATACGCAGCGCGTCGCCATCTCCAACCATCGCTTGCTCACGGTCTCAGCTTTACGCAATCGGCGGTAGTCTTGGCATGGCACAGACATTTGTACGATCCTCCACACTGACCATAGATAAAGAATAAGCCCCCATGGAGGCCCAAGACAAAGCTGTGTGAGGATTATCCCAAGGCGGTCTAAGCTGAGTTTTCGGGCTAGTGACTGTTACTCATCTTCCGCGGATTCAGCGTGGGAGGATGCTGATCGACTATCCTTTAGCCGTCATCGCCTTAACCGCTTCATCCGTTGTCAGAACCGCATGTGCGAGAAATGCATAATTGATCAGCGCCGCCGTATAGCCGTAGCCCCATTCGGGATGCTTAGGCGCTGCCGTAGCGTCTTTCACAACGGCGACTTCAAAACCCTGCTCCAGCAATTCCCGCAAGTGAGATTCGACGCACATGTTAGCCAGCATTCCGCCGAGTATGACCTTGCTGATCCTCCGTTTTCGCAACTGTAGAACAAGGTCATTTGTCTCTGGCCCAAACACCCGATGCGGGGCGACCACAACGGTTTTGCCATCATCGATGTAAGGCTTGAAGCGCTCCAGCCAATCTGCGCCCGAGCCTTTGAGACCGTCGACGTTCAAAATTCCTTTGCGAGCAAACATGCCGGCCCTCGCCTCATCGTCTTCGAGCGCTCCGTTGAACTTCCATCCTTTGTCAGTTGGATAAAAATAGTGTGGAGAGATAAAAACCTCGAATCCACACGACTTCGCGGCCTTGAAGATGCCCTCCATATTCTCAATGGTGTTGTTTTCCTGAAGACTTTCGTGGAGCAAGCGGCCACCCGAGGCCTGTTTCACTTAACACCTCATTCTGCGGATCGATAAACACTACGGCGGTGTCGTTCTTATCGATGATCATGGTTCTCCTTCTTGACTCCGATTCCATGGAAATCAAAACGTGACCCGTGGGAAAAGCGCGGCCCGACAACCGGAGAGCAATTCGGCGAGTGCTCCCCATTGTTGCACAAACACGAGCAAGGACGGATAGGCCAAGGTTTTCCATCAAGCTCGTCGGTACGGCGCATCAGCTCACTTTTCAATTGAGCACAAATAATCCTCCCGGATCACGTAGACTACTTCGGGGGGCCGGTCCGGAAGATCGCGACTTGTTCCTCTGGCTGCAACGCCATCGAGTCTTCAATCCACATGAGGCCGAGGAACAACGACTCATCGCTTGGGCGAACCGCTGAAGGAGTAACAGCCGGGTATGTTCGCTTAGTTCTGAGAGCGCGCATTGAATTATGATGTGCACCTGAGAGAACAATCACCGGATACAACTACAACATACTTCCCACGTACCAGAAGGACCACGAGCAGTTGCCCTCGCGCATCATGTTGACTACCGAGTCCTGGCCGTCGAAAGCCTTTCCGCTATGGCAGACATCGCATGACAATCCGTATGTGCTTGGCGACTTAACGTGGACCGCCATGGATTATCTGGGCGAATCGGGTATCGGTGCTTGGCAATACGGCACACCGCAACAAGCAATGATGGCGGAGCGAATGTCAGGCGCGATGTCGAGCACCGGCATGATTGACCAGATGTTCACGGGAATGGTCAACGGCAAAGATGTGATGGCCGAAATGGCCCACAATAACTCCGATCCAAACGCGAAGGCCATGATGGAGGTATTCTTCCATCCATGGCACGCGGCGGCCTGCGGCGAACTCGACCTGACTGGCTTCCGAAAGCCTCAATCATACTATCGCGATATCGTCTGGAACGGAGGCGATCGCGTCTACGCCACAGTCCGGCTACCCGAACCGGAAGGCAAAAAGATCTTTGCGATGAGTGGGCCAACTATCCCAAGCTCCCCACCTGGACCTGGCCTGGAAAGGAAGGCAAAGAGCTGGAAGTGGAGGTCTATTCTCTGGGTTCACGATTGGATACCGTTTGGGCTCCTCAACGATGTCGCAGCGGTACACAGCCACGATACCCAGCCACGCAGCGACCGTATTCCGGCTGGCTTTAATGTCCCTTGCATTCATGGGGCGGACCATACACAGTGTTTACAAATGCTAGCTGCGAGCACCAAACTCGAGTGGCTTGCGAGTCTAGATCGACAGTTGAACTCCGACTTCTGCTTGCTGGCTCAAGCTTTGATCCTGTGAGAGACCCAGTTCCGGCTTTTCCTCGTTCCTGATGGTGATCGCGGATGTTTTCGACAAGTCATGGCTCAGGCGCTCGCCCAACACAGTTGCATTGTCAGTAAAGATTTGCGCTTCATGGGATCCTCGCGATATTGAAACGTAGGCGAATCGCGCATTGATGAGATTCGAATGCATCTCCGTATCCATATTTATGAGGACGCGCTCTGCCGTCAGGCCTTGGGAGCTGTGCGATGTCACCGCATAGCCGTGATCAAAATGGCGCATATCGTGCGGATCGAACGTGACGGTTCTGCCGCTGTCCATTCGTAGCGTCAACTCATCGTTGGTGATCTGCTCAATCGCTCCCAAAGCACGGTTCGGAAGATCCAGGTCACGATACGGCGCTGTCATCTGTAGCCGATCCCCAACGGCGAAGCCCTTTTCCGTCTCTCGGTAGGCATCGATTCCTCGCACCTAGGCGCTCGACAAAGTCACGTATCTGCCTCGTCGAAGCCAGCGACGAGCGGCGAATCCCGACGGCTAGCGAAGAAACTCGACGGACGCAGGGCCGTTCGATTGCGGACGTTTTCGATGTGGTCGGAGACTGGCGAACGTCTTCCGTACAATCCGGCGTGGGCAGTCGAGTCTTCGGATAATACCCACAACGCGACAAGCCCAGTGCCGAGCTTTGCGCGTCACAGCCCACTGGGTTCAGGCGAGTGGATCGCGCCGTGGAATGCTCGCTGGAGCGTTCCGACAAAGTAACTTTCCCGTCGCATCGATAGTTCTCTGCTGAGAAAAAAGGGGCCAATCGAAGAGAGCAAATCGGCTCCAATGCGTTCTCGTCGTTCTTTGATTGACTGCTTTGCTGGGACGCTGCAATCCGATGGTCACTAGGCGGGAAGATCGGAGAACATCCCGGCTGCTCCAGTCAACTACTGAGATGCAGCTTTGTGAATTTCCGTACACCTCTTGGTACGGCCCTAGTTCTTTACCGTACTCCACTGACGATCTAGACATCGTGCCCAAACCAGGCTGAGAGCAAGCTGCGTTGCCGATCGGAGTGCATTGGCCTGCTCTCAACAATTGAAAAAGAAATGTTCGGATGCCGAAGTGCCGACACTGCGCATCCAATAAATGTAATGGCCCTAATGAAGTGCAAATCATGCGGAGGCTCGCTCGTCCGTCGCCATCGTCACGGCTTTCTTGAGCGACACGTTCTTCGCGTGTTCGGCATATTTCCGTGGAAATGTGAGCAGTGCGAGACGAAGTATTACGTCAGGAGTCGCTAACCTTCCGTAGCATCTACGTCTGGTGTCCGACTCGCGTCTACGTCTTACGGTCAATTGATGTAGAAACCGCTCGACACTTTTAGTATGCAAGGTCGAATCTGGCGGCACCTGTGCTGAGCTTCGCCGAATACCAGTTCGGGTTCATTGTGGGCTGTCGTGACGGTGTGGAAGCGGTGGAGACAGATGGAATCGAAGGTGCCGTCGTCCATCAGACGATGTGCATAATCAGCTTTGGAGTTCATGGTGACTGCTCCTAATCTGAAAATGAAAAGATTGAACTGCGTGGGAGGATTTTAAGATCCATTGCTGACCGAATTCATGCTTCGCTGGAAAGAGAAGACCGCCTATTCGGAGCCCGCGACTGGGTCTTTTCCAAGTTTTGGAAATTGAGTTAGATCGCGCAAGCTTTGCCGAGTACCTCTTCCAAACCCGCTAGCAGACCCGGGATTGGCGCGGGGCAGGTGTGCGTGAGGTGCAGCGAGCCATTGACGATGACTGCTCCAAGGGTCTGCTCTCCTTCGATGCCACGGAGTCCGCATGGTGCCCAGAGGGTCTCGAGTTTCAGGGGTCCGAGTGTGCTGTCGAACGGGAGACGGCCCGAGGTTGGTGAACATGACCTGTGCGTTGAACGCGTTTCGCTTGAGTTGAAACGCCTGTTCGACGGTGAGGTTGGAGGAGACGGCTGTGGATTGGAGATCGACCATCCTGGAGATATTCTCGATATTCTCTGTGCTCTTGACGGCAAAGAGGCCGTCTTTCGCGAACCGTGCGAGTTCCCAGAACGTTATCGAGCCGCCTGGCGCGATCGAGATCTCACCGCCAGCGAGGGAGACCATGCATTGATCTTTAAGGCCGAGAATGTCGCGGATCTCTGCGGGCGACATGATGCGGAGCGGGTTATTGCGCCAGCTTTCATCGATGGCTCTACCTGCGATGGTGAGCGTGGCGTGGATGGTGACGCCCTCCTGCGGAGCGTGGTGCTGGAGTGCGGTGGTCTGTTCCGGCGTGAGTTTAATTCCTTGCACTTGCGGCAGGAGGGGGCGCAGAGCAGCGAAGGATGGCAGGCCGGGCTCTGTGGAGGTGCGCGGTTGATGGTGACATAGCGCAGCACCACTTGAGCTCATTCTTGACCTTGGCGCGAGCCGGTTGACTGCACCGGATTTTGCACCGACTGCCTGCATCTGGCGCGTACTGCCGTTTACTGCCGATGTCGTACGGTTTCCGAATAACCTATTGAATGAGCGGGGCTTAACCCTAAAAATCAGTGATTTACATGGAGGGAAATAAGAGGGGAGTGCAGATGGTGTGTCTGCCAATTTCACCACTTCCGCACTCGGTGAAACTATGTCCTCTCAAGAGTATAGCAAAGGCTGACGCTCATGAGAAAGCCGTCAGAAGCGTATTCCAAGGTCGCTAAATGCAGGCAACTCCAGCAGATGCTGACCATCGCGAGCGCCATCAACAACTTCATGTTCCAGCACCCAGGTATGGGGGTGATGAATCAAGACCGCGTGCAGTCCGGCTGCGAGCGCGGGATTAATGTCGGACTTGGGACTGTTGCCGACCATCCACGTCGTGTGCGGAGTCAGCTCATATTTATGACATACGGCATGATAAGCATCAGGATTTTTCTCACGCGGCACTTCAACGGAAGTGAAGTGGTGCGCCAGGCCGGAACGCGCAAGCTTATCGGCCTGCTCCTCTTCGTTGCCTTTTGTCATGAGAATGAGGCGATGTCTGGATGCCAACACGGGCAGCACTTCTTCCACGCCTGGCAGCAGCTCAATTTCATGCTCGCTGATCGAACGGGAAAAGCTCACGATGCGCTCGTGCTTCTCAGCAGTTACTGGCTCGGTGCTTAGCCGTTCAAAGCACTGAATGAGTGAGTACCGAAAACTTGCCAGTCCATATCCGCGCTCGCGCACGGTTTCGCGCTCCACTTCATTCAGAACAGACCGCACCTCTTCATGCGTATAAGCGTGATGGTTCAAATAGGAGATGAATGCAGCAATGGCGCGCTCAAAGTAGATGTTGTTTTCCCAAAGCGTGTCGTCAGCATCGAGCAGCAACGTTTGTCCGGGCGCGAACCTGGGAACAGAGTTCATCATACTTTTAGGGTAGCAAAATTGACCTCGACACTGAGAGCCTGGCAGTAGTTACGCTATAGGTAAAAATTTCCACATTTACGGCAGCGCTTACCGCGCACATTCCAGCCATCTTTTCCTGAAAATCCGGGTCTATGAATGAGAGTCGCAGCAAGAGTGCATCTCAAAAAGAATGCGGCTTGAGGTCAATACATTTTGTGAGAGGTAGCCGCAACAGGCGGTGAAATTGCGTGTCTTTTTTCCAGAGGCGTTTAAGCCAAAGATTTTTCTGGGCCATGTTCCTGTTTCTGAGCATTTGTGTTCGCGCACGAGGCGATGCCGCACTGCTCCTTGAAGAGCCTTTTGGCGAATTTGGGGATATGAATCCAACCGGGCACGCCGCGATCTACCTTAACCACGTGTGTGCCGCTTCGCCTGTAGAATTGCGTCTCTGCGCGCCCGGCGAAATGGGCGTAGTCATCAGCCGCTATCACCGAATCGGCGGATACGATTGGATCGCGATTCCTCTCATCCCTTATCTCTATGCTGTCGATGACCCAAAGGATGTTCCAGAATTTATCGATAAAGAACTGGAGCAGCAGCAGCGCAATCAGTATCGGATAAAGCATCTGCTTGAACTCGCCCCCGACGATCCAAAGCGGGAAATTCCCAAGGGAGACTGGATTCAACTCATCGGCGCATCCTACGACCGTAGAATCTATGGCTATCAGATCGAGACAAGCCAGGAACAAGACCGCGAGCTCATAAATGCGCTGAATCAGCGGGGCAATGAGAGCCACTTCAATCTCTTCTTTAACAACTGTGCGAACTTTGCGCAAAAAATTATGAACTCATACTATCCGCATGCTGTGCGGCGCAATTACATTGCCGATGCAGGATTCCGTCGACGGCGTCGTTGAGATTGCCGCGTTACATCCCTTCGTTGCTGGAGGACTCGCGGCGGTATATCTTGGCAACGGACGCTTTCACCCGGACAAGAATGCGCCGGTATTCGATCCCGCGCAGGAATTCGAGACAGCAACTGCTACCGAGAATGGAAACGCCGCTCTGACTGTCGCCCATCGTTCTGTCAGCGATGAATCGTCGGCAACGGTTGAAGGTCATGAGACACGAGAGCCCTGATCAGTTCGGCGATCGTAGATTGCTCGATATTCGCGGTCGAGCAGAGACATCAGGATAAGAGACTGATATTTGCCGTCGCGAAAGAAGGCCTCGCGAAGGATGCCGTCTTGCTGAAAGCCCAGACCGCGGTACACATGCTGAGCACGAAGGTTTGATTCCAGAACATCAAGCCACAACCGGTGTGCGCCAAGCTCTTCGAATACCTTTTTCAATACGAGTCGCAGGACTTGCTTCCCGTTCCCCTGACCCGGCAACAGCATCGCAACTCGTTTCAGTTCGATACTTCGATGCTCTGACTCGAGGCCGCGCAGAATGACGTATCCGATAGGATTCGCGAGATAGTCAGCCGCGATCAGATAGCATGTGTCGGGATCGCCGAGCGCCGCTAAGTGTTCTTCAACCGTCCATTTCCCAATGTACTCACGGAATTCTGGCGAGTGCTCGATCTCGACGATAAAAGGAACGTCTGCCTTTGTTGCAGTTTTCAATTCCATAGCGCTATTGGGCTAACGCTTTTTTGATAGCCGATTCAGCAAGTGGCGCCATTACGCGATAACCAGCGTCGTTCGGATGCAGCCCATCGTCCGCCAGGTTTTCCTTCATCATGCCGTGGCTGTCGACCATGGCGCTGAAATAGTCGAGATAAACAAGCTTGTTCTGCTCGCAGTAATTACGAAGCCATTGATTGAGTTGCAGAATCTCATCCTGTGGACGCTGCAAAAAGAATGCCTGCCGCTGCTTGATATAGTTGTGGACTGGCGTGACCGACGAAAACACCAAGCGAATGGAATGCTCGCGGGCCAATTCGGCCAGCGAAGCATAGTTTGCTTCGATCTCTTCGACGGTCATCGGTCCGGTATTCCCGGCAATATCATTGGTTCCCGCGAGAATGACAACGACCTTCGGCGAAAGATCGATGACATCCTGACGAAAGCGAATCAACATCTGCGGAGTCGTTTGCCCGCCAATGCCCCGATTGATATAACCCTCACCAGGAAAATACGTATCGAGCTTCCACGCATCCGTAATTGAGTCGCCAAAGAAGATGACGCGATTTTCACCTGGCGAAGGGATTTTGAGCTGTGCGTTTGCTTCGCGATAGCGGTTGAGTTCACCAAAATCGTTCATAAATGTGGGAATCCGGCTCTCGCGCCAGTGCTCAAGGCTGAGAACCGCCTGAGCTGCGGGGTCGTCCTTCGCCGAGGGCGCGGGTTGCGTCTGAGCGATTCCGGATGCGGCAATACCAATAGAGCTGAGAACAAGAGAGCAGGCAAGCTTGTGCATGAGCACAAAATATCACTCAGAGGAAGCGCAACTCCAGCATCGTGCAGTCGTCGTTGGCCGGCGTAGTGCCACAGAAGGCCTGAAGTGCCTCTACAACACCGTCCAGATTGCGATTTGAGGCGAATGCATGTTGCAGGCGAGCGTCACCGAAGAACTCGCCTGCTGCATTTTCGGCTTCCGTCACGCCGTCCGTTACCAGGAAGATGCGAGTTCCGGGGTCGAGCGTGGTCGTATGCTCGCTGAAATCAGCCGACTCAATCATGCCGACAGGAAGATTCGACCCAGTCAGTTGCACTACATTTTGGCCGTAACAGATCAAAGGAGCGGGGTGCCCGCAATTAATATAGTCAAGCCTCCCCGACTTGTTGAGCTTCAGAATGCACAGAGTCGCATACTTGCCGACATTCTTTCTGCAAATGTATTGGTTAAGCATCGCCGCCACTGCATTGAGCGAGTGGCGAGCCTTCAGCTGTGAATAGATCATCCCCTGCAGCGTAGAAGCAAGGAGTGCCGCAGACACGCCTTTTCCAGAGACATCGACGATAACCAGATAAATATGTTCATCGTCGACGATCACGTCATAGAAATCACCGCCGATCTCCTTGCAGGGAACAGAGCGGGCCGAAACTTTGGCATACGGAAGCTCCGGTATTTGCACGGCCATGAGGCCCTGCTGAATACTTGCGGCGATATCAAGCTCTTCACGGTAGCGGCGGGCTTGTTCCTCCGCGATCGCAAGCTGGGCATTGTCGATCAATGCGGCAGCTTCGAACGCGATCGTGCGTAACATTTCGCTATCGACCTGCGTCAGATTGCCGGGGCTCAGGCGGCTATCCAGGTACAGCACACCAAGAGGTTCATTCTTTGCGGCAGCGATCTCGTTCGAAGACTTTACACGCCTGCTTCGTAGCGGGATGCAAATGATCGAGCGGATATTCTGCATCACTATGCTTTCCGTGCGAACGCCAGCCTCCGCCTTCAGAGTATCCGTGACGATAAATTCGCTTGCTGACGACATAGCTTGTTGAATCGTGCTTCGAGAAAGCGTTGAGTCGTCCGTAAGGGCCTCACCCTTATTGTTGCGACCAGCGGCAAGCTTCAGTGCTCCTGTTTCATCGCGAAGAAAAAAGTAACCGCGCTCAACTTTTGTGAGATCGAGCGTCGTTTCGACCAGGCAGTTGAGAATTTGATCAACGGCTCCCACCGCATTCAATCGCCGCGCCGCTTCCAGAAACCAGCGGAGTTGTTCCAGGCCGCTAGTGCTGCTGGAAGCGGCGGGAAGCTGCACAAGAAGTTCGCGAATCGTTGATGTTGATTTGTCATCCGGAACGCCAAATCGCATTCTCGGGCCATCAATGGAACCAAAATGGACAAGATCCTGAGGGGCGAGCCGCTGCCGTTGCACGCGAATCCCATTCACGAACGTGCCGTGACGGCTCTCCATGTCGGTGACATGAAATGCTGCGTTCTCGTAGGTGATCTCAGCATGCCTGCGTGAGACGTGAACGTCTTCAAGAATCAGATCGCGATCTGGCAGCCGCCCTACAGTAAAAGGCGAGTGAGCGATGACTCCGGTAGACCGGTGGGGGCCATCGAAGATTTCATATTGGGTCGGTGGAACAGCATGCATGTCGAATCATCCGGTCTGAGACAGCCGAGAACAGACAAGGTGAGCGTCGGCCGGCAAGGTAAAGCTGCTTCAAGCGCCGATTATACAAAGCCGCTCCAATTTCCTGATCTAAAAACAATCTGAGCCTGGATTCGCCGGGTTTCTGCCTTCCGAAGGCCAGAAAGAATGACAATCTCTTTGAGTAGGTCAATGTGATTGTTCTCCGCCCTGCGGAGCAGGACCCGGTAGAAGAGCGGGGCTTCAGCCCCGCGTCCTGGCCAATAAGAAGTGGGGCTTCAGCCCCGGCTTTTTCCGCCTTCCTTGACTCTGTCAACGGGATAATCGCAAAAAAGCCGCCAAAAGTACGAATTTGTAACAGACATATTGACAAACCTAGCGACTTTCGAGCATCCTGTTGCGTTTTCTCAATGGTGTATGCCTCCCTGGCCTGGTGGCCCTTGTGCTGCCAGGCTTTCTTTTCGCCCACGAGCACGACCAGCGTGAGAATCCTATAATTTTGGGTGATGTCTTCAACCGAGAAAAATCTGAGACCGCTGGAATCGGGCATCTTTACTGACTTCCACGACCGGATGAGCTACGCGGGCTATCTGTGCCTGGATGGCCTGCTGGCCCAGCAGCGACCGCTTTCCAAGCCAGAGCACCATGACGAAATGCTCTTTATCATCCAGCACCAGGTTGCAGAACTTTGGCTCAAGCAATTGATTCATGAGCTATCCGCCGCGATCTGGCATGTAAAGCACGACCACCTCGATCCCTGCTTCAAGATTCTGTCCCGCGCCAAGCTCATCCAGATGCAGCTCTTCGATCAATGGGCGGTTCTCGAGACATTGACGCCTTCCGAATACATGGAGTTTCGCAGCATGCTGGGGCATGCCTCGGGATTCCAGTCGTTCCAATATCGAAAATTGGAGTTCCTTCTCGGCAGCAAAAACAGGGACACGCTGAAGGTCTTCGCCGACTCTCCCGCAATTCACGAAGACCTGCTCGCGGTCCTTGAGGCACCGAGCCTCTACGATGAGTTCCTTCGACATCTAAAGCGACGCGGACTTGCCATACCCGACGCATGTGTAGAACGCGACTGGTCCAGGCCATACGAGAAAAACGAGGAGCTCGTCGGTGTTTTGCGGCAGATTTATGAGCGGCCACGAGAACACTGGGATGCATACGAAATGTGCGAGAAGCTGGTCGATGTAGAGGAGTACTTTCAGCTTTGGCGCTTTCGTCACATGAAGACAGTGGAGCGCATTATCGGCTTCCGCGAGGGAACTGGCGGCTCTTCGGGCGTGGCTTTTCTCAGGCAGGCGCTCAATCTGACATTCTTTCCCGAACTATTTGCCTTGCGTACCGGGCTGAAACAGCGATGAATTGCCCGATTCGTGAAGCTGTGGACAAACTGCCGTCTGGCCCGCTGACTGAAGAATCCATCCGACGCCATATAGCCCCACTCTTTACCCGCACGCTCGCGAACGATCACATCTATCTGGCAAACCATTCGCTTGGCAGGCCTCTCGATCAGATGGCAGAGGACATTCGCGAAGGCACAGCGCTTTGGGAAACGAAACTCGGCGACGCCTGGGACGAGTGGCTTGATGAGCAAGAGGCGTTTCGCGAAAGGATTGCAACGCTGATTGGAGCGACTCGTGCCGACTGTGTCGTGCCAAAGACCTCAGCAGGGCAGGGATTGCGCGCCGTCTTGAACGCTCTTCCGAATAAGCTACGTGTGTTGAGCACGCGCGGCGAATTCGATTCCGTCGATCTGATTCTGAAGCAATATGCTGCACTTGGCCGTATTGAGATGCAATGGGTTGGACCTGACCCTGAAGATCGTTTTACCACGTCGAGGATGATCGAGGAGTTGCGTCCTGGAATTGACCTGGTGGTAATTTCGCAGGTCATGTTCATGGACGGTCAGATTGTTCACGATCTCCGATCACTGGCCGACAAATGTCATGCGATTGGTGCCAGATTGCTGGTCGATGCCTATCACGCCATAGGCGTCATTCCGGTTGACGTGGCCGCGATGCAAGCCGACTTTCTCATCGGCGGCAGCTATAAATATCTGCGTGGCGGGCCCGGGCGCGTGCTTTCTCTATCTCTCTCCGGAAGTCTTGGACAGCGGCTTCCGTCCTCTCGATACCGGGTGGTTCGCACGTGAGAATACATTTGGTTATGAGCGACCCGATCCACCTTTACTGCGCGCTGGCGGCGATGCATTTCTTGAATCGACGCCGCCGATTTTGACCTACTATCAGGCCCGAAGCGGCCAGAAGTTGACACTGGCCTTGGGCGTCGAGCGCTTACGCGCCTACGGGCTTGAGCAGTTGACACGCCTGAAGAGTTATCTGTGCGAGGTCGGCAGTCGAGGCAATTGGCGGCGATAGCGATCACGGGGCATTTCTTGCCATACGGTTGGACGGCGCCAAGGGCATGTCAGCGACGCTAGCCCAACGAGGTTTGATCACAGACGCCCGCGGCCCCTGGCTGCGTCTGTGCCCGGATTGTCTTGACTCAAGATAGTGAGCTTCGAATCGCCGCGACGCTTCTAGGCGAAGTGCTGGAGCAGATCCATTCCTAGAAGGATGCTGAAAGAGGAGTTTGTCTTGAAGGGGCACGGCTTCAGCTGTGCCGTAAGTGCCGCAAAAAGAGACCGACTTTAGCCGCCGAGGGACGGTTTATCTGATTATTTCTGCAGCTGATCAAGTGCCAGATTCAGCTCAAGCACGTTGACGCGTGGTTCTCCGAGAACCCCAAACTGGCGGGGTTGAATATGAGCCATGACGAGACTGTGCACAGCATCAACAGTGAGGTTGCGTGTTTGTGCAATGCGATTAACCTGGAAGAGAGCCGCAGCAGGCGAGATGTCAGGATCGAGTCCGGAGCCCGAAGCCGTGACCAGATCAATCGGCACCGGCTGTTTGTTGCCAGCCTGCTGATATTTCGCGACATCCCCCTGAATACGCGAAACCAGCTTCTGGCTTGAGGCCAGCGAGATTCGATCCGCCCGACGACGTTGCATCATAGCCATTGCCAGCCGCGGAAGGACGACTATGAAAATATTTGTCGCTGCTGAAAGGTTGACCAATAATTCTGGAGCCAACGATCTGGCCGTTGTTCGAGATGAGTTGTCCATCGGCCTTGTCTCGGAAAGCCAAGTGAGCGAAAGCTGTAACAGCCAATGGATAGGCAATGCCCAGCAGCAAGGTTGTTATCAGCGTAAAGCGAATCGAAATAATGAGCGATCTTTTCATGGTTTTCCCTTGATGTTTCCCTTTAGATCAGGTGCAGCCCGTTCAACACAACGTCAATGAGCTTGATGCCAACGAAGGGTACAATCACGCCGCCTACTCCATAGATGATCAGATTGCGTCGGAGCAGCGCCTGCGCCGACTTGGGCTCGTATTTCACGCCACGAAGTGCCAGCGGCACGAGCGCGATGATGATGATGGCGTTGAAGATTACTGCCGACAAAATGGCCGAGTGCGGCGTCTTCAGGTGCATTACGTTCAGCGCGTTCAGCACGGGAAAGACACCCGCGAACATGGCAGGAATGATGGCGAAATACTTGGCAACGTCATTCGCAATGGAGAAGGTCGTGAGCGCTCCCCGCGTCATCAGTAGCTGCTTGCCGATTTCGACGATTTCGATCAGCTTGGTTGGGTTTGAGTCGAGGTCAACCATGTTGCCCGCCTCTTTAGCCGCCTGCGTACCCGAATTCATGGCCACGCCCACATCGGCCTGAGCCAACGCAGGTGCATCGTTCGTGCCATCTCCGGTCATGGCCACGAGCTTTCCCTTGCCCTGCTCGCGCTTGATCAAGTCCATCTTGTCTTTCGGTTTCGCTTCAGCCAGGAAGTCGTCAACACCTGCTTCGCGAGCAATAACTGCCGCCGTGAGCGGATTGTCGCCCGTAATCATAATGGTGCGGATGCCCATGGCGCGCAGACGAGCAAGCCGGTCCTTCAGGCCGCCTTTGACAATGTCTTTGAGGTAGACAACGCCGAGTGCGGTGCTGTTCTCAGCGACGACCAACGGTGTTCCACCAAGGCGCGCAATCTCTTCGACTTTGTCAGTTACTTTTCGCGGAAGACTCGAACCCTGCTGCTCAAGAAAGCGCGCGATAGCATCGGCAGAGCCTTTGCGAATCATGGTTCCCGGCAGGTCTACGCCAGACATGCGCGTCTGCGCGCTGAACGGAACAAACTCCGCTTGCATCCCCGTCAGATCGCGTCCGCGCAGATTGTATTTCTCCTTCGCGAGCACAACGATGGAACGGCCTTCCGGCGTCTCATCAGAAAGCGACGCGAGTTGCGCCGCGTCCGCAAGACGTTCCGTGCTGATGCCCGGGGCGGGCAGAAACTCGGTGGCCTGACGATTCCCGAGCGTGATGGTTCCCGTCTTATCAAGCAACAGGGTATTTACGTCCCCAGCAGCTTCCACAGCGCGTCCAGACATGGCCAGTACGTTGTATTGCACAAGGCGGTCCATACCCGCAATACCGATCGCTGAGAGAAGTCCACCGATCGTAGTAGGGATCAGGCAGACAAGCAACGAAACCAGCACGAAGATCGTCTGGGGCGCGTGTCGAATAGATGGCGAACGGTTGCAGCGTAGCAACCGCCAGAAGAAAGACGATCGTCAGGCCCGAAAGAAGAATGCTCAATGCAATTTCGTTCGGTGTCCTTTGCCGTTCCGCGCCTTCAACCAGGGCAATCATGCGGTCGAGAAACGTTTCTCCCGGATTCGAAGTGATGCGAATCTTGATCCAATCAGACAGAACCCGTGTTCCGCCCGTGACTGCGGAACGGTCGCCACCAGCTTCGCGAATGACCGGTGCCGATTCGCCAGTGATAGCCGATTCGTCTACCGATGCAACACCTTCGATCACTTCGCCATCGCCCGCGATAAATTGCCCGGCTTCGACCTTGATGATGTCGTCGACGCGAAGCTGCGAACTGGAAACAGCTTCAGTGCTCCCATCTTTCCGGTAGCGATAGGCCATAGTCTCGCCTTTGGCCTTCCGCAAAGTGTCAGCTTGCGCTTTGCCGCGGCCCTCCGCCATGGCCTCGGCGAAGTTGGCGAACAACACGGTGAACCACAGCCACAGTGTGATCTGCAGATCGAATGCGAATCCGGGCTGATGCCGAACGATGTCCTGAATGAGCAGTGCCGTTGTAAGCACGCTGCCAACTTCCACGACGAACATGACCGGGTTTTTGATCATGGCGCGTGGATTGAGTTTGGTAAAGGCGCCAATAATCGCCTGGCGCAAAATAACCGGATTCCAGAGACTCTGTTTTTCTGCCATTGCTTTCTCCGCTGCCCTAGAAAAGTTGTCCTGCGTGCAGCAACAGGTGCTCGAGAATGGGACCGAGGCTTAACGCCGGGAAAAAAGTGAGTGCGCCAACGATAAGAACGACACTGGTCAACAGGACGGTGAATAGCCCGGTATTGACTGGGAACGTTCCAGGTGACGGCGGCACGCTCTTCTTTTGCGCCAGGTTGCCCGCCAGCGCGATCATCGGGACCATCATCAGGAAGCGACCAGTGAGCATAGTGAACCCAAGGCTCAGGTTGTACCAATGCGTGTTGGCGCTCAGTCCCGCAAACGCAGAACCGTTGTTCCCCGCCGCAGACGTAAAGGCGTAAAGAATCTCGCTTAAGCCGTGCGGCCCGTTGTTCGTGAGGCTGCTCAAGCCCATGTGCGGCGAGAGCACCGAGATAGCTGTAAGTGTCAGGATGATGAGAGGGAAGATGAGCACATAAAGCATGGCCATCTTCACGTCGTAGGATTCAATTTTCTTGCCGAGGTATTCCGGCGTTCGTCCCACCATCAATCCTGCGATAAATACTGACAGCACAACATAGATCAGCATGCCGTAGAGTCCAGCGCCTACACCGCCAAAGACAATCTCTCCCAGCATGATGTTGGCCAGCGGCACCATGCCGCCAAGAGGCATATAGGAGTCATGCACCGAGTTGACCGCCCCGCAGCTGGCGTCAGTAGTGATAGTCGCAAACAGCGCGGATTGTGAGACGCCGAAGCGAACTTCTTTGCCTTCCATGTTGCCGCCGGACTGCAGCGCGCTGACATGCTGATCGACTCCGTGGAGCAAGGGATGTGGCTGCGACTCAGCCCAGTAAGCGGTCGTAAATCCGGCGATGAAGAGCACAGACATGCAGGCGAAGACAGCCCAGCCATGGCCTGCCGATCCTGTCATTCTGCCGAGCGTTACTGTCAGAGCCGCCGGGATGATGAAGATCGAGAACATCTGCAAGAAAATTGGTGAATGGCGTGGGGTTCTCAAACGGATGAGCGCTGTTCGCATTGAAGAAGCCGCCGCCATTTGTGCCGAGCATTTTGATGGCTTCCTGCGAAGCGACCGGCCCTTGCGCAATCGTCTGCGTCTGGCTCGGCTGTTCAAGAGTGGAAACGGTAGTGTAGGGCTTCAGATTCTGCACCACACCTTGCTCAACCAATGCGCCTGCATAGATGAGGCAGATGGGCAGCAGTATGTATAGGATGGCGCGAGTAGTATCCGCCCAGAAGTTGCCAATCGTCTTCGATTCCTTACGTGCGATGCCGCGCACCAAGGCGATAGCAACGGCGATACCGACTGCGGCGCTCAGAAAGTTGTGATACGCGAGACCCGCCATCTGCGTGAAGTAGCTCATGGTGGTCTCTGGCGTATAAGCCTGCCAGTTGGTATTCGTAGTAAACGAGGCAGCGGTATTCCACGCCAGATCGGGCGCAACTCCCGCAAGATGCTGCGGATTCCACGGCAGAAAGTGCTGTGCCCGTTCAATGATGTATGTAAGCAGCATGGAAACAAAGCTGAACAGGAGTAGCGCGACGGAATATTCGCGCCACGTCATCTCTTCTTCTGGCCGTACGCCGGAAAGCCTGTAAATGAGATTTTCAACTGGCCGCAAAACAGGGCTTAAAAATGTGCGCTCACCCTGGAGCACGCGCGCAATATAAATTCCCAGCGGGCGCATGAACGCCAGCAACAAAGCAAAGAAAATAAGAGCTTGGAGCCAACCATTGGCTGTCATTTCAAAACTTCTCCGGATAGAGCAGAGTCACAACGAGGTACGCCATCATCAGAACGGTGACGGCAACAATGATTACCGTAAGAATGCTCATAATCCGGCTACCTCAAGCGTTCGCATGCACTCACATAGAGAAGTGCAATGGCAAAAAAAATAAGAGTGAAAAACAGCATCAGAAGGTCCCACATAGTGCACCTTTCTTTAAGCGCAGATCTAGTAAAGAGCCTGTGGGATCAGGCCCTTACTTAGTAAATGGGTCTCACGCTAAGTCGCGCATAAGGAATTTATAAGGAAGTCATAAAGGCGGGATTATTCGGGCGCGCCCTCAGGCAGGAAACGATAGCCCACCCAGGGTTCAGTCTGAATGTATTCCTTGGCCGAATCACCCTGTAACTTCTTGCGCAACTGGCCTACAAAGACGCGCAGATATTCGGGCTGCTGCGCGGACTGCGCTCCCCACACAGAAGTAAGCAGTGCGCGATGCGTGATCACTTTCCCGGCGTTGCGCGCGAAGTGCAGGAGCAGGTCGAACTCTTTCGGAGTCAGGTGCACAGCTCGGCCACTCACTGTGACGCTATGGGCCGCCGTGTCTACGACAAAATCGCCAACTTCGATCGCCACGTCGGTATTGCGGTCAGGCGCTCGCCGCAAGTGGGCACGTACGCGAGCAAGTAACTCATGCGTGCTGAATGGTTTCGTGACATAATCATCCGCGCCCGCATCGAGCGCTTCGATCTTTGTCCGCTCCTGATCGCGAACTGAAAGAACCAGAATGGGCACATCACTCTTTGCGCGGACCGCGCGCGAAAGTTCGATGCCCGTCATACCCGGCATCATCAGGTCAGTAATGATCAGATCAGGTATCCAGTCCTGCACCAGACGAAGTGCTTCTTCCGGTTCATTCGCTGTGCGCACGTCATAACCTTGCGCGGAAAGCGCGGCACGCAACACGCGCGTAATCTGCATCTCGTCGTCTATAACCAGGACTCGTTCAGCCATACTTCGATACAGTATCATCGCGTTTGGGATGCAAAAGCAAAATAGCCCCGCCGGCACAACGGTATTGCGCTACACAGTATCAACAGCACTCGCCCTTGTATTAGTGCTGATATTCCGGCGTGTGATCCACGCGAATGTCACAACGGTAGCCTTGAGTTTTCTGGTGCTTGTGCTGGTTGTGGCGACGCGATGGCGCCTGGTTCATTCTGTATATCTTTCTATTCTTTGCACTCTGCTCTATAACTTCTTCTTCCTTCCGCCAGTAGGAACACTAACCATTGCGGATCCTCAGAACTGGGTGACTCTTTCAGTGTTTCTTGGCACCAGCGTTCTGGTAAGTCAACTCTCGGAGAGCGAGCGCAAGCAAAGAGAAATCTCAGAACAAAGGCGCGGAGAAGTGGAGCGCTTGTACGAATTCAGCCAGCAATTGCTCATGCATGAGGATTTGCGTGACCTGGCACGTACTGCGCCTTCAATAGCTGCCAAAGTTTTCAGCTTGCGTGCCGTGGCGCTCTATGTAACCGGGCAGGACGCCGCATACTACTCAGACCCCAAGGACGAGCTTCTTCCGGCCATCGAGCTAAAGCAGGTTGCGCAAAACCCCGAGCCGGGTGTCCGCGAGATCGATAGTGCTTTTGTTCTTCCTCTCATGTTCGGCATGCAATCCGCCGGAGCGTTGGCTGTGGCGAATGGCGTGTATTCGCTCGAAATGTATGAAGCGATCGGCGGATTGGTGGCCATTGCACTTGAGCGTGCCGCAGCCCTTGAGCGCACCAGCCACATGGAGGCAACGCGAGAAGGAGAGCGCTTGCGCAGCGCGTTGCTCGATTCCGTGACGCATGAGCTCCGAACCCCGCTGACCGCGATTCGCGCAGCAGCGACAACATTGATAGGCCACCCAACTCTTCCGGAAGCAGAGCGAAACGAGATGTATGCCGTGGTGGATGAAGAGAGCCTGCGTCTGGATCGACTGATTGGGGAAGCTGTCGAAATGGCCCAGTTGGACTCGGCAGGCTTGCACGTGCGCCCGCGGCCGGAGAACGTGCAGGAACTGATTGATATGGTCTTGCAGGAAGAGCAGGCGCGTCTTCGCGGACGCAAGGTTGAGGTGCATGTTCCTGAGTCTCTTCCTCGTGTTCCGATGGATCAGGAATTAGTAAGGCGTGTCCTGAGGCATCTCATTGAAAACGCGCTGAAGTATTCGCCGGCAAAATCCCCCCTCGAGATTACGGCTGAGGCAGTAGGCGAACGATTGCTGGTGCACATTGCCGACCACGGAGCCGGCATAGATCACTCGGAGCAGCCGTTCATCTTCGATAAATTTTTCCGCGGCAGCAATCAGCGGGATCGCGTGGAAGGAAGCGGCATGGGATTGGCAATTGCCAAGGCGATTCTTACTGCGCACGGCGGCGGTATTGAGGTAAAGAGTGAACGCGGTAGCGGAGCCGTGTTTACTTTCTGGCTGCCGCTTTCCGGCCTCGCCTAGCGTTTCCGGGAAGCAAATGCGGCGGATGAAAAATGGGCTTGGATAGCGGGCAGCCGTCACACTGGGGCTGTCGTCTGCAATGCCGCTTTCCGAGCTCAACCACTAAAGCGTGGAACTCGTTGTAGTGCTGAACGCGAGAGACTTCATCATCTTCAACGAATGCAGCGAGCGCGAGCTCCTGCGCTTCCGGGTAACCTACCTTTTCGTGGGTAAGACCATGACACGAAATGAGTCGTCGCAGATACTCATCGACGACCATCACCGGTTGCCCAAGTGCGTAAAGCAAGATGGCGTCGGCGGTTTCCGGGCCAACACCCGGAAGATCCAGCAATTGCTGCCGCGCTATCTTTGCCTCCTGCTCGGAAAGGCGAGTCAGCGATCCTTCATATTCGCAATCGAGAAAACGAACAAAGGCCTTAATCGATGAAGCCTTTCGTCGCATAAATCCCGATGGGCGGATAAGCGTTTGCAGCTCTTCTTCAGAGATTGCGCGCAGAGCCTCCAGGTTCAGGACGCCGCTTGCCTGCAGATTCCCAATCGACTTCTCGACCGCCTGCCACGAGGTGTTTTGCGTAAGATACGCACCCACGATGACTTCAAGCGGAGTCTCTGCGGGCCACCACTGCTGCGGCCCATACGCATCAGCAAGTTCGGCGTACATTCTGCGAAGCAAAACCGCTGATTTCATGCGAGGTCTGGCTCAGGCAATACCTGCGTCCTCTCGTTGCTGACGCAGTTGAAGCTTCCATCCGAGTATTTTTGCTTTCGCCGCTTCGGCCTCAGCTTCCGGAACCATGCCTTTGTTCTGATACAAAATGGACAAGCTGGTGTGCGCCAGAACGTCGTCGGGATCGATTTCAGCGAGGCGCAACGCTACACGATATGGCTTCATCGAGTTCCCCGAGGTCTTTGAGTGCGCGGATCAATCCGTGCATGGCGTCGAGCATCGAGGGATCGTCAGCAAGGCAGGAACGAAAAGCGGCCACAGCGCCAGCCAGATCACCGTCGGCAACCTTGTCGATCGCATCGTAATACTTGTCCGTAGCTGAAGACATGCTAAATACAATGATATCTCGCTTGAAAATGAAGGAATTGTAATGACGAGCACCACAGGAACAGTGAAAACCTGTACCGAATACTTGTTCTTCAACACGAAAAAGCGTCGCGAGATTGTGCTGCTGACGCCGCAGCTTGAGGAGATCGTCGAGCGAAGTGGGATTCGTGATGGATTCTGCTTCGTCTCGGCAATGCACATTACAGCGGCCATCTATGTCAACGACCTTGAGAACGGCCTGATCGCCGATATACAGGACTGGCTGGAAGGACTCGCACCTGCTCGCCCTGACTATCGTCATCATCAAACGGGGGAAGACAACGCGGATGCGCACTTAAAAGCGTTGTTGCTGCACCACGAGGTGACGCTGCCCATCACGAATAGCCGGCTCGATCTGGGTACCTGGCAACAAATCTTTTATGCGGAGTTCGATGGGCAACGGCGCAAGCGGGTCATCGTGAAGCTCATGGGAGTGGTGTAGCCGCCGCACGCTCAGCCGAGGCGGCAGCGGGGATGGCCGCAGAGATGGCCGCCGGCTTTGTGGCCGGAACTTGAACTGCCGGCGCCTGCGGTGTGGTCACTCGCGGCAGCACGATGATGTCCACCCGACGGTTCTGCGCGCGGCCTTCCACAGTAGCGTTTGTCGTTGCCGGATGATATTCCGCATAGCCGGATGCCGAGAGTCGCGCCGGCGCAAATTGATGGCCGACGATGAAGATGCGAGCCAGCCGCGTAGCGCGGGCTGTGGAGAGCTCCCAGTTCGAATCGAACTGTTCGGTGTGGATCGGCATGTTGTCAGTGTGGCCTTCAATGCGAACGTCGTATGGTGTGGCGCGCAAAGCTTCAGCAATCTCGCCGAATGTTGCGATCGACGCTGATTGAGGGGCCGCTGCACCGCTCTCATAAAACCCCGCTTCGCGCAGCGAAATAATCAGACCTTCGCGTCCAATCCGCAATGCAACAACGTGCCTGGCGATCTGGTTCGAGAGCAGACCTTCGAGATTCCGCTTGATGCGTTCGAAGTCCTGCTGCACTTCAGGAGAAGCAAGCATCTCGTCGCCCATCACGACATTCATCGGGATAGCAGGAGACATCCTCCGACGCGGAAGCTGCGGACTGCGTCGCTTTCGTTGGGATTGCGGATTGGAAGAGCCCTAGCGACCTGAAAGCTGAGTTGATAGAGGCTGCCGCCTGTGCCTGTTTTTGCTGGTCAGCCTTCGAAGTGGCATACATCACGACGAAGAATGCGAAGAGCAGGGTAATGAAGTCCGCGTAGGAAATCAGCCAGCGCTCATGGTTCGAGTGGTGCTTGTCCTTGCGCCGTCTCATGCCTGCTGCCCTTGCGCCTTTTTCTGGCGCTGCGCCAGAAAGCTCTGCAGCTTCACCTCGATCATGCGCGGATTCATCCCCTCGATGATGGAGATCACGCCTTCGAGCGTCATCTCCTTGATGCGCTGTTCTTCGTGCAAACGAAAACGCAGCTTGCCTGCTGAGGGAAGAAAGAGAATATTCGCCGAGCCGACTCCGTAAATCGTAGCGACAAAGGCAACGGCAATGCCGCGGCCAACCTCATCGATATGGTCCAGGTGCTGCATGACCTGAATGAGCCCCATCACCGCGCCGATGATGCCGATCGTCGGCGCGAACCCGCCAGCGGATTCAAATACCGAAGGAATCGCTTCTTCTCTCTGCGCATGGTTGTCCAGCTGCAGCTCCATGATCTTGCGCAACTCGGCGGGCTCTGTACCATCCACTGCCAGCGTAAGCGCCTGCTTGAGAAACGAATCGGAGATGGTCGGCAGGTCCTGGTCCAGTGAAACGATGCCGCTGCGCCGCGCCTTGTTGGCAAAGCTCAGCAGCAGCTGAACCGTTGCGTCGCTGTCGACCTTCTTCGAAAAGAAGACGCCGGTCAGGCGTTTGAAAGCGGCGCCAACGGTTGCCAGCGGGAACTGCAGCATGACCGCGCCCAGCGTTCCGCCAAGAACGATCATCGCCGCCGTCGGCTGCAGAATCTGGCCCACATGACCACCCTCAATCAGCAGGCCGGCAAGAATTCCAGCCAGCGCAAGTATCACTCCACCAAAGCTGCTCTTATCCATGATGAGTTCTTTCCGTTCAATTTCTTTCCAAAATCTGAATTGCGATGATTGCGGTCAGGCCGCTAAATTTCCTTCCGGCGCCGTCGCAGCTGCGCCGCCTCATCCAATCCGTCGGGAATCTCTCCCGAATGCATTGCCTGCTCCGCTGCCAGCGCACGCAGCCCCGCTGCGCCGCCGGCAACGTTTGCCAGGTCTGCCGCGCCGGCGGTGGATAGCTGCGAGAAAACATTGACCAGAAGCATCAATCGATAAGCGGAAATGCGACGCACGACTTCCTGGCATGGCTCCGATACAACGATCTTTTCGCCGTGAATCAGCGTGAGCATGGTGTCCGGAGACGATTCCACATACTTGATCAGGTCGCAGTTCACGACCATTGCCTGTCCGTTGAGCCGGGTGAGTTCAATCATGGCCCTGAAACCTCCTGCATCTCGATGGGCTTATCGGCATTGCGGCCAAAAGATTGATGAATCAGCGCGATTCGCTTGGCAAAACTGAGACCGCTGCGTCGGCGCCGAAGGCATACGCACGTTGCTTGCCAAACATCGGGATGAACCCTCCTTTCGCATAAAGTGCCTTTGCCTCGCGCCGATGAAGGCTGTGGGTAACGTGGTTCCTGTGGAAACGGTGACCCGGTCATGAACATCGCGTTCCTCGGCCGGTCAGGCACCCGAAACGGGCAACCTAAATCAACGCAAAGAGGAGCACAATCTTATGTCTTTGGGTGTCCTGAATAACATTTCCGCCATCTACGCGGAGAACAACCTGAACTCGACGCAAGCAAGCCTGCAGAATACGCTGACCCAGCTTTCGTCCGGTTCGCGCATCAACTCGGGCGCTGACGATGCCGCCGGCCTTTCGCTCGCGAACGGTCTTGGCGCAAACTCGGCCGCCCTTACGCAGTCCTCGACCAACGCCAGCGAAGGCGTCGGCCTTCTGCAGGTCGCCGACGGTGCGCTTTCGCAGGTAACCAACCTGTTGAATCGCGCGGTTACGCTGGCGACGGAAGCTTCCAACGGCACGCTGAATGCGTCACAGGATAGCGCCGCCAACTCCGAGTTCCAGTCGATTCTCGATGAAGTCAGCAACATCGGCAGCACGACCACCTACAACGGCCAGCAGGTATTTGGCGGCAGCTTCCAGATCTTTACTGGAGACGGAACAGCCGGCGGCGGCTTTGCTGACACGATTACCCTCGGCGCGCTTTCGAGTGCCGCAGTCGGTGACAGCACTGGTTCCGCCGGCCTTACCTATACTTCCGGCGCTGGCACAGCAACGTCCACCCTCACTTACACTCCGGTTGCTGCGGACAGCGTCAACCTGGGTGCGGACGATCTGACCTCTGCAGCCAATGCTCAGACAGCTCTGAACGATGTTTACACCGCAGTGCAGGATGTAGCGGCGGAACGCGGCTATACCGGCGCACAGATCAACACGCTGAACGCAGTCAGCAACGTCGAAAGCACCGAGCAGGAGAACGTGGTTTCGGCACAGAACTCTATCCAGGCGACCGACTACGCTTCGGCCACCTCGAACCTCTCGAAGTACGAAATTCTGAGCCAGACGGGCATCAGCGCTCTGGCCCAGGCCAACAGCACCGAGCAGCTGGTAACAAAGCTGCTTCAGTAGTCCGGCAGTCGTTGTTCGAATTCAGGGAGCCATAACCGGCTCCCTGTTTCTTTTTCAGAAGACCATGAGAACGGCGCAGATTTTGTGATTGCTCGGGCGCCCACCTTTCGTGCGTTTTAGCTGCTGCTGGCGCAGATTTTAAGATTTGGGTGCATGGGATCTTGTCAGAAACGTCGTGAACGCAGTGCCCGATTCAAGCCATTTTTTGGCTTGAATGCGTAGTTCGCAAAATCTTGTCAAGCCCCTGAAGCCAAAGAAATCCTCTAACCCACACACTCCAAAGCGCAAATAGCGAACGAAATTTGGCCGACTATTTGAACCCTAACCACCAATAAAAAGACGAATTTACAAAAACACCGGGGGGGAGCCACCATGTACAACGAGTGCCGACACATCTTCACCAGCGGCAAAAAATGCGAGTCACCCGCGCTCACAGACCAGAGCTTCTGCTACTTCCACAGCAACACCCGCAAGCGCCCCGCGCGGAAAGACGAAGCCTACGAGCCCTACATTGCGCCGGAGGACACGGCCCACAACCTGCCGCCGCTCGAAGACGCCGACGCCATCCAGCTCGCCATCTCCGACGTCGTCCTCGCCCTCGCCGCCAACCGCATCGACCCGCGCCGAGCCCGCATCCTCATCTACGGCCTGCAGGTAGCCTCGCAAAACCACCGCCACCGCACGGCCGCCGCCGCGAAAGAAGAAGCACCCGCACAAACCGTCCGCGAAACCCACAAACACGAAGACGGCACCCTCATCGGCCCCGCCAAAGAGAGCCCCGACCCGGAAGAAGTCGCAGAAAGAAAACGCCCACCCAGCCTCGGTGAAATCCTCCTCCGCGAAGCCGAAGCCATGAAGGCGCAGGCGGAAGCCGAACGACAAGCAGAAGCCCGGCGAAAAGCCCAGGAACCCGAGCAGCCAGTCACCCTCACTCTCCCGCAGATCCAAGCCGTTGCCGACACATCTACATCAAATTCCTGCGACTGCACTAACGATGGGCTTCGAAGAGAGGCTGCTCAATTGCAAAGAAGAGTGATCGAGCGCGGCGGATTGAAGTCCGCGCGGAAAGCGACGATAACACGGATATGGGAACGGTTGGACTTTCATTCGGATCGCCTACAAGCGGCGCTGGATTTGACGTGACCTCCACGGTCAATGAGATTGTCACAAACATGCAGGCAGTCGAGACGCCGTGGAAGACCCAGCTCACGGCGCTGCAATCGCAGGACACCGCTCTAACCAGCATTGGCACAGATCTCAGTTCGCTTTCGACAGCGATGCAGTCGCTCACCGATTTTCAGGGTGTGCTTTCAGAAAAGCAGGGCTCCAGCTCTGACACGAGCGTTCTGCAACTGACTTCGGCTGCGACATCGGCCGTGGCCGGGAGCCACACCATCACCGTGCAGTCGCTGGCGACAACCTCGTCCTATGTTGGCAGCACCATCGGTGCCAGCGATACGCTCAGCGGCAGCCTGACGCTCAATGGCAAGACCATCAACATTGATTCGACAACTAACACGCTCTCGTCGCTGGCCAGCGCCATCAATTCCGGCAGCTACGGCGTGACCGCAAACGTCATTACTGATGCGTCTGGTTCCCGTCTTTCACTGGTGAGCCAGACCAGCGGCGCAAGCGGCTCGATTTCTGTCACCAGCAGCCTTACGGACAGCAGCACCTCTTCGGCGATTAGTTTTTCGCAGACGCAACCGGGAGCAGACGCGCAATTGACGGTGGACGGCGTCTCGGTCAGCAGCGCATCGAACACGGTAACGAACGCGATTCAGGGTGTGACTTTCCAACTCTTAAGTGCGAATTCGGGTGAAAGCGTACAGGTCGAGATCACGAACAACAATTCAGATGTGGAATCGGCTCTGAATACCTTTGTGACGGACTACAACAAGGTGCTTCAGGATCTGAACACCCAGGAGGGCAACGATTCCAGCGGCAATCCGGAGCCTCTCTTCGGCAATCCCACACTTGCCACCATCCAGCAATCGCTTCAGTCGGCGCTCACCTTTCTGCAGCCGGCGAATACTGCTGCTTCGAGTTCTTCGATTGGGACATCCGATACGCTGGCAGGAAACATTTCCATCAGCGTCGGAGGTGGGACGGCGGTGCCAGTCTCACGTTCCAGCCGGCAATCAGACTCTGGCGGGGCTGGCGGATGCCATCAATAGCGCCAGCGCGAGCAACAACCTCGGTATCACTGCGTCCGTCATTACAGCCGGCAACACGCAAACTTTGAGCCTCACCAGCGCGACCGGTGGCTCAGCCGGCACGATCGCCGTCGACAGCAGCGGTCTGACGGATAGTACCAGCGGAACTGCGGTGACATTCGGCTCTCCCGAATCAAACGGCATCACTTCCATCACGCAGCTCGGAGTCAGCGTCAATAACGATGGCACGCTCGCGCTCGATACCGATACCTTGGACAGCGTCTTAAACAGCAACTATCAGGATGTTGTGAATTTCTTCCAGCCGAGCGGCGGCTTTACGTCCTTTGGCGGAAACTTTTCCACAGTGCTCAATAATCTCGGCAGCAGCGCCACCAACGGCGCCATCACGCTGGCCCTGCAGGAAAACTCGACCGTTGAATCGCAGCTGAATACGAATATCAGCAATGAAGAGACAACCATCAGCGCACAGAAAACTCAGCTGACGACTGAGTTGAACGAAGCAAATTTCACTCTGACTGAAATTCCCCAGGAACTTCAATCGATCAACGAAATGTATAGCGCCATCACCGGCTATAACGAAAACCAGAACGGATAACGCAATGCAGAACCTGAATTACCAGCAGCAATCCGTTGCCGGAAAGAACGGTGTAGAACTCATTGTTGCCCTTTACGATGGCATGATTCGCTTCCTGAACCGCGCTATCGTTGCAACCGAAAGCGGAGATGTCCACCAGCGGCGCATTGCCGTCAAGCGCGTTCTCGACATTCTGACGCATCTGCAATCACGTTTGCGCATGGAAGTCGGCGGCCCGGCAAAGACGCTTTCAGAGTTTTACGCTGCAATCTTTGCCTTGTGTCTGGAGGGCTCTCGACTGTCCTCTCCCGAACGCTTTCGCAAAGCAATCGAGTGCATTCTGCCGGTGCGTGAAGCATGGCAGCAGGTCGCCCAGGACCCTGGAGTGCAGAGGCAGTTTGCTGCTCCCAGGTCAGCCGCGGTTCTCACCGCTCCCGCAAAGCCTTCAGGAGAGGAAAAGACTTTGGCTTCGCGCTGGACTGCTTAGCGCGTCACCGAAAGCTCTTCTTCGAGCAATTGCTTTTGGAACAGATTCGCGTAGTGGCCATTGCGGGCCAGCAATTCATCATGTGTTCCCAGCTCTGCGATCCGGCCCGCAATGAGCACTGCGATCTGATCGGCATTGCGCACGGTGGAGATGCGGTGCGAAATAAGAATGGTCGTGCGTCCCTGCATGACGGAGCGCAGCTCTTCGAGAATTTGCTCCTCCGTGTAGGTGTCTACGCTGGCCAGTGAATCATCGAGAATCAGAATACGCGGATCGCGCAGAATCGCACGCGCCAATGCAGACCGCTGCTTCTGCCCGCCGGAAAGCGTGAGGCCGCGCTCGCCCACCATCGTTTCAAATCCAGCAGGGAATTCGTCGAACTCTCTGCGGATGTGAGCGGCTTCAGCAGCCCGAAAAACGTCTTCAGGCGTTGCATGAGGAACGCCGAAAGCAATGTTTCCTCGGATGGTTTCGCTGAAAAGAAATGTTTCCTGCGGAACAAATCCAATATTGGCTCGAAGCACGTCGAGAGGGTATTCGCGAATCGGACGACCGTCCATCAAAATGCTGCCGGGCTCGGCATCATAAATACGCGCGATCAAATTGACGAGTGTCGACTTACCCGAACCCGTTGGGCCTACCAGCGCGAGGCTGCCGCCTTCCGGAATTCTCAGTGAAACATTGCGCAACACCTTGCTCCCGTTCTGATAGGAGAAGGTGAGGTCGCGAAATTCGATCTCTCCGCGTAAAGTGAAGTCTCGGGGAATCGACATGTCTGCGTCGCGGTCATCGATCGAAGGCTTCGCTTTCAGTAACTCGTCAATGCGAACCACCGAGGCTGTGCCGCGCTGGAATAGATTGACGACCCACCCCAGTGCGATCACCGGCCAGGTCAACATCAGCATGTAGGTATTGAATGCGACAAAATCGCCAACACTGATACGGTGCGACAACACCTCATGACCACCAACGAGTAGAGAAATTGCCATGGCCAGGCCGAGAACGAATTCGAGCGTCGGCCACAGCATTCCCATGAGCTGCACCAGACGAAGACCGCGGCGGATGTATTCGCGATTCGATTTTTCGAATGCGGCAATCTGCGCCTCTTCCTGGGCAAAGGCTCGAACCAGCCGCGCCCCGGAAAAATTCTCCTGCGCCTGTGCCGAGATGTCTGAGAACATGGCCTGAATGCGCTCGAAGCGCTCATGGATCTTTCGGCCCATGGCCTGCACCAGGATGCTCGCCACTGGAAGCGGTACGAGTGCAACCAACGTAAGGAAGGGGCTGATCTTCAGCAGGAAAAACAAGGCGCCCACTGAAAACAGGACGGTGTTGGCGCTATACATGATGGCCGGCCCCAGCAGCATCCGCACCGCATTCAGGTCGTTCGTCATGCGGGCCATGATGTCGCCCGTCCGGTGCTCTTGATAATAGGCTGCGGCTTGTTTTTCTAACTGCAGGAAGAGATCGTTGCGCAGATCGAATTCAATTTCGCGCGAGATGCCGATGATGATCCATCGCGTCAGGAATAGGAAGATGCCCTTGGCCACCGAAACCGCAACCAGCAGACTCGCATACAGCCAGATCTTTCTCTCTGTTACGCCACCATTCAGATCGTCGATTGCGGCGCGAATCACCTGCGGGAAAAATATCCAGATCAAATTGCTGAGGACAACCGACACTCCTCCCCAGAAGAAACTGCGCCGATAGCGGCGCATGTACGGAAAGAGCGGCTGTAGTTGTTTAAACATGTGTCCGTGGTTGCCCTGCATATCTGATTCCAGCAGAACGGAAAGGTCGCATCAAGTGGGTGTGCGGAGAAGGAGATAGCTACCGGCCAGTCCAAATAGCACGTCAGGCGACCAGGCCGCGAGGAATGCCGGCAGCATATTCACATTCCCCATAGCCTCGAACATTCCGTCCACGAACAAATACGCGATAGCCATACCGATCGCTACCGCGATGCCGGCAAGCGATCCACGCTTGCCCATCGATAGTGCGAATGGGACCGCCAGTATTGCCATCACCAGCGTGATCAGCGGATAGGCCAGCTTTCGATTCAACTGCACGCGCAGCCGCATGGTATCTAATCCACTTTGGCGAAGGTCACGAATGTACTGCTGCAGTTCATTAAAGCTCATTTCCTGCGATGGACGGGTTTCTTTCTTGAAATACTGCGGGCTCTCCACAATTTCAGGAAATGTATTTACCTCGAACGTCTGATAGTTGGTGACAGTATCTCCCTCAAAACTGCGTTCCCATCCATGTTCGAATATCCAGCGATGTATCTGTGGATCCCAATGCGCGCCGGCAGCGAAGATGCGGCGGGAAAGTGAAAATGTGGCAGGATCAAATTCGAAAACGGTGATGTTGGCAAAGCGATCGTTATCCGGGTCAAAGAATTCGTAGTAGAAAATATGTCCGGGCTTACCAGGTTCCTGTTCTCCGAACATCCATTTTCTGTCGGGGCGAAGATAAGTCTGCGCCGGCTTGCCCTTGATAACGTTGTGCAGGGCCTCCTGCTTGCGATTTGCAGCGGGAAGGTATAACTCGTCGAAAAGAAAGAGCGAGACAGCCAGAATCGAAGCAATGATCAGGATCGGTACGATGATTCGATAAAGACTTATCCCTGATGCCTTCATTGCTGTGAGCTCGTTCGTTCGGTTCAATCCGCCGAAAACTACCAGGACGGCAATCAACACGCTCAGGGGAGTGATGATGTAGATCATGCTCGGCGTGAGATTGAAGAGATATTCACCCACGACGATAAGTGGCGTTTGATTTCGAATGATATCGCCCAGGAGCTCAAAGAAGGTGAAGACCAGCATCAACATGACGAATGCGGTCAGCACCATCGCGAGCATAGAAATGAATTGGCGAAGCACATACTCGTCCAGAATGAGAGGAAAGCCTCCACGCACGTGCCGCTTGGACACAACGCGATCAGCCGTCGGAATCGCCGTAGCTGAATCATTGCTATTTCGCCACCGGAACCATGAGCCAATGGATGTGATTGCGGCGAGTGCCGCTCCGCCAGTCGACATTTGGCGAAGAAAGAAAATGCCTGAAGCGCCGAACAGAAGATTTGCCATCCATACCCCGGCCACTACTGGCAGCTTATTCTGGCGCGCCAGCGCGACGCCGGTGCTGGATAGAAAATAGTAAATAAACACCAGCACGATCGTGAGCACGAAGCCTGCGCTCTTACCCCCTCGCTTAGAAGAGATGCCCAGCGGTACACCGACGAGCAGCAGCACGAGACAAGCCGACGGATAAGCATAACGGCGCTGTAGTTCGATCTGATACCACCGGCCCCCGGGGCGCTCCGAGCGCTCGACGAGCTCACGATTAGACATAGCCAGAACAGGGGCATCGCTATGCCCCAGATGCGGATCAGGAGCAGATGTTGTCTCAAGTGGAAGATCGGTTTGCGTAAACGTCGATATGGTGTACTGATCGGGCTGGTCCGAGGCCGTTTGATGCTGCATGCCATTGCGCAGGCGCATGATGAGCGTTTGATTATCTGTGCTCGCCACTGTCGCTTCTTCGGCCGTAGTGACCTTTGGAGAGACAGGGTCGGTCAAATCAGCAAGAAAGACCTGACCCCATCTCGCTGCTCCGGTTCCGGCTCGTACGTTTTCCACATAGAGGACAACGCTCTTCAGGTCTTCATAAAAAACGCGGGGCTGAATCTCATACGTCGCCTGTGTGTTCTTCAGCTCGTCTTCGAGTTTGAGCAACTGCGCTGAAGCCCTGGGTGCAAAATAGAGAGTATTCGCCAATCCTGCTCCCCAGGCAATGACGGCAACAACTCCTACGACGCCCACAAATCTCCAAACGCCAACACCGGCAGCACGCATCGCCGTGATTTCGCTGTCTGCAGCCAGACGACTCAAACCGAGCAGTGTACCGACAAGTACCGCCATTGGAATCGTGACGGTGAACATGTTGGGCAGTATTAGAAGAAAAAGTTTGCCGATCGTACCGGCGGAAGTGCTATTGCGAACAGCGAGCTCCAGCAGTGGACCAAGCTCTTTCTGCATGAAGAGAACGAAGGTGAAGAGCACACCTCCGAGCAGTCCGTGTGAGAGCACTTCTCTCAATATGTAGCGTGTAAGGATGCGCACAAATAGTGTCCGCTACAAGTTTACAGCCCTTAGTGCGAGTGGCGGTATACGAGATCGAGCAACTCGTCGTACATGGCTTCTGCGCTCTCGGCTCCCTTGCTGATCGCATCGGCGGCGCAGTTTTGCAGATGATTGCGTAGCAAATGGCGACTGGCCCCTCGAAGAGCTTCCTGCACCGAGGAGATTTGCACCAGAATGTCCGCGCAATAACGTTCCTCTTCGACCATTCTTTCGAGACCTCTGATCTGTCCTGCGATGCGCGAGAGCCTGCGCAGCGTGGCCGCTTTTATCTCCGGGTCCACAGCTACTGCCTTGCGTTCATTCCCGCAGGCGCAATTTACCGGAACTGCTTTGCCAGTCGCTCTTTTGCTATTGGTCATGCGCTAAAACCCCGTAACCTCAGACTGTTACTCAGCACGCTTATCGAACTGAATGCCATTGCAGCGCTTGCGACGATGGGATTCAGAAGAATACCCAACATTGGATAGAGCACCCCTGCCGCGATTGGAATGCCTAGCACGTTGTAGCCGAGCGCCCACCCAAGGTTTTGCCGCATGACCTGTACTGTTCGCCGCGCCAGCAAAATCGCTTCGACAATCTGCTGCGGCTCACCGCGCAGCAGAATCGCATCGCCCGCTTCGCGAGCGAGGTCTGTACCGGTTCCAATCGCGAGGCCTGCATCGGCCTGCGCCAAGGCTGCAGCATCATTGATGCCGTCTCCCACCATCGCGACTCTTCTGCCACTGGTCTGCAGATCGCGAATGGCCGCAAGCTTTGCATTCGGAAGCAATTCAGCCTCTACCTGTTCGATCCCCGCCGCTTTTGCAATGTAATTTGCTGCCTGTGCATTGTCACCGGTCAGCATGACTGTTTTCATGCCGAGCCCATGCAATTTGCTGATCGCTTCTGGTGCACCGGGTCTCAACACGTCCTCGGCTTCCAGTCTGCCGCGATATTTCCCATTCACCGCAATTTGAAGTAGCGTGGCAGGTGAATCTGAGGATGACGCTGGAACGTGAATGCCCAGTTCCTGCATCAGAGAAACATTTCCAGCTGCCACTGTGCTATGGTCGACGACCCCCACAACGCCTTTGCCTGGAATCACTCTGAGGTCATTGATGGTGGAAAGCTCTATTCCCTCGGCCAGCGCTTTTGTTGTCACCGCGTGTGCTAGAGGGTGTTCCGACTGCTGCTCCAGAGACGCGGCCGCAGCGAGCAGGTCATGCTTGCTCCAACCATCTGCAGGATGGATCGCCGTAATCTGCGGTTTGCCCATCGTCAGTGTCCCGGTCTTATCCAGAACGACTGTGTCGATGCGCGCCAGCCGTTCCACGCTTTCTCCGCCTTTGAAAAGGATTCCCATTTGTGCCCCACGTCCTATCGCGACCGTCAGAGCCGCAGGCACGGCCAGGCCCATTGCACAAGGGCAGGCGATCACAAGAACCGTTACTGCGATGGCGAATGCGCGGCTGAAGCCTCCCACTGGATCAAGCCACGCCCACAGCACGAATGTGGCAAGTGCCAGGAATAGTACAACCGGCACGAAAATCCCGCTCACCTGATCCGCCAATTGCTGCATCGGAGCCTTGGAGCTTTGCGCCTCTTCCATAAGACGCAGCATCTGGCCGAGCACGCTCTCTGCTCCGATAGACGTGGCGCGGTAGGTGAGTGCGCCATCATAGTTCACTGAACCGCCGATCAGCTTATCGCCCTCTTTTCGTTCCACAGGGATCGATTCACCTGTGATCAAAGACTCATCGACACTGCTGATACCTCTCAACACCAGGCCATCGACGGGGATGCGCTCTCCGGGGCGAACCACCAAAATGTCCCCGGACTGGACTGACGCAAGTGGCACCTCGACTTCCCGATCATTCCGCAGCACCCTTGCAGTCTTTGGCTGCATCTTGGCGAAGGCCTCGAGCGCGTCGAGTGTTCTATGTTTCGCACGCGCTTCGAGCCATTTCCCAATAAGCAAAAAGCCGAGGATCAGCAGTACGGATTCGTAATACACGTCAGGCTGCAGTCCGTGTTTTAAAAAGAGCTGCGGATTGAAGGTTGCTGCGGCTGAATACAGGAATGCAGAAAGTGTTCCCACTGAAACAAGGGTGTTCATGTTGCTTGCGCCGTGCAACGCTGCTTTGAATGCACCGCGATAGATGGGCCATCCAGCCCAGAACATGCCAGCGAACGTCATTACCAACAGCACATACTCAAGCAAGGGATGCGGAATTTGATAAAGCCACGGCATGATCGGCATAAGCACGCGGTCGATTATGTTTCCGTGGTTGTGCATGAGTGGCATGGACAACAGCATGGCGATGGCTCCGCCGATGACGGTTGTAAATGCGCGCATCTTTAGAGTGCCTTCGTCGCCGGCATCGTCATGATCGCGTGCGTGGCCTGCGTGATAATCCTGCCCGTGTTCTCCAGGCATCGACGCATCATATCCAGCCTCACGCACTGCATCGATCAATTGCTCAGGTTTCGCAAGTGCCGGATCATAGGTAACCTGTGCACGGTGACTCATCAGATTCACCTGCGCGTCCCTTACGCCGGGCGTTTCGCGCAGAGCTCGTTCAATGTGAACCTGGCAAGCGGCGCAACTCATGCCTATGACCGGCATGACCACGGTTTTCGAGGAGCCCGGCATCTTATTGCTCCAAGTGTGCGGAGTAGCCAGCCTTCGCGATGGATGCAAGAAGAGCCGATTCAGTGGCTGCTGTATTTTCAACGCGCACGCGCGCTGCGCCAATGCGCACTTCCTGCACTTCTGCGCCTTCGACTTTTTGCAGAGCCTGTGTTACACGGCGCACGCACGCCCCACAGTGCATGCCATCAATTCTTAGAGTAAGCGAGTCCAATGTATACCCCCTCCCCCTATTATATGCGCGAACTCGTTCGGAAGATTCTTTCTCTTATTCCCCCGCAGGCACGAAGCGGTAGCCGACGCCGCGTACTGTCTTCAAATACATCGGATTAGCGGGCTCGTCCTCGATGTAGCGTCGCAGCCGAACGACAAAGTTGTCGATTGCACGGGTGTCTGTATCCTCCCGCACGCGCCATACCTGCTCCAGGAGCTCTTTACGGGAAATGATGCGGCCCTGGTTACGCACGAGGTAGCGTAGAAAATCCGCTTCCATCAAGGTGAGATGGATGTGTTTCTCTGGCGCAGTGAGCTCCAGCGCTTCAAAGTCGATGCATCGGCCCGCAAATTCAAACCTGGGCACGTCTTCCAGCGGTTGCTCGGTTGGCGAGAGAGGGGCGTGCCAGGCCATGCGTCGTAGCAAGCCCCTTAATCGTGCGAGCAGGATCGACAGATCAAACGGCTTTGGCAGATAGTCGTCCGCTCCCGCGGCGAAGCCGTTCAACACATCTTCCGGACGACCACGCGCCGTAAGCATCAGAATCGGGACGTAGTTCTGCTTTTCTCTCAATTCGCGTGCGACGGTGAAGCCATCTTTCCCCGGCAGCATGACGTCAAGCAGAACAGCGTCAAAACTGGCACCATTACTCGTCAAGATATTTAAAGCGGTTTCACCATCACCTGCAATCTCAACCTCGAATCCCTCGGCTTGAAGATTAAAAAACAGACCTTGCGCCAGGTGGGTCTCGTCTTCGACGACAAGGATGCGAGCAGTTTTTTGTGCCATGCTTCCTCAGTTGGTCTGCACGCGAGTTGCCGAGCCGAGCAGGCGCGGCAATTGCAGACGAATCGTTGTGCCGCGGCCTTCGCCAGGGCTCTGCGCCGTAGCATCGCCGCCGTGTTGGCGAGCAATCGAGCGCACAAGGAAAAGCCCCAGCCCCGTGCCTTTTGTCTTGAGAACATTGCGATGTGGCACTCGATAGAAGCGTTTGAAAATCCGCTTCAGATGGGCGGGTGCGATGCCGATGCCTTGATCGGAAACACTCAATACGACCCAGGCATCGCTTTCAACGGCTAACCGCACTTGTGCATGCACTCCATCCGGCGAGTACTTAACGGAGTTGTTCAGGATGTTTTGCACGGCAGTCTGCAAATCGTCGGGATTGCCGCGCACAAGCACGGGCTCATTGCCGGTGTCATCGAAGGTGATGGATTCCGCTGACAAGTGATGCCGTAATAATGTCGTCTCGATGCACTCTTCCACGAGCGCACGCATGTCGATCTCGGTCTGAATCTGATTGCGTGTGCGCTGGCCGACTTCACCTGCCTTCAAAACCTGCTCCACTGTTGCCAGAAGGCGATCGCTATCGGCGAGCATGATGCCGTAGAACTGCTGACGCTGCTCCTCGCTCAGCGCGCGGCGCTGCAGTGTTTCAAGATAAAGCCGGATCGAAGTGATCGGCGTCTTCAGCTCATGAGTAACGGCATTCAGGAAGCTGTCGTGCCGCTCATTGCGGCGCACTTCGCGGACAAGAAATATCGTGTTCAGTACGAGACCTGCAATCAGCAGGGCGAAGAAGGGAACTCCAACAACCATCGGCCATACGCGGCGCCAGTTCAGGATGATCCAGCCGACGTTCAGCGTGATGGCGACGCCCAACATGCACGCGCCTAGCGTGATGAAGAGGATCATGGCCGGTCTGCGTCGAGTAATGCGCATAGCAAATGGAAACGCCCGCTCAGTCTATCGTGAGCGGGCGGATATTCTGGTTAGCTTCTATTTTATGCTGCGCCGGCAGGGCGGGGGTTTTTGGGATCGTATTGCGCGATCTTTGATGTCGTGCGCGAGTCCAAGCTTCTTCAGCAACCAGATGCCGTAGTAGTTGGGATCGAACTCATACCACTTCAGGCCGTGACGCGCGGATACGGGGTGGGCGTGGTGGTTGTTGTGCCAGCCTTCTCCGCCTGTCAGCAGGGCTACCCACCAATTATTGCGCGACTCGTCGCGGGTAGCGAAGCGGCGCGATCCCCACATGTGGGTTGCCGAGTTGACCAGCCATGTGGAGTGCAGGCCCAGGGTTACGCGGAAGAAGATACCCCACAGAACCCAGGTCCATCCGCCGATGGCCAGCAGGCCGAGGCCGACAAGGGTCAGAGGAATCCAGTGGTACTTGCTCAGCCAGACGTAGAAGCGATCCTTCGCGAGATCAGGTGCGTAGCGCGCGAGCATCACCGTCTGCGCGTGGAGCGATTCGCCGCTCAGGATCCAGCCGAGGTGCGCCCACCATCCGCCTTCGGTTGGCGTGTGCGGGTCGCCGGTCTTATCGGACAGCTGATGATGTACACGATGCGTCGCCACCCAGAAGATCGGTCCGCCTTCAAGCGATAGCGTGGCGCATACAGTGAGGAAATACTCAACCCACTTCGGCGTCTTGTAGCCGCGATGCGTCAGCAGCCGGTGATAGCCCATGCCGATGCCCATGTTGATGGCAAAGACGTAGAGGATTGCGGCGGCGATGACAGCTCCCCATGAGAAGAAGAAGAGCGCCGCGATGGCGCCAATGTGGAAGGCAACCATGAAAACGGCAGTGATCCAGCTCGTCTTGCCGCCCTGTGCGGCGCGGCCGAGAGTCGGGACTTCCAGTCTTAGGCGCATAGCGCTGGCGTGGTTTCTCAGTTTCAGCTACGAGCGGTTCTTCCAGCAGTTCAACAGGCATGGGTGATAGGAGTTCCTTGTGAGGAGATGTATCTATTTAGACCGTATCAGCGCGCCGTGAATCGTCCTTGTAAGACTTTTGTAATGTCCGTCATGATAATTTTCGTTCTATTGAATATGAACCGCTTTCGCATCGCTCTCTTCTCGCTGGCTGTGTCGATGGTTCTGCAAGCCGCCGGTTTTGCGCAAACAATTCCATTGCCTACGAGCAAGCAGATCGTCCAGCCTGTTCCCGGATCACCGCAGCGGCTGAACAGCCTGCCGATGGCGATGGCGTGGTCGCCGGATCATCGCTATCTGGCCATCGTCAATGCGGGTTTCAGTACCGTTGAATCGAACTATCAGCAGTCGATTGCCGTGCTCGATACAGAGACCGGAAAGCTGGCTGACTTGCCGGATTCACGGACAGATATTGGCGCGGCGCAGACGCTGTATAACGGCGTGGCGTTCAGCGCCGATGGCTCGCATGTGTATGCGAGCATCGATTCGCTGGCACAGCCTGAAGGCGGCGACGCGAAGCAGACCGGCAATGCTATTGCTGTCTACCGCTTTACTGGCGCTGTGCTTACGCCGGAGCGGCTCATCCAGATTCCGCTGCAGAAGCTTGCTACTGGGCGTTCGCAGAATCAGATTGGCAAGCCGATTCCGGATGGGATGGCGATTCCGGCTCCGACTGGACTTGCTGGTCATCAAGGGCAAGTCGGGAGCGGAGCAGATTCTTGTGGCCGATGAGTTCTCGGATGACGTGCTACTCGATCGATGCTGCTTCCGGGTAAGACTGTCCTCCGTTTCGATCTGGCGAATCATCCTGTGGTTCCGTCGCAGTATCCGATTGCTGTGATTGCGAGCCGCGACAACCAGCGCGCTTTTGTTGCGCTATGGAACGGCTCTGCGGTTGCCGAACTCGATCTCGAATCGGGCAAGGTTGTGCAGACTTTGCCGCTGCTTCCTCCAGATGTTGCCACTTCTCCAGGCTCGCATCCGACGGCGCTTGTGTTCAGTCATGATGACAAGACGCTTTATGTCGCGCTGGCGAACCGCGATGCTGTTGCTGCTGTTCGCGTCAGCGGCGAACGGATGCAGCTTGCCGGGATGTTCAACGCGCAACTTCCGGGGCAGCACTACTTTGGCGCGATGCCGGATGCGGTGGCACTTTCGCCGGACGATGCGACTCTCTACGCGGCCAACTCCGGGTCGGACGCGGTTGCTGTTTTTTCGACGCGCGATCTCAAAACCAACACCGCAGTCGAGCCGAAGGGCTTTATTCCCACCGAGTGGTATCCGACGGCTCTGGCTACGAAGGGCAGTCAGCTTTATATTGCGACAGCGAAGGGCAAGGGTACCAGTCCCAACGCCGCGCCACAACCGCAGCCTGCGAATCCGTCGCCGAACCAGTCGCGGCGGATGAAGCGTCCGCATACCTACATCGGAACGATGCTTTATGGCTCGCTGGCGACAGTCGATATGGCCGCTGCGGAACGCGAGCTGCCGCAGCTTACTTCTGAAGTCGTTGCGAGCAATATGATGCAGGCGGCGCAGACGCATCTGCAGTTCAAGGCGGGCGCGAACCCGATTCGTCATGTGATCTACATCATTAAGGAGAACCGGACCTATGACCAGATCTTCGGCGATCTGGGTGCGGGCAATGGCGACTCGTCGCTGACAATGTATGGGCGTGACATTACTCCCAACCTTCATAAGTTGGCGTTGCAGTTTGGCGTGCTCGATAACTTCTACGACTCGGGTGAAGTTTCGGGCGATGGGCATGTGTGGTCTAATGCGGCGATCTCGAGCGACTACACGGAGAAGACCTGGCAACAGTCGTATCGCGGCAGCGCCCGCGTCTACGACTTCGAGGGCGTTGTCGAGCAGGGGTATCCGCTGCTCGAAGGCATTCCCGATGTGAATGAGCCGGCAAGCAGCTATATTTGGACCGATCTGGCGAAGCACGGCAAGTCGCTTTACCACTTTGGCGAATTTGTCTCGACCAAGTTCTGTGATGACTCGGGCGAGGCTCCGAAGGATAAGTCACCGCTGGCCGGAACGCCGGAACCGAAGCCGGAGTATTGCAAAGTTGCGGCTATCCATAAGGGTGAGGCTGTTCCGGCGAATTATGGAGGAGGGACGAGTCCTTATCCGTGGGCAATTCCTCTCATTTATAAGAATGTTGCTACCAAGCCGGAACTGGAGGGGCATTTCGATCCGCAGTATCCGGACTTCAATCTCAAGTTTCCCGACCAGCTTCGGGTTGAGGAGTTTCTGACGCACTTCCGTACTTGGGTTCGCCGACAAGTCGATGCCGGAGTTTGTCATGCTGCGGCTGCCGAACGACCATACGGCCGGGACGACGCCGGGGTCGCCGACGCCGAAGGCTTCAGTCTCCGACAACGACCTGGCGGTTGGCCGCGCCGTTGAGGCGGTCTCGCACAGTCCTTACTGGGACGATACGGCGTTCTTCATCCTTGAGGATGATGCTCAGGACGGGGCGGACCATGTGGATGCGCATCGCAGCATTGCGCTGGTGGTGAGCAAATACTCGCCCAAGGCGGCGCAGCCTGCGGTGGATTCGACGTTCTACACGACGGTCAGCTTCCTGCGGACGATGGAGGATTTGCTCGGCGTTCCTCCGATGAACAACAACGACGCTTTTGCGCCGCTGATTGCTCCGCTCTTTGGCGGCGCAGGGGACCAGCCGGCGTTTGAGGCTGACTACTCGAACCGTGACAATGGGCTGATCTATACCGCCAATACTCCAAAGGCTCCGGGCGCAAAGGAGTCCTCGAAGATGGACTTCAGCCATGAGGACCGCGCCGATGCCCGTAAGCTGAACGTCATTCTCTGGCGGGATGCGATGGGGAACAAACCTATTCCGTGGATGGTGCTGCATCCGCATGCGTCACGCAAGGATGACGATGATGGGGATTGAACCCCACGGGGTGTGGGGGTGTCTAAATCTTTGAAAAGACACGGGTGTTCGCAGTTAAGCGCGCTAAAATATTGACAATGCATTGGTTGTGAGTAAAGTATCTGGAATCAATAAGAAAGGCCGCCTTGTCGAGGCGGCCTGTTTCTTTGATCTCTTATTTCTATTCTACCTGATCCGGCCGGGAAATATGCCAATTTTCGGATGATTTTTTATCTTTGGAATCAATGGGTTAGCAAAAAAATGCGGGTACCGGGGCTTGACAACCTGCGGCAGGGGTCGTCAGCTTGGCATGCTGTCTGCTCGGCTGCGTTAGCTGCTCGATGAGCGCATTGCCGTGAAGTCAACAGTTGAGATTGAAACTTCCGAGTTGCCGGTGATACGACCAGAAAGTATCTGACCCCTTTCCCTCATGTGTGCTTCTGCTGCGTTGCTCATGGTTTCCGGCACCAGCCTTCCACACGACATCACACATTGCGGTAGCCCCGTTCCTGTAGAACCCAGCTGTTGCCATCCGGATCGGAGAAATTAGCGAAGCTGGCATAGTCTCCGCGTGCGGGATCGAGCCCGGGTGCGAAACCTCCGTCCCAGGCCCCAATAGGCGTCTTGTGCCGGATCTCACCGACAGCAACCCCACGTTCGAGCAGGCCGCTCCGCGCGGCCTCAATGTCCGTGACGACAAGATAAATGTTGCGGACTGAACCGACGGGCGCGTCGGTGAGTCCCCTGCCAATCTGGATCGAACAGCTGGAGCCCGGTGGCGTGAGCTGCACGACGCGGAACACGTCGTTCGGTGAATAGTCGACGTCGAGCGTGAATCCGACCTGATCGACATAGAACCGCAGCGCTCGCTCGACATTGCTCACGGGCAACGTGATCACTTCGACTGAAAACGTCGGGGTTTTCACGGATAAATCTCCTCTGCGCATATTGCCATAAAGGCCCCGTCGTCGTCCTGGGTCTAAAATATCGGGTAGTGTCCTAATTTGGATTTTGGTGCTATGTCTGGCTGTTGTCTTCAGGGCTTCCGCACAAGAGCCATCTCCCGCCGCGAGTCCCATCCATATTGGGACGCTCAAAATACTGCCAAACTTGATTGAATCGAGTCCAGCGCTCTCGCTCAAAAACGTCCCTGTACTGGATGTAACCGCGAAAGTGGATGAAGGACTCTTTTTGAATAATTCTCTCGACGCGAGCCTCATCAACGATCTGGAAAAAGTACGTCTTTTCAAGTCTTGGCTCAGTTCCTGGAGCAATTATCGAGGGCAGCCTCATATCGCGGAAGACACTCTCTGTCGATGGCTCTATAGAGTCGGTTACCTCAGCCTTGACGACCGCATCGATGATAAAGGCTACGGTTGGCCCGTAAAACTCAATCTTGTAAAAGGCCTTGCGGTTAATGGCGGTTTCCGTGGGTTCAAGCTTGAACGGTTCAGGCTTTACCCGGATGTGTGCCCGCTGTCCATTGATAGCCAGTTCAATGTTGTCGTTGGCGGCTTTGGCGCTTTCCTTCGCGGCTTTAGCGGAGGCCAGTGCAACCACGTTCTGCCTACCCATCAAGTCGGCCTGTCGTTTGATCCTCCGCAGAGTCCGCCAAGCAATCACTGCATACACTATCGTGACGTATACGATGACCCAGTCGGGTCGTGCAAACCGTGGCAACGGTTTTTCTGGGGCTGCGTTCTGACCATCGTGGGGTTTTGGCTGGCTGCCGTTAATGGCGGGGAGCGGTGGGTCAATAACAATATGCGTTGGTGGGATTGGCCTCTTAGTCTGGTCGGACTCATTACTTGCTGCATGGGAGCTACGATCCTGATTTTCGGCCATGCTTGGCCACCCAAACAGGAATGCTCCGAAAATAGCGATAACCGTCAGCCTTTTCAACATAATGCGGAAATTGTACCCCACAAACACCTTGGCAAAGCAGCATTGTTGGGGTACATTAATAGGAGAGGCTTAGTTATGGCGAACGTGCTCAACATGGATAAGCAAATCATAGTCATCGGCGCATTGGCCGAAGGTTCCAGCATTCGCAGCATCGAGCGCATGAGCGGAATCCATCGGGACACAATCATGCGGCTGGGCGTGAAGGTCGGACAGGGCTGCACGTCCTTGATGGATGCCAAGATGCGGGGCTTGTCCTGCAACCGCTTGGAGATGGACGAGATTTGGGGCTTCGTCGGCAAGAAAGAGCGCCATGTTCGCGAAGGAGACGCCGGGGTTGGCAGTGTTTGGACATTTTGCGCCATTGACGCACAGACGAAGTTGGTTCCGGCGTTCATGGTTGGAGAACGGGACGCAGCCACGGCAAACGCCTTCCTTGCGGACGTAGCGAGTCGTGTAGAGGGCAGGGTACAAATCTCAACTGACGGCCTCGCGGCGTACAAGGAAGCCATAGAGAAGTCTTTCGGAGCCGACGCGGACTACGGCCAGATCATCAAGACCTACGGTCACACCGAGTTGACCAACAACCGCCGTTACAGCGCCCCGGAGTTCGTTTCGTCCGAAAAGAAGATCATTGCCGGAAGCCCGGACTACGACCTGATTTCGACTAGCTATGTTGAACGGTTGAACGCCACGACCCGGCTCCACATGCGCCGTCTGACCCGGCTCACGCTGGCCTTCAGCAAGAAGCGAGAGAACTTCGAGGCTGCGGTCGGACTTCACTTCGGCTACTACAACTTTGTGAAGCGGCACAATACGCTGCGTTGCACTCCGGCAATGGCCGCTGGCGTCACAAGCACTTTCTGGGGTGTCGGAGATTTGGTGGAGGCAGCGGCATGACGGCGGCTTATCGAGTGGTAGTAGCAGACTGCAAGGACATCCGAACGCTCACTATAGTGTGTCCAGAATGTGGCTCGGAGGTGTCTCTCAGCATTGAGACTGCAAGAGTCCCTGAATATTGCCCGTCCTGCCAAATGCAGTACAGCTTGCAGATGAGGGAAGCGATGGGCGCTTTAGGGCGATTCCATCGCGCGGCAACAGCAGCGGAAGAAATCGCGAGCAAGCCAGTCTTTCGATTTAGCATTAGACAGGCGGACTAGGTGGCGGCTCATATCCAAGACTTGAAAGACGTAATACGCATCCTGCATGGGGTGGAATCGACGCATCGCCAGAGCGTCCCGGTCAAAGAGACTTTCAACGGCAAGACCATATGGGAAGGCGTTGTTGAGGTCTTCGACCTGCACGGCCACCCAAAGGCGAACACGGCCTATGCTTGGTCGCATGAAACAGACGACCCAGAGAACCCTAAAAGGCATGTAACCGTGCTCCAGGTGCCTCCAGCAGTTTCGCCGGAAACCGCCGTCAGAGTTGCTATCCTTCAGGAGCTAAGAGATGCCGCAGCCCAAGCCTAAGCCAAAAAAAGCCGGACGGCCACCACTCCCAAAGGGAAGCGCAAAGGTTGGGACGTTGCGTGTTCGAGTCACGCCGGAAGAGCTGAAGACCATCGAAGCGGCAGCAAAGACAAAGAAAATGACTGTATCGGAATGGATACGCAGCACTCTACTGAAGGAAAACCTGTTCTGATGCTCAACAGGAGAAACGCCATAGCGTGGGCCGTGCGCTTCGCAATTGTTGCGCTTCTCTTGGTTGGAGTCTTCTTAAGCCACCGGCTGGGAATTGCCCAACATGCTATTCCTGACAATCGACCCTGCTACGAGACCGCGCAAGGCTACGAAAAGTGCGACAGCGGGAATCCATACGGATTCAAAGTTGGGCTGGTATGTGGTGTGGTTCTCTGCTTGTTTACTTTGGGCTATTTGCTCTCGCGGCAGAAGTAGGGAGTTATACGGCAACTCCGCAATAGAATTTCACCAATGGGGCGCAGGATCGGAGCGAGATACCTTCCAAACTAATGAACTCTCCGACCTCATCAATAAACCAGAGATCGCCCCGATCATCCACGCGAAACGAATACTTCTCAGTCTGTCGTCCGTTCCAGAAAACTGTGACGCATTTGGATGGGGTGAAGACGAATTCTAGTTTTTGCAACGGGGCGAGGAATCGCTGAATGGTCAAATTGTTGGGGCTGAGATGTTCAATCCGTACTTCACTGCGGATGAAAGAGCCTTCGGCAAACTCATCAACATCCGTTTTTACCTGTTGGACTAGCTCATCCCAAAGCTCGCCCGATTTCTCGGTTTTAACCTTAGCGGCGAACACTGTCCACTCCCGCGCTCCTTGCTGTTTCTCTGCGATATTCAGCACTTTCTTGGCTGCTTCTGTACCCCAACCCATAAACCAGACTCCCCTAATAGCAATGGCGGCCCGTTCCGAAAGCCGTCACCATTTAGTCTGCATGGTTTCCAGAATCCAGCGCAACACGAATCGACATGCGAACCTTGCAAGGATAGGCAAAATCCAAATTAGGACACTACCAAATATCGTCTCAGCCTGGCCTGGATCACGTGAAAGGATGGCATGGCAATGCGACGCCAAATCGGATCGGCTGAGGGAAATCTTGCAGCGAGTAGTCGCCGCCACATCATCGTGTCGATGCCCGTGACGCGGCAGGAATTAGCGGGCTTGGCTTCGCTCCGCTCGTGTCTGTCGCCCGTGAGTGTCTGCCTTCCGTTACATAATTAAAGTCGACCGAGGTCTTGCTAACTCCAAGGAGCGCGCTATGCCTGAAGGAAAGACAACTGCGGATCGGCTGACTGCGTATTCAGACGCAGTCTTCGCAGTGATCGTGACTATCATGGTCCTGGAGCTCAAAGCACCGGATCTGCCCGCGTTCTCGGCTCTCTGGCCTCTGTGGCCCACGGCCATCAGCTATGCGGTGAGCTACCTCTTCATCGCCATTATTTGGATAAACCACCATTACCTTATGCGGTTCGTAGGCCCTCCAACGCTGAGATTGATATGGATCAATTTCATCCATCTCTTCATGGTGTCGCTCCTGCCCTTTGCGACCGCCTGGATTGCGCGCACACGGCTTGCGTCGTCTCCTGTAGCTTTTTATGCAGGGCTATTCGTGTGCATCGATATTGCGTACAACGTCTTTGAGAACGAAGTCCTGGCCCGCGCGGACGCCACGCAAGTCTCCAGGGGTACGCGGCGCATGGCGAGGCGCCGATCTCTGGGGGTCCTTGCGAGCTTTACAACCGCTATGCTGATTGCGTTCGTCGCGCCGCGCCTCGGATTCGGCCTGATTTGCGGCGCCCTGATCTTCCACTTGCGGCCGGACGCGGCGCCTGGCAGTGAGCGGTTGGGTTCCTTCATGGAGCCCACGCGAGCTATTGTGAAGGATCGAGTCCGCCGCATCGGAAAGCGAATCCGGTCGGGTTTGACAAATCGATGACGACGTCGCGTATCGGTTGTGAGCAGCAAATGAGAAGTTTGCCGTCGGCGGGCTTATCGAGTGGCTCCGGTCAGTAGACGACCGCCCCCCGAAACCAAACCGCTCTCGCAGTGGTGACAAACGCCGGTCCGGCACGACCAACGGACTGGGACGTCGCAGGCCTCGGCCAGCTCCAAAATGCTCTGGAGACGAAAACGGCTCGCTGCTCACCGCCATGCCCAGCAAGATCACCTTGACCGTTTCCGTCGAGATTCAACCGGCCGACGCGACACCAGCCATGCACCAGATCCTTCCATACTCAGTGTGCACGGTTCGGCCTTTCCACTCGATGTCGCGAGGGAGTCCAACGTTCACCGATAGTAGTCGAGCCATACCGCTCCGAAGCTCCCTGTGTTGAAATCTTGTTATCGGCGTGCGCGTGCCTCAGCAACGGTGAGTTCGCGATCGGGACCGTGCGGAATTACCGTCTGACCCGGCTCAAGCCGCAGCTGCGTGCCGTCGAGCTGTACCGAAACGATGTCGGGCTCGAAGGACACTAGGCCGGAGATGCGGCCGACCTCAGAAAATGCCTCGCGATAGGACCATGCCCCCAGGCGTGCATCGCCAATATCGTAGTAGCTGCACAGCCCTTTGTAGGGGCAGAAAGTCTGATGTTCCACGAAGGTCAGTGCGGTTTCATCGATGTCGGCACGCGGAACGTACCAGCGCGGCGCAAAGCCGGACTCGTACAGGACTAGCGGTCGCTTCGAATCGGCGACGACGCGGTCATCGTGGCGAACCACGAGATTGCGTGAAGTCTGGCGGATGTCGATGCGGTGGTAGCTATCGGCGGCATGGCCCATGATTCGTTCGTCCTCCTCGTAGAAGGCGTCCATGGCCGGCCAGGCGAACGCGACCCGTCCCTTCAACTCGCTCGCGTAGGCGGGCAGGTCGGTGTGTTGCCATGCCGCTCGCGGCGTGCTTTGTTCACCCACACGGACGGTGTACCAGGACGTAAGCCCTAGGTCGCGGTGTCGGGTGGTATGTTCGGTCAGTTGCAGAGTACCTGGAGTGATTTCGCTCTCTGGAAAGTAGGCCACCGGATAACGGTCGGGCTCGAAGAGCAGAAGGACGTGCTCACTATCGGCGATCCAGGTTCCAACGAAACGGACGCGCATACGTCGACGCAGCGGTTCGGCGTACAGCAACCTGTTAGGCAGCGGTTCAGGAACGAGGAATCGACCGATTGCTCCAGGTGAGAGTGGACCTTGTTGCCAGGACAATCCCATTGCGAGCCTCCGATGAGTTCACCAGCTGCGAGCGCCAGCTATGAAAGTATCGACTCGCCGACCGCTGGCTGACCTTTGGTTAGATACTACGCTGCGGACGAAGGTTACATCTCGCGCGCGAAGTTGTTCGGCACCGACGCCTGCGGCACGCAAAATCTTGGCAGGATTATTAACGGAGCGCGATTTCAAAAAATGCTATTTCCGAATGTTCGGCGCTGTGGAAGTTCGCGTATCGAGGGTCTGGATGGGCGCATTATCGCCTGTGCACTCGCCGATTCTTACCTGACAAGCCATAACAAGCGGGACTCTACCCTTGCAAGCATGCCAGCGGCGAGGAGGCCGCTCGTATGCGCAAGAAGAACAAGAAACTGCCCCTTCGCCGTAAGATCGTCCTTCGCCTGCCTGATCTCGATCATGCGAAGAACTCAGTACTCAACAGCCTGAGTTCACCAAATTCGAGGCGGAACTACAGGTTCGCAATGGAACAATTCATCACCTGGTATTGTTCCGAACCGCGACTCGCTCTGAACCGAGCCGTAGTCCTCAGATTTCGGCTGCATCTCGAGTCTCTGGGCCTAGCGGCAGGTACCATTAACCAGAGACTCGCCGCGGTCAGGCGTCTTGCCTACGAAGTGGCTGATTCGGGGCTATTGAGTCCAGAACTGGCGGCCGGAATCAGGAGAGTCAAAGGCGTGAAGCAACTGGGCTCTCGGGCCGGTAACTGGCTCACCCGCGATCAGGCTCGCATGCTCCTTGAGAAATCGGATGGCGAGAGCCTCCGATGTGCCCGCGACGTCGCCATGATATCCCTCCTGCTCGGATGCGGACTCCGGCGAGCAGAATTGGTGTCCCTTAGGAAAGAAGACGTCCAAATTCGTCAGGGGCGCTGGGCAATAGTGGATCTCGTCGGAAAGGGGGGTCATGTCCGCATGGTTCCGGTGCCGGCCTGGGTAAAGAGGGCAATCGACAGATGGATAGCAGCAGCGGATGTCACGGACGGCCGAATCTTCCGCGCAGTCAGCCGACACGGAACCACATGGGGCAAAGGAGTCTCTGAAAACGTGGTCTGGTATGTGGTTCGTACCCGGGCCCAGCGGATGCAGCTTGATCATCTCGCGCCGCACGACCTGCGAAGGACATGTGCAAAGCTGTGTCACGTCAACGGAGGTGAACTGGAGCAGATCCAGTTCCTTCTCGGCCACGCCTCAGTTCTGACGACGGACGCTACCTCGGATGCAAGCAGAACTTGGAGGAACCGGTGAACGACCGGTTTGGCTGTCTGTTCTCGAGAACACTCGATTTTCGGTAAGGCCAGGCGTCGCCAGTTGACGACGGAAGGCTAAGTTGTCCGTGTAGCGGATACACATCCATCTCTAACAATAAGGGCATTTGCGTACGTCATCGCCGATCGCCGCACCGGCACTCAGGGGTTCGCACTGTTCGGTGTTGGCGCTCGCGGGCTTGTTGCCTCTCTTCCTATAAACCACACGGACCATCAGCGCGCCCACACCGTTCCGTCCCACCGAGAATGGCCTGGCAAGCAAGGGCCTGGGCGGCGGACACTAAACTCTAGCAGGGCCGCTCGATCGGCGATTGCGAAAGCTGTCGAACCAGGTCTCTGACTAGTCCCGGCTGCTGAATTCAGTCAGGGCTCGTGTGACTGATTCGCGCGATATCCCAACATATTCGGCAATCTCTCTATGAGCCAGTGACAACGTGAAAACGCTTCCGTTTCTGTGACGGCGACTGTCGCTCCTTCGCGCGCCAAAGTAGCACACAGAACGTCCAATTCCCAGCTCACCTGGGACGATGGCTACCTTCCCAACCACTCCCCATTCATCGTTGCCCCCATTTATGCCTAATCGCGTTCGGGACTGCAATGCAATGCAGCCGATGTGAGCGCCGACTCTTCATTCGACCGAATCCTTCACCTAAAAAGGCCAGCAATCCTCTAGAGTTCCTCCGGTTAGCGCATGCGACTTGGATGACTCGCACTGTGTTCGTATCTTTGCGTAAAAACACTGAATACGTACTCTGCCGTCAGCCACTTGCCGACCGTGGCGAGGCAGCACTCCGGGCGGCGAGATCGCCCGCCCATGCAATTGCATTGTTCAGTTCATCGAATCCGAAATTCTTCACTTCAGCATGAATGAAGTGCTCGGCGACCTTAGGCGCTAGGCTGGCCACTTTCGTGTCTGCCGCAAGCGCAATCCTCTTCACCTTCCGATGATGATCGCGGACGAATCGTATGTGCCGGAGGAAACTCCCCAGGTTCTCCCAACCCGGAAATTCACGGGCATGGATGACAATCCCTTGCAGGGCTCCGTGCGCCTCGATCCATGTGTCGGCAGTGAATGCAAGAGCGTCGAAGTCCTGCGCGCGCAGTGGCTGCTTCACATCGACGACGATCACACCAGAGTCAGGTATCAGGCGGTAAGAGATGGCAGGCTTTTCAGGAAGCGAGGCCAGCCAGGCAATGGCCTTGTCGTGCTCTTGGTTGCCGAATACTCCCACAGGACATGGCATGAGGAACCCCGCCAGTCGGGTCATTTCTTGGATCCAACCCAAATCCGTAACAACCGCACAGCCGTCGAAAAGCCGCATAGACTGGAGCCCTATTTTGGCGTCTTCCCACGCTGCACCCGGGGTGAAACCCTCAAATTCGGGCCCAAGCTGATACAGGAAGCGAGTGTGCCGCCCCTCTTTTCGTATTTCGTCGAAAAGCGGCACGAACACCTGCTCGTAGTCTTCCTTCGATATCTTTCCGATAGCCCTGACGCCATCGATGCCGTGAGGGAGATCCTTCAATTTCTCGATCATCGGACTCTCCTTTCCAATTGTGCGAGCTTCGACTCGGATAAGCTGATTGCAACCCGTCCGATTCTGACAAGCCTACGTCAGTTATGTGTTGTTGATGCCTGGCTGACTGATCGAGCCCATCGTCGACAACGGCAAAGCAAACGCAATCTCCACTCCTCCTTCAGGAGGAGTGCCCTCGCCCTCAGGCTCGACTCGAATTGTTCGCGTAGCCGCATCATTGTTGCGCAGCCTACCCACACTTTATCGATCGTCATACCATTATCCTCTGATGGCGCTTTCCTGGATCGATGGACGGAGCGTTTGAGCACGTTTATCATGCGACCCAATTGAAAGGTATTGGCCCTGGATACTGTGACGCCGGGCACGAATATAGTAGAGACGAGCAAGGTGACAAGCATCACAGTTTGCATGAATACAATGACCTAAACTTGCGTTCAAATGGAATTAAGACCAGCTACGGTTTTCAGGCAAGAGAGATTCCCGCAATTGTCGAACTCGAAGACAGGTGGTTTTGACGCGCCTGTTAACGCGCCGGAGACAGCTCCGGGGAAAATTGTTCGGGTGCATGGGAGCGTTGTTGACATACGCTTCGAGGACCATTTACCGGCGATCTATTCCCTGCTTCATTGCGGTAAAGAGAAAAGGATCGCCATCGAAGTGCTGACCCAACTGGACGCACATCACGTGCGTGGAATTGCACTGACCCCGACCCAGGGTCTAGCCCGCGGGATGAGCGTCGAAAACACAGGTGGCCCGCTCAAAGCGCCTGTTGGCAAACCGATCCTCTCGCGCATGTTTGACGTGTTTGGGAACGCAATCGATCGGGGCGCGGCGGTCGCAGGAGCCGAATGGCGAAGTGTTCATCAGTCGCCACCGGCGCTGGCGCAACGATCCACCAAATCTGAAGTCTTTGAGACCGGTATCAAAGTTATTGATGTGCTGGCACCGCTTGAGCGCGGTGGGAAAGCCGGGCTGTTCGGCGGAGCCGGGGTAGGTAAGACCGTACTGCTTACAGAGATGATTCACAACATGATCGCTCACCATCTCGGTGTGAGCGTTTTCTGCGGCATCGGCGAGCGCTGCCGGGAGGGCGAAGAGCTCTATCGCGACATGAAAGACGCGGGAGTGCTGCCGAACATGATCATGGTATTTGGCCAGATGAATGAACCGCCAGGCAGCCGCTTCCGCGTGGGACACGCCGCGCTGACGATGGCGGAGTATTTCCGCGACGACGAACATCGCGACGTATTGCTGCTTATCGATAACATCTTTCGCTTTATTCAGGCCGGCTCCGAGGTTTCCGGGCTGATGGGACAAATGCCGTCACGTCTTGGCTACCAGCCGACCATGGCTACGGAACTGTCGCAACTGGAGGAGCGCATTGCCAATACGGACTCCGGGGCTATCACTTCGATTCAGGCGGTGTACGTTCCGGCAGACGATTTTACTGACCCTGCAGCGGTTCATACGTTCTCGCATCTTTCCGCATCGATCGTACTTTCACGCAAGCGCGCCGGCGAAGGGCTCTATCCGGCGATTGATCCGCTGCAATCGACTTCCAAAATGGCCACCCCGGGGATCATCGGCGAGCGTCATTATCGCCTGGCGCAGGACATTCGGCGAACCCTGGCACAGTATGAAGAACTCAAGGACATCATCGCAATGCTTGGGCTGGAACAACTCTCGCCCGAGGACCGCAATGTGGTGTTCCGCGCCAGACGGCTGGAACGCTTTCTTACCCAGCCATTTTTTACCACGGAGCAGTTTACGGGCATCAAGGGAAAGCTTGTCAGCCTTCAGCAGGCGCTCGATGGCTGCGAGCAGATTCTGGCTGACAAGTTCAAAGATTACCCTGAGAGTGCGGTCTACATGATTGGATCGATCGACGAGGCGAGGTCGAAAGCCAATAGCCGGGTGGACTCCGGCGGGTCAACGTTTGAAGGAGCCAGGCCAGCGGTCGAACACACGCCTGCCCATGAAGGCAGCAACTCATGAAGCTCAAAGTACTGCTCCCGTTTCAGGTTTTTGCCGAGAAAGACGACGTAAAGCGGATCGTTGCGGAGACGCAGCGAGGATCTTTCGGCATTCTTCCCCACCGCCTCGATTGCGTGGCAGCGTTGGCGCCGGGAATTTTGACCTATGAAACCGAAGCAGAGGGCGAAGCCTACATCGCGATCGATGAAGGCGTGCTGGTCAAGGCCGGAGCAGAGGTGCTTGTTTCTGTACGGAACGCGATTCTTGGAGATGCCCTGGGGAGATTGCGCGAGAAAGTGGACAGCGAGTTCCTGAACCTCGATGAGCGGGAAAGGAACGCTCGATCTGTGCTCGCAGCGCTGGAAACGAGACTCATCCGTCAGTTGCTTGAGTTCCAACATGAGTAGCGGACACCAACCGAAGATTACGAAAGGGCAGGCGGCATACAGCCACCAGGTGGGTGTTAAGGAGGTGCGCAAGCTCAGGGCGCGGAAGAGAGCGGGACGAAGCATCTGGCTCGGACTTGGAGCAGTCGGCATTATCGGCTGGTCGGTGGCTGTTCCTACCTTGGTTGGTGTCGCGCTGGGGCTGTGGCTGGATCATCGCCATCCGGGCGAACATTCCTGGACGCTGAGCTTCATGATTGCCGGCCTGGTTGTCGGTTGCTGGATCGCATGGAACTGGGTGGCCAGGGAAAACACCGAGATCAAGAAGGACTAACGATGCGGATGAGCGAAGACATTGTGCTGCTGCTGAATTTCAGCGCGGGCATTTTATTCGGGGTCATGTTTTTCGGGGGGCTGTGGTGGACGCTCTTAAAAGGGCTTTCCGCAAAGCAGCCGGCGCTTTGGTTCGCAGGCGGCTTCCTTATTCGCACATCGGTTTTGCTGGCTGGATTCTATTTTGTTGCGAGCGGCCATTGGCAGAGATTGGTGATATGTCTGCTGGGGTTCATCCTTGCACGCTTCATCATTCTTCGCCTCATACGCACGCCGGCCGAAGCACGGGCCGCTTCAGGAGAGGAGGCCTGCGATGCATCTTAGTTCAGATCAGGTCATCTTCTGGCAGCATGGATTCCTCAAGCTCAACCTCACCATCGTGACCACCTGGGGGTTGATGTTTGTGCTGGCTGCCGGCTCATGGCTGGTCTCTCGCAGGTTGACGACCGGCACGGAGATTTCGCGCTGGCAGAGCTGCCTGGAAATCATCGTGATCGGGATCAAAGGCCAGATTCAAGAGGTCGGGCTGCACCAACCGGAGGAGTACATAGGGTTTCTCGGCACGTTGTTTGTATTTATAGCGACGTCGAACCTGTGCATGATCTTTCCGGGATACCAGCCGCCGACCGGCTCGCTTTCAACAACAGCTGCGCTGGCAATCTGCGTGTTTGCAGCGGTGCCTTTGTTTGGCATCAAGAAGAGCGGTTTCGGGGGCTATCTCAAGTCCTACCTTAAGCCCACCTTTATCATGTTGCCTTTCAATATCATCAGCGAGTTGTCGCGGACGCTGGCGCTCGCGGTTCGACTATTCGGCAACATCATGAGCGGAACCATGATCGTCGGCATCCTGCTCACGATCACACCATTCATCTTTCCGGTCATCATGAGTGCGCTGGGGTTGTTAACCGGGATCGTTCAGGCCTATATCTTCAGCGTTCTAGCGACTGTTTACATCGCTGCTGCCACGAGTGAGCCTGCAAGGGTTGAACAAACCGCAAGATAACAATAAGGGGAAAAATTATGGACAGCATGACCGTCGTTGCAGTGGCTTCGATTATTACCGCGGGTGCCGCGACAGGTATTGGTTGCATTGGACCGGCGCTTGGAGAAGGGCGGGCGGTTTCTACTGCGCTGACTTCTATTGCGCAACAGCCCGATGCCGCACCGACTACAACGCGTACTCTGTTTGTGGGTCTCGCGATGATTGAGTCCATTGCCATTTATTGCTTTGTAATCTCAATGATTCTCATTTTTGCCAACCCATTCTGGAATCACGTAGTTGCCACCGCCTCGGGGCACTGAGCCATGCTTATTGACTGGTTCACGGTCATCGCTCAAATCATCAACTTTCTTGTGCTCGTATGGCTGTTGAAGCGCTTTCTGTACAAGCCCATCCTCGGTGCCATTGACGCACGCGAAAAACGAATCGTCGCCCAGCTTGCAGATGCCGCGGCCCTAAAGTCAGAAGCCCAAAAACAGCTAGACGATTTTCACCGTCAAAGCGAAACGTTCGCAAACCAGCGTGACGCTCTTCTAAGCCAGGCAACGACGGAGGCCCATGCCGAACGTCAGAGGCTTCTGGAAGAAGTGCGCAAAGAAGCAGACATATTGCGTTCCAGGCGGGAGGAAGCGCTAAAGAGTGAGCAACGCAGACTGAATGGAGAAATCATTCGCAGAACTCAGCAGGAAGTTCTTGCAATTGCGAAGAAAGCCCTGTCTGACCTTGCCGGAGCCGATCTCGATGAGAGGATGAGCGAAGTCCTAATCCGGCGCCTGCACGAGTTGAATATTCAGGAAAGAACCTTGATCGCCGAAGATCTCAAATCGGGCGGCGCCGTCTTTGTGCGCAGCGCCTTCGATCTGCCGCAATCTCAGCGCGCCACGATCGAGGCCACCATTAAACAGGTATTCTCCGCTGAAGCTCAAGTCCAGTTTGAGATCGCTCCAGACCTGGTGGGCGGAATCGAGCTTTGCGCGAATGGGCACAAGGTGGATTGGAATATCGCGGATTATCTTATGTCTCTGGAAAAGAGCATCGGTCAATTCCCGGAAGAAGCCACCCAGGAAAGCCAGGAGGACCACCAACATGCCTCCTAAAGGCCTGCAGCAGACACTAGACGCAGCTTTCTCAGGAATTGACCGGGCGCGGGAAGCTTTCGCACCTAAGCTGACCCCGCGTGAAATCGGCACTGTCGCTGCCGTCTCCACCGGTATCGCTCAGGTCACAGGGCTTCCGGGAGTCGGATTTGAAGAACTCGTCCAGTTTCCCGGCGGCATGTTCGGGATCGCCTTCAATCTCGACGAGACGGAGATTGGCGTCATCCTTCTTGGAGAAAGCTGGAGGCTGCACTCAGGAGACAGAGTTCAGCGCACCGGCAGAGTCATGGATGTGGCGGTAGGCGATGGTTTGATTGGGCGGGTCGTCGACCCTTTGGCTCGTCCGCTGGATGGTAAAGGACCGATTGCCGCGGCTGACCGTCTGCCGATTGAGCGTGATGCAACTCCCATTATGGATCGGTCGCCCGTAACTAGCCCATTGCAAACCGGCATCAAAGTTGTCGATGCCCTGGTGCCGATCGGGCGTGGCCAGAGGGAGCTCATTCTCGGCGACCGGCAAACTGGCAAGACAACGATTGCAGTCAGCGCAATCCTGAATCAACGCGGCCAGAATGTGCTGTGCGTATATTGCGCGATCGGTCAACGGGCTTCCGCTGTAGCGAAAATCGTTGCCGATCTTTCAGCCCAAGGCGCTATGAGTTATACCACTGTGGTTGTTACAGAAGGCAACGATCCGCCTGGGCTAACCTACATCGCACCCTATGCGGCCACCAGCATCGCCGAGTACTTCATGGAACAAGGCCGCGACGTGCTCATCGTCTATGACGACCTGACACGGCACGCACGCGCCTACCGCGAACTTTCCCTTCTGCTGCGCCGTCCCCCGGGACGAGAGGCTTTCCCGGGAGACATCTTCTACATCCACTCGCGTTTGCTGGAACGGTCAACCCACTTGTGCGAACGCCTTGGAGGAGGTTCGCTGACTGCACTCCCAATCGTCGAGACCGAAGCACAGAACATTGCCGCCTACATTCCAACCAATCTCATCTCCATCACGGATGGTCAGATCTACCTCTCGCCCAGGCTATTTGAACTGGGAGTTCTTCCCGCAGTCGACGTCGGCAAATCGGTTTCGCGAGTTGGCGGCAAAGCTCAAGGGGCATCGTACCGTGCTGTGACTGGGGACCTCAAGCTAGCCTATGCTCAATTCGAAGAGCTTGAAGCATTTTCCCGGTTCGGAACTCGGTTTGATGAACACACGCGCAGCGTTCTCGATCATGGACAGCGAATCCGGTCCTGCCTCATGCAACCCGAATTCGAGCTTGTCTCCGTTCCCGAGCAAATTATGCTGCTGCTGGCCCTGAATCAGGGACTCTTCAATCGTGTGCCGCTCGACCGGATGCGGGGCGCTGAGCGTGCCTTGTGTGCGGCGGCCACGGAAATGCCGGAAGATATGCGAAGGCAGCTTTCCGCATCTACCCAACTGCACGACGAGGACCGGAAAGAAGCTCTGAGAGTGGCTGCCAAAGCCCTGACGTCCTTTTCGGCAGCTCCATGAGTGACACACTGCAGAGCCTGCGCGGCAAGATTGACGGGATCGGAGAGCTCGAATCCGTCGTGCGCACAATGAAAGCGCTGGCAGCTTCCAGCATCGGGCAGTACGAGAGGGCAGTGCTGGCCCTGGTTGATTACTATCGCACCGTGGAGCTTGGGCTGGCGGCGTACCTGCGGAAGGAGCGGACACTTGCCGTCAGTACACCGGAAGGCAAGCCGGGCGCGGGGGAAATTGGCGCCGTTGTTTTCGGCTCAGATCAAGGCCTTGTCGGCCAGTTCAATGAAGAGCTGGCAGATTTTGCCGCGAGCAAGTTACGTTCCTTATCCGGAGAACCGGTTGTATGGGTTATTGGCGGACGGGTTGCATCAGGACTCGAAGAATCCGGCGTGAGGATCATCGGACAATTCACCGCACCTAATTCGGTTACCGCGATTACGCCACTTGTGGGACAGATCCTCATAGAGGTCGATTCGCGTCGCGAGAAGGGTCGCATCGAGCAGGTGTATCTCTTTCACAATCGGCCCAAATCCGCGGCCCTCTATGAGCCTGTCAGTCAACGCCTGCTTCCGCTCGACGAAAGCTGGCGGCGCGAGTTAGATCAAATTCCGTGGCCCTCTAGGAACCCCCCTGAAGTTGTATGCGATGGGGAGCCTGTATTACTCGCGCTCATCAGAGAATATCTTTTTGTCTCGTTATTCAAAACCTGCGCCGAATCCCTGGCCAGCGAAAATGCGTGCCGTCTGGCAGCGATGCAGCGTGCTGAAAAGAGCATCCAGGATCGGTCCGAAGATCTGACCCGCGTATTTCAACGTCTGCGTCAGAGTTCGATCGATGAAGAGTTGTTTGACGTCGTCTCCGGCTTTGATGCGCTATCAAAAAAGCAGGTTGAAGGGTCCTAAGAAGTTCGTACTGTTAAGCGTTCACGCTAAGAGGCGCGTCGGCCTCAAATGGCGCATTTCGAGGAAATCATTGTGCGCGGGTCTTATGGTGTTGAGTGGCTTTGCATGGATCTCCTTCAGATTGATCCCCGCTTCATATCAAACAGTGGGTCAACTGAATTGGTTCGTTCTGGGGTTCGATCCCGACCCTATCAACGCAGGCTCGCTTCGGAAACACGTTTACGATCTGTTGCGTCTCTTCACGCTTATGGTCTTGCTCCGCCCTAATTTCGACCAAAGCTTCGTCACAAATATATCTCCGGTCTGCTGCTGAGAATCTCAAGCGGTAAATCGCCAATTCGCGTTTCGAGGTCGGCTGACCCTGGAAACGTGCTTTGGACTGTTATGGCCAATTGGCTAATATCTGACTGTCAGAAGCCTGTTTCGTTGGCTTGACATGCCAAAAAAGGGCTTTTGGGTACAATCGATGGCATCCGAGAGCGCCGAATCTCGTGGCATTCCTGAAGAAACACAATCGCAAGACGGGATGCCGGCGAGACAACCTTTCGGGTGAGTACGTACGCAAGTTTGCGCGCAGACCCTTGAAGTGAGGATTATGAGGACTGCGCGAATGGGCCCCGCGATCAACATCGAAATATCGCTCTCAAGAAGATGCAGATTGGGTGCGTAAAAGGGCCTATGAATAACAGGCGAAGCATCGTGCTCGATGATCTGTCGAATTGGACTGGCGGATGGGGATTCTTCGCGAGGATATGGCCTGCGATCATCTGCATTCTTTTGTTCGCTCTAAATCCGGCCGCAATCGCGCAGCCAAATGCCAAGAACGTCCTCATTTTCTTTCACGTTCCTGAGCCGGTTGCAGATCCCGCTTACGTCAATCAAATTGAATCCTTATTGCGGGCCCGCGTTCCAGGGCCGGTCAACTTCTATATCGAGTACATGGATGCGACGCGAGCCGACGACAAGGATTACCAGCGAAACCTGACAGATTCTCTTCGAGATACCTATCATGGCCGCAAGCTGGATCTCGTAATGTTGTCGGGTTATCCGTCGCTCGATTTAGTCCTGAGACATCGCAGCGAACTGTTTCCGAGCGTGCCTATCGTCTACTTTTCCCTGGAAACTCGCAAAATAGCGGGACGGACCTGGCCCGGAATCACCGGGGTGACTGAGACTCAGGATGTCAAAGCCGTGATTGACCTCGCGCTTCGTCTTCATCCAGATACCGACACTATAGCGATCATCACTGGTAGATCGGAAATAGAAACGTTCTGGTTGGGAGAGGGCCATTCCGAACTTCTCCACTATCAAAATAAGGTAAAGGAAATTGACCTGGTTGATCTTCCGACAGATCAGATACGGCAAAGAGTGGATCAGCTTCCGCCGAAAACCATCGTCTTTTTTGAACTTGAGCCACGGGAATCCATTCAGCCTGCAATTGGAGTGCAGGATGCCCTTGCGCAGACCGGACAACGTCTCCCGACTTATTGCATCTTTCCCTATGCATGTGTGGGCCACGGCGCAGTTGCCGGCATCGAATCGAGCGGTAGAGACGAAGTCATCACATTGGCCGCTACACTTGCGGCGCGGATTCTTGCCGGTGAGAAGGTAGATAACATTCCCGTTGTTCACCCCTCGGGAACCCAGACCCTGGCGGATTGGCGGCAGCTTCACCGGTGGAAAATTCCGGAGTCGGCACTCCCGAAGGACACACGGTTCTACAATCGTGATCCTACGCTGTGGGAGCGCGACCGCAAATATTTCATTCCTGCCCTTGTGCTGATCGTTGCCCAGGCGCTTTTGATTATCGCTTTACTGTGGCAGCGAGCGCGCAAACGGAAGGCGGAAGCCGTAGTTTGCGAGAGCGAGAATCGGTTCCGGGTGATGGCGGATACCGCGCCTTCGCTGGTCTGGATGCGTGATGCGCAAGGCAAGATCACGTATCTGAATGAGAGCCGACTTGCGTTCACCGGCGTGGGCCCGAATGCAGCCCACAGCGACACGTGGACCGAGTGTATCCATCCGGATGATCTGAAGAACGTTCTGGATACGGTCTCACAGGCCTTGAAGACCCGGGAGGGGTTTTCCATGGAGTATCGGCTTCGTCGAAGCGACGGGGTCTACCGTTGGATGCTGGATATTGCAGCTCCAAGAGTGAACGGGGATGGTTCGTTTGCCGGGTTTATCGGCTCGGGGACCGATACGACAGACCAGAAGCTCGCTCAACAGGCGCTGGAAAAAGTGAGCGGTCAACTGATCGAAGCGCAGGAAAAGGAGCGCGGCCGTATTGCGAGAGATCTGCATGACGACATTTGCCAGAGACTGGCTCTCCTGGCGATGGAGATTTCCCAGGCAAATCGCAGCGCAGATGGATTGGCGGAGACCACGGACCAGCGCCTGCAAGAGATCAGGAAGCATTGCTCTGAAATCGCGGGTGACGTGCAATCACTTTCGCACCAACTACACTCGTCGAAGCTCGAGCACCGGGGTGTCGTGGCGGCCATCAAAGGGTTCTGCCAGGAGCTTTCGAGGCAACACGAAGTCAACATTGCGATCACGGACGCGAATGTTCCTCACTCATTGCCCAAAGACATTTCGCTGTGCCTATTCCGAGTTGCCCAGGAAGCCCTGCACAACGCTGTGAAATACAGCGGGACGAACCAATTCACTGTGCGAGTGCTTGGCATTGTGGATTGCGTTCAACTCGTCGTCGCCGACGCAGGTGCAGGCTTTGACGTGGAGGCGGCGAAGACGAATCGTGGATTGGGGCTGGTTAGCATGCAAGAACGAGTACATCTGGTGCATGGAACGTTCTCGGTCGAGTCGCAGCCCGGAAAGGGAACAAAGGTCCTCGCGGTCGTACCGCTGGTTGGCGAAAACGGGAACTCCTTAATGGACAAGGTGGGTGAGGACGCGGGGCGGAGAGATGATCGACTGCTCGCTACCACTCGATGATCCACTCCTAACCCACGGCCGGTGATAGACACTCGCTTTCCGGTCTCAGTTGGCGGTAGATTGCCAATGCACGGAAGTGCAGACCAGGTAAGAAACCCTCATCGCCATTGATGCGGCGGCCTGCGGCGCTGTGCACCGCAGCTATGTTAAGCAGCCTGCTCTCATAGGTTGAAATAGAAGACCGGGGCCATCGCGGAGAGTGCGGCTCCGGCTTGCAGGGCGAGGACGTAGAGGGATTGCTTTGGGGCTTTCGGCAGCCATTTAATGGCGAAGAAGGCGAGGACGGGGAGTTGTCCGGCCATGAGTAGCTGCCAGATGTGGGCGGCGGCTCCTTCGTCGGCTTCGCGGGCTACTCCGTATAAGGCGATGTGACCGAGCACGACGGCCAGGGCGGTGAGAGACATGGCCATGGGAAGGAAGGCGGTTGGATGCTTCACGATCGCGGTGAAAGAGCGTGGATTTGTCTCCATTTTGTGCCTCCAGGTGCGGAGTATGTGCTCGATTAGTGCTGTTTTCATCACGTTTAGCGACAGGCGAATGTCGCCGTGGCTCGCGAGGAGAAGATCTTCGAACTCGTCGCCGTAGCGCTCTCTCCACGCCTGCGGGTAGAGGCGGGTCAGAAGGCGTGCGGTTCGCGAATTCACAGGGCTTCGAGCCTCTTCAGTCCGGCTTTCGAGAACTGGTGCAGGGTGGTGAGTTTGGCGCGCAGGACGCGGAGGCCGTTTGGCGTGATGCGGTAGGGGCGGCGGCGTTCCTCGGGTGGAAGCGGCTCGATCAGACCTTGCTCCTCCAGACGGGCGATGGCGCCGTATAGCGTTCCTGGCCCGAGGCGGGTTCCCGAGAGCTGGATGATGTCTTCGATCATTGCGTGTCCGTGCTTTGGACCGCTGGCGAGGCTGGCGAGGACGAGCATGGGCGGGTCGGAATAGTGGCCCAGTTCGGGGTCTACTACGTTTTGCGTACTACGCATGACGTAGTTATTGCATGATTCGAATTTGAGTGCAAGTGGATTCTGGCTGGTTGAGGTTCGTGCTTTCCCACCCCTGACTGCGTCAGGACGGGGCACCCTTTTTCATGCCTCGTGGAATAAAGGCGGGCCTTGCTTTGCAAGGCTTCGCACGACGTTGTTCGTGCGGGTCCTTCGACTGCGCTCCCTTTGGTCGCTTCGCTCAGGATGACAAATTTGGAAGGAATAGGGGAGTGCTTGTCACGACGGGGAAATTGCCTGGTCTGATTCGGAGAGGTCGCTGGATTGGATCGGGGTGGTTGGCTCGGTTTGGTGGCCGTAGGCGCGGACGCAGTTGCGTCCAGCAAGCTTGGCGTAGCCGAGGGCTCGTTCGGCTTCGCGCAGGACGATGAGCGGGGAGCGGCCGCGGCTGGTGGCGAGGCCGATGCTGGCGGTTACGTTCAAGACGTCGCGGTGGATGTGGTAGGGCTTTTCAAGCACGGAGTTTCGCAGCCGGTCGGCCATGAGGACGGCCTGATCGATCATGCAGCCGGGCAGGCCGACGAGGAACTCGTCTTCGCCGCAGCGGCCGAGGATGTCGTAGCTGCGCAGGTAGCGGCGGAGTCGCTGGGCGAATTCGCGGAGGACGGCGTCTCCGGTGCCATAGCCGAACTCGATGTTGACCTCGGAGAACTTATCGAGGTCGAGGACCATGAGGGTGAATGGCGTGCGCATGCGCTGGACGCGGTCGGTTTCCTGAAAGAGGAGACGCATCATGGCTTCGCGGTTGAGCAGACCGGTCAGGCTATCGTGCGAGGCGTGAAATCGGACGGCTTCCATCTGCTCCTGTAACTCGTGATAAAGGTGCTGGACGCGCTCGCCGGTGCGGAGGCGGACGAGCAGGTCTATCTCATTGACAGGCTTGAGGAGGAAGTCGTCGACTCCGGCCTTGTTCGCCATTTCTACTTTTTCGAGGTCGGCGGCGCCGCTCATGAGCATGAGCCAGGGGGCGTGCTGGCGGGAGCGGCGGCGGGTTTCGGCGATGACGTCGAAGCCTTTCATCGAGGGCAATTCATAGTCCACAATGGCGAGGGCGGGGGGATTGGGGCTGTTCAGCCGTTTGTAGGCGGCGGCTCCGTCGGCCAGGAGCTCGACGTCATAGTTCCATGATTCGAGCAGCGCGCGAAGGGGCTCGGCTGAGGCGGAATCGGCGTCGGCGAGCAGAATGGTCGAGGGTTTTTCAGGCAAAACGGACATAGACCGGAATCGTCTCCCAAATATGGTTATCGGGAGGTTTGGTGGAGGGATTAGCGGGTTTTGTCGGGGTTTCGAGAAAAAAATGCTCGAAAAGTGAAAAAAATTATTGACCTTTTCCACAAAGAGGCAAAAACTGCATGATAAGTACAACCGGCTGGCCTAGCCGGTCATCAAACTTACATAAGCAATACTGGCGTAATCCCCGGGCCCTTATGTAGTCCACTCAACCTGCGTTGAGTGGATTTGCAAGTCCTTTTGGCGGGGTAATGCTCCCAGTCAACCCTCTAATGCTGGAGTGTGAGCCATGATTTCCACCGTCACCACCACTCATGCGGTTCCGCAGAAACTGCTACCTGCGCGCGTGCAAGTTACGCGTGCTCGATTGACCATCTGCCACCACTGTTTTCAGGTTCTGGGCGCGGCCCAGAGTCTTGCGGAGATTCGAGCGCTGGAGGCCGCGCATATCTGCAAAGAGAAACTGAATGATCAGCAACCTGCCGCAGCCCTCCCATACCATTAGAGAGCAGGTTACATAGTTCGAAAAAACGCGCCTTCGGGCGCGTTTTTTTTGCCTTGATGGCGTCGCACGCCGAACTTTTTTTGATGGGGAAGCGGTGGCGGGACAATCTAGGGAGAGTTGTGGCTCGTACGGAGTAAACGAAGTTTGTCGGGGTTGAGACTCCAGAGTTCGGCCGCCGGAATCTCTATCCGCTCGTACAGACCAAAGTGACCCAGGATGATGTTGTACACGCTCCAGACGCCGAAAAAAGCCTCATCGGACTTGAGCGGGAGGACCCGCCCCCAGTTCTCGTATGGGTAAGAATTGCAAAAGCGGCCGGACCACTCGCCCGGGTAGTCGGGATGGTCCCAATACAATTCCACGGCTCCATCCGAATCCATGCTCGGGATTGAAGTTTGCGCGTAATCATCTGCGTAAATGGTGTACACGCCGCCGAGTATACTCCCGGTTCATGCGGTCAAGGCTCATTTGTTCGACACATCAGGACGGCGTGATTCCCAGGGCGATCTAATAATCGACATGCATGCGGACGCTGGGGACCCAGACGGGGCCGCGGTCGCGGTTGTAGCCGGGGTCGTCGATGTGGCTGAGGCCGAGGCCGAAGAAGACGCCGCGCCAGGTGTGCCAGTTGTAGTAGCTTTCCACGATGTTTTCGCGGCCGTAGTTGAGGCGGCCGTCGCCTAAGAGGAAGCCGAGGCCGCCGTATTTCAGGTAGTTCTGGTGGTCACTCTTGATGGCGTTTGAGACGAAGGCTACGCCGACCTTGTCGACGGGGCGGTGCCAGCGCATGCCGGCCAGGTCGCCGCCGAATTCAACGGTCTGATCGACTTCCGTGTAGGCGTAGGATTCATGCTGGCCCTCGTTCCAGCCAAAGCGGCTGAAGATGCGGAAGTCTTCGGTGATCTCCTGCTCATTGTTCCAGCCGAAGCCGTATTTCACGGCGCCGAAGTGTGCGTACTTGGTGATGACTGGCGTGGGGTCGGTGCCGTTGAGGTAGGCGTCGACGGCTTCGCGATACGTTCCCATGTGGGCGTGGTTGACGAAGCTGAGGATGCGGGTGACACCTTTGCGTCCTTTGATGAGGGAGTGGCGCAGCTCGAATTCCCAGTTTTGGCCGTTGGCGCGGGAGAATGCCCAATCGAGATCGATGCCGTTGGCGACGGTGGGCATGGCATAGATGCCGTATCGCGCGCTCCAATTGCGATCGTCGTACTCGGCGACGCCACCAACCGTATAGCCGCGGGTGTCGGCGGCGTAGTCCCATGCGCCGTCGTTGTCGACGGTCCAGTTGGTGAACTGGAGGTGGCTGTCGCTGCCGACGGAGTTGATGTCGAAGACGTCGGGCAGGCTCATTTTGCCAACCCGGAACTCGAACCGGCGTACGGGGATCTGCGTCGCAAGCGAGAATGGGCCGCGGTCGGACTCGGTCATCTCGCTGGTAAGCCCGATGGTCTGGTGGATGATGCCGCGCGCGAGATAAGGGGTTGAACCGAGATTGGGGTTGCGGACGACGTCGAGGTTGGTGAAACCGGCGAGGCCGAGGGCCTGGCTGAGTCCGCGCCCGCCTGTACTTTCGACGTCGACGATGAAGTCAGTGTTGTAGCGGAGGTCGCGGTGCGGCTGGTAGCCGAGGAAAAGCGTGCCGACGAGCGAAGTTTTGTATTCGCCTGCGCCGTGAAAGCTGTTTGTGCCCTGATAGGGCGAATGGAAAGACGGGTGTGCCTGGAAGATGATGTTGGTTTGTCCCGAGATCCACCAAGGGGCGGTTTCGCTGTGCGGGAACATGGTCACGGGCGGCGCGTCGGGGACTTCACGCTCTTCGGGGGAAACGCCTGCGGCGCTGGACTGGCTGCGCTGCGCGTCCTTGTCTGTTCCCCACATGGGCAGCGTAAATTGCGGTGCGGGAGCTGGGGGCAATGCGGCTGACAGCTGGGCGCGGCTATGTGACAGGCACAGCATCAGGCAAATGATTGTCAGCAGCTTGCGCAAAAGAGACTCCGATAGAGTTCGCTATGAAAAACGATGCTCGTCCGATCATCAAGGGGTATTGTTTCAAAGACGTTACAGTTGGCAATAAACTATACTTAACTATTAAAATGAATTGCAGTAAAGCCAAGAAAATGTCAATTGAAATTCTTCATTGACAAGACCTGTTCCTGATCGGCGAGAGCGGGTCAGGTTCTGCTCTTTGTGTTATATCATATCCCCCTAGGATATATTGGTAAAAATATGAGTCATGTGGAACGGGAAAAGCAGAAGCTGGTTGCCAGGATTAAACGTATTCGCGGGCAGGTGGATGCGATTGAGCGGTCGCTTTCAAGCGGGGATGATTGTGCGGATGTGCTGATGCTGTTGGCGAATGTTCGCGGCGGCGTGAACAGTTTGATGGCTGAGGTGCTGGAGGATCATATCCGGCTGCATATGTTGACGGAGAAGAGCTCGCTGCCTCCTACTGAGTTGGCGGAGGATTTGATTGATCTGGTTCGGGCTTATTTGAAGTGATCGATTCCCACCCTATTGCAAGGTGCGCGATAGGATGGGCCACCCCTTTTTCCTGCCTGTGCTGAGAAACCGCAGGTCCTTCGACCGCGCTCCCTCCGGTCGCTACGCTCAGGATGACAGAGGTGAGATATGAGCTTAGTGGCGGAGGGATTCTATGGCTTGCGTTAGAGAGGTGGAGAGTTTTTGCTGCTGGGCTGGGGTCAGCTTTTTGCCTTGGGAGGTTAGATAGAAGACATCGATGGCTACTTCGCCTTCGGTATCGATGAGGGCTACTTCAATGTTGCACTGACATTCGGCGAAGGTGCGGGCTAGTTCGCGCAGGAGGCCGGGGGTGTCTTGTGCAACGGCTTGCAGTAGAGTGCTGTGGGTTGAGGATTCGTTGTCGAAAGTGAAGCGGGTTTCGACGTGCACCTTTGCATTGTTGCGGCGGTTGGCGTGGCTGCGTCCGCGCAGGAGAGTTTGCAGCGGTACTTTCTTCGAGATGACATCACGGATGCTTTTGAGAAAGCGATCGACTTCGGAGGGGTTGAGTTCGAGGGTCTGGAAAGGGTCGGTGAACTGGAAGGTGTCGACGATGATGCCGGCGCTGTTGGAGAAGGCGTCGGCTTTGACGATGTTCATGCCCCACGCGGAAAGGACTCCGGCCATGTCGGCGAAGAGCATGGGGCGGTCGGCAGTGATAAGCGTGATTTCCTGCAACTGGCGCACGGTGCGGAAGGTGAGTTGGACAGGTTCCGCTGCGAGGTCGAGTGCCATGCGGAAGTGGCTGCGAATCTGATCGGGCAGACGGGTTTGCAGGTAGCGCTGCGGGAGTCCTTCCAGAAAAGATTTGAGTTCTTCGGCGCGGTCGGGTGTAAGGGCGACGATGCGATTGAGCAGGCCGGTGTCGGATTCAACGTGGTAGCGCTCTTCATCGACGCTGCGATCGAGGAAGTTGGATGTGGCGATGTACAGTTGCCAGAGATTTTCGGCTTTCCACGGTGTGAGCGCGTCGGGAGCTACAGCTTTGATGTCGGCGTAGGTGAGGACGCAGAGCATTTTGAGCTGGGCCTGGCTGCTGGCTTTTTCGGCGAAGGTGCGGACGCTTTCGGGGTCGAAGATGTCGCGACGTAGGGTGGCCGACATTTCAAGATGATTGCGGATGATACGGCGCACGATCTCGCGCTCTTCCGGATCGAAGTCGAGGCGGGCGAAGAGGCTTTCTGCCAACTCGACGCTTTGCGCGCAGTGGTCGCCGGTGCGGCGGGCCTTGCCGGTGTCGTGCATCAGCAGCGCGAGGAAGAAAAGGTCGAGGCGGTCGATTTCCGGCAGCAGCGTGGAAAAGCGTTTTTCCCAGTCGTGCGCGGGCTGGCGCAGCGAGTGCACGTTGTCGATGACGAGGAAGGTATGCTCGTCGACGGTGTAGCGGTGGTATGAGTCGCGGATGACAAGCGCGTCGATGCCGTGGAATTCAGGGATGACGAGTTCGAGGACACCGAGCGCGTGCATGGTGCGCAGGGCGTGTGCGGCGTGCGGGCCGAGGAGAATTTCACGAAGGCAGTTCCAGAGGAACGGGCCTTCGGGCATTTGTACGGCGAGGACCGGCAGAGCTTCGGCGATGCGGTCTTCGGCGCTCTGGCTCAGCTTGTAGCCGTGTACGGCGATGAGGCCGAAAATGCGCAGGACGCTGTCGGCGTCGCTGACGGTGGCGGATTCGTCGAGATCGAGACGGCCCTGTTCGAGAAAGAAGTCGGTTCCGGCGACGGGCGTGCGGCGACGGCGGAATTGTTTATAGAAAGAACGTCGCGGCGGCGGCACGTCGTCCATCAAAAGCGATGTGCGGCGGTAGATGGTGCGCGCGTGACGGTAATAGGTGCGCATCCAGTAGGCGGGGTCGGCGCTGCCGCTGGTATCGAGTCCGATGCTCAGTTCGGCGGCTTCGTCCTGCGCGTGCCAGTCGAGCGAGTTGTCGTCGCGTCCGCAGCGGTAGTGCAGGAAACATCGCGTCGCTGCGAGGAAGTCAAATGCTGACTCGAGGTCGTTATGGACGGCGAAGAAGTTGTTGGTGGAGGCTTTGGGCCATGCTTTCTGTTCCTGCAGAGCAAAGAGCAGGCTGAGCCATTGGGCGAGATGATAGTCGCGCAGACCGCCCGGGCACTCCTTGATATTGGGTTCGAGATGGAAGATGGTGTTGCCGTATTTGGTGTAACGGGCGCGGGCCATTTCGGCGAGGTTCTGGATGATGGTGTTCCATTCGCGCAGGACGAGCGAGGGAAGCAAGTCATTTTCGAGGCGCTTGTAGAGGTTGTAGTCGCCGCATAGATAGCGGCGGTCGAGGAGTGAGACGAGGAATTCGAGGTTGTCGGGATCGACGTGATCGCACTCTTTCCAGGTACGGGTTGTGGGGCTGGCGCGCAGGCCGATGTCCCACATGGCCTGGGTACAGGTGCGGATCACGTCGTGGAGGTCGCGCTCAACGCTGTCACTGGCGCAGAGGTAGAGGATGTCGACGTCAGAGTAGGGGAAGAGCTCTTTGCGGCCGAAACCGCCGGTGGCAACGATGGCGATGCTGGCCGGATCGGCTTGATTCTCGGCGAGTTCGTTCCAGAGCTGGCGGACGACTTTATCGACAAGCGTAGAGCGGCGGCGGATCGATGCCGAGCCGTCGCCGGAGCGCTCGAAGGTGAGACGCAGGTCGGCTATGTCTTTTTGGTATGAGTCCCGCATTCGCGGGAGGGATAGCGACTCTGGCGTCATGCGGATTCAGGTGTTGCGTTCAGTTTCGGGGGGTGGGGTTTTGTGGCTCCCACCCTTTGCTGCGCAAAGGATGGGGGCCCACCCCTTTTCGTGCTACCCGGTAAGAAAAAGCAGGTCCTTCCCCTTCCTCTTCGTTGCACTCAGAGTCAGGGTCAGGATGACAAACTTTCTAACAACGCATAAGAACGTGCAGTTGCTAGAGTGCTGAAGGTCCGCGCTCGTCGTTGCGAATGCGGATGGCTTCGTCGATTTTCGAGATGAAGATTTTGCCGTCGCCGATCTTGCCACTGCGTGCAGAGGAGAGAATGGCCTGCACGGCTTTCTCTACCAATTCGTCGGGTACGACCATTTCGAGTTTGATCTTGGGGAGCAAATCGACTGTGTATTCGCGGCCGCGGTAGAACTCGGTATGGCCCTTCTGGCGGCCGTGGCCGCGCGCTTCCAGAATCGTCATGCCCTCGATGCCTACTTCCAGCAGGGCGTCCTTTACCGCATCCAGCTTCGACGGTTGAATCACTGCTTCAATCTTCTGCATAGTGTCGTCTCAAGTGTTTCAGGGTAACAGGTTGCGTCCTATTAAGAAGCGAAATCGTAGCCTTCTTCACCGTGTTGTGTCAGATCGAGACCCTCCACTTCCTGCTCACGCGTGACGCGCAGTCCGACGGTGAGGTCAACAATTTTTAGCAAGATTAATGTGCCGATGATGGAGATGACCCATGCGAGGGCGATGCCTACAAGTTGATTGAGTATCTGATGCCAGTTGCCGTCGACTGCGCCCGAGGGCAGGGGATTGCCGTTTGCGTCCTTGAAGATGGGGTTGATGGCGCTGGAGGCGAAGACTCCAGTGAGGATTGCGCCCAGGGTGCCGCCTGCGCCGTGCACGCCGAAGGCGTCGAGCGAGTCGTCATAGCCGAACCAGTTCTTGACCTTGATGACCATGAAGTAGCAGAAGACTCCGGCGGCCAGGCCGATGATGATGGCCGACATGGGCTGCACGAAGCCTGCGGCTGGGGTAATGGCGACGAGTCCAGCGACAGCGCCGGAGATGCCGCCAAGAGCGCTGGGCTTGCCGTTGCGAATCCATTCAGCGAGCATCCAGCTGAGGGCTGCGCCGGCGGCTCCGAAGTGTGTATTCACGAAGGCGCTGGTGGCCAGGGTTCCGGAACTGAGTGCGCTTCCGGCGTTGAATCCGAACCAGCCTACCCATAAGAGGCAAGCGCCGATGACGCTGAGGACGACGGAATGCGGCGGCATGGCCTCTTTGGGATAGCCGACGCGCTTGCCGAGATAGAGGGCGCAGACGAGAGCGGAGACGCCCGAAGTAACGTGAACGACGGTGCCGCCTGCAAAATCGAGCGTAGGGAAACGACCGCCGAGCGAGGCGTTGAGCAATCCACCTTTGCCCCAAACCATGTGGGCCATAGGAGAGTAGACAAAGATCGACCAGAGAATGAGGAAGAGCGCCATGGCGCTGAATTTCATGCGCTCGGCGAATGCGCCGGTGACGAGCGCCGGCGTGATGATGGCGAACATCAGCTGGTAGATCATGAAGGTCTGCAACGGCAGCGTGGTGGAGTAATCAGGATCGGGCGTGAGGCCGACGCCGTGCAGAAAGATGTGGTGCAGGCCGCCGATGAAGCTGGTGCCGGAGTCGAATGCGAGGCTGTAGCTGACGAGTGCCCAGAGGATGGTGATCATGGCCATCATGGCGAAGCTTTGCATCATGGTGGCGAGCACGTTCTTCTTACGGACGAGACCGCTGTAGAAGAGCGCCAGTCCGGGGCCGGTCATCATCAGAACGAGTGCCGAGCTAACGAGCATCCATGCGTTATCCGCACCGGATTGCGCCGCAGTGACCTGCGCCTGGAGCTTCGCGATCTGGTCGGAAGTGGAAACCGTTGGGGTGGAACCCGTTTGCGCAACAGCGGGGATCAGACTACAAGTGCAGAACGCTAATGCCAAAAGCAGCTTCACAATACGAGGGTGCATATCACTCCATCTGAGCTAGCTGAAATAGACCAATTCCAGCCGGTTTTGCACCGGCAAAAAAGATAAATGAATGCGAACGATAAGCATTTACAGGACACGTGTGGATACAGCGTATATGCCCGTGAGAGTTTCCTGATGTATTGCAGTTACTTTTACATATTTCGTGAAAATCGCAAACAGCATTTTTCGGCGGCATGCAGGATTTTTATTTGGCGCGACTGTCACTTTTGCCAGCAGTAATTTCAAGACAAGCCATTCATATTTAAGCCGAAGCGGCGGTATAGTAGAGGCATGAGCGAATTGGCGCGCGATCGGTATCTGTTTGGCTCGCTGGAAAGCAGCGGGAAGAACCGCGAAAAATTGCGGGAAGTCAGCTATGGCTACGATCAGCCGGACGGCGTTTTTCTAACGTCGCTCGACGCTGCGATCAACTGGATTCGCAAGAGTTCCGTGTGGCCGATGACCTTTGGCCTTGCGTGCTGCGCGATCGAGATGATGTCGATGGGCGCATCGCGATTTGATGTGGCACGTTTTGGCATGGAAGTTTTCCGGCCTTCGCCGCGCCAGTCAGATCTGATGGTCATTGCTGGACGCGTTTCGCAGAAGATGGCACCAGTCATTCGCCGTCTTTACGATCAGATGCCGGAGCCGAAATGGGTCATTTCGATGGGCGCGTGCGCTACTTCGGGCGGAGTTTTCAACAACTATGCGCTGGTGCAGGGTGTCAACCAGGTAATCCCTGTAGATGTTTATGTGCCGGGCTGTCCACCGCGTCCTGAGCAGCTGATTTACGCTCTTACCCTGCTCCAGGAGAAGATTCTGCGGGAGCGGGGCAGCTTAAAGCGGGTTTTAAACTTGCAATAACTGAAAAGATTCAATAAGTTAGATATGCACTAACATTTCGAGGGCGAATCGTTCGTACCTAAAAATAGAAACGAGCGCTCTCCAGGGCACATTCCCGGCTGCTCTGTGCTCTGGCTTCAATTCTGTAAGCGGGTAACTGCGAAGGTGCTTGATATGCGCAGGGTGTATTTTCAGGCAACTCATTGAAGAATTTGTGCTCTATCGTAATCAACGTGTGGTAGCTTTTTATACCGTCGCAGTTTTCGTTACCGAAGTTTTCGTCTTTGAGTTCACCTGGGCTTGAGGTTTGAGCCTGCTTACGTGGTTTTTAGCTGACTTTCAAAGTATGGTTTCGGAGGATAGACGCATGCAATCTCGTCCGTTAAGTTCCGTGAGCCGAATTCTGCTAGTTGGATGTGCCGTAGGACTCGGAGCTTCGAGTCTTTTCGGGCAGACTTCGACTCCAGCGCCGGCTGCCCCGGCTGAGCAACCAGTTTCCCGCATCGACGTTTTTACGGGATATTCCTACTTCGCGCCGCATGGAACGGTGAGCACGCAGTTGCTGGATGGCACGACCTTCAGCGATCGCTATTCGTCAGTGGATGAAGGCGCAATCGCCAGCGTCGGCCTACTACTTCAACAAATATTTTGGCGGCCAGTTTGAGTTTGGCGCTCACCCGGATGGTAATAACGATGCGTTCTATACCGTCCAGGGCGGTCCGATTTTCCGTTATCCAACCTCTGAAGGCATTACGCCATTCGTACACGCCCTTGCCGGCGCGGCGAAAGTTGGCGGCCCGAATGCCGAGCCGTATGCCGTACATGCCACTACCTGGGGTCCGGCACTGACGGTTGGCGGTGGATTGGATTACAACCTGCCATTCTTCAATCACCGTCTGGCACTGCGTCTCTTCCAGGCTGACTACGAATACATCCACGCGAATTTTGGCCCGGAACCCATTTACGGTGGCCGTGCCAATATTGATGCAGCACGTCTGAGCACGGGCATCGTCTGGAAGTTCGGCAACATTATTCCTCCGCCTCCCGTGCAGTACGCCTGCTCGGCTAACCCTGCGACGGTCTATCCGGGAGATCCCATCACGATCACCGGCACTGCGACGAACCTGAACCCCAAGAAGACAGCGACATACAGCTGGTCTGGCCAGGGTGTGACGGTGAAGGGCGACACGGCGACGGCCAATGTCGACACGACTGGCCTGCAGCCCGGCAACTACACGGTGACCGGCCACGTAAGCGAAGGCCAGAAGCCCGGCCAGTTCGCAGATTGCACCGCGAACTTCACAGTGAAACAGTACGAACCGCCAACAGTTAGCTGCTCGGTGAATCCGTCGAGCGTGAACGCAGGCGACAGCGCCACGATTACTGCAACCGGCGTCAGCCCGCAGAATCGTCCGCTGACCTACAGCTACACTGCGTCGGCTGGTTCGATCAGCGGCACGGGCAACACCGCAACCCTGTCCACGGCTGGTGCGCCGTCTGGCACGATTACGGTGACGGCCAATGTGTCCGATGATAAGGGCCAGACTGCTTCCGGCACCTGCTCGGAATCGGTCAATGTTGTGGCACCTCCGGCACCGAAGACCTCAACCCTCTGCTCGATCACGTTCAGCCGCGACAAGAAGCGTCCGACCCGCGTAGACAACGAAGCCAAGGCCTGCCTCGATGACGTAGCGCTCAACGCGCAGCGTTCTGCCGATGCATCCGTGGTGGTGGTTGGTAACGCGACGGCCGAAGAGCAGAATCCCCCGAAGAAGAAGGGCAAGCATGCGGCGCCGCCAGAGAACGTGGCAGCACAGCGTGCGGTCAACACGAAGGACTACCTGGTGAAGGAGAAGGGCATTGATGCCAGCCGTATCCAGGTCCGTACAGGCACAGCAGGTGCGCAGGAAGTTGAAAACTACCTCGTACCGGCCGGCGCCAACTTCGACACGGATGTGCCAGGCACGACCGCAGTCGATGAGTCCGCAGTGAAGCCGCAGGTCCGCAAGCCGCTAGGGACCAAACCTCACCATCACGCCAAAAAGGCAGCAGCTAACCAGTAAGGCGTGATTGGACTTAACCAAGGGCCAGCCGGAAAATCCGGCTGGCCCTTTACCTTTCCGGTGAATTTGTCATCGAATATAGCAATGAATGCTGGCAGGTAGGCCATGTTCGCGGATAGATTGTTATCAGGACAATATGAAACGTAAGTTTTTGCTGTTATTTCTGCTTGGTGCGAGCTTTCTTGGAATTTCTGATCTAGCGGCGCAAGGCGGCAGTTCAAATTGGATACCAGTCGGGCCGAACGGCGGCGACGCGCGCAGTTTTGCCGTGGACCCGGGCAATCCTCAGCACCTCTATCTGGGAACGACGACAAGCTGGATCTATCAGTCGACGGATGGGGGAAGCAATTGGAAGCGACTTGCGAGGCTGGGCAAGGCAGACGATCTGGTTGTCGATAGCCTGGTCGTCGATCCGTCCAATACAAAGACGCTTTTTGCCGGGGTCTGGCAGGTGGACCGGCCAGCGGGTGGCATCTACATCAGCCATGACGGAGGCGCGACCTGGACGGCGAGCCCTGAAATGGATGGCCAGTCAGTACGCGCGCTGACGCAGTCGTATTCCGACCCTAAGATTCTGGTGGCGGGAACGCTGAAGGGCGTATATCGCAGCGAAGACAAGGGCCAGCACTGGAAGGAGATCAGCCCGCCTGAGAGCGGTGAGATTCACGAAGTTGAGTCGATTGCCATCGATCCCTACGACCCGAAGACAATCTACGCGGGAACGTGGCACTTGCCATGGAAGACGACGGATGGCGGCGCAAACTGGCACAACATCAAGCAGGGGCTGATCGATGATTCCGATGTCTTTTCGATCATCATCGATCCGACGCGGCCGACGGTTGTGTATACGAGCGCCTGCTCGGGCATTTACCGCAGCGAGAACGCAGGCGAACTCTATCGCAAGGTGCAGGGGATTCCATCGACTGCACGCCGCACGCGTGTGCTGATGCAGGACCCGGTGAACCGCAAGATCGTTTATGCGGGCACGACAGAAGGCCTCTACAAGACGATGGATGATGGCGTGAACTGGACGCGCATCACCGGGCCCGACGTCATCATCAATGACATCTATGTCGATCCGAAAGACCCGCAGCATGTTTTGCTGGCCACAGACCGCAGTGGAGTGCTGCTGAGCAACGATAGCGGCGCGACGTTCAACTGCTTCCAATGCAGGCTTTTCGCAGCGGCAGGTGGCAACGATTCTCGCAGATGCCAAAGCACGAAGGCACAATCTATGCCGGTGTTCTCAACGACAAGGGCTACGGCGGCGTTTTTGCGACAGAAGATGGCGGGACAACGTGGCAGCAACGCAGCAACGGTCTGGATGGAAGAGATGTTTTCACGCTCGCGCAGACCGATGACGGCACTCTGCTGGCTGGAACAAGTCATGGCATCTTCCGCTGGACCGGCTCGGCATGGGCGCAGGATGGTGATGTTGTCAGCCTACACGCAGAAGACGATCTACGTGGTCAAGAAGGGCAAGAAGACGAAGTCTACGAAACAGGTTGCACAACCGGGCGCTGCCATTGACTCGCGCGTGAATGACATCAATACTGCCAGCGGTACCTGGTTTGCGGCGACGGCGGAAGGCGTTTATCGCAGCGAGAACCAGGGGTTGGCCTGGACCGGGCCGGTGCTGAAGGGCGACAACTATCGCTATGTGTCAGCAAAGGACAATGTTGTGCTGGCTGCGAACCGCAACCAGTTGATGATCTCAACGGATGGCGGCACGACATGGCAGGAGATCACGCTGCCGGCGAAGCTCTCATCGATCCAGGCGGTAACTACTGCCCCCAAAGGCAGCCTGTGGGTTGGAGGGCGCGAAGGCTTGTTTTACAGCGAAGACCAGGGACAGAACTGGCAGCAATTGTCGACGCTGCCGCTGGCGGATATCAATGGCCTGAGCTACAACCGTGAACTGGGCAGGGTCATAGTTACGTCATGGCAGTCGACGATGGTTTTCGCCATCGATGAAAGCAGCAAGACCTGGAAGTGGTGGGATGCGGGCTGGACGCTTCGCTCCGTTCGCTCGCTGGGCAACCGGCTGGTTGCTGCTTCGCTCTATGACGGAGTTGTAGTGCAGCCAAAATCGGAAGAGACGGCTACTGCGAGCAGTGGCGGCGGGACGCAACCATAGCGTCCTGTCTGCCGTGATTCATCTGCGTCCGTTCCACCGAGCAGACATGGAGACGCTGTACAGATCGACCAGGCCTGCTTCGCGCCCGGAATTGCCTATTCCAGAGCAGAGCTGCGCTATTACCTGCTGCATCCGAAATCTTTTACGGTTGTCGCTGAGACCGAAGCAAAATACGATTGCAGCGCTTTTGCACCGGCCGACTTCACGTCTGTGAAGGTAGATCGTTCGGGCACATCATTACGATCGATGTGCTTGCCGGATGCGCGAAGACAGGGAGTGGGCCGCCGGCTGCTGCGGGCAGTCGAGGAACACTTTCGAGCGAAGGCTGTGATCTCGATCCGGCTGGAAGTTGCTGTCGATAATCTGCAGGCGCAGACGTTCTATCAAGCGATGGGCTACGAGCGGATTGGCATGATACCCGGCTACTATGCAGGGCGGCTCGACGCGCTTGTGATGGAGAAACAACTCACGGCAGATGCGTAGCGGCAGCGACGGCGTTTATGAGGGAGGTTTTCTTCTCGTCGGTGTGCGCCCGGAGGTCTTCCAAATCACTTGTCCCGTCTTGTCGACGAGCAGCAACACGACTTCTTTCTCATTCGGAATGTTCAGGGCGCGACGGAAATCATTCTTGTTGGTATAGAGCGGAATGATCCAGTGCCAGGTTTCGGGATCGGTCTCGACGCTGCGCAGAGAAGAGATGTCCCACCAGCGATAGATGAAGTTTTCCTGGTTCGATACCGGCATTTTGTAGTAGCGGAATTGAAAGTTCATGTGCTGCAGGGCCTGTGCCATCGGCATCCATGTGTCGATGTCTTTGGATTGCTCCGGTTCGAATGAGATCAAAAGCAGATTGACTTTGCCTTCAAAATCGGAGGGCAGATTTACCTTCGCCTTGTCGAGGCTGTAAGTGGTGAGCACGGAAACACGGATGCTCGTGGGGCGTCGCTCTGCTGCGATGCGCGCAAAACAGGCAGAAGGACAAAGCAGAGGGCCAACAGAGACAACAATCGGGTGCGATGGGGCAATCAGGAAACCCTAAACGTAACAATTTATGAAGAGTTCTTCTTGACGCATAGTATCAGTGCGGGGCCTTGCGTGTATGAGAAAGTTTTGCCGGTGAACTCTCGGGCCGCATGGGTGTAGCGCAACTCAGTGTTTTGCGATGATTGCTCCCCACTCGTCGGGGCTCAAATCGCGAGCATGCCTTGAGAAAAGCCAATGGTGGCCGTCGAGATCCTCGACTCCATATTGGAGTTCGCCATAAACGGTTTCGTGAAGGTCTTCGACTATTTTGGCTCCTTCTGATTTCGCTCTGGCGTAGTGTGCATCGACATCGTCCAGGAAGATTGTCAGAGACTGCGTGCCGTATCCCAGCTGCGCAGGCGTCGCCTGATCCGTGCGTTTTTGACCATGATGTAGGCTCTTCCTGCGTACATCTGTGCGCCGCTCAGGGGCTCGCCGTAGCGATAGTGCTCGGGAAATCCGAAGACTCTCGTCAGCCACTCGATCGCGGCGGCCAAATCCCGATACATGATGTGCGGCAGGACGGTGTCAGTTGGCACAGAACGATTTGCTGTCATACAGGACATTTTACGATTGGCTCTGGCCGAGAAGTTCATGATTGCGGCGAAGCGTGCACATTGTGTTTTGATTCGTCCCGCCTGCGTCCATGTCAGATCTCCATCGGCTGCGAGGCGGGTGCATTATCATAGAGAGTTATGAGTGGAGAGACGGCATTCCAGGCGGAGCGGCGGCCCTTTGCGACCGATGATGCGAGACTGCAACCGATTGCGGAGAAGGTGCTTGCGGGTGAACGGCTGAGCTTTGACGATGGGCTGGCTCTGTATCGCTCGCCGGACATATCTAGCCGTTGGCTGGCTGGCGAATTTCGTGCGCGAGAAGCTGCACGGCAATACGGCCTACTTCAACGTCAACCGGCATATTAATCCGACGAATGTTTGCGTGGCTGCGTGCCGTCTGTGCGCATTTGGGCGGAAGAAGGATGCCAGCGGCGCTTACACGATGGCGCTTGAGCAGGCGTGGCAGACGGCGGCTTCAGGATACAGCGAGGCTGTAACTGAGTTCCATATTGTTGGCGGCTTGCATCCGGATCTTCCGCTCGAATATTTTCTCGATCTGGTGCAAGGGTTGAAAGAACGCTTTCCGCAGGTTCATATCAAGGCGTTCACCATGGTCGAGGTTGCGTTCTTCGCGCGGCGCGCGAAGCTCTCGATTCGCGAAACGCTGGTGCGCCTGCGGGATGCCGGTGTTGATTCGCTGCCCGGCGGCGGCGCGGAGATTTTTGCTGACCGCGTGCGGCACATCATCTGCGATCACAAGATTGATGGCGACGAGTGGCTGGATACGGCGCGCACGGCGCATCAGCTTGGATTGAAGTCCAATGCGACGATGCTCTACGGGCATATTGAAAATGAAGAAGACCGCGTCGATCACCTGCTGCGGCTTCGCGGCGTGCAGGACGAGACACATGGTTTTCAGACGTTTATTCCGTTGGCATTTCATCCGGACAATACGCCGCTTGAACATCTGCCTCGGACTACCGGATTGACGGATATCAAGCAGATTGCGGTGAGCCGTTTGCTGCTGGATAACTTCCCGCACATCAAAGCCTACTGGCAGATGATGACGCCGAAGATTGCGCAGATTGCTCTGCGATTCGGCGCGGATGATATTGACGGAACGGTGATCGAAGAGAAGATCTATCACGATGCGGGTGCGACTACGCCGCAAGGGATGCGGCGGCGCGATCTGGAGCGGCTGATTCGTGAAGCTGGCCGCGTGCCTTTTGAACGCGACACGATGTATCGAACGGTCACTCGCACGGAAGATACTTTCACTGTGGCCGTTTAGTAGTTATCTGCAAGCCTCTGAGGGTGCTGCGAGAGGCTCTGGTTCAGTGAGAAGTTGGATGGATGGAGGCGCCTTTGGTGGCGTCTCGCTGTTTCTCGCTTCACGTTTAGCGCGATCTTCGCGCTGCTTGCGCACCTCACGCACGGCTACCAGGACTAATCCTGCAAAAGTAACGGCGAGCAACGAGATGGCGACCCAGCCATGTAGCTGCGCGATGTCGCTATTGAAGAGAAGGGCTAATCCGACAAAAACAAAGAATACGTGCGCGCAGAAGACGTGTAGCGATGCCTTGCCGAGCGTGAGGAATGGCTCCACGGCTACGAGGCGCAGGACGTATTTGCGCATCCAGTAAAAGACGATAGTGAATGTGACGAGGTTGATCACGCGCAGGGGGCCGATCTGCCACTTGTCGAGCTTCATGCCTAGGGCCTGTTGTGTAAGGTGCGGGCCTAGCCATTCGTGACGCACTCCGATGAAGAAGAGACAGACCAGCGCGCATACTGCAACCACGTAGCCGGGAATGCGCTTGAGCGGGATGTCGTCTTCCGCGGATTTTGCGCCCAGCCACAGGCCTACGATCCAGACGGCTTGCCATGCGAAAAGATTGAATGCGCCGGTTTCCTGCAGAGGGATGGGCAGATGCGTGACCTGGACAATGATGTTGTGCACCACATCGCGCAGGCCGAATTGCGCGGCGAGCCAGAAGACTCCGCTAACGGCGAGGATTCGGCCCCAGCCACGCTTTATTGCCGCCGAAAGAACGAGCGGCGTAAAGAAGAGGAAGATGACGTACATCGGCAGAATGTCCAGCAGCGGCGGGCAATAGAGCAGCAGGATAGATCCGATGATGGCGACGACTGGATGTGCGATGTAGAAGTCGAGCAGGTTGTAAATGGCCGCTCGGTGGGTTGTGACTGCGTAGGCTGCGGCGACGGTGAAGGCGAGCGCCAGCATCAGTAGGTGGTAGGCATAAATGCGTAAGGAGCGCTTCCACAGCTTGGATCGCAGCGCGGATTCATCTTCTAAAGCCTGGCGCATGTAGACGCGGCTTACGAGCAATGCCGAAAGAAAGACGAAGCCTTCCGCGGACGAAACGAAGCCGATGGGCTGATTCACAAAGTCGCTGAAACGCGTCGGAAGATGCGTGAGCGTCATCCAGACAAGGAACAGGCCGCGCAGGGCATCGAGTTCGGGGCGTCTCTGCGGTTTGGGAAGATGCATGCGTAGCACAGCGGACTCCGTTTGTTAGCAGGCGTCCTTTAGTTAGAACCCTAACGGGAAGAATGGGTTGCGCGGTTGGATAGGCGGCTGAGTGATGCGGTCTGAATCTTTTCCCGTGTTGAAACATCTTGATATCAAGATAAATGAAAACTGAGCGGACAAAATTGAGAACAGATGCGAGCGGCATTCATCTCTGGCTCGTGCTTTGGAAGGCCTTCCGGTCAGTAGAGGCGCATGCGCACCGGCACATTGCTGAACTGGATATGTGCCTGAGCGATTTTGGTGTGCTGGAAGTGCTTCTGCACAAAGGACCGCTCAACGTGAAGGAACTGGGCTCAAAAGTGATGCTGACCAGCGGGTCGATGACGGCGGCTCTCGATCGTCTGGGTGAACGGGGACTGATCGAGCGCGAAGAGGATGCCGGCGATCGCAGAGCGCGCGTGGTTCGGTTGACGGGGGCTGGGACGGAACTCATTCGTGCGGCATTTGAGGATCATAAGCTGGCGATGGAAGTGGCTGTTGCCGGCGTTGCGAAGAAGGATCGCAAGATGTTGATCGATTTGTTGCGGGAGCTTGGGCTGGGCGCGATGAAAAGCCTGGAGCAGTTGCCGACGAAAGGTGTGGCCGCGAAGAGCGGCAGAAAGAGAAACAAGAAGGAGTAGGGAGATGTCTGAAGTGAAAAAAGTACTAGGGGTGTATGGGCCGGGATCGAATCATTGGGTTGGCGATGGATTTCCAGTGCGGAACATGTTTCCGTCGAATGGATTGAAGGATGAGATCAATCCGTTTCTGATGCTGGATTATGCGGGGCCAGAGTATTTTGAGCCTTCGAAGAAGTCGCATGGAGTGGGTGAGCATCCGCATCGTGGATTCGAGACTGTGACAATCGCATATCAGGGCGCCGTTGCGCATCGCGATTCAGCAGGAAATGCCGGAGTCATCTTTCCGGGGGATGTGCAGTGGATGACGGCTGCGTCCGGCGTCGTGCATGAAGAGATGCACGAGAAGGAGTTCGCAAAGAACGGCGGCACCTTCGAGATGATTCAGTTGTGGGTGAACCTGCCGAAGTCGGTCAAGATGTCGAAGCCGCGTTATCAGGGAATCACCAAGGGGCAGATTCCTTCGGTTGATCTGGGTAATGGATCATATGCTCGTGTGATTTCCGGTGAACTGCATGGCGTGCGTGGGCCGACGAGCACATTTACTGCGGTGAACCTGTTTGATGTGCGGCTGACCGCTGGGAGCACGGTAGAGCTGCAGATTCCGGACGGTCATAATACAGGCCTGCTGTTGCTGAAGGGGGATGTTGTTTTGAACGGCGAAAGCTCGATCAAAGGCGAGGCTCGCATCGCGACGCTGAGTCCGGACGGTGAGCGCATTGTGCTGGAAGCGAAGGAAGATTCAACGCTTCTGGTTTTGAGCGGTGAGCCGATCAACGAGCCTGTCTTCAGCTACGGTCCGTTTGTAATGAACACGCGCGACGAGATCATGCAGGCTGTGCGTGACTACAACGACGGTAAGATGGGACACCTGCGGTAAAAACAGACTGACTCCCGTCTTCACGTAGACGATGTGGAGACGGGAGCGCTTGATTGCAATCTTGCTGAACGGCTCTTTCTGGTGGAATTGCATCTAATAGCATCGATATAATCGACTAAATTCATGAGGCATTGCGTCTATTATGAATAAGGCAATCGCACGTTTGGTGCGCAAGGTTGTGCCCTCTACCTCGCTGTTGTCACACAATCCCGTGTTCAAACTTCTTGTGGATTCAGTGGATCTTGTGCCGCGGGCTTTTTGGCGCGAGTTTCGAGGATTGCCTCCCAATCACTTGCGTATCCGCGTTGGTGTTGGGAACAGATTTTTCTCAAACCAGATTAACTATCTTCGTTTTGCGGAGTCCTTCTGGCTGTACTGCCTGGACAATGGCTTGATGCATATGGACTCCGTCATTGTGGATATAGGCTGCGGGTGCGGCAGGTTTGCGCATCATCTGCGAGATTACAACTTCAAGGGATCCAACTTCTCCGGCAAGTACATTGGTATCGATATTGACCAGGAAATGCTGGACTGGTGCTCCGCCCATTTTCCAGAACCGCTGTTTCATTTTGAGCATTCGACGCACGCGAATATCTCTTACAAACAGGCGGGTTCAGCGGAAAAGTACGTCCTGTCTTTAGCTGATGAAAGCGTCGACTTTGTCTTCTCCACTTCTCTGTTCACACACCTCCTCGAGCCTGAACTTATGAATTACTGTGAGGAGTCATTTCGCGTGTTAAAGCCCGGTGGAAAAATGCTCATGTATTTCTTCTGTCTCGACTACCCTCCACCGACGTTTGGCGGAAGGCACACTTTCCAGCACCAGATGGGCAACGCGCGCGTGGAATCGTTGAAGGTTCCCGAAGCCGCCGTCGCTTATTCAGAAGAGTTCATGGTCAATTTGGCGAAGGAAAAGGGCTTCGGGAACGCACGTGTGGTTGTCGGTTCAAGCCGAACCGACTGGCAGACGGTTCTGCTCGCCGAAAATCTGGTTCGACTTCAACTATAGTTGAAGCCGAACGTCAGTATGCCGGAATGCCGGTTACGCTCTGACCGATGATGAGCGTGTGGATATCATGCGTGCCCTCATAGGTTTTCACTGACTCCAGATTCATCATGTGGCGCATGATTGGGTAGTCGTCGGTAATGCCGTTGCCGCCGAGGATGTCGCGGGAGATGCGCGCGCATTCGAGCGCCATCCATACGTTGTTGCGCTTTGCCATGGAGATGTGCTCGAAGCTGACTTTGCCTTCATCTTTCATGCGGCCTACCTGTAATGACAGCAGTTGCGCTTTGCTGATTTCCGAGATCATCCAGGTGAGTTTTTCCTGGACGAGCTGGTGGCTGGCGATGGGCTGGTCGCGGAACTGCTTGCGCAGCAGCGAGTATTGCAGGGCGGTGTCGTAGCAGGACATGGCTGCGCCGATCGCGCCCCAGCTGATTCCGTAGCGTGCCTGATTGAGGCACATGAGTGGCGATTTGAGGCCGCCTGTGCCCGGCATCAGGTTTTTTGCAGGCACGTGCACGTCCTGAAGCGACAGCCCTGAAGTGACAGACGCACGCAGCGACCATTTGCCGTGAACGTCATAGGCGCGTGAATCCGGGGCGGTCGGTCTCGACGAGGAAGCCGCGCACGCGGTCGTCTTCATCTTCGACTTTGGCCCAGATGACGGCCACGTCGGCGATGGAGCCGGAGGTGATCCACATCTTCTCGCCGTTCAGGACGTACTCGTCGCCGACTTTGCGGGCGCGGGTGCGCATGCCGCCGGGGTTCGATCCGAAGTCGGGCTCGGTGAGGCCGAAGCAGCCAAGCTTCTCGCCCTTTGCCATGCAGCGGCAGCCAGTAGTCTTTCTGTTCGTCGGAGCCGAAGGTGTAGATGGGATACATGACCAGCGCCGATTGCACGCTGACGAAGCTGCGCACACCGGAGTCGCCGCGCTCGAACTCCTGCATGACGAGGCCGTATTCGACATTCGACATGCCGGCGCAGCCGTATCCGTGAGGTTCGCGCCGAAGAAGCCGAGTTCGCCCATCTGGGGCACAAGCTCGCGTGGGAAGCGGCCTTCACGGTTGCACTCTTCGATGATGGGGATGAGGTTGTCTTCGATGAACTGGCGTGCGGTGTCGCGCGAGAGGCGCTCGTCTTCGTTGAGTAGGGCGTCGAAGCCGATGAAGTCGACTCCCTTGAACTTAAAGGCCATTGTGAGTGATTGCTCCGTTCTGAGGCTGAAACTATTCAGACTAGCAGAGCGGGAAGACGGTGGGCAAAGACACTTCCCGCAGTGCTGATGCTAAATGGCTTCGGGCTGCGATCGGAGCGGCATCGTTCTGGGTAACGCGAATGCTACCGCGATGAGCCAGACGAATCCGGGAAATCGAGTCAAGGGGATGAGAAAGAGAACAGCGGGGCTGATGAGATGAAACCAGCTCAGTTCACCAGCAATGGCGAGCACAATGCCGAGGATGCAGATCCATTTGGGTAACAGCTTGTGAAGGAGCGCCGGAATCGAGATGCCTGCAATCAATAAGCCCATCGGAATCGAGAATCCTGGACCGCCCAAACCGTAGGCTAGATAGTAGAGCGCGAGTACAAGCGATGGCGTCTGCACGATGACAGGGTGAATCAATGTCCACGTAGTGAGTCCTCCCGCGAATCCATCGGCAACGACCAGAAATCCACCCAGCAGCGCGATCCATGGTCCCGCAGAACGCACGCCTAGAAATCGCATCTGGCTGACGCTGACAGCGGTGAACAGGCCGAGGCAGAGAATCGCGCCAAATTGCAGAAACAGACAGGTGAGCACCTGTGTGTGATGAGTCTGGAAGTAGGGCACGATGACGCTGGCTGGCTCCCATGGACCGGGCCACTAGGGTTTGCCTGCCATGGCAGTTACCGGGTAGAGGCCGGCGTTGAAAAGCACGGTGTAGAGAATTGCCAGCAGTCCGAGGTGAGGGCCCTGGTGTCGCTGCGTTTGCTGTGTGGTCATGATGTCATTTCGGTGCGCATCCGTTTTATCTACGAATGTGCCGCCGTCCTTTCGAATTGAGGTGAGTGTTTTCCTGAACGCAACCAAAGCTCGATCGCGATGGTGTTGATCGAAAACCCAATCCAGAAAGCAATGCCGAAAAACTGTTGCGGCTTGAGATGTGTCAGCGTGCTGGTTGCGAAGAAGATGCCCATGACGGGGCGTGTGGTTGCGATGCCGAGAAGGATCGCAACTGCTCTTGTCAGCCATTGCTGCTTGAGTCGGACTTCGCTATTTCGCTGATACTGCCATGCGCGAAACAGCGAATAGAGGAAAAAGCTGTTGAAGAAGAGAACGGCGGAGCGCTCTATCCATCCGCCAATGGCGTAGGTGCTCATTGCATAAGCTGTGATGCCCACAATTGTTCCGAGTGGGAAGAGCAGTCGCGCGATCCACTCGCAACTCGCAAAACGGCGGAAGTATGCGAGAGATAGCAGCAGTACGAAGGCAAGTGCAGACAGGATATGCACCAACGTCAACGCTGCGTGAGAGGCGAATGCTTCGTCGAGGCCGGCCATCTGTGGCGGTGGCGACTGCGGCGGATGCACGATCGCGACGATGCGTCGAATCACGACGGCGACTGCAATGACGATGCAAATCCAGAAGCCAACACGCAGCAGCCGGGGGAAGGCATCTTTTGCGATCAGAATTGTGGGTTTTGTTCCGGAACTGGCGCTCGCGGGCATCCGTCCTCCACTATGAAAAGCATCATACTAATTAACTTTACATATTGTAAAGTAAATTTTAAGTCGGTATGATCACATCGTGGCAACAAAGAAAGCAGCTGTCTGCAAACGGCCCTATTCTCTGGGCAAACGTCTGGAGCAGTCTGATCAGAAACGAGCAGCGATTCTTGCGGCGTTACGAGAGCAATTGGAAGCGAAGGGCTTTTCCAGCCTTACGCTGGATGGACTCGCCAAGGAGAGCGGCGTCACCCGGCAGACGATCTACAACCTCTTCGCAACGAAGACGGGTCTGCTGGAGGCACTCTTCGATCAGATTGCGCTCGATGGGGGAATGGAGCGCATGCGGAGTGTGATGACCGCCGCAGATCCTGAATCGATGTTGAAAGGTTTCATCGAGATTCTCAGCTCCTTCTGGTCTAGAGACAGGCTGCTGATCCGGCGCATTCACGGGATTGCCGCCATCGATCCTGAGTTCGGAGCTGTGGTGGAAGCACGGAATCAGCGTCGGCGACTTGCGGGGACGCGCGTGATCGAGATGCTGGATCGAAAGCGTGGACGAGATGCCGCGGACAAGAAGCAGAGAATCGCTACTCTGCATGCGCTGACTTCGTTCGAGTTTTTTGACGCATTGGCTGAGAGCTGCGGCAATGCTGATGAGGCCGCGCATTTGCTGCCGGGGATTGTTCAGAGAGCGATTTCTATTCGGCCTTAGCTTCGCTCTTTCAGGTCAGATACTCCTTGAGGAATGGGTCGTCGGAGTGCACGAGGTCGTGCGTCGAGCCGTCGAAGACCAGTTTGCCTTCGTTTAGAACGAGGAAGCTTGTCAGAGGGTCGGAATGTCCTTCGGGGAGGGGCTCCATCTTGTTGACTTCGCGGTTGAAGCGGTGCGAAGCGAGCACGAAGGCGTCCTGCAGGCGGTGGGTTACGAGCAGGGAACTGGTGCGATAGACGTCGCGCTGTTTCATGACCAGCTCGATGATGGTGGTGGATGTGATGGGATCAAGTCCGCCGGTGGGTGAATCGTAGAGAAGCAGATCGGGTTTGGTGATGATGGCGCGCGCGATGGCGACGCGGCGGCGCATGCCTCCGGAGAGCTGTGATGGAAGCTTGTCGACAGTATGCTCGAGTTCAACAAAGCGTAATGCTTCAAGAACGCGCTGGTCGATTTCCGGGTCGGGCAGATGTTCTTCCATGAGGCGATAGCCGACGTTGTCGCGGACGGTGAGCGAGTCGAAGAGCGCACCTTCCTGAAACACAATGCCAATGCGTGCGCGCAGGGCGAAGAGCTCCTCTTCGGGCATCGCGCTGACTTCTTCGCCGAAGACGAAGATGCGGCCAGAGTCGGGCCGTAACAAGCCGTCTGCCATTTTAAGCAGGACGCTCTTGCCGACACCGGCAGGGCCAAGCAGGATGCGCGTCTCGCCGGGCTTGACGGTGAACGATATGTTGTTCAGGACTGGCTTGTTCTCAAAGCCGATCGTGACATTTTCAAAGACGACAACCGGCTCGTCGGGTAAATGCTGCTTGAGTTCTGGAGCGAGGACAGCCTGGCTCATGCGCGCGTCACCTGCCGAAGATGCCGATCATGAAGCGGCTGATGACGAAATCGGATGCGATGATGAGGACGGATGAGACGACGACGGCTTGCGTCGTCGATCGGCCCACGCCCTGTGTGCCGCCGCGAGTCGTCATTCCGTAATAGCAGCCGATGGTGGCGATGATGAGGCCGAAGATGAGTGGCTTGACCATCCCCTGCAGCACATCGGGATATTGCAGCGACTGATAGGCGGTGTGGAAGTATTGCGAGCCGTCCTGCGCGAGCAGAAAGACAGAGATGGCAGCTCCGCCGAGGATGCCAATCGCGTCGGAGATGATCGTCAGGAAGAAAAGCATGATGACGGTGGCTGTGATGCGCGGCATCACCAGTTTCTTGAGCGGATCGGTGCCGAGCGCGCGCATGGCGTCGATCTGTTCGGTCACCATCATGGAGCCGAGTTCGCTGGCCATGCCGGAGGCGTTGCGTCCGGAAACCATGAGGCTGGTGAGAACCGGACCAAGTTCCTTGATCATGGAAAGGGCGACGAGTTGCCCGGTGACCGCGGCTGCGCCAAACTGCGCGAGCGTCGAGGCGGATTGCAGCGCGAGCACGCCTCCGGTGAAGAAGCCCGTGAGGAGGACGATGGGGATCGAGCCGACGCCGATGATGTCGGCTTGCGTAATGATGTCGGCGCCATAGAACGGGCGATGGAAGAGATTGCCGAGGGCACGGCCTGAAATCAGCGCATACTGCTGGACTGCGCTGACACCTTTTTTTGCTGCTCGATCAAGCGTAGCTATAGCGGCCATGGTTTAGTTATTCGCTTAGATGCGCGAAGGTGGTTTGTGACTCACAGGCTGAGGGTAACACAGGGCTCAGGTCTCGGGGCACAGGGCTCAGCAATGACACGAGGACTTAAGCAAAAGCAGATCCTTCCCCTTCCTCTTCGTTTCACTCAGAGTCGGGGTCAGGATGACAACGGAATATTTCTGTGGGCTATTCCTTCACGCGCTTCTTAATTTCAATATTGAGACGTTTGATCTTCTGGTTGAGGGTGGAAAGCGGAATGCGGAACTGCTCGGCGGCTTCGGTCTGGTTCCAGTTGCAGTGTTCCAGCTTGTCGACGATGATGCGGCGCTCGATATCCTCGATGATGTCGAAAAGCGATGCATTGGGATTGTGCTCAAGCAGGCTCGAGGAATAGCTGCGACCGGTCAAGTGGCCCGGCAGGAGATCGGAATTGATCGACGGGCCGGAGGACAGTACTACGCCGCGCTCAATGATGTTTTCAAGTTCGCGAACGTTGCCGGGCCAGTCGTAGTCGACGAGCGCGCGAATGGCGTCGGACGAGAGCGAGCGGAGCGGGAGGCTGTTCTCATCAGAATAACGTTTGAGGAAGTGCGTGGCGAGCAGCGGAATATCCTCGCGACGGCTGCGCAGCGGCGGCAGGTCAATGGTGATGACATTGAGCCGGTAGTAGAGGTCTTCGCGGAACTTGCCGTCGCGCACAGCGTGACGTAGATCGATGTTGGTAGCCGCGATGATGCGCACGTCGACCTGGACTTCCTGAATCCCGCCAAGCGCCATGAAGCGGCGGTCCTGCAACACGCGTAGAATTTTTGCCTGCGTGTCCATGCCCATGGTGGCGATTTCATCGAGAAAGAGCGTGCCCCCGTTGGCGACCTCGAAGAGGCCCTTCTTCGTAGCAATGGCTGACGTGAAGGCGCCCTTGGTGTGCCCGAAGAGCGTCGATTCCAGCAGCTCGGAGGGCATAGCTCCGGTGTTGACCGGGACGAAAGGCTTGTCGCGTCGCGGCGAGTTGGCATGCAGCGCTTTGGCGATGAGCTCCTTGCCGGTTCCGCTTTCACCCTGGATGAGTATCGTGGAGCGGCTAGGCGCGACCTGTGCGACCAGATCGAAGATGCGCAGCATTGCATCGCTCTTGCCGACGATGTTCTCAAAGTTATAGCGCTGCTTGAGGGCGCGCTTGAGCTGGATATTCTCTTCTTCGGCGTGATAGCGCGCGATGGCGGAGCGTATGTCGGCCAGGAGCTTTTCGTTATCCCAAGGCTTCTGGACGAAGTTCTGCGCGCCGGTGCGGATTGCCTCGACGACATTGTCTACCGTGCCGAAGGCGGTGATCATGATGACGGGCAGATCGGGATGGCGCTCGCGGATGAGGCGCAGCACTTCAAGGCCATTCTTGCCGGGCAGCGCGAGATCAAGCAGCACGAGGTCATATGTGGCGCGGTCGACTTGATCGAGACCGGATTCGCCTTCGGTGGCGGTCTCAACGTTGTAGCCTTCGAGAGTGAGCAGCGTTTCCAGCGACTCGCGGATCGAGGCTTCGTCATCGATGATCAGTATTCGGTGCGCACGTTCTAATTGAGATGAAGTTGTAGAGGGCGGGACTGCAAGGGTGCCTTCAGACATGCGCGGGTTTCCTTAAGAGGGGGAATTCAAGAAGAAACGTCGTACCGGTTCCTACCTGGCTTTCGACGTGGATTTTTCCGGCGTGCTCCTGAATGATGCCGTAGGTGACGGCGAGTCCCAGGCCGGTGCCGCGGCGCTGTCCTTGTTTGGGCGCGCCTTTCGTGGTGAAAAAGGGATCGTAGATGCGCCGCAGATGCTCGGGCGCGATGCCGGAGCCGCTGTCGGAAACAGCAACCGCGATGTATCCGTTGGCTTCGGTCGCGATGCGCAAAGTGCCGCCATCCGTCATGGCGTCCTTTGCGTTGAGAAAGAGATTGAGGAAGACCTGCTGCAGCTTGTCGGTATTGCCGAGGATGGGAGGCAGGTTCGCGTCGAGCACCAGTTCCGTTTTCACCTGAGCTGTCTTGAACTGATGTTCCAGCAGCGTAAGTGTCTCCCGGATGATCGAGTTCAAGTCGGTTTCACGGAACTCGGTGCTGCTTGTGCGTGAGAAGTTGAGCAGGTTATTGACGATCTTGGATGCGCGGAAGGTCTCTGACGTGACCTTTTCGAGCAGCGGCGAAAGGCGTTCGTCGCCGCGCAGTTGTTTGGCGAGCATCTGCGTGTAAGACGAGATCACGGCGAGCGGCGTGTTGACTTCGTGGGCGACACCGGCGGCGAGCAGGCCGATGGAAGACAGTTTTTCCGCCTGGCTCAGCTGCGCTTCAAGCTCAGTTCGCTCGGTGATGTCGTCGAGAAGTATGATGCGGCCCACGGTCTCGAAATTGCGCGAGACGAGCGGTGCCACCGCGATGTTTGCGGTGCGGTGCCTCTCCTTCGCGAATTTCGAGGCGGAATTTGTAGAGGTTGTGAACGCCGGGATCATCCTTGACGCGGTGGAACTCCTGCATGAAGGATGGCGGGAAGACCTCTGACAGGTGTTTGCCAAGCGCTTCGCCGCGCGGGAGCGCGCAGAAGACTTCCATCTGCGCATTCCAGCTCTCGATGCGTTCTTCGAGATCGACGGCGAGGATGCCGACGTTGATGGATTCGACGATGTTTTCGTTGAATTCCTTCAGGCGCTCGTATTCGGAGATCTTCTGCTCGAGGCTTTGATAGAGGCGGGCATTCTGGATGGCGATGCCGATGTAGCTGGCCAGCGATTCGAGCAACTCCATATCTTCGCTCGAAAGAAAATCGCCTTCGCTGGTGCGGCCAAGCCCGATGACGGCGATGGTGCGGTCCTGCAGTCGACAAGGCAGGTAGTAATTCAGGTCGAGCGTGGCAGCTGTGCGCTTTTCGCTGTCAGTGAGATGCAGGGCTTGCTGCGGGTTCTCAAGAAAAATGTGCGAACCTGCGTCGGGCTGGTCGAAGTCTAGAAAGCTCAGATCGAGATGCTGGCTGCCTTCGAGGACTGACGCCTGCAGGCCATGGCCTGCGGCAAGGTGGTAGTAGTCGCCTGTCTTCTCGGCGAGGAAGACGGCAACGCGCGAGACGAGCAGCGTGTGCGGCAGGCGCTCGACGATGGAGTTCAGCAATGCCTTGAGGTCTGTCTGCGAGCTGAGGCCGCGGCCGAATTCGATCAGCGTCTCGCGGTAGTCGTAGCGCTTGCGGTCGAAGACACGGTCGACGCGCTCCTGGATACCGCGCCGGAGCGGGTCAAAGAGCTGCGCTGTGATGATGATGGCGGCGATCAATCCCCAGAGTCCGAAGCTGGGCAGGCGATTGCGGACGATTTCGCCTGCGAGTGCGACCAGGCCAAAATAGAGGGCGACGAGCGCTGCCGTGGCCAGTGTGTAGGAGACGCCGCGCTTGAAGATGAGGTCCGTATCCATCAGGCGGTAACGGATGATGGCCCAGCTGAAGGTGAGCGGCAGGAAGACCAGCGAGAGGACCGCAATCTTGGTCAGCAGGTCGGGAACCAGCGCGTCGGCCAGATAGGGAATGGCAAACAGAATCGTGTAAGGCGCGATCGCGAGGACGGTACCGCGTGTGAGCCACTTGAGCTGCTGGCGGCGCAGCGGCTGATCTTCGCGCCGATAGTTGACGAAGAAGATAATTGCGGCCAGGACGTAGAAGACCGCCTGATAGCCAACGGTCAACTGGTCTAGCCGATGCTGTAGCAGCGCAGTCGCAGACCATACCTGGATGGCGATGACCTGAAGAGCGATGACGAGGCAGGCCGGCAGGTAGGTGGTGGCGACCAGCCAGCGGTGAATGCGCCGGCTTTCCGAAAAGGCCAGGGCAAAGTGCAGGAAGAGCGCCGGCTGCAGGGCTCCGGCAATGATGTTGCCCCAGAAGATGACCTGGTCGAGCGCGTTGAGCTTGCCGGTGTATTTGAAGGCGTAGAGCGTAAACGACGCCAGACAGAAAATGTAGAAGTGAGTCGCGTGCGGCGCAGTCCAGCGCCGGAAGAGAACATAGAGTCCGATTCCAAGATAGATCAGCGCGATCAGCCGGAAGCCCTGATTATTGCCGCGGTCTACGGCGTCGAGATTCACGGGGACTTCGGGAAGCTTGAGCCCGGAACGCATCACCGTGTAGTGGATTGTGCCAAAGGCCCCGGTGCGCACCATTTCGCGGACCAGCGAGGCATACCGGGGGACAGGATGATCCTCTACCTGAAGGAGCAGGTCGCCTGTTTTGATACCTGCGCGCTGTGCCGGGCCGTTGGCAAGTACACGCTGGGCCTGGAGGCCACCGCTGGCTTCCACCCACCAGACACCGTCAGTCGGCAGCTGGTAGGTGTTTTCCTGAATGAAATTAAAGGACGCAAAAACCGCAGCAGCTACCGTGAAAAGGGCCAGGAGGAGGACGGTAATGCGAGTTTGTAGCGACCTTTCCATGTGCGGTTCAAGGGGATGAAGCGAGTGCAATCGTTACCATGCAAATCGAATGCCATCATACCGAAGCACGTACTCTGGCCACTCGCAGCTTCAGTATACCTTTGATTTTGGGTAGGATACGGATTTTCGTGAATGTCGAAATTATACGTGTGACGAGAGTTATGATCTCTGGGATGAAATTTTCCGTATCTTTATATGGAAAATCATAGGCGCGATGTGCCGTCAATTTCCATAAAATGAACCCAAATCGCTGAAGCATGTCGAGCTGGCACTCATCTGAGGGCATCTTTTTTTGCCATTCGCTTCTCTTAAAACTTGGTTTAAAATCTGATGAATTTGCTGTGCTGCGGGAGCACGCGAGGTCTGATTGAGGGCATAGATGGCATTGGCAAGCTGGATGTTGCTGGCGGATGAACCGCAGCCTGAAGAAATCCTGGTTAAAGTGAATGGGCACGGGATGCATTGCCTGAAAATCGGCAAGGGTCCCGAACTCGTGCTTTTACACGGCCTTCTGGGATCGGCTGATGCGTGGTCCCCGTGCCTGTCAAGGTTGGGGCAGAGCTCTTCGGTTTATGCTGTTGATTCGCTGGGGATCGGCAGATCCGACCGCGTATCGGGACTCAATGCCAGTCTCGCGGCGCACGCGGACCGCCTCGCCAATTTCCTGACCGGGGCGGGAATTGATTGTGCTGACGTTGTGGGCACGTCCCATGGCGGTGCGGTGGCGATGATGCTGGCAGCGCGCCATCCGGAGCGCGTGCGCAGCCTGGTGCTGCATGCTCCGGCGAATCCGTTTTCGCTGCTCGGCGATCCGCTGGTTCATTTCTACCGGACTCCACTGGGGCGCTGGTTCGCGAACCAGGTTCTGAATCTTCCAGAGAAGCTGCAGGAACTTGCGCTGGGCCGCATGTATGGGAACAACAAGGTGGTCCGCCACGAAGCCCTGGAGCGCTACATGAGTTCGCTGAGGGTTCCGGGAACTGTGCGGCACTTGATGAATATCATCGACTGCTGGTTTGAAGATATGCGCCAACTGGGGGCGGTTCTGGACAGGCTCTGTGAGGTGCCGACGCTTCTAGTGTGGGGAACACATGACCGTGCGGTGAGCCTGGAGTCGGGCCGTCAGTTGGAAAAGATGCTTCATCGCTCGGAACTGGTGATTCTTCCGGGCGTGGGGCACCTGCCTCACGATGAAGCTCCGATGGCTTTCGCAGATGCTGTGAGCGGCTTTCTGTCAAAGATTGACCGCAGAGAGACGCGCCCGGGGCCACAGCTTGTCCGCTCGGACGATTGAGTCTTAGTGCGAGTCGTCTGCCTTGCGGCTCGTCGCCCATACAATTCCCACCACAAAAATAGTCGCGAAAGTAGCGATAACAAGCAGAGCCAAATTGTTTCTCCTTTTTTAAAACGGCTGATGTCTACAGCATAACGCATGCCTGCCGAGCGCCGGTTGCTTCGGTTACGAACTGTTCCTTAAGAGCTCTTCAAGCGTAACCAGGCCGGTCTGGACGGCTGAACGCTGCGCGGGTGTCGCATCTTTCAGGGCCCGCGTGAGCGGATGCAGGCTCAGTGCGGGAGCCCGTTTCTGGAGAAAGTCGCGGACGGCAACGGACGGGACGATTTCTGTAACGCGACGGTCTGCTTTGCTGGTTTTGCGCGCGACGAAACCGCGATTCTCCAGGCGATCGACGATGCCGGAGACCGTGCTGTGCGCGAGGCAAACAGTCTTGCTCAATTCCTTCAGGCTCAGGCCCTCTGATTTGCAGACCGCTTCCATCACGAGTCGCTGCGGTGCGGTCAGGTTTCCTTTCGAATATTCAACGTCGAGTTGACGGCGCATCATCTGGCGGATCGATTGCAACTGCGTTTCCATCTGCTGCGCCAGAGCGCGAATTTCCTTTTGTGAGCTAGTCGGTTTTTTCATCGGCGAGTTGTATCTCAGAAAATGAAGGGTACCAGCGCGTGGACTTTTTGGCGATACACCAGGTACCGATCGCCGAAACGTTGTGCCATGAACTGCTCCTCGATGAGGGACTTGAGCCAGAATCCGAAGCCTGCGATGAGCACGCCGAGGAAGCTGCGCAGGTATCCATACTGCAATGCGCTGCCGGTAAATGCGATGAGCAGCCCGGTGTAGATGGGATGACGGACAACCCTGTAAGGCCCTGATTGTACGAGCGTGTGTTCGTGCTTGATCGTCACCGCACCGCTCCAGTTGCTGCCCAGCGTCAGTCGTGCCCAGATGGCGAAGGCGATGCCAATACAGGTTACGGCGAGTCCTATGACAGCAACTTCAACGTTGATGCGGAACAGGGCAAAGTTCAGATAGGGGAAATCGACATGCCTGCCGAAGATGAGATAGGCAGCCAGAGCAAGGATAAGCAGATACCAGAAGCGAGCCTTTGACGAATGCTTCACGACGGTGGGCTTCACGGCAAAAGCGCTCACCAGCCAGACAACACAGAGCAACAGCCAGAGATGCGTGGTGAGGGTGCGGAGCGAATCGACGGAGTGGAGGATGTTTGGATAGGGCACGATTTACCTCTCTGCCAAATACGTCGTGTACGACGTATCGTATACGACATATATTACCCCTGAACACAGGTCATACGCAAGAAGTCAGCTAATGGTTCTGCGGTTTTGCGGGCCTGACTTGTCGGGGTCGGCCGTTGCCGCGATTTAGCGGGAAGCGAGAAGGATGCGCAGATCGCGGAGATTATTGCCGGTAGGCCCGGTGATGATGGTGTCGCCGAGCGCGGTAAAGAGCGGGCAAGTGTTGAAGCCGGCGAGGTTTGCTTCGGGGTCGAAATGATATTCGCGCGCGCGGGCGATCGTTGTTGTGTCCGCTATGGCGCCGGCTGCAGGGCTGTTTCCGTCGATGCCGTCGGATCCGGCACTGAGCAACGCCATTGGCTGACCTTCGTATTTAGCGAGATCGAAAGCGGAGGCAAGCGTGAACTGCTGATTGCGTCCACCGCAGCCGGGTTGCGGTCCCAGTTGGACGGTGACTTCTCCGCTTGAAAGCAGGCAGAGACGGGGATGCTCGGTGCGCAGTTCATGGAAGCGGTTGAGCAGGTAGCGCGAGGCATCCGCGTAGTCCCAGTCGTCACAGGTGTTGTCGATGACGACGCGGAAACCGAGTTCATGAGCGCGATCGCGGGCTGCATTCATGAAATCGTGGTTCGAGAGCAGCGTATCGAATTGCGTGTGTCGGAATGCCTCGTTCGCGATGGCACCCGTCGTTTCTGCGGCTACATCAGATGAGAGTGCCTCGAAATATGCGCGCACCGCTGAGGGGAATTTTTCGAGCAGGTGATAGCGCGAGAGAATTTCGCGGCAGTCTTCGGGTGTTGATTGATTCGGCAGCGTAGGTGACGAAGCTACGGAGCCGAGATCTTTGAGCGGCACGTCGGCGAGAAGCAGAGAGAGTTTCTCCGCTTCTGGAGCAGCGAGCGCAAGGCGTCCGCCTTTCACGGCAGAGAAATATTTTCGCACCGTGTTGATTTCAGTGATGCTCGCACCGCAGGCGATGAGCGTCTCATGAAATGCGATGGTGTCGTCGAGCGAAATTTTCTCGTTGCGGGGTAACTCTAGCATCGCCGAGCCGCCACCGCTGATGAGGAAGAAGACGAACGTATCTTTGCGGGCGCGCTTGAGCAGCTTGAGTGAGGCTTCCGCGGCTGCGAAGGAGTCCTCATTGGGAAGGGGATGGCCTCCGGTGAAATAGCGGATGCGCCAGTTGCGCTTCTTCGGCATGACGGGCGCGGAGCAAACGCCACGCAAGTGAATCTTTTTCGGCAGCCGATCGAGCAGGGCGTCGAGCATGGTCATGGCAGCTTTGCCGAAGGAGACGACGAAGATTTTCTTGTAGCGATCGAGCGGAATGGAGATGGGCTTCACAGCGGCGGATGGATGGCGTATCAACGTCGTGCCGTCGAAGTGAAGATGCCGATCGAATGCCTTGCCGACTTCACAGGCTTCGAGCGCATGCAGGAACATTGCCTGCGCGGCGGAGTGAAGCTCTTCGAGTTTCGTGCCGGATTCAGATGTCATGAGACTCGAGCGGGGAGAAAGTGTGTCTGCACCCAGTTGCGAATGGCAGCCTGGACCTGATCCAGTTTACCTGCGAAGAAATGGTCTGCATCGGGAATCCACACCAGTTCTGCCGGCTGCTGTGCTGTGTGGAAAACCTCTTCGATCTGCGCGTTGGGGCCGTACCGGTCCAGAGTGCCGCTGATGAAGAGCTTCGGTTGCGGGCATGAGAGCAAAAAGCGGTAGTGATAGTCGCGGCCTTCGGCGTGAACCGGGAGCCCGAGAGCGATCAGGCCTTTGACACGCTCATCTCCGCAGCAGGTGCGCAGGCCGATGGCGGCTCCGAAGGAAAATCCGACAAAGAGAATGGGAAGGTGAAATTCGCGATCCAGCCAATCGAGCGCTGCCTGAACGTCTCCTTCCTCTTCGTGGCCATCGTGCACACCTTCACTTAATCCTGTGCCGCGGAAGTTGAAACGCAGCACGGGCAATCCAAATGACTGCAGTGCTTTCATGGCGTGATAGACCACTTTGTTGTGCATGGTGCCGCCGCCGAGGGGGTGGGGATGGCAGACAAGCGCTGCATAGGGCGCGTCAGCTGCGCCGGCATTCAAGAGGGCTTCGAGTTTGCCTGCGGGTCCTCGCAGGTCGTCGATGGTGCGTAATACGGCTGAACCAGAAGGAATGATCGACATGTTTCATGAGTATTGTAGCCAAGACCGGGGCTGCGGCAGCGTTGGGGTATCCTGAGACACGATGACGCTTGATCCCATTCAACTGACGCGCCGCCTGATCGACATCGAATCGATTACCTATAACGAAGGAGCCGTGGGTGCTTACCTTGCGGAATTTCTTGCGGGGCGCAAGTTCGCGGTGGAATGCACTCCGGTTGCGCAGGTGGAGAGCAGCAACAAAGGAGAGCGGTTCAACGTCTACGCCGGGACTGCGGGTGAGACACCCGAAGTGGTGTTGTCGACGCACATGGACACGGTGCCGCCGTTCATTCCAAGCAGCGAAGACGATTTGAACATTTACGGCCGCGGCGCCTGCGATGCGAAGGGGATTATCGCCGCGCAGATTGCCGCAGCGGAACGGCTGCGCGATGCGGGTGTGAAAGTCGGTCTGCTGTTTGTCGTGGGCGAGGAGCGCGACTCCGGCGGTGCAAAGCTCGCGAATACGCAACCGAAGGGCAATCGATTTTTGATCAACGGCGAGCCTACGGACAATCGACTGGCGATTGCGTCGAAGGGCGCGCTGCGCGTTCTGATTCGAGCGAAAGGGAAGATGGCGCATTCGGCCTATCCGGAGCTTGGCGAGAGCGCGATTCACAAGCTGGTGGAAGCGTTGGATCGTGTGCTGGCGATTGAGATGCCAGTGACGGAAGGTATAGGGCCGGGTACGCTGAACATCGGCTTACTGGAGGGCGGACGCGCCACCAATGTGATTGCTGATCATGCAGAAGCGCAGATGCTGGTGCGACTGGTTGGACCCTCAGCGCCAGTACGCAAGGCGATTCAGGATGCTGTTGGCGATCTGGCAGAAGTGCATTTCACGCTCGATCTTCCCTTTATTCGTATGCGGCAGCTGGATGGGTTGCCGACGATGGTTGCTGCATTTACGACGGACATTCCCGCGTTGTCGAACTGGGGTGAGCCCGTGCTGCTTGGACCAGGGTCGATCCATGTAGCGCACACGCCATACGAGAAGCTGGCGAAGCAGGAGCTTTTAGAGGCTGTCGATTTGTACGTACAGGTGGGGCAGCGCCTTGTGGGATGAACAGTACTCCCAGACGATAGACTCTAAGAGATGAGTCAATACAATTCCCTCGAACACGCTGCGTCTTCGTATCTGCGCTCTGCCATGCATCAGCCGGTGAAGTGGCACGAATGGTCGTCAGAGGCCTTTGCCCTCGCGGCCAGTGAGGACAAGCCGATTCTGCTGGATATTGGCGCGGTCTGGTGCCACTGGTGCCATGTAATGGACCGCGAATCGTACGAAGATGCGTCGCTCGCGCAGGTCATCAACGAACATTTTGTGGCGGTGAAGGTCGATCGCGATGAGCGGCCCGATGTGGACAGCCGCTATCAGGCGGCGGTGCAGGCGATGAGCGGGCAGGGTGGATGGCCGCTGACTGCGATTCTGACGCCGGATGGGAAGCCATTTTTTGGAGGAACATATTTTCCGCGCGATGACCGTTACGGTCGTCCCGGTTTTGAGCGCGTGTTGCGAACGCTCGCCGATGTCTGGAAGACGAAACGTGGCGATGCTCTGGAAACCGCTGGCAGTGTGTTGGCTGCGATTGAGCATGGCGAAAGCTTCTCCGGGCGCGGCAGTTCGCTGAGCATGGAACTGGCTGACAAGCTGGTGGCGAGCGCGCTGCAACAGTTTGACCATCGGCATGGCGGGTTCGGCACGCAGCCGAAATTCCCGCATCCAGCGGCGCTCGACATGCTGATCGACGTGGCTGCCCGCACGGGGAACGAAGGTGCGAAGCAGGCTGCGACGGTGACGCTCAAAAAGATGGCTGCTGGCGGCATCTACGATCATCTCGGCGGAGGGTTTCATCGCTATTCAGTAGACGAGCGCTGGGTAGTGCCGCATTTCGAAAAGATGCTCTACGACAATGCTGAGCTGCTGAAGAACTATGTGCATGCCTTTCAGACTTTTGTCGATCCGGAGTTCGCGCTTGTCGCCCAAGACATGATGCGCTGGATGGACGAGTGGCTCACCGACCGCGATTGCGGAGGGTTCTATGCCTCGCAGGACGCCGATGTGTCTCTCGATGACGATGGGGACTACTTCACTTGGACTCGGGAAGAAGCGGCTGCGGTTCTGACGGAGAGTGAACTGGCGGTCGCTGGCTTGTACTTCGATATCGGCGAGATGGGCGACATGCACCACAATCCGAAGAAGAATGTGTTGCACCTGAAGTACACCATCGAAGAGGTGGCACAGAGGCTGTCGCGCAGTGTCGATGAAGTGAGAAGCGATCTGGAGTCGACGGAGAAAAAGCTCTACGCGGCTCGACTAGAACGGCCTACTCCATTCGTCGATAAGACCGTTTACACGAGCTGGAACGCCCTCGCTGTATCGGCGTACCTTGAGGCCTCGGGCGTGTTGCAACTGGAATCTGCGCGTGCCTTCGCGCTCAAGACGCTCGATCGAATTCTTCAGGAGGGTTGGAGCAAAGAGGCGGGATTGGCGCACGTCATTGCATATTCAGATCAGAATGAAGCCCGGCAGCGGGTATCCGGAGTGCTGGACGATTACGCATTCCTGACGCACGCCTGCGTCGATGCATGGCAGGCGACAGGCGAGATTCGCTACTACAACGCCGCAATAGAGATTGGCGAAGCGATGGTCGAGCGATTCTACGATTCGACTGGCGGCGGCTTTTTCGATACTGAGACGTCGAAGGGCGAAGTGCTGGGTGCGTTGTCGGCGCGTCGCAAGCCCTTGCAGGACACGCCGACACCAGCGGGCAATCCTGCGGCGGCGGCGGCTCTGCTGCGCCTAGAAGCTCTGAGCGGGCGCGCTGATTTCCGCGAAAAAGCTGAAGATACACTGGAGCACTTCGGTGGTGTCGTCGAGCATTTTGGTCTATATGCAGGGACTTATGGGCTTGCGCTGGAGCGGCTGCTGCTGCCTGCGGTACAGGTCGTCGTTATCGGAGATGATGAGCAGGCACATCAACTGGCCGCGATGGCAACCGCGCGCTATGCGGTGAATAAAGCTGTCATCACGTTACGGCACGAGCAGGTGACGCGGGAAAATCTTCCTCCGGTATTGGCAGAGACTTTGCCGGCGCTCCCGCCGCTGGGGAACAGACCAGTTTTGCTGTTGTGTGCAAGGGAAACACCTGTCAACCGCCGACCAGCGATGGTGAGGAATTATTGAGGGAATTGAGCGCGGTTTAGGACAGTGCTCTCCCACCCTTTGCTGCGCAAAGGATGGGGTACCGGATATTTTCGTCTGTTGTTACATCCCTTCGCCGGTGAAGGGATTCACTTCATTTGGCTTTGCCATGGTTGGATCGGCGGTCGCCGCGGCCGCGCCATCGGCGCTATTGCGCGAGCCGACCAGCTGATTGTTTGATCCATAGACGCGCAATGGATCACCCGGCAGCATTCCGTTTTCTGCGAGCGCGATGCGGATGCGTCGCTGGGTCTCGCGCATGGCCGCCCACTGTTTGTCGGCCTTCGTTTTGAGTTGCAGAGGATAGATGACCTGCGATCCCTTGATGGTGTCGACGCCGAGCAGGACCGGGTCGCTGATGAAAACGTCGCTGTAGGCGGGATCGTTGCGCACGCCCATCGCGACTTCTTTCAGCAGGGCCAGTACCTTGTCCGGATCGGCGGAGAAATCGACCGAAACGTTGATCGTGGCAACGGAATAGTCTCGTGTCAGGTTGGCGACCGTGGTGATCTGCGAATTAGGGGATGATGTAAAGTGTGCCGTCGCCATCACGTACCGTGGTTTTGCGCAGGGATAGAGATTCAACGATACCCGTTAGCCCTGCCAGGCGGACTTTGTCACCGACGTTGTACTGGTCTTCGACAAGAATGAGGATCCCGTTCAGGCAATCCTTCACAATCGTTTGCGCGGCCAGACCGATGGCCACCCCGGCGATACCAGCGCTGGCGAGAAGCGGCTCCAGTTTGAGGTTAAATTCCTCCAATATCGATAAAGTCGCGATGAAAAGAATGAAGCCCATGCCGGTAGCGCGGATTACCGAGGTGAGGGTGCGCACCTGTGCCAGGCGAGCCGTACTTGCCGCATGGCGCTCGGTTACACGAACGATGCGATTTGTGATTGCCTTGAGAACCCGTGTGAGCACCCATGCCAGGATCGCTATGACAGCGATTTTGGGCAGCTTTTCATATGCAAAGGTCTGCAACCCGTTGATGAGTCTGACGTGGAACTCCGACAGCGAGCTATCGGATGCAAAGGCCGAGGCAAGGGTGTGAGTATATGTCATGAACATAGGAAACATTCTTATAATGACCTGATGCGGTGGTTAGATGCCAATTCGTCACGGGTAAGACTTTTTGCGGCGGCGGTTCTTCTTGCGGTCTGTTCTTTGACGGCAGGGTCGGAACAGCAATTACCCACGCTTCCCACGCGGCCGAATCCTCCGGGTTCTCCCAGTCAGTCCCCGAACCCGAGCGACGATAATGACGGAGACACTATGGCACACCGTGCGATGGTGCAGCAGGCGCTGCGACGCAACGCGCAACGGCAGCAGGAGATTGTCAGCGCAACGGACAAATTGGTAACGCTTACGCAACAGCTCAAGGCCGATATGGAAAAGGGCAACAAGGACCAGATGTCCGCAGCCAACATTAAGCGGGCTGAAGAAATCGAGAAACTGGCCAAAGCTGTGAAAGAGAAGATGAAGGGAAGCTAAGGGGCCAGCGTTTTTCTTCGTAATCCATTGTTTCTACGGGTATGATGTAGCGAAAAACCGCTCAAAGCCATGCTTTGGCTTGAACCAGGCAAGAAATCGGCAGTTTCGTAAAACGCTGAAGTCTGTATTTGTGATCCTTTTCCAGAACGGGGTGTCGCATGACAGAAGATCCACTCAGCAAAGTTCTCAAGCGCGGAACAGGTTTAGCCATCGCCTGGGCCGTAATCCTGATACTTTGCGGAATCTTTTCACTCTCCTTGCCCTTGATTGCCGGGATCAGTACGGCAATCGTGCTGGCCGTGCTGATCCTGATTGCCGGTGTCATTCACCTGACGACCGCTCCGGTGTCGGGCGGCTTTGGTGGTTATCTCTGGCGGACGCTGGTCGGTATCGTGTACATCATTGGCGGTATCTGGCTCTTCATGCACCCGGTGATGGGGCTGATTTCATTCACCTTTGTCCTAGGCATCATCTTTGCGATTGAAGGATTCCTGGCTATCATCAGCTTCTTTGCAGTACGGAAAACAAACGGATCTGGATGGGTGCTGTTCGACGGTGTCGTAACAGTGCTCCTGGCGTTTCTCATCCTTCGTCACTGGCCATCAAGCGCTGCGTGGGCGATTGCTACGATTGTCGGAGTCAATCTTCTCATCAGCGGCATCACAAGGTTGATGGCGCTGATGGCTGTGCGGCGCTTTCTGAATACCGCCGCATAGATAGGAGTGCGCTTGTCCGCTGCTGTTTTGCGATCGAGTTCATTCCCCACAACATAGTAGAAGCGAAGATATTCCAGCGACAATCCAAAAGGCCGCCCGTGAGGCGGCCTTTTGTTTGAGTTGATTTGCGGGTTAGACAAACAGCGGCGCCAGCACCAGAGTTACCGTGGCCAGCAGTTTGATCAATACGTGCAGCGATGGCCCGGCGGTGTCCTTGAATGGATCGCCGACGGTGTCGCCGACAACTGCGGCTTTGTGTGCCTCTGAACGCTTGCCGCCGTAGGCGCCGGTTTCGATGTACTTCTTGGCATTGTCCCACGCGCCGCCGCCGTTGTTCATGAGCATGGCGAGCAGAATGCCGGAGATGGTTCCAACCATCAGCAGTGCCGCCACGGCTTCAGCACCGCTCAGGTTTATGGGGACGCCGTGGATGGTTGGAGAATCGGCCAGCTCCTTGAGATTGAAGGTCGAGCTGAAATGTCGGAAGATGACGCCGACCGCCAGCGGCATGGCGACAGCGAGCACGCCCGGCAGGACCATCTCCTTGAGCGCTGCTCCGGTGACGATGTGCACGCAGCGGCCATAATCCGGCATCGACGTGCCTTCCATGATGCCCGGATTCTCCTTGAACTGCTGGTGGACATCCTGAATAACGGTCTGTGCGGCGCGGCCTACGGCCTTGATCGCCATCGATGAGAAGAGGTAGGTCAACATCGCGCCCAGCAGCGCGCCGACGAAGACGGGCACCGACGCGAGGTTGACATTCGAGAAACTCCACGAAGCGGAGAGCGCTTCGCCCGCGGCGGCGAGGCGCTGGTTTACGATGTCGTGAATTGCCTCAAGGTAAGCCGAGAAGAGCAGGAAGGCGGCGAGAGATGCCGAGCCGATGGCGTATCCCTTGGTGAGCGCCTTTGTCGTGTTTCCGGCTGCGTCCAGCTTGTCTGTTTTTTCACGGATGTCGTGCGGCTGATTGCTCATTTCAATGATGCCGCCGGCGTTGTCGGTGATAGGGCCGAAGGTGTCCATCGCCAGGATATAGGCCGCCGATGAAAGCATGCCCATCGTTGCGATCGCAGTACCGTAGATGCCCTTCGAGTAGTCGGAGATTGTCGCCACATCGGCGAGTCCGCGCACGCCGAAGTAATAGCTCAACAGCAGCGCGCTGCCGATGACGACGACCGGTACAGCCGGCGTTTCCATGCCGACGGCGAGGCCGCTGATAATGTTCGTTGCCGGGCCGGTAAGCGAGGCCTTGGCGATACTCTGCACCGGACGGAAACGTGTTTCCGTGTAGTACTCGGTGATGCGGACGAAGAGGAACGAAGTGATGATGCCGCAGATGCCGCAGCCGAGCAGCCACCAGCGTCCCTGCAACATGTAGTGCACGGCTACGGCAAAGCCAACCAGCGCCAGAATCGATGTGACGTAGTAACCCTTGTTGAGAGCATGCATCGGGTCTTCGTCTTCTTTGCTGTGTACGATGCTGACGCCGATGATGCTGGCGATCAGGTTAATGGCCTGCACGATGAGCGGGAAGAGAATACCCTTGATGCCGAAGACGGGGTAGAGCGCGGCGCCGAGAATCATGGCGCCGACGTTTTCAGCAGCCGTGGATTCGAAGATGTCCGCGCCGCGGCCCGCGCAGTCGCCGACGTTGTCGCCGACGAGGTCCGCAATGACAGCCGGGTTGCGCGGATCGTCTTCCGGGATACCCGCTTCCACTTTGCCGACCAGATCAGCGCCTACATCAGCGGCCTTGGTATAGATGCCGCCGCCAAGCTGGGCAAAGAGCGCAACCAGGGATGCTCCGAAGCCAAAGCCGACCAGCTTGAACGGGGTCTGTTGCGGGTGACTCAGTCCTCCAAAGGCAAGGAAGAGCACGCCTACGCCGAGCAGCGAGAGTGCGACCACGATAAGTCCGGTCACCGCGCCGCCGCGCAGTGCGATCTGCAATGCCTTGCCGAGGCTCGTGCGCGCAGCCGATGCCGTGCGGATGTTAGAGCGGATCGATACCCACATGCCCGTCTGGCCTGCGAGCGCCGAACATGTAGCCCCGATCAGGAAGCTGATGACGACCTTATTCGCGTAAGGGGCAGTAAACGGGGAAAGGCGATAACCGAGATAAAGAATGATGGCGAGTCCTACGGCAATCATCGCGATCGTACCGTACTGCCTGCGCATAAAGGCTTCCGCACCCTGGCGGATAGCGTCGGAGATGCGTTGCATTTCGGCGGTTCCGGTGTCGGAGCCGAGGACGGAGCGTGCAAAGACAAGTGCCGCGATCAGGCCGATGATGCCAACGGCGAGTGCGATCCAGAGATAAAGGCTGTCAGAACTTGTATTTAAGGAATCATTGGCTTGCCAGAAAAATGCAGCCAGCGAGGAGAAAAACGACATTCAATGTCCTCCAGAGAATAGCAATCACCCAATCTTGCGCTTCCGGTACCTGCAGACTCCGGAATATGAAACGTATCAGACCTGAGCATAATGTGGAATACCGATACAGCCCAGCGGTTGTGCAGCTTAGTTACGAAAACGTTGAATTAAAGCACGTTGCGAAAACGATGGTCAATTGTTGCTCAAACGGTATCGGCGGCAGGAGCCAGCGCCGAGGTTTTCGGTGGCTTCGGCCATTCTCCTTTTTTACAATAGGAATACATAGCAGTTGGTTCGCGGCTCCTGCACCGTGCATCTTAAAGCGGTTGGATTGTCCGAGGCGACAGACAGATGTCTCATGAAGCTGTACAATCACCTGTCGCCTGGGCTACATGACGATTAAAGGGAAATTCGATCGAGGTTTTCTGAATGGCTAAAACAGCCGTCCGCGATGCGGAGCAGAGCAAAACAAGCGAGGTATCTGGCCTCGATTCCGAGCGACTAATTGAGATCTACCGCCTCATGTATCTCTCGCGGCGCACCGACGATCGCGAGATCATGCTCAAGCGGCAGCAAAAGATCTTCTTCCAGATTTCCGGCGCCGGACACGAAGCTTTGCTGGTGGCTGCGGGCATGGCGCTCAAGCCTGGCTATGACTGGTTTTTCCCTTACTACCGCGACCGCGCACTTTGCCTGACGCTGGGCAGCACCGTTGAAGAATTGCTGCTGCAGGCCGTCGGCGCGGCTGCTGATCCTTCGAGCGGCGGGCGGCAGATGCCGTCCCACTGGGGCAACACGAAGCTGAACATTGTCTCGCAGTCGTCCGCTACGGCGACCCAGGTACTGCATGCCGTGGGCTGCGCAGAGGCCGGGCGCTATTTTTCGCGCCATCCTGAAGCGGCGGAGAAGCACGACGGCGATTACCGCGCTTTCAAGGATGTGAACTTCCACGGCGATGAAGTTGTCTACACCTCGCTAGGCGAAGGCTCGACCAGCCAGGGCGAATTCTGGGAGGCGTTGAATACGGCGTCGAACCAGAAGCTGCCTGTTCTCTTCGTGGTTGAGGACAACGAATATGCCATTTCCACGCCGGTCGAGGTGAATACTCCTGGCGGCAATATCTCGAAGCTCGTTGCGAACTTCCCGAATTTCTACTTTGCCGAAGTCGACGGCACCGATCCGGTCGAGAGCTACCGCGTTTTCAAGGAAGCCGTGGGCCACTGCCGCGAAGGGAAGGGACCGGCGTTCGTGCATGGCCATGTGATTCGGCCGTACTCGCATTCGCTTTCGGACGACGATCGTGCCTATCGGCCCAAGAGCGAGCTGGAGGCCGACTCGCTGCGCGATCCGCTGCAGAAGATGCAGATGTTTCTGCTGCGCGAGGGAATCCTGGATGCCGAGGCGATCAACCGCCTCGAAAAGCAGGTGGACGAAGAAGTCCGGCAAGCTGCGGAGCGGGCGTTGCGCGCGCCATTTCCAGAGCCCGAGAGCATTCCGCTGCACGTCTACTCGGAGGACTACGACCCGACACGTGCCGAGCTGCAGACGAAGCCCGCGCAGACCTCCGACACGCAGGAACGGACGATGGCCGACCTCATCAATGCCTGCCTGAAGGACGAGATGCGGCGCGATCCGCGCATCGTCGTCTTTGGCGAAGACGTGGCCGACAGCAGCCGCGAGGAGTATCTGCGTGAAGGCCTGGTGAAGGGCAAAGGCGGCGTCTTCAAGCTGACGGCTGGCTTGCAGGCCGAGTTTGGGAGCGACCGCGTCTTCAATTCGCCGCTGGCCGAGGCAAATATTGTCGGCCGTGCTGTGGGTCAGGCCGTACGCGGTCTAAAGCCGGTCGTTGAGATTCAGTTCTTCGACTACATCTGGCCGTCGATACATCAGTTTCGCAACGAGCTGAGCCTGATGCGCTGGCGCTCGAACGGGACGTTTTCCTCGCCTGCTGTGGTTCGCGTCGCCGTTGGGGGCTATCTTACCGGCGGTTCGATTTATCACTCGCAATCAGGCGAGAGCATCTTTACGCATACGCCGGGTGTACGCGTTGTCTTTCCGTCGAACGCGCTCGACGCCAACGGTCTGCTGCGGACGGCGATTCGTTGCGACGATCCGGTGCTCTTTCTTGAGCACAAGCGGCTTTACCGCGAGACATTCGGCCGTGCCGTCTACCCGGGACCGGACTACATGGTTCCTTTCGGCAAAGCCAAGACCGTGCGCGAGGGCAAAGACCTGACGATCGTGACCTACGGAGCTGTTGTTCCGCGCGCCTTGCAGGCGGCGCAGAAGGCGAAGCGCGAGCACGGCATTGAGACGGAGATTCTCGATCTGCGGACGCTTAGCCCATATGACTGGGAGGCGATTGCGACCTCGGTGAAAAAGACCAGCCGCGTCATCGTTGCCCATGAGGACATGCTGAGCTGGGGCTATGGGGCTGAGATTGCCGCCCGCATCGCCGATGAGCTGTTCGAGGACCTGGATGCTCCGGTGAAGCGCGTGGCGGCGATGGATACTTTCGTCGCTTACCAGCCGTTACTCGAAGATGTGATCCTGCCGCAGCCGGAGCACATTTATCAGGCGATTGCCAAGCTCGTTCAGTACTGAGTGAGGGGCGACTGGTAGTAGCCCCCCTCCCCCATATTTCTACGTAAATTACTCATAATGCGGCTACTTGGCTGCGCTAAGGAGGTTTCTAGTTTCCCGTCAGTCGGCGCAAGCTTTCATTCGGTTCGGATTTTCTTTCTCCATATCCAGTTTAGCTAATTTCGGCATAATTCCAGGCCACTGCTTGTTGTGACGACTATGCTGCGGAATCAGTAGCTTACAAAATTTCTTGATGAATCGGGGCTTGACAAGGTTTTTAACGACCTTTGCCGCCAACGAGCAGCAGCGCTCCGCCCCCGACGATAGCAAGCACGCCGAGGACTGGAGGCAGCGGGATGTTGTGGGTTTCTTTCTTTTCGGCCTGGATTGGCCCGATATCCAGGACTTTCTTGTGGGTTGTGTACGTGATTCCGCCGTAGATGAGAGCAACAATTCCCACAACGATCAAAACAATGCCAGCAATTTTCACGCAAAATACCTCGGGAAAGCAGAATCTTTCGTTAGGTCTGAGGTGGAATGGAAGGTTTTCGTTGTATTGGAGCCACAAATAGCAGGAGATCGAGAAGATACGGGCAGAAGTGGCCGCAACTTTCGGTTATAGTTGCCGTCTGCAGAAGTAAGCGCTTTTCGCAGGAGTGCATTCCTGATGGCAATTACACGGCGAGCATTCATGAAGGGCGGAGCGATGGCCGTCGTCGGGACCTCCGCGATTCCAAGCTTTCTGACACGCACGGTGCTTGCCCAAGCCACGACGGCGCAGGCGCAGGGCAAGAAGCTGGTTGTCATCTTTCAGCGCGGTGCAGCGGATGGTCTAAATATCGTCGTTCCACACCGCGAGAGCGCTTATTACCAGATGCGCCCGACGATTGCGATCCAGCAAAACCAGGTCATCGATCTGGATGGGTCTTTCGGGCTGCACCCGGCGATGCAGCCGCTCAAGCCGCTCTGGGACCAGCGGCATCTTGCCATCGTCCATGCCTGTGGGTCGCCTGATCCGACGCGCTCGCACTTTGACGCGCAGGATTATATGGAGAGCGGCACTCCCGGTATGAAGGCGACGAATGATGGCTGGCTGAACCGGGCTTTGCAGGCGGAAGACGCGGCACATGCCGGACGGAAGAGCTCGGCGTTCCGCGCGGTCGCGCTGGGCACGCAGGTTCCAAGAACGCTCGAAGGTAGAATTCCCGCCGTTGCGATCAATAACGTGCGCGACTTCAGCGTTGGCGGTCAGAATCCTGCGGCGGCACCTATCGCCACCAGCTTTGAGGCGATGTATGCCGATAGCGTGAACACAGTTCTGCACGGGACGGGATCTGAGACGTTTGCAGCGGTGAAGATGCTGCAAGCGACTGATCCGGCGAAGTACACGCCTGCACCCGGCGCGAATTATCCCAACGGGCCGTTTGGAAACAGCTTGCGACAGGTGGCGCAGCTTCTGAAGGCGAATCTTGGGGTCGAGGCCGCGTTTACCGATATCGGTGGCTGGGACACGCATCAGAACCAGGGAAATGTGAATGGTCAGTTGGCCAACCGGCTGAAAGACTTCAGCGAGGGAATTGCCGCCTTCTGGACCGACATGGGCGACGAGGCGAACGACATTGTCCTGGTTTCAATGTCGGAGTTTGGCCGCACCGTTCACCAGAATGGCACTGGCGGGACAGACCATGGACATGCCAATGTCATGTTTGTGATGGGTGGAAACGTTCAAGGTGGACGGGTCTATGGCAAGTGGCCGGGAATGCGGTCGGATCAGCTCTATGAGGGCCGCGACCTGGCGATTACGACCGACTTCCGGCAGGTACTTGGTGAAGCGGCTTACAAGACCGTGGGCGCCCGGAACCTTGATATTGTCTTCCCAGGAGCGAACCTACAAAACAATCACTTCCTGAATATTCTGAAAGTTTAACTTTAAGAATTTTGGGTCTTGTCCAAGAAAAACCGTGGCTGAAGCCGCGTCCGTTTGGAGGCGTTTATTCACCGGCCTAAAGGCCGGTGCTTTCACACTGCCTGTTGCCGCAGGAGAAGCTATGATTGGGAGCCTTGTCTAACGCCTTCCTCCGCTGATTCCGAGGCGCGAATCGACTGCCAGATGACCGGAGCCGCTGGAAAGAACGAGCAGCGCCAGGGCAAAGAGCGAGAGCGGGAACTCGTATCCCATTGGTCCTGTGAGTCCGTGGTGCAGGTGCACTTTGAGGATGGCGACGGCCATGTCGATGGCGACTCCAAGAGCAGCGATGGGCACGAGCAGGCCGAGGATGAGCAGCGCGCCGCCGAAGAACTCGGTAAAGGCGGCGACGTAGCCGAGCCAGTAGGGCATTCCCATATGAGCGACCAACTGCGCGAAGTTGTAGAGCGAGCCGCGCGGGAAGATCTTGTGCCATCCGTGTACTAGCATGATGAGGCCGAGCACGATGCGGGCGATGAGGACGGCAAGTGGTCGAAAACGGTCGAGCGATGCGAACATCCGGGGGTCTGCTCCTTCAAAAACTAAATGGTTCACTGCGCTTGGCAGAATTTGCGGGAAAAGCTACGGTGCTGAACTGCTTTGTGCTTTCAGAGCTTCATATGCCTTTGAAACGTGCATCTGCAAATCGGGCAAATCACGCTGCACCGTATTCCAGACAATCGTCAAGTTAATAGAAAAATATCCGTGAGAGAGGCGATTACGCATCAGATTATCTCAGCTGCCTCAGCGAGCACCCTGTCACGAAACTTCGCGGGCAGATCTAAGGGCGTGAGCACGTCCACGGTGATCCCCAAGAGTTTCTGGATGCTGTCCTGGATACACGCAACGTCTAGAAGACTTGTTTCGCTAGTGGGATCGATGAGGAGATCGAGATCGCTTCCGTCGATGTCATCGCCGTGCAGAACCGAGCCGAAAATGCGCGGATTTGCGCTCCGGTTTTCGCTGACGATGCGGCGAATATCCTCACGGTGAGATTGAATCGCTTCTGACGGTCTCATTTGGAATACCGTCCTTATTTTCTGTCATATCCGGGCTTTTGTAACGTTCCAAGTGACGGGATTTATGGATGGATCACCTGATCCAAAAACAAATGCAGGGTTTGGAGATATTTTGTCCCGCCTTTGGACTCTATCTGGAACAGCTGCTTTGGAGTGCTGGCGATGCTGAGTGCTTTCTCTGTCTGCGGGCCGTTGCCTCGGTCGAGGAAGAGCTTTGACGTCGGGAGTGTTTTGAGTGTTTCCGTTGCGTCGAAGCGATCGCTGGTGAGCAGACGTACTGGCAGGATTTTTGTACGGGCATCGGCGGCGAAAAGCGTCAATGCGTTGGGGCTGATGTTTTCGAGGATCAGAGCGGCGGTTTCCGGGTGGCTGGCTGTGGTTGAGGCGGCGAGCGGTGCACCGAGGCCGGTTCCGTAAAGCAGGATGGAGCGTGCGGGCAGGTGGCGCGTGCCGGTGAGGTAATCGAGGGCTGCGTCTGCATCCTGATTCATGCTGGCTTCCGACGGGTGCACGTCGGCGCTCTTGCCGAAGCCGCGGTAGTCGAAGGCGAAGATGTTAATGCCCAGCGTATGCAGGTCCTGAAGCTGGGTGACGGTGTCCGAGAGTGAGCCTCGGCCGTCGTGCAGGAAAAGGATGGTGTTGTTGGCGTATTGAGCGTTGGCGGGAGCGGGAATCCACCAGCCGGTCAGTTGCGGCTTGCCGGTCTCGGTGTAGTCGAATTGGATTTCCTGAAAGGGGACGGTTGGAGTGATGCTGATGGTGCGTGACGGGTGAAAGATGAGTTGCCAGCTTCCCTGATAGAAGAGCAGGCAGAGGGTGGCGTAGGCGCAGATTACAGCCGCTCCCAGCACGATGCCGAGTGCCGAGAGCAGCCACTTGCCGCTGATGAGTTCCTTTTGCGGTTGCAGTGCGTGGCTCGATCCGGCGGCGCGGACTTTACGGTGCGTTCTTACTTGCGGTTGTGGTCGCGGCGGCTTCGGCATGGAGATGCTTTTCAAATTCTAATGGGCGCTAGCTCAGAGCTGGGGCTACCGAAGCGCAAAAGCAGATTCTTCCCCTTCACTGCGTTCAGGGTCAGGATGACAATCGAGAAGAAATATTATCCAAAGGCGAGTTCGTCGGCTGATTCGAGAGGCGTTCCGCAGACGCGGCAGATGACGGCCGAGCAGTCGCCGCAGACGAGAGGGTCGTTGACTTCTCTGGCACAATTGGGACACCAGAGGCGGACTTCTTTGCCTGCGGGTGGATTCGGGGACTGCTCATCGTGCATTCTGAAGATGAGCGTAGCATGAGGGCCCGGATTTTCGCTTCGGGCGATACAAGCAAATCCTTCTGTGCGTTCAGGATGACAACTGCTTCAATAAGGGAAAAGCGAATGGCTGAATTTGTACGGATTTGTGGGAAGGCCGATTTGCCACCGTCGGGCGAGGCTCGCGAAATTGCCGTGGGCGAGCGAGTGTTGTGCGTCGCCAACGATGGCGGAGCGATTTCTGCGATGGACAATGTGTGTCCGCATCGAGGCGGGCCGCTGGGGCAGGGAATGATCGAGGGCGGAAAGATCATCTGCCCATGGCATGCATGGGCTTTCGACTTGAAGACAGGGGAGGCGCATCCTCTGATGTCGAAGGTTCCGGTGTATGAGGTCAAGATGGATGGAGATGATGTGCTGGCTAAGTTGTGAGGCTGTTTAGGTCGTGCTTTCCCACCCTATCGCAAAAACCGCGATAGGATGGGCCACCCGTTTTCGTGGCTACTGCTCAACGCAAAACTACTCCGATGTGAAGGTGGATGCTGGCAATCCTTCCTTGTTGAAGAGGTTGGCGTCGGTCCAGCCTTGCCAGGCGTAGCGGACGGCCTTTGGTTGGTTTACCCCATTTGCTTCGACGACTACGGTTGAGCCGTCAATCTTCGCTGTTGCCGGGACGAATTTTCCATCGACGCCGGCGATTTCAAAGCCTGCCAGTTGCGGGCCGTGGGCTGCGAGGCCGCCTTTGGCGTGATCGAACCAGACGCGCATGGACGAGCCTTCCACTGTCGCAGTGCGGAAGAGCGGGCCGGAGTATTCGAGTTGCGGTTCGCCGTAGACCATAGCGCGGGCGGCTAGAGCGAGGCGGGCGCCTACCGTCTGCTTGTCGGGAGGATGCACGTTGTCCTTTTCGCCTATGTCGAGGGTGACAGCCATGCCGGTGTTGGCGACGGCCAGCGTGCGGCGCTGCTGGTCGCGGAGCAGGCCCCAGTTCTCGCCGGGCGAGTCGAAATTGGAAATTTGCACGTAGAAGAACGGGAAGTTGCCTTCGCCCCACTTTGTGCGCCAGTCCTGAATCATCGCGGAGAAGAAGCGCTCGTAATACGGGGCACGATCGGGGGCGCTGTTGGTTTCGCCCTGATACCAAATTGCGCCCTTGATGGTGTAGGGAATGAGCGGGGCGATCATGCCGTTGTAGAGGTTGGCGGGTTGCCAGGAGCGGGCGTCGGGGTGCCACGGGTGATCAGGTTTGGGCTTGTTGGCCGCTGTGGCGGCTGCGTCATCGCGCTTCTCTTTGGCGATGATGAGGTCGGTATCGCTGAGGTCGGCGGTGAAATGCCCCCAGGAGGCAAACATCGGCATCAGGCCAGCGTCGGAGCCGATGCGTTCCATGCTCGTCCAAGCCTCGACGGGCGTGCCGCCCCAGGTGGAATCGATGAGGCCAATGGGGATGTTTTCGCGGGAGTTGATTTCGCGGCCGAAGAAGTAGGCGACAGCGGAGAAATCGGCTGCAGTTTGCGAGGTGCACTCGGTCCATGTGGTGGTGATGTTGTTTACTGGGAAGTAGGAGGTGTTGTGCTCAATGCGCAAGAGGCGGACGGTGGGCAGGTTTGCCTGGGCGATTTCCTGCGCGGCGTTTTTGAGGACGGCGCTGCCGGGGAAGCCGTTGAGCGGCATTTCCATGTTGGACTGGCCTGAGGCGATCCATACGTCGCCGACGAGTAGGTCAGAGAGGGTGACCGGAGAGCCGTTGCTGCCCTGGGCTGTCAGCGTATAGGGGCCGCCTGCGCGTTCGGGGTTGAGCCAGAGGCTCCATTTGCCGAGATCGTCGGCGGTTGCGGTGCGGGTCTGGTCGTGAAAATGGACGGTGACGGACTCGCCGGGGTCCGAATATCCCCAGATGTGAATCGGTTGATCGCGCTGCAGGACGGCGTGACTGCTGAGCACATTCGGGAGCCGGACTTCCGCGGCAGCGGTTCCGGTCTGCACGATTGCCGCCGCGAGCGCCCAGCCTGCGGCAATGAGCCATTGCTTCGACTTCATTTTCGAAATGCCTCCTCTAGATTGGCGAAACACAGAATCGCCATGAAATTGGCACGATAACCATAGCATTTCTCAGGGGTTATCTGCCTCGCCGGGCGTATGAAGGGAGTTTGCGGCCTGCTGTGAGAGGTATCGGACGAACATAGGTAGTCAAGACTTTTTGTGACGGTTCCGGTTTAATGAAATAACATGTTTTTCCGGCACTGATGTTTTGCGCTGTTGATGTCCTGAGGGTTCTCTGACTTTCTATGGCTTCGCAGGTGATCAAACTCGATGAGGAAGATGGGCAACGCCCGTCCCTGCACGCATTAGCAACGCTGGCTATCCTTCTGGCTCTCCTTTCAACGACAACTTCGCTGCTCAACCTGAGCAGCTGGCGCGCGGGCGGCTTAACCATTCTGTGGCCTTCGAATGGATTTCTGGCCGGCGCTCTGCTGTGTGTTCGCCGCAGGCACTGGCCGGCGTACATAGGCGTGGGATTTGTTGTTGATCTCATCGTAAACCTGAGCCTTGCGACGCCCTCGTGGGTGGCTGTTTATCTGGCAGGCTGCAATATGCTTGAGGCGTGGCTCGCGGCGGTACTTCTATATCGCACCATTGCGCCCGAGCCGGACCTGACCCAACGCAAACAACTGACGCATTTCCTGATTTATGGCGTCATTGTTGCGCCCGCCGTGGCTTCGGCGCTGGCTACGCTGCTTTTCGGCAGGCAGGGAAGGCACATCATCCCGCATCTTCATTCCTTCCAGTGGTGGTTTACGGCAGATGCGCTGGGGATGGCGGTCATGATTCCGCTTTATCTTTCGTTCGCGCGGAAGAAGCCATTTCTGGGCAGGGACTGGTGGGAAATTCAGGGCATTTTTGCCTTGCTGTGTGTTACGGCAGGCGTTGTCTTCTGGCAGACGCGTGCGCCGCTTCTTTTTGTGTTGCTGCTTGGCCTTCTGATGATCGGCGTTCGCCTCGGTCTGGCTGGTTCAGCGCTTGGATTGCTGGTGGTGTCGATTATCGGCGGATTCTTTACGACGGCCGGACGCGGGCCATTGGCGTTGATGCCGGGCGCGTCGCTGACCGCTCGCGACCTGACCCTGCAGATGTTCATCGGCTTCTCGATGCTGATGCTCTACATCCTTGAAGTGATTCGGGCGGAGGGTTATCGGCTGCAGGAAGGATTGCGGGTGAGCGAAGCTCGATTCCGTTTGCTTGCTGTGAGCTCACGCGATGCGATCCTGCTGGTGAATCTTGAGGCCAAGGTCTTGTATGCCTCGCCTGCGGTCACGGAAATGCTGGGATGGGATCTCGACGATGTACGAGGTATGAGCTATCGCGAAGCATTTCATCCTGAAGACATGTCAGTGGCGGAGGCTATCTTTCGCGGAGCACGCGAAGGAAAGCATCCGGGAATGTTTCAGTTCCGTTGTTTGAAAAAAGACGGCAGCTACCTTTGGATGGAAGCCAGCCTGCGCATGTACCGCGAACCGTCGGCAAGCGAGGCCCCGGGATTCGTGGTGGTGATGCGGGACGTTTCGCTTCGCAAAGCTGCAGAGGAGGAACTGCAGCGGGCCTTCCACATGGTGGAAGCTCTGGCTAGCGTGGATGGTTTGACGGGGATTGCCAATCGTCGGCGATTCGATGAAGTTCTGGAATCCGAATGGAAGCGCGCCCAACGGGATCGCACGCCGTGCTCGCTTCTGTTCATGGATGCAGACCACTTCAAGAACTTCAACGATATCTACGGCCATATCCCCGGCGACCGATGTTTACGCCAGATCGCCGAAGCCACGACGCAAGTGCTGCAGCGTCCTGCGGATATGGTGGCCCGGTACGGGGGCGAGGAGTTCGCCGTGATTCTGCCGGATACCAATTGCGAGGGTGCGATCGCCATCGCCGAGCAGATTCGTTTCACTGTGGAGCAGCTCCGTATTCCACATTCAGGCAATACACATGAAATCGTGACGGTGAGCATTGGCTGCGCGACGCAAGTTCCCGAGGTAAACAGCGAACTTTCCGAGCTGCTGAAAGCTGCGGACAGCGCCCTGTATGTGGCGAAATCGCTTGGACGGAATCGCGTGGAAGCGGCACTCCCGGTCTTGCTTTAGCCAAGAGCGTGTAACGCAGCCCGCCTTCTTCAAAGCGCACTAAGCGCACTCTATGACATGGCCCACGGGTCGCGGTCTCGTTCGGCTCTTCGTGAAGATCGCCACGCCGCAGCGACGAGGTACCAAGCGGGCAGGATCAATGCCCAGTTGAGAATCCACAACGCATTGTTGCTCCACGCGCAGATCATCAGCACGGTCATCGTGAGCGCGAGAAGCGACGCTGCGCGAAATGAGATATGGACGTGGCGCACTCCCCAGCGGACTCCGAAGATTGCCGGCAGAAAAAACAGGAAGAGGCAAAGCCTCGGGAGCGACTGGGAGGGGTACATATGCAGAGAAAGAACTGAAGGGATGACTGACAATATCGCGCTTGCCCAAAGGGTCCGCCGCGAAATTGACCCAACGATATAGCCGCCTGACCAAGACCAGGCGATGAGGAGAAAGATATGGCACAGCAGCAGCGGGAAGCCCTCGTGGCCGGTGGGCCAGTGCCATCCGTAAACCTTGTGATTCACCAGCCGTTGATAGGTGCAGCTTACGGAAACAGAAACAGTTGTCAGCAGATAGCTGCAAGGAAGTGTGAGGACGAATCCCGCAAGCCAGGGCCGAGGGTCTTTCCAGAGACCGGCCTGCCGGCGGAAAACCAGGCCGAAGACATCGAGGAACCCTCGCCAGGTGTTCTCGTTCGTCTCCAGCAAATCGCCCAGTACCGCGTCGCGTTCATCCCGCTCGAGGAATTTCGAGGCAAAGCCTATCAGTTGCCAGGGGATTCCGTTCATGACGTCCTGCCTGTTCGGTTTTGCGCCCAGGAAGCGCCGCGGCTCACACGCATGACTGCGTCGTAGAACTCTTTCGCGGCATGCGTACCTTGCGCGGTCACGCGCACCATGCGCTTGGCCCGGCCACCACGCTGGGGTGTGGCTTCGCCCATCCATGTTTTCAGCAGGCCCTTTTTTTCCAGGCGATCGATCGTCGTGTAGAGAGCGCCCATGGAGCATCTTCGTTCGGTGCTGGATTCGATCTCTTCCCGAATCGCCGCACCATAGGCGTTCTCTCCGAGTCCGGCAGCGACGGTGATTAACAGGTATTCAAATTCGCCAAGCATTATTAGAAATACATTGTAGTACTAATAAGGGATTGGTCAAGGCAATTCAATTAGGCGGTCAAGAAAGCCGACGAAGTCCTCAATCGTTGATGGCGAGTACTTCATTCCCAAATCACAAACAACGCACGATGAGGATTGTTTGATCGTCTAACTGGTGTCCAAACCCACGCGCCGCCGCGAGAATCCTTGCCGCCAGCTCGGGTAAAGGGTCCTTGGCGTTCGCCGCGATCACTTGCTTCAGTCGTCCCACGCCAAATTCTTCCTGGGGTTTGTTGCACACTTCCAGAATCCCGTCCGTTGCAACCACGAGCAGATCGCCCGACGCAACTTCCAGCCTCTGTCCGTCAAAGCTGGAAACCGGCAGCAGCCCGAGAGGGAACTGGCCCTCCTCCGTGTGCGACAAGGTCCGTCCGCTCGCGTGCCACTGCAGAATCGGTGGGCTTGCCGCCAGCGCATAGAACACGCTGCCGTCCTCTCCCAGCCGGAAGCCGGTAAACGTCGCATACATGTGCGGCTCTTTCACCTCCGGGAGCACCCTGTTCAGCCGATCCAGCAATACCGGCAGAGTCCGATGCGGCTCGCGTCCCTCCGCATCCAGCAGGGCCGTGCGAGTCGCTGTCTTTAGCATTCCCATCAGAATGCCGGCAGGGAGCCCATGTCCAGCGATGTCGGCAACATAGGCAATAGCATCACCGCTCGGCATGTAAATCGCATCCACCAGATCGCCGCCCACCTTTTCACTGGGGTGCGAAATGCCGTAAATCTCAAAGCGCGACGTTCGCAATCCCACCGGCGGCACTAGCGTCTTTTGAATCCCGTGTGCCAGCTCCAGTTCGTTGCGCATGCGGAACGACTCTCTGCCCTCGCGCCGGATATACACAACGAAACAAACGTAGGAGAGAATGATCGCCGACATCGTCGCGGTTGCGGCGAAATGGATTCCCGTTTCCGAAGGCACTGGCTTCAGATCGAAGCTGCGCACCATCCAGTTTGCCAGGCTGGTGTTAATCGCGCTATTGAAGAACTGCAGTACTATCAGGCCGACTAGAAACGGCATCGGCAGCCGCGACAGCACTATGAGCCACAACGAAGCGTTCAGCCCGACGTAAAGCGCGATGGTAAGCACGACGACATAAGGCAACACTCCCCTGTACATTAGATCGACGTAGAAGCCGATCACTGAAAACAAGAGGAAGACCGCCGCTATCAACACCCATAGGCGCTTTATCGGCACCGACCGAAAATGTATCCATCGGGTTAAGGTTCGCCGGTACCACTCCGCCCAAGATTGGTATCGCGATGCCATCCAACTCGTCTTATACAGCTAACTGCCAGAACCCACCAAAAAAAGATGAATTGTTGCGTCAAAAAATGTGCGAGGTCGAAGAGTCGAACTTCCGTGGAACCGGCGTTTTGGGTAGTTACAACCCGGCAGAACCTTAAACTGACCCACTGCCAAATTCACGCCTCACTTGCTCATCAATTCGGTTCCATCGCCCGGAATTACGTCGACGAGGCTGATGGAATCGAGAGTATGTTTCCAATGGACAATGAGAAAAGCCGAGGTTTGGTCATTGAGGTACAAATCCTGGCGCAACAGACACCATACAGGGAGCGGTGTTGCGTTCGGATCGCCGGGATTGTATCCGAACGCCTGAATGTCGCTGACCGCTGCTTCTTCCACGGGCAGGACTCTTTCAAAGGGAGGACGAGGACTCATCCGGCTGTCATGATCGATGGTCAGAACGCGCTCCCGCAGATTGAGAGGATTCGGGGAATGGGAACGTGAACGGAAATCGTAGCGGGCGATGGCCATTGCGCCCACGAATCGCGCGATGCAGGCATGATCTTCTTCTCCGTTCGGGGACAGACAAAAGGCGCGATTGGTCAAGCCATCTCGAAAACGGAGATTGTCGGACGATGTGTTTGCAAAATATTGAACACGCATGCGCACTTCACATTCCGGCGTTGAGAAGCGAAAGAGATGGTCGGAGTGCTGTTCGGATCCCCACATTTTTGGGGTGAGCTTTGTGGTCAGCCCGAGGCCAGCCAAAGACCAGAGCAGGGATCGCCTGCCTGGATTCTGCAAAACTGGTCGCGTTGCTGGAAGTGCCGCCATCATTTTCTGAAACGACAGAAGATATGCGCTGTGCCGGGGCGCGTTATTAATACTACATTGTAGTACTAATACGGATATGTCAAGGACTCAGTTCCACGAAAGCCATTTTCCGTCGCATCAAGAAAGGAGCGGTATAATTGGGCCGCCTTCCGGGGAGAGGGGCAACCAATGACATTCCTGCAGTGCTTGAGGACGATTGTGTCTGTTGGGCTCACGGCGGCTTTTCTTGCGACAGCGTGCTACGGCCAGAGTTCTCTGGCAAACCAGACGGTGAAGTGGGACGACTACACTTTCAAATTTCAGAACACAGGCCAGATGGCACAGGTCCTGGGCAGCGACGGCAAGGTTGCGGGAACGATTCTGATGATGAACGGTGATCTCCAGGTCCTTCCGCTGCCCGGAACCGACGAGGACAAGCTGAAGAAATCGTTCGCGGACTGGAAGGCATTTTATGCCCGTAGTCACGGCGGGGGGTCGGCCTCTGCCGGCGGTGTGGCTTCCCCGACGCCTTCCACTGGCGGCGCTGAGCCATCTGTTCCGTGTCCCACGACCTATGGCGTGAGCTACTTTGAGGGGTCAGCATGGAAAACGATGATGCTGGCTGTGCAGATGCCCAAGGAGAAGAGCGTGTCTCTTTCTACCGGCTTCAAAGACCTCGGTAAGAATCCATTAAATCCGCGAGCGGGCGAGACGGTCATCTACCGCTATAAGGATCCGGCAGCGCCGGTGACGCTGGGTACAAGCCCATCATTCTGCATCACCATTCCCGCCAACTTCAACCCGAGTCAGATCATGATCGGAACGGTGGACGTGAAGAAAGACCATCGCGAGATCGAGGAGGCGGTAAGCTCGCGCGATAGCTGGCTTCCTCCAAAGAGGGTTCAGCCAGTCGACGTAAAGCGAATCTCAGACACGGTTGTTGTGATCACGCCGAAAACACCACTGCCTGTCGGGCAGTATGTGCTGGGCGGTCCGCCGATGGTGGGGATTTACGACTTTGGCGTGCAGTAGCTAGAGCGTGATTTAGAGCAGCTTGCCGGCGGCGAGGTCGCGGACGAGGCCTCGGTCGGCGGCGAGGAAGTCGTAGGTCGGCAGGTCACGCAGGTTGCACCAACGCAGATCATTGAATATGTGTTTGGTGATTTCGCCCTCAAAGTGGTGAACGGCGAAGAACTGCAGGTCAACCGAGCTGCCGTTGCGATAGGCGTGGCGTACGTGAGCTACGAGCGTGCCAATCGTTGCCCGGATGCCGAGCTCCTCTTCAAGCTCGCGGACGAGCGCTTCTTCGGTACTCTCGCCGGGCTCCATTTTGCCGCCGGGGAACTCCCATTTGAGGGCCATGGCCTGATCGGGGCGGCGCTGGCAAATAAGGACCTCGTCGCCACTAAGAATGAGCGCGGCAACGACATAGCGCACGGATTTGGATTCCGCAGCGCCGACTTTTTGGGATTCGATATCCTCCACGCTCACACCAGTTTAGACGGCTCAGCCTCAAAATCGATGCAACGCATTTGTGAGCTTTGCGTGGCGCCAAAAATTTCAGGATGAATGACCGATGCAAGTGCGCGCAAACCGCCGACCAGCGTGGGCGCGGGCGTGTTCAGCAGCTCCTCAGTGATGCAGAAGACGCGGCGCTCGCTGACGGCGCGGAGCTGCTGCCAGCCGCGCTTTTCCACAGTGCGTTCCAGCGGCACGCGCATGCCCGCGCCGCACCACGCCATGACGATTGCATCCGGATCGGCGGCGGCGATGACTTCCGCTTCGGTAACCGCGCCGGGAGCGCCGATGAATTCGCCGCCGGCCGCTTCCACCAGCTCCTTGACCCAGTATTGAGAGTGAATGAGCGGCTTGCCCCACTCTTCGCAGTAGACGCGGGGGCAATGGTTCGCAGTGGCCGCGAGTCTGCTGGTTTGTGCGATAGACGATTGCATCGATGCGATGACGGCCTCGGCTTTGACAGGCGCATGCACGACAGAGCCGACGAGCCGGATGTCGCCGTAAATATCGGCAAGGGAATGCGGAGCTAGTGCCAGCACCGGGAAGCCCGCTTTCAGAATAGCTGCTAGCGATTCCAGCCGGTATGGAACCGACGCGATGACGAGATCGGGCTTGAGCGCAGTCAGTTCGTCGGTGGTCGTTGTCCAGGCGTCGTGGACAAGTGGAAGATTGCGGCTGCGCAGTTCGGGGACGACGTCGAGGCAATAGCGCGTGCAGGCCACAAGCGTGTCGAGCTGACCGAGGTGCTCGAGAATGACGGAGACGCTGGGCTGGAGGGAAACGATGCGCATGCGCCCTAGACTTTGCTGTCCTTCAGCACGGATGCCGGGTAGAAGACCGTCCAGCCGTTTTCCGCCGCCGACTGCAGCAACGCGGGCGATGGATTTACCGGAAAAGCGTGCTTTGCAATCTTCAGCATCGCTTCATCGTGAATGGAGTTGCCGAAGACGCAGTCGGGGTGCGGCACGCCTGCACGGACGAGCGCTGTTGCCTTCGCTTCATCGGTGGGCACGTCAATTAAGTCACTTGTCACATGTCCGTTGACGATCTTGACTTCTGCCGCGAGCACGCGCGACGCGGGAATGCCGAAGCGCGCGACGCCTTCTTCAATCACCCAGTTATTCGTAGAGCTTACGGCCCATAATTCCGTTCCTGCGGCTTGCAGATCGGCGATCAGTTCGCGCAGCTCGGGGAAGATGTTGGCTTCGATATGCGTGCGGAAGTAGGTGGCGGCGGCCTTGCGCAGCTCGTCCTCTTCCAGCCCGGAGTACATCTGGACCATCTCGGCGCACATCTCGAATTCGGAAACCTTGCCGGCGCGATAGAGGCGGTACTGGGTGTCGACCCAGTCGGCGGTATTGCGCGAAACGAGGCCGGACTCGATCGACCAGACCATGAAGCCGTATCCTGCGTCGCCGGTCCAGAGCGTGCCGTCGCAATCGAATACAGCGGTCCGCGGATGGGTCGCGATGACGGCCTGGTGAAATTCCTCGCGGGTATATTGTTCGGCGGGTGCGGTATGCAGCGTAGTCAAGTGGTACTCCTTAACTCTTTATTGTCTGCGATAGTAGGGGATTTTGCACGGCTGGGAATGTAAAGCGTTGGTGAACTTGATTCCGGAAGCATCCTGCGACTGCCGGATCAGCAGCCCGGCGCAGATAATCAAGGTGTGAGCACGGGCCGCAATACCGAGCTGATTCGCGAGTACCTTGTCTATTTGCGCGTGGAAAAGGGGCTGCGGCCGCTGACCTGCGAGGCATATGAACGCGATCTGCTGCAGTTTGCCGAGTATCTGGAGGGCGGGAACGCGCTGCTGATGACGGCGCGGCAACAGGAAGTGGCCGGTTTCCTCGAACATTTGCGGACGCATAGCGTCGAATCGCGGTCGATGGCGCGCAAGCTGTCGTGCCTGCGCGGCTTCTATAAGTGGCTGCTGCTCGACAAACGCATCGGGCACGACCCGACGGTGAATCTCGAATCGCCCGACGCGTGGAAGGTGCTGCCCAAGTCGCTTGCGCCTTCTGAAGTGAATTCGATGCTGGAGCGCGCTGCGGTGGCTGCCGACCATCCAGAAGCCGATGCCATTGCGCTGCGCGACCGGGCGATTCTGGAACTGCTGTATGCCGGTGGTCTGCGTGTTTCAGAGCTGACTGGCATATGTGTCGCCGATCTCTCGCTCGATGCGGGGCGCGTTCTGGTGCGCGGCAAGGGCGACAAGGAGCGTATCGTTCCGCTGGGCGCGTTGTGCGTGAAGGCTCTGGAAGAATATCTCGAACGCGGGCGTCCAGGGCTGGTTCGGAATGGGCGCGCGAATCAGCTTTTTCTGTCCACTCGCGGCAAGGCGCTTTCCCGGGAGTGGGTGTGGCGGCTGGTGAAGTCGAGCGACAGCCAAGCCAGTCCGCACAAACTGCGGCACAGCTGCGCTACGCACATGGTGGAGCATGGCGCCGATCTGCGTACGGTGCAGACCTTTCTTGGTCATGCCGATATTGCGACGACGCAGGTGTACACGCATCTTGCGCTGGGGCGGTTGAAGGCCGTTCATCGGACACATCATCCAAGGGCGAAGCGCAGTTTGCAGGAATCGTGATGGAGAGAAACGAAATGCCGCCTGCAATCCGAGTGCAGTCACATCTGGCGCCGCTTTTGGTGCGGCTGTCGCTGGGTGCTGGATTCCTTTCTGCCGTGGCCGACCGTTTTGGAGTTTGGGGACCAGCTGGTGCGCCTTCTGTTTCGTGGGGAAATTTTCAGAACTTTGTTGCGTACACGGCGAAGCTCAATCCATGGAGCCCATCGGCTATGGTTCCTGCGCTTGCGTGGACTGTGACAATTGCTGAAACAAGTTTGGGAATCCTTCTGATTGTTGGACTGATGACGCGCATCGCGGCATTGCTCAGCGGACTTTTGACGCTTGCGTTCCTGCTGGCGATGACGGCAGTGTTTGGGGTGCATGCTCCGCTGATCTATGGCGTTTTTGTGTATGTTGCCGCGGCACTTTTTCTAGCTTCGTGCAGCGCACCTGACAAGTGGACGCTCGATGCATGGCTGGCGAGACGAGGAAGCCATGGCTGAGACTGCAAAGTCGGAAATCGCGCTGCTGGCCGATCAGTTTCTTTCCACGTTGCAGAATGAGCGTGGCTCATCGGCTCACACCCTGCGCGCGTATGAGCGCGAGCTGCATGACTTTGTCATGTATCTGGTGGAGATGTTTGGCGCTGGAGTTGAGATCAAGCGCGTCGAGCATCAGCATATTCGCGCTTATCTCGGCACGCTTTACGAGAAGGGATTGTCGAAGGCGTCGGCGGCGCGGGCGCTTGCGGCGATTCGCTCATGGTTCAAGTGGCTGGCGCGTGCGGGGCATTTTGAGCAAAGCCCGGCTGCGCTGGTGGCGACGCCGAAGCTACCGAAGCATCTGCCACGCGTGCCCACGATCGAGCAGATGAATCGCGCTGTCGATGGCGTGTCGGAAGACTTTGCCGCGTGGCCGGAGCGGGATCGGTTGATCTTTGAGCTGCTGTATGGATGCGGCATTCGCAACGCTGAGCTCGTCGGGATTGATCTCAAAGATATTCATTGGGCGAATGAAGCAATTCTCGTGCGCGGCAAGGGACGCAAGGAACGATATGTTCCCCTCGGCGATGCCGCGGCGCAGGCGCTGAGGGCGTATCTACCGCAGCGCGAAGCGCGATTGCAGGCGGCGGGAAAGCAATCTGATGCACTGCTGCTGAACGCGAAACTGCGCGGCAACGGTCGCCTCACGACGCGCAGTGTGGGCCGCATCGTAAAGGCTCTGGCCATCGCAAATGGGCTGCCTGCGGAGGTGCATCCGCACACGCTGCGGCATGCTTTCGGCACGCACATGCTGGAGGAAGGTGCGGACCTGCGCGCGATTCAGGAATTGCTCGGCCACGAGCGGCTCTCAACGACGCAGCGCTACACGCAACTTACCGTTGGACAGGTGGCCGAGGTGTACGACCGGACGCATCCGCGCGCGAAGTGAAAATGCAGGCCGCGACATGTGGCAAATAATCGATATGGTATTATGTTGTACTTTTTGTTAAAGGGAATCTGAATGACCCTTCAGGAATCTTCCCAGCGTCACAGCTTCAGGTCCGCCATCTTTACGTCAGTTGTTGTAGCAGCTTCTCTATTTGGCGGCTCTCTTGTCAACGCCCAGATCACTCAAACGACAGTCAAGCTGGATGGCAAAGATTACACGGTCACCGAGATGCCAGCCGGCCGTTCTCCGGCCCACATGGTGCAGTTAGCTGGCCCTGAAGGGACAGCAATGGTTCAGGTCAATAATGATCATAAGATCACTGCATATCTCAGCCCTCCCGGCGGCGGCGGACAAAAGGATCTCATAGACAAAGTATGGGCAGCGTATCTTGAACAGAAAAGCACAACTGCGTCTGCCGGTTCCACTCCAGCAAGCGCACCCGCTGATCCAAACGCGGCTCTTAGAGCACAAGCTGCGGCTATCACCGCCCACGCTCAAGAGCGTGCTAATGGCACAACAGCTCCAGCTTCAGATCAACGTGTCGTCAAAAGTTTGAACGACTCAAGCATCGTCGTCTTCGATCCGAAATTAGGCACGGATGTAACGATCAGCGACAACTTGATGAAGGCTACCTGGACTGTCACACCCAAGGTACCTCAGGGACTGCCTGTGGCGGCAAAGCCGGAGAATTTCGAGGCGTTTTTCGAAGGGGGTGACAAGCCCGCCGGTGCCGGCGCGAAAGTTGGAAAGCTTGTCAAGGGCACTACCACTGCAACCCTCGATTCCATGAATACAAGGGCCGATGCTACCAGCAGCATTACTTCCAATACCGATGTATGGAGAGTCAATGAGCAGGAAGGCAAAATAAAAAAGGATGTGTTCGAATCGGGTGGAATGAGGACCGGCAGCTACGTAGCGTACACGGGCAGGGATCCCGGAGGGAGTCAGGGCGAAAGTATCTTGGTCGCCATAAGAGAGGATTTGATATTGGCAAAACAGACCATAGAAGCGGCGCAGAAAAACGGGCAGGCAAAAGGATTCGACTTTTCCACTGATCGTTTTCAGCGGGGCTGGACAGCACTGGAATCTGCGACCAAGGACTATAAGAACTAGGTCTCGGTAAGGACAGCCGAATAGGCGTTTCGGCTCGGCCATGAGCGGCTCTCGATGCGCGCTGCATCATGCACTCTGTATATCCTGTGGATGGCGTTCATCGATAGGAATACGAGGTAAAGAGTGCGGATCAAAGTTCGTTTTGCTGCGGGCAGTGCGGTCGCTTCCGGTTGTTTTGCTTTGCTGATGGGGTTCTCCCCCTTCCTTCATGCTCAATCCCCGAGCGCATTTCAATCCGTCGATCCCATGATTGGCACGGGGCCTGAGGGCCACACGTTTCCCGGAGCGACGGTGCCATTCGGCATGGTGCAGCTTAGTCCTGATACGCAGATTCGGCCATTCAAGCAGAGCTACAAGTGGGCGGCGGGATATCGTTACGAAGACACGACGATCCTCGGTTTTTCCCACACGCATTTTTCCGGGGCTGGGCACTCGGATCTCGGCGATTTTCTCGTGCAGCCGATTGCAGGCGACGTAAAGCTCGAACCGGGCGAGATCGATGCTCCCGGTTCGGGGTATCGCTCGCGCTTTCATCACGAAACGGAAAAGGCCGAGCCCGGATATTACGCCGTGACCCTTGACGACTATGGCGTCCGCGCTGAACTGACAGCCACGACGCGCGTCGGTGTCCATCGCTACACATTTCCGGCAGACAAGCCGGCGCATCTGCTGTTGGACATGCGGTCGTCGATCTACAACTACACGGGAAAAGTTCTATGGGCGAGCCTGCGGGTGCGCGCGGATGGCACCGTGACTGGCATGCGCGAGACGCGCGGCTGGGCTCCGGCGCGGCAACTGTATTTTGCGATGCGCTTTTCGCAGCCGCTTGCAGGACACGAGCTATACGACCGCGAGCCCCTTCCGCAGGAATACAAGGGATTTGCCACTCCCGGCACGTCGCCTTCCGATACGCAAGCCATCATGGGACGGGGGATCATCGGCGTCTTCGACTTTGGCGAGCTGAAGCGGCCGCTGGTGGTGAAGGTCGCGATTTCGCCGGTAAGCGAAGACAGTGCAATTGCAAATCTCGATGCTGAAGTGAGTGGTTTTGATTTCGATGCGGTGCGCGCGCAGGCGCGCACCGCGTGGGAGAAAGAGCTTTCGGTTGTCGATATCAAGGCTGATCCGGCGATGCGCAAAAGCCTTTATACAGCGCTGTATCACGCTCTCATGGCTCCATCGATTACCATGGACGCGGACGGTAGGTATCGCGGGCCTGACTATGAGGTTCACAAGGCGGATGGCTTCAACTTTGTTTCTACTTTCTCGCTGTGGGATACATACCGTGCCGAACAGCCGTTGATGACTCTGATTGAGCCGCCGAGCCGCACGACAGATGTTGTGCGGTCGCTGCTTGTTTCGCAGAAGGAAAGCCCCTTCGGTATTTTGCCCATCTGGCAGTTTCAGGGGCTGGAGACATGGTGCATGATCGGCTACCACGCTGTGCCCGAAATTGCCGACGCGTACATGAAGAATGTCGGCAATTTCGATGCGAACGAAGCGCTGGACGCGATGGTTGCCAGCGCGACCTACGGTCCTTATGGCCATCTTGGCGAGTATATGAAGCTCGGCTATGTGCCGGTTGACAACGATGGCGAGGCGGCTTCGAAGACTATGGAATATGCGTACGACGACTGGACCATCTCACGGATGGCGCGGAAGTTGGGGCGCAACGATGTCGCTGATACTTTCGCTAAGCGTGGGGAGAACTGGCGCAATGTTTTCGATACGCAGACTGGTTTTGTGCAGCCGAAGATGGTGGACGGAAGTTTTCGCGAGCCCTTCGATCCCGCTCAGGCTGGCGCGCAGAGTGGGTTCACGGAAGGGAATTCGTGGCAGTATTCGTGGTACCAACCGCAGGATGAAGCTGGGCTGATCAAGCTGCTTGGCGGCGATCAAAAGCTGGTGGACAAACTCGATGCGATGTTCGACGCGAAGGTCGATCCGAAACGCTATGCAGACGTCGAAGACATTGCCGGGATGATTGGGCAATACATCCACGGGAACGAGCCGAGCCATCACCTTGCGTATCTGTATGACTATGCGGGCCAGCCGTGGCGCACGCAGGAACGACTGAAGCAGATTGTCGATTCCCAATACCGTCCCGCGCCGGATGGACTCGTTGGCAATGACGACCTGGGGCAGATGTCGGCATGGCTGCTGTTTACGGCGTTCGGGTTCTATCCAGTCGCGCCCGGAACGAATGAGTACGTGATTGGCAGGCCTTTTGTTGAAGAGGCGACGCTGCATCTGCCGAATGGCAAGCAGTTTCGCATCGTGGCGGACGATCTTTCCGATGCGAATCGTTACGTAGGCAAAGTCATGCTGAATGGCAAGGCGCTCGATCGCAGCTATCTGCGGCATGAAGAAATCATGGCTGGTGGCGAGCTGCATTTTGTAATGAGTCCAACACCGAATAAGGCTTGGGCGACGGGTCATGAGGAGCGGCCGTTTTCGCAATCTGTTAGCAGCCAAAACGGGAAGTTCGAGTAGAAGCCCTACTCGCTCGGCCTACTTGGTAGAATTTGGTGCATGCGCGAAACGAAATGCAAAGAAAAGATTTGCGCGGGGCGCGATCTGGCTCTCGTACTCGCTCAAGTCAAACTGTCGGCGAAGGAGGCAGAATCTTGGAGGCGCAGCCTCAAAGCAGCTAGAAAAATTCTGCGAAGGCCGCCGCTGCGTCTATCAAACTCCTAAGATTCCGGGAGGCAAACTACTCAAGGCAAATCCTGACGCGAGAATGACGCCAGCTATCATAGTGTGGTAGATGTCCTTTTAGAAATCAGAAGGTTAGCGTGGCGGCATATTGCTGAAAAAGCAGATCCTTCGCTACGCTCAGGATGACATCATTATCGATACTAACGTCCTATCGTCCCAAACCATTTACACTATATCTTGAGGAAATTCTGCTTTGATCGGTAGTGCTCTTACTAAGGTTTTTGGGACCAGCAATGAACGGGCGGTGAAGCGCCTGATGCCTCTTGTCCAGACGATTAATGCCCTGGAGCCGGATGTGCAGCGGCTCTCGGACGACGAGCTTCGCGCCAAGACGCAGGAGTTCAAGGCGCGCGTTGCCGCGGCTGTGGAAGGCATCACCGATGCCGAGGAACGTAAAGCAGCTGAGAAGCAGGTGCTCGACGAGATTCTGCCCGAGGCCTTCGCCGTAGTTCGCGAGGCTGGCCGCCGCGCCGTGAATATGCGCCACTTCGATGTACAGTTGATCGGCGGCATGGTGCTGCATCAGGGCAAAATCTCTGAAATGAAAACGGGCGAAGGCAAGACGCTCGTTGCCACTCTGCCGTGCTACCTGAACGCACTCGCCGGGCGCGGCGTCCACGTCGTAACGGTCAACGACTATCTGGCCAAGCGCGACGCGGAGTGGATGGGCAAGATCTACGAGTTCCTCGGACTGACGGTTGGCGTCATCGTCCACGATCTCGATGACAGCCAGCGCCGTGCGGCGTATGGCGCCGACATCACCTACGGAACGAACAATGAGTTCGGTTTCGACTACCTGCGCGACAACATGAAGTTTGAGCTCGCCGAGTGCGTGCAGCGCGGCCATTACTTCGCCATCGTCGATGAAGTTGACTCGATCCTGATTGACGAAGCGCGTACGCCGCTCATCATCTCCGGCCCGACTGACCAGACGACCGACAAATATGCGCGTGTGAACCGCATCATTCCGGGGCTTGAGCTAGGCGAGGAGATCGAGCAGGGTCCGGATCAGGCGAAGATCCTCACCGGCGATTACGTGGTCGATGAAAAGCACAAGACCATCAGCGTGACCGATGAGGGCTGGGAGAAGATCGAAGGGCTGCTCGGCATTGGCAACATCGCCGATCCGGAGAACTGGGATCTCAAGCATCACGTTGAAGTTGCCATCAAGGCGCATTCGCTGTACAAGCGCGACGTGCAGTACGTGGTGAAGGACGGCGAGGTCATCATCGTTGACGAGTTCACCGGCCGGCTGATGCCGGGGCGCCGCTGGTCGGATGGCCTACACCAGGCCGTCGAAGCGAAGGAAGGCGTGAACATCCGCCGCGAAGACCAGACGCTGGCGACGATCACCTTCCAGAATTATTTCCGCCTCTACAACAAGCTCGCCGGCATGACCGGAACAGCAGAGACGGAAGCCGCCGAGTTCGACAAGATTTACAAGCTTGAGATCGTCGTGATTCCAACGAACAAGCCACTGCTGCGGCTGGAGAATCCTGATGTGGTCTTCCGCACGGCCAAAGAGAAATATTTCGCCGTTGCCGATGAAATCGCGAAGCTGCACGAAAATGGGCAGCCGGCGCTGGTCGGCACCACGTCAATTGAAAAGTCGGAGCTGCTCTCGCAGATCCTGCAGCGCAAGGGCGTGAAGCACGTCGTGCTGAATGCGAAGTTCCACGAGCGCGAAGCCGAGATCGTAGCGCAGGCGGGCCGTTTTGGCATGGTGACGATCGCCACCAACATGGCAGGCCGCGGAACCGACATTCTGCTCGGCGGTAATGCGGAGTTCGTCGCTAAGCAGGACTTGGTGAAGAAGAGCGCGGCGCGTGCGATCAGCGTGGCCGAGGGCGCGCTGAATCCGATGGCAGCGCCGGGTATGTTCCGCTTCTACTACCAGGGGCAGGAATTCGAGACGACGCAGGAGACGTGGGACAAGACGTACGCTGCCTACGCTGCGACAGCTGCGGAAGAGCACGAAGCGGTGATCGCTGCGGGAGGCCTGCACATCCTCGGCACCGAGCGGCATGAGTCGCGGCGTATCGACAACCAGCTTCGCGGACGCGCAGGACGCCAGGGCGATCCCGGCGCATCGCGTTTCTATTTGTCGCTTGAAGACGATCTGATGCGCATCTTCGCCAAGGAATGGGTGGGAACACTGCTGCAGCGTCTTGGCATGGAAGAAGGCGTGCCGATCGAATCGCGCATGATTTCGAAGCGCATCGAGGCGGCGCAGAAGGCCGTCGAATCGCAGAACTTTGAAGCCCGCAAACACCTGCTCGAATACGACGACGTGATGAACAAGCAGCGCGAGGCCGTTTATGGATTGCGCCGCCAGCTGCTTGAAGGACTCGATCAGAAGGAACTGATTGTCGAGGACTACGTCGCGAATCTTCTCAGCGCAATTCTCGATGAAGTTGCGCCGGAGAAGTTGCATCCCGACCAGTGGGATTTGAAAGCGCTGAAGGAAAAGCTGGTCTCGCAGTTTGGATTGGATGTCGATGCGGAGGGAATCAACATCGCGGAGATGACGCGCCACGAACTTGGCGAAACGCTCTTCGATCGGCTGAAGGGACGCTACGAAGCAAAGGAGCAGATCGTTACCGAGAAGGCCATGCGCTTCCACGAGCGGATGATCATGCTCAGCGTGCTCGACGGCTTGTGGAAAGATCATCTTCTCAACATGGACCACTTGAAGGAAGGCATCGGGCTGCGCGGCTATGCCCAGCAGGATCCGCTGGTTGCCTACAAGAAGGAATCCTTCGAGATGTTCGAGGACATGATGGGCCGTTTCCAGGAAGACACGGTGCGCTTCCTGTTCCTCATGCAGATCGTCGGTCCCGATGGGCAGCCTTTGCAGATTCCGTCGCGTCCGCGGCCAGCGATTCCTCTGGCTCCTCCGGTGCCGTCTGCGGATGGCAACGGCCATCATCCTGCGGCTCCAACGCATGAGCCATCAGCGGTTCCGATTCCTACGCGTCAGCCTTCAACGACAATCGACGAGATTGAGCGCGAGTTCCAGCGCAAGAAGAAGCGTGAACTTGAGCAGGCGCGCATGGCCGGCAGCGGCAGCGCGGAAGCTCCGTCGCAGCGCAGGACGGGTGACAAGGTCGGTCGCAACGATCCCTGCCCATGCGGCTCCGGCAAGAAGTACAAGAAGTGCCACGGAGCTAACGAGGCTTAAATTTCAGCTAGAACAGAGCGCCTGCGGATTCCGATTCGATCGCGTCCAGAAAATTTATGAGCGCGCTGATTCTTGGCTCTGCCAGGCGCTTTGTGCTTTCCAGGCGAATTTTTTCCGGTAGCGTTCGCAGATTTTTCTGTAGTGTTTTCACCGCGTCAGTAAACGTCGCGTACCGGGTATCGCGGCCAACTTTGGCGACCGTGCGCAGCGCACCGATTGCGCCCAGTTGTTCGAGAATGTCAGCATCGCGCAGAACCGTCGCTTCGATGCTCGTCGGATTGTCCTGAGGCTGATGCTCGCGGATTGCAGCCAGCACCAAAGGGACTTTTGCAGCAGGGAATCCGGCGCCATTCAGAATCTGCGGGGCTCGCTCGCAGGCGTAACGAACGTGATCCCACCGTGCGAGCTCTAGTGGATTTTCCGGACGGTGTCCTACGAAAACGCCTAGATCGTGCAGCCAAGCCGCGGCAAAGACCACATCATCGTCGTAGTTGAGATCCCAGGCGATCTGCCGGGTCAACGCGTAAAGACGCGGCTGGTGGCCATATTTCTCAACGGGCCTGGCTTCGCGGCGAATAAAGTCCGTGAGGGCGGTGCGGAAATCGGTAGGCATCATTGGTTTTGTCTTCAGAGTTATTGTAGAGAACGAATGGATTGGGACAGTCTTTGGAAGCGCCGTGCCGTCATCAAATTCGGTGCAATCCTGAACTTCTCCGCAAAGCGGTGTTTCTATGAGAAGATCACCGGTGTCAGTAATTTGAAGTACTGAATTCTCTGTTTCCGCTGCTACGCATTCTGCGCGCATTTTGTATGAGGCGGCACCTTTATAGGCCGCGACAACTTGCACTCGGCATCTCAGACGGCGTCACTCCGAACGCTGGCCAATGAATATCTCACACGGGCCCCCGAGTCACAGGAGAGTTACAGATGAATCAAGCAAACGCTAGTATCTACTCGACGCAGTCTGGCCTCAAGATGTGTCACATCCGCAATCGATGGGCGCTCCTCATCGCCACAGCCGCGCTCATACCTGTTGCACTTGCTACCCCTCAGGCAGGGGGGCAGGCGGGTGGAGAGCTTCAGCAGAAATTGGCGGCCGTGAAGCAATCAGTTGCCGAGAACCAGCAGAAGCTGCACCAGTATCAATGGACGGAGACCACTCAACTGACGCTGAAAGGTGACGCCAAACCTCCCTCACAATCGTTGTGCCAATACGGCCCTGACGGGACAGTGCAGAAGACTCCGCTAACCGCACCGCCGCCACCGCCCAGCGGCGGGAGAATGAAGCAGAGGGTGATTGAGAAAAAGACGGGAGAGATGAAGGATTACATGGGACAGGTGAAGACCCTGCTCGCCATGTACGTGCCTCCTAACGGGCAGAAAATGCAACAAGCCTTCCAGGCCGGCAAAGCTTCATTGAATGCAACCGGAGGCTCGGGCGTAGCGTCGCTTGTATTCAAAGACTATGCGCAGCCCGGCGACCAGATGACCCTCTCTTTTGACACCGCCAGCAAAAAGATCAGCTCGCTGAATGTGAACACCTACATGGATGATCCGAAGGACGTGGTCACACTGGCCGTCCAGTTTGCCAGTCTGCCGGATGGAACCAACTATGTCCAGCAGAGTGTGCTTGACGCGACCGCCAAGAAGCTCCAGGTCACGACGACGAACTCCAACTATCAACCGGTGGCACATTAACTTCGCAGGAATGTCACGGCGCTCTATTCAAGATTGAAGGGAGCAGGACAAAACGCCGGGATCATCCCTGTCGCGGCAGCAAGGACGACGTCATTGAATTGCATGCGGGTCGCCGATCCTTCATGTTAGCGCGTAGGGCGCGGTTGGCGGCCGTGTTATTCGTAGACTTTGCATGGCCGCGAACGAATTCTTCTATTGCCGTTCGAAAGCCAATTCGGATACAAAGATTCAGACACAAAATCGGCCGGCATAACGAACCGATGTCGTATTGTGTTGTCAAAGACTTTTCAATCTTAAGGGCCTGAGCAAGTCATGATTTCTTTGTTCGCGGGGCGTCCGCGATTTTCTGGTTCTCTAGTAATTAAGTGCTGTTTGGTGATTCTTATTGCAGCTTTCGCGGTCGGTTTACGGGCTCAGCAGGACGATACCAACCGTCCTCATCTGAGCCATCAATCGCACCCAATCACTCAAGGCGCAGTTTCTAACGAATCATCGGATACGACGTTTTCTGCCGGGGAGAATTTGCCCAATGCTGTTTCCGGCACACCTATTGGTGACGGGCTGGTTTTGCCAGCAACCGGCCACGTCTGGGCCACGGATGTCTTTGATGGCACACGGCAGCTAGTCCAGATGAAGTTTCTGCCCACTAACCTCGACCGACACGTTGGATCTAACGCGTTGAAGACCAATCTGGCTCCTTTCATCTACAAGCCAAAGCAGACAATCGAGATTCAGGGGGCGGCGGCGAGTGTTCGTCTGCACGATCCTAACGTAGTCATTTATATACGTGGATATGGATCATTCAATGAAGATGCGTCTGACGCCGCAGATCCGACAGCAACTTCTTCGACGCAGACGGAATTGCTTATCGTAAAAGTTAAACCAGCGAAGGATAAACGTGTGATCAGCACCATCGCCTTCACACAGGTCACCGGAAATGCAGCGCGTGCGAGCCAAGCAATCGAGGTCCACGCGGAGGCATTGGGAAATACTGATTGGCAGAAAATTACGCCGAAAGAGCCGCTTGCACCGGGAGAGTATGCGCTCGTACCCATGCCGCGAGGCCAGAATCTCTTTCCGTCAGCTGTCTTTGATTTCTCGATTGATCCAAAGGCGCCAGCCAATGCAAATGCAATAACGTCCGTAAATACTACATTCGCAAAATAGTTAAGTAGGGAAAACGATAGTAACTGAGGGGACAAGAATAAAAAGCAGGGCTGGTGGCCCTGCTTTTCTTTTTGAGCGTGTGGAATCTTCAGTCGCCGTATGCGGGCGCGGGCTGAATGGAAAGCCCCTGCGCTGAGTAGTTCTTTCGAGCCGATGTGCGGCTTTCCTCCAGGCGGAAGTTGGCGATGTGCTCCTGCAAACGTCGCGCTCCCGTTTGTACGGAGTTGACGATCGCATTGCTCTCCGGAATCGCTGCGGCGTTTTCTTCGCCGAGGCGGTTGATGATGTCGACGTTGGCGCTCGATTGACGTGCCGCTTCGGATTGCTGCATGGCGGCGGCAGCGATCTGCGCGATCATGCTGTCGACCTGATCGGCCATATGGATGATGCGCTGCAGGGCTTCGCCAGCACGGGTCGTAGTTTCTACGCCCTCGTTGACGGTGGCCGTGCCGCTTTCCATCGCTTCGACTGCCGAAAGCGTGTGCGCGCGGATACCTTCGATCATCTGTCCGATTTCGCTGGTGGCGTTGCGCGTGCTCTCCGCCAGGCGGCGTACTTCACCGGCGACCACAGCAAAACCGCGTCCCTGCTCTCCGGCGCGCGCCGCTTCAATCGCAGCGTTCAGCGCCAGCAGGTTGGTCTTCTGCGCGATCTCTTCAATCACGTTGACGATGCGGATGATCTGCTCTGATTCTTTCCCGAGGCGCTGCACAGTGGCAGCGGTGTTGCGGACCGAGTCGGCGATGGACTGCATGCTGATAAGCATCTGCTCGACCGTCGAGCCGCCGTGGCGCGCGGTCTTTGAAGCTTCTTTGGCGTTCTCGGCTGCGTTTTGCGCGTGCTTGGAAACCTCGGCAATGCTGATCGACATCTCCTGCATTGCCGTTGCCGCCTGCTGCGTCTGCAGACTCTGCTCCTTGGTGCGGCGGAAGCTTTCAGCAGACGAGTTTGCGAGTTTCGCCGAGTCGCCGTTCACGGTATTAGCGATTTCCATCATCGTGCGAATCATCTCGCGCAGGTTGTCCTGCATGCGATTGATGGAGGTCGCCAGACTGCCGACTTCATCATTTGAGTCGATGTGCAGCGCTTCGCCCGTCAGGTCGCCTTCGGCAATGTGCTGCGCGCGACTGGCCACCAGAACTACCGAACGGACGACGCGACGGATGGAAAGCTCAGCGAGGACCGCACCGACGACACCGCCGAAGACGATCGCCAGCCAAAGATAGATCGCCTGAAGATGCATGGAGTGCACGGTTTCGTGCAGGCTGGAATTTGCGCCCTCGGTCACTGCGGCGACGACTGTCTGCGCCGCTTTGCGGCAGGCATTCTCGTGGTCGGCTACTTCGCCCTGCAGCAGGTCATAAGCCTTACTGGTAGCATCGCTGCCTTGGCCGATTGCCATCGCCTCAACACGTTCCTGGCCCTGCGAGAATGCGTGAAACTCATTGAGCATGGTGTCGACCTGTGCCGCACCCGCCATGCCGTCAATTACCTGGCGCTTGGCCTGTATCTGCGAGATGGCCAGATTCGCCTCGGTCTTGCTCTTCTCCAGCATCTCGCGGTAACGGCTGGCCATGGCCGGGTCCACGCCGAAGAGCATGTATGCCTTGAGCGCATTTGAGGAGTCGAGCAGGGCGACACGCAGATCGCGCACTGCCGAAAGCGCCGGAATCTGATCCGTAGCGACGCTTTCAGAGAGCTGACTTGCCTGACGCATCTTGAGATAAGCAGCAAAAGAACCGAGCAGAATGCTCAGCACCAGCACTCCGGTGCTGAGGCGTAGTTTGTTGGTCAGGCGCGACTGCGTGAATGACATGGCTGTTTGTCCTTGGATTTCCCGGTTAGATTTAGTTCGCTTCGAAGTTGACGTCGATGCCAACCGTGGACTGGCCGTCGCCAGGCACGAACTTCCAGCGCTTCACGGCGTCTTCCGCAGCAAGGGTCAGCATCTTGTTGCCTGTCGTCGCCTTGACTGCGGTCACGCTGCCATCTGGAGCAACCGTTGCTTCGATGTGCACCACACCCGAGACGTGCATGCGTTTTGCAATTTCCGGGTAAATCGGCGACACCCGCTTTTCCACGCGGCGGTCATCGGCATGCGCTTGCGCGGCAAAGAGCAGGCACACAAGGGCGGCCAGCAGGACTAGAACTGTATGCTGGAAACCGGCGGCAAAGGCAGATTGACGAAATTTTGCAATGTTCATGAAGGCCTCTCGGGGTGGAGTGCGGGGACACCGCTGTTTGAGAGGCTTATCGGCAGAAATCCGAAAAGGCTTGAACCGAACTTTGCCGAGGGTATCTAAACGCCTTTGGATCAGCCGTGCTGCGGAATCGCCGCGAAGGTCAGATCGGTGGCCGAGCTGCCGGTCGTGGCGCGCCAATCGTCAAACAGCCGGCCATAGCTGAGCGTGATGAGCTCGGCAGGATCGAGCCCGAGGCGCTGGCTGGTCGCGTCAATCCAATCCGGCGGCCCTTCGAGTTCGGCAAAGAGGCCGATGGGGGTTTCGTCAATCACGCAATGGCCGGTGGCATCGGCATATTCGGTGCGCCACTTCTCATAAGTGAACGCGGGAGCATATCCAAGCTGGCTGAAGATGATCGACATGGCATCGCCATCTTTGACTTCAGTTTCAGTTTCGATGCGATGCTTGTGGCGTGCCCCCGGATCGTTGTTGTCGGGTAGCCGCTTGTGCGTGACAACCCAGCGTTCTCCATACTGGCGGATGCGGAGAATCGACTGTTTCGAGCGCAAACGCCGGTCAGGCGTATCGAAGAGGACGTTCTTCTCGAAGGTGCGGGGCGTCACGCGGTGAAAGCCATGTGCGATGAGCTTGCCCTCCAGCATAGGGCCATCAGCGACGCGGAATTTTACTTCGATCTCAACGGCACTCATGGCACCAGTATAGGGCACAGAACAGGGAGCAGGGCTCAGGTCACAGGGATCAGAAAACCGTGCCCTGAGCCCTGAGACCTGTGCCCTAAAATGAAAGCATGCAGACGCTGCGACTCACCGTCGATGCGCATGATCTTGCGTCGGAATCGTCGCGCGCATCGTTGAAGCGCGCGGCGGAGATTCTCCGCAGCGGCGGGACGGTCGCGCTCCCAACGGAAACGGTCTACGGGCTGGGGGCGAATGCCCTCGACTCTGCAGCGATTGCGAAAATCTTCGCAGCGAAGCAGCGGCCATCGTGGGATCCGCTGATTGTCCATATTTCGGACACGCCGATGCTGACGCGGGTGGTCGCAGACATTCCGGAAAGCGCCGTGAATCTGATCGACGCATTCTGGCCAGGACCGCTCACTCTGCTTATGCCAAAGGGAGATGCCATTCCCGATACCGTGACCGCCGGCCGCCCGCGTGTGGGCGTGCGCATGCCGCAGCATCCCGTGGCGCACGCAGTGATTCGCGAAGCCGGTGTGCCGATTGCTGCGCCGAGCGCCAATCGCTTCGGGCGCACCAGTCCTACAACGGCCGAGCATGTGGCTGAAGATCTCGACGGCCGCATCGATGCGATCCTCGATTCCGGTGAGACGACCCACGGAGTGGAATCGACTGTGATTGATGTCTGCGAGAACCCCTGCGTCATCTACCGCCCCGGCGTCATCACCCTCGAACAGATTCGAGCCGCCGGAGTGGATGCGGTCATGTTCCGCGAAGCTCCGGAAAAAAACGCGGCTGAGCCTGCATCTCTTCCATCACCGGGAGTTGGATTGCGGCACTACGCTCCCAGGGCAAAGCTGATCTTGGTTGACGGCGGAGAGGGACAGATCGAAGCCTTTGGCCATGCACTGAAGCAAGCAAAACAGAACGGAACGAAGGTGGGCTTGATGCTGCCGGATGCATTCGAGAGTGCTGCAGACGCAAGGGGCGCGATCATTTATCGCTGGGGAAAGTGGAGCGATGCCGAAGAATTGGCGCAGCGCCTCTTTGCAGGGTTGCGTTCACTCGACAATGCGGGCGCTACAGTGATCGTGTGCCCGCTCCCGACACCTACAGGGATCGGTATAGCGATACGCGACCGTCTTTTGAAAGCGGCAAAGACAGAGTGATGTGAATTAGATGTGGTGCTGGTTCTCGTTCGCTTTGAAGAGGTACTTGATGCTGGATTTGTAGATCAGCGTCCGGCTGTGATTTCTCACCTTGATGGCGTTGCGATCATACCACTCGATATAGCCCTCGATGCGCTCCCCATCCTCCAGGATGAACACCATCGGCGTCTGCGACTGAGCCTGTTTCTGAAAATAGAAAGCCTCGGCGTGCGTGCACTCGTATCCATTGTGTCCGCTGGTCATTGCTTCATGGTGAGCGAGAACCGTGAAATCGTTTCGCCGGAAGAAAGTTTTCCTGCCGAGGGCGCGTGCAGGCAGCGTAGGACGAACCAATTTACGCGGCCCCGCAGCCGGCGAAGCCGAGGGCAACTCCTCGGAAGCCTGCTTCCCGGAGTCCTTGGCAGAGTCGCCGGATCCCGTTTGACGAGGACCGGGCGCAGAAATTGGAGACGCGTTTGCCATATTTTCTCAAGGCAATACTGACAAGATGGGATGCTTCTCCGTGCTCTTGAGATGACTCAGCATGAGAGCACAGCTAGGGGAGGCTCATCTTCTTTCGATCGCCACTATCCATCAAATGTTGATGTGTTAGCTGTATCGTAGCCCAGAAGCGGCAATTAAGAAACACTTTTGCGCTCTCTCTGCCGTTTTTTCATCATATGTTGACTGCAGAGAGCGAAAGCAATCGTTTACTTAAAGTTATGCAGATGTTAGCGGCAGGTTAGCTATCTTAGCGAACGGCAATCTCCGCAGCAAAAGCATCCAAGGCAAGAGAGCGCAGAAGGTTGCGCCGCATGCCGGACTGTACCTGCGAGATACTGCGGGCTGTACTTTCGATCCAGTCAAAAGAGATTGAAGCAGCTATCGTATTCAGTTCTGCCTGCAGATCAATATTCCGGATGAGCGCTGCCTGACCGCTTTGGATTAGAAGCAGATCCTCCAGAAGGCTTAGCATTGCGCGCAGCATCCCCTGCGTCTTCTCCTGACCTTCCGCGCCTGCGCGGTAGGTTTCTGTCATGCGAAACAGCTCCGAATGATCCGCCTCACGCGTGGCATGGCGCAGCAAAACGAGAGCATCCTGTCGGTGCGCAAGATATTTTTCGAGATCGAAACCAAGTGCTGCGCCTACTGCTCCCTGCGCCAGCCGGGCAACCAGCGAACGCTGCGCCGGACGTAGATCTGTGCGCCTCTGCGCAAGGAGTTGTTCTAGTTGTTCGAGAGGTATCGCGCCGAGGCGTGCAACACCTGCACGCGAGCGGATTGTCGGCAGCAGTTCGCCGGTGTTTTCCGCAAGAAGAAAAATGCTTGCGTGCGCCGGCGGCTCTTCCAGAATCTTCAGCAGCGAATTTGCCGCTTCTTTCATGAACGCAGCGCTCGTGAAAATGTAAATCGCGCGCTTCGCCTCGGCGGGCATGCGATAGATTTCGCGGATGACGGTCCGCACCTGTCCGAGCTTGATGAGCAGCTGCGGCGGATCGGGCGGGATGACAAGCACATCCGGATGCGTCTGGATGAGGACGCGCGTGTCCTTCTTGTCCACTTCGCGCAGTTCATCGCGCGCCGCGATAGCCTCGTCCACGCGCGTATCGAGAGGCATGGCGTCGGCAATGCGAGTGCAATTGCGGCACACTCCGCAGAAATCCGGCAGGCCGTCAGTCTCCGTCGGGTTAAGGCAATTTACTGCCTGCGCCAGCATGAGCGCCAGAGTGTATTTGCCCGAACCGCGCGGCCCCGCGAGGATGAGCGCGTGCGGCAATCTGCCCTGCGCAATGCTTTCGCGCAAATGGCGCACGGTTGTTTCGTTGCCGAGGAAATCGTTGAAGCCCACGATTTGAGGTTATCGATTCAGCGCCGTCGCAGCAAGCCTGCCCCCATTTCACCGCAACTCAGGCACTACGCGAATGGCATATTTCGGGCGCAGAGTAATCTTCGGCTGCACGCCAATTTTCTGGCCGGGAACGAGCCTCAACCGCCAGCGCTGTGCCAGCGTCACCAGGCTGAGAGTGGCTTCCATCCACGCGAACGACTCGCCGATGCACTGGCGGCTGCCGCCTCCGAAAGGGAAGTAGGCAAAGCGCGGACGCCCTGCTTTGCGCTCAGGTGTGAAGCGCTCGGGATCGAAGCGCAGCGGATCGGGGAAGAAGTCCGCGTTGCGCTGAATGATGTACTGGCTGAAGAAGATGTACGTGCCCGCAGGCAGCTTGTACGGGCCGATTTCCACATCGCACGTCGCCTGCCTGCCCATCGCCCATGCCGGAGGATAAAGGCGCATCGATTCAGCCACCACCATCTCGGCATAGCGAAGCTGCGGAAGATCTTCGAGCGTGGGCAGTCGTCCGCAGAGCACGGAATCGATCTCAGCGTGCAGCTTCGCTTCAGCATCCGGATTCTGGCCAAGCAGCAGCCACGTCCAGGAAAGCGCGTTGGCCACGGTCTCGTAGCCAGCAAGAAAGATGGTCAGGACCTCGTCGCGAAGCTGCTCGTCCGTCATGCCGGAGTGGTCGGTTTCGTCATCGCGCGATGCCAGCAGCATCGACAGCAGATCGCCGCCGTCCACGCCTGACCTGCGGCGCTCGTCGATCATGCGGTAGACAACTTTATCCAACCGCTTGCGAGCGCGCTTGAAGCGCATGACTCCGGGAATGGGCAGGTGCAACCAGGCCTCAAGCCGCGGCATCGCAACGAGGAAGTTGTACAGCCGCATGATGGCGTTCACTTCGTTGTTGATGCTCTGTACGTCCTGGGTTACGTCTGAATCGAATAAGGTCCGCGCAACGATTTGCAGGGCAAGCTTCATCATCTCCGCCGAAGCATTCAGCTCCACTCCTGCGTGCCAGGAGTCGCGCATCGCAGCTGCGCGTTCGACCATGAGCGTCGCATACGCCTGAATGCGCTGGCGATGAAACGCAGGCGCGGCGATGCGTCGCTGGCGTTTGTGAACGTCGCCATCGCTGGTAATCAGCCCCTCGCCGAGCAGGATCTTCATGCGCTTTTGCGTTCGTTCTTTGATGAAGTTCTGCGGCTGCACGATCAGAACTTCACGAATCAGCTCAGGATCGTTCATCAAGACGATCTGACTCGGACCGATACGGTAGCTCGACACGCGGTCGAAGTTGGCCGACAGATATTCGAAGAGCCGGATGGGATCGCCGGGCCGGAAGAAGCGGCTGAAGAGATAGAACGGCAGATTGCGCTTCAGGCCCGGCGGGAAACGATAACCGCCGCGCTCTTCGACGACCCAGCCATTCTCGACTTGTGAAGCAGTAGCCACAGCAGAATCAGCGCGCCAGGCGCTCCTCTACCACTCTTACAATGCGCTGATGAACTTCCTCAATATGCGCATCACCTTCCATTGTGACCACACGCAAAGGGTCGCGCGCGGCGATCTCGCGATATTTGTCGTAGACGCGGCGGTAGAAGGCCCCATCTTCGCGCTCGAATCGGTTTTCATCCTTGCCGGTCTTTTTCACACGATCATTGCGGCGGCGCGCGCGCATCAGCGAGGCGTCGAAATCAGGAAGGAGCAGAACGGTCAGGTCGGGCTGCAGTCCACCGCACATCACCTCATGCAGTTTCAGGACAACTTCGCTGCCAAGCTGACGGCCGCCACCCTGATAAGCCTCTGTCGAATCTGTGTATCGGTCGCAGAGAACGACATGGCCTGCTTCAAGCGCGGGAGAAATGACCTCGGCAATCGCCTGCGCTCGGTCTGAGAACATCAGCCCGAGTTCGGCGCGGGGAGTCAGATTTTCTGTGCGTGAGTCGAGCAGCAATTGCCGGATGCGGTCGCCGATCACCGTGCCCCCCGGTTGCCGCGTTTCGATGACATGATGACCGCGCGCTTGCAGCCATCGACCGAGCTTCCTCATCTGTGTTGTTTTACCGGAACCATCCAGCCCTTCGAACGTAAGAAAAAAACCACGACCCATGGCGCGAGTGTAGCAGAGCCGTACACGCAATCCGATTCGATGCCTGAGAGTGGATTATGGCGCTTCAAGTCTGCGCTGGTAACGGATTTCGTCGACCATTACACTCCACACCGAGTCTGTCCTGCGCACGCCGTCAGGCGTCCAACCGTCAATTTGATAGAAACGTTCCGCGCGAAGATTCCCCGCCAGGATCCATAGATATGCGTTTCGAAATCCGAGTTGAACCAGACGGGAGCGAGCAGCCGATACAAGAGCGATGCCGATACCGCATCCCCATTGTTGGGGATCCACATAAAGCGCGCACAGCTCTCCATAATTCGTCAGATCGGTTTCGCGCGATGCACCCGTAGTGACAAACCCGTGGATCAACCCTTCTTCGACGGCCACAATTGTGTATGGCTTTTGAGGGTCAGTGTTCGCGAAATCATATTTTGCCGCTCGGTCTTCGGGACGAAGCTGGTCGAGGTAATCATCAGGAAGGAGCGTCCGGTAGGCTGCCTGCCATGACCGCACGTGAACACGGGCCACAGCCATCGCGTCCTGAGGCTCGGCTGGCCGAAGCAACATGCCCCAGTATGGCATGGAGTACAGGTTCTAATTCCCGCATTCTGAGAGCGCCGCCAGCTTTCTTCCCATCTGCCGCAACGCCTGATCGAGTGTTGATTGAGTCTCGGCAAAGCTCGGCTGCTTCTGTTTTTCCGACGCGAAGGAAATAGCCTTTTCGAAGCCGCACACTTTCAGTGTTTCAGGCGAGGAGGCTGAGAACTGGCGCATCAACTGCGGATCGCCATAGGTCGCGATGCCGCCAATCATAACCAACTCCACATCTTCCGGTGTGGCGTGAGTCAGGCTCCAGTAGGCGTCTTTGCTATACGCCTTGCCTGTGTCTCGAATCACGATCAGATCGGCTGCATGGTTTGCCGCGAGGCTGCCAATGTAGTCCTGCAGAGCGACCAGCGAGGCGGCGTTGCTGGTCGCCATCATCACAAGGTCACGATCGGTGAGCGGCGGCGGAAATTGGGACTGGCTCCAGACTGCGGCATAGTTCAACTCTCCCAGGAGCCCATCGCTTCCTGTCGGGCTCCAGTCCGGAGCAAGCGCCATGAGCAGCTGTGCCGCCTTGGCTGCCGCGACATTCGCCGTATCCCCATAGAGCTCGATATTGCTGCGCGGCGACCAGATGAAACCCATTCCTCCCTTCGCCATCGAAGCGAAGTTCTGCGGTGTGAGGGCGACACCATGAATGATCGAAACGCCCGGCTTCAGCAGCCCGCGCCCTTCCAACTCGGAGAACTCGCGCGCAGCCGAGGCATCATTCGGAGAGCCCTCGGCAATATGGATTAGCAGCGATCCACGCGGTTTCGCATTCAGCGCGGCGTTGGCTTGCGCGACGTCGGATTCGCTCATTGTGAGCGGGAAAATGTTGTAGATGATCTCGCCCAGACCGCTGCCCAGTTCCGCATCGTAGTCGAGATTCCGCGCCAACCCCTGATCGCAGGCCGAATACATGCCTCCCACAACCGATGTTTCGCCCTCGCTGATCGCCTTCACTTCGGCGTAGCGCTCCATCGCACATTCCAAACCCTCACCTACGATTTCGTAGTGAGGCTCGTTCATCAGCATGTTGTAGACGGGCTTCTGTTGCCAGTCGTAGCGATTGCCGAATTCCTGATTGGGGTTCCAGCGAGGAAAGACATTCCAGGTCAGGTGATTGTGCAGGTCGATCAGTCCCGGCGCGATAATGCCGTCGGTGTGCACGGTGCTGGTTCCCGGCGGAAGCTGGACCTGCACCCCCGCAGCGAGAATCTTCCCGTTCTGAATAAGAACTGTGCCGTTGGGCACGATCTCCTGCGGTGTGACGAGAGTGCCTGTAATTGCAACAGGGGCGCTCTGTGCCGTGACAACAAACGGCGTAGAGGCAAGGAGGCCAATCCACACAAAATACTTGCGCATCGCGCACCTTCCGCTGGATGGAATTATGTGCGATTACTGTAGCGCAAAGAACAGAATGTCGAGGCGCGGAAAAGATTCGAGGAATGTCTTAAGCGGAAACAGGCGGCAGTGCTACATACCGCCCAGTTGATCGAGGTCGATCGATTCGTAGTCTTTGCGCTCGATGCCTTCGCGAATCTGCTTCGGAGTTTTGCCGAGTTTGGTCATCTTGTAGGCGTAAGCGCCTTCCTTGGCGCAGGTAGAGCAGACGGCGCCATGCGTGCCTTCAAAGCAGCTGTGCAGGCTGGTGTGGCCCAGAGCTTTGTCGCAATGGCAGTAGCAGGGAAGCTGATAGAGAACCTTCGGCACCTGCGCCGCTTCTTCATATACCTTCTTTTGCCAGGGATAGCGAAAGTACTCGCCCTGCAGCTGGTCGCCAGAAAGGATTGGTGGCAGCTTTTCCGTCTTGGCAGGCGGGGCGGGGTGGTAGGCGGGGATGTCATCAGCAGGGTTCGACCACTGCGCGTAGCTCGCAACGGTGGCCAGTCCCAGCGCCATCCCGAGAAAAACTCGATTCATGCACGGCTCCAACAGGTGAAGGCTTCTGCACACTAGATTAGCGCAAGGCGCCACTCTAAAGAGCCGAGTCGAATAAGAATGATTTAGTGGAGAGTTGAATGCTGTGGAGCGCCCGAAAAAAGCAAAAAAAGCGGCACGAACGGTAATTTGTCCGTGCCGGGAGGCCAGTGACGCAACTTATAAACTTTTCGTCTTGCCGTGAGAGCCCCGCTCCATCACTTGCAAGGATCGTACACTTAACATAGATGCTTCTTGGCCGCTACTTAGTTTTCAGGAATCTATGAGATCGCGTACTTTTTCTTCAATTTCATGTAGTGTACGCGATCTCGGCAGCTTCCACAAGCACTCTCTGGTAACTAAAACTCCCGATTTACAGAAAAGTTGCGATTTCTGGTTCCAAAAAGGCATCGAAAGATCAAAGAAGACAGCACTCACGAAAGACGGCCGATATGCAAGACGTGGTAGAAGCTACTGATTCTAAAGAGAAAAAAGATCAAAAAGAACAGCATTCAGGTCGACTCCGAACCGGTTTGCTCGTGATCGGGTCTGCCCTGCTGGGAGGCATTGCCGTAGCACTCTGGAATCGCAGAAGCCTGGCAGATATACGAAATCAGTCTTCAGAAAAGGAACCCGAGCCCCCGGCTGGCGGTGATGATGCCATTTATTGAATCAGGAATTCAGTTTTTGGTAGAAATACCGTTGACCACTTCCGCCAAACGAAAATCGCGTTCTGTCAGCCCTCCGGCATCGTGCGAGATCAGCGCCAACTTCACCCTGTTGTAGCGAATGTCAATATCCGGATGATGATTGGCAGCCTCGGCCTTCTCTCCCATCGCATTTACAAACCGCAGCGCCTCGACAAAGTCCGCAAATCTGAATTCGCGCACGATTTCTGCGCCCTCCAGCTTCCAGCCTTCCAGTTGCTTGAGTTTTTCCTCGATGGCTTGAGCAGTCAGCAAAGGCATCGGCACCTCTCCGTTAATTGGCGGCCTCGACCTCGGCCCCGCCATAAGCAAATGGGGAAAAGCGGGCGTGCAGGCCGATCTCTCTCCGCAGGTCAATCCATAGCCCGTCAGGCATGCTCAGATACATATCCACGACCTGGGGATCAAACTGGGTTCCGGCGCAGCGCTGAATCTCATTCCGGGCGGCGGTGAAGGTATTGGCCCGGCGATAAGGGCGATCTGACGTGATCGCGTCGAGTGTGTCGGCAACGGCAAAGATTCTCGCGCCCAGAGGAATCTCTTCGCCCTTCAGACCGCGCGGATATCCGGTGCCGTCAAAGTGCTCCTGGTGGCAGTAGACAATCTCCGCCGCCTCGCGCAGATAGGGAATCTTGCAGAGAATCTGATAGCCGCGCGCGCAATGGTCGCGCATTACCGAGCGCTCATCCAGGTCCAGACGGCCCGGCTTGAGCAGGATGGCGTCGGGGATCGCCATCTTTCCAATGTCGTGCAAAAACGCGCCGCGCGCGATCGTTCGAATGTCGGTTGGCGAAAGGCCCATGGCTCTTGCCAGAGCCACGGTGTAGCCGGTAACCCGCTTGGAATGGCCTTCGGTTTCCGCGTCCTTTCAGATCAAGCGCATCGCCCAGGGCTTCAAGCGTAATGTCGTAGGAGCGCTCGAGGTCGGAAACCGCCTGCCGCAGCATGTCAGTTCGCGCAGCCACCAGCTGCTCCAGGTTCGACTGGTACATGGAGTTCTGCTGCGTCAATCTCCGGTGGTCCAGAGCCCGGCGTACGGTGGCGAGCAGCTGTTCTTTTTCGAAAGGCTTCAGCAGATAGTCATAGGCGCCTTTGCGAATGGCGGAGATGGCAACTCCCACATCGTGAATGGCCGTCACCATAACCATCGGTGTGTCCGGCTGCAACTCGCGGAGGCGCTCGAGCAGGCTCATCCCGTCCAAGCCTTCCATCATGATGTCTGAGAGCACAAGATCGTAGGGGGGATCGGTTTCCACCCGATTCATCGCCTCGAGCCCGTTGGCCGCGAGCACCGGACGATAATGGGCCTTCTCCAGCATGGCCGCAATCACGGTCCTGACATAAGGCTCGTCGTCAACAACCAGAATTCGTTCGGAAGCCATGTCTCTTTCTTGACCCTCTTCCTTAGCCTGCAAGCATTTCCGGGGCGGAATCGGGGGGAAACGTTCTTTCTTGCTTATCGGCAATATCTACCGGTGGTGACGTTTCCATCGGCGAGGACCCGGGCTACTTGAGTAGCTGGATTCATCGCTTTCACCTTAGATTCAAAAAAGCTCTTTACTTTTGCCTGTTTTTCCCGCGCCAACAGCCTTAACATAGAAAAATAGCATCAAAGTATTGAAATAGAAACTGGCCTCACCGATTCTGAGACCAAGGAATCGTTTGAGGTAATAGATCTGTCCCGTTTTATTCCCAATTCGGAAGGGCATTCTTGACTATCAATATTCGTGGAATTCTCGGAGAGAGTACCCCCAGGATCGTCAATGCCCAGGCTGAAGAGCGCTCGGTCGAGCAGGCTCAGCGCGATATCTATGACAGCCACCGCCATCGTGTATTTTCATTGGCTTTCCACATGATGGGCAACGAACTTGAGGCCGAACGGCTGCTTATCGAGACATTCATTCGTGCTTTCCAGGACCATCCAAAGCCTGATTCCGGAACAGTTGACAGCGCTCTCATTGCAGGACTTCGCTTGAACTTCCGCCTGACCCCAGGGACCTCCGTGCCGGTCTCTTCGTCCACCGAAATGACTGGCCGGAATGTGCGCCGTACCGATATGGAAGAGGCGATTCAGGAACTGCCCGCTTTCGAGCGCCTGGCCTTCCTTCTGCGCGATGTGGAAGGCTACTCGTCGGAGTCCATTTCCCAGTTGCTGGAAGTTCCCCAGACAGAGATAAACCGGACACTGTTTTCCGCCCGAATCCGTCTGCGCGGCATTCTAGCTGAAATGGCGGCAGAGCGAGCCGCCTGATCCCGGCAATCACTCACGAACTAGCGTAATTCGTCAGTGACTCTTCTCGACTTCTTTCGCAGCTAGGCTTTTGAACGGTGCGTTCTCGCCCATTCGGCTTTCGTCGTTTGGCGCGCGCGCCCCAAAGCAAGAGCCTCGGCCGGAACATCTTCGGTGATGCAGGACCCTGCCGCGATGTACGCACCCTCGCCGATCACGACCGGAGCCACCAGCGTCGTGTCGCTGCCGACGAAAACTTTATCTTCAATCAACGTGCGGTGTTTGTTGACGCCGTCATAGTTGCAGGTAATGGTTCCCGCGCCAATGTTGACGCCCCTGCCGATCTCGGAGTCGCCCAGATAACTCAGGTGATTGGCTTTCGATCCCTTGCCCAGCCGCATCTTTTTTGTTTCGACAAAATTGCCGACATGCGCTTCTTCGCCAATCTCACTGCCCGGACGAAGATGCGCGTACGGCCCAAGCAGGGCGCCCGCCTGCACGTGCGATTCACTGACGATGCATCCCTGACGCACCAGCACATGATTAGCCAGCGTCGAATTTTCAATGACCGTGTACGAACGAATGCGGCAGTCCTCGCCGACCTGCGTTTCGCCCAGCAATTGGACGAATGGCTCGATGATGGTATCGGCTCCGACCTGGACGCCTGAATCAATGACGGTCGTCTCCGGACGATAAATGGTAACGCCCTGGGCCATCAGCCTGCGCGCCTTGGCTAGTCGCATCGCGGCATCCAGGTCTGCCATTTCCGCCAGCGTATTCGCGCCCAGAACCTCTGTCGGATCGTTAGCCTGGATCGCCACAACACGCTCCCCTTCCTGTACCAGTACGTCCGCCATGTCCGTCAGATAATATTCGCTGTGCGCATTGTCCGTTCTCAGCTCGGTGATGAGTTGAAAGAGCGGCGCCGTCGCGAAAGCGTAGATGCCGGAATTGATTTCGCGGATTGATTCCTGCACCGGCGTCAGTGCTTTCTGCTCGACAATAGTGGCAACCTCCACCGAATCCCGCGACATGCGTACCACCCTCCCGTAGCCCTGCGGATTATCAGGTGCAGCGGTCAGGATCGTCATCGCCGCGCGCTGAGCAAGATGAAAGTCCCGCAGGCGCGCAATCGTTTCTGGTTGCAACAGGGGCACGTCGCCGGAAAGGACCAGGATATGCTCGTAGTTTCCAACTGCCTGCCGCGCAGTCTGGACGGCATGCCCCGTGCCGCGCTGCTCCGCCTGCGTGACAAAATGAACGCCGGTCGAGGCAACGGCGGCCCGCACGGCCCCTGCCTGATGGCCCACGACCACATATACATCCTGGGGTGGCACAATCTGCATGGCTGCGCGGATGACGTGTTCCAGCAGAGCCTTGCCGCCAATCTGGTGTAGCACTTTAGCCCGTTTCGATTTCAGCCGCGTGCCCTTGCCCGCAGCCATGATCACGATCGCGAACCGCATTGTTACTGTTCTCCTTCTCCGCCGGGAACTCCCGGACCTTGCTGTGGCGCACCGGGAATAGTGATGTCAATGGGATGCGGCGCACCCATTCCAAGCTCGGTGAGCGGCGTGCCGAACTCCTGCTGGTTGCCGACCACCAGCACCGCCAGCTTTGATGTATCAATATATTTCTTTGCCACGCGTTCCAGATCGGCGGTGGTCACATGCTCGACGGCGTCACGATACCTTTCGAGAAAGTCTGCCGGGTAGCCATAGAATTCGAACCGCGTCGCCTCCGCCAGCACTTTCTCCTTTGTGTCGTATCTGAAGATGAAAGAATTCAGCACCTGATCTTTGGCCCGCTTCAGCTCATCTTCGGTAAAGGGCTTGGTCTTGAGCGCGCCAATCTCGTCCATCATGGCCTGCGCGGCTTTTACTGTTGTCGCGCTTTTGGTTCCCGCTACAACGTGAAACATCCCCGGATGGTCGTAATCCGCGCCATATCCACCGCCAACGGAATAAGCAAGCCCGAGCTTCGTACGCACCTCCTGAAAGAGGCGCGACCCGAATCCGCCGGAAAAGATCTCGTTCATGACCGACAACGCAAAGTAATCCGGATTGTTGCGCAGCGTGCCCATCCCGACGATATACACGTTGCTCTGGTCCACATCGGTCTTATCGACGATGTATGTGCCGTGCTTCGGTCCGGGAAATTCGCCCGTTGGCTTGGGCCATGGTGCGCCACGCGGCAGGTCCTCAAAGGCATCGCGCAGCGTCTTTTCCATCTTTGCCGAGTCGAAGTCGCCTTCGACGCCGATGATCATGTTGTTGGGCACGATCGTCTTGTCATGCCACTGCTTCAGGTCGTCGAGCGTGACCGCCTTGATCGTGGCCAGCTCCGGTTCGCGCGTGTACGGGCTGTCCGGGCCATATACAAGCTTTGCCGCTTCGCGTGCCGCGATGGCGCTGGCGTCATCATTGCGCCGCACGATGCCGGCGGCTGCCTGTTGCTTGGCCAGCATCAGCTTGTCGTTCTTGAATGCGGGATGCTTCAGCAGATCGACAGCAATGCCGAAGACCTGGTCCTCGTCCTTTGTCAGGCACGACCACGAGAGGGCAGTCGAATCGATGTCGCCGCCTGTCTCTACCTTCGCGGCCTTCGCTTCGAGCAGGTCGTCAAGCGCGTCGCCATCCTTGGCGGCGGTGCCGCTGGTGCGCCACGCGTCGCTGTAGAGATCGATCAGTCCAGCTTTGTTTGCAGGCTCATCGCGTGAGCCGCCGCGCATGTTGATCACTCCGTTGATGAAGGGCAGCTCGTGGTCTTCTTCAAGCAGAATGACGAGTCCATTCTTCAACTCGACGCGCTTCGGCTGCTCAGGATGAAACGCATGCAGCGGCGGAATCGGAATCTGCGTCCACGGCTGCGCCTGCTGCGCGTGCGCCTGGGCAAACGAGAACAGGGTGACGAGGGCCGCTAATCCGAGCAGCAGGGAAACAGCTTCTTTCACGGGTCTGTTGGAAGGTGTCTTCATCGCCATGAGCCGATTGAGCCTGCGAAATTCTCGTCTCATTGCGCACCTCCCTGAGGCTGCTGAGCAGCAGCTTGAGCAGGAGGCTGAAACTCAACCATGGCGTATGTACGGTTGGTGTCCACGAAGGTCTTGTTGGCCACGCGGCGGATGTCCGCCTTTGACACCGCATCGATCCTCTTCAACTGATTGAACAATTCGCGCCAGTCTCCATATCGCATCTGATAGATGGCAAGCTGTTCAGCCAGCCCCTGGTTATCTCCAAGCCCCCGCAAAAGATCGGCGCGTGCGCGCGTTTTGAACATCGCCAGCTCGTCATCGCTCACGTCTGCCGTTTTCAACTTGTCGATTTCCTTATGAATGGCCGTCCGCATCTCCTGCGGAGTGTGTCCCGGATTCGGCACGGCAAAGAAGGCGAACAGGCCGGGATATTTGTCGCCGGGAAATCCGCTGAAACCCTCGGCTACTGCCGCAATCTGTTGATCGCGCACCAGGCTCCGATAGAGCCGAGAGGTGCGCCCATTCGAGAAGATGTCCTGAATCGCGTCATACACGGCGTCGTCGGGGTCGCGATAATCCGGCTTGTGATAGCCCTCAAGATAAAGCGGCTGCGTCTGTTCTTTCAGCGTGACCGCCTTCTCCGCGACCTGCGGAGGCTCAACCGTGCTCATCGCTTCCGGCTTCGGCCCCCCCGGAATTGCGCCGAAGTACTTCTCCAGCATCGGCATCGCTTCTTCAGCCTTCACGTCGCCCGCGACAGCAATCACGATATTCGACGGCACATAGTATTTCTTATGAAAGCTATCGGCTTCCGTCGCTGAGATCTGGCTCAGCTCGCTCATCCATCCCACGCCTGGCCGGTGATACGGATGCGCCACATACGCCGTCGCCAGAAACTGCTCGACCATGCGCCCGATTGGACTCGAATCCGTGCGCATGCGCCGCTCTTCCATCACCACATCGCGCTCTTTGTAAAACTCGCGCGGCACCGGATTCGCGATGCGGTCGCTCTCCATATAAGCCCACAACTGCAGGCGATTCGAGGGCATGCTCCAGTAATATTGCGTGTCGTCAAGACTCGTCTGCGCATTCAGCCCCGCCGCGCCGTTCGCTTCGGCAATCTCAGTGAACTGGTTCGGAATCACATACTTCTCCGCCTCGGCCTGCGCCTGCTCGAAGGCCGCGTGCAGAGTCTTCAGCTTTTCAGGATCGCGCCCCACGCGCTTGCGAAACTCCTCGTCATAGGCCGCATAGGTCTGCTCCACTTTGTCGAGCGCGACTTTCTCGGCGGCATAGTCGGTCGTGCCAATGTCCTTCGTTCCCTTGAAAGCCAGGTGTTCGAACATGTGCGCAATGCCCGACTGGCCCCCGGGATCATTCGCGTCGCCCGCATCGACCATCGTGAAATAGGAAAAGACCGGAGCCTCCGGCCGTTCGCAGACGATCAGCGTCATGCCATTTGGCAGGACTTTCGTTGTGATGCGCTTCTCAAAACTGGCCAAATCCTGCGCTTGTGCGGCAACAGCGAATCCGCACACCAGGGCAGCCAGACGCAAAGTGGAAGAAAATCTCATGCGACCTCAAACGAAACAGAATAAATCCATTCCAGACTATTTTGACGCTACCCGTGCACCGTTGGCGTGTCAAACAAGCGGTGACAAAGGGACTGCTCTGTATCCTCAGCGCTCGGAGCCTGCCCTGAGCGAAGCCGAAGGGTGGGAAAGATGTCTTTTCTCGCGGCGCATCAGCGTCGCCCGCGATGAAAAGTGACATCCTAATAGCAGCGCTAGAACTTATGCTTGGTCGTTACTTGACCGCCTCAACCGGGCTTAGTATTCTGCGCCGTCATACCAAGGAGTCTCTCCGCATGAGCACCGCCCTCGCCGACGCGCCCGCAATCGTTGCCAGCGTTCCCCTCATCCGCCGCTGTGCCGTCCTCGGAGCAGGCACCATGGGCTCGCGCATTGCCGCGCACCTCGCCAACGCCGGCGTGCCTGTCGTGCTCCTCGACATTGTCCCCGCAAATGCCGACGCGTCCAGCCGCAGCCGCATCGCGCAACAGGCAGTGCAGGCGCTGCTCAAGTCAAAGCCAGCTGCTTTCTACGACAGGTCCAGCGCCAGTCTTATCACTTCAGGCAATTTTGAAGACGACCTCGCGCAGCTCAAATCCTGTGACTGGATCATCGAAGCCGTCACCGAAGACCTCGCCATCAAGCAGGCACTGCTCGAAAAAATCGCGCCGTACCTGCGTCCCGACGCTATCGTGACCACGAACACCAGCGGCCTCCCGGTCGCGTCGATCGCCGCAAAGATGCCCGCCGACTTCCGCAGCCGCTGGTTCGGCACGCACTTCTTCAACCCGCCGCGCTACATGCGCCTGCTCGAAATCATCCGCACGCCGGAAGCGAATCCGCAGGCCATCACCGCTATTGCCGACTTCGCCGACCGTCGCCTCGGCAAGTCCATCGTCTACGCGCATGACACGCCCAACTTTATTGCTAACCGCATCGGCGTCTTCGCCATGCTGACCGCGACCGCTCTGATGCAGGAACTCGACCTCACCATCGAAGACGTCGACGCGCTCACTGGATCGAGCATCGGCTGGCCGCGCACCGGAACCTTCCGACTCGCCGACATGGTCGGCATTGACGTCCTCGGCCACGTGGCCAGAAATTTCTCCAGCGCGAAAGCCGAAGACGCAGTCGTGACGAAGCTGCCGCCCTTCATCGAAACCATGCTTGAGCGCAAATGGCTCGGCGACAAAACCGGACAGGGCTTTTACAAGAAAATCCCCGACGCACCGGACCCGAAAAACAATCGCCTCGCCCTCGACTGGAAGACCCTCGATTACCGCCCATCGCAGCGCCCGAAATTCCCGTCGCTCGAAATGGCAAAGAACGCCGAAGCGTTGCCCGAACGCCTGCAACTGCTCATCGGCAACGGCCCCGGAAAAGACAAACCCAGCCAGTTCCAGTGGACTTTGCTCACCCGCATCTGGAACTACGCCGCCGACTGCCTGCCCGAGATCGCCGACGACATCAGTTCCATCGACCGCGCCATGCGCACCGGCTTCAACTGGGAACTCGGCCCCTTCGAAATGTGGGACGCAGTCGGAGTGCCGCAAAGCGTCGAACGTCTCCGCGCGCGCAATGAACACGTCAGCCCGCAAGCCGAAGCGCTTCTCGCATCCGGTAAAACCAGCTGGTACAGCGAGTCAGCACAGGGCCGCGCTGAATTCAACCCAGCCAAACGCGATTACGAGCCAGTCCATCAGCCGGAAGGCATCGCCAATGTAGCAGCCTTCAAACGCAGCCAACGGAGTCATCCGCAAAAACGCGGGCGCATCGCTCGTCGACATCGGCGAAGGGGTTGCGTGTATAGAACTGCACTCGAAGAAAAATGCCATCGGCGACGACATCGTCTCGCTCATCACGCAAACGCTGCACTCCGACAGTGAGCATGTCCGCAACTTCCGTGGCTTCGTCATTTCCGGTGACGCGTCCGATTTTTCCGTCGGCGCCAACCTCATGCAACTCCTGCTCGCCATGCAAGAGGGCGACTGGGACGAAGTCGATCTCGCCGTCCGCGCCTTCCAGCGCATGACCGCGTCCATCAAGTTCTGCCCGCGTCCCGTCGTCGCCGCGCCCTTCAACCTCTGCCTCGGCGGAGGCGTCGAAATCTCGCTCCACGCCGCAGCCCGCCAGCCCAGCGCCGAACTCTACATGGGCCTCGTCGAAGCTGGAGTCGGCCTCATCCCCGGAGGAGGCGGCACCAAAGAGATGGCCCTGCATGCAATCGACGCAGCCGCCATCGAATCCGGCGTCAGCCCGACAGAATCGCCACGTCAATTCGCTTTCTCCGGCGAACTGCAGGACGCGCTGCGCCAGCGTTTCGAAACCATCGGCATGGCCAAAGTATCCACCTCAGCAGCCGAAGCGCGCGGCCTCGACCTGCTGAAGTCCTCCGACAAGATCACGCTCAACCGCGAGCGCCTGCTGCTCGACGCACGCGAAACCGCCATCTACCTCGCCGACTCCGGCTACGCCGCGCCTACGCCGCGCATGCAGATTCCTGTACCTGGTGACCAGGTTGCCGCGACGCTCAAGCTCGGCGTCCACCTCATGCGCCAGGCCGAATACATCAGCGACCACGACGCAATAATCGGTCATCACATCATCCGCATTCTCTGCGGAGGCAGCGTCACGCCGGGAACATTCGTGACCGAGCAATACCTGCTCGATCTCGAACGAGAAGCCTTTGTCTCCCTCTGCGGCGAGCGCAAAACGCAGGAACGCATCGCCTTCACTCTGAAGACGGGCAAGCCGTTGCGGAACTAATGAGGTTTTGATGGGTGCCATGAAATTTTCCGGGAGGGACGTCATCCTGAGGAGCGTAGTGACGAAGGATCTCAGCGATGTAGGCTTGGCTGAATCGTTGAGATTCTTCGCTGCGCCTTCGGCTTCGTTCAGAATGACGAAGCGAGAAATATTTGAATGACGTTCGAGCGAAAAATTGTCGCATGGATCGCGCTCGTCTCGGCGCCGCTTGCCGCAGCAGCGCAGGAGGGCGAACAAGTCTTGCACGGACATATCGGCGACCAGTCCTACGCCTTCCGCATGCTGCCGCCAGCATCGTTTACGGAAGTCCCGGCTGCCATTCGCAGCGACTTGCTAAAACGCCACTGCCTAATTCCGCAGACCTACGAAGCCCGCACCCCAGAGAACGTCATCCACGGAGCATTTCGCGAAAAGGGTTCCTCCGATTGGGCCGCGCTTTGCTCGCAGAATGGAACCACCACGCTGCTCATCTACTGGGATGGCTCCGCCACGAAGCCGGTCGAAACGGCGGCGCAACTCGACACCGACACCGCCGACCCGCACAATGAAACCAACCTGCTCGGCTACGCTCGAGGCATCGATCCAGCGTCGCCAAAGAGCATCAGCGAAACAATCGCCAACAAACCCTATGGCCCGTTCGATCACGACGGGATCCGAGATGCGCACATCGAAAAATCATCCGTCATCCACTATTTCAAAAACGGTACGTGGCTGACTCTGGCGGGAAGCGAGTAATGATCCCCATATATGTCCGTCATCCTGAGGACCCTGACTCGAAGCGCAGCGAAGGGGAAGGGGACGAAGGATCTGAACGATTTGAACTTGGGCGAGTTCCTTATGTCCGCACAATCAATATGGGCAATCTGTAAGGTAGAAGCAACGGGCTTTAGCCAGGTGAAAAGAGTATCCAGAAATCAGGGGCTTTAGCCCCGGTTCTGATAAAGACGATCCCGCTAAGGGATTCAGAGGGACCCGAGGTAATCGCAATGAGAGAAGCAGTCATCGTAAGCAGCGTTCGCACCGCAGTCGGCAAAGCTCCCAAGGGATCGCTGTCCTTTACCCGCCCCGACGACCTCGCCGCCATCGCGATCAAAGGCGCGCTCGACAAGATCCCGGCGCTCGATCCCAAAGAAATCGAAGACGTCGTCATGGGCTGCGCCATGCCCGAAGCCGAGCAGGGAATGAACGTCGCCCGCATCGCCAGCCTGCGCGCAGGTCTCCCGGTCGAAGCCTCAGCCATGACCATCAACCGCTTCTGTTCCTCAGGATTGCAATCGATTGCCATCGCCGCTGACCGCATCCGGTCAGGAAGTGCGGATGTGATGCTAGCAGGAGGAACCGAATCGATGAGCATGATCTCGATGGGAGGCCGCAAGATCAGCGCCAACCCCTGGCTTGTCGACCACTACGCCGACACTTATCTCTCGATGGGCCTCACCGCCGAGCGTGTGGCTGCGAAATACGGCATCACCCGCGAACAGGCCGACGCCTTTTCGCTCAAGAGCCACGAAAAAGCGCTTGCCGCAACCGAATCCGGCAGGTTCGCCGAGGAAATTGTGCCTATAACGGTGACAAATTCCACGCCGACCAAAAATCCGGCCAAGCCTGAAGTGAAAACAAGCGAATTCAAGCGGGACGAAGGCCCTCGCGCCGACACCTCGCTCGAAGCCTTGGCCAAACTGAAGCCCGCCTTCCACGCAAAGGGAACCGTCACAGCAGGGAATTCGTCGCAAACCTCCGACGGAGCTGCCGCCGCCATCGTCATGTCCTCCGACCGCGCACAGGCATTGAACATGAAGCCGCTGGCAAGATTCGTCAGCTTCGCCACTGCCGGCTGTCTGCCCGAAGAAATGGGATTGGGCCCAGTCTTCGCCATCCCCAAAGCGCTGAAGCTGGCCGGACTGACGCTCGATCAAATTGACCTCATCGAATTGAACGAAGCCTTCGCCGCACAGGCATTAGCCGTAATCCAGCAAGCCGGACTCGATCCCGCCAAAGTAAACGTCAACGGCGGAGCCGTCGCCCTGGGTCACCCATTGGGCTGCACCGGAGCCAAGCTCACCGCCACCCTCCTGCACGAAATGAAACGCCGCAATCTCCGCTACGGACTGGTAACAATGTGCGTAGGCGGCGGCATGGGCGCCGCCGGGATTTTTGAGAGCTTAAACTAGGAGAATATTTTCGGAATGGGAAATGTGACTGTAAGCTCTGCTGATGTTTGGCGACACTGCTTGGGAAGAGATTGCAGATGAATAGGCTGCTGCGATATTTGTTCTATGGGGTAATGGGTATATATACCCTATACAACTTCATGTGGATAGTGGGAATAACATTCTCTTATTCAAAAAATGACAGTCCGAAAGAGCTAATCTACATATTCCTCACCTTTCTTTTGGATATTCCGATCATTTGGTATCTCTCGAAGAACCTCAAAATAGGTTTGTTTCTTCTTGCTAGTGCCATCGTAATTGGTGTGATAGACGGGCTAATTCAGTGGGAACTTGGAGGTGTTGGTATTGAGATACTCACACTTTGGTATGGTCCTAAGCTCATTCCAATCGTGATCGCGATTCTCGTGAACCGTTCCGATGAAACAAAAAACAAGAATGAAATCCTAAAGATTCAAGGCGGTATTCCGCCCCTGCCTTCGTAGGATCTACTTCTGGAGTGCCCGACCCGGTTGCCGGGTGCCCCATCCTTTGCGAAGCAAAGGGTGGGATTGCAAGATTGCAATGTGTCACGAGATGTGGCACATTATCCGTATGGCCAGCAAGATGGAATCCATGACGATACGGGAACTGCGAAACACACGCAGGCTCGAAGCCTTGCTCCGGGCAGGCAAGACTGTCCGGATTCTCAAGAGGAATCATGTGATTGGTCGAGTTATGCCGGACGAAGACCTGCAAGATCCAAAAAAGATCGAATGGCCCGACTTTGAAGCACGGGCAAAAAAGATTTTTGGGGATCGCGTTCTTAACGCCGTAGACGAATTTCTAGAGTATAGGCATCGCGATTGACCATTTACGCGGACACAAGTTTTATAGTGGCGCTCTACATACTCGACCGCCACACCGCGGAGGCCTTGCGCCGCTTGTCTCATCATCCAGCCATCTTGTTTACGCCTTTCCATGAGACAGAATTCGCGCACGCTGTCGCCAACGCAGTGTTTCGTCGGCAGATTACAGCCAGGGAAGCGGTATTGGTTCGTCAAAATTTCTATCGAGACTTTGACGCAGGGATTTGGCGTTGGTCCGAATTTCCATTAACAGTATTTCGTACCGCTGTTGCACTGGCCGATAAACATGTACCCAATCTGGGCGTGCGCACACTCGATACTCTCCATGTAGCGTCTGCTCTTGAGTTGAAAGCCGAGCTTTTGTTGACCTTCGACGACCGCCAGAAAAAACTAGCGAAAGCCGTCGGCCTCAAGACCACCTGACGTAACAAACCAATCTTCACAAATCTGGCGTAGGATGTTCCGTTGCACTAATTAACAGGAGCATCCAAGAACATGGCCACCGCTACCACCTCCGCTCCCGCCAAAGCCGTTACCGGCGGCAGCTTCCTGATCGAAGAGCGCCAACCCTCCGACATTTTCACGCCCGAAGACTTCTCCGACGAGCAGCGCCAGATCGCCGAGACCGCCGCGCAGTTCGCCGCGAATGAAGTCCTCCCCGCCGCCGACGAGATCGAAGCCAAGCACTTCGACGTGACCCGCGGCCTGCTGAAAAAAGCCGGCGACCTCGGCCTGATGGCTGTCGATGTTCCCGAAGCCTACGGCGGCCTCGCCATGGACAAGGTCACCTCCGCCATCATCGCTGACCGTATGTCGGTGCTCGCCAGCTTCTCCGTCGCCTTCAGCGCGCACGTCGGAATCGGCACGCTTCCCATCGTCTGGTACGGGACCGACGCGCAGAAAGAAAAGTACCTGCCCAAGCTGGCCACCGGTGAATGGATCGCCGCCTACGCGCTCTCCGAAGCCTCGTCCGGCTCCGACGCCATGAACATCCGCTGCCGCGCCGTGCTCTCCGATGACGGCCAGAACTACATCCTCAACGGCGAAAAGATGTGGATCACGAACGCAGGTTTCGCCGACCTCTACACCGTCTTCGCCAAAATCGCCGACCCGAAAGATCCCGACCCGAGCAAGACAAAAATGTCAGCGTTCTTGATTGAGCGCAACACGCCGGGCCTCACAGTCGGAGCAGAAGAGCACAAGCTCGGCATCCGCGGCTCGTCCACGTGCCCGCTCATCCTCTCCGACTGCAAAGTGCCCGTCGAAAACCTCCTCGGCGAAGCCGGCAAGGGCCATCACATCGCCTTCAACATCCTCAACATTGGCCGCTTCAAGCTGGGAGCAGCCTGCCTCGGCGGCGCTCGCATCTCGCTCGGCAACGGAATTAAGTACGCGAAAGACCGCAAGGCCTTCGGCAAGTCCATCTCCGACTTCGGCCTCATCCAGCAGAAGCTCGCCGACTCCACCGCGCGCATCTTCGTCGGCGAAGCCATGACCTACCGGACAGTAGGCATGATTGATGCCGCCCTCGCCACCATCCCCGAAGACCACGCCCACAACTCGCGCGAGATCCAGAAGCGCATCGAGGAATACGCCGTCGAATGCTCCATCCTAAAAGTCTGGGGCTCCGAGATGCTCGACGCCGTCGTCGACCACGTCGTCCAGATCTACGCCGGATACGGCTACGTCGAGGAATACCCAGCAGAGCGCGCCTACCGCGACGCCCGCATCAACCGCATCTTCGAAGGCACCAACGAAATCAACCGCCTCATCATCACCGGCTTCCTCATGAAGCGCGCCATGACCGGCCAGCTCCCGCTGCTTGCCGCCATCAAACAGCTCATGGACGAGGTCATGTCCGCGCCCTCGCCGAGCTTCGACGACGCCGAAGAAGACGCGCTCGCGCGCGAAGCGCAAATCCTCGCCAACGCGAAAAAACTCGCGCTGCTAGCCGCCGGAGCCGCCAGCCAGAAGTACATGGCAAACCTCGCCGATCAGCAGGAGATCATGGCCGACCTCGCCGACATGCTCATCGAAATCTACGCCGTTGAATCGTCGCTCCTGCGCGCCCGAAAGATGGGCAACAACAAAACCGCCATCGCCGCCACGCAGTACTACACGGCCCACGCCATGACCATCATCGAACCAGCCGCGCGCCGCGTGCTCGCCGCCGTCGCCGAGGGCGACATGCTGCGCACGCAACTCGCCATCCTGCGCCGGCTCGCCAAGCACGAACCGGCAGACACCATTCAGATCGGCCGCGACCTCGCCCGCCTGTCCGTAGAAGCGGGCAGGTACCCGCTCTGAAATACAAGCCATGTGAGTGGGATCAAAAAATATCCGCGCAACTCGAAACAAAATCCCGGAATCGCGGTCTACAACTATGCATAGCTCTTGATGCACGCAGGGTCGAGGTTTATCCGCTTGACAGTCAGTTTCCGTGTGCCTTACAACCATGCCAGCGCCGGGCACGAGGTTCTTCCGGCATGAAGACGCAGCCCCAAACGAACGACCTGCATTCCATTTGGGGTTGCCCTATACTCGTACTCGACAAAAGCATCGTAGAATGCGGCGTCCCCCACGCTCGTTTCCCCGGCAATCGTTCCATTCCAACATCACGCAGTTTTACAGGATGGCCATGTTTGATACACAGTTCACGCCGCGCACCATCGTCTCGCGCCTGGCCGCGTTCGTAGCCGCCGGTCTGTTCGCCTTTACTGCCTTCACCGCCTTCGCTCAGACGCAGCCCGAAGCCGTCATTCCCAACCGCATCACGCAGGTCATCAATCCTGATGTGCGCGTCACCCTGCAGCACAATGTGCATCCGCTGGCGCAGGCAAAATTCGATCAGGGAATCGCGCCGGGCTCCATGGCGACCGGGCGCATCATGCTCGTGCTCAAGCGCAGTGACACGCAGGAGATGGCCCTTAAGCAGTACCTCGGCGACTTGCAGAACCCCAACTCGCCCAACTACCGCAAGTGGCTCACCCCGACACAGTTCGGCCAGCAGTATGGTATCAGCGACACTGACCTGACCACCGTCACCGCATGGCTGCAGTCGGAGGGCTTTACCGTTGAGAAGGTGCCGCAGGCGCGCAACGTCATCATCTTCTCCGGCAACATGGCCCAGATCCAGCAGGCATTCAACACATCGATCCACAAGTATCTGGTGAACGGAGAGATGCACTTCGCCAACTCTACCGATCCGCAGATTCCCGCAGCGCTGGCCCCGGTCATCGCCGGCATAGCGCAGCTGAATGATTTCCGGCCGAAATCAGGAGCGGTGCTGAAGTCCAAGGCGCACTTCGAAACGGAAACAAACAAGATCAAGCCCGATCTCACCTTGTCGGATTCTTCTGGCAATCAGTATCTGTTCACCGATCCCGCCGACGCAGCCACCATCTATGACACGCCCAACTCAACTCTGAATCCAAAGTACAGCGGAACGAGCTACGATGGCACCGGCGTAACCATCGGTATCGCCGGCGACTCCAACATCATTGCCCAGGACATTCAACTTTATCGCGCGGCTTTCCTGCCGTCGTCCTATAGTTCCAATCAACCGAACGTCATCGTCGATGGCAACGACCCTGGCGTCAACGGAGATGCGATTGAAGCGCTGCTCGATCTTGAAGTTTCCGGCGGCATTGCCCCGGGAGCGAAAGTAAATTTCTATACCTCGGCTGACACCGACCTGCAGGCAGGGCTCTTCCTCGCTATCTTTCGTGCGCTCGGCGATAACGCCGTGAGCATTTTGAACGTGAGCTTTGGCGCCTGCGAGGCCACACAAGGCGCCAGCGGTAATGCGCAAATCCTCGCGGCATGGGAACAGGCCGCGGCGCAGGGCATCAGCGTCACTGTTTCAACCGGTGACAGCGGTTCCGCAGGCTGCGACGACTCTAACTCTGAAACGTCAGCTTCGTTGGGTCTGGCTGTCAATGGTCTCGGCTCCACGGCCTATAACATTGCTGTCGGCGGTACTGATTACGACATCCTTCAGTCGTCGAGCACATCCTTTGCCCAATATGTCAGCACGGCCAACGCCGCTTCCAATTATTACCGCACTGCCCTCAGCTACATTCCAGAAAGCCCATGGAACGACTCGACAAGCACGAACGCTGCGGGCTACAGCGCTAATCTTCCCTTGAAGGACAGCAACGGAAACACCAACATTGCGGGCGCTGGCGGCGGCGTCAGCTCTTGCAGCGATCAAACAAACGCTGGAGGATGCGTCGGCGGCTATGCCACTCCTGCGTTCCAGACAGGACTGTCGGGCTTCCCGTTTAGCACTCGCGCCCTCCCCGATGTTTCCTTCCTTGCAGCGGATGGGCTCTATGGAGCTCTATGGGTTGTGTGCTCGGACAATGTCTCCAACGGATCGAGTACCGCGCAAACAGATTGCGAGCAGACCAACGGAACATTCACCAGCGCGACTACCTTCACCGGCGTAGGCGGAACCTCCGCTGCCGCCCCGGCATTTGCAGGCATGTTGGCGCTTATATCGCAGTCTCAGGGTGGCGTTCGCCTTGGGCAGGCCGCCTACGTTCTCTACAACCTCGCCGCCCAGACAGCGCTGTATCCAACCATCTTCCACGATGTCACCACCGGGAACAATTCTGTTGTTTGCCAGTCGGGTTCGACAAACTGCGGAACGAATAGTTTCCTCACTGGCTATAACGCCGGAGCAGGATACGATGCGGCGTCCGGCCTTGGCAGCGTCGACGTAGCGCAATTAGTCTCCAACTGGAAGAAAGCAACCTTCACGCCGACGACGACCGCGCTCTCCACCACCAGCTCAACAAACGTGACCCACGGCACGAAGATAGCCTTTAACGTGGCAGTTACGCCGGGTACGGCGACGGGCTTCGTCAGTATCATCAACAACAGCGGCGTAACCAACAATGGCTCCCTTCCAACCGGTGCGCTTCAGCTCTCCAGCACTGGCACCGCCAGCATATCGACGGGCGATCTCCCTGGCGGTGGTCCCTACAATGTCTATGCCTATTACGGCGGCGACGTAAAGGACGCTCCCAGCGAATCGAGTGCCATTTCGGTCACCATCAGCCCTGAGTCGAGCCAGGTGGCCATCGGCGCAACCATGGTTGATCCGCTGAGCGGCAATACGGTATGCGACGACGTTACTGGAAGTGCTGGATCGTGCGTCGGGGTATCGCTGCCATACGGACTGGAAACCGCGGTCAGCGCTCAGGTGCAGGGGGCGTCTGGCTCCAATACAGTTGCGACCGGAAGTATCACTTTTGCTAACACGGCAGGCTCGTTACCCAACCCAGTTGTTGCGATTTCAAGCACCGGAATTGCCAGCTACAACAACTACGTAAATCAGAACCAGTCGCTGCCCGTTGCATCGAACGGTTTAACCGCCAGCTACGGAGGTGACGCTAGCTATTCCGCGAGCAATTCAGGTAGCGCTTATACGCTCACTATTGCCAAGTCAACCCCCACGGGTGTTGCTGTTGCCGGATCGGAGAGCGGCACCACAGTCACACTGCAGGCCCAGATCAACACGGACAGCATCGGTGCCGCGCCTACGGGAGCGGTAACCTTCGCAGTGGGAAGCGCAACTCTGGGGACGGCTGCAACAGCGTCGCAAACCGGATTCGTCTCCAGCGGGACGGTTGCATCGCTCTATCAGATCGCGATCCCGGCAAGCACGGCCGGCCTGGTGAATGGCAACAACACCATCACCGCAACCTACGCGAGCGATGCCAACTATGCGACAGCCAATGGAAGCGCCACGGTTGTCATCACCGGCGGGGGTGGCAGTGCCAGCTTCACCGTGAACAATCCCGCGCCTGCCGCCATTTCAGTTGCTGCTGGGGCGACTTCAGGTAATACATCCACCGTCACCGTTGCCCCCTCGTCTTCCGGATTCACTGGTACCGTCAACCTGACGTGCTCCCTAACCTCCAGCCCGACCGGCGCCATGGACCTGCCTGCATGCAGCATGAGTCCGCCCTCGGTGGCGCTTAGCGGGACAACTTCCAAAACTTCCACCTTCACCGTCACATCCACCGCGCATACCAGCAGTGCTCTCACCTATCCGCTCAAGAACATCTTTGAAGCGGCGGGTGGAACTGCGCTGGCCTGCATCCTGATGTTCACCATCCCGGCTCGCCGCAAAGGGTGGCGCGCCATCCTGAGCCTCATTGCCTTCGCTATCGCCATCTCCGGTGCGATCGGCTGCGGCGGAGGCGGCAGCAGCGGTGGTGGCGGCAATACCGGCGGAACAACTGCCGGTGCCTACGTCTTCACCGTGACCGGCACTTCAGGCAGCAGCACGAACACAACCAGCGTCACAGTCACGATCAACTAAGCCGACCTTGAACCAGCAAGAACAGCCGCATTCGCGAATCGAATGCGGCTGTTTTGTGCACAAGAATCGACCTCAAACCGCCTCGAAAGGCCACACTTTTCATCTCGCGTCACGTCATCCTGAACGAATTGCGTGTAGAGCAAGACCCGTTTTGACTTGAGCACGAGCAAGAAAAAGGCCGTGCCCCATCCTTTGCGAAACCGGGGTCCCCGGCACGCGCGGTGTTCGCGGGTTGGGGTGGGAAGCAAAGGGTGAGAAAGGAAATGTCTTTACGAGCCCAACAGGAAGAGGTGCGAAGCACCTCCGGGTAGAAGCACTGGCCTTCAGGCCAGTGAAAAAGTCGCGTGGAAGAGGGCCTTCAGGCCCGGGCAGTCTAAAAAGCTTGTCAAGCCCCGGAGGCTCGCAAAATCCCATAACCGATTGAAAACATGCTGCTTACTTGAAGAGAAACTTTGGCCTGTTATTTCGCCAAAACTGCTATTCTTGAAGTAGAGAATAAATTTTTCCCCGAAGCGAAACCCTGGGAGCGGCAAGTCATTTGTTATCTGGACTATAGGCATAAGTCGAGCAAATAGAATACTTTACAGTTCCTTTTGCAAGAACCTTTTATTTTCAAAGATTTAGCTACCCCCCACCCCCTTTGGGCATGCTGCCGGAAACCGAAAAAGCCCCGCCAAAGCGGGGCTTTACCATATCAAGGGCAGAGTCCCTACTGTGGAGGACGCTGCTCCAGCTGCGGATTTGAAGCCGTATTGTCGTCGAACGACTTGACCTGCCCAACGGCGTGCGTGGTCGTCACCGTAATCGGCGACTGCAGCTTGAAGTTGATCAGCGTCTCCGGCTGGATCTGCACCTGCTGCCCGCGCGTCACGGCGTTCACGCCAGCGCCGGTAGCGCCACCCGCAGCCGCGCCGATAGCCGCACCTTTGCCGCCACCAGCCAGCGCGCCGATGATCGCACCCAGAGCCGCGCCGCCGCCAGTCTTGACCGCCGTATTCTTGCCGCGGCCCGTGCCCTCCTTTGAGTAGGCCTCGGTTACGACAGGAATCTGGCGGCTGCTGGGTGTTGATCTGCGTCAGCTCGATCGAGAGCAGCGAACTGCCCGCGAAGTGTGCCGCATCCTTGGCGTCGACTACACGGCCCACGACGCTAGCCCCATGCGGAACGGCAACCATGCCGTCGGCGATCAGGTCGCCGGCGAGCGAACCGTGGAAGACCTGGTTAGGCTGCGCATCTTTGCTGCTGAGGGCATCCGTAATGCGCACCGGAACGATAGTGCCTGCCGGAATCGTGACCGTCTTGGCCACTGGCTGCGGAGGCGGAGGAGGCGGTGCCGGAGCTGGCGGAGGAGCCTGCTGCTCCACCGGAGCAGGCTCCGGAACCGGGGCCGGGGCTGGTACCGGCGGTGCAACCTCAGCTACTTCCTTTTCCTTGTGCTTCCGCTTTTTCTCAACCGGCGGCGGAGCCGCGACCGGAGCAGCAGCCTGCTTCGGCGGCTCAACGGTCAAATTGTTCACGACCGTCTTGACGCCATCTACGCTGCCCGCATCGTTACCGGCAAGCGCGCGCGAAGCGTCGTCATTCGCCGTGCCGGAAAGCGTCGCGATGCCATTGGCGACCGCAACCTGAATGCTTTGGCCGTTGAGTGCGCTCTCGGCGGCGATCTTGGATTGTATGTCGTTTGTGATCTGCTGATCGGTGCGCGTAGGTTGGACAGCGGTCTGCTGTTTACCGCAACCCGCGGCAAACAGCAACGCTGTTGCCAGCAGTGCAACCCGCAGGCTTCGAGGCTTATTATGAATCGAGTGCATGTGTTCCACCATTATCTCCCTGGTTAAGGCGTAGGCTACAACATAGCCGCTTGTGCGAGGTTGGCATCTTATAGATGCATCTCGGCGTCGAATGGCAGCGGGATTGATTGTCCCCGCATCTATCCATATATTGACGGACACGGGACGCTGAAAGGCTCTAATATCTGGTACCATCCGGTTTCCAGCGAAGGAGAAGGTATTTATGTCGGATGAAAAGCAGTCAAGCGGATTCAGTTGGTTTCTGGCTGGTCTTGGACTGGGAGCTTTACTGGGCGTACTCTACGCCCCGAAAGCTGGCCGTGAAACGCGCGAAGACCTGGCAAGCAGTGCACGCGAAGGCACGGAGTATCTGAAGCAGCGGTCGCGCGAAGCAGCCGATCAGGTAAGCGTATATGTGGATCGCGGCAAAGCGCAGGTTAGCGAATATGTCGACCGCGGCAAAGATTACGTGGACCGCGGCAAGTCGCAGCTGAACGACTGGATGAACCAGGGCCGCCAGATCGTAAATGAGCATAGCGAACGCGTCTCCGCCGCGGTGGAAGCAGGCAAGCAGGCCTATCGCTCCACCACGGCTACCACTGAACCCGCACCCAGCGAAGAGCCATCGCATTCCTAAACCTTTGTAGATATTTTTCGAGGAGCGCCAATCGAATCCGGCGAGTAAAAGCATGCAGCCACAAACAGAACAGATTGTTTGGATCGTTTTTACTGCTGTCACTTCGATTGGCGTTCTGATACAGGCTTTCGTCTTGCTGGCGATGTTCTTTGCTGTCAAAAAGACGGCAGCCGAAGTGCACGAGCTTTCCGATCAACTCAAACAGCACCTGTTCCCACAATTGCAGTAACGCGCAACCTGATCGAAGACATCTCTCCGAAGATTAAGGTGGCGACTTCTAACCTCGTAGAAGCAAGCAGCATTCTGCGCATCACAGGCGGAGCAGATCAATAAGACCGTTGGCTCACGTTCTGAAGTTGCGCAAGCACAAGTGTTGCGTGTCGATGAATGGCGACGGCGATTCTCGACGGGATCACCCAGGCCACAGCGGCAGTGCAACACGGAATCGCCTCGCCTCTGAAGCAGGTCTCGGGCGTCCTGAATGGCCTGCGCGCCGGCCTCGATGTCCTTCGCAAGAAGGATCGTCCGACGCACGTCGAGGGCGACGGAACCAACTTCGTCTGATCCTAAGGCTGGCTGAGAAACTGCCGCACCACCGGCTTCATCTTTTCCATTTCGCATCCCGGGGACATGTGTCCGCAGTCTGAATCGAGCACCAGTGTCTGCGCAGTGGATGAGTTTCGCGAACCCCAACGGCGGAAGCGGGTTCACCATGTGATCCTGCGAAGCGTTGATGATGAGCACCTTCGCCTTCACTTTGTTTGCTGCGTCATAGATTGATACCGCCGTAGCGCGATATCGTGTCCGATGAGAGCTTGCAGCTGGCGCAGATAATCGTTGGCATCCATGAAGCGGTCGCCATCCGTAACAATCTCGTCGAAGTATTGCTGAAAGCCTTCCCGCGTTGTGTGGTTTGCACGAAAGTCGGGCGTGCTCAGGTTCATATTGTGGATGAGCGCGACGAGTGAGAGCGGCGGCGTCTGCGTATACTTGCCGTTCTGGTAAGCAGGGTCGGACACCAGCGCCTTGAGTTCGGTGTTCCAGAGCAGCAGGTCGTAAGAGCTCATTTGCGGCGTTCCGACAATGGGTATGGCCAGATCCATGAAATCCGGATAGCTCACCATCCACTGAAAAGACTGTATGCCGCCCATCGATATGCCCATGACGGCATGCAGATGTTGCAGGTGCAGAGTCTCCGTCACGAGACGGTATTCGGAGTAGACCATGTCGCGGATGGAGAACTGCGGGAAGTCGGTGCCATGCTGGGTCGCACTGTTCGACGGAGAGCAGGAAACCCCATTGCCGAGCGAATCGACGGCAATGACGAAGTATTTTGAGGTATCGACGTAAGAGTCCGGGCCGAGTTCCGCCACGATTTCGCCGCTCTTGCCCGTAAACCAGCTGGGATAAAGCACTGCATTCGATTTGGCGGCATTCAGAGTGCCGAGCGTGCGGTAGCCGAGCTTGCAGTCGTGGATAACGGCGCCGTTCTCCAGCTTCAGATCGCCGAGGTTGGCGTATTGCAGAGGCGGAATGGCTTGTGCATGAAGAAAGACGAGAAAACAGCAGGAAAAAGAAAGCAGGAAGCGCGCGTCGCATTTCGATTGCTATTCTAATGCCTCAGAACAAATCTACCTTGGAGCAATGCGTTGCGGTCTGCGATCTGTTCGAGCCTTTGCGTGTAGCGTACTCTTGTTTTCTTCCATTCCGATGAGTGCACAAACCACAGCCCTCATTCAACAACACGCTGATGCCGATGCCGGCGAAATTGACGGTGGCGCAGGGCGGATTTGCCGTGACCTCATCATTCACGGTTGCCGCTCCGCAGTTTCACGATGAGCGTCTGGATGCGGGGATTGGCCGCATGCTGCACCGTCTGGAGTATCAGACTGGCGTGCCGATCGGGAAAGAGATTCAGAAAGACGCGACGAACGCCTCGCTGGTTATCGAGGTGAAAGGCGCTGGCGAGGCTGTTCAGTCGGTTGATGAAGATGAGTCGTACTCGCTGAACGTGACCGACAAGCGGAGCGAAGCTGCAGGCGAATACTGTAGTCGGCGCGCTGCGCGGCATGGAGACGTTGCTGCAACTGGTGCAGCCGGATCACTCGCAGTATTTTCTGCCCGCAGTGAGTATTGAGGATTCGCCACGCTTTCGCTGGCGCGGATTATTGATTGATGTCGGACGGCATTTCGAGCCGGTCAGCGTGATCGAGCGCACGCTTGACGGCATGGCGGCTGTGAAGCTCAATGTCTTCCACTGGCACCTGACCGAGGACCAGGGATTCCGCATTGAGAGCAAGCTGTATCCGAAGCTTACCGGCATAGGTTCCGATGGGCTGTATTACACGCAGGAGCAGGCGAAGGAAGTGGTTGCCTATGCGCGGGCGCGGGGGATCCGCGTGGTGCCTGAATTCGATATGCCGGGGCATAGTGTGAGCTGGTTCGTCGGGTATCCGGAGATATCGAGTGGCCCCGGACCTTACAAGGTTCGTCGCGAATTCGGCATCTCTGATGAAGCGATGGACCCGACGCGCGACAGCACCTACAAATTTCTCGATGGCTTCATCGGTGAGATGGCGACTATCTTTCCCGATCCGTACCTTCACATTGGCGGCGATGAAACCAATGGCGTGCAGTGGAAAGGGAATCCGCGCATCGTGGAGTTCATGCAGAAGCACGACATGAAGGACACGGCTGCGTTGCAGGCCTACTTCAATCAGCATCTGCTGAAGATTCTCGAAAAGCATCACAAGCACATGATTGGCTGGGACGAGGTGCTGAATCCGGCGCTGCCGAAGGATGTGGTGGTGCAATCATGGCGCGGCGAGGAGTCGCTGGCGGCAGGTGCGAAGCAGGGGTATCAAGGCATTTTGTCTGCGCCGTACTATCTCGACGCGATGAAGTCTGCGGAACAGCATTATCTGGCTGATCCGCTGCCTGCGAATTCCGATCTCACGCCTGCGCAGCGCTCGCTCATTCTCGGCGGGGAAGTTTGCATGTGGGGTGAGCAGCTTAACGAGTGGACGATCGATTCGCGCATCTGGCCGCGCACGGCGGCGATGGCTGAGCGGTTCTGGTCGCCGGAAAATGTCCGCGACGTAAATGACATGTACCGCAGGCTGAATGTGATGTCAGTGAGACTGGAAGCATTTGGTCTTACGCATCTTACGCATGAGGATGTCGGACTGCGCGCTTTGACTGGCAGCACGGACATCGACGCGATGAGGGTCTTTGCTTCTGTCCTTGAGCCGGTGAGTTTCCATGATCGCTACGAAGGACAGCATACTTCGCAGTTGACCCCGCTCGATCGGCTGGTGGATGCCGTTCGTCCGGATCCACCTTCGCGATATGAGATGGAAGTGTTGGTGCACGCATTTCTTGAAAATCCATCGCAGCATGACGCGGAACGGCGTCGACTGCAAGACATCTTCGCCAACTGGGCAGCAGCTGCGCCCAAGGTTCAGCAACAGGTCGCAGCATCGCCTTTGCTGGCGGCGGATGCCACTGAGCGGGCACAGCAGTTTGCGCAGTTGGCGGACATTGGTTCGCAAGCCGTTGCGCACCAGGGGACGGAAACGCTGCTCCTGCTGGATGGAAGCAGAGCAGTCTATGCTGCCCTGGATGCTGCACAGAAAGACCAGGGGCTGGTTCGGTTTACCGTCCTCGGTCCGCTCCGCGATCTGGTGAATGCCGTCCGGTAACCAGTGATGTTGTAATTACACGAGGCTGCTCTGCGGAGCAGCCTCTTTCATTTGCTGCTTGTACCATTCGACGGTGCGGCGGAGGCCTTCTTCGAAGCTGACGAGTGGTTCATAGCCGAAGGCTTCGCGCGCGGCGGTGATATCCGCCAGTGAATTTTGTATATCGCCAGTGCGTTCGGGGCCGTAAATCGGTGGTTTGCTGAAGCCGGTCAGCTCCGCCAGGATCTTGTAAGTCTTGTTCAAGGTGTGACGCTCGCCGCAGGCAACGTTGAAGACCTTGCCCGCGACTTTTTCTGCCGGCGCGTGAAGAGCGAGCAGATTGGCCGAGACGGCATTCTCAACATAGGTGAAGTCACGCCCCTGTTCGCCGTCGCCGAAGATCGTCGGCTGCTCTCCATTGAGCATGAGCAATGTGAATTTCGCCATCACACCGCTGTAGGGGGAATCGGGAACCTGTCGCGGGCCGAAGATGTTGAAGTAGCGCAGGCACACGGTTTCCAGTCCGTAAACCTGCCAGTAGCTGCGCATGTAAAGCTCTCCGGCCAGCTTCTGCACCGGATACGGCGCGATGGGCATGGGCACCATCGTCTCCTTACGCGGAAAGCCGGGCTGATTTCCGTAAGCCGAAGACGATGCGGCATAGACGACGCGCTTGACGCCTGCGGAGCGCGCGCCTTCAAGAAGGTTGAATGTGCCGTCGATGTTGGCTGTGTGGCTGGTGCGCGGATCTTTTACCGAACGCGGTACGGAAGGTAGAGCGCCCTGGTGCAGGATGTAATCGACGCCCTCACATGCACGGGCAATTTCATCGGCGTTGCGCAAATCGCCCTGAACGAACTCCATGCGGTCGAGAATTTCGGCGAGGTTTTCCCTGCGGCCTGTTTCAAAATTATCGAAGCCGCGAACTGTTTCTCCGCGCTCTACAAGCGCCTGGCTGATCCAGGAGCCAAGGAATCCGGCGCAGCCGGTTACAAGATAACGAGACATGTCTCTTCTATGGTAGCCGCTGCGGGGGATGCTGCGTAAGTGACGCAAAATCAGGCATACTGGAGATACATGGACGGCCTTACACCATTCAGACTTGCTCCTTATTTTCGGACCCGCATCTGGGGATTCAACGACCTTTCGCCATGGTTTGATTACAAGACGGACGGCGAGCCGATCGGCGAAGTGTGGCTCACCGGCGAGATGTGCACAGCGGATACAGGGCCGCTGAAGGGGCAGTCACTCGAAGAAATCACGGCTGCTCATGGAGACGCTTTGCTTGGCGATGGTCGCGCGGGCGAAGCAGTTTCCTCTGCTCATCAAGATCCTTTTTCCGAAGGAAAAGCTCAGCGTGCAGGTGCATCCTGACGATGCTATGGCGCAGAAGTATCGGCGAGCCACGCGGTAAAACTGAATGCTGGTATGCGCTCGACGCGCAGCCTGGGGCAGAAGTCGCGCTGGGCATCAAGCCGGGAACGCACGCCGGAAGAGGTGCGTGCGGCGATCGAACAGAATCGACGCTGGAAGAATTGCTGGAGCTGTCTGCCTGTGAACAAGGGCGACATGATTTTCGTCGATGCAGGTACGGTGCACGCTATCGGGCCCGGTGCAGTGCTGCTTGAGACGCAGCAAACCAGCGATCTGACCTACAGAATGTATGACTATGGGCGTCCGCGTGAACTGCATTTGGAGAAGTCGCTTGAGGCAATGCGGCTCTCGACTGGCGCGGGAAAGATGACGCCAAAGAATGTGAACAGTCACTCAGTTCTGATAGACCAGAAGTATTTTCGCGTGGAGCGGTGGAGAGAAGCGCTAGCCATTCGGCGAAAGACGCATCTGAAGATGTAGTTCAACTTCTCTTTGTTGCGGAAGGTAAATTGAAGAGTTGCAGGCGACGGCTTTGAAGCATTCTCTTTAGATCGCTATCAACTCGCGGTGATTCCGGCAGGTGCTCAAAACTGGAGCGTCGCAGCAGAAGCGCTGCCGAAGTGATTCGCATTCTTCCTCATTACGCCTGAAGATTTCAGTTCGCACGAACGGAGGGCCATGTCGAAAGCAATTGATTTTCGGCCAATCATTCTGGCCGGAGGCAGTGGGACGCGTTTCTGGCCGCGCAGCCGCAGGGCCCGCGCGAAACAGGTGCTGGCGCTGGATGGCGAGCGCACGATGATTCAGCGAACGGTGGATCGGCTTGAGCCGCTGGCAAAGCGCGACGATTTCTGGGTCATTACCAATGATCTGCTTTCGCCGACGATTTGCGGACAGCTTGATGTTGTTCCTGAAGAACAAGTCGTGTGCGAGCCTGCCGCACGCAATACCGCGCCGGCTGCGGGGCTGGCTGCGTTTCTCATTGAGAAGACCAATCCCGACGCGGTATTGGGAATTTTTCCGGCGGACCATGTGATCTCAGATGAAGCGGCATTTCTCGCCGTGCTGGAACATGCCATCAAGATCGCAGCTGCCGGCGAAAACATGGTTGTGCTTGGTGTGACTCCCACTCGTCCTGAAACAGGCTACGGCTATATCGAAACTGGCAATGCACTGGACGATGGCTCTCTGCGCGTTCGGCGTTTTACCGAGAAGCCGAACCAGGAGCGGGCCGAGGAGTTTGTCGCGGCAGGCAACTATCACTGGAACAGCGGCATTTTTGTTTGGAGTGCGCGTACGCTCGCGAATGCGATCCGCGAACATCTTTCGGAGACTGCGCCGATTCTCGAAGAGATTGCCGCTGCTTATGGAACGCCGGAATTCCGCAGCTGTATTTGAGAGACTCTATCCGCAGTGCGAAAACATCAGCGTGGATTATGCGGTGTTAGAGCCGCGCTCTGCGAAGGGCGAGCACCACTCGAATCTGTATTGCCTGCCGGCGAATTTTGGCTGGAACGATCTGGGCTCATGGGCTGCACTCTACGAGCATCAACTGGAGCAGGCGAACCTTGCGGACAAAGATGAGAATGTTACCGAGAGTGCAGGCAGCCTGCCTCTCGATGCGCATGGCAATTATGTCTACAGTCCGGAGAAGTTTGTTGCGCTGGTCGGGGTGAAAGACCTTGTGGTGGTGGAGACGGATGATGCGATTCTCATTACCACGCGCCACCATTCGCAGGATGTGGGCAAGATCGTGAAGCAGCTCGCTGCGAATGGGCGCAAAGAATCTGATCTGAAAATTTTCAGGAGCATAAGCAAGCCTAACGCATGGGAAATAAGACTGCGATCAAATTTGGAACCGATGGCTGGCGGGGAGTCATCGCCGATGACTTTACCTTTGAAAATGTTCGCATTGCGGCGACCGCCATCGGGACGTATGTGCTGTCGAAGAAAGATCCGGGCGAAGGTGTGTGCATCGGTTATGATACGCGCTTTCTATCGCAGGCCTTTGCGCGCGCTGTTGCAGAGGTCTTGCTGCTGCTGGGTATCCCGGTCAAGATTGCGGACCGCATTACCCCGACGCCTGCGCTTTCCTACGGTGTGCGCGCGCATGGCGCGGTGGGCGGGGTGATGATCACGTCCAGCCATAATCCTTACCAATGGAATGGCGTGAAGTACAAGGCTTACTACGGCGGCTCGGGGAAGCCTTCGATTATCTCGGAAATTGAGGGCTATCTGGGACAGCCGCTGCCGAAAGCATCGAGTCCGGCGAAGATCGAAGAGGTTGATTTTCAGACTCCTTATGTTGAGGCAATTTCGCGATTTGCCGATCTTGATCTCATCAGCAAGTCGGGGCTGAAGTTCGGCATTGACTGCATGTATGGCGCGGGGCGCGGCGTACTGGCGGGCATCTTTTCAAAAATTGGCGTTGATTTTGTCGAGATTCGCGCGAATATCGATCCGCTCTTTCGGGGGATTAATCCGGAGCCGATTGAGCCGCATATTCGCGCGATGCAGGAGACGGTTGTCGCCGAGAAGTGCCAGGCCGGACTGGTGACGGATGGCGATGCGGACCGTATCGGCGCTGTCGATGAGCACGGCAACTTCGTCGATCCGCACAAGATATTTGCGGTGCTGCTGCAATGGCTGCTGGAGCGCAAGAAGTGGCCGGGCGATGTAACGCGCGCCTTCAATACCACCAAGATGCTTGATCGCATCTGCAAGCGCTATGGCCGCACGCTGCATGAGCATGGCATCGGCTTCAAATATGTCTGCGATCTGATGCTGGAGAAAGACATCCTGATCGGCGGCGAGGAGTCCGGCGGCATCGGCATCAAGCGACATCTGCCGGAGCGCGACGGCTTGTTGAATGCTTTGTTGATTGCCAATGTAATGGCGGAAGAGAAGCGCACGTTGGGCCAACTGGTCGCGCGGCTGCAGGAGGAATATGGCGAGCATCAGTATGGGCGTATCGATCTGCACATCAACGACGATCTGAAGAATGCGCACCATTGCCAAAGCTCGTGCGGGCGTGAAGGAGTTTGCCGGCATGCCGGTCGAGCGGGTTGAGACGCTGGATGGCATCAAGTTCTTCCTGAAAAATCCTGAGGCTGCAACCAAGCCGAATGCGGCGGAAACGTGGTTGCTGCTGCGCGCTTCCGGGACGGAACCGCTATTGCGGATATATTCTGAATCGTGCTCGAAGGAGTCGGTGGCAAAGCTGCTGGAAGCTGCTCGTGAATTTGCCATGAATAGCTTGAATTAGTGTTGATTTTCTGCCACCACCTGAACTGTGGGAGAATCTTAGTCGCTGAGGAAGAAGGAGCGTCATGGCTACTACTACGGTAAAGGCAGTTCCGCTTACGCAGCTTTCCGCATGGAAGGCTCTCGAATCTCATTATCAGCAGATCAAGGACGTGCATCTGCGGTCGCTCTTTGCCGATGACGCAACGCGTGGCGAGCGTCTGAAAGCAGAAGCGGTTGGTATTTATCTCGACTACTCCAAGCATCGCATCACCGACGAGACGCTCAGCCTGTTGCTGAAACTGGCTGAAGAGAGCGGCCTGCGCGAGCGCATCGACGCGATGTTCAGCGGGGAGAAGATCAACATTACTGAGAACCGCGCTGTGCTGCATGTGGCGCTTCGCGCGCCAAAGGGAACAAGCATTCTGGTTGATGGCAAGGATGTCGTTCCTGAAGTGCATGCGGTGCTTGATGCCATGTCGGCGTTTGCTGACCGCGTGCGCAGCGGCGCGTGGACCGGGACACACGGGCAAGCGGATCAAGAACGTCATCAACATTGGCATCGGCGGCTCGGATCTTGGTCCGGTGATGGCTTACGAGGCGCTGAAGCATTACAGCAAGCGCGATATGGTTTTCCGCTTCGTCTCGAATGTCGACGGGACGGACTTTGCCGAAGCGACGATTGATCTCGATCCGGAAGAAACGCTGTTCATCATTTCCTCGAAGACATTTACCACGCTTGAGACGATGACCAACGCGCATACGGCGCGTGACTGGAGTCTCAAGAAGCTCGGCGACGAGAAGGCCGTTGCGAAGCACTTTGTGGCGGTTTCGACCAATGCGGCTGAGGTCTCAAAGTTTGGCATCGATACGGCGAACATGTTCGGCTTCTGGGACTGGGTTGGCGGGCGGTATTCGATGGACTCGGCGATCGGGCTTTCGACGATGCTGGCTGTCGGACCGGAGAACTTCCGCAAGCTGCTGGCTGGCTTTCACGAGATGGACGAGCATTTCCGGACGGCCCCGTTTGCGAAGAATCTGCCGGTGCTGATGGGACTCCTTTCTGTCTGGTACAACGACTTCTTCGGCGCGCAGACGGTTGCGGTTTTGCCGTATGACCAGTATCTGAAGCGGTTTCCTGCGTATCTGCAGCAGCTCACGATGGAGAGTAACGGCAAGCACGTCACGCTCAGCGGCGAGCATGTGGACTATGAGACCGGGCCGATCTTCTGGGGCGAGCCGGGGACAAACGGGCAGCACTCCTTCTATCAGCTTATCCATCAGGGGACGAAGCTGATTCCCTGTGACTTCATCGGCTTTGGCAAGACGCTCAATCCGCTGGGCAACCATCACGATCTGCTGATGGCTAACGTCTTTGCCCAGGGCGAGGCGCTGGCTTTTGGTAAGACGCCGGAGCAGGTGAAGGCGGAGGGAACTCCGGACTGGCTGGTTCCGCATCGTGTGTTTGAGGGCAATCGGCCGTCGAATACGATTCTGATTGAGACGCTTACGCCGGAAGTGCTGGGCAAGCTGGTAGCGCTTTACGAACACAGCGTCTTTACACAGGGCGCGATCTGGCAGATTGATTCCTTCGATCAGTGGGGCGTTGAGCTGGGCAAGGTGCTGGCCAAGAACATCATCTCCGAGCTTGAGGGCGAGGCTGAGGGCAAGCATGACAGTTCGACCAATACTTTGATCGACAAGTACAAGGCACTTAAGGGGTAGTAAAAGCAGATCCTTCGCTGCGCTCAGGATGACAAGGATGAATTCTACGGGCTGGCTTTTGCCAGCCCGTAACTTTTTGCTGCGGCACGTGTTTATACAGGCAACGCGCGATCTCGACGCGCGTCTATTTCGTTAGAGCTGTGGCAGTACAAAGCCGAGGGTGTTGTGATGAGTTTTGTTACGAATAAGGCACGTTTTCTCGCTATTTCAGCTGTGTTTTGTGTCGGTTTCGGTGGTTCTCCGTTGTATGTGTCAAGTGCGTTTGCTGCGCCGCAGAAGCCGTTAGCGGCGGTGCGGTCTGATGCTGATATTGAGACCGATCTGGCTGCCGCGCTGGCGCAGTCGCCGCAGCTGCAGGGGCAGAATATTACCGCCGCTACGATTCAGGGCGACGTGACCCTTTCCGGCACGGTGCATGACGCTTCATCCAAGCAGCTTGCGCAGCAGATTGCGGCTGGCGTGCGCGGCGTTCGTTCGGTTGAGAACAATCTCGCTGTCAACAACACTTCGGCGCAACAGCCGGCAGTTGCTGATCAGCAGGCCGATCAGTCGGTGCCTCCGCCTCCGCCTTATGATCAGGGCGTTGCCAATCCCGATCAGGCTGGGAATCAGAACCAGCAGAACTATCCTCCCGCTCCGGCGCAGCCGCAGTCGCCCAGATATCCGCAGCAGCCCAACTATCCGGCGCAGCCTGTTTATCAGCAGCCTAGCGGGCCGGTTACGATTCCGGCGGGAACGCTGCTGAATGTCCGCACCAGCGAGCCGCTGGATTCGCGGAAGGCGCAGGTGGGCACGTTCTTCCAGGCCACGGTTGCCAGCGATGTGTATCAGGGCAGCGTGCTGGCGATTCCGCGTGGCGCGGTGCTGACCGGACAGGTTACGGGCGTCAAGAAGCCTGGCGATCTGGCAGGGAAGCCAGGCCTGCAGCTGCAGATCACTTCGCTCAATCTTGGCGGACAGACGTATCCGCTGACGACGGATGCGTGGACCGGTGAAGGTCCGGGCAAGGGCGGGTATTCAACCGCGAATACGGCGGGCGGCGCTGCTCTGGGCGCTGTCATCGGCGCTCTCGCCGGCGGTGGGCCGGGTGCGGCGATTGGAGCGGTGGCGGGCGGCGTGACGGGCCTGGCAGCTTCGGCGGCTACCAAGGGACCGCAGGTTGTGATTCCGCCAGAGGCTTTGCTCAGCTTCCACCTGGCGACCCCGGTTACGGTGACTCCGGTTTCGTATCAGGAGGCGCAACGGTTGCAGGCCTCGGTGCCTTCGCAGCAACAGCCTCGGCTGATGCGCAGGCCGGTGTATGGGTATCCCTATCCTTATCCCTACTACTACGGGTATGCGTATGCGTATCCTTACCCGTACTATCGGCCTTATTACTACTATCCGCGGTATTGAACTCTCAGCGGTGGGGCCCCTACCCCGGGCCCCTACCCCATAAGCGCTAAGATAAGGATTGGAGCTGGGGTCTTCGTTTGCGGTTTGGTTCGCTCAGAGCCGCAGCGACCTCGTTCCAGTTTTGAAGAACCGTTTGAAGTGGCAGCATAGGAGTAATGGCGGCGAGTACCTGATGGAAGGCGAACTGAAATTCACGCCATTGGCTCGGAGTGCGCGGCTTCCGGAAGGAGGTAGCCCCAGGGGGAAATCGTGCTTCCTACCCGTGCCATCTTCTGACTCAGCAAGGCCACGAACAGTTTGCCGTACAACCAGGCGCGGCTGCTCTGGTCATCGTGCTTCGGCACATGTCCGAGCTGGGCGATGGACTTCAATCGCTTAAAGGTCAACTCGACTTGCCATCGCAGCCGGTAAGCCTCTAGGACTTGCTCAGTCCTGGCTTCGGAGGCGGGAAGGGTGGTGAAGACCAGCACATATTCGGCATACTTACGGGTTGCCGGACCTACGCTCTTTCCCTTTTGCTCCTTATCCTTCAACCGACGCTTAGCCCGCTCGATGGCGTCCCGGCTCTTGCGAATCGCACAGACCCGTCCGGCGATTCTTTGCCGACCGGATGATGACCGGGCCTGGCCTGGCAGGATCCATACCGGCCACTCTGCCAACTCTCCGGCCTTGCGTAGGCCGGCTAACGATTCGAGCAATGAGAATGAGGCTCCGCGCTCATTCCACAACGGCCGTGCGTAAGGATTCATACGCACGCAAACGTCCGCATGCTCTTCGACCACCGCCGCAATTCCAGCAGGATGGCAGTAGCCCGCATCGGCCAGCACCAACTCCCCGGGCTGAAACTGAAACCTCCCAAATCTCTCCGCCGCGCCGGCACCATTGGTCGGGGTGAGATCGAAAGAATCGCACTCCAGTGTCGGCAGACGCAGACTGTAATGAATCCGCCACTGGCTTCCCGTCTTGCCCGGTTCTCTGACCACTGTTGCATCCAGCAGTCGCACACTTCTCCCCTCGAAACCCGGCTGCAATTCGACTCCGTTGTCCTTCCACAACTGCTGGCATAGCTGCCTCAGCCAATCCTCGGCATCCCGCAAACGATTCAACAACGTGACATCGGAGACTTCAGCAATGCCCGCTAACTTAGCCTGCACCGCCGTTTCACGCAACGACCACCCGCAACCCACATGCAACAGCAAGGTGCGCAGCAACGCTTCCAGCGAAGGAAAGCCGCGCAACCGTTTCACCGCACCGCTGCTCCTGCCCAACTGCCGCCACTCGGAGGGAAACAGGCCCAGTAACACCTGCCAGTCTTCCAGCTCAGACATGCCCTCAGGCTACCCTTCAGCTCAGTAATCAGTCAATGTTTATCTTAGCGCTTATGGGCCCCTACCCCCGTATACTTTTTGTAAATTCGTGATTTTTATGGTGCTTACGTGCCTTAAAGGAAAAACGCCCGTCGCGATGCGGGCGTTTTTCTTTCAGAAAAGTCCTACTGATTTTATGGTAGCAGTTGTGTCAAGTGGGTTCGGTTGTGACTTGTCACATATCGTATAGATTCTTTCGCGCGGATTGCGCTCAGAATGACGGCTGGGTGGTAGTTGTGGTCTCCCACCCTTTGCTTCGCAAAGGATCCGCCCACCCGTTGTTCGTGCCTCGACCGACAAAAACAGGTCCTTCGACTCCGCGCTTTGCGCTGCGCTCAGGATGACAGCATTGCGGTGGCGCCCGCATAGAGAGGACGGAGTAGATTCAGGCCTTCTCTACCGGAGCCAATTTCCTTTTTTCTGTCAGGTTCGTGAGGAGGCTGTCTAATTTGTAGCCGGCCTCTTCTGCTGCCGAGCAGAGTTTGGCGACGGATGTTTCCACTTCTTCGAGAGTTAAGGTTTTGGGTTTGTTGTTTGCTGCGATTTCCAGTAACGCCGGGATCTGTGTCCAGCAGACCATTTCTTCGAACTGCTCTTTGTTGAAGTAGGTGGTGCCGGAGGATTCGTTGACGCCGGTGAGCCATCTGACATCGGGGTCGGACCAGAAGGCGTCGGAGCAGAAGATCTCTTCCGAGGGCAATTCCGGATGCGAGAGCAGAATGCGTACTCGCGCGGCGGTCTGCCATACCCTTTCGCCTTCCATTCCCAGTGAAGAAAAGATGTCGGCGAGAACCGAGCGCAACAGGAGTTTGTCGAAGAGTGCGGCGCTCATTCCCTGCGATGAGAAGCTGCGCAGAACAACCCATGCGATTACGGGCGCCCATGTCTGCTCGGTGGAGCTTCCTGGTTCGTTGTTGGGCAGCATGTAGCGAACGGTTGCGGGCCATGCGGAGGAAAAGGTCTGTTCCAATCGGGGTAGATGAATGGCTGCCGCGGTGAGCGTTTCGCAGCTGTTCCTGAAGCTCTGTGCCAGATCTACTGGAGCGGTATCTTCGGTGGCTGAGGTTTTTGTGCCGGCCGATGCGGCTTGTGCAGTCAAAGCCTCCCGGTCTTCGCTGGACATGGTTTCGATGGTTCTTGCAAAGAACTGTCCTGCCTTTTCAACGAAGATAACGAGGCGTGGATCAAGAGCGGTTGCTGATGAAGCTGGTTTTGGTGCGAACGGTGCCGGTGAATCAGTGCTGTTCTTCGAGACAGTGGCTGCGGATGGTCTCTTGGCTGGCTTCACAGCGCCGTCTCTTGTTTCTTTCTCTGCAATCTCGCCAAAGGTGCAGGCAGTTTTGGCATTGACCACCAGGTGAAAGGCGTCGTGGACGGGGCGGAGACGAAGCCACGTAAGCGATTCGTCGACGCTGTGGACGCCCTCGCCGTGCAATGCGTCGCAGAGCGCGTCCCAGGGCTACTCGGCGGAGGGGCGAAGCTCGCGCCAGTCGAGCAGGACGATGTACTGAAAGCCGCGCAAGTCGAAGTGCATGCCGTGATGATGAATGTCGGGGGCGCGGCGGAGATATTCGAGTCCGTGCGCTGTGTCGCGGTAGGCGAAGATGAGCGAGTTCGTCCGCCCAGATGCCGAGGCCATCGGCAAGGCTGCGCTGCCGCAGCTGGCCGCTGCCCTTGTCCATGTATGCGGCGGAGATATGGATGGTGCCGCGCGTGGAACCGTAGGTGTTGTTGTAGAGGATGACGCCGCGCTGGCTGCCGAGGCGGTTGGAGTAGGCGAAGACATTTTCGTCGACGCCGTGTTCGTTCCAGAAATCGTAGAGGACGAAGTTGGAGCTCTCGGCGAAGAGGTTACGGTTCTTGAGCAGCGGCGCGATTTCGTGCTGGTGGCGGGCGATGAGGCCATCGTTGGGATACTCGTCCATACGGGCGCGCTTGAACTCCATGCCGTAGCGCTCGGTGAAGCCCTCGATCTGGCCGTGGCCGAACATGGGCAGGCCGGGGAGGGTTGCGAGCAGGGTGCAGACGCCGAAGTATTTGTCGCCGGTGCCGAACTGGTCGATGGCGGTGCGCTCGTCGGGATTGCACATGAAGTTGACGTAGCGCTTCATGATGTCGGGGTCGAATTCGATGGTCTTCTTGAGGTAGACGCGGTATTTGGCGTTCTCTTCGTCGCGCAGCATGTTCATGAAGGCGCTGTTGTAGACGCGGTGCATGCCGAGGGTGCGGACGAAGTAGCCTTCGAGCAGCCAGAAGGCTTCGGCGAGCAGGAGCGTGCCGGGGACTTCGGCGGCGACGCGATCGACGACTTCGCGCCAGAACTCGTGCGGCATGAGGGCGTCGAATTCTTCCTGCGACATGGCGTTTTCGGCGCGCGAGGGGATGGAGCCGCCGGCGCCGGGGAGCGGGAACCAGAGGCGCTGGACGTGGCGCTTGGCCAGGACCATGGCCGCGTCGAAGCGGATGATGGGGAACTGGCGGGCGACGTGGAGGATGGTCTGGATGACGTGCTCGCGGACTTCGGCCTTGGAGTAGTCGAGCTGCGCGGTGTCGTTCCAGGCGAAGGTGGTGCCGTCGTTGCCGTGGTAGATGTAGCGCGTGGTTCCGTCGTGGTGATGGCGCAGGCGGAAGGCGACGGCGGCGTCGGTCTGGTCGTAGTAGTGGTCTTCGATTTTGATTTCGACGCGGCGAGTCGGTGGAGAGATCGGGGCCGTTGAAGCTGTAGGCGGGGAAGGGGCTTTCCCAGCGATAGATGAACCAGTCGGGATGCTCGATGACCCAGGCGGAGTCGATGCCCATGTGGTTGGGCACCATGTCGCTGGCGAGGCGCAGGCCGAAGTGCGCGGCGCGGTTGCGGAGGTGTTCGTAGGCGTGCGTAGCCGCCGAGGTCTTCGGCGATGTCGTATTCCTTGAGCGAATAGGCGGAGGCGACGGCGTCGTGGTGGCCGCGCAGGCGCTTGATGGTGCGGGAGGCGATGCTGCGCTCCCACAGGCCGATGAGCCAGAGGCCGGTGATGCCGCGGTCGGCGAGGAGGCGCAGTTCTTCGTCGGGGATCTGGTCGAGGCGGTGGATGTGGCGGCCGATATTTTTTCGAGAGCTGCTCGAGCCAGACGTAGGTGCTTTTTGCGATGAGAACGACGTTGGGCATCCAGGCCTGGTCGGCGCTGAAGGCTTCGTATTCGTGGAGCGGGGCCTGGTAGTCGTGCGCGTAGCGTCTTGCGGTCGAAGTCTTCGTCGAAGCCGATGAACTCGTCGCCGCGAAAGCCCTGCGCTCCCCAGGTGGGCGCGCCGTGGCGGTGCCAGTCGGGGCCGGGCGGATGGAAGCGCATCCAGATGGCGAGGTCTTCTTCGCGGAGGACGTCGATGGCGAGGAGGATGCGGCGCGAGGTCCGCCGCGAGGTATTTTGACCAGCGCTCGCGGATGAATTCGAGCTGGCCGGTGAGGGAGTCGGGCGAGGCGAGCATGGGCGCGCGCAGTGCCTCGAAAAGGCTGCCGATTTCGGGCGCGAATGGGCGGGCGCGTGGTGAGGTAGTCGGGGAGGGCGGCGGTGACGCTTTTGTAGACGGTCTGCGTCTTCAGGGGCTCGTCGTTGAACAATTCGCGAAAAGGCGCGAATGCGGGGTTGATGTTCGAGAGCCAGAGCAGCATGAGCTCTTCGAGAGCGGCTTCGCGGTTCGGCAGGCCGTCGGTTGTGCCGCTTAGCCACTGCTGCGGCGGTGAGTTCGCCGCGGTAGACGGCGACGGTCGGGAACTGCTCGGACGAAGGTGAGCAGCAGCTGCTCGATCTTTGCGGGGTCGAGTTTTGAGGCGAACCAGCGGATGGCTTCGCTGTGAACGGCGGGGTCGATTTCCTTGCGGTACTGGGCGACGAGGGCGTGGTTCAGCTCGTCGATGAGGCCCATGGCGAAGAGGGCGCCGGCGTTGATGGTCTTTGCTGGGTCTGCTTCGGGGCCGCGGGCTTCATTGAGCTGGCTGGCCAGTCTGCGGCTGGCTGCTACGTTTCCGAAGATTACGTTGCCGGTGTAGCCGAAGATCAGCCCGTCGACATTCAGGTTTTCTCGAATTGCGCGGGAAATATGAAATTCCATCGTGGAACGTCTCCATGTCCAGAAGCACCGCAGCGGTTGTTATACCACCGCGTGGAAATCAATGCAGCGTCTCTTTCATACAACGCGCAGTTCTGCTTCGGCAAATGAAGCGAGAGCGCCGAAAGTCAGCTTTCCTGAGTTGGATGCAAGTCTGATGGAGACTACTCGATTTCGAAGGCTACGGCTTCGCCGTGCTTGAAGCTGGCGAGGTCCTGGCGCAGGTGCGCGGTATCGCTGACGGGTTTTCCGTTCATGGTGCGGATGACATCTCCGAGCTGTTTGACGGCTGCCAAGCCGATCCGCGATTCAAGGAACTTCTGTTCAAGTTGAAGCTGGTTTCCTGAAACAAAATCGCGCGGCTGAGTTGTTGTCAGCCGCGCGACGTTGGGTTAGTTGACTACTGCTCAGCCATTCGAGGGGTGCAGTACGCGGAAGCTGTCGCCTCCGTTGGACCACACGAGTACGAGAGCATCCTGTCCGCTAGGCACGCTCTTGAGTGCCTCGGCGACGTCGGAAGCTGACGTGGTGGGCTTGCGGTTTACCGAGACGATGACATCTCCCGACTGCAGGCCGGCGTTGTCTGCCGGGCTGCCGGAGCGGACGTCCTGGATGACAGCACCGTGGACATTTTCCGGAAGCTGGATCTGGTTGCGGATGTCGGGCGTGAGGTTGCCGAGGCTCATGCCCCACCGGCCTTTGCCGGGGCCGTTCTGCGCTACTTCATGATCGGTTTTCGATTCCAGCGGTTCCAGCGTTACGGGGATGTTGAGCGTTTTGCCGTCGCGGGCTACTTCAAGATGAATCGTGTCGCCTGCTTGCTTCTGCGTAACTTCCATCTGAAGCTCTCCGGCATCGGCTACTTCTTTGCCGTCGAGCGCGGTGATGACATCGCCAGTCTTGAGGCCGGCCTTGCTGCCGGGCGAATCCGGATTGACATCGGAGACTACGGCACCGACTGCCTTGTTCATCTGGAAGAACTTGGCGTTGTCAGGCGTAACGTCGGAGATAGTGACTCCCATGAAGCCGTGGCGCACCTTGCCGTCGCGGATCAGCGTGTTCACAGTGTTCTGAACGATCTGCTCCGGTATGGCGAATCCCATGCCGGCGAACGATCCGGTGGGCGAGATGATGAAGGTGTTGATGCCGATCAGCTCTCCGCGAGCATCCACGAGCGCGCCACCGGAGTTGCCCTGGTTGATGGCGGCGTCCGTTTGAATGAACTCGCCGGGCTTGTGGCGGTCACTTCCCGAAGGGTTGGGACGGTTCAGGGCGCTGATGATTCCACGGGTTACGGTGAAGCGGAAGCCCAATGGATTGCCAAAGGCGAGGACGAGTTGACCCGGGCGCAGCTTGGAGGAATCGCCCCACGGCACGCTGGGCAGATTCTTGCCGTCGATCTTGATGACGGCGAGATCGGTGAGGGGATCGGCGCCGATGAGCTTCGCCTTGTAGACTTCGCGATTGCTCATGGTGACGTTGATATCCATGGCGCCGTCGATGACGTGGTTGTTGGTGACGATGTAGCCGTCAGGCGAGATGATGACGCCGCTGCCGAGGCCGTGCTCAATGGCTGGTCCCTGCTGTTGCGGCAGGTTGCGGAAGAACTGGCCAAAGGGCGAGCCGGGGCCAAACATGGGCGGCATCTGCTGCTGGCCTTGCTGGTCATCTTCGTCATCGCCAGTTTGCTGCTGTGCGGTGACTTTCGATGTTACGGTTACGTTGACGACTGCCGGGGTGACGCGCGCGGCGAGGGTTTCCATTGCCTGATCGAGCGACAGCAATGCTCCGACGCTGTTGTCATCGAGCGGCGCGGCGGCCGATGTATAAGAGGCGCGGCCATCACAGCCGATCCGGGTTTTACGGCTTTATAAGCACACAACGATAGAGCTGATCCCGCGACGATGGCTGGAATGACCACGCGCCGTGTGAGCAGCGATTTCACTCTCCCTACTTTCATTTTCTGTTTCTCCTTGTAACTAAATAATTAGTTGATACGGTTAAAAATTTTTGGCCTAGATGATGCTGGACCGGGCGCCTGTTTGCATTGTGTTCTGTGCCGGGGCGATCAGCAGAATCTGCCAGAACTGAGTATTCCATTCGGGCGTTGCCGGCTGCGCGTTCGGGCTGTTATCGGCTGGGCCATAGCCTACGTATGAAGTCTGGATGAAGATCACCATCTGCGCTGCCGGGAATGTAGCGTCGACAGCTTTTGTCAGCAAGACTTTAGGCGCGGCAGCTTGCTGTTTGTATTGCGTGACGAACTTCGGCTCTGTGGTTCGGGCGTGTGCGGTTTTGCGGTTTTATGGCTCGAAGCCTGATGCTGCGCTGGCCGCACGGGCGATGGCACATGGAACGACGCTGGCACGACCGTGCCCTGCGTCTCCGGCGCATAGGTTTCCTCGGAATGCAGAACTTTCCTTATCTCCGCCATTCGGGTAGCAGAGTCAGGTGAAGTTGGTCCGAAGGCCACGAGATTCGGCGTGCAATAGGAGACGCCAAAACATGCCAGCGAGAAAATACTGGTAAGCGCGAGAGCCGGTTTCCATACGCGTGTTGAAGCTGGCCGTTTGGAGTCGAGGATCTGTGCGATACGAACGGATAGATCCTTGGCGCGATGCACGGCGGCCTGGGCCATGCTCCATCCGCGACGCGCGCAGCTCTTTTCGAGCAGATCGATCAGGCAGCTGGCATAAGCACGCGGGTTGCAGGTATTTGCCAGAACGGCGTCGTCACATGCCATTTCGCGTTCGAGAGACAACTTCGAGTCGATCCACCAGACGGCGGGATGGAAGAAGAAGATCGCGCGCACGATTTTCTGCAGCAGGTTTGTCCAGTCGTCGCGGCGCTGCAGATGTGTGAGCTCATGAATCAGAATCGGCTGCAGCTCGGCTGGTGATAGTTCCTTCAGCGTCCATACCGGGAATACTATGATCGGGTTCCAGAAGCCGATGGCGGCGGGGACTTTTATGCTTTCCGAGACCGCAAGGCGAACTTTTCTTCCGGCACGGTGCTGCTGAAAGATTTCCTCGACCACGCGGTTGAGCTGCGACTCATCGATTTCTGTAGAGCTCTTCCTGATCTTCCGGACCTGCCACAGTCCAATGACCAGACGTGCAAGACCAACCGAGGCGGCGATGGCCCACGCTGCAAAGATGACCTCGGCCCAGAGGGCGGGGACTACAATTTGCGCGTTCAGGTGGTAGGTTGCCGGGAAAAGATAGGTCTCGTTCAGGCGGAAAGCGCCGAGAACGGAAAGGCCTGGGACGGCGATCAGCGCCATGAACCAGACGGCGAAACGTGTTCCCGCATTCTGGCGTCCGATGAGACGCAGCACCAGCCATGCGAAGAGCGCAAGGAGCAGTCCTTCCGGAAGGGAGTTCAGCGCCCGTTCGAGCCAGAGTTGCGCGACGCCCTGCATCCCGAGCCAGCTCATTTTTCCTCGCTTTGCTGCAGCATACGCCGCAGCCGGCTCAACTCTTCCGGCGCAATTCCGCGGTCTTCGAGGATGTTGAGGACGAGATCCTCGTGCGAATTGCTGAAGAAGCGGCCTACGAGGTGGCGTATTTCTGAGCGGCTGGCGTCTTCGCGTTCGATGAGAGGGCTGTAGACGTGAGCGCGACCATCTTTAGAATGTTCAAGATAGCCCTTCCGCTCGAGAATACGGATGGTCGTCAGAATAGTGTTGTAGGCGAGGGCGGGGGAATCGGCGAGTGCGTCCAGAATGTGCTGCACGGTGCCGGGCCCTGTCTGCCAGATCACCTGCATGATTCTCAGCTCGGCTTCCGTTAAGGTTTCGGAAGGTTTTCTTGGCACTTGAATCCCGCTCCTTTTGTTTATTGGACGCCTGTGGAGTTGAAAGGTAACTAATTAATTAGTTTGTCGCGCGATTTTTTCGCGTGGGGTGGTGTTTTTGACTCTTCGAGCGAGATCAGACCGGTCGTCCTGGAGGATCCTTCAACGTAAAAAACGAGGCCTCAAAGCGAGGCCTCGTTCGAAGAATTTGTCTATCTTCAGCTTTGTCAGGTCGCATTGTTGGGGATGAGCCGGGCGTGCGAGAGATCTCCGGCGATGTACGAGAAGATCTGGTTCAGATTCGTGGTGGGGCGAGAGGCTGAGACGCATGCGCTGGTGCCACCACTCGCCGTGTAATCGGAGAAGAAGGTCGTCGAATTAGAAGCGATGTGCTGCATGGTGTAGCACGGGGAATTATAGGGGCTCACGTCATTCGAGCATCCTGATGATTCCGCGCCGTAGGCCACTGCGTATACCGTGGTTCCTGCTGTTGTCGCGGCCTGGCCTGCCGCGACGGCCTGCTGGCACTCCTTGTTGTAGGACGGGTATGTCCCTGAACTGGTAGCAGTCGACCCCATCTGGGACTGCGTAGAAGTTGCGTCGCCATCGCTCAGGAGAATCATTACGTTCTGCGAGCCGGAGTGAGCCGCCTGTTGGGCGGTGAGTGCCGCCTGCGCTGCGTAGATGACGCCGGCGTAGTAGGTTCCTTCGCCGCCGGGGTCCGACATACCAGCGCAACTGCTGCTGTTTGATCCTGCGGCAACGCTGAGGTTGGAGGTGGTACTCAAGCTACCGGTTGGGAGCACGGTGGTGGTGCCGGAGGTCGACTGATAATCGCTATCGAATGGCGTGATCTGGTAGGTGTCGCTCGAGATGGGCGAATATCCTGAGGACCATGAACTGGAAGTGCTGGTGGGAAAGGTATAGACAGCCGGGGTGGGAGTGCTGCTGCCGCCGGAACAATAATTGTGGGCGACGGTAGCCGTTGTCACATTCGGAAATGAGAACAGGCTGACCCGATCCAACGCATGTGTGTAGTTTGCGCTGCTGAGACTGCCGCAACCGCTTGTGACACACGGGGTAAGGTTTTGCAGTAGAACACGGACGCCGGCCAAGGCGCACGAGAGTCTCGTGCTACTGCACTGGCTATCGCTGTCTGTATCGCCCATCGACCTGGTTGCGTCGACGATGATCGCGACGTTGTACTGGATGGTCGGAGCGCCGCGCATAGCTGCGGTTGCCGTGGCCGCGATGGGCAGAGCCTTGAGGCCCAACAATCCCAGAAAGGTAGTTTGCACTTTTGCCTGCTGTACGACCTGGACTGCATTTGCGAGCGTCGTACCGCCTCCTGTGTCAAGAACACATCCGGCGAGTCCGCTCATGGATGTTACGCACTTGAACGAAACTAACGGAGTTCCGCTCAGCGTCAGATTTGAGTACGAGTTATTTTTCCCCGAGACGCTGCTGTATGAGGTTGCGTAGGTTTGCGCGGCCGTCTGATTTGGCATGCCAGCAGCCGCGGCTAGTGCGGCTGCATTCGTTGACGCCTGCAGTTCGCGATAGCAAAAGAAGGCATGGCCAAAGTCAACGACGATGCCGGCAAATCCGAGCAGCGTGATCATGAAGAACGCTACAACCGGGATCATCTGTCCGCGCTGGTTTTTGTATACCTCGCGGAAGAACAAGGTACGGTGCTGGCTCATTGGACAATCTCCGTTGTTTGCACCCTGAGAGTACAACCGGGCAAAAGGTTGGCTCCGTAGACCGCAAGGCTGCATGGATAGGTGACCGTGATCTGGGCCGATTGTCCCTGAACAAGGTTGGACGCGCCGGAAGTGCATGAAGTCGTGTTGGAAGCGTATGAGGTTCCATTCAGCACGAAACTGTACTTGAGGTTCGATGTCTTGAGGATAGGCGCCGCATTTTGAAATGCTGTGACTGCAGCAGCGCAGGGGTCCGTATACGTCGGGCTGCTCCGGATAATCGCAAGCAGCTGCGCGCTGGTATTGACCGCATTCGTCATCACCAGGTAATTGTTCAGGGTGAAACCGAATGTGCTGATACCGGTGACGACGATTAACAGAATCGGCGCGCATAGCGCGAACTCGAGGAGGGATTGGCCTTCGTCGCTGCGGGTGCGGAAGTGAGCGCGGATTCGTTCACGCAGGGAGCGAGTTTTGATCGCTGCTCCTGGTAATGCCGCGGTGTGGCTTGTAACGTTCATGCATCCACCCTTCAGGGCGTTTATTTCAATGGGCAGTATCTTTTATATTTTTGATTTAGCCAAAGTTCAATCCAACAAGAGTTACATCCTTCTGTGTCGCATACGGTTACTTTCGTAAGGAAATGCAGCTATAGTGTGCTTGTTTATTGAGGTTCGTTCTGGTTACGACGATGGTTCCCGAAATGGGAATTCTTTGCTGGTGGACTAGTAAAGTATCAAGCGTGGCTTTGAGTGATGTGCGGACGAACTATCCATATACGGTAGTTGCGAATTAGAGTAAGGTTCCCTTTGATCATTCCGCCCTAGAGAGAAGTGCAATCAGCATGCGGTTTGCAGGGATGTTTGCCTTCTGTAATTGCACCAGCTTTGTGTTTAGAGGCTTGTATTCAGTGTGTTGCGAGGAGGAGATGCTTGTATCAGCCAGAGACTTATGCGATCGCTCTCTCGTTCATGGTCATCAGCATGTTGTGCTGGGGGTCATGGGCAAATACGGTCAAGCTTTGTCCCGGTTATCGCTTCCAACTCTTCTACTGGGATTATGTGATCGGCCTCATTCTTGGCTCGCTGATATGGGGATTGACTCTGGGCAGCGCGGGAGAGACTGGCCGTTCATTTCTGTCGGATCTGACGTACAGCGATAGTAACCATATATGGTTTGCTGTTTTGGGCGGAATTATTTTCAATGTTGCGAATTTATTGCTGGTGGCGGCAATTGATATCGCTGGACTGGCGGTCGCGTTTCCTATTGGGATCGGTCTAGCGCTGGTAATAGGTGCCCTTAGCAGTTACATAATTTCGCCTGCGGGAAATCCTGTCATATTGTTTTGCGGCATAGCTCTGGTGGTGGCTGCAATTGTGCTGGATGCGGCGGCGTATCGTCTGCGCGAAGCGACACAGCAGAAGTTGAGCAGGCGCGGGGTCACTCTAAGCCTGATTGCCGGCTTGTTGATGGGCTGCTTTTATCCCTTTGTCTCGAAGGCGATGAGCGGCGAAGGTGCTCCCGGACCCTACGCAACATCTCTTTTCTTTGCGCTGGGTGTGGCGGTGTGTTCTCTCGTGGCGAATACTTTATTGATGCGGCGTCCGCTTGACGGTAAGGAGCCGGTAGCTATGTCGGGCTATACTGCTGCGCCGAGACGATGGCATGTCTGGGGTATTGTGGGCGGCGTGATCTGGTGCACGGGCGCGGTGTTGAATTTCGTTGCGTCTCGCGCGCATATTGTTGGGCCGGCGGTGTCATATTCGATTGGGCAGGGTGCGACTATGATCTCTGCGTGTTGGGGTGTTTTTGTCTGGAAGGAATTTGCTGATGCGCCGACGCGTTCCAAGACTTTGCTTGTCTGGATGTTTGTGCTCTTTATTTGCGGGTTGACTGCTGTTGCTCTTGCGCCGCTGTTCTAATCATTAGCGATTGAAAGGAACTACACGACACATGCGTCTCTTGGCTTGTTCGGTCATTGTGGCTGCGGTTCTGGCAGTTCCAGTTTTAGCGCAGGATACGCGCAGCGCTCCTGTTGGCCAGCAGATTCCTGCTCCGGGATGCTTGACGCAGAGGGGTGCCTGGGAGGGCGGATCGAGGCCATGCACGCAGCAGGATTTTGACGATTGGCTGAAGGACATTACTCATTGGCGAGCGGAGCGGAAGATCCGCATTGGGTACAACAGTGAACGCTATCAACTGTCAGGCTTCAAGTGGGCGCAGTCGGGGTTTATGCAGCCGCAGATGATGGTACAGGACCGCTATTTCTACGATCCGGTAGCGGGGAAGTACACGGTGGATCGTTATCTTGACGACCTGGAGAAGCGCTACGGAGGGATCGATGCGGTTCTCATCTGGCCTACCTATCCGAATATGGGGATCGACAACCGGAACCAGCATGACATGATCCGCTCCATGCCGGGTGGACTAGACGGCGTCCGCCAGATGGTGGCGGATTTTCACCGTCGCGGCGTGCATGTTCTGTTTCCGATGATGATGTGGGACCAGGGGACGCGCGATCCGGGAATGCCATGGCCGCAGGCTATCGCCGAGATCATGAAAGAGATTGGCGCGGACGGGATCAATGGCGATACGCAGGATGGAGTGCCGCTGGCGTTCTCGCTGGCTGCGGACCAGTCCGGACATCCGCTGGTGTTTGAGCCGGAAGGCAGCCCGAGCGATGAGGCGCTTGCCTGGAACGTGCTTACGTGGGGGCAGTACAAATTCGATTTCGCGCCGAAGGTCGATCGCTTTCGCTGGCTGGAACCACGCATCAGGTGAATATCTCTGATCGCTGGAATCGCGACAAGACAGACGATCTTCAATATGCGTTCTTCAATGGCGAGGGATGGGAGAGCTGGGAGAATATCTGGGGTATCTGGAATGGCATTACGCCTCGCGATGCTGAGGCTACCCGTCGCGTAGCCGCAATTGAGCGCGCTGTCGCGCCTTTTTTCGCGAGCGACGGATGGCAGCCGTTTTATCCCACGCATCTCTACGGCGTCTTTGCCAGCAAGTGGCCGCTTGAGCAGAAAGACGGTGTGGACCATTGTCAATCGCAACGAATATGACGTTACTGGAAGGCAGATTTCGATTCCATACACAGCAGGCATGCGGTATTTCGATCTCTATCATGGGACGGAACTCACGCCGGAACGGGATGGCGATCAAGTGGTTCTTTCGTTTCCTATCGAGGCGCATGGCTATGGCGCGGTGCTGGAGACAGCGGGTGGGCCTGATGTTCAGATCACGCGGCTGATGGCGACGATGAAGGAGATGACGGCTACGCCGCTATCGAGCTATTCGCATGAATGGAAGCCACTGCCGCAACAGCTGATAGATATTGAGAAGAGCGAGCCTGCGAAAACTGCTCCTGAAGGAATGGTGAAGATTCCGGCAGGGGAGTTTCTCTTCAAGGTGGAGGGGATCGAGATTGAAGGCTCGAATGACGCCGGCGTCGATGTGCAATATCCGTGGGAGGATATTTCGCGCCGCTACCACGAGCACGAGATGCACGTCGGCTCTTTCTATATCGACAAGTATCCGGTGACGAACGCGGAGTTCAAGAAGTTCGTAGATGCGGCGCAATATCATCCGAAAGATGATTTGAATTTTCTGCGTGACTGGAAGGATGGCAGCTATCCCGAGGGATGGGCTGACAAGCCTGTGACGTGGGTATCGCAGGAGGATGCACGGGCGTATGCGAAATGGGCAGGGAAGCGCCTGCCGCATGAATGGGAGTGGCAATATGCGGCGCAGGGCACGGATGGGCGTGTCTACCCGTGGGGAAATGACTGGGACGCGAGCAAAGTGCCTGTTCCGGATCGCAAGCCGAACGATGCGTGGCCCTGACAATGTCGATGCGCATCCTGCTGGAGCGAGCCCGTTCGGAGTTATGGATATGGTGGGGAATGTGTGGCAATGGACCGATGAGTATGTCGACGAGCACACGCGTGGCGGGAATTCTGCGTGGCGGCAGCTACTATCAGCCACAGGGATCAATCTGGTATTTTCCGCAGGCTTACCGAAACGATCAACACGGCAAGCTATTACTGATGGCTCCGAGCTATGATCGCTCTGGAGCGGTGGGCTTTCGTTGCGCGAAAGATGCAGAGTGACGAATCCTATTTCTGAGCTGATCCTGATCCGGGTTCCGAGAAACCCTCTGGCGACGTTTGCGTTTGCTGGAGGAGACGGTATCCATCGCGGGTGCGCACGTGGTACTTCTGCATGTTCTTACCCACTAACTTGACCGTAATCGCGCGCCAGCCGCGGTTGGGATTCGGTTGCGGATAATAGCTGAGGGCGTAGAGGTGCGCCAGGTCGTCACGGATCGAAGCAAATGCCTGTGTTTCGTCCTTCCAGTTCTTCGCAAAATAGGCCTTGCCTCCGGTAGCTTTGCTCATACGTTCAAACACGGCAGTGGAGACCTGGTCGTTCTGTGCCTGCTGGGTGCTGATCATATAAATGATCGTGCCTGTGGATTGGGCCAACTCGGCGACATCCTCGGGTGGAACGGAACTGGCATTATCGGGGCCGTTGGAGAAGACCACGATCACTTTTCGCCCCTTGAGCTGCGCCGCATCTTTCACTGTCAACAGAAGACAGTTATAGAGAGCGGCGTCGTCTCCGGCAACGCTACTGCGCACGCCGCGCAATACCTGAGTTCGATCTGCTGTGAGTGGGGACGCACGAGAAAGATCGCGGCTATAGGAATAGAAGGCCAATTTGCTCACGCCTTCCAGGGAACGGATGAAGTCGGCGATGGCATCCTGCGCGAAGACGAATCCGCGGTACATGTAGTTGCTGGTGTCGAAGAGAATGAAGACGTTGGCCCCGGCAAATTGCGAGCCCGGCGCGTTGATCTGAGTTGAGGCAGACTCCGTCTTGCCTGCCTCGATCATCTTGCTTGTGGCTCGTGCCCTGCGGCGTTGGTCTGATGGTGGGCTCGTTACCTTCCTCGAAGGTTGAGATTGTTTCGGGAATCTTGTCCTCTGTAATTGCGAAATCTTCGGGGCGAAGACCACTGACGTAGTTTCCTTTGTGATCCGTCACAGCCACATTCAATTGCACGAGGACGACATTCACGCGAATGCGCGACGAGTCGTCATCTTGAGCGACTGTTCGCTGTCTGCCACCCAGGAAAAGACACGGAATGACTCCGAGAAACAGAAGATACTTCTTAGCCTTGTGCATCTTGTAGCCCGCTTCCATCTCGCACCCCTTCTAATGCAGAGAACTTGTGTTTGCCACCGGAGGCAGAGTGATTTTGCCCTGTCGAAATTCTTCTCCGGTCTCCTGCATCGCGCGCAACAACGCAGGCCAGTCCTCGAGATCTGTGGCGAAGATCTTTGCTGTCATGTAGCGGGTGAGCTGCGGCGCGAGAAGATTCAGCGTCACGGGCGAATACCCCATCTCATCCGCTAACCGAGCCCAGAAGAAATTGCTGGACTCCCACGATTCGCCGAACAGGCGGCTGGAGTATCCGCCGAATGCGGGGAACGGCTTCACGTTCAGGAATTCTCGAGAGTAGCTTCGCGCCAAGGTCGGGTGAGGAACGCCGAAGTCCCGGGTGAGGCGTTCCAAGCTGGTCTCGACGGGATCCTGTCGACACAGATTGTCCAGTTGTTGACTCGCCGGTCCAAAGGACGGGGCATCTGCAGGGAACTTTCTGCGGAACTCGGCGGCAAGATAAAAGGTGTCCGCGGGCATCATTCGCGGAAGCGCTGCTGCCATGTCTGGCAGGACTTTGCAAAGCCTGCTCAGTTCGTTCCAGGCGACGCGGCGCCATGCGATCGGAAAGAATGCTGATCACCTTGGCTCGCAACTGTGCATCTTTTGCCGCAGCTGTCAGAATCTCTTCGCCGGACTTTTGATAGAGGGCAACGGCGTGAAGCTCGTTCGCGCTTATTCCCCACCAGCGCGGTAATGTGGAGCTGACGATAAGATCCGGCACGGATTCTTTCCAGATAAGTGCCTGAACGTTTTCCGGGGCGATGAAATCCTCCTCTGTTTCCGCAAGCGCATAGGGAAGATCGGCCAGTGATCCTAATAGATAAGCACCGCCGCCGGCGGGCGTGCCAATCCCAACCAATTCAGGAGCGCGCCAGAGCCGCTCTGCGCCCATGATGGTGATTCCTGAAAAGTCATGTGATCGAACGAAGAGCGGATTGTTGTGCAGAATCTGAGCACCCGGCGGCTCATAGTATGCGTAATTCAATCCGACCAAGGTGTCTCGCAAGAAAGGCGCAAGCTGACCGCGAGCCGTTTCCAATTGCGCAGGTGACCCCGGCGATTTGATCACTTTCGAGAGGTCGGTTTTAATCTGCAACTCAGCATGGCGGCTGCTGTATACAGGGGGCGCCCAGTTGACCTTTTCAGAGCTGGTAAAGATTTGACGCGGCAACTCGAATTCCCGCAGCTCGCCGGCGAGAGCAAGCAGCCTTGGGCCTGCGGGTTTTCCATGCGCCATCTCGCTCAAGCCGTCGCTGAGCGCGAACAGCGTGTCGAGAGACACCAGACGCTGGTCCTCCAAAACCGCTGCAATTCTCGCCGCCAACTGGCGGCGCATGCGCTGACCTTCCGCGCTTTGCTGCGGGGGCCCTGCCAGCAACTCGATAACTTCATCTTCCGAACGATTCGCGTTGCCAGTGGATGCCAAGAGGAGTTCGCCTAACGAGCCGCGCGCCGCATCGAAGAGTTGGGTGGACGAAGAGATCCTGGCAAAGGGTTCCACTGCTTTTTGCCAGGATGTGTTTATTTGTGCGGTGGGAATCTCTCCCTGGCGGGCAAAAATCTGCCACAGTCCGACGTTGGCCTGAAACGATCCCAGTGTGTTTCCACGCAGCGCCGGATTCGAGATTCCATCGATCGCATCCGCAACATTCACAAAGTTGATGATTGACGTATCGTTCAAATCCGGAAATTCGGCAAAGATTAAATACCAATTGCTGAATTGGGTGAATTTGCTTGCCATTAAACGCACGGTCCCATCGGCCAGGTGCTTTTGCGGCGGCCGTTCGTTGTCGATCTCACTCGTCATGAGATAGATCTGGAGCGGGCCGCTATCGGTCTCTATGCGGGAAAACGAAACCATCGCTTCGAGCAACTGCTCAGGGTGGTCCCAACTATGGCAACGTTTGGCCCACTCATGAACTATTTTGGAATCGCTCTTCTGGTTAAGGATCTCTTTCCAAACGTCAAGATTTCCCGGGACATGTGGATCACCGTTCGGCTCCCATCCAACACGTGTAAAGAGGACTAAAAGGTCCGGGCGCTTTCCGAAATACGCTCCTGGTTGGGTTGATATCGGCATCTGGAGATCGGAGGGCATCGTAAAGATGCTTCAGGCGCGAAGGTTCCGTGAGGTGCGCTTGCTGCGTCTGGCTGACGCGCGACAGAGCGTCGAAATATACCGCGAGCCAGCCGTTGTCCTTTGAGAGAAGACGGACGACGAAGTCTCCAGGCGATTCGGGGCTTGCTCCCACCAATTCCTTCCAGCCTTTTTCAGCGTTCGTTCCACCAGGCACAATCACACGCCCGTCGCGAATACAGAGCTGGCTCCCGTAAAAATCGAGAACCGCAGCGTAGGGAAGCAGTTTCCTGAGTCCCGGCGAATGCAGGAGAGCGAGCCTGGTTTCGGCATCGACCTTAGATAACGCCCAATAGAGGCGGGCTACAGATGGGTCATGGAGAAGCACATCTACTAAAGTTCCCGAACCTCGCCTTTTGTCCTGGCTAAGTCCTATCCAGTCGGTTTCATTAAAGATCACCGGAACCTGAGTAACGGGGAAGGCATATGAGAATGGAGTGCCGTTTTGAAGTTCTTCTTCGAGCCCGGTAAGAGGGAAGCCGGAGTCAATGGTGAGAAAGGCCCTCTCCGGATTCGCCGTCACGAGAAAAGCATTTTTCTGGCCGCAATTTTGCCGCAGGCGGTAGCCGAGGACCTGAATTAGAGAGATCGCTTCTTCGCAGTTTGTAACACGAAGAGTTCCGTTTGTGCCCGCTAAAGCTTGAAGTTCCCTGGCCTGGTGAACATAGCGGTCGAGCAAGATCAAGAATTCGGTTTCACGCCCATTCTCATACCCCTGGAGGTATGAGTTGCGCGCAAGCAATGGCATCACATCCTCAGGCTGGATTTTTTGACTGATTCCGGCCATGCGCATAAAGGATCGCAGCGGACCGGGAATAACGGCACTGTTCACAGCGAGAGATGACGGCGTTCCGTCTTCCGTGAACTCCGAATTCTCATGCGGGTTGGCGGCATAAACGGAGGAGCAAACGCACAGGCACATCAGGCCTGCTGCAGGAACGGCAAACCGACGAAGAAGAGCCCTCATGACCGAACGCCCCTTTAGAACGCGAGACTTGCGACGGTCCGTTCCGTCCGGCGGAGTGGCAGGAACTCACAGATCGAGTAGAAGTTCTACCCGCCCGGCGTTTGGCGCCGCGATCTCCCAATTCTCACTTTCGTCGGACAAGATATACCATTGATCTCCCCAGTCCAAGATGTTTCAGAGATTTCGATCAAGAAGACTTTGATATGTGATCAATTCTTTCCGTAAGCTGTTCCCGTTGCTTACCCAATAAGTTGCGAAAGAATAAATTCCTAGAATGTTCATATCGCGTTTGGCTGGACAGGAAGTCAGTGCATCTTATTATCAATTAAGCAATTGATAATAAGTGAGTTGGCGGAGGGGATTCAGGGACTGGAAGACATTCATTACAATCATTGCTCTGTACGGGGATTGGACTGATATAGGAAGGATCAGCCAGGGTAAACGCGAGCAGTTATCTCGACGTGGATTTCGATCGCATATGTGGGTTGCTGTCATTGCCGTGGTGGGGACCGCATGTGCTCAACGTCTGGTAGCGCAGCAACCCAACATCCATGTGGCGGCAGAAGACTCCCGCAACACCAATATCACCACTGTCACGACGCACATGCCGTTGCCGGAGTTCACCAATCTCCAAGCGTGGGAACGGCGCAAGGCGTTCCTGCGAAATCAGATTCTGGTTTCGGGCGGGCTCTCGCCCATGCCAGAGAAGACCTCCCTTCACGCACAGATCTTCGGAAAGATTGAACAGAAGGATTACACCGTGGAGAAAGTGCTGATCGAAACGCTGCCCGGGTTTTATCTGGGGGGCAATCTCTACCGTCCGCGGAACGGAAGAGCGAAACATCCGGGCATCCTCAATCCGCATGGGCATTGGCCTTATGGGCGGCTCGAGAATCAGCCACTCTACTCCGGTCCTTCTCTCGGCATCAGCCTCGCGCGTCAAGGATATGTGGTCTTTGCGTATGACATGGTCGGTTATACGGATACGATTCAATTGCCGCACCGTTTCGGTAGCGCCGAGCAGCGACTGTGGTCCTTTGGTCCGTTAGGGCTGCAACTCTGGAACTCGATCCGCTCACTCGACTTCCTCTCGTCGTTGGACGACGTGGACGCCACCCGGCTAGGAGTCACAGGTGCTTCCGGGGGAGCGACACAAGCCTTTCTGCTGGCGGCGGTGGATGATCGTGTGCAGTTTGCCTCTCCGGTCAACATGGTGTCGGCTATCATGCAGGGCGGCGATCTGTGTGAGAACGCTCCTGGACTGCGAATCGACACAAGCAATGTTGAGATCGCCGCCATGTTCGCACCTAGACCGATGCTGCTCGTCTCGGCGACAGGCGATTGGACACGCAATGTTCCGAAGGAGGAGTATCCCGCGATCCGGAGGATTTACGACCTCTACGGCAAGGGCGATCAGGTGGAGGTGGTTCAAATCGATCAGGTTCACAACTTTAACGAATTAAGCCGGGAGGCTGTTTATCGCTTTTTCGCTGAGCATAATCCAGGGCTGAGCGACGGCCGGGAACTCGTCGAGCACGACATCTCTGTGCCCGCTCTACAGGACATGATGGCGCTCTCGAATCGTACGCTGCCCGCAAACGCTCTAGATTTAGATGGTGTATTTCGCCTTTGGCAGGATCAGTCGCGGGCTCAGAACAATCAGATTCAGGATCGTGACTTTCTTCGCGACCGGCTCAGGCAGACTCTCGCCGTCGAAATCCCCGAAAACGTGATTGCCGACCGCAATGGTCCCTCCATCGTTCTTGGCCGCTCTGGGAAGAACGATCGCCTGCCCGGCATTTGGATCCAGGGAGGCAGCGTGGGAAATGGAAAGACAGCGATCGTCGTCGATCCGAAGGGCTCAGCAGCGGCTCTAGCAACCGACGTGGTCAAGGGCCTGCGGCAAGAGGGCGGGTCGGTCCTACTGCTCGATGTCTTTCAGACTGGGGCGGCAACAGCACCGCGCGCCGGCGATATCGCAAGCGGTTCTGTGGCGGAGTTGGCCGATAATGCGGACGACGAGGAGCGAGCCAATGCGACCGCTGGATATCCAAAGTTTCTGACGTTCAATGTGAGCGATGACGACGCGCGTGTTCAGGATATTCTTACGGCGATCGCATATTCGAGCAGGAACCATCAGGGTGTCGAACTGTTCGCCAGGGGTGACGCAGCTCTCTGGTCCATGTTCGCAGCTGCTGTCAGCACTATTCCGATTTCGCTGCACTTGGAAGATGTACCCAAACTGACAACGGATGCTGACTATCTGGAGCACTTCAATGTTCCCGGCATTTTGCGCGCAGGTGGTTTGCCAGTTGCTGTAAAACTGGTGAACGGCCGTGATTAATCAATGGCTGAATATAACCAATGCACAGGCGCAGCGTCCGTGGGGTCAGAACCCGCTAACGCTTCATCGTGATCTCTGAACCGTAGAGCGGCAACAATGGATGGCGAATGACGGCGCGAAACTCGTAAGCACCTTTTGGATCCAGGCCATCCACATTAACCTTAAAGGTGCCTGGCTTGGAGATAGTCTGCGTCGGCGTTGCAGTCCAGGCAGAAGAACGCGAGTTGACATCTTCACCGAGAATCGGCCGATATTCGAAGCCGACTTCGAGCGAAGCGCGGTCGCCCATATCGAGGACTGTGCCCTCGAGTATCTCCTGTTGAGCGGATGACCCCAGCGCCGATCCGATGGTTTGTACATGCGGGGGATTCAGTGCGGGCTCGACATTTGTGATCTTCAGAACGGCAGGATTCGGCCAGCGGAAATTGTCTTGCAGGCGCTGTGTCTGCATCACTCGCACATGAAGACCATCTTCTTCCTGATGCCAGGTAGATTCAGGTTTGATTTCAGGATGATATTCCACCACCTGATCGTTCTGGCCCAAGACGCTTACCTGGGTCTTGTCTGTCGCGCGAACCGAGTGGAGTGTAAATTCCTTCCAGGTTGCGCGTGGCCACGGGGTATCGGATTCGACGATTGCGTAAAGGGTGTTGGTGTCTTTCTTTTTCGTGAACCAGATGTCGCCTTCGTTTGTAATGACCCAGGGACGCACGGCATAGATTGCGTCGGAGTTCACAAACATCCAGAGCGCGATCTCACGCAAGCGCTCTTCCTCTTCGATAGGCAGTTCACCGTTAGGCTTCGGCCCTACGTTCAGGAGGAAGTTGCCACCCTTTGCGCGTGTCTGGATCAGCAGGCGGATTAACTCGCCTCCCGACTTGTAGTGTTCGTTTTGAGGCTGATACTGCCACGCTGTTCCCATGGTCATGCAAGTTTCCCAAGCGCCCGGAAGCGGCATGCCCGGAACAGTAAGCTCCGGAGTTTTGATTGCCCCTCGAGTAACAATGATGTCAGGATTCAGCTTCCACGCGAGATCGCGCAGCCCAACTGCCTCGCCATCCAAAAAGAGTGCGTCGATCTTGCCGTAATGCGTAAGCAACTCGTGGAGTTGAGCCTGGTCGTATTGCATCAGACCGGGATTATTGCGTGGCTGGACTTCAGGAACCAAACGCTCAATTGTCTTGCCGTGCTCGTGCAGCCACCAGAAATCATCCGGCGAGTAATAGACGCCCGCAGCAATACCCTCCGAACGAAAGGCATCAAAGACTTCTTTCGTAATGTCACGATGAAAAGGTGTATTCATGATGCCGAATGGTGTTGTTGTTGTGTCGAACATCGCAAAGCCAGAGTGATGCTTGGTCGTAAACATCACATATCGAACGCCAGCGAGATGCGCGAGACGCGCCCAATCCAATGGTTTAAACCGATCTGGATCGAAAGACTTCGGAAGGTCGGTGAAAAACCGGTCAGTATATTCAGGAGACGCACCCACGAGCGAGTGACTGATGACTACGCCAAGTTGACTGTCAACGCTCCAGTGAATGAAAAGCCCAAAACCCTGGTCTCGAAACCACTCCAGTCTCTCTGGCTTATTTAGTGAGCCCTGTTCTGGATCGTCCACGGCAGCGGCAGATGTTGAAATCAACAAGCCGGAGATCAGAAATATAAAGGGCAGAAAGCGAGTGGTATGAAAGAACAATCGGATCCTGGACATAGAAAGTCGCTCCATACTTGCGTATCGATAACCATAAATGAAACTGTTGGTTTACGAATGAAATCTACGAGGGATCTGTAGAAGATAGGAATCAGCATGGCCATTGGGCTAAGCCTTACGACTTCGCCATCGACTGAAAGCCATGGATAGGAGCCAGTCCGTCACCATCCCGGAGAGGAAGTCAGATCATGCTTGGGGATATATTGCTCCCGCGAGGTTGGCGGAGGGAAAGGCACAGAGGAAGGAGGACATCGATCATCAGCCCGGCCTGACCAGAGTTTTAACGTTGCGGTCCTTATCCTCCAACAGGCTGCGATATCCTCTATCCACCAGTTGCCCGAGCTCAATGCGGTCTGTGATCAACAGGTCGGCGCGGAAGCGCTGGTTCGTCATCATGTGGATGGTCTGCTCATAAAGACCGTACCCGCTCATGCTTCCGGTTATGGTCTTTTCCCGGAATACGATGTCTGTGAGATCGAGGGCAGCGGGTCTTTCAAAAACGCCCATGATGATGAGCCGGCCCCGAGTGCGCGTTATCTTCGCTGCGAGGAGAGCCGTTGCTGGTTGTCCCGCGCATTCAACCACGATGTCGAAGCCCTGACCATTTGTGAGCTCCCGGGCGCGCTTCTCGGCATCTTCACGTTCAGGATTGATGACTTCGCGAGCGCCGCATTGCTGGGCTGCTTCAATGCGTCTCTCTGCGACCTCAACCGCAATGACGCTTCTGACGCCAAGGATTCTTGCCGCCATTATCGCCATGAGACCGATGGGTCCCGCGCCCACGACGGCAACCTGATCTTCGGCAGTTGGCGCGCTACGATGGACGGCGCGAACAACAGCGGAGAATGGTTCGACCAACGCGCCTACCTCATCCGTAATCGAATCCGGCAGGTGATAACACTGGTAGGCGTGCAGGTTCAGTACTTCGGAGAGCGCACCTCCGGTCCAGGATGTACCGAGAAAGGCGACGCGATCGCACTGCGCCATTGAGCCTGATTGACACCAGCGACAGATCCCACAACCAATGATAGGACAGGCTGCAATCCGGTCACCCACGACAAAGTCGTTGCTGCCATCGCCTACAGCGACGACTTCACCCGACATCTCGTGACCGATGATGACTGGGGCTACGACCCCGGTTAGCGGGTGAGGGTGCGCAACCGGAATATACAGCGGTCCGCCAAGGTACTCATGCAGGTCCGTGCCACAGATGCCGCACCAGGCAACTTTAACCTGCAGTTGGCCGGGAGGAGGTGGCGGCGGATCTTGAACGTCCTGAATTCGAACGTCGCGTTGTCCGTGCCAAACGGCAGCTTTCATCAGAGATTCCTTGGGAGGATCTTCAAACAGCAGTCAGGCCTCCATCGCACATGTAGAACCCTCCTGTGCAGTAGGCCGATTCGTCCGACGCGAGGAATACTGCAAGTCCCTCGATGTCTTCTGGCTTGCCTAGTCTTCCCATCGGCACAGCTTCCCGATATTCCTCTCGCATAGCCTCGTTGGACAACAGATAGCCATTCATGGGCGTATCCATTGTCCCGGGAATGATCGAATTCACCCGGATGTGGTCACGCGCATAGGCTGCAGCCATCACCCTGGTAAGACCCGCAATCCCTGCCTTGCTAGTGCTGTAGGCCGTCAGCCTGGGGGCGCATCCCACGAGGCCGGTGGGTGAACCCAAATGAATGATGGACCCGCCGCCCTGCTTCAGCATCGAGAGAACAGCATATTTTGAGCAAAGAAATGTCCCACGCAAGTTGACCCCCATGATGTAGTCCCAGGTCTCCAGGCTGAGTTCATGGACTGGGGAATCATCCGCATAAGACAAGACAGCTGCATTGTTGTACAGGATGTCGACGCGATCATATGTGGACAGGGTTGTAGCAAACAGATTCTTCACGGCGCTCTCCTGCGCTATGTCTGTTCGAACGAAATTTACTTCCCAACCCTGTTCTTTCAATTGTTCAACAAGTGCGGTGCCGCCTGCTTCATTTGTGTCGGCCGCAACCACCGATGCCCCTTCACGAGCAAACCGGGCGGCCACAGCGCATCCCAACCCAGCAGCAGCACCTGTTACGACCGCTACTTTTCCACGAAGCCTCATCGGTTCCGTCCAACAATCTACTGTCTGATTCAGACACTCGATGCAGGGGGCTGCGATCGCGTGTTTACTGCAAAGCATAGTATGGGGTTGCGCTAGAATCCGTCTCTGATAATTGAACAAACTTTTTGTTGAAGCAGCACGATGAGAGGGGACTACCGGAACGGGGCGGAGTTTTCCAAGAGTGTTTCGTAGGTTTCTTATAGCCAGCCATGAAAACCTGTAGGAGTATGAAGCGATTCCAAGAGTCAGGCCAATTCAGGGGCCAATCCGGAGGTCCTCTACGAAACTCGGGGGGCAGGTTGCGATTGTAACTGGCGCTGCATCGGGAATCGCTCGTGCGGTGGCAAACCTGTTCGCAACTGAAGGTGCAAGTGTGATGGTCGCCGACAACAGTGTCTCAGCTGGGCTCGAAACCGTTGAGCAGATCCGCGCCTCAGGTGGAAAGGCAAGTTTCGCCGAACTCGATGTATCTCAGGCTGCGGAGGTGAACCGCGTCGTTCAGGCAACGCTGGATCAATTTGGCGGCCTTCATATTTTGTTCAACGGAGCGGGGATTTTGTCGTACGGAACCGTGCTCGAAACTGCAGAAGACGCGTGGCAAAAGATGATCGCAGTAAATCTAACCGGAACATATCTATGCTGCCGAGCGGTACTGCCTCACATGATTCAGCAGGGACGCGGAGCGATCATCAACGTCGCTTCGACGACTGGTTCCCACGATGCCTGCGCCCGCGCTGCAGCGTATGTCACTTCAAAGGGCGGAGTAACTTTACTTACTCGCGCAATGGCCATCGACCACGCAAAACAGGGAGTTCGCGTGAACGCCCTATGCCCTGGCCCGACAGACACTCCCATGCTGCGGAAGGCGAAAACACCCGAAGAACTGGTTGTTTTTGCTAAAACGCTACCGATGGGCCGACTTGGAAAACCAGAGGAACTCGCGCAGGCTGCGCTGTTTTTGGCTTCAGAGGATGCCTCTTTTGTAACTGGAGCCCTGCTGCATGTCGATGGCGGTCAGACAGCAGAAATTTAGGAGTTTGGAAGCAATCTATGGTTTTTGCCCGAGATCTGCGAGCGCCCGAAGGCCCGGTCGCGTTGCCCGACGGGACCTGGCTGATTGTTGAGGGTGGGGCCGAGCGCGGGTGCGTTACGTGCTTGAGCGCGGATGGTCAAACCAGACGGGTGATTAAGAAGACTGGACGACCAAACGGTTTAGCGGTCGATGCGGAGGGGGTGATCTGGGTGGCAGAGTCGAAAACTCCTTCGCTCCTACGGCTGACGATGGATGGCACCTGCGAAGTTGTGGCAACCGAATGCGATGGAGAGGCGTTCCTTTTTCCAAACGACCTCTGCTTCGGTCCGGACGGTGCGATTTATCTTACCGACTCGGGAGTATTCATAGACAGCTTTGCACCAAACAACAAGATCCGCTCCGATTACATGCATGTGGATTATGACGGCAGAGTATATCGCGTTGATCCGAATACGGGCTCTGTTAGCAAACTCGACCGAGGTTTGCGGTTCACGAATGGCATCGCCTTCGGCTTGGATCGCCTGCTGTACGTGAACGAAACTCTCACTGGGAATATTTACCGATACAAATGCCTAGATGGTATTGTCGCAGGCCCTCGCGAGCCATTTGGAAATGTGATCCGTGATGACGCGCCACCTGGCTGGAAAGGGCCTGACGGAATGGCCTTCGACGAAAACGGCCTTCTCTATGTTGCGGTCTTCGGCCAGGGTGACGTCACTGTACTAGGACTGAAAGGCGAGATTGTCAGGAGAATACCAACCGCCGGAATACTGCCGACGAATGTGGCCTTCGCGCTTCCGGGGCAGCACCACATTTACGTCACAGAATACGAGCATGGACAAATGGAGATGTTCGCGGTTGACTGTGATGGCCTTCCGCTTTGGAATGGGCGCAGGCAGGACGTGCAGAAGGGGATGGAATGAGCCTTCCTACCGCCAGCCCAGCTACTGCCAGCGATCCGCAGCGCCTTCGGCGCGTATTGTCACTCTGGGACTTGATTTTCTATGGCCTGGTGGCGGTTACGCCGAGTGCTCCTGCGACCGTTTTTGGATTGGCAGAAGTGAAATCCCGCGGCCATGTGGTGCTTACGATCCTGGCAGCGATGGTCGCTATGGTGTTGACTGCGATCAGCTATGGACGGATGGCGGCCCTCTATCCTTCAGCGGGCTCAGCCTATGCCTATGTGAGCCGAGGCATCCATCCCTTTCTTGGATTTTTTGCAGGATGGGCCATGCTGCTCGATTACGTATTCATTCCTTTATTCTGCGTTATCTATGGAACACTCTCTCTCCAACGCGCAGTCCCAAGCCTCCCCTTTGTTGCTGGCGCGGCCATTTTTGCCGGCGGCATCACGCTGCTTAACCTGAATGGGATTCGGTCCACGGCGCGCGCGAATGAGGTTCTTCTGATTTTCATGTTCGCCATACTTGGATGCTTCATCGTGCTCGCGATCAAGTATCTCGTCGCTCGCAGTGGTATCGCCGGATTGTTCTCCGCCACGGCCTTCTACAATCCCGCGACGTTTAGCGCTCGTGCAGTCGCCTCGGCAACATCATTTGCGGCGCTTACATATCTTGGCTTTGACGCAGTTACGACGCTCGCCGAAGACGTTAAGAACCCGCGCAGAAACGTGTTGCTGGCTGCTGTTGTCGTATGTGTCTTTACCGGGATATTCGGGGGTCTTCTTGTTTACCTGGCGCATCTGTCGTGGCCAGACTATGGGACATATGCAAATGTTGAGACCGCGTTTGTCGATGTAACCGGGCGAGTGGGCGGCATAGTTCTGCTCAAAGCGATGGCCATTCTGCTGGTGGTGGCAAACATAGGAGCCGGACTGACGTCTCAGGTTGGCGCAGCCCGGCTACTCTTTGGAATGGGGCGCGAGAACGTGATCCCGGCACGCTTTTTCTCCCGGCTTCACCCGGTGCGCAATACCCCGGACATCAACATCATTCTTCTCGGGGTTCTGGCTTTTTTCGGCGCTCAGGTTTTGAGTTACGAGTTGACTGCAGAGCTTCTGAACTTCGGCGCCTTTCTCGGGTTCATGGGCGTGAACGCCGCCGTGATCTGGAAATTCTGGGTGCGCTGTTCTGATTCGCGTCCGAGGAGCTTCCTGCTGGATGTTGTGCTTCCCGGATTGGGGTTGCTGTTCTGCGCAGTGATCTGGATCGGGCTGGGTCAGCCAGCAAAAATTGCAGGTTCAATCTGGCTGGTGATTGGCTTCTTCGTGCTTGGCAATCACACGCGGTGGTTCCGCAAACCGATGGTTATGTCGGACCCATCGACTTACGAATAAGGGAGGGCGCGCCGGATGCAAATGAAAAAGTTCATCAACGATCCCGATCATCTAGTGAGCGAGCTCCTCGACGGCATGGCACTGGCATTTCCCGACAAGGTGAAGCTGATCAACAACAACATCGTCGCGCGGGCAGTACCCAAGAGCCCCGATAAAGTACGACTCGTGACGCTGGGAGGTAGCGGACATGAGCCAGGACTGAGCGGGTTCGTCGGAGAAGGCATGCTGGACTACAGCGTTGCTGGAGGAATTTTCGCTGCTCCCGGCGCTCCCAAGGTCATCGAAGCTATCCGGATGGCTTGTGCTGACGGCGCGAGCGCGCTTCTTGTCGTCCTGAACCACGCGGGCGATGTGCTCTCAGCAAATATCGCAATGGAAGCGGCCACCCTTGAGGACTTGAAAGTCAAGATGGTCCTGACGCACGAAGACATTTCTGCTGGAGCAAACATCGAAGACCGCCGCGGGCTCGTTGGCTTCCTGCCGGTATATAAGGTTGCAGGCGCCGCAGCGGAGGAGGGGTCTTCGCTGAGCGCCTGTCTTGAAATCGCAGAGCGGATGGAACGAAATATGCGGACTCTGGCCGTGGCCGTGCGCACTGCCACCCATCCATCGACCGGCAGAGCCATCTTTGAGCTGGGCGAGGACGAGATGGAGATTGGCATGGGCCAGCACGGAGAGGCTGGAACAGGGCGCATGCCATTGAAGAGCGCTGACGAGACGGCGGAGATTATGCTCAACATGCTTCTTGAAGATCTAGGCGTCGCCCCGGGCGAAGAACTGCTCGTTCTGATCAATGGCGCGGGAGCCACCACACTCATGGAGTTGTTTATCGTCTTCCGGAGAGTAGCTCAGATCCTGGAACGGAAGAAAATCAAGCTTGCGCGCAGTGCCGTGGGTGAGTTCATCACTACGCAGGAGCAAGCAGGCTTTCAGATGCTGATCGCCCGCATGGATGCTGAATTAATCAGGCTATGGGATGCTCCTGCCAATACCCCGTTTTTCGTCAGGCAATGATCGTGAGCATCGGTAAAACAGAAGTGACAAAGATGTTTGTGGAAGCAGCAAAACAGATCCGTGATCAGCATGTGCATCTTTCGGAATTGGATTGTGTATCCGGTGACGGAGACCACGGAACCGCAATGCTGCATGCGGTAGATCAGTTAGAGGCGGCGAGCAGACCAGAGAGCGAGCAAAGTCTGAAGATGCTTTTCAAGAATGCAGGCTGGAAGGTCCTTAGCGTGGATGGGGGGGCATCGAGCGCTCTCCTCGGAACCTTCTTTGGTGGCATGGGAGACGCTGAAATTGACGATGAGATCGACTGCAGCGGCCTAGCATGCGCTTTCGAAGCAGGCTTACGCGCGCTATCAAAGCAGACGAAGGCGCAGCCGGGAGACAAGACCATGATGGATGCTCTGATACCGGCAGTTTGCGCCGTCCGCTCGGCCTCTTCGTCCGGCAAGACCATTCCGGCAGCGTTGAAGGAAGCGGCCGACGCGGCTCATTCGGGAGCCGAATCGACAAAGGATCTGATCGCGAAATATGGCCGAGCCAGATTTTCAGGAGAGAAGGCACGTGGTCATCAAGACGCGGGAGCCACTTCGATAGCGCTTCTCTTTCGGGGCTTCAGCGAGGCATTTGCGGATGAGAGAAAGGATTAACCATGGCCGATCTCGACAATCTTGACGACGGGAAAAACTACTACCTGGATATACCGTGCGAAAGTCCGGCCTTTCGACTGAAAGGTAGCAATGCGCTGGATTGGGGAATGAAGAATCGTCTTGCGCGGGTTTTCGCCCCGGAAGATAACCGGACGGTCATGCTCGCAATTGATCACGGCTATTTCCAGGGTCCGACGACAGGTCTCGAACGCATCGACGTAACCATCACGCCGCTCATTCCTTTTGCCGATGCTCTGATGATCACGCGGGGTGCGCTGCGAAGCTCGATTCCGCCAGAGATGTCAAAGCCGGTCGTGCTTCGATCAAGCGGTGGACAAAGCATCCTAAAAGAGCTGTCCAACGAACGTGTCGCCGTCGATATCGAGGATGCCTTACGGCTCAACGCTTCGGCGCTGGCAGTCCAGGTTTATATCGGTGGGGTTCACGAGCACGAATCCATCGGGAACCTCGTCAAGATCGTGGACGATGGCAATCGTTATGGAGTGCCTACCATGGCAGTTACCGGAGTGGGCAAGGAGCTGGTACGCGACGCGAAATACCTTGGCCTGGCTACGAGAATCTGCGCTGAGATGGGAGCACATTTTGTAAAGACATACTTTTGCGAGAAGAGTTTTGCCCGAGTGGCTGCCGGGTGCCCGGTTCCTTTAGTGATCGCCGGTGGCAAGAAGCTCCCGGAACTGGACGCCCTCAAGATGGCGTATCAGGCAGTCAACGAGGGAGCAGCTGGGGTAGACATGGGCCGAAACATCTTTCAATGTGAAGCACCAAAGGCCATGATCCAGGCAGTCCGGGCGGTTGTCCACGGGGACGAAACGCCGGAGAAAGCCTACGACCTCTATTTATCCATGAAAGCCATTGCAGAAAGCAGTGATTATGCATAAGAAAGAAACTATTCAAGTTGTTTGCGTGGCGGAATTCCGGGCGCTCGAAGGCAAGACGGATGACCTTATTGAGGCGCTTTACTCGCTGATGGCGCCCACACACAATGAACCAGGCTGCATGCGTTATGAACTGAACCAGCGTACGGACGATGCCAAATGGGTAACATTCATCGAAAAGTGGAAGGATCGAGATACTTTCGATCGGCACTGCGCGATGCCCTACATCAAGGACTATTTCGACAATGTGAGGCCGCAGCTAGTGGAAACGTTTGAAGTGAAGCTTTACGAGGAGATTCTTCCTTAAACGGTTGTTCAAGCTCAGCAGTTGAAGTCAGGAGATTGCGTTGAAGTTCGAACAAATCACGACGCCAGCGTTGGTGGTTGATCTCGACGCGATGGAATCCAATCTGCGCAGGATGTCCTCGTTTTTCGCGGACAAACCCGCGAAACTGCGTCCACATTTCAAGAATCACAAGGTCCCCCTGCTCGCATGGAAACAGCTGCGTGCAGGGGCGGTGGGCATCACGTGTGCGACCTTGCGGGAAGCCGAGATCCTGGTCCACCATGGCATCGAGAACATTCTCATCGCTAACGAAATAGCGGGAGACACGAAAGCCGAGCGGCTGGCCGAGCTTTGCCGGCATAGCTCCGTGACTGTGGCCGTTGATAGCGAGCACAGCGTAAAAGATCTTGCCCGAGCGCAACGGAATCAACACACCCAGATAGGGATTGTCGTTGACATCAATATCGGTATGGGCCGGTGTGGAGTCCAGCCGGGTGAGGCAGCGCTCAACCTGGCCAGGCTCGCTATCGGAGAAGGTCTCGGCTTCCGTGGCCTCATGGGGTATGATGGCCATCTTCAGGGAGTGCCGCCGAGTCCGGAGCGCGACGAGTTGATTCGGGCTGGAAGCAAGATACTCGTCGATCATGCGGCTCTTATCGAGGGTGCAGGAATTCCGGTCTCCATTGTCTCGACGGGAGGTACAGGCACTCATGCCGTGTCCGGCGCCTATCCGGGCATTACCGAGATTCAGGCGGGCAGCTACCTGTTGATGGATACGCAATATGTCAATCGAGGCGCGTCGTTTCAACGAGCGCTGACCATTCTTGCAACCGTCATCAGCACGCGAGGCCGGGAGCATGCAGTGATAGATTGCGGTGTCAAGGCGATCAGCGGGGAACGAGGTCTTTCCACCGTGAAAGATATGCCCGGCGTTCACCTCGAAGCGCTGCACGCGGAACATGGTCTCATCCAAATAGAACCACACTCGGCTGTCGCGCTCGAAGTCGGTCAAAAGATCGAACTATGGGTGTTCTACAGCGACGCAACGGTAAATTTGCATTCTTCCTTATATGGAGTTCGTCATGGGCAGGTCGAAGAAGTATTCCGAATCGAGCATTGATGTGAGCGGCAGCAAAGTTCCGAAAAATGGGCGATCCCCCAAAGCCCTCGCTTCCCTCAGCCGTGTACATGTACCCAGGAAGTCGTGTAAAGATCACTTCAGCCTTGTGGAACCGCAAATCAATGCGGAAGGGATCCATGTATGGCCTTTTGACTCATCCTGCCCGATCGATGTGCTCTTCCTGAACGAAAGTGGTCGCCACAACGTACGCATGAACCGGCACGGATATTTTGAGGTCCTCTACTTGTGCTCCGGATCGGCGGATTGCCACATCCAAGATCGACTCCTGCCATTTAAGCAAGGGGACCTGGCCGTGATTGGAAGCACTCTGTACCACCGTATTGAGCGGCGGCCTTTATCACCACCTCTCACGATCGCCGCGCTATTCTTCGAGCCCGATCTGATTCGTTGTGATGGTGGCAGCGACAGTGCGGAGTACCTGACCCCATTCCTTCTCCAGGATTCCGAGTTCCCGCATATTGTGCCGGCTGAGACGGGGGTGCCAAGACAGGTCCTGGACGCAATGCTGCGTATTCGCTCGGAACTGCCAGCATCTTCACCTAGAGCGCGGCTGGCATTGAAGACATATTTGAAGATGATTCTCATTCTTCTGGTTAATCAGTACGAGCCTTACGCCGGTACCGTAGAGACCTATCAGCGCCAGCAGCGGGCACTGGACCGGATTCGGCCGCTATTCCGTTATCTTGGCGAAAATTGCGGAAATGCAATTCAAGTGCGAGAAGCGGCACGCATTTGTGGAATGAGTGGCTCTCACTTCATGAGCTTTTTTAAACAAGTCACAGGACTGTCATTCATGAAGTATCTCAATCATTACAGGGTTGAACGAGCCCAGGCGTTGCTCACCAATACAGATGAATCGATGGCCAGCATCAGCCAGGAAGTAGGCTTCTGCGATCAAAGTTATTTCGGAACCGTTTTTCGCAAAGTTGTCGGCACAACACCGGCAGCGTATCGGCGTCGTTTCCGGAATAAGAACGCTTCAGAGAGTTCGCAGACGCATCATACGCCTCATGCGATCATGACCAGCTCTTCGATGCTAGCATCCAGTGGCCAAGGTGGCCAGACTCTCCATCTTTCCCATATTGCGCCGAGCGAGCGACCATTACTTTATTGAGGCGATATTTCAGGTAGAGAACACTTCGCAAGCTGTGCATCGTCAGAGAATTGCGAGAAATAATCCTCGAGATTTCTCTAGATAGTCGCCGAAAGCGCGTCTAATCTTGCGCCAGCGATAAGGATGGAAACGACGATGGTGCTTTGGCTCCTAAGATCCTGTTCCAAATGGGTTTGTGTACTGGTTGTTATCACAATTCTGGGATCTCTTCATCCATCCGCTTTTGCGATACCAAAGAACGTCTCTTACTCACAAGCCGCCGCTCAGGTAGAAGCGTATGACTACATCGAAATCACTGCCATCGTAGACGCGCCGGACGCGCACAATCCTTTCGAAGATGCAACGTTGACAGGAAATTTCGAGATTGCAGATGGGAGTAGGCGCTGGAGCGTAGAAGGTTTCTGCGACTCGGCTGATGGAAGCATCTTTCGCATTCGGTTCATGCCCGCATATGCCGGAGCATACAAATACACGGTCACCTACAAGCAAGGCGGATTTGAAAAAGCGTCAACGGGCACGTTCAACGTAGTCGATGGACACAGGCGTGGCCAGCTCGGAGTCGATCCTAAATACCCCTGGCATTTTATCTGGGAGGGGACTGGCGAACACTTCTTTTTCAATGGAACCACGGCGTACTGGCTGATGGGCTGGCGCGATGAGCGCACGATTCAATACAGCCTCGAGCGATTGCACCGCCTCAAAGTAAATCGACTGCGTGTCGCGATTGCTGGCCGGACCAATGTGTTTTATGGCGAACCGGTAATGCTCGGCGATAATTGGACGTTTTTTCTCACACCGTGGCCGGCGGAAAAGACAGATGATTTTACTCACCCCGGCTTCGACTATTCCCGCTTCAATGTCTCCCATTGGCAAAAATACGAGCGCATGCTTAGGTTTGCGCGCGATCGCGACATGAATATTTCCCTTGTGCTCGACATGAACGACAGTCACATTCATCCCGAGGCGGGCAGCGAAGACGAGCATCGCTTTATCCGGTACTCGGTTGCGCGTTTCGGAGCGTTCTCAAATATCACATGGGACCTCGGCGACGATTTGGATCTCTATCGCGATGTGAAGTGGACGCACGAGACCGGAATGTTGCTACAGCAGCTGGACCCTTACAAGCATCTGGAAACCAGTCACCCGACGAAGATCGTAAATCAGGATAGATCGTCCAGCTGGTTTGGCTTCACTTCCTACCAGGAGTGGTCTCGCGAACAGCACAAGCTAATGCTCGAATCTCGGAAGCTGCAGGAGCAGGCAGGTCGCATCATTCCGCAGACTAATGAGGAGTACGGTTATGAAGACCACTATCCGCGCTGGGCTGCGCCGGGATCCGATTCTGCCGATGCACTGCGACGCACAGCCTGGGACATAGCGATGGCGGGTGGATATCAGACTGCCGGCGAGACAGCGCGGCGCGGCACGAATGTCTGGCCCGACATGGGAGGCGGCTGGATGAATGGCCGCGGCGACGATACGATGACCATGTTTCTTGGCTATGGGCACATGGTGGATTTTTTCACCAGCTTCGATTGGTGGAAGGCCAATCCTCACGATGAGCTTGTGAATAATGGCAACTATTGTCTTGCCGATCCGGGCAAGCTTTACGCCATCTATCTCCCAAACGGCGGTGATGTCACGATCCAACTGCAAAATGGCCGCTATGCGGCTTATTGGTTCAACGCCATGACAGGTGAGAAGATCGACCTGCCTCCTGTCGAAGGCGCGTCATGGACTTCGCCGAGCGCACCAGACCGTAATGATTGGGCAATACTGCTGCAAGCGAAGTGAGAGCTGAGAAAGAGTAGAAGGTTCTGGCAGCTTTCATCTCGAAGATGTTGCAGGCGTTCTATACGCAATGCGGCGATCGCTGCAGCAAGCCTGCGCAATTGCGTCACGTTGCCAGGCATATAAGGGCCATTGAAGATCTGGCCGACAGCTCCTTCGCCTGGACCTTCATGTCCATAGACTGTGTGCGATAGCGTTCCAAGAAAGAATCGTAGGAATCTACTATACCCAATTGACACTCTGCCTCAACTATTATCAGCAGCCCATCCCCTAAGTCCTGCGGGAGAACCTGATGCAGATTGTGTGGCCAAGGCCTGCCGTCAGCGTTCTTGTTTACCGGGCCTGGGTGCTTTTCGAAAAAGACGAATACTTAGCGTTTAGCAAAACCAGACTGCTGCTAAGTAGCCAGGCCCGCAGTATTTGATACAGCGGTCAGCCCGAACGGCGAGGGTGAATCTGGAGGTAAAACAGTGATTGAGAAAATACACGACTTCCATAATAGTTTTCATGGCCTGTCTAACGTTCTGTTCCTATCGATGCTCCTATCTGTTGTTGCTGCACTATCTTCTGGCAGTTGCCTCTATGCTCAGGTCGAAACTGGTATCAACGGAGACATCACCGATTCGACTGGAGCTGTTATTGTCGGAGCGCAGATAACTGTTACTAACACCTCCACAGGCGTCGTATCCCATGCTGTAACTTCTTCCGCGGGAACATTTACAGTCGTCGGTCTTATCCCGGGACACTACTCCGTCAAGGTGGAAGCAGCAGCATTTAAGACAGGTCAGGCAGACGTGACGGTTGAGATTGCAAGGATGTCGACCGTCAACTTTCAAATGGTGCCCGGTGCCACGACAGCGACGGTGCAAGTAAAGGCGAGTACGATCACCTTGAACACTACAACCCCATCGATAGGCACCAGCCTTGAACCAGAGTTGGTGAAAACAGCCCCGATTGAGATCAATGGTTTGGCGCGGCAGATTGACTCGTTCATGTACCTGGCGCCAGGAGTACAGGGAAGCGCCTCATCGCACAACATCAATGGCGGTGTGACCTACGAAAATGAAGTTCAATTCAATGGCGTTCCAGTTGCGTTCGTCCAGTTTTCGGGAAACCAGACCTACATCAATCCGCCCTACGAATCCATCAGCGAGTTTCGTGTTAACAGTTCTACTTTCGACCCGCAGTTTGGCATCGGGCAAGGTGCAGTTACTTACAATATGGCGTCTGGGACCAATCAACTTCATGGTGACGCCTTCGAGATCCTGCGCAACCAACTCTTTGATTCCGCTGGTTTTTTCCCAACCCAGTTCTCTCCAGACGGAAATCCGACGGCGCCAACTGATCAACAGAACGATTTTGGGTTTACAGTGGGCGGCCCCGTCATTGTGCCGAAGCTTTACAACGGTAAGAACCGGACCTTCTTCCTGGTTTCCTCAGACTGGTTCAGGCAGAACCAGGCCCAGAACTCCATTGGGACGGTGCCCACTCCGGCGATGAAAGGCGGCGATTTCAGCGGTTTTGTAGATGCAGCCGGGAACGTGATTCCGATTTATGATCCGCAAACAGGCCAACCTTTTCCCAACAACATAATTCCATCGCAACGCATCAGCCCATTGTCTCAGTCTCTTTTATCTTCAATTCCAGACCCGGATCGCGCGGGACTCGTCTCAGGGTTGCAAAGCAATAAGTCTCCGGCGATTCGTTCGATACCTATCCGGCAAACCTTGTGGGCCTACACGATTGACCATAATCTGAGCACTTCTCAAAGCATTCATTTCAGTCAATGGCATGATTCAGTAACCTCTCCTTCCTTTACGTCGGCCCCCATCGTTTCATATTCCAATCCGCTGCAAAGTGGGATCAACAACACCAACCTGGGTACAGGATTATTGCTGAACTATGTAAAGACCATTAACCCTAACCTCGTGGCGACAGCTGGGGTGGATTGGATTGGATATGTCGTCGGTCAGCACAACGCAAATAACGATGTCAGTTTCGGCGCCGTAGCTGGAGGGACTACTTTTCCGCTTGTTACCTTCGATGGCCAAAATGTACCAACAAACTGGGGGGTCAACGGGGGCGCTTTTCTTGAATGCTGCTCAGGCGGACTTACCGTAATCAACAACCGTACAGCAGGCCTCGTGATTGTCAACAACTGGCTGTGGAACAAGGGACGCCATACGTTCAACCTGGGCGGACAGTTCCGGCACACCTTCCAGGACATCGTGGATTGCGACTTTTGCAGTGGCACTTTCAATTTCAGTCAGCGAACGACATCCACCCCTGATTCCACAGATCCAAATTTTGGCAGCTACGGAAGCTCCTTTGCAAGTTTCCTCTTAGGCCAAGTCGACGCCAGTGAACGCATTTTCGCCAATGAAGACAAGATGCGAAACTATGCATATACCTTCTACGCTCAAGACGATTTCAAGTTCAGCAAACGCTTGACTTTGAATTTGGGGCTGCGTTGGGACATCTTGATTCCGTTCTCCGAAGTGCACAACAACATCATATTTGTGAACCGTGCAGAACCCAACCCCGGGGCCGGCAACTTGCTGGGAGCGGCGACCAAATTTGGCAGTTGCATAGGATGCGCGAACATTAACCGCGCTAGTATCCGCCGAAAAGATTTCCAACCGAGAGTCGGACTCTCCTATCAACTCAATCAGAAAACGGTTCTTCAGGCCGGCTTCTACATGACGTATCTGGATGGCGGCGCCTATGAATATGGGACGGCTTTCTCAGCGAGCTTTATGTCGCCCTTATTGAACGGCTCGTTTCTCCGTGCCTCGACTGGCAGCAGCGTTCCGGGCTACGGAAACTGGGATACTCAGGCTCTGCCTCTGCCGCAGCCCACTCCATTTAGCCCGTCGATCGGAAACGCAGGCGTCATCTTCGATTTCAACTACAACCGCCGTAACAATCCTCCGGAACTGCCGAATTCGCCAGCAGTTGGCACGGCGCCATATCAACAGGCATGGAGTTTCCGGGTGCAAAGAGAGCTTCCATGGGACATGTTCATTACGGCGGCGTATGTCGGCAATCGTGCGATCCATCTGCCAACCACCTTGGAGCTTTCCAACCAGCCCAACCCGTCAGTCCTCCAGTATGGAAGCCTATTGGGTGAAAACATACTTTCTCCGGACGTGGTTGCTGCGGGTTTCACGCCTCCTTATCCGGAGTTTGTAGATCAATTTGGGAGTTCGGCCACTCTGGAACAGGCACTCACCCCATACCCTCAATTTGGCGGCTACTTTCCCGTTAATGAAATGGATGGGACGGCGTTTTACAACGCTTTGCAGGTTCAAGGCGAGAAGCGGTTTGTGGGCGGCTTAAGCTATCTTGCCAGTCTGACTCTGGCAAGGAACACTGCCAATACCTCTATCGGTTCAGGCCCGTTTTCTCCCAATGGATTGAACGCTTATAATCCGGGCCCGGAATATGTGCCGTCGTTTCTTGACCAGTTATACGCGGTAAAGTTCGTTGGAACCTATGAGCTGCCCGTGGGGTATGGAAAAAAATACCTCAACTCAAGGGGTGTGCTTGGGCAGCTGGCAGGTGGTTGGCAATTCAGTGCAATTCTGAACTATGCAGGAGGCACTCCATTCGGCGCCCAAAATAGTTACAACCCATTGCTAGTGAACGGGTTTGATCGGCCCGACATTGTTCCGAATGCCTCACTGAAGACTTATAACTATAGCCGTTCAAAAGATTATTTCACCGGGAAGACGTCAACGCCGCCAATTCAATTTACGACCAATGCTTTTGCGAATACTGGACCGTGGGCGGTGGGTAATTCGAAGCGTGCTTATTCGGAACTGCGGAACCCACCTTTAAGAATAGAGAATTTCGGTGCCATAAAGTATTTCCATATTACCGAGAGTGTGCGTGCCATTTTACGCGTCGACTATTTCAATGCATTCAATCGCACGCAACTTCAGGGCCCGGATAACAACTCTCTCGATTCGACATTTGGACAGATTATCAACTTAAGCTCACAAATTAGTAATCGACAGGGTCAGGCGACATTCAGAGTGGAATTCTAGGTTCAGAGAGGGTTCGCATGTCGCAGCTAAATCCAGAGGTAGTACTTCGGCTCGGTGCGCAAGGAACAATGAAAACGGCTTACGGGAAGTCTCGATCTGTAATGACCTGCATCGTCTTTGCGATGCTTGCGATGGTTGGCTATAGCTCTGAGCCGAACCCAGCCTTTGCCCAATCGAGCCATTCGACCAGCGCTACTTCTCCAGCCTATCCGGTAAAGGTCAGCGCTAACGGACGCTACCTGGTCGATCAGAACAACACCCCATTCCTGATCGTCGGTGACACGCCGCAAGGATTGATATCAAGGTTGAACGAGAAGGAAATCGACGACTTTTTCGCTGACCGACAAGCCCACGGATTCAACACCATGGGATGGGTGGACGTACTCTGCGGCGGGCGGGACTTCATCACCAACATCTACGCCACCACACCTGACGGTATTCGTCCATTCACCGGATTCCTACCCGGGGGGACGGATCACACTTACTATGATCTCTCCAAGCCCAACGAAGCCTACTTCGCACGCCTCGACCACATCGTTACGCTTGGGGCAAAACACAACACATTAATCTTCATCGATCCCATCGAGACGGCGGGATGGCTCATGACGCTACGCAACAACGGCCTCGCCGCTGCTAATGCCTATGGTCAATACCTCGGCAACCGCTACAAGAAATATCCCAACGTTGCTTGGCTAAACGGCAACGATTTTGGTGGTTGGCAGAAAGAGAGCGATGACGCACTGGTCAGAGCAGTAGCCCAAGGCATCAAGTCCGCGGACCCGGTGCATATTCAAACCATCGAGTTTAACCCGCCCTTCGGCTCTTCTCTCGATGACCCGTCATGGGCGGCCCTCATTTCCATCAATGGCGCTTATGTATATGGACCAACCTACATTCAAGTGTTGCATAACTACAATCAGACCCCTGTTATGCCTGTCTTCCTCATGGAAGCGCATTATGAGCTGGAGAATGTTGGTCAGCCTCCAGATTTCGGAACTCCGTCGGTGCTTAGACGCGAAGAGTACTGGGCCATGCTGTCGGGAGGCAAGGGACAGTTCTACGGCAACATGTACACCTGGTCGTTCAAGAACGGATGGCAGAATAACATCGACACCCCCGGGGTCACCCAGCTTACCATTTGGAAAGACTTCTTTACCTCCATACCGTGGCAGGATCTTGTTCCCGACCAGGATCATTCGGTAGTCACAACGGGGTTTGGAACTTTCGGCGACATCAAACAAACCGCGGTCGGCAAGAGCGATTACGCCACCGCTTCCAAGACACTTGATGGCGCGTATGTGGTCGCATACATGCCGACTGCACGAACGATCACTGTGGACATGTCGAAATTGAAGGGGCCTGCCACGGCCAGATGGTTCGATCCCACCAACGGTACATATACGGCAATCGAAGGGCAGCCGTTTGCGAATTCTGGTACTAGACAATTCACGCCGCATGGAAAAAACCATGACGGAGACGGGGATTGGGTACTGGTTCTGGACGCCTCTGGAACCGCTGCAGCAGTAACTGCGGGAGGAATCTCGAAAGCAGAATAAGAGAACAGATTAGGGGAGGGACAAACGAATTGGCTCGGAGGTCAGACTGCTTGCCAGAATGGGCCGCTAAAGTATCTCTACTAATTGGTGTATTGCCGACTCTTACTATCTGCCTTTCCGGCACTCGTGTGAACGCCCAGTCCACTTCCCATTCATCGACCCAGCCGATCACCGCTCCGCTCACTGTTTCCCGCAACCCCCACTACTTTAAAGACGGTAATGGCAATGCTCTAATCCTGAACGGGTCGCAGACCTGGAACACATTTCAAGATTGGGGCACCGATGGGTCGCCTCACTCCCTGGATTTCACGACGTTCGTTCAATTCCTTGTAGCGCACGGGCACAATTTCACTTTGCTCTGGACCGTGGAAATGCCCAAATTCTGTAATCTTCCTGTCACTGCAAGTAGGCCGCCGGATTTCACTGTCAGCCCGATGCCATGGAAGAGAGCCGGTCCAGGAACGGCCAGCGATGGTGGACTCAAGTTCGATCTGACGAAGTATAACGACGTTTTCTTTAGCCGTCTGCGGGAACGGACCGAGGCCCTCAATAAGGCGGGCATCTACGCAGGCATATATCTCTTTACGGGCGAGTTTCTCAACATCTTCCGATGCCCCAGCGACGGCTTCCCGCTTACCGCAAGAAACAATGTCAACGGCATTGATGACGGCTACACAAGTGGAGCACGGGGGGGTCGGCGCCAACACAATGACAGCGCCAAATGCCATTACACAGATTCAGGATGCCTATGTAGAGAAGATGATAGACACCGTAAACGATCTGCCGAACGTGTTGTGGATCGTATCCGAAGAAGCCAACGCTAAGACTCTTTGGTGGAATGATCATCTGATAGAGCATGTCAGAGCCTATGAGTCCGGAAAACCACATCAGCATCCCATCGGGTATGCGGCGCCAATCGGAGTCTGGGACAGGGCGGTCTACAACTCAAATGCGGACTGGGTTGCGCCAGCGGCTTTGGTTTCGCCCGCCTCGTCGTGCGGCACCGGGAAACCACCTTGCAAGGTAAACATCAATGACAGCGACCACTCCTACTTTGGCATGTGGAACGACACTGCGCAGGAGAACCGCAACTATGAGTGGGAAAATTTCACGACCGGCAACCAAGTCCTGTTCATGGACCCTTATCTTGTCTACTACCCTCGAGAAAATCGCAATCTCTGCGTTGCTCCAAGCGAAGAGATCTGTGCCTCGCCTGATAAGCGTTATGAGGACTTCAGAGACAATCTCGGCTACATCCTGAAGTACTCTCGAAAACTGAGCCTTGTTAACGTCACTCCTAACGATCGTCTGAGTTCAACAGGTTACTGTCTCGCCCAAACGCCACCAATTGGCGCCGAATATCTTGTCTACGCTCCGGCTGGAGGCCAGTTCACAGTCGATCTCTCAGCGATGCCATCTTCCCGGATGCTGGCCGTAGAATGGTTCAATCCCTCGACTGGCGTGGTGATAACCGGAAATGCCGTCGCCGCCGGCTCTGCTTCCCAGATATTTACCCCACCTTTCAACGGAGACGCAGTGCTCTATCTGGTCGATACCGCGGGACACGCCACCTTGGACACGCACTGACTTAGAAACGGCTGGAGCAGACGAAGCACGCGGGTGGAATTGGATGTACGAAGCATCGAACAGCGATCAATAAGGGAGTCCATTCTTGAATCATCTGCCTGACTATCTTGAAGGCGCAGTGGATCTGCACGTCCATAGCGCTCCGGATGTTGATCGCCGTCGTTTCAACGACCTGGAACTTGCGCAAGCGGCCAGAGAAGCCAGCATGGGAGCCGTGCTGATTAAGTCGCATCAGAACTCGACTGTCGAACGCGCATGGCTGGTTTCACAATGCATCCCAGGTATTCGGGTATACGGCGGACTCGTACTGAATGAAACAGTAGGTGGCCTGAATCTGGCAGCGGTGCAGCTCGCTCTACAGCTGGGCGCGCGCCAGATCTGGATGCCAACGCGTTCCGCTCGCAATCACTGCCAGTATCACGCACAGCCAGGTGGTATCACCATCCTCGATGAGTCAGGTCAGTTGCTGCCGGTGGTTGAGGAGATTCTTCATGCGATCGGCCAGAGCAATTGCATTCTCGGCACCGGGCACCTTAGCCCGGAGGAAACCTCCGTGCTTGTTGATGCTGCAACCAGGCTGAATGTACAGAAGATTCTTGTGACTCATCCCGAATGGGGACCGACATACCATTCTATTGAAGCTCAAAAGGAGCTTTCCCGGCACGGCAATGTGTTCTTTGAACGATGTTTCGTCTCAACAACGCATCTCTGCGGATTTGTTCCTTTCGAGACCATAGAACGCGCAATCGCTGAAACCGGGGTCGAGTATACCGTTCTCTCTACTGATCTTGGACAGCCAGAAACGCCTCCACCCGCCGACGGATTGCGGTTGTACGCCGAAAGACTGCGCAGTACAGGCTTTTCCGTCGACCAGATCCGAACAATGATGCAAGTAAATCCCGAGCGCCTGCTCGCCCCTGCGAAAGCCATATGCCAGAAATCCTGAGGGGTGGAATTGTCGGTTGCGGCTTCTTTGCCGAGCACCATCTGGATGCATGGAGACGGCTACCCGAGGTTGCAATTGTTGCGGCAGCAGATCCACGCCTGGATCGCGCTGAGGCGTTCGCCCCACAGGCGTATCGCTCGCTGAGCGAAATGCTCGATCGCGAACAGCTCGATTTCGTGGACATTGTCACCCGCACCGATGAACACTTTCCGCTTGTGCGGCTCGCGGTCGATCGGAATATTCCGGTAGTCTGCCAGAAACCGCTCGCACCCGATTGGGAAACTGCGCTCAAAATCGTGAATTATGCCAAAGATGCCGGGGTGCCATTTATGGTCCACGAGAACTGGCGCTGGCAACCCTGGTATCGGACGGCGCAGCAAATGATCGCGCGCGGTGATATCGGTCAGCCGATCGGCTACGGCTTTAGAAGCCGGGCGGGTGACGGCATCGGGGACAAGCCCTATCCGAGGCAGATTTATTTCCGCCAATTGTCTAGATTCCTGATCGACGAAGCGCTGGTTCACCACATCGACGTCGCTCGTTTTCTCTTCGGCAGCATCGCAACCATCTACGCACAGGGTGGGCGGATGAATCCAGTGAGTTCGGGCGAGGACTGGGCAATACTGACATTGATGCATACAAACTCAGTACACGGCCGGATTGATGGGCATAGGTTCCTCGATCCGGAACCGAATGGTCCTGCAGCAGGCGATGCATTCCTGGAAGGCGAACTCGGCACAATTTCGATTTTTGCAACCGGCGATATATATCGCAATAATGTATTTGCTTGGAAAAATGATGTTACAAGCGGCTATCGCGGTGACTCTGTAACCGCTACACAAGCCCATTTCATCTCGTGTCTCAAGGCCCATATTCCCTTTGAAACCGGGGGCCTGCAATACCTGAATACATTTGCGGCAGTCCAGGCCGCATATCAAAGCATGACCGAACACCGTTGTATCTCTCTCAAGGAATTCTCTTGTTAATCCGATGACAGCGACGACACTCCTATTGGGAACTCATCCAAAACAACCGCCGGGCCAACTCCGCTTGACGAGGAACCCTTGACCTACTCAATGAGTCGAAAAATCGCGCTCGTAACTGGTGCTGGCAGTGGTATAGGGCGTGCTGTAGCGCTCAATATGCAATCGGCAGGCTATTCGGTGGTGGCAGCAGGGCGGCGCGCTGCAGAACTTGAGCGGACTGCGGCGTCGGTAAGCTCTTCTAGCGGCCAGATCGTCCCTGTAGCCGCCGATGTGAGCAATCCTGATTCCGTCAGAGTGCTGTTCGAGCGCATCCGGGAAATGTTCGGCAGGTTGGATATCCTTTTTAACAATGCTGGTACTAATGCACCCGGCATTCCGATGGAGGACCTCACATACGAGCAGTGGAATGCGGTGATAAGTGTTAACCTGACCGGCGCATTCCTCTGCGCTAAAGAGGCCATTAAACTGATGAAGGCGCAGGACCCCAGAGGCGGCCGCATTATAAACAATGGCTCACTCTCGGCCTACGTCCCGCGGCCCAACTCGACTCCATACACAGTGACTAAACACGCCATCACCGGCCTGACGAAATGCATCTCCCTCGATGGACGTAAGTACGACATAGCGTGCGGTCAAATTGATATTGGCAATGCTGCGACTGAAATGACCGAAGACATGGCATCAGGAGTACCACAGGCGGATGGCACGATGATGGCTGAGCCTCGCATTGAGGTGCAACATATTGCTGATGCCGTGTTGTATATGGCTACTCTGCCCCTGCACGCTAACGTGCAGTTTATGACCGTAATGGCAACCAAAATGCCGTTCATCGGGCGCGGTTGAAGATTCATACAAGGCTACTGTCACCTGGGACAAGGATAGGGCACTTGTCCAAGATGCGGACTTTTCGGCGATTGGCTCACGTGTTATTGTCGGTGAGCGTATGGACAATTACGCACTCACCGAGTGTGAAACACCTTGAGGGCGGCCCAATTTCCTGTTCGTCGACGACTCGACCGAAAACGAGTACGGATGCGTCAGCTGAATTCTGGCGCTCTGAGGGTCACATGCCGATAACCTTACGAACGCGATCGATCCTCTCACGGCCAAAACCGATTTAATACGCTAGATACCTCATCATGTAAGTTCGTTGATTGACCGGGCGAGATCGTTAGAGCGAAGTCAGTACGGCAGTGGTAGGAAGAGCGTTAACAGAGCGAGAAGTATACTTCCAGAAGTTCTCTTTTCAGCGGCAAAATGAGGATACGGTTCACAAATGCCATGCCTTTAACCATCTTTGAGATGATCAATGAGCCGATTTCTTACCAGCCTTATGTGCTCGCTCATGGCGGTTTGCGCTGCCTTCTTGTTATTGGCTCTTAGGGCATCGAGAATGGCCCGGTGCGCACCGGGTGCAGTTGTCGAAGAGAGTCGATAGGTCTTACAGCGGAAAAGCCAAATCTGATTCTGGATATTTGCCAGGACACGACAGAGTTCACGGTTCCCGCTGCCATCGGCTACGATGCCGTGAAAACGTGTATCTTCTTCAATGTGTCTGAGTTTATCTCCCGTCTTCAACCACTGTTTCATGCGACTGATGCTCGCTTCGAGCGATGCGATCAACTCAGGAGTTACTTTCGCGATCGCGACGGCGTGTACCTCCAGGGTTTCACGAAGATCGTAGAGATCATGCACCTCTTTGATCGTGAAACGCCTGAGATAAGCTCCACGACGAGGTTCGATGCGGATGAGGCCCTCGCCCTGCAGCGTGTTGAGTGCTTCACGCACAGGCGATTTGCTGATGCCGAGTTGTCCGGAAAGAAAATCCTCGGTCAGGCGCGATTCTTCGTCAAGGTCGCCTTCAAGGATGTAGCGCTTGATGCTTTCATACGCGAGCGTGGTTAGATTTCGTGGCTGAGCCAGCTTTTCTATGACGGGCATGCAGAGATCGATTTTCCAGGTTGCGGTTCGTTATGATTTGCGGGGGATCCGATCGACGAGCTTGTGAATGAAGTGAGCGGGTACGAGATGAAATCGCATTTAGTGTAACAGCCGTTCCGCGTCTCCTGCTCTTGAGATTTTCTGCTCATTGCCGCTACCACTCCCTCGCAAGATCGGCTGTGATCGCCGACAAAGCATCCAGATCACGTGTGTCAATGACCTCACCAGGCGAGTGCGAGTAGCGCAGCGGCCAGCTTAGGGGGACATCGACAGCGCCATATCGCAAAAATGCCGATCCATCGTTACCGCCACCCGTGACCCCATACTGCACCGGAATTTTGTGGCGTTCAGCAAGCTCCTGCAAACGCATGACCTGGGACCAAGGTGTGATGTTCGAGTTATCGATGGCACGAATAACGAAGCCCTTACCCAGTTGCGCGTCGGCAAAACGCTGCGATTCAAGTGGAGAATCGGAGGAAACGAATGTGTCGATGGCGAAGACGGTCGCCGGCGTTTTTCCTGTACGCGCAGCTTCTGTCGCATACTCGCTTGCGCCCAGCAAGCCGAGCTCTTCGCGCGTCGACCAGACGAAGGTTACCTCACCCCGATCGAACTTCGGTCCGAGCGCCCACGTGGCATGCACAAGCGCGGCGCAGCCGACGCGATCATCGAGGCTGCGCGCTGAGACTCGGGCACCCAGCAGTGTGCGATAGTCCTTCGGGATAGTAATGCTATCGCCAACATGGATTCCCAATGCTGCGACCTGCTCCGGGTTCTTCGCTCCGACGGACATGGTCGCCGCAGCTCGAAAATCTTTGGGGAAATGAAAGGATGGCGAGTCATAGCCGTCGGGGAGTTCCAGAACACCGGCGCGCATGCCAGCCGATGTATGCACCAGTGCCGGATGACCCCAGTAAAAAGCAGGCGAACCGCCTCCTTTGTTTTCCAGATCGAGCGAGCCGTCTGCGTTAATGGTTCGCACGCGGAAGCCGAGTTCGTCCATGTGCGCCATGACCACGATGCCAGGCTTCCCGCCCGATTCGCCGAAATGCAGGACGAGATTGCCACCCGCGTCAGTCGTGGGGTGCGCCCACGGCGGCAGCAGTTGCTTCACCATCTCGCGTGTCTGCGCTTCCTGCTCGCTCACTCCGTAGGTCAGTATGAGCGTGCGCAGTATAGACTCAGGGGACGAGGTCACATTAGGACGTGGAGGAGTGGCTGGATAAGCGCTGGCCGCATTGTTTCGCGGCGCCATCTCCGGGACGCTCACGCCAAGATAACTTGCAACAATATGCTCCAGTTGCGTCAAGTCACCTTCGTCCAGCGTTTCTCCGGCGGTGGTTGGCAATGAGAGCGGAACAGCCAGACGAATCGAGCGCTCCGGCATCTGGATCGCCGATCCATAACCGCGTGGAATCAACGCGGGAGCAGCGCCATGATGCAACTCGAGTCCAGACTTCTCGAGATCCTGATCGAGTAGTGACTGATCTTCCCCGCATATCCAGACACCGGAGCCGGGCTTTGCGCGATAGACTTCAGCGCCTGCCGCAGGTTTTGCGGCCTCGGATTGAGTGGCTGCAGGACGTGCCGGCATCGGCATGGCGCGACCGAGATAGATCAACTCGTCTGGATGCAGCGATTCCAGCACTCGTGTCAATCCGCGAGCTCCAGTCCATTGCTGTACAACGAATGCCAGCGTGACACTTCCGTTGATGTGGCTCGTCGCCAGGGAGTGTGCGAGCGCCAGCAGCACCGCCGCGCCGAAGCGGTCGCCAACAGCGGTACCGCTCCACTGTGTCGCACCCACGGGCCATAGCTTCCGCTCGGCAGCCATCGGGCTAAGTAAGTCGATGCCCACGCTGCGTACTTCATTTGCGTTCGTTGCACCAACATCCACGAACATATTGTCGATATCATCGGGATCAGGTCGAGAACTGCGGCCCGGCTCAAGGTGAATAGACAATCCGGCTACAATGCCACTCAACAATTTGCCGTTGCGCGTCGCAATCTCCATCGGCTGTGCATTTTGCAATTCATTGAAGTGTGGTGGCAGGCCGCTCTGCGGAAGCCTCTGCACGCGCAGATAGCCGTCATCATTGATTTTGCTCACTACGTAACCCGGTTCATCGATCGGAGCAGCGATCAATCGACGCGGTGCGCCTGATCCGAAAGTCACGGTGATGTTGCCCATCGCGTCCCGCTGCGCATGAAGCCCTGCGAGCTTCTCCTGAATCACTCGCTCCAGGTGGTCTTCGTAGCCGGTCACGGCGATTGTTTCTGTCAGCTGCTTCAGATCAGCAGCAGTTGCATTTTCTGTTTGCGCCACGGTTGATGGTTCGCAGCAAAACGCCGTCGCAAGAACGAAAAACACAACGCCAAGGCAGGACTTTGACAAAGGTGGGGGTCCTTTCAGTGACCAAATTTAGACAAATTCTTGACAGCTCGTTTTTTGGTATCTGATATATTACAGCCCATTAACACTGTTTTCACGGCGCTTGTTTTTTCGCGTTCCTGTCAGCGTTCTAGTTTCCGGGAATATGCGCTGTTGTTCTCACTGTCCCAAATCAAGTCGATCGTTGTTGCCCTTTGCACCACCTGTAAATACAAAAAAGCAGTTGAAGAGGAGGCTTACTTTGAATCGCTTTCAGAAGGCCGTGTTCATCGCATCTCTCATCCTCTCTAGCGTTCGCGTCGTTTGCGCCCAGTCCACGGCCACTGTTTCCGGAACAGTCACTGATCCTTCCGGCGCGGTGGTTCCGCAGGCCCAAATCGCCCTGCACGGTAGCGCAACTGGCACTACCCGCGTCGTCACTTCAGACAAGGATGGCAACTACACCATTCCGTCGATCCAGCCCGGCGACTACAGCGTCGAAGTTTCCGCTGCGGGCTTCAGCCGATACGTCATCAAGAGCATTGTCCTTGAGGTCGATCAGAGGTCGACCATCAATATTCCGCTCGCAATCGCGTCCACTGGTGAAGTGATTCAGGTGCAGAGCACCGCGCCTGTGGTCGACGCGGCAACGATGACACTGGGTCAAGTAATCGACAAGGTCACCGTGCAGCAGATTCCGCTCAACGGACGGCATTTCCTCGATCTGACGCAGCTCGTCCCGGGCTCAGTCGTGCCGCCTGCCAATGGGAGCCTTACTTCGGCCAGCCGCGGCCTAGGTGCAAACTCCTACATCACTGCAGGCAGCCGTGAAGATTCCGCCAACTTTATGATCAACGGAGTCAATCTGAACGACATGTCGCAGAACCAGATCACGTTCCAGCCATCGATCAACACGACCGCTGAATTCAAAATTTCGAACTCGACATACAGCGCCGAGTATGGCCGCAGCTCTGGTTCCATCGTCAACGTCGCCACGCGCTCGGGCACAAACAGCTTCCACGGCGAAGGTTTCGACTATATTCGCAACAACTACTTCGACGCGCGCAACTTCTTCAACCGTAAGCCAAACCCGATGAATAGTCTTCGCCGCAACAACTTCGGCGGAGCCTTCAGCGGCCCTGTCTGGAAAGATCGCACCTTCTTCTTTCTCAGCTACGAAGGCTTGCGCCAGTCGCAGGACATCCTGCTGCGCAGCAACGTTCTGACAGCGGCACAGCGTACGGCATTCGCCAACAGCCCTGCTGGATCAGCCTACGCAGGTCTCGTCAACTTTATTCCCGTTGCTAATGACAGTACAGGCAGCGTCTTCACGGGGTCTGCTCCGGGGCCGGTAAAGACGGACCAGTTCAGCGGTGATCTTTCTCACAAAATTTCAGACGCGGACAGCCTTCATCTTTACTATGCGTGGCAGCAGGATGCCCGCACAGAGCCGAACCTGCAGGGCAATACGATTCCCGGTTTTGGCGACCACCGTACAGCGCACCGGCAGATCGGTACGATCAATGAAGTCCATCTCTTCTCATCGAGCACGGTCAACGAAGCACGCATTGGCTTCAACCGTATCGCCATCCAGTTCTCACCCAATACGCCAGTCGATGCTGCAAGCTATGGAATACAGAATGGCGTCGCAAGCCCAATCGGATTGCCACAGACGACAGTCTCAGACATAGGCCTGAATTTCGGCGGTCCCTCCGGATTTCCCCAGGGCCGCTTCGATACCACGCTCGTTTTCTCTGACTCGCTCACCAAGATCGTGGGCAACCACACTTTCAAGGCAGGCGGTGAGTTCCGTCGCTTCATCGGCAGCAGCTTTGCCGAGACTCCTGGATTGCTCACCTTCACCACAACCAGCAACTTCATCGCGGGTCAGGCGAACTCCTTCTCTGTAACGCCAACCAACGTCACCAGCCGCGTCTTTATCTCGTCGGTTGCGGGCTTTGTCTCTGATAGCTGGAAGCTTACACCCCGCCTGATTGCGGAACTCGGTTTCCGCTATGAGTGGAATGGAACACCAGCGGAAGGTGGGCACCGCTTCGTCAATTTCCTCGCAGGTCCTGACACGCTTCAGAACATCGACCAGCCCTATAACCAGAACCATAACTTTGAGCCGCGCGTCGGCTTCATCTGGGACGCCTTCGGCAATAGCAAAACAGTACTGCGTGCCGGCTTCGGGCTTCTTGCAGATCAGCCTGTATCCAATGCAGTCACGGGTCTCGCCGGCAATCCGCCAAATGCGAATCCCGTAAGTCTGACAGCGGCGGGTGCGGGTCTTCCCGTAGGAACGCTTTACAGCAGCGCCGCACTTACTGGTCTTGCGCCAAGTGCGATCAATCCTCTCTTCAGCAATGCTTACTCCGAGTCCTACAACCTGAACCTGCAGCAGGACATCGGTTGGGGTACGGTGATGGAGATTGGCTATATCGGCTCCGTGGGACGTCACCTGCGCATCCAGCGCAATATCAATCAGTTCATCTATCCCGCTGGCAAGGCAGCTCGACCTTTTCCAACTCTGTCAACTGCAAGCTCGATCAGACCGGGCGCGGCCCTCGGTAACATCGCTTACGTCGATTCCGACTCATACTCTGACTACAACGCGCTCTGGTTCACGATCCGGAAAGCCCTCTCGCATGGAGTTCAGGTGAACTCAACCTACACATGGTCGAAGTCGATGGACGTAAACTCGCTTGGATCCCAAGGCGGGTACAATTTGCAGAACAACTTCGATCCGCACAATAACTACGGGCTCTCCGATTATGACGCTCGGAATCACTTCGTCTTCAGCGGAACGTGGGACTTGCCCTTCCGCGGCAATCGTCTGAAAGAAGGCTGGCTGCTTGCCAACATTACCCAGTTGCAGAGCGGCAACCCTCTGAACGTGACAACCACATCCACATATAACGGTGTAAGCGGCACAATTCGTCCTACGGTAATCGGACCCTTCTCGACGGGAAGAGGGACAGTCCTGCCTTCTGGCAATATTCCGTTCATCAACGGCACGGCATGCGCCACCGTCGTTGCCGGATGTTCTTTCTACGCACAACCGGCCGGATTCGGAAACCTTGCCCGTAATGGTCTAACCGGACCCGGCTTTGCCGACACGGATCTATCCCTGCAGAAGACGACCCGGCTCCTAGAATCTGTCTCGCTTGTGTTGCGGGTCGATTCCTTTGATCTTCTCAACCACGTGAATTTCGGGAACCCGAATCTCTCGGCAACCGGAGCCAGCACGAGCACTTTCGGTCAAATTACAGCGACTCGAAACCTAGTCGGCGATGCCGGATCTTCACGACAACTGCAGTTTGCGGGCAAGATAGTTTTTTGACAAGCGGGTAATTTTACAAGTGAGTGTCTGCTTGTCGTTACTCGTCCGATCGTGCAGCGTGAGAAATTGGGGGGTGTCGCTTCATGCCTAGAAAAATCAGGCATGTTTCTGCGGGGCTATGAATGCACGGTCGTTTCATCTGTTTCAGTTATTTTGACAGCAGGGCGGTGTCAAGCCGGCCGCCTCGGATCCATTCCAGGATGGTTTGATATTGCGGGCTTGATTCATTTCCGTGCCAGCGCTGACCGCCATTGTGGGTGGCCAGGTAATTGCCGACGTTGCCCGCGCTGTCGGTCGGCCGCGTGGGCTTGATCAAGATCAGGCTCTGAGCCGGGTTATTGATGTCCACGACACGCATCGCATACTTGTAGTTTTCTTCGCTGTCCTGGTCTGAAAAAACACCAGCAGCATTCGGCGGCTGTAGTTTGAAGATCACGTGACTGGCATGGCAAAAGACGCATGCTTTGCCATCCGGTCCCGGTTTCGCCAGAATGGGTTCTATTCTTGTGACGAAGTAGTTGAAGTCGAGCACTGAGCCGGGTTGAACATCTTTCAATGCCTCGTTGAGATTCTTGCCTTGCAGGACGCGGGTAGCGATGAGCTTCAATCGGGGATTGTCGGAGTTCTGCAGTTGATCCATCGCTGCGTGAAAGTCCGGGCGCTGCTCCACGCCTTTTACCTTGCGTAGCGTATCAAGGGCGGCGGCGCGCACGTTTGCGTCGCCGTGGAGCACGCTTGCCATCACCGTATCCAGCACGATGGGATTTTCCAATGGCTCCTGAATCTTCTTTGCGGCCAGATTTCTGTTCAGGAAGTCCTGATCCTGCGACACCGCTCCGCCGGCAACTCCCAGGTGCCGGATCATGAATTTGGGATTACCCACTTCCTCCATGAAGATTCTCTGCGCGGAGACGCTCAAGTTTGCGTACGCTTTTTTGACGGCGGGCGTCATCTGGGGATTGTTCAGAAAATGCTCAAGGGAAACCTGAATGGCGGCGCGCTGCACGTCGGGGTCGTAGGAATCGAGCCCAGCCAGAACTGCCTGCTGCAGCTTCGGCTCGCTCATGAGTTCGGTGAACGAAGATGCTGCGTTGAGTATCTGTGCATAGTTTTCGGGTTGAGGATTCTTTTCAAGCAAAGAGCGCAGAGCATTCTGAACTTCTGCCTGCTGCTCCCATGGAGAAGTGTCCGGCAGTGCCGCGAGCAAAGGTAGCACGACGGCCTGGCTGTCAGGATTTCCGTGCTGGAGGATTTCAACGACTTTGCCTACTAGGCGAGGATCTGGAGGGGCCGTAGTATCGAGATTCAGGATTCCGCGCTGGCCGTCTTCATAGACGTAACGCACAGTCTGCCGGACTGCGGCGTTTTTGTCTTCGGACAACTCCAGAGCAGCCAGAGTGAAGCGGGCGTCACCGGCTCCGCTGAGAGTGCTTCCCGCTTTCAGAACCTCGATTTTCATGGAGTCATCGGCGCCGTTGAGACACGCCAGGAGTGCTTCTTCCAATTCGGGGCCGGAGCTTTTGAAGAAGTGGATGAGATCGCTATCGTTGCCGATGCGTGTCTGGAAGAAGTTGTTATGAACGTCATACTTGAAATCGACCGCCTCGCGATAAGGTGGGTATTCATAGCCCGGGCGATGAAGATCGGGCACGCCGCTTACGTATTTCGTGAGAACGGCGGGAAGGCCGATTGCGACTGTGTCCGACTTGAGATCTGGAAGAGCGTAATGCCGAATGTGGAAGTCCCATAACGCATTGAGAATTCCCTCGCGGCCAAGGGGCGTTCCTTCGCGCAGCACCTTAGCCAGCACCTGTGCCTGATCGCGTGCCACGGCTTCGTAGCCATCGTTGATGCGGTTCTTATCCACCTCCTGCGAACTTGTCCGCACCCAGGCTGAGAGGTATCCCGTGTTCTCATCGAGCAGGTTGTAGACGCTTTCCTGCAGTGCGCGGCGAACCATGGGGTCGGTTTCTGTATTGAGGTGCGTGGCTAATGCTTCAAGGGTGCTGCGACGAGTCTCCGGCTGGTCCACCTGCCAGTAGTACCAGCGCCATATGCCCGAGGCGGCTTCAAGCCGCACGAAAGGAACGGGATCATTGAGATCGCGTTCCAAGGCCGCCAGCAAATTCGGATCGCTGGTCAGATCTCTGAAATGCTGATTGAAGACTCGCGCCGCGCCCCAGCGTGTGCGTGGATTTGGTGAAGCCAGAGCAGCGGCGAGTAATTTGCGGCCCTGCGGGGCATAATCTTGCCGACGCGACAACACCATGCGGATTGCGTAGGCCGAGCTGATTTGCACCATCTTGGTGGGATCGCCTAATCCTTGAATCAGGACAGGCATCGAGCCGGGATCAGCCATGTGTCCAAGAGCGCGCGCTGCGGCTTCGCGCGCCAACGGTTGATCGCTGGTTGCGAGCACCTGACGGATCTGTTGCAAGACCGGCTCGGGTGCCAGGTCCCAGAATTGATCGAGTTGGACGAGAAGCAGCGGCAGGTCGTTCTTCGCAAGCGCGGTGGGGGGCGGCGGGTATGCAGCATCCCAGTTTTTGGCGACCGTACTTCCAGGGTAGAGGGTAGACAGAGCCATCACCGCGAACTGCGTAGCGCGGAAGGGAGTGTTGAAGCCCTGGTAGACGGGATCACCTTCCCAACTGCCTTCCGGGCGCTGTGCAGCCAGCATCGCTTTGACAGCGCGCGCGAGGTGCTCATCGGTCTCCGGCCGGCGTCCGGCCATGGCAAGAGCGAACACTGAGTTGTAGGAGACGAAGTCGGCGGGCTTGGCGCTCTTGTCGAAGGGATAAGGCCATCCTCCCTCGGGCGTTTCGTATTGATAGAGCTTCTCGATGAGGGTGTCGATTTGCGCGGCGTACTTCGTTCGATCAACCGTTGCCAGGAGTTGAATCTTCCAGTTCAGGTCGATGACGTTCTTGGGCTCGTAAGTCAAGAGCGAGGTGCTCGACGTAGTCGCGTTCGGTAAGCCAGTCCGGCTGGTGCGTGCGTTTGTAAAGAAGGTCGAAAGTCTGCCAGCTCTGCGTGGCAATTTCGAATGGGCTTACGTCGGGTTCGCAGCCATCTGCCTCGTCCCCGGGCAACTTGGTCAGCCCCTTGTAATGAATTTTCAGGAAATTGGCATAGGGTACGTCGAAGTTCTTTCGCGGCGGGTCGTGTGTGACGTTTTGCTCGAATGCGTTAGTGATCAGCGGCAAGCGGCTTGAGACAGTGCGCGCTGTGTAGATCACGCGGACCCAGTTGGTATTGGGCTCTCCGTATAGAGGTCTCGCGTTGTTGTAAATGCGGTCAGTGATAAATTCCAGCGCGGGGCGCTGTGTTGGGGCGTAGCCATTCTGCACGGCGGTCAAATAGCCCCGCGTGGTGAACTGGGACGGATGGCAGGCTATGCAAAGCTGGGTTTCGGAATGCTGCATTGTTGTGCGCAGCGCTACGGCGCCGCGGCGTGGCGTGTTCGAGAGCCACGTGTCACCCATATTGATGAGAAAATCCATGCCGGAGCGAACCGCGTCGTGCGGGTCGGAATATGGCGGCACTCCGTATGCATAGGTATGTAGTTGGTAGGCCGGGTGGTTTGCGGCAACGCGGACGTAGTACTCCTGGCCCGGCTGCAGAATTCGTGTGCGGAACTTATAGAGCCCGGGATAATTCTGCGTCGCCTCGACCTGGTAGACGAACTCGCCTGTATTGAACGGAACAACATCCGGCTGTCCCGCGGCATCTTTGCCCTTCTGAAAGATGTCCACGTCAACAGGAACATCACGATCGGTTACGTTCAGCACGAAGTAGACCAGTCGCGGCTTGTTTTCACGGAAAGTGAATCGGAACCACTGAAAACCTTTGAGCATCGCTGCATAGCCGTCTTCGCTCCTGGATGGAGCGTAGGGCCTTTCGTCGTCGCTGCCATAAATGGTTTGGCCCAGCTCGAAGGACTGTGCGCTTTGCCAGGTGCCGTTGGGAGCCGCTGCAATGACTCCTCGCGTCTGCCCAGCAGGTGTGCCGGGCTTCAGATCCGGGGCCTGCAGGATCTTGTGTAGAGAGGCCGTCATCTCCGGGACATGGACTGTTGAATCGGCTGAAAGGCTTACGGTCACCGGTCCCGCCGCACGAGGCCTGAGGGTGAGGTAGAAGTCAACGTCTGCCGGATGCAGCCATTTGGATTCGATTTCTCCTTTTGCGTCCTTCACGGTGACAAGTACGGCGTCTGTTCCCTGAAATTGTGCCGGATTTTTCAGCCCGAGGGTAAATGCGTAGAGAGAGTCCGGACGTGCTGAGCCCAACCTGATGATGCGAGTAGAAGGTGATGGTGATTGGGCCGCATGGACGAAACGGCCGATAGGAGTGATCGAGCCGAGCATGAACGCAAGAAAAAGCAGTAGAACGATAGCCCACCGCAAATTTCGTCGATTTCTCGCCATGAACGGCATGGTTTGACCTCAAGAGAAATGCAATCTGTGATGCGGGAAATCCCGTCGCGGACATCAAAACAAAAACTATATACCGATCAAGGAAATTCCGAGCAATAGTCACAATTGCTGTTGAGAGATCGGTGCCCGAACCACGGTTGGGTAAGGCTGTGGCAAATGTATTTACTGTTGATTGTCCGCTTCGACCCACATCGGGCAGGAACATTTCCAGTAGCGATCTTCGGCGTTAGAAATAGTGATTCGTAAACTAATGAAAATAAATGCAGTGGTCGTGGGAGTCGAACCTTTCCACATATTTTGGTTTCTGTAAGTTACAGATTCAACGAAGGGAATGAAGTGCTAGAAGTGATCGGTGCGGTAATGACGGTCGAAATTCGCTGCGGCTTCTCCATGAATTGGATTGGATACCAGAAAGGTGAAGGATACGAGCATCACAGTATCGCGGTCGCTCTGGCGTTCCTGATCTTGGTCCGGACGCAGGGCAGTGTCTATCGACCGCCTTTGTGTTTTCGCGTGATTCCAGCAGAAATGGGTAATAGGTTGAGCGCAGCACATTCACCGCTACACGCAGGTGGTCTCCATAGGCTTCCGGCGGAGATTGTACTATTTGTGTGCAAAATACCCTGTGGAGGCATTGTGCTACCATGCGAAACTAAGTTCGCTCTCAGTCATCTTAGAACGAGAAATTTCTAAAAACTGGAGGTGCTATGTTCCGCTTCCCACTAACCCAGAAACCACAAACTTCTCGGGAACCGTTCAGCTTACAGACACTTGCGAAGGCTTCGCGGCTGCGCGGCGCCACTGTCACCGAGGGCATCTGTCCTTACTGCGCCGTTGGCTGCGGGCAACTCATCTACAGTAAGGGCGGCGAACTCATCGACATTGAGGGCGATCCTGATAGCCCTATCAGTGGGGGCCACCTATGCCCCAAAGGGGCCAACGCCTTCCAACTCGCCGTCAATTCGCATCGCGTCCGCCATGTCCTCTATCGCGCTCCCTATTCCGATCACTGGGAGACGCGGACGATGGAGTGGGCGCTGGCCCAGATTGCCCAGCGCGTCAAGGCTACCCGCGACGCCGATTTCACCACTCGCGACGAGCAAGGCCGTTTGCTCAACTCGGTGCGCAGCATCGGCACGTTGGGCGGGGCAACGATTGATAACGAGGAGAACTACCTCATCAAGAAGCTGTTCGGCGGCGGATTGGGAGTGGTGTCGATCGAAAACCAGGCGCGAATATGACATAGCGCTTCGGTGCCCGGTCTGGGCGCCTCGTTCGGCCGCGGCGCGGCTACAAATTATCAGCAGGACATGGCCAACAGCGATTGCATCCTATTCATGGGATCGAACATGGCCGAGGCTCAACCTGTCGGCTTCCGCTGGCCCATGAAGGCTAAGGAGAAAGGCGCGACCCTGATCCATGTCGATCCGCGCTTCACCCGCATGTCCGCCGTGTGCGATCTTTACGTGGGCATCCGCTCCGGAAGCGACATTGCCTTCCTCGGCGGCCTCGTGAATTACGTCTTAACTAATGACCGTTGGTTTCACGAATACGTCCTGGCCTACACCAATGCTTCGACGATCATCGAGGAAGGTTTCCGGGATACCGAAGATCTGGCAGGGCTGTTTAGCGGTTTCGACCAGCAGCACGAGTCCTACGATTCCAGGCAGGGCCATTGGGGCTACGAGGAGCCCGGGAACGGCGGCCAAGAGAAGCAGGATGCTTCCAGGAATGAGCCGGCGAAGTCCGCGAAAGTCCCGCACGGCCATCATGGCCACTGCATGGATGGCAGCGGCGAACCATACACCTCGCCGTACAAGGACATGACAAACGCACAGCGCGACCCGACCTTGCAGCATCCGCGCTGCATTATGCAGATTCTGCGCCGACACTTCGCCCGCTACACGCCGGAGGTCGTTTCCCAGGTGTGCGGCTGCACGCCGGAAGAATTTGTGCGCGTCGCGGAATTGCTCTGCACCAACTCCGGACGCGAGCGGACTACTTGCATTGCCTACGCGCTGGGCTGGACGCAGCACACCACCGGCGTGCAGATCATACGCACTGCCGGCATCTTGCAATTGTTGCTCGGCAACATAGGCCGGCCTGGCGGCGGCATTATGGCCCTGCGCGGCCACTCTACCATCCAGGGCGCGACCGACATCTCAACTTTGTACGACACACTGCCCGGCTATCTGCCGCAACCCTCTGCACACGGCCCCGCTAACGAGGATTTGAGTTGTTATATCGAGCATGGAAGGATGCCCACCGGCTACTGGGCGAACTTCAGCAAATTCATTGTCAGCCTGCTCAAGGCATGGTACGGCGACGCAGCAACGCCGGAGAACGACTTCGGATTCTCATGGCTGCCGCGCGTGGACGGCGACTACTCGCAACTGGCCTACTTCGATCGCATGGCAAAGGGTGGGGTAAAGGGCCATAAGCGCTAAGATAAACATTGACTGATTACTGAGCTGAAGGGTAGCCTGAGGGCATGTCTGAGCTGGAAGACTGGCAGGTGTTACTGGGCCTGTTTCCCTCCGAGTGGCGGCAGTTGGGCAGGAGCAGCGGTGCGGTGAAACGGTTGCGCGGCTTTCCTTCGCTGGAAGCGTTGCTGCGCACCTTGCTGTTGCATGTGGGTTGCGGGTGGTCGTTGCGTGAAACGGCGGTGCAGGCTAAGTTAGCGGGCATTGCTGAAGTCTCCGATGTCACGTTGTTGAATCGTTTGCGGGATGCCGAGGATTGGCTGAGGCAGCTATGCCAGCAGTTGTGGAAGGACAACGGAGTCGAATTGCAGCCGGGTTTCGAGGGGAGAAGTGTGCGACTGCTGGATGCAACAGTGGTCAGAGAACCGGGCAAGACGGGAAGCCAGTGGCGGATTCATTACAGTCTGCGTCTGCCGACACTGGAGTGCGATTCTTTCGATCTCACCCCGACCAATGGTGCCGGCGCGGCGGAGAGATTTGGGAGGTTTCAGTTTCAGCCCGGGGAGTTGGTGCTGGCCGATGCGGGCTACTGCCATCCTGCTGGAATTGCGGCGGTGGTCGAAGAGCATGCGGACGTTTGCGTGCGTATGAATCCTTACGCACTGCCGTTGTGGAATGAGCGCGGAGCCTCATTCTCATTGCTCGAATCGTTAGCCGGCCTACGCAAGGCCGGAGAGTTGGCAGAGTGGCCGGTATGGATCCTGCCAGGCCAGGCCCGGTCATCATCCGGTCGGCAAAGAATCGCCGGACGGGTCTGTGCGATTCGCAAGAGCCGGGACGCCATCGAGCGGGCTAAGCGTCGGTTGAAGGATAAGGAGCAAAAGGGAAAGAGCGTAGGTCCGGCAACCCGTAAGTATGCCGAATATGTGCTGGTCTTCACCACCCTTCCCGCCTCCGAAGCCAGGACTGAGCAAGTCCTAGAGGCTTACCGGCTGCGATGGCAAGTCGAGTTGACCTTTAAGCGATTGAAGTCCATCGCCCAGCTCGGACATGTGCCGAAGCACGATGACCAGAGCAGCCGCGCCTGGTTGTACGGCAAACTGTTCGTGGCCTTGCTGAGTCAGAAGATGGCACGGGTAGGAAGCACGATTTCCCCCTGGGGCTACCTCCTTCCGGAAGCCGCGCACTCCGAGCCAATGGCGTGAATTTCAGTTCGCCTTCCATCAGGTACTCGCCGCCATTACTCCTATGCTGCCACTTCAAACGGTTCTTCAAAACTGGAACGAGGTCGCTGCGGCTCTGAGCGAACCAAACCGCAAACGAAGACCCCAGCTCCAATCCTTATCTTAGCGCTTATGGGGTAAAGGGCTACTTCCTGGCCGGTCAGAACCCCGCCGGCGGCGGACCCAACGCCAATGTGCACCGTGCTGGCCTGCGCAACCTCGAGTGGCTGGTGGTTCTCGATTGGTTCGAAACTGAAAGCGCCGTCTTCTGGAAGGACGATCCGAATGGGCCGCCACCCTCTCAGATCGGGACTGAAGTCTTCTTCATCCCCGCAGCGGCCGCTCAGGAAAAGGAGGGCAGCTTAACCAACACCCAGCGGCTGATCCAATGGCACAGGAAAGCTATCGATCCATCCGGCGATTGCCGTTCCGATGCCTGGTTTTTCTACAACCTGGGTAAACGCCTCAAGCAGCTCTACGCCGACTCGACCGATCCCAAGGATCAGGCGCTGCTGAACCTCACCTGGGACTACGACTACGACGAGCAGCCGCGTCTGCCTGATGGAACGCTCAGCCGCATCGAAGGGGAACCGGATCTGGAGAAGGTCCTGATGGAGATAAACGGTCACCGGTTGGTTGAACCCGACCCGCGCACAGGCCAACCTCGTCTTTTGAGCAGCTACTCGGAGTTGAAGGATGACGGCACGACAGCATGCGGCTGCTGGGTCTACAGCGGCGTCTTCCCCGAGCCGGGCCGTAACCGTGCGGACGAACGCAAGCTCACGGATAACCCAGTCCAACCAGAATGGGGCTTCGCGTGGCCGAACAACGTCCGCGTTTTGTACAACCGCGCCTCGGCCGACCCCGACGGGCGGCCCTGGTCGGAGCGAAAGAAATTAGTTTGGTGGGACTCAGAGGAACGGCGCTGGGTCGGACCCGACAAACCGGACTTCGAGCTGGAGAAGCCGCCCGATTACCAACCGGCTCCAGGCGCGACGGGCATGGCCGCCATCGCCGGCACACAACCCTTCATCACGAAGGCCGACGGACTGGGCTGGCTCTACTCACCCAGTACTAAGGACGGTCCTCTTCCGACGCATTACGAGCCGGTCGAGTCGCCGCTGGGCAACCTGCTCTATCCCAAACACAATACCAGCCCGATGGTACGTTTTTTCGACGGACCGCTAAACCAGATCGCCCACCAGCCGACAGCTGAGTATCCCGTGGTGGCCACGACGTTCCGTCTTACCGAGCATTACCTCAGCGGGCCGATGAGCCGCTTCAACAGCTGGCTCAATGAGTTGCAGCCGGCGATGTTCGCCGAGCTGAGCTATGAGCTGGCCGCCGAGCGTGGTATTGTTCACGGCGGCTGGATGACGATCCAAACGCCGCGCGGTCGAATTGAGGCCCGTGCGATGGTGACTCGGCGTCTGCGACCCTTTGTCGTCGAAGGGCGCGTGGTCCACCAGATCGGCCTCCCATTCCACTGGGCTTTCGCCGGGGAGAGTGTCGGCAGCAACGCCAACGACCTGACCGCTCTCCTGGCCGACCCGAACGTGAGCATGCACGAAAGCAAGGCGTTCACCTGCCAGGTCCAGGCCGGGCGGCTCGAAGGTCAGACTCCTGGCCCGACGGTGCCCACAGCGCCCTGGCCGACCCTCGATCCGATCCCGGACACGCCGGCCAGCGCCCAACCAGAAGGGAGAATCGGACATGGCAAGTAGAGAAAAAGAACTGTCCGCGTTGCCCCAGACCAGTGATGCGCCACGTGGTCAGTTGTCGGACCTGGCGGGACGCCTGATCTATCCGTTCCTCCATGGTGAACCGCCAAAGCCTCAGACACCTACAGGCTTTTACACGGACACTACCGTATGCATCGGCTGCAAAGCTTGCGAGGTGGCATGCAAGCAGTGGAACCAGCTACCGTCGGATGGTTTTAACTGGTCCGGCAATAGCTATGACAATACGAACGAGTTGTCTGCGACAACCTGGCGCCATGTGAAATTCATCGAGCAATTCTCCCACGAAGCGCCAGGCACGCCTGCATCCGAAGGCACGTTATCCAACGAGCAAGCCCTTAACCGCTGGCTCATGATGAGCGACCATTGCAAGCATTGCCTGGCGGCCCCATGCCATCAGGCTTGCCCGACCGGCGCCATCATTCAAAATGAGTTTGAGAACGTTTATATTCAGGCCGACATCTGCAACGGTTGCTCGTGCTGCGTCGCCGCCTGTCCCTTCGGCGTCATCACGCGCAGCGACATGGGCGGCCATTCGCACAAATGCACGCTCTGCTATGACCGCCAGCGCGACGGTCTGGAGCCGGCCTGCGCCAAGGCGTGTCCAACCCAGTCCATCCACTTCGGCCCGGTCGACGAGCTTCGCGAGCAAGCCCGCAAACGTGTAGAGGAACTTCACCAGCGCGGCGTCCCACAGGCGTACCTTTATGGCGACGCCCCTACTGAGACCTATTCCGAGATGCATTCGTTCTATCTGCTTGTCGATCGCCCTTCGGTTTATGGCCTGCCGGATAGTCCATTCAACCCGTGGCTGCACATGATGGGAGATTATGTTCGTTCCATCGCGGGCGGCCTGGCCGCTATCGCCGCACTGCTCCTGGTGGTATTTCTTTTAAAGCCCTGAATGCACGAAAACTCCAGACCGCCGCAAGCTTTCACCGAACCTCCCTTGCCGGAAACAGGGAGCGAGATCGGCTACGAGAATATGCCGGTGACCAAGGTGCCGGGGTGGCACGGCATCATCGCCTGGGACGCTCTGCTCAACGGCATGGCGACCGGACTGTTCCTGGCCGCCGCGGTCAGTGAGTTAGCGGCGCCCGCGGTCTTCATGCGCGTGGCGAAAATAGCTTATCCAGTCGCTCTCGTGCTTTTGCTCGTTGACCTCGGATTGCTCGTGCTGGATCTGGGCGATCCGTTGCGTTTCCATCACATGCTCAGAGTTTTCAAGCCCGGCTCGCCCATGTCGGTAGGAACGTGGTGCCTAACGATCTTTTCGCTCCCGCTGACTGGCACTATTAGGATTCGACTTCGAGTGGGCCCGCATACTCGCAGTGGTCATGGGACTGCTGCCTGGCTTCGGCTCTGCGGCCTACAAAGGCGTCTTGCTCAGCACAAACGCGCAACCAGGTTGGAAGGACGCGCGCTGGCTGGGAGGGTATCTCACCAATTCGGCCCTCCTGATGGGCTGCGCCGAGCTGCTTGCCCTGTCCGCACTGATGGGGCAAATCCAGGCGACCGCCATCCTCCGCACAGCCTTTATCGTGCTGCTCGTGCTCAATGTGATTCCCTTAGTGCTGTTGTTTGCGAACCTTCGGCCGGCCCATGCGCGACTCTATACCCGCGAGCAACAATGGCGCGTTGGTCTGCTCATCGCTGCCGGGACGTTGATCCCTTTGGGGCTGATGCTCCTCAACGGCGATCTACTGTTCATATCGGTCGCCGTGATTTTTCTTTTAGCGGAGAATTGGCTCATCCGTTTTGTGTACGTCAAGATACCTCACACTTCGCCATTGGAAGTCCGAAGCGGCGAATAGTCCAGGGAGATCGACGATTACGCGCTGTGGCACCGCATCCAGTGAGGTAGGCCCAATTATACTGGTACACTTATAGCTTGTTTTGGTGCGTTATCATCCGAGAACCGCAGGTAAAGAGGGGCGGAGGTTTGAATGGTGGAGTCAACAAAATCACCAGGAACTTTTAAGCTTGGGCCGCTGCTGTTCATTGCCACAGTCGTCGGCGTAGCCGCGGTGGCTTTCGCGTATACGGCTGGGTGGCTCTCGCCGCATCGGCTAACACCTAAAAAGATAGTTGCGGCGCTGGCGCCTCCCGGCGGCCCGGCATTGGGACACCGTCGCAACCACGCCAAAGGCATCTGCTTCACCGGCACCTTCGAGGCAAACGGCGATGGCTCGGCGCTTTCCAAGGCGACCGTGTTCGTGCGCGGCCAGTATCCCGTGGTAGGACGCTTTAACCTCGCCACCGCGGACCCAAATGCCGCAGATGCGATGGTACGCGTACGCGGCATCGGCATACGCATCACGACGCCGGACGGACAGGAATGGCGCATGGCCATGATCGACGCGCCCATCTTCCCTGTATCGACGCCGCAGAGCTTCTACGAACTGCTGACTTCCTCCGGAAGCAAGGATCCCGATGCGATGAAGAAGTTCATTGGCGCTCATCCGGAATTCCTCACGTTCGTCGGTTGGGCGAAGAGTGCGCCCTGGACCGGGAGCTATGCAGAGGAGCCTTATAACAGTCTCAATTCTTTTCTGTTTGTCGATGGCACCGGCGCTACACATCCGATCCGCTGGTCATTGGTTCCGGCCGCCCAACCCGTGCCCGTCTCACCGGAGGAGTTGGCCAAACGTGGGCCCGATTTCCTGGAGCAGGAGATTACCCAGCGTGTCGCTGCTGGACCTCAACGGTGGACGATGGTGGTGACGGTCGCCAATCCGGGTGATCCCACGGCGGATCCTAACAAGGCATGGCCTTCGGGTCGGCGCACGGTTGAGGTTGGCACGCTTACGGTGCAACAAATTGAGCCGGAGCGTGACGGTCCGTGTCTCAACATCAATTTCGACCCGACCGTGTTACCTTCCGGCATCACGACGTCCGATGACCCATTCCCCGCCGCTCGTTCGGCTGCCTATTCCCGGTCGTACAACAGCCGCACAGCCGAAGCCTCCTACTATCCGGGCAACGCGACAGGAGCCAAGCAATGACAACAGGCCGAAAACGCTTCACCGCGCCGCAGCGGCTGCTGCACTGGCTCATGGCAATTTGCATTCTGTCCATGTTGTTCATCGGGGTGGGCATGGTCTCGACCGTCACGCCGAAATACCTGACATTGGTCCAGATTCATAAGCCGCTGGGTATCGCTATCCTGGTGCTGGCACTCATTCGTCTGGCCCTGCGCTTCGTTTACAAAGCGCCCGCGCTGCCGCCTGATCTGCCAGAGCCAATTAAGCTGGCCGCGGAATTGTCGCAGTATGTCTTGTACGCGCTGATGATCGGCCTGCCGCTGATCGGATGGGGTATGTTGTCCGCAGCGTCCTATCCCGTTGTGCTGTTCGGTAGCGTGCATCTGCCATCGATCCTGCCTGTGAGTCCCAGCCTGCATACGTTGTTGTGGCGTGCACATCACTACTTTGCCTTTGCCTTCTTCGCATTCATCCTGATGCATGTCGCAGCAATTCTCTTTCACAAGCTGATCAGGAATGACGGCGTATTCGAGGCAATGGCGCCCGTGCTCACACGCAACCAGCCCAAGTGACAAAACAGGCACCCCGCTAACCCGAGGGCGGCGAACGCGACTCGAAACCATCGTCTTCAATGTGACTATGGCAGCATCTACTGCATCGCGTACAACGGCTCAGATGCGACTTCGTCTTGCATGCAATCGTGATGATCTCGATTCCGCCGAAGTATTGCCTTTGCACGGCACAGGTCATGTTACGAACTCAAGGTCTTAGCTGGCCCGGTCATTCATCTTCGGGCTGCGGTTTGGATTGAAAACTCTAATCCTGCAGCAACCAGAACTCATTCTTTTGATAGCAAACATCGCGATGCCAGTATGCGTAAGAACGTTCTCCTCTAGAAATCTACTGCAAGCATCACAAAGTCACCAGGTACAGCAAAGGTACACACATCAGCTTTGAGCATATGCAATAAATTGTGCTAACTTACGGTCAATCAATTACTTAGGCCTATGCTAAGTTACGATTATGTTCCGTTTATTATCATAGACTTACAGAGATATCCGGAAACTCATAATCTCCGAGAGCGCATTTAGCTTGGTTTGTCCGACAATGGATGGCCTTGTGTTTTCAGGCGTTTATGCTGGGCATATCTGCTTCCATACAAACCCATCTAAACCGGCACCCGCTACAGTATCCGCTACAGTCCTCAGACTCTCCTAGCCAGTGGATGCTGACCAAAGCTCTCACTCCTAGCTTCAGTGAAACTTTGGCCGATTGTTAGAATTATTTCTCGAAGATCCATATATGACACCTTTATCCTTCGCTAAGGGGTGAGTGTACCGGGACATGCGTTAGGTTGTGGACCGGAGAGAGCCGGGTGGGAAGCCGGTTCTATGGCTTTCCATGCTTTCCACTCCTCGTCATTTCCACCGCGCCGGCCTGCGTTGCAAGATCGGTCCAGGGAGGGATTTACTGCCGCGACGCGCGGTTGTCGGCGTTACGCTGCTTTCGATCGAGCGACGAGGTCCACGGCAGCTTAATGCCAGTCGGGATAATCAAAGCGGAACCCCTGCTTTAGCAGTACACCAGGAGAAACCCAGCGGCTCTTGAACACGAGTTCAGGCTCGCTGCGTATCACCCACAGGGCAGGGCGCAAGACGAACTCCGGCGCGGGCATGCCGATGGGCACAAGCCATGCTCCGCGGAGTGTACACATGAATTCGCGGTTCGTCGGAGCTTCGGGCGCAGCAAGATTGACGATTCCTTTCGTTTCGTCGGCTACTTCCGGATGAGCGAGAAGCAGATCGATCGCGCGGGCAAAGTCGACTTCGTGCATCCACGAGAGGCGTTGATCGCCGCGGCCTTGCGTGCCACCCAGGCTGAGACGGGCCAGGCGGGAGAAGATCGAGAAGAAGCCGCCGGGATTGGCCGCCATCACGAGCGAAGTGCGAAGAGCTACGCGCTTGGTACAGGGCAATGCATCGGCGAAGAATACGTCCTCCCACCGAGCGCCAACGTCTACGGAAAACGAGTAGGTCTCCCCGAGTGAGGCATGCTCGCGCGTGCCGTGCTCGTATGGTCGGTCACCAGTTCGCCCGTGAACTCATCCTGCGAATGATCGCGAGCATCGCGATAGTAAGGGGAGAAACTTCGAACCAGCTGTTTGAAACCCTCGAAGACTGGAATGCCCGCCTCGAGAACAACATCCTCTTGGGACAAAGACTACCGCCATGATCCGGAAGTGAGGTCGCGGTGTCTTCGGGGGTTTCCGGGGCGTTTTGGTCGCTGCCCAGTGCTCCTATAGACCAGCGAGTCGCAGCAGCAACGGCATCATGTAGACCCGCGCTTGTACGTGCCGCCGTGACGGCAGACATCGCCACGCGATGCATATTCCCAGCCTTGCCGGCCTTCATTTCTCCTACGGCCTGCAACAGCTCATCACCGATGTTTCGCTTTGCGTCGCGCTTTCGGAGCGCCTTTGTGCTCATCTTTGCCATTGATAGATTCCTTGAGTTTTCTTAAAACATCCGCCGCGATGGAATTACGAGCGCTTTTCGCATACATCGTGAGCAACCATATCTCACCATTGCTCAGTCGATTGAAATAGATCACCCGCACGCCACTGCTTTTTTCGGCTCCGGCCCGCGACCGTCGCACCTTGCGGCACCCTCCAGATTCGCGGATTAGGTCGCCAGCCTCGGGATTAGCGGTCGCCCTTGCCGGCGCGCCTCGTCCAACGCATGAAATAAGCCTGGGCTTCCGCAGTGGTTACTGGTAGGCTATTGATTATTCATGGTTTCTTGCGGGTTTTGATCCCGCCGCACGGAGGCTCGATTCCTTCCACCCCAGCCAAATTTCGTCGGCTCGAATCGCTCGTCGCTTTCCGCGGCAGACGCCATGATCGCAAGACCCCGGTCGCCGGTACACGTGGCTCGAATCGCATTGATACTTCTGATCGGCTGCATCGCCGTGCCCGCGCCCGTGTGGGCTTCCGACCCCGGCCGCTTCTATGACGTCCACGGGACGAAGCTCTATGTCGAGGTATTGGGCAGCGGGCCGCCGATCGTGTTTCTGCACGGTGGGCTTAGCTTCTTCGACCGCAGTTTCCCTTACCAGAGGGCCTACTTCGCAGCGTTCCGTACCGTGATCGGCATTGATCAGAGGGGGCACGGCCACAGCCCAGACTCCACACAACCTTTCTCGTATCGCGCGATGGCGGAAGATACCGCGGCGTTGCTGCAGCAGCTGCACCTCGGACCCGCCGACATAGTCGGCTACAGCGACGGCGGTAATGTGGCGCTTTTGCTCGCGCGGTACCACCCGGACCTGGTGCGACGAGTGGTGGTATCCGGAGCGAACTTCCGCGGCGATTTTGCCGGACTGTTCGCATACGTGCGGCTTCGCTGGGGGACATCCGAGCAACGTTTCGCCGCCGGCATCCCTGTCACTGTACGGCACGACTACGATGCTGTTTCGCCCTACGGCGACCGGCACTGGGGCGTTCTGGTAGCCAAGACTAAGGATCTCTGGACGACTTGGACCGTGATCAGCCCGGAGGATCTTAGGGCCATCCGCACCCCAGTGCTGATTATGGCAGGCGACCACGATGTCATATCGCTAGAACACACCATCGCGCTGTACCGCAGCCTGCCGGCAGGCCGGCTTTGCATCCTCCCGAACACGGGTCACGAAACCATGACCGAGAGGCCATCCCTGTTCAACGAACTGACGCGTGCGTTCCTCGACGAAGAAGGCCTGCGCTAATGATGAGTTTCACTATGCCCCAACTTGTCGTTCGGGTTGGCTATCCGGTTCTGAGATACCTCAGTTGCATAGCAATCGTCGGCGTGGTTACCTGGGTTGGATTCGCGGTATTCCATGTGAACTCGCTGATCGCCGCGTTTGCCTATGTTCTTGTGGTGCTCATCGTCGCTGCGAGATGGGGACTGCCGGAGTCCCTCGTGACCTCGGTCGCGACGATGCTCTTTCTAGACTACTTCTTTCTCCCGCCTGTTCTGTCGTTGGCCGCGTCCGATATCGCCGATCCACAAAACTGGGTTTCGCTGTGCGCATTTATGGTTACAGCAGTAACAGCAAGCAAACTCTCAGCGAGCGCTCAGAGTCGCGCATCAGAAGCACAAGCTCGCCGGATCGAAGTAGAGCGCCTCTATCAGCTCAGTCTAGCCCTTATGTCGGTCGAAACGACAAAGGAACTGGGAACCCAGATTGCGGCCAATGTGAGGGGGCAGTTCGGATTTGATGTGGTGGCCTTTTGCGACGGACCGACAGGGGAAATTCACATCTCCGGCGCTGAGGATTCACGGCTGGATCTCGACCTACTTCGCTCTGTTGCTGGAGGCAAATCATCCTGGTCGATTGCTAGCAAACCCGTCGATGCGGCCGGTACAGTGCAGTTCATAACCCCTGTGATGCTAGGAGACCGATTCTTCGGAAGTCTCGGGGCAGTGGGTCGATCTGTATCAGATCCGGCCCTGCAAGCGGTCTCGAACCTTGCCGCAGTCGCTCTGGAACACGCTAATAATCAGATTGCAATCGCACAGCTAAAAGTGGCCCGGCAAAACGAGCGCTTGCGTGGGGTTATGCTCGATGCACTTGCGCATGACTATCTGACACCGCTTGCCTCAATCAAGGGTGCCATCTCGACGGTGCGGACCGAATATCGGCATGAGCCCGACGAGGAAGAGTTTCTTGCGGTCGTGGAAGAAGAGTCCGACAAGTTAGCGGAAATGACAACCAAGATCACGGACACAGCGCGGATCGAGCCCGGCAAGCCGCGTATCAAGTGTCGTGAAATACAGGTCGAAGAGCTGCTGCTCTCGGCGGTCAGCCGCATGAATAGCCTGCTGCGGTCGCATAAGCTTGAAGTGGAAATCAGGCAGAATCTCCGACCGGTGAATGCCGACCCCGAAATGGTCGGCCTAGCTCTGCGGCAACTGCTCGGGAATGCCGCAAAGTATTCCCCCCCGGCTTCGAAAATCGAAATCAAGGGTGATGAGGCAGACAGCTCCGTGATTGTTCATATCCGCGACCACGGTCCCGGGATACCGTCCGATGAATTAGACTCCATTTTCGAACGTTTTTACCGAGGCAGGCAGGTGAGAGAAGCCATGGCAGGAACGGGAATGGGGTTGAGCATCGCGCGTGACATTATCCGTGCGCATCACGGTCAGCTGTGGGTAGAAAATGTTCCCGACGGTGGTGCGCAGTTCTCCTTCACCCTGCCGATCTACCTGGGGGCAGAAAGGTGAAGACAGCGAAGATTCTCATCGTCGATGATGAGCCTCAACTACGGCGGGTGTTGAAAGGGGCACTAACGAAACAAGGCTACATCATCGCCGAAGCGGGCGACTGCGAGGCAGCGCTTGAGTCGCTTCGCAAAGAACGTTTTGAGCTTGTTCTCCTTGACCGAAACATGCCTGGAATGAGCGGCATCGAATGTTGTCATGCAATTCGTACGTCCTCAGATATGGGAATCATCATGCTCACGGTTCGCAAAGCCGAGGAAGACCGGATCGAAGCTCTTGATGCCGGCGCTGATGACTATGTCACCAAGCCATTCAGCATGCCCGAGTTGCTCGCACGAATTCGGGCAAACCTTCGGCGTGTTCCTCTGACAGCCAATAAGGAATCAGAAGCCATCACATTCGGTGACGTTCGCATAGATCTGTCCAGCCGCCAGATTTCCGTGCGGGGCGAGAATGTGCGGATCAGCCCTAAACAGTTTGAAGTCCTGCAATATCTTATTGCAAATCGCAACGTTGCGATTCCGCATGCAAAGATTTTAAAGGCTGTTTGGGGACCAGATTATAGCAACGAAATCGAGTATCTACACGTTGTGGTGAATCAATTGCGTAAGCGGATCGAGCCCGATCCTTCCAATCCTCGCTACATCCTCACTGAGCCCTGGTTCGGATACCGACTGGAATTGCAGTGAAGACGTTCTGGCGGGCCTAGCTTCGCCATCCCCAAGACCCACATCCCCTCTTTAGGCCACCATTAGGACTTTATTAGGAATTCAGTCTTACTATTTGTTACAGCCCTCCCAAAACGCAAACACATTGCTCGTGTAATACTCCATGTTATCCGGCAACTCACGAATTCCCCATCGAAACTACCTTTTAAAAATTCAATGGCACCCCATAGCGATGACAGCATTAACCAAGGGAACGTCGTGCTGCGGCATGTGAATCATGCTGCCGGCCAATACCAGAGCCCTGGGGTCGATACTAGCGCGAGTTCCGCGAGCCCGGACAAGCTTCTGGAAAGAATGCTTGGCGGTGCCGATGGGCCGGGAGCGCCTTTCGGGCTTATCCGGGACGAGCGCCGGGTGGCGAAAAGCGCCAGTCTCAAATTGGAACGCCATCTCGCAAGCCGCCTCAGGGATCGGGCCGCCGCACTTAACATAAGCATGGAAAGCCTCGTCTGCCTAGCATGGTCTCTTGTCCTTGTGCGGTTCTGCGGACAAGACAGCGTAACTTTTGGCGCCGCGTTGCCGCCGTTTACGAGAACTGTCCCGATGCGCATTGATGCCGCCACTCGCGCGGCTGAGGTCGCGGCGCGGGAAACATATGAATTGTTTAACCAGATACGCAATTTCCTGCCCACTTGGGGAGCGCTCCTGCCGGAGGGCGACCCTGGCGCCGCATATTCCTTGTCAGCGCTGTTCGGATACGGTCTGCCCGAAGAGCACGTTTGGACTGAGGAATTGTCCAGTGGCGCGTGGCCGCTGGCAGTCATCGCCTCGGAGCGCGGAGAAACGCTTCTGATTTCAGCCTGGGCTCAAAATCCGGCTGACCCGGCAACCGTATGCGCCTATATGCGGACCGCATTGGAGCGCCTTGCCGAAACTTTTGAAACGGCGCCCGATACGCTGGCAGCCTCTATCGACGTGATGCCGGAAGAGGAGCGGCACAAGCTGATCATCGAATGGAACGCAACCGGCGCCGCCTATCCGCGCGATAAGTATGTCCACGAGCTTTTCGAAGAACAGGCCGCCAGGATGCCGGACGCCCTGGCCGTCGTTTATGACGGGCGCACACTCACATATTCGCAGCTGAACGCGCGAGCCAACCAGCTGGCCCATCACCTGCGGGGCCTGGGGGTTGACCGGGAAGCCCTCGTCGCCGTTTGCGTCGAGCGCAGCCTGGAAATGGTCGTTGGCCTGCTCGCCGTCCTCAAGGCTGGCGGCGCCTATGTGCCGATGGACCCGAACTATCCGCAGGAGCGACTTGCTTACATGCTGAATGACAGCGTGCCTGCGGCGCTGCTCACCCTGGCACATCTCAAGGGCATGCTGCCGGCCAGTGCGAACAACCTGCCGGTCCTTGCCCTCGACACCGGCGCGCCGCTCTGGGCACGCATGCCGGACAGCAATCCGGACCGGGCTGGGCTCAGAGCAGACCATCTCGCCTATGTCATATACACCTCCGGTTCAACCGGCATGCCCAAGGGCGTGATGGTCGAACATAGGCATCTGTACAATTACCTATACTGGGCCTGGCACGCCTACACCCCGACCGCCGGTGCAGCCGTCTCTTCATCGCTTTCCTTCGATGCAACGGTGACGAGTATCTTTACGCCCCTATTGTGTGGGGGCGCACTGCAGATCGTGCCAGAGGGGAGCGAAATCAATGGTTTGGGCCGGCTGCTTTGCGGTAACCGTTATACCGGGCTAGTGAAGATCACCCCCGCGCATCTGGACGCCCTCGGACGCACTGTGGCCGCGGCAGGAAAGCAGCCTTCCGCCAGTCTCTTCGTCGTTGGCGGCGAAGCGCTGGCGCCTTCAACGGTGCGGCTGTGGCAGCAGATGCAGCCAGATGTGCGCATCGTGAACGAGTATGGGCCAACCGAAACGGTTGTCGGCTGCGTCGTCTACGAAGTTCCTGCGGATTCTCCTTTGGCGGCGACGACCCCTATCGGTCGGCCGATAGCGAACACGCAAATCTATATCCTCGACGCCCGCGGAGATCCCGCGCCCATCGGCGTTGGCGGCGAACTCTACATAGGCGGCGCCGGTGTTGCGCGGGGCTATTTGAACCTTCCGGATCTGACGGCCGAGCGGTTTGTGGCCGATCCGTTCTCTGCTGATCCCGGCGCTCGCATGTACAAAACAGGGGATCTCGGCCGGTGGACCGCGGATGGCATTATCGAGTACCTGGGCCGCAACGACTTCCAGGTTAAGATTCGCGGATACCGCATTGAGCTGGGCGAGATCGAGGCCCGGCTGGCGGAGCGCGAGGGCGTCAGTGAGGTCTGCGTCATCGCACGTGAGGACAGCCCTGGGGACAAGCGTCTGGCTGCCTACTATATAGCTGGCGCGAACATCGGGCCGGAAACATTGCGGGCGCATCTCCTGGCAAGTCTGCCCGAATACATGGTACCGGCTGCTTATGTCCGCCTCGATCGCATGCCCCTCACGCACAATGGCAAGCTGGATCGCAAGGCCTTGCCCGCGCCGGATAGCAGCGCATATGGCCTGGACGCTTACGAATCGCCAGCTGGCCCGGTGGAGGAGAAACTTGCCCGTATCTGGGCCGGCGTCCTGGGCCTGGACCGGGTAAGCCGGAACGCGAGCTTCTTCGATCTGGGCGGACACTCTCTGCTGGCGGTCAGAATGCTGACGCTGATAGAAGCGGAGTTTGGCCATTCGCTCAATCTGACTTCATTATTCAAAGCGACGTCGATCGCCTCGCTTAGCCCGTTGCTTCAGCAGGGAGGAAGCCCAAGCAGCAGCTCTCCCTGCGTGGTGTCCATCCAGCCGGACGGAACCAAGCCGCCTCTCTTCTGCATCGAATCACCCATTCTGTATCGCAATATTGCAAGGCATTTGGGTAACAGCCAGCCAGTGATCGGATTGCAACTCTTCAATCCTGCAAAACCGCTCGAGATGAAATATTCCCGCCTGGAGGATGCGGCCGGCGAATGTGTCAGGCTGATCCGCGAGATCCAGCCTCAGGGACCCTATGCGGTGATCGGCTGGTGCGCTGCTGGCGTCGTGGCCTTCGACACGGCCCAGCAACTGATTCAGATGGGCCACGAGGTTTCGTTCGTCGGCATACTCGACGGCTGGGCTCCGGACTACGTCCGGCGACGAGGAGGGGACGCGTGGCTGAAGGCGACCGATTTTGCCTCCCGCTGCAAGCGCGCTTACGTGCTAATACGTGCCGGACGAAAGAGCGTAAGGAGCTTGATGATCAAGCCCTTCACCTTGATGATGAAACTCTTGAAGTGGTTTTGTCGCGCTCCGCCCGCAGACATCAATCCGGTTTCGTCTGACCCGGAACTGGAAGTGCTTGCGCAGTTCGACAGGGACATGTGGGGGTATTTGTGGAGACTGCAGACCGCTTACGAACCGAAGGCCCTTCATGGGCGTGTGCACAGCTTTGTCAGCCGATACCGTCCCACGGGATGGCTGGCCGACTCAAGCCTTGGCTGGGGACGGCTGGCAACGGAAGGCGTCGAAGTGCTCACGTATGAGGGAGGACACTGGACAATTTTCGATGAGCCTTGTGCCGGCCAAGTCGCGGCTATCATCGCCACGGGCTTGGAAGCTCGGTCGGCCCGCACCCCCTCGAAGGCACTGTCCGGTTCGGCAACCGTTCGCGCAAACGGCCAATTCATGCCAACTGATCCGCTCGTAAGCATTGTCATTCCCGCGTATAACGCGGAAAAAGATATCGCCCAGGCAATCCGCTGCGCTATTTCCCAAACCTATCCGGAGATCGAGATCATCGTCGTTGACGATGGCTCGCAAGATGGAACCGTACGAACCGCCCGCGAAATATTGAAAAGCAGCTTCAAGGGCCGTTGGTCGGTTCTGGAGCTTGGGGTCAACAGAGGCGTCAGCGCCGCGCGCAACGCCGCTGTGAAGCAGGCGACAGGCGAGTGGATTCAGTTCCTTGATAGCGACGACGCCATTGCCGCAGATAAGATCGCAGCGCAGATGAAGTACGCGCAGGCGGCGGGTCCGGATGTATCGGCGATCTACTCTTCATGGCGCCATGTCTATCTGGAAGACGGGAATTTCGTTCCGGCGGGCCCGGTCAACACCCCGCAGTATGAAGGCAAACATCCATTGATGTTCTGTATGTACTATGCCCCGCTGCATCACGGCGCGTGCCTCATACGCCGAAGCGCGCTGGAGCGCGTTCAGGGGTTCAATGAAACCATGCGCAGCTATGAGGATGCCGATCTGCTGGTCCGCCTCGCCAAGGAGATAGGGCGGTTCCAATTCGTGGCGTCGAACAGCCCTTCCTATCTCTGGCGCGTATACAAGGAGCAGGCGCGGGAGGGCGGAGAGAATGCCCGCTACAAATTGGAAGACACAGCCATGAACTGGATGAGGGCTGTCAAGGAAGCGGCTGGAAACCAGCAGATCGGCGATATCCTTTCGTCCCCTGACGATATGATCGTGTGGGGCCAGCACTGTACCAGCTACGCGCGGCGGCTATTTGAAAGCGATCCCAAAGCGTTCAAGCTGTTCATGGACGAATTGCGGTCGGTCGACCCGGACTTCACCTATCCGCAGGCCGACGGCTGTGCTTCGCGAGCATCTTAAATAATCTTCCTATTCTGCCCGAAGGGCATGCCGAACGCACAGCCGGCGGGTGGGAAGAAAGCGACGTCCGAGGCAGACGGATCGTCTATCACTCACGCCTTTTTTGTAGGGGTGGCTCTAGCCCGCATTTCTCACAGGTGCTGTAACGATCGTGGTGAGTAATTTCGAAAAAGTTGTAGGAAAGGCCGCTTTTTCATGGCATAACTGCGTTGTCGAGACGTGGTTTGTGTCGTAGTGGAGCGGACTTGCTAATCCAAGTACCACGTTGTTTTCATATCGAAGTGCCGGCGCAAAGTGTTGTACGGAAACCTGCGCCGGCACTTGGGCGAGGTGTTCCGAAAGCTGGCCGAGCAGAAAGAATGCCGCATTGAGGAAGGGCATCTTCTGGCTGACCATGTTCACATGATGATCTCGATTCCGCCGAAGTATTCCGTGTCGTCGGTAGTGGGGTTCATCAAGGGCAAGAGCGCAATTCACTTGGCGCGGGTGTATGGGGAGCAGAAGCAGAATTATGCCGGGCAGAGCTTCTGGGCACGCGGATATTTCGTGTCCACGGTTGGTCGGGATGAGATCACAATTCGGGATTACATCCGCAACCAGGAGCAGGAAGACAAACGGCTGGATCAGCTGAACATGTGGCGATAACCTGCCACCGATAAGGTGGCTCAACTCAACCGGGGCCGCGTTAGCGACCCCGCTCAAGCCGCTTTGAGCGGCTCACAAAATGAAGCCCCCGGCTCTGCCGGGGGTAATCTCACTCGTAAAATGCTACCTGCGTTACCAGAAACATCTGGCGTCGGAGGCACTTGCCCGCTTGATCGGCGACGAAGAGGCCGAACCTGAGGCCGAGCAGGAGAAGAAGGCAGAGCAGGAAGAGGCGATTGAAAAGCCAATAGCTCTCAACCAACTCAGGTTGGAATCCGTGATGCAGGCAGTCATCGAGTCGGGCGCCACTCGCGTGATCGACCTTGGCTGCGGAGAGGGCAGGCTACTGCGGGAACTGCTCAAGCATAAGGAGGTCCAGGAAATCGCCGGCATGGACGTTTCTCATCGAAGCCTTGAAATTGCTAGCGAGCGATTGCATTTTGACACTATGCCGCCGAAGCAGAAGGAGCGGATACGCCTCTTTCAGGGTTCGCTCATGTATAAGGCTAAGCGCCTCGCCGGATTCGAAACGGCAACCGCTGTCGAAGTCATCGAGCACCTCGACCCACCGCGCCTGGCTGCGTTCGAGCGAGTGGTCTTCGAACATGCGAAGCCAAACACGGTCATCATTACGACTCCCAATTCGGAATACAACGTACGCTTCGAAACGCTCCCCGCTGGCCAAATTCCGGCATAAGGATCACCGGTTCGAATGGACTCGGGAACAATTCCAGAACTGGGCTAGAGAAGTGGCCCAGCGGTTCGGATACACGATCGCATTTCGCCCGGTGGGTAACGACGATGCCGAAGTCGGATCGCCGACACAGATGGGAGTATTCACGAAGTGAAGATCACGCAGCGGTTGGAGGATGACACGTGATCCCCAACTGGGTAGCTGTAAAGTGCACCCAGGTGCACTTCGTGTTTACAAATTTCAACGTCTGAGAAATGAGTGGGTGGCGAAGGCCCCGATATTTCTACGTATACGGTAATATACCCGAAAGCGCCGCGCAGCGCTGCGATCTCAAGCGTGTTGGAAAGAAAGGACAGAGTGAAACAAACCTATGGGGTACGCTCCTGGCGTACCCTCCACTGCGGCGACCGTCAAGGGTCTACGCTTCGCTCCGATGAACGCGCAAGATCAGCGCGCCCTTGACTGCCGTCCTCGCTACGTGTGTTGGCTAGCTATGAGAAGAATGTCTTCTTCTCATGCTCTATGAACATGCGTCTAGTTCATGGGCCAGCCAGGAACAGAGCTTAGCCGACCTCGCCCAGCGCTCTTCAGGCGATTGCAAGCGCGGCTCCAATGGCAGTCGAATGGCTGTGCAGGTCACCGCTCATTGGGCCTATCTTTACGGAAGGAATTGGCAGTCAGTTTGAATTCCTTTCGACTCCCACAATGGAGCCCGTTTCAAACTCCGATCACTACCGGCATTCGCCAGCCAATCGAAGACCGGTTGGCGGCCTTATCGCACTGCTTTCACGGCTCTGGAATGAGTTGAAAAGGTCCTCGACCATACCTGCTCGGCCTACGTTTCCAATGAGTCATTAAACCGTTTGCCGTCGGAGTAGATCTCGGTCACGACCGAATCACTAACGCTCAACGCCGAGACTGTTCCGAGATACAATTCCGTTCTTCGATCAACACCGACCAGACGACCGAAGGGACCCGCGGAAACTGCGCGTTATCTTCTTCAGAAGAACGGGCATTTGAAACTCTTATCCAAGCTGAATCCCAGAGATGAATAACGGCTAAATGGCGGAATGAATTATCGAATGTCGTCAATGCTATCAGCGGACCTTAGCGAAGCCGTTCCTTCCCTCTTCTTGCGACACTTTAGGCGCGCATCCGCTCAGCTTGCTAACAGATTCTCGACCTCTTCTCGAAGTAGCGTCGATGCATTGCTCAATCATCCCATCTTCGCCTTCGCCTTCGCATACGCATCTCAATGTCGCTGCAATTCCTTCTAACTCGACGACTCTTCAGATCTACACAGCGAGTCGTTTCAAGAGCGCTTATCGCGTTTCATTAGCTGTGGCAAGCGCAGGTATTTTCGACGCGAAGTAGTGTGTCTATCATGATTGCAATGCAATTCCAATCCATTCCCAATTAGCCATGGTTAGGCTGACAACATACTTACAAGAAGAGAAAGCGATATGCACGAACGCATAGTAAATATGCGGTTAAGCGCGACTATAAAGAGAAAAATATTTCACTAAGTCATGCTTTCTCGCATCGAATTTGAGTTAGTCTAAATCGCAGGCAGTGCGAGATGCTGCCGCGCTCATCTTCGGAGTCCAAGCGCATGTTGACCATCTCGAAGGCCCTCTCCGCAAGGCAGGCTCAAACTTACCACTCGCGTGAGTTCGCTTCAGAGCAACAAAACTATTGGAGCCGCGAACGACAAGCGCACAGCGAGTGGCGTGGTGCGCTTGCCGAGGAGTGGAGCCTGCGCGGAACACTTCTCTCGGCTCAGTCAGGGCCAGCATCCAGAGACAAGCCTGCAGCTTGTGCAACATCAGCCAGCGAGAACCTACGAAAATGGATACGGCAAAGAGATCACGAGCGTGGAGCATCGAGCCGGATGGGATGCCACGTTCTCAGCGCCGAAGTCGGTTTCGCTCACGGCGCTTGTGGGCGGCGACCTTCGAGTGCGCGAGGCGCACCGCGAAAGTGCACGCGTAGCCCTTGATGAATTGCAGCGATATACCCAGGCGCGCATCGGCAACATTCATGCACCAGAGACCACTGGCAGGCTCATTGCCGCCACATTTGAACACGACACTGCGCGACCTGTGGACGGCTACGCCGCTCCGCAGCTTCACACGCACGCAGTGATCTTCAATGTGACCGAGCGCGATAGTGGCCAAACACGTGCACTTCAGGAGCGGAGCTTGTTCCAATCGCAGCGGTACGTGACCAGCGTGTACCGCTCCGAGCTTGCCGTGAGGTTGCAGAAGCTGGGGTACGAGATCGAGACGGGTAAACACGGCCAGCCGGAGATTCGGGGATATACGCAGGAGTATCTGGACGCATCGAGTCCACGGCGCGAGCAGATCAAGGAACATCTGCAAGAGATCGGAAGGGAGGGTGCGGGCGCCGCGCAGGTTGCAGCGTATCGGACGCGCGACAACAAGGAAATCCAGTCGCAGGAAGTGGTATTGCAGCGGCACCGCGATTTGTCGGCGCAATTCGGTCACCAGGCGGATCGAGTGGTCGCGCAAGCGCGGGAACGAATTCATCGACACGATCAGCAGTCGGAAAGGACTGCGCAGCAGGCCGCTACTTACGCGCGCAATCACGTATTCGAGCGCTCGGCTGTTCAAGACGAACGAGCCATCCTCCAGTCCATGCTCGACCGGGGTATGGGGCAACTCACCTACGGCGATGCACGCCGGGAATTTGCTCATCGCGTCGCAGCCGGCGAGTTTCGCTCCCTCGGGCTCAGGGAGGGCCATGCCGCCCCCCAATACACCACGACAGAGATGGTCCGTATGGAGAGGGAAATCATCGGGTACATGCAGGCCGGCAATGAGCGCAACTACGGTCACCCGATGATGATTTCTCCGCCGTTGCGGATCAAAATCGAGGATCGGCACCCGGAATTAAGTGCCTCACAGTATCACGCAGTCGATGAGATATTCCTTTCGCGCGAAAAGTTCGTTGGCCTTGAAGGCGTGGCCGGCGCAGGCAAAACGACGACGCTTGCCGTAATTCGCGAAGGCGCTGTGGCCGAGGGCTACCGGGTCGAAGGTTTTGCGCCCACGTCGCGCGCTGCGCAGAAGCTGGGCGAGGCCGGGATCGAGACTTCGACGCTGCAACGACATCTGACCCGAGGTGAACAACCGGAGACTAACCAAAAGAGACTATACGTGCTTGACGAGTCCTCTCTAACCTCCACGAGGCAGATGTACGAATTCATCGAGCGCATTCAGACTAAAGATAGAGTTTTGCTCGTAGGCGATACGCGCCAGCATGAATCGGTAGAAGCAGGTCGTCCATTCGCACAGCTTCAAGAAGCAGGAATGAAGACTGTCAAGCTGGATCAAATTCTGCGGCAGCGCGATCCGGAGTTGAAAGAAGCTGTAGAGCAATTGGCACGGGGAGAGGTGCGCGCAGCGATCGACAATCTTGATGGACAGCGACGTGTGCACGAATTCAGCGACCGCGAGGAGCGGGTTGCAGCCATCGCCCGCGAGTATGCGCGCTCACCTGAGAAGACGTTAGTGGTCTCTCCCGATAATCGTTCACGTGTGGAGATCAATCAGCGCATTCATGGCGAGCTGCAATCCCGGGGTTTGGTCAGCCGTAACGAGCGTGCAATTACTACTCTCGTACCGCGCCAGGAGATGACCGGCGCAGACCGGACCTGGGCGACGCAGTACGAAGTCAACGACATTTTGCGCTATTCGCGCGCTTCGCGAGAGACCGGCATAGGCAAAGGGGAGTATGCGCGCGTGACGGGGATCGACTCCGAGAAGAATCTGCTGACGGTCGCGCGTTCAGACGGCAGTGAACAGACTTACGATCCGCGCAGGCAGATGGGTGTCACCGTTTATCGGGTGCAGGAAAAGACGTTCTCTCAGGGCGACCGCATCCAGTTCACCGCGCCCAACCACGAATTGAAGATTGCGAACCGCGAGTTGGGTACGGTGGAGGAAATCGCTTCGAATGGGGAGATGAAGATCAAGTTGGACAGCGGGCAGAGAAGGGTCCTTGATCCTACGCAGTACGCTCATGTGGACCATGGCTACGCTGTCACTAGCCACTCCAGCCAGGGGCAGACCGCCGATCGCGTACTCATCCACGTGGACACCGATCTCGCCGCCAAGGAACTGCTCAACAATCGTATGGCCTACGTCGCCGTTTCGCGGGGTCAGTGGGACGCACAGATCTTTACGAATGATCGAAGTTCGCTCGTGAACGCCCTTGGCCGCGATGTTTCGCACCAAAGTGCCTATCAGCCGATGCAAGCAATTGCTCCAATTGCGCAGAAGATCGCCGAGACGCATGCACTGCAGCACGACTTCGGCCAGGGCATTGGCTTGGGACTTGGAATGTAAGTGTGGCAAGAAGGCAGGACGCGTGAGGAGATTGCTATGTCCGCGGAACTTTTTATGAAGAAACCTGTTCAGAGCGTCGGTCACGCCGCCTTAGGGCTGGAGCGCCACTATTCGGTGGGGGAGATCGCCGAACGGTGGGGTCTGAGCGAAAAGACCAGTCGCCGCATGTTTGAAAACGAAGAAGGCGTACTGCAATGGGGAAGCCCCGAAACTCGCCGCAAGCGCGGTTACATCACGTTGCGCATTCCAGAAAGCGTGATGTTGCGTGTTCATCGTGAAAGTACGCAACGAGCACACCACGCACGTTTTTAGATTTTGAGCCCGATGTGTGACAGATGGTCTTTAATGAGTTGGTCGAGGATGGCCTTCATCACGGCAATTGTTACAGGAACGCCTGCGCTAGAAGCTTTAGCTTTTGCCTTTTCCCAAAAAGTAGTCTCCCGTGATGCTTCGATGAACACATGACCAGCATGTGTGATTCGGATAATTATGGTTGCTTTATCGCTTACCGTGCGTGCGTCTACATATCCGGCATCTATCAAGAGTTTGACATGTTCCACGACCTCGACAACGCTATGATCAGAAATTGGTTCAGCTGCCCATCGCGCTCCAGGTGCACATACTTCGGCTTGCGGAAGGATCTCCCGGAACAAATCCATGTCTCTCTTCATGGAAATCGATCATAAACCCGTTACGACGTTAGCGACCTGCGCAGCGCGCGCTCTACACAAGCTTCAGATTTTCAGCCAATGGTCCTTTCGCTGAAAATGACAATTCGAAATCGACTTTCTGATTTTTCTCTAGTAGATTGTCTTCGAGCACCGTTGTTTTGCTGATTATGCTCGGCCCTTCATCTGGCTGGATGATGACGAAGGTTGGCTTTGTGCGAACAATCACGCCATTAAATCTCAGTTTATTGCCAGTCGCATGATCTTTAGGCGTAAATTGGCGCCGGGTTCTCTCTTCATCCATAAAGTCGAGTTCCCGCGCATCATCCCAAAGCTTTTGTGCCTCGACGTACTTTCCATCTAGATAGAGTAGTCCGCCATAGAGGCCGATAAACGCCGAGTCCGTCTCACCATCCATTCGGCACAACGATAGCGTCGCACTTGCTTTCTTAACCGATTCGCCCGTCTCCAACATGGCTCGGGTGTATTCAATGAAGGCGCGGAAATTCTTGAATTCAGTCTTAACGATCGGGTCCAGCACCTGCATCGTTTTGAGCGGAATGCCCTGACCGCGATAGACCTTGGCGAGCAGGTAACGCGCAACCGGACTGGCCGAATCCGAATCAACCGCTTGGCGCAACTTGCTTAAACGTTCAGGCTGATTGCCAAGATCGTTCTGAATGTCCGCAGATGTGATGAGCAGTGAAGCGCGCTCGCTGCCAACTTTCAGACCTTCAGAGAACAGGAATTCACGCTCTGCGTGCGCAAGCCGTTTACGTGCCATTTCGTTGTTCTCGTCCGACATCGCCAAATCGGCAAGCACGAGGCCGCGCGTATGGTGAAGTGACCGGATCGCCTTCGTCTTGTCCTTCGTTATGGCATCGTCGATCTGGTTGAGCGCAAGCGTTACGTTGTTCTCGCGTAAAAGCATTCGCGAGAAATGCTGGAGAACGTACACGTTGTTCGGATCGCGGCGCGCAGCGGTTTCGAAAAACTTGATCTTGCCTTCCAGCGTGCTGAAAGTCTCGACGATCTCATCCGTGCGGAAGAACAGCTCGAAGACCTTGCGGTCCAGCCGATAAGAAAGGTTCAGTTTTTCCATCGCTTTCTGGAGAAGCTTTTCCTTGAGCTGCCGCGTGCCGCATTTCTTCCATACGATTTGCGCGATGATTCGGTGACGGGCACGAGCCGCATATTGCCCTTTCACGATATTGGTCTCTACATATTCCACGAGACCTTCGAGATTCGTGCCGACATCGTCGTACAGCGATTGCAGCGGATAACCGAGAACGTCTTCCAGCAATTCATCGCGAATCAGCATGCCGTGCTGATAGAAGCAGCACACAAGCAAGTACAGGTCGCGCGAGACCGAAGGCGAGTTTTCGTGGTTGATGCTTCTATATTCGCCTTCGATGATCGAATCGAATCCGACGCCTTCGCCAGCCATGGCTTCGCGCATCGCCACAAGCAATTGCTTTTCATGCTTGTTCTTGACGATGGTGAACTGGAAATCGCGGTCCAGATGCTCCATCTCGCCGAGAGAACCTTCGTCTCTCAGAAAGTCAAGTAGACGATTTATCTCCAGATCGGACAGCGGTTCGATTTCCAGTTCCTTGGATTTGAACCTGATCTTCGGCGACAACCAGTCATTGCGCCGGACGCCGATGATGAACAGGTAATTCGTCTTCGTAATTTTCTGAAGCGCGAGCGCGGCCTGAACACGCGCGCTATGGTCCCGCGCCTGATCGACAATGAAATGACACCCTAGATTCGGAAATAGCGATGTCGCAAACATAACATCGCCTTCCGTAACTTCAGCGCCTTCGCGGAGCGTAAACACAGGTCCGATGGACGCATCGACGATCCGAAGCGCTTGTGCCATGAGGATTGTCGTTATTCCGTATCCGGCAGGCGCCGTCAAAGCGATAACGCTGCTCTTCGCCTTCGGGTCCGTGCTGAACTCTACCGTTAAATCCCACAAGTCTTCTTCGACATCACGCACAAACCTGTGGTTCTGCGATAATCAGCGACCAGGTCGGCTTCGATCCACGCAGGAATTCCTTCGTGTTCGGCACGTCCATCACGTTTTCATCGTTGACGTAAATCCACGATTCCAGCAGGCGTAGCATCGCCGCGGGCTCGGCATCATGAGCCGTGCGCAAACGTTGCGGGATCTTGTTGCGTAACTGATTGACCGTATCGGGATCAGGCCGGCGATCGCCAAGCTCCGCCTGCACCAGCGCGTGGAACTCCGGTAGGGTCATGACGAGCGTTTCGATACGCCGCGTATCACGCAATATCTCCGTGTCCAAAGGATCAGCATACGGATCAAGCCGGTATGCTACAGGCGTTTGCGACGGCGAGAATTCTCGCGCGACTTCGTCGATGACCATCTGCCATTCGGATCACGCCCGGAATATCCGATGTACAGAATTGTTGCCGTCGCCGCGTCGTTCTTCAGCCCGTTCCACACCACGTCCCGCTTATCCTGATAGCGGCCATAGTCGGTCTGCGTAATGACTATGGGAGAATTGCACGGATTGTACGGCGAGCCATGCAGGTGAAACACGGGAATATCGACGAGCGTATCGGTATGTCGCAAATCGGCCGTCACCGCGATGGGAACGGGTTTTGTAGCGGCTTCGGGTTGAGCTTATATGCGCGCTCCAAACCCATGTCATAGTTCGTCGTGAAGATCGAGCGCCACCGGAATGTCGTCAGCCACTGGATATGTTCGTCGGGCTCCAACTTGTCGAGAGCCTTCCGGACGAAATTATCCAAGTTAGCCCGCGAGCTTTTCATCTCGGCGTACTGAGATACTCGCGGCAGATCCTTCGCGGTTATGCCCAGCTTGAAATGAGCTATCAAATCTTCGGCGAGTTTGCCGCCATCTGGCGCAGGAGTTCCGTCCGGACGCTTGTAATGACCTCCGATGCCCCCGCCGAGGAAGAGGACGCCAGCTCCCACGCTCAAGCGCCTGGCGCAGGCCAAGGGGCAGCTTCGTGACAGGACCGCTAGGCGTAGAGGCTATGACGAACCTCCAGCCGAATCACCGCATTCAGGACACCAATTTCCGGCTTCATAATCGATGTTCAATAGAATACAGCGGCAGATGGCGACGCCGCGCAAATTGCTCAAAGAGAAGGGGAAACGGGTACTCGTGGTGATGCCATGCGCGATCAGAGTTTCGGCGACGACGCGCGTGATTCCATCGTTGTGCCTCTTGACCAGCTCGCACTTCTGTCTCGGAGTTCATCTCATGCTGCGAGCCCGAGCGAACGAACGATGATACCAGTAATATCTTTCTCTCCCAACTCACGGCGAAAAATCAATGAATTGATGAATCTGTCGTCGATGTACACAGTCTGATTCATGCCGTCGCAAAGCGACTTCACTTGATTATCGGCATCGCATTACGTCGGAAACGATTTGCCTGACAATGCCCATTCCCGCTTCGTCTTCGCCCAGGACACGGTAGCGCGCAGATGATCTCAATCTCAAGACCAATGAAGCCATTCACCGTCACCGTGTGGTCAGATGTCACGACTGGCTCACAGCAAGGTTCTGTTCTGGCAGAAGCTGCCAGGCCGACTGAACGCTTTTTTCGAGCTGATCCTGGCGTGCACGAACCCATGGCGAGTAGTGCTTTTCCGTAACCCGTACGCTCGCATGGCCGAGAAGAATCGAAACCTGATCTATAGGAACGCCGGCAAGCAGCATCTCGACAGCGAAGGTATCGCGGAACATGTGGCAGTGGCAACGTTTTGGCGTGCCATCGGGCTTGCTAAGATCGGCAACATCGAAGAGCTTGCGATAGGCGCGCTGCCAGTTGGCGACGAACGTCTTGGGCAGGCCATTGCCGGACCAGAAGAAGTAATTTGGGTTTGGCTTGAGACCGGGCGGGATTGAGCGCAACAGATCGACGACGTGCGGCGGAAGCGGGACAAATACGGGAATGCCGGTCTTGGCTTGGTAGAGCAGCAGTTTGTTCCCGTCGAGTCTTGAGCACTCCAGCGTAACCGCATCTCGGATGCGAAGCCCGCTCCACCGAATCAGCTCCGTTAATGCACGAATGCGGATGCCTCGCTTCTCTGGAGCCCAGGAGCGCTCCGCATCCTCGCCAAGGCGATAGGTAGCTCCGATGATGCGTTTGTATTCGTCTGCGGTGAAGTAGTCCGTCGGCACATGCTTTGCGATGACGCGGCCCATGGTCGCCGTGGGATTGTCTTTGAGCCAGCCGTGACGTACACAGAACCAGAAGAAGCCCACGACACGCTCGAACTTTTTCTTTCGGGCCAACGGCTTGTCTGCCCATGACGAACGCCACTGCGTCATGTTACGGACATTCAAATCTCGCAGGAAGATAATTCGGTGCTGATCCGCGAATGCGAGGAGTTGTTTTTTGAAGATGGATTCGAGTTTTTGAATTGTGGCTGGAGCTAGACCGCGCGCTTCAGCATCGGACAAGTAACTTTTGACCGCTTCTTTTACAGTGGGCAGCGTTCGCGCCTCTTTAACTTCGTCTCCGCCCTCCGCTGTAATCTCGTATTTCCGAGCGAGGCTCTCGGCTTGCTCCCAGGACCGTGTCTTTGCGGAGACGCGCATGCTGCCGGGACGACCCGGAACCGTACCCATGATCCACTTCCAGCAACGGCAACGACGCCAGGCTGGATTGTCCTTCTTTGGGCATTTCGCGGTGTGCCGAGTGTAGACCGTAAGCATGATACTCACAGGGTAGCACTCGTACAAAATTGGTACAAATGCTAGCTCTAACAAGTTATCCACAGATCAAATATATGATTCTAAAACTTTTATCTTATGGTGGAGGCGGCGGGAGTCGAACCCGCGTCCGAAATCGTAGTCAACAAAGAGACTCCATGCTCAGTCGCGTTCCGGAAGGTTTCGCGCTGCGCGCTCAGAACGGACAAGATGCGCGCATTGCTAGTCCGTGGATCTCATCCCTATGGCCCGTACCCAGCCATAGGAACCAGCCTGCTGTGCGACGTCCTCTCGCAGCCCGCAGACAAAGCTGCGGAGGACGGCTACTTAGTTAATTAAGCAGCGTATGCCAGTTGATGATCGGCAATTATCATTTTCCGGGCGATTACGGGTGCCCAGCCCCCGGCATGCCTCTTTGCCGCAAACGATCCCGTCGAAACCGTGACGCCCCCATGTGGAGCAGCTTCAGGGAAATTTGAAGCCTGTCAAAGAACTAGTTCTATCTTACTCCTGTTTTCGGCTCCCCCTCCCCCCATATCTTGTTCGTAAATTCGTCATTTTTATAGGAGTTGCGTGTATCCGATTTTCGAGCATTTCCCTGAGTGCCCCTGAAAAGCAAAACGCCCGTGGGTTACGGGCGTTTCTTCGAGGAAGATCTTTCTCTCATATTTATCGTAGCAGCTGTGTCAATAGTTTTTTCGCGGGAGATTTAGAGAGACTTTTGTAACCCGAACCAGCCTAAAGACTGGTTACCTTCTCTCACTTGACGCACTTCAACTGCGATGGTACACCTGCAGTTGATTTTTTAAGCTCGACCATCTCCCCCGTGGGCCCCGGTTTTTTGAATTGTGTTGGTCACTGTAGAGAGTTGAACGGGGGAGTGATATGAAGAGCTTGGTTGTCTTGTCTTGTCTTGCCTTGGTGTCAGTAATATTCGTTCCTGTTGCCTCAGGACAGAATTACGTCATTACCGACTTAGGGCCGATTTCACCTGTAGGTATTAACGTTTGGGGCGAGGTCGCTGGAAACCTCGCTAACGGGCATGCAGCATTATGGACGCCGCTTGTTGGAACCAAGGACATTGGAGTGTTGCCCGGCGGCAAGTTCAGTGTGGCTGCTGGAATTAACGATCTAGGAACGATTACAGGCGCGGCGGATGGGCCAGGCGTAGTAACCGGCTCCACCTACGCCGGAACTGTAAGCTGCAGCGATATATTTCAACCTTTTGTGTGGACTCTCGGGCGAGGTTTTTCCACTCCTGCCTCAATTCCGGTCGTTTCTTCGGGCCATGTGCAGTTTCCTTGCCTGCAGGTTGACTACGCTACGGGCATCAACCTGCTTGGTCAGGTGGTGGGCAGCAACAGTGATTACGGTACTTACAAGTATGGACTTTTTTGGAATGGCTCCAAAGGAGTCACCAACATTATGACCACTGCTTACCAGAGCTCCGCGAATGCAATCAATGATTTCGGCGTGGTAGCTGGTCAATACAGTGCTGCGGGAGAGTTGTACCTCAACTCACATGTCGCTCTCTGGAAAAATGGAGTTGTGACGGACTTGGGTGGTCTCTCGGGCGGCGCCAGCGATGATGACCTCTGCAGCGGCGCGAGCAGCGTCAGCGATATGGGAACAGTTGCTGGATGGTCGAGCCCGTACGACAGCATTGACGGCTTCGGTTCATGCGAACAGGTAACCGAGGGGCAGATTCCGATTCATGCAATCATTTGGACCTCTGGCTCTGGATTCCAGGATCTGGGAACTTTGTCTGGTGACTCTTCATCAGCGGCAGTGAAGGTAAATCTGTTTGGGCAGGTTATCGGAATGTCCGGTAATGTTGTGACACTAGATTCGACCTGGCACGAATATGAGATGGATGTCGCCGGCCGGCCGTTCGTCTGGTCAGAGTCAACAGGAATGCAGGATCTGAATACGCTCATCAATCCTTTTGCAGGCTGGGTGCTTAACACGGCAACGGACATCAATGAAGAGGGTCAGATCGTGGGATCCGGGACGAAGAACGGCCAGGTGCACGGCTATCTGCTTACTCCGAAAGTCCCGTTAATTTAGCAAGCCATTTGGCGTCTTCAGTTCGCACGATGGCAGAGGTTTTGTGGTCTGCGCAGCAATCCATCTGCCATCTGCGTTTTTAAGTTTGATTGAATCTTGTCTGCGGCGCGTCTGATCAGAGCCATTCGTGTGTTTGTGAAACGCGGCCAGAGTTGCGGCAGCGTTCCTTTCAAGATGCCGTGATGCGTTTCAGCTGCAACCATCGATGCCCTAACTCACAAAGTTAGTTTGTGTAGGATGGGGTATGTTTTCGCGTCGAAATTTTTTGTGGAGTTCTTCTGCCGCGGCTTTGCTTGCTTTGCGGTCTGATGCCCGGGCGCAGCAGGGCGCGCCCGCGGCTGCTAATGCGGTCCCGTCTGCTGGTTCTGTTCCGCCTGCGATTGCTGCTTTGCCTGACCTTTCGGGGCAGGCCAAGCCTTTTACCAATGACGAGCGGCTGGCTCGCATCGAGCGGGCTCGGCAGCTGATGGCTGCGAACAAGATCGACGCGATCATTCTTTCGAACAACGCGACTTCGTCGGTTTACTTTGCCAATATCCGCTTTGGCGCAAGCGAGCGCTTCTGGGCGCTGGTGATTCCGGCGAAGGCGAAACCGTTTGTTGTCTGTCCTGCGTTTGAGGAGGACCGGGCGAGGGAACTGCTGGGCGCGGGGCCGTTTGCCAAGGATGCGGACGTTCTGACTTGGCAGGAGGATCAGAATCCGTTTGCGCTGACAGTGAAGGGGCTGAAGGATCGCGGAATTGCTGCGGGAACGGTCGGTCTCGATGAAAATATGAAGTTCATTTTCGCGGATAGCCTCGCCAAGGCTGGGCCTCACCTTCATTTTGTCAGCGCGCTTCCGGTGACGGCGGGCTGTCGCATGATCAAGGACCAGCATGAGCTGGATTGCATACGGCTGGCGTGCCGAGCGACGCTGCTGGTGTACCGCGCGGTGTACCAGTCATTGCAAGAGGGCATGACGACGCGCGATGTTCGCCGGTTGATTCAGGCTGGTTATCAGAAGGTTGGATTTGAGGGCGAGGCGAGCCTGAACATTGGCGAGTTCACGGCTTCTCCGCATGGCTCGATGCAGCCGCAGACGATTCGCGAGGGCACGATTCTGATGCTGGACGATGGCTGTTCGGTGGAAGGGTATACCTCGGACATTACGCGGACGTTTGTACTGGGCAAGGCTACGGACAAGATGAAATCGGTCTTTGATGTTGTGCGTAAGGCGCAGTCTGCTGCGCTGGCGGCGGCGAAGCCGGGAGTTGCGCTGGCTGACGTGGACGCGGCGGCGCGCAAGGTGATTGTGGATGCGGGGTACGGGCCGGGGTTCAAGTACTTTACGCATCGCGTGGGCCATGGGATGGGCATGGATATGCACGAGTGGTCGTACCTGGTGAAGAACAATATGTTCGGGTGGGAGCTGAATCCGGTGATGCGTCCGGGCATGGTGTTTTCCGATGAGCCGGGTGTTTATATTCGCGGCGAGTTTGGCGTGCGGCTTGAGGATGACATGCACGTTACGGAGAACGGGGCGGAGTTGTTTACGCCGCAGAGTCCTTCGCTTGAAGATCCGTTTGGAAATGTAGCTTGATTGTTCGCGCGATCAGGCCGGAGGATGCGGCGGAGTGGCTGGCGATGCGGCGTGAGCTTTGGCCTGATGGTGATGATCACGATATTGAGATTGCCGCTTTCTTTGCGGGGGCGCTGGAGGAGCCTGAGGCTATTCTGGTGGCTGTGGGTTTAAGGTTTGTGAATAAGCTACGGTGAAATTAAAGCAATGCAGATCAGTCAACTAATTAAACAATTCGAAGCCGCCTTGGAGATGAGGAAAAGTGGTGATTCTTCTAGCGCACTCAGCGAATTTGAAAATCTGGAGCGACGGTCAACCAACCCTCGGGATATTGCGACGCTCCGCCTTTTCCAAACGATGTGCCTGACAGATTTGGAACGGATAGATGAGGCGATAGAAAGAATCAAGCGGGTGGATAGAAGTAAGTTGGACTCTGTGGAACCTTGCCCCACTTCCAAACCATATCTCTTAATCTCAAGTGTCCACTTGAGAAATCAGATGGACACTTAATCCCTCCGAGAACCTCTCTCCTTGCCTATGTCAAGACGGCTCTCAGATCACGCTTACGGTCCTTCGGCTTCGCTCAGGATGACAACCTAAAGTGGGTCGGGCTGCCGTATTGCTTTCCCACCCTGACTTTGTCAGGATGGGGCACGGCGTTGTCGTGCTGATCGATGCTTAACAGCAGATCCTTCGCTTCGCTCAGGATGACAATTTGGACGTTGCTGTTGATACGCCAATATCGCTGGGATTCTTCCTCCCGCTGGTCGTCAGAATGACGGCGTTTTTAGAGAAGTTACGCGAAAGTCTAGTGGGCGATTTCTATGTCGCAGATTTCCAGTTCCAGTCCGCCGAATTCGGGGTGGTCGTTTTCTCGGAGTTTGTAGGCGAGGTGGAGGATGCTGTCCTGCTCGATGTTCATTGCGCGGATGCGTTCGGCCCAGTGCCATCCTATGGCGGGGAAGGTGATGGCTCGCGGGCCTTGTGCTAATTGCAGGCGGACGTGCTTGTCTTTGATGTAGCGCGGGGATGAAGCTACGCGCACGTTCTGCGCGGCGAAGACGGGTTCTTCGTTGCCCATGCCGCAGGGTTCCATGCGGCGCAGCCAAGTGAAGAGTGCGGGAGTGATGCGGTCGAGCGGCAGGCTGGCGTGGATGGTTAGCGGGCTGCCTAACTGGTCTTCTGCGAGGTTTGCTCGGGCGTAGGTTTCGAGGCGCTGGCGTAGCTCGGGGACCGCGGAGGATGGGAGGGAGAAGCCTATGGCGTGGGCGTGTCCACCGTACCGGGTGAAGAGGTCGTGGCAGGTTTCGATGGCGTTGAGGAGGTGGAAGTTTGGGATGGATCGGCCTGAGCCGTGGGCTGTTCTGTTCTGATCATTATTTGGCCCGGCGGGATTCTTGCTTTCCCACCCTTCGCTCTGCGAAGGATGGGGCACCCTTTGTTTTTGCTGATCGACGGTTAAAAGCAGGTCCTTCGACTCCCCGCTCTGCGCTCCGCTCAGGATGACATCATTTAATTCATGGGTGATGACTAAGGCTGGTTTGCCGGTTTGGTCTACTATGCGCGAGGCCAGGATGCCGATGATGCCGCGGTGCCAGCCTTCTCCGTCCATGACGATGCAGCGGGCTTGTTCGAAGGGCGGGTCTTTGAGGCGCTCTTCGATTTGCGTGAGGATGCTGGCTTCTGCTTCGCGGCGGTCGGTATTGAGACGTTCGAGTTTTTCGGCGAGTTCCTGGGCGCGCTGCGGCTGGCGCGTGGTGAAGAGTTCGACGACGTCGGAGGCGATGTCCATACGGCCGGCGGCGTTGATACGCGGGGCGATGCGGAAGGCTATGTCTATTGGAGTTAGTTTGCGTTGCGATGGATCAAGATTTGCCGCTTTCATCAGCTCGCGCAGTCCGGCGTTGACGGGGCGGCGGAGGCCGTCGAGTCCGAGGGCTACGAAGGTGCGGTTTTCACCGAGCAGTGGGACGGCGTCGGCTACGGTGGCGATGGCTAATATCTTCAGGAACGACGGCAGGATTTTTGTGCGGGCTCGTTCGGCGTCATGCGCTTCGAGCAGGGCCTGGGCTAGTTTGAAGGCCACTCCGGCGCCGCAGAGATGCTTACATGGGTAGGTGCAATCGGGGTGGTTGGGGTTGAGGACTGCGAGGGCGTGCGGGACGTTTGTGCCGGAGATGGGGTCGATTTCGGGTAGGTGGTGGTCGGTGACGATGAGGTCGAGGCCGAGGGCCTGTGCGGCGCGGGCGGCAGCGAAGGCGCGGATGCCGGTGTCGACGCTGATGACGAGGCGGACGCCTTCGTTGGCGGCGGTTTCGAGGATCTCGTCGCGCATGCCGTAGCCTTCTTTGAGGCGGTGCGGGACGTGGAAGCGGACTTCTCCGCCTAGCATTTCTATGGCGGTTTTGAGGAGGACGGTGGCGGTGGTGCCGTCTACGTCATAGTCGCCGTATATAAGGATGGGCTCGCGGTTCTGGATGGCCTGCTGCACGCGGGGAACGGCGGCTTGCATGCCGCTCATCTTGTAGGGATCGTGGAGGTGCGAGAGTTGCGGGTGGAGGAAGCGGTCTACGTCTTCGGCGGTGCGGACGCCGCGGGCGATGAGGAGTTCGGCTACGATGAGCGGGAGGTTGGCGGCGCGCGATAGCTCGGCGGCTGCTATGGCTTGGGTGTCGGAACCGTTTCGATTGTAGATCCAATGCTTGCGCGTCGGCTGTCTACGCGCGGCCGCGCCGGTGGCAACGGTTGCGCTCACGGTTATTCGTCTTCGCTGTCGTTTTGCTCGAAGACGATGTCGCTGAAGTCCTCGACGGATTCGAGCAGCTGCTGGTAGCGCTCGTACCAGGGCGTGGACGACTCGTGGAGGAAGGCGACGCCCTGGTGGACGAAGCCGAGCTGGATGTATCCCATTTTGCCGACGTAGTTGACGAGGGACTGCGCCTCCTCGACGTCGGAGCTTTCTTCGTTCGGGTAGTCGAGGTCCTGCAACTCTTCGAGGAGCAGCTCGAGGTCTTCTTTTTCGAGGGTGACGTCGCTCATGGTGACGAAGGGCGCGCCGGCGGCCTTGGCGGTTTCGACGAAGTCTTTCCAGCTGTCAGGGTTGACTTCGTCTTCCCACATGACGGTGGGTACGTCGTCACCGACGTAGCCGGGGAGACGGCGCATGCCGTGGCCTTCAATGAAGGCGATCATGTCGTCTTTGAGCAGGAGGAGATCGTCTGGTTGCATCATCAATCGCTTATTGTCTCAGAAACGGCGGGTGGAAAACGGGGAAGTTTCGTGGATTGTAGGATTGTGTCTGGAGGAAATGATTTGGCCAAGTTTGAGCGGCACGTTTTTGTTTGCACCAATGTTCGGGAGCCGGGGAGTGCGCGGCCTTCGTGCACACAGGATGGAATCGGGAAGCTGCACGGGATCTTCAAGGACAAGATTAAGGATGCGGGGCTAAAGAATACGGTTCGGGCGAATAAGGCTGGGTGTCTGGATCAGTGTGAGCATGGGCCTACGGTGGTGGTGTATCCCGAGGCGGTTTGGTATGGGCATGTGACGGTTGAGGATGTGGACGAGATTGTGGCAGAGCACCTGGTACATGGGCGGCCTGTCGAGCGGCTGGTGCTGGCGGATGAGTGCATTAATACGGCGAGTTGTCCGCATCGGCCGGCGGTTGGAGTGAAGTGAATTTGCGGAGGAGATAGTGAGCGACGACACGCGCGAGGTGAATCGGCGGAGTTTTTTGGGGCTTGGAGCTGGCGCTTTGGCTGTGGCTGCGTTGGTGAATGTTGGCGCGGAGGCGCAGAGCAAGGAGACGATGCAGAAGGGGCAGCAGGATCATTCGGCTAGTAATCCGGGGCCGGTGAATAAGCCTTTGGCTGGGGAGAGCCCAAGCTCGGAGGTGCCGCCCATTACGGACAAGGGCGATGTGCCGCCGTTCTGGTATTCGTTTGACCTGTCGCATCGGCGCACGCAGGAGGGTGGTTGGACGCGGCAGGTGACGCAGCGCGATCTGCCGATCTCGACCGATCTGGCGGGTGTGAATATGCGGCTGACGGCGGGGAGTTATCGCGAGCTGCACTGGCACACGGCGAATGAGTGGGCCTACATGATTTATGGCAAGGCGCGGGTGACGGTGCTGAATCTGGATGGGACGATTTTTATCGACGATGTTAATAAGGGCGACCTGTGGTTTTTCCCGGCTGGTTTTCCGCATTCAATTCAGGGGATCGGCGAGGATGGCTGCGAATTTCTGCTGGTCTTCGATGAGGGGCTGTTCTCGGAGTACCAGACATTTCTGATTTCGGACTGGGTGGCGCATACTCCAGCGTCGGTGCTGGCGAAGAACTTCAAGCTGCCGCAGTCGCAGCTGGCGGCGCTGCCGGAGGATGAACTGTATATTTTTCCAGGGAAGGTTCCGGGATCGCTGGAGCAGGACAGGGAAGCGGTTGGTGGCAAGGCGGTGGAGTCGCCTGTTTCTTATACCTTCAGGATGGCGAGCATGCCGGCGACGAAGGAGACTGCAGGAGGCTCGGCGCGCATTGTGGATTCGCGGAATTTCCCGGCATCGAAGACGGTTGCCGCTGCTCTGGTGACGGTGAAGCCTGGTGCGCTGCGTGAACTTCACTGGCACCCGAATGCTTCGGAGTGGCAGTACTATCTGAGCGGAAGCGGCAGGATGACGGTGTTTGCCTCGTCGGGGAAGGCGCGGACGATGAACTTCACTGCAAACGATGTGGGGTTTGTTCCGGCGGTGGCTGGGCACTATATCGAGAACACTGGCGATTCGGATCTCGTGTTTCTGGAGGTCTTCAAGACCAGTCACTATGAGGATTTCTCGCTGAATAACTGGATTCGGCGCGTTCCTCCGGAGATGGCTACTGCGCATTTGAATTTGAATGAGTCGCAGTTGAAGGCTATTCCTTCGGAGAAGCTGGTAGTTATTGCGGAGTGATTTTGTTTACGGGAATAGTGGAATGATCCCATGTTTCAAAAGCGAGACATGGGGTGCCCGGCACTCGGCAAATTTACATGTCCCACGTGAAAGATTCGATGGCCTTTTTTCTCTCTTCATCGAGATCAATGCCATTTTCGTTCACAAACTGGAGCAAAGCAGCCTGCGATGCACGGGCGATTTTCTCAGCCAAGTCAAGGAGAAATTTTCCCCATGCTTCCACGTCCTCTGTCTTTGGGGTGAGACTGTGATAGTGGCTTTGGGCTTCTATGTCATCCGGAGCGTCAAATTTCTGACTGGCATATTTCAGCGTAAACACACCTCCGTGATGAACCAATAGGTTGCGATCATTCAAGAATTCCGAGTAGCGCCCCATTTCAGATTTAGAGAACGGAGTGATTCTCAAAAGATCGCAGAACAACCCATTTATCGATTTAGCTGAGCCGAAGTCGTATTCTTCAGCTACCACAAAGCCGAGTTTGTAGGGAAATGTTTGAATGAGATGTAAGATATTTTTCCCCGAAATCATCAAATCTCGATTGTTGACAAATGGTTTAAGCGTCTCTGGGCAGATATTGATAATGGCTGCAAACTGATCTTTACAAAACGACTCAAAATAGGCAGCGAGGCCAATTATGCAAAGCTCCGATTCAAAATTAAAAAGCTTATTGGCCTGGGCTGAAATCCGCTTCAGTTCATCAACTCGAAGCCGGAAATAACCGAAGGTGGGGACGCCAGCGGACAAATATTGAGAATAGTCCATGAGAGATCCTTAGCATGATGCCTACGGCGCTTTGAGAAGTGGAAGTTTGCCACAGCACGTTCCCAGTAAGGTACCATCCACAAAATGACTTTAAACACTACTCAGCGTCATGCGTCCTGCAAAACAACCGCGCGGTGGCGGACCTTGCCTTCTGCGAGGCGTGTGAGGACGTTGTTCAGTTCGTTGATTGGGTAGGTTTCGAGGATTGGTTTTACTTTGCCTGCGGCCGCGAGCTTTACTACGTCGATAAGATCGGCCTTATCGTTTAGTGCGGAACCTATGATTGAGATCTGCTTGAAGAGGGTGGAGGTTGGATCGACCTGGATCGGTTCGGCGCCGGGTGCTGTTGTTACGAATCGGCCGTCGGGGCGGAGTCCCAGCACGGCCTGGCTGTTCTGTTTCATGTCGGGTGAGAAGGAGAGGATGATATCGGCGCCGCCCATGTCTGTGAGTTCCTGTCCCGCGTGATTCTTGATGACGAGGACCTCATCGGCGCCGAGACTCTTTGCGTCGCTAACTTTGGCTGCGGAGTTGGTGATGGCTATGACTTCGTGTCCGAAGGCTTTGGCTACCTGAATTGCGAGATGGCCCAAGCCGCCGATGCCGATGATGGCAATGCGTTCGCCGGTCTGTGGGCGAGCTGCGCGATAGGCGCTGATGGCGGCAAAGCCTCCGCAGAAGAGCGGGGCTGCGGTTTCCCATGACAGCGCGTCGGGCAGAAGTGTGCAGCCTTCAGCCTCGGAAATCATGTAGTCGGCGTAACTGCCTCCGTTGCTGATCCACGTTTTCGGCTCGATGCAGTGGCGAGCGCGTTTTTTCTGGCAATAGGCGCATCTGCCACAGCCTGCCTGAAACCAGGAGATGCCGACGTGATCTCCTGCCTTGACTGAGGTGACGCCGGGACCGACGAGATCGACGACTCCGGCTGGCTCATGACCGGGAACGATGGGCAGCGGGAGTGGTAATTCTCCGTTCCAGATGTGAATGTCGGTTCCACAGACTCCGGAGGCATGGAGGCGGACGCGGACCTGTCCGGGGCCGGGTTGTGGGTCGGGGATTTCCTGCGCTTGGAAAGGCTCTTTGACTGCCGTGAGGACGAAGGCTTTCATTAGATGGTCTCCCGAGGCTGAATCAAGGTTGCGCACGGGCGAGGTCGTGCCAGCGAGGTGATCCATCATACCCGAGGAGGTAATTTGCGGGACAGACCTGCGCAAGGGTCTGAATTTGCGCTGTTTACTGTGCTATATTCCGAAAAGGTCAAATGATTTTTTCGAAGGAATATGTTGGATATCTGGCGCGCCACACGGTCAAGCATCTGATTGATGCAAAGATGATCAGTACCGCCAAGGCGAAGGTAGTTGAAGAGCGCGTCTATAACGGTCTTTTGGAGGAACTGCAACTCGAAGACCGCATCAACGAAGAGGTCCGCGTGATTCTGGAGGCCTACCAGGATGACATGCGGAAAACCGGCGCGAGCTACCCTGAGATGTTCAAGAAGGTGAAGCAGGAACTGGCGCGCAAATATAAGGCGGTGCTGTGAGAATCTCGCGCGACAAGTTGAACAAGCTGGCGCACGTGGTGGCGGACACGCTTGCCGAAACCGATGAGGCCGAGTTTCTTGAGGACCGCAACACGATTCGGCAGGAAGCGCGCAAGGCGCTGGAGCATCTGCTGAATGAGGAAATGCGCATCGATCAGGCTGCGCGGCAGAAGATTGAGTCGCAGCGGAAGGTCATTCTTGAGGGCAGCCAGGAGTGGGATATTCTTTATCGCAAGTACTACACGGATGAAGTGAAGAAGCTGGGCATTTAACGTCGCCTGCCCCTTCTGATAGAGATCAAGTAGATTGCCCGGCGATTTTAACTTGTAGAAACATCGCTGAGATTCTTTCCTTCGACTTCGCTCAGGACAGGCTCTCCCTCCGGTCGTCAGAATGACGGCTGGTGTATTGCGATATGAAGACGGCAATGGCGCTAGCAGATCATGGAAGAACAGAAAAGGCTGCCGGGTTGGCAGCCTTTTGTTCTGCGGAAACCCTTACGGCTTCCGGATGAATCCGTGTTCGTTGAATGCGGAGTCGTAGTATGCGCCGACGATAACTCCGGTGGGACTGATTCCGCCGGCGAAGGTGTAGAGCGCTCCGGGATAGTCGAAGGACTTGAATCTGCGGTTCTTCAAGAGGAACGAGTGCGCCAAGTTGCTGGTGTCGTAATATGACCCGACGATGTCGCCCTGGAGGTTGTTTGCTCCGCAAAATGTGCCGTAGGCGCCCTCTGCGGGGAAGTCGATGGTGGTGAACTTTCCGTGGGCGAGCAGATAGCCGTGTTCGGTGGCGTTGGCCTCGGGATACGCCGTCCAGTAGCCGCCGACGATTTCTCCAAAGTCGTTGATGGTCAATGCCGCACTTTCGGATGCGTTGGGCGGGTCGAAAGCTGTGAACTCGCCTTTCGAGGATCGTTTGAAGCTGTGGGTTACGGTGCAATCCATATCTACGCAGTAGTTGCCTACACTTTCGCCGAGGGCGTTCATACCGCCGAGCGAGGTACCGGCAGCGCCGGGGTAGTCCACGGTGGTGTATTGGCCGTTCTTGAGGATGAAGCCGTGGAGAACGAAGTTGCCGTCATAATATGCGCCGGTGATATAGCCCTGAGGCGTGATCCAGGAGGGGTATGTGCTGATGGATCCGGGGGGATCGAAGGAGATGAACTTCGATCGATTCGTCAGGAGGAAGCCGTGCCAGGTTCCGGTCGCGTCCTGCCAACTGCCGACGCTGTCGCCTTGTGGATTGGGTCCTCCGTTGAGGTAGGTGGCGCCTGCACCGGGGTAGTCAACTGAAACATAGGTTTGTGCGGATGCGATTGTCGATATTGCTAAAGCAAGAGAGATCGTGGGAATTGCCAACAGGCGAAAGGCCTTCATTGAGAGTTTGTTCCTTCATTTCGTTTTTTGAAATCATGTGCCGCGGACGCAGGCGTACGTGGCCCGCGTCTTTGTGGCGAAATTGCTGGGGGATGGTTGGGGAAGGACGGTTGAAGCGGTGTTATGTTGCCTGTTTAGCGTAAGCAATGCCCTTGCCGGAGGGCAAGAGAAATCGCGAGCCCTCTTTTTGGAAAGTTGGCGTACTGATGGCATAGCACACGCGACATGTGCATTTCCAGATGCTTTACTTTGCTGCCGCTAGGTGATTTTGTTCAGCTTCTTGCGTGGCTTGCTTGGCAATCTCCGCGACGATTTCATAGGAATGCAGACGGGCTGCGTGCTCATACGGATTGCTGGTGATGATGAGCTCGTCGGCCTGAGTTTCTTCGAGGAATGCTTCGAGCCTGCGGCGGACTGTTTCGCGGCTGCCGACGATCGCCGCTGCGCGCTTCGATTCGATGGCGGCCTGCTCGAAGGGATTTGCGAGGCCTTCGACGGAGTCTACAGGCGGCGAGAGTGGGGCGAGTTGATTGCGGATCAGGCGCAGGACGTTGATGTATTCGGTGGTGGAGAGGTGCTGCGCTTCAGCGTCGGTGTCGGCGGCGAGGACTGGAACGCCGACCATCGTGTAGGGACGGTCGAGGACTTCGGATGGCTGGAAGCTGCGGCGGTAGATGTCGAGCGCGGGCAGGGTGTTTTCCGGCATAAAGTGTCCGGCGAAGGCGAAGGGAAGGCCGAGGTGTCCGGCGAGCTGCGCGCTGAAGCCGCTTGATCCGAGAAGCCAGATGGGGATGTTCAGGCCTGCTCCGGGGAGTGCGCGGACGGCTTGATTCGGTTTTGCGTGGGCGAAGAGCTCGCGCAATTCGGCAAGCAGCTCGGGGAAGTTGTCGCCGTTGCGCAGTTCGCGACGGAGTGCGCGCATGGTGGGGTAGTCGGTTCCGGGGGCGCGGCCGAGGCCGAGATCGATGCGGCTGGGGTAGAGGCTTTCAAGCGTGCCGAACTGTTCAGCGATGACGAGCGGAGCATGATTTGGCAGCATGATGCCGCCGGAGCCAACGCGGATAGTTGATGTTCCCTGAGCGACGTAGCCGATGAGCACTGAGGTGGCGGAGCAGGCGACGGAGGCGAGATTGTGGTGCTCGGCGAGCCAATAGCGTTTGTATCCCCAGGCCTCTGCGTGTTGGGCGAGGTCGAGTGTTTCCTGAAATGTCTGCGTGACGGTGCGGCCCTCTTTGATTGGGGCGAGATCGAGTACTGAGAGCGGCGTGTGAGCCAGACATGATGACTGTGGCATTGCGGGTCCTAGATAATTGATGCCTTGCGCGGCGGGATGATTCAGGCCTCGTGTCCGGAATGGCGAGGGATTTTTGAGAGCGATCTTCTGGTAGAATCAGAAGAGTCGGCAGCGCCCACGCTGACTCATCTTCTGGCGCCATGGTGTAATTGGTTAACACGCCGCCCTCTCAAGGCGGAGAGTTCGGGTTCGATCCCCGATGGCGCTACCAATAATCAACAGCTTACAGCCACAACGACAACGGATTCAAGTCGTGGGGAAACAAAAGGGATACCTCAAGATTTTTATCCCATTCTCGCTCTCGGAAGCCTAGCGCCTGCCGGTGAGAGTCGTCGAAGAGTCTCTCATCTGAACTCATCGTAGACCCTGCGAAGTCTTGTTGACCGAGCACCCATCGCAAAGTTTCCCACAAAGGGGACTTTTATGGAGGCTCAGAGTCAACTATCCGTAAAGCCCGCTTGAATCATGCCTGAATGAGTCGGGTTAGGAGCAGTCACGTCAAGCCGGGTTTGCGAGCTTCTATGTCTTCGACCAGGCCGTACCATCCAACTATTTCGCCGCTCTCTCCGCGCCGAGCTGGTGAGTTCCACCTGGCCATGTAGTCCGCATCCAAAGAAGCGAAGCGACCAGCCTTCTGTCTCCAGGATTGTTAAACTCAAATTGTGTGTGATCCACGTACATTGCCACTATTTGATGGACGTGTGCACCGCCTTCATGGAACGAGCGGATGAAGGCTGGATAATATGCAGTGCATTACTCAAATTTCGATGGCCCTTCCGGATTCGCGCCTTTCTGCGCAGTGTTCGAGAATCTCTCAGAGGCGGAGGCGTACGCAAAAGAACAGGTTCCAGACAGGCCGCGTCTTCGTTGCCGGATCTAACATGATCAGGGGTTTAACGGAGCACCTATCCGTGAATTTAAAGGCTGCTCTTATAGGGTTGGAGAGTGAGATCTCACCACGTTTCAGACGCTGGGGCGGCTCTGTGCTGTCCATCGGGGGGCTGCTTCTTGCCGCTATCGATTGGTACTATGATTTTGACTTTTCCTGGCCGTCGATTATCGGAATGCGAATAGTGATTCCCGGGCTGCTTCTGCTCTTCACGGAAGCAATCTTCATCCTCTGTACGAGATATAGAACGGCCAGTTCTAGATGAAAGCGACTGAATAACACCATCTTTTCTTTACGGAAATTGAGCCGTCGGCAATTCCTTACAATCAGCCGCATCAAACGTGAGTCAGACGGGGGCAAATGCGGATCCTGAGTTTACGATTGATTATTGCGTTGATCATCGGAGTCACCATGGTATCCGTGGTGTCATCCTGGTATCAGGTGCGAACCGAGAAAGATGCACTCCGCCTCGACCTTGAACGGAAAGTTGAAACATTTGGCGAGAGTCTGGCTGCAAATGCAGAATCCTATTTGCAGAACGGAGACAAACCCGGCCTTAACTCAATGATCGCGCGCTTCAGCAATCGCGACCACCTGGTTGGTATTGGCATATACGACAGCGAATTCTTTCCTCTTGCCATAACTCCCGGTCTTGGTGCTGTCGTGCCTGCGATTCCGCAGGCTCTGAAAGATGCGGTATCAAACAATCATCCCGAAACCATCTATACACGCGTGCATTTTAAGCGACTGTATATACTCGCCGCTCCGCTGCATGCCATCAACAACAGCGTAGCCGGCGGAATGATTGTTGTTTACGATACCGGCTATATCCGCGCGCAGATTTTTCGCGTCTGGGGCCAGGCGTTTGTCCACATAGCAGGCCAGGTGCTGGTAATTGTTGCGATCACTTTGTTGATTGTGCGCTGGAGTCTGGTTGGACCCATTGCACGTGCTGCGCAGTGGATGAAAACACTTCGTACGGACCGGCACGTCGCTCCGCCGGCGGCAAAAGACCTTGACTTTCTCCAGCCGCTGGCGCGAGAGGTAGCTCCCCTTGCAGAAAGCATGCGACAAGCACGTGCCGCGGCAGAGATCGAAGCCAGGCTCCGGAATACGAACGAGTCTTTATGGACCGCACAACGATTGGCCGATCACGTCCGCACGAAGCTCAATGGCAGCAATCTTTTCGTCGTCTCAAATCGTGAACCTTATATTCACAATCGGCAGGGCAACGAGATCACGGTGACCGTTCCTGCGAGCGGACTGGTCACAGCAATTGAGCCAATTCTCTGCGCCTGCAAAGGAACTTGGATCGCGCAAGGAAGCGGTGATGCAGACAGAGAAACGGTAGACAACCATGACCGTTTACAGGTTCCCCCGGACGATCCGAAATACACATTGCGCCGCGTCTGGCTTAGTGAAAAAGAAGAAGAAGGCTATTATTACGGCTTTGCCAACGAAGGTTTGTGGCCGCTCTGCCATATGGCGCACACGCGTCCCATTTTTCGAGCATCCGACTGGCAAGACTACAACACGGTGAATGCGCGATTCGCTGACGCGCTTGTGGAAGAAATAGGAGAAGAAGAGCATCCTGTGGTTCTGATTCAGGATTATCACTTCGCGCTGCTCCCGCGTATGTTAAAGGATCGTATCCCTCATGCCAGAGTTGCAATTTTCTGGCACATTCCGTGGCCCAATCCTGAAGCCTTCAGCATCTGCCCATGGCAACAGGAACTATTAGACGGGCTGCTCGGAGCGGACCTGATTGGGTTTCACGTTCAGGCACATTGCAATAATTTTCTGAGTACTGTAGACCGTGTGCTTGAGGCCAGGGTGGACTGGGAGCATTTTTCGGTCAGACGCAGGAATCACTGGTCCTCTGTGTTGCCATTCCCGATCAGTGTTGACTTTTTGGAGACCGGAGATATTTCTCCTGAAAACGATACGGCAGAAGAACGAAGCGCGCTGATTGCGGAGCTCGGAATAGAGACAACCTTTCTAGGAGTGGGCGTCGATCGGATGGACTATACCAAAGGCATCGTAGAACGCTTTCTGGCGGTAGAGTCCTTTCTGGAACGGCACCCGCGTTATCAGGGGAAATTTACTTTTGTCCAAATCGGCGCGCCTACGCGCAGCCGGATTCCAAGGTATGCCGATTTCCAAAAGGAGGTGGAGAATGAAGCCGATCGCATCAATGAACGGTTCAAACGCGGCAAGTGGAAGCCAATTGTTCTCTTGAATCGCCAGCATAGTCATGAGGAAGTGCGGCGCTATTATCGCGTTGCGCACCTATGCATGGTCACTTCTTTGCATGATGGAATGAACCTGGTAGCGAAGGAGTATGTTGCTGCCCGCGAGGATGAAAGAGGAGTATTGATTCTCAGCTTGTTCACCGGTGCTGCGCGGGATTTGCGGGATGCCATCATTGTTAACCCATACGATACGGAGGCGACCGGCGAAGCCATCGCACAAGCTCTGGAGATGGATATAACTGAGGTTGTCGATCGCATGCAGCGGATGCGGAGATCAGTGATGGAACACAACATCTACTGGTGGGCGGGTAGCTTGATCGGAGATCTATGCGACCTTCGCCTCGGCAGGGACGCGGTACCCAAGACGAGCACAAGCGAGATCCAGCGTGCACAATAATGATCGAAAGTCGCCAATTGCGGATTTTTTCCGACAGTTCGATCACACGATGACTGCACGACTCTTATTGGACTACGACGGCACCCTGGCGCCGTTTCAGACAGATCGTCACAAAGCTTACCCCTACCCCGGCATCATGCCAATTCTGGACCGGATCATTCGATCTGGCAGAACGAAAATCTCTATCGTATCCGGACGGCCGGTTAACGAAATACGAAATCTGCTCAATTCGTTAACTGATCTTGAAATATGGGGCGCGCATGGGTTGGAACATCTATCGGCAGCTGGAGAATATCGACGTACGGAGATTGATCCAAATACTCTTGCAATCCTTCGGCAGGCAGAAGATTGGTTGTCTCAAGCAGGACTGCTACCTACAACTGAAATGAAACCAGGTGGCCTCGCAGTTCATTGGCGCGGGCTGTCTGCATCGGAGGTTACGGAGGTTCAGAGCCGCATACAAAGCGGCTGGAACAAGTTCAAAGGAGTTCAAGGGATAAAGCTCCTTGCTTTTGACGGCGGTATTGAGCTTCGGGCTGCTCGTCCGGACAAAGGAGATGTGATTCGTGCAATTCTGAAAACGACAGATGCAGCGACGCCCGTTGCCTTTCTAGGAGACGATTTCACGGATGAAGATGCCTTCCGTGTCTTGAATGGACGCGGGCTTTCGGTCCTGGTGCGGCCAGAATACAGGACAACAGCTGCTAACGCATGGCTCCGACCCCCGCAAGAATTGATCGACTTTTTAGAACTATGGTCCGACACTGTCCGCATGAGCACTCGATGATCCTGAGTATATCGACCCTTACCTTTCAGTTATCGAAGATCACAAACGCGCTCAATTGAGAAATAAGGTGCCACTTTGCCGTGCAGCCGGTTTGAACGAAGCCGCTGGAGCGGCGGACTGAGCGTAGTGGTTAGCGAAGGGAGTTATGCAGGGCTAGGGTGAGTGGTCATAGGAGGAGCTTTCTATGACCCCGCTTCGCCAGCGCATGCTCCACGAGCTTCAGCGGCGCAACTACTCACCTTCTACAATCCGCGGCTACCTCGGTGCGGTGCGACAATTTGCCGAACACTTCCATTGCTCGCTGGAGCAACTGGGTGCTGAGCACCTGCGACGTTATCAGCGATACCTGCTGCAGGAGAAGAAGCTAGACTCGCTGTTCTCATCTCAACCAGAAACCATGACGGTTCCTTCTGCATCCCCTGCAACTTTTCCTCGGCTCACTAATACACACCCTTCATGTGCGCGATGGCGATGAAGCAATTCCGCCGCTGTTCTTCCATCTCGCGACTCTGATGCCTTTTTTTATCAATGTCTACGAATGAAGGAAAATCGACAGGCGATGTGTTCTTTGCGTTGTCGCTGGACGAACCCGCGCAGTAACGTTCACGCCGGTGGCGGGGCGGGTTCAGGTCGATGGAGGCCTTGCTCTTGAGGCATAAACAAATAGCCCTCTCCCCGGTGATCGGGGAGAGGGTTGGGACGATGACTAGTCGTCCAGGTCTTCGTGAGCGGGCGCCTTGCGGTTGTTGAAGTCGCTGGCGGGGCGAACCTTCGCCTCGCCAGGATAGGGCCGGGTAAATCCGGTGGCCTCGTACCAGGTGAGATGGTTAACGGTGTCCGGGTCTTCGGAGTCCGGCTTGGTGTGTTTGCCGGCGAAGATCTGCTGCTTCTTCTTCATCCAACCAACTCTCAGAGCCTTGACCGCAGGGCTTTCGTCCCTAACGGCAGCAGACGCGGTGACGCCCTGATCCAGCGGGATCAGATTCGGCACACTTGACCAGGGTTTGAAGTTGTCCGCGGGTGGGTTGTCGACGAAGAGCGTCCTCATCGGCGAGGCTACGAGGTCGTTCTGGTTCATCGGCGTCAGACCGAGGATCTGCTCGATGGTGCGGGTGAGGTTGACCTGGGAGTAGTAAGTGGAGTCAACAACTCCGTCCTGTCTTACGTACGGGCTGATGACATATCCCGGGCTACGGTGACCGTCGACGTGGTCTACGCCGTCCTGTGCATCGTCTTCCTCGACGAAGATCACCGACGAATCCCATATCGAGCTGTGGCTGATGATATCGACAAAGCGCCCAAGGGCGAGGTCATTGTCGGCTTCCATGGCCACCGCGGTTGGCGGGCCACCGGTATGGTCGGAGCTGATCCACATCATGCTCAACTGGGGTACTTTTCCGGCCTTTACATCCTTTTCGAAATCCTGCTTCCAGATGTCGACACGGAACTGGTCGGGAATGTCCAGGTCGAACTGTGGGTAGTTCTGGACCGTGTTGTTAATGAGGTTTGGGAGCGGGGAGTGGGAGCCAACGGTGTGGTAATACTGGAGCTGTTTTTCCGCGCCAGACTCGTATGCTTGCGTGTCGGCGTAGAACGCGCTCCAGGTTGGGTGGCAACTGCCACTGAATGTTGTTCCACCTACTCCAGGAATTGGAGTGCAACCCGGAACAGTAAACGTGTTGTACTCGATATATTCCCCGTAGTTCTTGAAGGTCACGCCAGCCTTGGCCGCCGCATCCCAGAGGTGGCCCTTCTTCTGGTAGGCAATTGCATCGCCGCCGTTGGAAGGATAGTCTCGGACCCAGTCCGGCGATTGGATGTCGTCGGAATAGGGAGCCATGGCCTGGGTGATCCAGTTGTGACCGTCAGCCGACTGGCGGCTGGGATCGTAGAAGTTGTCGAGGAGCGGGAAGCGCTTCACAATCTCATGCGCGTTGGGAGTGACACCGGCGCCGAAGACGGCCAGAAAGGCGTCGCCGTTGCCGCCGGGCACGTCGCCCAGAATCTGATCGTAGGTGCGGTTTTCACGAATGATCAGGAATACGTGTTTGATCAGCGACGGATCGCCGATCTTCTTCGGGATAGCGACCGCCTTGGCATGCGGGTTGCCACCAGAGGCACTCTTGATATTGCGCGTCAGATCCCAGTGATTGTTCAGGAAGACCTGATTCGTCCAGTCTGCCAATTCGCCGACATTCCGTGTTGGGATGATGCTAACCGTGCCAAGGTCTTGATGGGTGTTGTAGTCCGTGACCCCGTGGGCGGTCCCTAACGAATTTTGCGGAGGGATGCCCGTGGTGCCGATGCCCTTGTCGTTAGCAATGATCAGCACTCTGTCCTTGTGGTCCAGCACGACCGAGCTTGGGGCATAGGCAGTTGGGATCAGGCCCAGAATCGCGTCCTTCGGAACACTGTTGAGGTCGACTACGGCGATCGCATTCGCGTTGTAGAGGGCAACGTATGCGATGTCCTGGTTGGCATCGACGGCAATCGAGTTCGGCCCGGCGCCATAGGCAGCTTTCTTTTCGCCAGGTACTGCGATGGGCAGGCCCAGGTTGATCGTTCGCACCACCTGGTTGGCGACCGTATCGATTACAGAGATGCTGTCGCTGTACGTATTAGTCACTAACAAGTACTTGCCCCAGAAGGCCATACCAGTTGGGTGCAGACCGGTAGTAATGGTGCTGGTGACCCTAAACGAAGACAGATCGACCACGGAAACCGTGCCCGTGGACGCGGAGCCAGTCACGTTATCGGCAACAACCGGGGTGCCATCGGAGTAGCCCTGGAAGTCGCCCTTTTTAGCAATCCGGCCACCCTTGTTGGAGACATAAGCCGTTCTGCCGTCAGGCGAAATAACGACATTTTGTGGTACGTTGCCGACGCGGATCTCCTCACCCTTTGTTGGTGTTGACGCGGTCAGGTCGATCTTGGCCAGCGTGTCGTTCACATCAAGTACGACATAGGCGGTCTTGCCATTTGAGGAGACAGCAATGCCGGCAGGATAGGCGGAAGAGTTTGTGCCGACGGTGAAGCCGCATGGATGAGCGTAACTGCCATCGGTTCCCGGAGGGCTGTTCGGAAAGCATTTGACCGTGTTCACCGAGTATGCAAAATTTTGGCCTTCGATCGTGTTGAGGCTGCCGTCGATCGGAACACTGACATGTGCGTAGTCAGAGAGCAGGCCCGTTGTCGCATCGACTTTGGCGATACCGACGTAGCTGCTGTCCTGGCTGAACAGCAGGTACTTGCCATCTGACGTATAGGTGATGCCAACCTCGCCGCCGCTGGAGTCCGTGTTTCCTGCCGAACTGTAGCTCTGCAGAACGGCCCCCGTCTTCGTGTTGAACACCTCGACGGCTCCGTTGCCATTGCTCGTCGACGTCCCCAGGGTAAGGACGGCTGCGGTGTGATTGCCAGTGGGATTGACCGCGACGGCTTTGGCGCGGATCCGGATGCCGAGGTTCACCTGAGTGCCGGCGGGGTTGATGATCGTGCCATCGCTGACGACATACGAGCCGTCCGGCTGAGGGCCGACGGTGTAGGTCGGAAACGGTACGGATTGAGCGAGCGCCGGAACGCTCAGCCCCGTGACCAGCAGGCCGGAAAGCAGTGACAGCGCCTGGATGCGAGGGGTTTGTTGAGGCGTCTTTCGGGACATGGTTGTTCTTCTCCTCTTGCGTTTTCCGTCACGCAGCCTGAATTGGCCGCGCGTCAAAGGTTTCTTGGGAGAACGAGAATCATGAGTGAAGGGCAACTACGAACCCTTCGGATTTCCGTTTCCTGAATCGAGCCCGGCCTGTCTTTCGACCTGCCGGCGTAGTGAGTTCCGGAACCTTTGCTCCTCATTGCGAAACAAACCGGGCAGAACCCGGAGGGATCCGAACACGTCCACCCTAGCTGCGTCAGGAGGACGCAAGCATGACGCGGAGATTACATTTTTGTCATCTTGCTCAGGAGACCGGCATATGGAGCGTGACCCGGGTACCCTGTCCCGGATGGCTCGAAATCTCCACATTACCGCCGTGAAGCAGCGCGATGCTCTTAACGATCGCCAGCCCCAGGCCAGTGCCCCCCGAACCCTTGGAACGCGACGAATCGACGCGGAAGAAGCGATCGAAAACCTTCGGCAGCGCTTCGGCCGGAATGCCGACGCCCGTATCGGAGACTTCGATGCGAATCGTGGAGAAATCCGCATTCGTGCCCAGCACGACTGCTCCGCCGGGTGGAGTATGCGCCAGGGCATTCGACACCAGATTCCCCACCGCTCTTTGCAACAGCGAGCGGTCCAGTTCCGCGATGACTGGTTCGTCGGCAACGGTAGTGGTAAGCGAGACTTCGCCGTCGGCAGCTGAAGCTTCGTAATATTCCTTTACTCCGCTCAGCAATTCGACTACATCCACGCGCTCGCGGCGCAGGTGTGGCAACGGGTTCTCTGCGCGCGCGAGAAACAGGAGGTCGCCGATCAGATCCGACAGCCGAACGGCTTCTTCAAGGCAGGATTCGATCACATCGCGATACTCGCTGGAAGTGCGCGCGCGGGCAAGGGCAACTTCCGCCTCGCCGCGAATGTTATTCACGGGGGTGCGCAGGTCGTGTGCAATGTCCGCAGAAAATCTCGAAATGCGCTCAAAGGACCCCTCGAGGCGGTCCAGCATCTGGTTGAAGGTACGGGCCAGGGATGCCAGCTCGAATGGATACCCCTCCGCAAGAATTCGTTCCCGCAGGTTTGTCGAACTGATGTGGCGCGCGGTCGTTGCCATTTCCTCGACTGGACGGATGCCTTGCCGCGCAATCTGGTACCCGACCAATGGGAAAATAACGAAGGTCGCGATCAGAATGTCCCAGAACCAAAACCGATAGCGTGCCAGAAGCGCCTCTTTTTGGGAGACATCAATCGCAATCTGCAGAGTGTCTGTGTGCCCTGGAGGGGAACCGACCCGCGCCGACGCGGCGGTCACGCGGAAGGCCCGGCCGTCCCGTCCCTTCATTCGAATCGTGTGATCGGGGCGGCTTCGGGTTTGAGTGGTTAATTGCGCCAGGTCCAGTTGATCCGCCATGCCTGGCGTCATCAACAATGGTGTGTTTCGATCATCGAGCAGGCGAATATAGAACCGCTCGTATCGGCGTGCGGCTGTTTCCAGCTCGACTTCCTCCCGCAAGGCGTCCCCGTCTTCGGGTCTCTCCCGCAACATGGTGCTCAGGACGTGCACCTTGTCCGCCAGGAACAAATCGGTGCTTTTCTCCAGTTCGTTCACCAGCACCAGATAAAGACTGACAATGGCGAAGGTCACCAGAAACAAGCCTGCAAGCGCGTAGGCGGCCGTTAACCGGAAAGCCAAAGTTCCCCACAAGCGCGAGACCGGCGCGAGTCTACCGGTCAAATTCCAAGACATAGCCGGCGCCTCGAATAGTATGGATCAATTTGTGCGGGAAAGGATCATCCACCTTACTGCGCAGCCTTCGCACATTCACGTCCACGACGTTGGTGTCGCTGTCGAAGTTCATGTCCCAGACGGCTTCGGCAATCAAGGTTCGCGACAGCACCTCGCCTTGGCGCCTTGCCAGCAGGGATAACAGCAGGAACTCTTTAGAAGTCAGATCTAACCGCTGACCGCCTCGCGTGGCGCGCTGTCGCAACAGGTCGATTTCAAGGTCGGCCAGGCAAAGCGTCGATTGTGTGCGCGGAGGGCCACGGCGAAGCAGCGATCGCACCCGTGCCAGCAATTCAGAAAATGCGAACGGCTTTACGAGATAATCGTCGGCACCCAGTTCGAACCCTCGCACCCTTTCGTGCACGGCGTCGCGAGCGGTCAGAAGCAGCACCAGCGCAGGCCGGCCTTCCTGGCGCAAACGAGCGAGAACCTGCCAGCCATCCAGCCCTGGGAGCATCACGTCGAGGATGATCAAATCGAATTCAAACTCCAGCACAAGGTGCAACCCATCTAAGCCATCGCTGGCAATATTGACAACAAAGCCCGCCTCCCCGAGTCCCTTCTTCAGGAACTTGGCAGTCTTGGCTTCGTCTTCGATGACCAGGATTTTCATGCGCTCCGTTCAGGCGTCCAGCGAGAAATGCATGACACGTTTACTCCAGCTTGTTCAGGTTGGCGGTGCTTCCCGGAGGTAGATGAGTGTCTGTTTCCCGGCTCCATCCGGGGACGCATTCTCGCGTTCGCGGACTCTCTGGAGCGCGGCACCGTTCTCTATCAGCGTCCAGATCTCTTTAGACAGAATGATGCGGCCATCCTCGTGTTCTTCAACAGAGAAGATCAGGCTCTGACCGTTCCAGACGATGGATGTATGGAACTCATCTCCGTCGGCCCCAATAGATATGGACACTTTGCCGTCGGTCGTGTAACGCTGCACCGCGTGCCGGGGCGCAGCGGAATCCCGGAGGATGGTAGTCTCCACAGTCAACTCCGGATCGCGTTGGTCGATATGTAGGGTGACATTGCTCATCCGCTTAGGGATAGAGCGTTCGTTACTCTGTTTCCATGTCCCGGAGAAGTCCGGGTTCGGTTGCGAGCAGATTCCGGGAGGGGCCATGAGAATGGCCAGCAGCAGACCGAGAAACAATCGTCTTTTCATGCTCAAAGGGCCTCTATCCCGTTCTCGAACGTTCTTTTCACTTAGAACTGCACGTGAAGGGCGAACTGAAACTGGCGTGGCGTTCCCTCTCCGACCGGGCTGACCGGGGTAGTCGTGTTTACCGTACTTGTGATGCTACCGAAGCCGCTCACTAAGATGGTTGCGTTCGGCAACCCATACTGGGGATGGTTGAAAATGTTGAATACCTCAGTACGGAATTGAAGGCTTACCCTCTCGGTTAACGGAATCTGCTTTCCCATCCCCATGTCAATCTGCCATACGCCCGGCCCGCGGACTCCGTTCCGCGGCGAGTCGCCCCATGTACCGTTCGCTGGCGTGGCGAACGCGGCGGGGTTGATCCATTGGGCGATGCCTGTGCCGCCCGGCGGCGTGAGCGAAACTGCCGGTACGAGATTGGGGCGCTGGTCGTTGGTATTGCCGTCGGGGGTTTGAGAAGCCGAACGATTGACCAGAACGTTGACCGGGAATCCTGTGTGGGCCACCGCCGTTGAAGTGAATTGCCAGTTACCGACGATGGCGTTCACGACTCCGGGCTGGCTCAGGAAGGGCTTGCCGAGTCCAAAAGGAAGCTGGTACACAGTGTTGAGGTTGAAGACGTTGCGAGCATCCCAGATGCCGCTGGCGCGTTCACACTTGGGGCAGGCGACATTTTGAGGTACCAGCGAATCGCCATCGCCACTGCCGTCGGAGCCGTCGTCAATTTCGTGCGACCACATGTAATTGGCCGAGAGCAGGAAGCCGCGAGAGAAAGAGCGCTTCAAGGAGGCTGACAGTCCCTGGTAGCTGCTGCCGTCCTTGTTTCCTCGCCAACTTACCTGTCCGAAATCCGGGTATTCACGCAGGCCGGTAAGCGGGTCGACAACATTCACTTCGGAGAGCGTGAGCAGGTATGTGCCTTGGGTTCCCACGTAGGAGATTGTTCCTACAAAATCGGCAGGCAGGGTTTGCTTCACCGACGCTCCCCACTGTGTGACGTAGGTATCCTTGCGCTTGCGGTCATCGTCACGCGGCGAAATGATCCCCGTCGTATCGGAGAGAAATGGAGTGATCGGATAACTGAGGTTGGGGATCGTCTTGTTCGACAAAGAGTAGGCGTAGACTTCATTGCTGATGGGAAGATTCTGATCGTCCAGCTGGCCGTCCTCGTGGTACATCCCAAAACCGGCGCGAATTACGGTCTGCCCGCTTCCGCCTGGCGACCACGCGAATGCTATGCGCGGATCGATGTCGCCGTAATTCAGCTGGCCGAAGCTCGCGCCCACTCCGCAGAAACCTTGCGGTCCACAGGTGGCGAAATCAAAGGGATTGGCCCGGCCTTGTACTTCGTGAAAGAGATTGAAAAAGGTGTAGCGCGCGCCGAGGTTCAAGGTAAGATTCGGCATCCACTTAAACTCATCCTGGATGTAGCCGTAATACTGGGTCTTGCGCAGACCATTGATGGGCAGTGTACCGTTCAGAGTAGCCGTGCTTACCTGGTTCTTATCGAAGGCTGGAAGGGAGGCATAGGTGACCGTTCCAGCTTCGGTGTTCCCCTGGTTCAATTGAATGCGCCGAATCTCGACTCCGGCTTTGAGCGTGTGCCGCCCTTTCACCCACGTGAGGTTATCGATGTAGGAGAAGGAGTTGCCGACGCCGATGCTTACCCTGTTGTTATTCAAACTGGTAAAACCGGAAACCGAGATTACGTAGGGTATCCCTGTTTGATTGATGTCATACGTATCGGCGGTGCTGCGGTTAAACCCGAACTTGAACTCGTTCACCAGGGACGGCGAGAAAACATGCAGGAGTTCGATGGCGCCGTTCACGGGAGAAGAGGTCAGCTGCTGTCGGTCCAGAAGATAATTGCCGGAACTGGCTAACGGTTGGGTATTCACCGCTCTATCGAAGTTGAACCGGACGAATGCAGTAGTAGCGGCAGAGAAATGCTGGTCGAGGCGGACCATAGCCGAATTTTCAAAAACGTTCTGTGTGCCCTCGCTCGTAAATTCATTGATATCCGGATTGCTGGTCGGAGTCTGGCCCTGCGGATACGCGTTGAGAATGGGGACGAGCTCGGGGGAATCCGTGGCCACTTGGGTTCTGAACGCGGCACTGGGAACATAGCCGAGCAGCGGAAAACCCCAGTTCTGGCGGTAGCCTTCGTAGGCAAGAAAGAAAAAAGTCTTGTCGTGGACGAGAGGTCCGCCGAGGGAAGCCCCGAACTGATTCAAATGAAAAGGCGGCTGCGGGGTCGTGGTAATGGGAACAGGCTGCAAAGCGTCAAAGACGTTGTTGCGAAAGTATTCAAAAACGTTGCCGTGGAACTGGTTTGCGCCCGAGGCTGAGGTTACGGCTAACTGCGGGCCTCCCGTTGCGCCGACCTCGGCAGTGGAGAGCACGGAGTCGACGCGAAACTCGTCAATGGTGTCGAGAGGAATCGCGAGGCGCACATAGGGCTGCTGCGGCTGGTTGATGATGTTGGTAGCGTCGATGCCATCGTAGGTAAAGTTGTCGTCATCGCGGCCCCGGCCGGCGAAGCGAATCGACCGCTGGTTACTGCCCCCAGTGTCGACGGCGCTGGGCTGAAACGCGGTGAGATTGGCCCAGTTGCGGCCATTGAGTGGCAATTCTTTGGCCTGCACCTTGCTGATGCTTACACCGAGTGCGTCAGACGTTTCGTCCATCTCTGAACTGGCTGACACTTCCAACCGCTCCTGACCGCCGGATACTCTGAGCGTTGCGTCCAGGGTACGCGTCCTGCCTATCTCCTGTTCAACATCTACAAAGGTGAGCGGCTTGAACCCCTCATGGTCAAACGTAATCGTGTAGACCCCGACCGGCAGCTCGGGAATGTCATAAGTTCCGCGGGAGGAGGACGTAGTTTCCCGCCGCAATCCCGTGGCATCGTGCACTGCGGTGATATGAGTCTGGGGCAAAACGCGCCCGGAGGAGTCAGTGACCGTGCCATTCAGTCCCGCGCGATCAACCTGCGCGAAGCCCTGAGATGCGAAACCCACCAGCGACACGGCGGCAAGGGTAAACGCGGCTGGAAAAAAGAAAGAACGGAATATGCGCATTTTTAAGCCTCGATAACCGATTTGCCTGTAGGTAACGAGGAGGCAATTCTGACCCGAACTCCAAGAGATCTTGGGGGCCCCCTGGTTTCTGGATGCCTAGGTCACAGAAAACTGAAAGCGAAGCCTTTATAGGCCCGCAATTGTTACAGATGCCCGATAGGATTGTTAATAATTTGCTGAAATTCGATCTCACTGTGAAAAGGTTTCAATCAGATACAGTCGTTGTGCGCCACTGAACCAGCGACTGTTTGGTCCTGATCCTGCTTTGAAACGTGGACTCAAGACGCCAGGAACAAGGCGAGAATCTGCGGCCTTTCTGCCGCGCAGAAGCACCTGGATCACTGCGAGATCTGCTCGGCCATTCTCGACTCCACGCGCAAAGTGAGTTCACTTGGCAGCACCATTCGATTACTTGACACTGGCGCGTTTCTCGTTATCAATCCGATCAATCTTTCATAGGCGCTTTTCAGCAAAAAAGCACCGTCGGTCGTAACTCATTGAAAAGCTGGGACAAGATGTGGTGAAAATATACTTGACTAACCCACGCCAAATTGCTATCTTCTTTATATGCAAGAGCCTAAGACACTTCTTGAAGCCATCCAGTATTTCAGCGATGAACAGGTGTGCATCGACACAGTAGCCAAGATGCGCTGGCCGAACGGTGTCAAGTGTCCAGATTGCCTTACCTCGAATCCCTACTACATCAAGACTCAGAAGCGTTGGAAGTGCCGCTCTTGCCGTCACCAGTTCAGTGTCAAGGTAGAGTCCATCTTTGAAGATTCACCGCTGCCTCTGCGGAAATGGCTTCCTGCTCTATGGCTCCTGACCAGTTGCAAGAATGGCGTCTCCTCGCACGAATTGGCGCGATCTTTGGGTGTGACTCAGAAGACTGCATGGTTCATGCTTCAACGTCTTCGCCGCGCTCTCAAAGCTAAGGACTTCGGATTCAAGTTCGGCGGCAATGGTGACGCGGTAGAGGTTGACGAGAGCTTTGTTGGCGGTAAGGTGAGCAACATGCACCGTGGCCGCGTAAAGAAGCTAAACCAGACCCACACTGCATTGATGGGCAAGCCATCTACGGTTCGCTACCAGAACAAGACTGCTGTACTCGGCATCCTTGACCGTGAAACCAAGAAGGTTCGCACGAAGGTTGTTCCCAACACGAAGCGAGAGACTCTTGAGAAGGAAATCCTTGCAAACGTCAAGTACGGTTCCGCGATCTACACTGACGAAGCGGTAGCCCATGACACTCTTCGCCGCCGTTATACCCACGAAACCGTGAACCACATTGAATCCTATGTACGCGGCCAGGTTCACACGAATGGTTTGGAGAACTTCTGGTCTCTGATGAAGCGCAACCTGTCTGGAACCTATGTTTCGGTAGAGCCGTTCCACCTTGAGCGGTATTTGGATGAGCAAGTGTTCCGTTTCAACAACCGCGCAACGAAAGGCAACCCATTGAACGATGCTGACCGCTTCTACCTAGCTCTGTCTCAGGTGGCGGATCGCCGTCTTACCTACAAGGAGTTGACTGGCAAGGATGGCAATGGAATGTCTGAAAGAGAAGCGTTCTAGTCCATATCGGAAGAAACGTGGCCCGAGACCTAAGAGCCAATCATAGAAACCACAGTAGAATTGCTTAACCGTGAAATGGCAACCGTTTAAGTATGACGGTAAGACCTATGATCTTACCCATCTACATCCTTGCACCTTTAAATTTGAACGACCCGCCGAAGGAAATAAAGCTGCTGAGGTCTACACAGTCGATGTGGTATTTACTCTTCATTGCTTCTCTCGCGAACCGAAAGAGGCAGAGACCTACGATGCGAGTCTGATATATCCAGACTCGTATGAAAAACGAATCTTCGACTTTCGTCGGTATGAATTGTCGAAGTTATTGCCAGACATCATTCAGGCTTTACCAACAAGAAAGCCACGTCATAACAACAATCGTCGTAATTTCTTTTCAGTTGAAGTAATCAGAGAGAACAGTACGACTGTGGAGTATGACATCTTTTTCAAGATGAAGAAGGTTTCTAAAGGCCGTCTCGAAATGCTTGTGGAGACCGCCTTCGTTCGCGATCCAGACTATGATTCCACCCGACCTGATGGTAGACCAATACGCTTTTGGATCATCTTGCACAACACTCTACACAACATCAAAATTCGCAACTAAAAGGAGAAAAGGCTCCCGATGAAGAGAGCCTTTTCATATTTCCATGCGCCTCTTTTATCCCTACACTCGTGGGGGCCATTGCTGGCGGGATCGGAACTACGGTCTATCGACCGCTGCACTTATATTCCGACATTCATTATGATGCAGCATGATAAGAAATGATGCAACATAAATCGTATTGACAGCCCTAACCGTCATAATTGTCTAGTTTTCTTTGGTTTCGGCCCACGTCTAGGTTTATCGGCTTTCTCTGCCTCTTCCTCAACCCGAATCTTCTTCAAGTCTTCTTTAGAGACCTGCATAATCTGGCGCAGAGCGTTATCAAAACGCGACATTACCGTACTTTGGTGCACGTTTTCAGTTTTTGTACCGACTTTTCCACAGGTTGCTTTTACTAGACTCTTAGGCATGAGAAGAAACTGAAGTCTGAGCCTCGCGCTCGACAGCGGTTCAGGCGATTACGTTCCATTAAGACGAGGCTTCCCCATCCTCGCAAGATTCAGGAAGCCTAGTCGGTTTGAGCGACAACCCCATCCAGCCGTGGATTGCTACGCGGCTGGCCTTACATGGGCGTGGTTACTGGTCGGGGCAGGTCCGCAAAACTGAGCACCCGAGGGTTCGATTCCCTCCACGTCCAACCCTATTTGATATGCACTAGGTGAATACCAGAGGCATACCGTGTATGTACGCTTACGTACGCAGAATACTCCAAAAGTCTCAAAAAGAGACGCGACAGTTGTCAACTTTTAAGCGACTGCCATTTATCGGTCTTTCGCGGAATTTATAGCAATTTTGATGCCACTCTTTATAGCTCTTATACCGAAGATTTAGCGATCTTCGTTACTTATGGGCAGTAAATTGCTGAAATAAAAGGTGATACTTGGTGTGGGTTAGTCAAGTATATTTCTACCCAAGATGTTCTCCACTCGCCACCGGCGACCTCTGTGAGTGTGTGGTTCCACACGTGTGTCTATGTAGTGACCTCTATTTCATGTCTTCTCGTAGCGCCGTATCTTGGTTTAACGAAGCGCGGTCAGGGTGGCCGAATTATTTGTCTATGCAAAATCGACCCAGCCATTCTTTGATGAGCAAGAGCCCGTCCTGCCATGCTATTTTGCGGCACCTTCACTCAACTGCGAAGAATTAGTAATCGAGGAAAACTATGCTAAATGATTCTGTTGGGGCCCTACATATTGCTCTGGTGGCCGCCGTCGTTGGCTGGTTGGTCTTTTGTGTTTCTCACTCCATCGCGGTCTGGAGGAAGCGAAACGCCAACGGAGAGAATCGCGGCGCGCGGGGTCTGCTCTTAGTGGGTCTATTGCTGGCCGTTGCGGCATTTGCTGCCGGTTGGCTCGATCGCGAGCTGACCCGAAGGGCTGGGGTCATTCTCGGCACAGACTTCTTCGTGGTGCATGCGCATGCGAGGACAACTCCCCATCTCACACAAGGTGATTCCATCAATGATCACACAACACTTGCCGCCTTCGACGATCCCGAAGCCGAGAGAGAGGAACAGCAACTCATCGGCGAGATCAATGTTCTGGAGAAGCAAATCGCGAGTGCGCGGCTCAAGCCGCTTGAACTCGATCCTGAGCTGATACGCGTGTCGCAGGATGCAAGTGATTCGCAACGCGCGAGGCTGGCTCAACTCGGTTACGGAGTCCTGAGTTCAACCAGGTTAGGCGCCGCCCCAGCAGCGCCGGTACTCTATGAAGACAAGCTCGTCGCCGCGCAGCAGGCCAAACGCGACGCGGCCAAAACGCAATTTGAACGCACGGCTGCGCTGGTGAAAGAAGGTGTCATAGCGCGGGCCAGGCTGGACGCCGCCTCTGTCGCCGCCGAATCCGCTGCCCAGGAATTGCGCGAACGCGAGAACCTGATTCAGGCGGCAAATGATGGCTCACAGGCGGTGCAGCATGCCGAAGAGGCAATCGTTCGTGATGGAGAACGCGCGCAGGCCGAGCGAGGCGCCGAGCTGGCAGAGCTTGAAGCGAAGCTTGCCGAGTTCCGCGCGAACCTTGCAAACCTTCACAATGAAGAGAGCGTCACTGCGCCATTCTCCGGCACCATAGTTTACCGCCACCCCACACCCGCGCTGGCCGACGATGACCAGGTGATCCTCGCGCTCGCCAAAGGCCCCGGCTTCCAGGCAACCGTGCAGATTCCAACACGCGAAGCATCCATGCTGGAACCGGGCCAGGAACTGCGCATGAAGCTGAAGCACTCGCTGGTGAGCGACGAAGTCTCCGGTCGCCTGCAGGAAATTCGCCCTGTTCCCGGATACCCGGACCGCAGCGATCTCGTGATCGCGTGCGATCTGCCACCCGAGCAGTTCAAGGCATTCTCGTCGGGATCGATACCGGTTACGCTGCAATGGCGGCCGCCGCTCTATGCCGACCGCATCACTCAGGCGGGATTGGTCTTCTCCATCGTGCCGATGTTCGCGTGGCTCGTCGCGCGGGTGCGCGCCATGTTTGCCCGCAGATCTGGCGCTGATGAAACAGATCAGAACTGGACAGAGAGCTGGTCTTACTCCAAGCAGGAGCAAGATCAGTTCCTTCAGCTCGGCATTAAACTCGACGAAGACCCGCGAACGCAGCAGCCGTCGGCGTTGGTGAGCAAATGAGTGCCGGCACGCGGCGCGATACGCTGCTGCCGACCAGCATATCGACGTCGTGGCTCTTCTGGATCACGTTCTGCTTCGGATGCTTTCTGGCCCTGTACACGCCTTACAAACTGTGGTCCCAAGCCAGTCAGCGAATCGACCTGCAGGGTCCAAGCCTCGGCGCGTTCAGCGTATATCTTCTTGGCGCGCTCGCGGGTCTCGTGGGACTGCGCTGGTGCATTCTCATCATCCTGTCTTATGCGAGCATGGCGCGGGGAGAGCAACGGCCTGCATTGCTGGACGACACAACCCCGCCCTTCGTATCGATCCTCGCCCCGGCTTATAACGAAGCCGCCTGCGTCACGGATGCGCTGAGTGCGCTGATACAGCTGGATTACCCGGCGTACGAGGTGATCCTCGTCGACGATGGTTCTAGTGATCAAACTTACGACCTTGCGCTTCCGTTTGCGGGAGCTCACTACTCCGAGCATGGCGTGTGCGATGTCCGCGTCTTCACCAAGCCCAACGGTGGCAAATGGAGCGCCCACAACTTCGGCCTCAAGCACGCAAAGGGAAAGCTGGTTCTATGCATCGACGCCGATTCACGCATCGAAGCCGGCTCACTCCGGCTGATGGTACGGCACATGCTCGATCTGCGCGTGGGCGCTGTCTCCGGACAGATCCGTGTGCGCAACCGGAAATCGCTGCTGGGGCTCTTTCAGGCCTTCGAGTATGTACTCGCCAACGGAGCGCTGCGTCTCTCGCAAGGCGCTACCGGAGCCGTCATGGTTGTGCCCGGACCCATCGGGCTTTTCCGTCGTGAGGCCCTCGACCGCGTGCAGGAAGAAAACGAGAAAGCAGATGGCTTTGAGGATCACGAGATCCCGGGGCCATTCTCGCCTCTTACTTTCGCCGAGGACTTTCACCTCTCCCTGTCGATGCTCGCGCTTGGATACAGGGTAGAGTATGAACCGCACGCAATCGCGCATACCAAGGCTCCCTCAACACTAGCGGTCCTGATGAACCAGAGGTATCGCTGGAACCGTGGCACTATGCAGGTAGTGCTCTGGTTTATCCGCAGGACATTGCGGGGAGACAAGTCGCCGCTGCGCATCAAGACGTGGATTGCCACTGCGTTCCTGCTCGACTTCTTCTGTTTTCCCCCGCTTTATTTTGTTCTGCTCGCGAGTTCGCTTCTCTACCTGCTGCACGGCGGCAATCTGCTGAGCCTCGCCTCCTGGGCCTCGGCTGCATGCCTCGCCAACGTAATGTCAGGCAGCTTGTATGCAGTCGCGCACCGCGATCGCATCTCGCTGGCTTTGCTTTCGCCGTTTTTTGATTTCTATCAAGGCATTCTCTTGAACTGCGCGTGGCTCATCGCCACGTTCGACCAGGCCAGGGGAGCAAGGATGCGATGGTAAATCGCGCTTTGAATCATTTCTTGAGAAACGCCTTGAGAGGTCGCCGGCGATATGAAGCCCAGATTATTAACGGGAAATGGGATGAGCTGGTCTTCCGGAGGAGAAACTCTTTTCCATGAAGAAGACTACTGATCATCTTATCGCGGAAGTTCTAACAAAGCCTGCGATTCATCGAAGGGCGGCAACGCCTGCGTCTTCCATGACGTCGCCTTGGGAGACAATGACGTGGATTGCACTTCTTCAAACAGCTGTTATGACCCCCTCTGGTACATATGGAGTTCTCTCAACCAGCAGCAAAAAATACCGTATCTCGTACAGCACAAATATAGGTTGGGATTTCGCAACCGGTATCGGCACCTTGAATGTCGAGAAGCCGGTCAAAGAATGGGATCGCTGGTAACGGAATGCTGGGCGGCATCAACGTCGCCCAGCTTTTTCATTTGGGGCAGGACACGCGGCTCGGATCTCGTACTTCTTCCGCTCGTTGAGCAATTAGAGCATTCTCGAAGCTAACTGGCTCAAGATCCGGTTTCCAGGAACTAGAAACCGCATGTCCGAGAAGCAGCCTATTCGAACATATGGATTTCAGACTAGGGCCACAAGAAGAGAGATGAAATGAAGGTTACTACACAAGTATCGTGCGCTATACATACGCACCCGAGTAGTTCCACAGGAGCCAAGGAAGTTGGCGATTAGTGTGATTCTTGACCGGGAGTAAATTCAAATTTCTCGATCACCGCTTCAGCAGGCGTATTCGATGAGCTCTCCGAATGATGGAAGTCATAGAGGTCCATGTGAACCTTTTCATTCGCGGGCGTTGGTATTCCCGAGTCAAAAACGTGCTCACTGATAACATTTGCGTGGCCGGTTGAGGGATCACTGATCGTCTGAAGGGTCACCTTTCCAGGCTCCCAGCGAAACGTGTGAGTTAAAGTTCCGTTTGGCACGTTGAAGCGAACCAGATTTTCCGGAACATAAAAAGGCTGCACGACATATTGTGCGTTCTTGCCCTTCGGGTCTCCCCAGCGACTAAGTTCTATATCCAATTCGTTGCGGAAGTTCGTCGACTGCGCGTTATCCCAGGTAAACATTCCAAGCACCGCAGACGGCCTGAGGTGCGCGCTATCTTCCACCACAAATTTGTAAGTGCCGTATCCAAGACTACGGTTCAGGCTAACCTCCGCACAAGACCACCGGCCATTGCGGTACTCCATGCGGAGATGCAGGTAGCCCTTCTCATCGGTCCAGGCATTCGCAATGTCGTATTCGTATGGTTGGCCGCCGTGATCGCTCATTCCTGTCTGAACGGACCAATCATAGCCACTGAAATGAATAACGGCGGGGGCGAATGCCGCTCCCGCCTTGCCTTTCGTCACCGTTACGGCCAGAACGCCATTTCCTTCCGGGGGTAAAGTCACAAGCTTTGCTGCGGGACTATATCCAGGTTCTACTAACAGCGCAGCGTACTCAGTGCCCAGGTGCGTAACATTTTTCCATGTCGAGTCCGATTCGATTTTGGTGTAAGGCTGATTGACAAGAGGCTGCAGCCACCAAACACCGCTACGCGCATACAGCAGAACCTGCTCGCCAGATTCTGCATGACTCACGCGTCCCTCGATAGACTCCATCTGTGCGGGACCACCGATGCTCGCGACTGGCGCCTGAGTGATTTCGATCGTCGCTTTGCTCTGCATACTTTGCGAGTGGCACCCGGCAAATAACAAACCCGCAAACGCCAGAATCCTCCATCTATATTTCAATTTGCGAGTTGTCATCGATTGATCCATAGATCCTCTTTGCCGCTCTTAAGCTAAAGCCTTCGCAACCGAGGCGAACCGTCCTCAACTGTGATCTATACCATCAACTGGGATTTCTATCGTCATTACGGCGCCTTGACCGGGCGCAGACCGCACGCGGAAGGTTCCTCCAAGGGAATGAGCCCGTTCCTCCATTCCCGTCAATCCAAACCCGCTCTTTCCTCCGCTGGAAGGACGGTTGACCGGATTGAATCCAATTCCATTATCGCGAATGGATAAGATCACCTTCTCTTCATTTCGTGTTATGCGAACATCCACCTCAGTAGCCTGGGCATGTTTCATTATGTTGTTCAGCGATTCCTGAACAATCCTGTAGAAGTTGATTCGCAGGTCCTTCGGTAAGACGTTGTCAATGTTGTCTAATTCCGAAGCCGTACGAATTCCAGAGGCAGAGCCGACCGTACGCACGACGATCTCTACGGCCTTGGTCAGACCAAGGCGATCAAGCTGGAATGGCCGCAGGTTATAGGAAATTTCGCGCGTTTCCTGGATGGCCAATGTTGCTTCTGCGCCGATTTCCTGCATGACTTCGCTACTGGGGGGAGCGCCCTTGTTGTGCGATCGCATCATCAGGTGAACCATGTTGTTGATTACGATCAATCTTTGACCGAGGCTGTCATGCAGCTCAGACGCGATGCGCTGACGTTCATTCTCCTGAGAAGCAATCAGCTGCTGCGAAAAGGCTTTTTGCAAGGCCTGCGCCTGTTGTAGTTGCGATATGCGATAGTACACGGCCAGCCCTGCCAGCGCCACTGCGGCAAGCACTTCGAGTGCAATGAACCACCATCTCCTGTAGAACGGCGCTAAGACGGTCAATGCCAGGCTTTGCCCCGCATCATTCCATACGCCGTCGCTGTTGTCGGCAATCACATGAAATGTGTATGTTCCCGGCGGCAGGTGAGAATAATAGGCGGTGCGCCGCGAACCGGCGTCAATCCAGTTGGAATCCAGCCCTTCAAGCCTGTAGCGAAGAGCGGTATATTCAATCTCCAGATTTTCTTTGCCCGGCTGTATAGTCAATGAATTTTGAAACGCGGCTGGAACACGATCTACGAGGACCGCTTCGATGATTACTGGCGGTGGCTGCGGGTTGATGCGCACGGTCTGAGGATCGATGACCGCGACTCCATCCTGCGTAGGAAACCACAGCTTCCCATCCTTCGCTTTGATGCCGGCAGGCCACATGCCGCCATTGCACTCTACGTTCAACATGCCATCAGCTTTTCCGTATGCAACGGAGGTAATCGTCGTTCGTTTCCCGTCTGCGAATGCATTCAAGTCCTGTTTACTTACGCGATAGATGCCTCGATTGCAGCTCATCCAGAGGTTTCCTCTTCCATCTTCCAGAATCTGGAATACGCCATTGTTGAAAAGCCCATCGCGTTCTGTGTAGCGCGTAAGCTTGCCATCCTTATAGCGTCCGAGTCCTCCGTCGTAGGTCCCGATCCAGATCACGCCATCGCGATCTTCGTAAATGGCTCGTATGTTATCGCTGGGCAATCCATCACGCTCACTCCAGCGCGTGAATTGACCGCCATGAAGGCGCGTAAGTCCGCCATAACCTCCAATCCACAAATCTCCTGAAGCACTCTCGATGATCACCTTCACATCATTGCCGGCCAGGCCATCCTGCGCGGTGAGGGTCCTGCTGGGTCCGTCTCTGTAAGCCACCAGGCCGTTCGTCGTCCCGATCCACATTGTTCCGCCGCAGTCTTGCATGATCGCCTGCGCAACAGCGTGTTCCGGAAGAAGCACAGCGGGCTTGCGGAACTGGCCATCGCGAAACGTTACGAGACCTCCGTGCGTGGCTATCCACAGATTGCCGTCGCGATCTCCACTTAATGCGCTCACCAATCGACCCGGAAGCCCCTGTTCTGTGGTGTAGTTGGTGAAGCGTCCGTCGCGGAAACTACTAAGACCCAATTGCCAGGCTCCCATCCATGTCGTTCCGGAGAGGTCCTGATAGATCGGATAAATATCCTGATCGATCAGGCCCTGGGCCTTTGAATAAACCTCAATCGATTGCTCCTGCAGCTGATAGAGTCCGCTGCCTTCCGTTCCAATCCATACGTTGCCTTCCTTGTCTTCAAGAAAGCGCGTGAACGGGAGGCTGACTGTTTGTCCGGAAGATTCAAAATCAAGAAACCGCACCAGGCGCGGACCTACATGCTGCGTCCAGATATGCCCATGAGGATCGCGGTAGGAGATCGTGCGCGGATGATTTGGGTCCGCCTGCTCTACCGTTTGCTTGTCTGCGGAAATGAATCCTTGCTTGCCATCAAAGGTTTCCAGCCAGACGGTCCCGCTCGCATCCATCCCAACGTCCCAGATCGAACCGTCTGGCAGCCAACCCGGCAGAGGATAGCTTTGAAGTCTTCCTTGCGAGAAGACATGCAGACCGGCCTTGTCCTGTCCCCAGAAGCCGGCGTTTTCCCAACGGAGCGGCTGCGAATGCATTCGGAAACCGTCTGGTGTAACGTCGATGAACTCTCCGGATCCAGAGTTCCATTTCATAATCGATTCGTCAGACAATACCACAAGTTTTCCGGCGTTGTCTCGCGCTATTCCGCGTACGCTATTCGTGGGGATACCGTCTTCCGGGCCATAGAGGTGAAAAGAGCCATTATGAAAACGAGTAACGCTTTCACTTTCGTTGGTCAGCCATAGGTCTCCGTTCTGCCCTGCCACCATTGAACTGAACCGGTTCGAAACAATGCCTGGTGTTTTGCTCTTGTTGAAAACGGTGAAGTTTACGCCGTCAAAGCGCGCCAAGCCATCCAATGTCGCAATCCAGAGATAACCGTCCGGTGTCTGAGCAATACCTCGAATGACGTTTTGAGGGAGGCCATTTTCTACCGTCCAGGATTTGAGTCGATACTGTGCGGTCGTGGCAGCCATAGCGTAATTCAACAGACATAGACTCGTGAGACAGGCCAGGATTGTATCGCGAACAAACAGATACAACCACCTGTCGCTGGCTCGAGATAGTCTTCCGCAAAAGAAAAAGCGCCCCAGATGCATCTTGCTCTTCTTGTCTATGCTGGTAAACCTGCAATCCAATGGATGATCCGAAAGACTGCGCTCAACGCTGATCAAATAAGTCGCATCTATGTGGAACCACACAGGGAGCACATGTAGCAGCCTCTATATCGCTCGTCCTCGGAATTATATAGGCTCGACTAAGCTTTTCTGTTGCCTGGACGCTTCTTCCATGTGGTCAAGGCATACCGGGGCATCACAGCAAGAACGAGAAAATAATGACTGTTTTGATTGTTGAAGATAATGCCGGAATCCGGCGATTGTTGCGACGCACGCTGGTTGACACAGCGAGTGTAATATGGGAATGCGCCGACGGCTCGGATGCACTCGCCAACAAGATCGGCAATCACCCAGTGCTCCTCCCGTTGCTGGATGTCTTCGACTTTCAACGTCGTCAATTCCGCGCGGCGGAGACCGCAGCTCAGCAGAATCGCGAGTGTGGCGTAGTCGCGCTTTCCGCGCAGAATGGCAACGTCCGCCGTCCGCAGAAGGCGCTTGCCTTGCTCCGCACTAAGCCAATTGCCAACGGGAACACCCAGTCGCTTGGCGCCCTTCACCCGTCGAATCCCAGCAGCGAGATCGGCGCTCAAAAGACCGCAATCGGCCGCCTCGTAAGCCAACCTCCGAACTGCAGCGAGTCGCAAGTTGATGGTGGTTGATGCGTAATGACGCTGCTCTAGTGTAGTGCGTCATACAGAATGCCGATTATCCCGAGGATCGGAAGAAACGATAAACTCCTGTGATTGCGTGGTTCACTGCTTCGTTCGAACCGAAACATAATCGACAGAATTAGGGACGCACTACACTAGGGAGATTCGGTACCGCGTGACCACAGTCCTGTTGAATGCGAGTCTGGGTTCCGAGCAATACCACTCGATAAATTCTCTGATCGCATGATCATAGGTTCGCTGGGAACTGGGAGATGTCAGGCTGTTCAATACTGCCGATTTGGATTGTTCAAGATCGGGGAGCTTGAGAATCGATTTAGGTGTCCTTTTGCGCTTTGTTTTGCTGCTTGCCACGGGTACGGCCTCCAATTGCCGTAGCAAACAACATGATCCGGATCGCCATCTCGGACTATCGCACCCTAGGGTGTTTCGCGATACTAATCTCGGAGCGAAGCTCAAACAGAGCTCAGAGTGCTCGGGCCTGTTATCCCTGGCTGGCAGCTGGCAATATCAAATGGAACCGCGGGTCTCGAGCAAGCGTACAACCGATACAAGCCTGAGAACGCACAAAGAAAAGGCAAGGGGGAAGCATGAACGCCGATATACGGCTTGCTTTACGGCAGTTGCGAAAGGCGCCTGGATTTGCCCTGACCGCGGTGCTCACGCTGGCACTGGCCATCGGCGCGAACGCTATCGTATTCAGCGTTCTCAACGCGCTGATATTGCGCCCGCTCAACGTACCGCACCCCGAGAACCTTTTCATGCTGGAGCGTGCCTACGGGTCCGATACAACTCCGTCAGAGTCGTATCCGGATTACCTCGACCTGCGCGACAGGAATCGCAGCTTCGATTCGCTGGTGCTATACGACATTATGGGCGGCGTCGGGCTCGATACCGGTCACGGAAATCCTTCCGTGGTCTGGCCCTACATGGTTAGCGGCAATTATTTCGATGCCCTCGGCGTTCAGCCCTACCTTGGCCGATTCATCCATGCTTCCGAAGAACATGGGCCGAACAGCGTCCCCGAGATTGTTCTGAGTTATGCGCTCTGGCACAGCCACTTTAACGGCGACCCCGCCGCAGTGGGTCGTACTGTTCAGATCAATAAGCATCCCTTCACCATCGTTGGTGTTGCTCCATCCGACTTCCGCGGCACCGAACTCTTCTTCGCGCCCGATTTTTGGGCTCCCATAGTCGATGCGCACCAAATCGCCGATTGGGACTCACTTGAAGAGCGCGGCAACCATAACGCCTGGGCGATAGGACACCTCAAGCCCGGAGTAACACCAGCCGCAGCTACCTCGGACTTGAACACAATTGCAAATTCGTTGGCGAAGACATATCCCAAATCTGATGATGGCCTGAAATTCTCCTTGTCCCACCCCGGACTCGCCGGAAATACCCTCGGCCGGCCCACGCGCGCTTTCATGTTCGGGCTCTTGCTCCTGGCAGGTCTTATTCTGCTTGCCGCGTGCGCCAATCTCGGTAGTTTGTTCGCCGCGCGGGCAGCGGATCGCTCGCGCGAAATTGCAGTCCGCATGGCGCTTGGATCGCGTCGCCAGCTCATCCTCCGCCAGCTCCTCACTGAAGCCGTTTTGGTTTCTCTGGCGGGGGGTGCTTTAGGTATTGCGGGAGCAGTGGTCATCCTGCGCACTCTCAGCACGTGGCGACCGATTCCGAATATCCCGATCAATGTGCCGGTAAATCCGGACGCGAAAACCTATGCTCTGGCCTTCCTGCTGGCTGTTTTCAGTGGGTTGTTCTTCGGCCTGGTTCCAGTCCGCCAGATTCTCCGCTCCGATCCCTGGCAGATTATTCGCTCCGGGACGACAAGCGTAGGCAGCACGCGCCGCTTTACACTGCGCGAGATACTTCTTGGTCTTCAAATCGCCATTTGCGCAGTTTTAGTCACCGCTTCACTCGTCGCCGTGCGCGGACTGGCTCGTTCGCTTGAGAGTAATTACGGTGTTCAGCCTAAGGGAGTGATGCTCGTGCAGACCGATCTGCAAATGGCTGGATATGATCCCGGCCAGCGCGTGCAAATGCAGAAGCGCATGCTCGAGGCCGCCGCCGCGATTCCGGGCGTCGCTGCTGTGGGATATGCCGATCGCCTTCCACTCAGTCTCGGCGGAGGGGATTCCGACGTATTTACCGACACCACCGCCGATTTCCGCCCGACGAACGCTGCAGCCGATGCCCAGAACTTCAATGTCTCGCCTGACTATTTCCGTGCCGCCGGGACTGCGCTCCTCGCCGGCCGAACCTTCACCATGCACGATGAAGACAAGGCTCCTATCGTGGCTGTGGTGAATCGCGAATTTGCCCGCAAGGTCTTCGGGTCCGCTGACAAGGCAGTAGGTAACCATTTCAAGTTCTGGGGCGGCAACCGGGCGGAAGTTGTGGGCGTAGTGGAAGACGGAAAATATGAAACCCTGACCGAAGATCAAAAGCCGGCCATGTTCTTTTCCTTCCTCCAGCACCCTTCCAGCGATACTTGGCTCGTCGTTCGATCGCAGCGCGATGCGCAGGAGATTGCCGCAGCCCTGCAGCGCTCGATGCGCAGCCTCGATCCAGCGCTGCCGCTTGAAATCAGGACCTGGAACAGCGAGTTGGATTCCGCACTCTTCGCCGCCCGCGTAGCAACGGTTTCCCTCGGCGTGCTTGGATTGCTGGGCGCGATGCTTGCTATTACCGGCATCTTCGGCATGGCCTCCTACACCGTCAGCAAACGTCTCCGAGAGCTTGGTATCCGCATAGCGCTCGGAGCCGATCAGCGGAAAGTGCTCGGCGCTGCGCTGGGACGTACCTTCCGGTTACTCGCCACCGGCTCCATAGCTGGCCTGATCCTGGGCGTACTGGCCACCCGTGTCCTTTCGTTTATCGTGTATCAGGCTACGCCGAAAGACCCGGTCATCCTCGGCGGCGTCATTCTTACCATGCTCTGCGTGGGTGTCGTCGCTGCTCTTGTCCCCGCGCGACGTGCTCTCGCGGTTGACCCGATGATCCTGCTGCGCGACGAATGAATTTAAGCAAGCAAATTACAGGCGACAAGTGGTCACTTGCCGCTGCACACATCGACGCGATGAAAAGTCCTCTCAGGAGTCGGCGTGTGTTTACGGATGTGCTCATTCCACTTGGCCGATAACGGACTTCGTGGACAATTACCGGTCATATATACGAATAGCCAACTTATCGCTCAACTGACGAGAAGGGCGTTTTTCGGTACTAATCAACTCGGTAATCCCAAACTGAACCTGGATGAAGCGATTTGGTCTATTAGCGTCGGCTGAGCGCGTCTTGACTTTATATTAAGATGTCTATATATAGATATCTGACTATGCCCAAGACCGATGCCCTGCAAGGTTCACTCGATTTGCTCGTGCTCAAGATATTGTCGCGGCGTCCGCGGCTTCACGGATACGCCATCATGGCTGCCATCACCAGTACATCCGGCGAAGTGCTGCGCGCAGAACAGGGCTCGCTCTACCCCGCGCTGTATCGGATGGAGGAAGCTGGCTGGATTCGCGCGGAGTGGATCAAGAAAGACACCGGTCGCCGCGCTCGGATCTACGAACTGACCGCCGCTGGCAAGAAGCAACTGGGCGCAGAAGAGTCACGCTGGCAGTCAGTCAGCCTGGCCATCAATCGGGTTCTCCGGGAGGCATGACATGTCGTTGTGGTCGCGTGTTTGGAATTCCTTGCAGGGTGAGCGCTTGAACCGCGAGATCGAGGAAGAGTTGCAGTCGCACATTGAAGAAGCCATTGCCTCGGGACGCGACCCCGACGAAGCACGCCGCACCTTCGGTTCGATACTGCGCCAGCGCGAGGAGGGCCACAGCATTCGTGTTGCCGGATGGCTTGAGTCGCTTCTCGCCGATGTAAGGTTCGGTTGGCGGCAGCTCTGCCGCAACAAGGTCACGTCCGCGGCCGCTGTGCTTTCCCTCGCTCTCGGCATCGGCTCCTGTGTCGCCGCCTTCCGTCTTATCGACGCCCTGCTCTGGCGCCCGCTCCCCATCTCCGGTTCGAGCAAGCTTTACGTTCTCTCTCTCAAGATGATCGGCCCCGAAGGCAGGCCCTTCGAGGACGACCACTGGGCCACTCCGGATTTCAAGCTTATGCGCGATGCCGTCAAAGACCAGGCTGACCTCATCGCTGTCAGCGACGCCGACCGCACGGACATCACCTGGTCCAACGACGACGACATGGAGAAGGCCCACGTCGCTTATGTCTCCGGCAACATGTTCCCGCTCTTCGGCCTTGAGCCTGAGATCGGCCGCTTGCTTGTCACCGCCGATGATCGTGCCCCCGGCACCGCTCCCTATGCGGTTCTTTCCTGGGATTACTGGAATCACCGCTTCGGCCGCGATCCTCACGTCCTCGGCCGCTCGCTCCACATTGGCGGCCGGACCTTCGAAATCATCGGCGTCGGCCCGCACGATTTCACTGGAACCGAAAAAGGAACGGACACTGACATCTTTCTGCCTCTCGGCATGAACAGCCTCGCCGCCGAAGACAGCTTCATCTGGCAGCGCACCTTCCTCATGTTGAAGCCCGGTGTCAACCCGTCCACCGACCTCGAACGACTGCGTCAGCACCTCTCCGCCGTCCACCGCGCCTTTGAGACCGAGCGCTCCAAGCGTTTCCACGGCATGCCCCAGGCGGACATCGACCGCTATCTCAATCAGAAGCTTGTCTTCTATACCGCCGGCGGCGGCATCTCCGAACTCCAGAAAGACTATCGCCGCTCACTCGGCATCCTCGGCCTGCTGGCCGCTCTCGTCCTGCTCATCGCCTGCGTCAATGTCTCCAACATGATGACCGCCCAGGCCGCCGCCCGTGCCCAGGAGATGGCTGTCCGCATCTCGATCGGCGCGGGCCGTCGTCGCCTCGTCCAGCTCATCCTGTGCCAGAGCGCGCTGCTCGCCCTCTTCGCTTCCGTCCTTGGCGCACTCTTTGCGGCGTGGTCGGCGCCCTTCGTGCTCAGCCTGATCAATCCGCCCGACGACCCGGCACGCCTCGCCCTGCCTGCCGACTGGCGTGTGCTTTGCTTTGGCTTCGGACTCATGATCGTCGTCGTTCTGTTGCTTGGTTTGCTTCCTGCTCTCCGCGCTTCCGCCGTCAGGCCCGTTGCCGCGCTCAAAGGTGGTGATGATCCGCACTCGCCACGCCGTCTCATGCGGGGAGCCATTGCGCTTCAGGTTGCTTTCTGTTTCCTCGTCCTATTTCTGTCTTCGCTCTTCGTCGCATCCTTCCAGCGCCTGCAGAACCGCCCCCTTGGTTTCTCCACCGACCGTCTGCTCCTGCTTGAAACTGTTGCCGGCAAAGGTCAGCTCCTCGTCGTCTGGAATCAAACTGCCGAGGCGCTCCGCGCCGTCCCCGGCGTCGACTCGGTCGCCATCTCGGGCTGGCCCATTCTTGGGCGCATCGCCATAAACAGCGAAATCTCCATCAACGGCGCGCCTGCCAGTCCCACTCCCGCCTGGTTCCTGAACGTTTCCCCTGGCTGGCTCTCGACGATGAAGATTCCCCTTGTTTCCGGCCGCGACTTTCGCCCTGAAGACACCTCGCCCACTTCTGCCATACAAGGCTCCGTCATCGTCAACGAAACCTTCGCCAAGACCTTCTTCTCCGGCCAGGACCCCATCGGCCGCACTTTTGCGCAGGGCGCCAATCAGCCCCTCAACAAGATCGTCGGCGTCACCCCCGACGTCCCCTACCACGATCTGCGCGAGCCCAGCCGCGCCGTCTTCTACGCCCCCTTCACCGCAATCGACGACAAGGCCAACCCAAAACTCATTGACTTTGCCACCTTCACCATTCACACCAATACCCAGAACCCGCTCGCCCTCGCCGGCTCACTCCGCCAAATCATCGCGCAGCGCCACAACGGCCTTCGCGTCTCGAACGTCACCACGCAGCTCGATCTGGTCCGCGACCAGACCATTCGCGAGCGCCTCATCGCCATGCTCGCCGCCTTCTTTGCCGCCGTCGCGCTGCTCCTCGCCGGCATCGGGCTCTACGCTGTTCTCAACTACTCCGTCCTCCAGCGCCGCCGCGAGATCGGTATCCGCATGGCGATGGGCTCGCCGCGTGCTGGCATCGTGCGTCTCGTCACTCTCGATGTCTTCCTGTTGATCGCCCTCGGAGGCTGCGCGGGCGTCGCGCTCGGATTTGGCGCGGCGCGCTATGTCGAGTCGCTTTTCTATCAGGTCAAAGCAACCGACGCGGATATGATCGCGCTGCCGGCGTGTGCCATTCTGCTCACTGCTCTCCTTGCCACACTGCCCGCCGTGCTTCGCGCGCTGCGTACAGACCCCACCGAGATCCTGCGCGCGGAGTGAGGGACAGAGTCCCACCTATAGCGAACTTGCAGACGGCGATCGGATTTACCATCGGATCATTGGCTGCAGAATCGCCAAGTCACTCATCGAGGAACCGGTTAGTACCGATATGCCGGCATGTGGTGAGTAAACGGTTGTTAGCTACATCGGCGTTTACCAGGCCCAACCCAACCGATGTCGCGTATAAGTATCGATGAGCGCAAAGGGCCTGATATCGTCAATTGACCATCGATCTCTGGATCGTCGCCAGTTGTTTGGCCTTGTCGGTGTTTGCCAAATGGTTACCTCCGATTTGCCACTTCCGCATCGCCGGTAATCCGCCCAGAACGCATGCTTTGCAAGCCAGATTACAATCTGGACAGGTGTCGGGGCTGCACCCGTCCGTACATAAACCGGATATGTCGGTGTGGACAGGCTCTGTATTTGGATAGCAATAGATGACCGCGTTCAATTAGTTCTTAGCGTGGACAACATGAACGCCAGCGTGTCCGGGCGCGAGTCCTTGAACGGCGCGGCCGAACCTGGACGCGATCTCCTGGAAATTGATGTCTTCGATGGCACAAAATCCGTGCGAGCGAAGAATCGCTGCAATGCCAACCGGCTCGAAACGGCTGTCCGAACGTTCACCAATTTTCTCAAGCTGTTCGGTCCGCTCCTTTTCCAATTGCCTTAGCTCTTCTGAGAATGCCTCGGGAGGTTCCATGTAGTCGAACACCACCTCTGAGTTCTGGATGGACGACATGTAGTCCAGAGTGCGGCCGATAGCGTCCTGTGTCAGGTATGGCACAACCCCGAGCCATGTGAAAAACGTGGGCGAGTTCTGCTGAAAGCCTGCGGCGACGAGCTTCTCTCCCACATCGTCCCGCTCGAAATCGACTGGCACGAGGAAAAGCCATGGCGGAAGCGCGATTTGAGCTTCGGCCAAGCGCTGGCGTTTCCATGCCTGCGTCGCGGGGTGGTCCACCTCATAGATACGGATCTGTCGTGCGCCATGGGGATTCCGGAGAGCGAAAGTGTCGAGTCCGGCGCCAAGGATGACGATCTGCCGAACCCCTCTTTCGACAGCTCTTGACAAGGCATCTTCCGCAATCCGGCTGCGCGCGGTGGTGCACAGACGTCCGATGCTGGCCAAGGGGTGTCCGTTCGCAAATTGAAGTACTTCCTTTTCGTCTTCACGCAGAATCTTCATGGCAAATGGGTCATAGAGGATTGAGCCATGATCGAGCACCTGATGAGCAGCTCGTTGTCGGGCGATTACCAGGGCTGTGCGGCTGGGTTCATTAGGCTTCATGTTCGAGGTCTCCGGTGCGCCGGTAAAACCGGCGAGGTGTAGTGAATGAAAGAGTCATACAGTGAAGGATTAGCGATCCACACTGGCCCCGAGTCATGCGGAGCCGCTCGCGAGGGCGGCGTCGAAGCGTTGATAGGGGAAGGTGCGGGCCGGGTATTCAGCCGCGAAAGAGAAACCCTCCGGGATGCTGACGCCGTCGGAGATGGCGGAAGGCAACATCGGATGCGCCGATACTGCGAGGCGCATCCGAATCCCGCGCGGTCACAGACCCCGTGCACGTACGGAAGCACCTCGCACGGGAACCGGGATATCCCACGTCCGCCCAGAGTGGAAGATACTTTGGGACGCATCGGGAAGTCTAAGGATGTACGCCGATGATGAACGAACGCGGGAAGTCGGACAGGCCCGAAGTACCTGGGAAGTCTCCGAACAAAGCTGGGCAACCGGCGGCGGAGGAGATGGAGGGAAGGGGACTGACCAAAGGGAATCCGCAACAGCAAAACGCATCCCGGACACCGAGCCGGATCGACGCGCCCAGTGCGCTGGAGCGGATACGTCAGGCAGCAAGCAAGGATAAGAAGATGCGGTTCACTGCGCTCCTGCACCACGTATACAAGCCGGAAGCCCTGCACGCTGCCTATCTCAGACTCAAGAGAGAGGCTGCTGCTGGCGTAGACGGGGAAACGTGGCGGCACTACGGCGAGGCTCTTGAGGAAAATCTCCAGGACCTTTCCCATAGGTTGAAGCAGGGAGCATACCGGGCCAAGCCGGTGCGTAGGGTGTACATCCCCAAGACTGACGGGCGGTTGCGACCGCTTGGTGTTACGGCGCTGGAGGATAAGATCGTCCAGCGCGCGGCGGTTGAGGTGTTGAATGCCATCTATGAAACAGACTTCCTCGGATTCTCGTATGGGTTCCGTCCGGGGCGAAGCCAGCATAACGCGCTGGATGCGCTTTACACGGGACTGCTGACGAAGCATGTGAGCTGGGTGCTCGACTTGGACATCCGCGGCTTTTTCGATGCGATCTCGCACGAATGGCTGGTGAAGTTCATCGAACATCGCATAGCGGACCGGCGCGTGGTGCGGCTCATCCAGAAATGGTTGAACGCGGGCGTGCTCGAAGATGGGACGCGAATAAGTATGGAGGAAGGAACGCCACAGGGCGGCAGTGCATCGCCGCTGCTGGCGAACATCTATCTCCATTACGCCTTTGATCTGTGGGTCCAGGCATGGCGTCGAAAGCAGGCGCACGGCGATGTAATCGTCGTGCGGTACGCCGACGACATCGTGGTCGGATTCCAAAAGAAGGCGGATGCGGAACGGTTCTGGGCGGAACTCACCGAGAGGTTTCGGAAGTTCCATCTCGAACTGCACACCGAAAAGACGCGCCTTCTGGAGTTCGGACCGTATGCGGTCAAGAACCGGAAGCAGCGTGGTGAAAGAAAGCCGGAGACGTTTGACTTCCTCGGCTTCACGCATATCTGCGCGAAGAAGTGGAGCAACGGCTACTTCACGGTGTTGCGGCAGACAGTTCGCAAGCGATTGCAGGCGAAGTTGAACGAGGTGAAAACTGAGTTGCAACAGCGTATGCACGTTCCCATCCCGGAAGTAGGCCAATGGTTGCGCTCGGTTGTAGGTGGGCATTTCCGCTACTACGGAGTGCCCATGAACAGCGCAGCGCTGAATCTGTTCCGTCAACGGGTCGGTTGGCTCTGGTACCGGTCGCTGTCGCACCGCAGCCAAAGGGCCCGCCTTCGCTGGACACGGATGCGGCGCTTGATCGACCGCTGGCTGCCTCCTGCGCATGTCTATCATCCTTTTCCCTTGCGCCGCATGGGCGTCATCACCTGAGGTAAGAGCCGGATGCGGGAAATCCGCTCGTCCGGATCCGTGGAGGGGGTTGCGAGCAATCACGATTCCTACTCCGACTTCTCATCAATCGCTGATCGCACGAGTTGTCGTGTGCGCGACTGGCGCCGTGCACACCGATATCTTCCGCTCAATTAGATGCCTCCCGAATCCGGTCCCGAGAGGAGCTCTAAACCCGGCACACGGCCAGTCCGCTAGAACTCGTACATACCGCCCAATAGAAATCACGAGAGCCGCCAAGAGGCGTCGATGGAGATGCATGCCATCCAGTCTAAGCAAGCATCCATGAGTTCAGGTTGTATCATCGCCTATCCGGAGATTGCCTCTACATACGTCACGATACGCACTCGTGTTGACGAAGAAAAATTCAATAGGTGGCGCTCCCGGATATACTGGTGCCCACTTCGCGATCGCTCCAGACATCGTTCCAGATCTTCTCAACAGCTAAGGAGATGTTCTTTGCCACTAACTATCAGAGATTTGTCTAAGACGTATCCCAATGGAGTACAGGCTCTACGCAACCTGAGCCTCACCATTGGCAACAATATGTTTGGCCTTCTAGGGCCAAACGGGGCGGGCAAAAGCACGCTGATGCGGACCATTGCCACTCTCCAGGAGCCGGATAGCGGAGAAATCTGGCTCGACGGAGTGAACGTCGTCAAACAGAAGGAAACTGTCAGGCAGCTGCTTGGCTATCTTCCGCAGGAGTTTGGCGTTTATCCAAAGATTTCGGCTCTCGATATGCTCAACCATCTCGCGGTGATGAAGGGCATCACGAAGAGTGGCGAGCGTAAAGAGATGGTCGAAGCGCTCTTGCACCAGACCAATCTTTGGGAGGTCGGCAAAAAGGCGCTAAGCACCTATTCAGGTGGCATGAAGCAGCGCTTCGGTATAGCCCAGGCGCTGCTCGCAAACCCGAAGCTCATTATCGTAGACGAGCCAACTGCGGGACTTGACCCATCTGAGCGCCATCGCTTTCTGAATCTCTTGAGCGCTATCGGTCGCGACGTGATTGTCATTTTATCGACGCATATCGTCGAAGACGTGCGAGAGTTGTGCAACCGCATGGCCATCATCAGCAACGGAGAAGTGCTGCTTGAAGGCTCTCCATCCGAGGCACTCGAAACGCTCAAAAGTCGCATTTGGAGCAAGCTCGTTTCCAATGAAAGCGAACTGGCGGCAATCGAAAAAGAATTGCAGCTTGTATCCGTGCAACTGCTGGGAGGCGTACACGAGGTTCGTATTTACTCGGCGAGCGATCCGGGCAATGGCTTCAAATCTGTAGACCCGAACCTTGAAGACGTGTACTTCCTCAGCCTGGAACGCCAGAAGGCCAACTGATTTCGGCATGGAGTGTGCCCATGTTTCTTGAATTTTTCCTCTTAGAGCTGCGACTTCGAATTAAAAGCATTTCGACCTATGTCTACTTTTTGATGTGGTTTCTGCTTGCCTTTCTCTCGGTGGCGGCAGAGGACTTTGGACCGGTCGGTGCAGGCAAGGTTCTGTTGAATGGACCTTACGCCACGATGCAGGTTTTCTTCCAGCTGACGGCTTTCGGAATGATCGTCATGGCCGGGATATTTGGGCCGTCGATCCTGCGCGACTTCCAGCGTGATACCTGGCAGCTCGTCTTCACCAAGCCCATTTCGAAACTTGCCTATCTCGGAGGCCGCTGGGCCGGATCGATCGCGATTACTCTGCTCATCTTCACCGGCCTGCCGCTGGGAGAGATTGTCGGATGCTTTGCACCATGGGCTGACCACACGCGCATTGGGCCGCTGCACCTGGCAATGTTCTTCAAGCTCTATGTTTCCGTTATTGCGGTACAGATCTTCTTTCTGGGCACCCTGTTTTTCATGGTGGCCGCGCTCACGCGCAAAATCGTCATCGTCTACCTGCAGGGTGTCGTTCTCTTTGTCATCTACCTGATTGGCCTTGTGAGCGTGATCACGGCAAGGAGTCTTGAGCGCTTCTGGCCTTCAGTGTTTGACCCGCTTGGCATCCTTCTACTCGACAGCGTCACGCGCTATTGGACGGTCGCTGAAAGAAACACGCTGACCGTGACATGGACAGGCATGTTCCTGTGGAATCGTCTGTTGTGGCTGGGAGTGGGAGTGCTGGCGCTCGCGATGACATGGATCTTTTTCCCCATGTCGGCTGAAGCCCTTACTGCCCGGGCCTCGCGCAAGAAAAAGAAGATCGAACAGGAAGAACTGCATGCAACGAGGCCGCGTTTCGGTGTCGCTCTCCCAAAGGTACATCAGTATTTTGGCTTTGGAACGACAGTGCAGCAGTTTTTGTCACTGTTGCGGTTACGCATTCAAAACATCGTGCGAGAAGTTCCGTTTTGGGCCATCACCGTCATTATGATCGCCTATGTTTTGATCAACGCGCATTTTGCCGGGCGCATTCAGGACCGGGACGTTTGGCCTGTGACGTATCTCATGCTGCAGTCGGTTGAAGGAAATGCCCAGTTGTTCCTTCTCATAGTGGCCGGGCTCTATGCGGGCGAGCTCATATGGCGCGAACGCGACACTCGCTTCGAGCAGATTCACGATTCGCTGCCGTCTCGCGAATGGGTCGACTGGATGAGCAAACTGTGCGCCCTGGGCGTGGTGGAACTCGTATTGCTCACCGCTGTAGTCCTTTGCGGAGTATTTTCGCAAACTATCCAGGGGTATTACCACTTTGAGCTGTTGCAGTATTTCAGGGAACTCTATCTCATCACCTTTACTCAGGTGGTGACCTTTGCCCTGTTTGCCATGTGCGTTCAGACACTGGTGGGAAACAAGTTCCTCGGCTATGCGATCTCCATCGGCTACTTCATTCTGATTCCCGTTCTATATCGCACTGTTACTGAAAACAGCCTCATTTTATTCGGGCAAGTGACACCTTACACCTATTCCGACATGAATGGTTATGGCCATTTCGTGCCCGGTCTCTTCTGGTCGTTGCTATATTGGCTGGCTATCGCCGGGCTTCTTGGTGTAATCGGGATTGCCCTGCAGCGCCGGGGCAGCGACACTTCCTGGAAAACGCGCTTTCATGGAGCATTTGAGCGTTTGCCTAAGCTTGCTCCAGTTGCAGCCCTGTTGTTAGCAGTCGCGGTCGGGAGCGGTGCGTGGTTCTACTACAACACGCATCGTCTTAACCCGTTTCGCCCCGCAAAACAGCAGCGCCATCTGCAGGCCGAGTACGAGAAACTTTACAAGAAGTACGAAAAACAGCCGCTACCCAAGATCGTTGCTGTCGACACGACCGTTGACATCTACCCTCAGCAGCGCTCCTTCAAGGCAACAGGCTGGTACGTTCTGGAAAACCGCTCCGATCAGCCCATCAGCGACATTCATGTTACGGGCCAGAGGGAATCGTTAGACGAGATCCACTTTGACCGTCCGTCGCAACTGACGCTTGACGACAAGAAGCACTGGTATTTCATCTATCACCTCGCCCAGCCGCTCGCGCCAGGCGAAAAGTTGCGGATGGACTTTCACTGTTCCTGGACATCGCGCGGCTTTCGCGATGGCAATGAGCGCCCTGAATTTGCCTACAATGGCACTTTTTTTGATTCCGATTATTTCCCCTATCTTGGCTACAATCGCGGCATCGAACTCGACAACCCCGTACGCCGACGGGAAGAGAAGCTAGGCGCCTATCAGGAAATGGCTCCCCGCGGCGACGCCTACTACTCGCAGTTAAATCTCTTCCGGCCCGATTCAGCCTGGATCACATTTCACACTGTGGTCAGCACCTCAGCCGACCAGATGGCCATCGCTCCTGGCTATCTTCAGAAGCAATGGACGGAGAACGGACGCAATTATTACGAATACAGCATGGGATCGACGGAGATTAACGACTTCTTCTCGTACTTGTCGGGGCGATATGCCGTCAAGCACGACAAATGGAAGGATGTGAATCTCGAAATCTATTACACGCCGATGCACACATTCGATCTCGACAAAATGCTGTCGTCATCGAAGCGCGGCTTGGACTACTACACAGCGAACTACAGTCCATACCAGTTCCAGCAGTACCGTATCCTTGAATTTCCTCGCTACCGAGGCTTTGCGCAGTCTTTCCCGAACACTGTTCCTTACTCGGAGGATATCGGCTTCATTGGCCGATTGAAGAAGCAGGACGATATTGACTTTACCTACTTCGTCACGGCTCATGAGTTGGCACACCAGTGGTGGGGGCATCAACTGATCGGCGCAGACGTTCAGGGCTCGAATATGATGTCGGAGAGTCTTGCTGAGTATTCGGCGCTTCGGGTTATGCAGCATCAGTACGGAGACGCGCACATGCGACTTTTCCTGAAGCATGAATTAGATGGCTACCTTCGCGGGCGCAGCGGCGAGGTTAGACACGAGCCACCACTCGTTCTTGTACAGAATGAGCCTTATGTCTGGTACCAGAAAGGATCGCTCGTTTTCTACGCGCTGAGCGACTATATCGGCGAGGACAAGGTGAATCAGGCGCTCAGCAGCTTCCTGATGCAGAACCGCTACAGCAAGCCTCCCTACCCCGACACGCGAGGACTGGTGGCATCATTGCGCGCCGCTACACCATCTGATCTTCAATATCTGATCACCGATATGTTCGAAAGCATCACGCTCTATGACAACCGCGTTGTCTCAGCTACATGGCAGGAAACTCCTGACCACAAATACAAAGTTGTTCTCAATCTGAAAGCTCGTAAGCTTAAGGCAAACGGCGACGGCGTCGAGTCCGAAGTTCCATTGCATGATCTGATCGAAGTGGGTGTTTTTTCCGGTACAAAAGATCACGAGCAGCCGATCCATGTGGAGAAACAATGGATCTCAAAGAATGACTCGACCGTCGAGTTTATCGTTGACCAGAAGCCCACTCGTGCTGGAATCGATCCATATGCCAAGCTCATTGATCGCAACCCGGAAGATAACATGATCGATGTTAGCCACAAGTAATTGATGGGATTGCCGACAGGATCTTCGCGGCATACGAACGCGCCTTCTTGCTGATCCCGATAGACGGAGAAGCCAAAGAGTGATGACGCCGTTCAAAGTGTTACCGAGGGGGGCCAGACAGTCTTTGCCAATGCGAAGACATCAACGCCCCCTGCTTTGACGGCCGCCTGCGAGTAGAAATCATGGGGGCTACGTGGACTGTCAGAGGCGTGAAAAGCCGTAATCGTTAGAGGTTCTATCGGAAGATACTTTCGGGCAGCATCCAGTATTCTTCTCCGGTCTGTCTGAGCCACTATCCTGTGAGCTGATGGGTCTTCTGCAGCCGATATCCGCGAGAGTTGCTGCCATTGCGCCCAAGCCGGCGCAAAACTCCCTTCGAGAAACAGCCATCGATACTCCGCTACGCCGATCTGTTCCGCTAGAAGCAATGCGGAAGCCGATACTTGGAGTGTAAATCCCGTCTATCGTTCGAGAATGGTCGGCGATGGGTGGAATCGAAGTGCCGCTCGGAGGCGGGCAGGCTATGTCGATCAAGATCAAAGCCGCAACGCGGAGGGTTGGTTCTTGAAAAAATGCCATCGTGTGTCTGTTGTTCTTCTCCTTGGCGACCTTAGTGTCAAATCACAAGATGTCCAGCACCCAGTCGGTGCTTGACGGGAAGTTATGATCAACAAATGGTTATTTGTGGTGCATCATGATTGACAATGGGGTGCTTTCGACTCACATCCGCCGTGAATACCTTCTCGTCTATTCTTAGGTTCTTGGAGAAAAGCATGTTGCGATGGAAGTATTTCCCTTGGCTTGCTTTATTGACTCTGGCCTTTAGCAGTGTGGCTCCAAGCCGCGCGCAATCGAATCCGTTGGAAGTGAGTTCTCCTGACCACCGGATTACGCTTCGGTTTTCAGTGTCGCCCAAAGAGGGGCAGGAGGCAGAACCAGACGGTCAACTTGTATATTCCGTCACATTTCACGGGAAGCCAGCCTTTGAAGATTCTGGCCTGGGTCTGGAACTGGCCAATCAGCCGCCTCTCGGCGCTATGGTTCACATTGTGGGCAGCACGCCCGGCTCTGGCGTCGACGACTATACGCTACTGGCAGGCAAAGCATCTGCGGTCCATGATGCCTATAACAGTCTGACGGTTCAGGCTGGAGAGAGCACGAATCACGGACGCAAGTTTGACGTTGAAGCGCGCGTCTATAACAGCGCCGTCGCATTCCGGTATCACATACCCGAGCAGGCGGCACTTTCGCGCTATCAGCTTACGCAGGAGAACACTGAATTTCGTCCAGTGATGGATGCATCGGCGTGGGCTTTGCGTCTGCCCAACTATCAGAGTGCTTATGAGAGCGAGTATGTGCCCTCGGCGTTGAGCGCATTGAGCAATCAAGGCGGCGTGTCGAGTTACATTCTGAATGGCGCTCCGATGCTGATGCACATGCCCGGCGTCGCGTGGGCGGCAGTGGGCGAAGCGTATCTCGAAGGCAATGCCGCAATGTATCTCGAGAACCCAACCGGTAACTGGACAGGGCATTACATCGTAAGCAAGATTTCGCCTCCCGTAGGTGGGCACGGCCCGGCTGTCGATGCGAGCCTCCCGCATGACACCGCATGGCGCGTCATTCTGCTCGGGGATACGCCCGGCGAACTCGTCGAGTCGAACGTCTTCACGGATCTGAATCCTCCGAATCGGCTGGCTGACACGAGCTGGATTCATCCCGGCAAAGCTTCATGGAACTGGTGGGACGGCGATCTGGGGCCGGATGGCAAGTCCGCGTACACAACGGAGAACATGAAGTACTACGTCGACTTTGCCGCCGAGTCCGGCTTTCCATACATGATGCTGGATGCGGGATGGTCGGGCGACGATATCACCAAGATGCGCGGCAATGTAGACGTGCCGGAACTGGTGCGCTACGCCACGAAAAAGAATGTGAAGGTGTGGATCTGGCTGTACTCGAAATACGTCGCAGCGCAGATGCAGGACGCGTTCCCGCTGTATGAGAAGTGGGGCGTTGCTGGCGTGAAAATCGATTTCGTCCTTCGCAACGATCAAGAAGGGATCAAGTGGTACTACGATGTGGCGAAGCTGGCAGCCGAGCATCACCTGATGGTGGATTTTCATGGAGCCACGCAGCCCTGGGGCATTCAGAGAACGTATCCCAATGTCCTCAACTATGAGTCGGTGCTTGGGCTGGAGCAAAACAAGGCTGGCCGGCGCGATGGCCCCGTTAATCGTACGACCTTTCCTTTCACGCGCATGTTAAGCGGGCCAATGGACTATACACCGGGCGGTTTCGATAATGTGACGCAGGAGGAATTCATTGCACGCGACAAGAGCCCGATGGTGACAGGCACTCGCGCACAACAGTTGGCGCTGTACGTGGTCTTCGAGGAGCCTCTCGCGATGGTTTCGGATGTACCTTCAGCGTATGACAACCAGCCGGCCTTCCAGTTCATTAAGGATGTTCCAACCGCATGGGACGCGACGCGCGTGCTGAATGGCACACCGGGAGAGTTCGTGACGATCGCACGCAAGCGCGGAGACGAGTGGTACCTGGGAAGTGTGACCAACTGGACGGCGCGCGATCTGAGAATCCCCTTGAGCTTTCTCGCAAGCGGGAAATATCGAGCAGAAATTTACGAAGATGCAGCTGATGCGGAGCAAAGCCCGAAGCATGTGACGATTCGAAACCAAGATTTAAGTAGTGCCGATACGCTTGAACTTCATCTGGTCAGTGGCGGCGGGTGTGCCATTCGGTTTGTACCGGTGCGGTAGTCTGCGGCCTGAAAAGAGCCCAGCAAAGCACGGTTCACTTGGAGCGTCCGGCAGCATGCGCCCAAACAATGCGAGTCATGAGCCATTGTCGTGTGACTTGCAATGACTCTCAGAACCTGATTCAAACACAATATGAAAATACTGATCGCCGATCTTCCTGTTCCTCGGAATGTCAACGCACGTATCCGCACTGGGAGGCAGAGCAGGCATCGGATGGACTCCAGCCGGGGAGTGCCGATGGGATTCTGCAGTCAATCGAAAACGCCAACGTGACTCATGCCGGAGAAGACCTTCTGGTTACGCGAAAGGACGCTCGCACGCCGGTTGAGATGGTATTTACCCGTTGCCAGGGGCTGGGGGTCCAGTACGAAGAGAACCAGTGGTGGGTTCTTCCTATAAGCGCAACGGGCGCGCAGATGGATGCGAACCGAGCGCTGTGGATTCTGCCGCTCGATGCGACGTCGAAGGATCGACTCATGGCATATCGAGCTGCATGGCGGCGATCTGAGTGCGAAGAAGACCGAAGCGGGACTGACGGTTACTCTGCAGCGCAGAGAGCGCGACTCTTTCCAAAGCGGAGGCTCGGCCGCACAGCGACCCCTTCGGCCATCGATTCTCTCTTGAGATTGCCGGCGGCGCTGAGTTGGAAGAAGCTCTGGCTGCGTTCTACTGGGGCACCATTCTGCCGTCGGTTGTGGAGAAGACCATGGCGGCGAATTTCCCGTATCACAACGGATATGTTCTGAGCACGCTGAATGTGAGCTCGTATGCGGGCTCCTATCCGGCCGTCGATCACGAATTTCAGATCAAAGGACGCCTGGCCATGGGCTCGGAGGCTCGATCTGGATATTGTGAGGCGGATGATCGAGCTCCAGTTCCAGCTGATGAATGACGATCCGGAAGCTCTCTATCGCATGCCCACTTCGGTGCAGCCGGATGGAAGGCGCGAATACCACGTACGCAGAAACAGCTGAGACAACCGGCAGAACGCGGCCATGTTTCCGCTGACCGGGGACATTGAAGTGATTGAAGAGTCCTGGCGCTACTACGAAGCCAGAAAAGATACAGCGTGGCTGCGGTCGAACATCGGGAACCTGGAACATGCGGCCGGTTGGATCCTGTCGAACACAGATCAATACGGACGCGTGTGGTCGGATGTTTATTACGAAGACCAGGTGATCAAGGACGGACGCGTGACGCAGGCCCAGGCATTTGCCGCACGCGCGCTTCGGCTTGCTGGCAGGCATGGAGAATCTGCTGGGACGGCGCGATGAGGCCGCGCGGTTTGACGAAGCCGCAAAGAAAATGGCCGATGTGCTGGTTGCGCCTCTTCCGATGGGGTACTGGGATGCGAAGAATGGCAGATTCATCGATTGGGTTGACCGCGACGGAAAGGCTCACGATCACATTCATCTTCTTGCCAATGAGTTGCCGGTGATCTTCGGATATGCAACTGCGGATCAGGCCGCCGCAGGTGCGTCGCTTGATCGACGCGAATGACGAAGAGTTCGAGCGATTTCCCAGCTTCGTGGCAGCGAAGATCGCCGACTACGACAAGTCCGAGATTGGCTCTGGCGGCCCGTATGACCTTTGCGCGGCGGGCAGGTACTGGTACTGGGATGCGGCCTTTCGTGAGTCGCAGCAGGCAGAGCGGGATGCTGCTGGATCAACTGAAGAAAGTGGCGGCGGAAGGCGCGAAAAATAACTACTTCATGAGCGAACGGTACGACATGGACCATGTGTATTACATCGATGGCAAAGATGCGCATGGGGCCGAGAAGTATTACGAATATCCCAATGTCTTCGCGGCTGTGCTGATTGAGAAGCTGCTGGGCCTGACCGTTCCCGCTGATGCAGATGTATCCGTCGCACCGCATCTGAAGAGCTACGGCAGTGTGGAGTTTGAAATTCCCGAGTATGCGCTGCGCTACAGCTATAGCCAAGACGGATTTGTGCTGAAGAACCTCTCCGACAAGCCGCGGCGATACAAGGTGGATTTGTCGGCGCTTGGCTTTGCCGCCACGCATTACCGGCTGACAAGTAAATCTCAGAGCGGAATCGTGGGCGCGCATTCCACGCTGACCTTGTCTGCGCAGGAAGAGGCGAGCTGGACTCCGGTGCGATAAGGGAGGAGTGACTGAGGTGGATTTCCCACCAGTCGGCTATGGGCGGCGATTGGTATTTGCTGACAACAGGGTTTAGCGTAAATCGACCGTTCTGGTGAACAGACATCCAAAGCGGTCGTTCACCGGTTCCTCCAGGTTCTGCTTGCATCCGAGATAGCGTTCCGTCGTCAGAACTGAGGCGTGGCCGAGAAGAAACTGGATTTGCTCGAGCTCGCCTCCGTTGACATGGCACAGAATTGTTCCATTGCAAACCTGTAGTTCCGCCTCGAATTGGGTGAACTAAGGCTGCTGAGTACCGAGTTCTTCGCATGATCCAGATCCGGTAGACGAAGGGCGACCTTACGGCAACGCGGCTTCTTATTCTTCTTGCGCATGCGAGCGGCCTCCATGCCGCTGGCATGCTTGGAAGAGTACGTTCGACACCTTCCAACCCGTCAGGCGAGAATTTTCGAAACGCGCATTGTTTGAATGCTAAGTCGAAGAGGAGCACGAGGTGTTACAAGAAGCTGAACTCAGCGGACAAGCTGATTCAGAGAACAACCTCGGAGGCTCCTCAGAGACTATGTACTTCATCGGACTCGACGTACACAAGAAAACGATCAGCTATTGCGTGAAGAATGCAGCTGGTCGCGTGCACCAGGAGGGCAAGGTCAGGGCGACGCGTCGTGATCTAGACTCCTGGATCGCCACATTGCCACAGACTCGGACGATCGCCATGGAGGCGACGATCTTCACGGGATGGATTTATGACCACCTGCTTCCTCATGCTGAGAAGGGGAAGGTTGCGCACCCGTTGATGTTGCGGGCTATCGCCGCCGCTAAGAAGAAGAACGATCGCATCGATGCGGCCAAGATCGCCGACTGCCTGAGATGCGATTTCCTGCCTGAGTGCCACATCGCCCCGACCGAGATCCGGGACCGGCGCCGGTTTCTTCGCTACCGCAACCTGGTGCAGAGACAGACGGTGCAGATGAAGAACCGAATCTCAGGGCTTCTGATGGAGACCGGAGTCAGCTATGACAAGCTTCGATTGCACCGCATGGGTTACTTTGACGAGTTGCTTTCCACCAACGAAGAAGTGAGAGACAACATACGGCCACTGCTGAAGATTTGCCGGCAACAGATCGATCGTGCGATCCGGCTGGACTCGGCATTGCTTCACACGCTGGAGCGGGATACTCTGCTGAGTGATCGGCTGAAGCGGCTCAGAACGATCCCTGGAGTAGGTCCGATTACCGCGTTGACCTGGGTACTCGAGGTGAGCGATACATCTCGCTTCCGTTCGATCAAGCAGGCCATCAGCTATTGCGGACTGTGCGGAGAGGAAAAGAGATCGGCCGACAAGGTGATGCGTACACCGATCTCCAAGCAGCGCAACAAGCATATCCAGCGCGTCCTGGTCGAGGCAGCCCGACTCGCGCCTCGATATAGCGAAGAACTAGCTTTGCTCTATGAGCGCGAGCAGCGGCGAGGGAATACCAATCGCGCAGTGCTCGCGGTTGCCAGAAAAGATGGTGGCGTATCTGTTGGCCGTAGACAGGCGCAACACAGACTTCATCCCTGCCGGCGAGCTCATGCCAACTGGGACAACGTAAAAACTTTTCCTCCTAAAGGAAAAACAAAAACATCGAGATTATTCGGTGCGCAGGCTGCCAGGTCCTGCAGTAAATCGCCCGGACGACGGAGGATCTGGTGCGTGCTCGCGAAGCAGCCAAGCAGGATCAGATGCGAGCACGGCATCGGTTGAGCAAGTTCCTTCTACGCTCCGGCCAGCGCCCACCGTCCGGAGTGCGGCCATGGACGCGCCCCTATCTGATATGGGTTGCACAACTACGTTTTATGCAGATCGCCCAGGAAGCCACGCGGCAGGATTATCTGTACGAGGTCGAGCACATGCGTGAGCGGGTAGCGCGTCTGGAGCAGGCCATCACAGAGGCGTCAAGTTGGCTTCTCCGGCGTTACAGCAAGTCATCAACGATCTGCAGGCGCTGCGCGGTATCGCAGATATTTACGATCACTTACGTCCGCATGCCGAGAAGATAAAAGTGGCGCATCCGCTGATGCTGCGAGCGATTGCGTTGGCGAAGAAGAAGAACGACAAGATCGATGCCGCCAAGATTGCCGACTGCCTACGCTGTGACTTCCTTCCCGAGTGCCATATGGCCTCGACTGAGATCCGGGACCGGGCCGGATGCTGCGCTGCCGGAACCTGCTATTGGAAACCGGGGCGTCCTGATCAGACCGACTGCGCGCTCTCCTGAGCGCGCTAAAGACATCTCGTGCTTTTCCCTTGACAGAGACTTACATGGACGTCGCCTTTCCGGACATGACCCGCAGCAGCGATCTCACCTTCGGGGCCGAAGTTCCCGCAAAACGGCATTACTGAGATGGTCCTCCGCTTGAACTTCACCTTAGGGTGGAGGGATCTTGTAGGCAGGTTCAAGGAGGATCATCGACATGCAGATTCGTTCCGTTGGCATTGATCTTGGGAAGACGACTTTTCACTTGGTGGCGCTTGGCGATAACGGCAAGGTGCTGCTGAAGAAGAAGTTCACGCAGAAGCAGTTGATTAACTTCACGGCGAACCTGCAGACGTCGCTGATCGGGATGGAGGCATGTTCTGGAGCTCACTTCCTGGGCCGTGCACTGCGAGCACAGGGACACGACGTGAAGCTGATTCCGGCTCAGTTCGTGAAGCCTTTCGTGAAGTCGAACAAAAACGACTTCATTGATGCTGAAGCGATCGCCGAAGCTGTCGATCGCCGGAACATGCGCTTCGTTCCGATCAAGACGGACGACCAGCTGGACCTGCAAGCGCTGCATCGGGTGCGGGACCGACTGATGGTGCGAAGAACGTCTGTGATCAACCAGCTTCGCGCTTTTCTGTTGGAGCGCGGGATGGTCTTTGCCAAGAGCCCCGTTCGGCTAAGGGAAGCTATACCTGAGGTGCTTGAGAACGCCAACGAGAACCTCACTCCGAGGGATACGGAACCTGGTTGCAATGCTGTGGAGCGAGTGGAAGCATATGGAGCTCCAGATTCAGGAGACGAACGACGAAATAGAACGGATCGCTTCGAGCGATGCTGCCTGTCGCAGACTGCGGCAGATCCCAGGCATCGGACCGTTGGTGGCAACGGCGATCGGCAACGGTGCGGCCTTCCACAAGGGACGAGAGTTCGCGGCGTGGATGGGTCTGGTGCCGAAGCAGCACTCAACCGGAGGCAAGGCGAAGCTGTATGGGATCAGCAAGCACGGAAACCGCTACCTCCGCAAGATTCTGGTCCATGGGGCTCGTGCTGTCGTGTTGCGATCGAAGAGAGATAGGATCGCGATGGGCTCATGGATGACATCACTCGAGAGGAGAGCGCCACGGAACGTGTTGATCGTCGCTATGGCGAACAAGCTGGCGCGGATCGCATGGGCTGTGCTCTCAAGTGGTCAGGATTACAAAGCGATTCCCGGTGCTATACCGGCGTAAATAGGCGTAAGAAAAGATCGACCCAGGTTCCCCCACCAAGGTCTGCACCGGGCGAGTAAAGATGAAAGAACAGTCTGAACGGCGTGCCTGAAACCTGTTTACCGAATGGGCCCTACATGGCCGAGGCGTTTCTAAGGACGGGCACGCGGCGTATCTCATCGTGGCCAGGAGAAACAACTCTCCACAAGAAGGCCGGATACATTGACGCAGACTTTCTTCCTCTAAACACTTTTCCCTTGCAGCCGGACGGCGGACCATACATTTCAGTAAGTTCGCTGCTCGACGTTCATTGCGGCGGCAAGTTACCAATGAGGTGACTTTGCTGGCAGTTCGTATTGCTTCCGGTTTGTCCGTCATACATCAACGCAGCTTGCCAGCGACGGGAGTTGGGCTTTGCAGAGCCGCATCATAGGCGGCTTTGGCGATGCGTGCGATTACTTTCTCGCGGGTAGCCTGGTCCGCAGTGGAATCTGTAACGAAGACAGCAATTGCAATGCGCCGTCCGTATGGGAGCGGGATGAGCCCGATGTCGTTGGTCGCATGCGCCACTCCATCGTCTACGTCGGAGGTTCCCGATTTGTGCGCAACATGCACCCCGCTCGGCAGATCGCCGTCCAGACGACCCGTCCTGTTTGACGGCGTCATCCAGGTTATAAGCAGATCGGTATGTTCCCGCGTCAGCGGCGAATTGTCGCTGATCTTGCGAAGCAGTTGGACGGCACCTTCGGGCTCAAACCAGTTTCGGTATTGTGCTGACATTTCATGATGAAGGACGGCTTCATTATCCTGAAGATGGAAGCCGCGAACCCCTAGCGCGGCGATATAAGCAGCGACGACCTTTGGGCCGCCCACGAGACGCAGCAGAATATCCGCTGCTACATTGTCACTGAGCGAAACCGTCAATCGCAGAAGCTCGCGCAATGGGACATCAACCCCGCCATCGGGATATTGCTTCTGCAGGGGGCTATAGACCTGGGGCAGGATGCGGTCCTCCGGAAGAAACCGCACCGGCTGATCGAGCGAAAGCGTGCCTTGCTCAACCTGCTGCAGAACTGCGATAGCGAGCGGCAGCTTGAAGACCGACTGCATGGGAGGTTGCGCGTTTGGATTGAGGTCGCAATTCAGTGCTGAGCCAGGTAAGGAGCAGGCTACCGATACTTTGCCGTGCGCCTCGATCGCAATGGAGCGAATCTGTTGCCTGAGAGCTTCCTGCGCCTGTGCGGATAGGGCACAGAAAGTAAAGAGAAGGAGATACAGTGCGGGACGCATCGACTCAGTATATGTACTCAAGTAGACCCGGCGGTGATTAGGGAGGTTCACCAAAGCGCCTTCGCAGCCAGTGCTTCTTGATGAAGCGCTATCGACGATTCGGGAAGCGGCCTTGGATTGATTTACCCGGCAATTTCTATCACGACGTTTCCGAGTGGTCGGCGATGCAAAAATAACCCGTTTTGGAGCTATTTCCGGTTGGGCGGTGATCCAGGAGAAATCGAAATTCGGCTTCGATGCCCGCACGTCTAAAGCGGACCTTCAGGGCGCAGCAACCACGAAGGTTGTCAATCTCGTTGAATCATGGCATAGACTGCCTTATGCCTACTCGTGAAACATCGCGATCTCTCAAATCCGCCGCGGCAACGGAAAGCCGTTTCGCAAACGTCAACGGTGTGCGGCTGCACTACCCGACGGTCTCGTTTTTCAGGACCTGATTCGGAGATTGATGCTTCTCTAAACGCGAAGATCTGGGATTTGAACCTCGCCTACATCGGGATGGCAATACGTTGAGCATCTCAGAACATCGTGAAGCACAAATGAAGATGACGTCCTAGAAGCTGGCAATCTTAAGAACCGCGAGCGGTGAAGGTCTGGTAGTCTGGGGTCGCTTCTCAAACGAACTTGGATCGAGGATAGACAATGCGTATTCGTGCTCTGGTTCTTGCAGGTGCGGTGATGGCGAGCGGTGGTATGCAGATGCGGGCGCAGATGAGTGGGCCACCGCCGTCGCCACCGGTGGGTACTAAGGAAGACCCCGCGAAAGCGGTAGACGGTTTGCTCTCCATGATGGAGTTCCAGGTAGTGGGCGCGGCGAAGGCTATGCCGGCTGATAAGTACAATTTCGCGCCTGCGCAAGGCATCTTTGCTGCGGGCCAGACGACGCAGTTCGATACCGTGCGCACCTTTGTGGCACAGGTGACGCACCTGGCGCAGGCGAACTACTTCTTTTTCGGCTGGAGCGGTATTAAGCCTGAACGCGACGTAAAGGCAATCGGGTCCATTACGACGAAGGACGAAGCGGTGGCTGTATTGGAAGCATCGTTCGTCTACGCGCACAAGGCGATTGCGACTATAACGACAGAAAATGCGTTTGTCGCCATTAAGCCGATCGATGGGTTCAGCACGCGGACGACGATTGCCGCTTTTGCAGCGGCCCACGGGAATGATCACTATGGTCAGATGGTGGAGTACCTACGGATGAACGGCATTGTGCCGCCGGCGAGCGCCAAATAGTTGGCTGGTTCGCAAGCTAGCTAGATAGCGAGTCACCAAGATGGGGCAGAAAGGGGTCTTTTTGGCAGGGACAACTTTTCAGATGTCAAGACTCTTAGTGAACGATAAATCCCCGAGTTGCTCATCGAATACCATTGCTTCCAAGAAAATCAGCATTCTCGGAAGCGCCAGTGGGCAGAGAGAGAATGTACCGTTGCACGGCAGAGGTAGGGCAGGGAAGAGGAGGGTGCTGAACAAGTTTCTGCCAATGCATTGTTATCGGTGCCCATCAGTTTCAATGAGGTACATCTGAATGCTCTTCTGTCACGGCACAGGTTATTGAGGACTGACATCGCGTTTCTGAGCGTTGTCTGGTCCATGTGCGCATATCTAGCAGACATTGAAATGCTCTTGTGACCTGCGGCTTCCTGAATGACCTTCAAGCTCTTGCCAGCTTGAGCCAGACGCGAGCAGAAAGTGTGGCGCAGATCATGCCAATTAAAGTCACGATCTTGGCTTCTCTAAGGGCGTTACCCACCAGGTTCTATTCTCCGAAATATTAAAGACTCTTCCATTTGCCACCATGCGGACGCGTGAAGGAAGTGACGGTTCTGTGACAAATGTGTGACAATGGAGCCTTCAGCCATCGTTAGAATGGTTTCTTGATTCCTTCTCTCCTGCAATGACGGAACGGATGTTCCAGAGCAAATGAAGGTGGTTGCTGGGCCCCTCCGCTTCCGGCTATTGACGATGGCCACGGCAAGGATACCCGTTTCGTGGCTGAAACCTAATCTGCTTCAACTTTCCCGCCATTTCCCTGACGCAGGAGCGTAGAGGGAGATAGCACGGTGGGGTTCAAACATGTCTGTTTTCACCGGCGCTGCTGATGGCGGCGATGCCCTGTTCAGCGCCTTATATTCAGAGTTGCACCAGCTGGCGAAGCGCGAGCTGGCGCGGTGGAATTTTCGAGCCGGCTGCGGGGTCACTACGCTTCTGCATGAAGCGTACCTCGACATGTCCAAGCGCGCCGGAGCCAGTTTTCCGGACCACGCTCACTTTCTGGGATATGCTGCCCGCGTCATGCGGGGTCTGATCATCGATCGTGCGCGAAGCCACAACGCGATCAAACGCGGCGGCGAGTTCGAAATTACGTCACTTGAAAGCGATGGCGTCGAGAAGGCTGGCGACGCGAAGGAGCTCACGTTGATCAGCGATGCCCTGGATCAGCTGGCGAAGGTTGAGCCGGAACTTGCTGAGGTGGTTGATCTGAAATTTTTCTGCGGATTAACTTTTGCTGAAATTGCCGCTCTGCAGAAACTATCGGAACGTACTGTGCAGCGAAGGTGGGAGAAAGCACGCATCTATCTCAGCCACAGCCTTCGCGCAGGCGCGTCGTGTTGAGGAAGTGATGTCAACGCTGATCTCCGATCAATGGGAAATTATCAGCCCCTATCTTGATGCGGCGCTCGAGATGAGCGAGGAAGAACGACTGGTGTGGCTGTTGGCTCTGCGCAAGAAGGATCCGTTGCTTGCGCACCAATTGGAAACTCTTCTTCAAGAGCACAGCATGTTGTCGAGCAAGGGCTTTCTCGAAACGACAGCCGTCAGATTGCCAGAAAACCCGGGTCTTGCTGGACAAACCCTTGGCGCCTACACGCTGCTATCGCAGATCGGCCAGGGCGGAATGGGTAACGTGTGGCTGGCGGAACGAAATGACGGCCGATTTGAGCGCCAGGTCGCGGTCAAGTTTCTCAACTTTGCATTGATGGGGAAGGCCGGTGAGGTGCGGTTCAAGCGCGAAGGCAGCATTCTCGGCCGGCTGGCTCATCCTTATATAGCAGAACTGATCGATGCAGGTGTATCGAGCACGGGACAGCCTTATCTCGTACTCGAATATGTTGAAGGCGTGCAGATCGATCATTATTGCGATGAGCAAGCCTTCGATATCAAAACGCGCGTGCGGCTCTTTCTCGACGTGCTGATGGCGGTTGCACACGCTCATGCCAGCCTGATCATTCATCGCGACATCAAGTCCTCCAATGTGCTGGTGAGGAAAGACGGTCAGGTCAAGCTGCTAGATTTCGGCATTGCGAAGCTGCTGGAAGGCGAAGGCAAACCCGGACAGCCGACGCAACTTACGGTCGAAGGCGGGAGAGCGATGACGCCCGAATTCGCTGCTCCCGAGCAGTTGCAAGGGGGAAGAGTAACGACGGCGACCGATATCTATGCCCTGGGCGTTCTGCTCTACGTGTTGTTGACGGGGCAGCACCCGGCGGGAAGCGGGCCTCACACTCCCGCTGACCTGGTGAGAGCAATTGTCGACAAGGAGCCGATATCTCCATCAAAGACTGTAATGGGAAGTGCAGAGGCCGCGAGCGAAAGCGCCACCAAACGCGCCACCACGCCGGACAAGCTGCGCCGGATATTACGCGGTGATCTCGATACCATCGTCACCAAAGCGCTGAAGAAAGAACCTACCGAGCGCTACGCGTCGGTCACTGCAATGGCGGACGATCTGCGGCGATACCTGAGGAATGAGCCGATCAGCGCGCGGCCCGATACGGTCGCCTATCGCGCAGCCAAATTCGTGCGCAGGAACCGCACTGTGGTGACGCTTGCAACGCTGGGTTTCATCGCAACCAGCGCCGGTCTAGTGGGCACACTGATTCAGGCACATGAAGCGCGAGCGCAGCGCGACTTTGCGCTCCATCAGCTGACGCGTGTTGAATCCATCAACGACCTCGATAACTTTCTGCTTGTCGACGCGGCGCCATCGGGAAAGCCATTTACCTCGGATGACCTTCTTGAGCGTGCGGAGCACATTGTCGAGCGGCAACATAATCCGGATGTCGCCAATCGCGCAGAACTCCTTACTTCAATCGGCCGCAAGTACCAGGGGCAGGATGAGGACGCCAAAGCGCGCCGATTGCTGGAACAGGCATATCAAATCTCTCGCGGACTGAAGGATCCTGCTACCCGCGCACAGGCTTCGTGCGCGCTTGGATCGATACTCGGACACAGTGACCTGACGCGCGCCGAGGCGCTGATCCAGGAGGGGCTTAGCGCGCTTCCAAATGAGCCGCAGTACACGCTCGATCGAGTGTCGTGTCTATTGAGCGGGAGTTCCGTGGCTCGCGAAAGCGGCGCTACGCAGCAGGCAATTGCGCGAAGCCAGACGGCGGGGCATTTGCTGGCTGAATCGCCTCTGCGGTCGGAGACTGCGGATCTGCGAGTGCAAATGAGTCTGGCAGAGTCGTATCGCGCCGCAGGCCAGTATCGTGACGCGATTCCCGCGTTTGAACATGCCTCAGCCCTGATGACCGACCTCGGACGTGATGAGACGCAGACCTCAGGCACATTGTTCAACAATTGGGCCCTAGCGCTACAGATGTCAGGAAGACCGCTCGAAGCTGAGAAGCTATTTCGTCGCGCGATTGAGGTCAGCCGCGTCGATCCGTCAGAACAAGGTGTTTCCCCGATGCTGCTGATTAACTATGCCCGCACGGTGGCTGAGTTGGATCGCCTGGGCGAAGCGGCGGATTATGCCGAACGCGGATATGCAAAGGCAGTGGAGGAGGGCGACCAGGTAGTTACGAATCAATCGTTGCTGGTGCGCGCTCGCATCTACAGGTTGCAGGGCAATCTTGCCAGCGCGGAGGCGATGTTGGCGGAAGTGACGCCAAGGTTGCAAAAAGCACTTCCTCCTGGTCATCTCGCTTTCGCGACGCTGGCAATGGAGTATTCTCTGCTGGCGTCGGCGCGGGGCGACTTGCCTGCTGCTCTGGAGCAGATGAATCAGGGTATCACCATTGCGGAAGCTTCCATGAAAGGAGGCCAGCGAGTAGCTGACTACCTGGCGTTGCTTCTTGTGCCACGATCCGACATCAACCGCCAACTGGGGCGGACTGATGACGCGGTCGCCGATGCAACGCGAGCCGTGGACATATTGCAGAAGGCGTCAGAGCCCGGAACATTTTCGAGCAGCCTTGGCCATGCCTATTACATGCTCGGTCGCGCGCTGCAGGACAAAGGCAAGATCGAGGAAGCCCACGAGGCATTCCTCTCCGCGGTGGAGAATCTGCAACGAGCGGTGGGTCTGGACCACCCCGACACTCGCAACGCTAAGCAGGCTGCGACAATTCGAAAAGAATCCTGACAATTCCGAATCAGAACCATTTCTCATTGGTGTCGTCTTTTTTCTTTCATTTGCGATATCTCAGGTAGTACTGCCCCGATTCCCCGCATTGCACGCTCGGCATGGAGCTGCCGCGCGTATTTTTTTGAAAAAAAGCAGCAGTTGGGAAGTGAAAGGCGCGTTCTTTCTTTGACGTATGGTTCAAGCGCTACAGACCGAACTTCAATCTATAGGCGCTGGGTGAGACGCCAGTATGCCGCTGGAAAATTTTGCGGAAAAATGCGACGTCCTGATAGCCGACGGCGTCACTGATCTCCTGCATGGTGCGATGGTCGCTTTCGAGCAGACGCTTAGCTGCGGCGACCCGCAGCTTCTGCAGATAAATCAACGGGCTGTCTCCGGTGGCCTGCTTAAAGCGGCGAACGAAGTTGCGCAGGCTCATGCCAACGCGTTCGGCGGGGGCCTCGAGTGGAAAGGTCTGATAGAAATTCTTGTGCAGCCACTCCTGCGCCTCGGAGATGGACTCATCCGAGTGCTCGGTCTTTAACGGTACGATGGCAAAGCCGGCCTGCCATGCGCGTGGCATCTCGATGAGCAACGCCTTCGCGCTCTGCATGGCAATCTCGTGGCCACAGAAGCGCTCAACAAGGTACAGGCTGAGATCCAGACAAGCATTCACACCTCCTCCGCAATAGAAGCCATGATCTTCAGTCACCATCAATTCGGGCATCCACTGCACATTGGGGTATTTTTCGCGGAAGCGCTCCGCGAGGCTCCAATGAGTGGTGGCTCGTTTGCCATCGAGCAACCCAGCGGCTGCGACCAGACCTACCCCCGAGCACACGCTGGCAATCGGTACGCCGCGCTTGTGCCAGCGGCGGAGCCAAGGCACGACTGGTGCATTGCGTTCTACTACGTCCTCGATGCTGACTCCGGTTGAGGGGATGAAAATGAGATCTGTCTTGCGAATGTCCGCGAGCGAAGCTGTCGGCGTGATGTGGATCGGGCCGTCACAAGGCACTGCGTTTCCGTCGATCGATGCGGTCGTCACGCGAAACTGAGGCGAAGGCTTCGTGCCGACAAAGCCGTTCCACAAGGTTCCTGCGTTGCGAAAGACTTCCATTGGACCGGTGGCGGTGGAGCAGAAAGTCTGGTCGAGAAACAGAATGGTGACATCGATCATGATGGCCTCCTGAAGGATGGCTGAACTAGCTATGTATGGTGGCAAATCTGCCATCTGGTTGCAAGCGCTTTCGGCTGATCGGCAGAGAGAGGGGGATTATTCACGGAAGACGAGGTGGAGGATTTATGCAGAAGAAATATCTTCGAGCGGGTCAGGGCAGCTTTGTTTACGATTCAACCGCCTGGGTTGTTCTCTCACACAGTTGCGCAGTCACGGCGATTTCGCAGTTGCTAAGCGAAGGCTGCCTCAGAGGCACGGCTACACCGATTGACGGCGGCGATTAAGGCTGCAACGCTCCTGCCAATATCAAGAGTGTGCGCAGCCTTAGAGTGGCACATTCGCGCAGATGCCCTGGTGGAGATAGATGCGCGCCTTCTCCCACCTTCTCTGCACCGTCCTCTCGGATAGCTTCTGCATCGCCGCGATCTCGCCGAAAGAGAAGCCGCAGAAGAACTTCAAGTCAACGACTTCGGCGAGTTCAGGCTCGATCTTTGCGAGCTCGTCCAGAGCGTCGCTGATCATAGATAACTCCTTCGCATCCGAATGATTCTCAATAACATCGGGTTCGAGCGGAGTAAATTCGAACTCTCCACCACGTTTCGTCGTGCTGCGATTGCGGGCGTGATCGATGATCAGACCGCGCATCACACGCGCAGCGTATCCTATGAAGCGCGAATGGTCGGGGAAAGAGAGATCATCGCGCGCATTCATGTCCAGATAAGCTTCATGCAAAAGGGTGGTGACACCTAAGCTTAGGGGAAACCACTGCCTTGCAAGTTCGCGTTTTGCAAGACGGTGTAGTTCAAAATACAGAGTGCTGAACAGAGTATTGGTGGCTGTCTTGCGGCCATCGTCAGTCCCGCTTAGCGGGGAAGAAGCTATCGAACCCACGTAGTGCCCTCCACGAATGAAACGCCCTGAGCGGATTGAAAGTCACCATGCTGTTTTGGCTTCTACAGAACTGTTTGCATTGCCGCTGTTTTCTACAAGAGCGTCGCTGCATGACTGCCTCGGAGCCGTCACGAAATATCTCGCACAAGCAGGTGGCTTCAAATTGTCCCAAGCTTAGATTGGAAATGCTTCCGCTACAAGATCGCAAATCTGCCATTCTAGCTAGGCGATTGCGCCATCCTGAAGATGCAGGTAAAAGCGCGGTCGATTTTCTTTTTTCTCAGTGTCGCCTTTTCTCCGGCGTTTTCGATATCTCAGGTAGGGGCTAAATTCAGGGATATTGAAAAGTGCTTGCGACAATCCCGTTTAGATCGTATTGAAGCGAACAGTGATTAGCCGGGGGGAAGTTCACGGGGGCTCTGTATCGGCATTGTGATAAGGGAAAATATTGAAGGATCTGCATCAATTAATTGGAACTTACGCGATGTTGAGCGAAGCTCAAAAAAATCTTGACTCTCGAAGCCAAGTGCGTAATCATTCGCTCGCTGCAATTTATGTAGCTCTTAGCGCTTCCATCCTGGACATGTAAGATTTTTCGCTGGTTTGTTTCAGTACCGGGCCCTTTTGGGGAAGCACCCCTAGAAAAGTTGATTTGGTGAACGGCCTTGTTAAAACGGGCCGGTCTTTGTTGGCCTCGACGCATGGATGATGTGAGAGTGCCTAACTACACGCGACATGAAAGCTTTCATCGCGAGTGATGGAAGTTTTCTGACGTGTTTTCCGACATGGAGGGTTTCGTATGCCGCAGTACTTGCACCCTGGTGTCTACGTACAGGAAGTTCCTTCCGCAGTTAAACCGATTGAAGGAGTGAGCAGTTCGACGGCTGCTTTTATCGGCTTTGCCGATAAGGGACCGGTGCCGGGAACGATTCTTCCATCGGGACGGTCGGCGCAGCCTGTGCTGGTGACGAGCTTCACTGAATATACGCGCACCTTCGGCAATTTCCGCACGGACAGCTATCTTACTTACGCCGTGCAGGCCTTCTTCCAAAACGGTGGCAGTAGTCTCTACGTGATCCGCGTGATACCGAATCCGTCGAGCCCACCAGCAAACAACGCGGCATTCGCTACCGCTACCGTCGGCACGGGAGCCGGAGCGTTGAATATTTCTGCGGCGAACCAGGGTGCGTGGGGCAACAACATATGGATTGTCGTCTCAGCCAGCTCTGACGGAGACCCGAATAACTTCAAGCTGCAAGTGATGTACGGAGCCACCGCTGGTGAAGCAGTCGGCAACGTGGTTGAAACCTACGATAACGTCACCTTCAGCGGGAGTTCGACATTGCTGCCGGGAGCGACGAATCCTTCCAGCTATGCTCGACAGGTCGTGAACACAGCGTCGGAATATATCGCCATCACTGCCGACTTTACGGGGCGGCCAGCCAACATCAACGTCAACCTCAAGTCTTCGCCTCCTGTACTCCCGGCGCAGTTGGCCCATGGAAATGATGGGTTGGTAAGCGGCGTCAATTTTATTGGCGCGCCTGCGACGGACAGTAGCGTTACTGGCACAGGCATCTTTGCCCTCGACAAAATTACTGACGTGAGCTTGATCGCCATTCCTGGGCAGGGCGATGTCGTATCAGTGAATGCAGGCATCGACTATTGCAAGAACAATCGGCCATTGCAGGACTGCTTCTTTATTGGCGACATGGGCTCACTTGCCGACGTTACGCAGGCACGCACAGACAACGGCAGGCCTACAGTCGCCACGATCGCCGATGCGCGGGCGTTTGCTACGACTGGAATCGGCGGGCAGATAGACAAATCGGCCGGTGATTATGGGGCAATCTATTTCCCGTGGATCTATGCTCCCGATCCGATCGGTCAAGGGCGGAATCCGAAGATATTGCTGCCGCCTTCGGGCTTTATGGCGGGCATCTATGCGCGTATCGACAATGCGCGCGGAGTGTTCAAGGCTCCTGCTGGTACTGAGGCCGGAGTGGCTGGCTCGCTGGCACCTTATGTAACCGTGAGTGATGTTGAACAGGATCAACTGAATCCGATTCTGGTAAATGTGATTCGCTCTGTGCCGGGAAGCGGCCTGGTGGTGTGGGGAACGCGGACGATCGGCAGCGACGCTTCGTGGCGCTATATTCCAGTGCGGCGCATGGCTATTTTCCTGCGTGTGAGTATCTACAACGGGATACAGTGGGCGGTCTTTGAGCCCAATGATGAGCCCCTGTGGTCGAGCCTCAGACTCAACATTCGAGCCTTTATGCTGACGCAGTTCCGTGCGGGCGCGTTCCAGGGCAGCAAGCCGGATGATGCCTTCTTCGTTTTGTGCGACAGCAGCACAACCACACAGCAGGATATCGACAATGGTGTTGTCAATATTCTTGTTGGTTTTGCGCCGCTCAAGCCCGCCGAATTTGTAGTGCTCAAACTCAGCCAGAAAGTTAACCAGCCTGCTTCATAAGCGGACGCTGCATAGGCAAAAGGAGGAATGGCATCGATGGCAAGAATGACGGCGCAGACAAACAGATTTGATCCCTATCGCACGTTTCGCTTCAAAGTGAAATGGGACAACCAGTATGTAGCTGGCTTAAGTAAGATGGGCGCGCTGAAGCGGACTACGGAAATCGTGGAATTTCGCGAAGCAGGCGAGAACATTGTTCCTCGTAAACTGCCGGGCAAAAGCAGCTATGCGGACGTGACGCTGGAAGCGGGTGTGACGTATGACACCTCCTTCGAGGACTGGGCGAACCTGGTGAACGATTTTGCCAGCCACAGCATTACGAACCTGGGCGAGTTTCGAAAGAACATCACGATCGATATTTTCAACGAAGCCGGACAGAAAGCTCTCTCTTACAACTTGTACCGTTGCTGGGTTTCTGAGTATCAGGCATTGCCTGATCTGGATGCCGGCGCGAATGCGGTGGCCATCACAACCATCAAGCTGGCCTTTGAATGGTTCGAACGCGATGCATCGGTGACGGAAAGCCAAGGGCCGGCGCGTATCGGCTAATTGAGCAATGAGCACCGAGTATCTTACCGAGAATACTTTTTCGTTACCGGGCGGGTTAATGCTGCAACAGGATCAGTTGGCGAATCAGGCGTCTCTGCGTCCTCTTTCGGGGCGCGAGGAAGAGTGGCTTGCCAATCACCAAGGCACTCCCAGTGCTGTGCGGGTGAGCTGGCTGCTAAGCCAGTGCCTGCTCTCAGTGGACGATCATCCGGTGAACAGCGATCTTGTCCGGCAACTGCTGGTGGCGGATCGCCAATACTTGATGTTGCAATTGCGACGGCTTACGTTCGGCGATCAGGTGCGGGCAGTAGTTGCGTGCCCCGCGTGCAACAAGAAGATGGACGTGGATTTTCATCTGAAGGATGTCCCGGTGGAATACCGTCCTCAGAATGTCGCCTCTTACACGACAGAACTTTCAGGCCGGTCAGTTCGTTTTCGTTTGCCCACGGGGGGAGATCAGGAAGCGACGTTGGCAAGTGGAATGGATGGTGCAGTGGAGGAACTTTTGCGCCGCTGTGTTCTTGATGACGGGGGCAACCGACTCTCGGCGGATGAGCAGAATGCAGTGATTGCGGAGATGGAGCGGCTCGCGCCACAGATTGAACTGGAACTAGACCTCACCTGTCCCGAGTGCTCCCATCATTTTTTATTGCCGTTCGATACCACGGCATTCTTTTTCGAGGAGATGGCGGTCAAAGGTGAGGAACTGCTGCAGGAGGTTCATGCTTTGGCTTTTTATTACCACTGGAGTGAAAGCGAGATCCTGAAACTGGATCGTCGTCGCCGGCGCGCCTACCTTGCCCTCCTGAATGAATCGTTGAGGCAGGACTAAGTGAGTTGAAGATGCCGAATTATCTGCAGCGAATTGTCATTTCCGGCGCACGCACGAGTTCATCTGCGAAGCCTCCTGCATCCTCGCGCGCCTTGATCCCGCCGGTGAGCGCTGCCGCCCGCGTTCCGATGGCTGAAGAGGGGCCGCGAATAGCGGGGGAGATTTCTGAGCCGGTTCTGTCTGCTGTGCCCGCAGCGAGCGATGAGCCGATGCACGCGGTTTCGCACGAGCCTTCTGCGCACGAGCACGGTATTTCAGCGGCCGGGGCGTGGTCTCTAGAGGAGCATCCGCAAGCGCCCGTCCACAATCTCGTGAGTGAACGCAGTTCAGACGCGGCGCCATTTATGTCTGCGGCCGGTGCCGTTGGAGTGAGAGTACTTGCGCCCAAAGGACTTCGTCGAGCGCGGGTGGGCAATGATCGGCAGCAAGAGATTACACGCGTTGTTGAAGAGACGCTGCGTGCCGTATCGCCACGCTCACCGGGAAATCTGACCGAGGTTGGAACTCCTGTGGAATCGGTCCGAGAGTCCTCCTCGACGGCACACAGTGAAGCAGTTCAGGCGTCGCAAGAAGTTTCCAGTCAATTGCAACGCAAGCCATCTGTTGCAAGTCTGGTGCCATTGACGGCGACGATAGCTACTCCGCGCATTCCCGCTCCAGCTACTGAGAGCAAGGTGCAGAAAGTTCAAGTTCAGGCGGCGGCAGAAGCGTTGCCTGCACAGATTTCGCCAGCGGCAAAGAAGCCTAGCGCTGAGGTGAAATCCCCCCGCGAGGCAGAGCAGAGTTCGACTCATTCACCACTGATTCCGAAGTCGGTGGTTGAGAAGCAAATTGCAGATACCCACCGCTTTGAGGAGCGGGCGACGGCACCCAGGCAAGCGCAACCAACTTTTTCTACGACAGATAAGCGTCGTCGGAGTCAGATTTCGATTGGCCGTATCGATGTGCAGGTCAACAACCTTAGCCCGCAAACATCAACGAGTCTGCAACCGGCAAGAAAGCCGACTCATTCGAATTTTCTGGAAGCGCGTTATCTCGACAGGTTTTTTCTCAAGCTGTAGGACGGATCTTCAGCATAAGAGCGTATGAGCAGCAATACAGCAATCAAAGACGTGACGCGCGGGCTGCAAATGCTGCTCTTGAGCCAGCTCAGTGGTGTGAGTTCGGCCGCACAGGTGAGTCTTTTGCCTCCAGGTGAACCGATGCCTTCGGGGCTTGGAGTGAACCTTTACCTGTATCGCGTGATGGAGAGTCCGTTTACCAAGAATCAGCCGTGGCCGGGTGACAAGACGACTCCGCCTTCGAGTTCGCCTGCGCTCGGACTCGAGCTTTACTATCTGCTCACGCCGTTTGCTCCGGCTCCTGACCCTTCGGCGACGATTGGCGATGATGCTCATACGATGCTGGGCGCGGCCATGCTGGCCTTCCATCAATACCCGGTGCTGAATGACGTTCACATTAAAGGCTTCGACGCAGATACAGTTTTACCCCTAGGAATATTGAACAGCTTCGAACAGATCAAGATCAGGCTTGCGATTACAAGCCTGGAGGAGCTTTCGAAGATATGGGCGACGATTAACCAGCCTTATCGCTTGTCTGTCGCATACGAAGTATCTTTGATCGAACTTACGCCGGCCCTGCCTCCTCCGGTGAGCGGCAGCATCGTGCTCTCGACAGGCCTGAATGTATTTCTCTGGCAGGCGCCGCGACTGGAGTCGCTCTCGCCTACTACGGGAGCTTTGGCACACGTTGCAGGCGGAGCGGTTGTAGCGAATACGCTGACGATCAGCGGATCGGGAATGAGTTCTCCGGGGCAGACGCCTACGGTGCTAGTTGGCGGGCAACTGGCTGCTATCAGTACCGCTCCCGCGCCGACAGAGAGCTCGATTGCGATTACGTTGCCCGACAGCCTGGATGCAGGTCCGCATGAAGATGTCGAAGTGGCGATCAACGGGAAATCCGGCGCGGCGCTGACGTTCATCGTGTCGCCGTGGCTGTCATTCCTGATTCCGATTCGCTCTGCGCTTGATGCGCAGGCGGGGCCGCCTGCTCCCACTCTGGTTCTGAATGGGATCGGTTTTGGTACCACACCGCAGGGGGTTCGCATTGACGGGCCGGCAGGAACTACCAACGTCACTGCTTTTCTAGGCGGCGTTACCGATACAAAGGCGACGATCACGATTCCTTCTAGCCTGCAAAATGGCTTGTATCAAGTGCGGATCGTGCTCCCTGGTCCGGATAACAGCGTCTCGAATGCGCGCACGTTGGAAGTGATTCCGTTGCTGACAAGTCCGATTGGATTAGCGGTGACGACTGTCTCGGGCAATCAGGTGCATCAGCTGACTTTGAACGGCGCCCGATTGAACGGCACGGATATTCGCGTGGTCATTGATGGAATCGGTTATCAGGCCAATGCGAATGCAAATGCGGCGCAACTGGTATTCACGCTGGGACGATTGCTCGACGTTGGACAGCACACCATTGCTGTCGTTGTAGATGGAAGCCGATCTCACGATGTTGCCTTGGGAGTGTCCTAGCATGGCGACGACTGGAATCAATTGGATCGAGCAAAACCAACGGTACCTCACGGCAGCTATGGTCGATGTGCGCGCGTGTTTGGAGCGCTATGCAAGCCGCGCGCACGCCGAGAGCGCGCCGATGAAGATGGAGGCTGTACCAGTTTCCAGTCCGATCGAGTCGAACAGTTTGGAGCCGTTGCCTGCGCTGGAGATATTAGCGCGAAGCTTTAACTTGTCCCCCTTTGAGCGCGCGACGTTGCTTCTTTGTGCGGGCATGGAACTCGATTCTTCACTGGCTGGACTTTGCGCTGCTGCGCAGGGAGGCGCATCTCGCAGTTATCCGACGTTCAGTCTGGCACTGGCTGCATTGCCCGCTCCGCACTGGAGCGCGCTGAATCCTGCAGCTCCGCTTCGTCGCTGGAGGCTGATCGAGGTATCCAATCAGGCGGGCGTTCCGCTGACGACGAGCCCTCTGGGAATCGACGAGAGGATTTTGCATTTTCTAACCGGCCTTCAGCATCTGGACGATCGGCTGGTGGGCCTGCTGCGCTCAGTAGAGCCGGCGGAGGATATTGTCCCGTCGCACACGGCGCAGGCTCGCATTATTGCGGAAGCATGGAACCGGCCGCATCGGCAAGTGCCTGCGATTCACCTGTGCGGCGGTGATGAGGTTGCCAAGCGCGCCGTTGCGGCTGCGGGCTGTGCGGAAGCTGGTTTTATGTTGTACGCGTTGGCCGCGGATCAAATCCCAGCGAATGCCCAGGAGGTTGAGGGACTGATTCGTCTGTGGGAGCGCGAATCCGTACTGACTTCGAGTGCGATCTACATCGACACCGAGGGCGTGGACGTCAACGATGCCAAGTCAGTGGCGCAGGTTTCGAGATTTGTAGATCGCATCCAGGGTCCGCTAATCCTGAGTTCCAGAGATCGCTGGAGACCATTAGGCCGTAGTTTGAAAACATTAGAAATCGGCAAACCTACAACGAAGGAGCAACAGAGCGCGTGGCAGGATTTGCTGAGCGCCGCAAACGTGCATATCAACGGGCATGTTCCTAACCTTGTGGCGCAGTTCAACCTGAGCCTTGCAGGTATTCGCGCGTCAGTGGATGAGGCTCTCGAATCGGGAACAGAGGACGAAGCGCTGGTGCGGGCTCTATGGGATGCGGGGCGCTCGCAGGCGCGCGCGCGGTTGGAGAATATGGCGCAGCGTATTGAGCCAGTTGCGCAGTGGGATGACTTGGTGTTGCCGTCCAGCGAAAAGGGGATGCTGCAGGAGATTGCCTCGCACGTCAGGCATCGGTCGAAAGTATATGAGAACTGGGGGTTTGGCGCGACAAGTCGGAGAGGGCTCGGCATCAGCGCATTGTTTGCAGGCAGCAGCGGCACGGGCAAAACCATGGCTGCGGAAGTGCTGGCGAACGCACTGTATCTTGATCTTTACCGGATCGACCTTTCAAGTGTGATCAGTAAATACATTGGCGAGACGGAGAAGAACCTGCGCCGTGTTTTCGATGCGGCGGAAGATGGCGGAGCGATTCTGTTCTTTGATGAGGCTGACGCGCTGTTTGGAAAGCGCAGCGAGGTGAAAGACAGCCACGATCGCTACGCGAACATCGAGATCAACTATCTACTACAGCGCATGGAGTCTTATCGCGGGCTGGCGGTACTTGCGACAAATATGCGGAGCGCTTTAGATCCCGCGTTTTTGCGCCGACTTCGCTTCGTAGCGAACTTTCCCTTCCCGGAATTTGCTCAACGCGAGGAGATATGGCGGAGGGTGTTCCCCCGCAATACGCCAACCGAAGCCCTGAAGACGCATATGCTGGCGCGCCTGGCGATTCCCGGAGGCAACATTCGCAATATCGCCATGAATGCGGCATTCCGCGCGGCAGAAGATGGAACGCCAGTGCGCATGATGCATCTGGCACAGGCTGCGCGCCACGAGTTCATCAAGATGGAAAAGCCGGTGCCGGAGAAGGAGATTGCGGAATGGAACTAACTTCTTCGAGAGACCGGCAGGAATATCGGGGATGGGGATGCTGAACCTCAATATTGATTCACTGGCGCTGAACATTACGAATGCGGAAGGGCATGAGCACCGTATCCGGCCGATTGCGACTCGTGCGGCTGCCATCTTTGCCGAGCGAGTGGAAGTGTATTGCGGAGAGAACTTGCAAGCGACGGGATCGAGAAGCCTGGGCAGTGTGAGTGCTTCGCCGGTGAATGTAGACCTGCAAACGATGACGGATGAACATGCGGCTCAGAGTATTGCACGTTCCTGGCTGGATGCGGTGAAGTTCAAGTTGATATGAAGGAGTTGGAAGTGCAAACGCGAGTGGCAAGAATGACGAGGGACACATGGCTGCATTGAAGGGCGCATTTTTGAACTTTGGTGCGGGACTTCTGGGAGCGCTGCCGAACATCGTAGTCTTTCAGTTCAATCCGACGCAGGTATCGCGAACGCCAGCGATTCCGAGGCGTCCTCCGGCGTGCACCAATTCCGGCGCAACCAGCGCGAAGCAGCAGCCATGCCCTCCATCCGAAAGCATGAGCTTTACATTGCGGATCGATGCTACGGATCTGTTGGCGCAGGGAAATCCGATAGCGGCGACAAGCGGCATGCTGCCGACGCTTTCGGCGCTTGAGATGCTCATGGTTCCTCAGAGCCCCACTTCGTTGAATTTGCTCGCGTTGAGCGGCAGCTCCGGCTCGCATCAATCGCCGCCTACGAGTTTGCCCACTGTGCTTTTCTTCTGGGGGCCATTTCGGATTCTTCCGGTGGCGATTACGAGCCTGAGCGTCACTGAAACTGAGTACGATACGCTGCTGAACCCTATACGTGCGGATGTTTCTGTGAACCTGGACATTCTGCAGCCAAACCAACTGGCCGGAGACACACTGGGAAACGCAGCCTACAACTATTCGATGGGTGTGAAGCAGGTGATGGCGGCGTTGAATCTGGCTTATGCCGTGCAATTTGGAGTGAGTTCGTCGCTCTCGTTCTCGTTATAGACCCCAGCGAAGGAGATAGAAAACAGATGATTTTCAAGGGCAGCCGATACGCCAACGTAGCCACATACCAGACGACGAATGCGGATGGGCAAACCGTGACGGCGTTGAAGACTCGCTTCATTCCACCGACACCTGCCGGCTATCTGCATACCTATACTGCGGATGAACGGCTTGACCTGATTGCGTACAAGTTCTATCGCAACCCGGAGAAGTTCTGGCTGATCGCAGATGCCAACACGGAAATGGATCCTGAAGATTTGCTTGAGCCGGGACGGCAGTTGCCGATCCCGCCAAATCGTAGTTGAGAACGAATGCGAACAGTTTGCGGCCAGTTTCGATGACAGCCGCCTGGACAAACTATGCGGCGCAGGGAACTGAACCGCGAAAGAAGATGCAAGAGACGCAGAACTATTTTGTGACACTGCTCAACCGGAAAAGATGGCCAATAAGGCATACCAAATCGCGTTTTCGGGAACCGCAGTTGACGAGAGCTTTTATGGAGATGTGGTGTCGTTGACCGTTGAGGAAAATACGGGGACGGCGAACACCTTTCACCTGCAAATCGCCCTTCGGCTTCAGGACGATGGCTCGTGGACATATCTCGATGACGACCGGCTTGCACTCTTTAATGCAGTTACGGTCCAGGTTGGTTTTACGGATGGCGGAGGTTTGGCGGCTGCTGCGGGAAGTTTGTTAGGTGGCGGCGATAGCAATGATGGGCTCAAGATGGTCTTCGATGGCTATATCACGAATGTGGATGTTGACCTGGGGAGTGACACGGACAACGCATTTATCAAAGTAAGCGGCATGGATACGAGCGTATTGATGAGTCTCGAAGAAAAAATCTCAACGTGGCTGAACATGGCGGATAGCGACATTGTGCAACAGATCGTCAGTGCCTATGGAGTAGCGGTGCAAGCAGATACGACGACGACCGTGCATCAGGAAGACGATACGACGATCGTACAGCGCGGGACGGATATTCAATTCGTTCGTGACCTCGCGCAGAAGAATGGTATGGAGTTTTACTTCGAGACCGATGACACGGGGACGGTGAACGCATATTTTCGCGCGCCGCAGCTGAGCGATACGCCGCAGCCAGATCTCGCCATCCAGTTTGGAGACCAGAGCAACCTTAAGAATTTCTATGCTCACTTGAGCGGGCAGAGACCACTCAACGTGAAGGCGTTGCAGATGGATGTGACGGCGAACAGCCCGAATACGGCGCAGGTGAGCGATACGCAACTGACCAAGTTGGGGGACAAAGATGCGAACACGCTGATCGGAGGCCCCCTGGGAAGTCTGGTTACTCCTAAAGATGCGATGGCACAGATGCTTGTGCTTGGTCCGCCGACAAGCGATTCGACGGAAATGCAGACTATTGTTCAGGCGGTGCGCGATGAGGCGAGCTGGCTGATCGCGGCGAACGGAGAGATTAACAGCGATGCGTATCAATCGGTGCTGCGGCCACATCGGCTGGTGCTGGTTAAGGGTGCGGGAACAACCTACAGCGGCAAGTACTACGTGACCAAGGTCGTACATGAGATGAACCACGAAGGCGATTACATCCAGCGGTTTGAGGCGCGGCGAAACGCACGCGATCTGGATGGCAGCGAACAGTTTGGCAGCAGCAGCGCGGGGCTGGCGATACCGGGGATATAAGGCAATCATGAATAACATTGACGAGGTACTGGCTCGGTTGATTCAGCGAGTGGACAGCCACTATTACGGCAAGTACCGGGGGCAGGTGATCGACAACAATGACCCCAGCAACCTGGGGCGGATCAAGGCGAATGTGCCCCGAGTGCTAGGTGTCGAAGATTCGGGCTGGGCGCTGCCTGCATTTGCTTACGGAGGCGCGAGTGAGCAGGGCTTTTTCGCTGTTCCTGATGTAGGAGCGGGAGTCTGGATCGAGTTTGAGGGAGGCGACCTGAGCTATCCGATCTGGAGCGGGACATGGTATACGAGCGGCGATATTCCTGAGTCTGCACAACCGGGAAAGAAAGTCTTGAAGACGAAATCTGGCCACAAGCTGGTTCTCGATGACGATGGCGGCACGCTGGAAATTACCGACAGCAATGGCAACACGGTATCGATGGATTCGAACACGGTGAAAGTAGCAGCGGGCAATGCGACTAAGGTGGTAATCGACGCGCCACAGATTGAGTTAGTAGAGAACTCTACACATCCCGTGGTGCTTGGTGACAATCTGCTGCAATATCTGCAGCAGATTGTCCAAGTGTTCCAACAGCATATGCATCCGGGCGAAACGACGCCGGTGGGCGGTCCGGTGACGCCGATGCCGCCGACACCACCGATGCCTTCACCGACGTCGAGCCTGTTGTCCACGAAGGTGAATACGGGGTGAAGGCAGAGCGGAGTTTGTAGCGGGAGTTGGCAACGGTATTTCGAGAATTGCCGGGTAACGGCGGGAAGGAAGAGATGGCAGACCAGATTCAATCCGATCCACTGGCGCAGCGTTTTCTCGACTATCCGTACAGCGTGAGCAGTACGGGCGTACCGAAGCTGACTGGTTCTGACGACCACATGCGGGATTTGATCCTGCAAGTTTTGTTCACGAGGCCTGGCGAGCGGGTCAATCTTCCTGAATTCGGAGTGGGTGTGCAGCAACTGGTGTTTGCGCCGAATAGCGACATGCTGCGGGCGAGCGCGCAGTTTCTTATCAGCAACAATCTGCAGCGGTGGGTCGGCGATCGCATTGATGTGAACCAGATCGGTGTGACAAGTCAGCCGGGAGAAGAAGAACTCGTAACTATAGAGATTACATATACGTTGAAGGCAACACAGCAGCGGCAGACCCTTCAAGTTCAGGTGTGAGCGTGACGCAAAATACTTTATCGCCGACTATTCAATGTCCCGCGCCGGTGCTCGCTCCGGGAGCCCAGGGTGTTGCGCGTGTGGCGGTGGATGATGCGAATGTCCGGCTGATTGTTACGTTTCTGACCCCCATCACACCTTCACAAGAGATATATCTGACGAGTCCTTTGAGCTACATGTTGACGGGCGGCCAGCGGCTCTTTCCGCGAATTCTCTCTGCTGCATTGCCTCCGCCAGCCAGTCCTCCTGGCCCCAATCAGAGCGTTGTGCTGACGCTGAACTCGCTAGGGGACTTTTCGATCTATACGCTTACTGTCAATGGTCAGGATATCGATCCGTTTTTCGGCAGCGCCAAGCTACGCTTCCGTCTTGCGTGTGATGATCCCTTTGATTGCAGCGCGCCCATAGCCCAAGCTGCACCACAGCCAGAGATAGCAGTGGCCATCGACTATCTGACGAAGGATTACTCGGGTTTTCGCCAGGCATTGCTGGACTTCATTCCCACTCGCCTGCCGGCGTGGACGGAGCAAAACGAGGCTGATCTCGGCATGGTGCTGGTGGAGCTATTCTCCGCCACGGCTGACAACCTCAGCTACATGCAGGATCGGGTTGCGAACGAGGCCTTCCTGGGCACTGCGACGCAGCGCCGATCGGTGGCCGGGCATCTCGCCCTCATTGGCTACCAGATGGATGATGGTGCTTCGGCGCACACATGGCTGCAGTTCCAGGTGAATAGTCAGCAGCCGGTGCTTGCGGGCTTCAAGGTCAGTAATAATCCAAGCGCCAGCGATGATCCAGTCATTGTTTTTGAGACGCTAATGGACGCTCAGCTTGATCCCGCGAGTAATCAGATGGCGCTCTACGACTGGGGCAATGCAAACTGCTGTCTGCCAAAAACTGAGTTCAGCGCGACACTGGCTGGAGATTTCGAGCAGCTCAAAATTGGCGATTACCTGGTCTTTGATGGCGGTAGCAATCAGCGCGATGTTGTGCGATTGACCGCCGACCCGCAGATTCAAACTGTTTCCCAGTCGACAAACTCACCGCCCGTGTCTGTGGTGGTGACGGTGGTGAGTTGGGGAGCCGGCACGCCGCTTACGAATGACTACTGCGTGAGCGGTACGGCGGTCCGCAGCAATGTTGTGCCGGCCACTCATGGCGAGACTGTGCTTGAGACCCTGCGCTCTCTTTCTGATCAGGACAAAGCGGTGGTGATTGCGGAGATTGCTGCGCGTCCTGTGGGTGCCCGCGTTCCGCGGCAACGGCTCACGCTGCGCCAGGCACCGCTCGCGCATCTTGATACGGACACTCTGGCGCTCGGTCAGCCCACGGGGACCGCAACTACGGCGCTGACATCGAGTGGCAGTTTTACTTCCCGGCAACCGCGCAGCATCAGCACGTTGCAGCTTACTGTGGATGGAGTTCCATGGCAGGAGAAGGCGAGCCTGCTTGAGAGCGGCGCAAACGACACTGTCTTTCGCGTCGAGATGGATGATCTTGGCGAAGCGACGGTGGTCTTCGGCGATGGAGTGTTTGGGCTGCAGCCTTCGGAGACTTCGACCGTTATCGCGACGTATCGCGTTGGCGGTGGTAGCACAGGAAATGTGGGAGCAGATTCGCTGGTGCTTGCGCGGCCCACTGGACCTGCTCCGTGGCTGAATTCAGTTACGAATCCACTGCCTACGACGGGTGGACGGGACTGGGAATCGCACGATCATGCGCGTCGTGTGGCTCCTTCTGGTTTTCATGAGCCGGTGGTGGCGGTGAGTGCTGCCGACTATCAGGAGGCTGCTGCTTCGTTTGTTGATTCGTCTGGAAATGCTGTGATCCAGCGCGCGAACGCCAGTTTTCTCTGGACGGGGAGTTGGCTCACCGTCACTCTCACGGTCGATCCGCTGGGCACGGAAGGCCTGACTGCAGACCTGGAACAGCAACTGGCTGAATATTTGAATACGCGGCGTCTGGCCGGTTACGACATTCAAATTTCGGGGCCTACCTACGTGCCGGTGGATCTCGTTTTGCAGGTTTCAGTCACGGCGGGGTCGCAACAGAGCGATGTGGAGCAGATGCTATTACAGACGTTCAGCAGTGGCACTTTGTCCGATGGCTCTAATGGCTTTTTCCATCCCGATAACTTCACCTTCGGCGACAACCTGTATGTGAGCAAAATCTATGCTGCGGCGATGTCTGTGCCAGGCGTGCAAGCGATAACGATTACGCGGTTGACGCGCTCCCATTCGGCACAACCTGTACAGGAAACCACTCTCAACCTTGCACAGGGATATCTCTCAGTCGGAGCGGATGAGGTGATTCGACTGGATAACGATCGCAATTTCCCTGAAAACGGGACGCTGGCGGTGACTTCGAACGGGGCACAAGCATGACGAATCCTTCTTCGAACGGATGCTGCTCACAAATCGTCGCTGCTCCCAGTGTGCCGCTGGTGAGTACGAATCCACCAGGATTGTCGGCGATACGCTATCGCGTCGGCACGTTCACCAGCTTCCGCCAGGCGATGCTGGATTCGATTGCGCTTCCGGATTTAATGGCCACGTCGGTTACTACGTTGGTGAATCCAGTAGCGCCTGCGGATACGACGATTACTGTGCTTGATTACAGCGGGTTTCCGACTGCTCCTAATTTTCAGATAAAGATTGGGAGTGAATATCTGCAGGTGATCGACGGTGCGGGGACGTCTACCTGGACGGTAGTCAGAGGTCCCGCTGCTGTCGCTCATTCCACTGGAGACACCGTCACGCTCTCGCCGCCGAATCCGTTTGCAGGCTGGCAGGCGGGAACAGCCAATGATTATCAGACGATGTTTGTCGAACTGTGGGCTTACCTTGCCGACATTCTTACTTTCTATCAGGAACGGATCGCGAATGAGGCCTATCTGGGGACAGCGGCTTTGCGGGATTCGCTGCTGCGGCTGGTAGGTTTGATTGATTATCATCCTGGCCCCGGAGCCGGGGCGAGCGGACTTGTAGCTTTTACAGCCGCCAATGGCACTTCATTAACGGTGCCTGCAAGCTTCCGTGTCGGGAGCAAGCCGGCACCCGGTCAGTCAGCTGTGGTCTTTGAGACATCCTCTGCGGCAACTGTGGTGGCAGAGAACAGCGTCATTGCAATGTCATCTCTCTCTCCCGATGTTGCGTTTCCGGTTAAGACGATCGTATTGCAAGGCGCGAACAACTCGCTGGCGGTGGATGACTACGTCTTAGCAGTGGAGAATGAGGGAACAGCGGCGGAAGCTCCACATCTCTTACAGATCAATACCGTGGCGGTAGACAAGGTCGCCAATACAACTACGATTACTTGGGTTCAGGAACGGGGGAATGGGTCCTATGCTCAAGCCAGCAAACAGGTTTCTGTTTACGCGTTCCGCGTAACTGCCGCACCCTTTGGCGCCAGTGCTCCGGCGTGGAACACGCTCTCGCCCACTCTGAATAACCTTAACAGTCCCAAAGGTATTGATAATTCCAATGCGCCGTATCAGAGCGATTGGGACAGGCCTACTCTACCCTCGCAGCTTGTCGAAGTTTTCGACGCGGCAAATGAGAGAACAGTCCTACGTGATCGAGCGATCCAGGTGCAGGATGGATTCGGGTTCATCAGTATCGTTAACCCAAATCCCTGGTATTACATTCCTGTTCCGGATGATCCATTCACGGTGCTTTTTCTTGATGCGGTGTACAAGCAGCTGAATTACACAGCACAGACCACAGGCTGGGCAGTTCTGCTTACTGAAGGAGCCAACGGAGTATTCCAGCTCTTTCACGTGGTCGATGCGCGGCAGTCGGCGAAGGTCGCCTATACGCTGAGTTCCAAGGTTACTCGGCTCACATTCGCGGAGAGTATTAGTTCGATTCTTTTCCCGATCCGCGATACGGTCGTGCTGACTGGCAATGTCTTGTTACCCCTGCAAATCGATCTCCCACTGCCATTGTCGCTTTCAGGCGATCAGCTGATTCTGCAGGGCGTGCAGAGTCAGCTGCAGTCAGGTCAAACTGTCGTGATCACAGGAACAGTTCTAGACCCCAACGGGGCAACGAGTGTGCAGGGTGCCGAGTCCGGCATTGTGGATGGGCCTCCTGTACTCGATGCTGTCAACAACATCACACGTGTAAAGCTGAAGTCTCCGCTGATAAATACATATGTGCGCTCAACGTGCACGGTGATGGGCAACATTGTCGAAGTTACCCAGGGAGAAACAATAAAAGACGAAGTGCTGGGCAGCAGCGATGGCGGTGCCTTTCAGTCGTATCCGCTTAAGAAGAAGCCGCTCACTTATCTGCCTTCTACCGATCCGGAAGGGTTGTCGGCGGTGAAGAGCACGCTGAATGTGATTGTGAACGGCGTTGCCTGGAATGAGCAACCGAACCTGGCGGAGAGTGGCTCGAACTCCCAGGACTTCATGACCACACTCGACGACACCGGACAGACCACAGTTGTATTCGGCGATGGTTTTAATGGAGCGCGCGTACCGAGTGGCACCAATAATATTCATGCGCGTTATCGCCAAGGATTGGGTAGTGGAGGCAATCTGGCGCCTGGCTCTATCCAGCAACTGATTGACAGCATTCCCAATCTGAAAAAAGTGACGAATCCTGTGCCATCGAGCGGAGGCAGCGATGCAGATTCACCTGCGCAGATCCGCACTGCTGCTCCGGCGAGCCTGCGCACATTCAGCCGCGCAGTAAGCGCGCCGGATTATGCAGCCTTGGCGCTGAACTTCCCGGGCATTTCTAAAGCCACGGCGACGTGGGTTGTGAGCGATCCCGTCACGGGCCGGGCAGTCGCTCATCCTTATGTTCAGCTAACTGTCGCCACTGTTGACGAAACGCCGATTCAGGGGACGATACTTGCTTCCAATCTGCGCAGCTTTCTCGACAATCACCGCGACCCTAACGTGCCTCTGCGGTTCCAGGATTTCAGCCCGGTTTACATCGAGTTGATTGTGGAGATCGAGCTTGACAGCCATCATCCGCAGAACGCGACACTGGGCCAAGTGCAGGCTGCGCTGAATCCGGGTGCGAATGCGGACGGCACATTCGGCTATTTTGCTTTCGAGAATTTGCAGTTTGGCCAGACGATCTTTCTCAGCGCTGTCTATGCGACGGTGCAAAACGTTTCCGGGATCGCTGATGCAACGATTACGAGTCTGCGTAGGGTAGGTCCGGGAGCGGTCGAGCCGCCGGGCATCGCTCCTCACGATATTATCGTCGGCCCGACGGAGATTCCGATCATTGGTGCGCCGGGAGCGGGCCAGGGTCAATTGACAGTTACAGGCAGCGGAGGGTTCATCGACACATGAGCCGCAATCAAGCTGAAGATTTTGCCCAAAGGCTGTATTCGCGCATACCGGGACACTATCGCGTCTACGATGCCGAACGCGGCCAGCCGCTGCTGGCGCTGCTGCGTGTGGTGGGAGCGCAGATGGCGAATGTGCGTCAGGACCTCGACGCGCTTTGGGACAATTTTTTCATCGAAACCTGCGATGACTGGGTTGTGCCCTACATCGGTGCGCTGGTTGGAGCGAACCTGCTGCAGCAGCCAGTGGGGCAAAGCAATCGGCTCGATGTTTGGAACACCGTGACGTGGCGCCGCAGCAAAGGCACTCCGCAAATGCTGCAGGCGTTGTCGCAGGCTATTAGCGGGTGGCCCGCTGATCTGGCAGAATTCTTTCTCTCACTTGGCTGGTCGCAGAATCTGAATCATGTGCGCCTCAACAGGCCGCTCACTCCTGATCTGCGTGATCCATCGCAGCTTGGATTGCTCGGGCATGCGAACGACCCTTTCGCCCATGCCGCGGATTTCAAGCCTTCTGCATCTCTGGATGGTTCGCGAGTGACAGGCAACTCTCTGAGTATGGGCATCGAGGGCTGGGGAACTCCGGGACGTTATCAGATCAACAATCTTGGCGTATTCGTTCGCCGCCTGCAGACTTTTCCTGTTAAGGAAGCGACACCAGCCAGCGTGGTTCCGGGTGGAACGGCGCCAGCGGGCACATCTTGTTTTACTTTCAATCCGCTGTTTCGAGACACGCCGTTGTTCGACACAGACAGCGCCGCACCGATTACGCGCGCAGCGTTTGCCGCTGATCCCTGGGCGAGCTTCGGAGCTGAATCGGATATAGGAGTGCGTCAGTTCGGCATTCTGCTGGCTACTGACGGTCCGCCTTCTGTGCGCGAAACTTCCAGCGGGAATGCCTTCAGTTTCGGCGGAGCATCCGCTGTCTCTCTGGCGGAGATGCGGCTGCTTGAACCTCGCTCCTTTCAGTTAGGCAGCACACATTTCCTGATCACCGCTGTCTGGAAGAGCGGAGAGACTTCGATCGATCTTGGTTTACTGAGCACATTGTTTGCGGCGTCGGGAAGCAATCCAGCCTTCGCTGCGGGAACGGCAGGATCGGGTGCGGGGCAACTTATTCTTACTGTTCAGACTGGGCGAAATGGTATAGGCTGGCCCGGGCCCGCGCTGCCTGTATCTCCAGCGGGCCGTTTCCCAGGCACAGTTCTTGCAGTGCGTGCGGCCAGTACAGGTGCTGTTCGTTCAACCGATGGATTGTATGTTTATCTGCCTCCCGTACTTATCTCACCCGGCGATGTGCTCACCTATTTTGTCGCGGACGATGGCAGCACTTACACGTCTTCGAGCCTCGCGACGGCATCGCTGGCAAACTCCTCCGAGGGGCAAGTTTATCCTGCGCGCTCATCTGATCCGAGTACTGCACCCGCAGCGATCTTCACGAAGCTCAATCGCAGACAGGGGGCTATGGTTCTGACCGATCCCACACGGTTCGGGACAACAAGCGTTCTGGTCGAGGCTGCTTTGTTTACGGGGCCTTCGACCTTCCAGGCTCTGGGAGGCATTGCTACAACCGATCAATTGCCGAGCGTCGATCCTGATTTGCAAGCGCCCAATCCGTGGCCAGCATACAGCTTTGCTCCTAGTAAAGATTCCGTCGGCGGAGCGATTCCGGAGCAAGGGCTGCTGAGCATTCTCATCCGGCCACTTTCCGGACAGGCTACCCCACCAGCGGAACTGGTAGTGGTAAATCGCAGCGGGCAAAGTCTTCTCGTATATCTGCCCGAAACGTCGCAGGCGACGACTTTGCTGGTGGCCAACGATGGCAGCACCTACTTTGCTCCTACTGATCCTGTTGTGCAGGAGTCGATATTGCAGCAGCAATCTCTCAACGGTCTGGTTGTGGCGCGCGCGGCGCAAGGTCAGGTGCTGCCGATACCTGGCCGCTGGCCTTTGCAACAGCGCATGCCAGTTGCGATCAACCTGTGCCGTAGCGAACGCGCTTCTTTGCTGGCAGTGGGAGAACTGGGAATTGATCCGGAATTAGGCCGCTTCTCACTTCCTCCGGGAGACCCGTTGGTAGCGGTCACTTCGCCGCCACAAAGTCTTGGGCTGGATCGCAGCACCCTCAGCGTTGATTTTGTCGAAGCATTCACCGATCTTGTGGGTGCGCTGAATTCCAACCAGCGACAGAATCTTCCGGGCGCGGCCACTCGTTTTGTATCACGGTCAGGGGACACGGACAGCGCCACAGCCGATAGTCTGACTGGCGCTCCAGTGCATGCGAGTGTCGCGGATGCAGTGGCTGCTGCGCAGGACGGAGACGTAATTGAAATTGTTGACAGTGCTACTTATGACTCGTCTGCGAGCATCGCGCTGCCCGCTCCCGTAAAGAACCTGACTATCCGCGGAGCAATTGGACAGCGGCCATGCCTTACTTCGTATCAATCAGGAGGTACCGCAAGCACAGCGAGCTTGATCGTCAACTCATCGATGTCGCTGCTGACTCTCGAGGGATTGCTGATCAGCGGTGGGCCACTTGTGATCAACGATGCGATCACACAATTCCAGCTTTCAGCGTGCACCCTCGATCCTGCTGGTGGCACTACGCCCTCGATTGTAACCAATGATGCCGATCTGAACAGTAACGCCGGATATCAATTGTCTCGCTGTATTACCGGAGGCATCTGGGTCGGGCAAGGAGTTGGCCAGCTTACGTTGGCTGACTCGATAGTGGATCAGCAGGGAGGAGTAGCCATCGCCGGCGCAGCTCCGTTACTTTCTGCGGCTGCGCGCTCGGTTCAATTGGAGCGGGTTACGGTCTTCGGCTCCATTCTTTGCGATGTCCTGATTGCGAGTGAAAATTTGCTCAACGACATTGCGGTTGTGAACGATCAACAATCCGGGTGTATGCGTTTCACTCGCTTTGAAACCGGTTCGACTTTGCCGCGGCGCTATCGCTGCGTGCCAGATGAGACACAGGCGGCGGCGTGCGGTGGGGCACTCCGGTGTGTAGCTCCTTTGTTTAATTCCTGGCGCTTCGGACGTCCGGATTACGCGCAACTGGCGGCTGCATGCCCGAACGTGATTCTTACGGCCGGCGAGGACCAGGGTGAAATCGGAGTGTTTGCCGGTACCCAGAATACTATCCGGTTAAGGAATTTGAAAATCAAGCTGCAAGAGTTCATGCCGGTAGGCTTGTCTCCGGTTCTTGTCGCCGAAAGTTAGGAGAAGATTTTATGAAGGGCGATTTTTCAAGATTTACCTTCGATCCCCGAAAGCATTACTCCGGAGTCCTGCATCAACAGGGCCGCGTATGGCTTGACTCGGACTGGAATGAAGAGGTGATGGAGCGTCTGGCACTCCTGCAAACGGAGTTGCAGGACGTCGTCGGGCCCAGTGGCGTGCCGGCTCCGGGATCCAGCTTTCAGCTTACTGCGAGTAATAATTCGAATGCTCTCGACGATTTCGGGATCTCCGCGGGGCACTGCTACGTGGATGGCATTCTGTGCCAGCTCGATGCGGATACTACATATCTGAGCCAGCCCGATCTCCTCGATCCTCCGCGCTTTCCGATACCCACGGACGGATCCACGTTGAACGCGCTGGTCTACTTGGAAGTCTGGCAGAGACTGATTACGTATCTTGAAGACGATTCAATTCGCGAAATCGCGCTCGGCGGTCCGGACACATCGGCCCGGCTGAAGAACATTGTTCAGGTAAAAGTCCGGCTTCTTCCTGCGGACGTGGGAACACTCACGTGCGTTCAAGGCGCTCAGTTTGTGCCACAGTCGGGAAGTGGAACGCTGACGACGCTTCAGCCGACGAATATTCAACAGCAGAGTCTGTGCCACTTGCCCGATGCTACGACATTCACGGGGCGCGAAAACCATCTGTATCGTGTTCAGGTGCACGATGGCGGTGACGTGACGGGGAACAATCTTGGCGCGGCATTCAGTGTGACGCTGGCTACGTCCGTCTCAGCAGGCGCAACCAGCCTGACGGTATCTACTGCGCTTACCAGTGCGCAGGTAGATGCAGCCCAACGCAGCGGCTATGTTACGGTGTCTGACAACTCAGGAGTTTCGGAGAGAGTCGCTCTCGCGACTGCCGGTGTTTCCACCGACGGCCTGACTTTGACTCTGGCCCAGGGACTAAAGAATGCTTACACCACAGCGAACGGTGCCACCGTAACAGGCGGAATTGCCCGCTTTAAATGGTCGCGCGACAACGCTGCCTTTGCTGTGAATGTCACGAGTGCGGAGTCAGACAGAGTGACGCTGACGCTCTCTGGATTGGGCCGGGATTTAGCTACTACGCTGCGTGCAGGAGATCTGGTTGAGATCGCAGATGACGCCAGTGAACTCGGTCCTGCGCGTGGGCATCTTACGACGCTGGCACAGGACCCCGATCCAGATACGTTTACGGCAGTCTTGACCGACCCGATTCCGGCCAGCTTCCAGTTGCCCGGCGCAGTCAGCAGCCCTCCGTCTCCAACGGTGGATCGGCACATGGTTCTTCGGCGTTGGGACGGCATCGGTGATGCTGCCTCTGTCTACAGTGATGCTGGAACTGCGGGAATGAACCTGGGCGATGGCGTGCACATTCAGTTTGGAGGCAGCGATCTGCGTGCGGGCGACTACTGGCAATTCACAGCGCGCAGTGCAGATGGCTCCATACAGCCGCTGCTCGATGCGCCGCCTGCGGGCATCAACCGTTCGCGAACGCCGCTTGCGCTGGTGAACTGGGGTCCTCCACCCATAACCAGTCCTCCGGCGCCGAGCGGTTCCGTTTCGATGAATGTGACGAGCTGCCTGCCGATGTTTCCGGCGCTCATCAACTTTCCGCCGATCGATCAGGGCTTTCATGTCGTCGGACTGTCCACGGTTGATTTTCAGAACAACGCAACGCAGTTGTTCAATGACAGCAACGTGCAGGTGAATTCATTTGCGGGAATCAATGTGCAGTGTGATGCGAATGTGGATCCTGCGAGTGTTGCCCGACCTACATGCTTTGTTACGGTCGAGTATCCCATTGTTTCTGGAGACTCATCAGGGGCCGGTGCCTATTTCCCGGTTGTTCTCGGGGGGAGTGTCAGCTGTAAAGACAGCGTGATCTCGTGGAAAGCGGGGTCTCAGGCACAGACGTTGCTCACACAGTTACTTTCAGCTGCTCTGAATGAGCGCGGTTTACTGATGCGTTTAGTCGTCAAGGGCGACTTCATCTGGTCCCAGGATGATCCAAATTTGTTTCTGGATGGCGAGGCTTTTGGCCAGCCATCACTAGGTGGAAATAGCAATATCTCTTTACGTCTGCCTAGTGGCGACCGGCGACGCGGCGGTACTTTCGACATGTGGTTCTGGATTGTTGCTGCGCCTTCGTTTATCACGGCGATTCAGGCGAATCCACCAGGGCCAATCAATATTGGCGATACAACCACGATTACCATGACGCTGAGTTCACAGGCTCCGGCCAACAGCACGATTACGTTGACGCTTGACAGCGCCAACGTGTCCATCACTGGCGAGGTTGCCGGTTCGCCACCCACTTTCACGGTGACGGTTCCAGTTCAGGCCGGCGCTACTACGGCGACTGTGACCGCAACAGGAGCGGCGGTTGGTTCCACAACCATATCCGCATCATTTGGGGGACAGACTGTCGCGCTGTCGCTCATCGTTCAGCCTCTACCTGTACTGACCGGGCAACTTGTGCTCAGTCCAGGCTCGGTGTTTGTCGGCGGTGCATCGACCGGCACTGTCACTATCAGCGGGCCGGCACCCCAGCAGGGCCTTGTTGTCAGTCTCGCTACCAGCAATGCAAATGTCGCGCATCTTTCAAGCGGCAGTATCACGGTGCCGGCAGGCGGTTCCACGGCAACATTCACTGTTGCAGGCCTGGCTGCGGGAAGTGCCACGATTTCTGCAACCGCGGGAGTTACACTTTCTGCTTTCTTCACTGTGGTGCAGCCAAAAGGAAAAGAATTCGAGAAAGTGCACGCTGACAAAATCGCTGAAAAGGCAATAGCAATAGAAACGCTGCCCAAAGTCAAGGTGTCTGACAAGGGGCTTTCCAGCAGCGCTTCTGCAACAACAACTCGTTCGTCTTCAGTCGAGGATTCCCTCTCTATTGCAAAAGGTGCGGCGTTTATTCGGCTGGAAGAGCGGCCTCCTGTTGGAGAAGCTGTACTCAGCTCACGGGCCAATGATGAACAACAGAACCCGGATGCGACTGGCAGCGAAGTGACCGCGGAGAAAGCATCTCTCTTTCAAAGATCGTTGGAGAAGCCGCTGACCGCGGAGAAAGGACTCGTAGCGGAAAGATTGGGCGACAGGCCCATTCAGTAGACACAACCATGTTCATGATTCTTGCAACACGACAGAATGAAACTGCGGCGTGGCTTGCGGACCGCTGGCAGCCTCACGGGGCTGTCGTAGTTTCAGCGGCTGATCTTTCGACGTGTGGATGGAGTCTAGATCTTTGTTCGCCAACTAAATCAAGCGCGTGTATCGGCGGACGCACGGTCAGAAACGAAGATATAGATGGTGTGCTGACGCGTATGCCATGTGTACATGCAGAGGACCTGAACCACATCGTGCCGTCGGACCGCCAGTATGTTGCTTCTGAGATGACCGCGTTTCTTTTGGCATGGCTTTCCAGTCTCGCATGCCCTGTTTTGAATCGGCCTACTCCGGACTGTTTGGGTGGCCCTGGCTGGAGGAATGAAGAATGGGTTCATCTCGCCAGCCGACTTGGGATACCTGTTGCCGCAGTTCGGAGGAGCACCGAGAAAAGTAAAACAAATCAGGAAGAACAGTCCGCGTCTAAAGTGATTGTCGCCGGGGGGCAATGCTTTGGTGAAGCCGATCTGCGCCTTGTCGAAAATGCTCGAGTGCTGGCAAAGGCTGCGGGGACTGATCTCCTGTCTGTGCGTTTCAGTGGATCCGCAGCGCACAGCGCATTCGTGAGTGCCAGTCCGTGGCCCGATCTCGCGTCGCCTGCGATTGCCGATGCAGTCTTGCATTGTCTGCAGAGGAGCCCGGCGTGCTAGTTCTGCTTTGGGGGCTTGAGGCAGATTCTCCTCTCGCGGAAGTACGCGGGCAACTGGGCTTGCTGGGTGTTCCCACGAAGTTCGTAGATCAACGCCGCTTGCTGGAGACGGAAGTCGAAATCGTTATCGGCGAAACAGTTGAAGGTTGCATTCGCATAGGCAGCGAATGCATCAACCTTGCGGAAGTGAGCGCGGCGTACGTGCGCCCCTACGAATCGGTGCGATTACCGGAGATTGCGGTTGCCGGTCCCGAAAGCGACGCATGGCAACATGCCATACATTTCGATGACATCCTGGCTTCCTGGTCGGAACTCACTTCGGCGCTGGTGGTGAACCGCTTCTCAGCTTCAGCAGTCAATGGCTCAAAACCGTATCAGCTTGAGCGTATTCGCAGCCTCGGCTGGAGTGTTCCCGAGACGCTTATTACAACTGATGCCGATGAAGCGAAGACTTTCTGGAAATATCACGGCGAGGTTGTCTATAAATCAGTCAGCGGCACTCGTAGCCGGGTGTCACGGCTGCGTGCTGAGCATATCGAGCGCTTCACTGATCTCTCATCATGCCCAACGCAGTTTCAACAATACATCTACGGTGTCGATTATCGCATTCACGTGGTTGATGATAAAGTTTTTGCCTGTGAGGTGCGCTGCGGTGCGGATGACTATCGCTATCCCGGGTATGACGCTCCCGAGATTCGAGGGTGCTCCTTAACGCCCGAGCTTGAAGAACAGTGCCGAAAGCTGGCCACAGCAATGAACCTGCCTCTCGCTGGGATTGATCTACGCCTCACGCCGCAGGGCGAGTGGTTCTGCTTCGAAGTGAATCCGTCGCCGGCTTTCACTTACTACCAGCAGATGACGGGTCAGCCGATTGGTCAGGCTTTGGCGTTACTTTTGGCAAATGCAGTTCCTGAGTCATCTTCCGTGACCGGCTCCGCTTTTACATCCGACTTGTATCTGGCGAAGGCTTGAAGATGGCTTCAATACGCAATGTCTTCGCCTGTCTGGTACACGAGAGTCAGGATTGCGTTGTTGATCTGGTGCGGAATCTGCACTTCCTCGATCCAGCTTCCGTCATCCTGCTCTACAACGGAGGCCGAGCAATAGATTTGCTCAGCAGTGGATTCCAGTTTGAACTGTATGGCGCGATCGTGCATCCGTCTCCCAAGCCGATGGAGTGGGGGCGTCTGCACGATTTTGCGCTTGACTGCATGCAGTTTGCGCTGAAGGAACTGCCGTTTGACACGATTACGATCGTGGATTCGGACCAACTGGCAACGCGCGCCGGTTATTCCGAATATCTTGCCGAGTATGTTCAAGGGCGCAGTCGGCTTGGCCTACTCGCGAGTTCTGCTCAAGTTCAGCACCATACCACATCCCATGGACCAGCTCAGACGGCATTCAACGAAATAGAAATGTGGCGGCCTTATTTGCGGCGCTTTCCTCAGGGAGAGCAGAAGTTTGTGCATTGGTCGTTCTGGCCATCCACGGTATTTACCGAGGAGGCCGCGCGCAATCTGACAAGGCTCTTTGCAACCGACTGGGAACTGCGCTCCATTATGTCGCGGTCTCAAATCTGGGCAACCGAGGAACTGATTCTGCCGACGCTTGTGGCTTTACTCGACTATGAAATTGAGAATAATCCCTGCGCCTATGACTATGTGCAATACAAAATGAATTACACTCTGGCTCAGGTTGACGAAGCTCTGAGCCGTGACGACGTTTTCTGGATCCATCCCGTTCCGCGCAGATTTAATGATCCTCTTCGCAAACGCATTCGTGAACGCCTCGGTTACCACCGGAATGCTGTTTCAAAGAACGGGAGGATCGGGAAATCCGACAGTCAACCGCATCAAGGCCAGGGTGTTGTTTTGTCGCTTCCAATTTTGAACAGGATGAAGGGGATTGAGGGTTGGTTGGACGAAGAGGAGGCAGACCTACTGCTGGCAATGTGCAACCGAGCGCTGTCATCACTTCCGGGACAATCTGCCGTGGTAGAAATTGGGAGTTTCTGTGGGCGCTCGACAGTGGTGCTGGGAAGCGTGGTGCAGTCGCTGGGCGCACAGACCAAAGTTTATGCAATTGATAGTCATGACGGTCTAGTCGGCGCTGCAGGGTCGTGGACCACGTCATTGGGCTTCACATTCGCAATATTTCGCCGGAACATCGCTGAGAGTGGCTTAACGTCTATTGTCGAACCAATAGTGAAGCGTTCTTATGAGGTGAACTGGGAAAAGCCGATCGCATTTCTCTTCATCGATGGCCTCCACGACTACGGCAATGTTTCACGAGACTTCCATCACTTTGAACGCTGGGTAGTTGCCGGAGGGTATATCGCATTCCATGACTATGCGGACTACTATCCCGACGTGAGACGATTTGTGGACGAGATCATAGCTCTCCCGCAATTTGAATTGATCTACCGCGTGAAGAGCATGATTGTTGTTCGCAAGGTATCGAATGTTTCGATTTGTCTTGGCGGCAGCAATCCGGTTCATAAGGTTGTGACCAAGGACGAGATAACAATGCCGTCCAATATTCCGGTAAGTGCAAAACAGTGGGATGGGCCGTCTCCTTTAGCTTCGTGCATCATGCCGACTGCCAACAGACGAGCATTTGTTCCTCAAGCCATCCGATATTTCCTGCGTCAGGATTATCCCAACCGGGAACTCATTATTCTGGACGACGGAGTTGATAGTGTTGCTGATCTGATTCCGCCGAACGAAAACATACGTTACCTGCGCCTCCCCCAAAAGCTTTCCATGGGAGCAAAGCACAATATGGCATGTGAGATGGCCCAAGGCGAAATCGTTGTCCATTGGGACGATGATGATTGGTGCTCGTCGTGGCGCATTTCATATCAGGTGCGTGAATTGCTGGAGCAGTCGACTGACACGGCGACCGACACGCTCTGCGGGCTCTCTCGCGTAATGTTCTACGATCCCCGCATACAACGCGCCTGGGAATATCGATATCCTGGGGGCAAGCCCTGGGTGCTGGGCTCAACTTTCTGCTACCAACGGCGGTTCTGGGAACGACATCGCTTCCCCAATATGAACGAGGGCGCGGACACGACATTTGTGTGGAACCTGCAGAATGTGAATGTGCGCGCTCATCCGGACCACACCTTTCATGTGGGAATCGTTCATTCGCATAATACAAGCCCCAAGCGGACTGAGACGATCGGATGGCATCCGTTATCCGGTGAAGAGATTCGTCGCTTCCTTAATGACGAAGACTGGTCATTCTACGAAAACTTCCCAGAGTAATTCCTGTTGGAAGCCTGAATCAACTCCCAACAAACTCATCGTGGGGCGTACATCCCCGGAATTCAACGAGACTTGCAAACACCGGGAGTCCTTGTGCTTTTGCCAGACGAACATCTGCGTCTGCGCCTTTAGGCGCGTCTGAAATTCTCTACACTGCGTCACACCGTTTGAGGAGCCGATTGGCGATAGGCGGCCTGACGGCAAGATTGCCATTGGTTGCGCGGTTGCCCGCATGATCCAATACGGGCAGGTAGTTATTCTTGATGGAGGGACGACTCCTCTGCAGCTAGCTCGTCACTTGCATCTAGATTTGAAGCAACGATTGTTTCCCACAGTTCTACGATCGCGTTAGAACTCGTCAATCATCCGGATGTGGAAGTGATCCTCATTGGTGGTCGCCTGTTTAAAGACTCTGTCGTGGGGTACGAAGACCTTGCCGCCGGTTACTACCGAAACATTGACTTGTCGTAGACGAACGAAACGTCGAGATATTTCATAAAGGTCTCCGAAGCCGTAGGTAGTTTTCGACCGACTCCGGAGGTAAGTATCCGGAAAAATGTGATTTTCAGAACGAGGCAGGCGCCTCATACGTTACGGTTAGCGCGAACGGAATTACCTTTTCAGACTTGGTAGTGACCGTGATGGTATACCAGCCTTCTTTTTCGACCTGGTTGCCTGAGAGGGCGGTGTTTCCGTTTAGCAAGGCCGGCGTGATGTCATCTTTTGTAGAGAATGAGACTTTGCTCTTCGCCCGAACATAGATGCGCCCTACGGTTGTTGCTTTGGCGGATGAGACTCCGGGAATATCGAGATCTGGAGCGCCGTAAAATATCTGCAAATGTTTCCACGGCTTAACATTAATCGGTCTGTCGCTGCCTGCTCGTGAGAAGCACAGATAACTTTGGCCATTTGCAAAGGCATTGGAAGGAACGGTGAAAGTCGCATTGCCGTTAGCGTCCGTCCAGATATCGGGATGATGGCCCGTGTAGTCGTGCAGATGTACATTTGCTCCGAAGGAAGTCGCACATGTGATGGTGCGGCGATTCCATGTATCGAAATTGAGACAGGTCAGGAGCCCGGGACTGCTGCCAACCGGACCGCCGTTGCCGTCGCGTTCGAGAATGATCACCTTGTCGTCTACCCATCGTGTGGTGCAGGCGCCATAGGCGAAGGTGCGATTGATGTAAACCAGATTGTCGATCCAGTGTTTAAGTCCGTATGCCCCGGGCCAGACCTGTGGACCGTAGTAATCCTTTCCATAGACCAGTACCTGTCGGCAGGGGATCGTGAGAAGGTAGGCATAGCCCAACAGCTTTGATGAGATCACGCCTTCACCTGAACTAGTATCCGTGTCGGGATTGTCGACGAATCCATAGGCCAGATCAGGTCGCCAGGAGAAATAACCTCCGCCTGTAAGCGGTCGTGCATCGAAGTTATTGCAGGCGTTCGCGATCGCAAAGTGGACTGTGAAATCTTCAACACCGGAGCGGCTATTCATTGGGTTGCTGGTGGCCCACCAGTTGAGATTGGCTGGATTACCGTCGAAGTATTCGGAATAAAATTGCTTTCCACCCATGACTCCGTGATTCATGAACTGGGCCACAAAAGGCGGCCACATTCCTTTGGTGTCGTCGAAGCGGGCACCATCCACACCGGTCGTGTGGAAGAGCCACTCACCATAGTCCAGGGCATCGTTGATGGTGTAGCCCGCTGGATCGCAGCGCTGATAGAGCTTCTCGTCCCCAAAGGCAGAGTCATCTGATGGCACTGGTACGTCATCGTGTGCTTTCGCTGATCGGAAACATCCGGGGTGCATTGGTCCACGGCCATTCAACGAGCCGTCGGCTGCTTTGTAACGATAATTGCCACCCTGCCCACCGATAAGCTGGTGCAGAACGATATCGAGGTCGACAGCCAGTCCATTTTGATGAGCCACTGCGACGAGTCGCCGCAACTGCTCTGCGCTGCCATATCGAGTGGGCACGCTGCCTTGTTGATCCAGATTGCCGATGTCTCGCGGATGGTATACCCCGTATCCATCGCAGCCCGCGCCTGCTCCACCCTGAGCTTTAGAACAGGGTGGGAGCTGAATGCGGTCAAAGCCGGTCTCGGCCAAGCTCTTCGCCTGTGACGCGAGAAAATCCCACAACCATGGCATATGCGGATCGGTTGGAGGAGCGGGCACAGTTATGCGGTTGCCCTCATCGTCAAAGAATCTTCCCCAGCCAATAAGACTAACGCTCATTGCGTGATCCTTAATTGAAGTTGATCGTGCTTACCGTGAAGACTGATCGAGGGCCCGAAAATTAATATCTGTCGGAAGAGCGGAAGTGCTCCGTGGCGATCTAAGTGTACACATGTTTAGTACCGATCTAAGCAAAATATTGATTTCGGAAATCAATGTAGTGGTGATTCAAATTCTATGTCCGTTTCGTTTGTCGATTGTCCTCTTTTGCCTCTTGTTTTCGATATCTCTAATGGGGTGACGCTGCGATGACAGAATATTGAGCATCTCTCCCATCGACAGTCTAGGACATTCTCTCGAGTTCTCGGCCTTCGGTGTAGTTTCTAATCTCTCGCATGAACACGGCAGACCGTATCCATATAGAAATCGCCGAGCACTACCTTACCGGGGTGGACGCGCAGAACTGCGCAGCGCTGTTGCCTGTCGATATAGTTGCCATTTGATTCAATCGATATATCGACTCGATACCAACCGGGCTGGATCTCCAGCGCTGGGCAGCAGAACTCGACTTCGCCTGAACCTTCCTTGATGCGCAGTCGCGGGCACGACACAGCCGTTGTGAGCTGGGCACAAAGATAACCGCTGGGCCAATAAATAAGGACATTGAAGACTATGTTCTCCAAGGATTCCCGCGCATGAAAGCCAAAATGGGCGACCATTGGGTATCCGGTGCGTGGATTTTCGTCTGGCTCGGCGGAAGTGAATTTGATATACGAGCAAGCTGCGCGCCTTCGCAGAGGACTGTTGCTCAGATGATATGTTTCCTCTTGGCCCATCGCCATTTGCTGATAGTGATCAATAACATCAGCAGGGGAGCCGGTCGTCAGCACCTGCCCGTGATGCAGTAGGATGGCGCGGTCGCATACTCTTTGAATTGCGCCAAGATCGTGGGAGATCAAGACAATCGTGCGCCCAGCCTCTCGCATCTGGGAGACGAGGTCGAGACACTTCGCCTGGAAAACGATGTCACCGACTGCCAGCACCTCATCGAGGAGCAGGATGTCGGGATCGAGATGCGCGGCGATGGAAAAGCCCAGCCTGACATACATCCCCGACGAGTAGCGCTTTACCGGAACATCGATGTGTTCTGATACTCCTGCAAATTCAACAACGCTCTCCACCTTGCGCGCGATTTCTGAACGGGTCATTCCAAGCATCGATCCGTTCAGAAAGATGTTCTCGCGCCCTGTAAGTTCGGGATGGAAGCCAGAACCCACTTCGATGAGTGCAGAAAGACGGCCTCGGATCCTGATTTCGCCCGAGGTTGGCGTAGTGATTTTGGATAGGAGCTTCAGAAGGGTGCTTTTACCAGCTCCGTTGTTTCCGATGATGCCAAGGGATTCTCCTTCTGGCACTTCGAAACTGACGTCACGCAAAGCCCACAACTCCTGCTTACGCGAAAATTGAGGCCAGCCGATGGACCGGGCGCGGCTGTTGCTTTGGATGGAATAGCGCTTTGATACATGATCCAGCCAAATATCAAACATAGTTAGATCACGTCAGACATGGTTGATTCTGTTGCTTTGAAGTAACCGTAGGCGAAAATCAGGCACCCGGTACTTATTGCGCTGGAGGCAATGAGCATGTGGATGTCCGGAGCCGATCCGTGAGTGACAACGCGGCGGAAGCTTTCGACCAGACTGGCGACCGGATTCAACAAATACAGACGCTGAAAGCGAGCCGGAATCAAATCGACAGGATAGACGACCGGCGTGAGGAAGACTCCAATTTGCATGATGACCGGCAACGCGGCTGCAGCGTCGCGGAAGCGAACCTGAACGGAAGACAGGAACAGAGCGACTGCCGACGTGAAGGCAATAAGTATCAAGACGACAGGTAAGGTATAAAGAATCGTCCAGTTGATAGAGACGCGATAATAGGCCATCAGTCCGCTCAGGACGCAGCAGGCAATGACAAGATCTACGACTGCCGCAAGCACGTATGAAAGAGGAATGATCTCCTTCGGGAAATATAACTTTGTTATAAGTGTTGAATAGTTGACCAAACCGTTGATGGCATTGCTGACAGCGCCTGAGAAGAACGTCCAGGGGAGTAATGCAGAAAATACAAATAATGGATATGGCACTCCCTCACTCTTGACCCTTGCAACGCGCGAGAACACCAATGTGTAGATCAGCATCAAGGCCAGGGGCTGCAGCAGAGCCCAGATCCAACCTAATATGGATTGCTTGTAACGAACCGTAAGACGAAAGAGCGTAAGCGTTAACAGTAAATCCCGATAGCCCACTAGGGTTCTGATTCCAGAAACAATAGTTGCAAGAGAAAATGACGGAGGTCGAATGATTGTCAGAGGACGGGCAGTTGCACCTCTTGAACCGAGGAGTGAGCGGGTGCGTACGTGGGGAAGAATTGCAGGTTTTCGTATAACCACACTGGCGTCCTCAGCACCCCAGGCATCGCCGAGTTCAGGTTGCTTGCTTTCATCGGTGTCTGCTGAGTGTGAAGGCTGCATTGTTATTCAATGTTACAAAGTGCTCCTATTTAAGATTGATCTCCTGCGTGGAGTCTATGGTCTCCAATCAGCAGCGGCTGAGTAATCATCGCTCTCGGCTCACCCAACCCGTGCAAAGCATTGCCTTTTTTCAATGTGGTGCAGAGCGTCCTTTAGTTGTCGAGCAATTACTTGAACGGCCGGTTCGCGCAGCATCTCCTCATGCGAAGAGTCCACCAGGTGGACCTCCACCCCGGAGGTGGTACTGCGGCCCCAACACAATTGCTCATCGTTCACCATGAAATACGGTTGCCTGGGTCCCTTGAATAAAATCAATTGAGCACGAAATCGTCTGGGTTGGAATTCTTTTCCCGGCCACACTGCCTTGGTCCACGGGCTGATCGGTTCAGTTTCAAATCGAAGCATGCGACGGAGACGATCCTTAAGTGCGTGCTTATAATGCGAGGCCTGCGCTAAGAGCGGCAGCCTGGAAACGTTTCGACGACCTCTGAGAAGAGAGTCGAGATATGCACGCCATCGGATCTGACTATATTGCCTAACATAAGTATCGATAACGCCCAGGAAGCCCACTTCGTGTCCCTGCGACTCAAGCTCGAGCACCATCTGTTCCGCGATATGGACTCCGTTGCACATACCCAGGAGGAAGTACGGGCCCTTGGGCTGAATCGCCCGCATTCCTGCTATGTATTCCCGGGCTATGGTTCGAAATTCCTCGATAGTGTAAGGGACCATATGGCAACTGGGACCGTGAGCTTGCAGCTTATAGAAAGATTGCTCGGCTCCCAGGTGTCGCGCCATGATCGCATAACCAAGAGCGTCTATTCCGGGCTGCACGATTGCGAATAGCGGAAAGCCCCCTTTTCCGGCGTTGATCTCTGTCACCAAAGGGTCGGGGTACCAATCGGCGCTCTGACGTATGACCGTGGCTAACGACTCGATCGTCGAACCGCGAAACAGGGCTGATAGTGGAACTCTGCAACCGACTGCTTTTTCTACCTCCGAAACCAGCCGGGCGGCCAAGAGCGAATGTCCACCCAGGTCGAAGAAGTTGTCCCGAATTCCGATCCCCGAAACACCGAGCACTCGTTCCCAGATTCGCACCAGGATCTGTTCCAAAGGATCGTGTGGTTCAATGTGTTTCGCTGAATGAGAATCGGGTATCTTCTGAGGGGTTGTTTCCACATCGCCCGGGGATTGCACGTTGCAGGCAGTTGCAATTGTGTCCTGTTCGAGCAATGACACGAGGCTTGAGATGCGCAGTTCAGGCCGCGCTGCAACACCTTTTAGCAGCGTCAAATAGTGATCCAGCAGTTTGGCCATTCGTTCGTGGCTGAAGAGCGACGTAGCGTACTCGACTCGCAACCAGCATTGGTTTTCTGCGTCCTCGATAAATTCCATCGATAAGTCGAAGAGAGCTGTGCGGCTGTTGAATATATATGGGCTTGCTGAAAGAGTGCCGAATTTTGGGAGCTTCCTGGCTCTAACGGCTGAGAACATGACCTGAACTACTGGACCGTAACTGAGCGAACGCGCCGGGTTCAGGGATTCCACAAGCTTCTCAAAGGGAAGGTCAGCATGAGCAAAGGCATCGAGGGTAACTTCGCGGTCGCGAAGAAGAAGGTCGCTAAACTGCGGATCGCCGGAAAGATCAGTGCGCAGTACCAGGGTATTTACGAAAAATCCAACGAGATCTTCGAGCTCAATGCTATTGCGACCAGCAACTGGAACGCCGACAACGATGTCGTCTGAACCGGTGTATGAGCGAAGAAGAGTCTTGAAGACGGCAAGCATGACCATGAACAACGTTGCCCGTCGTTTTCGACCGAAATCCGCGAGAGCCTGCACAAGTTGTTTGGGGATAGATATTACCTGGCTGGCGCCATCATAGGTCTGTTCTGGGGGGCGAACGTAATCAGATGGCAGGCGCAGAAGGGCCGGTGCTCCGGCAAGCTTTTGTTTCCAGTATTGCGCCTGGGAAGCGAGGAGATCACCTGCAACCCATTCCCGCTGCCACTTAGCGTAGTCGCCATATTGAATCGGCAAGTAGGCCAAGGATGCGGGTACGCCGCCAGAGTGTTGATCATAGAGAGCCGCTAGATCGCGTATTAGGATTTCCAGCGACCAACCGTCACATATGATATGGTGCGCGACACAGATGAGTAGATGTTCATCTTTGGCCAGCCGAATCAGTTTCAAGCGCAGAAGGGGACCCGCAGCAAGGATGAATGGGGTCCGGGCCTCCTCTACAGCTATCTTGTAAGCTTCTTCCCGGCGCCTGGCCCGTCCTTTCCCGGTCAAATCGATGACCGGCATTTCAATGACCGAATCCTCCACGAGTTGAACCGGGCGTCCGGCGTTGGTCTCAAATCTGGCACACAGAATCTCGTGCCGCCGAATCAGCTCCCAAAAACTCAGCTCGAGTGCATCGAGGTTCAGGTTTCCGTGCAGCCGCAAACCAAAAGGGACGTTATAGGCTGGATTTCCCGGGACGAGCTGGTCCAGAAACCACAGACGTTGCTGAGCGAGAGACAAGGGGAATACTCGCTTCGGGCCCCGATCGAGGAGGCTGACGAGCAATTGCTTTTGATCTACCGCCGATAAATTGGACGTACCCTCTATCATCTATCCCGTGTTCTTTGGGGGAGGGTCGAACGTGGAAATACGTTCAGTGAATGGGCCTAGGCAAGTCCCAAAATCATCTAAGTGCGAACTTGTCAGAGTGAGTTACTTTTTTCGTAACTCGCCAGATTAACGTAGATAGGCTATCACCCTCGCTTGAGGGGTGCAACGGTTGAATCGCTGGATTATGACAGCATCCACAATCAGGAGAGCGGCAACGATTCCGAATCAGATATTATGAACATGCACTAGACCCACCTCCCGGGCAAGAGCTGATTTCATCGTGTTGCGATTACCGAGTTCGGCGACTCGGATTTCGTACCTTCCCCACATAAGGAACACATGAGTGAGCAGATTTTTCCGACATCCTTTGGGCAGCGACGCCTCTGGTTCCTGGATCAGGTTGCGCCCGGGACAACCGCCTACAACCTTGCGCGCGCTTTCCGTCTGAGAGGATCGCTCGATCATAGTGCATTAACAAAAGCACTCCGGTCAGTCATTTTGCGTCATGAGTCGCTCAGAACCATCTTCATTTCAGAAGATGATGAAGTCAGGCAAGTCGTGTTGTCCGACCTGAGATTTGATCTGCCTGTGTCGGATATCAGCGCCATTTCACCTGATCAACGTGAGGAAACTGCGCTCCGTATTGCCGGCGAAGAGGCGGGAGAGCCTTTTGATCTGAGCACAGGACCTTTGTTTCGTGCCAAACTACTGCGACTTGGTCCCGAAGATCACCTGCTTGTTCTCAGCATCCACCACATTATTGTGGATGGATGGTCCTTTAATCTGCTGTTTCACGAGATTGCGGAGATTTATGCAGGTGACGTTTCTGCTCGACAACCAAAGCTCCCAAAGCTGAACCTGCAATACCCCGATTATTCTCGCTGGCAGCAGGCCTCTCTGACAGAGGATTTCCTTGCCGGTGCGTTGAATTATTGGAAGAACAAGCTGCAGGACGCCGAAACTGTACTGCAACTGCCAACCGACTACCCCCGCCCGGCTACGCACAGCGGTCGCGGGAAGAGCATTCATTTCGATCTAAGCCCTGAGACGAACGAAAAGCTGAAGGCGCTGGCGCAGAGTGAGAACGCCACCCTGTTCATGGCACTGATCTCTGTCTTTCAAGTCCTGCTGGGACGGTACGCCAATCAGGACAGCATCCTTATCGGCACTCCGGCAGCTGGAAGGAGCGATGTTGAACTTGAGAATCTGATCGGGTTTTTCGTCAACACACTGGTCTTGCGAGGGGACATCGAGCCAGGCATGAATTTCCGGCAACTTCTACGGCAAGCACGTGCCAATACGCTGGAAGCGCTCGCGCATCAGGACATGCCGTTCGAGAAACTGGTTGAGGTGATCGAGCCGAATCGGAGTCTTAACCGGAATCCACTGTTTCAAGTTATGTTCGTTCTACAAAATGCTCCGAGGGAAAAGATCGAACTTCCCGGACTCGTCATGCAGGAAATCGAGTTCGAAAGTGGTGTCACGAAGTTCGATTTGACCCTTGAGGTCATCGACTTTGGCGATCTGCACTGCATGTTAGAGTACGATGCGGACCTTTACGATGAGAGCACGATTCTGCGCATGGCCGATCACTTCAAGAAGCTGGTCGAGGCAGTTGTTGCCGCGCCAGACGAAAAGATCTCAAGTCTTTCACTGCTCACTGCGACGGAGATGAGGCAGCTTGCTGCATGGAACAACACGTTTCGTGAGTATCCTTGGGAGCTATGCGTTCATACCGCTTTTGAAGGGCAGGTGGCACGTACGCCCCATGCGACGGCGATCATCGATCACAAGCGGCAGTTGAGCTACCGCGAGCTGAACGAGCACGCTAACCGTCTCGCACGTCGTCTCATCAAGACGGGTGTAGAGGCGGGATCACTCGTGGGCATTTCTCTGGGCCGTTCTGCCGAGATGGTGATTGCTCTGCTGGGAATCCTAAAAACCGGAGCTGCCTATGTTCCCCTTGACCCAGCCTATCCGGAACAGAGACTGGACTTCATGGTTGAGGATTCCGAGGTAAGCCTTGTTGTAACTACACCTCAATTTTCTGGCCTGTGGGAGAAACATCGGGTCGAGATAATAGCGTTCGATGTCGCGAGTCTTTCTGCGGGCAACGAGGAGACCGACAACCTGCCATTGCCCGTGTTGGCCGAAAGTCGCATGTATGTCATCTACACGTCTGGTTCGACCGGTAAGCCCAAGGGGGTTGAAGGCACCCACCGGGCCAGCATGAATCGGTTTTCGTGGATGTGGAATACTTATCCCTTCCTTGATGGTGAGGTCTGTTGCCAGAAGACATTCTTAGGATTTGTTGATTCCATCTGGGAGATATTTGGTCCACTTCTGCGCGGTGTCAAATCTGTCATTCTTCCCGACGAAGCGATCATCGATCCGGAGCAACTAGTTCAGCTCCTTGCGAAATACGGGGTAACGCGAATTGTTCTGGTCCCGTCTCTGCTTCGTGTCATCCTGGAGGGCGTTGAGGATATCCAAGACAGACTGCCGAAGCTTGCGCTCTGGACGTGCAGTGGCGAGGTCCTTCCCGTTGATCTGGCGCATCGCTTCGCAGAGCTCTTACCGAACGCGACCTTGCTCAACGTCTATGGGTCGTCAGAAGTAGCTGCGGACGTGAGCTGGGCTCATGGAACGAGGAACAACCAAAATAGTCAGGTGCCTATTGGCAGGCCTATCAGCAACGTTCAACTGTTCCTACTCGATCGCCATTTGAATCAGGTGCCGATAGGCGTGCCGGGGGAGATCTACGTGGGTGGCGATTGCCTGGCGCTAGGCTACCTCGGAAGACCGGAGCTCACAGCTGAGCGGTTTATTCTGCATAGCTTTGTACCGGGGTCTTCGGTTCGGCTTTTTAAAACGGGCGATCTCGGGCGCTATTTAGCGAACGGTGAGATTGAGTATCTCGGCCGCACCGATAACCAGGTAAAGATTCGTGGAATGCGGGTAGAACTGGGGGAGATCGAAGCAGTGCTCACATCTTATCCGGAGGTGCGTGATGCTGTTGTCCTTCTGGCGAACCGATCCGGGCATGAACGGCTCACTGCCTACCTTGAGGTTCAGTTCGGGCGGAGTCTTGATGTTGACGAACTGCGACGCTACATGAGGTCCCGATTGCCGGAACATATGGTTCCTTCCGACTATTTTGCGGTGGATGCTTTTTCGCTGCTCCCGAGCGGAAAGGTTGATCGAAAGAGCCTGGCGATGCAAATGTCAGCGCGTCTCGTCGACGAGCTTCGCTGCGTCGCACCTGAGACGCAAACCCAGGAACGCCTTGCTTCCATCTGGCGTAACCTTCTGAGGGTCGAAGAGGTGAGTATCACAGATAATTTTTTCGAGTTGGGTGGTCATTCGTTGATGGCAATGCAGGTCGTGGCGAGAATCAGGAAGGAATTCGAGGTCGAGGTTCCAATCAGGAGCCTGTTTGAAGATCCGACGATCAAGAGCCTGGCAGAAGAAGTGGAAGACGCCAAGGCCAAGGGCATCAAGGCCAGCATTCCCATTTCGTCTTTCATCCAAGCGCAAAGCAATCACGATCGATTAAGACAGCAGGTCGACAAGATGTCTCGAGAAGAAGTGGAGGAACTTCTAAGGCAGGTTCTCAAGGAGAAGTCGGTGGATTCGTTGAACTAGGGCGTGTTCACACTAATCTGAGAGCCTCGATGATGAGAGCGAACTGCAGGAAGGCGAGGAAAATCACATCCAGCTTTTCGAAGCGAGAGAAGATGCGACGGAAGCCCTTGAGTCTGCGGAAGAGCCGTTCGATTTCATTGCGCTTCTTGTAGAGGGCACGATCATATTCCCACGGTTCGATGCGGTTGCACTTGGGCGGGACAACCGGAAGCATGCCTAGGTCGAGAACCAGTTGCCTGGTCAAGTTGTCCTCGTACGCTTTGTCCATCAGCAGAGGAAGTCCATGCGGCATTGGCCCGAGTTCCTCCAGCAAGGCTCGTCCTTGCGGCGCGTCATGGGCATTGCCCGGCGAGAGAGCGAAGGTTATGGCCGTTCGAGCATCCGCGGCAACCAGATGAATCTTGGTGGTCCATCCGCCGCGTGACTTTCCGATGGCCTGCGGTCCGTTTTTTTTAACGCTCCGGTGCCATCCGGATGCACCTTCACCGACGTGGAGTCCAGCGCGAAGGCTTCGATCCGGATGCGCACAATCTGCTCTAACTGCAACTTCTCAAACACCCGGTCCAGCACGCCGTTCTTCGCCCAGCGATTCATCCGCACGTAGATCGTATGCCAGTTGCCAAAGCGCTTGGGAAGTCCGCGCCACTTGCATCCCTGCTCGGTCACATACAGGATCGCATTTAAGATCTGCAGGTTCGTCAAACGTACATTCCCGCGCTGCAAGGGAAAACTGTCCTTGATCTTTTCGTACTGCTCAGGACTGATTTCCATCTATCTCCAACTTACACAAGATAGATTGCATTAGTGTGAACACGCCCTAGCTTGATTCGGCACGTGCTCGTCAGGATTGGCATGGGGGCTTCTTAACTTACGAAGCGGTAACAGATGACCTTTACGGGAGGAGTGTCACTCGCCAAAGCGCCTATGAAACCCGGGGCTGGCTGAAGTTCTGTGAGATGCCAGCTAGACGTAAATCCAGCAGCAGTCCTGACCCCTACCACAGCTGCCTGTTCTTTTGGGTTCAGTGTCACGTCAAATGCATCCAGCCTTATTTGAAGGCCCGTGCCTTCAGCCTTCAGAATTGCCTCTTTCCTGGTCCAGCAGTTGAAGAAGCCTTCCAACCAGCCTTTGCCTGTTAAGGCTCTTAAGGCTGCCTGCTCATGAGGAGAGAAGTATCGCTCGACCAGTCCTGGCTCTATCGGGCGAACCTCTTCGACATCCACCCCAACTGTGCAGCCGGTAGCGACCGCCAGGAGCGCAATATGACTTGTGTGGCTCAGATTGAAGGTCAGTCCAAGGGCTGTGGAGGTTGGCGCAAGATGGGGTTTGCCAAATTCATTCTGACCGAAAGAGATGGAGAATGGCGGTAGACCTATGTATCGTCCGAGCAGAATCCTTAAAACACCATGGCGTACGGCATAGCGGAAGCGGTCTCTCTTGAAGCGAAACCTCCGCATCCGGAGGCATTCATCGGGCGACAGGAGCGAGATATATCGCTCCAGCGATTCAGCAGAACAGTCGTAATTCCAAGCCCATACATGAACCGTACCGGTCTGCATTGAAAGGGTTGAAGGCGGTGCAGGCCACTCAATCTTTGCTTTCAGCGGTTCAAGGTCCTTGTTTGTCACTACTGATTTTCCCATCCGATCACCAGCATAGAATGCATACAAAGCTTCCGCCGGATCGCGACGGAGTAAAATGCCGGAAGCAATAAACGTTCCATCATGAATGGTTTCTACAAGTCAGGATACGTGTTTAAAGCTTGGATTTGCAGGTGTTTCTTCAATCTTGTGCTGGTTGCGGTCGCGCTGGTCGGTGCGTCAATGACCGCCGCGGTTACGCAGGACGTTTCTTCGAGAAGCGTTAAAGGCGTTTCAATTCATGGCACAGTGCTGAACCCCGCCGGTAAGCCGGTGCGAGACGCTCTGGTGCGGGCTGAGCAAATTGGGAATCCCGATGCTGTGACCACGACGGATCAACAAGGCAGTTTCAGCTTTCCGGCACTTCAACCCGGGACCTGTCGCATCAGCGCGGAAAAGTCTGGTATACACAGTCGAATCATTACTGTTGCTGGATCTGCGCAGCCCCAATCGGATGTCCAGTTAGTCCTCGATGTTGCGGAAGCGGTTCAGTCAAATTCCAACACTGCTCCGCCGTCCTCGGCTGAAACAATGGCCTTTGCGGACAAGCCGAATTTCACCGTTGCGGGAATTACTGACTGGACGGCGGTGGGCGGCCATGGGTCGGATTCGAGCTTGCGTACCAGTGAGGCCCTTGCTCGTGAAACTGCGTCGCTGAAACCGGAGAACTCGGTAGGTGGTGGTGCGAACGGTTTGGCTGGTGAAACAGAAACAAAGCTGCGTACTGTTTTGGCTGCATCTCCAAAGAGTTTCGAGGCGAATCATCAACTGGGAGAGTTCTGCTTCCACGAGGGTAGCTATCGCGAAGCGATTCCGCCGCTCGAGACTGCATACCAGATCGATCCCACGAATCGTGGCAATGAATTTGATCTGGCGATCGCTTACAAAGAGACTGGCGATTTCCCGCAATCTCGTCAACACATTCAGAAACTGTTGGCGCATGAGGATGCGGCTGACCTGCATCGTGCATCCGGAGACTTAGACGAGGCGATAGGCGACTCAGTGGCGGCGGAGCATGAGTATGAGCAAGCCGTCCGTCTGGATCCAAGCGAGCAGAACTACTTTGCGTGGGGCTCTGAGCTGCTGCTACACCGCGCTGTGTGGCCTGCCGCCGAGGTTTTCAGGAAGGGAAGTGAGGCGCATCCGAAGTCGGCCAGAATGCTGGCTGCGCTCGGCGCAACTCTTTTTGCCAGCGCGCTCTATGACGAGGCGGCGCTCCGTCTCTGCGACGCTTCTGACTTGAATCCGGCAGACCCGGCTCCCTATGTTTTTCTCGGCAAGATTGACATGGCTGCACCTGCGCCTCTGGCCTGCGTTGAGCGTCAGCTTCTGCGATTTGTGCAGGAGCAGCCGGGAGATGCGCGCGCGAACTACTACTACGCGATGGCTATCTGGAAGCGGCACAAGGGGTCGGAGAATCCGCAGGAGATGCAGCAAATGGAGACATATCTTTCCAGGGCTTTAGCAGACGACCCTAAATACGGTGAGGCCTATCTGCAGCTTGGGAATCTTTATACGGGCGAGCGCAATTACGATGGCGCCGTGAGCTTTTACACGAAGGCGATCGAAGTGAATCCGCAACTTAGCGAGGCGCACTACAGATTGGGCGTAGTGTACGAGCGGACTGGCGATCCGGCGAAGGCGAAGCAAGAATTCCAGTTGCATGATGAGCTTGAGAAGGTACAGGCTGCTGCCGTCGAGCGCCAGCGGCAGGAGGTTAAGCAGTTCTTGGTCGTTCTTCAGGCTAAGCCAGCAGTTCATTAACTCACAGACGACACGCGGTCTTAGTGAGAGACCAAAAGACAATTGACAGGAGATTTTCATGCTCAAGTTACTGGCTGTGATACTTTTCCCAGTTATGACGATGTTTGCCAGCGATCTCCCAAGCAAGAAATATTTGAACCTCGCCAATATCAAGATTATGGTTGCGGCTGCTGAAGCGAAAGCTAGAGAATTGAATGTTTCAGTGACGATCTGCGTTGTAGACGAGAGCGGCAACCTGCTTTTTCTGGAGAAAGGTGAGACTGCCTCGCTTAACACAATACAGTTTGCGCAGAAGAAGGCCCGACACGCTGCGTTTTACGGAAGTCCGTCAAAGGATGCAGCCGATACGGTGAAGAAAGGTAGTGTTGAGGCCCTGGCCTTCCCTGAATTTTTCCCTAACCAGGGAGGGCTGCCGATTAAGGTAGATGGCCAAATTCTCGGTGGAATGTCTGCCAGCGGAGCGAAGTCTGAAGTTGACGAACAGATCGCGCAGGCCGGCATCGATGCTCTTCTTAAGCAGTAGTCGATTGCTTTATGTAGATTTTGGTTTAACCGTAGCCACGATACCCTCGCCTTCGCGAATCGTTAGAATCTGATTTGCTTTGATCTTGGTGAATCGTTCGACTTTCTGCGTCGTCGGCCATTTCACTTCGATTGCATCTACAGCGTCAAACTTGCCTAGACCGAAGTGAAGACGCAAGTCGCTTTGTGACATAACGCTGGAACCGCTGTGGACTTCGTCCATTTGTGCGTGTTTCTCGGTGATCACGCGCACGCGGGCTCCGATTGCGGTGCGATTGCACTTTGTTCCGATGAGTTTGATCTTGATCCAGTTCTGCTTGTTGCCGCCATCGTTACGCAGGAGCGAAGGCGGATCATTTAGGTTCAGGACAAGTGCGTCGATGTCGCCGTCGTTGTCGTAGTCTCCGAAGGCTGCACCGCGGCTGGAGAAGCGCTCGCTGATGCCGGGCCCCATTTCTGAAGAAACATCTTTGAAGCGGCCGTTGCCCAGATTTCTGTAGACGAGTCTCGGATTCTTGAAGGTCTGCCCGAAGTTGTAGTTGTCGATTTCAGGGTAGACGTGGCCGTTGATCTGGATGATGTCGGGCCAGCCGTCGTTATCGTAGTCGACGAAGCCGCATCCCCATGCGACGTAGTTGCTATTAATGCCGATGCCCGCGGTAAATGTCATGTCGCTGAAAGTTCCGTCGCCGTTGTTGTGATACAGGTTGCAGGTATCATCGGCGAAGTTTGTCTTAAAGATGTCAAACCAGCCATCGCAGTCGTAATCGGCTACTGCGACACCCATTCCAGCCTGCTCATGACCGTTATCGTTGTAGGCGCAGCCTGCCATTACGGCGACATCGGTGAAAGTGCCGTCGTGGTTGTTCTTGAAGAGAATGCTGGGCTCGGAGTCTACGGCAACGTAGATGTCGGGCCAGCCATCGTTGTCGAAGTCGTAGGAGACGGCGGTGATGGAATATCGCGGGCCGGGTTTCATGATGCCGGATTTTTCGGAGACGTCGTTGAAGGTGCCATCTCCATTGTTGTGGTAGAGGATGTTGGTGTCTCCGGGAAGGCCGCGCGGCCCGCACATGGTGGGCACACCTTTCCACTGGCAGAATTTTGTGTCGCTGGCAGAGGGAATTGTGGCTGGATCGAGCTTGATGTAGTTGCAGACGAAAAGATCGAGATGGCCGTCGCGATCGTAATCGAGGAACGTGCAGCCAGCGCCCCAGCGGACTTGCTCCTGAGTGAGGCCAGCTTTCTGGGTAACGTCAGTAAAGGTGCCGTTGCCGTTGTTGCGGAAGAGAATGTTGTGTCCCCAGAAACAGCAGAAGAGGTCATCCCATCCATCGTTGTCGTAGTCACCTACGCAGACGCCGGTCTGCCAGCCGGTGCGGCCCAATCCTGATTTTTCTGTGACATCGGTGAATGTGCCGTCGCGGTTGTTTTTATAGAGATGAGAGGTTGGCGCCTTACCTGGGGGCCAGTTCGCATCGAGACGGTTGCCATTTGTGAGGTAGATGTCGAGCCATCCGTCGTTGTCGTAGTCGAAGAAGGCAAGGCCGCTTCCTTTGGCTTCGATGATGGAGCGCTTGTGGTCTATGCCACCCCAAACGTTGGGGATTGTCAGCCCGGCTTGTTGAGCGACGTCTACGTACTGGACTGAAGACGTTGGGCTCGCGGCCGCAGCTTCCACCATAGACGAATTTTTCCATTTCCAGAGTGGAGTCGTGAGGGTTTCCAGCAGTGTGCCGCTGAGAACGAAGAGAGATGAACCGAGAAAACGCCGCCGGGGAAAATTCATAGACCTTAATTCGGATTATAGAGAGCAGGGTTGGTGCAGGTTGATAGAAGCTTCATTCTTCTTGTCTTTATCGTGTTGGAATTACCGGGAACTTGCGGGGAACGATTCCGGTTCCTTCTTTGACGGCGATGATTTTGTTGATTGGCACGTTTGTTAATTTGTCGACGTGGCCGCTGGGCCAGGTGATGACGAGCGAATCGATTTTGGTTCGTTTTCCCAGACCAAAATGAATTCGCGGATCGCTGGCCGACATGTAGCTCATGCCGCCCTTTGCCTGCTCGACATGTGTGACTCCTTCGGAGGTTAGTTTCAGCGTGGAACCGATGCCGTCGCGGTTGGATTGCGTCCCGATCAAGAAGACCTCCAGCCAGTGATTGGCGTTGCCTCCGTCATTGCGCAAGAGTTCAGGGGCATCGCCGCGGACGTTGACGGCGATATCGATGTCTCCATCGTTGTCGTAGTCTGCGGTTGCGAGACCGCGACCGGCTACAGGATGCATGAAATCAGTGCCGAGTGAATCAGAAGTCTTTTCGAAGTGGCCCTTGCCTGTGTTGCGGAACATCAGCAGCGGTTCTTTGTAGGAGACCTCGCTGTGATACAGATTCACGTTGTCGAGCATGGCTCCGTTTAATTGCAGAATGTCGGGCCAGCCATCGTTATCGTAGTCGATGAATTTGGCTGCGATCCCGCTCAGCAAGACGGCTTTTTGGCCAATGCCGCAGTTATAGGTGTCGTCAGTGAAGGTGCCGTCTCCGTTGTTGTGATAGAGGCGGTTCAGTTCAAGATCAAGATGGGTGATGTAAACATCAAGCCAGCCATCGCCATCGACGTCTGCAGCGTCGATTCCCATTCCGGCTTCATAGTGGCCATCTTCACTGGCCGCTAACCCTGAAGGCAGTGATACATCTTTGAATGTTCCGTCGTGATTGTTCAGGAAGAGGAAATTTGGCCAAGTATCGTTGGCGATGGCGATGTCGGGCCATCCGTCGTTGTTGAAATCGGCGAGGACCACTCCCATGCCCTTCGATTCGGGCAGGCCTACCCCAGACTTGTCGCTTACGTCCGTAAAAGTGCCGTCATGGTTGTTGTGGTAGAGCTTTGTCTTTTGCCCTTTGTAGTTATTGGGATTGCAATAGGAGCGGTAGCCGGGAGCGCGCTCGCCGCACCAGAGATTATTCTTCGGAGTCCACTGGATGTAGTTCGTGACCACGAGGTCGAGGTATCCGTCCTTGTCGTAGTCAAACCATCCGGCGCTGGTTGACCAGTTACCTTCATCGGCGACGCCGGCCTTTGCGGTGACATCGGTGAAGGTGCCGTTGCCGTTATTGTGATAGAGAATGGCGCGGCCATAGCCGGTGACGTAGAGGTCGGGGTAGCCGTCATTGTCGAAGTCTCCCACGGCGACTCCCTGACCGTAGTGTCCTTCGCCTCCTACTCCGGCTTTTTCCGTCACGTCAGTAAACGTGCCATCGCCGTTGTTGTGATAGAGCGCTGATCGCAATGGGCGAGGAGGCTTGTAGATGTCGGTGGCCGCGGACTGGACGAAGTAAAGATCCATCAGGCCGTCCTGGTCGTAGTCGATCCAGCCGACACCGGTGCCCATCGTTTCCAGATAATACTTTTCATCCGTTTGAGTGGAGTCCTGAACAAACGTGATGCCGGCTGCTTTGCGGACGTCAGTGTAGTGGACTCGGATGGCGGCTTCTTGCGACTTCGTCGGCTGTTGAGCGAAGGCTTGTTGAGGGATGGGGGTACTCAAGACCGCGACGAGCAGAAATGCAGCGCAGCGCGAGATTCCTGAATGTTGGCCCTTGCTTGTCGGCAATTGCATTCCCATTCTTTCAGAGAGTCCGATCTGCGAGAGCCAGAGCCATTTGCAGCAGCTGCTTTCTGTTGGCCATCGGCATGGGTTGATTGCCAGCGGAGGGAACTTCCGGAGCCTGCGCCAGAGCTTGTTCGATCCGGTTCACATCGAGGGAGCCACCGGCGTTGCTGTTCTTGAAGCGGTCCAGGACCTCGCGTGCCTTGGCGATCTGCCCTGTTTGATAGTAGAAGATGCCCAAAGTTGAATAGCTGCCAGGCCACTCGGGCAAAATATCGACAGCACGGGATAATTGATCGGCGGCTTGAGGAGTATTGCCCTCTAATGCTGAGACAATGCCCAGACCCCACAGGATTTTTCCTGAACCGGGGATGCGCGCCTGGCCTTTCAATAGTGTTTGCTTCGCGCCTGCAACGTCATTCTGACGAAGCTGGAGCAGGGAAAGCGAAAGATAATCCTGATCATTGTCCGGGTTGCGTGCAATTGCATCCCTGTAGACCTCGGTTGCGCGGGTCGTATCGCCCATGTGCGCGTAGATGTCTCCGAGCAAGGCTAGATATGCATCGTCTTTTCGCCCTTGTTCTGAAACTTTACCAGCGGCATCGAGCGCCTCTGCGTAGCGACCTTTACGGAAGTATGCATCGGCGATGTTAAACATTATTTCGTCAGAGCCGGGATTCGCCTGCAGCGCATTCTGAAAGTGCTGGATGGCATCGTCATACAAATGGTAGCGCGCGAGTAGCACGCCGACTCCCGTCTGTGTGCGATAGTCCCCCGAACTGATCTGGTCGAGCTGAGCGACAACGTTCTTCGCCTCTGCCGTCTTTCCCGATTTCAGATACGCTTCAGCGAGGAGGTACAGATCTTCGGGTTGGTCCGGATGCTTCTTGATCTCATCGTTGAGTTGAGAAATATCAAATTGGTTCCGCGCCTGAGGAGCAAGCTTCGAGCGACTATCCAGGTAGTCCAAGAGATGCTCATAGGGATAGGGGCCGGTGGGGGCATCTTTGGAAAGAGTCTGGAATACTTTCAGATCGCGATCCGCGGCTGCTGTCTCGTGCAGGTTTCTTTCCACCATAGCCAGTTTGTAATACCCAGTTGACGGATTGCGGCTCACCTGAACATATCGTCTGAGCAGATCTGCCGCCTCAGCATATTTCTTGTTGAGGATTCGCAGATTGGCTAATTCCAACAGCGCGTCCGCGTAGTCGGGGTTGTAGTGGAGAGCTTGCTGGAACAGTCTTTCGGCTCCGGCCGTGTCTCCTTGCCGCTCCGCAACAAAGCCAAGGTTAAACAAGCAGGAAGTATTGTGCGGGTCGAGCTTGAGACCTTGCTGAAAATATTGCTTTGCCTCATCGAAGCGTCCCAGATGCTGGTAGGAAACTCCGAGGAACACATAGGAACGGGCTGTTGGATCGCTCTGGATGAGCTTTTTGAACACTTCGATAGCCTGATCCACCTTACCGGCCATGAAATAGCTCTCGCCCAGTGCGGCTTGCAGATCAGACCGTTGTGGGGCAATGGCGAGTGCAGATTCCAAAAGCGGGATCGCATCCTCGAAGTAGTTCTGAGACATGCTGACGCGCGCCATCAGAAAAATGATGTCCGTGTTCTCAGGCGCGATCTTGTGAGCGTGAACCAACAGGTCCAACGCGTCGAGCGGACGCGATTCATTCGAATAAACCTGCGCCAGCAGATAGAGCGTTTCTGGAGATTCGGGTTTCAGTTTGAGCGCCCGGTTCAAGACCAATTCCGCGTGAGAGTTGTCGCCGCCGCGGAGATAGGCTTGTCCCAGGTTGTAGAGAATCTCGAAAGTGCCCGGGCGTAGCGCATCCGCCTTTTCCAGTTCGAGCTGCGCAGGCTGGTATTGCTTTTCTGAAGCAAGCAGGACGCCCAGGGTGAAATGAAGCTGAATGTCATCCTTGTTCTCGGTGGATAACTCGGTTGCCATTCGCAACGCTTCCGCAGTGCGGTTGGATGCGAGATAAGCGTGAACCAGATTGAATCGCGTCGCGATGTTGGCGGGACGCACGCGCTCAAAGTGCGGAATTGCTTCGGCAGGCGAGCCCTTGCTCAACAGCAGGAGGCCAAGGTTGTAATTTGCATCGCGATTGGCAGGATCAATCCGCAAAACGGTTCGGAATTCTTTCTCGGCAAGGTCAGGCTTCTGCTGCGAGAGATAAGCGTTTCCCAGGTTGTTGAGGCTCTTTGTTGAGTTGGGAGCAAGTTTCAGGGCGTGCTGAAAAGCTTCTATTGCATCGGCGGCATCTTTTTCGTCGATATCAATGAAGCCCAGCAGGTTGTAGGCTTCTACGCTTGCGGGGTTCTGCTGGAGTTCCTCGCGTACCTTTGCCCTGGCCTGAACGAGAAGGCCTTGCTGACGCAGGGCCTCCGCTTGCTCGAGATTTGGCGAGAGCGTAGCGGTTTGCTGAACTTTGCTGGTCGCAGCCGAACGAGATGACTTTTGCGCCGCAAGCACCTGGCAGAGAAAGAAGATTACTACAAAGGCTCCAACGTTGCGCGCTGTCAATCGTGTAATCGAGACTGTTGTTGCATGCCGCAATTGGGCCCGAGATACCATCCACTCACACCGTTTTCGATTGCCCGTCAAGGCTGCGATTGTAGCATTTCGAGAGCCTGCTGCGCCCCCTTATGCTGTGGCTGCACACGCAGCAGTTCCATCAAAGCTTCTCTGGCTTTCTCTTTATCATTCTGCATCGCGTAAAGACGAGCAAGATTGAGATATGCCTGATCAAAGTTCGGAGCGAGCCGGATGCAGGTCTTGAACTGCGCCTCAGCCTCCGAGTAATTTTTATCTCGAACAAAGAGAACTCCGAGGTTGTTCAAGGCCTCGGGATAGTCGGGGCGCAGAGCCACTGCCTTTTTCAAATAATCCGATGCCTGCTGCATCTGGCCGCTCTGAGCGTAAAACATTCCAAGACTGTAGTTGACTTCAGGATCGTCAGGTTGAATTTCAAACGCGCGCATCAGAAGTGCTTGCGCTTGATCAAATGCACTCTGCCGCCGATAGAAATTTCCGAGATTCAGAAGCGCAATGGCGAAGTTCGGTCTCTGGGCAATTGACTGTTGAAAATTTCGAATGGCGTCATCGGTTTGCCCTTGCTGAGCGGCAATCATCCCGAGGTTGTTCCAGGCCTCGGGATAGTTTGGGCGCAGCTTCACTGTCTGCTCAAGATATTGGCGGGCCTGTTGAAGATCATTTCTGCGCAGGTTCAGGGTGCCCAGATTGTAATAAGCTTCCGGATCGTCCGGTTTCTCGACGATAACCTGCTGGAAAGAAGCGGCTGCCGCGTCAAGGTAACCGTGCTGGAAGAGCGCCACTCCGTATGTGAAGTCATTGCGCTGAAAGGCGTCCTGGTAAAGCACGCCGTTAAACGGAAGCGCTTTTCGCGCGCGGTCGGCTGCGGTGGATGGGATCGATTGAATGTCCTCTAACAATTTTTGAGGATCGACCTGACCTTGGTAGAGCTTTACGATCATTCCCTTGCTGTCCAGCAGGAAGGATGTCGGAATGGCAAGGTCCCTGCGACGGTCGAACAGATAGCGATAGATGATGTTGAAGATGCCCGCCACCTCGTTGCTGGCAAAGAGAACAGGGAAAGTAAGACCAAGCTGCCTTGCGAACGACTGTGCGGACCGTGCATCACTTGCGTCATCGACATTAATGGCGATGATGCTGAGCTTGTTTGCGGCAAATGATGATTGGTGCTCGCGTAACCGCGTCAGTTCCTCGCGACAATAAGGACCTTTGGTCGCCCAGAAGTTGAGAAGAACGAGGCCACCCAGGAACGATCGCAGCTCTCGAATGTTGCCATCGAGATCCGGCAGAGAAAACTCGGGGGCCTTCAGCGGTTCGAGGAGCCACGTATCGATTACCTGAGGCAATGGCTCTAACGGCGGCGGCGGTCCTGCTTCGGAATAGGACTGAAGAGGTGCGGCAAAAGGCTTGGTCTGAAATGTGGGGGAACCCTCTTCGATCTCAATCCGGTGGTTGACCTGCAGACCCTCAAGTTTCTGAGCCAGCCCACTGGGCCAGAGGATCGTGGCTTTAAGTGTGTCCTCAGTTTTTCCGACTCCAAAAAAGAGTTCCTTGGAGTGTTGGGACAGGAAACCGGATCCGGCTTGCAGGTACTTTTTCTGATGAAGAGTTCCGGCCTCAAGTGTGATTAAAGCTCCAATACCGTCACGATTGCTTTTTCGTCCGCGTAAACGGAATGCGATGGAATGGCCAATGTTCTTCATTTCGTTATGCAAAATTCTCAGCTGCGGAGCGTTACGGTTTTTTAGGATCACCTCCAGCCGTCCATCCTGGTCAATGTCGGCGAGTGCAAACGAACGGCTGTCCTCGGGAAAATCTAAACCTACGACGCCTGACACATCGGAGAACGTGCCATCGCGATTGTTTGCGAACATCACATTTCTTTCATAACCGCTCCAGGAACTGTCTGACCGGATGAGTTCGTTGAGGGCATTCCAACCGTGTTCATAGGACAACGAAGGAGTAGCGTCTTCAGGCGATTTTCCAACGACTTGTCGCCAAAAGAAGCTGCTGAGGTCATTTCGCTCTGGCCCGGAGATATATCCGTTGGCGACGTAGAGGTCCGGATAGCCGTCATGGTCGAAGTCCCAGAAGTCCGAGCACCAGGACCAGCGGCCCATTTCGACTCCGCCTCGCTCGCTGACGTTCTGAAACTTGCCATCTCCCTGATTTCGATAGAGTGAATTGCCTCGCGCATGCCTTTGGTAAAGCGTGCGGATATTTTCCGAGGCCTTTTCATGAAAAACCTTTTGTGTTGAAACCCGCTGTCCGGCTGCCGACCACATGTTGGCTGCGTAGATGTCCTGATTTCCGTCGTTATCGAAATCCGACCAGCTTGCGCTCATTCCCGCGCCGACGTCTTCGACGTGGGCGTCTGTTGAAATGTCGGTGAAGGTTCCGTCACCGTTGTTGCGGTACAGATTACTTCTGCCGAAGTCGTTTGCTACATAGAGATCGGGGAATCCTTTAGAGTTGCAGGCACCCCATGCGCAAGCGAAGCTATAGCGATCGTTGTTCGCATTCAATCCCGCAGCTTCGGTGCGGTCTACGAAGGCTGCATTTCCTTCGTTGTGGAAAAGAAAATTTGGCGGACCATTGCGCGCATCGAAATAGGGCACGGGATAGTGGTACTGATCGAGGCCCAGGTAGTAACTGTACAGGCAGAAGTAAATGTCGAGACGTCCATCGCGGTCGTAGTCTGCCAGCGCTGCGTGAGTAAATGTTCCTTGGGGAGTACGCGCGAACTGAAAGGCGTCGCGCTTGAGTGAGAAAACGCCGTTTCCTTGATTCAGGAAGAGCAGGGGGCCACTGCCGCAAACCACCAGTAGATCTTGCAGGCCCTTGTTCTCGAAGTCAGCAAACAGAGCACAGGACGTGTTATCGAGGACACCGACGCCAGATTTTTCTGTTACGTCTTCAAAGGTTCCATCTCCCCGGTTGCGGTAAAGACGATTAGGAAGACCGGCGGGTTGGCAGACATACAAATCATCGAAGCCATCATTATCGAAGTCGCCGGCGGCTATGCCATTATTCCCGTAAACGTCGATGCCACAAGCGCTGTCAAGGACCGTACGCCAATAGTCAGCGCCTAGGAGCAGCTGGTTTTTGTACGACGAGGTTATGCCGAGAGCCTGGTGAGTGACGTCAATAAAACCTGATCCATTCGTAGAACCGCGTGTTTCTTCGGCGGCTTCCCACTTCCGCGCCTGCCACGCACCGGATGGATCACGGAACCACTCGGTGTTCCAATATCCGACGCGTTCCTCACGCTGACCATTAATATGTGTGGCAACTATGTCAAAGCGGATTGCAAGACGAAGAGCTAGTGGGCTGGCGGCGATCTCTTCGATACTCGTAATTTCGAATTCTGCAGTTTCAACTCGCGAGATTGGCCCTAAGTAATCGCGGAACTGCTTAAGAAAATGGTCCGGTCCCGGAACAATCTTGGCCCCGAACTGCCTTCGGGTGATCTCGATCCCATCGCCGCCGCGCACTGCAATTTCTTTCACTGAACTCCAAGAGGGTGCCTCGATCGATGAATCGAGGGACTTTTTCAGAATCGACAGATCGCCAACCGTTGCCTTTAGAGTCCGACTCCACTCCTCAAGGATCAACTCGATTTCAAAGGCATACTTCTCGGTGACAAACTCGTCGGTTCCCGGAGCAACACGACGGAAGACATCCTCTAATGGCGACTTCGCCGGGTAGCTGGGCGTCAAACGATACTCGGCAAAAGGGAGTGACGGGTGATGTGAGGCTGCGGGAGGTTCGATAAGGAACGGCAAACCGTAAAACGGCGCCGGATGGAGGAGCGTAGGGGCCAAGCCCATTCTCTTCAGGAACGCCCGGCGTGACAGGGAGCATTTAGGGTCTTTGCTACGCGACATCCTCAGAGATTCCGGTGGTGACGACCAGGTGTTTGCATGTTGTCAAAAAGCATCGTAGCACCCCAGGGAAATCGGATCGCATTCAGAGCGAGCCAAGATGGTTACCTGCCAGAAGATGCGCCTCCCCCAAGAAGGCTATTCAGGTCTCCACCCTTTGATTGATTACGCTTTCCACTTTTTGTTTGACAAAGGACATTTGCGGGTATTAGATTGCCGCCCAGTTGAATGTAAGCGGTTACCTATCAGCAAAAGATAGATTTGTTACTCCACTGCGCAACAACCAAGCGCAGGAAAGCGGAGGTTTTTGGGATGGCCTTTCATCGGAATACTCTCAGCTCGTTTCGCGTCCTCAGTTGCATAACGTTTACTTGCCTGTGCTTTCTGCTGCTTCAGAGCCAGCGTAGCTTCGCCCAGGTGGACGAAGGATCAATCACCGGAGTGGTCCAGGATACCACTGGCGCAGTAGTCCCGAATGCAACAGTGACGCTACTAAATACGGACATAGGCCTGTCGCTCGTCACCACCACGAATGGTAGTGGCGTATACACTTTCTCTCCAGTCAGAATCGGGCACTACTCCGTGTCCGTAAGCGCTGCTGGTTTCTCTACGACGACCCAGCAGAATTTGCAGGTGGCCGTGAGTCAGAACCTGAGGGTAAACGTTGAATTGAAGGCTGGCGCCACAACTCAAACGATTGAAGTGACTGCAGCGCCGCCGCAACTGCAAACCGAGGATGCGTCAACGGGGCAGGTCGTCACCGGGCAGAGCGTGAACAATCTGCCGTTGAATGGACGTAACTTTACGTTTCTGGCGCAGCTCAGTGCCGGCGTGAACACTCCACAGGCGGACACTCGCGGCAATGCTGCCAACGGCGCATTTTCCGCGAATGGCCTGCGTCCAGCCCAGAACAATTACCTGCTGGACGGTATCGACAATAATTCCGACAATGTCGACTTCCTGAACGGAACGAACTTTGTCGTGCTTCCTCCACCGGATGCGATTGCGGAGTTCAAAGTCCAGACTTCGGACTATAGCGCTGAGCTGGGCCGCGCCGCGGGCGCCGTCCTCAACGCTACGGTCAAGTCGGGCACGAACAGTATCCATGGTGCAGTCTGGGAGTATTTCCGCAACGATGTGCTCGACGCCGCCGACTGGTTTGAGGACAACGCCGGGATCAAAAAAGGCGAGCTTCGCTGGAACCAGTTCGGTGCTTCTATCGGCGGCCCAATCATCAAGAACAAGATTTTCTTCTTCGGCGATTATCAAGGTTTTCGGCACGTACAGGGCAATACCCAGTCCGGGATATCCGTGCCAACCGTTCTGCAGCGCAACAGCGGTTATACCAATCTCTCCGAGATCATCGGCGCGAATGCCTCAAGCGCGGCACGAACGGACACCTTGGGACGATCGATACCTGTTGGCGCTGTTCTCGATCCCGCAACGACTCGGCAGACAACAGCAGGCCAAGCCGATCCCGTGACGGGAATAGCAGCAGCAACTACAGGCTGGGTTCGCGACCCGGTCGGCTTCTCAAGCTGCACCGGACCGACCATTTCACTCGCCAGTTGCCCGGGCCTGAATCAGCTTCCCGCCAACAGGATTGATCCAAACGCCGTCGCGCTGTTGAATCTCTTCCCGCTGCCGACCAGCGGTGGTGTCACTTCAAATTTTGGGGTCAGTCCCAACCTCTACCAGCATAACAACCAGTTTGATGTCCGGGCCGACTTCGATCCGTCAGAAAAAGATCAGGTATTCGCTCGGGTCAGCTATTGGGACAATCCGCAGTATATTCCGGGCCCGTTTGGAGGCATAGCGGACGGTGGTGGCTTCCAGCAGGGTGACCAGACAGCGAAGTCTTTCCAGGGTGTGGCCGCCTATACGCACGTGTTCTCACCGAGCACAGTCAACGTAGCGCGGTTTGGGTGGGACCATCTGCACACCTCACGGTTCGGCCCTGTGGGCAGCCAGCTTGGGATTCCCGCGCAATACGGAATTCCTGATATTCCGCAGATAAGTGGCAATGGCGGCCTTCCCGCCTTTTCATTTGGCGGACTCCAAACTCTGGGCAGCAACAGCTTCCTGCCTTCGGACGAAACTACGCAGACCACCCAGATCACTGACGACTTCTCCAAGGTCTACCAGGCGCACAGCTTCAAGATGGGCATTGAATATCAGCACGTAGTGTTCAATACTCTTCAGCCAGCATGGTCGCATGGGCAGTTCGACTACAACGGCAGCTTTACAGATATTCCGAGTAACAACAGCAGCACCACAGGTATCGCGCAGTTCCTTCTGCCGCCGATCGCGCCTCAGAATGGCGGTACCATCGTCTCTGGCGGCTCTGACCAGGTATATGCCTCCAACATCAACAAGACCTACGATGAACGAATGTATTTCGCCGCTTACTTCCAGGACGACTGGAAAATAAATCCCAAGCTTACCCTCAACGTGGGCCTGCGCTGGGATTACTTTGGCCCAATCAACGAAACAAATGGAGGCCAGGCCAATTTCGTTCCCGGCGGCACTTCGACCGGCGGCAGTCCGACATTCATCATCCCGGCAAGCGGGAAGGATAATAGGTCCCTTTCGACAGCCACTGCCAGCAATGGTCTATGCGTGCCGCAGGCTGGCGCACCGGGTTCATCCGCGTGCCCGTCAGGCACTACGCCACAAGGCTTCACTGATCTGTTGGCACAGGACGGAATCACCCTCGAAGGCACCGACAGGTACGGCAAGGGGCTGCTAAAACCGCAATATAGTAACTGGGCGCCACGCTTCGGCTTTGCCTATCAAGTAGACCCGAAGCTTGTGGTGCGTGGCGGGGTGGGCCTCTTTTACAACGCCTTTGAGAATCAGGGATATGGGCCGAACATAGGTGAGAATTATCCGTTTGTGTACAACTTCGACTATGTTCCCAGGGTTCCGCTTACCGCTCCAAGCGGCTACAGCTCAGTCGCACCTGTAAGCTTTGGCACTCCATTTGGCTCGTGCTCGAGTGGGACCGCAGGCTACGGTGGAACTGCGACGTTTGAGTCCGGCTTCTCCTGCATTGCGTTTTCGCCAACCGAGGTAAATGCATCGGGCCTCGGGCTACAGGGGCTTCAGTTCAAGTTCGTAACACCCAAAACCGTTGCGGCTAACCTCTCTTTCCAGTACGCGATCACTCGCACGATGGCGGCGCAGATCGGCTACGTGATTACGGATGCGAATAATCTGCAGGTAAACCTTGGCGCCAATAACGTGACCAAGCTCCTGCCGTATAACGCGAGCACCACAGGTGTAGTCGGTGGTGGCTCCGCGGGTACAGCGCCGTTCCCGGATTTCGGCGGTGGTTCGACCGGGCGAATGGTTGGGGCCAGCATTTACAATGGCTTGCAAACCAAGCTGGAACAGCAGTTCGACAACGGACTAAATTTCCTACTCACATACACCTACTCGAGGACCTTCACCGACGCTGGCGACTTGCTCAATGGCGGCAGTTTGAACGGTGCCCGCAACCCAGACTTAGTGGGTTTTGGTCTGCGTTCAGATTGGTCACTGGCCTCTTTCAACGTCACCAACGTATTCCATTTCAGTGGCGGGTATGAGTTGCCGTTCGGCAAGGGCAAGCATTACATGCATGACGCTGGGAGGCTCACGAATGCGGTAGTCGGAGGCTGGAGCATAAACTGGATTACCACGCTCCAGGGCGGCCAGCCGCTTAGTTTGAGTTGTCCGACGGGAACAGCCGCCGGTTCAGGCTGCAACGATGTGACTGTCAAAGGGCAGAGTGCCAAGCTTGGACTGCACACCGACTCGAACGGGAAACTAAGTTGGTTTGGTAATCCGCAGGCATTCCAACAACCCTGTGAGCTGGGGAGCAACCTTGCTCCGATTCCAGACTCACCGGCCGGATGCATTCCTTTAACTGCTTTTGGAGCTTTGGGTTACCGTCCGGGAACGACCACGGGACCAGAGTACCATCGGCTCGATTTCTCGACATTCAAGAACATTCCGATTACCGAACGCTTCAGCATGGAGTTCCGGGCGGAGTTCTTCAACATCCTCAACCATCCGAATTTCAATGCTCCGAACTTCGGCGGCAACGGCGTGACTGCGATTCCGAACTCGGGCAACTTCAACAACTCCGCCTTCGGCGAAATCGGATCGACTCGTGATGCTCCTAATGCCCCGAGACAGATACAATTTGCTTTGAAGCTGTATTACTAGGCTAAGATGAAAACACCCCGAAAAGGCGCGTCTCATGGGCGCCAGTTCGGGGTGTTTCTGCGTAGCGCTTCGCTCACGCGGCAATAACAAAGGTGGGCTGTGAGCAAAAAGTATTGGTCCCAGCGGATGTTTCTTGGCGCTCTCGCGTTTTGCGCGGCCCTTGCCGCCGGCCAGGACAATCAAAACCAGACCCAGGCGCTGGACCGCCAGTTTCAATCCGCAGTAGCTCAATATGACGCAGGGCATTTCCAGGAGGCTGCGGCACAGCTGGAAGCGCTTTTGCCGTACGCAACAAAGACCTTTGACGTGCATGAGCTTTTGGGGCTGGTTTATGCTGAACAGTCGCAGGATGCTAAGGCCGTGGAGCAACTCCAAATCGCGGTTCGATTAAAGCCGGATTCAGCTGCTGCCCGAACGAATCTGGCAGCCAGTCTTTTCCATTCAGGTAAACCGGAGTTGGCAGAGGAGCAGTTTCGCAAGGCCCTTGAACTGGAACCTCGTGACTATGATGCTAACCACAATCTGGGTGAACTCTACATTCGGTCCAGAAGGATGGCGGACGCTGTTCCACTGCTCGAAAAGGCGCAAGAGATTCGTCCTTCGTACGACAACGGGTACGATTTGGCGATGGCGTATTTTGTTATCGGAAGGCTTAGTCAGGCCAGGCAACTCGTACAAAATCTTGAGCAGATTAAGAACACCGGTGAACTGCATAACTTACTGGCGCAGATAGAAGAGAAGGACGGAAAGTTTGTGGCGGCGGTGAATGAGTACGAACGCGCCGCGCACATGGATCCAAGCGAGGGCAACCTGTTTGACTGGGGAAGTGAGCTGCTTCTCCACCGAACGTATGAACCAGCAATCGAGGTTTTCCAGCAGGCTGTCCAGCGCTATCCAAACTCTCCCCGACTGTTTATTGGGCTGGGCATGGCACTCTACTCTCGCGGGAAGTATGACGACGCGGTCAAGGCTTTGCTCGCAGCGGCTGATCTAAACCCTTCCGATCCGCGTTGTTATCTGTTTCTTTCCAAGGCTTACGGCAGTTCACCAAACCAGGCGGAAGATGTCATTCAGCGGTTTCGCCGTTTTGCGGAGCTACAGCCGAACAATGCGCTGGCTCTTTACTACTATGCGATGAGTTTGTGGAAAGGAAAGCGTGCAGAGGATCCAGGCCAGAATCTTCAAGAGGTGGAGGCTTTGCTGCAGAAGTCGATCGCGCTTGATCCGAAGCTTGCTGAACCCCATGTCGAACTCGGCAATTTTTATGCCGACAGGCGCGAGTACGCCAAGTCTATCCCCGAATATGAGAGTGCCTTGAAACTCAATCCAAATCTTCCAGATGCTCACTATCGTCTCGGCCAGGATTTTGTGCACACAGGGCTTAAAGATCGCGCCCAGGAAGAGTTTGATGTGTATCAGCGACTTCGGGCAGAACACCTGGCCGAAGTTGATAAAGAAAGGGCGGAAGTTCAACAATTTGTGTATTCAGCAAAGGAAGCCCCTTCCGCCAAGCCATGACCCTAAGGTGTATTTTAAGTTGAAATTCGATTCATCATTTGGCGAAGCGCTTAAAGCAAGAGTTTCCTCCCCGCGAGAATTCAGCCATCGACTAAGCTGCAACAGGAGAGACTTTCTGCGCAGTGTTGCAGGAGTGGCTTTAGGGACTGCATTTATGAGTGCGAGCCCTTTTGTTCGCGGTGCTGCTGCAGCGAGAAAACGTAAGGTAATCGTCATCACCTTTGGAGGAGGTGCACGCGATCAAGAGACGTTCGCGCCCGAGGGGCAGGAAAATATCCCACACCTGCTTCACGAACTGGCTCCGCAGTCGAGCTTTTTCACGCAGGTGGTGAATGAGGGGATTCTCGGGCACTATGTGGCGACCGCGAGTCTGGCCACCGGAGTCTACGAGACGATCAATAACTTCTCTTCACTTCCGCCAGAACATCCCACGGTATTTGAATACTTCCGGAAGGATCTGAAACGGCCGTCCTCGGATGCGTGGGTTGTCGCGCCAAGTAATGGGTTCAACCGGATTGGTGAGAGCGAATATCGCTCGTTTGGGCCGGGTATGGGAGCAAGAGTTGTTCTGCCAAAGCATTTGCTGACTGCGGCTATGTCCGGAAGCACGACGGATTACGAACATTTGCTCCGGGACAACTACGAGACTCCTCTCTACGCACCACAACTCGCGGGCAACGAATTCGAATTGCAGCAACTGGAAACAATCCTTAAGCTTTCGGTCGATGACTTCAAGGCGCACGCAAGCACCTTGTCGAGTCCGGATGAGCTGTCAATGTACGTTGCACGGCAGCTGATGCGGCAAGAGGCTCCCAGTCTCCTTTGGATCACCATGCATGACATCGATGTCGCTCACGCAGGGGCCTACTCGCTCTATATTGAGGGAATCCGACGCACGGATCGCCTTTGCGCCGAGCTTTGGAAGACAGTCCAAAGTGAGCCCGAATATGCGGGTAACACGACTCTCTTTATTCTTCCGGATTTTGGGCGGGATTCCGATGAGGATTCCGGTGGGAATGGATTTCAGCATCATCGTACCGGCGATCCGGCGTCACGGACTACATGGATGATGGCTCTGGGTGCCGGTGTCCGCGAGGGCGTCGTTTATGAGCATCCGATGCAATCGACTGACCTGGTGCCTACACTGGGAGCGATGATGGGTTTTTCTCCTTCGCTTGCACAGGGTCAGCCGATACAGGACTTGTTATAGCTGTATGCTTCCACGTGACCTTAAAGCGGAACAGTTTGCCGGGTATCCTCCGGAGGCGAGAAGTCTGGTGGTTGCCCATTTGGCAACGTTGCAGCAGCTTCCGCTCAGCTTCTTGCCAAGCCTGCTTCGTGAAGCCATTGATTACGATTACAGGTTTCCAGCGGAGCGCCTGGTCATCAGCAGGGAACTTGCCGCCCTCAGTTCTCTCTCTGAGGGGCAGATTAAGGAGTGGTTTCAAGGTTTTTTGCAGATCTCGATCTCGTCGAAGCTCGAAGAGTCTGACTGGGTGGGCAAGCCCGCAGTATTTGTTGAGCAATTGTCTGCATATCTCTGGTCGTCTCATCAACTGGATGCCTTTCGCAGGGCAGCGACTGAGTACGGAGATCGTTTACGGTCGGCCGTGCAGCCCAGTCTGCCTCCGGTGCCCAGGCTCGGAATAGCCATCATTGGGCAGGGTGTGATCTCCTATGACGCACCTCTCTTTCGCAATCTGCGCGCGCACGGTACGTATTTTGATCGAGTCAAGCCGGACAACGGAGTCGAGATGCTGCTGAAGGCGGTTGCTGAACGGGCAAAGACGCATCCTGCACCCTACGGCCACTGGTATATCGAAGGGGGGCAGGAGGTCGATCACAGTCCATCGCTCACGTTCGTGTCGTATCGTGCGCTCGAACCGGTGCGCGCTGCCCTTCTGCGTAATATGCAGGCTGAAATCAAACGTCCCGGTATGGGGCCTGAGGAACTGCGCACGCATCTGGCGCAGTTGACTCCTGCTGATCTTGGCATGGATAAGTCACGAGATGCAGTATTGAACCGGTTTCAGGTGAAGCTGCTGACTGAAGGCTCCGGCACACAAATCTTCAGTACCACGTTTGCTCAATGGGCTGCGCGAGAGGCCCTGCGGCGTGCACAGCCGCTTACGCTGTTGGTGCGCTTTGGGCCGAGGCAACGGCAGCGCCCTATGAACGAACTGCTTTCGAATACCAATACGAATCCGGAATTCGATGTGACTGGCTCTTTGATCGATGCCGAAATGGGCGCTTACTTTAACTGGATCAATCAGCAGCGATTGCCGGGATCGGAGCAATCGTCATTCCTTGTATGGTTTGAGGATCACGGCAAGGCCCTTGCAATTGGGCCGTCGCTTGCGAAGGGAACCGCTTCGAACTCCGTCGCGGATCTCAATGAGCTGCTTTCCTGGACGGCTGGTTGAGTTTTGTGGCGCTGCTCCCAAATAGCTGATTCTCCACCGTCAGCCTTTGTTACTCTTGCTTCATCGATCTCACGGCGCATTCACGGGGTAGGAATTCATGTGGCGTTTGATCCGCGAGTTGATAAGGCCTTACCGCGGCTCTCTGCTGGTCATTCTGCTGGCGATGCTGGTAGAGACTGCGATGAGCCTCGCCGCTCCGTGGCCGCTGAAGATCATCATTGACAATGTTGTCGGACACCACAGGCTTGCTCCATGGCTTGACCACCTCTTCCGACCAATGCTGGAGGGCGGACAGAAGATGCAGGTCGCAGCTCTTGCGGCGCTGGCCTCGCTGCTGATCGCCGTGCTGGGAGCCGTCGCGAGTTACATTGACAACTACTACACCGAAAGCGTTGGGCAATGGGTCGCTCACGACCTGCGGATGCGCACATATCACCACTTGCAGCGGCTTTCCCTTGGCTACTACAACACCCATCAGACGGGTACTCTGCTCAGCACGATTACGAGTGATATTCAGACCATTCAAGGCTTCGCTTCGTCTTCCAGCCTCGACATTCTGGTGGATTTGCTCACCATTCTCAGCATGCTAGGGCTGATGTTCTGGCTCAACTGGGATTTCACGCTGATTGCGCTCGGTGTCACTCCCTTTTTGCTGCTTTTTGTTTCACGGTTCAAAAAGGCGGTGAAAAAAGCGACTCACGAAGTCCGGAAAGAACAAAGCGAAATCGTCGCAGTAGTGCAGCAGGGCCTGGAATCGATGCAGGTAATCACGGCTTTTGGCAGGCAGGAGCTGCAGCAGGCGCAATTGGGGGAAGTGAGTCACGCAACCATCAATGCAGCGTTGAGAGCGAGACGAATAAAATCAATGCTCTCACCGATCGTTACGGTGAGCGTAGCCGTCTGTACAGCCGTTGTATTGTGGCGGGGATCGTGGCTGATTGTGCACGACATGATGACTGTCGGAGCGCTCACTGTTTTCCTCGCCTACCTCAGCCGCTTTTTCAAGCCTGTCAAAGATCTTGCAACCATGACGAATCAGATTGCTCAGGCCGCTGTTGGTGTGGAAAGAGTACGCGCAATTCTGGATACAGACAGCATCATTGAGGAAAAGCCGGATGCAATTGAGCCCGGGGCAGTCGCCGGAGCGGTTGAGTTCGAACATGTAGCCTTCGGATACGACGCAGAGGTTCCGGTGCTGCGAGATGTGACCTTCCGGATCGAGCCCGGGCAGTTTGTCGGTGTTGTAGGTCCGACCGGTACAGGCAAGTCTACGATCATGAGCCTGATCCCGCGCTTCTACGACCCTCTGTCCGGGATTGTGCGGATTGATGGCAAGGACGTACGCGACCTGAAACTGAAGGACCTACGCGACCAGATCGGCTATGTTTTGCAGGATACCGTGCTCTTTCGCGGTACAGTGGCTGATAATATTGCGTTCGGCCGTCCTGGCGCTACAAACGACGAGATTATTGCAGCTGCGAAACTAGCAAACGCCGATGAGTTCATCACGAGAATGCCTGCAGGCTATAACACGATGGTAGGCGAACGCGGCGTGACGCTCTCAGGCGGTCAGCGGCAGCGTATCGGGATTGCTCGCGTCATGATCCGCAACAGCCCAATTCTTCTGCTCGATGAACCGACGGCGGCGCTAGACACAGAGTCGGAACATCTTGTCATCGATGCACTCGAGCGGCTTATGAAAGGCCGCACAGTAATTACGATTGCTCACAGGCTGAGCACGATTCGAGATGCAGACAAAATCATTGTCATCAGCGGGGGCATTGTGGCGGAGAGCGGCACTCATGAAGAACTATTGGCCGCGGGTGGAATTTATTCCGGTCTCTATCACGCACAATTCAAAGACGAATCCCCAAGGAGCGCGATACAGGACGCTTTGATACAGCATGTAGTGCATACTGAGCTGAAGTTTATATCTGTGGAGGAGAGAGAATAGTGTCTCGCTCTCTAGTCGTATTACCTGATGACTCGGTGCGTCCGCTTGTCGATGCGATTCATCAGGCTTCCAAATCGCTTCGGATCAAGATGTTCGTTTTTTCCGATCCGGTTCTCTTGCAAGCCGTGATCGCGGCGCACAATCGCGGGGTTAAAGTCCGCATTATGCTCAACCCATCGCGTCGCAGCGGCGAGAAGGAGAACGACGACACTCACCGGATTCTGACCGACGCAGGTGTCGGCGTGCTCGACAGCAATCCTGCCTTTGACGTTACTCATGAAAAATCCATGGTCGTCGATGATGAATTGGCGTATATCCAGTCACTCAACTGGCAGACCAAGAACTTTACCAGAACGCGCGATTATGCAGTCTCAACCCGTCATAAGCATGAGGTCGATGAAGTGATCGAGTGCTTCGACGCCGACTGGAATCGTCAGGAGTTCAAGCCTGGGGATCAGTCGCACCTGATCTGGTGTACAGGCAACGGACGACAGAGGATCGCGCAGTTCATCGATGAGGCCAAACATTCGCTGTGGGTGCAGAACGAGCGGTATCAGGATCCGGTAATTATTGAGCGCCTGGTGCGCGCGAGCCGGAGGGGAGTAAAGGTTAAAGTCATGATGCGGCCTCCGCACACGTTGAAAAAAGAAAAGCTGATTGAGGGCATCGGCGGCGTTCGCATCCTGGATGACGTAGGCATCAAGGTTCACAAGCTGAAGGGCATGAAGCTCCACGCAAAGCTTCTCTTTGCCGATAATGTCCGCGCTATCATCGGCTCTATCAATCTGGCACCCGGTAGCTTCGACAGCCGTCGCGAACTGGCAATCGAGTTACGCGACGACGACATCGCCAGCCGCATCCATGAAATCGTGCATCGAGATTGGGAAAACTCGAGACCGATCGATTTGAGCGACCAGGGCTTATTGGCTGATCTGGAAGATGTAGACGAAGACGTCGAGGCTGATCTGGCGCTGGGAAACCACAAGAAGAAGAAATCTGGGGCATAGATATCCCCTCGTGCTCGCTCTGGTATTCATTTGTACAACGAAACAAAGCTAATTTCGCGCCTCGTCGAGAAAAATCAACTCCGACGAGTGGGGGAGAGGCAGAGAAACTTTTACTCCCTGGCTCATTAGTTCAGCGCCGGAAAGAATGCGGTCCGGCGAGGTGTGGTCCTGAAAGGTGAGGTGATATGTCCGGTCCGGCTTCAGCCCCTGCAAAATGAATGTGTGCTGCGTTTCGTCCGTTGATGAGCCGTGAAAGGCGAACAGAACGCCCTTGCCTTGAGTCGAGTCGAAGTACTCCATGCCATCCCAGTGGACACCGTCCGGTCTCGACGAAACGTGATAAAGATCGGCCTCCCTGATCAACGGTCTTAATGTGGACTTATAGAGAGCGATTGCTTCGCGCGCCGCTGAATGTTCTTCCTTACTCCATGCGGTTGTGTCGAGCATCAGAGTGAACCAACCCATCATGCCGCTGCGCAAGACGTAACGGAAATTGTCGAGACTTGTGGTTGGCCATTTTTCGACATAGGCTTCGAGCATCGCTGGCGGCAGCATGTAGCTCGCGTCGTAGAACGCGCGGCGATTCGACAACGGATCGTAGGCGTCGGATATAGAGAAATAATCTCCGTGTGATGCACTTCCGAAGTCCACCATCCTGCCACCGTCGTTGCATATCTCAAGCAGAAGGTTCGGATATTGCTTGCGAAGCTGCGACTGCACATCGTAATAGGCGAGCGTGGCGTGATAGCTGACGTCCGTTGCATTTGAGCTGTCGGCCCAAAGAAAGCCTGAGTCTTCGTAGATCTTTAGATGAGCTGGGTCAGGCGGCGCATGCGGGTGATCGCTTCGACTGCAACCTTGCCCTACGACGTATCCATCGTGTTCGAGCATGTCTACGTGGTAGTCCGCCACGACACGCTTGACCTCCTTCGCCGCCCAATCGTGAGCAGCGGGCACACCAAGATCAATGGTGATTCCCTTGAATTCGTCACCCTGCTTCCAATTTGGGGGCGGATCAGCAATCAGCCAATTACGCACCTTGGGGTTATTGATGTATAGACGAGCCTGGGTTCGCGTCGAGTGAGGCCTGAGCCCAATCCATCCACAGACCGAACTTCAGTCCCAGCTGGTGCGCATAGTCGGCGACAGGTGCGAGTCCGTTAGGAAACTTCTTAGGGTTGGGATACCAGTCTCCCACTCCGCGAAACCAGCCGGCATCAAGGTGAAACATTTCAAAGCCCAAGTTCTGCGGAATCGCGGATCATGTTACGAGCCTGCGACTCGTTGATCTGCATTCCGCTGCCCCAGCTATTGTTTACAACCATTGGGTATGTCGGCGACTGAATTGTCTCCCGATGATTCAGAACCTCACGCACCCATCGTCGCAGACTGTTGCCCGCAGTATCGGCACCGCCCTGGAATGCGCCGATGAAAGCCGTCGGTGTCTTGAAGCTTTCGCCGGGCTTGATGCGCGTGCGGAAAGGCCCGGGTTCCGGATTCAAACCGGCAGCCCCAGTGAACAGATCGCGTTTTCGATCGATAGCGATTCGGGTTCGCCCGCTGAACTCGATTCCTACATGCCACCCACAGCCTTTTCCGCCAGAGCGCTCGACCAGCGTGTAGGGAATCATCTCACGTTGCCGGCCTTCTGCTGTATGTGCGTACGTGCTCGACTCGCCGATCCATTTGTAACCATCTCCGACTGTATTCCAGTGGACCCCTTCGGCAGTTGGCCCGCCCGCACCCTTTTCGATCCAGAGATGCTGTAGCTGCACATCGGCCGGGATTTGCCATGCAAATCGGAGACTGTCCTGCATCGGAATCCAGATTTCCTCATTAACTCAGGTTTTGAATCTCGACTGAGTGTTCGATGGGTCCTTAGCGATGCGCGTGCGCGCCATCCCCAGACGAGACGCAGGTGTGGCTTTGCTACTTCGTAGATGAGGCGAACATTTGCCGGGCCAACTTGCGTCAGCGCCTCGTTGATCTTCCAGGAGATATCCTCCACGTGCGATCGCCACTTCAACCTGAAGGGGAAATTCTTCAGCCGGCTGGCCACTCCATACCGGACACCCGGATTGCGCCAGACTGGTAATAGCCGGTGAAGCAGGGCCAGCCTCAAGAGTGATGGAAGTGTCGCCGCTTGAAATGCGAATCGGTTGAGAACCGCAGGCCGTTGCCGAGTACAGGGCGTAACAAGTCAACAGATATCGCCAGCTTCCATTTCATACAGCTATTATGCAGAAGCATCGCGAGTTTCTTGATTCACCTCGTCGACGGCACAGGCTTGCCGAGGGATAGATCCATCAGGGAGGGCTCATGATTTCCCGACGTTCATTCTTAAGGAATGCTTCGCTTTCGCTGGCAGCAGCTTACGCACGCCCCAGCATGCGGGCCGACGGGGCGCCTTCTGTGCTGAAAGAGTTTGGCTACGGTGACGTTCAGCTGGCTCCGAGTGCCATGCAGACGCAGTTCGAGCAGACTCAGGCCGTGCTCTTGCAAATGAACGTGGACAGTATGCTGAAGCCGTGGCGGCTTCGTGCCGGGCTTCCCGCTCCGGGGCCGGATATGGGCGGCTGGTATGACGAGGTACCGCTGACGAAGACGCCCTCCGGCGGTCATGGTTTTGCCCCGGCGCACTCCTTTGGCCAATGGGTCTCGGCACTGGCGCGCGGCTATGCCGTCTCGGGAGATGCGGCGACACGGGAAAAGGTCGAGCAGATCCTCGAACTCTATGCGCCAGCAGTTTCAGGTCGCTTCTACGCCAATTTTCGCTTTCCCGCGTACAACTATGACAAGACGGTTTGCGGATTGATCGACGCGCATACTTACTGTGATCTTGACCGCGACTTTGTCCTGCTAAACAGGGTCAGCGATGTAGCCGTGCCGCACCTTCCGCCGCATGCGCTCGATCGCGACCAGCCACAACGCCAGTGGCGGCAGTCGATTGGCGAGAACACAACTGACGACTACACCTGGGATGAATCCTATACATTGCCCGAGAATCTGTATCTGGCGTGGCAGCGTGGTGCCGGTGAACGCTATCGTGGACTGGCAACACGCTTTCTGCTGGATGAGACATATTTCGACCCCTTGGCTGCTGGAAAGAACGTTCTTGCCGGCCATCATGCGTATAGCTACTGCAATGCCCTCAGCTCTGCAATGCAAGCGTATCTATCCACTGGCAGTGAGAAGCATTTGGCCGCAGGACGCAACGCCTTTGCCATGATCGATACCACGCAGAGTTTTGTGACAGGTGGATGGGGTCCTGACGAGTCGTTCCGTGCGCCGGAGAGCGACGATATGTTTCACAGCTTAAGCGACTCGCACAGAGGTTTCGAGACGCCTTGCGGGAGCTACGCCCATTTCAAGCTCACGCGCTATCTGCTGCGGGTAACACGCGACGGCCGCTATGGAGACAGTATGGAGCGCGTGCTTTACAACACAGTGCTGGGTGCACAACCTCTCGAAAACGATGGGCATGCTTTCTACTATTCGGACTACAACTATCAGGGAGCCAAGTCCTATTTCCCAGACCGCTGGCCGTGCTGCTCAGGAACATTGCCGCAGGTTGCAGCCGACTATCACATCCTGATTTATTTTCGCGATACCAACGGCATTTATGTAAACCTTTATCTGCCCTCAACACTTAAGTGGACGGCAGAAAATGGCGTGCAGTTCACTCTGACACAAAGCGGTGATTATCCACGAGAGGGAAATATTCGCCTCGATCTTCGCACTAACAGGAGCGCGCACTTCAACCTGCGATTGAGGATCCCGGCCTGGGCTCAGCAGCCGAACGGAGGCGCGGCGTCTATTCGTGTAAATGGCGTTCCTGTCTCGTTAAATATGAATGCCGGTTTTGTCGCTGTTGAACGCACATGGAAAGGCGGAGATCGTCTTGAACTGTTGTTGCCCATGCCGATGCGGCTACAACCGATCGACAGTCGCCACCCTAACACCGTCGCCCTCACGCGTGGACCGCTCGTCCTCTTCGCGCTGGCTGAGAATCCGTCCGTCAAGCGCGAACTACTGCTTGCCGCGCAAAGAGCGGACCAGGACATCTGGACGTGCGGAACGGTGCGTTTCAGTCCTTTCACCACAATAGACAGAGAACGCTACTCTACTTATGTCACGTTGATATAAAATCGCGCTCACGTATGCGAGTTGGAATACGCTCTCTTATTAGTTTCAAGACATTGGCGTTCGCGTATTTCCTCGGGACAGTTTCTCTCAGCGCACAGAGTAGTCCCTGTACCGCCGTTGCTCCGCACGTCGCGACCCCGGCAGAAGAAGCTTACGCGCAGGGAAAGTATGATGCTGCTGAGTCTCTTTATGTGCAAGCTTTGGCACAACACCCTCACGATCAGGCTTTGTCCGCTGCGTTAGTCCACATTCTGCTGCACGAGGGCAAAATCGGGGATGCTGCAGTGCAGGCGAACAAGGCACTGGCCGATGATCCGCGCTCGGTTGCCGGGCTTACGGCGCTGGCCGAGGTGCAATACCGCAAAGGGCAGCCCTGGCTGGCAATGGGGACGCTCGATACGGCAATCAAGATCGACTCCTGCTATCCACGGGCGCACCTGCTTCGCAGTCGAGTTTTCCGGATTGACTCCATTTATGCCTCGGAACGCAGGGAATTGCAGACAGCATACGATCTGGACCCGGCGGACCCAGATATTAAACGGGCATGGCTCGAAGTCGATTCTCCGGCACACGACATTGAGAACATCGAGAAAGAACTTGCCACGATGAAAAATGTCGACGCCGATCTGCGTGAAAAGGCAATGGCATCTGCGCGAGCGATGATGGGGCAGCTTACAGAGAATTCGCAAACCTGCAAAAGCAGTCCGATCACGAGCGCGGTCACGCTGCCCCTGATTCCTGTCCTTCAGGATGCCAAGCACATCAGTGGATACCATCTTGAAGTCCAATTCCCGCAAGGTAAGGTCAAACTCCAGGTCGACACCGCAGCTTCTGGATTTTATCTGAGCCGCACATTGGCAGATGCAAATGGCTTCCAACATGCCGCTGGCGATCCGCCGGATACCGTGCGGGCCGATAGCGTGCACGTTGGGCCACTGGAATTTCGCGACTGCATGGTTGGCGTCAGCGATACGCCGTTTCCGGATAAGGGAGACGGTTTTATTGGCTCTGATGTATTTGCTCCTTATCTGATCACGCTGAATTATCCGGCCGCGAAGCTGGAGCTGGCGCCTCTACCCGCGTTGCCAAATCCGAAGGGAAGCGTTTTGCCGGGGGACCGCTATGTGGCGCCCGATATGCAGGGATATTCACCCGTCTACCACCGCCTGCAGTATCTTCTCGTGCCGGTAACTCTCAACAAAAAGGAACGCAGGCTCTTTGTGCTGGATTCAGGTATGCGAATGAGCACGATGACTCCGGACGTCGCACACTTAATCTCGTCGACGAAGGTTAACTTTACGAATCCGGTACAGACCGTGTCTGGTGGAACTGTGCAGCTTTACCGGGATAATTTCGACTTCCAGTTTGCCAGCCTTTCACTGGACAATCAGGGACATATTCTGGATTTCGATCCGTCTGCAATCGACGAGAATTCGGGATTTCAAGTGGCTGGGATGATCGGATTCGACATGCTGCGCGCACTTACGATTCATCTGGATTACCGTGACGGGTTGGTGAAGTTTGACCAAGCGGGATCGAGTGTTCTTATTAGTCGGTGGGCTTCGATCGCTGCTTCCGGCTCGCCTGCCAGCAACGCCGAGCAACACGGAGATTGCAACCGATTTTTGAATCAAACTGACGCTCTGCCTACGAACGAGACGATCGAAGCACAAATCGTGGGCTGGCTGGACTCTGCGCACGCGAAGCCGGGGCAACCGGTTACTCTGAAGGTTGTTCATGAGGTGATCAGTGAGGATTGCAGGCTGCCGGCAGGCGCAATTCTTTATGGAGATGTGGTGGCTTCGTCCAGCGGCAAAGACGGCGGTGAACTGGCTCTCGCCTTTGACCATGGCGACTGTTTTCTCAAGGGGAAGAAAGACCTGCCCCTTCGAATCATTGGCGTTTTAGGACCGCCCGGGGAACGCAAGGCTGCGCATGATTCTATGCCTACAGAGATTGCCGGCGGAGCAAGGGACATTTCAGTGACCGCCGCCAATATGGGATTACAGGAGGATGAAAATCTGAACCCTGGCGGGGCGCCAAACACCGTCCGTCCTGGAATCGTTGTGGGGCTTAAAGGAATAAAGATGGTTCCGGAGGCGGGACCACAATGCAGCGCCCTGATGACCAGCGCAGGGCATAGCGTTCGCATAGATACTGGAAGCGAATTCATCCTTACCATGGAGAAAACTACTCAGTAGATCGATCGCTATCTTCGCTGCTGTTTTTCTCCTGGTGCGTCCTGTGCCAGAATTGAATTACAGGCAATCATGTCCAATCCAAATCTTCCGGAATCCAACTCCACTCCTGATATCCCTGTCGAAAACAACGAGTCATTCGGCGATCTCCTTTCCCAATTTGAGAAAAGCCATGCACACAGAACAGAAGACGGCACGAAACAGCGTGAAGGCACGGTGATTACTGTCTCTGCTGACTTTGTTTTTCTCGATATCGGATTGAAGATCGAGGGAGTGTTGCCGGTAGCGCTATTCCGCGAGGCCGAACTGCCGAAGGCGGGTGACAAGCTACCGGTTTCCGTCAAAGGCCGCAACGAGGAAGGTTATTACGAGCTTTCTCTTTTCAAAATCGCCCAGCCTAAAGACTGGTCCTCACTGGAACGTGCCTTTGAAGAAAAGGCCGCGATCACCGGAACAGTAACCGGCGCGATCAAAGGGGGGTTGACGGTCGATGTAGGTGTTCGCGCATTTATGCCGGCATCGCGCAGCGGGGCCCGCGATGCTGCCGAGATGGAAAGCCTCGTTGGGCAGGAGATTGTCTGCCGCGTCATCAAGCTGGACGTGGCTGATGAGGATGTAGTGGTGGATCGTCGCGCAGTGCTCGAGGAGCAGGAACTTGCGCTGCGCGAACAGCGATATGCGCAGGTGCGGGAAGGCGATGTAGTGCAGGGCACAGTGCGCAGCCTGACCGAGTATGGCGCTTTTGTTGATCTGGGTGGAGTAGATGGTCTGCTGCATGTGAGCGACATGGCATGGAGCCGCATAACGAAGCCTGCGGATGTTCTGTCTGAAGGACAACAGGTCGAGGTAAAGGTTCTCAAAATCGACTCCGAGAAGCGTCGCATTTCGCTGGGACTGAAACAGTTGCAGAAGCATCCATGGGATGACGCCGCCGAAAAGTTCAGGACGGGTGAGCGTGTGCGTGGTACGGTGACGCGCCTTGCAGATTTCGGGGCCTTTGTGGAGCTCGAAGCGGGGATTGAAGGACTGATCCATCTTTCGGAGATGTCGTGGGCAAAGAAGGTACGGAAGCCCGGCGATATCCTGAAACAAGGGGACGTGGTCGAGGCAGTGATTCTGGGTGTGAATGCGGGCGAGAGGCGCATTTCCCTGGGGTTGAAGCAGGCACTGGGAGATCCCTGGGCTGACGCTGCGCGGCAGTTTCCGGCAGGTTCGCAGATCGAAGGGCCGGTCACCAGCTTTACCAAATTTGGAGCTTTTGTTCAGCTGGCTGAAGGTGTAGAAGGCATGGTGCATGTCAGCGAAATCAGCGTGGACAAGCACATTCATCACCCGCAGGACGTTCTGCGGAAGGGTGAAAATGTGAAGGCTCTGGTGCTGGGTGTTGACACTGGCAAGCGGCAGATTCGCCTCAGCATGAAACAGCTGATTCCTACGAGCCTGGATGAGTACCTGGCTGAGCATAAAGTAGGCGATGTGGTCTCCGGAAGGACTATCGAAGCCCCTAAGGCTGATTCGGGTGAGCCGATCCGTGTGGAGTTGGGAGAAGGCATTCACGGGTTCTGCAAGGCTACGACCTTGGCTCCCAGCACAGAAGAATCGCCATCCGGGGGCAAAGCGGATCTGGCGTCGCTCAGTTCAATGTTAAAGGCGCGCTGGACTAATGGTGGAGCTGCTGCTACAACGGTTGCTAAACCAGAAGCTCTTCAGGCCGGGCAGATCCGCAGCTTTCGAATCACGCGGCTGGATACTGCTGCAAAACGCATTGAGTTGGAACTGGCTTGAGCGATTCTGTGCGCTTGAAACGTTCCAGATCGGCCCTTTTCCGGTAAAATAAGTAGATAATTCACGGAAAAGCGACATATAAGGGCTTATTCGAGATCTATTCGGCTTTTCTGCACATGCGTAAGGCCCATTCGCGGAAATTTCTCGGTGATTAAAACAAATCCGGCATGATGAGCGACTTACGTTGGGGAAATTCCGTCTCAACCAGCGGACGGCTCGTGTGCCTGTTGCGCAGCGGTGGCAGAACTGGATGAAGAACTGACTAACAAGATGTATTTATTAACGACTTTCCGCCGAGTTGCGCTTGCCGCTTCGGTAGCTATCCTGTCGCTGGCCAGTTCAACGTTGTTGGCCCAGACCCAATCTGATATGCCAGATGCTCCAGCACCCGCAGGTCAAGCGCAGACACAGATGCCGACCGGCGATCCATCGATAACACCGCAGCCAAAATCTGACAGGGAGCAGGCAGCTGAAGATCTAAAGAAGGAAGAGCACCAACGCATTCTCGGAATCGTGCCGGATTTCAACATGATGGATAATGCGCAGGCTCCGCCCTTGAGCCCAAAGCAGAAATTCCATCTTTTCTGGAAAAGTACAACAGATCCTTATGCCTTCTTTGTTGCTGGGTTTGTAGCTGGCTATGGCCAGGCTCAGGACAGCAATCCTGGATATGGGCAGGGTGCTTCAGGATACTTCAAGCGCTATGGCGCTGCGTACGCGGACGCATTTGATGGCAATTTATGGGGCAACGCAATCCTTACCTCGTGGTGGCATGAAGACCCGAGATATTTCCGCAGGGGCACGGGAAGCGTACGCAGTCGTATGCTCCATGCTGCCTTATCGACTGTGTGGTGTCGGCGCGATAACGGAACATGGGGGCCGAATTACGCAAATGTCATGGGAAATATGGTTGGTGGCGCGATCTCCAATCTGTACTATCCCCAAGAGGACCGTGGACCTGAACTCGTTTTCGGGAATGCTTTGACGGTAACGGCGGAAGGAGCGATCGGCGCGCAACTGGTCGAATTCTGGCCGGATATCGTGCGGCACTACCGCAATAAAAAGATCAAACAGGCCAATGCGCAAACCGCGTCTGCTGACACCCAATCAAAACCATAGACTGAGCCCGTCGTGATCCTCATTTCCGCTTTTGTGAGCGGATGGGATATCGTTATCATTTCAAACGATATCCCATCATGACTCGATTCCTTCGTGTTTTTCTTTTCTGTTTCGTGGCAGTTTTCTGCGCGCACGCGGCTCCCCACACAGTTGTTTTCTTTGAACAGGGGTTTCCTTCGGCGGATTCTCCAGCTGTTACCGAAGGCTTGCTGAATACTGCCTTCGCAACTGCGGAATTTGCGACTGTACAGCAGCTTGCTTCGGCGTTAGAAAAATCTGAGACGAACCTCCTGGTGATGCCGTATGGGTCGGCGTATCCGGAGACGGCGTGGCCGGCAATTCTGCGGTATCTGGATCGAGGCGGAAATCTGTTGGCGCTCGGCGGCAAGCCGTTCACTCGTGCGGCCTATCAGACCGGGGCAGGCTGGCAACTGCGCGCGCCCAGCGTTGCTGCGTCCTTAGAGCTGCTGATCCATGATTATCAGGAGACTCCGGGCTCGGATTCGCTGACTTTTGAGCCGAATCATGATGTGCAGCCGGAAGTTGCCGCCTTTCACTGGAAGCGGGCGTTCAGTCCGGTGCTGCGGTTGTCTGTGATTCCCAAATACAACCGCGATGGCTCGACCGGCGATGAGGATGCAGACCTGACGACGCTTGCCTGGGGATCGAAGAACGGGCACAAACTGGCGGCTCCGATTTTTGAGATTGACCACAACTCATACCGCTTTGTCGGTGGGCGCTGGATCTTCATTGCTTGCGAGCCTGACTCAGATTTCCTTTCAAATGCACAGGTGCTCTCCAATCTGGCAGAACTTGCGACAAGGCAGAGCGACCGTTTCACGCTGCGTCCGCGTGTGCCGTTGTTTCTTCCGGGCGAAGCGTTGGAACTGCGCTACGAGCAGGCGAGCCCCCTGGCTGCTGAGCCTGAGGGTGATCAGCTGAAGATTCGCGTTAGTGCCGAACAAGGTGGGCAGCCGGTTGAGATGACCGTTGCAGCCGATGTGTCGCAGCCGATTACGCTGCCTGCTGACGCCTCTAATGGCAGTGGCTTCCACACGATCGAAGCAACGCTGCTGCGCGATGGCAAGCCGCTGCGGGTCTATCGCAGCGGATTCTGGATGCGGGATTGGAAGTACCTCCTGTCGGGGCCGAAGCTTGGCGTGGGTCCGGATTACTTCACGCTGGACGGCAAGCCTTTGCCGGTTGTTGGCACTACGTATATGTCGAGCGATGTGCAGCGGCTTTATCTGATGCGGCCGAATGCTTATATCTGGAACCGGGACATGGCGCAGATTCGCGGCGACGGCCTGAACATGATTCGCAGCGGGCTGTGGAGTGCGTGGGATCCGGAGCTTGCTCCGAATGGCGAAGTCGGCGAGGATGCTCTGCGGACGATTGAAGCGTTTCTCATGTGTGCGCGGCATAACAATCTTCCTGTTCAGTTCAACCTGTTCGCGTTCTTGCCCGAGAATCTGGGCGGCGTGAATCCCTATCTCGACCCGGTGGCGTGGCGTGCGCAGGCACTCTATGTGAACTCGCTGGCGAAGCGGTTTCATGAGCTGCCGTTTCTGGCGTGGGATTTGATTAACGAGCCGAGTGCGAATGGCAACCTTTGGAAAGAGATTCCGATTGGCGATCCGTTCGAGCAGCAGGCGTGGCGCAAGTGGCTCACAGGGAAGTATCCCGATCAGGCGAAGTTGCTGCATGCATGGGCTGAGCCATCGCTTGGCATCGGGCGCGATCTGCAGTTGCAGCCTTCGAGCAATTCTCCAGAGGTTGCGGCGGAGGATCCGTTTGCGCTGCCGAAGGCTGGTGCGTGGGGCTTCGATTCGGTAAGGTCGGGCTTCAATCCGATCAAGGTTTACGACTACTACTTGTTCACGCAGGATACGTTTGCCGACTGGGTGAAGCGGACGAAGGATGTGATCCGCGCTACTGGATCGCAGCAGTTGATCACCGTCGGGCAGGAGGAGTACGGCGTTGCTTCCCGGCTGTCGCCTGCGTTCTATTCGCAGCTGATCGACTTTACGGCTGACCATACGTGGTGGGACTTCGATGGGTCGCTGTGGGCTTCGCTGGCGGCAAAGTTTCCGGGCAAGCCGATGCTGATTCAGGAGACGGGCGAGCAGAGGCGGCTGTGGCAGGACGACCATCTGCGCTTCTCCGCGCAGGAAGAAGGCTGGCAACTGGAGCGCAAGATCGCGATGGCATTTGCGCAGGGCACTGGCGCGCTGGAGTGGGTCTGGAATGTGAACAGCTACATGTCGAACGACAACGAGATTCCGATCGGCGCTGTTCGTCCCGACGGTACCGAGAAGCCGGAAGCGGAGGTGCTGACGGCTTTCGCCGCGTTCGTTGCGAAGAATCCGGCGAGTTTTACCCACATTCAGGCTCCTGCGGTGACGATGGTGACGTCGAATGTGATGCAGTACAGCAATATGAATCCGCTGGCGATCGATACGCAGAAACGGGCGCTACGGGCACTCTGCTACGACGACCACACGCCGATGCGCATGCTGGCGGAGAACCGCCTGTCTGAGTTGGGTCAGCCGAAGTTGGTGATTTTGCCTGCGCCACAGGCGCTGACCGATGCGGCATGGCAGCAGTTGCTGGCGTATGTCGATAACGGTGGGACGCTGCTTGTTTCCGGGCCGGTTTCGCGCGACGAGCACTGGCAGTTTGTAGATCGTCTTGCGCCGCTGGGTGTGAAGGCTCGCATTGTTCCGCTAACGGTGCGGCAGTCGGAGTTGCGGATTGCTGGGCTTCCTCCGGTACAGGTTAGTTTTCCGACGACTGTGCAGCAGTCGCCGATTGAGGTGATGCGTTTTGCCAACGGCAAGTCAGTCGAGACCATCTCGCATGGCCGCGGGAAGATTATCTGGGTGGCCGATCCTATTGAGTTTTCCGAGGACTACGATCCTACGGCTGCTCTTTATCGTTATGCGTTGCACGATGCTGGCGTCCCGCCGTCGTTTGAGGGGACGCTTTCACCGGGTGTGCTTGCCTTTCCGACAGTGCTGGATGACGCGGTGCTCTACAGTTTCTCGAATGAATCGCTGGATGATCAGCCGGTGGATATCCGGGATGCTGTCAGCGGGGCGCATCTGAAATTTGGCCTCAGTGCCCAGCGGGGTGCGGCGATTCTGTTGAGTCGGAAGGGTGCGGTTCTGGCTTCGTACGGGGAGGCTACCGCTGCGAAATAGCCCCCACGCCCAAGGGGTGGGGGTGCAAGAGCTTTCAATATAAAGGGGTTAAGTTTCTAGCGCCGCAAAATATTGATTCTTCGTCGGTTACATGCAAAGTATTTATTTCATGCGGCTTAAGCCTTGGACTTTTGCATTTGTTGGATATTGCTGAAATTCTTTCTCCAGTTGGTCGTCAGAATAACGCCCCCGGGGAAAATCCGCTCTATTTCTATTTTACGAGTTTCGCGGAAATAACATGCCAAATCGCACAGACTATTTGCGCTTTCAATTCAAGAATTTGCGGGAAAAGTTTTCCACATGGGCTTGACAGTTTTTGGGGCTCTGGCGGATTTCGAAAAGCCCGGGCCTGAAGGCCTTCTTTCTTCGAGCGTCTATTCCCTGGGCTAAAGCCCAGGGCTTCTACCCAAAAGCTTTGTGCGCCCCTTCGGCTCCGCTCAAGGCAGGCTCTTTCAACGGCGATCGTTTGGCCCCCCACGTTAGCTGCGCGAACCTTTCGGCTTTGCTCAGGGCAGGCTATGGGGCACCCAGTTTCTAGTCGGAGGGGCGTTTGTCGCCTTTGGAGAGGCGGTCGATGGTTTTGGTGACGCGGGCGGCTCTGGTCTCTTCTTTCTTGGACGAGGTGATCCATGTCACCCATTCGGCTTTGGCTTTCGGCGTGATTTTTTCCCATTGGGCGGAGGCTTTGGTCGACTTTTTTAGCGCTGTGTTGAGATCGTCGGGGATTTCGAAGTCGATGGTATCGCTGGCGGGCTGGATGACGAAGGTTGCGGTATCGCCGACGGCGGCTTTGGCTCCGTCGCGCATCGATCCGTTGATCTGGATGTTGGGGCTGCCTTCTCCGTCGGGGAAGGCGGATGTCTGAAAGGCGAAGCCGTTGATGGTGCCCTGAATGGCGATGCGGCCGCGTCTCGGGAGCTTTTCGCTCGCCGCTTTGGGCATGGTGATGAAGGTCCAGCCCTTGCCTTCCATCGGTGTCCATAATTTGGCTTTGAATTGAATGGGCATGGGTGGTTTGTATCGTGGAAGGTTGTGGATGGGCAACGGTCTTCAGTGGTGAGGACAGGTTGCAAACGGCCCGGGGCTGAAGAAGCCCTTTAATGCACGGCTTTGTTCACCGGGCGAACAGAGTGCTGAAAAAGTGCAATGGCGCGAAAGCAGTCCCTCGGCGGCTAAAGCCACGCTCATTTTGTGGCACTTACGGCACGGCTGAAGCCGTGCCCCTTCAAAACAGCTCCTTTTTCAGCACCCTCTAAAGCTCGGTGCTTCTACCCTTTCAATCGTGCGCGCTCCTGCGCGGTCTGTTTAGACCCATCCTATCTCCTCGAAAAGCGCAAGGAGATCGGATGGGGCACCCGTTTCGTGGTTATCCGGCAGAAAAGCAGATCCTTCGCTGCGCTCAGGATGACATCAATAATTTGCTCCGCAGGGCACAATTCAAGAGATCACTAGTACTTCACGATTCTTGCGAAGGATTGCGGGTCGAGGCTGGCTCCGCCTACCAGGGCACCGTCGATCCCCGGTTGGTTGAGAAGGGCCGAGGCGTTGTCGGGCTTGACACTGCCGCCGTAGATGATGCGGATCTCGTCGGCGACGGCGCGCCCAAGCAGGCGGGCAACTTCGCTGCGGACGATGAAGTGCGCGTGCGCGGCGAGTTCCGGCGTTGCCGTTTTGCCGGTTCCGATAGCCCATACAGGCTCGTAGGCGATGACCATGGTCTCCGCGTCGGATGGGGTGACACCTTTGAGGGCGATGGATATCTGGCGCAGCAGAACCTCTTCGGTCTTGCCCTGCTCTCGATCATCGAGAGCTTCGCCGATGCAGAGAATCGGCAGGAGCTTGTACTTGAATGCGGTATGGACCTTTTGGTTGACGAGCTCGTCCGTCTCGCAGAAGTACTGGCGACGCTCGGAGTGGCCGATGATGACGTATTTTGCGCCGACGGCGGCCAGCATTTCGGCGGAGGTTTCACCGGTGAAGGCGCCTTCTTCGGCATAGTGCATGTTCTGCGCGCCTACGCCTATGCCTGATCCGGCTACAGCGGCGACGATAGTGCTGAGGGATGTGTCGGAGGGGCAGAGGATGATCTCGTCGCGGTCGTGGTCTTTGACGAGCGGGAGAAAGGCTTTGACGTATGCCTCGGACTGGGCTGGAGTTTTGTACATTTTCCAGTTGGCTGCTATGAGTGGTTTGCGCATGATTTTTTGTTCGTCCTTTGGATATTCCGGCGAGTCGGAAGCTGGAAACGGCCTAGGGCTAAAGCCCTTTCTGAACCTGCTCAATAATTCACCGGGCTAAAGCCCGGTGCTTCTACTCGCAGGATGAGCCATGTGCTCATCCTGCATGAAACGGGCACAGAGCTCACTTATTTGTGAGTGCTTCGACGCCCGGAAGTTTTTTGCCTTCCAGAAACTCGAGTGAAGCGCCGCCTCCGGTGGAGATGTGCGTGATCTGATCGGCTACTCCGGCTTGCTTTACTGCGGCTACGGAGTCGCCTCCGCCGATGATCGAGATGGCTTCGTTGTTCTTTGCTACGGCTTTCGCGATCTTGGTTGTGCCGGCGGCGAAGGCTGGCATTTCGAAGACGCCCATGGGGCCGTTCCAGACGATGGTGCGGGCTTCGGCGATTTCGTCTGCGAAGAGCTTAATGGTCTCGGGGCCTATGTCGAGGGCCATCCAGTCGGCGGGGAAGGGGCCGTCGCCGGAGAAGAGCTGGGTTTTGGCGTCGGGGGCGAACTTGTCGGCGAGAATGTGGTCGACGGGCAGCAGGAAGCGCACGCCTTTGGCTTCGGCTTTCTCGAGGGCTTCTTTGGCGACGTCGATCTTGTCGGCTTCGACGAGTGATTTGCCGACTTCCTGCCCTTTGGCCTTTAGGAAGGTGTAGGCCATGCCGCCGCCGATGAGGAGCGCGTCGACTTTGCCGAGCAGGTTGTCGATGACCTCGATTTTGTCGGAAACCTTGGCTCCGCCGAGGATGGCGACGAAGGGCTTGTGCGGATCGGCAAGCGCCTTGCCCATGTACTTGAGTTCTTTTTCCATCAGCAGCCCGGCGGCGGACTGCTTGACGAAGTGCGTGATGCCTTCTGTCGATGCGTGGGCGCGATGCGCGCTGCCGAAGGCGTCGTTGACGTACATTTCGCAGAGCGAGGCGAGTTCTTTCGCGAAGCCGGGGTCGTTGGCTTCTTCCTGCGCGTGGAAGCGCAGATTTTCAAGCAGCAGGACCTGGCCGGATTCGAGCTGGCGCGAGAGCTCGGTGGCGATGTCGCCGACGCAATCAGGCGAGAAGGCTACATTGACGCTCTCGCCGATGTGATGATCGAGGAGCACGCGCAGGCGATCGACGACCGGGCGCAGGCTGTACTTCGGATTTACTTTACCCTTTGGGCGGCCGAGGTGTGAAGCGAGGATGAGCTTCGCTTTGTGGCGCAGCGCGTATTCGATGGTGGGCAGCGTCTCGCGGATGCGGGTGTCGTCGGTGATTTCGCGGCCGTCGTCGGTGAGTGGAACGTTGAAATCGACACGCATGAGTACGTGCTTGTGCTGCAGATCAAGATCGCGGATCGATAGTTTCGACATGATAGGGGCTCACTGGCTTTCAGATTCGGAGATGACGGCGTCGGCTTCTATTTCGACGCGCCAGGATGGGTTTAGAAGCTTGGCGACAACGAGCATGGTTGCCGCGGGGCGGATGGTGCCGAAGAACTCGCCGTGGACGCGGCCGACGGCTTCCCATTCATCGACGTGGGTGAGATACATGCGGGTGCGGACGACGTCTTCGAGTCTGGCTCCGGATTTTTCGAGTGCGCTTTGGATGATAGTGAGGACGTGGCGCGTTTGCGTGGCGGCGTCGGATTCGTCTGCGCCTACGGGACCGGTGCCGGAGACGTGGATGATGTTTCCGACGCGCACGGCTCGGGAGAAGCCGATGATGGGCTCAAAGGGCGACGAGCCTGAGATGTTCTTGCGCATCGGTGGTGCTTCCCAAGGAATAAAGGTGCGCGCTTTGCGCGGTCTTATTGAACGGCCCGGGGCTGAAGCCCCGTGAGTTTTGGTCTTATTTCACCGGGCTAAAGCCCGGTGCTTCTACCGCTTTGAAGGGGCACGGCTGAGCCGCGCCCCTTCAAAGATAATCTGGAATAACGAATTACAGGCCCTTCTTCGCGAGGAAGAGAACGAGGTCGCGAACGCGGTTCGAGTAGCCCCATTCGTTGTCGTACCAGCTGATGACCTTGACCGACTGTCCGACGACCTTCGTCAGTGGGGAATCGACGATCGAGGAGCGGGCGTCGCCCTTGAAGTCGCTCGATACCAGCTCGTCGGTTTCGTAGCCGAGGATGCCCTTGAGTGCGCCTTCGGAGGCTGCCTTCAGCGCTTCGTTCACGGACTGCACGGTTGCGGGCTTCTCGGAGATGAAGGTGAGGTCGACGACGGAGACGTTCGGGGTGGGGACGCGGATCGCGAAGCCGTCGAGCTTGCCGGCCATCTCGGGGATGACGAGCTTGAGGGCCTTGGCGGCGCCGGTGGAGCTGGGGATCATGTTGATGGCAGCGGCGCGGGCGCGGCGGAGGTCCTTGTGCGGGAAGTCGAGGATGACCTGATCGTTGGTGTAGCTGTGGATCGTGGTCATGATGCCGGAGACGATGCCGAAGGTCTCGTGCAGTACCTTGACGACGGGCGCGAGGCAGTTGGTGGTGCAGGAGGCGTTCGAGATGATGTTGTGCTTCGCTGCGTCGTACTTGTCTTCGTTGACGCCGAGGACGACTGTGATGTCCTCGTTAGTGGCGGGCGCGGAGATGATGACTTTCTTGACCGATCCCTGAAGATGGGCCTTGGCTTTGGTGGCGTCGGTGAAGATGCCGGTGGATTCGACGATGACTTCTGCGCCCTGGGAGGTCCAGTCGAGCTTGGCGGGATCGCGCTCGGCGTAGACCTTGATCTTTTTGCCGTCGACCGAAATGTGATCATCACCGGCGACGATGTCGTTCTTGAGGTTGCCGAGGATCGAGTCGTACTTGAGCAGGTGCGCCAGAGTTGCCGGGCTGGTGAGGTCGTTTACGGCGACGATGTCCAATTCAGGGTTGCCGAGCGCGGCGCGGAAGACGTTGCGTCCAATGCGGCCAAAACCGTTGATGCCAACCTTAACTGCCATTGAAACTTTTCTCCTTTGTTTTTTGCTTAGAGCTTGAGTATGCAGGTGATAGCGAGCACCGCCGGGTGCCACCAAATATCGATGCTAGCACTGTCGTCAACATCAAGAAAGTCTTTGGGGCGGATCAGGAAAATTTATTCGCGATTTTTGGGCTTTTCAACACAGTCGTTTGCGGCGAGGTGGGCGACTGTGTTACATCCTCAATCATGCGCGAATGGATGCGCGAACGCATGAGAAGACGCTCGAAGCGTGGACCGAATACTTCGGAGTCCACTGGAAAGATAGGGCAGGAGATACCTGCCAACCAACCCGCTCCTTTGCGGCCGACTTATCCGGATGCGCCAGTCTGCGCGGCTGACTGAAGAAGTTGCTGCTGAGTCACATGACGAAGTTGTGGCTGAGCCGACAGGCGTGTTTGCGGATGCTGCGGAAGAGCCGGAACAGGCGGCTGCGCCGGAAGCGCAAGAGGCGGAGCCTGCAGGCAAGCTTGTGGTTGAGACCCAGCCGGAGTCGCTCGCGGTTCCACCACCAGAGCAGCAGGCAGCGGCACAGCGCAGTCCGCGTGGCTTTGTGGTGCTGACGATCGGACTTCCGGGGTCGGGCAAGACGACGTGGTTCAAGCGGCGCGGCGTTACGCCGCTGTCGAGTGATCTGCTGCGATCGATATTGTTTGACGACATCACGGAGCAGCGGTATCAGGGGCTGGTGTTTTCGACGCTTCGCTCGTTGCTGCGGGCGCGATTGATTGCGAAGATGCCGTGGAACTATGTGGATGCTACGAATCTTTCTCCGCATGAGCGGCGGCAATGGATCAAGATGGCCAAGAGCTTCGGGTATGAGGTGCAGGCTGTCTTTTTCGATGTGCCGTTTGAGGTTTGCATGGAGCGCAATCGCCGTCGCGAGCGCGTTGTGAGCGATGAGGTGATGCAGAAGATGGCTGAGCGTCTGCGTCCGCCGAGCTTTAAGGAAGGCTTCTCGAAGATTACGGTGGTGCGGGTGAAGGGCGCTTCGCAGCCCGATGCTTCTGGCGAGCCGACGGCGGGTGAAGGAGCATAACGACTCGCTGATGTGAGATAAAGGAGCCGGGCACTTCTGCCCGGCTTTTTCTTTTATGGCGGCAGCGATTGAATTTCGCGATGTGAGCGTGAAGACGGCGGAAGGCCGCGTGCTGCTGGATCACGTCCATCTGAGCCTTGAAGAAGGAACAACGACGGCGGTGCTGGGACGCAGCGGTTCGGGCAAGACGACGCTGCTGCGGCTGGTGAACCGCATGCTCGATCCGACGGATGGGACGGTGTTCATTCGCGGCAAGGAATGCGAGCAGCTGAATGTGATCACGTTGCGGCGCGGCATTGGATATGTGATTCAGGAGACCGGGCTGTTTCCGCACTTCACGGTGGCGCGGAATGTGGGGCTGGTTCCGGAACTCAATGGGAAGCGTATCAGCGCTGAGAAGACGAGCGAGTTGCTTGGGCAGGTTGGGCTCGAGGCGGAGAAGTTTTCGAAACGCTATCCGCACCAGCTTTCCGGAGGGCAGCGGCAGCGCGTTGGGCTGGCGCGAGCGCTGGCGGCGGAGCCTTCGATTCTGCTGATGGATGAGCCGTTGGGGGCGCTCGATCCGGTGACGCGCGCGGAGATACAGGATATGCTGCGCGATCTGTTGAAGCGGCTGAAGAAGACGGTGCTGATCGTGACGCATGATCTCGATGAGGCGCTGTATCTGGCTGTCGCGCATTGTGCTGCTGGAAGACGGGCGGGTGGTGACCGATGTAGCGGCTGAGGATTTTCTGCGCTCGGAGATTCCGGCGGTGAAGGCGTATGCGGAGGCTTTTCGTCGCGGGCAAAAAGACCTGGACCAGGAGCCACGCGGGATGAGCGGCTTTCTGGCGCAGTACGGCGATCAGATTCTCTCGCTTACCTTTGAGCATCTTTGGCTCACTGGAGCGGCGATGCTTTTCGCTATAGCGATCGGTGTGCCGGTTGGGATATGGCTGACGCGGCATACGAATTGGGCGAAGCCGGTGATTGGGTTTGTGAATATCATGCAGACGATTCCCAGTCTTGCCATGTTTGGCTTTCTGCTGCCGCTACCGTGGCTGGGGGAAAATGCGGCGCGCATCGCGATTGTTGCGTCTGACTGGATATGCGCTGCTGCCGATTGTGCGCAATACCTATGCGGGGATTCGCGGCGTCGATCCGACGGTGACCGGAGTGGCGCAGGCGCTCGGGATGACGGGCATGCAGCGGCTTTTCAAAGTGGAGTTGCCGCTTGCTGCCGGCGTGATTCTGGCAGGTTTGCGTACGGCAACTGTTACGTGTGTTGGCATTGCAACGATTGCTGCCGCGGTGGGCGCAGGCGGCCTGGGCGAGTTTATCTTTCGCGGCGTGGCGTCGGTGGATAACCGGCTGGTGCTCGCTGGGGCGATTCCGGCGGCGCTGCTGGCGCTTGGCGCGGATGCCTTGCTTGGGTTGATTGAGCACTGGCTGCGGGTTCCGGGAGCGGCCAAGCCGTGAAGTGGAAACATCCTGCGAAGGACCCCACCCTGACTGCGTGCAGGATGGGGCACCCTGATTTTCGTGCTCGCGGTGTTGATTTGCACCTTTGCGGTTAGTTGTGGGCCGCCGCATCCGAATCATCCGGTGATTGGCGCGAAGAACTTTACTGAGCAAGTTGTGCTTGGTGAGTTGCTGGCGCAGCAGATTGAGGCTAAGACCGGCATGAAGGTGGAGCGCCGGTTTTATCTCGCAGGCAGTTACATTTGCAATCAGGCGCTGATTTCCGGGCGCATTGATGCGTATGTGGAATACACAGGCACGGCGCTGACGGCCATTCTGAAGCAGCCTGTGAATCGCGATCCGGATGCGGTGCTGAACACGGTGCGGAATTTGTATCAGCAGCGGCATCATATTGCCGTGATGGGGCCGCTGGGCTTCGAGAATACTTTTGCCATGATCATTCGCGGAGACGATGCGGCGCGGCTTCATCTCACAACTCTGAGCGAAGCAGCGCAGTATACGCCGCAGTGGGTTCTGGGCGTTGGATATGAGTTTGAACAGCGTCCCGATGGGTTGCCGGGGTTGAGCAAGGCTTACGGTCTGCGCTTTAAGGAAGCGCCTGTGACGATGGATCTGGGGTTGTTGTATCGCGCGATTGATTCGCATCAGGTGGATATGATTGCGGGCAATTCGACGGATGGCCCGATCGCCGCGCTTGGGTTGAAAGTTCTCGCCGATGATAAGCATTATTTTCCGCCGTATCAGGCGGTGCCCCTTGTGCGCGATGCATCGCTGAAGCGCTGGCCTGCAATGGGCACGGCGATTGCTGAGCTTCAGGGTAAAGTATCAGCAGACGATATTCGCGCCATGAATGAAGCGGTTGACGGAGAGCATCGCGATCCGGCAGTGGTGGTGAGAGAGTTTCGTCAGAAGAAAGGGCTTTGAGAAAGCATGAGTGAGTTGCAAACGAGAGTAGCGCCGGCGCAGCAGCCGGAGCCGTGGCTGCGGGGCACACTGTCCGACGTGCCTGCCGTGGGGCGCGGAGTTCTGCATGCGCTCGAGCTTGCACAAGAAGACGTTGATCGCTGGTGTGAGTCACTGAGTGACGCTGATCTGGACGCTCGTCCCTTCGAGTTAGCACCGATTGCGTTTCATCTGCGGCATATTGCGCGCAGTCTTGATCGGCTGCTGGCTTATGCGGAAGGGAACCAGTTGTCGGCTGAACAGATTGCGGCGTTGAAGAGCGAGATGGATCCGGGGGCTGGCCGCGAAGCGTTGTTTGCCGAGTTTAGTCAGGGTTTGGAGTCAGCTGCGCAGCGCGTGCGCGCTCTGGCTGGGGGTGATCTGGAGCAGTCGCGCTTTGTGGGAAAGAGGCAGTTGCCGACGAGTGTTGGTGGATTGCTTGTACATCTCGCGGATCACACGCAGCGGCATGTAGGGCAGATTGTGACTACAGCGAAGATTTTGCTGCCGGTGAAGTAGGTTAGTATGGCGAAAACTCAAGATGTGGCAATAAGCGACCAAACGCCGAATGGTACGAGTTGCTACATCTTCGGGATTTTCATTCCGGTCTTCTATCTTTTGTTAGTTCCTCGCAGACAGCAGAGCGCTTTTCTTCGTTTTCACTCACTTCAATGTCTTTTGCTATTCGCGATTTGGACACCATTCCTTTTGCGTGTTTCCTGGATGCGACCCGTCCAGATATTCGGTACTTTGATTTGTTCCGTTGCTTGGCTCGTTTCTATGATTCAGGCAGGGCGACGAAAGTGGTTTCATCTTCCGATCATGGGGAGCCTAGCCGAGTGGCTCTCAAAGCTGTAGGTTACCGCTAAGCCGACATCGTTCAGATTCTTCCTCCCGTTGATTGTCAGAATGACGGCGCACGGGAGAGTAGGATGGAAAAAATCAGTAGGGGCGATCACTCTGGCAGCGACCTTAGGTGGTTGTTTTTTCTTCCATCTCTTCGTGGATGTGGCCCATCTTTTCCCGCTTGACATCGAGATAGCGCTGGAAGGTTTCTTCCGGCTCGACGGCGGCGGAGATGCGCTCGACTACGCGGATGCCCGCCGATTCGAGTGCTTCGACTTTTTCGGGGTTGTTGGTGATGAGGCGGACGGCGTGCACTCCGATCTGCTTGAGGATTTCGGCGGGCAGCTCGAACTCGCGGCAGTCGGGCTTGTAGCCGAGTTCGATATTGGCTTCGACGGTGTCGAATCCCTGGTCCTGCAATTCGTAAGCTCTGAGTTTTGCCATGAGGCCGATGCCGCGGCCTTCCTGTTGCTCGTAGAGAAGGATGCCGGTGCCTGCTTCGGTGATGGTCTTGAGCGCGAGTTCGAGCTGCAGGCGGCAATCGCAGCGTAGCGAGTGGAAGACGTCTCCGGTAAGGCACTGCGAGTGGATGCGGATGATGGGAGGCGCGGCATGGATATCGCCCATGACGAGTGCGACGGCACCTTCAATGCGCTTTGCGGGCGGCGGAGTGTTGGCGTTGCAGGATTCCGGGTTTGCGACGACACCTTCAAATCCGAGAATTCGGAAATGTCCCCAGCGGGTGGGGAAGTCGGCGTCGGCAACTTTCTTAACTGTCTCGAACGGCATAGTTGTGATTATACGGAGGCTAGAGTCGCCGGGTTGCGGCGCTGAGCCCTATTAAATAGATGAAATTATGACCGGAAAGATGCGGGAGCGGTAGAGTTAAAGAGTGATCGAGCAGAAGCTGATACTGATTACGCTGCTGATAAAGCTGGGCGTGGCCGCGGCTGTTTCGAGCGCGCTGGCACGGGCACGGACCTTTCAGCGTCTGCTGTTTACGGAGAACCGGAAAGCCGGGGAGACCCTTGGCCTGCTGGCTTTCATCTGCATTCCGCTCGCGCTTGGCGTTTGGGTGCGCGTGACGGTGCCGAACTTTCTGGCTGCCGATATTTCTTTTGAGACGACGATTCTGCTCGGCATCCTGATGGGGCCGCTTTCGGCGCTGGCGGGTGGGGCGCTGCTGTCGCTTCCGGCGATGCTGCACCACGAGTATTTGTCGCTGCCGTTCAACCTGGCGGTGGCTCTGATCGCGAGTCTTTACGGCAGCTTTGCCGAAGAGGAAGAGGTCTGGTCGTTTTCGCCATTTGTGGACCTGAGTATTTATCGCTGGGTGCGGCGGAATCTGCGCCAGCCGCGCTTTGATCGCCAGGTGCTGCTGCTGGTTCTGATCTCCGGACTGGAGATGTGCCGCGGGTGGCTGCATGGGATGTATCCGAACCGGCTCTTTGCACTGACCTCGGAGAACTGGTGGGTGCGGATTGCGATCTGGGCCAGCGCGGCGATGGTGGTCGGGATTCCGCTGAAGGTGTGGAATACGATCCGCATCGAGCAGAAGTTGGAGGAACAAAAAAGGCTGCTGCTGGAAGCGCGGCTTGATGCTCTGCAGCGGCAGATCAATCCTCACTTTTTATTCAATACGCTGAATTCGATTGCTTCTCTGGTGCGTTTCAGGCCGGAGCAGGCGCGTGAGTTGATTGTGAAGCTGGCGAATATTCTGCGGGCGCTGCTTAAGGATCACGATTCTTACGTGCAGCTGCGGGATGAGCTGAATTTTACTGACGATTATCTCGGTATTGAAGTTGTGCGTTTTGGCGCGGACAAGCTGAAGGTGGTGAAGGAGATCGATCCGGCCACTCTGGATTTGCCGGTGCCGAGTATGATTCTGCAGCCGCTGATTGAGAACAGCATCAAGCATGGGCTTGAGCCGCGCATCAGCGGCGGCACGATTACGATTCGCAGCCGGCTGGATGGCAGCAAGCTGATGATTGAGGTTGAGGACGACGGCGTTGGGATTGCGCCGGGACGATCGCATTCAAGTGGAGTGCTGCATCAAGGGACGGGGATCGGCATGAGCAATGTACGCGAGCGGCTGGACGTCCTCTTTGGCGATGCGGCGACTTTTGATGTGACGAGCCGTCCGGGACGCGGTACGCACATCGTCATGGAGATGCCAACCTCGAATTATGAAGATGGCGAAACGGGTTCTACGCCGCTGCCAGCGCGCTCGAGCACGCGTTCGTAATATTTCTCATAGACAGGAATGATCTTTGAGGCGCAGAAGCGCTGCTGCGCTGTTTTGCGGGCTGCGATGGCCATAGCTTCGAGCTTTTCCGGATCGAGGAGCAATTCTGCTGCGGCGGCGGCCATTGCTTCCACATCGCCGACAGGGAAGAGGCGGCCGTCTACGCCGTCTTCGATGAGTTCGGGTACGCCGCCTACTTTCGTGGCAATGGTGGGGACGCGGCAGGCCATCGCTTCGAGCGCGGCGAGGCCGAAGGATTCGAGTTCGCTGGGCATCAGCATCAGGTCGGCGAGGGGCAGCAGTTCGTTGACGCTTTCCTGTTTGCCGAGGAAGTGAACGCGGTCCTGGATCCCTTTCTTGTGGGCGATCCATTCGGCTGCGGAGCGGTCGGGGCCGTCGCCGACTAAGAGCAGGTGCGCGGGGATTCTTTCGACGACGCGGGCGAAGATTTCGACTGTATCGCGGACGCGCTTGACGGGGCGGAAATTTGAGAGGTGGATGAGGATCTTCTCATCGGGTGCGGCGTAGCGCTTGCGTTTTTCTGCGCGGACTTCAGGGTTGAGCGGCATGTAGAAGTCGCAATTTACGAAGTTCGGAATGACTTCGATCTCGCGCTTGATTTTGAATTCCTTAATGGTGCGCTCGCGCAGGTAGTGCGAGATCGAAGTGACGCCGTCGCTTTGCTCGATGGCGAAGCGCGTGATCGGGAGGTAGGATCGGTCGAGGCCCACGAGCGTGATGTCGGTGCCGTGCAGGGTGGTGACGAAGGGCAGATGGCGTCCTTGCGGCCGCGAGCATCTGCCGCGCCAGCAGGGCGCTTACCGAGTGCGGAATGGCGTAGTGCACGTGGAGCAGGTCGAGGTCGTAGTATTCGGCGACTTCGGCGGTGCGTGAGGCCAGCGCCAGGTCGTAGGGAGGGTACTCGAAGAGCGGGTAATTCGAGACGGGGACTTCGTGGTAGAAGATGCCCTGCTCGCGTCCGGTGAGGCGGAAAGGCTGCGAGTAGGTGATGAAGTGGACCTGGTGTCCGATGGCGGCCAGTTCGATGCCGAGCTCGGTGGCAACGACTCCACTGCCGCCGTAAGTTGGATAGCAGGTGATTCCAATCTTCATGCTTTGCTCACAGTCTCTGCATAGGACGTTACTGGATGGTTAAGGGATTCACGCAAGTTGTCCGAAGTGGATGAGATCAACGTTTGCGTGTGGAATTGTTTCGAGCAGGGCCGTGCGTTCTACATCGCGTGAGGCTAGCAGGCGCGTGTTTTGCTGCTGCAAGGCTGCATCGTTGTAGCCGGGATGACAGACGAGTTCCCATGTTCCGTCGGGCATGGCGGCCAGCAGGTTGCGGATCGTCTGCGCGTCGAGCGTGCCGGTTGCGAGGACGCCGATGGCGCCATCGGTGGTGAGGAGTCCGGCGCGGCTGACTTCTTCGCTGAATGCTGCACTCTGCGATCGCAGCAGGCGTACCTGCATTTTGCGGACGTGTCCAGCGTTCACGGTGGCGTTCAGGCTCCAGTTTGGTTCGAATGGGTTGCGGATGGCTTTGACTCCGCAGGCGAGCGCGGCCCGTACTAGTGGACGGAGCACTCCCGGGAACATGTGGGTGTGCTTGTGCGTGTCGGTATGCGTGACATGGACGCCGGCTTGCTGCAGTTTTTTGATCTGGGCTGTAGCTTCGGCTTCGATTTCGGCGTCATTGATGCGACCCCTCAGCAGGTCTGTGACGAAGGTGCTCAATCTTGGACGAAAGGCCGTTCCATTTTGGGAATCGATTAACGAGGGGATTTTTGATGGAGGTAGTGCTGGGGTTCCATCGACTAGGACGACGTGACAGCCCACGCTGAGAGCGGGTGTTTGACTGGCTATGCTTACTGCTTCGCTCAATTGTGCGCCTGTTGCCATCAGGGTCGCAGAGGTGAGGGCATTGGCACGCCGCAGTTCGAGCACTGCCTGATTTATTCCGGGAGTCAGGCCAAAGTCGTCGGCGTTTACTATCAGTCGGCGCACAGCGGTCAGTGTACCAAGCGGGCACAGGTGATGCTGGTCACTGTGTTTGCGATTCAGCCGCGCCTGTTTTGCTGATAAACTTAAGGTATCGGTTCTGGCCTTGGAAGAACTGGGAGCATTCATGGGCGGTTAGCTCAGTTGGTTAGAGCGCCTGCCTTACAAGCAGGAGGTCGCAGGTTCGAGCCCTGCACTGCCCACCATGAAGGATAGATCGCACAGTAGTTTTTGAAGTACTTGGTGTATTGGTAGTTTCCCGAGAACTGCAGTACAAAGCGGTCGTAGTCTTGCGTTTGTTGTGCCCTTTTTCTTTTTTATTCCGAGCATTGTTGCGATTTTCTTCATCCCCAGATAGAAGCCGCCGATGGTGAGGTAAAGGGATCACCATGCAAGACAGGCTGCTCGATATTCTGATTCTCGGTCTTCTGGTGCTGCTCTTTGCAGTGATCTACCGGAAGCGCAAATCGCGTCGCCTGCGATACTGGATCGCTGGCTGGCTGTTTGCTTTGGCTCATTTCGCCTTTCTGCTGCCGCAGGTTTCGACACCGTTCTGGCAGGAGATGCAGATTGCGCTTGGCCTGACCGGGCTCATGTTGGCTGGTGTCTGCTTCGCGCTGGCTTCGTCTGCCTTTGCTCTGCGAAAAAAGAGTTTGAAATTGATGGGAGTTGTGATCGGCACTCCGCCGCTGATCTACATCTTCCTTGTCGTTTTCGGTTTCTCCGCAGCATGGCCCCTGGTTGCTTTTGCTGTCGCGGGCGAGGCGGTAATCGTCTGGCTGGGCTGGCGATTTACCCGGGACAAACCCGTTATTCTCTGGGCGAACAGCTTCGCAGCCATTGCCTGCGGAGTGTGGCTGCTGTGGTTAATCAGCACGCAGCAGGCGGATCTCGGCATCTATGCGATCCTGACGCAATTGTTTCTCGTCAATGCGGTTCTTTTCTGGAACGACTTCCGTCGTCTCTCAGCAGGCGTTTGCACGGCCTCTGCAGGACTTCTGGCGTGGGCGGCGGTATTTCCGACAGCGCTGGGAATGGTTCACTTCTTTCCTCATGTCAGCGTCCCGGGAGAGTTTTGGAACGTTCCGAAATATTTTGTTGAATTCGGCATGATCCTTACATTGTTGGAGGATCAGATCTACTTCGCGAACTGGCAAAGCGAACAGTATCGTGTGCTGTTCGACAGCAACCCGCACCCGATGTTCATCTATGACACGAAGAGCTTTGCCTTTCTTCGCGTGAACGATGCTGCGCTGCATGAGTATGGATACACCCGGCAGGAAATCCTGAAGATGACAATCGGTGACCTGCATGAAGTGGCCGCATTGGCCGGCATGGAGCGGTTGCTCGCCGATACGCACAGTTCGATAAAAGTGACTGGTCCGTGGACACAGCGTCGAAAGGATGGGAGTGAGTTTCAGGCGGAGATATCGTCGCATCCGATTGAGTTCGAAGGCCGCGATGCCCGGCTGTCGCTGGTTCAGGACGTGACGGACCGGGAACGGTTGCACGAACAACTCGTGCACAGGGCGCATCATGATTCGCTGACCAATCTGCCGAATCGTTTTCTGCTGGAACAACGCATGCGCCACACGCTTGAGAATGCGTCGCGCTATGGGCACAAGGCTGCGATCCTGTGCATCGATCTCGACCGCTTCAAGCAGATCAACGATAACTACGGCCATGCAACGGGCGATGCCTGTCTGCAGGAAATAGCTGACCGGCTGATGAAGCGGCTGCGCGAGTCCGATACGGTGGCGCGGACCGGCGGGGAGGAATTTACCGTCGTGATCGGCGAGTTGCTCCACGGCGCGGACGCGGAGAAGGTCGCCACTGACCTGCTCGCGGAATTTCGGCGTCGATTCACCATCGATGGACTGGATATGCCGCTGTCTGCCAGCATGGGAATTGCGCTCTATCCCGACCATGGGACGGAAGGCGCGCAACTCTGGAGAGCGGCTGACATTGCCATGTACCGGGCCAAGTATTCAGGTGGAAATCGGTACCTGGTTGTGTGTGAAGAGGATGCAGAATACACAACGCCAGATAAGGCGTTCCCTCGGGCCTCAAATGGCGATGACCGCAGCTGAGGGCTAGTTAACAGGCCTTAGGTGGATTCAGTCTGAAAGAATGTTAGTGGGTCAGCAAGCAGTGCAGTTACCCATAATGGGACTTGTCTGGGGCTTCGGAGTCGACTTCCGGTTAGCCGGTTTTACTTCCAGTTGGAGGGCTAGTTAAGTCGTTTGATGATAAACACCGTTTTGTCGTCGATCATGTCCGCTTCGCCGTTTTGACGGAGTTGCTCATCTCGCTTTACTGCATGATCCAGCAATGCGTTGCAGATGTCCCTGGCCGGTTGTCTGTAGTGTTCGCGCATAATCGCTTCCAGTAGCTCGCGCTCTTGCTTGTCACTGCCGTCGTAAACTCCATCGGTATAGAGAACAAGAATATCTCCCGGGCTCATCAGTGTGATCTCACTGAGATCCGAAGCGTCTAACTCTGTTTGGCGTAAGTTCAGCGAGTAGTATCTCTTACGGTCCGGATGATCCGCGGGAATCTGCAAACCGAGCGCAAAAAATTGCACCATACGGCTTTCATTGATGTTCATGAACTTCTGATACTCCGCCGAGAACACCAGCGGTGGAGGATGCCCGAAATTCGCAAAGCGAAAATAACCGCCAGGGCGGACTTCACCGTATATCATCGTTGCGATTTCGCGTGCGTCTTCCTTCTCAATGATTCCTAATTCATTGCGGGCGGTTACCGCTAGCGCCAGCCGCAGGTTGAGGTTTTCGAGCAGCATGGGTGTTGCTCTGCCGTATCGGTCCAGTTCGGTGAGCATTAAACTGTGGAATGTGTCATGCACCGTAGAGGCAATCTTGGCTGAGATGATTCCGTGTCCCTGGGCATCTACCATCAGGACACCCGCCGTCGAATAAAGATCGTGCAACTCTTCTACGACGCGCACCTGCTCGGAGCTCCTCGCGAATCGGTATTCTCCTTCCATCTCGGGCCTGTAGCCGGGCGTTGTTTTCAGCCACTGCACCTGATCGTCGACTGAATTGCGTAGCAGAACTCCAGGAGGAAGCGGTTCAAGAAACTCTTTCGACAGCCGTTGAGCCTGCTGAATGCGCGCGTCAATGTCGTAACGCTGCTGAAAATTGATGTATTCAAAAAGATCCCCACCGACAGTTTCGGCTGGAATCGAATTCCCGAACATCTCGATGCCGGGAATGTTCGGAATCGACCCTTCCACCGGCATTAATCGCTGATGCAGGTATTCATCGATGCTCGGAGCCGTGTCTGGTTTCGTCATAAGAGAGCCTGGCGCGGATGGCGTTACTGAAACCTTTTGTGAATCAATCCGGGTCCGCTCACCTGCTCCGCCTTGAGGTTGAGATCGACCTCGCCGCGCTCATCGCTCTTCTTGCTGCTGATCATCCCGTAGTCCTTAAGGTCGAAGGGTACGATTCCCTGGACGTATCCTGAACCACCACCCTGCTCGGCGATTACTAACTTCAGCGTTGCCGGCTTGGAAATGCCACGCATGGTGAAGGCGCCGACAAGGTCGTAGGTGGTTTTCCCCGTCTGCACAACTTTGTCGGATTTGAACGAAATGACCGGGTCCTGCGCGACATTGAGCAAGTCCGTGCTCTTCAGTTCATCATCGTTCTTGCTGTTACTGGAATGCACGCTCGCTGTCTGGATTTCGACTTGTAATACGGCCGACGTAGGGTCGCGTGACGCAAAGGTCAGAGTCGCATTCCATTTGTCAAAATTGCCCGTCAGGGGCCTCGAAGATGTCGTATTAAGCCGGATTGAGCTTTGGATGGGAGTAGCCTGGAAGACAGGCACCTGCGCCCGGGACGGCGGGCACAACATTGCACTCACTAGTATGAGACAGATGGCGGGCAGTCGCATAACGAGAGTCTGGATGGGAGAGGCATTGTTGTCAACCGGCCAACGGCTTTCGTACGAATCCGGAAGTAGTCACATCCCCTGGAAGCCCCCGTGATAGCGAAGCGCCTGAAGAACGGGCATTGTGGTCACTTGCCGGGCCCTTCTCGGCGCGCCGGGGAGCAAGTTACCGAAATGATGACTTTACAGGCAATCGGCGACCGCTGCTAACGCAGCTACTGCCCTTTGGGTATGACGGGATACCACGTAAATGAATGGAAATCCGTTTCCTTGCCGAGTTTCAATCGACCGCCGTTATAATGCGGATCGGTCCCGGGGTCGATCGTTAGCGTTCGTCTATCCTTTTTCAGAATTGATGGATGTGCAGTCCAGACACCGTTTCTCAGCACGTACAAAGCGTAGCCTCTTTCGGGAATCGCAAGTTGCGCTTCTTTTGTGATTGGTTCAAGCGCAATCAGTTCTACGTCAATGTGCGGCACATCTTGTCCGGAGCCTGACGAGCCGCCGATGCCGCCGTGCGCGTCTCCCCGCAATTTGAGGGCAGCGATTTCGTCAGAAATACCGCGTCCTTCATCGGCAGAAGCAACAATCGGCTTCTCACCAGCGGTGACACGCATAAGATCGTAACTAACGTATGGAACAGGCTTCTTCGGCAGGAAAGGTGAAGCGATCCAGTACAGGAAGATGGCCGCGCTGCACGATACTACGCTTATCCGTATCCACATCCTTACGGGTTGAGTCCGCGGCTGAACGAAATGGGGAAAGAGAAATACTCCGTATAACAAGCCAAGGACGATTGCTGAATCAGGACCGATCTCCGCGAGGGCGAAATACCAACCGGCACCCATCACGGCGAGGCCAGCCGCCGCTGCTGCAATTGCTCCCCTAAGATACGATTAAGCCATCGGGGAGTCGAGGCGACGCCCAGCACTAAACTCAGTCCGAAGAGTCCCAGGCCAAAATACAAACAGAAGTATGCAAACCAAGGTGAGAACCCGATGTAGTTGGCAAACTCCACCCAAGAGGGCCAATGAACACGTCCCCACCAACCGGGACCCGGTCTGTCGCTGTACGGCAAGTAGCCGAAGGAACTCGAAAGCAAGAGAACAAGACTTGTTCCAACGCCTACAATGCCACTAAACAGCAGAGCCGTTCCGGCGAACCTCCGTCCTAAAGATTTCAGCAGTTGTGTTCTCATCGGAATCTTGTTTTAGTCTAGCCGAAGCACTCTGAAGTTCCTTGAAAACGGGGTTTTGAGCAACTTCGTCTCTTCCGAGCGCGGCGACACGGGCAAGTTACCTGAAAGCGGACTTTGCAGGCGCTACGCAGGATCACTTCCAGTTAGCGCGTGATCAGAAACTATGAGGTTTCTGGATCGAATTCGACCACTCAGGATTCGATGGCGAAGGAATCATGTTGAACAAACGGTGCTTCGGCTCAAGGTGAGTCCCCAACGGGCCTACAATTTATATAAATCGGGGAAGTAAGCAGGAGCATCGAAGGGGAAAGACATATGAGGCTCAAGCTGAAATGCGGATTCCTTACTGCGCTGACTCTGGCGGCGTCGATGGCATGGGCCGATACATTGGAGTTGAAGAACGGCAGCCTGATTAAGGGCCAGTTCCTGGGTGGCACGAAGACTGAAATCAGCTTCCAGGTCGGCTCGACGGTACAGAAATATAACGTCGCTGACATCGTTTCGCTCAAGTTCGATCCGCAAGGCGCAGCAAGTGCCCCGGCGCCGCAGCCGCAGAGTTCGCTTCCCGACGACCCGGGGACGCTAGCGCATGTCGAAGTGAAGCCGGCCTATGTAACTATCCCAGCCGGGACGCAAATTTCTGTGCGCACCATCGATGCCGTTGATTCCACCTATAACCTCGTGGGAGACCGCTTCCAGGCTTCGCTCGAAGAACCCCTGACATTGGAGGGCAATGTGGTAGTCGCGAAAGATGCCCTCGTCTATGGCCGGCTGACACAATCGAAGGAGTCAGGAACATTCACCGGCAGATCGCAGCTACGTCTGGAACTGATCGGGATTGTAGTGAACGGAAAGATGGTGCCCGTGGTGACGGGAGAATATGAAGTGACTGGCAAGTCGCGCGGCGCGAGCACCGCGAAGAGAACGGCCGGCGGAGCGGCCCTGGGAGCGATCATCGGTGCCGTTGCCGACGGCGGCCAGGGAGCAGCGATCGGCGCTGGCGTCGGCGCAGGTGCTGGCGCAGGCTCGGAAATCATCACTGGTGGCGACCAGGTAAAGGTGCCGAGTGAGACCCTGCTCGATTTCACGCTGCAGGAAGATGTGTCGATACCGACGCGCCAGAGCTAATTCCGCACACAGTCACGAGAGAAGCCCAGTCAAACATTGATCGACGGTATGGGAATATTGTTCAAACTGACCCACTACCGAAACAGTGATCGCTGGCCTTTACTCGACTCGCAGCGTTAATACCTGCTGACCACTGAGCAGACTGTTGATAGGAACCGACGCCATGGGGACGGCTGATTCACCGCTGAGCGTAAGCTTCTGGTTCTGGCGAAGAGGCTCAAGCACATTTGCCATCGACATGGGCACGGTTGCCAACGTGCGGCCATCGAGGACGGCCTGAGGCGATGGCTGCAGCAGCGTGACGTAGAGGCGGTCGTTTTCGTGCAGGCTGTTCAGTTGTTCGATAGTTGCCGCGACGTCAAGATTCTGGCTGCTGAAGTGCGATGCTTGCGTAATGCGGTCGACCGTACTGCCGTCGCTTACGAGCAGGCGCACCTGGCCTTCACCCAGCACCGCGGGCAGCGTCACTGGTATACGCACATTCTGCACTTCGCCGCGCCACGGGCGGATGCTGGCTTCAACCATGATGGTTTCGCCCGGATGTACGATCGGTGCTGTGCTCTGCGCGCTTTCAAGCTGTGCGGTGAGGTGCTTCGGGATCGCTTCTACTTCTATTTCCACACTGCTGATGGGCGTTTGGCGCGCGGCATTGTCATAGAGGCGCGAGAAGCGCTCACCCACCATCAATGCGGCCAGAAGATTTGCCGGTGCGATCTCACTCGGAGCAGCGAGTCCGCCGAAGTGGACTGCAGGGAATCCGGAGACATTGACGGTGCTGCGAATGCGGTAGCTGGTTTCGGCGGTGAAGGTATTGCGCTGCATCAATGCCTGGAAGACGGCAACCATGACGGCTGACGGCGTGATCTGCGGCTGGTCAACGACTTCGATATGCAGGGCATGAGGCGCTTGCTCGCCGGTGATGTTCACCGTCACCGGAATCATCTTTGCCTGCAGCCCAAAGGCGCCGCGGATGGCCGATTCGCGGTCTTCAGTAAAGGAACCCACTGTCTCAGTGGTATTGATGATCTTGAATGCGTAAAGCGGAGAGGGAAGCGTGGCTACCACCTGAGCCTTCGTCATCGGCATGGAGACGGGGCCGAATTGCGTGATCGGATGACCGCAGGCCAGAAGCTGCTTCGGATCGACGTAGGTGACGGTGCAGGTCGCCGCGATTTCGAGGTCGCCGCGCATGAGCAAGGCGCTGACGGCTGAGCCGGGAACGATAGGCTCCGGCTGCTTTTCATTGCTCGACGATCCGCCGATTCCTGCAACCGCAGTGAGCCCGAGCTGCGGCGAGTGCTCTTTCCACAGCTCCAGTGCTTCGGGGTTGAATCCGTTGAAGACCAGCGGCATATCCATCGGGCGAATTGCGCTTGTTTCGACCGTGTCCTGATTTGTGCTCGGAAGGGTGGCCGAATAGCTGGTGCTGGCTGGCTGCGTGAACGAAGGTGGATTGCTGGCGGCGATCAGGTCCTTAGTGGGTGGCGAGACTTCAAGCATCTGGCCGATGGGAGTGATTCCCGCTATGGGCTCTTTGCTGAATGAGCCGATGCGATAGCTGATGGCTCCCAGCAGCTTGCCATCGACGTAAACCGGACTGCCGCTCATTCCAGCGACGACGCCGGTGTATTCGGGTTTCGTGCCTTCGAGGCGCGCGAGAATCATGTCCTGTCCGGGGCCGAGAGCATTGTGCAGAAGGCCCAGGATCAGCACGCCCATCGGTTCCGGCTGTCGTGCCTTCAAAGACCGTGTAGGCTACACCATGCTGGCCGCGATGGACCTGATCGATCGGATAGAAGCCCGCTGAAGATGGCGGGGGATTAGGGGGCAGGGACGCGGTCTGGGCGATGAGCGCCGAAGCGCCAAACAAAATCAGCCCGCCGATGTCTTTTAGGCGAATACCCACGTCTACAAGAGTAGAGCATTTTTGCTTTTGCGGTGACGAAACCTTCGTACCGCATGGCGCTTGCAGGAGGACGCCTCGAAGTTCCACAATGAATCCACGCATGAGAATCCCGCTGGCCGCATCCCGAGTTCGTCAGATTTTTGCTTCACTTGCCCTGTTTTCCCTGGTGTTTTGCCAGAGCGCTGCTCCGGCGCAACAGCAACCGGCGCAACAGCAACCGGCTCAGCAGCAGAGCCAACAGCAGCAAACCCAGCCGAATCAGCAGGATCAACAACAGCCGGATCAGGCATCGCCCGATGCGGGAGGGCCGAGCGGGGACAACGGCGCGATCGCGATCCCCAAGAAGAAAGAATCAGAGACGGCGCCACCACCGCCGCCTCCTCCGGAGCCGAAGGTGAAGAATCCGCCGGGACTGCAGAACTTTTCTCTGCGTGTCGATGTTCCTGTGGTGAATGTGGATGTGGGCGTGATTCTGGAAAAGACGCACCAGTTTGTGCCGAATCTGCAGAAAGACAACTTCCGCGTCTACGAAGACGGCAAACGCGCAGGACATCACGAACTTTCAGCGAATTCAGGCGCCGATTACGGCTGTCCTGCTGGTCGAGTTCGCCGCCAATAGCTATAACTTTATTTACGACATGCGGAACTCGGCCTACGCGTTTGCACGAGGCAGCTGCAGCCGGACGATTATGTTGCAGTCGTCACCTACGACATGCATACGCAGATCCTGACCGACTTCACCCAGAACAAAATGCAGCTCGATGCAGGCATCCAGTCGCTGACGATTCCCACCTGGCAAGAGACGAACCTCTTCGACGCGGTTTATCAGACCCTGGACCGCCTGAGCCGCGTCGATGGTCGCAAATACGTCATCCTTGTTTCTTCCGGCCGCGATACGTTTTCAAAAATCACCTTGGATAAATGCCTGCAGAAGATCAAAGCAACGCCAAACGTGACCATCTTCTCCATCGCCACCGGGGGAGCCGGGTACATGGGCGGGGGCAGCTTTGCCAGTGGGCGCATGAACAGCATCGGAATGCTGCAGGCACAAAATCAGCTGCAGAGCTTTGCCCGCATGACCGGCGGCATGTATTTTGAACCCCGTTTCGACGGCTGAACTCCCCGAAGATTTCAGGGCGATCAACGAATCGATCCGCAACCAGTATGTGCTGAGCTATCACCCCACAAACGTGAAGCAGGACGGCACCTATCGCAAACTGCGCGTTGAGCTGGTGGATAACGAGGGGCATCCGCTGCGCATGCAGGATGAAAAGCACAAGCCGCTGAAGTACGACATCATTGCTCGCGATGGGTACCGCGCCAAGCAGGAAGTCGAGTAGTTCGCGCTTAAGGCCGGTTCAGGGATGGAGCTTTTCGCCTCGTTCCAGCATTTCTACAAACAAGGCGATGCGCTTTGCGCGGGTTTCCGCTTTCTTTGCCGTTTGGACGCGCCAGAGAATGGCGTAACGGTTGCGGCTTTCGAGCGTCGCGAAGAAGGCTTTTGCTTTTGGGCTGTGGTTCAGTGCAGCCTGTAGATCTGGCGGGACGGTCGCGCTCCCGGGGGAATCATAGGCCTGCTCCCACCTCCCATCTTGTTTAGCGCGCTCCACTTCAGCGAGGCCTGCTGCCTGCATCTTGCCGTTTTCGATGAGCGAAAGGGCTTTTTCTCGATTGATCTTTGACCAGATGCTCTTGCGTCCCCGGGGAGTGAACTTCTGCAGCCAGGCTTCAGCGTTGTGGCTCTGTTTCTGGCCGTCGATCCAACCATAGCAAAGGGCGGTTTCAATGGCCTCGACGTACGTGACCGAGGGGATTCCGGACGCTTTTTTGGCCAATTGCATCCAAAGTCCTTGCGAGGTCAGGTGGTTTGCCTTCAGCCACTTAGCCCACGCCTTCTGGCTGGTGAAGGCGATGATCGGGAAGCTCGCTTTTGGATTTGTCTGGCACGGGTGGATTTCTCGGAAAAGCGGCTGCTTTAAAATAGAAGCTGCACCTGGTGCTGTACAGAGCGGCGGGTTGACGGGGACCATTCTAGTCAACGGCTGCGAATCACTTTGCGCTCCCAGTTACGGCCAGGAATTTGGCAATATAACTACGAATATTCTGTGGAGGAATACCCGAATGGCGACCCCCAAAGCCGAAAAAACGACGAAACCCCGTAAGGCTCCCGCAAAGAAGAAGACTACCGCTGAGGCGTCTGAGCCGATTGTCATCCGCCCAACACACGAACAGATTGCCGCCCTCGCTCAAAAGTTCTGGGCCGAGCGCGGTTACACCCATGGATACGCCGAACACGACTGGTTACGCGCCGAGCGCGAGCTTATGCAGGCTTCTTAAAGCCATACTTTAACTTTATCCCTATAAATTAATCAAGGGCGGCGCTCTATGAAGCGCCGTTTCTATTGCTGCAAAGTGGCTTGAGGCCAATCATTTTGCCAAGTAATGGTCGAGATCTGCAACGCGGGTTTCCCTGTTTTTGCGTCGTAAGCATGAAAAACGAGCAAGTCATGGTCATCCGGCTGCATCCATACCGACTCGCCGCCTGGGCCCAGCCAGCGACCATTTCCGGCCAGCAATTCTGTACCGCCGCCATCCACCATCGATTTGCCCTGCTTGTCGAGATATGGCCCCGTGATCTTTTCTGCGCGGCCGACCATGGTTCGATATGTGCTTTTTGTTCCCCGGCAGCAGAGGTCCCACGAGACGAAGAGGTAGTAGAAGCCGCCATGGTGGACAATGAACGGGGCTTCGACCGCCTCCCAATCCGGTGGCAGACCCGGCCTGGCTGGAGGAGCGTCCGCAGGTTTGCTGCGAGCGGCCAGCGAATAGAGCCGCGTGTCTTTTTTGGAGAGTAGTCCAGTCTTATCATCGAGCCGGCGCATCTTGATGCCGCTCCAGAAACTGCCAAAAGCGAGCCAGGCATGGCCCTGCGCATCGAGGACAAAATTCGGGTCGATGGCGTTGAAGTCGTCGCTTTCTGTCGAGCGCACGACGAGGCCGTGGTCGATCCATTTGTAGTCGGGACTGGAGCGGTCGAGCGTTTTGTTCGTTGCCAGGGCGATTCCTGACGTGTTCTTTCCGAAAAGGGAATAGGCGTAGTAGAGGCGGTATTCTCCGTTTTCGTGGGAGATGTCCGGAGCCCAGAGGTCGACGGTTCCTGGGCTCTCCTTGTGAATCCAGTCAGGAATCTGGTCGAAGACGTGGCCGCAGAGCTTCCAGTCCGTTAGGTTTTCCGAGCAGCGCATCTGGAACTGGCCGCTGTCTGGCGTTTTGCCGGTGGCGAAGACATACCAGATTTTGCCTTCTTTCATGATGGAGGGATCATGAGTTCCCTGGTAGTCGCCTGTCAGGTTGAGCGCTTGCGGTTGCTGCGCTGCGCACACCGCGGAGATGAAGAGAAGAGCAAATAGCAGAACCTTGGCTGGGTTTGCAGGTTGGTCCATGGATTCCGAGCTTTCGCTGTGTAATCGTTTTATGGCGAGAGAAGAGTAGCACACGACAGTGCTTCTGGTTTTCGGTCAAAAGGTGTAAGACCGCCTCGTGTTCTATGCTGCATTGAGTGACTGTTCATCAGGCTGAAGCCGTTGTTCTCCGCACCTGGCCTATCCATGAGGCGGACCTGATTGTGTCACTTCTGACGCGGGATCAGGGGAAGATCAAAGGTGTTGCCAAGGCTGCCAGCAAGAGCCGCCGTCGGTTCGGCGGTGCACTCGAACCGATGACGCATGTGCTGGCCAACTATACGGAGAAGCCACGGCAGGAGCTTGTTCGGCTCGATTCGTTCGAGATTGTCTCTTCTCCGCTGTCCGCATCGGTGGATTACACGCGCGCGGCGGCTCTTGCCTTCTATGCCGAGGTGCTGGAGGAAATCCTGCCCGACCATGATCCCCACGATGCTGTTTTTCGACTGTTGCTGGCTGTGCTTGATCACACGACTACGGGCGGGATCTGGATGCCAGTGACGTATTTTGGGCTTTGGATCACTCGGCTGATGGGATGGATGCCGGATGTTCTGCACTGTACTGTCGGCGCCGAGGCCTTTGCTGGGCGTCCGGCTTACTGGCATGCTCACGCGGATGGGCTGGTTTGCATCGAGCACAAGCGGCTGGCTAGCTCGACGCTTTCGCCGGAGTCGCTTGCTCTGGCGCTGCGTATCTTTCGGCAACCGATTGCGGCTTTTGCTGGCGAGGAGTGGCCGCGGAGCCGCGCGGCTGATCTGCGGCGATTTGCGATACAAGGGTTGGAACGGCACCTGGAGCGCAGGCTGACGACGGCGGTGGCGCTGGCGAAGCTCGGCGGTTGATTGTTCTCTTAGATAGCAAGTGCAGCTCGATAGGAAAAGCAGATCCTTCGACTCCGCACCTTCGGTGCTCCGCTCAGGATGACAATTAAGTGGGGTGGATCGTTTAGAATCGCAGCAGCGATTCATTTAGAGATTAGAGAGATTTTGCGTGGCATCTGCCTCTGTTCTGACTAAGAAAGAACCCCTTACTTTTCAGCAATTGCTTTTCCGTTTGCAAAGCTTTTGGGCCGAGCGCGGGTGTGTTTTGCAGCAGCCTTATGACGTAGAGGTTGGCGCGGGCACCATGTCGCCGGATACCTTTCTGCGGGTCCTGGGGCCGAAGCCGATCAACATTGCCTATGCGCAGCCATCGCGGCGGCCTGCCGATGGGCGCTATGGCGAGAACCCGAACCGGCTGTACAAGCACACGCAGTTTCAGGTGATCCTGAAGCCGCCACCAGCGGATGTTCAGGATGTGTATCTGGAATCGCTGGCTGCGATCGGGATTGACTTGCGTGAGCATGACGTCAAGTTTGAGGAAGACAACTGGGAGTCGCCGACGCTGGGCGCGTGGGGTATCGGCTGGCAGGTGATGCTGGATGGGTTGGAGATTACGCAGTTTACCTACTTCCAGCAGTGCGGCGGCATCGATCTCGATCCGATTTCGGGTGAGATTACGTATGGTCTAGAGCGCATTGCGCAGTTTTTGCAGGATGTTGATTCCATCTACGACATCGTTTGGGCACGCGATCCGGTCTCGGGGCGCGCGGTGACGTATGGCGAGGTGCGCTTCCAGGAAGAGTTGCAGTTCTCGGTCTACAACTTCGAGGCCGCTGAGGTCGAAAAACTGTGGGAGCATCTGCGGATGTATGAAGCCGAGTGCCAGACGCTGCTGGCAGACTTCCAGGAAGAGAGGAAGAAGCTCTCTCGGCACGAAAAAGCGCATGAGCGCTTACTACACGAAGATGGCACGACTGATTCTTGTGAAGCGAAACTGAAGCGCTTTCCTGTATTGGGTGCTTACGATTTGTGCCTGAAGTGCTCGCACCTCTTTAACCTGCTGGATGCGCGCGGGGCGATCTCGGTGACTGAGCGCGTGGGCGTGATTGCGCGTATCCGCAACCTTGCCGTTGGAGTGGCGAAAGCCTACGCTGCGCAGCAGGAAGCCAAAGAAAGCAAGAATTAGACGATGCCAGATTTTCTCCTTGAAGTTGGACTTGAAGAGATTCCCGCGCGCATGATCGCGGCGGCTCAGGCTGAGCTCCGAAAGCGTGTCTTTGATCTTCTTAACCGCGAGCGTCTTTTGGGTGTCGAGTACGGAGTTGCTGCTTATTCGACTCCACGTCGTCTTGCAGTGGTTATTAGCAATGTGTTTTCGGCGCAGGCCGACTCCGAAGAACAACTGACTGGGCCTTCGTGGTCGGTGGCGTTCAAGGGTGGCGAGCCGACTCCGGCAGCGCAGGCGTTTGCCAGGAAGGCTGGCGTTGAGGTTGGCGCGCTGCAGAAGGTTACGACTCCGAAGGGCGAGTATGTTTCAGCGACCGTTCTGCGTAAGGGACGTTCTGCGGCGGAGGTCCTGACGGAGCAGTTGCCGAAGGAACTCGCTGGCCTGTACTGGCCGAAGAATATGTATTGGCGTGTCGGGAAGCCGGAGCGGTTTGTCCGTCCGGTGAAGTGGCTGCTGGCGATTCTCGATCATGCCATTGTTCCGGTGGAGTTTGCCGGGGTGCATGCGGGAAATCTGAGTTATGGGCATCGCATTTTGCATGGCGATCATGCGGTGACGATCAACAAGCCTGCTGAGTATGCTGCGGCGCTGGAATCGGCGAAGGTTCTGGTCGATGTTGACGCGCGGCGTCACCGGATTCGCAAGGCGCTTGATGCTGCGACGCGCACGGTCTCTGGCGCGCGCTGGCGCGAGGATGAGGCGCTGGTCGATACGGTGACGCATCTCACAGAATGGCCTTCGGTGCTGCTGGGCGGCTTTGAGGCTGAGTATCTTTCGCTTCCGGAAGAAGTGCTGGTTACCGTGATGCGCGACCACCAGAAGTACTTTGCTGTCGAAGAGGCGTCGGGCAAGCTGGCTCCGCATTTTCTGGCCGTGCTGAATACCGAGGCGAACGAGCAGGGAATTGCTGTCATTCGTCATGGCAATGAGCGCGTGTTGCGCGCGCGGTTTAACGATGCCCGGTTTTTCTGGGACTTTGACCAGAAGATTCCTCTGGTCGATCGTGTTGAGATGCTCAAGTCTGTGACTTTCCAGAAGGATTTGGGCAGTTATTACGAGAAGACGGGTGCGAATTGGCGCATCGCTGAGCAGATAGCGGAAACATTGTTGCAGCGTGGTGTTTCGCTTGACTCCCACGCTTTAGCTATTGCAGTGCGTCTAGCCAAGACTGACTTGACTTGCGAGTTGGTTAAAGAATTTACAGAACTTCAAGGTATTATCGGTGGTCTCTATGCGCGTAGCCAAGGACTCAGCGAAACTGCTGCTCGTGCTATCTACTCGCAATACATGCCCGCTTCAACGGAAGACCCGATTCCGTCCACGATTGAAGGGCAGATTCTCGTTCTTGCTGATCGTTTGCAAACTATCTCAGCGATGTTTTCTATTGGACTTGTGCCAACTGGATCAAAAGATCCATTTGCTTTGCGGCGAGCGGCGAATGCTGTCGTCAAGATATTGGCTGAAGCAAAACTGCCTCTACAACTTTCTCGATTATTTGCCATAGCTGCAGTGAGCGGATTTAAAACTGATCACGCTGAACTTCCCGCATTTTTCCGCGAGCGTATCCAGTTCTACCTCCGAGACGTATGTGGTTTTAACTACGATGTAGTGAATGCTGTTCTTATTGGAAGCTATGAAGAGTTGCCTGATGTTGTTGCCCGTGCTGAAGCATTAAGTACAATCCGCGGTTCGGAAGATTTCATGGCGGTTTCCGCAGCTTTTAAAAGAATGAAAAATATTCTTCGACAGGCTTCCGAGAAATCAGATCATGTTCCTACTCTGGTTGATAAGAATCTTCTTACAGAGTCGGCTGAACGACAGCTGTTCGTGCAACTTAGTGAATTAGCTCCTGTGGTTGAGAGGCTGCGGACGGAGCGTCGGTATCGTGAGGCTCTGGAGCAGATTGCTACGCTGCGTCCTCATGTTGATCTGTTTTTCGACAAGGTGATGGTGATGGTGGATGATCCGGCGGTGCGGCAGAATCGTTTGGCTTTGATTGCCAAGGTGCTGGTCGGGTTCTCTTCGATTGCCGATTTCTCTGAGATTGTTACGGGCTAGTTCCGGTTCAACTTTAATCTTTCAAAGATGAAATGTACGCGCTTCGCGCGGGCTTGCTCGACCCACCCTATCCCCTCGAACTGCACGAGGAGATAGGATGGGGCACCCGGCGATTGGAAATCTGCGGTCAAAAAGTCCTTAGGGAAAAAGAAGCCTGTTGACGGCTGGCCGAAAGAATAGAGTACGATTCAAACACAAGAAAACCCGCCTGCCAGCGGGTTGCTTGTTGTTTCAAATTTGTCGCGTCGGACAACGCTGCATTCACAGCTTAACAGAGGAGTGCGTCCGATGTCTCCCTTTACAGAAGTCGAAGAGCTTTTAGACACCGAACTCATGGGATACAAGGAAGACCTACAAACGGTTAACCAGAAGCTCGACAAGGTACTAGGTCGAATCCAAAACATCGAGAAGACTCAGAGCGAAAAACCTAGATACAATCCGCAAAAGCACGGTAATTTCGCACAGTGGGCCAGTGTAATAATCGCGGCTGTTGCGCTGGTCCTCTCAATCGTAATATCTGGATCGTCCAAGAGAAAAGTGGACGTGTTGGCTCAACAAGTCTCTTATATACAGGGAAAATTGGGCATTCAGGAGGTTCTGAGTCAGTTTACTGATCCAGGGCAAGTTACTAGGGGTATCACCGGGCAGATTGAACAGGCCACTGTAAAAAACACGCCGCTGCCAGCTCAGGAACTGGCGTCATATAGATTGGCCCTGCGCAGTTTGCCCAAATCTACGCAGGACTATTGGACGACTCTGGCCTCCATTGTTAATTATGCATCGCATCAGAATCAGCTCCAGGGTGTAGCTCCGGATCCAGAAAGCGTATCCAGGCCATGCCTAAACACCACCGCACATGACATTGTGATGAGTCACATGAGGTTCGAGAATTGTTATGTGAATCTGGACAACGAGGCTTTAGACAGCTCGACCTTTATAAATTCAGTAGTCCGTTATCGAGGCGGAGAGGCTACGCTATCCAATATCGTATTCATTAATTGCAGATTCATCGTTGATATACCTAAAGGAACTAATCCTGGACAGCAGAAGTTGCTCATAGCCTTGCTAGACTCGCCGGATCAGAAGACAGTAAAAGTAAATGGCCTATAGCCATTTGCGTAAAGTACATACTTCCGGATTTCTTTTCTTCGGGGGGCTTGACAGGATTTTTCGGGGTGAGCTGTGGAAACTGCCCCATTCAAGCCAAAAGATGGCTTGAATTGGCCACTCCTACGGAGAAGGTTTGATGCCGAGCTACACTCTCTATCACGCTGTTCCTGTCACGCTGTTCCGATCACGTTGGTCCATGGGATGAACGTTTCTTAGATCGCGCCAGTCGGTTGCGAGACGGTGAGGGAGGGTGCGACCATGCATCGAGAAAAGGCTTTGAAGATTGTGCTGGGGGTGGTGGGAGTACTCTTCTTGGCTGCGGCTTATCCCATGCTCGTATTCGTAAGACAAGAGCCTGCGTTATCGATGATGCTCAGCCTTTACGTCACGCTCGGTGTCTTCCTGCTTCTGGCCATTCGTAATCCGCCGGCGAATCGTAGCCTGATTGCCTTTACGGCGTGGTCCAGCTTTGCACATGCAGCTCTGATGGGCACTCAGGCGCTGCTCAACATGGTTGCGCGTGGGGAATTGATCGGCGTGGGTGTCCTCATCGTCATCGGCATTGTCCTGACCGTGCTTGCGCCGTTACAAGTCCGCGGTGTCTGAACGCATGAAAATAGTTATTTCATCAACCGTTTAATGATGATTATTCAAGTCTTGCTTCATCTTTTTTATTCCTCGCGGAGCAGTCGGGCCGGGTCTATGGACTGGGCGCGGCGTGCGGGGACGAAGGTCGCCAGCGTGCCAAGTAGCAGCATGGTCAGGACTACTCCAAGCAGGACAACAGGGTCATGTGGGGTGGCCTGGTAGACGATGTGGGCGAGGACTCCGCTGGCCAGGACGCCGAGGATGAGCCCGGCAATGGAACCGCCCAGCAGAAGGAAGACTGGACGCGCCAGCGCGGCGCACATGAGCTGCATAGGCTGTGCGCCGAGGGCTACGCGGATGCCGAGCTCCTTCATGCGCTTGGTGACGCTGTAGGAGGCCATACCGAAGATTCCGGTGACGGCGAGCATGGCGGCGAGCAGTCCCATGATGCCGAGGGCAGCGGTGGCAGCGCGCGCCGGGAAGAGAGCGAATTGTAACTCCTGCTGCCAGGAGTTGATGTGGTAGGGCAGACTGGGATCCACGTCGGCGATGAGGCGCTGCAGCGACGGGGCTATTTGCGTGCGAAGCGCCTGCGAGCGGACGACGAGGGAGAACTCGCTGTGCGTGTTCTGCGCGATGGAGAAGAACATGGCCGGCTTCTGGTCTTCGGCGAGGATGAAGTATTTGCCGTCTTCAACGACGCCTATGATCTCGTAAAGCGTCTTGTTGCCTCGTTTGAAGTGCTGGCCGATGGGGGATTTGTTTCCGAAGAAGGTGCGGGCAAAGGTGGCGTTGACGATGGCGACATTCAGGGATTTGTTGTCGTCATGCCAGGTAAAGTCGCGGCCTTCGAGCAGGCGCGTTTCGGCGGTCTGGAAGTAGCCGGGGGACGCAGAGTAGTACATGGCGTCGGTGACACTGTTGGAGTCGCGGAAATCGGTGGTATCGGCGCGGTAGACGAAGGAGTCGCTGCTGTCGAGGCCGAGTGGGACATCGTTGATCATGCCTACGGAAAGCACTCCGGGAATCTGCCGGGCCTGCTCGATGATGCGCTTCTCGACGGCGAGGGCTTGATTGTCGGAGTAGCCGGCCATGCCGGTGTCGGTGTCGAGAATGGTGACCCCCTCGGGGTTAAAGCCGAAGCTGGCGTGCAGCGAGCGCATCATGCCGCGCAGAGCGACGAAGGATGCGGTGACGAGCAGGGTGCAGATGGTGATCTGGGCCGCGAGGAGGACATCGCGCAGGGTGAGCCGGTGGAAGACGGCGACGTTGACGGTACCGGGCTTCATGGCCTGGGCGGCGTCGATTTTCCAGATCTGGCGCGCGGGCAAGAGACCGAAGAGAACGCCGCTGGCCAGAGAAAGAAGAAAGGCGACAACGTAGACGACGGGATCGGGTGCGACGATGACGTGGATGGGCACCTGCACGATGGGCTGCCACCGACTGAGAGCCTGCAGCAGGAAGGATGCGATGACGGTGCCGGCTGCTCCACCGATGAGGGAGACGATGATGGATTCAGCGAGGAGCTGGCGGATCATATGCCAGCGGCTGGAGCCGATGGAGAGGCGAATGGCGAGTTCACGGCTGCGGTCAGCGGCGCGGGCGGCGAAGATGCTGGCGAGGTTGGCGCAGGCGGCCAGAAGGACAAGCAGCGCCATGAGCATGATTCCGGAAACGAAGGCGCGAGTGGGCGCGCCGAAGCCGCTGCCCAGCAGTCCGGGCTGGACGAGGCGGGCGTCGAGCGTTTCATCCTCGGGATGAATTTTGGAAAGCTGATGAGCGATGGCGCCGAGGTTGTCGGTGGCCTGCGTCGGGGTGAGGCCGGGTTTGATGCGTCCGATGATATAGATCTGGTGATCGGAGCGCAGGGATAGATAGTCGCTGCCTTCGAAGTCCTTTTCATTGACCATGGGCACCCAGAAGTTGGGCCACCATACCAGTTCAGTGCCGTGGAAGGATGCCGGCGCAACCCCAATGACCGTGTAGGGATGCTTGTTGAGCTCGATGACTGAGCCGATGGCGCTGGGGTTGTCGTTGAGGTGGTCGTGCCAGAAGCCGTAGCTGACGACGACGTAGGGCGCCGAGTTGGGACCGTGCTCGTCGGAGGCGTGGAAAAAGCGGCCGAGGTAGGGCTGGATTTCGAGCGTGTCGAAGTAATTGCCAGAGGCTTCAAAGCCCCATCCCTGAAAGACGCTGGTCTGCTGCGATCCCGATGCGGGGACGGTGACGCCTCCGCCGGTGAATCCGTAGGCGGCGAGGTTGGTGAAGGCGGTGTTCTTGTCGCGGTAGTCGATGTAATCGGGGTAGGACTGGGTGTCCCATCCTGCGTGCAGGCGGGAGATCTGATAGATGTTGCGCGGTTCAGGAATGTCGAGTGGGCGCAGTACAAAGGCGTTGAGGACGCTGAAGACGACTACGTTGGCTCCAATGCCTAGAGCGAGGGTGAGAATCGCTGTGAGGGCAAAGCCAGGGGATTTACGCAGCTTGCGTAGAGAGAAGCGGATGTCCTGTGTGAGCGAATGCATCGGGCGCACCTCGGTCGTAGTGGTGCACTTGATTTGCCAAATGCTTGAGCCGTGGAGAGTGCGGGATTGTCGTGGTTTAGCTGGTCATGCCGGGGATGGATTGTGGGGTGCGTGTTCGGAATTGGGGAGGGAGTGTTCGGGAATGGACAGCGGGTGCTGCCCTTTAGCGACGGAATTGGCGGCGGAGAGCAAGAAGAAAGAGCGCGATCAGGGTTGACGTGAGGAGCAGTTCGAGGAGGGCAAGGGCGCGTCCCCAGGGATAGGCGGGCTGGTAGATGAGCTCCTTCTGGAAGCCGGCGACGGAGAGCGCGGTCATGAGGCTGTGGCCGAAAAATGCTAGGGTGGCGATCCATGCATGGCCTTTATAGGCGTGGATGTATGTGGAGAAGTCGGCGTAATTGAGCAATGGGAATGGTGGCGGCGGACTGGAGCCATCGGGTTTGTTGAAGACCATGCCAGGGATGGGGAAGAGCAGAGTAAAAAACGATGAGGACGACAAGAAGGGCCAGCAGCGGACGCACGTAGCTCTCGCCGTATTCGCTGGCGTAGCGGTACCAGGCGACGAGGCCGAGGTTCTGGTGCAGCCAGCGGACGGCTCGGTTCTTGCTTGGGCTGTGGAGGCGCTGCATCTCCATTTCGCCGTAGTGGAAGTCGCCGGCGGTCCAGTAGTCCTGGCGGTTGTCGTAGTTCTTTTTGAGTTGTTGGTAGGTTTCGGCGATGAGCCCGTAATCGCGCTCGTCGGGTTCGTCTACATAGCTCCATATTTCGAGCAGGGCAGTTAAGTCGATACACTCCTCGAAAAGCTGGCGCTTGCCATTTGGGCGTGTGCGCCAACGCACCGAAGAAAAACTCAATCGAGATACGTCGCAGTTGCAGAAGAGTGCTTGTCCAAGATAGGTCTTGTAGAAGAAGCTCGCTTCGGGATTTACGAATTGCGCAAGAGTGAAAATTGGACCGGGGGATAGTTCTTTGTCTTCTCGAAACAGTGTTTCGCGGAATTCAACGCCATTCTGGAAGACGGCTTCCTCGAAATGGACTTCTTTCGAAAAGACTGTGTTGACGAAGCCGACGTTCAAAGCGAACTGCGCACGGGAGAAGTCAACATTCCGCGCAAATGAAGCCTCTGAAAAGAACGCTCCTTGAGAGAAATCCACATTGGCGAAATACGCCTCTTTATGAAAGACGGCGTTCGTAAAGACTGCGTGCCCTTCAAATTTCACGTTAGTGAAAGTGGCAATTTCCGCAAAAGACGCGTTGTAAAAGCCTGCTTCCTTTGCGAAGCGCGCCATGATGAAAGAGGCCTCATGCGTAAAGTCGGTGTTAAAGTACGTATCGCCTTTGAAGACCGCGCTGTGAAAGTTTGCTCTGGCTCCGAAGTTGCTTCGTGTGAAGGTGGCTTCGTCTTCAAACCTGGCGCTTTCGAAGTCTGCGCAGTGCTCGAAGATTGCGCTGTAGAAATTTGCTTCTTTTAAGAAGACGGTGCCCTTGAAGATGCATCTGGTGGGGAAGTTGCGGACCATGTACTGGGCGGTGGGGAAGACGAAGCGGGTGAAGTCGGCGACACCGGTCACGGTCGTGCTCAGGACTATGATTGCTTCGATTTCCTGCTGGAATTGCACGTCGTCTTTCGCGGGATCGAGCGAGTGCATGAGGCAGACGGGGATGGGATCGTGCTGGGGCGCGGAGTAGAGCGGGCGTCCGCAGAACTTGTCCTCATGCATGAGCATCGGGCAAAGCGGCAGGTGCGTTACTGCCAGAGCCTGCGACAATGTGGGCGGCGTGCTCATGCCGTCGGATTGTAGCAGGCCACTGATTGTCCGCTACTGCGGACTTGGTTCTAGTGTGGTGCGGGGGGTGGGGCAGGCGCGTTCAGGTCGCGCTGGTCGATGAGTTCTATGTCGAAAATGAGGTTAGCTTTGGCTGGAATCGGGCCTCGGCCTTGTTCGCCATAAGCTAACTGCCAGGGGATGAAGAGTCGGCGCTTGCCGCCGACGTGCATGCCTTCGAAGCCCTCGTCCCATCCTGTGATGACGCGATGCATGCCTTGCGGGAACTCGAAGGGCTCGCCGCGGTCGACGGATGAATCGAACTTGGTTCCGTCTTCAAGCCAGCCGGTGTAGTGGACTTTGTAGAACTTTCCGGGTGCAGCGAGGTCGCCGGAGCCTACGGTGATGTCCTGGTAGCGGAGGGCGAATTCGTATTTGATGGGGCCAGTGACGGCTGGGATGGTTTTGGGGACGACGGGCGGGGGTAGCGGAGCGGCGAAGCGTACCGTGGTTGGTGGGGTGTGGTGCGTCGTGGTTTTGGGCGGTGGGGTGGTTTGTGCTGGTGCTGAAAGGGCCAGCAATCCGAGACACAAGAATAGAGAGGGCTGAACGAGGCTGAATTTTGACATGGAGGTCTACTGCAGACATCTTCGCCGCCTGCGTCATTTATTTCAAGACGCAGACGGCGATGGGATTTTACTGGTGAGGGCGCTGCTCTGGCGTGATCGCCGGAGGAGGTGGCACGCTGGCGAGGACTGTTGGTTCTTCATCCTTCAGCTCGGGCAGGGGGCCTTCGAGGGCCAGATGAAGGACTTCATCCATGGAGTCGACGAAGTTGAGCTTCATGGCGCTCTTGAGGTTTTCCGGCAGGTCGGCCAGGTCCTTCTCATTGTCTCGGGGCAGAATGGCTTCGAAGATGCCGGCTCTGTGTGCGGCCAGCAGCTTTTCTTTGAGGCCGCCGATGGGCAGGACTTTGCCGCGCAGCGTGATCTCGCCGGTCATGGCGATGTCGCGCCGGACAGGGATCTTGGCGAGTGCGCTGGCGAGGGCTGTGGCCAGCGTGATGCCTGCGGACGGGCCGTCCTTGGGGATGGCGCCTTCCGGCACATGGACGTGGATGTCGACGTTGCGGTAGAAGTCGCGCGGCAGGCCGAGGCGATGTGCGCGGCTGCGGATGTAGGAGAGCGCGGCCTGGGCCGATTCCTGCATTACGTCGCCGAGCTGGCCGGTGAGGGTGAGCTTGCCTTTGCCGTCGAGTACCTGGACTTCGGCGGGGAGGATGCTGCCGCCCACTTCTGTCCATGCGAGACCGGTGACGAGGCCAACTTCGCTCTTTTCGTGCACCTGCGAGTCGCGGAATTTGGGAACGCCGAGGAAGTCGGCGATGTTGGCTGCCGTGATTTCTTCCTTGTGCTTGGCGCCTTGCTTTACGACGCGGCGGGCGACCTTGCGGCAGACGTTGCCGATTTCGCGTTCAAGGTTGCGGACGCCGGCTTCGCGAGTGTAGGCGCGGATGATTTCGACGATGGCGTCGTCCGAGAAGGTGACGTTCTTGTCGGTGAGACCGGTGTTGTCGCGCTGCTTCCTGACCAGATACTGCTTCGCGATTTCGAGCTTTTCCGCTTCGGTGTAGCCGTGCAGGCGCAGGATCTCCATGCGGTCCTGGAGCGCGGGAGGGATGGTGTGCAGGACGTTGGCGGTGGCGACGAAGAGGACTTCGGAGAGGTCATATTCGACGTCGAGGTAGTGGTCCTGGAAGCTGGTGTTCTGCTCTGGGTCGAGGACTTCAAGCAGAGCGGAGGCCGGGTCGCCGCGGAAGTCGGAGGCCATCTTGTCGACTTCGTCGAGCATGAAGACCGGGTTCTTGGTTCCGGCTTTCTTCATGGACTGGATGATCTGGCCGGGCAGTGCGCCGATGTAGGTGCGGCGGTGGCCGCGAATCTCGGCTTCATCGCGCACACCACCCAGGGACATGCGGACGAATTTGCGGCCGGTGGCTTTTGCTATCGACATGCCGAGTGAGGTCTTGCCGACGCCCGGAGGTCCGACGAAGCAGAGGATGGAGCCTTTTGGATTCTTGACGAGCTGGCGTACGGCGAGGAATTCGAGGATGCGCTCCTTGATTTTTTCGAGGCCGTAATGGTCCTCGTTGAGGACTTTTTCAGCGCGGTCGATGCTGCGCGTTTCCTTGGATTTTTTCTTCCACGGCACGGCGAGGAGCCAATCGAGATAATTGCGCGAGACGGTGGATTCGGCGGACATGGGCGGCATCGCTTCGAGCTTTTTCAGCTCCTGGATCGCTTTTTCCTGCACGTCTTTCGGCATGCCTGCGGTTTCGATTTTCTTCTTCAGGTCGTCGAACTCGCTCTTTTCGCCGCGGCCTAGTTCCTTCTGGATGGCCTTGATTTTCTCGTTGAGGTAGTACTCTTTTTGCGCACGTTCCATCTGCCGCTTGACGCGGGACTGGATGCTGCGATCCATGTTGAGCTTTTCGATTTCTACGTCGAGGACGTCGGCCACGCGCAGGAGGCGCTCGGCGGGGTCGAAGATGTCGAGGAGTTCCTGCTTTTCAGGGATTTCCAGCTGCAGGTTCGCGGCGATGGTGTCGGCGAGTTTTGCGGGTTCGTCGGTACGGACGGCCGCAATCATGGTTTCGTAGTTGAGCGATTGCTGCAGCTTGACGTACTGCTCGAAGAGGGAAGTGACGCGCTGCGTGAGTTGCTCGATTTGCGGCGTGATTTCAAGGTCGGTCTTGCCGGTGCGCACGGTGGCGACGAAGAAGCCGTCGGAGTCGTTGAGTTCGACCGCCTTGCCGCGCTCCAGGCCTTCGACGAGCACCTTGATGTTGCCGTCGGGCATTTTGACGCTCTGCACAATGTTGCCGATGGTGCCGACGGTGTAGATGTCGTCCGCTTTCGGCTCGTCGATGCGCGCGTCGTGCTGCGTGGCGAGGAAGATTTTGCGGTCGCCGTTGAGCGCTTCTTCAAGCGCGCGCACGCTGGACTCGCGGCCCACGACGAACGGGGTCATCATGTAGGGAAAGATCACCATATCCCGGATGGGCATCATCGGGAGCTTGCGAAGATCGTTCCTGTCTTTTGCTTCTTTAGGTTGGGTCACGTCGTCCCTTTCGCTTCCTATTAGATGAACTTTAACTCATATGGACGCAGGAGGGAACTGAATGGGTGTGCTTTTGGTAATCAGGCTTTAGGGAATTTGTTGAGGATGCGGGAGTTTTTGGATGGACCCAGAGTAGCTTTTACCGCAGAGGCCGCTGAGATTACCCGGGGTGCGCAGAGGGGATCGTGGCTGATTGAGATTCTTGGTTCCCACCCTGACTGCGTCAGGATGGGGCACGGCCATTTTCGTGCTGATCGATGCAGAAAAGCAGATCCTTCGCTGCGCTCAGGATGACAGCATCCGACGATATTAGCCGGCTTTGTCGAGGAGCGTGATGGAGAGGTCGCGTTTGCGGACCATTTCCGCGTTGATCTCGAGTTCCTTGATCTTCTTGTTGCTCGGGAGGTGATACATAAGGTCGAGCATCAGTTCTTCGAGGATCATGCGGAGGCCGCGTGCGCCGACTTTGCGATGCAGGGCTTCCTGAGCGATGGCCTTGCTGGCTTCTTCATTGAAGTGGAGGCGAACGCCTTCGTATTCAAAAAGTTTTTGATACTGCTTGAGGATGGCGTTGCGCGGCTTGGTCAGGATCTCGACCAGGGCGACTTCGTCTAACTCGTCGAGAATGCCCATGACGGGGAGCCGCCCGACGAACTCGGGGATGAGGCCGAATTTGATCAGGTCCTGTGGCTCGGCCTGGCGGAGGAGTTCGGCATCGCGCTGCAGGCGAATTGTGCCGGGCTCAGCCTGTTCCGCTTCTGACAGGGCCTTGAATCCGAGAGCCTTCTTGCCGACACGGCGTCCGACGACGCGTTCGAGACCGACAAATGCTCCGCCGCAGATAAAGAGAATGTTGGTGGTGTCAACTGGCGTGAATTCCTGATGCGGGTGCTTGCGGCCGCCTTGCGGAGGAACGTTCGCCACAGTGCCTTCGAGGATTTTCAGAAGCGCTTGCTGCACGCCTTCGCCGGAGACATCACGCGTGATCGACGGGTTTTCGTCTTTACGACCGATCTTGTCGATTTCGTCGATGTAGATGATGCCGGTCTGGGCGCGCGCTACGTCGCCGTCGGCGGCTTGCAGCAACTTGAGGATGATGTTCTCGACATCTTCGCCAACATAGCCAGCTTCAGTGAGCGTGGTGGCATCGACGATGGCGAACGGAACATCGAGCATCTTGGCCAGCGTGTGCGCGAGCAACGTTTTGCCGCTGCCGGTGGGGCCGACGAGCAGGATGTTCGATTTTGAGAGCTCTACGTCGTTGCCGCGCGTACGGTTCATCTGGATCCGCTTGTAGTGGTTGTAGACGGCGACGGCGAGTTTCTTTTTGGTCTGGTCCTGCCCGATGACGTATTCGTCGAGGAAAGCGCGGACTTCGAGCGGTTTGGGAAGATGCGCTGGAGCAGCACCGGTCTGCGTTTCGCTGCGATCATCTTCGAGGATCGAGTTGCAGACGGCGACGCATTCGTCGCAGATGTATGCGCGGGGGTAGTCGCTGGGTGATGATATGAGTTTGGCCACCGCGTCCTGCGATTTATGGCAGAACGAGCAGCGTAGAGCGTCGTCAGATCCCGTGCGCGTTTTCATCGAAGTGCTGCTCCAAGACAACTATTAGTCGGCGGCGATGAGTTTGGTGTCTGGCGCCTGGCCGGATACCTCGTCAACGATGCCGTATTCTCTCGCCTGTGAGGCGTTCATGATAAAGTCGCGCTCTACGTCGCGTTCAATACGTTCCAGTGTTTGCCCGGTGTGCTTCGACATGAGGTTGTTGGTGATTTCACGGATGCGCAGGATTTCGCGCGCGTGAATGTCGATATCAGTAGCCTGACCGGAGAGTCCACCCATGGAGGGCTGGTGAATCAGAATGCGGGAGTTAGGCAGGGCAAAGCGTTTGCCCTTTGTGCCCGACATGAGGAGGAATGCTCCCATGCTCGCCGCCTGACCGATGCAGTAGGTCACCACATCATTCTTGATGTATTGCATTGTGTCATAGATTGCGAGCCCGGCGGTAATGGAGCCACCTGGAGAGTTAATGTACAGCTGGATATCCTTCTCCGGATCTTCGGCGGAGAGGAAAAGCATCTGGGCGATGACGAGATTGGCGATCATGATCGTCGATCGGCGTTCCAAGGAAGATGATGTTGTCGCGAAGCAGACGGGAATAGATGTCGTAGGCGCGCTCGCCCCGGTTCGTCTGCTCAATGACCATTGGTACCAGTGCCATGCTTTGCTTCTCACTTCCCGGAGTGATTCACTCCGTCAATCGATGGTGCAGGACTAGATCGATAGGCCGGTGCGTTTCTGGCAGTTCACCGGCCAGTACATAAACGTTTCAGGAGGCAAGCTTCTCGTAAAGCAAGCTGCCAGTTTTTTCTCTGCGGAGTTGTTCACGGATTCTAGCGATACCGCCGTCGTCCGTCAAACGCTTGCGCAGTGTATCTAATGGTTCGCGCATTTGCAGCGAGAGAAGTTCGAGTTCGCGATCCACTTCCGCGTCGGTGACTTCAATCTTTTCTTCGTCCGCAATGCGGTCGAGCAAGAGCGAACCCTTGACTTCGTTCAGGGCTGAGTCACGCTGTGCATCGCGCAGGCGATTGAAGTCGAGCTTGCGCATGTCTTCGGTACGCATGCCCTGCTGCGCGAGTGCGCGCAGGCCGCGATCGAGGCGCGCGTCGACCTGTGCCTGCACGAGCGATTCGGGAACAGGGAACTGATACTTCGCAATCAGCGCTTCGACGATCTTGTCGCGCGTCTCGCCTTCGAGCTTGCGCTTCTTATCGTTTGCGAGGTGATCCTTCAACTTCTGCTTGAAGTCTTCGATGCCTTCGTACTCGCCGAGTTCCTTTGGCGAATTCGTCGGTGAGTTCGGGCTGGATCTTGTTCTTGATCGCCTTCACTTCGACGTCGTAGGAGATGGTTTTTCCGGCAAGGCGGCGCTCGCCGAAGTCTTCGGGATAGCTGACTTCGAATTTTAGCTCCTGTCCGGGCTTTGCTCCGCGCAGAGCTTCGTTGAAAGCAGGAAGCGTGTTCTGGCCGCCGACTTCGATCATGACTTCGTCGCCGGTAACGGGCGCCTGCGGCGCTTCTGCCTGGGCTTCTCCCTGGAATTCGCCGCGGAAGGTGATCTGCGCCCAGTCGCCGTCGACGAGCGGACGGTCTTCGGTGACCGGCTCCATCGTGGAGCGGGAATCACGGACGCGATCGAGCTCGGCGTTCAGCTCAGCATCGGTGAGTTCGGTGTCTGGTTTTGGGACATGGACATCCTGATAGCCCGCGACGGAGAACTCGGGCAGGATTTCAAAAACAGCCTTGAACTTGAGCGGCTGCCCGTCTTCGAGATGAAGATCGGTGACCTGCGGCTGCGAGATCGGCTTCAATCCGGCATTGTCGATGGCTTCACGGAAATGCGTCGGGAGCACGGACTTCGACTACATCCTGGCGAAGACCGTCTGCGAAACGCGAGCGGATGAGCGATTCGGGCACCTTGCCTGCGCGGAAGCCGGGGATGCGCGCCTGCTTCTGATATTTCTTCGTCACGGTGCGGAATGCCTTCGACACTTCGTCGGCAGGAACCTCGATTTCCACTTCGCGGGTACATTCGGGGTTCAGGATGGGGCCGTGGTGATGATGTTCGTGGTCATGATCATGAGCGTGGTCATGGTCGTGAGTGTGGGCGTGCTCCTCGGGAGCGGCTGCCTCGGGATTCGGAGTTGTTTCGATGGTGTCTGCTGAACTCAACGTAGTGCCCTTCTAAATGTCGTCGTTCAATGCGGAATGAGGGCGATTGTCAGGGGATTCAGTCGCGCCTTTGGTGCGCCCGGGATGCAGCAGAGAACGGTCTCTTCTTTATGTTAAGTGCCTTCCCAAATAAGATCAAACGCGACTCCGCGTCGAGCGGGGCGCGCCTTCGGCGCCATCTCTCTGCTTGCTTCATCGGCGCTTCCTTTGGTCGCGATTTTTGAGACGGCTGGGTTGGGAAGATTTCTAAACTTCGGATTCCAGTGGCTTGCGGACGTGGCTTACGAAGCGCGGATGCGCTGCGCCGCAAATCTGAAAATTATTGCGGGCTTCGGCGAGACTGAGTTCTCCGTTGACTGTGCCGCGGACTACATCTGCGTCGCTGTCGTCCTGTCCATCGTCCTGCCACCAGCAGACCGGACAGAGGCCGAGCGAGTCCGGAAGATCGAGAGTTTTGAAACCGCAGCAGAGGCAGCGCACGCGCGCAAGTGTATCCATAATATGGTCAGACGCGATTTTTGTTTTCAAGTCGCGCAAATATTTGTGTGCGGGCGGACGCCGCTGCGTCTGCCCGCAGTATTGTGCTTATGGTGCTGCCGGTTGCGGGGCTGGCGGGACGTAGAGCGCGAGCTTGCACTTCCAGGTGACGGATTGGCCGGGCTTTAGCGTTACCATGCCGGTGTCCATGCCATGCCATTCTTTGCCAAACGGATCGGCGAAGTTGAATTGCTCTTCGATAGCGACGAAGCTCTTGTTGGGCGGAGCGTAGACCTGCACCGTCTTCATCTCGGGCGATTCGCCTAATACATGAATGCCGTATTTTGCTGCCGGATCGGCGAGGCTGACGTCGATGTTGCCGTCGGTGCGCTTCAGGTGCGAGAAGTTGTCGTCGAGGAACATGCTGCCGAGCGGCACGCCGTCCGGCTCGTTGAAGTCATAGTCCGTGCCTTTGACCGGCAGCAGTTTGCCGGTGGGGAAGACGTCATCGTAGTTATTGACCTGCGCGTAGACTTCCGCCGGAACGTGCAGGCGCGCCTGAGTGCGGTCGCCGCTCGGGAGATTGAAGTATGGATGCCAGCCGATGGACATCGGCTCGTCCTCATTGCCGATGTTCTTGGCGGTGATGGTGGCTTCGACTGCGTCGCCGCTGAGGGAGATGGTGAAGTTGAGATCGGTCTGCGAGAGCCAGTAGCCGCCGAAGTTGCCAGCGTGGATCACGCCGGTGATGGTCTGGCCGTCGGGTGTGGTCTGCGTCTGCACATTCTCTGCTTTGCTGGCCAGGATCAGGCCGTGGATTGAGTGCTTTGGCGCGCCGGGTTTCTTGCCGGACCAGTTTGCGGGCAGCGTCAAAGTCTTGCCGTGCCACTCGGTGGTGATGGTCGTTCCATCGGCACTGAAAGCTTGCCTATGATGCGATTCGGATAGGGCACCAGGAACGCGCCGCCGAAGGAGAAGCTGGCGTTGCCGTTCTGGTCGGCGGGGCCGCCGTTGAGCTCGGCTGAGGCGTCTTCAAGCGATGGGGAAGCGAAGACCTGCACTTCTCCTTTGCCGGGAATGTTGGCGGTGATCTGGAAGAGATTCATGCCGCGGCCTGGGAAAATGGTGGCCGTTAGAAACTCGGGCTTGGCGCCGTTGGCCGTTGCGGTGCGTTGCAGCTTCACGATGTTCTCTCCACCGATTTGAGTGACTGCCGTGGGCTGTGCGGCAGTTTCCTGCTGTGCCGGGGGAGCGGGCTTGTTGCAGCCTGCGATTGAGAGCAACGCCGCCGCGGCAGCAGCCAGCAAATAGCGTTCGTAACGAACAGACATAGATCGAAACCTCATGCTTGGTGCGAAATGGGAAACGTTTGCTTCGTTGGGAGATCCAGGAAACAAAGCGCCCTCATTCTACGCGATGCGTGCAGGGAAAGTAGAATCGGCTTGTGCCTCTGAAACAACCATCGGGAAGCGATGCTCTGGCGGCGCTGAATGCGCGGATCGTTGAGTGCGAGCGCTGCCCGCGATTGCGCGTCTACTGCAGGGAAATTGCAGAGAAAAAGCGCCGCGCTTATATGGACTGGGAGTATTGGGGCAAGCCTGTACCGGCGTTCGGCGATGCGAAAGCTCGGGTGCTGATTCTGGGGCTTGCGCCGGGCGCGCATGGATCGAACCGGACGGGCAGACCTTTTACCGGGGATGGCTCGGGGGACTTTCTTTATCCTGTGCTGTACGAGGCTGGATTTGCTTCTCAACCGCTTGCTACTTCGCGTGACGATGGAATGAAACTGCGCGATGCGTTGATTACCAGTGTTGGGAGATGCGCTCCTCCGGGCAATAAACCGCTGCCGGAAGAGTTGGTGAATTGCTCTTCGTTTCTCGATGAAGAGATTGCTTTGCTTGCTCGGATGCGCGTGGTGGTGTGTCTGGGCAAGATTGCTTTCGATGGATTTGTCGCGCATCTGATACGCACACGGCAGATAGAGAAACGTGGGGCGCTGCAGTTCGCGCATGGAGCGGAGTACGCAGTGCCGGGCAATCGCTGGATGCTGGCGAGTTATCATCCATCGCTGCAGAACACGAACACAGGGAAGCTTACGAAGGCGATGTTTCTTGATATTTTTCGACGCGCTCGCGCTCTTGCCGATGGGAAGTGATTGCCGCATGAAGCGCGACAAAAGGTTGCCTCCGCGACAGAAGAATTAAATGCAATCCCCGTTGCGATTTGCCTTGCAAAAGGCATCTTCAGATCGCGGAGAGAGCATCCTCCAGATGGTGAGTCTGTTCTAGTTCGCTGGAGGTAAGAAATGTTGATCGATGTTCTGATTGTGATTCTTTTGTTGATGCTGATTGGCGCATTTCCTGCATGGCCGTACAGCCGCAATTGGGGATACTATCCGACTGGTGGAATCGGCCTCGTTCTCGTGATTGTGATCGTGCTGTTGCTGCTGAACGTGGTTTAGCCAGCTTCCGATCAAAGCCCTGCCTGTCGGTGCGTCGTCAAGTGTTCAGGGGGCTGACTGGCGATCTTCCGAGTAGTGGACGTGAACCAGGAGCCACTTCCCATTTTGTTTGCAGTAGACCTGAGTTTCGACGCCGTGGGTGGTCACGGGAGATTCGTCTTTGCGCATCGTCGCATGAAAAACCCAGTGGAATTCCGACCACGCCGCGTTGCCATGCACGTGAATCTCCACGCCATGCATCGTAAGATCGCGTGCGGAGAACATGCCGCCCATTACATTCTTAAAGACATGCTGCTCGATGGCATCGAAGCCGTGTTCTTCTCCTAGTGGATAGATAAACGAGACTTCAGGTGAGTGAGACCAGATTTGCGAGAGCAGGTTCAGATCAACCGTGTCGACCGCTTTGGCATATCGATCGATGAGGTGATGGATCGCCGCGACGTCCGTTGCAGGTCCGGTATCCGTTTCGGCGGCAACGCATGCTGGGATGAGGAGAGCAAGTGCGACAAGCAGGAAACGGGTGGGCATCGGTGCTTCATTCTATCCGGACAATCGTCAGGGTAGTAATCACCGGTCAGATCCAGGGTCTTTAAAACCGATACTTTCGTCCAATAGACCGTCTCGGCGTTTCCGGCTTAATATCAAGCTCTATTCGAATCCGAACGAAGCGGATATCTGCGACGCCAACGCCGAAACCGAACTTATCACGCAGGTCGCGTGAATATGTTTGTAGCAAGACGGTTTCCCAATCCGGGAGACACTGATGTTCGAAGAAATCAACCATCAATCGCAGCGGCCCACAACCCAATCCCACAACCCAATAATGAAGACAACCATCCATAGGAGGATTTATGGCAGCGACAACAGTCGCAGTAGCAACCATGAAAGCCGCTCAGGTGACCGCGGCTGGAGCCGGTCTTAAAATCGTCGAGCTGGAGATTCCCGATCCAGGCCCGGGTGAGGTGCGCATCAAAGTTCAGGCATGTGGTGTGTGCCACAGCGATGCGATCATCGTCGAAGGCCGCCGGCCAGGAATCCCTTATCCGCGCGTTCCGGGCCATGAAGTGGCCGGTGTGGTGGATGCGCTCGGGACTGGAGTGACTGAATGGCGAAAAGGCCAGCGTGTTGGCGTTGGCTGGCATGGCGGCCATGACGGCACCTGCCCCGAGTGCCGGCGCGGAGATTTTCGACTCTGCCGCAATGAGAAGAATCCCGGTCTCAGTTATGACGGCGGTTATCAGGAATACATGCTGGCTCCGGTCGAAGCGTTAGTTTCGATTCCGGACAGTCTTAGCGATATCGATGCGGCGCCGCTGTTGTGCGCTGGAAGTGCCACCTACAACTCCCTGCGGCGTTCGGGCGCAATGCCAGGGGACCTGGTCGCGGTGCAAGGGGTCGGTGGACTCGGCCACCTCGGAATTCAATTCGCCAACAAGTTTGGCTACAAGGTGGCTGCGGTCGGGCGCGGCTCGCAAATTGAATCGCTGGCAATGAAGCTCGGCGCCGATGTGTATATCGACAGCAAAGTGAAGAACGCAGCAGAGGAACTACAAAAATTGGGCGGCGCAAGAGTCATTATCGCGACTGCGCCGGACTCCAGGGCAATGTCCGAACTGATTGGCGGTTTGGGGCCGAACGGCAAGCTTGTCCTGATCGGCGTAGCCTCCGACCCCATCGAGTTTGCTCCGGTTCAGCTCATCAGGGGCGGCAAGACTATTGAAGGATGGGCAGGGGTAACGCCGGCGGATACGGATGACGCGCTTCACTTTGCCGATCTGCGCGGGGTACGCGCCATGATTGAAACCTACCCTCTGGAAAAGGCTGCGGAAGCATATGCCCGCATGATGAGCGGCAAGGCCGAGTTTCGCGTAGTGCTTACGATGTAGCTTCGGCAACAACGAGAAACAATGCGAGCAGCCGGTTCGGCGAACGCGCACGAGCGAAGCTATGTGTGCTTCGATCGACCCAGTGCTTGCAGGTTGGCCCTGTCGTCGTGGTGGCGGATGTGTTCCCGTCTCGGGCATGTGACCGTGTGTCTGTAACCTTTCGTCTGTCTACAGAGTCTTAGTTGAGGAAGTTGGGGTTGCATGTTTGTCTTGGCCTATCTCGGCGGCATTCTCACCATCCTGAGCCCATGCATCCTCCCGATTCTTCCGTTCACGTTTGCGCGCGCCGATCAGCCTTTCCGCAAGACAGGATTGCCGCTTCTTCTGAGTATGGCGGCGACGTTTGCAGCCGTTGCGTCCATTGCAGTGGCAGGAGGCTCGTGGCTGGTGCGCGCGAATCAGTATGGCCGCCTGGCCGCCCTGGCCCTTTTTGCCCTGCTAGGACTTTCTCTTCTCTGGCCCGCTTTGGCGGAGAGGATCTCCCGGCCTTTTGTGCGATTGGGCAGTCGTCTCACACAGACTGCATCGAGCGGTTCGACAACTGTGTGGCAATCGCTCCTGCTGGGCGTTGCTACCGGACTGCTGTGGGCGCCATGCGCAGGTCCGATCCTCGGCCTGATTCTTACCGGAGCAGCCCTGCAGGGTGCAAGCGCCCATACATCATTGCTGCTGCTGACTTATGCGGCTGGAGCGGCGACATCACTTGCCGTGGCTCTGCTCGCGGGCGGCCGCGTCTTTGCGGCGATGAAGCGATCGCTCGGCGCGGAAGAGTGGATACGGCGTATTCTCGGCGTCGCTGTTCTGATTGGTGTGATTGCTGTTGCGCTTGGACTGGATCGCGGTATCCTGACGCGCGTTTCGCTCGCCAGCACATCGGGCGTGGAACAGAAGTTGCTCAATCGTCTGCACCCAAAGGTAATACGCATTCCGGATCAGACTTTAACCATCACCGATACGGGATCAACTTTGACGGAAAGCTCACCGCTCTCGAGCCTGACGAGCGCAACAGCGTGGATAAACTCGCAGCCATTGACTGCCGATCAACTGCAAGGCAAGGTTGTTCTCATCGATTTCTGGACATACTCATGTATTAACTGTCTGCGCGATCAGCCCTATATCCGCGCGTGGGCGGAGAAATACAGAGACAGCGGGCTCGTCGTGGTCGGCGTACATACGCCCGAGTTTCCCTTCGAGAAGGACTTGTCGAACGTGCAGAAGGCGGTCCGCGATCTCGGAATCACATACCCGGTCGCGCTGGACAATAAGTATTTGATCTGGACTGCATTCGGTAATCAATACTGGCCCGCGCACTACTTCATCGATGTAAATGGTAAGGTGCGTTACCAACATTTCGGCGAGGGGGAGTACGACCAGTCGGAACAGTGGATTCAGGAACTTCTGAAAGAACGGACGGGTGAGCAATCGCTTCCTGCTGGAATCGTGAGCGTCAGCGCACAGGGTGCAGAAGCCGCGCCGGACATGGATGACGTGAAGTCTCCCGAAACCTACATCGGTTACGCTCAGGCACAGAACTTTGCATCACCCGGCGGCCTGCAGCAGGACAATGCGAAGGTCTATACCATCCCGGCGCGGCTGGAACTGAACCAATGGGCGCTTTCCGGCGACTGGATCGATCACGACCAGACCGCAGTACTTGCGGCGCCGGCTGGGAAAATTGCGTTCCGCTTTCATGCCCGCGATTTGCATCTGGTGCTCGGTTCCGCGGACGGAAAACCAGTGCGCTTTCGCGTAACCATTGATGGCCACGCGCCTGGCGAAAATCATGGCGTGGACACGGACGAGCAAGGCAACGGAGTGATTACCGAACATCGCCTGTATCAACTCATCCGACAGAAGGGCACTATCGTGGACCACGACTTCGTGATCGAGTTCGAGGACCAAGTGGTCCAGGCGTTTGCATTCACCTTCGGATGGAAATCCAGCTTTCCCCTTGACATTCGACCAAAGAGCACATAGATTTGGGTCGAATGACGACTAGAGCGTCCAACGATCAACTCGACCTTCTGCAAGGCACGCTTGATCTGCTCATCCTGCAGACTCTCGCCTTCGGACACGCGCATGGGCATGCCATCGCGAAGTCCATTGAGCGCAGGTCTGAAGAAGTGTTGCAGGTAGGCCATGGCTCTCTCTATCCAGCGCTGCAGCGCCTTATGAAACATGGCTTGATCGCTGCGGAAGACGGCATATCGGAAAACAATCGCAAGGCCAGGTTTTACCGGCTCACGGCGAAGGGCCGGAAGAAGCTGTATCGCGAAACGTCGAGATGGCAGCGGTTCTCGGATGCGATTGCTCGCATTCTCACTCCTCCAGTCGAGGAAGGCGAGTAAGAAACAGTTCATTGCGAAAGGCGCGTGTCATGACCTGGTGGAAAAGGCGTAGCGACCGGCTGGAAGACGAAATTCAAACGCACATTGATCTTGAGACGCAGGAGAATATCGAGGCCGGAATGTCGCCGGAAGAGGCGCGGCACGCCGCGATGCGGAAGTTCGGCAATGTTCTGGTGGCCAAGGACAACTCTCGCGACGTCTGGGGTTGGGTGTGGCTGGAGCGGTTGTGGCAGGACGTGCGTTATGCGCTGCGCGGCTTCAGGAAGAATCCCGGCTTTACGGCGGTGGCGCTGTTGTCGCTGATGCTGGGCATCGGGACGAGTATCGCTCTCTTCAGCGTTGTATACGGCGTTTTGATCGCGCCTTATCCTTATGCAAAGCCCAATGAGATATGGGCGCCGGCGGTGCTTGGACCGAACGACCCGGTCCGCTTCTGGCACCCGTATCCCCTGCGCGAAGTTCTTGAGATCGCAAAACTCCCAGCTGTCGCGGATGTGATGGCGACCAGCCCGAAATCGGTGATGCTGACCGGCGGCACGAATCCGGAGAGCGTTCACGGGGTGTATTTGACCGGGAACGCATTCAACTTTCTCGGCGTGAAACCCGTGATCGGACGGACCATCCAACCCTTCGATATCCATCCCGGTGGAGAGCCGGACGCGGTGGTTGTGCTGACGTATCAATTCTGGCAGCACCACTTTAGCGGCGACGCGCAGGCGCTGGGGAAGAAGATCACGGTGGACGATGTTCCATACACCATCATCGGCGTGATGCCGCCACGATTCGGATGGTGGACCAACGACTCGTTCTGGCTCCCGCTGTCGTCAAATCTTGCCGACAACACGCCCATCCATGCAATTGTGCGGTTGCGGCCAGGGATCACCAAGCAAGTGGCCGAACAGCAGTTGAACCAGCTAAATGTGCGCCTTGCGGCAGAGCATCCGCAGGAGTTTCCCAAGGGTCAGTTGCGCACCGTGTTGCTCAACTACATGGATATCACCACGGCCAGCGGCGCGATGAGTTCCAGCTTGCACATGCTGCTTGCGGCTGTCGGCCTGCTCCTGCTGATTGCCTGCGTCAATGTCGCGAATCTACAGTTGGCGCGAACCACGACCAGAGCGCGCGAGATTGCGATGCGTCTGGCCATTGGAGCGGGCCGCGGAAGACTGGTGCGCCAACTGTTGACGGAAAGCGTCATGCTGTCGATCCTTGGCGGCGTGCTGGGTGTGCTCTTCGCGATCGCTGCTACGCGCATGATTGTGATGCTGATTCCGCCCGACTATGTGCCGAATGAGTCGCGCATCACCATCAACGGCTACGTTCTGCTCTTCTCGCTCGCAGTGTCCATGTTGACCGGCATTCTCTTTGGGCTTGCGCCTGCGCTGCGCTCCTCACGGCCCGATCTTGTGGAGACGCTGAAAGATGGCGGCAACGGCGCAGCCGGCAGTTCGCGGGCGCAGGCGATGCGGAACTGGCTGGTTGTGGCTGAGATATCTCTCTCGGTGACGTTACTGGCTGGAGCCAGCCTCGCTATCCGAAACTTTACGCAGCTTCTGAACGTGAATCTGGGCTTCCAGCCGGAGCGAGTATTGCGCATGGGGTTCACGCTCCCGCCAAAACAATACACCACGTTTGAACAGCGCAATGTTTTTGATCAAAACTTGCTGGCAAGCGTCATGACGATTCCAGGGATAGAGGCGGCGGCACTGGGAAATGGAGGAATGCCTTACAGCAGTTGGGAATCTTCATACGCAATTGACGGTCGCAAACCTCTCTCTGACGATCAAAAGATCGTTGGTTCCCTCATCAGCGAAAAGTACCCGCAGGCAATGGGGATTCCGTTGAAGCGCGGGCGGGAGCTTGCTGAATCTGAGATCGAAAATGTATCTCACGTTGCGCTCATCAATGAGAGCGCTGCTAAACTCTGGCCTGCAGGCGTTGACCCGATCGGCAGACACCTGAAGCTGGATGATCTCGATAAGCCCTTGAAGCCGCCTCTATTGGTGCCTCCGGGAAACAACTCCGAGCTGATGATTGTCGGCGTAATTGGCGACACCAAAAACGGAGGCATGGCCGATGCGACGCTTCCCACAGTGTATTTGCCTTACACGATGATTGCGCCTCCCGACCGCCAAATCATCGTGCGGACTGTCGGGCCGCCGTTGGCAATGGTCAACGCCGTGCGTGAAAAAGTGCGCGAGCTGGATAAAGGCGTCCCGCTCGGGCGACCTCTGACGCTCGATGAAGTGTTAGGTGAAGAAACGCAACAGCCACGCTTTAACATGGCCCTCTTTAGTAGCTTTGCAGCTTTGGGCCTCACGCTGGCCGCCATCGGAATTTACAGCGTCATCTCCTACACGGTAGCGCAGCGTGTGCATGAAATCGGAGTGCGCATGGCTCTAGGGGCAAAGCGGGGAGACATTCTGAAGCTGGTCCTGCTGATGGTTGCAAAGGTTGCCGGTCTTGGATTGATGATCGGCTTATGCGGAAGCATCTTGCTTGAGCGTGTTCTGCGGTTTGAGATCTTTGCAAAAACTTCATTCGACTTCGCTTCTTTAGCGGCGGTAGTCTTCGCGCTATCCGCTGTTGCCTTGCTAGCCGCCTGGATGCCCGCATTCAGAGCCGGAAATCTTGATCCAGTTACTGCCCTTCGGCACGAAGATTAGCCAGGGTTCGTCATATCCTCCGGTTCAATCGTCTAAGATCACGGTGCCCTCTATTTTCTCGCTGGGAACGATCATGGACGCTTCTTGTCAGGACAAGTGCGGTGTTCGCAGGAATGGCCATCGCATTTGTTGCTTCATCTTTGCCGCGTTTCTGACCCTTTTTCTTGCGGGGCATGCACAAGAGCAATCGTCGAGTATGCAGGAAGCTAACCAGGCTTTTCGCGATGGAGTGGCGGCATTTTCTCGCAATGATCTGAATACGGCTCGTGATGATTTCGAAAAGGTTGTTCGCCTTGAGCCCTCCATCGAGCTAGGGCACAGCGCTTTAGGATCAGTCCTGTTGCGGCTTGGACGAACCAAAGAAAGCATTCGCGAGTTGGAGAAGGCACTGTCTCTGAAACCGAGCGATAGCAGTGCCCAGCTGAATCTGGCGCTCGCCTATGAGCAAAATGGTCAGCCCGCAAAGGCCCTTTCATGGTTTGCAAAGGTCGAGACCACTTCTCGTGCAGAAGGACATCCGCTGCCAGCCGATGTCCTTTCAGCTTATGCGCGGTCGCTGGCCGCGACGCAGCAATTTCCGGAAGCGGTGGCACGAATGAAGGAGGCGATCGCCGCTGCTCCGCACAATGCAGAATTCCATGACGAGCTTGGCTCGATCTACGCACAACAAAAGGACTGGCCGAAAGCGATAAAGGCCTTCGCCGATGCACTGGAAATCGATCCGAACTTTGCGATGGCGCATCTGCACTTGGGATTGGCGCTTGAGGCGCAGCAGCAGCCGGGTGCGATGGATGAGCTAACCCAGGCCTATCAACTGGCACCGCAGAAAGCGATCGTCGCTCTCGAATTTGGACGGGCTCTGGCGGCGAGTGGTCACGACGAACAGGCGATTCCGGTCCTGCAGCGCGCGATGGAGCTGGATCCGGGTTCGTCGGCAGCTGCTTATCAGTTGGGTCTGGCGCTGCAGCGTAATAATAACGTTAAGGATGCGCTTCCACTGCTGCAAAGGGCCGCCGCCGCAGAACCTAAGAATGCAGAGATTCTGACCAATTATGGAATGGCTCTGTGTCAGGCGCAGCGAGCCAAAGAAGCGGTTCCGGTGCTGCAACGCGCTGTTGCGCTGACGCCGGAGAATGCAACCGCTCACGAGAACCTTGCGGCGGCTTACATCCAGCTTAGCCAGTTTGAAGATGCCGTAAGCCAGTCGCGCGCGGCCTTGAAGCTGTCTCCAAAGGTTTCACAGCTGCACTACAATCTGGGGCTCGCCTTCAAAATGCAGGACGACGCCGCGGACGCGATTCCGGAACTGGAAGCAGCGGAGAAACTCGATCCATCCGCGCCCGAGCCGCCCTATGCGCTGGGCATGTTGTACATGCAGGCCGGGCGATATGATGACGCTGCCCGCGAGCTAAGTGCTTCGCTGAAGTTACAACCGGCGAATGGTGATGGTTGGGCGACGTTAGGCAGCGTCTACAACCATCTGGATAAGCTGCCCGAAGCGGTCTCGGCTTTGCAGGAAGCCATTCGTCAGCTTCCGGAGCAACCTGATCCCCACCTGACGCTGGCGGCAGTGCTGGTGAAGCAGAACCAAACGGCTGAAGCGACTGCCGAACGCAAAAAGGCTGCTGACCTGATGCGCGCGAATATGAACCAGCAGCGTGCCGAGGTTGCCTGTAACTCGGGTAACTCGCTCTTGAAAACCGGCAAGGTGGACGATGCAATCACAGAATTTCGGAACGCGATAAGCTACGACCCGAACTACGTTGAGGCGCACCTGGGACTGGCAAATGCACTGCAGCAAAAGGGACAAGGTGCTGAGGCGGCGTCCGAAAGGCAAAGAGCTGAAGTTCTGGAAAAGAAGCCATAGTAAATGGACTGGAAGCGGGAGTGAACGCGTACATACTCAGTCAATCGTGGGGAATGCTGGAATATACAAGCACTGAGCAAGTTCGCTATAGTGTTGAGCTGTACATAACAACTCGCCACGGCTTTCCGTGTACGTTGGAAACCGCAGTATCTGCGAGTTTTTTGCGACCGTGTAGCATATGAGCCTCTTGGGCCGACGCGTACTTATATTTCTTCTCATCGTGGCGGGAATTTCTGCGTTCTGCCTGAGGACGGTCCGTGGCGCATCAGACAAGCGCTCAGAAGAGGCAAGCGCCCGCAAGGCTTATTCCGAGAAAATAGGCGAAACGTACAGCTATCCCTTCGGGAAAGACAAGATATCTTTGCCGGGCAACGCGGCTGTTGAGGGAGGCAGTGGATTTCTTGAAGCAAGCGCATTCCCTGACGCCGCGTACTGCTCTCATTGCCATCAGGAGGCGTATCACCAGTGGCGCCAGTCGCTGCATTCAAATGCTTTCCGCACTCCGTTCTATCGCGCCAGCGTCAATATTCTGATACGAACGAAGGGGATTGAGTATGCCCGCCATTGCGATAGTTGCCACAACCCTGTTGGCGTTCTGGCGGGCGCTCTAACGAAAGACTCGACGCTGGATCGTTCGTTCGATCGCGACGGTGTCACCTGCATGACCTGTCACTCCATCCAAAGCGTGCAGACGAAGCTGGGCAATGGAAGCTACGTCATGGGCGTGCCCGCAGTGATGGTGGACGAGCAGGGCAATCGCATCCCGGGCGTTGCTCCCGATGCAGAAATTCTTGCTCATACCGATCGGCATGTAGCGGCGGTCATGCAGGATTTCTACCGTACACCCGAATTTTGCTCAGCATGCCACAAGGCAAACATGCCGCCGCAACTGAACGACTACAAGTGGATTCGCGCATTCACGGCGTATGACGAGTGGCAGACATCGAAGTTCTCGCAGCGCAATCCTCTTACTTTTTATTCGGCTGATTTTACGACTTGCCAGAACTGCCACATGCCGCGGCAGGGAATCACGCTGCCGGATTACGGGGCCCGGAACGGCACACTGGCTTCGCACAGATGGCTGGCCGGAAACACGGCCGTGCCGTTTTACTACGGCTACGACGAGCAGCTCAACAAGACGATCGAGTTCCTGAAGAGCGGCAATTATCTGAATGTCGATCTTTTCGCGCTAAGACTGGACGACGGCACAATGGTCGCCCCGCTGGGCTCGGCGCCGTTCAAACTGAAGCCAGATCAGACGGTCGAGGCCTATGTTGTCGTGCAAAACAAGAACATCGGCCACTCACTGATTCCCGAGGTGCGCGACCTGTATGAGGCGTGGGTGCAGTTCACTGTGAAGGACGCGTCTGGAGCGGAGATTTACGACAGCGGTTTCCTGAAGCCGGATGGCATGCTCGATGAACGCGCGCATAGTTTCACGAACCGTCCTGTAGACATGACCGGCAATTTCGTGGACAACCACAAAGTGTGGACGATCCATTCGATGGCGTATGACAACTCGATTCAGGCGGGACGGTCAGCGCTGATTCGATACCAGTTTCATATTCCGGCAAGCGCAAAGAGTCCGCTGACGATGACCGCGCGGGTCAATTACCGGCACCTGCGGCAAAGCTACCTGAATAACGTTTTGGGCAAGGACCATCCTGCCTATCCCGTAGTGCAGCTGGCTGCACGCAGCCGTTCTCTGAACATCGGCGACAATCCCGTCACGGCGCCTTTTGCGACGGATAATCCGGACTGGATGCGCTGGAACAATGTGGGCATCGGATACCTCGACGAGCTGCAATACGACGACGCACTGAACGCCTTCGAGCAGGTCGTCCGCCTGCGCCCGGATTATAAGGACGGCTACGTCAATCTTGGCATCACCTATATCGAGTGGGAGAAATACGCCGAAGCGCGCGCTCCGCTGGAGAAGGCGCTTACACTGCGTCCGGACGACGCGCGGGCACTTTACTACATGGCACTGGTGGAGCGTAGAGAGCGGCATTCATCCGCTGAAGTCTTCGATTTGCAACAGGTGGTAGCGCAATATCCGTTCTCGCGAGATGCCCGGAGGGAACTGGGAATCTCGTACTATCAGCAGCACCGCAGCGAGGAGGCGATGGAGCAGTTCAAGGCGCTGCAGGCGATTGATCCCGATGATCTCGCGGCGCATTACAATCTCGCGATCCTCTATCGTCGCATGGGCATGAAACAGCAGGCGGCACAGGAAGCCGCACTTTACACGATCAAGAGAATAGATCCGTCGGCGCCCACATACTCTCTCGACTACCTGCGCAAGCATCCCGAGATTTCTACTGAAAGCGTGCCGTGGCACATGCACACCGACATCATGCATGGTGCTTCTGCCAGCGGCGCGGGACAACCCTAAATACGAGAAAGGTTATGCGTTGAACCGCCGCAATTTCATTCGCTCGCTCAGCCGAACGGCACTTGTTCTTCCCCTTACCGACATCGTTGCATTGGCCTCACCCTGGCAACAGCAGCCCCAGGCGGCGCCTAAGAAAAACATCGGCCCGCAGGAGCGCACATACGATGCAAAGCCCGCGCCTCCGCCGCCCGGTCCTAAATCACCGATCGAGGGTACGCCGCTGGGCGTGAGCTTTGTCGATGTGGTCAAAGAAGCCGGTCTCAACGTCAAGACGATTTACGGCGGAGTAGGCACGAATACATATCTGCTCGAAACAACCGGCTGCGGCCTGGCTTTCTACGACTATGACGATGACGGCTGGCTGGATCTTTTTCTCGTGAACGGCTGGCGGTTGGAAGGATTTGCTCCGGGGCAGGAACCTCACTGTCATCTTTTCAAGAACAATCGTGACGGCACCTTCACCGACGTTACGGCAGGTTCTGGCCTGGAACACAAAACGGGGTGGGGGCAGGCATGCTGCGTGGGTGATTACAACAACGACGGCCACGATGATTTATTCGTCACCTACTATGGCCAGAATGTTCTGTACCGCAACAACGGCAATGGCACCTTTACTGACGTGACCGCGCAGGCAGGCTTGATCCAGCCTGGACCAAAGACACGATGGAATACAGGTTGCACCTTTGTCGACTACGACCGCGATGGACACCTCGATCTGTTTGTCGCGAACTACGTAGACTTTGATCTGAAAACTGCGCCCAAGCCCGAGGATGGGCCATGCACGTACAAGGGCATCCTCGTTGCCTGCGGCCCTCCGGGGCTGCCGGGTGGCAGAAATATCCTTTATCACAACAATGGCGACGGAACGTTCACAGATGTCAGTGAGAAATCGGGCATGTGGACTGCGGTGGGCACGTATGGTCTGAGCGTTGCAGCGTCAGACCTCGATAATGATGGCTGGCCTGACATTTACGTTGCGAATGATTCCGCTCCGGCGACACTTTATCTCAATCAGAAGGACGGAACGTTCCGCGACATCGCCATTGAAGCGGGCGCCGCACTCTCTGCGGAGGCAAAGCCGCAGGCCGGCATGGGCGTCTCCATCGGAGACTACAACCGCGACGGCAATCTGGATGTGGTCAAAACCAATTTCGCCGGCGATACCGATTCTCTTTACACCAATCTGGGCGACGCATCTTTTGAAGATCACACATATCCCGGGGGCCTGGGGGTAAATACGCGTTTGCTGGGGTGGGGCGTGGGCTTCTTCGATATGGATAACGATGGCTGGCTCGACATTCTTATGTCGAACGGCCACGTCTATCCGGAGGTCGATAAATCGAAGGCAGACTTGAAGTACGCCGAGCATAAGTATCTTTATCGCAATCTGAGGAACGGAAGATTTGAAGAGGTGACAGAGCAGGGTGGCCCGGGAATTCTTGAGAACGCTCCTGCGCGCGGTTGTGCCTTTGGCGACTACGACAATGACGGCGACATCGACGTCATTGTGAACTGCATCAATGCTGTGCCTCAAGTTCTGCGCTGTGATTCGACATTGAATCGCAACTGGATCAAGATCAGGCTCGTCGGCGTAAAGTCCAACCGGTCAGGCATCGGCAGCCGGGTGATCGTCACCGCCACGACCGAACCCAATGCCAGCAAGCCCTTGGTGCAGATCGACGAACTGCGCAGCGGGGGCAGCTACTTTTCCCAGAATGACAGACGCATGCATTTTGGGTTGGAGCAGGCGAAAAAAGTGGATATGGTGGAGATCCGCTGGCTGAGTGGCCAGGTGGATCAGCTCAAAGATCTTGAAGTAAACCAACTCTACGTGATTCAGGAAGGCGGCAAGATTCTGAAGTCCGGCCCTCTTGAGAAAGCAAGAGTCAAATCTTAATCAGAGTTATGCCAATCCGAATTCTGCTCCTCCTGCTGCTGATTTCTGCAGCCTCTGATTTACGCGCCCAAAACGATAACGCGGGATACTCGAAGAGCACGCCGCAATCCGGATCGCAGGCTGTTTGTCCGTGGTTAACGCAAGGCAGCGCAGTAAGAGCGCTTGGCGGAGATGTATCTGTAACTGTAAATGTAGCGAATACCGGAGAGGGCTCCTGCCGGTTTTTACGGCAGCAAGCCCCCATGAATTCCCTGGAGATTCTCGTTGGCAAGACCAGTGGGGCTAAGTGTCCCGACAACAGCACTCGATTGACCGGTATTGGCAATGAAGCCGCAAGGTGCCAACTTCGAGAGTCGCACGGCGAGATAATGGAAATGGTGAGCAGCCGCGTTCGGGAGTTCTATTTCACGGTGACTCTTTCCATTCAAGGACAAAAAGTTGCCGTGAATTCTTCCGATAGCTCCGGCGACGCGCTGGAGCAAATTGCTGAACAGGTTGCCGGGAACCTCTACTGACGTAATATGCGAGCGGTTCCGCGGCCGGTAGTCGCAGATTCCTTTCTTGCGTACATTAACGCCTGCTTCAGAACGTTAGTTTGAGGGCAAATTGCACAAGGCGCGGATTATTCACCGTTGAGTTCACGGCGCCGAAGCCGATCGCATTGATGTCGTTGATAGGCATACCGAACTGTGCGTGATTGAAGAGGTTGAAGAACTCTGCGCGGAAGTTCAAGCCCATCCCCTCTTTCGGCAACACAAACTGCTTGATGACGGAAAAGTCTGTGTTGACGAACCCGGGACCTGTGACCGGGACACGAGATGCGTCTCCAAGTTGTCCGGCAGGAGGCGCAACGAAGCACGCGGCATTGATGTATTCGTTTTGGCTGTGATGCGCCCCGTAGACGTTGCAGCCGGGGATCTGATTGGGGCGATTCCAGTTATTGTCGTTGCCGCCGGTGTTGAAGGTGGTGCCGGATTGATTGTTGCTGTCGATGAGAGGATCCGGAAAACCGGACGAGATTCTTTCGATGACAGTTAGCTGGTAGTTGCCGAGAAGAGTGTTGGTCAGTCCACTCCAATTGCTGCCGAACTGCTTCCCCTTGCCGAAAGGAAGATCGTAGATCGCGCTGGCCGTGAAGCTGTGATTGAGATTGATCTGCGATAAAGCCCAATCGAGCTTTCGCCAGTTGGGCAGCGGAAAATAAGGCGCGCTCAACATTGAGCCCAGACCGTCCGACAGGCCGTTGTCCAACGTACGCGAATATGAGTAGGCAATCAAAGCATAAAGGCCGTTCGACGTCTTGGTTTCTGCTTTGACCTGCAGCGAGTCGTAGCTTGTGTCACCCACGTCGCCGAAGAGCAAGATGGCATTGAAATTGGGAGGGTTGTAGGGGTACACGTAGGGCTGTCCACCCGGTAGGCAGCCAAGAGTGTAAGAGGGGGACCCGGTGCAGGCGCTGGGGCTATCGGTGTTGAGGTCATTGCCTGCGACCAAGATGTGGTTGCTGCGCGAACCGGCATATCCCATCGTGAGTACGATGTTGGCTGGTAATACCTGTTCAACGTTCAGGTTGTATTGGCGCACTCTGCCTAACTTGAAGTCTGTGGGCTGCGTATAAAACGAACCAGTGAATGTTGCCACGGTTGGCGGAGTTGGAATGGCCTGAAATCCGTTGGAAAGGCTGACGTTTTCGGGGGTTTGTCCCAGGACGGTGGCACAGTACGAAGTGGAGAAAGCGCAACCGGCGGAGAAGGTGGCAGGGAAGGCGTCCGACTCGCCGAGGAAGGGTGGGTTTTGCCAAAGGCCCTGTGCGCCTTGACTCCAGGCTGAATCATGATAGATGGCGAAGCCGGCACGAAATACAGTTTTATCGCTTCCGAAGAACTTCCACGCTGCGCCGATCCGCGGTTCGAGAGCTGTCCAGTCCATGTTCACTCCGGCAGATGAGCTGACACCATTTTGATTGGCTACCAGAAGCTGTTCGGTGCTCGGAATGTAATTCGCCTGGCGCCCGTGAGCTTCAGAGATTGGCGTGGTCATGTCCCAGGCAAGGCCGAGATTAAGTGTGAGGGAATTGCTGACTCTCCAATCATCCTCGCCGAAGGGACGGTAGATCTTCCAGCGGCGGCCGGTGACTGGCCCGTCGTAGGTCTGGTCGTGAATGGCCACGCCGGGAATGCCGAGGAGAAAATCCGCCTCCGTATTGCCAGGAATGTTGGCGCTGCTGAGACCGGTGAAGTTGCCAAAGGCGCTCATGATCCAGAAGCCATCCTGAAAGGCCTCTGTGCCGACGTTCATCTGATTGGCTCGGAAGTCGAGCCCGACATGAATGTTATGCTTACGGACGATCAGGTCGAGCGAGTCGCGGAAGGAAAAGATATTCGTGCCGCCCTGGAAGGGTGAGTACCCGCGATCTCCGAGCGCCCAGTAGCCAGGACCCCCACCCTGAAATTCCGTAGAGACCAGGCCGCAACTATAAGAGCCGGCGGCGCAGGGGGTGGCTCCAACAGGGCATCCAAGGTTGGCATTGGGAATTCCGCCGGGCACGATCGTGGCCGAGGCGCAGGTTCCGGTGCCTTGCGACGAGATGTAGTCGAAGATGCGGTTGTAGCCGAAGGTGGCCTGATTGACCATTGAGGCCGAGAAGACGTGAGTTTCGCCGATGGCGGCATTGCGAGCGTGATTGATGATGCGCTGATTGGTGCCGAAGGCGTTAGCTGAAGCAAAGGATGGCGGATTCGAGCCGCCGGGCACGTAGGAGAACGCCTGATCGTAGCTGAAACGACCGAAGAGAGAATCGGCGTTCGAGAAGTTATGGTCGAGACGGCCGTCGAACTTCGTCTCGTCGAGCTCGCGGACGGGAGTGTTGACGAAGTTGTATCCCGCGGCCGCGTTGCTGGCGTTCGGCGCGGGATATAGGTTTATCATCGCCTGCCCAATGTTGTTGATCAGGTTGGATGGAATCTTGTTGCAGGGTGTTCCCTGCGGTTGGCTTCCGTCAGGATTGGCAGCGACGGGCTGCCCTGCCCCATTGCATTGGAAATATACATTCGGATACACCGTCGGATCGGTCGAGGCTCCGATCATATTCGGGTTTACGATGGCCAGGCCGTTAACCGGATTGCCAAAAGGGTCGGCCGAGAAGTCGCCTGTACGCATGGCCTGGGAGGGAACCAGGCCCGTAAAGGTGATACCTTCGCGCTGATACTTTTGTTCGCCGTCGACAAAAAAGAATGTCTTATTTTTTTGAATGGGTCCGCCGATTGAACCTCCGAACTGGTTCAGGTTGAACTTCTCAGCGCTGGTCGCAAAGTAGCTCCTGGCATTAAGTGCCGTATTCCGGAAAAACTCGTAGAGCGATCCATGGAAATCGTTGGCCCCAGATTTCGTCGTCAGGAGCACGGTGGGGCCGGCGCGCGTTCCGTACTCGGCGGAGTAGGTGTAGGTCAGAACCTTGAACTCCTGAATGTCGTCGATCGAGGAGAAGATGGCGATACCGCCTGCGGTCAATTCGTTATTATCCACGCCGTCCAGCAACCAATCTGTACTGTTTGGGCGGGAGCCACCGACCGACAAAGAGAAGGCGCCGCGTGCAGCCACCTCACTGCTGGCTGCGGAGGTAAAGAAGCTGTTGGGATTCGTCTCGGCTGTAGCGCCTGCCGTAAGTGTTGCGAGTTGCACGAAGTTGCGGCCGTTTAAGGGCAGTTGCGCGACTTGCTGTGACGTGATGACCTGGCCGAGAGATGGATTGGCAGTCTCGACAGCTACGGCCTCGCCGGCAACGGTGACCGTCGTGGATACGCTCGCGAGAGCAAGAGTGAAATTCAGTTCGCGGGCTTGATCCACCTGAAGGGTAAGATCTTTCGATTCGGAGCTTTGAAAGCCAGTGGAATCAACGCGCACCGTGTAGGTACCAACAGGGAGTAGTGGGATTGAATAGTGTCCTGCGTCATCCGTCTTGCCGTCTCGAGCCAGTCCGGTTCCTTGAGAGGTAGCGGTGACGGTAGCCCCAGGGACACCCGATCCGGATTTGTCGACGACATTTCCGGAGAAGCTTCCAGTGGCCTGGCCGTGCATAGCCGGCGAGGTCACAAGCGCGAGAACGCTGACAACCACGAGAAGCAGTATTTTTTGGGATCTTGTATCGGCTGAGCCTTCCACCGACCTGGGACACTTCGTGCGAACCATCGTGCGTTTCATCGCCAAACCCCTTTCGAAAAATCGGCTAAGGTGGCTTCTGCATCGACTGCACTGCACTGGGTTAATTGACTGTAAGAATTGGCCGGTCGAAAGTCAACGCAATTGCCAAAAAAGCGCTGTGCGGAGTGATTGTTGCCGATTGACTCGTTACTGCTCTCTCGATGAACGCATAATCGCCGTGCCGGTCAGCGAGCGCGGCCGATACCGATCCATCCGAGCACCGATTCGTTCGCCGGTGAGGTACGAGCCGATCTGCGGACCGGAAAGTGTTTACTCCGGCGCTTCCAGGGGCGGTGCTTAGTCTCCAGAACTATGCGAGTGGAAGGGTGTATAGTCCAAGCCATTCGAAAGACGGTACAGACTTTAGCACCTGGACTGGAGCGATGCGATGAATGTGAAAAAGTTGTTCTCGACTGTTTTACTTGTCGTTGCCAGTTGCGGCATCACCGCTATGGCGCAAGAAGGCGCGAAGGATCCTCCGAAGTTCCTGTTGTGCCACACGACTTATGCCTTATGCACATTCTCACAATGCGGACCAGCGGTGGCGCAAGGGAATCAGGAAACGACCACGTGTGCATGCCGCGTTTGGCAAGGTTACTCCGTTGCTGCTTACTCCCCTAGCGGAACGGAGTGCGACGGACAGACGAAAACTCCCGACGGGCAGACCCAGGTCATCTCGCGCTATTACCCTATCCCCGGCTATGGCACATGCTCCAACAACAAACCCTGGGCCATGTGCCTGGATAAGCCCTGTGTGGTCGACAGCAACGATAAGACCAAGGCCAACTGCACTTGCTCGGTGGAAGACAGGCAAAAGCTGAAACAGGGGCAAGGGGAAGAAAAGGATTACCTCGTTAAATACGGATCCGAGTGTCCCGCCGGAATCATTTCGTCAGCCACCGTTCTCGACCTGAATGGGATCACTCGCTTCCTTAAGGGTCAAGATGAGATACCGGTACAGGACTTCATCGTTGCCAATCCAGAGCAGAAATAGGTCACGGCCAACGGTGCGCCACTGCTGAATATCACTTCCCTTGACCCGTCCGCTGACATCACAAATACAGCAATGAGCAGGCTCAGCAGTCACACACTCGCGTTCCTTAACGAAAAAGTGAGGTATCACTCGTCCCTCAGTGCGATCATCGGATCGACGCGCATAGCACGGCGCGCAGGGATGTAACACGCTATAAACGCAACGCAGGCAAGTATGACAGCGACTCCGGCAAAAGTGACAAGGTCGTTCGATGCTACGCCGTAAAGCAGGCCAGCTACTAAGCGGCTCATTCCCAGCGCGAGTGGCAATCCCACCAATAATCCGATCGAGGCGAGCATCATTCCCCGGCCCACGACCAGCCGAAAGACTTCTCGCGGGCCGGCTCCGAGAGCCATGCGAATGCCGATTTCGTGGGTGCGTTCGCTCACGGCATAAGCAATCACGCCGAATAGTCCCGTCGCCGTCAGCACCAGCGCAAATACTGCAAAAGCCGCCATGAGGGTTCCGCCAAGCCTCTGCGCCATAACGGAAACCGAGCGCCACTCGTCCATCGTCATAACTTCGAACACTGGCATATCGCGATCCACGGCGGAAACTTGCGCGCGAACGGCTTCGACCAAGCTGCGCGGCTCGGTCGACGTTCGTACAATCAATGCCATCGTGTTCCTCGTCTGTTGGCGTAACGGAAAATACATCTCAGCGGGTGCGGGCACATCCAACTGGTTTCTTATATTGCCTACGACGGTCACCACCGTTTGCCAAGGCCTGTCTTCAGGGGAGCCACTGAATCGCATCCGTTTCCCGATCGGATCTTCACCGGGCCAAAAGCGCGTCGCAAAATGCCTCGTTAACGGCGACGACCGGCTCGCCTTTGGCGGAGTCTTCGCCGGTAAATTCGCGACCTCGCAGAATGGGTACCTGCATCGTCTGGAAATAAGAGTTGCTGACGCTGCGAAAACTGGCTTCCGGTTCTTGTCCGGGCTTTGGTTCGGCCCTGGCTTCAATCCGAATGGTTGAAGTCTCATTCATACCACCCAAAGGGATGATGTTCGCGGCTGCGGCGCTTTGCACTCCGGGGAGATTCTGCACGCGCTCGATGAGTTGCTCATAGAAACTCGCGACCTGTTGGTCGGATTTATACTTCGCAGCTGGCAAAGTCAGAAACATTGTGAGCAACTTGTCAGGGTTGAATCCCGGAGAAACGCTCTCCAAACGTGCGAAGCTTTTCATCATCAGACCCGCGGCAGTAAGGAGCGCCACTGACAGCGCCACCTCCGAGACGATAAGGACATTGCGCAAACGGCTGTGGCGCCGTCCAAATCCCGCAGATGGCGCGCCCTCTTTCAAGGATGCGCTCACATTGAGCCGCGAAGTCCCCAGCGCAGGCAGCAACCCGAAGATCAATCCGGTAACCAGGGAAATGACCGAAGTGAACACCAGCACAGGAATATTGATCGCGATCTTGCCCCACCCGGGAATCATGCGCGCAAACTCAGCGGGGATGCGGATGACTTGCAATTTAAGGCACAAAAATGCCAGCAAAATGCCCAGGCTGCCGCTCAGCAATCCCAGGAGCAGGCTTTCCACAAGCCATTGTCGGATCAGGCGCCTTCGCGTCGCGCCCAAAACGGCGCGAATCGCTGATTCACGCCGGCGGCTGTCCGCACGCGCCAGCAATAAGGTGGAAATGTTGGCGCAGGCGATCAATAGAACCAGCCCGACTGCCGCCAACAAGACCAAAAGAGGCGCCCGGGTCTGGCCCACCTCACTTTCCATCAACGGCATCACGTTCGCACCGCGCCCCGTATTCGTCTCGGGATATCGTTGCGCGAGCCGCGAGGCGATAGCACTCATTTCCGTCTGCGCCTGCCCAAGACTGATCCCCTCGGCCAGGTGTGCAACGACGTGCAGATAGTGGGCCGCGCGATAAGTTTTTTCCTGTGGAGTGAAGGCCAGCGCGCCCCACACCTGGCCGCCGGATGGATATTCGAAGGCCGGGCCCATCACGCCGACAACTGTGAACTGCATTCCGTTGAGGAACACGGATCTGCCAACGACGGATGGGTCGGCGGCAAAGTGGTCGCGCCATATCCCATAACTCAGCACAGCGACGTGGTCCTTGCCGGGCGTGCCCTCCTCTGCCTGAAACGTGCGGCCCAACATTGGTTGCGCTTCGAGTGCTGCGAAGTAATCGGGCGTGACTAGAAAGCCATGCAGATGCTCGGGTCGCTCGACGCCACCCAGGTTGGCATCCCACCAACTCTGGGCGGCGATGTGGTCAAAGACATGATTCTGAGCCTGCCAGTCGAGGAAGTTCGCCGGCGAGAGCTCGTTCCTCTCGACGCCTATGTCCGGCACTCGCTCCCAAAGCGCAACGAGTCGGGCGGGATTCGCGAACGCAATAGGCCGAAACAAGAGCGCGTCCACCATGCTGAAAATATAGGTATTGGCGCCGATGCCAAGCGCAAGGGTCAGCGCCGCAACGATCGTAAAACTGGGGTTCTTGCGCAGCATACGCAAGCCAAAGCGTATATCCTGTCGCAGCTGCTCAAGCCAGACGACGCTCCAGACCTCCCACGTCTCTTCCTTGATCCGACTCACATTGCCAAACTTGCACAGGGCTGCATGACGCGCCTCCGCGGGCGACAAGCCGCGCTCGATATTGTCCTGCGTCGCCCTCTCGATGTGGTCCTGAATGTCCCGGTCGAGATCGTCGAGCATACGCTTGCGGCGCGTCATGGCTTGCCCTCCTTACTACGCCGGTCGGAGAATCCGTGCGATCGCTCCGGCCAGCTTGTCCCACTTGCTGGTCTCGATCATGAGTTGCCTTCGGCCTTTAGCCGTCAGCTTGTAGAACTTGGCTCGGCGATTGTTCTCGGAGGTACCCTCTTCGGCCGAAATCCATCCTCGCCTGATAAGCCGGTGCAACGCCGGGTACAGCGACCCCTGCTCGACCTGCAATACATCGTCCGAGTTGAATTCGATTGCCTTGGCGATCGCGTGTCCGTGTGCCCGCCCCATGAGCAGCGTCCTTAGAATCAGCAGGTCCAGCGTACCTTGCAGCAGCTCGATGCGTTCTTCCTGTTCTTTGGTAGTCATTCTAGGCGAAGGTACAGCTCTTCCAGTAGAATGTCAAGGTGAGCGAGTCAGCGAACGAAAGCCCGGACTGTTCCTTCGTTGAAACCACTTCCACCGGATAGCCTGTTGCACTGGCGATTGGGTCGCTTACATCCCCTCTAAAAAATTCTTCCTAACCGCAAGCCCACAATCCTGTCTAATGCGCTGAATGGGGAATGACGATCACGCGCTTGTCCGGAGTGTTCTGGCCGGAGACAAAGACGCTTACGGGGTGCTGGTGACACGCCACAGCCAAAGTGTCTTTCGTGTCGCCTTCCGCATTACGGAAGATGAGGCCGACGCGGACGAAGTCGTACAGGAAGCATTCCTTAAGAGCTATCGCAATCTTGAGGGCTTCGATGCTCGGTCGAACTTTCGAACCTGGATTTACCGGATCGCTATGAACTGCGCACTTGATGTTTTGAACAAGCGAAAGAACCAGACGGCGGTGCCGATTGCCGAGGACTATGACGGTGAACAGGCTGCTGTTCAACTCGCAGATCGCGCAGCCGGGCCAGACCGGCTCCTGTTAAGCCAGGAGATCGAAGCACGGAGGCATGCCGCCATGGAGAAACTGACGCCAACCGAACGCGTTGCTTTTGTGCTGCGCCACATGGAAGACCGATCGACGGAGGAGATAGCGACAGCGCTTGGAATTGCGCCGAACTCTGCCAAGCAGGCGGTTTTTCGGGCTGTACAAAAGTTACGGCAATCGCTCGAGCCGCTTTGGGTGAAGTCATGAGGCACTTAACAAATGAAGAAATGATCGAGCACTACTACTCTGAAGATTTCTACAAGGCTGATGCCGAGATACATCTTCAAGCCTGCAAGCAGTGCGCTCAAGCCTACGAAGAACTTGGCAAGCTGCTCGGCAGTGTTCGCGCGCCGGAGACTCCGGCGCGAAGTTCTGATTACGGAGAGCAAGTCTGGCGATCGATTCAAGGGTCACTGCGACCCTATGAGTCAAAGCGAAAGCGCAGCTGGTTCCATTGGCATCAGCTTGCCTATGCGGCAGCCTGCCTGCTGTTTCTGGCAGGCGCGTTCCTGGCCGGAAGAATGTGGGAGCACGCCCACACCAAACCTATGCTGGCCAGCACTCCGGAAAATGCAAAAGAGCGAGTGGTACTTTTCGTGCTCGATAATCACCTCGACCGGTCAGAGCGTCTTCTCGTTCAGCTGAATCACGCTGGTGTTGAGGGAGAAAATGTAGATTTACCGCTACAGGTAGAAGCCAGGCAGCTACTTACCGACAATCGGCTGTATCGCCAAAGTGTCGCCCAGTCCAACGATCCTCTTCTTGCTACAGCACTGGATCATCTTGAACGCGTACTGCTTGAGGTTGCCAACTCTCCCGATGAGCTGAGCAGCGCAGACATAGCGCGTATCGAGAAGGAAATGAATACGCAAGGGCTGCTATTCCAGATCCGTGTCCTTCGTACGAAAGTCTCTGAACAAAAATTCAATGCTCAGGCTGCCCCGAAAGGAGCCACTCTCTAATGCAAATGAAACAAGGGTTTCATCTATTCCTAATCTGCACTATCTTGGCGATTTCAGTTCCATCTGCTTCGGGACTTATTTTCCAGCCCGTGGAAAGCGATGCGGGCCAGGCAAATGCGCACGAAGATCAGCTTTATTCCGATGCGACGCGCGCTATCAACGAGAGCCGCTGGTCGGATGCAGAGTCGCTGCTTAACCAGGTGATCGAGCAGCATGGCCGTCGTGCGGACGGAGCGCTTTACTGGAAAGCCTACGTTGAAAATAAGGAGGGCCGTTCTTCCGATGCTCTAAAGACGTGCGCCGACCTTCGCCAGTCCTATACGAAGAGCACCTGGCTCAAAGAATGCAATGCACTCGAAATCGAGATACGCGGCAAGAGCGGCAGCCCGGTTCAACCGCAGGCAGAGCAGGATGAAGACCTAAAGCTGCTCGCTTTGAGTTCGCTCATGCAGAGTGGGGATGCCAATGCCCTGCCGATTCTCAAGCAAATCCTTGAGGGACAGCACTCGGAACGACTGAAAGAGCGCGCCCTCTTTGTTCTCGCGCAGGACCAGTCCGAGCCGGCACAGGATCTGCTTGGGCAAATTATTCGCGGGGAAACAGATCCTACCTTACAGGTGAAGGCGGTCCGCATGCTTGCGGTTACCAGGGGAAACCAGGCCGCAGACACACTTGCGGATGTCTACAGTAAGTCAAGCAATCAGTCCGTCAAGAAGGCTGTACTGGATTCCTACCTCGTCATGGGCGCTCCAGACAAGCTAGTGCAAGTGGCGCAGCACGAATCCGATCCTGAACTGGCACGTCATGCCGTTTCCGAACTCGGAGCTATGGGAGCCGTCTCGCAGCTATCGACGATGTACCAGTCTACGAACAGCAAAGACGCGAAGGCCGCGATCATCAATGCACTGGTTGCCGCCGGCGGCAAAGGTGCGGATGCACTCAGCGCGATCGCCTCGTCTGAACAGGATCCTGATCTTCGCCGCAAGGCGATCCGCAATATGGGAGTTGCCGGCGGATCTTCCGCGATTCCAACGCTGTTATCGATTTACTCCAAAAGCACAGATGAAGAATCGAAACGAGCTGTTCTTGACGCGCTGTTCGTCGCCGGAGACGCACATGATCTCGTCGCTCTCGCGCGCGCTGAGAAAGACCCTTCCGCAAAACGAGATATTGTCGGAAAGCTTGCCGTGATGCACAACAAAGAAGCGACCGACTACTTGATCGAAGTTCTCAATAAATAAGGAGCCAGGTTATGAAGAAGCATCTAGTTGCAATCGTTATCTGCGCGTCCACGTTTGCACTTCTGGCGCAGCAACCCAAGGTCAGCAATACTCACTTCACGGTCGAACCGATAGGAGGAACTCTCACCGCTACGGTGGATCGATTTCGCCACTCGACTGAACAGCTCTGGCTTGGATATGAAGTGCCGGCTCTTCCACAATCGCATCTATCTACGTGTTCGAACTGGTCTGATTCGTCAGCGATGGACGATGGATGTTGCGGTGAATATCGACTGGAAGATACCAACTACAGCATGAACCGCGGCGACCATGCGCCGCCTGTTCAAAATATCTATGTTCTTCTTCGGCTGGACCACGATCAGCTCATCAGGATAAGGCCGGTGATGGCAGGTTGCCGTCTCGATGCTGGTGGTGTTCCGTTCACCTGGCTGACCGAGGTTAAGCCGGAAGAGAGCGTTGCGTTTCTAGCTCAACTCGCAACGCAGACATCCGCAACGAATAGCTCACACGTCGTGGATGGAGCACTTCTGTCGATCAGCTACCATGCAACACCGGAAGCGACAAGCGCAATCGCTGGAATTGCGTCATCAACCGCGCCCATGCACGTTCGTGAGCAAGCAGCCTTCTGGCTTGGAGTGCAACGCGGACACGAGGGTTTCTTAGCCCTGCTGGAGTTGGAAAAGAAGACCACCGATGCATCGCTTCGAGAAAAGCTGCCGTTTGATTTCTCGCAAAACTCCGATCCAGAGGCTGAAAACGAATTGTTGCGAATGGCAAAGTCTGACGCAGATACTAAAGTCCGTGAGCAGGCGCTTTTCTGGCTCGCACAGAAGGCTGGGAAGAAGGCAGCAGGGGCAATTACGGATGCCATTGAGAACGATCCTGAAACGGACGTAAAGAAGAAGGCAGTCTTTGCTCTTAGCCAGTTGCCAAAAGACGAAAGCGTTCCTCAACTGATTCATGTGGCAGACACAAATTCCAATCCGGCGGTTCGCAAAGAGGCGTTCTTCTGGCTGGGACAATCCCATGATCCCCGCGCACTGGCATACCTGGAGCAGGTGCTGAAACGATAAAGGCTTGGGGTCGTGCATGGGTCCTGGCTTCGACTGACCCGGCTCCCTTAGCATCTGAAGAAGCGAAGAAGACCAAGCCTTCCGTAGTTCGAAATGTGATGTCCCTCGAAAAGGTTTCTCGTCCGCAAGGTACGTTGCGCTGAGCGGGGCCCCGGCTCGATGCTCTGCGAGCACTGCTGTGAAAGAAGCCTAAATGAGACGTGTGCAGCTCCGATCGATCACGTCTGACTCCGTTGCTCAGCGTCACGCTCGAACTGTTGGAGACACTCTACGAGCATCGTGGCCGTGCACGACTCCCCCATCTCGGTATTAAACATTGCGTGGTATAGGTGGGGTTCCTGCCATTTCAGCCCGAGATACTGCCGGACGAACGCAGCTCGCGCTTTGTCCGTTGTGTCGATTAGTTCGATTGCCTTGTCCTGAGTTTCGCCCCTGGAGATCAGTCTGCGGATCTTATGATCGCGAGATGCATAGAGAAATACATGGAACACATCCTTGCGATTCTGCAGGAAAAACTGCGAACCTCGGCCGACAATCACCGACGGACCGCTGGAAAGTGCTGTCTTGACAGCTATTTCTGAAACAGCGGCGATCCGGCGCGCATCGAGCAAATGCAGCCGGTTGGTGGGCGGCAAGCCTCCCTCAAACCCGCCCCGAAGGAAGTCCTGGAAAACCCTGTATACAACAGGATCGGTTCGCCATTCTCTCTTCTCGACCGCTTCTGGCGTACTCTCGGTCAGGCGCGCGATTTCCTGTGTCAACCGTTCATCCCACAGACTCCATCCAAGGCGGCTAGCGACCAAACTGGCAATTTCGGAGGCTCCGCAGCCGAATTCGCGCTCAATTGTTATGGTGTGAACCATTGCGTTTTATCCTCAGCCTACTGCAACATCTCCGCCCGCTCCTGGGTCATTCTTCTTCAGGAAAAACGCAAGAACGAACATGATGGAGCAGAGCGCGCCCAAGACCCAAAAGATGTCCATATAGGACAGTGCGCCGCCTTGTTGATGCACCAATTCGTAGAATCTCGCAATCGCCTGATCGCGGGCGTCAGCGGCCCGAAGCCCAGAGTGCGCGATTTTTGAGCTCAGTGCATGGAGTGCCGAACGATATGCAGGGGAATCGGGAGTGATGTGGCCGACGAGGATTTCCTGGTGATATTGAGCCCGTCGGGCAATCATCGTGGTCACGACGGAAGTTCCGATACTGCCGCCGATATTGCGCATGAAATTGATCATGCCGGAGACGCTGTTGCCTTTCTCTGGAGGAACTCCGATGTAACCCGCTGCCGTGATGGGGACAAATAGAAATCCGATTCCTATTACCTGGGCGACGCGCAGCCACATCGCAAAGCGGAAGCTGACGAACAAATCAATCTGGTGGGCGCAATAGAACAGTCCAATGGCAAGGCACAGCCATCCAGTCGCGATCAGCCATCTGGCTTGAATCTTTGATGTAAGCCGGCCGACGATGGGCATCATCACCAGCAAGACAACTCCGCCGCCAGACAGGACGAGACCGGCAAGCTCTGCTGTGTAACCCATTAGCGTCTGCAGAAATTCTGGGATTAAGACCAGGGTGCTGAAGAGCATGAAGCCCATCATGAACATCATTAAGTTCGCCGTCGCGAAGTTGAAGCTCTTGAACATGCGGACATCGATGATCGGCTCTTTGCGGAACCATTCCCAGATGACCAGCGAGATAAGGCAAACCGTTGCGGTTATGGCCAAGGTCGTGATGAAATGCGAGCCAAACCAATCGTCTTCCTGCCCCTTGTCCAGAACCACCTGCAGCGAACCCACTCCCAGCGTCAACATGGATATTCCAATGTAGTCCACCCGGATACCCCCTCTCTTTATGCGACGGAGGAACGGCGGATCTTCGACCAGGGTGTGCGTCAAATAAAGAGCGAGAAGGACCACGGGCAGCGTGATGAAAAATATCCAGCGCCACGAATAGTTGTCAGTAATCCAGCCTCCCAGCATCGGCCCGACTGTAGGGGCGAGAACTGCAGTAATACCGTAGACAGCAAATGCGGAGCCGCGCTGCTCCGGAGGAAACGTATCGTTGAGAATGGCTTGCGCCATCGGTTGCAGTCCACCGCCAGCGATGCCTTGCACCGCTCGAAACAACAGCAATAACGGCAGACTGGGCGCTAACCCGCAAAGCAGTGAACTCACAGTGAAAACGGCCAGCGACATCATGAAGTACCGCTTGCGGCCGATCAGCTCCGCGAGCCATCCGCTGATGGGTAAGACGATAGCGTTCGCAGCAAGGTACGAGGTAAGTACCCAGGTGCTGTCGTCGTAGCTGGCTCCCAGGCCTCCGGCGATGTAAGGCAATGCAACGTTGGCAACGCTCGTGTCCAGGACTTCGATAAACGCCGCCATCGACACGACGGCGGCTATCGCCCAAGGATTTACCTTGGGGCGCCAGATGACCTGCTCTGACGGAAGAGTCAGTGTCGTGGCGCTCATCGCAGGTAGACTTTCGCTACTACGTTCATACCGGGCCGAAGCTGGCGGTCGCGATTTTCGCCTGGCTCGAGAACAATCTTTACTGGAACGCGCTGAACGATTTTCACGTAGTTGCCGGTTGCATTTTCGGGTGGCAGCAAGCTGAAGATGGGGCCTGTTCCTCCCGCAATACTGTCGACATGACCGTTGTAAGTGCGGCCATTCGAGTCGAGTTCAATACTCGCTTTCTGGCCTACGCGCATGTGTTTGAGCTGGGTCTCCTTGAAATTTGCGGTGATCCACACCTGATCCAGGGGAACCACAGTGAGCAGTTGCTCTCCTGGGTCGACATTCAATCCGACGACAACCTTTTTCGTGATCTCCCCGGCTACAGGCGCAAGGATTTTGGTGTATCCCAGATTCAACTGCGCCTGTTCGACGGCAGCCCTTTTTTGCTGCACATCGGCCGTGGCCGAAAGGGCTTTGGCGCGCGTTGAGGCGACGCGTTGAGGCCCGGCCTGCGCATCTTCGTAGTGTGCCTGAGCCTCGGTGAGGCGGCTGTGCGCTTCGACAACGGCTTGCTGAGCTGCGGCCTCATCTGCTTCTGCCGCGGCTACTGCAGCGGCATCGGTCGCTGCGGCGGCATAGGCATGGTCGTAGATTTGCTTCGGTACTTCCTCCTTCGTGAGCAGCAAGCGATAGCGGGTAACGTCATCTTGAGCCTTTACATTTTCTGCTTGCGCTTCTAAAACGCGGGCGTGGGCCGCAGCGGCTTGCTTTTCTGCTGCCTGGATCGCTGCTTCCGCATTCTTAATATCTGAGGACGTGAATTTCAATTGGCTTGAAGTATCGACCGAGGATATCGGCACATCGATATTCGAACTTTTCGCCGCAGCATCTGAAGTGTCGAGCGTTGCCTGGGCTTTTGCCAACGCCACTTCATAGTCTTTTGGATCGATTTCCACGAGAGTGGCACCTTCATTGACCCATTGGTTGTCCTCAACGTTGACCTTCTGGATATATCCGGAAATGCGAGCGCTGACAGGGTAAAGATGGACGTCCACTTGCGCATCGTCTGTGGATTCGAAGCCGGAGAGATAGTGCCAGAGAAAGGCACCAGCGACGGCCAGAACAACCAACGAGGCAAGAATTATCCAACGCTTGTAGGAGCGCCTGCTCGGATAAGCGGAAATCGGGGTGTCAGCTCCGCCGGCGTTGTCCGCTGGTGCGTTGCGCTCTGGCGGAGTTGCTTGCGGTGGATTCGTTGCCGGATTTTGCTCAGCCATACTCATTTTCCCTCCACATATTCAGCAAAGCGTGATTCCGCGACGCCGGTTGATCTTGCCAGAGATATTTTTGCAAGGTTGTAGCTGTAAAGACTGGCAATATAGGCGTCACTAGCGATTGCCAGCGCATCTTGCGCTTGAACGACTTCAATGTTGTCTGTAACTCCCGAAGCGAATCGGTCGCGAGATTGTTCCAAGTTCCGAGTGGCCAGCGTCACCGCGCTTTTCTCGACAGACACTCCTTGCGCAGACGCATCCAGATCGAGATAAGCGTCGCGAACCTCCTGATCGATCCTGGCTCGTAAGTCTTCCAGTCGCTGTCTTTCCCCCGTGACTGAGGCGTCGGCCCGGAGAACATCGCCGTGTACTCTCCCACCCTGAAAAATTGGAATGCGGAGCGTGGCAGCCGCATCAACGGTGCCGTGCGACGAGCCCGGGTTAACTCCAGAGAGACCATAGTCGGTTTCTGCACCTAGCGATGGATACCGCTCCGCAGAAGCGGCTTTTCTCGCGAGCTCAGCCGACCGGACCCGATTCACCTGACTCTGAAAATCAGGGCGAGCCTTATAGGCGCTTTGGAGCGCCTCATCGAGACTCGAGGGCGTCAGCTCTTGATAAGGGACGTAGGTGGTTATTTCGAACTGTTGGCCCAGAGGAAGTCCGATAGCTCGGGCCAGAACCAGCTTTTCTTTTGCCAGATTGTTTCGCGCGACAATCAGTTTCTGTTCGCGTGATTGCATTTGCACCTGTGAGCGCAGAACGTCCACGGCCGAGGCAACGCCCGCTGTCTTCTGGTCGGATGCCTGTTGAAAAAGTGCCTTGGCGGTGTCCCGTTGCGATGTGGCTGACTCAACCTCCGATTGGTCGGCGATGACCAGCAAATAGTTGGAGACAACCACAAGCACTACTAGCTCGCGAGCATCTTTGGAGCTGAACTCTGCCGCGTTCAGTTGCGCCCGTGAAGATCGCGCCCGCTCGATGGATGTCCAATCAAAAACGGATTGTGTGAGATAGGCCCGTGAGTCGAAATAGCCAAACGGCCCAATAATCGGAGGCTGTCCAGGAATGGTCAGACCGAAGGCCGCCTTTACATTGATTTGATGAACTCCGAAACCCGTATCGGTGACAACATTGGGAAGCAGCTCGCTCAGCGCTTGCCAGCGCTGTCCTCGCGCGTCGGTAACGACATCCGTGGCCAAGACTCCTCCGAGATTTTGCTTGAGTCCTAGGGCGACGGCGGCGTCGAGTGAAAGCGCCACCGGCGTTGCGCTGAGTTTCCCCCCAGGAACTCCTCCGAGGTACGGATTCTGCGACAGGGTTTGATAGTTGCTCTGGCCGGCTTGAACGGCTGTCTTGGCGCTCCGGTTACGTCGGCCAGAGCAATCGGGTTATAGGGCGCAGGCGTGGCTGGCGGGTTGTACTGTGCAAGTGCCCCTACTCCGCAGAGAAGGGCAGGACTAAGTAGAAGTAGCCTATTCCAGAGTTTGCACCGCATGTTCGCATCCTTGCTGGAGAAATTTCGGTTCTTCCTTCGGGGATCAACCGATACCAGGGCCCGTGCGACTCAGGGCAGTTCTGAGCATGGCCGTCAGCGCTGCGAGAGTCCGAAGAGATTGACTTCGTCATCCTCATGCCATTCCCGATCTCGTACCCAGATGCAGATCGTGCAGCTCTGCGGACTGTCTGCCAAAGAAGAACTACGGTAACGATCAGCCGGACTAGAAAGATAATGCGTGTGATTCGTGTAACTGTAGTTTTTCTCATATGGCTTTAGCTTGGCTTTTGAGTACAGTGGGATTGAACCATAAGGGTAGTAGCGAATCTATTAGACGATGGTGTTGGCGATACTTTTGTATTGGTCTAGGGCAGTTAGCTTCCTTATTCATTTCCGATCGATCCTGCTCCAGATTTATCGACCATCGGTCAGTCAATTAACAGGTGACGTGTCATACATACAAAAGGTCGCTGTTTGTTTTACTTTTTTTGGCGGCTACGCCTTTGCTGACAAAAGCCAGCACACTTCGGCCGCATGCCTCTCCGGAGGAAGCGCACGATCTTCCACGATGTGCAGCGTATCAAGAACAGCACCGAAATGATCGACCCAGATCTTGACGTACAATCACGAGACCTACTTGCTTTACCGTTTGACTTTGATTTCGTCTACAACCCGCTCAACATTCGGCACCTCTTTCGCTAGTTTGACGGCTTCTGCTCGCTCGTGAGCAGTATGAACGCTGCCTGAGAGAATAAGGGTTCCGTTTCTTGCTTCGTAATTGATGCCCTGCAGATCAAGGTCTTTGTGAGTTTCGAGCATAGCCTTGTACTTGTCTTCGATCAGCTCGGCCACGGTAGGGGGCGGCGGTGTCACGTTAATGTCATTGGCAATCACGTAGTCGCTCGCGTTTACGTGGGCGATCTGTTCAGCGTACGTCTTCCGTTCCTGCGATTGGACAGTCCCTGTTAGAGTCATCACACCCTTAGTCCGGTCTTGGGAGACGTTGACATAACCGAAGCCATTAGTAGTGAGCGCGCCGACGACAGAGTCTACCTCGTCCGGATGTTGCGGTGTCGCATGGGTGCCGCTGCAGCCCCAAAAGAGACACACGCCGAGGAACAAGGTCACGCCGGTCAAGCTGGGCATATAGAGGTTTTCTGATTTCACGGTAAGTCCTCCTTCTTGGTGAATAATTGACATGTGTGAAGATTTCGATTTACATCCGGCACCATCGCGCGGTAAAGCTTGATGGCTCAAAGCTCCTGAACGGTGGGCGCACGACGATCTCGCTGATATCGACATTGGCAGGCTATTCGATGGCATGGGGAATGGCCCACGCCTTGTAAAGCTCTTTAACAGCCTTTGAAGATGCCTCGGTGGGATTGAACCATAAGGGTCGTAGCAAATCTATTAGACGATAGTGTTGGCGATACCTTGGTATTGGCCTAGAGCAGTTGGTTTCTCTGCCATCGCGGCGAGTAGCCGGTCGACAAACGTCAGTAAAGCATCCGTGACGGTCAGATTCCGAAGCGCCCCACCCTGAGAGCATGCAACTGCGCACCCTTGCCTGGTGGGCGCTCCAGATACAGCACTAGGACTTCTACACTTGGGTTCCAGTTGAGCAGATGCCGGAGGCGCTCAATCAGCTAGGCGCTGGTGATGTACATGGTGTTCAGCTGGATTTCAGGGTCGAACGGAATGTTACAAGCTCTTGATTTGATTGGAGCGGGAGACCGGGATCGAACCGGCGACATTCAGCTTGGGAAGCTGACGTTCTGCCACTGAACTACTCCCGCCCTTTAGAATCAATTAGTTATGAGATTCACCGCTGCTTGCTAGCCATTTTGCTGCGATAGGGCTCAGGTGCCGGGCCTCAATTCCGACCTCTGATTCCGCAATCGCGATTTCGAAGTGGCTAGTAAACATGGCTGACAATCTCGGGCGAAAAACCCATCTCAAGAAGTATCTCTCGCACAACGGCAAATGGCAATTTTTCCCGGTTGCCAAGGTCAATGGGCGGCCGAAGCCGGAGCTCATCGACGGACTGCCGCGCCGCGGGACGAACGGCACCTTTTACCTACAGTGGCGCGAGAACGGTCTGCGGAGATCACTGCAGCCCTCTCCAAGGTTCATGTTGAAGGCGATCGGTATCCCGAGCATCTCGAAAAGATCACAGGGCGCTAGTCAGAACTCTCAATGAACTTGGGGCGGCGCAGTTAGGCCGCCTTTCCTCTTGGTCTTTTGTCGTGCTCTGCTGACGATGCACCCATCAGCTTTTATGCACTACCTCGAACGAATAGCCGTCCGGGTCCAGCACATCGGCTGCGTAGTATCCCGGATAGTATTCAACGCGCGCTCGCGGTGAAATATTGTTTCTGGCGCCCGCGGCAATCGCCACCCTGTAGAATTCATCGACCTTTGCATTGGTTTCCGTCATGAATCCCCAGTGGACGGACTCAGGATCAGGCTTCCCTTGCTTGAGCCAGAAGTACGCGCTCTTGCCGTCGCCAAATCCCCACAGATCGCCGTGTCCATCCTTGCCCTTGTAGGGCAGAAAGTACTTGATGTTGAGAGGCTTCAGGGCAGCCTCATAAAACGCCAGCGAACGTTCCACATCGCTGACAGTCAGAATCATGAAACCAAGCATCGTCGTCTCCTTCAGACGAGCAGGGCTTCAACAGCCCTTTCGCCATTAGCTACTGCGTGCATCGCCAATGGCGGAATATTCATTTTCTCGGCCCGCACGGCCTGTACGTCGTCGATTCCGATGAAGCCCAGAATTTGCCGGAGATAAGGCTCGACAGTGTCCCATGGCTTCCATGATCCCTCACTGCGAGAACTGTTTCCCGAGGTGCCGCTCCGCGTGGAGTACGAGCTGACCCAACTCGGCCGAAGCCTGCTGCGCCCGATGCAAGGCCTGGTCGATTGGGTCACGGAGAGTTGGCAACAGGTAAAAGCAGCGAGGGCCGAATTTGATGCGAGGCCAAATGGCTAGTAATTTGGACCGTAGATTTTTTTACTTATTGAAAGCCTCCAATAAGTCAACCCAAATGCGGCCTCCGGATTTATTTGTCGCGCAGTTTCTTGGCTATTGAATAATCGGTACGGACGATGCGATCTGCAAGTCGACGAGCAGAGTCAAGCGGTTGTCTACCTGAAGGAATTTGGCCGCCTGCTTCGCTCCGATTGCTTTCTTGAACTTCGGATAGTACTCAGACCTGAGTTTGGTTCTCGCTTCGTCAAACTTGATCATGCGAGCTGCTAAATCGTCTGCCTTGGCGTCATCAAGAGTGTCATAGCTGGCAGCGTAATCCTTAATCAGGCTCACCCGTTGATCTCCGATTTCCTGCTGTTTAGTGGAGTACTCGCGGTATAGCGGCCAGAATGCCTGGCTTTGAGCATCAGTGAACTGCATGGTGTGGGTGATGATAGTGGTCTTATCTGCCTGAACATCCGATCGCAACAACGCGATGTCACTATCAATACCCGATTGGGGCGGCGTTGCGGTTTGGGCAAGCATGCCCGACGCTACAGACAAGATTGCCGACATTGCGAGAACTCTCATTACGCTCATAGGCTTCCTCTTTTCTCTTACTGTGAGTAGGGCTACCTGACGCACCATTCAGGACAGGCTTTGCGATTATAGTACCTGCCGTAGCGTTCGCAACTCATTTGAGAAGTGGTGTCGCTATTCGACGGGCGCTTGCAGCAACGGGCTCCCGGAAACGCGAACAGTGATGATTTCGTGTGGGTGAACGTCGACCTGAAAGCCGCCTTCGCCATTAACAGGCAGAGCCTTCTGGTTGCGTTCGACTGCGTCTGTCTCAAAGACTTTCTTGATGGTCAGCAACGGTGTTGTGATCTTGACGGTGCGCGACGCTCCTCCGAGATCGATGAGGCGGATGATGGTTCCATCGCCGTCTTCGGCAGGCTTCCAGATATCGAGAAGTAGATTCGGATCGTCGACGGTGAGGAAGCTCGCTTGCTTGCCATCCAGCGGACGTGGCAGATCGAGTGCTTTATCCTGTGAGCGAATTTCGTCTACCTCAAAGGGGGTGGCTTCTTCCCACCCGATGCGGCTCAGAGATGCGGCGTCAGTCGATGGGCCGCTGGTGATGATGTAGCGGAAACGGAAATCTCCGCCCTGCGCGGCGCGGTAGTTGGTGTGCCAGTAATTGTTCATCGCATAGGCAAAGATGCTTCCGGGGCGCTGCCCGAATTCGGTTGGCCACTCTCCACGGTTGATATCGCCAAAGGTGATGAGCGGCGTATCGAGCGGCATCACGGTTCCCGAGACGCCGTCCTGCTGCACCGAGACCCAGTGCTGCGCAGAAAACCACTCGTGGCCGGCGCCTGGATACATGTCCTTTGAGGGATCGACAACGCCGTTCTGAATTTCGTACTGAAATTGAGGATGGCTCATAGCGAAGGGGAAGGCGAAGTAGACGGCTTCTTTTGTCAGTGCTTCTTTCTTTGTGATGTCTTCGATGAACTCGATTTTCTTTTCATTTTCGAAGAGGCGGATTTCGCTAGCGATCTTCGGGGTGTTTTCGCTGGAGCTTTCGAGAAGTGCTCGCCAGCCGTAAGCCGTGCGTTCGATGGCGACAAGACGGCCCTGTGCCGCACCGTGGATTTGCAATTCAGGCTTGGGCGAAACGACGCGGTACTGCAGGATGCTGTTCGGCTCTTTGTCGCCGCCGGTGACATAAAGATATTGGCCGAAGCGGTAGAGACTCTTCTGGTCTACGAGCTCTTTCTGGAGTTGCTTGTCGTAGATGCTGCGCACAGCGCCGGAAGATGGGTCGAGTTCTACACGGTAGTACGGACTTTCGAGTGTTGTGCTGGTCGTTGATTCTGGAGAACTGGCTGGTTTTGCTGAGGAACGAATGTAGTAGACCTTGTACCCAACTGGCGGCACGTCTTTCGCGACGAATTCTACACGGCGAAAATCGTTGCCTTCGTGCACGACGGAGAAGGAAATTGGCTGATCGGTTGCGCGATCTGCGATCTCGTTGCCCTTGTCGAGATCGATGCTAACGATGCCGTCGCGTTTCCAGTTGAGCGGATTGAAGACGATGACGCTGCTGACTCCTGTAGCGATGGAATCGGCTACGCTGGCCATGCTGCTGCGAAGTAGATGATCTCTAAGATCGGCAGCTGTAGTGGCACGCGAATCTTTTACGCGAAGTTGTTCCGTAGCTTCGCGGCTGGTTGGGTCGGAAACACTGTTCCAGGACAGCCATGTGTGCTCATCCATGAGAACCATGCTGTTCCACATCTCGTTGAGCGCGTTTTGATCGACAGCGATACGCGGATTTACGAGCGCGCTGATGGTGGCGAGCTTTTCCGCGGAAGGAGCGCGGCTCTCGTTTTCGCGCTCCAGTGCCGCGTAGAAAGCGTCGGAGCCAATGCCATCTTCCCAGTAAGGGCCACCGTCTCCGCGGATGGTGGGGATGTTGCCGCCGAACTGTTTTTCGATTTCGGCGAGGGCATCATGAAAGCCCGAGTATTGCACGTGCGGATAGGCATAGAGTGCGTTCCATTGATCGGCTAACTCCGCCTGCTGGGGAAAGAGGTCCGTATTTTCAACCTGTGTGCCGAAGAGAATCGCAGCATGAGCGCGATAGTTCGGTTGCTGGTACATCTGCAGGAAGAGCGGCACGATCTCCTCGCCGGTTTCCGGGAGCGGAGGCAGGCCGAAAAGAAACTGCATCTGCATGTAATGCCGCGAATACCAGAAGAGAACTTTCTGTCCGTCGGGGCCTTCCCAGTACATAGGCGAGTTTTCATTCAGGTGCCCTTGCAGCAGGACGGGAGCGCGGTCATTGTTGCTTCCGGCGAGAAAGTACTTGATTCCTGCTGCGGCAAGGACTGAAGGGTATGACCATGTGTAGGACGGAACATCAGTAATGTTGGCGAAGTTGAGAGGCGTGTTGTACGTGCGGCTGAAGTTGGCACTGGGGTAGAGCGAACGGATGAGGGTCTCGGCGGTAGGAAAGCCCGTGAGCACATTGCTGTACTGCGCAGGAATGTAGAGTTGTTCGCGCTGGATCGCCTGGATGACGCGCTGCTTTTCCTGCGGTGTGCGTGTCTTGAGATATTGCTCGATATTCCACTCGCCATCGGTGCTGAAGCGGAATGACGGATGCTTAGCAGTGAGATCCATCGCTTCGTCGAGAATGCGGCTTTGGATGGCGGCGACTTTTGCCTGGTAGTCTGTGTAACCCACGTCGAGGTGGACATGCGGTACGAGATAGAGGGTCCACTTCTTCTGTGGCCAAAGGGTTTGAGTAAAGTGAGTGGAGTGTCCGTTGAGATTTACCTCAATGCGCGCGCGTCTACTGCCTAAAAACTCTGGTATTGCGATAGAAATGCGCTCTTCGCCGAAATCCTGATCGGCGTGTAACGGTTGGCTATAGTGATGATCCGCGACTTCAAGATCGACCTGTCCAGAGCGCGGACGTTCACCGTAGCGGACGAAAAGATCTACGCGCTCTGTGAGGGTTGATCCGCTTTGCTGATAAAAGATGGTCGGTTCGAGCTTGACGGTTGGAGATGCGGAGAGTGATGGAATCTGATCCAGTTCGACTGCGTCGTAGTTGAAACCCGCGTCGGGCACGCCCTTGTCAGCAGTTGCGACTGCCTGTAATGCGATGTTGTTGGTGCCTGCCTGAAGATAGCTTCCGGGAAAATCGAATTCGACAGTTGCATGAGCATACGCCGGGAAAAAGGCAGCCATCGTGTCGCCCATGGAGTAGTCCAGCTCAGGATGCAGGTAAAAGGTACCGGTGTGTCCGTTGATGGAGGCGCGCAGCGCTGGCACGCTGGAATGCTCGATGAGTAGAGAAACACGGAGCCGGTAAGCGGCGGAAGGACTGGCAGGCAAAGAAAACTGGATTGTGCGTGGCGCGGCGGCAGGGTCCGGCTTGCCTGTACTGAAAAAAGCGGGCGCGTAGCCAGGCCAATTCTTCTCCGGATGGTCCTTGTCTATGACAAATGTCACAGGTTGTTGCGGCGTATTGTCAGCGAATTCCGCAGCGGAGCGGTCGAATATACCGATACGCCAGACGGTATTGCCGGTTTGTGCCGCTGAAGGCAGGCATGTGGCCACGAATAACGCGAGAAAAAGGCTCGCAAACTTGAAGGGCATGCAAACTCCGTCATGGTAGCGATTCCACTGCGGTCTAATAGTAAATCGCTCTTACGGTATTTGCAGGGTTTTCGAATTCTAAGCGTGCTTCAGTAGTGAATATGAACATGATCCAGGGCGAGATTTCTGAACATTTCACGGTGCGTCCAGCATGGGCACGTCACGTGATAAATGACTTGAAAAGTTGCATTGCAAAGTGATGCGGATCGGGCGTATAGTGCTGGCCCAAGTGGCAGTTGTTTCTTTTTGGCAGTACGTGGAAATCTGCGAGGGATTATGTCTTGTCTTTCCGCCAGGGCCGCGTCTCAGATTTTGACTATCCGCTGCATTCGTGCGGCAGCGCCTAACTTGCCTCTACCTTCTCGAAGCCACCCAATCCTGAAGTGCGTGTAGGAGTCAGCCATGAAGGTGTGCGATCCTGTTTCGCTCATTCTGCGCAAGAAGGGTGGGACCGTCTGGTCCGTACCCTCGGATACCACTGTGTATGCGGCCATGGAGATGATGGCGGAGAAGGAGGTGGGCGCCCTTTTAGTGGTGGACGACGGGCACTTGCATGGCATTGTTTCAGAGCGCGACTACGCGCGTAAGGTGATCCTGATGGGACGGTCGTCAAAGGAGACGCCGGTAAGCGAGATCCTGACAGAACCGCTCATCACGATTGCTCCGGACTGCTCGGTAGATGAAGCCATGCGGCTGATTACCACGCATCGCATTCGGCATCTTCCGGTGGTGCGCGATGGAAAGATAGAGGGATTGATTTCCATTGGCGACCTGGTGCAGTGGATTGCTTTTGCCCAGGACCAGACGATCGAGGATCTCTCGCACTACATCGAGGGAAAATATCCCTGCTGACCGCGTTTGGCGACTATCCCAGGTTGCGGGCGGCGGAGACGATCGCGTTCCACAGCGGCGCGGGATAGAGACCCAGCAGGAAGATCAGACCTGTGAGGACAGCTACCGCTACTATTGCCGGTAGCGGCAAAGCTGTCTTCGACTCAGTGGTGTGGCTTGTCTTCGCGTACATCGCCGCCAGGATCCGCAGGTAATAGAACAAGCCGATGGTGCTGCTCACGACGAGCGTGAAGAGAAGAATCCAGCGTGACTGCGAAGCGCCTGCAGCAATGACGTAGAACTTGCCGAGAAATCCCGCGGTGAGCGGAATTCCAGCGAGGGAAAGAAGCATTGCGGTGAACGCTGCTGCGATAAACGGCCTCCGCCAAAAGAGTCCGCGGTAGTCGTCGATGAAGGCAGCTTCGCGCTGTGGACCGGAAAGAATAGTCATTATCCCGAAGGCGCCGAGGATGGTTGTAAAGTAGGCGGCCAGATAGTAGGTGGCTGCGGGGGCACCGAGCGTTCCGCCAGCGAGCAAGGCCACTAATGCATAACCCATGTGGGCGATAGATGAGTAGGCGAGGATTCGCTTTACGTTGTTTTGCGTCAGCGCGAGCAGATTGCCGGTCAGCATCGAGGCTATAGCGATGATCGAGAGGACGAATCCCGGTGTGCCTGTTAGCCCTGTATCATGCAGGTGAAGCCAGCGCAGGATCAAGGCGAACATGCCGCCTTTTGATACCGTCGCGATGAATGCTGTAACAGGGAGAGGCGCGCCCTCATAGACATCCGGTGTCCACAGGTGGAAGGGAACCACTGCAAGCTTGAAGCCGACCCCAGTGAGGACAAGCATCAGGCCGGCGACGAGCGGGAATGTTGCTGTGTGATTCAGAGCGGTGGTGAACTGCGAGAGATCCATTGATCCTGATTCCGCGTAAATGAGCGCGAGACCGAATAACAGCACCGATGATGACGATGCAGCGAGAACGAGGTACTTGATTGCGGCTTCGATTGAGACGGTTTCGGAGCGGATGTAGGCGATCAGGGCGTAGAGGGAGACGCTGAGCAATTCCAGTCCGAGAAAGAGCGAGATGAAGTGGCGGCTGGCTGTGAGCACCATGGCGCCTGTGGTTGCCAACAGGATCAGGATGTAGAACTCTTCGCGATGTTCGTGGCGCTGCTTCAGATAGTCGTAGCTGAAAATAATTACGAATGCCGCCGCGCAGAGAAGCAGTGCCATATAGATGATGGAATAAGAGTCGATGATCAGCAGGCTCGTGAGTTGTCGCGGAATAGCGGATGCCGCAAACAGAAGGCTCCAGAGTGAGGCGCCCACGCCGATGAGTGAAATTGCCGCGATCGCTGCGTGATTGCGTCGGATGGCAATCATGAGCATCGCGATGAGGGCAGTCCCGGACATGAGCAGCAGAGGCAAGGCTACGGCAAGATCAGCGGTGTGCATGCTTTATCTCCTGACAATCTCCTGCGTTGGCGTAGCTTGTTGCGCAGCCGCGGCAGCAAGGCTCGGGCGCACGGCGTTCAGAACCGGTTGCGGATACAAACCCAGCCAGAGGAGGCAGATCATCATGGGGCCGAGGATCGCCCATTCGCGGAAGCTCAAGTCGGGTAGCTTCCAGTGATGCGGGTTGGGGCCCTGGAATGCGCTCTGTCCGAGTCTCAGGCCATAGAGAGTTGCCGCGACGAGTCCCAGTGTTGCCACGACTGTCAGGCTTACGTTTGCGCGGTAGGCGCCAAGGAGAACGAGGAACTCGCCGACGAAATCGCCGAGGCCCGGAAGGCCGAGCGAGGCCATGGCGAAGACGAGGCCTGCTCCGCTGAGCGACGGCATGGTTTCCCAGAGACCGCCCATCTTGGCAATTTCGCGAGTGTGCATACGCTCTTGCAGCAGCCCGGCGAGGATGAAGAGCGCGCCTGTGCTGATTCCGTGGCTGACCATTTGAATGACCGCACCTTCCAGTGCGATTTCATTGCCAGCGAAGATGCCCAGCAGCACGAATCCCATGTGGCTCACGCTGGTGTAAGCGACCAGGCGTTTCAGATCGGTTTGGGCGACAGCGAGGACGGCTCCGTAAAGGATGCCGATCACGCCGATGGTCATCATCAGAGGCGCCATTCTGTGCGATGCCTCGGGAAAGAGCGGCAGAACAAAGCGGATCAATCCGTATGCACCTGTTTTCAGGAGTAATCCGGCGAGAATGACACTGCCTGCGGTGGGCGCTTCCGTGTGCGCGTCGGGAAGCCACGTGTGCAGCGGGAAAATCGGGAGCTTGACTGCAAATGCGATGAAGAAGCCCAGCATCAGCAGAAGTGCAGTATTGGGCTGCAGCACGGTGCCGAGCAACTGCTCATAGTCAAAGGTCAATACCCCGGTGGTTTGCTGGTGGATGATGGCCAGCGAGATGATTGCGACGAGCATTAACAGGCCGCTGAGTTGCGTGAAGAGGAAGAATTTTGTGGCGGCGTAGATGCGGCGCTCGTGTCCCCAGATACCGATGAGCAGATACATCGGCACCAGCATCAGTTCCCAGAAGAGATAGAAGAGGAACAAATCCATGGACAGGAAGACGCCGGTGATTCCGGCCAGCACCCAGAGCAGATTGAAGTGGAAGAAGCCTGCGCGGTCTTTGATTTCTGTCCATGAGCAAAGGATGGCCATGATGCCGAGGAAGTAGGTGAGCAGGAGCATTACCAGGCTGAGGCCGTCGATGGCGAGATGAAGGCGGATGCCAAATTGTGGAATCCACTGGAGATTGCATTCTGTAAACCAGCGCGTTGCATGTCCGGTGTTCGAAGCCCACATCGCGAGTGTCACGATGAAATCTATGCAGATGCTGAGAAGCGCGATCCAGCGTGCTATGGTTGCGTTGCGTGGGGCGGCGAGCCATGATGCGATGCCGCCGGCCATCAGAATCAAGATGAGAGCAAGTAGCGTCATGCGTCACCTCAAAAAGACTGCGACCGCGAGGATCGCGACAGTTCCCATCGCCAGCCCCGCTGCATACCAGCGCACGCGTCCTGACTGTGTGAGACGCAGGGCCCGGTTACCGAGCATGGCAATCTCTCCCAAGCCGCGAATAGGAACATCAGCCGGGTCACTCCCGACCTGACGTGTCACCCACAAGAACGGGCGAACGAGCAGCCGGTCATAGATCCAGTCGAATCCCCAGCCTGCAAACCACAACCGCTGCAAGAAGTCTGTCTTTGGCGCGCGTTCGCGCTGCGGGCCGAAGAAAAGATACGCTAGTCCAAGACCGAGAGCGAACACGGTGCTCGCTGAAAGTGCGGTTATGGTTTCGGTAATCGGACCTGGGTGAACCACGGCGAGTGGGGGCAATACGCTGTTTAGAAAATTTGAGAGCGCGGGCACGCCGCCGAAGTCTGGAGGAGTATCGACGTATCCGCCCAGAATGGACAAGACACATAGCGTGATCAGCGCAATGCGAACGGGCACACCGCTGTGCGCATGTACATGTGCCTGTTGGTGGCCGTAGAAGGCGAGCGAGATCATGCGGAAGGTGTAGAGCGAGGTAAGCAACGCTCCGGTCATGCCGGCAATCCAGAACCACGCGCTGCCATTCGGACCTGCCCACGATTGCCACAGGATGAGGTCTTTACTGAAGAATCCGGCAGTGATCAGCGGCAGCCCCGCGAGCGCAGATCCGCCGATAACGAACGACCAGAATGCCAGGCGTAATTCAGTACGGAGGCCGCCCATCTTGAAGAGGTCTTGCTCATGCACTGCATGAATGACGACGCCGGCAGCCAGGAAGAGAAGCGCCTTGAAGAAGGCGTGTGTCATGAAGTGGAACATGGCAGCTGACCACGCGCCCAATCCGAGAGCGAGGAACATGTAACCGATCTGGCTGATCGTGGAGTAGGCCAGAACGCGCTTCATGTCGCTTTGCGCGAGCGCGCTGAAGGCGGCGAGCAGCATGGTCGCGGCTCCGATGATGGCGACGGTGAATTGAACTTGCGGAGCTATGGTGAAAAGCACATGGGTGCGCGCGATGAGGTATACGCCCGCGGTTACCATGGTCGCGGCGTGGATGAGCGCGCTGGTTGGAGTAGGGCCGGCCATCGCATCCGGCAACCAGGTTTGTAACGGCAACTGCGCGGATTTGCCGACGGCTCCGCCTAACAGCAATGCGGCTGCTGCAACGGCAACGCCACTGCCGACGGCCCATTGTTCGGAGGCTCGGTGCATCAGCTCCTGAATGTCCAAGGTTCCGAGCCTTGTGAATAGAAGGAACAATCCTATAGCGAATGCGGTGTCGCCAAATCGAGTCACGATGAACGCTTTGCCTGCTGCGCGGACATTGGCAGGTTCCTGATACCAGAAGCCGATGAGCAGAAAGCTGCAGAGTCCGACCCCTTCCCATCCTAGATAGAGCAGCAGGAGGTTGTTTGCGAGGATGAGCGTGAGCATCGACGCTACGAAGAGATTCATGTAAGCGAAGAAGCGCGCATAGCCTTCGTCGTCGTGCATGTATTCAGCAGAGTAGAGATGGATGAGGAAGCTGACAAAAGTGATGACGAGCAGCATCAACAGCGAGACAGGATCGAGGTAGAAGGCGATCTCGGGTTGGAAACCGCCGGTGCTCATCCACGTCCAGAGATGCTGCGTGTATGCATTGCCCAGAGGCGGAGATGACAGGAATGAGAAGCCGATGAGAATGCTTACTATTGCAGCGAGGCCGATGGAGCCTGCTCCCAGGGACGCGACGATGCTGCGGCTTAGTCTGGAGCCGAAGAGCGCGAGTATAGCGGCGCTGGCAAAAGGAAGGGCCACAACGAGCCAGAGGAAGTGCAGCATATCAGCCTCTCAACTCGCTGGCGGCGTCCACGTCCAACTCAGCCTGTTTTCTGTGGAAGAGCAGGACAAACGCCAATCCAATGGCAACCTCAGCCGCAGCCATAGTGATGATGAAGAGAAACATGATTTGTCCATCGGGCTGTCCCCAGCGCGAGCCGGCTGCGATGAACGCGAGACCGCTGGCGTTGAGCATGATCTCAATGCTCATGAGCGTGAAGATGAGATTACGCCGCGTGATCAGTCCTGCCAGCCCCAGCGTGAACAAGATCGCCGCCAGTATCATGGCGTGCTGTATTGGTATCTGCGGCATGTATGGGTTCCTCCTTTGCGAATGCCTGGCGGCCAAGGTGATAGGCGCCCACCAGGCCGGCCGTTAGCAGCAGAGATGCGAGTTCCACTCCAATCCAGAAATTACCGAATAGCGCTATACCGACCTGTTTCGGACCGACTGTGCCAGCGCGAGGCACGTTGCTCGTTGTCAGCGTGCAGTAGACCATTTCACCAAGCAGGACAAAGGCTAGAAGCGAAGGCCCGATCCAGTTGACTGGCTTGAGCGAGGCCCGCTCTACTTCCATGGCATGCTCGGCTATGTTGAGCATCATGACGACAAAGACGAAAAGCACCATGATGGCGCCCGCGTAGATCATGATTTCAAGCGCTGCCACAAATGGAGCGCCGAGCGTGTAAAAATCCACGGCGATTGCGAGCAGGGAGACGATCAGATAGAGCAGTGCATGCACCGCGTGGTGTCGCGTGATGGCGAGCAGCGTCGCGGCGATAGCGAGAATGCCTGCGAGATAGAAAAGCGTCACCATATCATTCCCTCAGGGCATCAGACTGTGGACGTCGACGGGCGCGGTCTCGTGCTCGGCTTGTCCCTTGTCTTTTCCGCCGATAGCTACGCCTGCGACGCGCCAGAAATTGTAGTCGGGATATTTTCCGGGGCCATTGATCATCAGGTCTTCTTTCTCGTATACGAGATTCTTCCGTTTGTATTCGCCCATTTCAAAATCCGGAGTGAGTTGGATCGCGTAGGTGGGGCAGGCTTCTTCGCAGAATCCGCAGAAGATGCAGCGGGAGAAGTTGATGCGGAAGAACTCCGGATATCGGCGGCCATTCTCGTCTTCGGTTGCCTGCAAAGAAATGCAGTCGACAGGGCAGGCTACGGCGCAGAGGTTGCAGGCAACGCAGCGCTCGCCACCATCAGGATCTCGGCTGAGGACGATGCGGCCGCGATAGCGCGGCGCGAGATAGGGTTTTTCGTCGGGGTATTGGACGGTGATCCGTCGTGCAAATGCGTGCCGGAAGACTTCCCACAACGAGCGCACGAGACTGAACATCAGCAGCCTCCTTTTATCTCCGGGCCAGTACGACGGCTCCGGTTACCAATAAATTCACCAGCGCAAGAGGCAACATCACTTTCCAACCCCAGGACATCAACTGGTCAAAACGCGGTCGAGGAAGCGCCGCGCGAAACAGAATGAACATGCAGATGAAGAACATTGTCTTTCCGGCAAACCACAGAGGCGCGGGAAGCCACGGCCCGAGCCAGCCACCGAAGAATAATAACGAGATGGTTGCAGAGATTAGCGTCACGCCGATGTATTCGCCTACGAAGAACATGCCGAACTTCATGCCGGAATATTCAGAGTGAAAGCCGGCGATTAGTTCGTTTTCGGCTTCTGCGAGGTCGAACGGGAGGCGGCGAGTCTCGGCGACGCCTGCGATCAGGAACAGAATGAAGCCGAGGAATTGCGGTATTACGAACCACATCTTGCGCTGGGCCTCGACGATGTCTGTGATACGGAATGACCCGGCGATCGCGACGACGCCAAGCAGCGAAAGCCCCATGAAGACTTCGTAGCTCAGCATTTGCGCTGAGGCGCGGATGCCACCAAGCAGCGAGTATTTGTTGTTCGACGCCCAACCTGCCAGCACGACGCTATACACGCCGAGGGAAGACATTGCGAGCAGATATAGAATGCCGATGTTGAGATCAGCAATGACGAAACCGGGCGCAAACGGGATGACCGCGAATGAGAGCAGTGCGGTTGCAACAACAATGGCTGGCGCCATGATGAAGACAGGTTTGTCGGCGAATGGCGGAACCCAGTCTTCTTTCGTGAACAACTTCAGTGAGTCGGCTACGATCTGTCCGAGTCCAAAGGGGCCGACACGATTCGGGCCGTAGCGATCCTGCCACAGCGCAAGCAGTCGGCGCTCAACCCAGATGAGTCCTGCTGCGAGATTGAGCACGACTCCCAGCACGACCGCAATGACGATCAATGGGAAGACGTATTGCATCATGCTGCACCCCCGGTGGGTGATTCGACCTTTGCGGGCGTCAGCGTTGCGAAGACCGGCGGCGAGATGCTTTCTATCGGCACCAGTCCAGCGGGCAGGCCAACTGTGCCGCGAGGCAGATCATCTCGTAGCACGACTTTGAGTTCGATGCTGGAGTCTCCGATCGTCACGTTGATTTCTTCCCCTGCTTTTACGCCCAGTTGAGAAGCATCGGCGGAGTGTATGCCCACATATGGATGCGGGACGAGTTGCGCGATGCCGTGAGCGTGGCAGCTCAATTCTTCTGAGCCGAAGATGTGGAAGATCGGGATGACGAGAGGCTCGCCTGATTTCGGGTTACGAGCGGCTGGGATGGTTGAGAAATATTTCCACTCTGGTTGAGATGAGGGTTCGATGAGGCGTACGCCGGGATCTCCGCCGCGCAGGTGGCCGCCAATTTCACTTTGATACTTATTGACTGATTGGATGGAGTTCCAGCCGGGAGCCCAGAAGAAGGGAAGCAGCGCGGATGGTGCGGGCTCGGGGCCGGACTCCATCGAAAAGGCAAGGGCCGAGTCGGGATCGTCCGGCGGCTTAGGCTCATGCACGCTGATGTTGGCGAGCATCGATGTGCGTCCGCTATAACGGTTTGGCTCACGGGCGATTTTCCCGAATGCCTTGCGCGCAGGAGCAACGAGAGGGATTGAGGCGAGCGCCGGCATCTCGGCGGCCATCACAATTGTCAGATCATCGAATGCTTGCCATTTCGCTTCGGTCGCAATGCCGGCTGTCATGGAGCCTTCGCGCAGCCATCTCCAGCTTTCTTCTACATCGGAACTTGGATTGAAGACCTGGAAGAATCGTTGCGCGCGACCTTCGCTGCTGACGAGTGTTCCATCGGATTCGGCGAAGGTGCCTGCGGGCAGCACGACTTCGGCTGCTCCGGTGGTTGCACTTTCGGTGTGATCGAGCACGACCAGATGGCTGGCGCTTTGTAGCAAAGAAGTCACTTCGCTTGCAGCGGCGCGCCGGAAGAGATCGTTTTCAAGGATAATCACCGTATTCGCGGGTTCGATCTCTGCCGCTTGAATCGCAGCGGACAGCGGGTGCGCTTCCATCATCGCGAGGCCGATGCTGTTGCATTCCGGTGTGGTGAAGCTGAGAGCTGCAGGATGGTCTGTCTTGCACAGAGCCCAGGCAACTTGTGCAGCTGCTTCGATGACGCTCTGGCTGCGACAGCTTGTGCCGGAAACGACAAGTGGACGTTGGCCCGTAAGCAGCGCAGATGCGATCTGTTCAGCCAGTTTCTGTAATTCCGCTGAGAGACCTGTCACGATGGGAGAGCCCGGGTCGATGGCATGAGCTACGGCAAAACCCAGCCGCGCGAGATCGTCGGGAGCGGCTTGATGAGTAGCTGTTGCGACGTCATCGAGCTTCGTGGCATAAGCCGAGGCGATGAAGAGCGGACCCTTCGTGTCCTGCACAATTTCGCGTACAGACTGGTCAAGCCACTCAGGGATGTGCAGATCAGTTGCGAGCTTCATCGGGGCCTGACGCACCGACTGGCGTAGCTTGAGAGCCATGATCGGAGCTACGTTGGTAAGGTCTTCACCGAGGATGAATACTGCGTCTGCGTGTTCGATGTCATCGAGCGACGGAGACCGAGCTGGGCCTTCGCGCAGGATGCGGAGCATGGACGAGAGGAGTTGCGATTCCTGATCGGAGGTTCCGGAGAAGAAGCGATCGGGGCCAACCAGCTTGCGCAGGGCAAAGTTGCCTTCGAGTGAGGCTCGCGGAGAACCGATGCCAATGATGTTGCCTTCGCGCAGAATCGCACCGAGACGTTCGAGTACTTCGATCTTCGTCGCGCTCTTGCCGTTTAGCAGTGGATAGCGAATTCGCTCGTGGCTCTCGACGAACTCGTAACCGAAGCGTCCGCGGTCGCAGAGGAAGTAGCCATTGACCTCGTGGTTGTAGCGGTTCACGACGCGACGCAGCGAGCCGTATCGCTCGCCTACAGAGGTATTACAACCCAGCCCGCAATGTACGCAGATAGACGGGGCCATCTGAAGGTCCCATTTGCGCGTGTAGTGCTTCTTGAGTGTGGCGTCAGTAAAGACGCCTGTCGGGCAAACTTCAACCAGGTTTCCGGCGAACTCGCTTTCGAGGACACCGTCTTCGGCGCGTCCGAAGAAGATGTTGTCGCGGAGGCGGAATGCGTTCAGGTCGTCTCCGCCTGCGTACTCGCGATAGAAGCGCACGCACCGCTGGCACTGGATGCAGCGGTTCATCTCATGATTGACCAGCGGGCCCAGATACTGATTGCGGAATGTTCTTTTGTCGAAGCTGTAGGAGCGCGTGCGGTGACCGGTCATCACCGTCATGTCCTGTAAGTGACACTCGCCGCCTTCATCGCAAACGGGGCAGTCGTGCGGATGGTTCTGCATGAGGCCCTGAATCACAGCCGCGCGAAAGGTCACGGCTTCAGGATCGGTAATGGAGATGCGGGTGCCTTCGGATGCCGGCGTCATGCAGGCCATGATGAGCTTCCCTGTGGTGTCCTGCTCGTTACGGAACTGCTTGACTGCGCACTGGCGGCATGCGCCGACGGAACCCAGTGCGGGATGCCAGCAGAAATACGGGACGTTGTAACCGAGCGAAAGACAGGCGTGGAGCAGGTTCTCTTTGGGGTTCGCCTCTTTCGCTTCGTTCTCGATGTAAATGGTCGCCACAGTTCTCTCCACACTTATTTCCAGGGACAACGTTGTTCGTCGACATGCCTGCGGAAATCATCGCCGAAATATTTCAGTGCGCTTTGCAGTGGCTCGACTGCTCCGGGAGCAAAGGCGCAGAAGGTATTGCCGGGAGCCAGGAATTTGGTCTGAAAGGTCAGCGTATCGAGATCCTGACGGCTTCCTTTGCCTTGCTCCATGGATTGCAGAATCTTCTCCGTCCACGAGAGGCCGCTCCAGCATGGCGTGCACCAGCCGCATGATTCCTGCGCGAAGAAATGTTCGAGATTCCAGACCATGCCGACAGGGCAGGTCTTATCGTCGAGCACGACCATAGTGCCCGTGCCGAGGCGGCTTCCTGCTTTCTGCACGTTGCCGTAGTCCATGGGTGTGTCGAGATGTTCTTCTACGAGGAAGTCGGTGGATGCTCCGCCCGGTAGCAGGCCGCGAAAACTAAGGCCGTCTCGCATGCCTCCGGCGTGGTCTTCAAGAATTTCCCGCATCGGCGTGCCCATGGGGAGTTCCCAGAGGCCGGGCTTTTTCACTTTGCCGCTGACGCCGTAGAGTTTGGTCCCGCTGTCTTCTGTTTTGCTCAACCCGCGGAACCAGTCCGGTCCGTTTTTTACGATGTGGTGAACGTTGCAGAGTGTCTCAACATTCTGGACGATCGTCGGTTTTCCGAAGAGGCCGGAGACTTGCGGGAATGGCGGCTTGGTTCGCGGGTGAGCTCGCTTTCCCTCAAGCGCATTCAGCAGCGCCGTCTCTTCGCCGCAGATGTAGCGGCCAGCGCTAGTGTGGAGGTGGATTTCCAGACTGTAGCCGGAGCCGAGAATATTGTGGCCGACGTAGTTCATTGCTTTTGCTTCAGCCAGCGCTTTTGCGAGGCGCTCATGAGAGCAGACATATTCGCCGCGCAGGAAGATGTAGGCGATGTCGGCCTCGATGGCATAGGCGGCAACGATCATGCCTTCGATCAGTTGGTGCGGGTCGCGTTCCATCAGGGCGCGGTCTTTGAAGGTGCCCGGCTCCATCTCGTCGGCGTTTACAACGAGGTATTTCGGATGGGGCGCATCCTTCCCCATGGGCACGAAGCTCCACTTCATGCCAGTAGGGAAACCCGCGCCACCTCGCCCGCGCAGTCCGGATTTCTTGACGAGCTCTGTGACGTCTGCGGGCGCTAACGAAAGGGCATTGCGCAGGCCTTGATAACCCCCAGCGTGCTCGTATTCTTCGAGACTTACCGGTTGCTTGTCGCTCCGAAAATTGCCAGTGAGAGGTTTTTCCATGGTGCGCGCCTAGTCGTACTGCGTCAGTGCTTCTTCGATGCTTTCTTCGTCGAGATCCTCGTACAACTTGTCGTCGATCATCATGGTGGGGGCATGGTCGCACGCTCCCAGGCAAACAATGGGCAGCAGTGTGAAGCGGCCGTCAGCTGTGGTTCCTCCAAGCGGAGTGCTCAGTTTTGCGCAGAGATGGTTACGCACGCTGTCGCCGCCCATCAGCCAGCACGAGACACTGTCGCAAATCAGCGCGACGTGCTTTCCTACCGGCTTGCGGTGAATCAGGTTGTAGAACGTCGCTACCCCGTCGAGGTCGGCCACGGAGACGCCGAGGAGTTCGGAGAGATCGCGTAGGCTTTCATCAGACACCCAGCCCCTGTGCCGTTGCACGGCGAGCATGGCGTCGATGGAAACGGCTTGCCTGTTCGGGTACTCAGCGATTTTCTCTTCGATCTCCTGGCGTTCTTCCGTGGTCAGCATCGTGTGGTTCTTCCTCCTGTTTCACCGGTCAATATCTGCGAGCACATAGTCCAGGCTTCCGATAACTGCGAGCAGATCCGGAATTAATCGTCCTCTGCATAGCAGCGGCAGCATCTGCATGTGCGCGAACGAGGGTGTGCGAATGCGCGTGCGATAGGAGCCTGTGCTTCCGTCGCTGGTGAGGTAGTAGCCGTTGTTGCCTTTGGTGGCCTCGATGGGCACCATCGCTTCTCCCGGAGGCATCACAGGCCCCCAACTCACGCCGAGAAAATGAGTGATGAGCGTTTCAATGTCGTGCATGGTGCGCGCTTTCGGTGGCGGCGTGGTGAGAGGATGGTCCGCGTTGCAAGGTCCGCCTGGCATCTGATCGACGCATTGCTGAATGATGCGGAGGCTCTGGCGAATCTCCTCGATGTGCACGATGGCGCGATCGTAGCAGTCACCTGTGCTGGCGATCGGGATATCGAATTCAAGCTGGTCATAGCATGAATACGGCTTCTTCTTGCGGAAGTCCCATTCAAGACCCGCGGCGCGAAGGTTTGGGCCAGTCATGCCCCATTCGATCGCTTCGTCGACGGTGCAGCCGCCGATCCCTTTCGTGCGCGCCTTGAACAGTCGATTGCGCATGATGGTGCGCTCGTATTCGTCCATCCGCGGCGGCATGTATTTCAGGAATTCGCGGAACATGCCGTCCCATCCCTCGGGAAGATCCTGTGCTACGCCGCCGATGCGGAACCAGTTGGGATGCATGCGCGCGCCGCAGATAGCTTCAACAATCGAGAGCGCCTTCTCGCGATCGTTGAACATGTAGAAGACCGGAGACATCTGACCCACGTCCTGCGCGAAGGTCCCGTACCACACCAGGTGGTTCATGACGCGGAAGAGTTCCGACATCATGACGCGGATCATCTGTCCGCGCGGAGGAACGGTGATGCCTGCGAGCTTTTCGACTGTGGTGAGATACGCGAAGTTGTTCATCACGCCGCCGAGGTAGTCGACGCGATCGGTGTAGGGAATGTAGGTGTGCCACGTCTGGCGCTCGCCCATCTTTTCCGCGCCACGGTGATGGAAGCCGATCTCCGGCACACAATCGATAATCTCTTCGCCGTCGAGTTCGAGAACGATGCGCAGAACGCCGTGAGTTCCCGGGTGTTGCGGGCCTACGTTCAGGAAGATGAAGTCGGAACCCTCGCGTTGCCGTGACATGCCCCACTCTTCCGGGCGGAACTGCAAGGCTGCCTGCTCAGCATCCTCTTTGTCCGGGGAAAGTGTGAAGGGACCCATCTCGGTTGCGCGCGCCGGGTGGTCTTTGCGCAGAGGGTGTCCAACCCAGCTACGCGGCATCAAAATGCGCGTCAGATGCGGATGACCTTCGAAGACGATGCCGAACATGTCCCATACTTCGCGTTCGTACCAGTTGGCGGCGGGGAAGATGTCGGTAATGGTAGGAAGGCTAAGGTCGCTTTCGTCGAGTGCGACTTTCAGTCGAACATATTCGTTTCGTCCGAATGAGTAGAGGTGGTAGACGGCGGTGAAGTCGCTCTTGGGTTGACCATCGCGGTTTGTGCGTCCGCGCTCGTCGAGTGCAGTAACGTCGTAGAGCAGTTTGTAGGGATCGGGGACACTATGACGCAGGGATCGAACGGCTTCGTGAATGTCGTGCTTCGATATCCAGAAGGTCGGGATTTCATCGCGAGCGCTCTGGGGGACAGATGGAACGAGCAACTCGTTCTGCAATCCTTCTTCGACGACAAGGCTGCGCACCATACAGCACCGCCACTACTGCTAAACGCTATCTGGAGTCCGGAGCACTGTCAGAGCTTGTCTCTGTGCTCGTTTCTCGTCTCGCATGGAAGGCATATCAGCCCGCACAACACCCTGCGGTCCTACGACCCAGCTCAGAGGCCGTTTTTCCTTCCCTACTGCGTCCCGCAACAACAAAACACCTTCAAGAAATGCATCCGGCCGCGGCGGGCATCCTGGGACGTAGACATCCACGGGCAGGAATTTGTCTACTCCCTGCACGACGCTGTAAATGTCAAACATGCCGCCGGAATTCGCGCACGATCCCATGGAGATGACCCAGCGCGGTTCCATCATTTGTTCGTAGAGGCGCTGAATGACAGGCGCCATCTTGATGAAGACCGTGCCGGCAATGACCATCAAGTCAGCCTGGCGCGGAGTACCGCGAATCACCTCGGCGCCGAAGCGTGAGATGTCGTATTTACTTGTAATGCTTGTAGCCATCTCCACGAAGCAGCAGGAGAGGCCAAAGTTGAATGGCCAGACGGAATTCTTGCGACCCCACGCCACAAGGTCATCCACACGGGACAGGATGAGAGTACGACGTATGGCTTCCTCGACGAATCCATCGGTCTTCTCAGCCTGCGGGGAACCAGGCCGACTGATCGACCAGCCCATAATCACCGTCCGCTATGTATTTTATTCAACTTCTAACTCAACAGTCGTCTGGTTCTCTGTTTCCAATCAAGCGCACCGATGCGCCACAAATACGCGAGGGTGGCGAGCAACACCGCAATAAAAAGCGACACCTCTGCGTAACCCTTCCATCCGGTTTCACGAACGGCGATGGCCCATGCAAATATGAAGACCGCTTCAAGATCGAATATGACGAAAAACATTGCGACGAGATAAAACTGGGCCGGAAAGCGCACACGCGCAGAGCCCTCGGACAAGATGCCGGATTCATAGGGAGAGCCTGTAGCGCGGTCCTGATGATGTTGACCGAGCACATAAGACAGGCCGAGCATGGCAACTACAAGGAAGCCGACGATAGCGGCATAAAGTGCCAGCGGCCAAAGGTGCATAATCCCTTGCCCCTCAGTGCGGCCAGATGCGGTTAGCATCGGCCCCGGAAAGTATGCCGCAAGTCGAAGGAGATGGCAACTGTCTTTCAAGTTTTTTTGTTGTTTCGGCAACAAGTTGTCCAGCACTGCACATAGGCTGGACCGATGCATCCAATCTTGAACCAAAGAAACCCTGCTATTTTGCTGATGATTGCCCGCCGTGTGCTCTCACAGCCAAACAAATCCTGACTGGCTAGTGAGCAGTCCGGCCATCAAGACAAATGCAAGGAGCCCCGCATCCGCAAGACATAGAATGTTGCGTAATCTGTTATGCCTCCCACAAGCTTCTCTCAAATTTCGGAAGATCCAGTTCACGTCAATTGAGATTGCATAAGGGTAATCGGCGGAATGGTACTTTCCACAACTCAGGAGAAAACCGTGGAAGCGTCCACCCAGCGCTGCACATCTAGCTGCGATATCGCCCGACTAAGCGATTGCAGTGGGCTGGGTACTGTTGGCTCAGGGGATGTCAATCATGGAGAAGTCAGCGTGTTTGGAGCATATGCGTGCTCAGCGCATGCCATGAAAAGCAGGCAAGAAAGATTTAAATAACCGGCCACGCCAACAGAAAGTGCTTACGCCTTTGCGATCCATTCCGCATTCTCCTTTTGACGGAGTGACCTGGATCGAGATCGTGCGGGAACACTACCCACTTTTAAAGCCAGCTATTAGCCATCTGTTAAGCATTGAAGGAAAAAGAGTTATGACACAGGCTCAACTGACTAAAGTAATCATGTTTTTCGCTCGCAGGGCTTGAAAACGGCGAAGAGTCTGCGATAATGACGACAATCGTTCATTACATATTGTTTACATCTGTGACAGATATTGTGGCATGTTTGAAAATTAATCCGTCCAGGTGCGAGTTCCGTTATATAACGTTACCCAGTCTTACTTTCCTCATGTTGTTGTTGCTGACCCGCTGAGCTGTAGGGCAACTTTAAAGGCTTTATTTTTTTAACTGCAGGACCCCTCTGGATTTTTCAGGCTGGAGGATTTCCTGCTCATAGTTTGCTAGCACAGCAAGTCGGCACCCACTGCAGCCAGATCAAATTGAGTTCGCATAAGGACTGCAGGCCTATAAGGTACCGACGTCATATTGCTTATCTCCTCTTTACTCTTTTTAATCTGCCCCTGAAAACGAATGCTTGTTTGCAGAGGTGAAGTTGGTGTCCTATTTTTCTGTAACTCCCCCATCGGACTCCGATGATCGCGCAGTGTTTCGCCCTCCGGTTAGCAGTGACCGCTCACAATCAGATTCATCTCGGGCCCGCGGTTTTGCGCAACGCCCTGAACACGGCGGTTGGTGCGGCAGAGCCCTCGTTCTAGCGGCCTGCTGCCTTATCCTCATCATCTCCGCCTGTGGATATGATGTGAATGCATCATCCAACAGCACTCTTATCGTTTCACCCAATTCAGTTAATTTTGGAACGGTTCCTGTTGGGCAAACGGCAAGCAGCCAGGTTTCACTCTCCAATCAGGGTGTAACGGCTGTAGACGTCGCACAGCTCTCTGTGGCTGGCCAGACGTTCTATCTCGACAGCCAGACCAAGCTCCCCGTCACGATCGCTCCAGGTGGGACCTATAGTTTTGCGATGGGATTCAAGCCCAGCGCGGACACCACCTATTCCGGAGAGTTCACCGCGATGAATTCTGCGGCAAGGCGCATTGCGCAAGGCTCACTCAATGGCGCTGGAGTTGCGAATGCAGCCACCGGTACAGCGACTTTGTCAGTCAGCCCGGCCAGCCTGAGTTTCGGCAACGTGACCGTGGGCTCCACTTCAACGCTGCCTGTCACGCTGACGTCGACCGGAACAAGCGCGGTGAAAGTCAACTCGGCAACGATCAGCGGGACTGACTTCAGCGTGTCGGGTGCAACCTTTCCGCTGACCCTCAACCCACAGCAGAAGGTAACCCTACAGGTCCAGTACGCTTCCATGATAGCGGGAGCAGTGACAGGCAAACTGACAGTCAGCAGCAATTCCTCGACGAACGCGACATCCGTAGTCAACATGGCGGGCACGGGGGTGGCTGCGACTTCGCCGCAGTTAACAATGACCCCGAGCAGCCTCAGCTTCGGGAATGTAGCTGTCGGCTCAAGCGCGACACTGCCTGTGACGCTGACGTCGACAGGTACCGGGCCGGTAAATATCTCCGCAGCCGCCATTAGCGGGACGGGCTTCACAGTATCGGGAGCGACGTTCCCGATGACGTTGAATCCCCAAAAGACGGTGACGTTGAATGTTAAGTTCGCTCCGACGGCTGCCAGTGCAGCCACAGGTACCCTTTCCATCAGCAGCAATGCGGCGAGACATCATGAAATCGATGTAAGCCTGAGCGGTAAGGGTACAAACTCACCGGTGTTGACAGTAAGTCCGAGCAGTTTGAGCTTCGGCAACGTTGCCGTCGGATCGAGTCCTACGCAAACTGTAACGCTGACATCAAGCGGAACAGCGGCGGTGAAAGTCAACTCGGCTACGATCGGCGGCTCGGGCTTCTCAGTCTCGGGATCGACCTTCCCGGTAACGCTGAATCCCAAGCAGACGCTGACGCTGACAGTGAAGTTCGCACCGACGACTGCCGGAGCGGTGACAGGCGCGTTGACGATCAACAGTACGTCGTCGACGAACCCGACGACCTCGGTCAGCTTGAGCGGCACGGGCACAACGTCGACTCTGCTGACGGTGAGCCCGAGCAGTCTCACCTTTGGCAACGTTGCTGTTGGATCGTCTCCGACGCAAACTGTGACGCTGACTTCAAGTGGAACAGCAGCAGTGAAGGTCAACTCGGCTAGCATCAGCGGCACGGGCTTCACGGTATCGGGATCGACCTTCCCAGTAACGCTGAATCCCAAGCAGACGCTGACGCTGACGGTTAAGTTCGCACCGACGACTGCCGGCGCGGTGACAGGCGCGTTGACGATCAACAGCACCTCGTCAACAAACCCGACGGCTACGGTCAGTCTGAGCGGCACGGGCACAACTTCGCTTGTGCTGACGGTGAGTCCGAGCAGTCTCACCTTTGGCAATGTTGCAGTAGGATCGGCGCCTACGCAAACTGTGACGCTGACATCAAGCGGGACAGCGGCGGTGAAAGTCAACTCGGCAACGATCAGCGGCACGGGCTTCACGGTATCGGGATCGACCTTCCCGGTAACGCTGAATCCCAAGCAGACGTTGACGCTGACAGTGAAGTTCGCACCGACGACAGCCGGGTCAGTGACAGGCACGTTGACGATCAACAGCACCTCGTCAACGAACCCGACGACCTCGGTCAGCTTGAGCGGCACAGGCACAACCTCGCTTGTGCTGACGGTGAGCCCGAGCAGCCTTACCTTCGGCGATGTGATGCTTGGTTCGAGCGCAACCCTTCCTGTAACGCTGACCTCGACCGGAACTACTGCGGTGACGGTCAACTCGGCAGGAATTACCGGAACGGGCTTCACGGTATCTGGAGCAACATTCCCGGTAACGCTGAATCCCAACCAGGCGGTCACTCTGACTGTTAAGTACGCTCCGACGACCGGTGGGGCGGTGACGGGCACGCTGACGGTCAGAGCACCTCGTCAACGAACCCGACGGCTACAGTCAGCCTGAGCGGTACCGGTGTGCATTCAGTTAAGTTGAGCTGGCAGGCGCCTACCAGTTCGCCTGTCCAGGTGACCGGCTATAACATTTACAAGTCAACTGGCGGCAGTAGTTCGTATCAACTGCTGTCCTCGACAACTGCTTCGCAGCTGACGTTTACGGATAGCAATGTTGTCAGCGGCACAGCGTATAGCTACTACGTGGAAAGCGTCGATTCCGCTGGCGCTCAGAGCGGACCGTCGAATGTAATCAACGTGACGATTCCAACTCCTTAGAGAGATCTCTTAGAAAGTCCGGGAGCATTTACGGCCACTGGTTCTAGCGAAGAGCCAGTGGCCGTTTTCTTTTGGGTACAACTGTTACCAGTCGGTCAGCGTGCCGTCGAGTTTGCGATTGATAGGCAGGTAGGCGCGCTGGTACGGATATTTCGAGGCTAGATTCTCGTCGATATCGACGCCCAGTCCCGGCGCCTCGCCCGGATACATGTAGCCTGCCTCATAGCGGTATTGGTGCGGAAAGACTTCATCTGTCTCGGCGGAATGCGGCATGCGTTCCTGAATGCCGAAGTTGTGAATTGCGATGCCGACTTGAAGCGCCGCTGCCATGGTCACTGGTGAAAGGTCTGTAGCGCCGTGGCAGCCGGTTCGCACGTGATAGAGCGCCGCAAAGTCGGCGATCTTTTTCAGCGGCGTAAAGCCGCCTGCGTGAACAATAGACATGCGAATGTAGTCAATCCACTGCTGGCGGATCAGCTCGTGAGCATCCCAGATGGTGTTGAAGACCTCGCCGGTCGCGATGGGTGTTGTGGTCTGCTCACGTATGAGTTTGAATCCCTCCTGCAGCTCCGCGGGCACAGGATCTTCCAGCCAGAAGAGGTGAAACGGCTCCAGTTCCTTTCCGAGGCGCGCTGCCTCGATCGGAGTCAGACGATGGTGGCAGTCGTGCAGCAGGTGAACATTCTCTCCGACAGCTTCGCGAATCTTCTGAAAGAGCTTTGGCGTGTGTCGCAGATACAACTCAGTCGACCAGCGGCTTTCTGAAGGCAGTCCGCGCTCAGCCGGTTCGTAAGACTGCAACCCTTTAGGCACGCCATAGGTGGATTCGAGACCCGGAATCCCACTTTGCGCGCGCACTGCCAGGTAGCCGAGATCGATGTGGCGGGCAACATCATCGACGGCTTCCTCTACTGTTGCTCCGTGCGCGTGCGCATAAACGAGAACGCCCTCGCGGCTCTTGCCTCCGAGCAGGTTATAGACAGGCGTGTTCAGTGCTTTTCCCTTGATGTCCCACAGCGCCACATCAACCGCGCCGATGGCGGCCATCGTGACAGGCCCGCGTCTCCAATAAGCGCCGCGATAAAGGTATTGCCAGATATCTTCTGTCTGAAATGGGTCGCGGCCGATAAGGCAGGAAATCAAGTGATCGGACAGATAACTGGCGACTGCCAACTCACGGCCATTCAGGGTTGCGTCGCCCAGCCCGTAAATGCCCTCATCGGTCTCGATCTTAAGAGTGACGAAATTGCGTCCCGGCGAGCAGATGATTACCGACGCGTTTTGAATCTTCATTGTATTTCTCTCATGGTATTACACACGACTGCCTCGCTGAGTATCACGACCGGCGTTATTGATTGACGCCACTGGCAAGATATCCTCCATCGACCACCACGATCTGACCTGTCACATAAGAAGCGGCCTCGGAGGCGAGGAAGATAGCGGTGCCAACTAACTCGTCCGCATGGCCGAAGCGCTGCATCGGAATGCGCATGTGCATCTCTCTTCCTCGCTCCGTCCTGTCTAGCAGTTGCTCATTGAGGGCAGTAGGGAAGACGCCAGGAGCAATCGCATTCACGCAAACACCATCGCGCGCGAGTTCGATGGCGAGCGATCTCGTGAGTGAGCCGACGGCAGCTTTGCTTGCGCCGTATGCTGCCACTTCCTGAAAGGCAACAAACGTGGCCAGGGACGCGATGTTGATGATCCTGCCATAATGCTGCGCGACCATCGTTTCCCCAAAAATCTGGCAGGAACGGAAAGTCCCCGTAAGATTAGTTTCAAGAATGTTGCCCCATTCATCTTCTGAACACTCAAGAGTGGGCGTGCGTCGCGTGATTCCAGCAGAGTTTACGAGGATATCCACGCGCCCGAAGGCTTCCAGTGTTCTCGCATGCAGAGTCTCGAGTGACGACCGGTCCAGTACGTCCGCAATGACTGCCAGAGAGCGACGCCCTGTAGCTTCAATCTCCGCCGCTGTCTCTTCGACTTCAGAGAGGAGGCGCGACGCCGCGACGACATCTGCTCCAGCATTGGCCAGCCCAAGCGCGATCGCACGACCGATACCCGAAGTTCCCCCAAGGACGACGGCCGTTTTCCCGCACAAGTCAAAGATCTGATTGTTCATGCGACTCCGATTTAAGAAGTTAACGCTTGCGTATCTATTTAGCTTGTGTGCGCCGCAAAAAGGAGTGTAAAGCACGATATGATCTGTGGCTCGGGATATTTAAATGATCGGTTCGGCGGAAAGGCAGTCTTCTAAGCCAAGATCTAGTCTGAGTCCTTCTTGTCGCCTTGCGGCTGTGCCAAGCCCTTAAGGACCAGCTGCAGCCATTCGTGTGTAGGCCAGCCCGGGAAGGTCGCATTCCACTCCTGGAGATTCTTTCTGGCCTCCTCGAAAGCCGCATGCTGTGATGGATAGAGCTCGGGCGATGCGGCCAGCAGGGTGACCCGCATACGCTCTGTGCCCAGGCTGCCGAAGATTCGCAGACAATAGACCCCGGTGTGAGGAAGAGGTAGCTGCGCTTCATCATGCGAGCCTGACCATGTCAACGAGCGGTCCCACGAATTAGTCTCACGACCCTCTTCCACCAGCACGCGGTATTGACCGGGAGGCAATCCAGAGAGGGCTTGTTTTAGAAGTATCCTCCCGTCGGTCTGCATCAGCAACACTGTTTCTGATTCGGCGGTGGTTGCGGCCGGTGGAGGAGCCACGCTAGCTCCAGGCTGATGCATAGCGCCTCGAACACTATCAAATAACGAGATCGAGTAGGTATCGGGCTTGGCTATAAGCGCCGGTATGCGAAATCCCTGCACGCAGGAGTGTGTGTCATGGCAATCGAAAAGAAGGCGTTGGCCGTCAGGCAGCAGAATTGTGATGGAAGAGTTGTTTGATGCCTCCGCCGTCACCAACGATCCGGGAGCAACTGCGTCGCCACTCCGCAATAGAGTTTGCATCTTGGTCTGGCGCCAGTTGCCTCGCACTTCCCATGCGATTCCGTCCTCGGCGTATATCCAAGGCGTGGTGGCAAGCAGCAAAACAACAGTAGACCACGCTCTCGGAGACCACATGTACCTATCCTGATGGATGGAGCAGCGTGATCGCAACTTTTTACTGGTAATCGCCTCGCAGTAACAGTATGAGGTCGCGTGCCGGTAATCATAGGTCTCGTATAAGTGACAAACAGTTGTTGTCAACTATTACACAAAATTAGTAATTGCTGGCAGCGGTATGAAGGTAGAACTTCCTGTGCTCACAACCCAGTGATTCCGATACAAACATAAAAGACCTTATAAACACTACGCATCGGCGATAAATCGCCGTTCTATCTCTGCATTCAATGCATAAGTGGATTGCAAAGTGCATTCGACCAAATGTAACTAATCAGGGCCACGACAACAACTTGTTGCAGACGTACGCCGAAACTTGTGCCGCGGCTACATGAAATCCAACGAAGACTCGCTATCGCTTTGGATGAGGTCACGTGCCACTCTTTGCTGCTTTCCAGGTTCTCCGGTCGGTCGTTGCGTGTCTAAACTTAGCTTGTCGGGATGCCAAAAGCCGTGGACGGCGGCTGTGCCTGCTCGCACTGACTGTTACTCTGGTCGGCGCGGCAGCACAAACTGCCACGCCAGTGAACGTTCCGACATGGCGCTATAACAACACGCACAGAGGAGCCAATACGCATGAGACGTTGTTGACAACAGCGAACGTGAATGCGACTGGCTTTGGCAAGTTGTTTAGTGCGGCTGTCGACGGCTATGTGTACGCTCAGCCGCTCTACGTAAGCGGAATCACGATGCCGGATGGCCTGGTGCACAACGTTATCTATGTGGCGACCGAGCACGATAGCGTCTACGCATTTGATGCGGACACGAATGGGGGAACAAATGCGCAGCCGTTGTGGCAGGCAAGTATGCTGGACACCGCCCATGGCGCTGCCGCGGGAGCAACTACAGTTCCCAGCACTGATCTTGGCACACACGACATCGTTCCGGAGATCGGGATTACATCAACGCCTGTGTATGACCTTCCCAGCCAGACTCTCTATGTTGTAGCTAAGTCCAAGGAGAACGGTATTTACATTCAGCGCATTCATGCGCTGAATATGCTCACCGGCGCAGAGCAGTCAAATAGCCCATCGCAGCCGATTTCAGCGATAGTCACAGGCTCAGGTAATGGAAGTTCGGGTAGTCAGCTACCGTTCAGTGCGATGTGGCAAATGAATCGCGTTGCGCTCAGCCTTTTCAAGGGATATCTGTATGTGGCTTTCGGATCGCATGGAGACAATGGACCGTGGCATGGATGGGTTATGGCCTACGATGCAACTACTCTGCAACAAACAGGCGTTATCTGCCTTTCGCCAAATGGTTTTGGCAACGGCGTATGGGGTGCCGGCGCAGGCCTTCCGATTGACACCGTAAGTGCCCCCGGCCGCCTCTTCCTTTCCGCAGGCAATGGTTCTTACACCAGCTATCCTCCGCTTTCGAGCAATGTGGACTATGGCAACAGCATCGTCCGACTTGATCTTGGCAATGGAAGCCTTACACCCGGCAGCGCATTTACTCCATTCAATCAGGCAGCACTTACGGGCGGAGATGTTGATCAAGGCTCAGGCGGGAATCTGATGCTCCCTGATCAGCCGGGAGCGCATCAGCACGAGTTGTTGCAGGTTGGAAAAGAGGGGAGAATTCTGCTGCTTGATCGTGACAACCTTGGCGGATACGCGCCAGGCGGAACCAGCAACACAAATGTCGTGCAGGATATTCCGAACCAGACGGGGGGATTGTGGAGTACTCCCGCATATTGGAACGGTCATGTGTATATGTGGGGAAATGGCGATGTACTTAAACGGTTTGATCTCGCAAATGGACTGTTGAGTACAACCCCCACGGATGCCGGTACTGTAAAGTCTCTGTTTCCCGGATCTAGTCCCGTCGTATCTGCGAATGGTACAGAGAACGGCATCGTGTGGGCGGTAAGAACCGACGCATATAACTCGAATGGGTCGTCTATCTTGTACGCATTCGACGCTAATAATCTGGCCAACCCAATTTATGAAAGCGACACGAATCCGGCGCGCGACGACGCGGGACCCGCGACAAAATTCGCCGTTCCGGTAGTTACAAATGGGAATGTATATGTTGCTGCCGCATATCAGGTCGATGTCTATGGGTTGCTGAACGGCGCTCAACAGGCACAGCCCCCTGTCATTACGCCAGACGGAGGTGCATTTGCGGGGCCGCAGCAAGTGACGATTACAAGCTCGACGCCAAATGCATCCATCTACTACACGACGGATGGCACTATTCCCACTCCCGCCTCGACGCTCTATACCGGGCCCATTGCGATTTCTACAGGGACCACGATTCGAGCGATGGTCAGTGCTCAGGGCTATCGGCAGGGCAGTAGCTCTGCAATTTTCACCTTCGTGACACAAACGCCCTCGCCCGTTCTAACGCCAGCTCCGGGCTCGTATACCTCGGCACAAATCGTCACGATCAGCGACACATTTGCGGGTGCGGTCATCCACTACACGACGGATGGCTCGACGCCTACCGCCAGCTCTCCTGTTTACACCGGGCCTATCACTGTGAATGGCGCAGAAACGCTGCAGGCCATGGCCACCAGCAGTCTGACTCCAAGCGTAGTTTCTGGAGGCACGTACACGATTCAGTATTCGGGTACGGGAATCAATTTCGGAAGTGGTTTCTCATCGGTTGCAGGATTGACTCTGAACGGTAGCGTTGTTCACAGCGACGATAGCCGCCTGCAACTTACAAACGGTGGAACACAGGAGCGCGGCAGCGTGTTCTATAACACGCCCATGAACATCCAGTCGTTTACGAACGACTTTTCCTTCCAGCTTTCGAATGCGCAGGCAGATGGATTTACGTTCACAATACAAGCTAGTTCTCTGACTGCAATCGGCGGCGTGGGAGGCGGCCTGGGATATGCCTCAGACACGCCGGGCAATCCCGGAGGCATTCCGAGCAGCGTGGCCATCAAGTTTGATCTCTACAGCAACCAGGGAGAAGGCCCCGATTCGACCGGGCTATATACAAACGGCGCTTCGCCCACGATCCCCGCGATCGACCTGACTTCTTCCGGCATTAATCTGCACAGCGGCGACACCATGAACGTACACATGACGTATGACGGCGCAACGCTGAGCATGACGATTGGAGATGCTGTCACCGGCAAAGTATTCTCGCAGAATTTCGCGATCAATATCCCTCAGACAATTGGCGGTAACTCCGCGTATGTCGGATTTACCGCCGGCACCGGCGGTCAAACCGCAAGCCAGAAGATTCTTACCTGGACTTTTGTTTCCAGCACCACCGTCTCCACGCAAGCGCCTGTAATCTTCCCGAATGGCGGTACATTCACAACGCCACAGGCTGTGAGTCTGACAGACACTACCAATGGCGCCGTCATTTACTACACTCTCGATAGCTCGATGCCGACAACAGCCTCGTCCGTATATAGTGGCCCGCTGACAGTCAGCAGTGGCTCGACCACGATTTCAGCCCTTGCAGTTGCGCCCGGCTATAGCCCGAGCGCGGTAGATACAGCCACGATAACGATTGTGCCCCCCGCTGCCGGAGTTCCAACCTTTACTCCTGCGTCAGGCACATACATCGGAGCCCAGCTGGTTTCCATCACCAGCGGAACTCCAGGTGCAACGATTTATTACACGACAGATGGATCGCTCCCGACGGTGAGTTCCAACGTATATTCTGGTCCGATAAATGTGACAGCGAGTGAGATAGTTAACGCAAGCGCAGCATCGCCCGGGTTTGTGACCAGTCAGGTAAGCAGCGCCGCCTATGTTATCCAGAGCATGGGGCAGAGCATCAACTTTGGCGGAGGTTTTACGAGCACTTCCGGCATTGCCCTGAATGGCAACGCACATCTCAACACGGCCAACAACGCGCTTGAACTCACCGACGGTCACACCTATGAAAGCGGCACCGCATGGGTAACGACACCAGTGGATGTATCGGCGTTCACGTCTGATTTTACTTTCCAGATGAAGAACGCTGCTGCTGACGGGTTCACCTTCGCGATTCAAAGCAACGGAGTTTCGGCCATGGGCCCATACGGCGGAGCGCTCGCCTATGCCACGATTCCCAACAGCTTCGCGCTGAAGTTCGACATCTATAGCAACAGCGGGGAAGGAACAGATTCAATAGGCGTCTACACCGGAGGAGCACAGCCCACAATTCCGGCGACAAACCTGACGGGCAGCGGGATCATCCTGACCAGCGGCGATATTTTCCATGTGCACCTGGTCTATAACAGTACGGCTCTTCAAGTATCCATCACAGATACAAATACCTCGGCATCCTATTCGGCTGTTTTTCCGATTGATATTCCCGGGGCACTGGGAACCTCTCAGGGCTATGTCGGGTTTACAGGAGGCACAGGCGGCCTGACTGTTACTACGGACATCCTTAACTGGACATTGACGCCGGTCAGCTCGCAGACAGCGGCTGACCCAACTTTCAGTCCCGCTCCAGGCGTATACACAAATGCTCTTCAATCGTCGTTAACCAGCCTAACGTCCAACGCCACTATCTACTACACAATAGACGGCTCGCAGCCAAGCCACCAATCCGCGGTCTATAGCGGGCCGATCCAGGTGAATGGAAATTCGCTGACAGTCAAAGCCTTCGCCAGCGCAGCGAATGTTGACGACAGCCCAATTGTCACGGGCACATATGTGATTCAAGCGCCGCAGGTTGCACAGCCGGTGATATCTCCGCCCGGAGGGAGTTACACGTCATCGCAGACCATTTCAATCGCTCCGGCTGTTTCCGGAGCCATTATCTACTACACCACTGATGGCAGTACGCCTACGATTACATCGAAGCAATACACCAGTCCGTTCACGCTCATCAGTTCTGAGACAGTGAATGCCGTCGCTGTCGTTTCCGGTGTTGGCCAAAGCAATGTTGCTACCGCGGCTTACGTCATCCAGGATGCAGGTGAAGCCATCAACTTTGCTGGTGGATTTGCCAATGCCCAGGGCCTGACCCTGAATGGCAGCGCCGCAAACCCCAATGACGGCACCCTGAGTCTCACTAACACAGCCGCCAAAGGCGAGGCTGGCAGCGTCTTCTTTAACACGCCGGTAGATATAACGAAATTCCAGACCAGCTTCACCTTCCAGCAGTTAAGCGCGGTCGCGGACGGCTTCACCTTCACCATTCAATCGAACTCACCAACAGCGCGCGGTCCGAGTGGCGGCGGCTTGGGATATGGCCCAGATGCGCCGGGTGGTACTGGCGGCATCCCCAACAGCGTGGCGATCAAGTTTGACCTCTACAGTAATGACGGTGAAGGCAACGATTCGACCGGCTTATACACAGATGGCGCGTCGCCCACAATTCCGGCGATTAATCTGGCACCGTCGGGAATTGTTCTCACCAAAGGCGATGTGATGGTCGCAAATATCACCTATGACGGCGCCACGTTGACGCTCACGTTGACCGATCAGACCACGAATGCGACATTTACGCAAAGCTTCGCCGTCAATATTCCATCAGCGGTGAATGCAAACTCAGCTTATGTAGGATTTACCGGTGGCACCGGCGGATACACAGCCGTGCAAAAGATATTGAACTGGACCTATACGCAGTCCGCGCTCACACAATGAGCAAATGAATAAGCGGACAGCGAGCTCCGCTTATTCGCTGTCCGAAGGAAAAGGGAAGTCGACAACGTAATGCTGCGGTTTAGAAAGTTCCGCGGGCGCGTCTTCCGCTGAGTCCACTGTAAGAATGGAAAGGCCCGGATAATTTTTCAGCAATTGCAGCAGGGTGCCTGGCAAGCTCTCGGCATTGTCGAAGATCAGGATCGCGTTTTCAGAACGTGCGGTATTCAATATCCGCTCCAACTGTCCGTCGATTCCGCCGATTTCACTCGCGTCCACCCGGCAAAGCGTACGCTGCGTCTCATAGCCTAGAGCTTCAGCTGCCATCAACTTTCCGGCTGCGTCGCTGCCGGTGAAAACGGCGATCATGCCAGAGGGAGTATCGAAGCAGGTTTCGCTCATACGCGTTGCTATCTTGCACAATGCAATCACCTGCGTCTCAGGCAGTGGAAGTGGCAAGGAAAGTCCCGCCAAAACTCACATGGGTCGGGCCGGAAAGAATCCGTGTTTGGTGCCGCGAAGTTCTGGGTGTCCATCCACTGTGCTGCAGACATAGAAATGCGCTCCGCTACAACGCTCACTGAGTAGTGAGCTGGCGCGACATTTCGTTTCGGGGAATATCACCACACCCCCTGCTTGCCGCCGAACCACCAGACCAGCCCCACTGTTGCCGTGGTCTGATCGTTCTTGAGAATCCCCAGCGTGTCGGTCAGGAAATACGGCTGATTCGAGAAGTCATGGCGCACCTCTTCGCGCACCAGAAAACCGTTGGCGACCGTTTGATCAAAGGTAAAGGTGAATTCCTTGAGCGCCTGTACTGTTCCGCTGAAAAGCGCACCCCGATCCGACAAATATTCGGTACGCGCTCCGAGTGCGAGCAGCGGGTTGAACTGGTAACGCGCGTAGAGCGCGCCTCCGTCTGTATGTTGTGGTGCGGAGTAAGTCTGATCGCGGGAGATCACATAGTCGCCCTCAATCGCCAGCGTCAGTTTGGGCGTGGCCGTCCAGGTCGCGTAACTGTCGAAGATATTCAGCTTGCCTTTGGGCGGATTGGGAATCGGCTCGAAGGGCTGACCCTGTTGTTCCGGCAGCCCCGGCGGCCCATTGGTGACATATTCGAAGTCGGGATGCTCCTGGCCGATATAGTAGTTGAATGTCCAGTCAATCGATTTAATCGGTTTCGCCTCGAAGCCGACCATTTCATCCTTGAAGCTATTTGTGGGCTCTGTCTGCTCTGTGCCGTTCACCATCCAGTAATGTCCTGAAAGCCACGGCGTGAAGGCATAGGTAGCGCGCAGGCCCATATGGTAGAAGGGAAGGTAGTCAAACCAGTACGAGCGCGAGTAGTTGATCTGGTCCTTAGTGTAGTTGCCTTCGATGCCCAGCGCGCTCGCCCATTTTCCGAAATCCACAGTAAGACCGCTGCCTACCGGAACGACATAGGTTCCATAAGCCTGAAAGATGTTGCGATAAATCTCCGGTCGCGGCTCGTTCGCCGGATTGCCCTGCAACGTCTCGGTCGCCTGGCCGAACTGGAGATCGATGCGCGCGCCGAAACGCTTGCCGTTCGCCGGGTCTGGAGCATGTTCCATGACGATGTCAGCCTGGTTGAGGCTGAAGGCATTGCTGCTGACGTCATAGGCACGCAGCAGGTTGACGCGGCCAATGGGATTGTTGAAGTTGTATTCGTAGTAGCCGTCCAAGAGCATGTTGATCGTCGTCCCGTTGAGACCGTCGAGCGTGCTGCGATCCGCCGGGGTCAGTGTTTGCGTAGGTGTCGGGGGCGTTTCGACAGGCCTCGCGCTCAACGCCGCGCTCGCTCTGACGAGTGCTGCGGCGCTCTCATCCGGAGCAACCACCGCGACACTCACATTCTCCTCGTTTTCAAGCTTCGTGAGGCGAGCGTTGATCGAGGTAAGTTCGTGTCGCAGTTCACGAATCTCTTCCGAGCGCGAGAGTTCAGAGTTGGCCATTTGCGCTGAGACTTTATAAGTGGAAGCGAGAAGCGACGCGATCATCACGGTGAGAGCGGAAAAGCGCGGTAGAGGACCCATTGGTCTCCTCCTCAACAGCTACGTGCACGATCAGCATTACAAGGAAGGCGTCAGGAATTCATAAGTAAGTCATAAGTTTGTGGATTCCCCCTCCGCGTGGCTGAACTGTCGCTCCGCCAGACGGCTCCCTGATATACTTAAAAATTGCGGGAGTTGCTCTAAACCGTTCCTGTTTTCAAGCATTTCGCCGCATACCCAAAACACATCAGCTTCCGAGGTTTCCCATGTCCGGCCATTCAAAATGGGCGACAATTAAGCACAAAAAAGGGGCCCTTGACGCAAAACGCGGCAAGGCCTTCACGCGCCTGATCAAAGAAATCACCATTGCAGCCAAGGCTGGCGGCGATCCCGACGGAAACCCGCGCCTGCGCACAGCGGTAGCTGCCGCCAAGGCAGAGAACATGCCCGCCGACAACATCAAGCGCGCCATCCAACGCGGTACTGGCGAACTGCCCGGCGCAATCTACGAAGAAATCACCTTCGAGGGCTACGGCCCGGGCGGCGTGGCTATCATCGTCGAAACGACGACGGACAACCGCAACCGCACAGTGAGCGAAATCCGCCACGCCTTTTCTAAAAATGGCGGCAACCTGGGCGAGTCTGGTTCGGTGCGCTTCATGTTCCACAAGAAGGGCGTCATCGCTGTTCCGAAAACAGCAGCCGATGAAGAAAAGCTCATGAACATCGTGCTCGAAGCGGGTGGCGAAGACCTCAACGACGAAGGCGACACCTGGGAGATCATCACCGACCCCGCAGCGTTTGAGGCCGTTGCACAGGCCGTCCGCGACGCGAAGATCGAGACCGTGATGTCCGAAGTCACGATGGTCGCGACAACCTACACCAAGCTCGAAGGCTCGGCCGCGGCGCAGATGATTCGCCTGCTCGAAGCGCTCGAAGACCACGACGACACGCAGAACGTCTATTCGAATTTCGATATGGACGCGAAGCAGCTGGAAGAAGTCGCGGGTTAAGCGGCCAGCAAGTTTCACAACGAGGGCCGCCGAAATGGCGGCCTTTCTTTCGGATAAAGAAATCGAAGCGCAATTCCGCCCCCGACTTCAGAAAATCAAGGCATCAGAAAAAGATACGCACACACTATGCTGAAAAAACTCGTTCCTTCCTTTATTGTTCTGGCCTCCAGTCTGTTTTCGTTTTCGGCCATCGCACAAAGCGCACAGAAGCCGGCTCCCGCCAAGGACAGCCCGGCATCGGCCGTTCTGGCAACACGACCATGGGAATTCGGTCCGTTCTTTCAGGGCGGCGTAGGTACCAACGAGCGCTCGGATTTCAGCTTTACCAGCGCAGGCGTCCGTCTGGGCAAGGTCATCACCGACCAGCATCTGCCGAGTATATTGCGTGGGCAATTTGAATATGCCGGTGAATTGATGCCATACTGGCAGTCCTTCACGCCTCCGCCAGGCCTGCAGGAGACGGAGTATGAGTACGAAGGGCAAACCGGATATGCGTTGCTGCCACACAATGGCGGGACATTTACCGGCGTAAGCATCACGCCTATTATTCTGCGCTGGGACCTAAAGCCGGGCAGAAAGTTCGCACCCTGGGTTCAGGGTGCAGGTGGGCTGATCTGGACGAACCATAAGTACCCGCCAGACGTCATCGTGCCACATGGCCAGCCGGGCGGCACGAGCGTGTGGAACTTCACGCCGCAGTTCGGCATCGGCTTTCACTATTTCGTAAAGCCGCGACAGTCATTGACGTTCGCCGCAAATGCGATTCATATATCAAGCGCATCGCTGGGCGACCGTAATCCGGGCGTGAATGCGAGCGTCCAGTTCCAGATCGGCTATACCTGGTGGAAGTAAGAGCCCCGCAGTGGTAGTAACGAGCTAAGAGATGAGCGATGTCTTAATCGAGTGTGTGCCGAATTTTTCTGAGGGCGCAAACCCGCGCAAGGTCGCGTCCATCATTTCGGCCATGCATCTCGACGGCGTATCGTTGCTCGACTGGTCGCTCGACGCTGACCACAACCGCTCCGTCGTGACCATTGCCGGGCCTCCTGCCGCAGTCGTCGAGGCCGCAGTCCGCGCAGCAGGACGAGCGGCCGAACTCATCGACCTCACATCGCAGCAAGGCGTCCACCCGCGCATTGGAGCTGCCGACGTGATTCCATTCGTGCCAGTTCGCGGCATCTCGCTCGAACAGTGCGCGCTTCTGGCGCGCCAGGCCGGCATGGAAATCTGGAAGCGTCATCGCGTTCCAGTTTATTTCTATGAAGCCGCCGCCGCGCGTCCGGACCGTGCTCTGCTCGAAGATGTGCGACGCGGCCAGTTTGAGGGCCTGCGCGACGCCGTGCGAAAAGATGTCTCCCGCCGCCCCGACATTGGCGGTCCCGACCTGCATCCCACCGCAGGAGCATCCGCCATAGGCGCACGCCGTTTCCTGATCGCATACAACATCTATCTGGACACGACAAATGTCACCACCGCGCGCGCCATCGCGAAAGATATCCGCGCGTCGGGAGGCGGTCTTTCCGGCGTAAAAGCGATGGGCGTGCTCGCTCACGGCATGGCGCAGATCTCCATGAATATCACCGACTTCCGTCAGACCTCCGTCGCCGACGCCTATGCCGCCGTCAAGCGCCAGGCGGCGCGGCACCGCACGCAGCCAGTGCGCGGGGAACTCATCGGATTGCTCCCGGAAGCAGCTTTTGAGCATGACAGCGAGTGGGTGCGTCAATTACATGGGTTTAATCCCGAAGAGAAACTTCTGGAGCGCAAGCTGGAGCGCCCTATTGCATGGCCGGTATCGGAACAGGACCGAGCCAGTCTAAAATAAAGGAACAGGCAACCGTTGCCTTCCCGCAGATATGAGGGTGAAGCAGTCTCAGCCCTCGGAGGTATGAATTTGAAGTTCGGCAAGAATCTTTCGCTCGCGGCAACCATGGCTCTGGGCATCTTTGCATCATTGCCCGCGGTTGCGGCGCAGCTTGGCGGCGACGCGCGCGCGGCCATCCCCAAGGACGTGCAGCAACTCATCGTCGTTGACTATCGTGCGATGCAGAACTCCGATGCCGCGATGAATCTCAAGGCGCGTGTGCTTCCACCCGAGCTGAAACAGCTTGAAACAGCGCTGAAATCGTCCGGCCTCAATGACAACCACGACGTGGACGAGCTTGCCTTCGCCGCCTTCCGCACCCCGAACACTGGTGACAGCACCAAGATCGTCGGCATCGCGCAGGGTCAGTTCTCGCTGCCTGACATTCTGGCGAACTTCAAGAAGCAGAAGGTCAAAGCCACGAAGCTCCGCAACAACTCCATCTATCCCATGGGTGCAAGCGGCATGCTGGTGAGCTTCCTGAATCCCACGACCATGGTCTTCGGCGCGAGCGACTCGATCAAGTACGCACTCGATGCCCGCGATGGCCTGACGCCAAATTTTCTCAGCAATGACGACATGATGCAGCAGATGTCGATTGTCGACACTGAACCCATCTGGAGCATCCTCGACCAGAAGGGAACGCAGATGATGATGCGCGGCGTCCTCGGTGAAGCCTCCCAGCTCGCGGACTACGACACGGTCAAAAAGCGCTTGACTGCATCGCGTTACACCATGAACTTCAACAATGGCGTGAAGTTTAATCTCGACGTCGTCACTCCGGACACTTTCACCGCAGCAACCATGTCATCACTGCTGAATGCAGCCGCGATGTACAAGAAGGTAAGCGGCACGGCTATCGAAAAGACAGCCATCGACAACACCACGATCGACTCCAACGCCGGTACCTTGCAGGTGCGTTTCGCATCGTCTGACAGCCAGTTCGCCAGCCTCCTGCAATCGCCGCTCTTCCAGTCGGTTGTGCACTAAGAATCCCCGGTGCAAAAACAAGCGCCCTGGCCATCGGTCAGGGCGTTTTGATTTGGTGCAGGTATCTCACTCCTCGTGAAGAGCACTCATCGGATCAACGCGGAGAGCACGTCTTGCCGGCAACAGGGCCGCAGCAGCGGCAATCGCGATCAATACGAGAATGCCACCTGCATACCCTGCCGGGTCAAGATTGCTGATGCCGAAAAGTATTTTGCGCAGGAACTGCGAGACGCCAGCCGTTGCAATCGCTCCAACAACAGCACCGGAAAGCACGGGTATCAGGAACTGCCGCAAAATAACGGAGAGCACATGCAGTGGTTTTGCTCCCAGTGCCAGCCGAATGGCGATCTCCTTGGTGCGTTGAGAGACTGCATACGCAACCAGACCGATAATTCCCACGCTGGCCAGCAGCACTGCCACCATTCCCAGCACGCTGACCCCGACTGCGGTGTTTTCCAGAATTTTCGTAAACTCACGGAAGCCGGATTTGAGTAGCCAGATATACGGAAACAGCTTCGGATCGAGCGTTTCCGCAATCGACTTCATCATGGGTGGCAGCTCATCGGGAGCGCCAGCAGTTTTGACAAGCAAAGTCATCGAAGCCATATCAGAAGGCTGCATCGCCCAATACGCTTCCACTGCGTCGCCATCGTTCAGCGCCTTGATACGCGCATTTCCCGCCACTCCAACAACGAGATCTTTTTGATCTCCGAACTTCTGTCCCAGCGCTTCCTGTCCCGGCCATAACCTGCGGGCCAATGATTCGCTCACGATCACAGCATGTGTTTCACCAGGACGAAGGTCTCTTCCGCGCAGCAGCGGAATTCCCATTGTTTTGAAAAACTCTGTATCGACCCAGTTCGGGTAAATGTTGACTGGATGCCCTCCGATCTCCTCAGTCATATATGCCGTGTAGCCGTTTCCAAGAAGGGATATCTTCGACAACGCCACCAACTTCACGCCCGGCAAACCAAGCAGCCGTCCTCTGAGGGTGTCAAGGTAGTTCTGTGCGGCTTGTGGGGTGTAGCCATGCCCATCGAGTCCGGGACTAATGCCGATCACCTGTTCGTATCCAAAGCCGGGATCGGCATGCATCATATGAAGCACCGCGTGCACGAGCAGGCTCGACACAATGAGCAGCACGCAACTCGCAGCAATCTGCGCGCCTACCAATATCTGGCGCACTCTTGTCTTACGCTGTTGCTGCCGGGCAATCTGTAGTGCGGGAGCAAGTCCGAAAAATATTGCTGCTACAACCGCAATGCCAACCACAAACAAGAGCACGCGCCAGTCAGGAGCGAAGCTGACCCACGGCGGCGTTGGATTCATAGCAGATATGATGCGCAGTCCCATGTAGGACAGAGTCAGCCCGCTGAATGCGCCGAGCAAAGCGAGGAGCAGGCTCTCGGTAAACAGTTGCCGGAAGATGCGTTTCCTGTTCGCGCCAATCGCGATGCGAATGCTGATCTCATGTTCTCTCGTTACACTGCGCGCCATCATCAGCCCGCCCAGGTTTGCACAAGCCACAATGAAGATAAGCAGCAGCAGCGCCGCGATCAACGCAAACGCGCGTAGCATTTCCGGCTGCATGATGGCCGGGTGGCCTCCCGGATCGATATGGATGTATTCCTTGTCCCAGATGAGCTTGGGATACAGCTTTCGCAGATCATTCGTAAGCGCCAGCAACTCCTCGCCTGCCGACTTCGCGGTGACGCCGGGCGCCAGCCGGCCCCACATTCCCACCCCGCCTCCGTTGAATACGTCCGTGAGGGCCCTGCTGCCTTCGATGAAATAGGGCTGCTGTTTCATCGGCAAATAGACATCCGTATTGTTTCCATCTAGGGTGGGAGAGAAGTTGGAAATAACGCCGATGACTGTTACAGGCTTCTTGTTCAGGCGAATCACTCTGCCAACAACGGAAGGATCGCCGCTGAATCGTTGCTGCCAAAACATATGGCTTAGGACAGCCACCGGAGCAGCATCTGCGGAATCGTCACGATGCGGATCGAGCAGCCTGCCTGTCGCCGCAGTCGCCCCCAGTTCTGAAAAGTAGTTCGCGGTAACAAAGTCGATCGACACCGGCTTCAGGTCGTCGTCCAGTTCCATTGCCGGACTGCCCATCGTGGCAAACATCGCCGACAATGTTTTGGTGTGAGCCTGATAAAAGAGGAATGACTGATAAGGAGTTTCGGAGGTATGGATCTCCAGAGAACGTCTTTGCAGACGCACCAATGACGCTGGATCGCGCACCGGCAGGAAGCGAAACACAAGAAAATTAAGTAGGGTAAAGCCGGTTACGCACACGCCGATGCCGATGGCCAGCACGCCTACCGCTGTCACGGTGAACCCGGGCGAACGCCAGAAGATCCGCGCCGCGTAACGCAGATCCTGCAAAAGCCGGTCAATCCACGTCCAGCCCCACGCCTCGCGCGACTGCTCGCGCAGCCGCAGCGTATTGCCGAAATTCCGGCGTCCCTGGCGCGCAGCCATCTCGCGATGGAACTCCATCTCGTTTTCGAGCTCGCGATCGAAGCGGCGGTGAAACAGCAGATAGCGAAGACGGCGGAGCAGTTCGCTCATGGTCTCTCCCTTATGCGGTGCGCAACACAGCCTGGATTGCCTCGGTAACGCGGTCATAGTTCGATAGCTCGGCCTGCAGCTGCTTCCGGCCAGCAGGGGTCAGGCGATAAAAACGAACTTTGCGGTTCGTCTCAGAGATGCCCCACTCCGCCGTGACCCAGCCCTTCAGCAGCATCTTCTGCAGCGCCGGATAGAGCGAGCCTTCCTCCACTGCCAGCACTTCGCTCGAAAGCACATGGATGCGTTGCGCGATGGCGTATCCGTGCAGAGAACCGGATTGCAGCACGCGAAGAATCAGCAGCGAAAGTGCTCCGGGAGGCATATCAGGTTTAGGCATAAAACGCATAGGCATAGATTGCCTATGCCTATGCTGGTTGTCAAGACGATTGCGCAAGTTTGTTTTGGCCTACAATGTTGACCATGACGGAACAAGCCTGGAACGCCACCCAGTACGCGCTCAACGGACGCTTCGTCGCCGACCTCGCGGGAGGCGTGCTCGATCTGCTTGATGCCCGTCCCGGTGAGCGAATCCTCGATCTCGGTTGCGGCGATGGCGCTCTGACATTGAAGATCGCCGCATCTGGCGCGAAAGTGCAGGGCGTGGACAGTTCCGAAAGCATGGTTGCTGCCGCGCAGGCGGTGGGGATCGATGCGCAGGTGATAAGCGCCGACGCGCTCGACTTCGACCACGAATTCGATGCCGTCTTCTCAAACGCAGCGCTGCATTGGATGCGCAACCAGGACACAGTTCTTGCCGGAGTGCATCGGACTCTCAAGCAGGGCGGCCGTTTCGTTGCCGAAATGGGTGGCCACGGCAATATTGCGGCGATTCAGGTAGCTCTGCGCGCCGTTTTCTCAAAGCACGGACTCGATGCGACGCAGGCGGAACACAACTATTTCCCGACTCCGGCAAGTTACGAATCGCGCCTGCGGCATCATGGTTTCGACGTACACTACATCGAACTGCTCCCACGTCCAACGCCGCTTCCGCAAACTGGCATGCGTGGATGGCTCGAAACCTTCCGCCGCGGGCTCTTCGAGCAACTGGCAGAACGCGAAAGGGAAGAGGCGCTCACGGAAGCAATCCAGCTGCTCAAGCCCGTGCTCTGCGACGATCTGGGCAGGTGGACCGCCGATTACGTGCGTCTGCGCTTTCTCGCGGTTGCTCTCTGATTGCGTGGCTAGCGCCCGTACTTCTTCAGCACTTCCTGCAACTGCTGATGCGGAAGACCGGGCACAGTATGTCCATCAATTCCGGTCATCGTCTTCGCGCCAACCATCGCATTCACGATAGCTTCCTCAGTGGCCTCGATCGTAGCGTTAAACAGCGGACTGATCCGCTCGTTCGCGACCGTCTGCACAGTATTAGGCCCGGGCCCATCATTTGCATGCGCATTCGCTGTCGAGAAGGCGAGAAAAATATCACCTGAGCCATTGCCTGAAGTCGATCCTGTGCGAGCGAGCCCCATCGTTGCCCGGCGCGCGAGACGCTTCAACTGCGTCGGAATCAACGGTGCATCCGTGGCGACGATGATGATGATCGAGCCATGATCCCCCTGACTCTCGCCGGCCTTGTCGTCCTTGAACATCGAATAGGGAACACCCTCGGTAATTTCTTTCCCAACAGGAACACCAGCAATCGTCAACTGCGGACGCCGTCCGCAATTGCACTGCACCAGCACGCCAACGGTGTAGCCGCCGTCTTCCTTTTTGAGCACACGCGAAGCCGTGCCGATGCCGCCCTTAAACCCGTAGCAGACCATCCCCGTACCGCCGCCAACCGCGCCCTCGGGAACAGCGCCGCTTGCGGCTCCGTCGAGCGCAGAGAAAACATGCTCCGGCTTCACATGAAATCCATTGATGTCGTTCAGCCAGCCGTCCCATGTTTCCGCAACAACAGGCAGCGACCAGTCCTGGTGAAACATCGGATGCTTGAGCGACCATGCAATGATCGCGTCACGCACGACGCCAACGCTGTGCGTGTTCGTAATGGCAATGGGCCCTTCCAGAAAGCCGGACTCTTCAACCCAGGTCGTCCCGGTCATCTCGCCATTGCCGTTCTGGCTGAACCATCCCGCATACACAGGATCGGCATTTGCCTTGCCTCGTGGAAAGAGCACCGTGACTCCGGTGCGCACCGGACCCTCGCCGACCTTAAGCGGGCCGTTCCCCGAGATCAACGTGGTGTGACCAACCTCGACGCCGCGCACATCGGTAATGGCATCCAGCGGTCCGGGAGTGCCGTCAAAGGGCACTCCAAGATCGCGCGCTGGCTGCGCCTGCATTGTCATGGCAAAAAGTGAAAGAAGGATAACAGAACAAATCCGCATGCGAGGAACGCTATCGCAGATGAGCCATCTATGCCAGAAAAAGATGAATCCAGAATTCAACCAACATGGGCAGTAGCACGCGATGAGGGAGTTGCCAGAGTGCGGGCCGGAAGATAAATGCGCACAATGGCGCCATGCAATTCGCCATCGTTGCTGTTCTCGATGCGTATATTTCCGCCATGCTTTTGCACGATGCCCATACTCACCCACAGGCCCAACCCTGTTCCCTGGTCGCCCTTCGTCGTATAGAAGGGCTGAAAGAGCTTCTGCGCATCCTGATCGGCAATCCCCGGCCCGCTGTCGACGATCTCGACCGCGACACCCGCGCCTCGAAACTCCTCCGCAGGCACGCCGCGCATCCGAATCAGGATTCGGCCATTACTGCCGATAGCATCGACAGCATTCGTAACCAGGTTGGCAAAGACCTGACGCAGTTCAGCCGGGAAACCTTCAACGACGAAGCTTCCCACAAAATCCTGCTGTACCGTAATGCCTTGATTATCCAGACGCCGCCCCAACAGCAACAGGACACCTTCCAGCAGATCCTTAAGATCAACCTCGACCGGCGCGTTAGGTTCGCGATACAGGTTCAGCATCGTGCGGCTGATCTGCATGGTGCGCTTCAGCTCCTGCTGCGCCATGTTCAGATACTCGTTCCTTCTGCCGGGATCGGTCTCCCGCGCGATCAGGTAGTGCAGGTTCGCAACCGAATCCAGTGGATTGTGAATCTCATGCGCGATGCTTGCCGCCAGGCGTCCGGCGACAGCCAGCTTCTCGTTCGCGACCAGCGCGGCTTCCGTACGCTTCTGATCGGTAACATCGCGAAAGACCAGCACAATGCCGATCATGTTCCCCTCTTTGTTGCGAATGGGAGCGGCACTGTCGTCGATCACATATTCGGCTCCACTGCGAGAAATCAGCGCCGTGTGGTTGGCGAGCCCAATCACCGCATTCAGGCGGCGCACCTTCTCTACCGGATTCTCGGCCTCCTCGCGCGTCATCTCATTAATAATGTGAAATACCTGCGCCAGCGGCTTGCCTCGTGCCTCCTGCATCGGCCAACCAGTCAGTTCCTCGGCCACCGTGTTCATGAATTCGACGCCGCCGTCCACGTCGCAGGCAATTACAGCATCGCCGATGGAACGCAGAGTCGTATGCAGCCACTCGCGACTCTCGTAGACTTCAGCAGAGCTTTTATACAGGTCGTCAAGAGATTGCTGATACGCGCGTGACACCTGGCGCAGGCGCATCATCGAAAAAATACTGAGAGCAACGCCAACAATGAGCGCTCCAAGGATGACGATGACGATTTCCCGGCGCTCCAGCACAATCGCCTTTTCCAGACGCTCTTTGCGAAGCTTGGTTTCGGCTTCGCTCATCGTTCTGGTTGCCTGGCGAACTGCGGTCATCAGATCCCGTCCGCGATAAGCGAGACTCTTGTCGGCCTCCGTCGGGTTTGGCGATGAGGCGACACTCTGCGCAAAATCCAGCCAGATCAGGTAGGCGTCATGAATGCGGACGAGGTTCGCTATCTGCTGGGGATTATCGGCAATCAGTTGTCGAAGGTAGGTGAATTGCGTGTCGATATGAGCGTTGCGGTCATCGAGTGCCCGCAACATGCTCTTGTCTCCGGTGAGTTCAAAGCCGCGCAGTGCCGTCTGCTGGTCGATGATCCGCCGTTCCAGTTCGGCAATCTGCGCGCTGACCAGGTCGCTGTGGTCAAGCCAGAGCTGTGCCTGCCGTGTGTCCGTTACCTGCCAGAGCAATATCCCCGCCAGGGCGACCAGTGCAAGGAGCGGTACGAAAAAGGCCTGCTTTAATACGCGCTGAAAGTCCCGAAGGTTCACCGATTGCTCCCCATGGACACTTGGGATGCAGCGATGAGCAATTGCAGCCGGCTGATCAGCATTTCCGGGCCTTCTCCTTTCGAAAGAGTAGCATTCACCAGATCAACAGTTTCCTGCGGCAGGTCCACGCACGCCGAATGCAGCAGAATCGGCACCTTGGGTTTCATCGCGCGCATGGCGGCGGCTACGCGGCCCCCGTCCATCTCCGGCATCAGGTAGTCGAGCAAAACTACATCAATCGCATTTGTCTCGAACAGGCTGATCGCCGTTTTTCCATCCAGGGCCGTCAGCACCTTAAATCCGGCCATCTCCAGCAACGCTTTCCTGATCTGGAGGCCGAGCGCCTCATCATCCACGCACAGAACCGTATAAGAGCTCGTCATGTTTTCCGCTGGTATCGACCTTTGTGTTTTACGGCAGGATATGGATTCTCCTTGTGTGGCAGAAATCCAATGGAATCAATAACAATAATGCCGTGCAAGAGTATAGCATTACGAAAGGTCAGTGGCCTCCCGATTATTTTTTCTTGGATACGGTCTTTGCTTCCGCAATACCCTCCGCCACGAATTAACAGAACGTTTGCATTCTCTTTGCCGTCTTGGGATAGCCTGTAATCGCAATTTAGCGTTCCATTCACGTCACAGTGACTAACACATACCGAGGGAAAAACCTGCTTTGAGCCAGACCGTATTCGTGCTTGAGGACGACACCGATATTTCACGCCTGGTGCAGCACCACTTGGAAGCAGCAGGTTTCGCCGCCCGCGTCTATGCGAGCCCGGGCAATGTATTGTCGGACGCGGAACGTCAGCCGCCCGCGCTCTTTCTACTCGACATCATGGTTCCCGGAGGAGACGGTCTCGATGTCTGCCGCCGCCTTCGTGGCCATCCTGCCCTGAGCGCCGTGCCCATCATCTTTCTTACTGCGCGCGCAGGCGAGAACGACCGCGTCCTCGGCCTTGAGCTTGGCGCTGACGACTACATCACCAAGCCCTTCGCGCCACGTGAGCTGCTCGCGCGCGTTAAAGCCGTGTTGCGCCGCTTTGAGCGGCCCGCCACGCCTTCCGTCATCAGCTTCGAAGAGGTTGTCATCGACGCCAGCGCTATGCAGCTGAAGGTGCGTGGAGAGCTGACCACCACCACGGCCACAGAATTTCGTCTTCTCGATTATCTTGCCCGACACCCCGGCCGCGTCTTCAGTCGCGACCACCTGCTCGACGCCGTCTGGGGCGATGCGCGCTTCGTCACGCCGCGTTCGGTGGACGTCTATGTGCGGCGCATCCGTGAGAAAATCGAATCAGACCCGGAAAATCCGCGATATCTGAAGACAGTGCGCGGCGCGGGATACCGTTTCGAAGTTCCGCGTCCGGCACAGTGAAACAGGACAGGGTGTGACAGGCAGGGTCTTCACCAAACTACTCGTGTCGTTTGTTCTGGTGCTGTTGGTCGGAACGGCAATCCTCGTTCTTTCCCTGCGGCCCATTATTGAGCACGCCATCCGCGACCAGGCCTATGCCACCCGCGACGTAGTCCTGGGGTCGGTGCTGGCATTGGCGGCGGCAACCCTCCTGGCCGCATTTTTTGCGCGGCGAGTTGCCCAGCGCTTTGACCGCATTGTGCTCTTCGCCAACCGCATAGCTGCTGGGGATCTCTCGGCGCGCCTCGAAGAAGACAGCCTCGACGAACTCTCAGAAGTGGCCCACGCGCTCGACGCCACCGCCAGCCGCCTGGAGCAAAGCTTCCACGCGCTGGAGGCCAGCCGCCGCGAACTGGCCGCGCTGCTCGACAGCATGCAGGAGGCCGTCGTTGCGGTGAACGCCCAGGGGCATGTCATCTGGTCGAATTCAGTCATGCAGCGCATCTGTTCGAGCGCCGTGCGCGAAGGCCGTCCGCTAGTCGAGTTGCTGCGCGACCCCGACGTTCTGGCCTGCGTTGAAGGCGCGTTAAGCCAGCGCGAAAACTTCAACGGCAAAGCCTTGAGCGTGACTCCCGGACGGATCTTCGAGATCAATGCTGCTCCCACACCCGGTGGGGGAGCCGTCGCCGTCTTGCACGATGTGACCAGCATCGAACGCGCGGAAAAGACCCGTCGCGACTTCATCGCCAACGTATCGCATGAGCTCCGCACACCACTCACGTCCATCTCCGGATACGTCGAAACGCTTCTCGAAGGCAACGAGCAGGTTTCGCAGCAGGCGCGAGAGTTTCTCGCCATCATCCTAAAGAACGCCACGCGCATGAATCGCCTGACCGAGGATCTCCTGGCCCTTGCCAGCGTAGAATCCGGCGACTACAAGCTCGCGCTCCAGCCCATGCGCGCTTCGGCCATCGTTGCGGATGCGATCGATTCGCTCACCGGCATGGTGCTCGATTCCGACGTAACCCTTGAGGCCGCGGAGACAACCGACGCGCTCGTCCTCGTTGATCCTGACGCGCTTAACCAGGTCTTCGGAAACCTGATTGAAAACGCGATGAAGTACGGCAAATCCGGCAAGAGAGTGCTGGTCGGGGCAAAGCTGCTCGACAAGGGAGATTCAGACCACAGGATGGTCGAGTTCTTCGTCCGCGACTTTGGCCCCGGCATCCCGTCCGAGCATCTGGACCGCATCTTCGAGCGCTTCTATCGCGTGGACAAGGCGCGCTCGCGCGAATCCGGCGGCACCGGACTCGGCCTTGCCATCGTCAAGCACATCGTGATGGCGCATGGGGGACGCATCCGCGCCGAAAGCGAACTGGGCGCAGGCGTCAACTTCCTTTTTACGCTGCAATGCGCCTCGGAAAAGAAGCCTGCCCCCGTCGAGCCGATTGCACAGGTGATCTTCGACTAGCTGGTTGCACGGCAAATTGCCCAGAGACATCGATTCGATCTGAAAAGCTCATTGCTTTGACCCTGGCAAAGCCGGCTGCTTGATCGGCAGATCTACACTGATGGCAGCATGGTCCGACAGTGGTTCGTTCAGTGCTCCGTTCGCTTCATTCATAGTGCGTGCAAAGGCTGGCGCGAAGCGGTAGGAGTCCGCTGTTCCGCCATCCTCTTTTAAATAGCCTTTCACAAAAATCCAGTCGAGCCTGAATTTCCCTGCTGCTCCGAGGGTTCGGGGCAAGGCAAACGTTGTCACAAATCCCTTGCTGGCGCGCTCGTTCGAATTGCCTAAGGTCCCGTCGCGGCCATTCACCGAGAGTTGCTCATCTCCGCGAAAATCAATGCGGGTTCCGTCATCGAAACGATACTTGTTCAACTCCTTAAAGAATCCCTGTTCAGGATTGGGCGCCAGTAGAGGAACTCCTGATGCAGTCGGGTCGCCCTGGAACTTCGCCTGTTTGAAGGCGAAACTGCTAACGCCCATGACGAGGCCCGCTCCGGTCGCGTACTTGACTCCTTGCGTGGCCCAAAACCCAGGATCGTTTATCTTTTTCAGCACCGCCGATTTTATGTTCATGACTGAGCCATCTGACCCTGTCGTATTCATATCCCCGGCGACGATAACGGGATTGCGAATCGGGCGGATCATGTCAAGAAGTTCATCTGCCTGCTTGACGCGGCCCTTTGGTGTCGTGCGGTTTTCAAGGTGAGTCGCAACAATGGTGACCTGGTGTTCGGGAAGATCAGGCACATCGATCGTTGCAATAAGGTTGGTGCGGCCTCCGCGACGTACCTCGCGCACGATTGCTTCTCCGAAGAGCAGGCTCGCGCCCTTGCGTTTCCCGGCCTCGACGGAACCATACTTCTTCTCGCCGTTGTACCAGTCGTAAGCCGGATATTTAAAGGGCACGAGCTTCACATCGCGAAGAGGATAGCGAGAAAGAATTGCCGTGCCATGCAGCCCGAGAAGGCGCTTCTTGTCAGTGCTGTATAACTCCTCCACCTCCTTTCGCTCGGTTTCGTTCTCCACTTCCGCGAACGATTGGGTACCTAACACTTTCGGATCAACCTCGACAAACTCGACGCCATAGGCCCAATTCATCTTGAGCGCATTGGCGAGATCTTTCACCACGGCCCGGTAGTCGCTTCTTTTCATGCCCCAATCGACCTCATTCAGTACCAGCACGTCTGCCGACTGAAGCACGTCCATCTGCGCATTCAGCACCTGGTCGTTCGCCTTTTCAGTGTTTGTGTTGCTGGCGGCCTCGCTGTGCACTTTGGCGATAAATCCTTTCTTATCGGTCAGCAACAGCTTGATCGCGTCGAATTCGATTCCCCTCTCGATGTTCCATTCGACGAGACGCAGCGAAGGCCCCATACCCTTGAGATCGGGGCGAAGAGGCTTTGTTCCAGCGAAGTACGCCTCATTATTGACAAAGGGGGTTGTCAGTAAAGTGTTGAGTTTTTTGGCCAGAGCAGGATCGACCGTTTCCTGCTCACCGAGGGTCACCAGTTCCTTGTAAGTCAAAAGCGGCGGCTGCGAGTTGCGTATGTAATCCGCACTACGCTTATTCTGAGCGGTTGCGTTGGAACACAAGATCAATGTCAGGAGCAGGACGAGGTGACCGACGACTGTAACTGCACCGAGAACGTCGTCTAACGGAAGAGCGGCGACCATGAGGTGTGCTCTGTGCATTTGTCCAAACTTCGTCATGGCGACGGGCTCCTCACTTTGATAAGACCTGAAACTGGAGAATACGTGTCACAGGCTGTTTGGGCTACCGGCAAATTTCAGAGCCATCTGCATTTGCCAAAGGAGATACTTCCAACCTTCTCGTCAATGGCAATGTTGATCATTGAATGGAATAGTCCCGGGGTTTCTCGTGCAATTCACAGAGCAGTAACGTTTCTTTAACAATCGCCCCACAGAATCGACAGTAGTTTTCGAGGGGGAGTACAGTGAAAAAGAGCACGTTTTTAGCTGCTGCGCTGGTTGTGTGCGCAGCATCTGCAGGTTTTTCCCAGAAGCTCAATGGAGCAGGCGCAACGTTTCCATATCCCATTTATTCCAAATGGTTCAGCGAATACAGTTCGCAGCATCCCGGCGTTGAAATCAACTATCAATCCATCGGCAGCGGCGGCGGTATTCGCCAGGTCACCAGCGGAGTCGTTGACTTTGGAGCCAGCGACGGTCCAATGACCGATGAGCAGCTCAAAGCCTCCAAGGTCAAGATCATCCACATTCCCACGGTACTGGGCGCAGTCGTGCCCATCTACAACCTTCCCGGTGTCTCCGCGGAATTGAAGTTCTCGCCCGACGTTCTGGCCGACATCTACCTGGGCAAGATCAGCAACTGGAACGACGCCCGCATCGCCAAGGACAATCCCGGCGTCAAGCTCCCGAACACCGACATCGTCGTCGTTCACCGCTCTGACGGCAGCGGCACCACCTACATCTTCACCGACTACCTCTCCAAGGTCAGCAATGACTGGAAGAACTCCGTCGGCAAGAACTCTGCCGTGCCATGGCCAAAGGGAATTGGCGGCAAGGGTAACGAAAACGTCGCCGCCATGGTCCGCCAGATGCCCGGTGGTATCGGCTATGTTGAGCTGATCTACGCGCTCCAGAACAAGATCGCCTACGGCTACATCAAGAATGCGGCTGGCAACTGGGTCAAAGGCAGCGTCGAAGGCGTCACCGAAGCCGCGGCAAGCGTAAAGCAGATGCCGGCTGACTACCGCGTCTCTATCACCAACGCGCCGGGTGCCAACGCCTACCCGATCTCCAGCTTCACCTGGCTGCTGGTCCCTACTCCTCCAAAGGATGGGGCGAACGGAAAGGTCATCAAGGACTTCCTCAACTGGATGCTCGATCACGGCCAGTCGGAAACCAGCGCGCTCTACTATGCGCCGCTTCCGAAGTCGGTCTCGGATAAGGTCCGCTCCACCGTAGCTCAACTGCAGTAAGGTTGCCCCAAGCCTGGTGCAAGGGCCGGCAGATTTCTGCCAGCCCTTGCGGCTTTTCTGGCTGTTTTCCGCTACAATGGGCACCTTGAACCGTCCATTATTTCCTTATTTTTCATAGTGTTTAACGTTCTATTCAAAATGGCTGTTTAAGGTAGTAGGTGGTGAATCCCAAAGTCCAGGAAGTGCGCGTGTCCGGCCCACCTGTCGTTCCCACGCCATCGCCGGTGCCTCAGCCGTCAGAGACATCCAACTCTGCGCCGTCACCTGTCCGTAAGTTCTTAGTGGAACGCGGCAGCTCCGCAATGAGCGACCACGCCTTCCGCTGGTTGATGCTGATCTGTGCGCTTTCCATATTTGGAATCGTCGCTCTCATTGCCTGGGAACTGGTCGCGCGTTCACAGCTGACGATCCATAAATTCGGCCTCAGTTTCTTCGTCAAGTCGGCATGGGACCCGGTCAACGGCAACTTTGGCGCGCTGCCTTTCATCTACGGAACGCTCGTCTCATCGATCGTCGCGCTCATCATCGCCGTGCCGCTCTCCATCGGGGTTGCCGTCTTCCTGACCGAAATGTGCCCGAAGATCCTGCGCGGCCCGCTTTCCTTCCTCACGGAGCTGCTCGCCGCGATTCCCAGCGTCGTCTACGGCCTCTGGGCGGTCTTTATCCTCGTGCCGATCCTGCGCGTCCATGTGAACCCATTCCTGATGAAGACCCTTGGATGGACCGGATTCTTCTCCGGGCCTAACTATGGCATCGGCATCATGGCCGCCGGTGTGATTCTTGCCATCATGATTCTCCCCATCATCTCGTCGCTCACGCGCGAAGTGATGACCGCCGTGCCGCACGCGCAACGCGAAGCTGTTTTGGCGCTGGGAGCGACGCGATGGGAAATGATCCGCATGGGAGTCCTGCGTAACGCGCGCATCGGTATCGTAGGCTCGATCATTCTCGGCCTGGGCCGCGCGCTCGGCGAAACGATTGCCGTGACCATGGTCATTGGCAACCGGCCGGAAATCGTCAAATCGCTCCTCGGCCTCGGCTACAGCATGGCCAGCGTGATCGCCAACGAGTTCAGCGAGGCCTCCGACGATATGTATCTGAGCGCGCTGATTGAAATCGGGCTTGCACTCTTCATCGTCACTATTATTGTGAACGCAATCGCACGGCTGCTGGTGTGGGCTGTCACGCGCGGTGCGCCGCCCCGGGTCGCTTAAAGAAAGAACGGAACAGCAGTCATGGCTCTACCGCAAAAAACGAGCAAGGCAAATTACACGTGGCGCATGTTGACCAACCATGCCGCCACCGGCCTCGCCGTGGTGAGCACGATTCTCGTCGTCGCCCCGCTCATCGCCATCTTCATCTATCTCATCTACAAGGGAGCCAGTTCGCTCAATCTGGCTTTCTTCACCAAGACCCCTGCGCCCGTCGGTGAAACCGGCGGCGGCATGGCCAACGCCATTGTTGGTTCGGGAATCCTCCTCGCGCTCAGCAGCCTTCTTGGCGTGCCGGTCGGCATCGCCGCGGGCATTTTCCTTGCCGAGTTCGGACGCGGCGGCAGGCTGGCTAACTTCGTTCGCTTCACCGCCGACGTTCTCAACGGAGTGCCCTCGATCGTCATGGGCATCTCGATCTACTCCCTCATCGTGTTGCCGCAGAAGCATTTCTCAGCGCTCTCCGGCGGCGTGGCCCTCGGCATCATGATGATCCCCACCATCACGCGCACCACCGAAGAAATGCTCCTGATGGTGCCGAATTCGATCCGCGAAGCCGCGCTCGGCCTCGGCGTCCCCAACTGGCGCTCTGTGCTGGCCATCACGCTCAAGACCGCGTCGCCCGGCGTCATCACTGGCTGCATGCTGGCATTTGCGCGCATCGCCGGTGAAACAGCGCCACTGCTCTTCACAGCCTTCGGCAACCAGTTCTGGAGCGCAAACATTAACCAGCCCATCGCCGCGCTGCCGCTGCAGATTTACGTCTACGCTCTCTCCCCGTATGACGATTGGCACCGCCTAGCATGGGCGGGATCGCTGGTCCTGATCGTGTTAATCGTCGTTTCGGTTGCGCTCGTGCGTTACGTCACCACGCGCGGTGTTTTGAAGGGAGCAAATTAGTGAGTGTCGGAATTGAAGTTTCACAGTTCAATGCGTGGTACGGTGCAAACCATGCGCTGCATGACATCAACCTGAATATTCCGGCAAATCAAGCTACCGCCCTCATCGGCCCATCCGGTTGCGGCAAGTCCACATTCGTACGCTGCATCAACCGCATGCACGAAACCAACCCAATCGGCAGAACTACCGGCACGATCCGCATCGGCGACCTCGACATCTACAAAGATGCCTCGCCCGTAGAAGTCCGTCGCCGTATCGGCATGGTTTTCCAGCGGCCCAATCCTTTTCCCACCATGTCGATCTACGACAACGTGGCTTCCGGCCTGCGCCTCAACGGCTTCCGCAATCGCCGCATCCTGGATGAAGTGGTGGAGCGTTCGCTGAAGCACGCCGCGCTCTGGGATGAAGTCAAGGACGACCTGAAAAAGAAATCCGGAGCCAGCCTCTCCGGCGGACAGCAACAGCGCCTGTGTATCGCGCGCGCGCTTGCCGTCGATCCTGAGATCCTGCTCATGGACGAGCCCGCTTCGGCGCTCGATCCCGTCTCCACCGCGAAGATTGAAGACCTCGTCTTCCAGCTCAAATCGCAGTACACCATCGTCATCGTGACCCACAACATGCAGCAAGCCGCGCGCGTGGCAGAGCGCACTGGTTTCTTTTTGAACGGGAGGCTTGTAGAGTTTGATTCAACTCACAAGATTTTCACAAATCCGGGTGACAAGAGGACGGAAGATTACATCACGGGTAGATTCGGATGACGCGCCTTCGTTTTCACAAAAGTTTGGATGAGCTCAAAGAGAAATTGCTGGTTGTCGCTGGTATGGCCGAGCAATCGATTCAGCGCGCCGTAGAAGCCTATCGCACCTGCGACCTATCGATTTGCGACCTGGTAGACCGCAGCGAAATGGCCATCAACCGCCTCGAACGCGAGATCGACCAGATGGCCCTCGATCTGCTCGCCATGGAACAGCCCATGGCTATCGACCTCCGCTTCATCCTCGCTGTGATCAAGATCAACGCGGACGTCGAACGCGTCGGCGACTCAGCCGTGAACATCACCGAGCGCGTGCGCGACCTGCAGGCCTATCCCTGCGTCGATCTTCCCATCGATATTCCGCGCATGTCCGATCTCGCTGCAGGAATGGTGCGCAAGGCCCTGCAATCTTTCATCGAAGCCGACGCCGATATGGCGAAATCAGTGCTTTCGATGGATGACAGCGTCGACAAGCTCAACGAAACGATCCACTACGCTCTCCTGAATGTGATGAAAGAGCACCCTGAGCATACGCCGCAAGCTCTCGATGCGCTCGTCATCGCACGCAGCCTGGAACGCGTCGCCGATCACGCCACCAACATCGCAGAAGACGTAATCTTCTGGGTCCAGGGTTCCGATGTGCGCCACCACATGAGCGTAAGCGACGGCACCCGCGGCTAACTTTCCGTTTTTCTGCGATTCGTCATCCTGAGCGAAGCGTAGCGGAGTCGAAGGACCCCCACGAGCAACGTTCGTGGGAAGCCTTGCGAGAGCGAGGCCCGCTTTTACTCCGTCCGGCCATGAAATGGTGACGAAAAAATTCATCCACGGATACTCAAATCATCGCCACCAACCGTTCAAGAAACACCTTCTGCCCGGCCAGTATGCGTTGCTCAGCCTCCTCGATGGAAAACCATTCCCACCGATCCACCTCAGGAAACTCCGCCATGCGCCCCGACCGCGGAGGCCATTCCATCGAAAATGTATTGCTTTTCAATTGTGACGAGTCGCAGTCGCCCTCAACCGCCCACGCCGTTACGATCTTTCCGCCAGCCTGTTTCAACTCGCCCAGCGTAAGAAAATCACCGTCCGGCACAACGCCAGTCTCTTCCTCAAACTCACGCTTCGCAGCCAGCAAGGGATCTTCGTCAGAATCCAATTCACCCTTAGGAATCGTCCACGCGCCCAAGTCCTTCTTAGCCCAGAACGGCCCACCCGGATGCGCCAGCAAAACCTCCACGCGATCATCACGCCGTCGATACATCAACAAACCCGCGCTGCGTTTCGGCATGCAACTTAAAGATATTGTCATCTCGGGTGAAGCGCAACGAGTGGAGCACAGTCGAAGGGTCTGCGGCTTTTCACCAGGATACGAAAAAGGGTGCCCCATCCTTTCGCGGAGTTTGCGAAAGGGTGGGAAAGCACGAACCTATAGAATCGGTCTGGCACATAGGAACGAGGAAAATCCGAATGGAGCACACTCCCAATCTCAGCACCGATCAACTATGCGGCTCCGTCCTCGTCCTCATCCAGTTCGACGTCTGCGAAGAAATCCGCCTCGACCGTCTGCGCGAAATCTTCAGCGCGCAAACCGTGCAGAAGCCGCCGCTCAAGCACGCGCTGCCCAACTATGTCCGCTACCAGCGCCCGCCTGTCGTAGAAACCGCGGAAACGCTGGTTCTCGAAACCGGCGAGCGACTTCACGGACAGATGAAGTACTACGACTACGGCGTCGTGAGCGTCATCTTCGAGCTGCCGTTTGTCGGCGACTGGGAGAAGCTCATTCAGCTTTCCAGCCGTTGGGTGTGGGACGTCGATTTCTCCGCGCACGCCCAGCGCATCGCCAGAAAGCGGCTCGATCAGGCAACCGCTGCGCTGATCAAGCCCTACAACGAATGGCTCGACGAGGATTACTTCATCTTCCACGTGCGCGAGCTGGGCGGATCCCCATCCGCGCCAGAACTGCTGCTGCATCGCGGAAAAGAAATCTCTCAGATCGTGCGCGGCGACGTGACCGAACTTTCAGAAAGCGAGCGGCAGGAAGTTCTGCAATCAGGCATCTCGTACGGTGTCAAAGACCTTGCTGTCATAGGATGGAACGCCGCGTTCCTCTATGACACGCAGGCTGGCGCCGAGACAGCCATCCAGCTCCTTGAATACGCAAATTCGCAGCTCCTCGAATTCCGCCACTACGACGACTTGCTTACCAGCGAACTCGAAGGCGTCTACAACTCGCTCGAAGAGGGAACCGGTATCTTCGCCCGCTGGCGACTCGCCCGCTCAGCCACCAAGCTAAACACCGTTCTGCTCGAAGTCACCGAACTGACCGAGCACGCCGACAACGCCATCAAGTTCCTCAGCGACATGTTCTCTGCGCGCCTCTACAAACTGGCCGCATCCAAAGTCGGCGTCCCCGACTACAAAAACCTCGTCACCAACAAAGTCCAGACCGCGCGCGAGCTCTACCATTTCATGGTCGACCAGTTCAACCAAAGCCGAGCCTTCTTCCTCGAACTCACCGTGGTCATCATCCTCGTCATCGAGCTCTTCTACCTCTTCCACGGACATCCCTTTAAGTGACACCGCCGAAGTCGATCTGTGTAAACAAGAATGCCCCATGCCTCGTTTCCATAGACATGGGGCAAGCGTGTTATGCAGGCACAGGAGCGTCGAAAGATCACTTAACCTGCAGGGTTCCGATGTAGTGGGCGAGGTTGTCGATCCTCAATTGGGTCGTGCTCGACATCACTTGATTGGGGTTCAGGGCGTTGAAGACCGGCCCCCAGATCGGCATATCCTGGCTTCCATGTGCCGCGTGAGTATCCGTGCCGAACTTAAGCACGCTCTCGACATACGTTCCGGGATATTTTCCGCCATGGCGCTGGGCCAGGGTAGTCAGGTCCGGTACAGGTCCTTTCAGGGCCGGAACAGCCGGGCCATTTCCCTTGCCGTCCGCTCCATGACAAGACGCACAATACGCCTTGAACATCTGTTCCCCTGACGCTGGCGACGTCGAGGGGGGGAGGAACCTTTTTGACCTGGGTCTGGGTCTCCTGCGCCCTCACAACCACAACGCTAAGGAAAAGCAACACGGGCAAGATAACCCAAGCTCGCATCGCGCGGTCTTTTATTGCAAGCAAAGTTGACATTGATCCTCCTTGCGGATTTTTACTCCGAGGATGCGATTGATTGAACTCCGTCTGCACTGGCCCCGCATGTGACGAAGATCACAGATGTTTCGACAGGCGGAGATGGAGGAAGTGCGAGGTGTGGAAGGCATCCAGAGGCAAGAGGCTTCCGGTAGAGGAACTAGACCCGAGACTCCGTCATATTTGCAGCGAAATTCTTAGATCGGTCCGCGATAACGCCGCAGCCGGACCGCAGCAGCGAGGAAGATCGCAGCCAGCCCCAGACCGATCCACAAACCCGGGCTGATCAGGAACCTCCCCAGCGTAAACAGAGTAAATGGGTCCATCCCCATGCTGTTTGCTGTAGACGCGGCTCCATCCGAGCCACCGCCGATGCGGTTTTGCAGCATGGTGGCAAAATGCGAGGTGCCGAACGCAATCTTTTCCACTACACCAATCGCGAGAGGCGGTAACGCGGCCCAAAGAAAGGGCGCGCGCCGCGCCCAGGCTGAAACCAGCAGCAGCCAGGCAAATATCGGCGCATACCAGAGCGAATGAATCGACAGAAGATGGTAAAGCAGCGTCAGCCACATCTGGAACAGCGCCAAATGTGTCCATAGCGGGGCAGCGCTCATTCCGTTCCCCAGCAGTACAGCGCTGCTGAACAGCAACATCAGCCATTGCGTCGCAACCGTAATTGCGAAGGTAATCAGCGGAAGAACAACGAGAGGAATGCATGCCTTCGAAAGCACTGTCGTCAGATCGGAAACCGGTAGCGATTTCCAAAACAGGATGCTGCGATCGCGACGCTCTCCATGCAGTGCCTCGAGACAGTAGAAAATCGCGACCAGAAATGTAGTCCCCATAATCAGCAGCGCCGCGAAGTCATACGGCTCCTCAATCAACAAGTGCTGCTGCATCGGAGTGAGCGCCGGCAAGCTGCGCATCTTCTCTGGTAGGTGAATCGTACTGATCATGAAGCCGACGAGAAACAGAACCGCAACCGCCAGCGGTGCGATATAGATCGAGCGATACTCCCACAATTCACGGCTCACCGACCAGTACATGCGCCGGGTCGCAGGAATGGTCGCGGTCACCGCAACCTGCGATTGCGAGAGAGCTTCGGGCATCACGTCTGATTGCGAATTCATCGAGCTGCTCCTTGTGTCAGACCGGGTGCCTGGCCAGCCTGGTTTCCGATAACGGCAACAAATAAATCAGCAATGCTCGGCCTGGATACCTCGCCCAGCGCGGCCAGTTGCTCCCGATTGCCGCGATCAAACAGCAGTACGCTGCGCCCAAGCACCTCACGCCCGTACATCGGCCTGAGTGCCCGAGCATCTGCAAGCTGTTCCGGATTCACAGTCACCTCCTGATAGCGCGCTTCCACTTCGTCCATGCTGCAATGCAGCACGATACGGCCGCGATCGATGAACATCAGATCGGTAAGCACGTGCTGAATCTCCTCCACCTGGTGCGTCGTCACCACAATCGTGCGGCTGCGGTCGAAGTAATCGTTCAGCAGGGAATCGTAAAACTGCTTCCGATAGAGGATGTCGAGTCCAAGCGTAGGCTCGTCCAGCACCAGCAATTTCGCGTCGATCGCCATCACCAGCGCAAGATGCAGCTGCGCCACCATGCCTTTCGATAACTCCCGGACCTTACTGTTGCGCCGAATCGTCGTCTTCGCTAGAAATCCTTCAGCCTTCGCGCGATCGAACCGCGGATGCACTCCGACGAGATAGTCGAGCGCCTGCGAAACCCGCAGCCAGCGCGGGAGAACTGCGACGTCTGCAATAAAACAGACATCGCGCATCAGCACATCGCGCTCCGTCCACGGGTCGCGCCCAAGCACACGCAGCGCTCCCTGATATGAGGTGAGTCCGAGAATCGCATTCAGCGCCGTTGTTTTCCCCGCGCCGTTTGGACCAATCAATCCGAGAATGCGTCCTTCTTCAACGCGCAAATCCACTCCGTCCAGCGCAACAGTCGTGCCAAAGGACTTGCGCAGCCCACGCGCTTCTATGCAAGCCATAGCTTTATCGTTCCTCTCCGGGGGATTTCGAAGTCAGACAGGCAGAGCCGTCAATGAGTTCTTCCGCCTTCAATCCAAGCCGTTGAATAGTGGCACAAACTCTGGGCCACTCTTCCGCAAGAAACTTCTGGCGCTCGCCTTCAAGCAGCAGACTGCGTGCGCCGTTATTGATGAACATGCCGCGTCCCCGCCTGGTTTCCACCAGTCCCTCGTCTACCAGTTCCTGGTAACCCTTCAGAACCGTCAGCGGATTCACCCGATATTCGGCGGCAACATTGCGCACCGAGGGCAGGGGATCGCCCTCCTTCAGCACGCCATCGAGAATCATCGCCACAACCCGGTCGCGAAGCTGGCGGTAAATCGGCTGACCGTTATTCCACTCAAAATCCATCTTGGTTTACTTTGCCCGCTGCAAGTCGAAGTGCGCCTGGACATGGTTGTCCTTGGGCATCATGAAAGTCCAGTCCTCGGTGTGGTGGTTGGCGTCGATCATGGTAAACACCACATGGTGCATATGTCCGTGCTCGTCGCTGCCGTCAACATCGAGGAAGTCGAACTCCACAGTCTTTCCATCCGGTGAAGTCTTGGCCACCATCCGCGGCCGGTTCCCGGCGTCGCAGTAGTGCGTGAGCATCAGTCGACCGCCTTCCAAATAAAGCATGGTGATGGGATCGTCCTGCTGGCCTACTAATTTCATCTCATGCATCAGCGCGTTTCCCGTAGAAGTCACGCGCAGCGAAACCTGCACCGTCTTGCCTTGCACGTCAGATTGTTGGGGCAGGGTAGTCACCGTGCCTTCCCAGGCGCCTGCCAGAGTTTTCAATTCGTCGAAGGATTTTTGCCCGTCAGACTGGCCGAAGGCCACGGCGGAGATGGACATCACGAAAACGGAAAGTGCTAACCGAAGAGACTTCATCTTGTTTCCTCCCTCGAATACGGTCTTAGTCGAATCCCGATGGAATTCTGTTGCCGGCAGGTGAGGAGATCGCTACATGTGATCGCCTTGAGCTTGCCAGTGCGTCATGCTGTTATACATAGCTATAACACTAAACATGACGTGTCAAGGTTTTCTTCGAGTGAGACTAAAATTCCCAAAATGGGAAGCGCCGGAAGACAATATTATTCGTCGCAACGAGTAGGGACCTGCGATTATGCCGAAATCAGTAGAATAGAAATAGGGGAAAGTGTATTCCCGAAGCAGCGGGCAGGATTAACGCCAGCAATATGAATACTTTACGCGCAAGTCAAATGAAATGAAGACTTTGCCGCGACAAAAACGCAACCCTAATGTTTTGTTAGATCTGGCTACCCTGGGAGGTCAGCCGGGCCAGTACTCCAATCGCCCAATGCGAGGAAAATAGAGTCCAAACCTGAGCGCCAAACTATCCCCGTGGAGCTTGCGTAAGACTCTTCCATAGGACGCAAGCTGAGGTTCGTAGAACGCACGCTGTTCCACAAGGAAGCCCGTGACGTCGCCGCCGGAGTACGAAGCAGTCTTGTAATCCACCACCCAGAAGTAGTCCGAGCTCTCCTGCAGAGGCTCAGCGCCGGCACGAAAGACGCGGTCAGCGCGGAGGGTTTGCAACCGGCCGTCAACCCAGCCCGTCCACGACGCCTCCGACTGCGACCCAGGATGTGGGCTAAGCAACCAGCGGCCCAACGGGTCCGCTACCGCCGATTCCGCTGCGGCCAGAATGTCGGCGAGCGTCGCAGCAGTCAGCTCCGCCGGAAAAGCGGCCGCCCGCAGCATCGCCGACGCTTGCGGTTGAAGCAATGTCCGGATTTCTGCACCGGAACGGTCGGAATTCTGCACAAAAAGTCGACTTAAACGCTCCAAAAGCGCATGAATGACGCTGCCAACGATGCGCTGCAGACGCGACCCCTCGGGCCTCTCGAAAGGTTCCCGCTCATCAGCAACGCGCGAGAACGCAGCCGCGAAAGCTACGTTCTCGCCTACCGGCCGAAATCACAACATCTGATGGCAATCGTCGCAATACAAGCGGCGGATGCGTTGGCGTTGCCACGGCGGCAATATCGACAACACCCGGCTGAAGCACCGGGAAAGGGAATCGGCATCTGCTTCGACTGAGCCTGAAATGCAGATTCAAACTCCGCCTGAAGCGCAGGCCACGCAGTATCTAGCAAACTGTCCTGCCAGCCAGGCTCAAGCGAGCCTCTGCCGCCGATAACAGCAGTGCCGAACAAATGCAGTTCGCGTCGCGCCCGCGTGCAGGCGACATAAAAGACGCGTTTGCGCTCCTCATCCTCGCGCATCTGGCGCTGCTTACGCACCCACTGATACAGCGGATGCGTATCCTCGCCCTTGCTGCCGATCGGCGCAACCAGCAGTTCGTCCACATCGGGATTGTCGACGCTGACCCGCTCCAGCATGCAGATCAACTGCTGCCGATCGCGCCCGGTGCTGCGATCCAGCCCCGGCACAAGAACCACATCAAACCCCAATCCCTTGGCCTTATGAATCGTCATCAACTGCACCCCAAAGCGCTCACTGGCGCGGGGATCAGGCTGCGCAAACAGGCGGCTGAGCTTGTGGTCGAACTCCTCGCTCAGACATGCGATGCCATCCGGTGCAACACTGTCGAGCATGCTGAAGAAGACGCGCACATTCTCTCGCTGATGCTCATCAAGACAGAGTGGGCCGCCGAGACTGTGCCATGTGCGCTCAATCCAAGACGAAAGCGATGGAGACTGCGCCTGCTGATAGCGAACTTCGATCGCACGGGTCAGCACATCGTAAGTGCGACGCAACCGCTGCTGTCCATCCTCGCTGAGCAATGACTGACGCTCTTCGATGAGCCGCTGTACAGGATAGCGAGCAAACTGCTTATCATCGCTTCCGCAAAGTATGTGCAAGTCCTGAAGCGTGAGCCCGCACCACGGCGCGCGCAGCACCGAGAGCCACGCAATACGATCCATCGGATGCAACAGGGCGCGGATGAGTGATAGCAGATCGAGGATTTCCTGCCGTTCTGAGAGCATTTCCAGATCGACAGAACGGAAAGGAATATTGTTCTTCATGCAGCTTCTTGGCGATCAGTGCCAGATGCTGCCGAGCTCGCGCCAGGACGGCGACGGTATAAGACTTGTCCGGATCTACGGACAAAGCGGCTTTGTGGATGCGTGGAAGCTGCTCCTGAATGACACGAAGCACTTCCTTCGCCTCGTGCTCGCGGGCTTCGTTGAGCGCATCTTCTTCGCCTCTTGGCGTGAATTGCGGATGGAGACGAACAGACTTGCCAGGAAGCGCAGCAGCAATTGCCTCGGAAGAAGAGAACGATACAGCGGCAGTACCCGCAGTGTGAGCGCTTTGAAAGATCGTCTCAAAGTACGCGTTGAGAGGCTTCGTCAATCCGGCATGCGACCGGAAATTGGTCGATAGTTGAAGTGGCCAGCAGGGATGCTGCTGATCCCGGGAAACGATGCCGTGTTGCCGAACCTGTTTGAAAAGCTCGACCTCAGCCTGGCGAAACATGTAGATCGACTGCATAGGGTCGCCGACAAAGAAGCAACTGCGCCCGTCGCCCGGATTCCAGGCTCGAAGCAGCATGCGAACGAGCGAGTGCTGACGGCGCGACGTGTCCTGAAACTCATCAACCAGCAGATGCCGAACGCGCTCACTGACGCCAAGAGTGCGCTCACTGGGATGCTCCTGCTCGAGCACCGTCAGCGCGGATAAACCAAGCTCGACGAAATCAACAGCATTCTTCTCCGCAAAGAGAACGCGCAATTCGGCAATGGCGAAACGGAGAACAGCAAAGAGATCGCGCAGTGTTTGCCATTGGTCTTCGTCATATCGAGCCGGCGGCAGCCCGCGTATTTCGACCAATAGGTCGAGTAAGCCAGGAACATGGCGCAGATGATGGATGACACGCTTCATCCGCTCACTAGGCTTGCGGTCTATGGATAAGTTCTTCTCCTTGAGCGCAGGGAATCCTTCTGGCTTGGCCAAACGCTTGCGCCAGTCACCCTGTTCCGTAAGCAGCAGCCGACAGATACACTTCCAGTGTTCTGCCAACCCATGATCGGGACCCGGTAGAGTTCTCAGCTCCGCGAGCAGGGCGATATCAATATCACTGCCGCTCTCGCAGGCATAGCGCGCGAGAGCCATCAACTCATCGGAGACGAGCGCCTCAGTTGTCATCAAGCGATGCGCTTCATTTAGAACGCGCTGGTTTGCCTGGCGGAACGGTGTTTCCAGTCGCCTGCGGACTTCGTGCCAGCCGTCTTCGCTGAGTTCTCCAGTCAGAGGGAAGGCGTGCACCCACTGATCGCGGTGCGCAAGCATTTCCGCGATCAGCCTTTGTGCATCGGAAAGATTGTTGTCGCGCAATTGCAAAAAGTGCATCAGCGAAGAATGTAATTCGCGATTGCGTCCGCCCAGATTGGCCAGCGTTCGTCTTGCAGCCTCATCGTAAAGGGGAAGGGCATTTTCCTGCGGTTGCAGTTGTCCACCCATGCGCGCCAGCAGCGGCTGCTCGTGAGCAACGCGCATGCAGAGCGAGTCGATGGTCTGGATATCGAGGCGATGCGGCTGCTCCAGCAGCTTCCAGCCGCGCTCTTCCGCATGTGCCATTGCGGCGCGCGCTGAGATGAGCATGGCATCGTCCGTTAATTGTGAGACCGGATTGCTGCGCGCCTCCTCCAGCTTTTTCAGGACGCGTGAGCGCATCTCTGCAGTCGCAGCGCGAGTGAATGTAATGGCGAGAATGTCTTCCGGCTCGTCAACCTGTGCGAGCAATTTGAGGAAGCGGTGCGTGAGCAGCTCCGTTTTGCCAGAGCCCGCAGGAGCCTGAACGATGTACGACGACTGTGCGTCGAGTGCTTGATCGCGTGCCCATTGGTCCGGAGGGGTGATGCGAAGGTCAGACATAGTCAGCCTCCGCGTCCGCGGGCTCGTTCGCGAGGTTGGCGTCTGCAACGCGGCACAGTCCGGGCAATGGGCAATACTTGCAGGTGTCTGCGCCGTGCTTGGGAGCTACGGAGGATTCGCCACGCAGAAATTCTTCTGCGAGTTGCAGCAGTGCCTGTTGCCAGGCATCATGCATCTGTTCGTCATATGGCTGGTTGACTAGAGAAGTCACGGGTTTTAGGCCAGCCAGCAAAGTCTGTCGCGCATTTTCCACGCGGCCCGCAAACTCTGTTTTACCTGCTCGAATCTGCGCAAAGAGCAGCCCAATGACGTTCTCGACATTGCCATACACCGCATAGAGAGGAAGCTGCGGTTCATCCGGCCGTTCTCCCTTCCATGCGGAAGCGGATACTTCGCCGGTCTTGTAATCGATGAGCAGATGAGAGCCGTCGGGAAGCCGATCGATACGGTCGGCGCGCAGGTTCAGCTTCAGATCGCCGACGCTTACGTTATCAAGCCGTTCTTCGCGTTTCTCAACGGTGAATTGCAGACGGTCTGCTTCATAGCGCATCCATTCGCGCAGCCGAATAAGCAGCCTTCGTTGCTCAGACTCCAGATATGCCCGCATCCAGTTATCTTCTGCATGCGCGCGAACTAGGTTTTCGAAAACATTGTCTATGTGATAGCGCAAGGCCTCATCGAGGCGGCGTGCCGCGATCACATTCTTGAGATCGTCGAGAGAGAGCATGCGAAACTGCTCCGGGCTTTGTGGTGACCAGATAGCTTCCAGAACGGAATGCAGAAGGTTTCCACGTTGCGCGGCATCCAGACCCCACTCGGTGCGGTTCAACGGCTGTGTGGCAAAGCGGCGCTTGGCAAATGCTCGAAATGGACAAGCTCCCTGATCTTTCAATACATCAGCGCCGCCGGCAACGCGATCGGCAGGCCACGGCGCAATATGCGACGGAATGACGGTCGACCCAACCTGAGAATTGAGGCTCAAGGATTCTGGCACGTTGATTTTCTTCCTGAAATCAGCAGCAGAAACCTCTTCTACGTTTGCGTCCTGAAATATTGCAGCAAGGATTGGAGACGGTCGAAGTTCTCCTTCTTTGTTCTGCCGCGCATAGCTGAAGATGCACTCCGGGGCGCTTTCCGCGATGCGACGTGTAACAGTGAGCGCCAGGTCAGTATCGGTGGCTGCGTCGCTATGGGGCATCTTTGCGCGCCGCTGGAGAGCGACAGGTAGCAACGGATGAGGCCTGCCGGCAGGAGGCCACTGAGCATCATCCACGCCGAGAAACCATACCGCGTCGAACGTCTGGCCTGACGATTCGAATGCGCCAAGAATTTGTATCGGTGCATGGTGTGATTCAGGTGTAAATGTAGTTTCGTTGGCCTGTCTCTCGACCGTTTGCAGGAACACAGGAAACGAAGCCTTGCGGCCAGCGAAGTCCAGTAGCGAGATTTCGTCCAGCAGTCTCAGCCAGCGCCTTTGTGCCTGGAATTGGACACTATCGAGTGGCCGAAAACCGGGCCATTCCGCCAGTAGAAGAAATTGCTGCGCGAGTTCGCTCCAATCTGTGTAAGTGCGATTGCCGGTAAGTGCCTGGCTCTCCTCCGCAGCTCTTAGCACCCGCTGTGCGCGTTTGGAGAAGGAGTTGGGGGCGCGATCCTTGACGAATGCCTGGAGTGATATTTCAGGTGAGAGCGCACCCGAGTCGCGCCGCTTGAAATCCAGTAATGCGAGGTCGAGAGTCTCGGATGCATCGCTGTTAAAGAAACCTGAAAGCAAAAGCCACGTGACGTCTTCTTCCAGTAATGACTTGTTGATCCAGCGAAGCAGAAGAATGGCGGCCCGCACGACAGGAACAGTTGAGACGGGTACGCCCAGAGAGAATTCAAAGGGCATGGGAGCGGATTCGTTTGCCAGATCAAGACTCTGTGGCATCAATACAGAGCGGAAGGTGCGCTCTGCCTCCGCGCGGATGCTGCTAATGTCAGGCGCAATTACTCCGATACGAATTGCTGGATTATTTTCCAGTTTGTGCTTGCACCATTCTGCGCATGCGCGGAGTTCATCGCGGGCATCGCTCGCAGCGAGAAGTGTGTATGTGCGTGCGTCATGATGCGGCATGGCAGCCATATCCACTGTTGTGCCGGTTTCACGCACGTGATGCAGAAGGGATTCCTGCGCTGGTGTGAACCGGTCAAAACCCGCCAGCAGGACTTGCTTTGGCAGAGTCAGAGCGTCTGTTTTCGCGGCTTCGATAAGGAGGCTTTCGAGCCTACTGGGGCTCGTCCAGTTGCGGCTGCGGCAAAGTTGATCGAATGCCTTTGCCCATTGGAGAAAGTGTTCTGCGTCTGGTTCAAACCATGTGTTGTTTCGTTCCGGATGCCGTTCGAATTCACTGAGAAGCTGATAGGCGCTTTGGGCAAGCGACGCCAGTCCGTCTGGCCACACAACCAGATGCGCATCGCTTTGCTGGGCGCGCAACCATAGGGTGTGCTCCTGCAACTCTGTCAGTAAGAGGGGAGCATCGGCGTTCGAGAAAACTTGTTCCTGCCAGAGATGGTGAAGCCAGCTGTCCCAATCAAGGATGGCCGGAGAGGCCCACATCGCGCGCCCATTCTTTCGTTGTTCCTCGGCATAACTTAGCCGGAGTAATCGGGCCGCGCGGGCATTTGCCGTGACTACGACAGCACCACCTTCGAGAGCGTTCAGAACGATGTCCACCAACGTTGGCGGGGGCTGCGAGTCAAAAAGTGGGAGCACATAGAAAGTGTAAACTGAGCTGTGATCCGTTCTTTTTTCTGCTTCTGGCTCATTGCAACAGCTCTTTGTGTGAGTCTGCCGACTGGCTGCCGCAAGGGTGTGGATAAAGCAACAACAGGTTCAATTTCCGATTCGCAGGCGAAGCACTATCCGGTGCGCGGCAAGATCGTCACGGTCGATGCGACGCATCACGAAATCGTTCTCGATGCCGCTGCGATTCCTGGATTCATGGAAGCGATGACGATGCCTTATAAGCTCAAGAATCCCAGCATCATCACTGAGCTTCATCCGGGCGACAGTATTACGGCTACGTTGATCGCGGCTGGCGACTCAGACCTGCTCGATGAGATCGTCATTATTGCGCAGGCAAAGCCTGACTATAAGCCGAGCTACTTTTATCACCCGATTCAGCCTGGTGATCAGATACCAGACTTTCACTTGCTGAATCAGAGCGACAAGCAGATTCGGCTGTCGCAGTTTCGTGGCAAGGTGCTGTTGATGACTTTCATCTACACCCGCTGCCCGCTGGCAGATTTCTGTCCGAGAATGAGCCGGAACTTTGCGCAGATTGATAAGACGCTTGCGGCTGATCCGGAACTCTACAAGAAGACCCATCTGCTGAGTGTCAGCTTCGATCCCGAGTACGATACGCCAGCGGTGCTTCGCAGTTACGGCTCTTCATACACTGGCAAATATACGAACGAGACGTTCGTGCACTGGGACTTTGCTGCGCCCAGTAAGGCTGATCTGGCGCCTGTGCTGCGGTTCTTCGATGTAGGGGCGACGCCGGAAAAGGATCGCACGATTACCCATTCGCTTTCGACGCTGGTGATAGGGCCAGATGGCCGGGTTTTCAAATGGTATCCCACGAATGACTGGGCGCCGGAGCAGATTGTGAGCGACGTGAAGCAGTTGATTTCGCAGCAGGGGAAAGCATGATCTTGATCGTGATGGGAGTGAGCGGTTCGGGGAAGACGACGCTGGCGAAGACGCTGGCGAAGCTTACCGGGTGGCAGTTTGCGGAAGGCGACGACTATCACAGCGAGGCTAATCGGCAGAAGATGCATTCCGGTATTCCTCTCACCGATGAGGATCGCGCGCCTTGGCTTGCTACGCTGCATGCGCTGATTCTTGATTGGCATGAGAACGGAGAGAACGGCGTTCTGACGTGCTCGGCACTGAAGCAGGTTTATCGCCAGACGCTGACGGCTGACCTGCCTGCGGATGCTTATCGCTTTGTATTGACAGAGGCTCCGAAGGAGGTCATCTCTCAGCGGATGCACGCTCGGCAACATTTCATGCCAGCTGAATTGCTCGACAGCCAGATTGCTACGCTTGAGACTCCGGCGGATGCGTTGCATGTTTCGGCGCTGGATCCTCCGGAAGTCGCAGCGCGGAAGGTTCTGAAATCGCTAGGATCAGTTCTTTGAAGCAAACAAATTGAGTCTTGCCCTTTCTGGCGGCGTCTGAGATGTGTGCGCCTTCGATGCTCTATGCTAGATGGAGCGGAGGCGCTCCTTTTAGGCATGGCAAAAACTACCGTCAGCTTTGGCGTTGTTCTGATTCTTCTTGGCATCTTTGCCTTTGTGGGTTCTCGTACCCATGCTCCTACAGCTCTTATTCCTGCGTTTGTCGGACTGCTGCTCGGGATTCTCGGCTTTCTGGCGATCACGGATGATGCGAAGAAGCGCATGCTCTTCATGCATATCGCTGTCACGATTGGGCTGCTTGGGTTTCTGGGTACGGCGAAGAGTATCTATGACTGCATTCTGATGCTTCAGGGCATGCAGTTTCCTCATCCGCTTGCGGTGAAAGAGAAAGCTGCGATGGCGGTTCTGTTGCTGGTTTTCGTCATTCTGTGCGTGCGTTCGTTTGTTGCGGCGCGCAGGGCGCGGGCTTAGGGTTCTATGCGGCCAGGTTCCATGCCTTCAATGAGGGCTGAGCGCAGCGGCGGTCATCGCAGCGCCATTCGCGCCGCTGCGGGCGATCAGCCGAAGAAGAAGACCGATCTCAAGAAGGTTCTGCCCGAGATCTGGAAACTGGTTCGTCCTCGGCGTTGGCTGCTGTTGTTCGGGCTTGGCCTGATGGCTGTGAACCGCGTGGCCGGGTTGGTGCTTCCGGCTTCAACCAAGTACCTCATCGACACCGTTCTGCGGCAGCATCATGCGGAGAAATTGCTGCCGCTGGTTGGCGTGGTCTTCGGCGCTACCGCGATTCAGGCGGTGACTTCGTTCTCTTTGACACAGCTCCTTTCGAAGGCCGCGCAGCGGATGATTGCCGAACTCCGCAAACAGGTGCAGCAGCATATCGGGCTGCTTCCGGTCAGTTTCTATGACAGCAACCGCACGGGCACGCTCGTTTCGCGCATCATGAGCGACGTTGAGGGTGTGCGGAACCTGATCGGGACTGGCCTGGTCGAGTTTCTTGGCGGCATCATGACCGCCGTTCTGGCGTTTGGCCTGCTGATGCACACGAGCCGCAAGATTACGCTGATCGTGTTCGCGGTGATTATCGTCTTCGTCGCCATTCTGCAGAACGCCTTCAAGACAATTCGTCCGATCTTTCGCGAGCGCGGCAAGATCAATGCCGAAGTTACCGGGCGACTGACGGAGTCGCTTGGCGGCGTTCGCGTGGTGAAGGGCTACCATGCCGAGGAGCGCGAGGCCGGTGTGTTTGGGCAGGGCGTTCAGCGGCTGCTCGATAACGTGATGCGGTCGCTGACCGCGACGAGCGCGCTTTCGTTTGCGGCTACTACGGTATTGGGAATTGTTGGTGGTCTTGTTATTCTGCTGGGCGGCCGCGAGGTGCTGAACCATCAGCTGACACTGGGCGATTACTTCCAATACAACATGTTCCTGGCGTTCATGATTGCTCCGGTGTTTCAGATCGTGAATATCGGGACGCAGCTTACCGAGGCGGTTGCCGGGCTCGACCGAACGCTTGAGATTCTGAGTGAGATGGACGAGTTCAGCGACCCGAAGCGCACGGTGACGCTGGGTGAGATTCGGGGCGATGTTGCGTTTGAGGATGTCCGGTTCAGTTATGAGCCGGAGAAACCTGTGCTGCACGGCATCTCCTTCGAGGCGCGTCCGGGTACGGTGACGGCGCTGGTTGGGTCTTCGGGTTCGGGGAAGTCAACGATCATCAGCCTTGTCTGCGGATTTCATAATCCGGATTCAGGGCAGGTGCTGGTGGACGGGGTTGATCTTTCCACGGTGAGGCTGGACAGCTATCGCAGCCAGCTTGGCGTGGTGCTGCAGGAGTCGTTTCTCTTCGATGGGTCTATCCGCGAGAATGTTGTCTTCTCCTATCCGGATGCGACCGAGGAGCAGTTCCTCGAAGCATGCCGCATTGCCCGGGTCGATGAGTTTGCCGAGCGCTTTCCCGAGGCCTACGACACGGTGGTCGGCGAGCGCGGCGTGAAGCTTTCCGGCGGCCAGCGGCAGCGGCTTTCGATTGCGCGGGCGATCCTGGCTGATCCGAGGATCTTAATTCTCGACGAGGCGACCTCATCGCTCGATTCCGAGTCCGAGCAGATGATTCAGCATGGGCTGAGCTACTTGATGCAGGGGCGGACCACCTTTGTCATCGCGCACCGGCTCTCGACCATTCGCCGGGCCGACCAGATTCTGGTGGTCGAGTCGGGCGTCATTCTGGAGCGCGGGACGCACGAGACGCTCTATGCCCTAGGCGGGCGGTACTTCGACCTCTATACCCGGCAGCATGGGCTGGAGACGAATCTGTTTCTCGCTCCGGGTGAGGGCGATACGGTTGAAGAGACTACCTGATTCGGAGAGGGGGGAGAGTGTCTAAGTCTTTGAAAAGATTCACTTCCCACAGTCACGCGCCGCAAAATATTGAAAAGACGTGGCTTACCCGTAAAGTATTGATTTGATTGAGGTAGTATTTTTTCTCGTCGTCGACTGGATAAATTCTCCTCTTATATCTATTGTAAAGAATTGTGCGAAATAACAGGCCAATTATGGCGTGCGCTAAGTGATTGATCTAGTGCGACTTGCAAATTTTATTTCGGAAAGAGGCTTGACAAGATCTAGCGGCCGCTCCAGGCACAACGGAGTTCCAGGTATTGCCTCCCTCGCGATCTGCTTTTGGTTGACTGGCGTTGCAGTGCTTATCTGCATATACGGTCCAGGCAAACCCCCGCAATCCTTCATGGCGGCACCGATTGAAATGGCATGTGCGATCACATTGATTGCGTTTCCCACTTGGATTCGTCCTATCCTTTTTCCGGAGCAAAGACGGCGTTGGGTATTGCTGGCGATAGTAGTTGCCATTCAATCATTTGTGCTACTTGAACTGTATGCGGTGTTGATTTACTGGATGGGAGCGGATTCACCTGTTGTGACAGTCTTTGGTTTCTCTGCGACGCGGATTTTCAGAGGGGACTTATGGGCTGCTTTTCCATTGATAGGTCTTCCAATCATGTCCGTTATTTCTGGCATTTTTTGTGCGACCACCAGTTGGATGATTGCCAGATTGCTGAGAAAAGCAGATCCTTCCCCTTCGTTCCACTCAGAGTCAGGGTCAGGATGAGAATCTTGTGACGGTGCCGTCTGGCAAACGCGGAATTTACCTGCGCAGGCGATCCAAAAGAAAATTAACGTGCTGTTCAAGAAGCGGGGGAAGTCCTGTGCTGCTGGAACGCATAGAGTATGTGAATAGAGAGGTTTGGTAGATGGAACAAGACCGGTGGGTTCTGCTCATCGCGAGTGAAGCAGGCGGGACCGATTCGGTATCCGACCGTGCCATGGAGCGCCTGATCGAGGCGATCGAAAAGGAAAACTATCACGTGGTGCGTACGGCGACACCTGAAGACGGGCTGGCGCTGGTGACTTCCGATCCCTCGCATAGCGCGGTGCTGTTGGACTGGGACCTTCCCGAGAACACTCAATTTGATGAGCGCGCCGCTCTGCGCATTATCCGCGCCGTGCGCCGCCGCAACAAGAAGCTGCCGATATTTCTGATTGCCGACCGCACGTTAGTGAGCGAACTGCCGCTGGAAGTGGTGAAGCAGGTACACGAGTACATCCACCTGTTTGGCGATACGCCGGCGTTTATTGCCAACCGCGTTGATTTCGCGGTCGAACGCTATCACGAGCAACTGCTGCCGCCGTACTTCCGCGAGCTGGTGAAGTATACCGACCAGGGTGCGTATTCATGGGACGCGCCAGGGCACATGGGCGGCGTGGCGTTTCTGAAGCATCCGGTGGGGATGGAGTTTCACAAGTTTTTCGGAGAGAATCTGATGCGCTCGGACCTGGGCATATCCACGGCACAGCTTGGCTCGTGGCTGGACCATATCGGGCCTCCGGCGGAATCGGAGCGCAATGCGGCTCGTATCTTTGGCGCGGACTGGACGTTCTATGTGCTGAACGGCTCGTCTACGTCGAACCAGATTGTAGGCCACGGCGTGATTGCGCACGATGAGATGGTGCTGGCGGATCTGAACTGTCACAAGTCGATCTGTCATTCGCTGACGAGCACGGGTGCGCGGCCTGTGTATTTCAAACCGACACGCAATGGCTTTGGCATGATCGGTCTGGTGCCGCTGGCGCGTTTCCGTCCGGAGAATATCCGGGAGATCATCGAGAAGAGTCCGTTTGCTGCTGGAGCGGTTTCGAAAGAGCCGAGCTATGCGGTGGTCACGAATTCAACCTATGACGGCTTCTGCTACCACGTGAATTCGGTTGTTGAGCAACTGGCGAAGAGCGTGCCGCGCGTCCATTTTGACGAGGCGTGGTATGCGTATGCGAAGTTCCATCCGCTCTATCGGGGGCGATTTGCGATGGATGTGCCGGATGAGATGCCGGACCGTCCGTTGCTATTTGCCACGCAGTCGACGCATAAGATGCTGCCTGCGTTTTCGATGGCTTCGATGATTCACGTGAAGCTGAGCCCGAGGGCTCCGCTGGAATTTGATCAGTTCAATGAGTCGTTCATGATGCGGGGGACGACTTCACCCTTCTATCCGATGATTGCCTCGATGGACGTGGCGACGGCGATGATGGATGAGCCTGCGGGATCGACGCTGATGACGGAGACGATTCAGGACGCGATCACTTTCCGCAAGGCGATGGCCTCGGTTGCGCATCGCCTGAAGGCTGAAGAAGGCGGCGGCTGGTTCTTTGGCATGTTCCAGCCGGACTATGTGAAGGACGCGGCGAATGGCGAGATCTTCCGCTTTGAAGATGCTCCGGACAGCTTGTTGTCGCAGTCTTCACAGTGCTGGACGCTGAAGCAGGGCGAGATGTGGCATGGCTTCCGCGACGAAGACGTTGCGGACGACTATGTGCTGCTGGACCCGACGAAGGTCACGATTCTGACGCCGGGCATCGATGCGCAGGGCAATATGTGCGACTGGGGAATTCCGGCGACGATCCTGACGGCGTTTCTTGATTCGCGGCGTGTGGAGATTGCCCGTACCGGCGATTACACGATCCTGACGCTCTTTTCAGTGGGCACCAGTAAAGGCAAGTGGGGAAGCCTGCTGGAGACGCTTTTTGAGTTCCGCCGGCTTTACGATTCGGAGGGATCGCTGAGCGATGCGCTGCCGCAGTTGGTGGCGAAGTATCCGGAGCGCTACGGCACGATGGACCTGAAGCAGCTGAGCGACGAGATGCACGCGATGACGAAGGAACTGAATCTTCCCGGGTTGCTGCAGGAGGCTTTCGATGTGGAGGCGAATCCGGTGATGACTCCGGCGGCCGCGTATCAGAGGCTGATTCGCGAAGGTACGGAAAAAGTCCGGTTGACGGAGATGGCCGGACGTATTCCTGCGGTGATGCTGGTGCCTTATCCTCCGGGGATCCCGATCAGCATGCCGGGCGAGCGGCTGGGCGATGCGAGCAGTCCTGTGATCCGCTTCCTGCTGGCGATGGAGGAGTTCAGCAAGAAGTTTCCGGGGTTCGAACGCGAGGTGCATGGCATCGAGGTAGACCCGGAAGGGAACTTCTGGATGCGCGGCATCATTGAAACGCCGGGAAAACTGACCAACGGGAAAAAGCCGCGTACGCATCCTTCATCGCGGGCGGCTAAGAAGACGCTGTAAAACGGCACGGCTGATTTGTGACGAAAGCCTCTTCCACAGGGAGGGAAGAGGTTTTTTCGTTTTCAGAGCTTTGTTTGTGTCGGGTACAATCACTGGCCAGGCCAGTCTTATCGGGTATCTGCCGATGAAACGAACTCGTCATTCTGAGCGTAGCGAAGAATCCCAGCAATGTGGCCCTCTGTAAAATCGCTGAGATTCTTCCTCCCACTGGTCGTCAGAATGACGGCCAAGGACCTAAGTGAAAAATGGGATCTGACTTCGAGGGGAGGGGATGACAGATGCTTGAGAAGCGAAAGGTGCGGCTGAATTATCTGGCGATTCTGGTGTCGGCGCTGGTGTATTTCGCCATGCAGGGGGTTTGGTTCACGGTGTTCATGAAGGAGTGGCTGGCGGGGATTGACAAGACGGCTGACCAGCTGCACGAGGCAGGGGGCAGCGTGGTGCTGGCTTACGCGATTGGATTCGCGGGTGCATTGGTGATGGCGGCGGCGATCTCCTGGTTCACACAGATGACGGGGAAACAGACGATTATTCGCGGGATTCTTGTGGGCATTATTGCCTGGGTTGGATTTGTGCTGACGACGTGGTCTGCGGAGTATGCGTTTGAAGAGAAAGGCCTGCGGATTTTGATGATCAACACAGGCAGTTCTCTGATTGGCATGGTAGTGATGGGCGCGATTCAGGGTGCGTGGAAAGCGAAGTCGAAGACGGTCGTGGTTTAGGTTTTCTGTACGAAGAGGCCGGAGAAGTGCTGCCGCACCGGGATGAAGGCGATGATCCAGCAAATGGTGACAAGGATGGCCATCTGCGCTCCGGCGGGCAGCATGAGAGCGTGGAATGTGAGGATGTTGACGATGAGCGGCGCGAGAATGGCCAGGCCGAGTGGTACGTAGCGGTTGGCGAGGACGAGCGCGCCACCGATGACCTGCGTTCCGGATACCAACCACACGTAGTGCGTGCTCATTAACAGGCCGATGAATTGACCCGCCGGGCCAGGCGGCAACGGTCCTTTGATGAAGTCGAGAAAGCCGTTGAGGCCGAAGACTACGAACATGAGGCCCATGATGATACGTGCAATCAGAGCGGCGATTTTCATCTATACCCTTTCGAGAAGAGCTGAGGATATCACGGGCTGTCAGGTGAGTGGCAGCCCGTGATAGTCCGTGGCTAAGCTAGTTGACGAGCCGTGCAAGCTGATCGTCGAGCCGTTGCAATGTCTGCTGCATGCCCTCGATGGCGTTGAAGACCTTGACCGTGGTGTCGCGGATCTCGGCGGTTTCGAAGAGCATGTGCATGCTGACTTTTGTTTTCTTGCCGAGATCTTCGAAGGTTACGGTGGAGATGTGGCCGGGCGCGGAGACATGCTGGTAGACGAGGCGCTCTGGAGGCACGACTTCGAGATAGATGCTCTCGTTCTTGTAGTCGACGCCGTCGGGGCCGTGCATAATGTGCCGCCACTTGCCGCCGGGACGCACGTCCATTTCAAAGATGGTGTTGCGGAAGCCGGTTGGTCCCCACCAATTCACGATGTGCTTGGGATCAGTCCACAATTTGAAGACCAGCTCGCGCGGTGCGTTGAAGATGCGGCTTCCGGTGATTTCGCGGTCCGCTGTATCGGTAGAGAGCGGGTTGTGGTTCATGCTGCCCGGGTCCTTCAGGTAATTTTGCAGGAGCGCGTGGAGGCGTTCGATGCTCTGCGTCCAGCCCGCTTCCATGCCTGAGAGTGCGAACGCGGCTTCGGGTTTTGCTTCGGTGACGGCTACGTGCAGGGTCATGGTGGTTCTTCCATTGTGCTCAGTAAAAGTGACAATATTTTGCAGTTTGAGGTAGGCCGTGTTGGTCGTGGCATCAAGCGCTGTGGTGGTGAAGACGAGCCGGTACGGTTCCTCAATTTCCTCAAAAGTCCCGCCCATGGGATAGACCGTGCCGTCGGGGCCGCGCATGTCGACGCGGATGGCGCCGCCGGGGCGCGCGTCGAACTGCAGGACAGTGCTGGTGAAGTGATGAGGCCCCCACCACTTTGCGAGATGTTGGGCTTCGGTCCACGTCTTGAAAACGAGGCTGCGCGGCGCGTTGAAGACGCGGGTGAAGGTGAGTTCCTTACCGGTGACGTCGGCGGGGGCGTTATTTACGGCGCTTGCTGTCATGTTTCTTCTCCTGATTTTTAGGCTCGGGATTTTGTAACTCGTGCAGATACGCATCCAGGCGGTCGAAGCTTTCTTCCCAGAAGCGGCGGTAGTGCTCGATCCAGCTTGCGATGTCCTTGAGCGGGGCGGCTTCGAGGCGGCAGGGACGCCATTGGGCCTCGCGTCCGCGTGCGATGAGGCCAGCGCGCTCCAATACTTTGAGATGCTTGGAGATGGCGGGCATACTCATCTCGAAGGGCTCTGCCAGTTCGGTAACGGAGGTTTCGCCGAGGGCGAGCCGGGCGAGGATCGCGCGGCGGGTGGGGTCGGCGAGGGCGGCGAAGGTCGAGCTGAGTTGGTCTTCCATTTGTATTAAACCGTGTAGTTAATTAACTATTGAGTTAAATAAGGTATTTAGGCAGGCGCTGTCAAGGGGATTTCCGATATTTTTCTTCAAACGCGGCGAGGCCAGGGAAAAGCAGATCCTTCCCCTTCACTCTGTTCAGGGTCAGGATGACAACTTTATCGAGGGATTACCGCTATAGGTATTCGCGTTCCTGGCGTCGGAGTTCTTTATAGCGGGCGAAGGCTTTTTGGTCGTCTTCGAGGCCCAGCATGTTGCGCCAGGTGGTGCCGCGGTAGGTGTGCTTCATCATTTTGCGGGCATTACGCAGAACGAACAAGGGGTCGTGCTTGATGACGGGGAGGATGTGTTTCGTCTTGATGCCCCGCTCGTGTTTCCAGCGCAGATATTCGACCTGGTCGGCGGAGACATGTTTGGTGCGCACGATGGCCGTGGTGCCGTCGTATTCTTCGAGGCGTTCGTTGGCGATGAGTCCCTGCTCGCGAAATTCGCGTGTCATGGGGGTGCGCGGGTAGGGCGTGGGGTGCTGGATGTAGGGCCAGTCGATGTATTTCTTGGCGAACTCCAGGTTAGTTTCGATGGACTCTACGGTGTCGTCAGGACTGCCGACGATCAGGCCGCCGACGACGAACATGTGGTTCTTGTGCAGGTAGTCGATGGCCTTCATGGTGGCGTTGCCGACTTTCTTACCGTGGTCGCGCTCGATGTTTTTCGACGAGGCGTTGAGGAAGGTCAGGTCGCTTTCGAGGATGTTTTCGATGCCGAGGAAGACGTAGCGGAAGCCCGCCTTGTGCATGAGCGGGGCGAGGGTTTCGCCGTGATTGGCGATAGCTGAAGTCATCCCCTGCACGAAGTAGTCGAGCTTGTTGAGGCCGGCGTCGATGATGGCCTTGCAAAGGGCTTCGAAACGGCGCACGTCGAGGGTGATGTTGTCGTCGACGAAAAAGATTGTTTCGGCACCGTGGTCGCGGGCGTCACTGATATCGGCGATGACGCGGTCGAAGGAATAGGTGTGGAAGTTGCGGCCGCGCATTTCGATGATGGAGCAGAAGCTGCAGTCGAAGGTGCAGCCGCGCGAAGTTTCGATGACGTCCACCTTACGGCCCATCAGCGTGTAGTCCTGCATGACGCGCGCATCGCGATTGGGCATGCGTATCTCGTTGTCTTCGAGACGGTGGATGGCGCGGTCGGTGTTGTGCACCCAGCGGCCATTTTCGCGATGGGAGAGGCCGGCGATAAAGTGGAGGGCTGACTTCTTTTCGAGGGCGCGGAGCAGTTCGCGGAAGGTGACTTCGCCTTCACCGCGCACGATGAAATCGAAGGGCAGGTTTGCGTAGTCTTCGTATGCGAGGCTGGGATCGTAGCCGCCGGCGACGAGTTTCGTGTCCGGCTTGAGCGTCTTGATAAGGTCGGCGATGCGGCCCGCAGTGCGGCGCTGGAAGGTCATGATCGACATGCCGACGACGTCGGGCTGGTGCTCCTTCACGAGGTCTGTAACTGTCTCCCGGATGCGGTCCTGGCGAAGGATGAGGTCGGCCACAGCCACTTTATGGTGCGGGTCGACGTTGCCGGCAAGAGAGACGAGGGCGCCATTGGGCATGCGGATGGCAACCGTCGGCATGTGTTCGAAGGAGTCCGGCATGGAGAGGAGAAGGATATTCATTCGATTTGTGCTCGAGAAGTTCCGGAATATGTTTCAACGACGCTGAACGGTGCTGCCATGACGTGCAACATTGGTAGCACGATTGAGATTAAAAGTTCAATGGAATAGAAATTTTGCGCGGGGGGGAAGCTCACGACGCACGAGCCGGGGTCCCGAGCCAGCGGGTCATGGCCTCGGCGGCTTCGGACGCGTTTGGTTCTCCTTCTGTAGCCCAAGCAACAAAGCCGTCGGGTCTTGCAAAGAGCGCAGTCAGACCGAGGCTGTCTTTTGCTTTAGCTGAGACGTATTTCACTCGTTCGCTCCACAGCTCGCTGACAGCGCGAAGCGTTTCATCGCCGTTCAGGCTCAGCAGCAGGGCGGTTCCGTCGTGCAGGAGTACGCCTAGGCGCGTTCCGTCTTCAAACTCGAGATCGGGAGCACTGTGGCCGATGAGCGGGTGGTCGCCGGGCAGACTGTAGCTCAGCCACATGCCGGCAATCTTCTGGGCAAAGAAAATTGCGCCTGCGCGGGTGTTGATCAGCTCGCGCACAATCGATGCCATCGCTCGCGCGTGAGGTTCGGGACGGAGGATCGCGACCTGAGCGCGTGTCCATTCCAGCGCCCATGCGCCGATGGGATGGCGTTCGGCGGTGTAGGTGTCGAGCAGGCTCTCAGGCGTCCAGCTCTTGATAACGGAGGCGAGTTTCCAGCCGAGGTTCATGGCGTCGCCGATGCCGAGGTTGAGGCCCTGTCCACCGAGGGGCGAATGCACGTGCGCGGCGTCGCCAGCCAGTAAAATGTGGCCTTTGCGATAGGTGGTGACCTGGCGGGCGTTGTCCGTATAACGGCTGGCGAGATGCAGAGCGGTTACCGTTACGTTGGTGCCGGAGACGCGGCGCAGCGTTTCCTGAAAAGATTCGAGCGTGACGGTTTCCTCGCGGGCAGAAGCGCCACCGTCGAAATCGACAAGGCCTACGCGGCCTGGCAGGGGGCCGTTTACATACATGCCGGTGGGCGTGATGTTCCAGCCGGGCTGCAGCTTTTCCGGGTCGGCGAAGTCGGCCATGGCGACGGTGCCGGTGAATTCGGGATCGGTTCCGACGAACTCGAAGCCGGCGCGCTTGCGCACTGTGCTGCGGCCTCCGTCGCAGCCGACCACCCACTTCGCCTGAATGACCTCATCGCCGACGTGCACGCTTGCGCCATCGTCGGTTTGCGTCACGTCGGTGACGGATGCGCCGAGACGCAACTCGACGCCCAGCTCCTGTGCGCATTCGGCAAGAACTTCTTCGAGACCGGCAAGGCTTACCATACCACCGGCAGATGATGGACCCTGCACCATGAATTTCTCGTCGGAGAAGTCGAGATTGTTGGCATCGATGACGATTCCGGCGAAGTGTCCGGCGAACCGGGGAACGGTAGGAAGGCTCGCCCTTTCGGCATTGGTGACTTCCATGCCTCTTCTGCTTTGCGGGTCTACCCAGCCGATGGCTATTTCGCGTACAGCCTTGAGCAGTCCGCGCCGGTAGAAGGCTTCGACAGAGGGCAGGTTTAGGCCGCGCCCGCCGGTATAGTTCGATTTGAGCGGCGTGCGCGTATCCTGCAGTTGCTCGAGCACGAGCACGGAGACGCCAGCGAGGCGGAGTTCGCAGGCTAGAAATAAGCCGACTGGCCCGCCACCTGCAATTACTACGTCGTAGATCAAGGCATGCTCTCCGGGAGAGATGTTCGTTGCCTTTTTAGCATAAAGGTTGTGGGGCTCCTCTTTCAGTTGGCTTCATCAGCTTAGTTGGAAACGTCTGTGACGCGCGTCACACCCACGAGTGCCGCAAGACACAGCCGTCTGGGCGACGGATGTTCGATGCTTGCAGGCGAGAGGAGACTAACAATGGAACACTCAGTAGAAAGGGCTGCCGAACTGAGCACACTCGCAATGCCAAAGCATATCCTGGTTGCCACCGATTTAGCTGACAGCGAGGACCTCATTCCACACGTTATCTCGCAAGCCAAGGCCAGCGGCGCACATGTAACGCTTGTTCATGCTATGCCTTTCGACTTCGGGCCGATCGCCGGGAAAGCCATTCCCGAGCCGGACAATGCAAGGATAGAGCGAGATGTGCGGTTTATGATGACGGGCATGATGCATTCACTGGAGTCCCAGGGAATTACCTGTGACTTTGTTTCCAGGCAAGGTCATCCCGCAGATGTGATTCGTGAAGAACTCGCGCGCACCGGCGCAGACAGACTCATTATGGCGACGCACGGGCGTGGAAAGCTGGGACAAATGGTGTTGGGTTCCGTGGCAAAGGAACTGCTTGCGAACGCCGATGTACCTGTATTCATAGTAGGACCGCTGTCTCACACTGACACTGTCCATTTCACTCCAACCAGGATTCTTCATCTGGTTTCGCTGAATGGCGACGATCAGAAACATGTCTCTTTCGCGTTTGACGTAGCGAAGAATTACGGCGCAGAACTCACATTGCTGCACGTGCTCGACCCGGATGTGAAAGACGCCATGAATCCAGACCGTACGTTCAAGTGGGCAGAGAACGCTCTGACCGCACTTGTGACCTACACCTCCGAATTGACACCGCGCGTTCGGATTCGCGTCGAGGCTGGCAATACGGTCAATGAAATCGTACGTGTCGCCTCTCAGGAAAAGACGGACTGGATCGTTCTAGGCGTCAATGGAAGATTCCCAGCCACGCGATTCCTGGACAGCACCGCGTATAAAGTGCTTGCGTCTGCTCCTTGTCCCGTACTGACTCTGCGCCACGAGCAGGTGAAGAGCGAAGAGAAGGTTAGGATGCCGGAAAGGATTTCGTTGATCGTTGCATGAATCCGGATGGACCGGGCGGCGGGTCCATGCTCCCCTTCGGCTCGAATGGGCTACTGCCAATTGCAAAAGGTAGGAGTTCGACCGTTAGAACGGAATGGCTATAACCCCATCCTGAGTTCCGTCAGGATGGGGTTGCCATTTCAACTTCATGCTCGTTACTTCGCGGCTGTCTCAAGAGTCGAGGCCGCGCGATTGATGGTCTCGGTCAGCGTGGTGAGTTGCGCGGCACCGCGGGCGCTGTCCCTGGCGTCGATGGCTTCATTTACGCCGGGGATGACGACCGCGGCGTAGCCGGTGTATTCGCCCGGGGCGTAGATGGTGTGTTTGAACCATGGGCGGTTTGGCAGGCCTGCGGATGAGAGCAGATCGCCTTCTACCTGGCGCAGCTGCGTGTTCAGTTCGGTTGGATTGGCGGGGATGCTTTGCTGCTTTTTGTGGACGGCTTCGGCGGCACTGGTGAAGCGCTTGGCCGCAGCGATGGCTGGAGCGAAGTCGAGTCCGGAGACTTTGGCGTCATCGGCTTTCTTCTTCGCGGTGTCGAGGTATTCCGTGATTTCTTTGCCGTAAGTCACGTAGTCGTAGGGGAGCACGTCGGTGTCGGCCATGTGCAGGACTTCGATGCCGAAGACGCGGGCCTGCTGCTGCTCGTAGACGAAGGTTGGGTCGGCGTTCTTGATGAACCAGTTGTAGTTGTCGAAGACGGAGTGATAGACGCCATAGGGGCCACCGGAGCCAATGTCAGTGGACGGCACGCCGAGATGCTGAATAAAGGGCGTGTAGTCGGAGCCGCTGCCTAGATCGCCGATTTCGACATCGGCCTCGTGATGCGCTCCCAGGCCCATGTGCTCATTGGCGGAGTGGCGGCGTGATTCGCCTTCGGACTGGCTCTTCTTCCACTGGTCGTAGACGTTGCCGCCTTTGGGGCTGGGGACTTCCTTCGTTACCTCGCGGATGAAGTCTTTGAGCGAGGGCACGGCTGAGGCGTCAAAGTTGGGCCCGGCTACGCCTACGTCGGTGTTGAAATAGGCTACGGCGCGGGCGAGCGCAGCGGCGTTGTCTTCAGCCCATTCTGTCGAACCGATAAGGCCCTCTTCTTCGGCGTCCCAGCTTCCGAAGACGATGGTGCGCTTCGGCTTCCATCCGGTCTTGAGCAATTCGCCGATGCCGTGGACAGCTTCCAGCATGGCGGCGGTTCCGCTGTTGGGATCGACGGCACCATAGACCCAGGCATCGCGGTGGTTTCCGGCAACGACCCAGTCATTGGGCCATTCGGTTCCCGGGATTTTGCCGATCACGTCCCAGATGTCACGGTAAGCATAGTCCTGTTTGAGGACCATGTGGACCTTCACGCTGCCGCTGCCGCCGATGTGATAGGCGAAGGGCAGCGCGCCCTGCCATTCATGCGGAACGGTGGGGCCGGTGAGTGCTTCGAGGATGGGCGCGGCGTCGTGGTAGGAGATCGGAGTGGACGGAATCTGCGGCATGTTTGGCGCGGTTGACGGATTCAGGCGCTTCGATTCCGGCAGGTCGGGTGTGGAGGCTATGCCGGGGGTGCTGGCGTCGCCGGGATATTTGAAGAGGAACTGTACGGCTCCGCGCTGGACTCCAGTGTCGGGACGGTAGGGGCCTTTAGGGTACTTGTCGCCGCGGAAGTAGCCGTCATCGAAGGGGTCGGAGTAGATGATGACGCCGGCTGCGCCGCGCTCCTGTGCGATGTAGACCTTGACGCCGCGGAAGTTGCCTCCATAGCGGGTGAGGACGATTTTGCCTTTGACGCTGATGCCGAGGTCGTCGAGCTTTTTGAAGTCTTCGGGGCGGCCGTAGTTGGCATAGACGACTTCGGCGGTGACGTCTCCTGAGGGAGAAGACCCGTTGAAGGCGTCGACGACGCGCGGGTCATCCTGAAAGGGATCGCCCTCGACATGCTCGCGGGTGGGGCCGGTCATGAGGGTCTTGCCGCTGGCGTCGGTTGCGGTGATATGGATTTCATTGGGCAGATTGAGCCATGCCTTGTAGGTCACGATGGAGGTGTCGAGGCCGGCGGCTTTGAATTTTTCAGCGACATAGAGGGCAGTGTCGTGATCTTCCTTCGATCCCGCAATGTGCGGCGCCGCGGTCAGCGTCTTCAGCTCTTCGCCGGCGAGCTTTGCGTCGGGTACGCCGAGGAATTGCTGGTCGATTTTGGCCTGCGGCGCGAAGTCGCGATATCCGAAGACGGATTGCGGCATGCCGGAGTTTTGTGCGGGCAGGGAAAGGGCGAGCGCGGATAGGCAGAGCGAACTGGCAAGAGCACGACGGTTCAAGAGGCTGCTCCTAATTGATTGGGTGAAATGATGTGTAAAACACAAAGATTACACTATGAGATTGGGGAAACGGTTCCAAAACGGGTGCAGATAAGTCTGTCTGCCGATTTTCGAACACATGCTGACAACTTTTTACAACTTGTGACAACTGCATGGCTGAATTTGTGCTGCACTTTAAGGGAAGACCTATGCCGATGTTGAACACCCGATGTAGCAGGCTGGAAAGCGAGCGGAGCCTTGGCTAGAGAAACTGCGCAGGTGGAGCTCGATCCCGAGTTAAAAGCCGATATCGCGATGGATCTGCCGGTTGCCGGCAGGCGATGGCCGCCGATTGTGCGCGCGCTGCGCCATGACGATTACCGGCTGTTCTGGGGCGGGTGCCTGCTCTCGAACGTTGGCACCTGGATGCAGAATGTGGCGCAGGGCTGGCTTGTGCTGGAGCTTTCGAACTCGTCGTTCTGGCTGGGCGTGGTGGGGTTTGCCGCTTCGGTTCCGTTCCTGCTGTTTACGCTGCTGGGCGGCGTGATTGCCGACCGCGTGAGCAAGCGGCATCTGCTGATCGGGGCGCAGACGGCGCAGATGGTTCTTGCATTTGTGCTTGCGGGGCTGACGTATTTCAAGGTCATCAACATCGGACAGTTGGCACTGATTGCGTTTCTGGTTGGGATCTCGAACGCGGTCAATGCGCCCGCCTACCAGGCGATGGTGCCGCGGCTGGTTCCTGCGGAAGATTTGCAGAATGCGATTGCGCTGAATTCGGCGCAGTTCAATATGTCGCGCATAGTGGGGCCGACACTGGGCGGCTATGCGATGGCGTGGTTCGGCATAGCGGGGAATTTTCTGATTAACGGCTTCAGCTTTTTGGCCGTGCTGTGGCCGCTGTTTCGCATGCGGTATCCAGAGGAGAAAAAGGAGCGCGGCACGAGCGTATTGCGGAGTTTGCGCGATGGCCTCGTGTATGTGGGGCGGTCGCCGCAGATGACGGCGATCGTGATTCTGATTGCAAGTGCGAGCCTGCTCCTGCTGCCTTTCATTACGTTCATCCCTTACTTTGCGAAGGACGTTCTGAAAGTCGGCGAGCGCGGACTCGGCTTTCTGATGGCGTGCTCGGGGATTGGCGCACTGCTGGCTGCGGGCGTGATTGCGTCCTTCCCGCGAATTCGCTGGCGCGGCAGGGTGATGGTTTTCTGCGGGCTGTTTGTAATGGCAGCGGTAATCGTCTTCTGCTATTCGCACATTTTTGCGCTGTCGGCGGCGATGTCGTTCTGCGAGGGCTTCGGCATGATCATCAGCTTGTCGACGGTGAATGTGACCATGCAGCAGCTCTCAAGCGACGAAATGCGCGGGCGGGTGATGAGCATCTATGCGACGAGTTTTCTTGGGCTGCCGCCAGTAGGGTGTCTGATTATTGGCGAGCTGTCGCGGCACATGCCGACGGAGCACGCCATCGCTGCCATGACTGGGCTGGCGATGGTGTGCTATCTCGGCTTCTTCTTACGGTCGAAGCCTCTGCGCGAGCTGGACTAGCCGTGCTGGCCGCCGGCCCGGCGACGGCGACCGCTCATTAGATAGGCAGTGGCTCGTGGCTCCATCAGCGGATCGCCGGACGTTTCGATGCCATCGACGCGCGGAATAGGATCGAAGATGATCTGGCGCTGCTCGGCTTCGTTATTTGGGGTAAGCGCGGTCAGAGTGATTTCGCCAAACTTGAGGATGGTTCGATCATCCGGCCACTGGACGGTGGCGTTGTCGACAACATCGCCTTCTTCCGCCAACTGCACGAAGATCTGGAACTTGATGGGTCCGGCGGCGATTCTTTCGAACAATTCGTCGAAGAGGTAATTGGGGCCCTTGGCGGCTGCCGCAGCATCGTCGAGATATTCGGTTCCGAGTTCAGGAAGGATGCGGTAACGGGCGTAGCGGACGGCTCCTTCGGCGTTGGTGAACTTGAAGGCGTTGACGGCAAAGAAGTGCTCTTTCGCGAAGCTTGTGGGGAATGGCTTGGGCATTTGCACGTATGCCAGCACTGTTGGGTGCGTGCTGAGGAAGGCTTCTACCGGATTCGGGTGCGGAGAGTCCGGGGTGGTGGCAGCGACGGCGCGAAGGAATTCGACAAGTTCCTCAGCAGTGCGAGTAGGGAAGCCGTTGGCGGAGTGGCTGACGATGTCAGTGTGCACGTGCTCGCCGAGGTGAAAGCGCAGGGCGAAGCCGCGCGGACCGCCTCCCTGTGGATCGTTGTCAGGGACTATGGGAACCCCGGCGGAGTCAGAAAGGCGGACAGAAACTGGCGTGGACGCGTTTTGGATGTGCGGCGCACGCGTCAGCGATTTGGCCTCCGGCGAGGGCACGAACGTTCCGGTTAATAACGCGCCTTTTGCGTGCGCGGCGCGATAGCCGGGATAGGGACCGTGAAATACCGTGTCAAACGTCTGCAGTATGTCTTTACCGAGAGATAAGGCTTTTTCGTCAGTGGAGAGCGGCATTGCTAAGTACCTCCGAATAGTTCTTGGGAATAGCCTTCACTGTATTCGCAAATGATGCAGGGCGTGTTACGAAGTCGCAAAAACTAAGGCTTTCACAATGCGAATGTTCTTGTTCGGAGGAAATTGAGAAAACCGCCGGCCGTGTCGAGTGAACGCCGGCGGCCATGTCTGTGCCCTGAGTTCTCTGTCATTGTGGCTGACGATGAGAGGGCGGAGCTCGGGCAGCTACTTAAAGAAATGCTATGGGGGCCGGAGATTTATGGTGACACCGTACTCTGATTGGGAAAGAGTGTGAGGGGCCTCTGCGCTGCGGTCTCATCCGTTTTCTTGTAAACCCGCCAGATGTCATTGCCCTGCAGCTCGGCGCTCGAAATGTATGTGGTATGCGCGAGTGAAGGATCGCTGATCCAAAACGTCTTGTTGTCGTTCTCGACGCCGAGAAGGACCATGAAGTGACCTGGAAACGTTGTGGTTTTCTTCTGGCTATTGACAATCTTGTATGTCGTGCAATTCCGGCAGAGGAAGACCAGAGGGTTGTTTGCGCGCAAGAGTGTGGCCGCATGGTTCAGATCGGGGACTTTTTCCGCCTCGAAGTCGGGCCAGTACTTGCTGATGTTGTCCATCATGACTGTGCCGGAGGTTCCCTGCGGTACATCGTTGTTGTCGGCAGCCCTTCCGTATTGAGATGTATATTTCATCGTGTCGAGCGGGTTGACTCCGGGCAGGCACACCTGTAGATCCCGATCTGGGGAGTTCAGTCTGTCGAGGTAATCGAGCACAATGGCGAGACTGGTCGGTCCGCACCCAGCGTTTGCCATGTTGGTCCATTGAACGTGCTTCCAGCGCGGGTTCGTGGAACCGTAGACTAAGTTTCCCCAGGGGCCTGCAGCCTGCCGATACTCTTCGCCCATGATGGATATCTGAACGGAGGCCCAGACTGGCATGCTGTTCCACAGCATTCGCTGAGCCTGGTAGTCCTTTGGCGATACGTTGAAGAGCCGTGCCTCAAGCTTGGTGGCTCCGGACTTCAATCCTGTGACTGCATAGGTGATGAGATGCCCATTGCGAGCCACGGGCGTTTGTGAAACCGATGCAACAGAGGTATCGCTCGTATCGACAACGAGGTCTTCTCCTCTGGGACCGCCGCCGAAGAGATCGATCTTAACCGTCTCTTCCAGCATTACAATCAGCCGCTGACCAGCGGAGTCCAGGCGCACATTCGCGTCTTTGGGCGATTTCTGAAAATTCGCCATGGGCGAGCCACCTCCGATACGACACTTAGTGATGGCAGGGAGGCTGGCGTTTCAAGAGTTATCGCTCCTGCTGAAACCCGCAGACCAGCGCATTAGCGGCAGCTTGCGTTGTTTGCTTTCGGAATCGCGAGGAATGTGATGCTGGCGGGTGGGAAGTCGAGTCTTCCCGCGTGTGTTGGTATGCCTGACAGCGGTGGCAGAGCATCGTCTGCGCCTAGTTCGAGATTGCTGCCGTTCAGTTGAACATGTGGGCTCGACAGATCGTCGGCTGTGAGTGTGTAACGTTCTGTTGGAGTCGGAACGTCAAGCGATTTCGCGGCGGCACGGTCTGCATTGATGACGAGAACGGCGACGCCACCAGCCTTGCCGCGCAGACACTGAGCGTAGACGTGGAGGCCCGGCGAAGAAGGTGCGCCTGGGTTGAGGACGGTCGTTCCCATGAGCTTGCGCCAGAGGAGCGAGCCCCAATAGTTGGGACGCGGAGCGAAATTGTTTTCATCGAGCAGTGCGTAGTCGCTTGCGTCGAGGGTGTTGTGGGCTACCACCTGGACGCCACGTTGTGCCAGCGTACCAAGCTGGTTCAGATAACGGAAGGTGTCGAGAAAGGTGGAAGCCCAGGGGTTGCCGCCGCATGCGGACTCTCCTGTCTCGGTGAGCCAGATCGGTTTGCCGGGCACAAAGCGGTCGCGTAGCTCCGCGTAGAAAGCCTCTACTTTATCTGTGGCGGAAAGCCACTCGTCTGAGAGCGCAGCTTCAGGAGTCGTGAGTCCAGGGCCGCCCATTGCGGCGCAGCGTTTCGAAACGGCTCCATAGAAGTGATAGGAAAAGGCATCGAAGACAGGGCCGGTGGCCCGCAGCAGATCTTCACTCTTAAGAAAACCGGGCATTGATGCCAGCGCGAGCGTGCCGCCTTCGCCTACCGAACCGGGACCGAGAATAATCATGTCAGGGGCGGTCTTTCGGATGAAGGGGACAAAGACAGATATGTCGCGACCGTACGACGCGGCATCATAGCCTTTCGGCACACCAGCAAACGGCGCGGCGGTGGGCTCGTTCATGAATTCGGCGGCGGCGATGCTGCCTCCGATGGACCGGGTGTAGGCGAGGAATTTGGTTGCTTCGGTGGGAGTCCATACGCCAGCGGCGTCGCGGGTGCGAGCGCTGGTTGCGAAGGAAGTAATGATCTTCGCGTTCACCGCGTGGGAGAAGTCGATGACGCCTTTCCATTGCTGGCGAGTAAGCACGCCGTTGAAGCCGGCGGGAGGCGTCTTCGGCGGCGGATCGTCTGAATCCTGGAAGTAGGTGGTGTTGGCCCAAGTTCCGCTGACACGCACATATGCGGGAGCCAGTGCTGCGGCGAGCTTGCGCAGCCGGGGATTTGCGAGATCGAGGGGAGGGCGGTACTGGTACAAGTCTGCGCTCATGCCCGTTGGCGTGCCCGATTGAGGCGGTGCGGCCTGCGCATCCGGCTTCTGGTTATACGGCTTCCAGAAACGCCCGCCTGTGACTTCCAGCATTTCGATATTGAAGGAGAGAAAGCGCTCGTCAACGGAGCCGATGCGAGGCATAGTGGCGGGCGTGATGAATGGCGGAGCCGCTGCGTCAGCGAAAGCCGTAGTTATTCCAAGTAGGGCCAGGATCCCGATTGCGCAGAATTGACCGTATGAATGCTTGCTCATTCGCTACGCTATGCCACTAGCTGCGCGCAGTGCGCGCAACGCTTGGCTTCGAGGGGCATGTCGCTGAGGCATTCGGGGCAGGGGCGCGTTTTGGGCGGCTCGGCTTTGGCAGGGAAGAACTTGGCCATCAGCTTGTTGATCGGCAATACGAAGATGAAGTAAACCGATGCGGCGATGAGCAGGAAGGAAATGAGCTGGTTGAGGAAATTGCCGTAGGTGATTTTGCCGCCGTTGATCTCGAGCACGAGGTAGGAAAAATCGGGCTTCTTGAAAATTGCTGCGATCAGCGGATTAATGAGGTCCTTGACCAGCGAATTGACGATGCCCGTAAATGCCGCACCGATCACGACTGCTACTGCCAGATCGACCACGTTGCCGCGCAGAATGAAGTCACGAAATCCCTTTAGCATGCCTGTTTCCTCCGGTATCGCAATACGCAGACATCCTACCGCACAAAGGCGACTTCCTGTGAACTGGAATGGGAATGTGATTCATGCGGCTGGAGATGGCCCGAAGGTTTGTCGGATGAGTCGCGCGTCCAGTATTCTTCTGATTGCTCCGGACGAATCGGGGCGTAGAAAGAGCAGGAGAAGGATTGAGGAAAGTAGTAGCGAGTGCAGACGAGGCGGTGCAGGACATTCCTGAAGGCGCGACGATTATGATTGGCGGCTTCGGGCTGTGCGGCATCCCTGAGAGTCTGATTGCCGCGCTGGTGCGCCGCGGGGTAAAAGGATTGCGCACCATCAGCAACAACATGGGAGTGGACGGCTTCGGCATGGGCCGTATGCTGGAACTGGGCATGGTCACGTCTCATACGGGCAGCTATGTGGGTGAGAACAAACTGCTCGAAGACAAGGTCCTCAGGGGCGAGCTGGATTTGACACTGGTTCCGCAGGGGACGCTTGCAGAGCGTATCCGCGCGGGCGGGGCGGGCATTCCGGCTTTCTTTACGCCAGCCGGCGTCGGAACACTTGTAGCGGAAGGAAAAGAAGCGCGGGAGTTTGGCGGCAAGCCTTACATTCTTGAAGAATGGCTGCGGGCGGATTTTGCGCTGGTGAAGGCATGGAAGGGTGATACCGCAGGCAATCTGGTCTATCGCAAGACGGCGCGGAATTTTAATCCGATGATGGCTACGGCCGCGAGGGTCACGATCGCCGAGGTCGAACATCTGGTTCAGCCGGGCGAGATCGATCCAGATCATGTCATCACGCCAGGAATCTATGTCCAGCGCATCCTCGAAGGCGAGCTACTGGAAAAGCGGATTGAGCGCCGGACTCTGCGCCGGGCCTGAGGTCTGATTCAGTTGGAAGGAGTGTGCATCTGCGGGATCTGCTGCTGCAGCTGTGAGCATAGGCCACGATACTTCAGGACGAATCGGGCGTCGGCGAAGAGGGTTGCGGCTGCGGTGAAAATGGCCGCAGCCAGCAGCCACTTTTGCCATGTGTCTGGCGCTTTCGGTACCTGCCTGAAGGCCAACGCGATAGCGAATGCCGCGAGCGTAGCGCATACGGTCATAGACGGCAGGCGGTCGCAGTAAATGCCTTCCGAGCCGAAGGCGAGCCACGCCGAGCCCGCGGCAATGAGTACGGAGACGATGAGAGTGACGAGAGATCTGGATTGGGACCGGGCCATGGATGGAATTGTTTACGCGGCCGCCATCAGGCGGTCATTTCTTTCAGCTGTGGACTGACCTTCAGCGTTGCTTCCGTGGCCTTCTGAACGTCATCGACGGTCAGCCCGGGGGCGATCTCTTCGAGGACCAGGCCGGCGGACGTTACGCTGATCCAGGCCATTTCCGTGGCGATGGTGTTGACGACTTTCAGGCCGGTGATGGGCAGGGTGCAGCGGTTGAGGATTTTGGGCCGGCCGTCTTTGGTGGTGTGCTCCATGGCTACGATGACCCTGCGCGCGCTGGCGACGAGATCCATGGCACCGCCCATGCCCTTGACCATTTTTCCGGGGATCATCCAGTTAGCGAGGTTGCCTTCCTGGTCGACTTCCATCGCACCGAGGATGCTGAGGTCGATGTGACCGCCGCGGATCATGGCGAAGGAATCGGCGCTCGAAAAATAGGAGGTGCCGGGGATTTCAGTGACGGTTTCCTTACCGGCATTGATCAGATCGGGATCTTCCTGGCCAGCGACGGGGTAGGGACCGACTCCGAGCATCCCATTTTCCGATTGCAGGACGACTTCTACGCCGGGTGGGACGTGATTTGCCACCAGCGTCGGCATGCCGATGCCGAGATTCACGTAGTAGCCGTCGCGGAGCTCGCGCGCGACTCGTTTGACGATCCGTTCACGTTTTTCCACTTCCTGCTGTTTGCTGCCGGTCGGCGAAGTGGCTGGGTTCGATAGAGTAGACATAGTGGTTGTTTTCGAAATGCCTCCGGCGTTTTTCAATCTTCGGTCGCGGTCGCTGGTGCGCGGAACTATTTTAGTCCTGGGTAGCCTGGTGATGTCGTTTCTGATATCCGGCTTTCCGAATGCGCGGCCTTCCCTCAAGCTGCTCATCCCCGCTTTTCTTGCTCTTTATGGAACTTACGACACGGCCCGCTGTCTGCGTTTGCGCTGGAGTTTTTATCACGGCGGTGTGCTGCTTTTGCTCTACATGGACGTCATGGCGCTGGCGATGATCTTCTTCCTTTTGCTCTATCCGTATGAGGGCTGGATCCAGTAGAGCGTAAATCACTTGCACACTACGAACTTCAATTGCAACACGGAATTACACGTCTATCGTGTCAAAAATGCATGGATAGACGGTAAATCCTACTACGCCGGGATCGGCTGGTTGTACCGCCTAGCGGTACGAGGGCGCAGTCTGCGGCGCAGTCAGGGGGTTAGCGGGAAAAAAAGTGCCTTAAATGGAGCGATTCCCAAAAACGGAACACTTTCTAACTATTGAAACATCAATGGATTACCGTCATAGATAACTAAAGTTATAACAATTCATACCGATTGTACCTTTGGACGCAACAAGTTGTTGTTTCCAAAAGGGTTTTGATCATTTACTTTTTGGCATACCGAATGCATCCAATGAGCTGTCCACGTGTCGCCAGGGAGCCTAGGCTCATTCTCTGCGTTCGCTTAGTCCCCATCAAAAAAGGAGAGTTTTCTAATGAAAGTCTGGGCCCGAAATGTGTCATTTTCTGCCTCTGTTTTGATTCTCAGCGTTGTATCCCTTCCAGTTCATGCCGGCATTACGGGCACAGACCCGCGTCCGCCAAAGACTTCCGTCGTAGTCGCTGGGATTACGGGTACTGATCCACGTCCGCCGAAGACTTCCGTCGTAGTCGCTGGGATTACGGGTACTGATCCACGTCCGCCGAAGACTTCCGTCGTAGTAGCCGGGATTACGGGTACTGATCCGCGTCCGCCAAAGACCTCTGTTGTCGTGGCCGGGATCACGGGCACCGATCCACGTCCGCCGAAGACCTCTGTCGTGGTCGCCGGAATTACCGGTACGGATCCACGTCCGCCGAAAACTTCCGTTACTGCCGCCTAAGGTTCTTTACTGCTGAACTATTGAACGCCCCGGAGTAATATCGTGCTGTGAACGTAACGCTCACAGCTAAGCTCTTGTGGGCGGCGGGCTTTATCGAGCACGCTGCCCTTCTGTTCGTATTGATACGATGTGGGCGCTGGAGAACATTTCCAATCTTCACGACGTTGATTGGCTACAATGCTCTCCGCACGATACTGCTGGTATCCCTGTGGAAAACTGACCATATCTCCTGGTATTCGCGTGTCTATGATGTGGGCACTTTCCTGGATCTGGCCTTCCAGCTTGGCGTGATCCTGGAACTGGCGCGAGTCGTCCTGAAGCCGGCTGGTAGCTGGGTCCACGACGCAGGAAAAAGATTCTTGCTGTACGGCATTGCCGGAGCGGCCGTTGCGGCGGGCATTGCTTATGCCATCAATCCCAGCGTTCAAACCAGTATCGACTTCTGGCTGGAGAAGGGAAATCTCTTCTCGGCTATGCTGACACTGGAGCTTTTTGCGGCCATGCTCTTTGCTTCCGCGCAGCTTGGCCTTGTCGGGAGCAGCCACGTGATGCGGCTTGGTCAAGGATGGGCGATCTGGGCCATCGCTGACCTGGTTGCCGAGGGCGCCTATAGTCATTTTGGGAACAGCTGGGAGGGAAGCCTGTTCGACTATGTACGAACTGGTACATATTTTCTGGTTGTTATTTACTGGATAATAACCCTATGGCGTCCGGAACCGAAACGTCGTACACTATCTCCTGAAATGCAGGCCTACCTGGATGGCCTTCAAGTACAACTGCGGTCGGAACTGAAACGTGTAAGCGGTGTTGAGAAGCATTAAAGCTACATATGGCATATCTCGCGTTTAGTGCGTTTGGTTTATTGGCGGTCGTTGCGCTTATTTATGCGCATGCGCGATCGCGCAAGCTGCTGTCCAAGGACTGGCAAACGCTGGTCACATCGATTGAACCCATGCACATGCGCGGCCTTGAGATGGTCGCCCTTGACCACCTGGAGCCGAAGAAGAATCAGCTTCGACTGGAACCCGATGAAATATGGGGACTGGTTGGTGGGAAAGAGGGCCTGCGGCGCATGGAGCACAATGCCGATCTGATGATCGCGCTGGCTGCCTACGTTCGGAACTGGAATCACGATCAGGCGATTATTGTGGCAGAACGAATTCGCCAGGATTCGATCCAGCTCAAGCGGGCGTTACGGCGCATTCGCTGGAGTGCGTATATTCGCCGCGGTCAGATCAGGGTTCCGTTCTATGTGCACCAGGCGGCTGCTTCCTACTACCTGATGACACGCCGGCTGCTCGCTCTCTACGAGACGAGCCAGTACATGCTCTACCCCGTGCTTGCAGAAGCCCTGTAATCCCGCTTAGGGATTACAGGACCTCTCCCTTCCTTTATCTTGCCGCTGGGGCGGTTTCCAATTCAGCCAGGGATTCTTTGTATGGAGCGCGTAGCACGCCGCGTTCTGTAATGATGGCGGTGACGTACTTCGCAGGCGTCACGTCGAATGCGGGATTCTCGATGCCGACGCCGTGAGGCGTAAGCTGCTTTCCGGCATGATGCGTGACTTCGATTTCTGCCCGCTGCTCGATGGGGATGCCGTCGCCAGTCGCTGTCGCGAGGTCGATGGTGGACCAGGGCGCGGCAACGTAGAACGGTATGCCGTGCTCTTTCGCTAGGATCGCTACGCTGTATGTGCCGATCTTATTGGCGACGTCACCATTGGCGGCGATGCGGTCTGCTCCTACTACCACGGCGCGAATCTTTCCCTGACGCATGAGGCTGGCGGCCATGTTGTCGCAGAGAACCGTCGTCGGAATGCCGTCGTGCATCAGTTCCCATGCGGTGAGACGCGCCCCCTGCAGGAACGGGCGGGTTTCGTCGGCGTAGACATGAATGGCGTGGCCGCGTTCGACAGCGGCGCGGATGACGCCGAGAGCGGTGCCATAGCCGCAGGTGGCGAGGGCCCCGGCATTGCAGTGCGTCAGTACACCGCCGGTTTCAGGCAGCAATTCGGCTCCGTTTGCGCCCATCGTTTTACAGGCGGCGATGTCTTCGTCGTACATCACCTGCGCCTCTTCAATCAGGGCTGCTGCAATCGATTCACGGGTGGTGCCAGCTTCCGCTACGAGAGCGGAAAAACGCTCCCGCATGCGGGCGATGGCCCAGAAGAGATTCACGGCCGTGGGGCGCGTGGCGGCGAGCGTGCGGCAGATGGTCTCGAACTCTCTCGTGAGGTCGGAGATCGTTGCGGCGCTGCTCTGCTTTACTCCCAGTGCGACGCCCATCGCGGCCGAAACACCGATCGCCGGAGCGCCGCGCACAACCATCGTGGAAATGACGTCGGCTACCTGCTGGTAGCTGGTGGCAAGCACGTAGGTTTCTTCTAGCGGGAGCTTCGTCTGGTCGAGGAAGCGGACGCCGTCCGGGGTCCATTCAAGTGTGGGAATCATGTTGTTCTTAGTTTACTAGGTCACGGGTCGCAAGGCTCAGGTCTCAGAAAGCTTAAAACGGAGTTTAGCCACCGCAAGGCAGAGGAGGTCACTCCGGGCGATTTTCTGAGCCCTGCGACCGGAGCCTCAGCCACTTCGCTACTCCCAGCAGAGAGAGCAGGAAGCCGAAGGGCAGGCACATCAGCGCCACGATGAGCGCGAGCCATCCTGAATTGGTATGCGGGCCCTGAGGGCCGATGCCGCCGAAGGCGAACTGCGTCAGAGCTGCCGCCAGAATGCCGGTCACTAGTGTTCCGCCACCTGATTGCAGGAGCTGCCGCGTGCCGTCGCCCTGATCTGGCTGGAACAGGTGACGGCTCGCTGTCTTTTGCCAGCGGCTGATGTTCCGGCGATTGTTCGGTTACAAGCGGCATGCTATTCCTTCAGCGCCATGCGGCCAGCATGGCATACACCACGACTCCGGTGACAGAGACATACAGCCAAATCGGGTAGGTGTAGCGGGCGATTTTTTTATGTTGTGGAAACCGGCCTGAGAGCGAAAGGAAAAATGTGATGAGCACCATCGGCAACGCTACGACCGACAACAGCACATGGCTGATGAGCAGCGCGAGATATGCAGTACGGATCGGGCCATGTCCGGCGAAAGCGCATTTCGCCGTGCAGCGCATGGTTAGTGATGTAGCTAACCAGAAAGAGCGAGGAGAAGGCAAAGGCTGTGAGCATCGAAGCACGGTGCGCGGCGATGTTGCGCTTGCGGATGTAGGAATAGCCGATAACCAGTGCGGCGGCGCTCATTGCGTTAAAGAGCGCATTCAGCGCGGGCAGGAAGAGCAGGCGCGAGGCATATTCCTGCGATGGCGGATGCACGTAGACCAGCCAGAGCAGAAAGAGCGTAGCGACGACGCTGATTCCGATGATGGTTGCGATAGGTGCCCGGCTGGTGGTCTCGGTGGCTTGCATTCTGTCTTCGTTCCTCAGGCGGCTGGTTTATTGGTTCGGCGGTTGACGATGGCCCACGATGCGGCGAAGGTCAGCACGCAGAAGGCAATCGTTACGGCCAGATTTGTGGTCAGTGAAAACTCGGTGTGCTGTGCAGGGAAGAGCGCGATGCGCAGCGCGTCGACTCCGTAGGTCAGGGGATTGAGTTGCATGATGATGCGCAGCCAGCCGGACGCTCCGCTGGCGGGGAAGAGCGCGCCGGAGAGCATCCAGAGCGGCAGCAGGATCAGGTTCACGATAGCGTGGAAGGCCTGCGGCGAATCCATGGGCCATGCGATGGCGAAGCCGAGAGCTGTCAGCTCGAAGCTGATCATGAGGATCGTTAAGACGCTGATGGCGATGGCTTGCAGAGTCGGGATGAACGCCGATCAGCGGCGTGAAGACGAGGAAGACGATTCCCTGAATGGCGGCGAGGGTGGCTCCGCCGAGGACTTTTCCCAGCACGATCGAAGAGCGGCTGACCGGTGCGGCGAGGACGGAGAGCAGGAAGCCTTCGTTACGGTCCTGGATCAACGACATCATGCTGAAGATCGCCGTGAAGAGCACGATCATCACAACAGCGCCGGGGAAAAAGTATTCCAGATACTGGCCGGAACCTGCGCCTCCGTGGAAGCTGCGCCCAAAGCCGGAACCGAGGACGAACCAGAAGAGCAGGGGCGATGCGATTACGCCTACGACGCGCGCTTTCTGGCGGTAGAAGCGGACGATCTCACGCAGCCAGAGAGTGTAGGCGGGCGTCCAGATGCCGACTTTTTTCACCTGCCGGATGCGGGGTGCGGGAACGGTTGTGGCGAGGGTAGCCATGATTATTCCTGCTCCTTTGCAGCGTCGCGTGCTTCCGTCCAGAAGCGGTGTCCGGTGCGTTGGATGAAGACATCTTCGAGGCTCGGTTTTGCTACCGAGATGCCTTCGACGACTCCGGGGAAGGCTTCGACGACGTCGGTGACGAATTTGTGGCCTTGCTCGCGTTCGAGTCGGACACTGTTTCCAAGCACCGACGGCGAGACGATGAAGCGATTGGCGATCTTCTGTGCGAGGGCCTCCGCGTCGGCTTCGCTGGCTGTTTCAAACGTCACCACATCGCCGCCGATTTGTGATTTCAGTTCGAAGGGCGAGCCCAGAGCGACGAGTTTGCCTTCGTTCAGGATGGCGAGGCGGTCGCAGTGTTCGGCTTCTTCCATCAGGTGCGTGGTGACAAGCACGGTCACGCCCTCTTCATCGCGGAGCATGCGCAGGTACTGCCACAGATCGCGGCGCGCGCCGGGATCGAGGCCAGTAGACGGCTCGTCGAGCAGCAGGACCGATGGTGAGTGGATAAGGCCCTTTGCCAGTTCTACGCGGCGCTGCATGCCGCCTGAGAGTGTTTCGACGGAATCCTTCGCACGGTCAAGCAAGCCGACGCGCGCGAGCACCTCATGGATGCGATGTTTCAACTCGCCGCCCTTTAGTCCGTACAGGTGGCCCTGGTGTTTCAAATTCTCCGCGACGGTCAGCTTCAGATCGAGGCTGCGCGCCTGGAAGACGATGCCAATCTGTTGGCGGACTTTGTTGGGTTCGCTGGCAGCGTCGAAGCCTTGAATATAGGCGTGGCCGCCAGTCGGCACCATCAATGTCGAGAGAATGCGGAAGAGCGTTGTCTTGCCGCTGCCGTTCGGGCCGAGCAGGCCGAAGATTTCGGCTGGCTGAACGTCGAATGTCAGCTGATCTAACGCGAGGCGCGAGCCGTAATTGTGCGAAAGCGCTTTGAGGGCGATCGGCGCAGAAGTGGCGTTGGTCGTGTTCTTGTTTGTTTCTGGTGCGTGTTCTGCGATTGCTGCCATAGGTTACTTCTTAAAGCCTGGTGTTGCCTCAGGGGCTAATGCCCTTGTCTATTTGCCAAGTGCGTTCAACATGAGCACTGTTAAAAGCACGGGAAGGTAGATCACGCTTACCTTTAACAAATCGCGTGCGTACATTTTCGATTCGACTGATGCTGCGCGCGCGTGTGATGCGGGCAAAACGGATAGTGTATCCGAGATACACAAGACCGAGTAGCAACAGCGGTTGCGCCATAAACTTTTCCGGCAACGTGCAGGTACACCGGCAGCAGGCTTACGGGAATCATGAGCACGGCGTAGGTCAGCGCCTCAAGCACGGTCGACCAGCCATCAGGCTGCACCACCGGCAGCATGCGGATTCCGGCGCGGCCGTAGTCCTCTTTGTAAAGCCATGCGATGGCCATGAAATGCGGAAACTGCCAGACGAAGAGAATCGCAAAGAGTGCGACTGCTGGCCATTCGATTGCGCCTCGTGCCGCGGTCCAGCCGAGAAGCGGGGGCATGGCGCCGGGGAAGGCTCCGATAAATGTCGCTAATGTTGTGTGGCGCTTGAGCGGCGTGTAGACAGCCACATAACTGAAAGCGGTGATGAGCGTCAGCGTGCCGGTGACGAGGTTCGTCTCGTATGTAAGCCAAAGAGCGCCGGCGATGATCGCGATCATGCCGAGGAGCACGCCGTGCGGAAGGCTGATGCGGCCCGACGCCATGGGACGCTGCGCGGTGCGAATCATCTTTGCATCCAGCTTGCGCTCGAGTGCTTCGTTCAGGGCTGCGGAGCCGGCGGAGACGAGTCCGATGCCTACGAGGGCGGCGATGAGTCCTGGCTGGATGCTGCTGATTCCGCTGTGCATCGAGCCGAGATAAAAACCGGCCCAGGCCGTCATCACGACCAGCGCAGTCACGCGAAATTTGAAGAGTTCGGCGTAGTCGGCGATGCGGGAGGCGGTTTCTCCGGCGCGCAGATGCGGGTGTTCAACGGTGGCCGTGGCGGTTTCGCTCGGCACGACCTGAGCTTCGATCGCTGGAGCAGCGGAGATCACCGGGGATGCGGGGGCAGCCGGGGTCATGCTTGTGCCGCTCGCAATCGATTGAGTTGTGTGCTTGGGGCCACTCCCCATGATAGCAAGCGAGAGAGGTTTGGGCGCATGTGCGCAGAGACGCGGCAAAAGTTTTCGGTCTAGGAATGGAGCTGGCTGACTGGCTGTGGTTTAGCGATGATGGGCTCGGGTTTCACTGCATACTCATCGAGCAGGACTGCGACCAGTACGGCGGTGGGGACTGCTACCATCGCGCCGACGATGCCATCGAAGGCCGCGCCGAGCAGCAGGGCGACGATGATGGCGAGGCCGGGGAGATCGACGCTCGAGCGCATGATGCGCGGCGTCAGGAAGGAGGTTTCTACCTGCGCGTAGATGGCGTAGAAGATGGCCACGCCGAGCACGCGGCCCCAGGAATCGATGGCGGCGACGAGAATCGCGAGTGTGACGGTGATGATGGCCCCGGCGATGGGGATGATGTTGAAAATGCCCATCAGCACGCCGAGGGCGTAGGCGTAGCGCACTTTCAACGACAGGAAGACGATCGTGCTGGATAAGCCAAGAACCAGCATCAGCGTGCCCTGGCCGAGCAGCCACTTACCCATCCGCACCTCGGCCCGCGCCAGAGTTACATCCAGGCGCTGGCGCATGCCAACGGGGAAGAAGCTCAAGACCCAGTGATAGGCGGTTTCGCCTTCAAGCATGAAATAAACGGTCAGAATGATGCTTGTGATGATGTCAAAGAGCTTGCTTGCCCAATTGCGTATCGACAAAAGGAGATAGGTGGCGAAGTTTGCGGCAAAATCCTGCAGCCTTGCGTTGAGATTGGATACGTCTACATGCTGCATGAAGGGGATGTGACGTATGCGCTCTAACATCTGCGGTCCGCGCGTTGGCAGTTCGTTGATGAATTCGCGAATGTCGTGCACTACGGGAGGTAGAGCGAAAACGAAGAAGAGCGTTGCGAAGCCTCCGACGGCAAGAAAGAGAATCAGGATAGCTATACCCCGATTCGGTTGCCACTTGCCGATACGCAGCTTCATGATGCCGTTGACGACGGGCATCAGCACGACGGCAAATAGCGCGCTGACATAGAGCAACACCAGCACATTGCGCACAAGCCATGCCATGTAAAGGCCGATTGCAAGCGCGAAAGTGAAGACAATGTCGTTACGCAGGGACCGAGTCCGCTTGGTCGTCGCATCGGCCTGAACTGCGATTGGGGGATCGGTCATGCGAGGGTGTTTTCCTTGAGAAGAGCGCTGACAGCCTTGAGGATCTGCTGCGATGTTTCTTCCGGAGTAAGCGAAGCTGTTTCTATTACGAGATGCGCGGTCTGATAATGCGGGAGCCTGGATTCGAAACGGCTGCGCAGGCGTTCGCGGTCGTTAAGCACGGGGCGAAGGGCTGCGCCAGGTTGTTGTTCACAGCGCGCGATCATGATTTCCAGCGGGGCCTGAAGGAATACGATACACGTCCCCGGGCTTTGCAGCAGGGCATTGCGAATGGCTGCGGTTTCGACTGCACCGCCGCCGACAGCCAGAACTAAATGATTTTCGTCGAGAAGCTTCCGAATGACGTCGGCTTCACGCGCTCGGAATTCAGTTTCTCCGTGACGCGCAAAAATCTCGGCAATCGAGACACCGGTACGATCTTCGAGCACGGTGTCTGCGTCGAGAAAACGCCATTGTAGTTGCTGCGCCAGAAGAGCGCCAACCGTCGATTTGCCGGCGCCCATGAATCCCACGAGCACGATGCGCGCGATACAGGCCGGTAGCTTGGGTTTTATCTCCATGCGTTCTCTGCATTATATGAACGCATGCCATTACAGGCTATGGTCGTTTGCCCGAAGTGACCGGAGGGTTGTGATCCGTTTCGCTGCGAATCGCCGACTGGATGTTGTCCCAGACTGTGGGGCTGGGGTCATGGATCGGGAGCAGGAGCTTTGCCTGCGAGGCGATGTATTCGAGATCACGTACAAGAGCAGAGCAATTTTCGCAGCCGACTACGTGCTCGTCCTGGCTGACGTTTGCGCCCGACTCAAACAGTTCGGGCAGCTTTTCCTGAAATTCCGCGCAGTTCATTGGTTTCCCATCTTGCTGGTCGCGAGTGTTGCTCATGCAATCGACTCCTCTTTCCGCTGGCCGGTGCGGAGAAGATCGCGAAGCTTCATACGCGCTTTATGCAGTTGCGATTTGCTGTTGCCGATGGAGCAGCTGAGCATGTCGGCAATCTCATTATGTTCGTATCCTTCCACGTCATGCAGCACGAAAACGAGCCGGTAGCCGGGAGGCAGATTTTCTACGGCGCGCTCAAGCGCGACACGGTCAAGGGAGCCGGACAAGACCAGATCCCGTTCGCCGATGATCTTTCCGTGGTCCATCTTCCTGAGATGGTTCGAGCGTTTCTTCGAGCGATACCTGCGGCAGGCCCTTCTTCCGCAGGTGCATGAGCACGACGTTTACCGCGAGACGATGCAGCCAGGTAGAGAAGGCCGAATCACCGCGAAAAGTGCCGATCTTGCGATAGAGCTGCAGGAACGCTTCCTGCGTCAGGTCCTCAGCCTCGGCAACGTTGCCGAGCATTCGCAGACACAGGGAATAGACGCGGCGCTTGTGCAGCGAATAGAGAATCTCAAAGGACTGCGCATCGCCCGCCTGCGCCTTGGCGATGGCTTCTGCTTCTCCGGCAATCGGGGGATTTCTGCGCATATGTTGCACTGGCTTAGGTTGTGTCGGTCCTGTGCTCATCCGCACTTCACCTGTCTTGAAAATTCCACGCTTTGCGTCTCCCGTCAATCCATTGCTCGATTTGGTCTGTACTGCAAGATTCATGGAAGTTCGTCTTCCTTGAGTATTTGTGCGAGTTGTAAGTGGGAGGGCGATTCGACGCAAATGGTTGCCAGTCCGTAGGTTGCCGGCCTGATTTAAGAGCCGATAAAGCGCGCATACAGGCTGCGGGCCTGGGTGATGTCCGTTGTTCCCTGAATGAGTGCCCGGCCGTCGGCAAAGATGGTAATGACGTGGTCGCCGCGCTCGAAGCGGAGCAAAAGATTATTCGAGCGGACTTTGCCGTGGGGCCTGAGTTTTGTTTCCAGATCGGCGAAGTCGACCGGGCGATGATGTTCGTGAATCTGCACCGAGTTGCGGCCGCAGAGCGTGATGTGAGGACGGCCTTCGCCGCGTAGATGGGCGAAATTACGCTGCTGGCAGACCTCGCAGTCACGTCGAGGATGAGCGATTGCGACTTCAGATCGCTCATTTGTCCACAAATCAAAGGACAAGAGGCTGCGGCGTAGCTTATCTTTTGCCCCCGTGAGCAGCTTGAATGCCTCGGTTACTTCGATCGAGGCCGCGAGATTCGACAGCAGAGTTGAGAATTCCCGCCGTGTCACAAGTTTCCACCGTGCCGCCCGGTGGTTTCGGGAAAATGCAGGCGAGACACGCCGTTTCACCGGGCAGAATGTTCATGGTGACGGCATAGGCGCCGATGGCAGCGGCGTAGATCCAGGGTTTGTTCTGCTCGACTGCATAGTCATTGAGCAGGTAGCGGGTCTCGAAGTTGTCGGTTGCGTCGAGAATCAGGTCAGCGCCGCGAAGCAATTCGTGAATATTTGCCGGGATCAAGGTCGGCTATTTGCGCGTGGACGTTGACTTCGCTGTTAAAGAGAGCAATTTTCCTGCGAGCGGCCTCTGCTTTGGGCAAAGCAAGACTTGCGTCGGTCTCGTCGAAGAGGACCTGGCGCTGCAGATTGCTCTCCTCGACGAAGTCGCGGTCGATGAGGGTGAGTGTTCCCACTCCGGCGCGCGCAAGCAGGCTTGCCGCGGCAGCGCCAGTCGCTCCGCAGCCTACAATCGCAACATGTGCCGCTTGCAGTTTTTGCTGTCCCTCGGCGCCGATTCCGGGATACAAAATCTGGCGGGAGTACCTCTCTGTTAACTCTGCGCTCGGCATCTGCTTATTTCGTCTGTTCCTGATTAGTATAGAGAATTGATAGATCCTTCATCGGTTATGGAGATGTGGGGGTTTCTTGAAGTGCGCGGGGCTGCATCTCATTCTTTCGAGGAATTCGAGGGGCTGATTGGATTTTCGCTGCAAATCCTGGACAAGCAACTGTTGGAAAGCGATGCGCTGGTTCAGCCTCGTGACGTTCGCGTGCCTTGCACCCTGCACCTTGTCGAGCGCGTGTGAGGTTGCGCAACAGCCGACGGCCTCAGCTGCAAAAGAAAGCGCCCAGCAGGACATCACGCTGCGCAGTTGGGCCGGCCTTCAGGTGGAAGCGGTCCAGTTCAAAGGCATTCCTCGCGAAAGACTGGCGCCCCTGCCGGATACTCTGGCGTTGCAGCCGAACCAGAAGCTCGATCCGCTGAATGTTCGCGAGAGCCTGCGCCGTCTTTATGAGACGGGCCTTTATAAGACGATTCTGGTAGAAGGGCTACGACATGGCAACGCGGTGACCATTATTTTCAGCGGTGTGCCCAATCTCTTTATCGGCCGCGTGACTGTCAATGGGGTCAACAACGAACGGCTGTCCGGTGTGCTGGAGCGGTCGACGCGCCTGAATGCAGGGACGGTCTTCAGCGACAGCAAGATGCTGCAGGCGCAAAAGCTTCTGCAGGAGACGCTCGAAGAGAACGGCTACTATCAGTCCAAAATTTTTGTCGGCACCAATGTTGATGCGGCAAATTCCCAGGTAAACCTCGCCTTCCAGATTGTACAGGGAACGCAGGCGCGCGTAGGTGACGTAGCCGTAAGCGGCGACAGCGGCATGACGGTCGAGCAGTTCCGAAAAAAGGGCAAACTGAAGCAAGACTCCAAGGTTTCACGCGATACGGTAAGCAACGCGCTGACTCGCTTGCGCAAGAACTATCAGAAGCAGGACCGTCTGGAAGCAGCCCTGAAGCTGGATTCGCATGACTACCAGCCGCCGACGAACCATTTGGACTACGAATTTTCCGCGGATCGCGGACCGCTGGTCGTGATCAATGTCGATGGCGCCTCGCTCAGCAAGGGAAAGATCAAGAATCTGGTGCCAGTCTATGAAGAGGGTACGGTGGATGACGACCTCTTGCACGAAGGCGACCGGCGCATCCGGGACTATTTTCAACGTGCCGGTTATTTCGATGTGAAAGTGTCGCACACGGAACAGCTGAAAGATCCGCAACACTCCGTCATTACGTTTACGGTCGACCTTGGGCGTCAAGCATGGAGTGACGGCGGTAACTGTGAGCGGAAACAAGTACTTCGGCACCGACACCATTCATGCAGCGGCTGAGCGTGGTGAAGTCGAGCATTGTGAACCGTCACGGCATGTACAGCCAGGCGCTGGCGCAGGCCGATGTGAACTCGATCACCGCGCTGTATCAGAGCAATGGGTTCAGCAACGTAAAAGTGACTCCGGAAGTGAAAGATATCGAGGCGAAGACTGTACCCGGAGGGAAGAAAACAGATGCGCAAATCAGCGTGAATTACGCGATTGAAGAAGGCGTGCAGCAACGCATCGGCGCTTACGTTATCAACGGAACGAAGCAGGTACCGCTTTCCGACCTGACGCCTTTGCTCAATACGCAATCAGGGCAGCCCTACTCCTCGCTCAACGTCTCGCAGGATCGTGATTCGATCCTTACCTATTACCTGAGCCACGGTTTTAATAACGCTCAGATCAACATGTTGCAGCAACCCTCGCCGCAGGATCCGAACCTGATCGACGTGACCATGACGGTTACAGAAGGCGACCAGTTTTTCGTGAATCGCGTGCTGATCTCCGGTCTTCACTACACACGGCCAAGCACCGTCGAAGATCGGGTACTTATCCATCCGGGCGATCCGTTGAACCAGACAGCCCTGCTGGAGACGCAGCGCAGGCTCTATGACCTGACACTCTTCAACCAGGTCAACACCGCCGTGCAGAATCCGACAGGTGATGAGTTGCGCAAGAACGTTCTGCTGCAGTTCACTGAGGCACGGCGCTGGGACCTTAGCTATGGGTTTGGATTCCAGGCGCAGACGGGCAATCCGGAGACGAACTGCAATAACCTTACGCCGCAACAACTGATCGCACTCGGCATCAATCCTTCAACATACCAGTGCAGCCCGAATGGGAAGACAGGCGTGAGCCCGGCTGTCCTGTTTAATATTTCGCGCATCAACATTCGCGGGACGGATAAATCCGTCTCGCTCAACTCGACAGTCGGCTCACTCGAGCAGCGCGTGCTGATGAGTTTTTCGAACCCGCATATTTTCGACAATCCAAAGTTGAATTTCATCATCACCGGTGGATACACCAATGCGCAGGATGTGACCACTTACGCCTCATCGCGTCTTGAAGCTGCAGTGCGCATGACGGAACGCGTGAACAAGCCGAACACGCTTATCTATTCGTTCAGCTACCGGCGCGTTAAGGTCGATCCGAACAGCGTACAGGTTGCGCCCGATGAGATTCCGTTAGTGTCGCAGCCTGTGCGCGTCGGCGGCCCGGGGCTTACCTGGATTCGCGATACGCGCGTGCCGTCGCCGCTGGACGCGGGCAGCGGCACCTACAATACGATTCTTGAGAGTTGGGCCGATTCACACTTCGGCTCCGAGGCGGACTTTAACCGGGTTGACGGGACCAATTCAAGCTATTACAAGTTCGGCAAGGTAAATACCTGGATAGTCGCGCGGAGCACGCGTATAGCCGCAGAGCACGCGTATGGAGGACCGTCCTACGACCTGGTTCCACTGCCTGAACGCCTGTACGCAGGCGGGGCTCAATCGCATCGCGGTTTCGGTATCAATGGAGCGGGTCCACGCGATTCGGTGACAGGATATCCCATCGGCGGCACGGGTGCGCTCGTCAACAGCACAGAATTGCGCATGCCCAATCCGATGTTGCCGTATGTGGGAAACAGCCTGGGGTTTGTGCTGTTTCATGACATGGGGAATGTCTTTGAGTACGCATCGGACATCTGGCCCAGTTTCCTCCGATTCCGTCAGCCGGACAGGGCAGGATGCAGAAACCTGAACCCAGAGGTCCAATCCGTGCCGCATCCGAATTCACCGATCGGTGCGGCGGGAATATGCAGCTTCAATTATTACTCGCATGCTGTTGGGCTGGGTATTCGTTACCACACGCCGGTCGGCCCGATCCGTCTGGACTTCAGCTACAACCTGAATCCACCGATCTATCCTGTCATCATCGACTACTCAAGCACGGCGACGAACCCGATTCCGCCTCATGTCGGCGAGGCAGGGCACTTCAACTTTTTCTTCAGCATAGGGCAGGCATTTTGATGGAGAGACACAGGCTCAGCAGAAAATATGCAGTACTCGCTGCGATGCTGTTCTGCCTGTGTGCCGGGAGCATTGCGCAGGAGACCTCCACATCAACGCAAGCACAGACGGCGAGTGAAACTCCGATCGTGCTTGATCGCGTGATCGCTATCCTGAACGGAGATGTCCTGCTTGAGAGCGATGTGCGCGCGGAGATGCGCATTGCCGTATTGCAGCCAATCACTGTTCCTGCGGGGCAGAATACGGAAGTGAATGCTGCGCAGCGTCTGATTCGGCGTGCGCTGATTTTGCAGCAGATGCGAAATCAGCAGGCGATCAACTACTCTGTCAGCGATGACGAAGTGAAAAAAAGCCTTGCGGAACTGCGGGCGCAAATCCCAATCTGCAGGCAGATTGGCTGCTCAACTGAGGCAGGCTGGCAGGCATTTCTCAAAGCCAACGATATTACCGAGCAGGAGGCTGAGCAGCGGTGGCGGCAGAGGCTGGAGATCCTTAAGTTCATCAATGCTCGTTTCGGCGCGGGCATCCGCATCTCACGGCAGGATATCCGGAAGTATTACCAGGAGACCGTTGTACCCGCCTTTGAGAAGATGAAGGAGAAGTCGCCTACGCTGGAGAGCGTAACGCCGCGTATTCAGGAAATATTGCTGCAACAGCAAGTAAACTCCCTGCTGCGCGACTGGCTGCAAAGTCTGCGGAGCCAGGGGAGTGTGCAGATTATCGATCCGAGATACGGGCAGATTAGCGATTCCGAAGAAGATGACGGAGGTGGAGCGTGAGCACAGAGTCATTACCAGCCTCGGCGCCGTCGCAACCGCCCGCTCCAAAGCGCAGAATATGGCTGCGCGTCCTCGGTGTTGTCGTTGTTTTGTTTCTGCTCACGGTTGGCGGAATCGTCTGGTATGCCTCCACGCCGGAGTTTCAAAATCTCGTTCGCGAAAAGTTGATTGTCACGCTGGAGCAGGGGACTGGCGGACGCGTGGAACTCAACGCATTTCGCTGGTCAGTGCGGCATCTTGCGTTCGAAGCCGATGGCCTGACAATTCACGGTCTTGAGGGCGCGAACGAAGTTCCATATGCGCACGTCGACCGTATTTATGTGCGGGTGAAGATCCTCTCCTTCATCCGGCCCAAAGTTGACCTGAACTATCTCGAAGCAGATCACCCGGTCTTTCATCTCATTGTTTATCCCGATGGCTCGACAAACCAGCCTCGTCCCAAAATGCAGAGCAGCGGGAAATCCGTCAAGGATACGATCTTCGATCTCAAAGTTGGTAGAACGGAAATCAACAATGGCGTGGCGCTGATTAACCAGCGCGCAATTCCTTTTGATCTGGCAGCGAATGATCTGGGCGTCGTTGTCACGTATGCCGCACCGCTGGATCAGTATCTGGCGACGCTGCACGCTTCCGATATCAGTGCGCAGCGCGGGAAGTATCCTCCTGTCCGGTCGAAGCTGGATCTTATGGCCGATATCGGTCGCAATACCTTGAAGGTGTCGCATTTGCAATTGCAGACCGGATCTTCGGTGTTGAATGCGACTGCCGGAGTGCAGGATTTTGCCAATCCCCACTGGAACCTGACCGCTCAAGGCAAAGTAGACGTCAGGGAAGTGATGGCGCTCGAGCCGGTGGACGGTGTCGATCGCGGCGTTGTCGATCTTGATCTGAAAGGGCAGGGAACGCAGACGCAATTCGCTCTGGATGGTCGCGCAAAGGTCGCAGACGCGGCCTATCACATTGACACTGTGCACATCACGGGAGTCGATGTTGACACCGCACTCCATGCGACCGAAGACGACCTGGTGTTCACGGGAGTTCGAGCGCGCATTGGTCGTGGAGGCAGTGTCGATGCCGAAATGCGCGTTGCGCATTGGCTGGGCGCGGCATTCGCGCAGCCGGGCCAGCCCGCTTCAGCAAGCGTAAGGCGGGGAACCATACGTGCGAAGCTGCACGGAATCTCACTGCGAACGGTGATGGAGTTTGTGGCGCCCCGGCAATATAACGAACTCGGTTTCGATACAGTCACCTCCGGAGACGGCTTTGTCGATTGGACGGGTGATGGCGCCGACCTTTCGGCGAGAGCGAATGTGACGATGGCGCCTTCCGCGCATACGCCTGATGGCGAAGTGCCCATGTCGGGCATGCTGGACGCGACCTACTTCCAGAAAAACGGCAGCGTGCAGATCCGGCAATTGCAGGCACAGACGCCGGCTACGCAGATCCATGTCACAGGCGGATTGGGCGTTTATCCCATTAGCCGTCCGTCGACGCTGCAGGCAACCGTAGAGACGACAAATCTCGGCGAATTCGACACGGCGCTGTCGGCTCTGGGCGTGGCGGTGGGAAACAAGAAAGGCGTAAAGGCTTTGCCCCTGCACCTGGCGGGGCAAGCTCAGTTTCAAGGGACAGTGTCAGGGAGCATCCCGGATCCCGACGTGAAGGGACATCTCACTGCCAGCAACTTCGACGTGCTGATCCCAGCCGAGACAACGCAGCCCACAGCCGTGGCAGAACCAGTTAGTGCGTCTGAGCAGCCGACTCCTGAGAACGCGCCCGCACAGCCAGCGCCTGCTACTACAGAACGAACCATTCACTGGGATTCACTCGAAGCCGACGCGGAATATTCTTCGCGGCTGATTGCGGTACAGCAGGCAACACTGACGCGCGGCAAGACTTCGATTCACGTTTCCGGGCAGGTGCATGCGCATCGCATCTCGCCGCGCCGCAGCGCTTTCGACGACGAGTCGGCGATCAACGCGGACATTAAAGTGCAGGACGCGGCGCTTGACGAGGTGTTGGCGCTCGCCGGGCAGAATCTTCCGGTGACCGGCACGGTGAACCTGAACGCGCATGCGGGCGGAGAGATTGGAAATCTGAATGGTGGCGGGCATCTTGCCATTGCGGGCGGAGAGGCCTACGGCGAGCACTATCGTAGCCTCAACGCAGATCTTAAATTCGCCGGGGAAGAGATCGGCGTATCGGAACTCATATTGTTACAAAATGGCGGACAGCTCACTGGAAACGGCGGCATCGGAATCCGCACGAAGCAGTTCCACTTCCAGGCAGAGGGCAAAGGCTTTGACCTGAGCCATAGCGAACGCTTCAGGGATGCGAAATATCCGCTGAGCGGGGAGCTTGTCTTTTCTGCTGACGGATCGGGAACGCTGGACTCTCCGTCAATCCACGCCAATGCGCATCTGACAAAGATTACCGTAGGCTCCGAGACGAACGGCGCAGTGGATCTGGAGGCCCACACCGATCACGGGAACGCGCTCCTCGCAGCCAGCGGGCGCCTGGCCTCAGCGTCACTGCAGTTGAATGGACAAGTCACGCTCTCCGGCGACTACACGACGCAGGCGCATGCCGTGCTTACGAATCTCGACGTCGACCCGTTTATGGAGATGTTTCATGTCGAGGGCGTTACCTGGCATTCGTCCATTGCCGGAGAGTTCACGGTATCAGGCCCGTTGCGGCAGCCGAGGCAGCTTGCAGGGAGACGCGCATATCAGTCAGATTTCACTTGCGATTGCCGGCCGCCCTCTCAAGAGCGAAGGTCCGCTGCATGCGCAATTGAATAATGGCATCCTGAGCCTCGATCCGTTCCAGCTTACCGGTGAAAACACGGACTTTCACGCTCAAGGCCGGCTTGGTGTGTTTCGGACAAATCACATGATGAACTTGACGGCTCAGGGCTCGGTTAATATGAAGCTCCTGCAGCAACTCTATCCAGATGTGGCTTCATCCGGACAGGTCACGTTCAACATGAATGCGGGAGGTTCCTTCGATCGCCCTGAGCTGACGGGCCAGGTAAAACTAAGCAACGTGGCCATGAGTATAGAGAGCCTGCCGAATGGCATAAGCCAGTTGAACGGCACAATGCAGTTCGATCAGGATCGCCTGCAGGTGCAGAACCTTACGGGAACAACCGGCGGCGGCCAGGTGAGCATTGCCGGGTACGTCACCTACCAGCAGGGCATTTATAGCGACCTCACTGCGACGGGAACCGATATTCGCATTCGCTATCCGACTGGAATCAGTTCCATGGTGAATACAAAGCTGCGACTGCAAGGGACAGAGAACGCTCTATTGCTGAGCGGGAACGTGCTGCTGACGCGATTTACGATCAATCCGAATCTGGATTTTGCCAGCTTCGCCGGCCCGTCGAACGGGGTTACCCCGCCTCCGGACCCGAATGCATTTTCCAACCGTGTCCGGCTGGACATTCATGTAACGTCGTCTCCGGAGCTCGACTTCCAGAACTCGTATGCGAAACTTGCGGGTGATGTCGATCTGCGCGTGCGAGGCACTCTCGCGCAACCTACTGTGCTGGGTCATATTAATATCACCGAGGGCAGCGCAACCTTTGCAGGAACAAAATATCAGTTACAGCATGGGGATATTTATTTCAGCAATCCCGTGCGCATCGAGCCGACCATCGATCTTAGCGCGACTGCCCACATCGAGGACTACGACATCAGCATCGGTTTGCACGGCACACCCAGCAATTTGTCGCCGTCGTTCCGCTCCGAGCCGCCCTTGGCGCAACAGGATATCTTCTCGCTGCTGGCCATGGGGCGCACGCAGGAGGAGCAGCAGATCTACTCGATGCAGGCGCAGCAGGCCGGAGTCAATACTGCTGCCGATGCGTTGCTGGGCGGCGCGCTGAACGCAACCATCAGCAGCCGTATCCAGAAGCTGTTTGGCGGGGGGAGCGTTAAGATCGATCCGACATGGGTCGGCTCCGTCGGCAACTCTACGGCGCGCATTACTGTGGCGCAACAGGTTTCAAAGAACGCGACTCTCACGTATGCAACGAACATCAACTCAACCGCGCAGCAGCTCATTCAGGCTGAAGTCAACCTGACACCTACGACTTCAGTATTAGCTGTGCGTGATGAATCCGGTGTATTCAGCTTGATGTTCAAAATACATCGACGGTATCGATAAGTTACTAAAGAATTTTCAAATAACACCGCATCCAAACGCGGGTAGAATGTGTCCGATATAGATATAAGACGCTGCAATCAGGCTCTGATGGCTTCGGCCAAATATTCAATCGGAGAGTTGCAGCAAGCGAGGAGAGCACGACAATGAGAAAGCTATTGCGCGGTCTTGTTCCTGCTGTGGCAGCGGTTATGCTGACAGTTGTACCTTCTGCTGTGGCGCCACATTCCACGGTTGCAGTGGCACAAGCTAACGCGGGCCTGGATAATCAGATTCTGGCGGATGTCCAGAACAAAGCGCTGAATAAGTCCCAATTCAAGAATGTTAAAGCCACGGTTCAGAATGGTGTCGTCACGTTAACCGGAACGGTTGATGTCTACAGTCAGAAAGAAGATCTGGACAAGCGTGTCCACCGAATTAAGAACATAAAGGGCGTGGAGAACGAAGTTGAAGTTGCCGGACCGGAAGTTCCGGATGCTGTATTGCAGGATAAATTAATCAAAGCGATCCAGTATGATCGCGTTGGTTACGGCACAACCGCGTTTAACGCGATCGGTGTTAGGGTGCAGAATGGCGTCGTCACATTAGGTGGCACTGCCTATGGGCCGGTGGACGCGGATTCGGCCGTCGCTGTCGCTTCCAATATGAAGGGTGTCAAGGATGTCATCAACGAGATCAAGGTAGATCCGGTTTCGCCGATGGATGACCGTATCCGCCGCGCCGTATATCGTGCCGTATATGGCTTCCCGAGCCTGAACAAGTACGCTATCGACCCGGCCCAACCGATCCGTATCTCGGTACAGAACGGCAATGTGACTCTGTACGGCGTTGTCCTCAACCAGGGCGACAAAGATGCTGCCGGCATCCGCGCGAACTCTGTTCCCGGAGTCTTCAAAGTAACTAACAACCTCCAGGTAGCAGGAGCACCGGAAAAGCAGTAGTCTCACACCTGCAGCAAACAATAGTGGCCCCGCATTCATGGCGGGGCCATTTTGCGTACGGGGTAAACTGTTGGCAGGAGATTTACAAGACGAGATGGCATTGCTGCGGAGCATCGGCACGACACTGGAAATGATCAAGTGGGAACATTCGATCTTCGCGCTCCCATTCGCGCTGACGGGAGCAATGCTGGCGGCTCAAGGATGGCCGCATCCGATGCAGGTGGTATGGATCGTCGTCTGCATGGTCACGGCGCGCTCTGCCGCCATGGCCTTCAACCGCTGGGCGGATGCCGATCTCGACGCTGTGAACCCGCGTACGTCGGCCCGTGCTATTCCCTCCGGATTGCTGACACGCAGCTTCGTCGCGGCGTTTACCATCTTCATGTCTGTGCTGTTTGTTCTGGCCGCGTCGCAATTGAATCGCCTTACGCTGTGGCTCTCGCCCGTCGCCCTTGCGATCTTATTGCTTTATTCCTATACCAAGCGCTTCACGCGCTGGTCGCATCTGTTTCTTGGGTTGTCGCTGGGAATCGCGCCCGCCGCTGCCTGGATTGCGATTCGCGGCACTCTTGACGCGCGTATTCTCGTGCTTACGGCCGCTGTTCTATTCTGGGTGGCAGGATTTGACGTGCTTTATGCATGCCAGGATACGGAGCACGACCGCAAGCATAGCCTCAACAGCATTCCTGCAGCGATTGGTATTGCCGGGGCCTTCTGGGTAACGCGCTGCATGCACGCCATCATGCTCGCACTGCTGCTGTGGCTCGTCCATCTCTTCAATCTGGGGCTTGTTGGACTCGTGGGCATCGCCGTGGTTGCGGCGCTGCTTCTATATGAGCATCTGATCGTCTCGCCCAAAGATCTGCGACGTTTGAATGCCGCGTTCTTCACGATGAATGGTGTGATCTCTGTTGTATTTTTCGTCTTCGTCGCAGCCGCTTTGCTTTTGCACCGCTAGAAAAAGAAAAGCCCCGCGAAACCGCGGGGCCACTCACAAACTGAGTCTAAATTATGCCGGCTTGCGGTGCTGGTCGATCTTTTCGTTCACACGTTCTTTCATATCCTGCACCTTATTCGCGATGCGTTCGCGCGTATCGTTCGCATTTCGCTCTGCTTCACGACGATTTGCGTCGGCATTCTCATGAGCAACTTCTTTCGCGTTACCCCAGGTCTCCTTTGCCGCGCCCTTCACCTGGTCTGCCAGGCCTTCATTGGCAAGACGCTGGTTGCCCACCGTCTCTCCGACTTTTTCCTTCACCTTACCAGCTGCTTGATCGAATTTGCCGCTTACCTGGTCTTTATTCATGATGTAACTCCTCGGGTTTAGGGGCTCGATCTACAAAAGTTCGAGACCCGTTGTTTGTTTGCTTACAAAGACTGCGTTAGACAACCGGGCGTCTGCCGCTGATCAACTGAATCAGGAGCACAATGAGCGCCACAACCAGCAGGATGTGGATGTACCACCCGATCGCATGAAAACTCACCAGACCCACCAGCCACAACACCAACAGGATTACGAAAATTGTCCAAAGCATTTTGTGCTTTCTCCTTGTCTCTTGCCTGCAGCCTGAAAAGGCCCACGGTGTGATATGGTGCGCATGATGCCCGTTTGGGTTGCCGTGCGAGTAAAAACCTTTAGAGGGAAGTAGACAGAATGCAAGTAGCGATTCAAGGCGAGCCGGGATCATTCAGCCATGAGGCTGCAGGGAAAGTTTTTCCTGAGGCAACCATTTTGCCATGCAGTCTCTCGCTTGACGTCTTCCGCGCGCTATCGCAGAAGGAGGTCGACGCCGCTGTGATCCCGATTGAGAACAGCCTGGCTGGCTCTGTCGTGGAGCACTACGACCTGTTGCTCGATTATGACGTCGCGATCGAGAGCGAAAGCCTCTTGCGCATCCGGCATAATTTGATCGCAGTTCCGGGCGCAACTATCGACCGCATCCAGCGCGTTTACTCGCATCCGGTGGCTCTTGCGCAATGCCGCAGATTTTTCGAACAGCATCCTTCCATTGACGCGATTCCTTTTTACGACACAGCAGGCAGCGTGAAGCAACTCATGGAGCTTCGCGATCGCAGCGCGGCAGCAATTGCAAGCGCCCGCGCGGCTGAGTATTACGGCGGCGAAATTCTCGCCCGCGGCATTGAAGATAACGCCGAGAACTACACGCGGTTCTTCGTGATCCGGCGCCGCGAAGATGTGCCAAAAAATCCAGAGGCGGATAAAGTGAGCCTGGCGTTCACGGTCGAAAACCGGCCTGGAACTCTAGTGGCGGCTCTTGAGGTGTTTGCCGGCCAGGGAACCAATCTGACCAAGATCGAATCGCGTCCGGTGCAGGGAAAGCCCTGGCAATATGTTTTCTACGTCGACTACCAGCTTTCGACGCAGGCACGGGCGGATATTGCGCTGGATATGCTTCGGCAGCACTGCTCCATGGTCAAGGAACTGGGACGATATCGCGCTGCGCAGCGTCCCGAATAGCGCTTGCAGCGTCAACTCCTACGGGCCCTCGCCGATGAAAGATTCGAGAGGAACCATTGCATGCCTCGCTGGCGTATCAGCATCCAAGTAGAAAACAGGGCTATGAGAACAGGGCAGTCTGGATCGAGGTGGAGTTAAACCTCGAATCATCAGACATTTACGGTGTATTGTCCGGATTTGCGACTTTTTAGGGTAAACGGAATCAAATACTTACAAATTAATCGTATTCAGATCATATAATCTGATAAGAAGGCACTCATGGTTAGCGACTTTCTCAGCATCATCCAGCCCAGCGATCCCAAAGAGCGTGAAAATCGCCCTGAAGGGCGCGTTTTACCCGTCCTCCCGGTGCGCGACACGGTACTTTTCCCGCACGCGGTTCTTCCGCTGACGGTGGGACGCGAAAGCTCCATTCAACTTATCCAGTCGCTTGGCGAGGAGAAGACCATCGTCGTGGTCGCGCAGCGCGACGCGCACCTTGATACTCCACAACCCAGCGACCTGTATGCGTACGGCACTCTGGCCACCGTCCACAAGGTTGTGAAGATGCCCAACCAGAGCCTCTTCGTCTTCACCGAAGGCACGGAGCGCGTCAAGCTGGGCGAGTTCACGCAGACCGAGCCATTCATGATGGCAAATGTCGAGTCCGTCGCCGAGACGGTCGCACAGAAGGGACCGGAACTCGAAGCTCTGCAGCGGAATATTCTCTCGCAGTTCCAGCAGATCGTATCGGCGTCGCCAACGCTCTCCGACGAGCTCTCGACCATCGCCGGGCAGTTGGACGATCCCGCACGCCTCAGCGATTTTGTCGCGTCGAATCTTCCGTTCCTCGCAACTGCAGATCGCCAGGAACTGCTGGAGACGCCTGATGTCATCGCTCGTCTGGAGAGGCTGAACAAACACCTCGTCAAGGAAATCGAAGTTCAGCAACTGCGCAACAAAATCCAGTCTGAGGTACAAGACCAGGTCCAGCAGTCGCAACGCGACTACTACCTGCGCGAGCAACTGAAAGCCATCCAGAAGGAACTCGGCGAACAGGACGAGAGCCAGAAGGACATCGAAGAGCTGCGCCAGAAGATCGAAGACGCAGGCATGCCGGAAGAGACGAAGAAAGAGGCGCTGAAAGAACTGAATCGCCTCTCGCGCATGTCTCCGATGGCCGCCGACTACTCGCTGACACGCAACTACATCGAGTGGCTGGCGATTCTGCCCTGGGCGAAGTCCTCTGGCGAAGAAGTCGATATCAGCAAGGCGAAGGAAATCCTCGACGAGGATCACTACGATCTCAAGAAGGTGAAGGAGCGCATTCTCGATTACCTTGCTGTCCGTCGCCTGAAGCCGGATATGAAGGGACCGATCCTTTGCTTCGTCGGACCTCCAGGCGTAGGTAAAACCTCGCTGGGACGCAGCGTAGCGCGCGCATTGGGACGGAAGTTCCAGCGTATTTCACTCGGCGGCATGCACGACGAGGCCGAACTGCGCGGACATCGCCGGACGTACATCGGCGCGCTGCCGGGGCAGATTATCCAGAACCTGCGCCGTGCGGGCACTAACGATCCGGTCTTCATGCTCGACGAGATCGACAAGCTGGGCCGCGATTTCCGTGGCGATCCGGCGTCTGCACTGCTTGAGGTTCTCGATCCGGAGCAGAACAACACGTTCCGCGACAACTACCTCGATCAGCCATTCGATCTGTCGAAGGTGCTCTTCATTTGCACAGCGAACATGCTGGACACGATGCCCGCACCGCTGCTCGATCGTATGGAGATCATCGACCTGCAGGGCTACACCGAGGAAGAGAAACGGCACATCGCTTACCGCTACCTCGTCCCGCGGCAGATCAAGGAAAACGGCATCAAGGCCGAGGACATTGAGTTCCCGGACGAGGCCATCTCCTACATCGTGCGTCATTACACGCGCGAAGCTGGCGTGCGTAAGCTCGAACAGTTGATCGGCACGGTCTGCCGCAAGCAGGCGCGCCGCATCGCTGAAGGTAAGACAGAGAAGCTGATCGTCAACAAGGAAATCATTCACGAGTTCCTTGGCGGCATCAAAGTTCGCGTCGATACCGAGATCGCGGAGCGCACCAAGCGCGCAGGCGTGGCTGTTGGTCTGGCTTGGACTCCAGCAGGCGGCGACGTACTCTTCATCGAAGCAAACAAGATGAAGGGCAAGGGCGGTTTCACCATGACGGGCCAGATCGGCGAAGTCATGCAGGAATCCATGCAAGCGGCGCTGACCTGGGTTCGTTCCAATGCGAAGTCCATCGGTCTCGAAGAGGACTTCATGAAGGATATCGACCTGCACATTCACGTCCCGGCTGGCGCCATTCCGAAAGATGGCCCGTCAGCGGGTGTCACGATGGCGACGGCGCTCATCTCACTGCTGACCGATACGCCGGTGCATCCGCTTACCGCGATGACCGGGGAAATCACGCTCAGCGGCAATGTCCTGCCCGTCGGCGGCATCAAGGAGAAATTCCTGGCCGCGAAGCGCGCAGGCGTCAAGCAGGTTATCCTCCCGGCAGAGAACCGCCTGAACGTTGAGGAAGACCTGATGCCCGAGCAGACCGAGGGCGTGACGATCCACTATGCCAGCCACATTGAGGATGTCCTCAATGTGGCCCTGCCCAAGTCCAGAGAAGAAGAGAAGAAGGACGAAGAGGTAAGGGAAGAAGTGCTTCAGCACGCCGAAGCGTAAGGGACTGGCCGTCCAGGCACATGCGGCTCCGCCGCAAAAACTTAGGCCCGCTCATTGGCGGGCCTTTTTCTTTTGTGTGTCACCCCGCATTAATGTTTCGTCATCCTGAGGAGCGTAGTGACGAAGGATCTCAGCGACGCAGGTCGAGCTAAGATCGTTGAGATTCTTCAATACGCCTTCGGCCCCGTTCAGAATGACGAAACGGGGAGTTTGCACTCTTGTATTAGAAATCGATTGTTGCCGGAGTGGAACGCGGTTATAAATCAGCAATGACCCGAAAAATTCTGCTGTTTTGCCTTGCCGCGTTGTTCGCGTGTGCTGCCGCCTCTGCGCAAAATGCGAAACTCATCGTTAAAGACGCAAAGATCTTCAGCATGGCCCCCAATCAGCGCGAGCCGTTCAACGGATATCTAGTCGTGGCGGAAGACGGCACGCTGACTGCGGTTGCTCCGGGCGATCCGCCAGCATCGCTCACAGCCAAAGAAACGTACGACGCGCACGGCGACTGGGTCATTCCGGGTTTCATCTCCGCACACAGCCACATCTGGCAAAGCGCCTATCGCGGCCTCGCTGCCGACCAGACACTCACTGGCTGGATTGACGCACTCTACGGTCAGACCGCGCCTCTAGCGAAGGCGGAAGATTTTTATTGGTTCACTCTCCACGGTTCGCTTGATCACCTTACGCATGGAGTGACCGCCGCGTACAACTTTAATTATGGCGGTCCGCAGAGCTACGACTTCGGCCACCCGCCGCCATCCTCGCAATCACCTGAAGCATACGAGGAAAATCAGTTTCGCGCGGAAATGGATTCGGGGCTGCGGTTTGTGCACGGCTACCAGATTGGCAGAGCAGGTCCGAAGTACTCAACCGAAGACGCGCGCCGCGCTCTCAAGACATTCCTCGACTGGACGGCAACGCAGCCGAAATCTACCGCATTCCTCAGCGTAATGATCAATGGCGGAACGGCTTTCAACGATACCTATCAGCAGGCGGTGATGGAAAAATCGCTGATGGATGAATTTCATCTTGGCAATGAGACCCACTACCTGGAACCGCCCGAGACCGCAGGCGAGGAGCAGTCAAAGTTTCGCTGGTTCATGGACAGCGGCCTGCTTTCGAAGCAGCTCATCTTCGGCCATTTCATCCACACAAACGACTTCATCCTGCAGAAGACCGCCGCGGCAGGAGCGTCGATGTGCTGGAACCCTCTTTCGAATGGCCGCCTCGCGTCAGGCACGGCCGACATTCCCAAGTATCTGAAGATGGGCATACGCGTTGGCATGGGCGTCGATGGCGAAGCCAGCGCCGACATCGCAGATCCGTTCGAAAACATGCGCACCGGCCTTTATGCCATTCGAGATAAATACGAAAACGCGGCAATCATGAGCCCTTATGATGTGCTGCGTCTGCACACGATGGGCAGCGCCGATGTCCTGGGTGTGGCCGACAAGCTCGGAAGCCTTGAGCGCGGCAAGTTTGCCGATTTTCTGGTCATCAGCCCGAAGCGCTTCGGACACGTCTTCGATCCCTACGCCAGCCTCGTTTTTATTGGCGCACAGGGCGACATCAAGCGTGTTTATGTTGGTGGTGAATTGCTGGTTGAGAATGGCAGGACTCTGAAGCAGGACTTCGACAAGGTCCAGAACGAGGTTGATCAGAGAGTGGCAGCTTCCGTGAAATAGTTGCTCGCCTAAGCCTGTGCGTTGCTGACATAGTCGCAGACCAGCACAGTCCGGTCGTCGTCCTGAGACGGCGACCACTCCTTGATTCGGGCAAGAATCAGATCGGCGGTCTCGTCGGGTGTCAGCTTCGCGCTCTCCTGCAACAGCGCGTTAAGTCGCTCATATCCAAACTGTTCATGGCTTGCGTTCTCAGCCTCGACAATGCCATCGGTGTATAGAAGAAGACGGTCTCCAGCCTTCAACTGCTGTGTCGTCGAGGTATAGGTAGCCGATGAAAACAGCGCCAGCATCAGCCCGTTCTCTTCAATGGACGCAACTTTGCCGTCTCGCAGCAGCAACAGTGGAAGATGCGCGGCGGCGGCGTAGCGCAGTTCTCCGGTATTCGCGTCAAGATGTGCATACGCTGCGGTAACAAACTGGCTCTGTGTATTTCCGCAGAGCGTCGCATTCATACCTGCCAGCAATTTCTCAGGCTGAGCCACATCTTCCTTTTGCGAATTGGCGGCCAGTTTCACCATCGAGGCAATCAATGCCGCCGGCACGCCATGTCCGGATACGTCCGCGATCAGCAAGCCGGCCTTTCCACCCTGAGCGACAAGAAAGTCGTAGAAGTCTCCGGCAACCGAAGTCATTGGCACATATCTGGCTGCAACCCGGAAATGAGGCGAGGAGGGAAACGCGGGCGGCAGAATCGATAGCTGGATGCGCTTTGCAATCTCAAGCTCCTTCTGAAGCGCATTGAATTCCTGCTCGCGTTCGAGCGCTCGTCGCGCGGCCACATACCCAAGACAGGCAAGAAAGATGCCAAAGCCATAGGACTCTGAGCTGGCGCCAAACAAGCCTCCCACGTTTCTCCATAACGCAAACGCAATAAAAATAAAGAGACCGTTGCGGATGATAACGAAATCCCGATCCCGCACCGGATGCCGAAGGAATTGAACTATCACCGCCAGGATTGCGCAGATCACAATGGCGTTGTTCACCTTGTAAAGAAGTCCCAACGGTCCGCCAAGTGCAGCGCCTACCAATAAACAAAAGAAAATTCCGCTGGACGCATACGCCAAAAATTTCCCGGCCTTGCCCAGAAAACCGGTCGCTTCAAAAAAGAAAAACGCTGGAATCGGCACCAGAAAATTAATCGCAGCCCTCAGGCGCACGAAGAATTCAGATGGCGGGACGATCATCCCCAGCAATTGCGTCTCCACCCAGAGCCGTTGTCCGTAGAGAATAGCGAAGACGGCGAGCCAAAACAGCAGTGCATCGAAGCGTCGCCGGATCACAAGAAACGCCCCAATCACCAGCCCCACCGTAGTAAAGGCGGAGCCGAGGAAAAGAGAGAACTCGTCGTGGTGAAAGGCTCGAAGTACCTGCGAAGCTGTTAGTTGAGTGTCGATCAGAAACATCGCGAACGAATGGTATACCATTCGCCGCAAGAAAGCTCTGGTGGAGATAACAGTCGTGCGGCTATGGGTGCAGCTTCTTGTCTCGCAGCCAGATCACCAGTGCTCCGGGATCATCGGTAATGATCGCGTCGACTTTCGCATCAACCAGCGCCTGCCAGTCTTCTGTTTTGTCGGCGGTCCACGGAACCACCTGAAGTCCGGCCCCATGGGCTGCGGCCACTTTCTCCGGTGACACCAGATGGAAATCCGGACTGATGATCTGCACTCCAGTTTTCCTGCCGATCGAGACAAAATCCTTGTCGTGGTCCGTGAGCCTCATCATCGCATCGTCCTTCGGGTCGCCGACGAGTGCCGACAAACGAATCGAAGGGTCGAGTTTCTTCATTGCCAGGAGGGTTCGAAAGTCGAAGCTCTGCAGGATCACGCGTGATTGCAGATTGTGCCGTTTCACTGCGTCGTCAATCAGCTTCACGAATTCTTCGGGTGTCGGCGTCAGCTCCGGATGGCGGGGAAAGCTCTTCGTCTCGACATTGAAATCAAAAATACCCTGCGGTGCGAGATCGAGCACCTGATCGAAGGTGGGAATTTTCGTTCCCGGTACAGCAACCTGCTTGGGAAAATTCGCCAGCGTCTTCGAGCCGCAATCGTATTGCTCCATCTGCGCTAGGGTCAGGGTGTGGATCGCCGTATGCGGCGGCGTCTCGGGTCCAACGCAGACGCGTTCTCCGGGATAATCGGCGGTAATAAAAGGGAAGTGCGAAACGACGAGAACGTTGTCTTTCGTCACTGCAAGATCTAATTCCAGCACATCCGCGCCGTGCTGAATGGCATATTCAAATGCCGGAATCGTGTTCTCGGGACGCGTCGCGCGCGAGCCGCGGTGCCCATGCACCAGAATCGTTTGCGCCTTGGAAGAAAAGGACAACACGGTGGCAAGAATCAGCGCGAGCATTCTCAACATAACCCGAGTGTATTGTGTTCTTTGGTGCATCAGGTTGCAACCGGATGAATCTCCAATCGCAGCGAAGCGCAATCCCTCCCAGACGAGCAGGAACGCTAAGATAAAGTGTCGGCTCTCACGGCCTCGATGAAGAAGCTCGTCGCTATTTTCGTGCTGTATGCCTCGTGCGCTTTGGCGCAGGTGAACAGCGGTGAGCTGCGTCTTCGCGTTCTCGATCCTTCGGGGACCGGTCTTAAATCTGTCGTGCGCCTGACTAGTTCCGGGAGCGGTTACAGCAATACATTTACAACCGACTCGGCCGGCGCTTCGCATGTGGAGCGACTCGCCTACGGTATCTATCTTGTCAGCGTCGAGCATCAGGGTTTTGCCCCTGTTTCACAATCGGTGGAGATTCGGTCCGCTATCCCTGTCGACCTGACCGTGGCCCTGCACTTAACCCCGGTCACAGCAAACGTTACGGTGAACGACGCGGCCACGTTGATTGATCCGGACCGGCCCAATTCCGTCATCCAGATTGGCAGCGAACAAATTGAGCAGAGACTGGGCTCGCTACCCGGGCGCTCTGTTCAGGACCTGGTAAACACCCAGCCCGGCTGGCTCTATGAGGGCAATGCGGTGCTGCATCCGCGCGGCTCTGAGTACCAGACGCAATTCGTCATCGACGGCATTCCGCTCACGGACAATCGCTCGCCCGGCTTCGGGCCTGAGGTCGAAGCCGACTCCGCTGAGTCAATGAACATCTATACCGCGGGTATCCCGGCGGAGTACGGCCGGAAGATGGGCGGAGTTGTGGAACTGAACACGAAGAGAGAAACCGACCAGGGACTGCACGGTCAGGCGGTTTTCTCGGGCGGCAGCTACGATACGGCTTCCGGCTACGCGCAGGCGCAATATGTATGGGGAAAGAATGCTTTTGGTGGCTCCGCCGACGGATCGCGGACCGGCCATTACCTGAACCCCGTCGTTCCGGAGAACTATACCAATAACGGCACGACGGGCGATTTCTCAACGCAGTACGAACGCAGCTTTACAGATGACGACCGCCTCATCCTGAGCGTGCGCCATGAGCTTGCGCGATATGAGATTCCGAATGAGCTGATCCAACAGCAGGCTGGGCAGCTGCAAAACGCCGATAACTTCGAAACGATGGGCACCGTGAATTATCAGCATATTTTCTCCGCCGATATGGTGGGAAATTTCGCTGGGATGGTGCGGAACAACGCGACCAATTTCTACTCCAATTCTGATTCGACGCCGATCATCGTTTCGCAGCACAACGACTTCAACGAAGGCTATTTCAAAGGAAGCATCTCGATCCACTACCGCAATCAGGAGTGGAAGGCTGGTGTTGAATCCGACAATGTTTTTCTCAATGAGGATTACAGCCATTTGATCACGGATCCGGCTGACTTTGATCCCAGCACGCCGGCTACTTTTTCGTTCACAGGCAATCGTCCGGATCTCGAGCAGTCGGCATTTGTCGAGGACCTGGTCCGGTTAGGCAACTGGACGGTCAGCGGCGGCCTGCGCTGGGATCACTATCAACTTCTGCTCAATGAGAACCATTTCAGCCCGCGCGTCGCCATCAGCCGGTATTTTCAGTCTGCAAACCTCGTAGCGCACGTTGCGTACGATAACGTCTTTCAGACGCCGTCCTTTGAAAACATACTGCTGTCGAGCTCGCCCGATGTAGCGGCGTTAAATAGCGATTTCCTTCGGCTCCCGGTTCAGCCCTCCAAAGGGAACTACTATGAAGGCGGAATCACCAAGGGCTTCTCTGACAAGCTCAGGCTTGATGTCAACGTATATCGCCGCGATGTGAGGCAGTTCGCCGACGACGATCAGCTTTTCAGCACCGGAGTCAGCTTCCCGATTGCTTTTGATAAGGCGATCATTTACGGCGCCGAGGGCAAGCTAGACCTCGTGCGCTGGAAAAAGCTCTCCGGATATGTCAGCTACTCCTATATGGTGGGCAATGCCTGGTTCCCGGTGACCGGCGGACTCTTCCTTGGCGATGATGCCGACGACGCCATAGACCAGCAGACCGGCCATTTTCCTGTCTCGCAGGATCAGCGCAATACCGTGCGCACGCGCTTTCAGTATCAGCTGATGTCGCGCCTCTGGGCAGCCGCGGGAGCCGATTATGGCTCCGGGCTACCTTTCGAATTTCAAGGGACTGAAGATGACGCGTTGGCGCAATATGGACCACAGGTGGTCGATCGGCTGAATTTTGACCGGGGCCGCATCAAGCCTATGCTGTCCGTCAATGCCTCGCTCGGCGCCGATCTTTACACCAACGACAGGATGACGGTGCGATTGCAGGCTGACGGAGAAAACCTGAATAACCGTCTGAACGTCATCGATTTTGCCGGACTCTTCTCAGGCAATGCCATTGGGCCTGCGCGCAGCTATTTCCTGCGACTGTCCACGAACTTCTAATCAAATATCATGGTTCCGAATGCTCACCATCGGCCATTCCACGCTGCCCATCGATGTTTTCCTCAAGATACTTAGGGACAATGGAGTGCACTGGCTGGTAGACATTCGCACGATTCCCAAGTCTCGCCATAATCCGCAATTCGCGCAGGAAAGTCTGGAGAAATCGCTCAAGGCAGCGCATATTCAGTATCGATGGCAGAAGTCGCTCGGCGGTCTGCGTCACGCGCTTAAGGACTCGATCAACAGTGGCTGGCGCAACTCCAGTTTTCGCGGATACGCCGATTACATGCAGACGCCCGACTTTACTTCAGCTATTGACGAGTTGCTGGTCGCCAGTCCGCAGGCGGAGACCACCGTCATGTGTGCGGAGGCGGTTCCCTGGCGCTGCCATCGCTCGCTGGTGGCCGACGCGCTGGTTGTGCGGGGCATCGAAATTGAAAACATCTACTACGATGCGAGAGGGAAGAGCCGCCGGGAGCCGCATACTCTGACTCGCTTCGCGAAAGTGAAAGGCGACCGGCTCTGGTATCCAGGGGAAAGCGAACTGTTTGCCGACCTGGATGGAGAGTGATTTAGAATGCAAAGCATCATGGCTGCACCTGCACGCAAGTCGCGCCGCGCATACTGGTACTGGCTGCTTATGCTGCCCGCTCTCGCGCTGATGTTTCCCGGCACGTATGCCAAAACCACTCCGGAACTCTTCGGCTTTCCATTCTTCTACTGGTATCAGATGGCATGGATCGCCCTTACCAGCGTGATTACCGGAATCGTCTATCTAGCGACAAAAAATCGCGCTTGAGTGTGCGCCCCATTGCCTTTCCGGGCAAATTTCTATTTAGCTCTTTACAATTGCTCCATTTCTGGAGCTATACTTGTCCATAGATGGAGTAACTAAAGCTTCCATCATGGAGAAATAGAGTGTCCAGGCAAAGTGCCAATCAGGCATTAGCATATCCGGCGACGATGTATGCACCGCCCGCGCTGCCAGATCTTTCGCGGCTCGAAGAGCGGCGGCGGCTGTCACCGGCTGCGCTGCGCGCCTTCTTCAATATTGTGGATCGCTGGGAAATACGTGAGGAAGATGCGCGCCAACTGCTTGGCGGTATTTCCAGCGGCGCTTACTACGAGCTCAAGAAGAAACCCAGCAGGGTTCAGGACCAGGACCGGCTGCTGCGGATTTCCTACCTGATAGGCATCTTCAAGGCGCTGAATATCCTCTACGGCACGCAACTGGCCGACAAATGGGTGCAACTCGCCAATACGAACATGATTTTTGGCGGGCGCACACCGCTCTCTTACATGATGCAGGGCGGAGCACTGGCCATGGAAAGAGTGCGCAGCCTGCTCGATGCGCGTCGGGGCGGCTAAAAAAACTGACTCCCCCACACAATGAATCGTTCTAAAGCAACAGCTCCTACCAATCCGCGCGACCCTTCGGGCACGTTGGCAGCGGTGCGTGCGCAGATCGAAGCGCATCCTGAAGTCCCCATCCCTGAAGACCCCAAAGCAAACGAAGGCCTGCCGCCGGTCACGCAGTTGCGGCGTTTCGACACTCACCGCTTGCTCCCGGCAAAGTACAGCGTGAATTATGAATCGGTGCTGACCCGCATTGCCGATAACGACGAGCACCTGCGACAGATCTTCGAACTGGACAACGCCACCAACACCCGCCTGGAAGCCGAAGAGAACCTTCGCCCCGGTATCACCCAGCGAGAACTGGTCTTCAACATTCCGAACTACCGCATCGTCAATGCTGCCTTTACGCATCCGCACCCGCTGGGCGCGCGCTTTTCCACGAATGAGCGTGGAGCCTGGTACGCCGCTTTCGAGCTGGCCACGGCAAAAGCCGAGGTGATGTTTCATAAGTCCGTTGAATTTGCCGAGATCAACTGGTCGGAGCGGGAGGAACTGCAGTACGACGAATATCTGGCCGATTTCAGCGGCAGCTTCCACGATTTGCGATCTGAGACGCTCCCCGATGAGCAGCGAGAGCAGTTCGACGATTGCCTCGACCCCGCCAGTTATATCGAATCGCAGAAGCTGGCAGTGAAGCTGCTCGATCATGCTTCGCTGGGCGTGATCTATCCCAGCGTTCGTCGGCCCGGCGGGACCTGTATCGCATGTTTCCGGCCCAGTGTCGTAGCAAATGTCCGCAAGGGCAGCCGTTTTCGCATGTCCTGGAGTCCGAATCGTGTTGTTTTCATCAAAGAAGGTTCGCTAACTTCACACGAAAGTGCTCCCAAGGCCACTGGTTAGCGCGTCTAAGAGATCAGTATTCTAGTAGATATGCATGTGCGGGTTCTGCTTTTTGGCGTTTTGAAAGATACATTTCCAGAGGCCATCCATTCGCTGCAATTACCGGCTGGCGCGACGGTCGCCACGCTGCTCGATCACTTCCGCGCCAACGCCCCACAGCAGGAGCAGATCTGGACTTCGCTCGCCGTGGCTGTGAACCAGGAATATGCGGCGCCAGCGCACCCTCTCGCCGACGGAGATGAAGTGGCGTTGCTTCCTCCTGTCAGCGGAGGCAATCAAGCGCCCTATGTTGCTCTGGTGCAGGAGCCGATTCAAGCAGACACGCTCGTCAACAGGCTGAAGCAGGGAGAAGACGGTGCCGTCGTCGTCTTTGACGGCATCGTGCGCAATAACACGCGCGGCCGCCGCACGCTCTACCTGGTGTACGAAGCCTATGAAGGAATGGCGCTGAAGCAGATGCAATCGCTTGCGCAAGAAGTGGGCCAGCGTTTCGCCATACGCGATGTCGCTCTGGTACATCGTCTCGGCAAACTTGAGGTCGGCGAAACCAGCGTGCTGATTGCAGTTGCGTCTGCGCACCGCGCGGCCGCCTTTGACGCCTGCCGCTGGCTCATCGATACGCTGAAGAAGACCATTCCCATCTGGAAGAAGGAGTACTTCGAAGACGGAGCCGTGTGGGCAGACGGCGAGCCTTTTCCCGCCGAAGTGAAAGGTGCGCCTGTTCCATGAAGCTCTTGCCCGCGTTCGCTCTCACGCTGATTGCGCCACTATTTCTGCAAGCGCAGACGTCTCCGCCGATTCGCGTCGACGTGAAGCTGGTGAACGTCTTCGTCAATGTGACGGATTCGAACGGCTCTCCCGTAGGCGGTCTAACAAAAGACGATTTCACCCTCGCCGAAGATGGCCATCCGCAAAAGATTTCCATCTTCGAGCGCCAGTCGGAGATCCCGTTGTCCATCGTGCTCGCGATCGACACCAGCGGCAGCGTGAACAAAGACCTGGCTATTGAAAAACGCGCAGCCCGCAGCTTCGTGCACTCGCTGCTGCGTCCGGTAGACCGTCTCGACCTGATCGATTTTTCCTCGGACGTGCGTGAAGTGGTGCCGTTCACAAACAAGGTGAGCCGGATCGACTACGGCATTGAAAATCTTATGACAGGGCCAGCCACCGCGCTCTACAGCGCTGTCTATCTTTCAGCGCAAAGTCTCGCAACGCAACCGGGACGCAAGGTACTCATCCTGATTTCCGACGGCGGCAACACTGTAAAGGGAACTGATTACGCAGATGCGCTGGAGCAGGCGGTGCGCTCGGAAACCATGGTCTTCAGCATCATTGACGTGCCCATAGCGGCTGACGCAGGACGCGACACAGGCGGCGAACACGCAATGATTACGCTTTCGCAGGAAACGGGCGGCAAGTACTACTATGCCGATGCCGAACATCTCGATGCGGTTTTTCAGAAGGTCTCAGAGGACCTGCGCACGCAGTATCTATTGGCCTACTACCCCAGCCGTCGAATTTCAGACTCCGACTTCCGGACGATCAGCGTGACGCTGAATCAGCCGCCGAACGCGCACTATACCGTGCGGCATCGCACTGGATATTACGCGACACCCGGCCATTAATACAGCTTCGCTACAATAGCTGCATGGCCATCCCCACTTCATCGCGCCGCCGTCAAAAAGCACCTCCACCCGGCGAGACCGGACAGGAATCGCTCTATCTAAAATTCCTGAGCGAAAAGCAGGTTCCCGTTGCAGTAAAGATGCGCGATGGGGAGACGGTTACCGGCTGGATCGAGTACTTTGACGACCGCATGATCCGCCTGACGCGTGAAGGCAAGCCCAATCTGTTCATCTACAAGCATCAGATCCGCACCATTACTGAGCAGACAAGCCGCCACGGCTCCCGGCGCCACCCACGCAAGGCTGCCGACGAACACGAGAGCCCCCTCGAAGGAGAGCAGAAGTGAGCAAACTCCCAACCAGAGTAGCCCTGGAGTTCGCGGGTTCCGCTGCAAGCATAGCGCTCGAAGCAGGGTCGCTCATTCGCGATTTCTATGACCGCGGCGTCACTACCGAATACAAAACCGACGTTGATCTCGTCACCGTGGCTGACCGCACCTCGGAAAAGCTGATCGCGGAGCGGCTGCACGCGCATTTTCCGGGCCATGGTATTTACGGCGAAGAGGGAACACGCGACCAGCTCGACCGCGAGTACCGCTGGTATGTTGATCCGCTGGATGGCACGACCAATTTTGCCCATGGCTTTCCGGTATTCTGCGTATCGCTTGGCCTTGAGCATCGTCCGGCAGGACTGGCCGCCGACGAGGATGGAACTCTGGTCGCCGGAGTAGTCTACGATCCCACGCGGGACGAGTTGTTTGTCACGGAGAAAGGGAAAGGCGCGTATCTGAACGGAAAGAAGATACAGGTATCGCGCGCGGATGATCTTGCCGAAAGCCTGCTGGCTACGGGATTTCCGAGCCGAGCCCGCCACCAGAATCCGAACATCCACTTCTATCACGAGGTCACGCTGCGCTCGCATGGCGTTCGCCGCGCCGGATCCGCCGCGCTTGACTTGGCATACACTGCCTGCGGCCGCGTGGATGGCTACTGGGAGTTCAACCTCAATCCCTGGGATACTTCCGCAGGAGCGCTGCTGGTGCTGGAAGCCGGCGGCACGGTAACCGGTTTTGACGGCAGCCCGTTTAAGCTTGATAGTCGGGAAGTGCTCGCTACGAACGGGATCATCGATAAGGAAATCATCGCGCTCTTTCAGGACATGTTTGCCGGACGCGGCCTGGAGCCCATTCCCACTCCGCGTGAGTTTGCCCTAAAACGGGCAGAGCGCGGGCGCTAGAAACGATCGAAAAATGGCGCTGCAGCGCGTCCGCCCGTGCGGCCGGCACCTGTTACAATAAATTTCAATCACCTGCAATCGGAGAAGCTCTCATGGCATATGTAATTGCTGAACCCTGCATCGGCACGAAAGACACCGCCTGCGTGGATGCGTGCCCCGTTGACTGCATTCACCCCAAGAAAGACGAGGCTCCTCACGCCGAACAGGAACAGCTTTATATCGATCCGGTTGAATGCATCGATTGCGGCGCCTGCGTTCCCGTGTGTCCCGTGTCGGCCATCTTTGCCGCCGACGACTTGCCCGAGAAATGGGCGAGCTACACGGAGAAGAACGCGACCTTTTTCGGCCGCTAAGTTTCAGTTTCTCGTCGAACGCGCAGCTTAAGGCTGCGCGTTTGTGTTTTTGGGTGATTGCCGCCTGGGTAGAGCTGTATCTTTACTTGCAAATGCACATCACCGGCGCGTGGATTCTCCTCATCTTTGCCCTTCTCGCAACAGCCTCGATGCTGCTGCTTCTCCACCTCACAAAGCTCGGCCACATTGTCCATCAGCGCATCCCGGACAGGCCGCGGCGCAGACTCTTCCTCGCATCGGTGAGTTTCTTTATTACCTTTGTCGGCGTGCGCCTGCTCGTCGTGTCCATCACGCATCATGTGGGCCCTTTTGGATGGGTGATGGTCGATGGGCGGCACATCCATCATCTGGTATGGGGAATTTTGCTCCTGCTTGGCGTTGGTTATTGCACGCTCGCTGAAGCAGGCACTGGGAAATCGCCTAGTTCTATCTTCATCAGCCGCCTGCTATCCATTCTTTATGGAGTAGGCGCTGCGCTCACGCTCGATGAATTTGCGTTATGGCTCAATCTGCAAGACGTCTATTGGGCCCGTCAGGGCAGGGAAAGCATCGACGCCGTGATTTTATTCGGCGCGTTGCTTGCTGCGGGTGCATGGGGCGCCCCGCTTTTCAGCTCCTCGCGAAATGACGAGTGAGGTTTGCCCATCAGAAGACGATGCCTTGACGATCTACAAAGACTTGTGTAGATAATCAAGGTATGGGAAAGCCAAGCGATCTTGTACAGGGAACACTCGACCTTCTGATCCTCAAAACGCTGTCACTTGAGGCAAAACACGGCTGGGCTATCGCCAAGCGTATACAGCAAGTCTCCGGCGATGTGCTGCAGGTGCAGCAGGGCTCGCTCTATCCGGCGTTGCATCGGCTGGAGCAGCAGGGCTGGATCAAGGCAAAGTGGGCAGAAAGCGAAACTGGCCGCCAGGCAAAGTTCTATTCGCTCACGACCGCAGGCCGCAAGCAGCTTGAATCCGAAACCGCTAATTGGAACCGCCTGTCTGAAGCCATCAATATCGTCGTTCAGGAAGCCTGAGGAGAAATCGCGCATGCGCTGGCTACACAAGCTGTCGATGCAAATCCGAATGCTCTTTCAGCGCAGTGAGGAAGGCGCGCGTCTTGACGACGAGCTTCAGTTTCATCTCGAGCAGCAGATCGCCGAGAACATCGCCAAAGGCATGAGCGCAGAAGAAGCGCGTCACGCGGCGATGCGCACTTTCGGCAATCCAACCGCGTTGCGCGATCAAACACGAGACACATGGAGATGGAACTGGCTCGAACAGCTTTGGCGCGATGTTCGTTATGGCACGCGAACTCTGGCGCGCACACCCAGTTTTACCGTGATCGCGATCTTCGTCATGGCGCTCGGCATCGGTGCGAACGTGGCGCTGCTTACGGTCGTTCGATCTGTCCTCCTCAAGCCCCTTCCGTTCAAAGACGTCAATCGTCTGGTGCGACTCTTCGAGGCCAGCTCAGACGGATCATTTCAGGACAACATCGTCGCCGGTGGCACGTTTGCGAGTTGGAAAGAGCAGGCGCACAGCTACGAAGACATGGCAATCACCAAGCGCGTTGACTATAACTTGTCGGGCAACGGAGGCCAGCTTCCCGAGCTTGTCAACGCCTACATTACGTCGTGGAACCTCTTCCCGATGCTTGGCGTCCAGCCCGCGCTTGGAAGGAACTTCCTGCCAACTGAGGACCAGCTCAGTGCGAACCCGGTTGTCATTTTGTCCTGGGGCCTGTGGAAACGGCGCTATGGCGGCGACCCGGGCATCATAGGCAGGAATATTCTTCTCGACTCCAGATCCTATACAGTTATCGGCATTCTTCCTGCGTGGTTTGCGTACCCGGATAACAGGGTCCAGCTCTGGACGGCGCTCTATCACGAGAAGCCGCCCGATCTGATGCAGATGCACACCGCGCATAATTTCGATGTCATTGCGCGCCTGAAGCCGGGTGTTTCCATCCAGCAGGCGAGTGCCGAACTGAACGCGATTCAGCGCCAGATTCGTGCGCAGTTTCCAGACGGGCCAGTCGACGATGGCGCGAATATTCGCCCGCTTCTCGACGCGGAAGTTAAGACAATCAAGACGGGACTCTACGTCGTATTTGCGGCAACCGGATGCCTGCTGTTGATCGCATGCCTGAATATTGCAAACCTGCTCGTAGCCCGATCCGCTTCGCGACGGAAAGAAGCAGCGATTCGAAGCGCGCTGGGTGGAAGCAGGGCGCGCCTCATTCGGGAACAGCTTATTGAGAGCCTGCTGCTTTCGGCTGCGGGTGGCGCCATGGGGTTGTTCGTTGCGTCTTTGATTCTGCACTGGCTCGTAGCCGCCCGCGAGGACATCCCCCGTGCCGACGCAATCCACATGGACAGCATCGTTCTGCTTTTCACCCTCGGCATTATCCTCATTTGCGGGCTGCTCGCCGGCCTTATTCCCGCGCTCTCATCCAGCGACAGGCAAATCCTCAAGACCCTGCATGAATCCTCGCGCTCGTTAAGCGGCGGACGCCAGAGTACGCGTCTGCGTCAACTCCTGCTCGCACTCGAAGTCGGCCTCACCGTCATGCTCCTCATCGGCGCAGGATTGCTCGTCAAAAGCTATCGCCAGCTGCGCTCAGTCGACATAGGCTGCGCGACGAGCACCGTGCTCACCATGGACATCAACCTCCCACGAGTCGGCTATGAGACAGCCGCAAAGCGGGTGGCCTTCTTCGAGCAACTGCAGGAACGCGTCAGTCAGCTGCCCGGAGTACGTGGTGTGGGTATGTCCACAGTGCTGCCCGGTCAGGGTCACAGACGCGACGATGTCTTCACCATCGCCGAACATCCACTGTTGCCCCGCGGACAGGTGCTCGACGCATCGACTCGTTTCGTAGATCCCAGCTACTTTCAAGCGATGCAGATACCGCTGCTTCAGGGACGCCTTCTGCAGCCGAACGAACGCTACGAGCGCGCTCAATCTATCGTCGTCAGCGAATCACTCGTACGCGAATTCTTCCCGAATGAAGATCCCATCGGCAAGCACATCGTTTCTGAGATGGGAGAGGGAAACCCGCGCTATGAAATCGTCGGAGTCGTAGCCGACACTCTTGAGGATGTGACGAGACCTGCCTCTGCGACTATCTACTTTCCGCTGTACATGGGTTCCGAACGTTCTGCGGTGCTTGCCGTCCGTGCCGCAACTGATCCGGCAACCGTGGCTATCCCCGTCCAGAAGGTTATAGCCGGACTGGACAATAACCTGCCCGTGGCGAATGTGCTCACCATGGACCAGATTATCGGACAATCGACATTGAATCAGAGTTTTGAAGCCAAACTCTTGCTGGCCTTCGCAGTGCTGTCGCTTGTACTGGCCGCAGTTGGCCTCTTCGGTGTTCTCTCGTACATCGTGGCGCAACGCACGACAGAAATCGGCATCCGCATAGCGCTCGGAGCGCAGCGTGAGCAGGTGTTAAAGCTCATGCTGCTCGATGGCCTTCGCCCCGCTCTGGTTGGTCTTGTGCTCGGGGTAGGTGCCAGCATCGCAGCATCGCGATTCATTCAGTCGCTGCTCTTCGGTACGCGCCCACTGGATCCAATCGTCTTTGTCTCAGTCAGCATCGTTCTGCTCATCATCGCAGCAATGGCCTGCCTGATGCCCGCATGGAAGGCATCGCGCGTCGATCCAATGCAGGCACTGCGAACCGAGTAAATCGAGGAGGTGGAAAATGCGCCTGTTTCATCAGCTTGCAATGCGCCTTCAAATGCTCTTTCGCCGTGGCGAAGAAAGCGCTCGTCTCAACGACGAACTGCAATTCCACCTCGAACAGCAGATCGCCGAGAACATGGCAGCCGGAATGAGCATGGAAGAAGCCCGCCACGCCGCGATGCGCAGTTTTGGAAACCCAACATCTCTGCGTGATGAGACGCGCAGCACCTGGAGCTGGAACTGGCTGGAATCACTTTTGCGTGACGCCCGCATCTCTACCCGCACCCTTCTGCGCACACCGGGCTTTGCCGTCGTCGCGACGCTGGTGATGGCGCTTGGCATCGGGGCAAACGTCGCCTTGTTTACTATCGTGCGGTCAATTCTGCTCAAGCCTTTGCCCTTTAAAGATCCCGATCAACTGCTCAGACTGTACGAACACAGTTCCGCCGACGACTTTCCTTACAACATTTCCGCGGGCGGGATATTTGCCGAGTGGAAGAAGCAGAACAAGAGCTTCGCTAACCTCGCAATCGTAGGCTATGCGGGCTACAACCTCTCCGGAACAGGTGGGCAGCTTCCTGAAAATGTGCGCGCTGCAACCTTCTCCCATGATCTGCTTCCCACGCTGGGTGTGCAGCCTGTTCTTGGCAGAAACTTCACCGCAGCCGATGACCAGCCATCTGCGAATGCAACCGTAATTTTAAGCTGGGGACTGTGGAAGCGCCGCTATGGCGGCAACCCCTCCATCCTTGGACAAACCATTCTGCTGGCCGCCAAACCGTACACGGTGATCGGCGTCATGCCAGCGTGGTTTGCGCTACCGGACCAGGGTGTGCAGCTATGGACACCGACCTACCACGAAGAACAAACCGATACGATGCAGGCTATCGACGATCATGAATTCATCGTTATAGGACGTCTCAAGCCCGGCGTAACCCAGGCACAAGGTGTGACGGATCTCTCGCTCATCACGCGCCGCATACACGACCAGCATCTCGACTTGCCCTTCGTCAGCAAAGCGGCGAATGCCAAGCCTCTTCTCGAATCGATAGTCGGCGATATGAAGAGGCCGCTCTATGTGCTTCTCGCCGCAACCAGCTGCGTTTTGCTCATCGCCTGCCTCAACGTCGCCAATCTGCTCGTGGCTCGTTCCGCCGCGCGTCGCAAAGAGATTGCCGTGCGAACAGCGCTGGGCGGCAGCAGGCTGCGGCTGCTGCGTGAACATTTGATGGAAAGCTTTCTGCTGTCGGCCGCTGGAGGTGTCCTGGGCTGTGGGCTTGCCTATGGCGTCTTGCAGTGGCTGATCAATGCGCGGCAGGACATGACGCGCGCCGAAGCCATTCACATGGACGGTTTTGTCGCCATCTTCACCGTCGCGCTGATCGTGCTCTGTGCAATGTTTGCGGGCTTGATTTCAGCCTTGTCCGGCAAAGGCGATCAGGTTCTCGCGGTACTGCAGGATTCATCGCGTTCCAACAGCGCTGGGCAGGGCCGCGCCACTCTCCGCAAGGTGCTGCTCTCGCTTGAAGTCGGCCTTACGGTTGTGCTCCTGGTAGGAGCGGGGTTACTGCTCAAGAGCTATTCAAGGCTGCGCTCCACAAATCTTGGCTGCCTCACCCAAAACGTGCTCACCATGGGCATCGACTTGCCGGAAGCCCGCTACACACAGATGTCGCAGCGGGTGAGTTTCTTTGAGACGCTGCTGACGCGTGTTCGCAATCTTCCCGGAGTTCGCGCTGCCGGCCTCATCTTTCCAGTCGTTCCGGGAGACGGCAAGGGTGGGGACAATAGCTTCACCATCTCCGAGCATCCACCGCTCCCGCTCGGCAAGGGAATGTACGCGATCCATCGCTGGGCCGATCCCGGATATTTCGCGGCCATCGGAATTCCTCTTCTGCGTGGGCGCACTTTTGACGAGAATCAGCTGCCCGGCCATGCAACCGAGGTAATTATCAGCAGTGCTTTTGCGCGACAATTTTTCCCGGGTGAAGATCCAATTGGCAAGCATCTTCGCAGGCAAGACTCGCACCCCTATGAAATTGTAGGCGTAGTGGGCGATACGCAGTTTGCGATCGGCGAGCCACCCCGACCAATGATGTACCGCGCTCTCTACGCGGACGAGGACATGAACGGAGCATCACTGATCGTGCGCTCGAATCTGGACGTCACTCAATACGCCTTGCCTGTCCAGCAAATTGTCCAACAGCTCGATCGCGATTTGCCTTTGTCCAACATCCTCACCATGGATCAGGTTATCGGCAGAAACATCATGGACCAAAGCTTTAACGCGGCTTTGCTGCTCGCCTTTGCCATCTTGTCTTTGGTACTCGCCGCGGTGGGACTGTTCGGAGTGCTCTCTTACATCGTCGCGCAACGCACAACGGAAATCGGAATCCGCATTGCGCTGGGCGCGCAGCGCGACCAGGTCATGCGTCTGATGCTTGGCGATGGCTTGCGTCCTGCGCTGTTCGGATTGCTGCTGGGCCTGCTCGCAAGCGCCGGAGTGACGCGCCTGATTCAATCCATGCTGTATGGAACGAGCCCCTTCGACCCGGCTGTCTTTGTGCTTGTCGCCGTCATGCTTCTGCTGGTTGCCGCGGCGGCCTGCGCGTTTCCGGCTTGGCGGGCTTCGCGTCTCGATCCGATGCAGGCCCTACGTACTGAATAAATCGAGGAGAACGGCATGCGCTGGTTTCACAGACTCAGGATGCGCCTCAAAATGCTTTTTCAGCGCAGCGATGCAGACGCACAGCTCAACGAAGAGTTGCAGTTTCACCTCGACCAGCAGATCGCCGAGAACATCGCCGCTGGCATGAGCGCCGAAGAAGCCCGACACGCGGCGATGCGCGCTTTCGGAAACCCAACTGCGTTGCGTGATCAGGCCCGCAATACATGGAGTTGGACCTGGCTCGAACAATTCTTCCGAGACATCCGCATCGGCATCCGCACCCTGGCCCGAAGTCCCGGGTTTGCGATCGTGTCGATCCTCGTCATGGCCATTGGCATCGGGGCGAATGTGTCGCTTTTCACTATCGTGCGCTCTGTGCTGCTTAGACCGTTGCCATTCAAAGATCCAGATCGGTTGGTGATGCTCTATGGGAGTTCGGGAGACGACAAGTACAACGTTGTGGCGCCAGGTGATTTCTACGACTGGCAACAGGAGACGCATGACTTTGAGCAGATGGCGATCTGGCGCTGGTCCGGCTACGGCATTACCACTGATAAGAGTGAAATGCCGGAACTATTGAATGCGGTCACTGCTTCATGGAATATTTTTTCAACATTGGGTGTGCAGCCTGCACTGGGACGGTCGTTCTCGGCGGCTGATGACACAGCATCGGCAGGCAAAACGGCAATCATTGCGTGGAGCCTGTTTGAGCGCCGCTTCAATGGGGACCCATCCATTATTGGAAAGAATATCCGGCTTAACGATCGGCTCTTCACGGTAATCGGAGTGCTTCCAAAGGGCTTCAGCTACCCCGATCCGCTGATTCAGTTGTGGACTCCGTTTCATATCGACAACAACCCTGAAATTCTGCAAAGCCACTTCAGCCATATGGGCCATGTGATTGCGCGCTTGGGACCCGGCGTCAGTGCCGAACGAGCAACGAAAGAAGCAAGTGCTCTTCAATATCAGATTCACCAAAGCTTGAGCGTGAAGGGTCCGGTAGCGGATGGCGTGAGTTTGCGCCCCATGCTGGACGATGTAGTCCTGGATGTGCGGACGCCTCTATACGTTCTGCTCAGTGCTGTGGGCTGTCTGCTTCTCATCGCGTGCCTGAATATCTCAAATCTGCTTGTCGCTCGTTCTGCTGCGCGCCGCAAGGAGATCGCAATACGAGCGGCGCTCGGAAGCAGTCGCCTGCGCCTTTGTCGCGAACAACTGACAGAAAGCCTGCTCATCTGCATTGGAGGCGGCATTCTTGGAATGGCGCTCGCTCTGTCGGCCACACACTGGCTCACAACGCATTGGAATGACATGCCGCGCGCTGACTCCATCCATCTGGATGGCGCTGTCTGCGCATTTGCTCTTGCCACCACATTTCTCTGCGCCATCATCGCCGGTGTGCTGCCGGCAATCTCAGCGACCGGAAGGGGAATGCTCGCTGCGTTGCAGGATTCGTCTAGAAATGTCGGCGAAAGTTCTTCGCGTGCTGCTCTACGCAAAACCCTGCTGACGGTTGAAATCGCGCTTACCGTAATTCTGCTGGTTGGCGGCGGACTGCTCTTCAAGAGCTTTCTCCGCATGCGCTCGGTCGATCTGGGATGCGCAACAAAGAACATTCTGACCATGCAATATTTCCTGCATGACGCAAAGTATGACAAGCCGGAGAAGGTCGTCGCCTTCCACACGCAGCTTCTGGAGCGTGTTCGCCATTTGCCCGGCGTGCAGGCGGCTGGACTCACATCTGTCGTTCCCGGTGATGGCTACTATGAAGACTCGACCTTCACAATCCCCGAACATCCTCCGCTACCGCCAGGAGAGAACATCTCCGCACTGGTGCGTGAGGTTGATCCAGGCTATTTCTCTGCGATTCAAATTCCCCTCATCAGAGGCCGATTCTTTTCTGAAGATGAACGCCTGGACCACGACAAATACGTCATCGTCAGTCAGCGGTTTGTTCGCGAATACTTTCCCGCTGAAGATCCCCTCGGTAAGCACGTTCACATGATTCGGCGCGGCGGCAGCGGCGAGGACTGCGAAATCGTCGGTGTTGTTGGCAACACACTCCATTCGGTGAAGGAAAATACGAAGCCGACGATGTACTTTCCGATTCTGTCGGGCATTCTCGGTTCTTCTACCGATGCAGCCTTGGTATTGCGCACGAATGGAAATCCGGAATCGCTTGCCATCCCCGTGCAAAAAGAAATCTCGCAGCTCGATCCAACCCTTCCCGTATCGAAGGTGCTCACGATGGAGCAGATCATCGGCAAGTCCACGGCTGATTCAAGCTTCAGCGCCACGCTGGTACTTGCTTTCGCGGCACTCTCTTTGATCCTCGCGGCAGTCGGGCTTTACGGAGTATTAGCCTACTTAGTCTCACAGCGAACAACAGAGATTGGCGTACGTATCGCGCTAGGTGCGAGCAGGGAACAAGTGATGAAGCTGGTGCTTCTCGACGGTATGCGTCCCGCACTTATCGGGATGACCGCCGGGGTTGTCTGCAGCTTTGCTTCGGAGCGGCTCATCCGCTCGGTCCTGTTCGGAAGCAGCCCGCTCGATCTCTCCGTATTTGTATCTGTCGTTGTGACGCTCTTACTCGTTGCCGCATTCGCGTGCGCATTGCCCGCGTGGCGCGCTTCACGGTTAGATCCGATGCAGGCACTGCGCACCGAATAAACGGATCTTTCTATTTCATTTCTTCTTCCGAGGCGTGCTTATATGTGCTTTGCAATAGGCTTCATCCAACACCTGTAACGCTTCGGTGATACCGGATTCGTTTTCAATATCGAAGAGCCTCCATTTCTTGCCTTCGCGTACTGTGCGATCCTTGTCGGCAAGCTTGTATGCAATCGAATTTGGCCGGTCCATGGTGCGAGCAGCGGGCAACAGCGCGAAGACGGTATCCCTCCGATAAAAGGCGCGCATGCCGAACATGGGCCGCTCGCTCACATCGGGCCAGCGTAGCAGTTCTTCTCCCAAAAGCGCTGCCAGTCTGCGCATCTCGTCAGAGGCGCGTGCAAACTTAGGGCGTGATATGGGACGGCTATTCATAAGCAAAATCGCCCCAGCCGAAGCCAGGGCGATAAGCACAACGCAGTCGTTTCCTAGAACTGGTTCCAGAGGAACTGGTTATACACCTCGTGATGGAACTGCACTTCCTGCGCCTTGACGAAGGTTCCGAGCAGACGTGGGCAGCGGTCCGCAGACGCTTCCTTCAGATCTGCATAGCGGCCCTTCACATCTTCGCCGAGCAGCTTCGTCGTCCACGTGGCGTTGCGGAAGTTCTCGATCGCCGTGTAGATGTTGTCCGGCAGATAGCGCTGCGCCTGGCGCAGGTTCTCGATCTTCGCGGTGTCGCCGTCAAGGCCCGTCTTGAAGATGGAATGCAGCACCATATAAGGATTTGCATCAGGAGCTACAGCACGCACTTCTACACGCATGCTCTTCTCGTTGCCGATCGGAATGCGAACCATCGAGCCGCGATCCACCGCTGACGCCTTGAGCTGGTTCGGAGCCTCGAAGTGAGGATCAAGGCGGCGGTACGAATTGACGCTCGAATTCATCAGCAGGCAAAGATCATTGCCGTGCGTGAGAATGCGGTCCACAAAGTCCCAGCCAAATTGAGAGAGTTTCTCTTCACCCTTGGGGTCCCAGAAAATATTCTTGCCCTCTTTGCTGATGGAGACGTTCGTGTGCATGCCGCTGCCATTGACGCCGACCACCGGCTTCGGCAGGAAAGACGCCGACATGCCAAGCTTCGTCGCCACCTGGCGACAGACCAGCTTGTAGATCTGGATCTGGTCTGCGGCGGCAACCACTTCGCCGTAGCCGTAGTTGATCTCGAACTGTGAAGGCGCCACTTCCGGATGGTCCTTCTCGTTCTCAAAGCCCATGGAGCGCAGCACTTCCGCAGCCGTGTCGATAAAGACGCGCAGCGGATCGCCGGGCAGCGAGTGATAATAACCGCCGGTATTTACATATTCAAATTTGCCCGTCTGAGGGAAGCGCCGTTCCGCATCGAGGCCGGCAAAGATGAAGCCTTCAATCTCGTTGGCGGCATTGAGCGTGTAGCCGTCCTTCGCATGCAGATCAGTGGCAAACCCCTTTAATACGCCACGCATGTCGGCTGTATAAGGCGTCCCCTGCTTATCGATCACTTCTCCGAAAACGAGAACCTTGCCCGGCCCAAAAATGTCCGCTGGTCCCCAGTAGAATGCGCCCCAGTCAATACCTAGGCGAAGATCGCTCTCGCGCTGCGCGGTAAAGCCGCGGATCGACGAGCCGTCGAACGTAAGATTGTCGTAGCTCTTGATCAGGAATTTTTTGTCGTAGTCCAGCATGTGCAGGCGGCCTTCAAGGTCGCTGAACAGCACGGTGACCGCCTTGATCTCCTTGGTATCGGTCAGGTACTTGAGGCGCTCTTCCTGGAGCTTGTGAGGGGCTACGCGGCTTCTCCGCTGATCTTTTGCACTCAGGTTCTTTTCTTCCAGCTCTGCGTATGAGAGCGACAGGAAATTACGAAGTTCGTTGGACATGCATCTCCTCTGGATGGGTTTAACCGGCGCCCACCGTGGCTCACCTGATTGAAGAATTAGCGAGCTCGACCTGGCTGGTTGTTCTCTCTTAACAGGTTATCGTGACACTATAAAGAAGTCGCTGGTATCAGAAAAAGTGATTTCGGCAATAGGATTTATTTATCGCGCCGATTGGGCAACACCTCAGAAGGCCGTTACCGCGCTCGACCGTTACGGGAGTGTCGACGAGGTCGCCGCGCTGGTAGCCTTCGTCGCCGGTCTGGAGTCCTCGTACATCGCTGGAGCAAATCTCACCGTTGATGGCGGAACCAACGCCTGAAATCATTCCACGCCTGAAGAAAGAGGCATCCCGCGGACCCGGTTGAGCCAACGAACAACAGAGTGAGCTCTCATTTGACGGAAAAAGGAGCACTGCCTGGTATCAATTCCCATACGCGAATCATGCGGCAGTCGAAAACTCTGCCTCGTCCTTGATATGAAATGCATCCCTACAGAGGGTATTGATTTGGAGCATTGATCGAATGGGTGTGGAGAAATTTACGATTCAAGTCTCCGATGCTGTGCTGGCAGACTTAGCGCACCGCCTAGATGCCACACGCTGGCCGGATGCGCTTGAGAATGCGGACTGGGAATTCGGCTCGAATCTGGCTTACATGCGGTCGCTGGCAGAATATTGGCGTCATAGCTATAACTGGCGGCGCGAGGAGACAGCTTTAAATCAACTGCCGCACTATCGCATCGCGCTCGATGGACTTTACATCCATTTTGTCCATGCGCGCGGGAAAGGGCCAGCCCCGCTACCGCTCATCATTACTCACGGGTGGCCTGGAAGCTTTATCGAAATGGTGAAGCTCATTCCGCTGCTGACAGACCCCGCAGCGCATGGAGGCAGCGCAGAGGACGCATTCGATGTTGTCGTGCCGTCATTGCCCGGCTACGGATTCTCCGACCGGCCGCGCGAGCGGGGAATGGGCCCTAAGAAAATCGCTGCGCTCTGGGCACGACTCATGCAGGAGCTTGGCTATAAACGCTTCGGCGCGCAGGGCGGCGATTGGGGTTCAGTAATTTCGATTATGCTTGGACTCGACCATGCGGAACGCATGATTGGGATTCATCTCAACTACATTGCTGGACGCTTTCTTCTGGGAGGCACGCTGAACCAGGTGCCCGAGGACGCGATAGCAAGAGTCTATCTCGAACAACTCCGCGCCTGGTGGGATGCCGAGGGCGGCTATAGCCACGAACAAGGAACCAAGCCACAAACGCTGAGTTATGGGCTGAATGATTCTCCCGTCGGACTTGCATCTTGGATCATTGAAAAGTTCCGTACATGGAGTGATTGTGGAGGCGATGTCGAAAGCGTTTTTTCCCGCGACGAGTTGTTGACCAACGTGATGATCTATTGGGTGACGGAGACGATTCACTCGTCAACGCGGTTGTACTACGAATCGCGCCAACGCCCGCTCAGCCTTTCCTCTAATAACAGCGTCAAACTCCCGGTAGCATTTGCACTGTTTCCTAAGGAAATTCCCCTACCGCCGCGCTCGCTTGTTGAGCGCGGTTTAAATATCGCGCGCTGGACGGAGATGCCAAAGGGCGGCCACTTTGCAGCGATGGAGCAGCCGGAACTGCTGGCGAAGGACCTGCGAGAGTTCTTCCGCGCTTTGCGATGAGGTTTGACCTCCACATGAGACAATTCCGCTGTGGCCGCTGCTCTGGAATTTCAAAGCACAACCAAACGTTTCGGCACACATGCAGCCCTCAGCGACCTCTCTCTGACACTGGAGCGAGGCGAGATTCTCGGCTTCCTCGGCCCCAACGGAGCAGGCAAAACCACAGCCATCCATCTGGCTCTGGGATTCATCAAGCCAACCGCAGGCGGTGGCACGATCCTCAGCAAACCGTTCGGAGATACCGCCACGCGTTCCAAAATCGGCTTTCTGCCGGATTCTCCCAGCTTTTTCGCGGGTTCAGCAACCTCTGCCGTCAAACTTGCGGGGCTTCTGAACAACGTGCCCAGTCCGCGATTGCAGGAGCGTACAAAGTCGCTGCTCGCAGATCTGAATCTCTCAGCGGCAGGAAAAGACGCGCGCCGCTTCTCCCGGGGCATGCAGCAACGTCTGGGGATGGCGCAGGCCCTGGTGAATGACCCCGAAGTGCTCATCCTGGACGAGCCGACCTCAGCCCTCGACCCTCCCGGCGTCCTTGAAATCCGAGAGCTTCTGCGGACCGCCCGCGATGAAGGCAAAAGCATCTTCTTCAGTTCGCACCAGCTATCGGAAGTGGAACAGGTCTGCGACCGCATCGCATTCCTCGACAGGGGAAACTTGCTGCGCCACGGCCCGCTCGCTTCATTCCTCGAAGACAGTGGCCGCATCGAAGTCGTGATTCAGGGATTGTCCGCCGGAGCAGAAGCGTTGCAGCGCTACAGGGAGTACCAGGGCCAAACTTCAGAAAACGGCCTGCGGTTCATCGTACCCATACGCCTGCAGCGCGAACTGATCGAGCACGCATGGTCCGCCGGAGGAACGCTGAAAAGCGTGACCCCGCTACGGCGCACGCTCGAAGATCTCTTCATCGCGTGGACGGGAAGGGAAGGATGATCAAGCCTTGGCTCATCGCAAGGCATCTGCTCTGGCAGAATCGCTGGCTCTTCCTCATGCTGATGCTCTGGCCCTATGTAATGGCCGTAATTCTCTGCTTCGACGGCCAGCCCGACCCCGACGACGTGCTCTGGATGCTGCATCAGGAATGTTTCGCCGGGCTAGCACTGGTCGCCGTCACCGGCAGCACTTTGCTCGGCAATGAACAGCGCTCGCGCCGCATCATTACGGTGCTGGCCCGAGCCGTAAACCGTCCGCAGTATCTGCTGTCTCTGCTCATTACGGCATGGCTGCCGCTTGTGCTTTACGTCAGCGGATTCCTCATCAGCGGCATCTTTATGGCAAGTCTGCTGCACGGGTCATATCAGGGAATTCTGCTGATGGCTGTCGCGCAGCTTGTACTGGGCATCTGGGCCGGGGCTGTCAGCATTTTCTGGTCGATCCTGCTTCCGCAGATCCTCGCGTCCATCGTTTCCGTGGGATGTGTGGGCATTGCCGTCTACGTGGGCGAACTGGGATGGATCGGGCCGGGAAGACTTCTCCTCGCGTTGTTTCAAACGTCCATCTCGGGGAAAAATGCGCCGGGAACCATCGGGATTGATACCGCCCTCACCATCCTCGCTGGAGCCGTATGGTTCACAGCCGCATCATGGCTCTTCTCCCGCCGCGACCTGAACCTGCTCGCTGATTAAGTGATCAGCATGTTATGTTGTGTGTCGTCATTCTGACGACCGAAGGGAGGAAGAATCCCAGCGATGTCTATCCAGTCCAAAGAGGCTTCCGCCCCGCGAGTCGTTCCCGCAGGAGCAGCCCGCAAAAATCAGTGACAATCCCGTTGACTTAGGTCGGGTCCTGGTGGGTTCCGTCCTGCTTAGCAGGACTTGGTAGAAGAGTGGGGCTTCCAGCCCCGGGCCTTCCTTCATGCTTCATCTTCTGTCAAGGGGGCATTTCGGCAAAAAGTTTCTAATCCTCTCATTCTAAAGGGCAAAAACCTGCGCCAATTTGGCATACAATTTCCATCAATCCGGTACAATAGAAGTAGGAGAAAAAGCCCGCCGACGCCCGGCGGGCTTTCTTATTGCAAACAAAGACTTTACGGGCAAACCGAGTAGATTCTATATTTTGCAGCGACTCAGATAAAGAACGAATGTTTTCAAAGATTTAGCTACCCTCCCACCCCTGGGGATGGCTGCAAGGAAAGACCAGAGGGCTACACCGTACTACTTCGCCGCAGTATTCACCCCGGCAGGATACAGGGTATTCGCCCCGGCTTTAGCAACCGCCAGCACCTGCCCGGGAACGATACCAAGGATCAACGTAACCGCAACCGTAATCAGCAGAGCAAACAACAACGGCACAGAGGCGCGTGGTATCCCATCCAGCAAATCACTGTGGACAGGCTTTGAATATGCCGCCACCAACAGCCGCAGGTAGTAGTAACAAGCGATCCCGCTGTTCACGAGTCCAATAATCGTCAGCCACACCAGTCCCGAGTGCAAAGCCGAGGCAAAAACATAAAACTTGCCGAAGAAGCCGCCCGTAAACGGAATCCCAATCAGCGAAATGAGGAAGAAGGCCAGCGCCCCGCCAAGCAGCGGTGAGCGATAGGCAAGCCCGCGATAATCCTGAATCAGGGTCAGTCGGTCGTCCATGCCACCGGCATGGCTGAACACGGCAAAGATGCCAACATTCATCGCCGCATAGCTCAAGGTATAGAAGCTGGCTGCTGCAATGCCATCCGGCGAAAGCGCAGTGAACGCAGCCAGAATATAGCCAGCGTGCGCAATGGACGAATACGCCAGCAGCCGCTTCACATTCTGCTGTCGCAGCGCGCCCAGGTTGCCGATCGTCATCGAGAGCGCCGCCATGCACCAGATCAGCGGCTCCCAATGATTATGTAAAGCAGGAAAAGCGACGTACAGAATACGCAGCAGCACAGCAAACGCAGCCGCTTTAGGAGCGGTGGACATGAGCCCGACCACCGGAGACGGCGAGCCTTCGTAGACATCCGGCGTCCACACCTGGAACGGAGCAGCCGAGACCTTGAAGCCGAGCCCGATCAGAACCATCGCTACGCCAATCGTCGCCAGAACCGGTGTTTGGCTTGAAGTAAGGAGTGCGGCCACATTCGAAATAACCGTCGTACCCGTTGCTCCAAAGATCAGCGCAATGCCATAGAGGAAGAAAGCCGTAGCAAACGAACCCAGTAGAAAATACTTGATCGCCGCCTCAGGTCCCTTGGCGCTCTTCCGCCGGAATCCCGCCATGATGTAAGTTGAGATCGACGAAATTTCCAGGCCGATAAAGACCAGCAGCAATTCATCAGCGCAGGTCATCAGCATCATGCCGACCGCGCCGAAGCAGATCAACGCAAAGAGTTCGCCGAGGCCTTCCGCATCGGGGCTGGCCGCGTCGAGTGTGACCAGTAGTGTGGCCAGCACAATCCCGGCAATCGCTACATGAAAGAAGACACTGAAAGCATCCGTCCGCACGGTTCCGAAGAACGCCGTTCCCGCAGGCAAGCCCAACTGCCAATGACTCGCTGCCAGCGAAGCCAACGTACCGATAACTGCGAGCCACCCAAGTGGTTTCCGGCTGGCGTTCTTCGCCAGCAGCGGCTCGGCAAGCATGATCACCACACCGGTGATCGTGAGAATCACTTCCGGGAGAATCCGATAGATCTGCGGTACGTCTGTCATCGTTTCTCCGCCACGTTCGTCGTAAGAGTTACCGTTGCATGCGCGACATTGTCAGCCAGTCCACTCACGGCGCCGCCGATCGCTTTAATCCAGTAAGGAGAAGCCACGCCCAGCACCAGCATCAGAACTACAGCCGGCACCAGCGCAAGGCCTTCACGCCCCACCACATCAGGCACGGCTTTATTTGCAACCAGCTGCGACTGTTGCCCGTAGAAGAGCTTCTGAATCATCATGAGCATGTACGCCGCGCTCAGAATCACTCCGAGAGTAGCAGCCGCGCCCCAGTAGGGATGCACTCCGAAACTCGAACTCAGGATCAGGAACTCGCCCACGAAGCCGTTCATTATCGGCAGCCCGACGAGCGAAAGCGTGGTGATGACGTAGAGCGTCGCCATATTGGGCAGTTTGCTGGCAAGCCCACCGTAGAGCGCCATATCGTACGTCCCATAACGTTCATAAAGAATGCCGAAGAGAACCAGCATCGCCGCGCCGGATAGCTCATGGTTCAGGATCTGATAGACCGAGCCATTCAATCCGACAACCGTAAAGCAGAAAATACCGAGTGTGCAGAAGCTCAGATGTCCGATGGTAGAAAAGGCAATGAAGCGCTTCAAATCCTGCTGTACAAGTGCAACAAGAGCGCCGTAGAGAATCCCGATCACCGCCAGAGCAATCATCAGTGGCGCAATCTGCCGCGACTGCGCGGGGAAGAGTCCAAGATTGAACCGAATGATCGAGTAAAGCCCAAGCTTACCCGCAACCACCATCGCCATCGCCGTTGGCGCTTCAGAGAAGACATCGCTCAACCATCCATGCAACGGGAAGACTGGAACCTTGGCAGCGAAGGCCACAAGGAACGCCAGCGAAACCCACCACAAAGCCTGCGGAGCGAAGAGCGAGCCATTTTGCGAGAGATATTGCTGCGTTTCGACAAAATCGAATGTGCCGGTCTTCGCATACAGCCACAGCAACCCAACCAGCAGCAGAGCCGAGGGGATGAACGTAAAGAGGAAGAACTTGATCGCCGCCTGCGGCCCGCGATTGCGCCCGAACATGGCAATCAGAATCGCCATCGGCACCAGGGACAGCTCCCAGAATCCGTAATAGAGGAACATATCGAGCGAAACGAAGACCCCCAGCATCGCCGTTTGCTGAATCAGGAAGAGAAAGTAAAACTCCTTGGTGCGAGTCTCAATCGCCTTCCATGAAGCAAGCGCGGCCAGCGGCCCAAGGAATCCGACGAGCACCACCAGCCACATCGAAATGCCATCGACGCCAAGGTGATAGCCGATCTTCGGGCTCGCAATCCACGGATGGATCTCTTCAAATTGGAAGCCCGTCTGCCCATATTGAAAATGCGCCGGCAGATGCAGCGTAAGCGCAAACGTCGCGAGCGTCACCAGCAGCGTGAACCACTGGATCAGCTTGCCAGTCCGCGGCAGCAGAGCAACTACGATCGCGCCCACCGTTGGCACAAACGTAATCATCGACAAAATGGAATCGTTCAGCACGAATACGTTCCTTGCTTCATATCTCTAAAACGACAGGTGCGATCCAAACCCAAAATAAGTCAGCAGCAGCAGTGCGGCAGCGCCCAGCGCCAGCCAACCTGCGTACGACCGAATATTGCCCGACTGAATACGCTGTACAACCGAGCCGATCCCCTGCGTCGTATACCCCAGCGCCAGACCGCCACCAGTAATCACGCCGGTATCAAACAAGCCCTTCAGCACATAGCGTGAAACCAAAAGAACAGGAGTCACGATGACAGCGCCGTACAGTTCGTCGATCCAGTATTTATTGAGCAGCAGCGAATACAATCCGCGAACCTTCGCGGCAAGCTGCGCAGGCAACTCCGGCTTCGCGAAATAAAGCAGATGCGCAATGAACCACCCAATCGCTCCTGTGACCACAGAAACGATCGCCAGCAGTAATTCAAGCGACTTGCCGCCCTCCGCAGCTTCGGGCGCAAGCTGCAACACAGGCGATAGAAAATGCTCTATTTCAGCGTGTCCGCCGAGCGCTGCCGGAACACCAACCCATCCGCCAATCACCGAGAGAATTGCAAGAATGACCAGCGGCCCCAGCATGATCCACGGGCTCTCATGCACGCCGTGCGCGTGGCCGATGCCCATGATCATCATGCGCTCCTTCCTTGGCGCGGCTTTCGCCGAAGAAGGTCAGATACCACAGCCGGAACATATAGAACGCCGTAAGGCCGGCCGTAAACAGCCCAACGAACCAGACAAGCTTGCCAATCGGATTTGGAGACACAAAAGCCTGATAGAGAATCTCGTCCTTGCTGAAGAATCCTGCAAATGGTGGAATCCCGCAGATAGCAAAGACTGCCATCGTCATCGTCCAGAAAGTAATGGGAATTTTCTTGCGCAACCCGCCCATCACACGCATGTCCTGCTCGCCGCTCAGTGCATGAATCACCGAACCCGCGGAAAGAAACAGCAGCGCCTTGAAGAAAGCGTGCGTCAGAAGATGAAAGATGCCTGACGAATAAGCAGCGACGCCGCAGGCCAGGAACATATACCCAATCTGTGAAACAGTCGAGTAAGCCAGCACGCGCTTAATGTCCGTCTGCACAAGCGCGATGGTCGCCGCAAAGAGCGCCGTAGCCGCGCCGATAATCGCCACAGTAGTCAGCGCAAACGGCGAGCGATCGAAGATCAGGTGCGCGCGCGCCACCATATAGACGCCGGCGGTAACCATCGTCGCCGCGTGAATCAGCGCGGAGACCGGCGTGGGACCTTCCATCGCATCCGGCAGCCAGACGTACAGCGGAATCTGCGCCGACTTACCCGTTGCACCCAGCACAAGGAATAACGCAATCGCCGTCAGAAAGCCGCCCTGCCATTCCGGATGCTGCGTAATCTGGCTGAACACTTCGCCAAAACTCAGCGTGCCAAAGTGCGCAACGAGCAGAAACATCGCCAGCAGAAAGCCAAAGTCGCCAACACGGTTGACGACAAAAGCCTTTTTCCCGGCATTCGCCGCCGAATCCTTCGTAAAGTAGAAGCCGATCAGCAAGTACGACGCGAGTCCGACACCTTCCCACCCCACAAACATCAGCAGGAAGTTCTCCGCCAGCACCAGCGTCAGCATGAAGAACATGAAGAGATTGAGATAGGCGAAGAACCGCCAGTACCCCTCTTCATGCGCCATGTAACCGGCGGAATAAAGGTGAATCAGAAATCCAACGCCCGTCACCACCAGTAGCATGATCAGCGTCAGCTGATCGAGTGCAAAAGCAAAGTCCGCGTGGAAGCTCCCCGCCGTGATCCATGTTCCAACATTTTCCGTGTAGGGAAGCGTCAAGGAACTGAAGCGCAGCACAATTTTCAGAACATGGAGAAAGGGAATCAGCGTGGCCAGCCAGGCCACTGTCGTCACCAGCGCTTTAGGAAAGCGTCGGCCAAGCAGACCGTTCACCAGAAATCCGGCGAAGGGAACAATCGGAATCAGCCAGAGATGAAGGGAACTGGTCATAATTTCATCAAATCCACTTGGTCAACATCCAGGGTGGCACGAGTGCGGAAAAGGGCAATGATGATCGCGAGGCCCACCGCGGCTTCGGCTGCCGCTACAACCATCACAAAGAAAACGAATATCTGTCCGCTCACCTGATGCCAGTGGTGCGCAAAGGCAACAAACGTCAGATTCACTGCATTCAGCATCAGCTCAATCGACATGAACACGGTAATGATGTTGCGCTTAATCAGAAACGCCGCGACACCAATCGAAAAGAGAATGGCGCTCAGCACAAGATAGTAAGCAATCGGGACCATTCTGCTCAGTGCTCCTTTCGCGCCAGCGCAACCGCGCCGAGGATAGCCACCAGAATCAGCACAGACGTTACTTCAAACGGCAGCAGCAGGTCACGAAACAGCACGCTGCTCAGATCGTGCGTTGTCACCAGGTAGCCGCCAATCTTGGCCGATCCGAGATGATCGCGCTGCTTCAGGAAGATGTAGACCAGAATGCCGAGCAGCGCCGCTGCTCCCGGAAATCCAACGATGTACGCGGCCTTGCTGCCATGCGTGTGCTGTTCTTCCCCTGCATTCAAAAGCATGATCACAAAGGTGAAGAGCACCATGATGGCGCCGGAGTAGACGATAACCTGCGCCGCGGCGAGGAATTCCGCGCCCAGCAGGAGATACAGCACGGCGAGCGAAGTCATCACCACAATCAGCGAAAGCGCGCTGTTAATAGGGTGATGTTGCAATAGGAGATTCAACGCTCCCGCAACACATAACCCGCCGAAGATGAAGAACAGAACTAAATGCATGCTCTTAAGCGAATGGAACCGTGAAGAAAGAAAATTGTAATTCAGCGTTCGTTTTACGCCGCGCGAAAAGCCAGCCACAAGCTCGTCGCAATAATATTTGCAATCGCCAGAGGTAACAAAAACGTCCAGCCGAAACGCATCAGTTGGTCATAGCGGAAACGCGGCAGCGTACCGCGCACCCAGACATAAAGACACAGGAAGAAGAAAACCTTGAGGACAAACCAGAAGACCGGCAGCAATGCCTGCACCACAGGTCCGCCCCACTCTGGCAGCAAGTTGCCAAACGGGCTCGACCATCCGCCTAGAAACAGCAGCGTCGCAACGCAGCCCACCATGATCATGTTGCCGTATTCAGCCATAAAGAACATGGCAAACTTCATCGAACTGTATTCAGTGTGATAGCCGGCGGTCAGTTCGCTCTCGGCTTCGGAAAGATCAAATGGCGTGCGATTGGTTTCGGCAAACGCCGAGATCAGATAAATGAAGAACGCAACGAACTGTAGTCCGCCGATCACATTCCAGCTCAACAGCCCGTGCGTTGCCTGGATGTTCACGATGTCCCGCAGTCGCAGCGATCCGGTCCGCAGCACAACGCCCACCAGTGACAACCCAAGCGCCAACTCATAACTGACCATTTGCGCGCTTGCACGCAACGCTCCCAGCAGAGAGTATTTGTTATTCGACGACCACCCGGAGAGCGCTACTCCATACACGCCAATGGACGTGATGCCTAGAATCACCAGCAGACCGATATTCACATCAGCAATCTGAAACAGATCGACGCCCTTGACGTATATCTGCTTACCGAACGGGATGACAGAAATCGTAATGAGCGCGCAGCTTAACGCAATTACTGGCGCCAGAATATACAGTGGACGATACACACCGCTAGGCAGCAGGTCTTCCTTCAGAAAAAGCTTCAGACCATCGCACAACGGCTGCATCAAGCCAAACGGCCCCACGCGGGTGGGCCCCCAGCGGTTCTGGATGCGCCCTACAAGCTTGCGCTCCAGCAGCACTGTATAGGCGACCGCCATCAGCAGAAGCACCGTAACCACGGCGACCTTCAGCACGGTCAACAGCAAAAAGATCCAAATGCTAACTTCCATCGGGCCTTCCAGAAAACTTTGCTAGTCCGCCGCTGTTTCCGCGGGTTTAGGTGTTGTGTGCGAATCGACGACAGCCTTCATCATATCGCTGTAACGGCCAAGCGTTCCCGAAGTAAACAGCGAATCCTCTGCGGGCAAAACCAGATCGCGGCGCGTAGCCGCAGGCTGAATCTGCACCAGGTCAATCTTCTCCGCCTGCTCTGTTCCCGTCAGCAGTTCCAGGCGCGAAACGTTATACGCGGGAACCAGCCGCTGAATCTCATCGAGAGTAGCAAACGGATCGAACGGGCTGAGCTTCGGCTCCAGACGATTCGCTGCAAGCCATACCGCATGCCGATCGGCTTCACCCGACTCGGGCGCCGCGCGACTGTCCCATATCAGCATGAACACCGCGCCCAAAGGGAACCAGCTTCTTCGGATCAGCACCCATGCGATCGGCCAGTCGAACAATCAACTCAAAATCGCGTGCGCACGCCAGCCTTGTCCGCAGCCTTCTTCACCAGCTGAATATCGCCATAAGTGTTGGTGACCGTCCCGGACTTCTCATACAGATTGGCGGCAGGGAAGACCACGTCAGCCAGTGCCGCCGTCTCCGTCAGGAACATGTCCTGCACGACAAGAAAAGTATTCTTGAGTGCCGCTGCGTCAACGCCATACCGAGACACCGGATTCGATCCGACAACATACAACGCTGCCAGATCGCCGCGCTGCGCTGCATCAAACATCTCCAGCAAGATCAAGCCCGGCCGCTGATGGCAAAGCCTCGCCGTATTCGTCGGTAAAATGTGCCGCATCGCTGATCGGAACATACCCCGGCAGTAGATCAGGCAGTAGCCCCATATCCGCCGCACCGCGTGAATTGGCATAATCGCCAAGTGCAGCGAACTTCGCATTCGGGAGCGAAAGCCCGAAGTCTACCAGCGCCTGAATATCGCGCCCACGAAACTCGGAACCAAAAACAATCAGCAGCGACTCTTCCTTGCGAATCGCATCGCGGAACGCCGCAGTGTTGTCGTTGGCAGAAATCGCACCATCGTTTCCAGCCAGATACTGCACCAGCGATGCATACCCATCCTGCGGAATCTCAAGAAAGGCCTTCGCCTGCCGCCGCAGCTTGATTTCCTTATGATTCGCGACGTAGACACGCGCGCGATGCAGCCGCACATTCGACCGCAGGTTCCACGCCAGCGCCGGATGCTGCTCCGTCGGATCATTACCGAGCAGCAGAATCGCCGGAGCCGTGGCCGTGTCGCGGAGGGAAGCGGTGTGTCCTGTCTTGCCGGCAAGCGCGGCAGCAAACGACACATAGTCAGCCGTGCGGTGATGATCGATATTGTTCGTGCCAAGAATCGTCCGCGCAAACTTCTGCAGCAGATACGACTCTTCGTTCGTTGTCCGATTCGAGCCGATTACGCCAATCGACTGGCCGCCCTTCGCCTCGCGAAGTCTCACGCAACTTCTTCGCTGCAAAATCAAGCGCGTGGTCCCAACTCACTTGGGCAAACTTGCCGTCGGGCTGACGTACAAGCGGCTTCGTCAGCCGGTCCGTCCGGTTCGCAAAATCAAATGCGTAACGGCCTTTGTTACATAAAAAATCGCCGTTGATGCCGCTCTTGTCCCGATTGTCGCCGCGGATGATTTCCACGCCATCGTTTACGCTGCGCACGCCGAGCGTTGTCTTGCAGCCATCGCCGCAGTGCGTGCAGATGGTGGCGATGTGGTTCATCTCCCACGGCCGCGTCTTATAGCGATACGTCCCCGAAGTCAGCGCGCCAACCGGGCAGAGATCGATGCACATGCCGCACTCTTCGCAGTTCAGATGGTCCTGCCCATTAGGAGCAATCACCGCGCTCACGCCGCGATTCTGAATGCCCAGCGCCCACACATCCATGCCTTCGCCACAGACGCGCACGCAGCGGTAGCAAAGAATACAGCGTGGCCGGTCGAAGTAAACCACCGGCGACCACTGCTGCTCTTCACGGTGCTGCTTGATCTCGACGTATTTCGATTCCGCCGCACCGTACTTGAAAGTCATGTCCTGCAATTCGCACTCGCCGCCCGCATCGCACACCGGGCAGTCCAGCGGGTGGTTTCCCAGGAGCAACTCGACCGTCGCTTTGCGCGCCTGCTTGATCTCGTCGGTCTCGGTGGCAACGACCATCCCCTCTGTAACCGGAGTCGTGCAAGCCGTCTGCAGCTTCGGCATCTTCTCGATGCGCACTACGCACATTCGGCAAGCCGCCTGCAGTGAAAGATTGGGATAGTAGCAGAACGCCGGAATCTCGATGCCCGCGTTCTTACAGGCATCAATCAGCAGCGTGCCCGCGGGCGCGGTCAGCTTCTTGCCATCGACTGTGAACGTTACGTCAGCCATGAATTACCTAATCCTCTAAACCAGCGCCGGCTCTTCGGCGTGTGCGTACGGGCAAGGCTTGCCATTCAAATGATCTTCAAACTCATGCCGAAACTTCTTGATAAATCCAATGGTGGGCATCGCAGCCGCGTCGCCCAGCGGGCAGAATGTCCGCCCCAGCATGTTCTCGGCGAGATAGCGAATATTGTCCAGGTCCTTGTCCACGCCACCGCCGGCATGTACGCGCCCAATCGTTTTCTTCAGCCAGTCTGTGCCTTCGCGGCAGGGAATACACCAGCCGCAGCTTTCATGTTGATAGAACGCAATCGTCCGCAGCGCAAACTCAACCATACACGTCTGGTCGTCAATCACGACGATACCGGCCGAACCAAGCATGCTCCCCGCCTTGCCGAGCTGATCAAAATCCATACCGACATCAATCTCATTTGGCAGAAGAACAGGTGTCGACGATCCGCCCGGAACCACAGCCTTTAGACCGCGACCGCCGCGAACACCGCCGCCCACTTCGTAGATCGCTTTCTTCAGGTTGTAGCCCATCGGCAACTCATACACGCCGGGTTTCTCAACATGTCCGCTGATCCCAAATAAGCGCGTCCCGCCGTTGCGCTCCGACCCAATCTTCGCGTACGCCTCGCCGCCCATCAGCATAATGTGCGGCACGCTGGCAATCGTCTCAGCATTGTTAATGACCGTGGGTCCGCCATACAAGCCGACCACAGCAGGGAACGGCGGCTTGATGCGCGGAACGCCGCGCTTGCCTTCAAGCGACTCCATCAGCGCCGACTCCTCGCCAACCTCATAGGCGCCCGCACCCGTCTGCGTCACAATGTCGAAGTCAATTCCCGAGCCGAAAATGTTCTTGCCGAGAAAACCCTTGGCATACGCGTCAGCAACGGCCTTCTCCATGATTTTCAACAGATAGCGATACTCGCCGCGCAGATAGATGAATCCCAGCTTCGACCCGATTGCCAGCCCTGCGATCATCGTGCCTTCGATCACAGCATGCGGATCGTGCAGAAAGATGACGTGGTCTTTGCAGGTTGCAGGCTCGCTCTCATCACCATTGACCAGAACATATTTCGGCCTGTCAGACTGCTTCGGCACAAACGACCACTTCAATCCAGTAGGGAAGCCAGCACCGCCGCGCCCGCGCAAGCCGGAGACTTTCACCTCATTGATGATCCAGTCGACGCCCTTTGCAATCGCAATTTGCACGGCTTTGTAGCCGTCCAGCTCAATGTACTTGTCGATATCTGCAGCGCCCTGTCCAAAGCGGCGGGAGATGATCTTTACCTCATCGGGATGGGAGACGAGTCTCGGCATCGTTACACGGTCTCCTTTCCACGGCCCGCCTTGTAATCATCCAGAATCTGGTCCATCTTCTCCGGCGTCAGCTCGTCATAGAAGTCGTAATTGATCTGCACAGCTGGAGCCCAGCAGCACGCTCCGATGCACTCGACTTCTTCCAGCGAAAACAACCCGTCAGCGGTTGTCTCTTTGTGCCCGATGCCCAGCCGCTTCTTGCAGTGCTCCAGAATGCCATAGCCATCGCGCAGCATGCAGGAGATATTCGTACAAACCTGCACATTGTACTTGCCTGCTGGCTTTGTTCGCAGCATCGAGTAGTAACTGAGCACGTTCCGCACATCGAGTTCGGTGATTCCGATGCGCTGCGCGATCTCGGCGATAACCGCATCTGAAATGTAGCCAACCTCATCCTGCGCGTAGAGCAGCATGGGCACAAGCGCCGAGCGCTTCACCGGATACAGCGTCACCAGGCGGTCAAAGCGCGCCGCCGTCGCTGGCGAAAAAATCGTGGTTTGAGGTGTGCTCATTCTTCAATCCCCGTTCCAGCAAATCCTGTTCAAACTAATCTTCGTCAAAAACCTTCGCGGTAAATGCCTCTGCCGCAATCTCCATCTCAACTGCGCCCCGACGGTCGCTAAACGTCACCAGACTGTCAGCCCCAATGCGAAACTCGCCAGCCTTCAGCCGCCGCTCCGGCCCAGGTTCGTCCTCGTAAATTGCCCACTGGCCTGTGCCCATCTGCGGGTCAAATTCGATGACCAGAATCCTATTCTCTTCGCGGACCGTGAGACGGCCTTCTTCGCCGTCATCGACAAAAGCATGGCCTTCAATTCTACCCAGATCATGCGCCGCCACATACGAGCGCACCACAGAAACAAACGATATCCAGAGCTCAGTAAAAACCCGTCGATCACCGACAGCCGTACTCACCTGTCGATCTCTCCCAGAACGATATCAATCGACCCGATCACCGCAACCACGTCCGCGATCAGCCGTCCTTCGCACATTGTCTGCAGCGCCTGCAGCGTCGCAAATGACGGGTTCCGCATATGCACGCGATATGGTTTTGCCGTCCCATCGCTGACGGCAAAGTAGCCCATTTCGCCGCGCGGTGATTCTACCGCTTGGTACACCTGCCCGGCAGGAACAGTGAAACCTTCGGTGACAATCTTGAAGTGGTAGATGAGCGACTCCATCTGGGTCTTCATCTTCTCGCGGTCCGGCAGCACCACATGCGGCGCATTCGCCGTGATCGGTCCCTCCGGCATCCCAGCCAGAGCCTGCTCGACAATCTTCACCGACTCGCGCATCTCCTGAATGCGGACCACGTATCGCGCCCACACGTCGCAGTCATTTGAAACCGGCACCTGGAACTGAAACTTCTCGTAGCTCGAATACGGCATGTCGCGCCGCAGATCCCAGTCCACGCCCGAAGCACGAAGCGGTGGTCCCGTCACGCCCAGTGCAATCGCATCTTCCGCGCTCAGATGGCCCACACCCTTTAGCCGGTTGAAGAAAATCGGATTGCCGGTCAGCAGATTCTCGTACTCATCAATCTTCTCCGGCATCCGCTTGATGAAAGCCTTCACGCGGTCGAAGAAGTCCAGCGGCGGCTCCAGCGCCAGCCCGCCAACGCGGAAGTACGAAGTCATCATGCGCTGTCCGGCAACATGCTCAAAGAGGCGCAGGATATCTTCACGTTCACGGAAGCAATAGAGAAAGACCGTCAGCGCGCCAATATCCATGGCATGCGTGCCCAGCCAGACAAGATGCGAATTCAACCGCGTCAACTCATTCAGCAACACACGAATCCACTGCGCGCGATCCGGAATCTCCAACTGCAGCAGCTTCTCGATGGCCAGACAATACGCCAGATTGTTGGTCATCGGGCACAGGTAGTCGATGCGGTCCGTCATCGGAACCACCTGTTGATAAAACTTCGCCTCGCAGGTCTTTTCAATGCCCGTATGCAGATACCCAATATCCGGCACGACCTTGAGCACCGTCTCGCCATCGATCTCGATCACAAGGCGCAGCACGCCGTGCGTCGAAGGATGCTGCGGCCCCATATTCAGGACCATCGTACGGTCCTTCGCGCCTTCCTCCGGACGCGGCTTGATCAGCGTAGACGTTTCGACAAATTTCGCCAGATCAGGGCTTGTAGGCATTAGCGGTATCCCTCCACGGGATAATCTTTGCGCAACGGATGGCCGTCCCACTCTTCCGGCATCATGATACGCCGCAGTTCAGGATGCCCATGGAAGCGTACGCCGAAGAGGTCCCACACCTCGCGTTCGTAGAAATTCGCAGAAGGCCAGATGGGAGTAATGCTGTCAATCGTGGGGTCGATGCTCTCAACCGGGGAAACAAGCCGCACCCGGTCCTTCAAGCTGTGCGAAAGAATGTGGTACGTCACATGAAAGCGCGGCTCGCTCGGATACCAGTCCACGCAGGTCACGTCTTCAAGAAAGTTGTAACCAGCCGCTTTCACCGCCTGGCACGCGCCGCGAATCTCGTCGCGCGCAATCGTGACCGTCAGTTCCTTGAGATGGTATTTTGCGTCGAGAACGGCGTCTGCGTTCCAAGAGAGCAGGGCAGCAATCGCCCGATTCTCCGGCAGCGCCGAGCGCACGGCATCTTTCCCTTGAACAGCTGAGTCCATCGAGTCCTTACTTTTCAGAGCCGTCAGCAGGCCCGGGTCAGAGAGCCGTCAGCAGGCTCAGGTCAGTAATAGTTCTGCTGCAGATTGCGTCTGCCAAAAGCCTACAGATCGCCTTTATCGGAAGACCAGTCAAGAATGCCTTTTTTCGTGATGTAGAAGAAGCCGACCAGCACAAAGCCGATGTACACCAGCATCTCCCAGAAGCCGAAGAATTTCGACCCGACAATATGCGGCAGGTCGCGGTAGATGACTGCCCACGGCAGCATGAAGACCACTTCCACGTCGAAGAGGATGAAGAGCATCGCCACCATGTAGAAGCGCACAGAGAAGCGGCCGCGGGCATCGCCCTCCGCTGGAATACCGCATTCATACGCATCCAGCTTGGCCTTCGAGTTGCGATGGCGGCCGAGGAACCACGACGCCGTCACCATTCCTGCGCCCATCCCGGTCGCGGCAAGGATTTGCAGCAACATCGGAACGTAATTCCAGAAATAGTTTGCGCCGTGCATCTCAACCTCACCGCTTGAGCGTTTTATCGCCGAAGCCTCTCCACTGAGAGTAGTTTCTGCTTATCGCTGCCGTCAAGGAAGGCTCAGAATTCCCTGTAAATTCACAGAAATTCACCTCGCATTTGTTGGCATTCTCACAACAAAAACCGCATAGATGGGCCAATCCCAATCCTGCATGACTGTTCCAATTTGAAACACAGGGCGGACTAACCCGCAACCTTCTGAAGTTCAGCCAGGCCACCGCCGATAGACTCCGTGAGGGGTGAAGCCATGAGCACTTTAAGTCATCCGTTGGAACCGATCCGGATTAAGCGTCTTTCGGTCGTACGGAAAGATGCCGCTGCTAGCCTAGAACCACCTCTGGAAGACATACATCTCCGCTCAGACGACGGGCTCGGCTGCATGCGCGGTCTGGCGGTCGCGATGCTCTGCAATGTGATTCTTGCCTCAATCATTATTGCCGGCTGGGAACTCTGGCGTCTTCTGCGTTAGCGCCCTGATTTTCTTTATAATGTTGTCATCCTGAGCGGAGACTCTGTGGCAGTCGGGGTCGAAGGATCTGCTTTTTCTACCGGGCGTCGCATCCCCAACAAGTACCGTTATCCCTGTGTGCCGCTGCGCGCAAAAGGCTCTGATACCCTCAACCCATGCAGCTTGTCATCAACGGCCAGCCGAGAGAATTCCCCGAACTCGGCGCCAGTGCAAAACTCTCTGATCTCATCGCAATCCTGGGCCTCAAGAACGACCGTGTAGCCATCGAGCAGAACGGCGAAATCGTATCCCGAGCTTCCTGGACAGAATCCACCCTCGAAGCTGGAGATAAGCTCGAAATCGTGCACTTCGTGGGTGGTGGTCGCGGCTGATGCGAGCACATTCGTTCTTTCGCCTGGCACTCTTCTATGGTCTCGCATTAGGGCTGCCTGCATATGCGCAGACTCCTCCACCTATCGGGCCTACGATAACCGTCCCCGGCATCGCTCCCGGCGCTCCTATGAAGCTGATCGCCTATGGAGACATTCGCTTCACCGATCCCTCCAACGTCACTGACACAAACCCAAAGGTCCGGCAATTCCTCGTCAAGCAGGTTGCGAATGAAAAGCCTCTTGCCATCTTCCTCACCGGCGACACCCCCTTTACAGGCGCTGACCCTGCCGATTGGAAGGTCTTTCAGGAAGAAACAGCGGTATGGCGCGAAGAGCATCTGTACGTTTTCCCCACAACCGGCAACCATGAATACAAAGGCGGTCGCGATGCCGGCATCGCTAACTACCTCGCAAATTTCCCTCAGCTGAAAGGTTGTGCCTACTATTCAGCGCAGATCGGAAATGTCTACCTCATCTCGATCGACGTTACTCAGTACAACTACAAGCAATCACCGCAGGGCAGATGGCTGACATCGCAACTCGAGCACATTCCTCCGAACGCGGACTTCGTCTTCGTCCTCGATCACATGCCATGGATGGCCGACCTGCAAAGCCAGATCGCCGCGAACCTTCCGGACCCCAATGAAATTGGCTTGCGCGAACTGCTCGAATCGGAGGCGTCAAAATCGCGCGCAAAATTCATCGTGGTCAACGGACACATCCACAACTACGAGCGCTTCGAGCGCAAGGGCATTACCTATCTCATCTCCGGCGGCGGAGGCGCCAAACCCTATCCCATCCTCGTTCGTGGCGACGAAGACCTCTACCGTGCTTCTGACCCGAAAAAGGAACCTCCCCTCATCAACTACCACTACCTCGTCATCCAGATAGAAGGAAAGCACGCCGAAGTGAAAATGTACCGTGTCGCCGACCCAAAGGCCGAGAGGCTGTCCGTAGAAATGCGAGACGAGTTCCTTCTCGACAAAAAGTAACCCATGCAGTGCATAAGCCTTTAAAATCGTCTCAAAACGATTGCTCGACCTCGACTTGCTCCAGTGACGCCGCGAGTGTCATAGTGGTCGCGTTGCAGTGTCCATTTTTAACAGCTCCCGATTGAGAATGCTGCTGTTTTGCAGCTTTGCCTGCGTGATCATACTTGCCTTCGTAGCATGTGGGACCAGTCATTCATCGGGGAACACTATGCTGCAACCCGATTTCACCTTGACGCTTTCTTCCGGTACCCTCTCGATCACTGCCGGCTCGTCGCAAAATCTCACCGTAAGCGCCACGGCAATCAATGGTTTTACGGGGACCATCACCGTCAGTCCCAGCGGACTACCCTCCGGTGTAACCGCCAGCCCATCAATACTCAGCCTGACTCCAGGCACGCCCCAGAGCACCACATTAACGGCGGCGGCAAACGCCGCAACCGGCAATGCCACGGTCACCTTCACCGGAACATCGGCCTCGCTCTCGCACAGCGCCAATCTGGCATTGACCGTCAATGCCTCTCAATCGTTACCCGGCGTCGACGCGACAACCTACCACTACGACAATGCCCGCGACGGCCTGAACGCAAACGAAACCACGCTGACTCCCTCGAACGTCAACTCCACAGCCTTTGGCAAAATCAACTTCTTCGCAGCCGACGGCAAAATCGACGCCGAGCCGCTCTACCTGTCGCGGCTCACCGTCAACGGCAGTGCGCATAACGTCCTGTACGTCGCAAGCGAACACGACAGCGTGTACGCCTTCGACGCCGACACGGGCACTGTTCTGTGGCAGATCTCCGCCCTCCAATCCGGCGAGACAACCAGCGACGACCACGGTTGCGGCCAGATCAGTCCGGAAATAGGCATCACCAGCACGCCCGTCATTGACCGCAACCTCGGAGCAATCTTCGTCGTCGCAATGAGCAAGGACGGGAATGGCGTATACCATCAGCGTCTGCACGCCCTTAATATCGCTACCGGCGCGGAGATGGAGGGCGGTCCAGTTGAAATTACCGCGACCTACCCCGGCAGCGGATATGGCTCACAAAACGGCGCTCAGACCTTCGCTCCCGGCCAGTACGCAGAGCGCGTCGGCCTCCTGCTGATGAATGGCTCGATCTTCATGGGCTGGACTTCGCACTGCGACATCGACCCATACACCGGCTGGCTGATGATGTACAACGAAACCACCCTCCAACAGACCAGCGTGCTCAATCTCACTCCCAATGGCCCCAGTTCGCCCCACTTCGACAACGGCGAAGGCTCCATTTGGCAGGCTGGCGCCGGACTCGCAGCCGATACTCAGGACAACATCTACTTTCTCGACGCCAACGGCAGCTTCGACACCACCTTGAACGGCAACGGCTTCCCCGTGCAGGGCGATTTCGGAAACGCCTTCATGAAAGTCTCGACAGGGAACAACAAGCTCGCTGCAGCCGACTACTTCAGCACCTACGACACCGTCAGTCAATCAGCGAGCGACCTCGATCTGGGATCGGGCGGGGTCCTGCTCCTGCCCGATGTAACCGACTCCACCGGTACGACCCGCCACCTTGCTGTGGGAGCGGGAAAGGACGGTAACATCTACGTAGTCGATCGCGACAACATGGGCAAATTCAACACGTCATCGAACAACATTTACCAGCAACTGTCCAACGTCCTCTCCGGTGAGTTCGGAATGCCCGCCTACTTCAACGGCACCGTCTACTACGGCAGCATTAACAGCAAGCTCCAGGCATTCACCCTGCAGTCGGGCAAACTAGGCGCAACGCCGTCAAGCCAAACATCCATATCCTTCACTTATCCCGGTACGACGCCGGGAATAAGCGCCAACGGCACGAAGAGCGGCATCGTGTGGGCAATCGAAAACACATCCCCGGCCGTGCTCCACGCCTATGACGCAACCAATCTCGCCACCGAACTCTACAACAGCAATCAGGCGGCGAACGGCCGCGATCAATTTGGGAACGGCAACAAATTCATCACGCCGCTGATCGTCAACGGCAAAGTTTTTGTCGGCACACCCAACGGAGTCGCCGTCTTCGGGCTTCTGCATTAGATCAGTGATCTGCTCTCCCACTTGTCAGCTATGTTGCGAAGATAACCCGGCGGGTGTACAACAACAGCGTCCGCACCAGGAGGATTCCAATCGGTCGTTGCACTTCCTGAAGCGGATAACCAGCTCTGGATGGAGGTCCGCTTATGCTCACGGCCCCGCATCGACCCACAGGCTTCACCCGCCTGCTGGTTGCTCTTTCAGCCGCATCGTTCCTTTTCTTCCTGACCGCCTACGGCCAGACCACCGATGTCACGACATATCACTTCGACAACGCGCGTGACGGCCTGAACCCCAACGAAGTCATTCTGACTCCAGCCAACGTCAATGCCTCGACCTTTGGCAAGGTGGGCTTTTACCAACTGGACGGCAAAGTAGACGCGCAGCCGCTTTATCTGTCCCAGGTGCCCATCGCCAATGTCATGCACAACGTCCTCTATGCGGTGACCGAGCACGACAGCGTCTACGCGCTCGACGCCGATACGGGAACGGTCTTGTGGCAGAAGTCCATGCTCAAGAGCGGCGAGGGAACCAGTGACCCCCACAGTTGCGGTCAGATCTCTCCTGAAATCGGCATTACCGCAACGCCGGTAATCAAGCGCACAGGGCCTGGATATGGCGTCATCTTCGTGGTCGCCATGTCAAAAGACGCGGCGGGTGTCTATCACCAGCGCCTCCACGCTTTGAGCCTGGTGTCCGGCGACGAGATGGAGCAGGGCCCGGTCGATATCACCGCCAGCCATCCCGGAATAGGCGAATTCTCCGTCAACGGCATGCAGATATTCGATCCTGGCCAATACGCGGAGCGCGTCGGCCTGCTGCTGATGAATGATGCCATCTTCATGGGATGGACCTCGCATTGCGACCAGGATCCTTACACGGGCTGGCTCATGATGTACGACGCGCGTACGCTGAGGCAGAAAAGCGTGCTAAACCTGACCCCCAATGGGGCGGAAGAGCCGCACTACGAGGGCGGTGAAGGATCGATCTGGATGGCTGGTTCCGGTCTTGCTGGCGACGAGAAGGGAAATGTCTACTTTCTCGATGCTAACGGCATCTTCGATACCACCCTCGACAGCAGAGGCTTCCCGTTTCACGGAGACTTCGGCAACGCCTTCATGAAAGTGTCATCGATAAGAGGAAGGCTCATTCCCGCCGACTACTTCAGTACCTTCGACACGCTCCAGAAGTCGCTCGCCGATGAAGATTTGGGATCTGGCGGCGTTCTCCTATTGCCCGATATAACCGACTCGACTGGCACAACTCGCCATCTGGCCGTAGGCGCAGGAAAAGACGGCAACATCTACGTAGTCGATCGCGACAACATGGGCAAATTTAACGCGTCATCGAACAACATTTACCAGCAGCTTACCCATGTTCTTTCCGGTGAGTATGGAATGCCCGCTTACTTCAACGGCACAATATACTACGGCAGCATCAACAGCAAACTTCAGGCATTTACCCTGCAGTCCGGCCAACTGGGCATAACGCCCTCCAGCCAGACCGCGATCTCTTTCACCTACCCCGGAACGACACCCAGCGTCAGCGCCAACGGCACACAGAACGGAATCGTATGGGCAGTCGAAAACACATCCCCCGCGGTGCTGCACGCCTATGACGCGACAAATCTGGCCACCGAACTCTACAACAGCAATCAGGCCGCAAACGGCCGCGATCAGTTCGGGAATGGCAATAAATTCATCACGCCCACAATCGTCAACGGAAAGGTCTTCGTCGGAACACCTAGCGGAGTCGCCGTCTTCGGGCTCCTGCAATAAGAAAAAACGCTACCTGCCAGCGCGAACGGCTGCCGCTAGTTCTCCTAGCAGTCCATGCGTTTCCTTCCAGTCGATACAGGCGTCCGTGATGCTCTGCCCATACGTCAGCGCGTTGCCATTCACCAGATTCTGCGCGCCTGCAACCAGATTACTCTCAAGCATCACGCCCATGATGCGATGATCACCCGCCGCAACCTGCGCGGCCACTTCACGGCAGACTGCGCCCTGCTTCCGGTGATCCTTGCCGCTGTTGGCGTGGCTGCAATCAATCATGATGCGCGGCTTCACGCCCGCCTTCTCCATCTGCTCCGCGGTTGAAGCGACCGAAGCCGCATCGTAGTTCGTCGTCTGCCTGCCGCCGCGCAAAATGATGTGGCAATCAGGATTCCCAGCCGTAAACAAAATCGCCGACTGGCCGTTTGCCGAAGTGCCAAGAAACGTATGCGCATGTCCCGCCGAGACAATCGCCTCAATGGCAATCTGCACATTGCCCGACGTCCCATTCTTGAACCCAACCGGGCAGGACAAGCCCGACGCAAGCTGACGATGCACCTGGCTCTCCGTCGTGCGCGCGCCAATCGCCCCCCAGCTCACCAGCTCTGCCACATATTGCGGCGAGATCATATCCAGAAACTCCGTCCCCGCGGGCACGCCCATCTCCGCCAGATCAAGCAGCAGATGCCGCGCCATGCGCAACCCGTCATTGATCCGGAACGATTCATCAAGATGCGGATCGTTAATCAGCCCTTTCCATCCCAGCGTCGTCCGCGGCTTCTCAAAGTAGACGCGCATCACAATCCGCAGCTCTTTGCCGAAATCGCTAATCGCACCCTTCAGCAGCCCCGCATACTCGCGCGCAGCTTTCGTGTCATGAATCGAGCACGGGCCCACGACCACAACCAGCCGCGGATCGTTACCGTTCAGAATGTCGATAATTTCGTTGCGCGCCTGAAAGACAGTAGCCGAAGCCGCCTCGGTAACGGGCAGCTCTTCTTCAAGAAATACCGGGGGGAGGACGACTTTCGTCGCCTTGATACGCAGGTCATTTGTCGTGTAGAGCATGGGTCTTATTTTTAATGTAACAGTGGCGTGCGTTTTCAATGCGTTCGCCCATGTTCTTAAGCTCCTCGCCCACCTTGATAAAAGAATGACACTCCCATGACGGTCCGCTAACAACCAATTACAAAGCGATGACTACTCTGGCTTTAGTCGACCGCCAGCATCCTCGGTAAGCTCCAGGGACGCAACCGGCAAACCCCATCATTCAACGAGGCCCATCTTGCTTCTCTCAACTCGAGACCGCAGGATGGACCAAATCTTCATGCGGCATCAAAAAGAAATCCTTAGTTCCAGCAATCCAACTTCGCTCGGCAGACGTAACCACCACGTCCAGGGATTTGGGCTCGGTGATTCGCAGAGTAGAAAGTCTGGCTCCCCGGAGAATCCCCTGAGGAGAGCAAGCATGAATCTGTCCAATGATTCGGAATTAATCATCCCCGCCGATGAAAATTCGTCTGGCATGTCACGAAGGTCATTTTTCAAACGCGCTGCAGTTGTCGGGACCACAAGCGCGTTCGCACTTAGCGGATTCGCCAGCCTGGCCGCGGCATCGGACAAGGGAGCCGATGCAAACCACACAGACGATCACGACAGCGATGACCTCAAGAAGCGCGACCGCGACATCCTCGTTGCCGCGCAGATCGCAGAGGCATTGGCAGTCACAACCTACACCAACATCATCAATATCGCGCCATTCTTCACGCGAATCCCAGCGGACGACCAGGGCTACCTGATGGCCGCGCGGCAGGAGGAAATGTCCCATTATTTGCTGGAGCAGGATGTAACCAACCAGTTCACTCCGTTCAGCTCGTTCTTCTACCCTCCAAAGATGTTTGCCGACACGCAAACGACTTTGAACACTCTCGTCACTCTCGAAGACGCTTTCATCGCGGCCTATCTGGTCGGTGTACGCAATTTCAGCACTCGTGATTTGCGTGTGACAGCCGCACGCATCATGGGCATCGAGAGCGATCACCGCACGCTTGCGCGGGTCATCGGCCCCGACGTTGCGGCACAAGACGGCGGCCCGATCGAGATGATCACCGGCGCACAGGGTGTAGCCGAAAGCGCCGATCCGCCCAACAACAACGGCTACGAAAGAACATTGTGCTGGACCGAAATCGATCAGGCGCTCGACGCGTTGCTGCCTTTCGTAGACAAGAATGCGGCAAAGAAGGCTGGCTTCGACACTTCCAAGTCGTATCCGTTTGAACCCTTCAATCCTGTTCTTCCATCTCCCCTTGGAGATTTCATCTCCTTCAAGGGCTGCTAAAGGGCCATCGCAAAAACTCAATAGACGACCTGCAAGATCACAGAAGGGCGAGGCCCTGTGATTTTGCAGGCTCGCCAACTAAGTGCTGAATGCGCCGCAACTTCTCAATAGCCAGTTCACTCTTCGCGCAGTAATATCAGCGGATTCACGGACAGCGCACGTTGCGCCGGAATCCATGTAGCTACCAGCCCCAGCAGCGACATAGCCAGAACAACTCCGGCCAGCACCAGCGGATCGCGCGGCGTCGCCTGGTACACAATGAAGGCGAGTACTTTCGTTGCCAGAAGACCGAGAATCAATCCAACCGCCGATCCCAAAGCAAGCAATCTGACCGCGTGTCCCAGCGCCGCCTGCAGCACTTCATTGCGCTGCGCGCCAAGCGCGATCCGAATCCCAAGCTCGCGTAGTCGCTTGCTGACCGAGTACGCGGCCATTCCAAAAATGCCTGTCATCGCCAGCATCGCGCCCAATGCGCCCATCACGCCCAGCGACACGGTTGCCATGCGCGCGGCGAAGAAGGCTGCGTCATTCAATTCCTGGTCCCAGGTGCACATATCAATGGGGAGCCCCGGGTCAAGCTTCCGCACGGTGCTCTTTATAGCAGCCGTCAATTGCTGCGGATCGCGGTTCGAGCGCACGATCAGCACGGTTGCGCTCGTTGGCGCTTGCAGAATAGGAAGAAACATCGCCGGCTGCGGATCTTCAGTGAGGCTCGAATACTTTCCGTTTTCGACGATGCCCACCACTTGCGTGCGCGTTCCATCTGTCCTTTTGTAATATCTGCCCACGGCTCCATTAACAGAGCCAAAGAGTTTGACGGCGAATTCGCGATTAATGATGGCGACGCGCTGCGAGTTCTTGTCGTCATGCAACGTAAGCGCCCTGCCCGCGAGCATGGAGGTGCCCGCCGCAGCAAAGTATTCCGGAGATATCTTGTACGTCATCGGTTCAGCCGCGGCATTCGCCGGCCTTAGATCCGTCGTCTTGTCAGCAAAAACAGTCTCCGTGTTCGCCCCGTAATGCAACTGTGGCCGGTCGATCGATCCCACAGCTTTTACGCCGGGAATCCCTTGCACCACATCGATCATGCGCCTTTGCATGATGGGCACTTTGTCGCCCGCTGTAACCCGCCATTGTCATGTCTGTGCTGACCAGCATCGCGTTGCGCGGATCAAAACCGAAATTGCTGTGCACAGAGCGCACCAGTCCACGCACGGCAACCATCGAAGAAGTGACCAGCACCGCGCAGATCGCAATCTGCACCACCAGCAACAGGTCCCTGACAGTCATCCGCCGTCCGACACTGACAATCGATCCCGATTTAACAACCTCGTAAGGATTCGTCCGGAGTATCTGCCTCACCGGCACCGCGCCAAAGAGGAACCCGCTTGCCAAAGCGAGCATCAATGCAACCAGATACACTTTGGCGTCAGGGTTCACAGGCACGCGGATGGGGGCGGTTTCCAGCGGCTGCCACACGCTCAGCGCACGCAACAGGGCTACGCTGCCCGCTAATCCGGCAGCGCCTCCTACGATCGAAATCAGCACGGCTTCAGTAAATACCTGCCGCAGAATGCGATTGCGGCTCGATCCCAGCGCCAGCCGCAGAGCAACTTCGCGTGAACGGTCAGCCGCGCGCGCGGCAAACAGGCTGCCAAGGTTGGCGCACGCCGCCAGCAGAATCAGCCCCGCCAGTAGCATCATTCCCGCCAGAAATGCCTGCAGCGGACGCCCAAACCAGTCGCCGGCTAGGCCCGGACGCGTCAGCGAAAAAGTCATCTGGCCATCGTCTTTGGGATAGCTCTTTTCCAGCCACGTGCCAATCGAGTTCAGGTCGGCAACAGCCTGAACTGGGGTCACTCCCGGCTTCAGATGCCCCAGCACCATCAAAATGCCGCGGTTTCCGCGTTCGTTCAGGGTGCTCCATCCCTCCACCTGCTCCTGGTTGACAATCGGCACCCAGAAATCGGGAGAAAGAAACGCCAGATTCCCCTGGAACCCTCGTGGTCCCACGCCGAGGATCGTGAAAGGATGCTTATTGAGCCGAACGACGCGCCCCACCACGCCGCGATCATCCTGAAAATGACTATGCCAATAAGACCAGGGCAGCACGATATACGGGGCGCTGTTCGGCCCATGCTCATCGGAGCCATGAAAGAAACGCCCAAGATATGGCTGAACTCTCAGGACGTCGAAGTAGTTCCCGGTCACTTCCTGAATCCAGACGCTCGACAAATCTTTGCCCGTATCCAGCCCTGCCGGAGCGAGATCGTACGCAGCCAGACCATCGAAGCTGCGGTTGCGGTCACGCAGATCGAGATAGTCGGGATAGGAATGATTGATCGCCTGATCGCTCCCGCGCTCAATTGCATAGAGGCTCTGCGATTGAGGCACATTCAGCGGCCGCAGGATCAACGCATTCAGCACGCCAAAGACCACAGCATTGGCGCCGATAGCCACAGCCAGCGTCAAAACGGCGGCGATGGTGAATCCTGGAGACTTGCGCAGTACGCGCAGACTGAAGCGAGTGTCTTGGAGGAGCATTTCAATGAAATTGCCGCCCAGCGCTTCGTGACTCTCCTGTTTGTAGTGTTCATAGCCACCGAACTGGATGCGCGCGCGCCGTTCTGCCTCTGAACGACCCATCCCGGAACGCTCAAGATCGTCAGCACGAAGCTGAATGTGCGAGCGAAGCTCTTCATCCATGTCACTCGCAGTCTGAGAACGATGAAAAAACTTAGCGGTAACGGAACGAAACCACGATATGAATCTCATGCTTCCTCACCTGTCCCGGCCCAATTCACTCCTCGCGCAGCAGCTTCAACGGATCGACGGACAGCGCCCGCTGCGCAGGAATCCATGTCGCCAGCAGCCCCAGCAACGCCATCGATATAACAACACCTGCCATTACCAGCGGATCGCGCGGCGTCGCCTGATACACGATGAACGCCAACACCTTGGTCGCCAGCAGTCCGAGGACTAATCCTGCCGCCGAACCAAAGGCCAGCAATTTCACTGCATGTCCCAGCGCAGCCTGCAACACTTCCGTCCGCGAGGCGCCGAGGGCGACCCGAATCCCCAATTCCCGCAACCGCTTGCTGACCGAATACGCCGCCATGCCAAAGATGCCGGTGATCGAGAGTATCGCGCCCATCATGCCCAGCACACCCAGCGCCATCGTCGCTACACGCGAAGGGAAGAGAACTACGGCGAGCAGTTCATTCCACGCTGCGATGTCAACAGGCAGCCCTGCATCCAACTCGCTCAGCTTGCTCCTGATCGCGACGGCAAGTTGCTGCGGATCGCGGCTCGCGCGCACCACCATGTACGAATGACTCGACGGCGATTGCAGAAACGGAAGAAACATCGCCGATTGTTGATCCTCGGTAAGGTTCCTGTATTTCCCGTCTTCGACAACGCCCACCACCTCAACGCGCGTTCCATCCTGGAACCTGAAATATCTGCCGATTGCACTGCCGGCTGAGCCAAACAGTTTGTTGGCAAATTCCCGATTGACCACAGCAACAGCGGGCGTGTCTTTGTCGTCATTCCATGAAAGAGCCCTGCCCGCCAGCAGGGCAGTGCCGGCCGCGCGAAAGTATTCGGGAGATATGTCGTACCGATATGGCGCGGCTGCGGTGTTCGATGGCCTCATATCTCTGGTTTCTTCGCGAAAGATATTCACGCTGGTTCCCGCGTCATAAGCGAGCGGAGGGTAATTATTCACTAATCCCACTGCCTGTACGCCCGGAATAGTTCCTATCGCATGAATCATGCGCTTTTGCATCGGCAGCACCTGATCGGCGCTGTAACCTGCCATCGCCAGATTTGTTCCGACCGTGATCGCGTTCCGCGGCTCAAAGCCGAAATTGCCATGCAGCGAGCGCATCAGTCCGCGCAGGGCGACCATCGACGAAGTAACAAGAACGGCACAGATGGCAATCTGCAGCACAAGCAAGATGTCGCGAACTGTAATTCTCCGTCCAACCTTGCCGCTCGATCCTGCCTTGACGATTTCATACGGATTAGCCCCGAGCACCTGGCGCACCGGAATAACTCCGAAGAGGAAGCCGCTCACCAGCGCCAGAAACAAAGCAACCAGATAGATTTTTGCGTCGGGAGTAACAGGTATATGAACCGGGGCTCCGGGAAAAGGCTCCCACATACCCATGCGGCGCAACAGCAGGACGCTGACCGTAAGGCCGACCGCGCCGCCGGCGAGCGAAATCAACACGGCTTCCGTCAAAAGTTGCCGCACGATGCGTTTCCGGCTCGAACCAAGCGCAAGCCGCAGAGCAACTTCCCGGGAACGGTCTGCAGCGCGAGCCGCAAACAGACTGCCCAGGTTCGCGCAAGCAGCGAGCAGAATCAACCCTGCGAGAAACATCAATCCTGCAACGAATGCCCGCGCCGGGCCGGAAAAAGAACTGAGGCCCGGATGTCCCAGGGAAGGCGTTCTGCGGCCAGATTCCTTGGGATAAGTCTTTTCCAGATACGCGCCCACAGCATTCACGTCAGCCAGTGCCTGAGCCGGAGTAACTCCCGTCTTCAGGTGCCCGAACGCCTCAAAAATTCCGCTGTCGCTCCCGCGCACATTCAGGTTCGCCTCCCCGTCCGCCTGCTCCTGATTGACGATCGGCATAAAGAAATCGGGAGAGAGAAACAACAAAGTTCCCTGGAACCCAGACGGCGCCACACCAATGATGGTGAAAGGGTGTTTGTTGATCTGGACAATGCGGCCCACCACGCTGCGATCGTCCTGAAAATGACTGTGCCAATACGCATAGCTCAGCACAACGTAGGGAGCACTGTTGGGGCCGTGCTCATCCGAACTGTGAAAGAAGCGGCCAAGAAACGGCTGAATTCTCAGCACATCGAAATAATTGCCGGTGATCGCATAGCCCGTTGAGACAGACGGATCCTTGCCCGTATCCAACCCCACAAAGACAAATTTGAAAGCTGCTAAACCATCGAAGCTGCGGTTACGATCGCGCAGATCAACATAGTTCGGGTACGACTGCCACCCGGATCCATCCCCATACACCGTTCCCCAGAGGCTCTCGGCCTGAGGCACATTCAGCGGTCGCAGGATCAGAGCATCCATGACGGCGAAAACCACGGCATTCGCTCCAATCGCCAGCGATAGCGTCAAAACACCCGCAATCACAAAGCCGGGAGACTTGCGCAACAGCCGAAGGCTGAAGCGGACGTCTTGCATGAAGGTCTCGATGAAGTTCCCGCCGAGCGCTTCATGGCTCTCCGCCCTGAACTTTTCGTAACCGCCGAACTCAACGCGCGCGTGCCGTTCTGCCTCTGAACGACTCAGCCCGGAGCGCTCCAGATCATCAGCCCGGAGCTGGATATGCGAACGAAGTTCCTCGTCCATGTCGTCCACAGTCTCGGAGCGATGAAAAAATTTGGCAGCCAGGGACCGAAGGTAGGCGAGGAATCTCATACTTCCTCCGGTTGCGCGGAAAGCGCAGTGCCGATCGCGGTCGCAAGCCGATTCCAGTTGTCGGTCTCTTCACGCAGACGCTTGCGGCCCGCAGTTGTCAGTTCATAGAACTTGGCGCGTCGATTGTTCTCCGAGGTTCCCCAACTCGCCTTCAACAGCCCTTGGCGGACAAGGCGAAACAGCCCGGGATAAAGCGCTCCCTGCTCAACCAGCAGCGCATTGCCGGAAATCTGCTCAATGCGGAGAAGAACGCCATATCCATGCAGGGGCCCCAGCGAGACTGCCCGCAATATCAGCAAATCGAGAGTACCGGGAAGAAGCTGAGCCTGATCCGTCACAAGCCCTCCTAAAGTGATTAGGAGAGTAGCGCCGTCTCTCCTAAGCTGTCAAGGAGAAACGTAAAGACCTGAAATCAGCGGTTTTGCGGATATTTCGTCCCCAGTCCATCAATGTAGCGATGCCAGATCGCACCCAGATAGCGCCAGTCTTCCGGCGACGGGCTTTCCTGCGTTGTTTCAGTTCGGGTCACGAAATACAAGGCAGGAATCCCGATCGAAGGCTCCGCCTGCATGTAAGCCCACCACTCTTTCAGATTGGTGGAGGAAGCGTTGTCCGTATCAACCAGCGGCCAGCCAGTGATATTCGCCATAGTGGCTCGAAGCCGCATCATCGCAACAACGTTGCGGCTCGCATACCACACGTCATTCAGGCGAATCACATCAGACGATTCGCGAAAGAGCGCATTCGTGGTTTGCGTTTCCACCATCGCATCCGGTTTCCACTTGTGCGTTTCGCTATACAGAATCCACTGGAAGCGCCGCACGAATTCAATCCCCGTGGCAGTGCCTGTGAGCGGTAGTCCAGGCGCCGCTGGCGCGCGCACCCAATCCTCCTTGAAGCCATCGACGCCGAGATCCTCCACAAGATGGCGAATGCGGGGCCTGAGATACGCTTCATATTCCGCCTTGCCCACATTTGCGATAACACACTTACCCCCATACTCGACGCAGAGCGAGGCGGGCAATCCGTCAGTGTCCGCAACCGGCACCCAGAGCACCACATGACGCCCCTTGGCATGTTGCGCGGCGATGAAGCCCTTGAAATCAGGCCATTTCTGCTCATCGACGTCGAAGCTGCCGTAGCCTTTCTGCCACTTGTCGTCGATCACAACCGTTCCGACCGGCAGCCCGCGCTCATCAAGCGTTGCCAGCCACTTCTCATAGTTCGCCTGCGTAGAAAGCTTATTAGCCGAGCCGCCCTGAGGAACAGATTCGACCGTCTGCTCGGCCCACCCGCAGAAAATCGGCAAATGATGCCAGTAAATATCCTGCGTAACAGATTCGGTTGCAAATCCGTGTGCGCCAAGCCACGACGTATACCCCTTGAGCGCATCCAGCGGGCTGTAAGCCATGTTGATCATCAAAACAGGCGAGGCAAAATCACCCGCAACGCTGCGATAGCCCATGTAATCGACATAAAGCGACGCCCCGGCATAGCGCGAGCCCGAGTACTCAAGTGCCGGAAACTGATAGTCTCCAGGCTTGGTGCCGATGCCAACGCCGGTCCACGAATCGCCATCGTTCATGTGGAAAGCAAGGAAGAGCGGAGGCGGTGCAAACGTCCCTGCCATCCGCTCGGGTCGAAAATCCTGCTCCGAGCTTTCTTCGCGGCCAACGCTGAACCCCAGAATCTGAGGCATAGCAATGGTGAATTCAAACTGGTCCGCAAGATTGGGATTGGGCGCGAAATAGCGGTCGGCGTAGATAGTCGCATCCCAGGCGTGCCCCTCCGTTGTTCCGTTGTCCCAGCGGTTCGAAACGCCATTCGACAGAAAGTAGCAACGCCCCAGCTTGTCGTTGCCGCTTGCGAACTGCTGAAACTCAACGCGATCGGGAAAGAATCGCCAGACGAACTCCCGCTTGCTCCAAAGAGTGCTCTTTGCCGAGACGTGCAACTCATCCACGCTGTTGTCAGACTTCCGCAGCGAGTAATTGATATCCGACAGATGCTCTTCGGCAGTGCTCGAAGCGAGTCCCGCGACCATCGGCATCTCAAAAACGGTCTGGTGTCCGCGCTCCAGTTTGAGCCGCGGAGGAGCGCCCGGCTCAATCGCAACCGAGTACTGCTCCATCGCAACCACTTGGGTCCCGCTCTGCGCTAGTGCAGAGCAACACAGGAAAAAAGCAAGCACCACAAAACCAAAGAACACAGGGCAGAAAAGCCGTCGCTGCATGGAGTAATCCCGAAATATCAATTGTGAAGTTGGAGTCATTGTAAGGCAGCGGCGGCCACCCGCGCCGAACGGCCGGCTGCATCGGGTAGACTACATCGGAGGCAACGGACTCTTGCTCGGCGCAAGAATATCGTCGAGACGGTCCGGCGTGCCCTCGACCCTTTCGAGTGACGGATATCGCAGCCCATCGAAGTAGGGAATCGAGAGATTGATGTAGCGATCTTCTTTCTTAAATTGCAGCTGTAGCGGTTGCTTATTTTTCTCTGCCGCCAAAATAGCGTCTCTAAGCACTTTTGCGCTGTACTCTGTCCCACTCACTGAGACAATTTCCATTCCCGGCGTAACGCCGGCCTTGAATGCTGGACTGCCCCACACGACACTCCCAATCGCCTTCGATTCGCCCTTGCTCCCCCACGAGCCAACGGAGAATCCCAGCGATGTGGCGAAGTCGGCGAGTCCGTGTTTTTCCAGTTCCTTGTCCATCCACTCCACCGGCTTGTCTGTGTACACCAGCTTGTAGCCGCCCTGGGTAAAGCCGTTCGTCGGCACTTCAGGATGCAGATCGTAAACCCGCTCCTGAAGAAACGCTCGCCAGTCATAGGGAGCAACTTCATTCAGGTCTTTGGCTACATCCTCGAGCGTGTACTGGTACGTGATAAAGCTGCCGTTGTACACCCCAAAGAACTTCTTGCAGAAGTCATCCAGCGATTTCTGGCCACCAGTAAGCTCGCGAATCTTCGTATCCGCGTCCAGCCAGATCAGCATGCCCTCCTCGTAGTAATCTTCCGGTCGTTGATAGCTGACCCAACTGACCGGACGCCGCTGCGAGACGATTGGCTGGTTGGTCGTGTCCACCAGTGGCCGCCAGTCACGTCCGCGGCTGATAGCATAATTTGCCGCAGTGTTTGCCAGGATGTCGCGAGTCTGCTCCGCGCCCCGCATGCCTGCGCGTGCCGTCAGCACGTTGCCCCAGTACTGGGTCATGCCCTCGTACACCCAAAGCAGGCTGTCGCGCATTGGCACGTCGAAATTCGGTGTCCACAAATCCGCCGGCCTGCGGAACTTGCCGTTCCATGAGTGTGTGTACTCATGCCCTAGCAGGTCGCGATCCAGCAAGCCGTTGGTCCAGTCCGTTAGATAATCCCTTCCCAGTCCGTCTTCGCTCGACTGATGGTGTTCGAGCCCGATGCCGCCCACCTGGTCGCTCAGCAACAGCAGAAAGTCGTAATGCTTGTAGTGGTGCGAGCCATAAAGCTTGTCCGCCTCCGCAGCCAGATTCTTATGAGCCTGCAATTGCTCTGGCGTCATCTTCAGGTCTTCCGGCTTATCCGCGAAGATATTCAGATGCACCGTGTCCGTCGGCGTCGGCGACAGATCGATACGGCTGGAATACAGCCCCGCGTATAGCGGCGAATCCACCAGCGTATTCAGCGTCGTCCGCTCAAACCGGACCGTGGCGTCCGCATTCGAAGCAGTCTCCAGCGCCGTCGCGTACTTCCATCCAGCAGGGAGCTTCAGCGTGGCATCCAGCGATATGTCGCGCGAAAAGTATCCCGCCGGATACATCACCACCTCATTCCATTCGAGATCTGCCATCGCATCGGACATCTCGATCCGGCCGGCGCTCCCTTTTATAGGCGAGAGATAGTCAAAGTCCAGTCCCACAGTCTTCGCGCCATCGCTCAGAGGCATATGGAAGGCGTACATGTTCACAGCGTCGCGTACCCACTGCACGCGTTTGCCGTCCACGCTCGTCACAATGCCGACAAGGGCTGATATCGGTCCGCCCGGCGAATGCTCGCCCGGCAGCCATTTCGGATAGAGCAACACCATCTCCTTCGTACCCGGCTCTACTGGAATGTCCTCGTGTACTTTTTCCACGCGATCCGTCAGATCGGTAATGTCCACCGAGAGTTGGATCGTGCCCGGATAGGGCTTATCTGCTGGCGCGGCAATAGGCGGCGGCATCGGTGCAGGCATCGGTTGGGGCTGTTGTTGTGCGGTGGCAATGAGGCTGAAAGCAGAGAGGGCGAGCAAGGCAGAAGCGAAACGCGTCATGCGAGCAAGTGTAGATCAGGACGAGCATTTTGTATTTTGACATCTCGCTCGGATACACAGGCATGGCACGTGGTCGCGAACTCATGCTAGCGGTCTGGCACGGATTGACTCGTTCCGAGATTTCTCTACAGGGCCGAGAGCAGAACCACGATTCCAAGAGCGGCAAATCCCGCACTCCAGGCGGCAAAAGAAAGCGCCTTCTTTCGCTGCTCGCCTTGCATTTCATTCCCGAGCCGTGCAGAAAGCAGGAATGGCGCTCCCTTTGCCCCTCGCGTCAACGCCAAAGTGGGACCTACGCTGGTAACTGTTCCCGCCAGCTCATATTCCTTTCCCGGCATTATGCACATCTCGCGGAAACGAAACGACTGTCCCTCCGTCTCCTTGTGCAACTCCGGCGCATGCCTCTCGCGCAAAGCTGTAAGCCCTTGCTGTACCCGCGAATCCGCCGCCTTTTCCCTTGGCACCAGCACCTTCGTCATCGTGTCGAAGAAAAAGTGCTTCGTCTTGTCCGGGCAATGCTGCCGCACAAACTCCACCAGCACCAGCTCTCTGTCGTCGCGGGGCGGCCAGATGACCTCATGCTGCAAAGTAAAAGGCAGGTCCACCTCCAGCGCTTCCGGATGAACTTCAATCGCCCCTGTAGCATCGCGCATCCAGAAAATGTTGCTGGAGACCTCATCATGAATCGGAGCCCAGGACGATCCCTGATCGCCGCCGTCGTTACTGCCCTGATCAATCTCAATCCGGTATCCACAGCACATCGTCGCCGAAAACGGGCTGAGGACAGGCTCACCGCAGCGTGCCGTACCGCGAATGCGAACCGTGCCTCTCACCGCCTGCTCGACCGGAGTGAGCGGAACCCCGGCGAGGACCTTGGCCTTCGCCAGAAGTTTCAAAGCGCGAAGCAGCCCGGCCACTCCCAACAGAATCATCAGAATTCCCAGAAGCCTCTGCCCGGTCCATGAGCCACTTATAGAACCATTCGCTTCGTCCAACATTGCGAAAAGAAATCCGATGAGCATTTTTCACTCTCTGGGGGCGCCCATATCTTCGCATAAAGCGGCTGCGACAAGGCAGCATCAAAATTGATTTAAAGCTATTACGCTGCTAAAAAGGGTGGCGCATAGAGGAACCCACGCATGCCGCCCACCCTCAGGAACGGAAAAGTCTGCTATATCGAAATACCAGCCACCGACCCGGCCCGATCCGCCGACTTCTACAGCAAAGTCTTCGGCTGGAACATCCGGCAACGAGGCGACGGCGCAACCGCCTTCGACGACGCAATCGGCGAAGTGAGCGGCGCGTGGGTTACGGGCCGTCCGCCCGCCGCCCAACCGGGCTTCATGATCTACATCTGGGTGGACAGCGTAGCCGCCCCGGTCGAGGCTGTAGTCGCAAACGGATGCGAAATCGTCCAGCCCATCGGCGCCGACGCCCCTGAAATCACAGTCCGCTTTCGCGATCCCGGCGGCAACATCGTCGGCATCTATCAGGAGCCCAGCGCACAGTGAGTACCAGGCGATAAGTCTAAGGCTGCTCAGTTTAGTCAGCGTGGAGTCGACGGGCTAAGCGAAGGGTCAGAATGGAAGTAATTGATTGCGTCCTGACGCGTAAGGATGGAGCTGAGAGCGCGCTCCGGGTCCTTGCCCTGTTGCACCGCGCGGGCTGAGACAAGGCTCTTCTGGATAGGGTTCGGCGGATTGAATGTGGCCGTCGCCTTGATTTCGGCCGATGGCTGCGGAATTACCGGGAGATCGGTACGCGCCTGGGACAGTGTCAATACCTGATCGAACGTAGGAGCGGCGGCGATTCTGGCACTGGTCAGCATCTTGTCGGCGGGGATTTGGAGCCAATCGCGCAGCGTGGCCAGCATAGAGCTGTGGTCGTATGGCGTCGCGGTGGGCGAGCGGAAGATCGTGCCAGCCTGTATCCACGGCGAAATGAGAATAGTCGGCACGCGAACACCGAATCGATTGAACGTGAAGCCCTCATTACCGGGGTTGCTGTTTGCATCAGGAGTAGCCGCGCCGAAGGGCGGATGGACGTGGTCGTAATTGCCTCCGTGCTCGTCGTAGGTGATCATAAGCAGCGTTTCAGGCCATACGGGTGACTGGCTGACGGCCTGCCAGATGTTGTAGAGGAAGAGCTCGCCGGCGATCACGTCATGCGGCGGATGCTCGTCGTTCGGGTCCACCAGAAAACTGGGCTCAAGAAAGGAATACTGCGGGAGATTTCCGCTCGCGCAGTCGCTCTGAAAGTCATCGAAATGGCTGAAGTGATCAAGATGGACCCACAGACTGGGGAACATAAGTCCCGTCAGTGAGGGAACGATCACAGTGTCGGTGTAGACCTGCCAGCTCGCGCCGATATCCTCAAGAACGTTGAAGATGTTGCGCACATTCCAGTCGAACGGATTGGGGATGGTTCCGTTGACAACGTTGCCGTTTGAAGTTCCAGCATGAAAGAAACTGCGGTTGGGCCACGTGTCGCTCGGAACCGAAGAGAACCATGCGTCAGAGATTGCGTAGTTCATCGCCAATGCGGAGATCACCGGAACTTGCGCGGGGCTGAAGGGTTCCATGATCTGGACGGGGATATTGCTGCCCGTGGTCTTCGCGTAATTAATCACGAAGCCGTGGTTGGGCCATTTCGGGGTAGGGCTGGCAGCCTCCGGGCCGAACAGTTGGTAGGTGACGTCATCGAAGTCCTCCTCCGGATCGGGATCGGGCATGTTCGTGGCATTGGATTGGTCGAAGACAGGATAAGTCTCGGTTGACTGCCCGTTAAAGTAGTCCTCGCTCACCGGATTGAAAAAGGAGGATTTCAGGCCGTCGAACTGCTGCGGACTCGACGCAGGCAGGAATTGACTGGGTTGCGCCGTGCCCGGCTTGTAGAGCCACCCGCACATGTTGTCGAAAGAGCGATTCTCGAGCATCACGACGATGATGTGCTTGATCTGCGGGAGTATCGGGGCCATAGTGCCACCTTTCTTCGAGCGCACGTGATGCAGGCCGCATTTTTATGAAGAGGATTGTAGAAGAATCTAGCATCTCGTCAGGTTAATATTTCCCCCTTTTGGGGGCGACGCTGACAAGCCATGAGGAATGAGCGGGATAGCAGGAATCACGGGGTTACTCGGCGTGCAGCACGATCTCAAAAAGCAGCAGACAGATGGTCGTATAAATCACGTCATACCCAGCTAGCATCTCGATCCACCACGTAGGGTCTTGTTCGCCCGTGAGAATATTGCTGGCCGCTACCACCATCCCCAACAGCGCCGGAATAAACAGAGGGAAGAGAATCAGTGGCAGCAGCAATTCCCGGTTGCGCGTGCGGATAGAGAGCGCCGCGAAAAACGTCCCATTCACGACCAGCGCCCACGTCCCCAGCGGCAGAACCAGCGCCAGCAGCCAGCCATTCCCCAGCGCATGCAGGTTGTAAAAGATGATGAAGACAGGCGTAAGAATCAGCTCAACCACAGTGACAAATAGAAAATTCGCCAGCACCTTCCCAAGAAACAGCGAAGCCGCCGGAGCAGGCGTCATCCTCTGCGCGTCCAGCACCTGATGCCGCAACTCCCGCGCCCACGCCTGATTCAGCGCCGACACGGACGCAAACATCGTGGCCACGCAAAGAATCCCGCCCGCAATCTGCCGCGACGACTCCCGCGTAGGATCAAAGGCCAAGCTGAAAAGCACCACCACCAGCAGCGCAAAAAAGAGCATCGAGTTGATGGCATCTTTCGAGCGCCACTCCAGCCGCAGGTCCTTGATCAGATGGGAAAGGAAGTAAGGTCGCATAGTGGTGCGTCATAGCTATAGTACAGATTCGTCGCACACCACAACGCACGAATGCCGCATCTGTTGCGACAGACCAGAGCCGATAAGCCAGGCGCGCTGACCTACGAACTCACCACCATTTCAGGAAATGACCACCTACTACGACTACGACAATCAGCAGGTGCCAGAAACCGCCACCCTGTGAGGTGAAGTACTCTTCCGTGAAGCCCACCTTCAGGGCAAGCTTCTGAGCTGTCGCAGTATCGTTGTTAAGACAGGCCTGGACCAACGCAAGCATCTCGTCCGGGTGCGCTTTCAGGAGCTTGGCAAACAGCTCACAATCTGTTGCCGCCAGGTTGAGGTCGCTGCTGGAAAAGTTTGCTGGAAGTTCGAAGCGGGAGACGTAGTTCTTGGTTACGGTGAGCCCTCCGGCCGGATTCTTGAAGCCTTCTAATCCGATGACACCACTCGGCATGACGTCCTCCTCTGATCGACAAAATAGGGGCCCGGAAGCCAGGGTCGACACCCGGCGGCTTGCATTGTGCCCGTCTCGATCTCAGGAAAACAAGCGATTTCTTCGGCACCTGATCTATGCGTGTCGGATTGCGTCTTTTGTCAGCGGTGCGACAGTGGCTGAAGAAGCGCGAATAAAGTCAGCAGGCGCAAGAACAATCTGCATGCCACGCGTCCCCGCCGAGACGGAAATCACATCGAAAAGCTCCAGCGTCTCGTCCGCATAAACAGGGAACTCCTTCTTCGCCCCAAAAACGGTCACGCCGCCGCGAACATACCCGGTAAGCGGCTGAACTTCCTTGACCGCAACCATCTCCGCCTTGCGCGCCCCAGCAGCATGCGCCAGCTTCTTGAAATCCAGCTCAGCATTGCCGGGAACAACGGCGAAAACATGCTCCCGATCGCTCGTAACACAGAGAAGCGTCTTAAAAACCTGCTCCGGCGGCAACCCAATCTTCTCCGCTACCAGAATGGCCGAGAAATCCTCGCTATCCAGCGCGTATTCGCGCAACTCATAGTGAATACCAAGAGAATCGAGAAAGCGGGCAGCGTTGGTCTTCATGCGTGGATGGTCTTTTCTACAGTCGCGCTCACACTGCCCGCAGTAAGCGTGATCAGCGAATCCGCAAGAGGCTCAGCCAGTTCGCGCTGGTGAGTTGTAAGAACGATGGTCCGCCCCTCAACCTTTATCCGCGCCAGCAGATCAAGCATTTGGTGCGCGCTACCGACATCCATGTTGGAAAAGGGCTCATCCAGAAGCAGCAACTCTGGCTGCGAAATCAGCACACGCGCAAGCGAAGCCCGCTGACGCATCCCCTGCGAGTACTGCCCAACGGGACGAGTGAGTGCCGGATCAAGTCCCACCGAGCGCAAAGCCGCAGCCGGCTCGAGACACGGCCTCTCCCGATACAAATCCGCGAAATATTCGAGATTCTCAACCGCCGTGTACTCGTCATAGAGCATCGGCGCATGGCTCATATAGCCAATGCGATCACGCGCATCCTGCGGCGATGCCTCCAGAACAGTGACGGTCCCGTAAGTAGGCCGCAGAAGCCCTGCAAGTATCCGCAGCAGCGTAGACTTGCCCGCACCATTCTCGCCAAGCAGCACATAACAGCGGCCAGCCTCAAGCGTGAGCGAAACCTTGCGCAGGGCGGCGAATGTGCCGTAGAGCTTCGACACAGTTTCTAATTGGGCGGCGATGGGCATGCGCAGAAATCAGTTTACAGGGTGAAATCTTGTAAACCTGATCGCTGAATCAATGAGGCGCGACAACCGAAGCGGTACCAGCAGCCTGAGCGGTCGCGGGATTCTGCCCCGGCTGCGCCGGAGCATACTTCGAAGCGCATTTCGCCTGCAGTTGCGTAGCGTGAAAAACACCATCGCGTCCAAAGGTGCCAATGGCAAGAGCCTGAGAATTGTCCTTGAAGGTATCCGGCGGCGGCTCGTCGCCCTTGTAGGAAACACGCAGAGTCCGAGTGTTCTCCACCAGCACAAACTCCGCGTCAGATCCCTTGTGCTGAATCGAGCCGGGCTGCACATTGCCCGCCACGCGCAGATGCCGCGTGTAGGCCTTGTTGCCCATCCCCTGCAGCTCCTGAATGGTGACGTAGTAGCTCTTATTGGCCTGCACGCCGCTCACCGCCAGATAAATAATCGCGCCAAGAATAACGACGATGGCGATGCCGATGCGCATACCCTGATTCGTGCTCTTCATACCTGCAATTATTCTACTGCCAATTGGGGAAACACCCGACATCAAGACGCGAATATAGTTTGACGAAGCTTATAATCCCCTTCAGGATTCATCTTGCACTCATCGGTCATCTAACCACGAAATCATTCCTTTTCCACCTGCGAGGTATATATGAGCGGCAATGGCAACGGCACTCTTCAAAGCGATTCAGATGTGCAGTCGGCACGGGAGATCTTAAAACCTCGGGCGGAATGGGTCACGAAACGCAAAGCTGAAGTTGACCGCACAGGCGACACCAACGTATCGCAGATGCACTTTGCGCGTCAGGGCAAAATCACCGAGGAGATGGAGTATGTCGCGAACCGCGAGAACATCTCTGCTGCACTGATCCGCGATGAAATCGCAGCAGGCCGCCTCATCATCCCGGCCAACATCAACCATCCCGAACTGGAGCCGATGGCCATCGGCGTCGCCTCCCGATGCAAGGTGAATGCCAACATCGGCAACTCAGCCGTAACCTCGAACATCGATGAAGAGCTGCGCAAGCTCCACATGGCCGTGCAGTTCGGCGCAGACACGGTGATGGACCTCTCGACCGGCGGCAACATTCCGCAAATCCGTGAGTCGATCCTCCGCCACTCACCCGTCCCAATCGGAACCGTCCCTATCTATGAAGCACTGCAACGCGTGAAGAAGCTCGAAGACCTCAACATCGACCTCTACCTCGAAGTCATCGAAGAGCAGGCGCAGCAGGGCGTAGACTACTTCACCGTCCACGCCGGCGTCCTCATTCAATACGTCCCGATGGTGGCGAAACGCATCACCGGCATCGTCAGCCGTGGCGGTGCAATCCTCGCGCAGTGGATGACACACCACCACAAGCAGAACTTTCTCTACGAGCACTTCGACCGCATCGTGAAGGTCATGGCGAAGTACGACGTCAGCTTCTCCCTCGGTGACGGCCTGCGCCCCGGCTGCGTAGCCGATGCCTCCGACGAAGCGCAATTCGCCGAGCTGAAGACATTAGGCGAACTGACCTCCAAGGCATGGGAGAGCGACGTACAGGTCATGATCGAAGGCCCCGGCCACGTCCCGCTCGACAAGATCAAGGAGCAGGTCGACATGGAAGTCGAGTACTGCTTCGGCGCGCCGTTCTATACGCTCGGCCCGCTCGTCACCGACATCGCACCCGGCTATGACCACATCACCTCGGCCATCGGCGCGGCCATGATCGGCTGGCACGGCGCATCGATGCTCTGCTACGTTACGCCGAAGGAGCACCTCGGCCTGCCGAACGAAAAAGACGTGAAGGACGGCATGATCGCATACAAAATCGCCGCCCATGCAGCCGACGTTGCTCGCCACCGCCCCGGAGCACGCGACCGCGACGATGCCATCAGCTACGCGCGCTATACCTTCGACTGGGAGAAGCAGTTCGCGCTCTCGCTCGATCCGGAAACGGCGCGATCCATGCACGACGAGACGCTGCCCGACGACTACTACAAGGAAGCAGCCTTCTGCTCCATGTGCGGTCCGAAATTCTGCTCTATGAACTGGTCCAGCAAAGTCGACGAGTTCAACAAGACCGTCCACGGCCTGGAGAAGGCCGATCTGAGCAACCTGGTAACACTGCAGGCGCAGCAACTGGCGGGGAAGAACTAACAGCCGTACAGCCGGCCGCGCCTCCGGACGTGGCCGAGCGCCTCACGCATCCCAATGCGGCATCCGATTCTCTATCGGCGGACCATGGAGCGCCGGGTCATACAAGCGCAGATGACAGGCAGGGCAAATCTCATCTTCCAGTGGCACTGACTCGCGGCAATACGGGCCATCCCTGCTAGGGTGTAGCGTGATCAAAGAGTTCTTGCTACCCGTTTGCAGAGCGCGGGGGAGGGCAATGACGAACACGACCGCTCCATAAACCCACCACAGAGCGAAGGAATGACCCTTATGGTAAGCGACGAAAGCGGGAAACAGACCAAGGCTCGACAGCAATAACAGCAAAAGGATGTGCACAGTACACTCCGAGCATCCTGATTGCATAGGAAAGGCTCACTTCATTCATGAGCTGGGGTCCTCGCAGTTTCTGTATAGCGCGCACGCAAAAATAGGGTCAAAGTTTTTCAGGAAAAATGGGTGCAAATCACCGACTCAGTTCATTACGAAAGTTTGAGGCCGGCGTCGTCGTTTTACACCCTACGTCGGATCATGTAAGAAAAATGAATGCGAAATGTCGTCTGTTCTAGAGTTGCTCTTTGCCTGTCCCTGGGATTTCTTGCCGCATCGTTCACCAGCCGAGCACAAGAGGCGGTGACAGTCCGCACCCCAGCAACGCCGCTGGTCCTCCACGACCCCTATTTCAGCGTCTGGTCTTTCGACGACGAACTGACCGCAGGCCCCACGCGCCACTGGACCGGAACGCATCAGCAGATGACTGGCCTCGTCCGTATCGACGGAAAGACATTCCGCTTCCTCGGCGACGATCGCGATCTTCCCGCTCTGAAACAGGTGTCCCGCGCAATTTGGCCGACGCGCACCATCTACGACTTTGAAGACGCGGGAATCCACCTTACCCTGACCTTCTTCACGCCCGCATTGTCGCAGGATCTCGACGTGCTCTCCCGCCCTGTCACGTATCTGAACTGGGACGTGCGATCCGTCGATGGCCAGCCACACGCAACTTCGCTCTACTTCGATGCTTCATCGCAGCTCGCAAGCAACACTGGTGACGACACCGTAGTCTGGGGACGCGAGCGCGTCGGCGACATGCAGGCGCTTCGTGTGGGAACCAACGCGCAGCCGGTGCTCGCGAAGTCAGGCGACAATCTGCGCATTGATTGGGGCTGGCTTTACCTTGCCGTCCCGCCACAGCCCGGCGTCGATACAGCGGCCAGCAGCTACGAAGCACACGAGCAATTCGCGAAGAACGGATCGCTCCCAACCAGCGACGATCTTGACATGCCGCAAGCTGTGAAGCACGGATTGCCCCTGCTCGCCGTGCGCTTCGATCTCGGCAGCGTAGGAAGCACCCCCGTGTCGCGCAGAGTGCTGCTCGCCTACGACGACCGCTTCTCCATCGAGTACCTCAATCGCCGCCTGCGTGCCTATTGGCGGCGCAACGGCATGACAACAGCAGAAATGCTGGAAAAAGCCGAGGCTGACGAACCATCGCTACGCGAACGCGCTCTCGCCTTCGACAAAGAGTTAGTGTCTGATCTGGAGCACGAAGGCGGCTCGCACTATGCGCAACTGGCAACCCTCGCTTATCGCCAAACCATCGCCGCGCACAAACTCGTCGTCGACATAGATGGCACTCCGATGCTCTTCTCGAAAGAGAACTTCAGCAACGGATGCATCGACACCGTCGACGTGACCTACCCTTCAGCGCCGTTCTTCCTCCTGCTCAACCCAAAGCTGCTGCAGGCGCAGCTTGAACCGATGTTCGCTTACGCCAGTCTGGCGCGCTGGCGCTGGCCATTCGCACCGCATGATCTCGGCACCTACCCGCTAGCCAACGGACAGGTCTATGGCGGCGGCGAGCGCACCGAAGAAGACCAGATGCCGGTCGAAGAGAGCGGCAACCTCATCATCCTCACCAACGCCCTCGCGCACGCGCAGAACTCGACAGCATTCGCAGAGAAATACTGGCCGCTCCTCACGAAGTGGGCTGAATACCTCAAAGAAAAAGGCATGGACCCCGAGAATCAGCTCAGCACGGATGACTTCGCCGGTCACCTGCCGCACAATACCAATCTCTCCATCAAAGCCATCGAAGCGCTTGGCAGCTACGCGCAACTCGCCGACCGTCTCGGTAAGAAACAGGAAGCAGCCGAATACCGCAAGCTCGCCGAGCAGATGGCCGCGAAGTGGAAGGGTATGGCCATCGACGGCGACCACTACAAGCTGGCCTTCGACCAAGCAGGCAGCTGGAGCCAGAAATATAACCTGGTGTGGGACCGCGTCTTGAACCTGCACCTGTTCTCGCCCGAGATCGTCGATCAGGAACTGGCCTTCTACCTGAAGCACCAGAACGCCTTCGGCCTGCCGCTCGACAACCGCAAGACCTACACCAAGCTCGACTGGATCGTCTGGACCGCAACCCTCAGCAGCAAACAGAGCGATTTCATCGCGCTGACCGACCCGCTCTACAAATTCATGACCGAATCCCCAACGCGAGTCCCGCTGAGCGACTGGTTCGAAACCACCGACGGCAAGCAGGTCGGCTTCCAGGCACGCTCCGTGGTTGGCGGCGTTTACATGAAGATGCTTGCCGATCCCCAGATGTGGAGCAAGTGGACGGAGAAGGCGAAGTAGCTGCTTTACAATTTCGCCAACCGCACGGGGGGAGGGAGCCCATGGATTTCTTGCACGTCTTGTTCAGCTCAATCAAGGGAACGTTTCCAGGTCTGCTGTATTGGACAATTCCGCCGTTGATCCCCTTCATCATTGCTGAGCAGATCTGGCCTGTGCATGCCCGGCCACGGTGGCGCGACTATGGAATGAATATCCTCATTGCGCTCACCACCTCGTATCTCGCCTTGCCTCTTGGCATTCTTGCCGGAATGTGGAGCGCCGATGTGCGCCCCCATCTTCCCTGGAAGGCGTTTTCCGTTTCCTTTCACAATATTGCGGCAATTCCTGTCGTGGGCCGTCCCCTCGAAGTCGCTGCCATGATCTTCGTCCCACTACTGGCGCACGATTTCTGGTTTTACTGGGGCCATCGCATCGAGCACAAGGTACCGGTGTTGTGGTCGTTCCACAAACTGCATCACAGCGACGAGTTGATGAACACCTCTACCTGGGCGCGTGACCATTTCCTGCAGAACTCCTGGCGCGCTTTTTTCTCGATTTTTACGCTCGGCCTTTTCTTCGATCTGGATTTCTCCGAAGCCGGAAAAGCGGCTCTTTACTCGTTCACGTTTCTCGCAGGCCTCTCACTCTTCTACCACTCGGCAATTCGCGTCCGATTGCCTTGGCTTGATCGCATACTGGTTACTCCGCAAGTTCACCGCATCCACCATTCGATCGATCCGGTTCATCACAACAGGAATTTTGCAGACGCGCTGCCCATCTTCGACATCCTCTTCGGCACCTACCATCGCCCAGCCAGGGAGGAGTTTCCTGCCACTGGACTCGGCGACGAGTACCGAGCGCCAAGCTCGATCTGGTCGGCACAGATTGGTCCCGTCTTGTCAGCAGCGAAGCTGCTGCTGCCGAAGCAAGCGGATCAAGCTTAGTGCCGGGTAATTTCGCAGAGCTGTCGTGGGCTTCAGCTGGTCACATTTAGTTCCTTTAGCAGAAACGCATAATCCATCGCGATTTCCTTCAGATAGTCATAGCGCCCCGAAGCCCCACCATGTCCCGCCGTCATATTAGTGTGCAGCAGCAGGGAATTATCGTCCGTCTTGAGTGTGCGTAGCTTCGCCACATACTTTGCCGGTTCCCAGTACATCACCTGGCTATCGAAAAGCGAGGTCCTCACCAGCATCGCCGGATACGCCTTTGCCTCCAGATTGTCGTATGGCGAGTAGCTGAGCATGTACTCAAATGCTGGGTTCTCATTCGGATTGCCCCACTCCTCATACTCCGGAACAGTGAGCGGCAGCGAAGCATCCAGCATCGTATTCATCACATCCACGAAAGGAACGTGCGAAAGAACAGCACTGAAAAGATCAGGACGCATGTTCGCAACCGCGCCCATCAGCAACCCTCCGGCGCTGCCGCCCTCAATTGCCACTCGGCGAGGATCGCCGTAGCCACTCGCAATCAGATGCTCAACCACGGCGATGAAATCGGTGAAGGTGTTGCGTTTCTCCATCAGACGCCCGGCATCATGCCACGGCTTCCCCAGATCCCCGCCGCCGCGGATATGCGCATAGGCCATCACAAAACCGCGATCGAGCAGGCTCAGGCGATTGCTGTTGAATCCGATCGGCAGCGAATAGCCATACGATCCGTAGGCATAAACATAGAGAGGATTCTTGCCCCGCTCGAACTTGTCCTTCCGGTACACGAGCGAGACTGGAACCTTCACGCCATCTGGTGCTGTGGCGAACAGTCGCTCCGAAGCATAGAGTGTCCGATCAAAGCCGCCCGGAACCTCAAGCTGTTTGAGCAGCTTTGATTCGCCTGTCGCGACGTCATACTCGTAGACCGAACTAGGCGTAACCAGGGACTGATAAGCATACCGGTACGTCGTTGTATCGAACATGCGGTTTTGATGCGGATGTGCGCTATACACCGGCTCAGGAAAGGCAATCTCTTGAGAAGACGAGATTTCCGCGCCGTCTCCCACAAAGCGCGCTACGCGCAGGTGCTGGAGCCCATCCTGTCGCTCGCAAGCTACGTAAAATCCTGCAAATAGATCAATTTCCTCAAGCATTACATCCGCTCTGTGTGAAATGCGTTCCGTCCAGTCTGCCGGGCTCTCAACCGGAGCAGTCACAAGCCGGAAATTCCGCCCCGTGTCGTTGACGCGAATGAAGAAAAGTCCGTTCCGATGATCGATGTAGTACTCAATGTTGTCGCGACGCAGCGCAATCAGACGAAACTCCGACTCAGGCGAATCCGCAGGCAGGAATTGCGCTTCGCTCGCAGTGTGGCTCGCCGATTCGAGCACGATGTACTTGTCATCGCGCGTGCGGCCCGCGCCAATATTGAAGCGCTCATCCACCTCTTCGTAAACGAGCACATCCTGCTCATGCGCCGTGCCCAACGTATGCCGAAAGAGTTGATACTGGCGCTTCTGCTCCTCGTCCTCGACCGTATAGAAAAGCGTCTTGTCGTCGGCAGCCCAGACAATTGAGCCCGTGCGCTCAACCCGCTCCGACAGCAGTTCACCCGTGCGAAGATCCTTCACCTGCAGCGTGTACTGACGAAAACCCTTGTTGTCGACCGAATAGGCAAGCAGGTTGCCGTCATCGGAAACAGCCATTCCGCCAATCGCCATAAAGCTCTCGCCCTCGGCAAGCTTGTTCACATCCAGAATCACTGACTCCGGCGCGTCGGGATCGGGGGCTTCGGGCGAACCATGCTTGCGGCAAAAGATCGGATACTGCAGTCCTTCTTCCGTCCGCGTGTAGTACCAGTAATCGCCGTCGCGAAAGGGAACCGAGACGTCGGTTTCCTTGATATGGCTCAGCATCTCGCGATACAGAGTCTGCTGCAGTTCCGTCGTCGGTTCAAGAGCCGAAGCCGTGTAGTCGTTCTCTGCCTGAAGATAAGCGAGTGTCTCGGCGCTGTCTTTATCGCGGAGCCAAGCGTAGTCGTCAATCAGAGTGTGGCCGTGGAGCGTCGTCTCAGTGTGCTGCGGCTTGGCCACAGGCTGCGTCAATCGAGTCGTAGTCGTCATACATATTCAGGATAGCGCCCATTCGCCCTGCGCCAAAACCTGCGGCAGGATTCTGGAACTTGTGAAATTCCGCGCACAAAACAAGGCATCTCGAAGCACGAAACGCTTTTCAGGAACGCTGCACTATCAGGAAAATAGAGCGGCATCGCGGCACGAGCCGCAGGCAGCGTTAAACTGCGTTTTCTGATTGACTCGTGTCAGACCCTTTAGTACCATTCGACTGCTTTTAGTTCGTTTCTTTTACATGGTTTCCCCCTTTGGCCTTCATAGCTAAGACTTGTAAAAGGCTCTTTTCCGTACCAGAAGTGCAACGACTTACTTCGCGCGGTCTTTATGCCTTCGTTCCTGACAAATTGGTGCAGAAATACGTCTTCGCGGCTTCTTCAACACCTGGCTCTTGTAGGCTTGCTCTTGCTTACCGGAGAGGCGTTGTGCCAGGCCGGAAACGCCACAGCTCCTCAAGCCGCCAATAGCAGCGCGCGGCTCTTTTCAGCCGTTCCCATGGCATTTGAAGAAAACGACGGGCAGCTCGTACCCGAGCTCTCGTATCTGGGTCGCGCAAGAAGCTACTCGGTTGCAATCGAACGGGATCGCCTGAAATTCTTCATGCCCGCCCCCGGCGCAAACGCAACCATCGACGTGCGCTTCGCCGGAAGCCGCGGCGGCGCGCCGGTTTCGCTCTCAGGCGTCGTCTACCGCAGCAACTATTTCATCGGAGCCGACCCGTCACTCTGGCGCGAAGGAGTGGCAAATTTCTCGCGCGTCGGCATCCGCGGCATCTATCCCGGAATCGATACCGAGTTCTACGACAAGGACGGCGCACTGGAACATGACTTCATCGTCTCTCCGGGCGCTGACGCAAACTCGATACGCCTCGATCTCCTGAGTACGCAGCACGCAACGCTGAGCGCAGAGGGCGACGCCATCATCCCATCGCAAGCAGGCGAGCTGCGCTTCCGCAAGCCGGTAGCCTACCAATTCGACGCCCAAGGCAAACGCGTTGCCGTCGACGCATCCTACCGCCTCAAGGGAAACAGCCTGCGCTTTGCGCTAGGCAGCTATGACCGCAGCCGGACACTGGTCATCGATCCGGTCATTGTCTTCGCGACTTATCTTGCCGGGGTCCCTACATCAAACGGTTCAACGCCGACTCAAATGGGTACAGACGGCAATGGAAATCTGTACCTGGCCGGCACAACGACCTCGGCGGCGACAGATTTTCCCGCCGCGGGCCATTGCACAAACATCACATCCTCCGCCGCCACATGCACAGCTTCCGCCGCAGGCACGACGAAGAATATCTTTGTAGCCGCGCTTGTCGCGAACCAACTGGGTTCTTCTATCTCCTGGATAACGTTGCTGGGCGGAGCGAATGATTCCATCGCAACGAGCGTGGTTGCCAATTCCAGCAAGGTCTATGTCGCCGGAACCACCGGATCTTCGAACTTTCCGGGTGTAAAGACGACAGGAAGTTCACCCACATCACAAACGGCGCTGCCGACGGCCACGTCAGTTTCGGGAATCATCGCCTCGTTGAACGCTGCAGACGGCACCTTGCCGACGACTTCAACGGCGCCGTCGTCGCAGTATATTGTCAGCGATACCTCCGCCGCGGAGGATGACAAGACCACGATTACCGGCCTGGCCTTGGACGGCTCAGGGAATGTGTATGTCTCCGGCTACGGACTCGGCAACTCCTTCACCAAGGCAGTCAGCGCTACGAGCCCGATCAATCCACTTACCCTGTTGAATTCGTTGGGCACAGCGACTGCGCCGGCGATTCCTGCGGCAACGGCCACATCCACCAACAACAATGCGTTTGTGATCGAACTGGATCCTACGCTGCAGCCGGCCAACGCCAAGCTCGTAACCTATCTGCAGAGCACCGCAGCCGGCGACTACCGCGCCACTGCGATTCAGGTCAATGCAACGGGGCAGATTTATGTCGCTGGAACCGTAGGAACCTCAAGTGGCGGATCCAATCTGCAATTTCCGTCAGCGAAATCCTTTGCCTCGGCCACTCCGTTTTATACGGCAGCAAATGATTTTGATCCTAACGGCTGCGTCACCATCTCCCCGGCGACGCGCGTATTTCTAGCACAGATCCAGCCAGCGTCCGGCAACAGCGTTCTGGGATTCTCACTGTTTACCTGCGGAGGCAACACTGCCGCGGATTCGGAAACCGCGCTCGGCCTGGCGATTGGCGCGAGCGGTGCCTATCTGGTGGGCAGCACCACCGCTCCCGATTTATTCACCGGAGTCTCCTACTCCCTTCCGTCCTTCGCCGCCGGTACGAGTCAAATGGGGGCAACGTTCACCGGGGGCCTTCAGCCGACATTTGCCGGAACCATAGATGGGTATGCGATCAAAGTGCCGCTTTCCGGGTCGCCACTGGTGGCCGCCGAGCCTTCGGCCTTTACCTATCTTGGCGGAACTCCCGGAAGTTCACAGATCAATGCTGTCGCCATTGACGACACGAATCACTTGCTGCAGCTGGCCGGCCAGACCAGTGCTGCGCGCGCTACGATGCCCACCACTGCAGGAGCATCCGGACTGCCTCCCGGAGTTCAGGACCAATCCGGCGATACCTCCCGGGGCTTTCTGTACTCCCTCGATGACAGCGGTCCGGAAAATACCAATCCCTTCCTGACCACCGTAAAGTCCATCAGCTATCTCGGGAATACAACCACCAACAGCGCAGCATTGAGCGTCTTGCCCGACGTGGCTGGAGCCGGCGCCTATGTCTTAGGCCTGGACACGGTGACCGCCACCGCTCAGGGATTCATGTCTGCAGATGCCATCGGAGTTGCGGCAAACGGCACCAAGCCCAACTCGTATATCGCCGATATCCAGGGCACGAATGTACCCACGCAGACCCCGGCCAACCTCACCTTTACTGCCGCAGGTCCGCCCTCGGTCGATGGCATTGCCTGCACACCCGGTCTTTGCGAGATTGCGTATAACAATTCGACGGACTTTTCTACCATCACCTACACCTGGAATCTGAATCTGCCGCTTGCCAACGCGCAGGACCTGGTGCTCAATTTCCCCGCACAGGGCGCTCTTCCACCCGGGAGTTCCTATACCATCACCAGCGTTGTTTCGGGAGCGACTCTGCAGTGTGTCTTTAAGCAGAACAGCAACGGCACGACCTGTGTCTTCCCGTCTACTACGCCACCCTCCACGGTGGATGCAGGCTCCTATACGGTCACACTGGCGACGCCCGCGGAGGCAAATCAGGTAGGACAGACGATCAATTTCGATGGCAATGCAGCTGATGCGAACGGTGAATACTCCGACGGGCCGCAGCAGGCAGTCAACGTGGTCAGCCCTGTATTGCTTGCTCTCAACCTGACTCAGAATAACCAGACCACTCCGGCAACGTTTAACGCCGACGACGGGACGAACACCAAGGGTACGCAGGTCACCTACGTTGCGACGGTTCAGAACTCCGCAGCAGGGAACTCAACCAACACCCAGCTGAGCGTCACTTTGCCGCCCGCAACCATCTTTAAGGTCACCAGCGCGGGTCTGGTTTCAGCGACCGGTACATGCACGCAGACCAGCACTGCCGGCCAGAACGTCTATTCCTGCACGGGCGTGACCGTGGCAGGCAACAATGGAACGGCAACCTACACAGTCGTCGGCTACTATCTTGGCGCAGGGCTCGATCCTACAGGCAAAGTCGCTGGACCATTTCCGAATCAGAAGGTTACAGCAGCGGCCCAGAGCGTTCCTATCAGCAACAAGAACCAGCCACAGAGCGCCTCGGTAACCGCCACAGTGAACGGCCTGGCGCTCATGAACATGACCGTAGCGCAGCCCGCTTACCCCGGTGGCACGGCCTACCCGAATGCTACGACCGCCTTCAATCTTGGCGCTGGCATCAGCGCCGCCGCCGGAGCCGCGACTCCGCTGCAGTACACGGTCACAATTGCAAACACGGGCCCGAATGCAGCCGGATTAGCCGTCGCCGGAGCTCAAAGCGTGACGCTGGCCAACGTTCTTCCGCAGGGCTTCACCGCCTCAGCGATCGTTCCCACCAGCGCCACCGGAGCCACGGCAACCTGCACCACAACGCCGGTGACCGCATGCAGCAATCTCTTTCTGCCGTCCGGTTCGACGCTGACCCTGGCCATCCAGGGCGGCTTCTTTGACACGCCGACTCCTGACGCAACGCCCAAGGCCGCTGTTTCTTCGGCCCAGCAAAACTTTTCCTTGTTGAACGACCAGGCGACGCTCAGCATTCCTTCGGGAACATTCGATCCGAATGCCACAGCCGGCCAGATCGCGATCACATCGCCGAATGTAACCGTGCAGCGCCTCGTCCACCTGAAGCTTACGGTTGCTGTGACCTCGACGCCGACGGCACCGACCCCGACTTACACCCCCGCCGGATTCAACCTGGACAACGCGGTGCCGGTTGTCTACACCTATACGCTCGAAAACGACGGTCCCGACTACGCCATCAACGTACAGCTGGGCAGCGCTGAAACGCCTCCAGGGACATATCTCGCGCCACCAACCGGGTCGTATAAGGTCACCACTCCCGCAGGCGTAACCTGCACCGGAGCAGCTCCGAATCCATTTACAGCCTGCCAGGTGGCAAACATCCCGCCGGCAACCTCGCCAACCTACGCTTTCAACGTGTTGTATCCCGATCTGCTGCCGGCTTCGGGCGTCTTCAGCGGCCAGCCGGTTTCCGCGGTTCCCGGCGATGCGCCGAGTGCCCTATGGGCCTATGCCATCTCCACTCCGTGGACTGCGACTACCTTCTACCCCAATGCATTCGACAGTAACGTCACAGCATCAACCGCAGGGTCGAATCAGGGCAACACGACTGCAACCATTTATCGCACCAGTCACCTCAAGATCACACTGACGACGACAACGGCACCGAATGAAACGACCCCGTCCAGCTCTTTCCCGAACCAGCCCGGATACCACCTGGGCACCACGGTGAACTACTCCTATGTGATTGAGAATGACGGCCCCGACGCGGCCATCTATGTGCCGGTGAGCAACGCCTTCACTTACGTTGGCGCGCCGCCAGCGGGTTACGTTCTCGGAACCGGAGTAACCGTGTCGCCGACCAATAGTGGCGATCTGAGCTGCCCGACATTCAGCGGTGCCGGACTATATACCGAAACCTGCACGCTGCGAGCGATCGTGCCCGGGACTCCGCCGCCAGGTTCGTTCGTAGTCCCCGTCAGCTACCCCGATACGCAACTGCCGCTGAATACATCGACAGCCGGAGAGAGCCTCTCGTCGGTGCCGTCTGACGTTCCATCTGCTACCTATAACGACAAAGCGACCATCACCGCCGCGGCCTACAACAACTCGGTGGACGGCAACCCGGCGGCGACCACCGGCGGATCGAATATATCTCAGACAGCTGCGAGTATTTATCGTGTCACTCACTTGAAGATCGTGCTGAACAGCGGAACAGGCACCACCTTCAACCTCAAAGACACCGTGCCCTTCACTTATAAGGTCACAAACGCAGGACCGAACGTCGCCCTGAATGTGAAGTTCAACGGAGCACTAGCTCCGGTTAGCCCGCCCGCCGGCTTTGTTGTGCAGCCTACCTATTTCACCGTCCCAACAGCGCCGACAGGCAATTTCACCTGCGCTTTCGGCACGGGCAACACCAGCAGCAACTGCATGTTTGCCGCCATCGGAACCTCGGGAGAAAGCCCCGCGGTGGATATTGCTTCAACCGAGAACCTCCCGCCGGCCTTCGCCCCGACGCAGCCGGATTTCTCCGCCGTGCCGAGTGCCCAGCCTTCGCTCGGGTATTCGTATGCCGCGACGCCCAACAATATTTATTCCAATGCCATCGACGGCGACACCGCGGCTACTGCGGCTGGTGACAGTTCCAGCACGGTCGGTGTCACCCTCAACCGCCTGTCGCCGATTACCGTCACGCCCGCCGTCTCCGGCATGACCGCAGCGCCTCCATGCCTCAGCGGCGCTTCCACAAAGCCCTGCTTCTACATGGTCAATACGAACCATCTCGACGACACAGGCATCTATACCGTCGATATAGCCAACGCCGGCCCCAACGCGGCGACAAACGCAACGCTCACCATTGCATTGCCCAACAACTTCGCTGTTCCCGACGCCAACAGTCCTGCGCCAGCGTCATCGCCGTCAGCCTTTGTCACCAGCTTCTCTGACCCCACTACTTCCTACTTGCTGCAATGCACGCCCACAGCCACTGCGAGTCCGGCAAACGTCACCTGCACGGGACTAGTTCCTAAAGGAACGTTGCACGCAGTCATTACCAGCCAGTTCAACGGCTCCACCGTGCCGCTAAGTATGTCGACCACGGTCACGGGTAACACGCCGCCCACGCAAAACTCCGTTTCGTCGGCAGCCCAGGCGCTGCAGGCAAACGTCACCCAGCAGCCTCTGCCGCCGGTCTCCATCTATCGCGCAGCGCACCTGATCACGATCAAGAGCCTCATTCCCGCGCCGGGCAACCAGTCGCCGAACGGCTTCGCTTTGCCCATCGTCCCCGGCGGATCGCCGGTAACGGCCGTCAACCTCGATGAGAAGACCACTGGAGATATCCCCGGCAAGAATGATCTCGTCCAGATCATCGTCCAGGCGGGCAACAGCGGTCTCAACGATGCGCCGACCGTCGTCGTGACGGAGACGCTGCCGCCATACTTCATCCTGACCAGGATGCCCGACCCGACGGTCGTGCAGAACTGCAGCATATCCGGGCCTACAACTCCGGACGCAGCGGGCAACCCGATGACGGGCCCGCAAAACAGCAATACCCCATCAGGGAATGCCCGGCTCACCTGCACCTTCATCAATCCGGTGCCGCACGGCACAGGGACGGCAAGCAGCAACACCACTCCTGCATCGGTCTCCGCCGGAGCGCTCCAGTTCAGCTATTACGGCAAGTTCCAGGACAACGGCCGCAATGCTGACATCATTTCCCTCACGCAGTCCTCGGTGCTGGCGCAGGCCAGCACGGCGATGGCCATGTCTCAGGACGTCCAGAACCTTGACTCCAATCTGATGTCCACTATGGCCGACCTCACGAGTCCGGTGCCTCTGCCCATCCCCGTGATGCGCGCCGCTCACGTGCACTTTACGCAGACGCAGTACGTACAACCCGGTGATGCGGCTCTCAATCCGGTGGGCGGAGTCTCAGGCCCAGGCATAGCAGAAGCGCAGCAGGGAACCAACGGCGGGGAGGTCATCAACCCGGTCCGCTACCAGGTGAAGGTGACCAATGATGGCCCGAATATCGCCACTGACCCAATCGTAAGCACGACTCTGCCGCTCAATCCCGGCGGAGTAGCGACAAAGTTCGTCAACGTAGCGCAGAGCATTGAACCGTCATCGACGCCCGGATTCCCGACCGTCCCATCCACATGCGCAGGCGGTCAGGCGTGCCAGGACGCTGGCTTGATCGTAACCGGAGCCTCTGTGCTCTATAACGTCGATGGTAACTTTGACCTCTTCACCCTCACGGAAGGCAACTCCGGGACACGCACCTTTGCTGCTGCCGTTGCCTCTTCGAGTGTGGTGGACAGCAATCCTGCGGCAAGCACTGGCGGCGACCAGCAGACTAGCCTGCCGATTACGGTGGTCAATACTCCGGCAGGCGCGAACTTCAAGATGGCGCCCTACGCCGCAAACCTCACCGCGCCGGTTAATCTAAACCTCGGCACGGTGCAGATCGCCGGCATCACCGGCCTTGCTGTCTCCGGTTCGTCTCCTGCCCCTGCGGTGCCCATGGGCCCATCTCCCAATCCTCCTGACAACGGGGCGACGAAACCGCTTTATCGCTTCGGCACGGGCGGTCTGTACTACATGTTGGGCACAACGGCGAGTGTGCCAACCGCAATGCAGAACTCCACGCAGATTTGCATGACACAGATCCCGGACGTCTTCGAGAAGCCGGAGCGGGTCCTGCTGTGGGCGCTGGCCAATGCTCCTGCAGGAACCACATTCAACACGGTTCCGAATTACACCAATAACGGAACCGTCGGTGACATCACCGTGGCTGTCTTGCCGCTGACCGGTGGCAGCTACACCGTGCCGACGGCGATCACTTCATATCCGCCGCCCGTGCAGGCGCAGCCCGCGCTGGTCTGCGGTGTGCTCAATGGTCTCCCGGACGCAGCCAATCCGACCACGCTTGCCGTACTGGAGCCGGTCAACTACGCGCCGTACATCCGCACCACCGTTGCTCCGGCTGCCTCGAGTTCGCAGCCCGGCAAAGGCGTAACAGCCTCTGCCGCAGTGGTCGATCTCACCATTAGCCCGAAGAATAACTACGATTACAACGATCAGGATCCCTGCTATACGGGCGACGGTGGTACGCAGCGCAGCACCTGCAATGACAATGTGCAGTTGACAACCTTCCTCTTCGGTGGCCAGAACTTCATCGGCGATACGCAGCAACAGTATTCCTATTTCTATGGACAGATTCCGAACCAGTCCATGCCGCAGTTCAACATCCCGGCGGGTCTGCCACAGATCTATGTCCTGCTGACTGACCAGGTTGGAGCGCAGCACTATCAGAACGTCGGCACCGACCCCACGCACCCGATAGGCTGCGATCCCGGCACGACTACTGCCTCCTATACCCCGGCTCCGCCTTTCTGCACGGACAAGCCGTCACTCACTTCGGCCGGAGTGACCGTGCCTCCCGTTCAGGCACCCTTGACTGACAATCCAACGGCGCAGGTAGCTCTGGTGACCGGCAGCATCGGATTCGGCGGATCCACCGGCTTGATCGTCATCACTGAAACACCGGAGGCGATCGCGCACATCACCGCCGGACAGACGGCGGGCTTCGTTTGGAATTCGCTGACTGAGAATCCCCTGGTGCAGGGAACCGGCGGCAATTCGCCGCCCGTGTTCACTCTCGCCTGCGTCAGTGCCGATGGCACAAATCTGACCTCCGCGGGCATCACCTGCAACGTTCCGCAAACCTACACCTATTCCACTGGCTCCGGGAACACCTTTGCCATTACCCAGCCGCCTACCGTCTACGTGGTAACCAGCAGCAACACGGCTGTAGGAGCCCTGCATGAGGCCCCGCTCAGCCGCGATATGCGGATCGTAGCCGCTATTGTCTTCCCGGTAGGTGCGATTCCGTTGATTCTGCTGCTCCGCCGCAGAAAGGCGCTAAAGCTCTCCGGTTGGCTGGCTGTGCTCTTCCTTGCTTCGCTCGTCGGGCTGGGTATCGGATGCGGAGGCTCTAGTTTCAAGAACATGGGTGGCACCACAACCACGGCCACACCTCCCGGGACATATGAGCTGATGGTGACGGCCACCTCCGGTTCCACCGTCATCAATAGTCCCAAGTTCGCAGTAGCGGTGAGCGCGGTCCAGTAAAGGCGCGCTCGACGTAACGGTTCTCGCCGCGCCGGCACTATGAATTAACGGTGGTTGGACACCAGCGAAAAAGGCCATTCCCCGAATGGCCTTTTTCGTGTTAGTTTTGAGCGCAGCGCTTCTTTGCAGACATCTGATGCGTCTAAATCCCACCCCCCGGGATTTCAACGATGTTGCGGATCAAGACTTGATGGTAGTTCGTGGGTAGAGGGTAGTAAGCGCGGATGAATAAAGAGCCTTTGGGATCGCCGACAATTACCCGGATCGGCAGATATGACGTTGTTGCGGAACTGGGCCGAGGCGGCATGGGTGTCGTCTACAGGGGAGAAGACCGTCTCATCGGCCGCGAAGTCGCAATCAAAACCCTGACCGAAATCACCCCGGAACTGCGCGACCGCTTCTACGTCGAAGCCCGTTCCGGCATCCTGAACCACCCCAACATTGTCACTGTTTACGAGTTCGGCGACCACGAAGGCATGCCCTATATCGCCATGGAGTTCGTCGCTGGCGATTCGCTCGAAACGATCCTCCGTTCGAGCCGCAAGCTCAGCCTGCTCGAAACCCTCTCAATTATCGAGCAGCTCTGCTCCGGCCTCGGATACGCACACCAGAACCGTGTCGTCCACCGCGACATCAAGCCGGCGAACCTGATCGTTCAGCCCGACGGCAAAGTCAAGATCGTCGACTTCGGCATCGCGCGTCTCGCCGACCAGTCGACCCGCCTGACCAAAACCGACGCAGTCATTGGAACCTTCCATTACATCGCCCCGGAACGCCTGAAGGGCGAAATGAGCGACGGCCGCTCCGACATCTGGTCGGTCGGCGTCATGCTCTACCAGATGCTGAGCGGCGATCTTCCATTCAACGGAGAAGACGTCTCGACGCTTTATAAGGTCATCAACGAGCCTCACCCGTCTATCAAAGCTCTCGTTCCCGATATCCCCGACGACCTCGTCGCCGTCGTCGATCGCGCGCTTGCCAAGAATCCTGATGACCGCTACGGCACCGCGGAAGAGATGGCCTTCGATTTGCAAGGCATTGCCGACGGCCTGAAGAAAGAGCGCGTCGGAGACCTTCTTACTTCCGCAAAACGCCTGATCGAGCAGAGTCAGTTCGCCAGTGCCCGCACCGTGCTCCTCGACCTGCAGCGCATTGACCCGCAGAATTTCGAGGCCAAGCGCCTCACCCGCGAGGTGCAGGAGCAGCTCAACAAGCTGCAAAAAGCCGAGCAGGTGCGGCAGATCGTCGAGCAGGCTGAAGAAGCTGTCCTCTCGCAGAACTACGACGACGCTGTCTCTTATTACAAGCAGGCAATGAAGCTGGATACAACGAACGCCCTCCAGCTCAACGAAAAGCTCGATAACGCGATTCGCCTTAAGGAAAAGCAGGACAAGGTCCGCACGCTCTGGAAGCAGGCAGGCGACGCGCGCGAGCGCGGCGACCTGATGTCTGCACAGGAATTCCTTGGTCAGGCCCTCAAGCTCGATGAGAAGAGCACCGACCTGCGCAACGCCTACACGACCGTCGTGCGCGAAATGGAGCGCAAGGCAAAGGAAGGCAAGCTCCAGGAACTGCTCACCGCCGCGCGTCAGGAAATCGCCTCGCGCCGCTACACCGAGGCCATTGCGAAGCTGCATCCCGCCGCCGAAATCGATCCGACGCACCCCGAGGTGCAGAAGCTGCTCCACGATGCCACCACGCGCCAGGAAGAGGAGCGCCGCCGCGTCCTGATCGAGCAGATGGTCAGCGAGATTCAGGAGTCAATCTATCGCGAAGACTACGACCGCGCCCTGAACCATATCAATCGCGCTTTGGAAAAGCTTCCCACCGAAGCCCAGTTGCTTCGCCTCAAAGCAGAGACGGAAAAGAAGAGACGCGACTTCCAGGCGCAGCAGATTGTTCAGACCACGCTGCAGCAGGCGCAGAAAATCTTCTCCGAGGCGCCGCTCGACGCGATTGCCCTGATCGATCGCGCTCTCGATCAGGTGCCCGGTAATGAAAACCTCGTGCAGTTCAAGAGCATGCTTGAGTTTCAGCTCAAGCAGATCAAGAAAGACGAGCTGCAGACGCAGTATCTCAAGCGCGCGCATACCGCTATCGACAGCGGAGAATTTGACGAGGCGATCCGCACCCTCGAATCCGGCTTGATTGACTGCGGCGAAACGCACGAACTCACATCGCTGCTCGATTTCGCCCGCAAGGAACAGCAGTCCCGTCTGCGTCAGCGTCAGATGGCGGCCATGCGCGAAGAAGCGCAAACGCTGATGCGCGGCGGCCAGTACGAAGCCGCTATCCAGAAACTGGAACCGGCAGTGGCCGCCACCAACGATGCCGGCCTTAAAGCGCTGCTCGACCAGGCGCGCGGAACGCTGCGCGAGGCCGCCCAGCGCGTCGAAAGCGTGCTTGCGCGCTCAAAGGCGCTCGCGGAAACCGACCTGCGCGGAGCGCTGAGACTGCTCGACAGCCAGCCACCGGAGATTCTGGCGCTCAGCCAGGTCACCGCATTGCGTCAGGAACTTGGCCGAAAGATTGAAGTAGAGAGCGCGATCCACGACGCGGTAACACGTTCCGAAGAGGCGCTGGCAAAGAAGGATCTGCAGGGAGGCATGGACCCGCTCGAATCCGTGCGCCGCGCTTATGGCGAATCACCCGCGCTCAGCCAGGCAATCGCCGCCTATGAAGCAAAGCGGCGTCCGGCGGCAAACGCCATGCTCACGTCTGCCATCGAAGCCGCGCGCAAGGCACTCCTGCGCAACGAGCCCACCGTCGCACTCGAAGAACTAAGCCGCCCCGCACCCGTTCGCGATTTCGCAGACACCCAGGTACAAAACGACTGGAAGCGCCTGCTCGAAGAAGCCACCAAAGCCGCCGGTCCGAAAGCGCGTGCGGGCACAGAGCAGTTCCATATTGTCGTTGAGAGTAAGTCGCGCACTGGACTCTACATCACCATCGCCCTCGTCGCTGTCGCGGTCATCGCGGGCGCAGTCGTATTCTTCCTGCGCCCCAGCGGTACAGCACAAATGACATATATGGAATTGAACGCCACGCCATGGGCGAAGGTGACCCGCGTAATGGATCCCAAGGGAAACAGCGTGCAGCTCCCCGCTGACGACCAGAGCACGCCGATGCGTCTCGATGGCCTCATTCCCGGACACTATCAGGTCGTCTTCCAGGGCCCGGACAATGCCACGATGGCTCAGGCCTGTGAAATTTCTTTGGATCGTCACCAGTGCAAGGTGAAGTTCAGTGATCCCGATATTCAGCAGTTGATCGGAGGTCAGCGATGAGCCGTCTCCGCATCTCCGTCATGGCTCTGTGCGCAGCGCTCTTCATCTGCATCTCCACTGGCGCGCGTGCCGATCAGCAGGCCGACGATCTCTACAAGCAGTACAAGGCTGCCAAAGCCAAGGGCCAGTATGACCTCGCCGCAAAAGCCGTATGCGACGCGGCTAAGATCGATGCAAAGTACCAGAACGAATGCGACCAGGTCTCAACATACGTCAACAGCCGCTTGCAGGACTTTGAGACAACGTTTGTTCTGGCGCAGGCGGAACTCAATCGCAACAACTGCGCCGACGCGCTGCGCGACTTCGGAAAAATCTCCTTTGGCCCCCATCGCGACGAGGCGCTGACATTGGGCGCCAAAGCCAAAGACTGTGTAGAGCATCCTGCGCCTGTCGTTGACCCAAACACGGAAGCTTTGAAGGCCGCGCAACTGGCCTACGCGAACAACAATTTCGCCACGGCGGAACAAAACGCAGAGCAGGTAAAGTCAGCCGAGTTGCTGCCCCAGGCCCAGACCATCCGCAACAACATCAAGAACTACACCGACGCCATGCAGCAAGGCGATGAATACGCTCGCAAGAAGAACTTCACAGCGGCCAGACAGCAATACGAGATTGCAGCCCACATCAAGAGCGATGGTCCGGGAAATCCTTCGTCCAAGGTTCAGCAGATGATCGCTGCCTCGAATCCCTCCGGGCCGCAACAAGATAACAAGCCTGCTCTTGTCAAAGCGGCACTGACTGAAGCGCAGTCAGCGGCAGCGAGAGGGGACTGCGCGACAGCGTTGGTGTCGTTTGCTCGCGTGCTCGAGTTGGACCCAAAGCAGCAGGATGCGATCGCGGGAAGAGCGAAGTGCCAGGAAGATATCGCCAGAAGCGATCCGAAGCGTCTCGAGGACACGCTGGTCAGCGGTGTGCGCTCGTTTTATGAGTCGAGCTTTACCGACGCGCAGGCCGACATCTCCACTTACGTGAAAATCGGCGGCTCGAACATGGGTGCCGCATACTTCTACCTGGGAGCCACGATGCTTGCGCGGGCAATTCTGGCGGGCCCGAAAAACAAAGATGAGTACACCCGCTTTCACCAAAGCGCGATGGAAAATTTCGAGAAAGCAAAACAGGAAAAGTTCAAGCCTGTCGAGAAGTATGTATCCCCGAAAATTCTGGCGGTCTGGGCTCAGGCAGGCATGTAGTGCAAGCTGGAAATATCGCTGTTAAGAGGCTGATTTTTTTAGCAGTTTAGCTGAATCGATTCTTCTGGATTCTTCACCATAAGTTGTGATATTGGTTTTGCCGTCGTTCTACGGGTGCCGGTGACCGTTCTTATTCTTAAGCATTGATTATTCTGTCATTGGACTTCTGTATATCCCGTTGTAGCTGTTTCTATTTGTCAGCAGGTTGTGCGATAGCATCTCTCCGATACGCGTCAGGTTCAAGCCGCTGCTTCTTTCAAAACTGAGTTGCTCGGCGCATGACAGAAATGAGCCCGGGACAGTTGGAGAAATGCCAGGTCGCAGACAGGGATGATGAGAGATGCGATATCTGGTACGGGTACTATTTTGCACGTGGATGCTCGCACTGACGTGCATTTGCGCCTATGGTCAAACCCACGTTCACGGACAAATTCTGAACGCGGGTATCCCCGTCACCGGGGCAGTGGTGCAGCTCGCCAACCCCTCTACCAAGCAGACCCTGACCACGCAGACCGACAAGGATGGCGAGTTCGATTTCCCCGTCGTCCAGCCGCAGGCCGGTTATATCATCAATGTCCTCGATTCCAGCGGCAAGGTCATCTCCCAATCCGATTCTTTTGATTTGCCGGTAGGTCAGCCTTACGAAACCGTTCCTCCAATTGACATCGCACCACCCCCTCCGCCACCAACGCCGCCTCCACAACCAGTTCCGCCGCCAACTCCACAACCGACGCCGAGCGGAGCGCAGCCTCAACCCACGGCTCCACCACCGCCACCGCCTCAACCTAAACCGCAGATACAGCTGCAGACACAGCACAAAGGGCCGGCCATTCAGAACGATACGAATATCTCTCTGAGTGCCAATATCAGCCGTACGCAGTTGAGGCAATTGCCGTTGTTCAACCGCAATTTTCTTGCTCTCGGCCTTTTCCTGCCCGGTGTCCATGATGTCGATCCCGCCTCGCCCTTGGCGGGTGCGGCCTTTAGCATCTCCGGCTCCCGGACTACGGCCAACAACTTCCAGCTCGATGGCAGCGACAATCTCGCCTCCAGCACGAACCAGGCGATTCCGTTCCAGGTCAATGACTCCGTGCAGGAATTCCGGATCGTATACGCCAACCCTGACCTGCGCTACGGTCAGGGATCAGGCGGAGTAGTCGACGTGGTGACCAATCGTGGCCGCTCGACGGGAAGGTCATGGCATGGCACGGCTTTCGGCTACTTCAACAGCGACACACTGAATTCCGCCACCCCCCTGTCTGTCTACGAGGACACAACTTTCGCCAAAGCTTCTGCCTACGCTGGCAGCATCACCGGATCGCCAGGCGAGATCGCCGGCGAACAGATCGGCAGCTCTGCAGCAGGCTATATTTCTTATGCTCCGACAACCTACAACAGCCTCTACCGCCTTCTCACTACGCTGGTCCCGCAGACCGGACAGGCCGCTGGCCTCGCCAACTGCTTTGCCCTCTCCGGTTCTATCTGCAACTCGGGGGTGCTCGACGGCAATGCCGTCCTCTCGCAAAACGACAGCCACACGCAACCCTTTAGCTCACAACAATTCGGCGGCAATATCGGCGGCCCGATCGGCGGCAAGCTCTTCCTTTTCGGCAGCTATGAAGGAACGCTGATCAACAATCCCAACCCGATCTTCGAGCGCGTCCCGACGGCAGCTGATTTTTCAACCGCAGGGGTTGCGGGAAGCGGGGCAGCCGATTCGGTCATTGCCAACAACGTGCTTTCGCTTTTCCCTCGGCCAAACGTGCAGGGAACGGGTACCGGAACATTCGGCTTCTACAAAGGCACTGCGCCGAACTACACCCACGTTCACAACATCTTCGTCCGACCTGACATCGACCTCGGCGGAAAAGGACAGGTGAGCATCCGCTACGCCGGTCAGCTTCTCGATCAGTTGCACGACGATTCGCTTCCGGCTCAATCGCCGGGTGGCTACCCCGGCAACGGCGCAGACCGCAAGGCGCAGAACCAGAGTGTCGCCCTCGTCCATACTCTTGCATTTGCCAACGGTAAAAGCGTGAACGAAGCCCGTCTCGGCTTTACGCAGTATCGTGTCGATGAAGTCGCGCAGGACCACAACTTCTCATCGCCCGCCATCCCCGGCGCACAGGTTGAGACGTTCGTGTTGAGCGGTGTCGATAACCGCCTCGCGGGAGCCCAGCCAGGAACGCCCGGCGCGGTTGGCGGCTGGTACGATTCTTTTTGGCAGCAGATTCCTGGCAACACCACCTATTCACCGTCGCCCGTAACCCCATCGCTTGACGGAGATTTCCCCTTCGCCCGTATCGGCGCACCCTTGAGTGCTCCCGCAGCTCATCGTGATACACAGGTTCAAGCGACAGACACCTTTACCTTCGCTCTTGGCTCGCGCAATCGCGTGACCGTTGGCGGAGACTACCGCTACATCCAGAACTTTGACTACGAAGGCGGAATGGCTCGCGGCATCGTCGTCTCCAACAATATCGGCGAATTCACCAGCGACAGCGAGACCTGCATTTCCTGTGGTAACGGTTTTGCGCATCCTTCCTTCGACTACGAGTTGAAGCAGCCGACCGGATATGTAGGCGACCTGCGCAGCTACGTGGCCACGGGCTTCGCCGAAGACAAATTCCAGCCCATGCCTCGCCTTACCATCACCGCCGGCTTGCGCTACAACTTCTTCGGTCAGCCCTGGGACACGAACGATCGTCTCTGGAATTTCTCGCAGGATGCGAACGGCCTTGTCCATCAGGGGGCAACCGGAGCCTATGACGCCTTCGCCTATCAGTGCCCTACATCCGGTCAGAGTTTAGAGACCCACCTCGATTCGCTTTATGGCGCGCGCCGCATTACCTTCAACACCAACGGCGGGGGATGGGCTTGCAATCCGAATGCGAAGTTCACGCTGCCCGCTGACAAGAAAGACTTCGCCCCGCGCCTAGGTTTTTCCTACGCTCTCGATTCGGCGTACCGCACAGTCGTGCGCGCTGCATTCGGCATGTATTATGACCACCTGCCCGCCGTCTACACCGAGCAGTTGCTCATCAACCGTCCCAGCCCCTACAACGTGAATAACCCCAGTGCGATTTATGGTCAGAACTTTTTCTCGAGCGGCTGCCCGGGCGGAGCGAATGGCGGTCAGTGCGGCTTTGGCCTAAGCACCCTCAACCCGGCAAATCTCACTCCCGATCAGCAGGTCACTTTTAACAACTTCCAGGCGGCCAGCGGAGCTGGTCCCATTTTCGAGCGTGACATCCACAACCTCCACAACCCGTACACGATGCAGGTCCATCTCGACTTCCAGCATCAATTCGCGCGCAGCTGGACTTCTGAGGCAAGCTATATCGGCATGTTCGGCCGCAGATTGCCGCTGATCTACGACGCCAACTTTCTGCAGGAGTTCTACTGCACCTCGGGTGGCACCACTACGATGCCTGGCCCAACCTGCAACAACAACACCTTCTTTCCGGTCTTCACCGAATCGAACTTCGGTTCATCGAACTACCATTCGCTCGTCCTGCAGGTGCGCAGCGAAACCTGGCATGGCCTGCTGCTCAATGCTGCCTACACCTTCTCAAAGTCGATGGACGACATCGCCGGCAGCAACTTCCCGCGCACGACCGACGCTCTTTGGAACCAGATCTTCGGGCGCCAGCTCTACGGTCTCGGCAACCCAACCGCTTTTGCCCTCGGCGCCAATCCGCTTGGCGTGGGCGGTGAAGGCGGCCGCGGAGGCCAGTTGCAGCCCGGCAACTGCACCAATAACCCTAATTGCCTCTACCACGCAATTCTCGCCGAAGCCACCATTCCGTCCTTCGATGCGATTTCGTCCGCTCTGACCACCACCGGCAGCCGCCCGGTGATCGTGACTGAATACAATCTCCCGCAAAACCCTCTCAACTTTTCTACAGACGATTATGGCCGCTCGGACTTCAACGTCGCTCATCGCGCCGTGGTTGACTTCGTTTACGACATGCCTGCATGGGGCCACAAGTACCTGAGCGGATTCACCCTCTCTGGTGTCTTTTCCGCGCAGACAGGCTTGCCCTACACGATCTTCTCCGGTCCCGCTTATGGCCAGATCACGCAGCGCGTTAACATCGCGGGCAACGTCCACACCACCGGCAAACCAGGTCAATATTTTGCCGATCTGAATCAGTTCACCACGGCGGCAAACGCTGCCAAGGCTACGAATGCCTGCCCGAACCTCTACGCTTCGCCCACGCTCTACAGCGGCACTGCAGGAGTGCCCTGCGTCGGGACAAGCCGCAGAAATCCCTACTCCGGCCCGGCATATATCAGCCAGGATTTCGCCATCCAGAAGCGTATCCATCTCTTCGGCGATGTCGGAGCGCTGTTACTCCGCGCTGAGTTCTTCAACCTCTTCGATCGCGCCAACTACTACAACCCGATCACGGAGTACAGCACCGACGGCGTGCACGTCAATCCCGAGTTCGGCATCATTCGTTCAGCGCACGATCCCCGCCAGATACAACTGGCAGCACGCTTCGATTTCTGATGACGTACTTTGCACATCTGCTGTCATCCTGAGCGTAGCGAAGGATCTGCTTTTCACCTGTAGGGGCACGAAAACGCCGTGCCCCATCCTATCGCGCAGTTTGCGATAGGGTGGGAGAGGTAAAATCTTCACCAACCATCTCGTCGTTGTGCAGATAGTGCAGGAAAGCGAAGCTGAACCTAGATCCAGAACACTATGTCCGACACCCCCGAATCTCCATCCTCCGTTGAGGTTTCCTTCTCGCTGCGCATCGGCGACGGAACGCTCAACGCAACCCTCGCCGTCCCGGCAGGGAAGACCACTCTGACCAGCCTGCTCCCCGTCCTCCAGGACTTCGACAGCGGCCTCATTGATCGTGTCGTCGTCGAGGCGACAGCCGAAGGCCATCCCGTCTCCTGCCGTGCCGGATGCGGCGCATGCTGCCGCCAGATGGTGCCACTCAGCATCTTCGAAGCAGAATTCCTGGGTGAGTGGTTCAACAGCTTGCCTCAGGAAAGACAAGCCGAACTCGAAGAGCGTTTCCGTCGCAGCCTCTCCCGCCTCAAAGAAGCCGGAGTCCTCGATAAGATCCTCGATCCAAACTGGGGCCTTGACGAAAAGTCATTCATCCAGATGGCGGTTGACTACTTCCACGCCGGCGTCCCATGTCCGTTTCTTGAGGACGAGAGCTGCAGCATCCATCCCATCCGTCCGCTCGTCTGCCGCGAATATCTTGTAACCTCGCCAGCCGAGCTTTGCAACGACCCGTCGATCAACCAGATCAGCGCCATCCATCTCCCGCTCAAACCTTCGCAAGCCCTCTACAAAATCGGTCAGGAACTGACCCACGACGTGAAAGGCTGGATGCCCCTGGTCTTCCTGCTTGCATGGTCAAAGCGCGGACTGAAGCCGGGCGACTACTATTCCGGAACCGGCCAGGAAGTGTTGCGCACTTTCATGGAAAACCTAACCACAGAGCCACCCGCCGAAAGCGCCACCATGATGCAGCCAGGATGAACAGAGCTCGCTCAAAAATGCCGTCATTCTGACGACCGCAGGGAGGAAGAATCTCAGCGACATATCCGAAAGGCTATTCCTTCGTCCTGGCAGAACAGAGACGACCAAAGCTCACGCTTGTTTCCCATTCAGAAGCAACCACGCCGCAAGCGTCGCACTCTTCTCATCCTGAGTCCAGGGCGGCCCAACCGCACGCCCCAGACCTGCAATCCGCTGCAAGACTTGAGGCGCAGAATTTCCGAAGATCGTCGCAGCATTTTCCTCCAGCGCCCGCTCGCGGAAGCCGGTGACACGCACACGAAGCTGCTCAAAAGCATCGCGAAAGATCTGACGAAAGAACTCACCCTCCGCCGTATGGATCAGAGCGTGCGAGGCCAAAATGTCAGGAAGAGGCGGCAATGTGCGCCCCGAAGCGAGAAGAAGAGCACAGCCCGCAATCTTGCAGTCGCGCAGGCGCAGCCCGTCCAGCATTTCACCCACAGCCGCAAGCGCAAGCCGCCGCGAAGCCTTCGCACACCCGGCGATATGCCGCTCCGCAGCTTCGTCATTCAGCGCTTCGGCAAAATGAAACGGCTGCTTTGCGCCAGCAGCCGTTGGGTCAATGATCGTGATGTGCTTCCGTTCAACAATCTCCGGCCCGCCCGCATCGTCGCCGGATACAGCCACCACCGCGCTCCAGCCCGAATGAACCCGAACGCCGATGGCCACCTCTTTCATCATCCGGAATCTACGGTGTCTTAACGGTATCGCCTGTCTTCGGCTTGCCCGATCCGCTGAACGTCCCAACCGCCGAGCTCGCATCCACGCTGGTAATCGTCAGCTGACCCACCGGATCTTCAATCGATCGCAGCGGCTTGCCCGTCGCCGGATCTTTCACCACACGCACCACGCGCGTCACCGCCAGCTTGTCACCAACCTTCACTCCCCCCGCGCTGCCAACGTTGATAATGATGTCGTTCGACGAAGCATCGGCAATCAGCCCGTTGACCGTAACTGTGGGCGCAACAGGCGCAGCAATCGTAGGCAGCTTAGCGCTATCTGCATTCAGGGCTGCCGCCAGGTCTGTAACCGCCTTGGTCGTCGCCTCGCCAATAATCGTCGCCGCAAAGTTACTGCTGGTCATTCCGCCGCCGCCTGCGCCGAAGCCGCCCGTTCCCGCGCCGCCCCCACCAAGCATGGTGCCTGAGCGTGTCGATTCGCCCTTGCCGCTGGCCGAAGCCAGAATCTCGCCCGTGCTGGTGTCAATCATGCGCGCCGTGATGGCCACGACGGCCTTCGCCTTCGATGTGCCGACGCCTCCCAGCCCGTAGCCGGCGCCCCATTTGCCCAGCATGCCGCCTACGTTCTTGTTCTGGTCATCACGGCCAAACTGCGTGATGTCGCCGGTGATCACCGCATCCACTCCGAGAATGTGCCCGATCTTCGCGGCCGTGGTGGCGTCGGCGCGATTGCTGTTGGAAAAATTCTGCTCATTCAGAATTTTGTCGATCTGGTTGCGCTCGATCACGCGATACGTGCCGTTGTTGACCAGTTCATTGATCAGCATGTCCGAGATGCCCTTGCCGATATCGACATTCGTGCCGAACACCGCTTGGGACGCGCTCATGACAGTCGCATAATTGAAATCCAGCACGGCCACCTTGTGCCGAATACCCGATGGCGCAGCCGCCTGTTGCGCCGGCGCTTGAGCCGCTTGCTGCGCCTGCGCCACCAGCGCTGAGCCCATTACGAGGAACGAAAGAATAGCCGGAACTACTTTACGCATTGCCACTTGTCTCCTATCTACCTAAGAACTTTTCCAAAGTTGCGACTTCAGTGTCAGCGCGATCCATGTAGTCGTTTGCCGCCTGAATGTCGCTTTGGCTGAGCGCGCGATTTGCCTCGCCCAGATAGTTATTCATCCTGTTCATCGAAGCCAGAACATCGCCTCGAATATCAAAACCCTGCGCCTGCTGCTGGCTGCGAATCTGCTGCACACCCGCCCGCGCCGCGTCCGCCTTCGCATCCAGCTCCATCAACCGGTCATGCGCCTGCCGAATCTCCTGCGGCGAAGGCCCCGCTGGCGCCGGCGGAACAGCAGGTTCGGCAGTCTGAGATTGCGTCGTCGAAACAGCGGTCTTCTGAGGCTTGCTGCCCGCAGGCCGCGACGCCGGAGTGGTTACCGCGCTCGGCTGACTAACCGCAGGAGGCGTTGTAGGGCTCGTCTGCGGCGGCGTACTCGCCGGATTAGCCTGCTGCGAAGTATCAGTTGCCGGAGCGCTTGGCTGCGCGGAGCTTCCCGTATCCGGAGAAGTTGCAGGCGTCTGCGTGTCCGTAGCCGCTGCCGCTGGCTTCTGGCCGGCATGGGTTTTAAAGAGCGGTGGCAGCAAAGTAGCCGCCGCAACCAGGGCCAGAATCGCAGCCACCGCTCCCAGCCCGATCCACAACCCGCGATGACCCTTGCTGCCCGCCGGCGCAGCGGCCGCGGAAGCGTCATTCATAATGGGCCCATTGCTCCGGACGTTAGCCCCAGCCTGCGCACCTGACGCAACTCCGGCGACGGGAGCAAATCCTTGCTGCTGTACAGGCGCCGCAACCGGAGCAGTCTCCTGCGGCTGGCTCAGACTCTTAATGGCATTGCGGAATTCCTCCGCCGTCTGAAAGCGCCCTTCGGGAATCTTGACCATGGCGCGCAGCACGATATTATTCAGCTCCGGCGAAAGCGCCGGGTTGACCTGACTCGGAGGCATCGGCGCCTCGTTGAGCTGCGCATTCAAAACGCTGTAAGACGTGTCCGCCTGAAACGGCTTCCGCCCCGTCAGCATCTCGTACAGCGTCACGCCAAACGAATAAATGTCCGAGCGTGCGTCCACCGTGCCGCCGCGCACCTGCTCCGGAGACATGTAGTAGACCGAGCCCATCGTCGTGCCCGGCCGCGTCAGCTGCAGATCATTCGCGGACTTCGCAATGCCGAAATCCATCAGCTTCACCAGCCCGTGCGACGTAATCATGATGTTCGCGGGCTTAATGTCGCGATGGGTAACGCCCCGGCTATGCGCAAAACTAAGCGCCGCCAGCACCTGCGTCGAAAAATCCATCACGCGGTTCAGAGGAATCCTGGTCTGGCCCGCCAGCGTTTCCAGCGTCGTGCCTTCCACGTATTCCATGATCATCACCAGCTGGTTCTCGAACTGAAACGCCGTGCGCAGCTGTGCGATGTTGGGATGCTCCAGCCCGGCAAGCGTGCGAATCTCGGTCATGAACCGGGTTGCAAGCTCAGGCTCGGAAGCATAATCGGGAAGCAGGACTTTCATCGCTTCTTCGCGATTCGAGATGATGTTCCGTACCTTGTAGACGCGGCCCATGCCGCCTGCGCCAAGCAACGCCAGGACTTCGTAGTCGCCGACGCGCTGACCAACCTCTAGTGCCATGATGGGGCCCTCTTGCGGGTTAAGGTTTTGCCGGGGGAAGGACGAACCAGAATCGGGAACGCCCCGAGTTTACTCCATTTTCGCGGTCCCTGACCCGCAAAAAATCGACTCAAAGGTAACGTGTCCCCAGCTTTTCCTGCATTTATGACCGGAAGAATTTCCGCTCCGGAAAATAGTGCAGAGGCCGCCTCAACCGTTGCAAGACATCTGGTCACGATGAGGGAAAGGCCGTCATTCTGAACGGAGCCGAAGGCGCAGTGAAGAATCTCAGCGGGTCCCATCGGAACCCGAATCCTGGATGCTCGTCATTCCTGCGCATAGAAAAGACTCATGCTCACGACCGCTTGCACCTTCAGGCTTTACAGCCCCCCACCCCTTCTGGCAGTCTTATCCAGCACCCTGAACAATGCTGTAGCCTTGGTAGCAAACCGGTCGCGATGGACTGGTACCATTTGCGAACGGGAAGAGTCTCTAGGGACATGGAAAGCCAGACTGGACTAAAGCTCGAAGTCGCAGGATTGACCGACGTTGGCTGCAAGCGCACCAACAACGAAGACAATTATGGCTTCGACATCGCTACGCAGCTCTTCGTCGTCTGCGACGGCATGGGAGGTATGGCCGCTGGAGAAGTCGCCAGCCACACCGCCGTCAACAGTCTGCTCCGGTCTTTCAGCGATCACGCCGCATCCGCCGCCACCATCGAAGAGCGTCTCTACGGCGCCATCGTCGTTGCCAATCAGGAAGTCTGCGCTCTCTCCAAAGCAAACGAGGAGCTGCGCGGAATGGGCACAACTCTGGTCGCCGCCTGCCTCGACGGCCGCAAGATCGTCATCGGCAACGTAGGCGACAGCCGCGCCTATTTCCTCCGCGACGGCGGCTGCGTCCAGATCACCCTCGACCATTCCTACCTCGCCGAGCAGGTGCGCAACGGAATCATGACGCCAGACGATGCCGGAGCATCGCCCCTGCAGTCGCTCATCACCCGCGCCATAGGAACATCAGAATCCGTCGAACCCGACCTGTTCTCCGCAGCTCTCGAACCGGGCGACGTAGTCCTGCTCACCACCGACGGCCTCACCCGCTACGCCGACGCCGAAGCCATCGGACAACTGGTACTCGCCCACCCCGACCTCCAGCAAGCCTGCCAGACCCTCATCAACACCGCAAAAGACCAGGGTGCCGTTGACAACGTAACCTGCCTGCTCCTCCGGTTCTCCGAAGAAAACTCAGCCGCATAACCAAGTTCGAGATTTGTCATCCCGACCGAAGCGCAGCGGAGCGGAGGGACCTGCAGTCTGCACCCGAGGCACAAAAGGGGTACCCCATCCTTCGCAAAGCGAAGGGTGGGAGAGCAGAATCTTAACCGGCCAAATAGTGAACTGCGCGTTTGCACTGGTTCGTCATCTCCTTAAAGTTGTCATCCTGAGCGGAGCGCGAAGCGCGGAGTCGAAGGACCCGCATGAACAAAGTTCATGCGCTTATCGCCTTGCGAAGCAAGGCCCCTATATCGGCAGGCACGAAAAAGGGCCACATCCTGACGAAGTCAGGGTCGGAGGGCAGAATCGACTGACTTTCAGACCCCGAAGCTAATAGGGTAATGCAAAAATACATTACAATAGAATCATGGCAAAACTGACAGTCACCGCCCGAGGGCAGGTCACATTCAGGAAAGAAGTCCTCAAACACCTCGGCATCAAGGCAGGGGAAAAAATCGAGTTGGAACTCCTCCCCGGAGGCAGGGGAATCCTGAAAGCCGCTCAGCCCACGCGTACCATCGACGGCTTCATCGGGCTGCTCTCTGGTAGAAAAAAGAAAGTCGCCACGATCGAAGAAATCAATGAAGCGGCTGCGCAAGGCTGGTCCAGAAAGAAGTGAGGATCACCGTCGACACCAATGTCCTCATTCGCGCCGTCGTCCGCGACGACGAGAAACAAGCCCGGGCAGCTGCCAGACTCCTCAACACTGCCGAGGTCATCGCTGTTCCGCTGCCGTGTCTATGCGAATTCGTGTGGGTGCTGAACCGGGTATACGGATTCGGCAACAGCGAGATTTCAGCCGCAATCCAGGCTTTGCTCGATACCGGGAAAGTCGCTGTCAATCGCCCCGCCGTTGAAGCAGGATTGGCCATTCTCAACGCAGGAGGGGACTTCGCCGACGGCCTGATCGCTTATGAGGGAAGATGGCTTGGCGGAGACATCTTTGTTTCTTTCGACAAGAAAGCTGTATCACTGATCTCCAAACAGGGGCTGCAGACCATGCTGCTGCCTTAGGGCAGGACTGCTTGAGTTCTAAAAAAGGAATCGCAGGACAGAATCCGAGCGCGCTTGAGAGGGTTTCGAGTTTTGAGCTAGTCGCAGTCAGCAACGGGAAAGCCGGCAACGCCGGGTGCCCCAGGTTCGCGAAGCTAACCTGGGGATTTTTTGTCAGTAGTGGCACGAAAACGGGTGCCCCATCCTTCGCAAAGCGAAGGGTGGGAGGCAAAAGCTTAACAGGCCAATCAAAGAGAAGTCACGAGCGAGAAAGCGTCTGCAACCGATAATTGACCGACACATGGTCAGCCATCGCCACAACAACAAACCAGCTATTCGAGGTCGCAAGCGGAATCTGCCCGACGAGCATATCCATCGCCGCAAAGATCCAAAGCGCGCCGGATTTGTAGATGCGGAATCTCATCGTAGTGCCGAGCTTCCTTCTGCTCATTAGATGCGGCTGGCACCCATCCATGACGCAATGAAAAGCGGCATCCTCCCGCACGCCGACAGTGCCAAAACGGGAATCCCTTTGCAGGAAAATTCACTCGTGCCAACGAGTACTGGCATAGAATTACGCCCTCATTTGGTATCCTAAGAATAGGAAGAACAAAGCCCGCTGACCGCAGCGGGCTTTTCTATTTGCGGACGAGAGAACAACGTCCAAGAGTGAAGAACTGAGCTGCACGCAAGTCCTTCTGTTGGACGAATTTACGAAAATATACGGGGGGGAGGGGTACCCTCTAGTCAGGTAAAGCAGCCTCAACCTGCAAGGCAAGCCGCTTCGGTGCAACCTGAAGATAGCTGGCAGTGACAAGGTCTCGAACCTCATCCCAATCGATCTTCCCCCGGTCCAGCCGAAGCCCAACCCACCCCCGCGAACCCACGTAAGCGGGGAGATAAAACTTGCGGGGATGGGCAGCCGCAAGCGCGTTGTTTTCGCCGGGCAGCGCCTTCGCGCAGACCGAGACAATGCCATCACCGTGATGGTCATTGAGAAAGTAGACGAACTTCTTTTTTCGGACAGCGAACGCCGCATGCAGCCCCATATCCGTTCGCGTACTTTCAGGCAGTGCAAGACAGATCGCCGACACTCGTGCGAGCCGAGGATCGTCAGCCTTTTTCATCCTGCATCCTCGCACAGCACGGAACTGGCCTACTTCCCGATATTTGCACTGCAGCGCATCGCCATTCCACCCGGAGCCAGCAAGCCGGCATTCGGCCCCGACAGTTCGATGCGCACCACCAGCGGCGTGCCTTCGACAACAATCGGTGTATTGGAAACCTCCAAAGGATAGGCGAGACGCACCGGACTGCCCGGCTGATCAACTCTGCCCTTGTCAATCAGGTGGAAGAGTGCCCATGTGCCGTTGAACTGAAAGAGCGGTAAGCTGCCCGATGCGTAGTTGGCCGTGAGTTGTGCCGACTGCGCCGTCTGCGCCGACCAGGTGAACTGCTTCGAGATGGCGGTGCCTGAGAGTCGCTGTGCATCTATGGCCAGTGTCACGCTCTGGATCCCCTTCGATGGCACGATGCCTCCCGTAAAGTTCAGAGTAGGTGAAGTCGTCCCCGGAGGATAGAACGCAGCCGACACTGCTGCTGCCTGATTGAAGAAGTGCACGAACGATGGGGACAGTTTCGAACCAGGCGCAGCGATGTACGTCGATCCTTGCTGGATCAAAGACTGCTTCAGGCTGCTCTGATAGGTCGTCCAGAGAGCGCCCGTCTGCGGTTGGAAAATGGCCGCAACATCCGAGAGGGTAGCCTCATTGGTGGAGTTGGGCGAGAATGGGAATTTTGTCATCAACCCCTGGACAGTATCGCAGAGTCTTTTGAGATCGCCGCCCGCCGCAGCGCCGGCTACACGATTCGCCGCATCTTCCGTCGAGGTAATGGGTGCGAGCAACAACGCGGTGACGACCCCTTCAACCGGGCCAGGATCGAAAGCTTGCGCGGACTGCAGGACGGTTCCGCGCGCCGTGCCGGCAGCAGTAAGAATGGGCGCCACCGTCTGCGGATTCTTCGCCGCCGCCGGATCGCTGAGTTGAGGAAGTACCTGGCCAATGGAGCCTTGCAACGAAATCAGGCTGTTGATGTATGCAGTGTTCTTCTCGGAAATGAGTCTGTCAGTGCTGTCGGGCGGAACAAACGCCTGTGTCGGCTGAAACGGTTTTGAAAAATCAGGATTCGGGACAGCAGTATTGTGCGATGCGGTGAAGATGAGTTGAAGAAGCGCAGAACCCGGGCTTGAGAGTGTTTGCAGCTTTCCGCTCGCATCCTGCAAGTCGCGATATTTAACAACAGAAGCCTGGCGCAGAAAAGTACGCCACTCATTCAGAAAATCAGTCTGATAAAGGTTGGTCAGTTCCTGCTTCGCCTTGACGGGATCGAGCGCGGCCGCGGCCTGATCGCCCAGCACCCACGCATCGCCGCTGAAGTAACGCTCAGGATGCTGAATCGCATCCTGCATAAACGCGAACCCTTTACGCGAGAACGCTCCCTGAACAACATGAGGCTCGCCAACAACCGCCGAGGACCCCGGATAAAGCTTGTTGAAATCGATCGGAGGATTGTCCTTGCCCGCCGCCAGCAGCATGTTCTGGTAAATGCGGTCGTATCCACCAAAGCTGTTGATGTACCCGCGCGCATGCGTTACCACCGGCATCGCTGGCGCAATCGAGTAGGGATTGCCGCGCCGCAGCTCGTTCGCATAAAAATCGAACTGCTGCTGAGCGAGTTGCTTCTGCTCGTCGGCCTCCGGAGTTTTGCCGTTGAGCCAATACTGCATCAGGACTGGCGTCAGAAAATCAGCCGTGCTCTTGTCTGCATTGGAGGTCGTTATCAGGTAACCCTTCAGCGCATTGTAGGCAGCCCCGCGATCTCCTCCGCCCTTCGAATCATCCGGCAGCGCGCCCAGCATGGCCACCATATTGACCTGCGTATTGGTCAGCAGCAACCGTTGGAAGCGGTCGAAGTAGATACGCCGTGCTGCATCGAGCAGATCGTTGCCGTGATACAGGCCCCAGCGATACATCAGCGGCGGTCCGTCCTGCTGGTAGCCCTCAAGTTGAACGAGAGCGCTACGAAGCTGGTCGAGAGAAGCCAGCTCCTGCTGCGAAGCCAGCATGGTTGCCGGGACAGTTCGAACCGGCAACGCTTCCGATGCGGAAAGAATCTGGTGCTGCAGCCGGGAATTGTTGCCGTAAGAAATGACGAGGAACAACAGGTAGATCAGCAGCAGAGCAGAAACAGTGCCGAAGACAATGCGCCTGAAAGTATGTGTGCGCCCGCTGTTGCTGGTGCTCGAAAGTGCGCTGCGGTCCTGCAGAATCACGATAGGGAAGAGCTTCGGCAGGAAAGTCCACTGCGCGATCTTCTGCGATACAACTTGCGGCGTAGGAGGCGCCGCGGCCGCCTGCATCTGCTGGACGGAGAACATGCGGGTCGCGCCCGCATCAGCCGGGGCCGACTGTTGCACCGCAGCCGGAGCGCTCACCATCTGCTCGACCATGTGCGCCCGTACGCCCGTGAAATAGAAGCCGCGCAGATAGGGATTTGCGTTCAGATGGCTTGGTCGCGCAAGCTCAACCAGGTACGAGGAAAGGTTATTGCGCAGCTTGCGGATTTCACGAGGGAACTCATAGAGCGGATCGACTTTGCTCTGATCGTTTTCGCGCCCCAGCAGTTCCAGCCGATACTCGCCGAGCGAGAAGATAAGCTGGTCAAGCGCATTTGTAACTTCGCGAGTTGCTTGTTCCGCGTAGAGTCCGCTCGAAACACCGCTGCGCGCCGCCGGGATACCCAGTGCCTGCGATGCCTCTTCATTGGTAAGGTTGCGGACATATTCCGTAAAGCCGGGAACGCGGTCCAGCTTGGTGAGAATCACGTAAACCGGTACTTCCGTCCCCAGCTGTTGAGCTAGGTCGCGCAGCATCTGGTTCGTATTGCGCGCCGATGCAGTAACCGCTTCAGTTGCGGTAGTGCCAAGGAAATGTTCACAGCTCATGCAGACGACAGCCGCACGAATCGGAGCCTGCGACCCCATCGCTGAGCGATACGCCTTCGGCCTCGTTCTGCGAATCAGCTTTGCCCAAAGTCCCGGGTTCCTCCGCACTGCGTCGCCTGCCTCAACGATGACGCACTGCTGCGTGTACCAGAGATTTGCAACCGGCGTAGCTACAATATCCTGATCGCGGTACATTTGCCCGGCGAGCAACTCAGGATCGAGCCCGGATTTGTGCACGGTCGTTGTCTTTGCAGAGTTCGCCTCGCCGAGCATGTAAAGCAGCGGCAGGGAATCGAGCGTCTTGGCGCCGGTGCGCTGCGCTGAAGCGAGTTTCTTTTCCGCATCACGCAAGAGAGTATCGAGTTCCGTATTGCCCTGAATGTTCTTCGTCGATCCTTCGCGCTTCCGCTTGCGGAAATACAGCACAAGAATGATCGTCGCTGCCGCAACGCCTAAAAGAACAAAAACGACTCGCAGGATCACCAGCGCCGTGCCCTCGACATGGAGAACTGGCCCAGCCATCCATGCGAGCACGAGCGAGAGCAGAAAAATGAGAACTGAAATCAGAATCGAAACCACAACAGACTCCTAGCGAGCACTGAGACTGGTGTTCTGAACCTGCGAAACACCGGAACCAAGAACAATTTCAAATCCGCCGAACGCAAGCACGGTCAACCCGGCCAGCACGCAGGCGGTAATCAGCAAACCACGGCTCCACGCGTCTTTGGCGCGCGTGGGCTTCACTTCGGGCAACGGCATTGGAGGAAGCAGGTGCGCCTGCCCGCGGATGCGCAGGATCTTCTCGCGCGCCTGCCGCAGAAGCTGGTGCATCTCCCCTTTATCGCCCAGAGCATAGCGCCCACGGAACCCCATCTGCATTACGAGACAGTGCATCTCCAGCGCATCAGCAACCTCCGCCGAATCCGGCTGCGTAAGCAGAGTGCTTAAATGGCGGAAAAAAGTTTCACCCGCACGGTGATCGCCGAAAAGCTCTTCCTGCAAAGGTCGGCGCGCCCAGTCGGCAAAGACCGGGCTCTGCAGGTTAAGGACGCTCTCATCGAGATACGCCACCGCCGCAAAGACGCCCAGCTGCACGGTGTCGCTGGTGTAGCCGATCGATTTCGCCTCCTGCATGGCGGCCTGCAGCGAGCGGCGCATCTGCGCCCGAAAGCTCTCCGAGTCCTGTACCTGCTGGCGCTGAAAACGCACGCGCAGAATCGCGGTGAGAACTTCTTGAAACGAAAACGTCAGGCTGTTGACACGAGCACTACTCATCAGGACGCCTCCACAATCACGGTAAGGTCGAATTCCGGCTGTGAAATTTCACCCGGAATATACACGCCAACCTTGCGGGTCTGAAGAATATGCTCCCAGCATGGCCCGGAGGTTTCGATCACGAAATATTGCATGTCCACTTCCGCGCGAATCGCAGTCGGAGGAACAGGAAGATGTGTCAGTGTCATTCCCGGCAGCGCGCGCCTTACCAGCTCGGGCACAAAGCGCGACGAGCACACCTTGACCAGTCGCGGCACCATGGTAAGAAGAGCGGACTCGCCCAGGCTCGAACGCACGCCGAGCACCCAGCGGGCGCGCCGCAGGCAGCGCTCGTCCACAACATCCGCTTCCTGAATGTATGGCTCGATGGGATGAAAGTTCAGCGTCACCGTGTTCGAAGGGACAACAATTTCAAGATGCCGTCGGATGTGCGCGTCCAGGGCACGGAACCCCGGCCCGGGATCGCGGTGGTTGTAAGAGGGCAGCGTGCGCGGGTCAGAATCAACGGCGAAAGTGCAGAGTGCTCCGGCAAGACGCGACAACTCGACAAACAACTCTTCCGGGTGGGCATGCTTGGTCGCGCTCAGGTGCTGCAACGGCGGAATCGCGTTGTGCAGCGCATGCAGAAACCAATAGTTGGCAACATCGAGCGCCGAAGTCCCGGCTTCAAAGCGTCCATGACGCCGCGCGCTGCGGGCAATCGTCGCACTCTTCTCGCCGATCGTGTCGATCAGTCGCTTGAAGAGCAGCATCAGCTGCTCGCTGGCGCTGGCGCGCAGGCATGTGGGAATGAATTCCTCGTCGTAGATAAGGTGTCCGCGTCCATCGCGCAGCACATGCGCCATCGGAATCGACTGCATCTCAGGAGTCAGCTCAGCTTCAGTGACGACGCGGATGTTTTTCTGGCCCAGCTCGATTTCGCGCTCGTCGATGCCGTTGGTTTCGTCCCGCAGAACACGCTGCATCCGCGCATAGCGTGTGCCATTCGCGGTAGTGTTCAAGTCGCAATCGAAGCCGTTGTCCTTGCGCGCCGGAACTGCGAGATACAGTGGAAGCACCGCGTCCGTAGAAGGGAAGACCTCAGTCAGATTGCGCGCCGCTGGTGGCGGGTCAGAATTCGGCAGCTCAAACGTCAGCCCATCGGGAAAGACGCCCGAGGCATGCAGCACAACAGCGCTGCCGTTGCGAATGGCCTTCTGGTCCAGCTCAAAATGGAGAAATCCCCAGGGCTCGTGCCACAGGCTGGCAACGAGGAACGCGATCGAATCTTCAAAATACCGGCTCTGGGTCTGAAAATGGTGTGGCCCCAGATACATTCCCTCGGACCAGACCACACGCGACAAGAATTTCATAAATATCGAACCATAAGGCGAATCGGCGAAACGTTGTTAATGACTGACGCACCAAGTGTATGGCCGTGAAGAACGACACTCCACAGCATAGTGAATGCATCGTGCTTTTAGTTTCTGCTGCTTGAATTTCTTGCGGCCAATTCGTGTGTGAATCCTAGGGTGTCAGGGCTTTACTGTCAAGATTTTGCGATGTAAGCTTGGACTCCAGAACTACGAGCCAATTTCGAAGGCGCAGCGTGTACAGCATGGACTCATCCAAGTCACCATTCGACAGCTCCAATTTCTCAGGCCCCGGTGAGTCTTCCGCGAGCGATTCCACCAGCGCGACCGGAATGTTTGGCAAAGTAACGCCGCAGGCAACTCCGCCTCCGGGGCAGGACGATCTGCTCCAGTCTCTGCTGCGCGGCGAGCAAACTCCCGCAAAAAGCACTCTGCCGGAAGCTCCATTGCCGCCACCCCCGCAGCCTCCGCCGGCAGCCGCCCCGCAGGCAAGTGGCATGGGAAGTTTCACGCAGATGTTTCAGTCGCTCAAGTCGACTGAGCCGCAAGCGGTTAAGGAGGAGACGCAGCCGTTCACTTCGTTTACGCCGCCAGCTCCAGCCCCGCCGCCAAAGCCGCCGGCGGATCTGACGAGTGTCTTTAGTCCGGTCTCGATCAATAAGCCCGCTCCCATCTCCCCGCCTCCTGCGGAGCCCAGGCCGGGTGAATTTACCCAGCTGCTGCAGACGCTCAACAATCCGCTTCTGAAGACACAGCCCGCACCACCTCCACCGGCTCCGGCGCCTGAACCACAACAACGTCCTGCCGAGCCCGGCAGCTTTACGCAGATGTTCAATACAGCGCCTGCGCAGGCAGCTCCGCCTGAAGCCGGATTTGCTCCGGTAGCTATGCCACAGACTCCGCCTCCTGCTGCTCCAGTGGAATCCGCGCCGCCATCAGCGCCGGCATTTGCTCAGGTCCCAAATCAGCCGTCAGCTCAGCCTTCGGGCCCCGGCGCGTTCACGCAGATGTTCCAGACGCTGTCTCCAACCAAGACGCCCGAAGCTCCGCCTGCAGCACAGCCAGTGCAGCCAGCCCCGGTTGCGGCTTCCGTCCCACCTCCCGCACCTCCGCAGCCGGCAGCGGTTGGTGGCTTTACCCAGATGTTCCAGTCGCTGTCTGAAACAAAACCGCCCGCGCCTTCACCAGCGCCTGCGCCGCAACCTCCCGCAGGTTTTGAACCGCCCCCTTCTCCGGCGAGATCCGCTCCGGGTTCATTCACCCAGGAGTTCGGGCAGATTGGAAAGCCAAGCGCTCCCTATGAAGACCCGCTGGCCTCACTGAAGCCGCAATCGTCTCCGCCCGGCAACTTCCAGTTTTCGACACCTGCGCCACAGCCCAGTCCCAGCCCATTTGCAAGCACCCCGAATCCCGCTCCTGCAACGCCATCCGCACAGGGAGGCTTCACCCAACTCTTCAGGGCACTCGAAAACGAGGACACGCCCAAGGTGAAGGAGCCGCCACCGCTTATGCCTTCACCCGCCGCCCCTCCGCCACCACCCGCAGCCGGTGGCTTCACGCAACTCCTGCGGACCCTGAATGACCCCGCGCCGCCGCCCGTTCAGTCAGCACCGCAGCCCATGCAGCCTATGCCTCCGATTGCCGCGGCACCCATGCCGTCGTCCAGCGGTCCGGGCGAATTTACCAGAATCATCTCCGGAGACGAGTTACGGAGAGTGCAAGGGGGGCAGTACGTCCCGCCCGGAACTCCACCGACGACGCCGCCACCCGGACAAGCAGCGGGCGGGCCCGGATTTCAGATGCCGCCGGCTCCCGCATTCCCCAAAATGCCTGCAGCCGCCCCGCCACCCATGCCTCAGATGCCGCAAATGCACCCGGGCGCAGCAGGAGGCGCACCGCAGATGCCTCAATTTCAGGCTCCGGCATTCCAGTTTCCGCCAGCGCCGGTGCCACCCGCCCCGGCACCGCCTCCGCCGAGCAAGCTGCAGCAATATCTGCCGTTGATCCTGATCGTGAACGTCTTCGTGCTGATCGTGGTAATCCTGATCGTCGTCTTTGCGTTACGCCATCATTAATACCTAGGTGGGATTAGCGAAGAGGATAATCAGCTCCATATCCGGGTTCGGAATCTCGCCGGGCACATACACGCCGAAGTTGCGCGCGCGTACCACCGCATCCCATACCGGCCCGGTGCGGTCCACGCTGAAATACTGATAGCGCAGCTTCACCGGAATCGCCCGCGGAGGCACCGGTACGTGCGTCAACGGGAGCCCCGGCAACGCCTGACGAATCAACTGCTCAATGTGCGTCGCCGAGCAGGTCTTCGCCAGGCTGGGCATCTTCCGGATCAGCTCCGCCTCTGCCATGTCCGCCGAAACAGCGATATAGAATCGCGAATTCTCGAAATACGAATCTTTATCGATAGCCGTCGCATAGATCGAATCCCGCAACTGCTTCAGCGGGAGAGCAACAAAGTTGCTGGGCACCACGGTATCCAGCAGCTCGGCGATGACGGCGTCTAGAGCGATGAAGCATTTCCCTTGGTCTTCGTGTTCGTACTTCGGCAGATCGCGTGGCTCGATCTTCTGCGAAAACGTAGTCAGCGCGCCAGCCAGCGAAAGCATCTGCAGAAAAAGCGATTCCGGGTGTACATGGGTTGTTTCGTGCAAATGGCGCAGCCCCGGCAGGTGAGCGTTCATCGTGTAGAGCAGCCAGAAATTGGCGACATCGGAAGCGCTGAAATCAGCCAGCGACTGGTTGCGTTGCCGCCGAGCCCCGGCAAGCTGGCTGCTGCGCGCGACAAGCACTTCGATCAGGCCACGCAATATCCCGGAAAGCAGCTCGCTGCCCTTCACATTGAGCATGGGCGGCACAAACTTGGGATCGAGGCGGTACCCGCCCGCTTCAGTCCGCTCAATTCTCGCCAGCGGCAGCAGCACTGAGCCTTCAAGATTTTCCCCATCGGCAAGAATCTGCAAATTCTTGCGGGCCAGCGACACCGGTTTCTCGATGCCCGAGCTGTTCTCGTCGCGGAGCATCTGCAGCTCCGCATAAAATCGCGTGTTGATGCTGCCGCGTTGCAGACCTACGTTGATTCCGCCCGGCCGCTCCTGCGGAACGGCGAGAAAGAACGTGCAGTTCTCCTGCCCCGGATGAAAGCACTCATCGAGGGTCCGTAAACGGGGAGCAGCATCCGACGATGGCAGGTCCAGCAGAAGCCCGTCCGGGAGAACGCCAGCCGCCTCCGAAATCGTGAGCTGACCTTCGCTCAGAGCCGTGCCATCAATTTGCAGAGAAGTAAATCCCCAGTAGCGAAACGAGAGAGCCTCTACAAGAAAACGTAGGCTCTCCTCGAAAAAACGGTCCTGTGCCTGCAGATGCTGCGGGGATAGAAACACGCCTTTTGACCAGACAACGGGTTGCAACTGTCGCATATTTTTTAGGAGTCCTACCGGGGATTGAGTATACAAGGATGGTGCAGCACGCACGAGAAAACGCTTCAATTTTGCACCACGCCGCGCGAAACGCTTTGGACTTGACACGCACTATGGGGCAGTTAATAATTGGCCCGCTCTCATCGGAGGCCAATTAGCGCTCCCGAAAGCAGTTCGGGACAGTAAGCTGAGGAGCGCAGCTGGCGTCTTCACAATGGAAACGTAGGGCTTTTTGATTCGAATCACCGGCGGGCGGTGCCTCCGCGCGTCTATCGAGGAATAGAGAAATGGCTAAGGAAAGTACGCAGCATAAACTGGACCGCGTGCGTTCGCCGCGCGTGCACATCACCTATGATGTCGAGATCGGCGACGCGATTGAACTCAAAGAGCTGCCCTTTGTCATGGGCGTGCTCGGAGACCTCACCGGCCAGCCAGAACAACCGCTTGCCGCCATGAAAGACCGCAAATTTGTAGAGATTAATCCAGACAATTTTGACACTGTGTTGAAGGGAATGCAGCCCCATCTCGCTTACTCTGTTGCGAACAAGTTGAGCGACGATCCAAATGCGGGCCAGATCTCGGTCAACCTGAAATTTGAAAGCCTTGATGACTTCTCGCCCGAAAATGTGGCGAAACAGGTTGGTCCCTTGAAGGAGTTGCTCGATCTGCGCCAGCGCCTCTCCGATCTACGCGGCAGCCTGCAAGGAAACGACAAGCTGGACCAGGCGCTGTTTGACGCTGTTTCAAGCACGGAGTCGAAAGAAAAACTTCGGGGCGAACTGGGAAAAACCGGGGGTGAGAAATGAGTACAACCAACACCGCAGCGGCAGCGGCAGGACAGGCCGTCGAGCAGACTACTGCAGAGCAGTCGTTACTCGATCAGATTGTTTCGCAGGGCAGGTTCGATCGCGATGCAGCCACGCTCGCGCGCGGCCGCGACATGGTCAAGGAGTTCGTCTCGCAGGTGCTTGAAGGGCACATGACCCTGACCCGCGATGCCGAAGCAACTATCCAGGCCCGCATCGCCCAGATCGATCACCTCATCTCGCTGCAGCTGAACGAAGTGCTGCACTATCCCGCTTTTCAAAAGCTCGAAGGTACATGGCGCGGCCTGAAGTATTTGATGGATCAGTCCGAGACCAGCGACATGCTCAAGATCAAGGTGCTCAACGTCTCCAAGCGCGAACTGCTGAAGGATCTGCAGCGCGCGCCTGAATTCGACCAGAGCGCACTCTTCAAGAAGATTTATGAAGAGGAATTCGGCGTCTTCGGCGGCGCTCCATTCGCATCCTTCATCGGCGACTATGAATTCGGAAAAGGTCCGGAAGATGTCGAGTTGCTCGAAAGAATCTCGAACGTTGCTTCTGCGGCACATGCTCCGTTCCTCTCCGCCGCTTCAGCCGATCTCCTGAACCTGACCAGCTACACCCAGCTTGGCGCGCCTCGCGACATCGGAAAAATCTTCGACTCGACCGAGTATGCCAAGTGGAAATCTTTCCGCCAGTCGGAAGACTCCCGCTACGTGGCTCTAACGCTCCCGCATGTGCTCATGCGTCTGCCTTACGGCAAAGACACCAAGCAGATCGATGCCTTCGACTACGAAGAAGCCGTGGATGGCAGCGATCACTCCAAGTATCTCTGGGGCAATGCCGCCTATGCTCTCGGCGCAAGACTGACGAACTCGTTCGCCAAATTCGGCTGGTGCGCGGCCATCCGCGGCGTGGAAGGTGGCGGCCTGGTCGAAGGCCTGCCCGCCCACACCTTCCGCACCGATGAAGGCGATATCGCGCTGAAGTGCCCGACGGAAGTTGCCGTTACCGATCGCCGCGAAAAGGAACTCGCCGATCAGGGGCTGGTGCCTCTGGTGCACTGCAAGGGAACCGACTACGCGGCTTTCTTCAGCGTGCAGACCGCCAACAAGCCGAAGCTCTACGACAAGGATGCTGCCAATGCGAATGCAAGGCTCTCGGCACAGCTGCCTTACATGCTGGCCATGTCCCGCTTCGCCCATTATCTGAAAGTGATGATGCGCGACAAGATCGGCAGCTTCATGAGCCGCCAGGACTGCGAGAAGTTCCTGAACCAGTGGATCATGAACTATGTATGCGCTGACGACGATGCTTCGCAGGCCGCAAAAGCGAAACTGCCTCTGCGCGAAGCGGCAATCCAGGTTTCAGAAATTCCAGGAAAGCCCGGGGCGTATCGCGCTGTTGCCTTCCTGAGACCACATTTCCAACTCGACGAGCTGTCTGTTTCGCTTCGTCTGGTTGCCGATCTGCCGGCATCGGCAAGGAAGTAGTAACCAAGCCGGGACCCTAGGACCCCCCTTGCCCATGTGGCGGCCAAGTATGAGTGAAAGGAGCCAGAAATGGCAGTAGATTATTTTCTCGACCTCGATGGGATTCCAGGTGAATCCCAAGACGAAAAATTCAAAAACAAAATCCAGCTTCTGAGTTGGAGTTGGGGTGCTTCAAACATCTCTTCAGTCGCTGGCACAGGCGGTTCCGGCGCTGGCAAGGTGGATCTCTCCGACTTCAGCACCATGACCTTTTTCGACAAATCGACCCCGAAGCTTTTCAAGTCGATCGTGAAAGGTTTGCACATATCCAAGGCGACCATGAGCGCCGTCAAAACTGGCGCTGATGGCAAGCCCTATCTGAAGGTGAACTTTACGGAAATCTTCATTACCGGCCTGCAGATGTCAGCTTCGTCTGAAGTGCCAAGTGTCAGCATTTCCTTCACCTATAACGAAATCGGTATTGATTACTCGACGCAGGACGAGAAGGGCAATGTCGCCAGCACCGGGGAAGTCAAATACAGCACGAAACAGAACAAAGCCTCGTAAGGCGGTTTTGGATGGACGGGCTCTCTTATTACCGCGATGGCCAGCTTCAGCTGGCCATCACTGCGCTTGGCGAGGAATTGAAGAAACAGCCGCTTGACGCCAAGCGCCGCACCTTTTTGTTTGAATTGCTGTGCTTCGCGGGGGAGTACGACCGCGCCAGCAAACAGCTCGATGTACTTTCTGACGCCAGCAAGGAAGCAACCGCGGGAGCTTTGCTTTATCGGTCTGCGCTGCATGCGGAAAGGACCCGACAGGAAATGTTCGCGAAAGACGAACTGCCTCTTGGGACCACGCATCCCTCGCCCTCGGGCACTCTAAACGGCGAGGAGTTTGCCACCCTCGAAGATGCCGACCCGCGTATCGGCGCGCATCTTGAAGCATTTATCGCCGGCAGCTATACATGGATTCCGCTTGCCTATGTAGAGTCGGTGGAAATGCAGGCGCCTAAGAAGCTGCGCGACCTGCTTTGGGCGCCGGCAATCTTGCACACAACTGAAGATTTCCGCCTCCAGGATCTGGGCGAGGTGCTTGTGCCAGTGCTCGCGCCGCTTTCCTGGAAGCATCCCGACGACGCGGTGCGGCTTGGCCGCGCCAGCGCGTGGGAAGAAGATGAGAAGTACGGGGCCGTCCCCTTCGGCCAAAAACTGCTGATGCGCGGCGAGGAGGAAGTGCCGTTTCTGGAACTGCGCAACCTGACCTTCCGTCACGCCAGGGAGACGGCTGAAAGTGCCACTACGTGATGATCTACTAAACCCGATTCCGGGCGACAATCCCTCTGGAGCCAGCCTCCGCTACGACAAGGTCTACGATCAGATCAAAGAAGCGCGGACCGAAGATGACCCAACCCTTCCCAGCGGTGCCTGGGAGCGCCAGGTAAAAAAGGCCGACTTCCAGCTTGTCATCAAGCTGGGTGGGCGAAGCTCTGGCCACCAAGAGTAAAGACCTTCAACTGGCGGCGTGGCTCACCGAGGCTCACGTCAAGCGCGAAGGCATATCCCTCATTGAGCCATGCTTCAAGCTCATGCTCAATTTGCAGGAGCAGTTCTGGGACACGATCTACCCGGAGATCGAAGACGGCGACGCGAGCCTGCGTGCCATGCCCATTGAATGGGCAGCCAACCGCACCGCAGCCTTGGCGCGCGAAGCTCCGATCACCAAAAAAGGCCTGAATTACTTCCAGTACAAGGAATCCCGCACAGTCGGTTATGAAGCTGACGCGGAAATGAGCGACAGCAAGCGTGAAGCGCGGCGAATTGCCATCGAAGATGGCAAAGTTACCGGCGAGGACTTTGATGCAGCTTTCGCCGGGACGTCGAAATCGTTTTACGTCGGCCTTCACGATTCTCTGCAATCTACGCTGGCGACGCTTGAGAAGCTGCAGGAGTTCTGCGAGCAGAAATACGGCGACGATGGCCCATCCTTTGGAAAAATGCGCACCTCGGTTGAGGAAGTCGATCAGGTCGTCAACAGTCTCCTGAATGAGAAGAGAAAGACAGAGCCAGACCCGGTATCCGAAGAAGCAGGGGTGGCCGAGGAGCAGGCCGAGTCAGAAGGAGATGGCGAGGCAGGGGTTGCTTCCAAAGGACCAAAAGGGAAGTCTTTCTCCGCCGCCGCCTTTGCCATGAGAAATGGAGACTTCGTTTCAGCCAAACCCACCGATTGGGAAGACGCAATCAACCGCATTCGCGAATGCGCTCACTTCATTCAGGAAGAACGGCCTTCCAGTCCCACCGCATACCTGCTGCAAGCCGTGGTCCAGCTGGGCGACCTGAACGATCAGGTCGATGTCGCTCGCGAGATGATTCGCCAGGGACACCTGCCCCAGGCAATCCAGCTCCTTTTGCGGGATGCGGCCCAACAACCCAATGGCCGCGCCCGTTTCCAGCGCAGGCTGCAGCTCTCCCAGTTATGTATCGACGCGGGTGAGACAAGAGTCGCACAGCGGGTCCTGGATGAGCTGATCAAGGAAATTGACGAGCGCAAGCTGGAAGAATGGGAGGCGGGTGAAATGATTGCGCAGCCTCTGGCACTACTTCTAAAGTGCATCGATCCCTCCGATGACAGCGGCAGAAGGGAAGAACTGTTTTCGCGCCTTTGCCGTATCGACCCCATCGCTGCGATGAATGTGTCGCACTAATTTGAACCACGGTCCAGGAGTTTGCCGGTTTGGCACGTTCGGCTACAGAAACGCTGGTTACCCAATCGGTCCTCGATCGCCTGATGGCGGTCGAGGAGTGGCCGACAACACGCGCACAGTCTCTGCGTTTTTTTAAAGATGCTCTCAAGCGCGACCTTGAATGGCTGTTGAATACTCGCCAGCCACCGATGCCGGAAATCGCCGACTACCCACTGGCGAAAGCCTCCACCATCAATTACGGTCTGCCCGACATATCGGCGATGGGCTTGAACTCCGCCTCCGATAACCGCCGCCTGCGGCTGGCGATTGAAGCCTGCCTGCGCAATTACGAACCGCGCCTCATCGACGTGTGCGTGACCCTCGAAAAAGGCGACACCGCCGAGCGCCGCATACGCTTCCATATTGAAGGCAGAATGAAACTCGATCCGGCTCCCGAAGAAATCTCCTTCGACACTGTGCTCGAACTGGCCAGCGGCGAGTACAAGGTGAAATAAGCGATGCGCGAAGAACTGCTCGAATACTATGAGCGCGAGCTTGCTTACGTCCGGCAGCTGGGGGCGGAGTTCGCCAAAAAATATCCGCGCGTAGCCAGCAGGCTGTTGCTCGAGCCCGACCGCTGCGACGATCCTCATGTTGAGCGCCTGATGGAAGCCTTCGCCTTCATGGCGGCCCGCGTTCACCTCCGCATCGACGACGATTTCCCGGAAATCACATCGGCACTGCTCGGCATCGTCGAGCCCCACTACCTGCGCCCGATTCCGTCAATGTCGATTGTCGAATGTCAGCTCGATCCCGAGCAGGGAAAGCAAACCACCGGCGTGCGCGTGCCCGCCGGAACTCAGCTTGCCACCAAGCGCACCTTCGACGGGCTACCCTGCCGCTTTCGCACCTCGTACCCCGTCCACTTGTGGCCCTTTTCCGTCGGCGAATGCGAGTGGCGCCATCCCGAACGCCTCGCCCAGCCAGTTCGCGTGCAGGGAGCGGCAGGCGTCATTCGCATGCGCCTCGACTGCGCCCGTGACGTCTTCTTCGACAAGCTCCAGCTCGACAAACTGGGCTTTCATCTCACCGGCGAAACGAACGTCGTCCATACCCTCTACGAACTGATGTGCAAGAACTGCATGGCCATTTTCGTGCGCGATCCGCAGCAGCGCGGCGGCAAGGTAGTTCCCCTCGCAACCACTGAGCTGCAGCCAGTAGGCTTCGAGGAAGATGAAGCCTTGTTGCCCTATCCCAAACGCTCATTCGAGGGATATCGCCTGCTGCAGGAGTACTTCACCTTCTCCGAAAAATTCCTCTTCTTTGAGCTGCATGGCCTGCGGGCAATCATCGAAGCCGGCTGCAAAGAACAAGCTGAGATCCTCTTCTATTTCTCGCGCTTCGACCGGCCTGAGCGGCAGCAGGACCTGGAAATTGGCGTCACATCGCGAACGCTGCGCCTGGGATGTACGCCGGTCATCAATCTCTTTCCCCAGACGGCAGAGCCGATCCTGGTAACGCACACAAAGCACGAATATCCCATCATCCCCGACGTGCGCCATCAGGACACGACAGAAATTTTTTCCGTCGATGACGTGATGGCGTCAAACACAACGCGCCGCGAGAGCATCGAGCTTGACCCGCTTTACTCCTATCGTTTCGAGGGACGCAAAGCGACCGGGCGCACCTACTGGCACGCCACGCGCCGCTCAAATGCTCTGGGTGAACGCGAGCCTTCGACCATGCACATCGCGCTCGTCGACGTTGACGGCCAGGTAACGCATCCCGATGCCGAAGTATTGACCGTCCGCACCACATGTTCGAACTTCGATTTGCCCTCGCGTCTGCCATTCGGGCTTGAAGAAGGCGATTTCGCTGTCGAGGACTTTCCCGCAATACAGAAGGTTGTCGCCCTGCGTCGTCCGACGCCCAGCTACGATCCTCCCGACGAGAAAGGCCAGCTCTGGCGGCTGGTTTCACAGCTTTCGCTCAACTACCTGTCGTTAGCTGAAGAAGGCGTGACAGCCTTCCAGGAAATTCTGCGCCTGCACAACTTCACCGACTCGACGCACCTCGAGAACCAGATCGGCGGCATCACCGCCTTATCTTCGCGTCCGCACTTCGCCATCATGCAATCCGGTTTCGGCAACATACCGGCGCGAGGCATGCGGCTTGAGGTCGATTTTGACGAGCGCCAGTTTGTTGGCGGAGGTGTATACCTGTTCGCGAATGTGCTCGACCGTTTCCTCGGCAACTATACCTCGATCAACAGCTTCGTCCAGTTGGCAGCACGCACCAGTCAGAGAAAGGAGATGCTCGGAGAATGGCCACCCAGAGCAGGGAACAAACCGCTCCTCTAAATATCACCTTCAAGACCGCTCCTGTCTTCCAGCGCCTCCAGGAGATGCTCGAGCGCGACCCCTACAGCGTGCGCTTCTTTCAGGCAGTGCGTCTGCTCGAGCGCCTCTATCCGGATCGTCGCCCGGTCGGCCTGTTCGTCTCTCCCGGCTCCGAAGTAGTCCGCTTCTCGTCAGTGCCGACATTCTCTTTCCCCGCCAGCGAACTTCAGGGGCTGGAAAAAGGCAAAGACGGCCAGACGAAGATGTCCGTCAACTTCATGGGCCTCAGCGCCGCCGTCGGCGCTCTGCCCCATATCTACACCGATTTCCTGCTCGATCGGGCCAAGCTGAAAGACCGCGGCCCCGCAGATTTCTTCGATCTCTTCAATCATCGGATCATTTCGCTCTTCTATCGTGCATGGCAGAAATACCGTTTCTACATCGCCTACGAGCGCACAGGCGCAGGTGATGACGTCATCAGCACGCGCCTGCTCGACCTGCTTGGGCTTGGCACCAAAGGCCTGCAGCGGCGTATGGACATCTCCGACAATGCCTGTCTCTACTACACCGGCCTCTTGTCGCAGCGCCGCCCAAGCGCGCAGGGCCTCAAGCAGCTGCTCGAAGACTATTTCGAAGTCCCGGTTGAAATCCACCAGTTCACAGGAACATGGAACCGCCTCCCGCCCGAAAACCAGACCTTCCTGCGCGGCATGGGAGTATTCTGCGAACGCCTTGGTATGGGCACAATTGTCGGTGACGAAGTATGGGACCAGCACGGAACGGTCACAGTCCGTCTAGGCCCGATGAAGTTCGACCGCTATTGTCAGTTTCTGCCCGGCGCGGAGGCGCATCGCGATCTGCGCTCCTGGCTGCGCTTTTACGCCAGCCGGGAATTCGATTTTATTGTCCAGCTTGTGCTGGAACGTGAAGAAACACCCGGCATGGAGCTTGGTGTCATGGGGCCGCAGTCATCGCGACTGGGGCTCGTGAGCTGGATCAAGAACCGTCCGCTTCATCGCGACCCGGACGAGGCCACATACAAGTTGTCTTAACGGCATTCATTCCATCGGGGGAGCAAGAAGATGAGCCTGAACCTGAAATCGCTGATCAATAAACTGGATGACGCAACGCGCAGCGCCTTTGAAGCCGCCGCCGGACTCTGCGTCTCGCGTACGCATTACGACATCGAAGTCGAGCATTACCTCATGAAGGCAATCGACAGCTCCGACAACGACATCGCCTTCATCCTCAAGCAATACGGCGTCGACAAATCACGCCTCACCAGCGAACTGCAGCGCAGCCTCGACCGCCTGAAGACAGGCAACGCCCGCAGCCCAGCTTTTAGTCCGCAATTGGTCAAGATGCTTACCGAAGCGTGGACCATCGCGACCATCGAATATGACGCTAACCAGATTCGCACCGGCCACACGCTGCTGGCGTTACTCACGAACGACGAACTCGTTCGTCTCGTTCGCGACATCAGCAAAGAGTTGCAGCTGATCCCGGTCGAAGCTCTGCGTAATGACTTCTTCACCGTTACGGCAAAGTCGCGCGAAGAGCATTCCGCAGCCAGCGCCGCCGCTGCTCCCGCAGCCGCAGGAGGTGATGGTGCGCCACGGCCCGCAGGTTCAGGTAAAACGCAGCACCTCGACCAGTACACCGAAAACCTGACGGCGAAAGCCAAGGCAGGCAAGATCGATCCCGTCCTCGGCCGCGATTTTGAGATTCGGCAGGTCGTCGACATCCTCATGCGCCGCCGCCAGAACAACCCAATCATGACCGGCGAAGCAGGCGTAGGCAAAACAGCCGTCGTTGAAGGCTTCGCGCTGCGCGTAAGCATGGGCGATGTGCCCCCCGCGCTGCGCAACGTGCAGGTTCACAGTCTCGACCTCGCACTCCTGCAGGCAGGCGCAGGCGTCAAAGGCGAGTTCGAAAACCGTCTCAAAGGACTCATCAACGAAGTAAAATCGTCGCCGCATCCCATCATTCTTTTCATCGACGAGGCACACACCATGATCGGCGCAGGCGGTCAGGCAGGACAGAACGACGCCGCCAACCTGCTCAAGCCGGCACTCGCACGGGGCGAACTGCGCACCATCGCCGCAACCACATGGTCCGAGTACAAAAAGTTCTTCGAGAAGGATGCAGCCCTGGCTCGCCGCTTCCAGGTCGTCAAAGTCGAAGAGCCAAGCGAAGAGCAGTGCGCCACCATGCTGCGCGGCATCATCGCGGCCATGGAGAAACACCACAACCTCCGCATCCTTGACCAGGCTGTCACCTCAACCGTGAAGCTCTCGCACCGCTATCTCGCCGGCCGCCAGCTTCCCGACAAAGCCGTCAGCGTACTCGACACAGCCTGCGCGCGCCTCGCCCTCGGGCAAACGACCATTCCACCCGCCGTCGAAGACGCCACACGCCGCATCGACGACCTCAAGGTGCAGAAGCAGATTCTCGAACGCGAAACCACCGTAGGCGAAGACCACGCAGAGCGGCTGCAGATCATCGAAGAACAGCTCGCAGCGACGGAAGCATCTCTCGCGACGCTGACGGAACAATGGAAGAAGGAAGTCGATCTCGTGAGCCGCATCCGCGCCATACGCGAAGCCCTCGAATCCGGTGCGGAGACAGTCAAGGCCGAAGGCGACGGCAAGCCAGAAGTCAAGCCATCGCTCGAAGCCCTGCAGGCGCTCGAAACCGAACTCGAAAAAGTGCAGGGCGAAAATCCGCTCATGCACGTCTGCGTCGACGAACAGATCGTAGGCGAAGTCATCTCCGCATGGACCGGCATCCCGCTCGGCAAGATGGTCAAGGACGAAATCACCTCCGTCCTCGAACTCGATCAACACCTCAAGAAGCGCGTCATTGGTCAGGACCACGGCCTCGCCGCCATCGCCCAGCGCATCATCACCTCACGCGCGAGCCTGGACGATCCCGGCAAGCCCGTCGGCGTCTTCATGCTGGTCGGACCCAGCGGCGTCGGCAAAACTGAAACCGCTCTCGCGCTCTCCGATCTCCTCTACGGCGGCGAACGCAACATGATCACCATCAATATGTCGGAGTTTCAGGAAGCCCACACCGTCTCCTCGCTGAAAGGTTCGCCTCCGGGATATGTCGGCTACGGCGAAGGCGGCGTCCTAACCGAGGCTGTCCGCCGCCGTCCCTATTCCGTCGTCCTGCTCGATGAAGTAGAAAAGGCGCATCCCGATGTGCTCGAGCTCTTCTACCAGGTCTTCGACAAGGGCAACATGGAAGACGGCGAGGGCCGCTCCATCAACTTCAAGAATTGCATCATCATCCTCACCAGCAACGCGGCCACCGACACGCTGGCGAAGCTCACCGCAGACAAGGAGACGATGCCCGACGCCGAGGGCCTTCTCGCGGCCATCAAGCCGGAGCTGAACAAGATCTTCAAGCCGGCATTTCTCGGCCGCATGATGGTCATCCCCTATTTCCCGGTGCGCGATGAAGCCCTGAAGCAGATCATCCGCCTCAAGATCGGGAAGATCCAGCGTCGTCTGCAGGAGACCCACAAGATCGCCTTCGCCTACGACGACGCGGTGCTCGAAGAAGTCGCCAAGCGCTGCACCGAAGTCGAGAGCGGCGCGCGCAACGTCGACAACATTCTTACCAACACCATGCTGCCTGAGATTTCCCGCGAGGTGCTCGCGCGCATGGCTGCAGAAACGCTGACAGAAAGGGTAACTGTCGGCGTCTCCCCCGAGGGACGTTTCACTTACCAATGGTAGGCTCCCTGAGCGGCCGTGAAGCTCTCACGGCCGCGCGTCAACCTAATGAAAGCTGTGGCAAACGCGTATGGCATCACTTTCACAGACCGACCGGATTCTCAACTTCACCAGCACGCTCGGAGACGATGTTCTCCTGCCCGAATCCCTTTCCGGGTTCGAGGGCATCTCTGAGCTTTTCTACTATCAGGTGGAGTTGGTTGCAGATGTAAGCCAGACCATCGACCCTAAGAACGTCGTCGGTACCAAGGTTACCGTCGCCATTTCGGCCGATGACTCAGGGACGAAGCGTTACATCAACGGCATCGTGGCCAGCTTTGAATTCTGCGGCGGCGATGACGAGTACAACAACTACAAAGCCTACGTCGTCCCCAGCCTCTGGCTCCTTACGCTTAACAAGAACACCCGTGTCTTTCAGGACATGACGGTCATCGACATCATCCAGAACGTACTCTCGCCCTACAGCATCAGCCCTGGAAACGACACCTCCAACACCTATCCCAAGCTTGAATACTGCACGCAATATCGCGAGAGCGACTTCGCCTTCATCTCCCGCCTGATGGAGCAGCACGGCATCCTCTACTACTTCAAGCACACAGAGGACGACCACACCTTCACCCTGCAGGACGTATCCCCCAAACTCAGCGACTGCCCCATACAGGATTCCTTCCGCTACACCCCGGAAGGCGATCAAAGCGAAGGCTTCTACGATTTCGTCATCACCGCGCTGACCGCCAAGAACAGCATGGTCACAGGCAAGTACACCGCCTGGGATTACGGCTTTGTACCCTACAGCGTCTCCACCGACCAGCAGACAACGCGCGGCCCGCTCGGAGCCAACAGCAACGAATCCTACGACTACATCGACAGCGCCGCCGCCTATTACAAAAAGATCGGCTCGCAGAGCAAAATCTCCGACCTGGTTTCAGCCTTCAACTACATCCGCTACCAGGCCGGCGACACGCCCTCAACCCTCGTCGAGGGAACTTCCAACGCCATCTGCATGCAGACCGGCTTCAGCTTCACGCTCACCGAGTACCCCGAGTCCACCGTCAACACCAAGTACCTTCTCACGCGTATAGAGCACAAGGTGCAGCAGGTGCCCCCGTATCGCGCGACAAAACAAGCGATCACCGCTCCCTACAACAACACCTTCGTCGCGATTCCGTTTTCCGTCATGTACCGCCCGCAGATGACGACCCGCAAGCCGACCGTCAACGGCATGCACACCGGCAAAGTCGTCGTGCCTTCCGGCGAAGACTCCTACATGGACAAGTACGGCCGGGTCTGCGTGCAGTTCTGGTGGGACCGCCTGCGCAAGCCCAACACCACCGACAACACCCTCCTTCGCGTCGCCCAATCCTGGGCAGGCAAAGGCTGGGGCACATATTTCTGGCCGCGCGTCGATGACGAAGTCCTCATCGACTTCATCGAAGGCGATCCCGACCAGCCCATCGTCGTTGGCTCCGTCTACAACGGCGTCAACATGCCCAAGTACGATCCCGCGGGCCAGTACACGCTCTCCGGCATTCTCACCCGCAGCTCCAAAGGCGGAGGCGCGGCCAACGCCAACGAACTCCGCTTCGAAGACCTCGACGGCAAAGAGCAGGTCTTCATGAACGCCGAGAAGGACTATGACCTCCACGTCGAGAACGATCATCACACCCTCATCGGGCACCAGCAACACGAGCAGATCGGCGACGACCACTACGTCCAGACGACCGGCGACACGCATCTGCACATCAAGAAAAAGCTCTACGAGCAGATCGACGACGAAGTCCACCAGACCTACGGCGCAAAGCAGATCGTCAAAATCAGCTCCGACCTCAACGAGACCGTCGGCGGAAACCACGCGCAAAAGATCAGCTCTAACTCCGATGTCAGCGTCGGCTCCAACCTCTCAGAAAAAGTAGGTTCAAGCTATTCGCTCAATGTCGGCATGAGCGAGAACCACAAGATCGGTATGTCGTACACCATCGACTCCGGCATGACCGTCAACATCAAGGCCGGAATGTCGATCGTGATCGATGCTCCTCTCGGCGTCAGCCTCACCTGCGGCGGCAACTTCGTCAACCTCACTCCCGCCGGCGTCATGATTTCGGGCATTCTCGTCAACATCAACAGCGGCGGCGCCGCCATGAGCGCACAGTCCGCGCAAACGACGGATCCGCAAGCCCCGGGTTCGCCTACCGCACCCAAAGACCCGACATTCCCCGGCGACACGCCACCCTCGCAGGCCGCAACCAGCCAGGCAGGCGCAGCCCCGCAATCCGTCAAAATCAACGACGCCAGCTCCTCATCGTCACCTGCGGGCGGAGCGCCACCAAGCGCTGCCGGCGCTGCCGCAGGGGCAGCAGCCGGTGCTGGTGGCGCAGCAGCCGGTGCCGCAAACCAGGCCGAGCAAGCCGCACAACAGGCAACGCAACAGGCCGCGCAAGGTGCCCAGCAAGCTGCGAACGAAGCCCAGCAAGCTGCCAATCAAGCGCAGCAGGCAGCCCAGGCAGCACAGGCACAGGCCCAGCAAGCCGTCCAGCAGGTCACTAATCAGGCGAAGCAGGCTTACCAGCAGGCAACTCAAGCCGTGCAACAAGCGCAACAGCAGGTCAGCCAGGCTGCGGCACAAGGGCAGCAAGCAGCCCAGCAAGCCATGAACCAGGCCCAGCAGGCGGCCCAACAGACCGCGCAGCAGGCCGCCGCTGCCGTGCAACAAGCGCAGCAGCAGGCCCAGCAGGTCGAACAGCAGGCGCAACAAGCTGCACAGCAGGCCCAGCAACAGGCACAACAGGCTGCCCAACAAGCTCAGCAAGCCGCTCAGGCAGCGCAGCAGCAAGCGCAGGCTGCCGCTCAACAGGCACAACAGCAAGCGCAGCAAGCCGTCCAGCAAGGACAGCAGGCAGCGCAACAGGCACAACAACAAGCCCAGCAAGCAGCGCAGCAGGCACAACAGGCAGCGCAACAAGCCGAGCAACAGGCGCAGCAGGCGGCCAAGGGGGCGCAACAAGCCGCTCAACAGGCACAACAGCAGGCCCAGCAAGCTGCTTCGCAAGTAAAAGGAGCAGCGGCCCAAGCCACGCAACAGGCGCAACAAGCGGCGCAGCAGGCAACGCAATCAGCGCAGCAGGCCATTGGCCAGGCGATGAAAGGGTTTTAGCCAGCCATGGGAATGCCAGCTGCAACCATCACCAGCATGACCGCGCACGGCGGCACCGTCATCCTGGGTTTCCCCACGGTCATGATCAATTTCATGCCGGCCTCGCGTATTACCGACATGCACGTCTGTCCCATGGTCACCGTCCTCGTCCCGCACGTCGGAGGCCCCTTCGTCATGGGTGCAATGACCGTTCTTACCGGATTCATGCCGCAGTCTCGCGTCACCGACCAGCTCGTTTGCGTTGGCCCGCCCGACGTTTGCGTCATGGGAGCGATGACCGTCCTCGTCGGCATGTCAGCGTCGGGCGGAGGAGGGGGTGGAGGGGGTGGCGCAGGTGGTGGAGGAGCAGCCGGTGCCGCGGGCGGTATTGCCGCCGCAGGAGCATCCGTACCCATGCAGAATCCGGCTGCCGCGGCAACGGCCGCCACAACTCAGGCAGCCCTGCAACCTGACGGGACTGTCGCCACGCAGACCACTGCTCCCATGAGCAGCCTGCCGCCAATCCCGTTGCAATCGCCCGGCTTTCCCGATCTCCCTCCGGAAGCCACGGCAAACTTCCAGAGTGTCGCCCCGGTCACCCTTCCGCAGGGAACGCAGCTTTTCGCCGCGGCCAGTTCCGCCGCCGACAGCGCCCCAAACTTCTGGTCCAGCGTTCCGCCGGAAATCACCAACGACGCAAACGACGTAATCAAAGTCCTGACCGTGACGGCTCCCGATGGCATGAAAGCATGGGCGGGCCAGGCCGCAACAGAAGCATCCCAGGTTACCTCGCAAGCCCAGCAAGCCGCGCAGCAGGCCGCCAACCAGGCACAACAACAGGTCCAGCAGTTGCAGCAGCAGACCCAGCAGCAAATGCAGGCAGCGCAGCAGGCCGTTCAGCAGGCGCAGCAGCAGGTCCAGCAGGCGGCGACTCAGGGAAAAGCCGCAGCCCAGCAGGCCCTGCAACAGGCGCAGCAGCAGGTCCAGCAGGTGCAGCAAAAGGCGGCAGCGGCCATGCAGCAGGCGCAGCAGCAATTCAACGACGCTCAACAACAGGCGAAGCAGGCCTTGCAACAAGCCCAGCAACAAGCTCAGCAGGCGGCGAATCAGGCGCAACAAACCGCGCAGCAGGGAATGACTCAGGCCCAGCAAGCCGCCAACCAGGCAAAGCAGCAGGCCACGCAGGTCTTTACATCCGCCGGCTCGACCGCGAATCAGGCAATGCAGACCTTCGCCGCGCCCAAGAAGGGTTAGGTAGGCGCCTTAGAGCATGGTAGTAACGCAAACCATCCCGCAGCCCGTCGCAGAGCGCTACCTCAACGCGTTGAAGGCACTCGTCTCGACCGTGCATGCTGCTCTCGGAACTGCTGGTGATTTGCCGCAAGCCTCAGGATGGCAAAAGAACATGCTGCCTTTTCTGGAAAACCGGCTCAAGGCTGCGCAAACCGCGCTCGCCCATCACGCTATCGGCGATCAGGATCCGCTGGTCACCCTGGCCCTCAAGTCGCGATTTCTGGCGCGCGACATGGATGGCTATTCCCTGGGCTTCGCCGGAAAAGAGTTGGCAGAACAATTCGAGGATCGCCGTCGTCTGGTGGTATTCGCAGCCTGGCAGGTCTGCGACTCCGCCGGTGTTGTCTGAAAGAGGGCTCTGGGCCGGGTAGTACTTCGAGTTTTTGCAGTTTCGGACATTTGCGGCTCTTCAAAAAGGCCACATTGCCCGTCAAGGAATTTTTAAGGGTAGAAGCACCGGGCTTTAGCCCGGTGAAATAAGCAGGAAAAGCAGGGGCTTTAGCCCCTGGGATTTTTCCGAAGTGCACTGAAATTGAGTTGACACGCATGTCCCCGTATCCAGAACAAGCCGCGAACCAGTCGAGCGCAGCCCGCATCGGGCGGTGGATCATCCCCGCCATCCCCTTCGGCTGGACATGGATTCCCGACTTCGGCATCCAGAAGACCGGCGAAGGCACCATTCCCAGCAACGTATATCTCAAGGAAGATGAACTTCCTGGAGGCGATCAGCTCATCCTCTACATTCAGACCCAGATCACCCTCATGAAGCGCACCTTCCTCGACCCCACCATCGCGGGTCCGGCGCCCTTACAGTTCCCGGGCTCAGACGAAAGCGCCATGCTCATGCTGAAACACCAGCCCATGAACCACGTGACAGTAATCCAGGTCCAGCACTATGTGCGCTCGGGCAAATGGATCGGCATAGTCACCCTGACCACCACCGAAACCGAACTCCTGAAAGTCCGCCCCGACTTCGAACAGTTCATGAAGCTCCTCCGCATCGAACCCGCAGCACCAGCCCTCTAACCATCTCACCCCAGCCCTAATCATTGACGCTAAAGGCTGTCATCCTGACCCTGAACGTAGAACGTAGTGAAGGGGAAGGATCTGCTTTTTGTCAGCAGCGGCACGAAAAGGGATGCCCCATCCTTCGCGAAGTGAAGGGTGGGAAAGCACAAGAGCTTACTCAACTCTGTCATCCTGAGCGGAGCAACGCGGAGTCGAAGGACCCGCGCGAACAGAGTTCGTGCGAAGCCTTGCAGAGCAAGGCCAGTATTCAAGCCTCGGTGAGCACGAAAAGGAGTGCCCCATCCTTTCGCGGGTGGGAAAGCACAAATGGTCATTCTGAGGCGTAATCCAAGCCTGTCGGAGCGAAGTCGAAGGAAAGAATCTATGCGAAGACAGCAAAGCCACCATCCTTGCGGCTTTCTGCCAAAAATTGGATCAGTAGTGAGGCAACCCTCCGACACTCTAAGAGCTAGGAATAGGCTCACGCGGAAAGTCCGAAGGGAGGTTCTCGCCGCAATGTTGCTTGAGTTCCCAGAGGAATCGTGACCTGTCGGCCAGCTGGCGAGGGTGAACAATCTCCGTGCCGTCCGCCCCTGTTATGGTTACGGTGCGGCTTTTCTCGCCGGTATTAATCTCCACAATATCCGTCCAGCGAACATGCTTGTTCTTCTAAACCAGAAGGCTTGTTCTATACGTCCGCGTTAACAGTGATTGTTCCCGGATGCGAGGCAAGGATCGCGAGTGCAAGCATTCCTAGACATGCCGAAATAAAGATATCTAATGGCTTCCCATGGCTGTGCTTCAAATGGGTAACGGCGGCATAAAGGAAATAGATGAAAAACAGGAGCCATGCGCAAGAGGATAGCTTACTTGGAGCAAATTCAATCGTTCCGCTGTTTAAGGTTTTAGCTTTTTGCTTGTTTGAGGTAGCCCATGATAGGAGCACGACTACGGGCACTATCCAGACCCACAGGAATCCGGCGATCCATAGAAAGTCATTCCAGATCATCGATCTTTTCCTGGAACGAAGCTGCCGACAAACAGCGGAAGAACGCAAATCCCTTTCGCAGCAGCGCGCAGAAACATTGTCAAGCCCCCACGCCGCCTCAAATCAACGTAACGCATTGAAAACAAGATAAATAAAAACCGTCAAAACTTGGCCGACTATTTCGCGAAAATTGCTATCCTAGATATAGGGGCTCTCGGAAGGGAAGCCAAACGCTGAGAGATATATAGCCTTTCCCCGTAAGTTCAATAAACAGACCAATTTAGCTCATTATTTAGCCAAAAATACGGCTAACTGCCGTATTTGCAGTAATTTAGCAGAAAAATACCGGGAGGGGAGTACCAGCTAGAAGGAATCACGCGACTTGGCATAGCGGGACATAACCCGGACATTCGAAGTAGCCCGAACCATACTCCGGCGATAGAAGCACAAGCCAATCCACATACCGAACAAGAAGGCGACGAACAGAAGAGTAAGCAAAACGACCATGAAACCAGCTCCTGCAAAGGAAGATGAGGGGCGCAGCAGGTTGTCCGAGGGGCCCGTGCAGGCTTGAGAGAAGCCAGCGATAAGCAACGCACGGTATCTGGTGCATTCCGGAAGAGCTTCGTTTCATAGGAAACAACAAGTTTCGGCCAAACAGAAAAAGGCCCCGCCAGTTTCGGCAGGGCCTTTCGCCTTTCTAATGAGGGCTAGTTGCTGAAGAGCAGCACTCCCTCGGTCTTGCTGACTTCGCCTTCCTTGCCAACCGGCCGATAGAACAGCTGATTGTTTTCGAGATAGACCTCAAGGAATGCAGGCCGATCGAGAATATGTCCGGCAATCAGCGCTTCGGAGAGCGGGTCTTCCACGTAGCGCTGCAATGCGCGGCGTAGCGGACGAGCCCCGTAGGTGCGGTCGACCAGCGTCTTCTCGAGGATCCACTTCTTGGCCTCTTCAAGAACCGAGATCGTGATCGCCTTCTGCGCTAGGTTCGCATTGAGCTGCTGTACCAGGAGTTCGAGAATCTGGATCAGGTCGGCATCCGAGAGCGACTGGAAGATGATGATCTCGTCAAGACGATTGAGGAATTCCGGATTGAACGTCCGTTTCACCTCGTTCTTGACCAGCTCTTCAACCTTCTCGACCACGAGATCTTCGCGCTCGCTCTGGAAGCCAAGCCCCTGCTTGCGCTGCAGGTGCCGCGCGCCAATATTCGAGGTCATGATGATGATCGTGTTCTTGAAGTCGACCGTGTTTCCAAGACCGTCCGTCAGCTGACCATCCTCAAATACCTGTAGCAGGATGTTGAAGACATCCGGATGCGCCTTCTCGATCTCATCCAGCAGTACAACTGAGTACGGAGACCGCTTCACACGCTCCGTAAGCTGACCGCCCTCCTCGTAACCCACGTATCCCGGAGGCGAACCGATCAGCTTCGAAACCGAATGCTTCTCCATGAACTCAGACATGTCGAAGCGAATCAGAGCCTTCTCAGATCCGAAGAGGAACTGCGCCAGCGTGCGTGCCATCTCCGTCTTGCCAACGCCCGTAGGTCCGAGAAAGAGGAACGAGCCGATAGGCCGATGCGGAGACTTCAGACCTGCACGCGAACGCCGGATCGCGCGGGCAAGCGCCGAGATGGACTTGTCCTGCGAAATGACGCGCTTGTGCAGCTCTTCTTCCACCCGCAGCAGTTTCTGCGTCTCTTCTTCTTTGATCGAGGTAACCGGTACGCCCGTCCAGCGGCTGACAACGTCCTCAATGTCCTCCCGCGAGACGATGCCGGCAGCCGAGTCGTCCAGGTGATACTTGTCGCGCAGGCCGCGCAGGTTCTCGCGCTCTTTGCGCTCCTCATCCGAGTAAAACCGGGCCTTCTCGAACTCATGGTTCGCAATCGCCGAATCCATACGGTGCACGATAAACTTGATCCGCTTGTGAACTTCGGTGATCTCCTCGGGCAGGGAAGTCTGCCGCAGTTTCACCCTCGCACCCGCCTCGTCGATCAGATCGATCGCCTTATCGGGCAGGAACCGATCAGGAATGTAGCGGTTCGAATGTGACACCGCGAAGATGATCGAATCATCGGTGTAGCTGACCGCGTGGAACTTCTCATAGCGGTCCTTGATGCCCATGATGATCTTGATTGCGTCTTCCTCGTTCGGCGGTGGAACTTTCACCGCCTGGAAGCGCCGCTCGAGCGAGCGGTCCTTCTCGATAGACTTGCGGTATTCGCCTGGAGTCGTCGCGCCGATGCACTGAATCTCACCCCGCGAAAGCGCCGGCTTCAGGATATTCGCCGCATCAAGCGAACCCTCCGCCGAACCCGCCCCAACGAGTGTATGCAGCTCATCGATGAAGATGATGGAATTCTGGTTCTCCATCAGCTCCTTCATGATTGTCTTCAACCGCTCCTCGAACTGGCCGCGATACTTCGTGCCCGCAACGATCAGCGAAAGATCCAGCGCCAGCACCCGCTTGTCAGCCAGGAAGCTCGGCACATCGCCGTCGGCGATCCGCTGCGCCAGCCCTTCGACGATGGCCGTCTTGCCAACGCCAGGCTCGCCAATCAGCACCGGATTGTTCTTGGTTCGGCGGCACAGAATCTGCACCACGCGCTCCAGCTCAGCATCGCGCCCGACCAGAGGATCAAGCTGGTTGTCCATCGCCGCCTGTGTCAGATCGCGCGAGAACTCGGCCAGCAGGCTCGACTCGCGGTTGCGCTGCTGCTGCGGAGCCTTCTCCTGCGTAGCCCGCGCCAGCTCTTCTCGAATCGCAACCAGCTTCAGTCCGCGCTCATGCAGAATCTCCGCGGCAAAGCACTTCTCCTCGCGCAGCAATCCAAGCAGCAGATGCTCAGTCCCAATGTGTTTATGCGAAAGCCGCTCGGCCTCTTCCGCCGCATAGGCCAGAACTCGCTTGCATTCGTTCGAAAGCGGAAGATCGACCGAAGTCGAAACCTTCTCCCGAATCGTGGTGTGTCCTTCAATTTGCTTCCTGATAGACTCAACGGACGCGTGCGACCGCAGGAAGCGATTGGTTAACGCCTTGTCCTCACGCAACAGGCCGAGCAACAGGTGCTCGGTCTCAATGTACGGTGAGCCAAACTGGCTGGCCTCATACCGTGCAAAAAATATGACGCGACGTGCTTTTTCTGTATAGCGCTCGAACATATTCCCCCTGCGAAGGCCGCCGCCGATGTCGAGCATTGAGCCGATCTGCCCAAACCCTTCTTATCGAGGGCTCGCTCGTAAACCGCAAACGTCTTCATCCCTTATCGCCTCTTTCAACCTAATCGAAATAGCCCGGCTGAAAGCGACATTTGGTCTGGGTGCTCTTCGCATCCATCCCGCTTTCCCGAAAGAACTGTTGCCAATCCCTCCGGTCTTACCATCCGCCTAAACCTCCTGCGGATTCAATTCTTCAACGCGGCCCTTCTCCAGCCGCATCACCCGGCTACATCGCCGCGCAAGCGCCATATTGTGCGTCACAATCACCGATGTCAAATGATGATCCTGATGCAGGCGCTCAATCAAGCTGAAAACCAGGTCAGCCGTCCCGCTGTCCAGATCACCCGTGGGTTCATCTGCCAGTAACAATTTGGGCTGCGTCACCAATGCGCGCGCCAACGACACCCGCTGCTGTTCACCACCGGACAGTTCCCCCGCCCGATGCTCGGCCCGATCGCCCAGTTCCACTTGCTTCCAGCCACCGCTGCGCGGTTTTGCCGGCCGTTGCTTTCGACTCGCCTCGCGCCAGCAGCGGCATCGCTACGTTCTCCAGCGCCGTAAATTCGGGCAGAAGATAATGAAATTGCCACACATAGCCGATCTCCCGGTTCCGGAAGGTCGCAGCCTGCTTGGGTGAAAGATTTTTCAAAGGAATTGAGGCGCAGTATACGTCACCTTCAGAGGGCGTATCAAGAGCACCAAGGATGTGCAAAAGTGTGCTTTTTCCCGCCCCCGACTGGCCTACGATCGCCAGCAGATCGCCTTGCGCGACCTCAAAACTGAGTCCTTCAAACAGCACCAACTTTCCGCGCCCGGTCGTGTACTCCTTGCGCAGATTCTTTACCTGCACTAATGGATGCGCGTCCGAGCCGGAACGACTCAGGCCGGAAATCGCCGGATCGGCGGAAACAAGGCCTGAAGTGGTGGAGAAGACTCCCATACTTACCTCTAACACTGTTGGACACCAAAAAGAAAGCGCCGTCTTGTCCCGTTTCTCAATCTCGTGTGCACGAAAGTACAACGCCGGTACTGCGATCCAAGTGTCAAAAAATAGTTGCAGTTCACCTGCCAAACATTTCGGCCAATCTTTTCAAATTTCTGATCCGCCAAATACTTGTTGCAAAGGAACAGCCTCCGCTCTGGTCACTTCATCGGAACTACCGGCATGTTTTGCAATATGGCCAGCTCGTCCTGCACACTTTTCCACGCTTTTGCATTCTTTTTGGTAATGATGGGCGAATTTGGGTTGGAATAATACGCAAGAATGTCTCGTTTCAGGCCCGACGGGACCGGATCATCCGGCTTCGCTGTGAGGATGCCGAGCAACTTCGCGTAGGTTTTGTCTGTCAGCGGATAGCCGCCCGGTTGCACGACGTATCCGGTGTCGAGATCGCGGTCATCCAGCTTCATGGTGATCTCCGGATTTTCGGCAGGCGACTGATTCAGGCGATCCAGCAGCCCGTCATACCAGTCCAGAGACCGGTTCACGCTGGCAACGTATTTGCTCTCGGTTTCGGCAGTAGGAATCTTTATCGCAAGGCCGGAAGTCGGGCCAACTTTCGGCACCAGAGTGATGACAATGGCCAGAAAATGTGTCTCAAAGCCCGCGTTTTTGCGAGTATTTTGCCACCCGTTGCTGTAGTCGGCATCCTGTAGCCTTTGATCCAATTTTCGAAATTCTTCAGTGTCCGGATCTGGAAGAAAATCATGCTGGTGCATCAGCGCCTCCGCATGTGAAACGTCGGGCAAGAAACTGCGTACGGAACGCTGGTAAGAGCTGATTAGCGCGCTTCTCTTCTTTCCCAGCACTCCGCGCAGGTGCAGTCCGTAGGTTTCAAAGAACGCTCGCTCCAGCAAGTCCGTCGAAACTCTCAGGCCAATGTGATTGAGATAAGCCGAAGGTGCAAAGTGCCTTTTGCTGAGCTGGTCGATGTCAAACGCAAATTCCGTCCGCACGTGGCCATGGGGACTCTCGTCATAGGTCACGGAATGCCCATACTGTAACTCCAGGTTGGGGAAGGCGAGTGCAGTAGCAGGATTGACCGCATCGTGGTGGCCTATGCTGTCTCCCACGTAGTGCGAGAGCGCGCCGAGAGCGAAAGCGAGCTCATTCACATTGCGGGCGTTGCGAATCAGGCTTGCTACGAAGTCGCCGGTGCGAACGTAATGGGTGAGGTTGCTGAAGAAGACATTCCCAAAAGGGTAGTAGCCGGCATCCTGAATTACGCAACCACCGTAAGCATAGGACTGGGCCACGCGCAGTTGTTCTGCCGTTGTCTTCGGATAGCGCGCCAGCAGGAGGGGCTCGATTGAAGGATTCCAGGCAAGGTCAATCAACTGCTGATGCGTCAGCACGGAATAGGCGAAGCCGAAGGGCCCTGAAGCGGCAATCAGCAGCGCGGTCAGGAAAGCGATCGTCAGTACGTCAAAGCAAACTTCAAAGTTGATTCCGGATCGTGCAGGCATTCGCTTCATTCGAGTCTGACCCGTCGCTGCAGGTTGCTTGCTATTCATAGCGCAACGCTTCAGCGGGAAGCACCCTGGCGGCAGAACTCGAAGGATAGAGCGTAGCCAGAAGGGACACTCCCAGCGAGACAATGGCGACAATCACGCCATCGAGTAGGCGCGGCGCAAACGGCAGATAGTCGATCGAATAAACATCCGGCGACAGCGGAAAACGATAGTGTCCTCCGGCCCACGCCAGCACATAGCCAAGCACGAGACCCAGCAACGTGCCCAGCAGGCTGATGAGAAAGCCCTGCATCAGAAAGATGCGTCGAACCTGACCGGGTTGCACGCCCAGCGACATTAGCACGGCAATGTCCTTCGTCTTCTCCATCACCATCATGGTCAACGCAATCAGAATATTCAGCGCAGCCACGCAGACAATCAGGCCGATCACGATAAACGTAACAATCTGCTCCAGCTTGAGCGCGCGAAAGAGCTCGCGATTCTGCTCCATCCAGTTGGTCGTTTCAAATCCCGGACCGGCTGCTTCCTCAATCTCTTTGCCGATGCGGTCGGCGTGATAAAGATCATCGACCTTGAAAGAGATCACCGAAATGACATCCGGCTCTCCAAAGAGGCGCTGCGCATCTGCGAGGCGGATAAACCCGAAGCTCGAATCGTACTGGTAGAAGCCGGAGTGGAAGATGCCGACAATCTGGAAGCGCTGATACTTCGGAACGATGCCGAACGGAGTTAATCCCCCCTGGGGGCTGGTCACGAGCACCGTATCGCCAACCTTGGCATCGAGCGTGTTCGCAAGATCGTGACCAATGACGAGGGGTGGTGTCGCGCGGTTGACATCGTCCGCGCCTGATAGGTCTGCAGTCTGCGAGAGTGCGGCCGCGCTGCCCTGCTTGATCGTCGAGAGCAAATCGCTGACAGTGCGTTCTTCCGCAGGAATCACGCCCTTTAACTCTGCGCCCCCCGAAAGCGCGCCACGCGACACCAGTACCTGCTCATACAGTCCGGGGGCCGCTGCTGTAACGTGAGGCAGATGACGCAGCCGATCCGTAAGCTCGCGCCAGTTGCGGATGCCGTCGCTCTGCACGCGCATCAGGTCCACGTGCGCGGTGGAGCTGAGCAGCCGCTCGCGCAGATCGCGGCTCATGCCATTGGTAATCGCAAGCGCGATGATCAGTGACGCGACTCCGACCGCGACGCCTGCTACCGAAATCGCCGTAATGACGCCAACAACAGCCTGCCGCCGCTTCGCCCGCAAGTAGCGGGCCGCGACAAAGAGTTCAAATCTCACCGGACAACTGCCTTCGCCGCAGCCGCATTTTCGTAGCGGTCATAGACGCGAACCGTGATCACGTGTTCCGTGGGATTCACCGGAGGCGCAGCGCCCGGCGGCGGTGGATTCAGCGGCGCTTCGAAGTCATAGTGCTCGGTCAATGAATCCGAAAGCTTGCCAACCGGCTCGACGTATTGCCACGGTCCCGCATCCACAGAGTATTCGGCATGGCCAATCGGAGTGGCGCTATCCGTCGCCGTCAGCGTGACGTGAATCCTGCCGTTTTCCATGCGCCCCTCAACGGCCGAAAGCACCGGCGGAGTGGTGTCGATCACAAAGCGGTCGCTCACGCGCTCCGTTGTAAGAGCCTCTCCCGGATTGTGAGAGGGCGCGTCGCTGGCAATCACTTTCAGCCGATATGCCCCGTCAGGAAGAGCCGTCGCATCGAATGTGTAATAACGCTCGTTGACTTTGTCCTTCAGAAGCTGCCAGTTGGTCTCGGTGTCGCCGCGATAGTACACGCTGTAAATCAACTCATCGCCGTTGTCATCATGAGCCGCCCATCGTGCCGTCACGGCGGACTTGTCCTTGATGCCCGACAGTGGTTCCCGCCCAGGCTCCGCATTGAACTGCAGGCCAGGATTCGGAGGTGCGTTGAAGTTGATGGCCATGGATTGCGGCTGCTGTCCCTGAGCAGGGGGAGCGTTCACGCGTGCGCCGGGCACCACCACCATCTCATCAATCGTTGGAGCAATGTTGACTGGCAGATAGTTGATACCGACCGCGCACACAGTCGCACCCGGCCGCAGGACCACCTTCCACTGCACAAAGCGGGACTTATCGAGCCCCAGTGGGCCATTGTTCGGCGTGACCTTTTTCCACTCGCTCCAGGCGCGTTCGGGATTCTCGATATTCCCAGCGCGCGCATACAGTTCGTAATTCTGCGAAGCCGAATCCACCTCCGCCCGACCCCACTGCGAGAATGCTCCAGCATCGAAGACATCGCTGAGATAGGTGCCTTCTGCAGCCTGACCGTGACTCAGCAGGTAGACCTTCCCCGTATTGGCAGTGCCCACAAACAGCCCTTGCGGTGAATCAGCAAAGCCCACCGCCTGCGACGCCTCAAGGTGGGCAATATCGGCGTACTGGCCGTCATCGTGGATACGGTAAATGCGTCCGCGATTTCCCGTTGCTGCAAGCAACCCCTGCGGCGTCCAGTGCAGCGCGTAGACGATATCGTCATGATCGGACCAGATCTTGTGTGGCGCGCCTTGTGGCGGAATCTGATAGACCTCGGAACCGTCGGGAATGACCGTGTTGCCGTTGAACGCCTGCACCGACCCGGGTTGTATCAGCGAAATCGTGGCTGTCACCGATGGAATGCCCTGAACCGGCAAAGGCGGCAGCGTGGTCTGCCCCTTGCCACCGACGGCAGAAGCGTAGATCGTCCCATTGTCGGCAATTGCGAGCGAAGTAATTTCGCGCTTGGGCGCGTCGTAGATGACATACCCTTTGCCATTGCTATCGACGCGATAGACAAGTCCGCTTCCATCCGAACCAACAATCAGGTTTCCCGCTTTGTCAAAGGCCATCGTGCGAATATGCTGTTCGTCGCTCTTGAAAAAGAGCGACGGTTTCGCGCCGTTGCTCGCAATGTTCACCCGATAAACAGCCGCCGGCCCTCCGGTGGCAATGTATAGGCGTCCTTCACTGTCGAATGCAAGGTCCCAGATGTACTTCGGCTTTTCTTCCGTCTGCGCCGGATCGAAGACGACTTCAGCCTTGCTCTCATCCAGGTCCGAGGCTCCTGCCGGAAGCTTGTAAACCTTGCCGGAGGGCAAGGTAGCGGCAAAGACGGAGCCATCCTTCGCCACGCGCACAGCCTGCACTGTCAGGTCTTTGCTTGAAAAAAGCTTCGTACTCTTGCCGTCCGGACTAACACGCAGCACCGTTGCCGGAGAACCTGTTGCCACGTAGGCGTTACCAGCGCTGTCCGCTGCAATTGACCACACATAGGTGGAAGGTGTTACCTCGATCTGCTTGCTCTCCGGTCCAGCCTCCAGCATTCCATCGCTGCGCACGGCAACGCCTTTGGGCGTACCCTTTTCAAATTCATCAAAGCGCGTTTGCGTCCACAGGCGAGTACCCTGGGCGACGGCCAATGGAGCGATCAGGCAGAGAACAGTCAGATTGAGAAACAGGTAAGCCCGGCGGCGCATCATGCTGATGATGAGTCTACTAAATTGACTCGGCCCTACGCAGATGATAAGGCTCGGGCATGTTGAGCGCGAGAACAAAGCGGTTTTCTGGCAGAAGAATGGAATCGTTTCCACTTTTCATTTTTTAGGAATATAATCCGACCCGTCTCTACCCGTTGTTTTCAGAAAGGCTTTCTGCCAAAGTAACGCGGGAATTATGAGCGAGGAGATTGCAGGTGAAGACTGGATTCGGTCGCGGAGTGGCCTGGAGCACGATTTGCGCCACCGCCATATTTTTTTCATCTCCTGTGTGGGCACAAGACGCAGAGCAGACCACGCAGCTTACTAAATCGTTGCCCAGCGAGGCACAGACGGTCATAAAGCGTCTCAGCGAACTGGACAACTTGCCAGCGGGCGAGTGGCGGTTCCATTCGGGCGACGTTCCGCATGGCGAGAGCGTAGATCTCGATGACTCAAGCTGGCAGGTCGTAAAGCCAGGCTTCGAATCTTCCGGGGAAGCATCCTGGTATCGTCGGCTGGTAGAAGTACCAAAAACGCTCAACGGTTACGACCTGACCGACACGCGCATCTGGTTCCGCTTCTCCGCCGGCGCGAATGGGCCTGTACCCCAGATCATCTATTTCAATGGACGCCGCGTTGCTCTGGGCGATGATCTTGAGCCGATCGTGCTGTTCGATCACGCAAAACCGGGCGACAAAATCCTGGTCGCCGTGAAGATGCTGCACACCGTCGATCAAAAGCACTTCCACAACGCCGAATTCAAGATCGACTTTGCCGAGAACCGTCCCAATCCGGATGATCTGCGCAAGGAATTTCTTTCCGCCGTGCTGCTCGTTCCCAGCTTGTCTAAAAATCCCCAGGCTGACGAGGCGACGCTGGAAAAATCTATCGAGGCTGTCGACCTGAAGGCCCTCGATGCCGCCGATCAGCCAAAATTCGATGCTTCGCTCAAACAGTCGACCAGCCAGCTGGAAGCGCTAAAGCCCATGCTTAAGGAGGCTACCTTCCACTTGACTGGAAATTCACACATTGACGCCGCCTGGCTCTGGCCGTGGACGGAAACCGTCGATGTTGTGAAGCGTACCTTTTCGACCGCTCTGCAATTGATGAATGAATATCCGGACTACACCTACACCCAATCCGCTGCGCAATACAACGAGTGGATGGCGACGAAGTATCCCGAGATCAACGACGAAATCAAGAAGCGCATCAAGGAAGGCCGCTGGGAAGTGGTCGGAGGCATGTGGGTAGAGCCGGATCTCAACCTGCCTGATGGCGAATCCCAGGCGCGATCCCTGCTGCTCGGCAAGCGTTTTTATCAGAAGGAATATGGCGTCGACGTCCGCATCGGCTGGAACCCCGATTCCTTCGGCTACAACTGGCAGACTCCACAAATCTACAAAAAGTCGGGCGTCGATTATTTCGTCACGCAGAAGATGACATGGAACGATACCAACCAGCTTCCATTCAAGCTCTTCTGGTGGGAATCGCCCGATGGCAGCAAGGTCCTCACGTATTTCCCACTCGATTACGCCAACGACAACCTGAACCCGGTCCGTCTCTCCTACGGCCTCAAGCAGGCGCGTGAGCGCGCACCCGGCATGACCGAGATGATGGACCTCTACGGTATCGGTGATCACGGCGGCGGGCCAACCCGCGCCATTCTCGACGAGGGAGACCACTGGGCAGAGCCGAATAAGATCGTCCCTAATTACAAATTCGGAACCGCGCAGACATTCTTCAGCACAGTCGAGAAGGAAGTCGCTCCGAACTCGCCGACCTGGGACTATTACTCCATCATGAAGGGCTACAAGCCGCCTCCAACGCCGCCCGAAGGCCAGATAGCGATTCCGACATGGAAGAGCGAGCTATACTTCGAATATCACCGCGGCGTGCAAACCACGCAGGCGCAGCACAAGTGGAACATGCGGCACAGCGAAGAGTGGGCGCTTAACGCCGAGAAGTACGCTTCGCTCGCATGGCTCGACGGCAAGTCCTATCCGAATGACCAGTTGACCGATGCATGGAAGACGATCACGTTCAATGATTTCCATGACCTCGCCGCCGGTTCGGGCATCGGAATCATCTACAAGGAAGCCCAGGAGCAGTTCGACAAGACGCGCCTGGAGACAGACGCGATTTCGCAGAAGTCCCTGCAGACGATCGCCGCGCAGATCAATACGAAAGCTGCGGGCGAAGTCCCAGTCCTCGTCTTCAACCCGCTGGCATGGGAGCGCTCCGGACCAGTCGAAGTAAGCATTCAGATGCCGAACGCGACTCCGAACGGAGTTTCCGTACTGGATCCGGCAGGCCATGTTCTGCCAGCCGTACAACTCTCCAGCGATACGAAAACCAACTCCTACAAGCTGCTCGTGGAAGCGAAGAACGTGCCATCCATGGGCTATCAGGTACTGCATGTAGTTCCGGGTGAGAAGCCTTTCACGAGCGACTTGAAGGTGAACGGCCTGACTCTGGAGAACGCAGCGGTTCGCGTGACCGTAGACAAGACCACAGGCTGCATCACCAGTCTCTTTGACAAGAAATCGAACTTCGAGACGCTCGCCAGCGGTGCTTGCGGCAACGAACTGCAGGCATTCAAAGATACGCCGAAAGACTACGACGCGTGGAACATCGATCCCGGCACACTGGACGTTCCGCCAACCAAGCTGACCGATGCTGACTCAGTCGAACTGGTCGAGAAGGGTCCGGCACGCGCATCGATCAAGGTGACCCGTCACTGGTCGAAATCCCAGTTCGTGCAGGTGATTCAGCTTGCCGCCGGTTCCGACGAAGTCAACGTCGTCAACGACATCGACTGGCATGAGGACCACATCCTGCTAAAGGCGGCTTTCCCGCTGGCCGCAACCAGCGATAAGGCCACCTACGAAATCCCCTACGGCAGCATCGAGCGCCCGACCACCCGCAACAACAGCTGGGACAAGGCGCAATTCGAAGTTCCAGCGCTGCGCTGGGCTGACCTAAGTGACGGGCAGCACGGCTTTAGCCTCATCAACAGCTCGAAATACGGCTACGACGACGCCGGCAACGTCCTGCGTCTCTCGCTGCTGCGCTCGCCAACCTGGCCCGACCCGGTAGCGGATCGCGGTCACCAGCACTTTACCTTTGCACTGTATCCGCACGCCGGGGACTGGAAGCAGGCTTTAACAGTCCGTCACGGTTACGAATACAACTATGGGCTGAAGGCCGTTCAGCTTGCGCCCCACACCGGAACCTTGCCGTTGGAGCATTCCTTCCTGACGGTGAAGCCGGAAAACGTGGTGCTCACAGCCATGAAGAAGGCCGAGGACAGCAATTCCCTGGTTCTGCACATGTACGAGTGGGCAGGGAAGCAGGCGAATGTGGAAATCGCTTTGCCGCCCGGAGCAACGACAGCCACCGAAACGAACTTGCTGGAACAGCCGCAGGGTTCACCCCTGACTGTCGAAGGCGGTCATGTGACGGTTCCGATTCATCCGTACGAGATCCTCGCTGTTCGCGTGGATTATCAGCACGGCAATTAAAATCGAATCATCAGATAATCTGAGCCGGAGGTTATAGCCTCCGGCTCTTTTTTCTTAGTGGAATCAATCAGCTAATCGCCAGCTTGACGCTTTTGATTGACCACCCTCCCCGCGTTCGCTATCTTGTACATATATGACTGTTTGGGCTCGTGATGGCGTTATTTATTGCCAATCGCACCCGTCGAACGCGGCAGATTCCTGGTTCTGCGAACCGTTGGATCGTTCTCATTCACGTCGAACACTCATTCCGCAGCAGGAGTGGATGCGCAATTAGAGCCTTCAAGGCAAACAGAATTCATACCAGCGCACTTGGCAGTCAGGAGCAATCAGGCCGGGTATATGCAAGCGTATGAACAATGATCGGTCTAGAGTCGGCGTTGTCGAGAAATCGTCGGGGAAGACTCTTTTTGGCCTTTCGTGTTGAATAATTCATACAAGTCGAACGGCCGAAAGTGCATCCAACTTCTCATCGCTGGCGATCAAGACTTAACCTCTGCCTGAACTCGGCAGATATTTTGAAGATGTTCCCTTTCGCTATTGACCGATAGAACGACTAACAGGGCACCGTTTCAAAAACAGTAAGGAGTATAGACCGGGGATGCAAGGACAAGCAATTACGCCTCACCGCCAGGAATTACCTTTAGCGCCTGCAACAGGCGCTACTCTGGAACATTCCGTTCTGACTCCCGGCGATGTCCGCAAAATCATCATCAAACGGAAGTGGGTTATCCTCGTTTGCCTGGTTCTGGGCCTCCTCGTGGCCAGCTACTTTGCCTTCCTTTCGGTTCCGCTGTATGAGGCTTCCGCTGAGATGGACATCGATCTGGGTCGTTCTACGAACATTGGAATCAGCGACCTGGTTGAGCAGAATCTTGCCGGTGAAGACGCTTCTTCCGAGAGGCTGCAGACAGAAGTGGAAATTATGCGCAGCAAAACCGTTGCGCTGGACGTGATCAATACTCTTGACCTCTATCATAAGAAGCCCTTCTCGGATATCTTCACGGCATCGCCCTACAATGGACATCTGACGCCGGGTCAGCGCGCAGCTTTGATAGGCACATTCAACGGCAACCTGAAAATTACTCTCATGCCGGGCACGAACCTGGTCGAAATTCGGTTCCGAAACCCCGACCCCAAAGTAGCGACGGCGATTACGAACGCCATCGTGGACGCTTACATGGAGCGTGACCTGCGCGCCCGATTTGAAGGCACCAACCACGTTTCAGATTGGCTCTCGTCGCAGTTGAGCGCGTTGAAGAAGCAGGTAGAAGACTCGCAACAGCAAGCCGTGAAATATCAGAGGGAGAATAACCTCATCGGATTGAATGCCGACGGCCAGACACTCGTCACCGATAATCTGCAAACGGTGAATCAGCAACTGGCTGAGGCTCAGGCTGATCGCATCGTCAAGGAAGCCCGTTACCGGTTGGCACAGACGCGAAATCCCGAGTTGCTTGTATCCGTTGCGCCGGGAACAACCCTTACCGCTCTTCGCCAGCAGCAAAGCGAGTTGATGGTGCAGGACGCACAACTGAAATCAAAATATGGCTCCGATTGGCCGAAGGTGAAAGAAGCCGAAAAGCAGTTGGCATCTGTCCAGTCGAGCATCGATACGGAAATCAATAACCTTACGAATCGGTTCGAAGAAGAATATAACGCGTCGGTCAAGACCGAGAACCTGCTGCGTGACCGGCTGGAACAGATCAAGCAGGAAGCGTATCGCGTCAATGAGTCTGCCGCTGAATTCGAGATCCTGAAGCATGGAGCCGATTCGGCCTCTGACCTCTACGATGCCTTGCAGACGAAGCTGAAGGAAGCAGGTATTACCGCCGGTCTACAGTCGAACAATATCGACGTGATTGACAGAGCCAGCGAACCGGCACGTCCTGTCTCCCCGATGAAACGGCGGGACCTCGGGTTTGGCCTTCTTGGAGGTCTGCTGCTTGGGATCATTTCAGCGCTATTCCTTGAGTCCCTCGACGATACCATCCGCACTTCCGATGATGCTGAAGCCATTTCCGGCCTGCCCGCGCTCGCTGTGATTCCACACTTCGACGTGCTGAAGAAAATCGGTGGAGGTTCCGCAGAGCAGATGGCGCTTGACAAAGAACGGGGCTCAAAAGTATCCGCCGACTTGATCTCGTACACCGAACCGCAATCGATCATCGCCGAGTCCTTCCGAACTCTTCGGTCCTCTCTGTTATTGTCGGCAGTAGACCGGGAGCCGCGACTGATCCTGCTGACCAGCAGTTTTGCCGCCGAAGGAAAATCCACCTGCGCAGCGAATCTCGCTATCTCCTTTGCGCGGCGTTCTGCGCGTGTGCTGCTGGTTGATTCCGACCTCCGTAAAGGCACGCAACATCTCAAATTCAAGACCTCCAACAGGGCTGGTTTGTCCACACTCCTCTCACGCGAGTCAGGCAACGAGGTGTACGAACAGCCGATACCGGATCTCCCGAATCTGACAGTCGTTACCCGTGGCCCGATAGCTCCAAATCCCGGTGAGATGCTCGCATCGAGGAGCATGGAAGATCTTCTGCTGCAATGGCGGCTCGAATATGATCATGTGATTCTCGACACCTCGCCTGTGCTGGCCGTCTCAGACACGCTGAGCCTTGCGCCTCACATGGATGCAGTTTTCATTCTCGTGCGCTCCGGAGTGACGCGCAAAAAGGCGCTGTCTCGCGTACGCGATCAGTTGCGTCGCGCGAATGCGCGCCTCCTGGGCACGGTTGTGAACGACGTCGATCTGCGGCTGGAAAATTACTACACCTACTCGAAACGCTATGACTACGACTACAACAAGGGTTATGGAGCCGGCTACGGAGTGACGGATGCAGAAAAGTAAGATGAGAAGTCGATCGATTCTTGTACGCACCGTCTCCATCGCCCTTCTTGCTTGTGCTAGCCACTTCGGGTTTTCTCAGGAGACGCCTTCCGTACCGGCGTCCGTCGATCAACAACACCCCTCCGCACCCAACATTGCGATCGGCGCCGGAGATCTGTTGAGTATCGTTGTCTTCGATACTCCTGAACTGACAACTTCTGCGCGAGTCAGTCAGGACGGAGACGTGAATCTGCCGGTACTCGGCCTGATGAGACTCGCGGGCCTGAATACGATCGACGCGGCTCGGAGGATCGAAGAAGAACTGCGGTCCCGGCACCTGATCATTGATCCCCACGTCACTGTCTTTATCGCTGAATATGCCTCTCAGGGGGCGACCATACTCGGTGAGGTAAGGACTCCAGGAGTCTATCCCACGCTCGGCACGCGCAAGCTGCTCGACATGCTTTCCGTTGCAGGAGGTTTACAAAGCACTGCCGGAAAGACAGTCTCGATTATGCATCGTAGTGATCCCCAGCATCCCGAAACCATTGCGCTACAGTCCGGGCCAAACACGATGTACGCGCAGGAGAACCCCATCATCCTTCCGGGCGATACCGTGATCGTGGCAAAGGCTGGTGTAGTGTACGTCATCGGCGACGTGCTGAAGCCAGGTGGATTCCTGATCGACAACAATACCCCTATTTCCGTGATGCAATCCCTCACGCTCGCCGGTGGATGGGACAAGACCGCGGCTTTGAGCAAATCGAAACTGATACGTAAAACTCCGGAGGGAAGAGAAGAAGTAGATCTTGACCTGAAGCACGTGACCTATGGTTCGCAGGCAGACATCGCGGTGAGAGATGGAGACATACTCTTCGTTCCGTCAAGTGTCACCAAGACCTTAACCTATCGCGGAATAGAGGCAGCCATCACGATCACAAGTGGCTTACTTATCTATTACCATTGATTGATTCACGTCATTGCGGTACGGGAGTGTCAGGGCAATTCGAATAGGTAGTTTTTCCCGATGAGTACAACATTAAATCCGAGGGCCGACCTGATTTGGCGGGGAATCGCCCGTCCTGCACGAAAGCTGGGTGATAATGTCGCGCAGCCTAGGCGCTTGTATTTTCTCGACTTTCCCCTGCTGCTTTTGAGTGTCGGCTTGATTACATGGATGATCCCAACCGATACGATGCTCCTGCTTTCATCTCTCACAGGATCTGCCGTAGGCCTCTACACTCTTTGGGAAATCGCCATCCGGCGGGGACCAATCCGTTTCTCTCACATCTTCTGCATCGCCCATACTGTTGGCTACGGTATTGGGGTAGTGAACAGCTGGCTGAGTATCCAGCGAGGCAATCTGACGCTGGCCGCGTATTTTCATAAGGATCCCGAAGCTGTTTCCCACGCCATGGCGGCGGTACTACTTTCTTCAGGCATACTTTATTTGCTGGGAGAGCTTTTCGAGACACCAATCTTCGGGCAGAATTTTCTGCTTCCGCTTGATAATCGAGCGGCGCTGTTTGTCTTCCTTGGTACAGCCCTCGTCATCGTGGGTTACGCGACAGGTAAGCTTGATTACATGGGAGTAAGCGCGGCAGGCGGGCACCTGGGCCTTTTTGGAGGGGTGCTCGGCTGGTTGCTCCCAACCTTATTCGCCTTTACTTGCCTCTGTCTTCTTGAATGGCCGAAAGGCATGATGAAACGCCTTTTCGCCCTTCTGCTGGCGGCTCAATTCCTGCTGATCGTACCGATGGGGCGCCGCAGCCTCGTCTATTTTGTCCTTCTCGCTGTCATCGCCACGCGATTCGGCTCTTTCAAGCCCAGGTGGTCATTTTCCAGGAAAATTGTTTATGCGGCCATTGTTGTGGTAGTGGTCGGGGCAGGAGCAACAACCTTTTTCTACCTGCGATTTGTATCCTACGGCAAGCACCGAATATCGCTCGTCGAGCGGTTGTCGTTGGCGTTGGAGCTTTTCGAGAGTGGAGATACGGCCAAGGCGAATCAAAGTCTCAAGGATAATCTGCAGAAGCGTACGTTCGTACTAGGGTATGTTTCTGATCTTCTCGATGCCAGTTTTCGTTCGGAGCCCGCGAATGGCCGAAATGCGCTACACGAGTTCCAACTTGTTATTCCTTCAGCTTTGTGGGAGGACAAGAGTGCTTTTCTCTATACAGAAGAGAGCGTCGCAAATATGACATATGGTTTCGCCTATAGAGATGAGGCTAACTCGCTCTATTCCGCAGGAGCGATTGATTTTGGCATCTGGGGCATGATCCTCTACCCCATCATTATCAGCGCGCTCTTTCGTTTGATGGCGGAGATCCTTAGAGTCAACCTGCCGGAGATGGTGGCTACTATAGTCATTCTGTTTCTGATGTATACCGCACTCCTGACTGAGGCCGGCTTGTGGAGCCGTTTTTTGGCTATTCGAGATTCGCTGCTTTACGCCACATTCTTATACGTTCTCTTTAAAATTCCGGCATTTTCTCTAACCCGCCAAACTGAAAAGGGAACGGTATTTCCATGAGGCTCAACGGCAGAAAGTGCGCTGCGAACATATGTCTTTTAGTCCCGGTGATCTTCTTTGCAACGATCGCCTCTGCTCAATTGAGTTCATCGGTGGGCGGCTCTTTATCCGATCCGTTGGACATCAATATCTACGGACCGGATTCCAGTGTGGCTCCGACTACATCATCTACAATCGAGCCCGGTGCAAACAGCTTGCTGACACCGGATGAGCATGTCCTGCCATATGACGCTATTGGAGCAAGTATTATCGCCACTCCTTTAAGTCCCGCGGTCACTCAATCCTATGCAGTAAGTCGCGTTCCATTCCAAGTGGACAACGCGTTGAGAGATGCTTCCATCATCACAGGTCTTCATACGGCTCAACCCAGTAACGTTGTGGACATCATCGCCAGAAAGGCCGGAAAACAGGGAGCATCCTCATTGCCCCAGTCCTCGTGGTCAACCGGCGGCACTTCGTCCCTGTCGTCGATCGCTTCTCTGCGCGGTAAATCAACATTAGGGCTCAACGGCAGCTCAATTACCCAGCAATCATCTTGGAAAGCAGGGGGCGCTTCGGCGGCTTTGATAATCAACCCGCCCGATCAAGTCCTACAAACAGGTCAGCAGCCAGGGAATGCTCTGAAAGATACGAATGGCCCAAATCTTCAAAATAAGAATCAGAACGATCAAAGCGAGCACAATTCTGGTCCGCAGCCAGAGAAAGCGCGCGATTACAGCAGGAGCCCGCTGGAAAAGCTGGCAGCAGATGATCAGGACCCCATTATTGATACATCAGCAAGCCCCTTCGGTAGCCTCGATAAGAAGAGCTTCCTCGACCCTGATATCACCTCGATTTCATCCCCGCACAAGGCTCCGACAGGGGGAGCGGCGACATCATTCACTGGTCGAACACAATCAGGATCATTGATGCAAAAATCGTCTGGGCTTCTTGATCGAGGAGCGAAGCCGCGCACGAGAGATCGAGGGATATCGAATACCATGTCTCGGTCGACGAAATTATCTCCAGACACCGGACACGCAGAAAAGCCCAAGTGGCACAACCCGATCCTGCAACAAATGGAAGCTGAAGCCAATTCTGTCAGGCAATAGTTGGGACCTCTGGAGAACAGCTTTGACTGCCCAGCGGCGATTTGCGGGACAAGCCCGGAAGGCGGGGAACTTGGACTGGAGAAACAGAAATGCTTCGATGGAAATGGACATCGGCCTCTTTCTTGATTGTTCTCTCTTGTGCGGGCAATATCTCAAATACCCAAGCTCAGACCGGTGCGCCTCAGAGTACAGGCCAGGCATCGCAGTCTCGGACCATTGTGCTTGACAGCCGTTCGCAGGTTTCTTTAAGCGATGCTTACGGGAATGTATGCTCCAACGGCGGAATGCTGGTCATCACACCGAACTACAAATCGAGCGAACCTATCCCGACGCGATGCGAAAATCAGCCCGCAGTCCTCGATCTGAGGCGTCCGGACTCCCTCACGGGAAGGCTGAGTGTGAGAGCCGAAGGCGCGGTGGGAGATGGCAGCACTGACGATACGGCAGCGTTACAAAAAGCGATTCAGTATGCCGTCGATCATCCGCTCGGATCAGGCCCCAGGGGATCGCCTGTCGTCTATCTTGCGCCCGGAACCTATAAGGTGAGTAAGACATTGCGCGTCCCTTCTCAGGTTCATCTGATCGGCGATGGCCCGGAAACTGCAACGCTCCTTCTCACCAGCCCCGTCGGAAATCTGATTACTATTTACCAGGGCAGATGCGCAGACTGGAGCTGTAATGGCAGCCTCGAGGGAGTGGGGCTTATCGGATCCGGGCATTCGACGACCGGTACTCTCCTTGAAGTAACCTCAGCAGATAGTTTTCACATCCGCGATGTGAAGATGTCGAACCACGGCGGGCGCGGGCTACAACTGAACTACGGCTCTGAACGTTTCAGCTCTAACAATTTGTATATCTATGCGGTGCGCTGGCCTATCATTCTCGCCGGAGATATCAACGAGAGTTATTTCTGGAATACTCAGATCATTGCACCGGGTGGAACGAACGAGCCAAGCAGCGGCGGCGACAAGTATTGTTACAGCATTAATTGCGTGAACGGAAAGTTTCCCGGACCGAATTCAGGCCCCGGAGGATCGCCAACTCCCGTTTCGCCCGATACGCATGCAGCAATCTTCGTAGACAAAGCTGTCAACTTCTCGTTTGTCGGCGGCTCAATCAAGCCGCTGAAGTACACGGCCGGTATCCAGGTATTCAATGGAAACATCAGTACGATTAGAAACTTCTATTTTGAGGGTTTCCCTTGGGACCAGGCTGGCAGATTGAATGCCGCAGTCATTGCTGGAGGCGCCGCGCAGCATACCACTCTGACGGGTTCGCTAGCTGGCAACGCAACCGTAGTGCCAGTCGCCAACACGGACTGGATGCCACACCTTGTTACCGACCCGGGCGATATCAACCTCAAGAACGGCGGTTATCTGCCCTATGTGCTCCTTCCACAGGATTATGCCTCAGGCAGCAACGAGCCATCGCGATTCGTCCCAGACGTGAAGCGTGGACAATATGAGGTTGTGAACATCGGTGGGTTCGGTGGCGATGGCAAGTTATACATAGCAAATCGTGGCCAAGGTGGCTCAGCGCCGGGAAGTACCACTTGGCCAGCTGGCTCAATCGTCGAAGAAATGCCTTATGGGTTCTATGGGGCATTGAGTCTTGAGAATTCTCACATTAATGCAATTTGGCCGACAGGGAAGGGCTATCAGGATACTTGCGATCAGACTAATCTCCATACCTGCGCAGACATCATCGTCGGCAACATACCCGACGGCCTGTATGTTGATCCCAATGGTGGAAGCAATGCGACCCCTGATCATCATCCTTATGGAGCATCCATCAATATCTCCTCAGTGACGATTCCCGGTGGCACATTCGCTCACAAAGGTGAAATTGCGACGCATCGGTTCTCCCGTGTGACTTTTGTAGGCGGAGGCATTCCCAACGGTGCTCAAGATGGTGGGGCAGTCGATCCCAAGAATCCAAAAGTCGATATCTGGGTCGCCACGGGAGGTAAGTATCTGACGGCTCCACTGTATGCTACGGGTCGCACCGCGGAACCGCAAGTCACTTTCGGTAGCATTGGCGGAGTCTTCGCTCCAGCGTCCGGTCTCTTTGCTAGATACGAAATGCAATACGGTCAGGGTGGGTTTCCCAACGGCGGATGGATGAATGGTCTCAAGTACGCCAACCAATATTGCTGGTTTGACACTCCAGGAGAGGGGCAGAAGCAGTCCACGAACCGCATCTGCATGAATGGAGGCCCCGCAAACGGCACTCACTCCGGCTACGAATACGATGTGTGGTCTGGATCCAAATGGGTGAATGCTTTTGAGGTGCAGGGCAAGCCTGACTCAACGGCAGACGTTTCGATTTCGGGCAACTTAAGCGTTGCTAAAACTCTCTATGTAAAGGCGATCGAAGTCGCCGGAGGCGGTGCAGCTGCCCTCAATGCCGCGAGATCCTCGCCTGCGCAGAGCGCAGTGGCTGCCGCTGGCGTTACCGCCGCAATCGGAGGCACTCCTCTTCAACCGGGTCAATGCTCCAGCGGTTTGGCACGAGTGCCCGGCACTACAGCTTCCATGATCGCTTCGGCTTCTCCTGCAAGCGATCCGGGCGACGGCTTTGTCTGGGAGGCTTTTGTTTCCGCGGCAAACACCGTTACAGTAAAAGTCTGTGCGATCGGCAGGGGAACACCGCGGCAGGTTGTATACAATGTCCGGGCCCAATAAGCATTGAGAATGAAGACATCCATTTTGAACAACACCGGGGAAAGCTCACATTCAATCAGGCAGCTTGGAGAGACGAGGTCCCCGCTGCGCATCCTGCATGTGATCTATTCCCTCTCTCTGAAGCATGGAGGCCCTCCGGAAGGATTGCGGCAGCTTGCCGAGGGCTATCTTCAAGAGGGAATCCACTTGGAAGTGGCTTCGCTCGATGGCCCAGAAGAAGACTTCCTGAAAGAACTCCCGTTCAAAGTACATGCGCTTGGCCCGGTGAAAACAGTCTATGGGTATTCGCCTCAATTGCTCCCCTGGCTCCAAGCCCATTTTGAAGACTATGACGCAGTTGTCATTAATGGCATTTGGCAATACAACAGCCTCGCCGCGTGGCGCGCAGTGCGGAACAAGCTACCCTACGCGGTGTTTATTCACGGCGCGCTTGATCCTTGGTTCAAAAAGAAATATCCACTCAAGCATCTGAAAAAAGTGTTGTACTGGCGCGCATTTCAATACCCCGTTTTACGAGATGCTCTCGCCGTGCTGTTCACTACAGAAACGGAAAAGGAACAAGCTCTGACCAGTTTTCGCCTGAACCGCTGGAACAGCGTTGTTGTGCCATATGGAACCAACCGGCCATCTGGTGATCCCGCAACTCAAAAAGAGACATTCTTCTCTGCCTGTCCAGATGTACGCAGTCGCCGTTTTCTTCTTTTCATGGCCCGTATCCATGAAAAGAAGGGTTGCGATTTGCTGATCGAGGCATTTTCGCGCATATCGTCAACGGCCCCTTATCTGCATCTGGTGATGGCCGGCCCTGATCAGGCGGGATTGAAGGCGACACTTGAGAAGCAGGCAGAGAAGCTTGGAATCGCAGATCGAATTCACTGGCCCGGACTGCTGCAGAAAGATGCGAAATGGGGCGCTTTCTATGCAGCTGAGGCATTCATTCTTCCTTCGCATCAGGAGAATTTCGGAATCGCCGTCGCCGAAGCGCTGGCATGCGGCAAGCCGGTGCTGATTTCCGACAAGGTCAATATATGGCAGGATATCGCTTCGGATGGAGCTGGAATTGTCGAGGAAGATACCGCAAATGGAACGTATCGTCTAGTAACCAAATGGTTGGAATTATTAGAAAATGAACGTACCGAAATGTCTCGAAAAGCCTCTGCCTGTTTCGCGAAGCGGTATTCTATGAGAGGCGCGGCAAAAGCCATTGGCGCAATGTTTGATCAGGAACTCATTGCCTCAGGCAAAAGAAGAGTCAGCAATCAGCCAATGACAATCGCCGACCGGAAAATTATATGAATGAAAAAATCACTATCGCAGTTGTAGGTTCAGGATACGTTGGGTTGGTTGCAGCTGTCTGTTTTGCGGAGATTGGCCATAGTGTCATCTGCGTAGACAACGATGAATCGAAGATAGCTCAGCTTCGTGCGGGAGAAGTGCCCATCTATGAAGAGTATCTGCCGGAACTCTTAGATCGCCATCGCAATACCTTGATTGAATTCACAACTGACCTGCATTCTGCCACGCAGAGGTCGCAGGCGATTTTTGTAGCCGTTGGAACGCCTCAAAGCCAGACTGGCAGCGCCGACTTGTCTTATGTGGACGCGGTTGCAAGCCAGATTGCGCGATCCATCACCGAATACAAAGTGATCGTCGAAAAGAGCACTGTCCCTGTTTACACTAATGAGTGGATCAGCCGTGTGATTGAACGCAATGGCGTCCCGCGCGATCTTTTTGACGTTGCCTCAAACCCGGAATTCCTCAGAGAAGGTACAGCCGTCGTCGACTTCCTTCACGCAGACAGAATTGTCATCGGAGCAGATAATGAGCGTGCCGGCAGCCTGCTGCGCGCAATCTATGAGCCGCTGACCTCCGGAAGCTACTACAAGGCCGAACATGCGGTTCCGGGAGCGCGTTCGACGGTGGATCCGCCCCCCTTCCTTCAGACTTCAACGAAGGCGGCAGAACTCATCAAGCATGCATCCAATGCCTTTCTTGCAATGAAGATTTCCTTCATCAATGTGGTTTCCAACTTGTGTGAGGCAGCCGGCGCGGACGTCGAAGAAGTATCGAAGGGCATCGGATCCGATGAACGAATCGGCCCCCGGTTTCTCAAGGCGGGAATCGGTTACGGCGGCTCTTGTTTCCCGAAGGACGTTGCAGCTTTCCGTTACGTAGCAGAGCAGCTGGGTGTCGATTTCGGCTTGCTGCGGGAAGTAGAAAAGATCAACGCGGAGCAGAAGAGACGATTCTTCCAGAAAGTCCGCTCAGCGCTCTGGACTTTCCGCGGAAAGAAACTCGGCGTGCTCGGTCTTGCTTTCAAAGGTGGAACGGACGATATCCGCGAGTCACCGGCGATTGACCTCGTCGGGCAGTTTCTGAAAGAGGGATGCATCATCTCGGTGTATGACCCCGCAGCGATGGAGAGGACCAAGCAGGTTCTGCCGCCATCAGGCGCATTGAGCTATGCAAAGGACGCATATGAAGCTGCGAACGAAGCCGACGCTCTTTTGATTTTGACAGACTGGCAGGAGTTTGCTGAACTCGATCTTGATCGCCTGCATTACACTCTGCGATATCCGATCATTATCGATGGCCGCAATCTCTTCGACAGGGCAATCATGGCCCAGCGCGGCTTCACCTACTTAAGCGTTGGCCGGCCTGGCGGAGTACAGGTCAAAGATGCGGCACTGTCGAACAGGTTACTTTGATCCAATGCACCTCTGTACCCACGGAGGTGCATTTGTAACTATTTCAGTTGCTCGGGCAGGTGCGCGCATGGGTTTCCTCTTGACCACTATTTAGGAAAATATTCATAATATAAAAGTGGTTTATTTGTTTGGAGTGGTAATTCATACCGTTCTATTCTCGTCGCAATCCGCGCGGCACATATAAATACCGGCTCTCAGAATCGCCTGATCATAGGCGGCTCTGCAGTTGGCCCCCTTGATTTAGAACAAATTTCTGCCCAGGTCTCGAAAACTAAAGCAGGCGTATCAGAATCTAAACTTCCATCGGGAGAGCAGTAACATGGGCTTAGTAAATGAAAGAGTAGTAGTGTGTGGCGGAGGAGGCTTTATTGGCGGCCACCTTGTTAAGGCGCTGTTGAAGAATGGCGTTAATGTTGTACGGGCAGTGGATGTAAAGCCCCTCGACCAGTGGTATCAGAAGACCAAAGACGTCGAGAATCTTTCGCTCGACCTACGCGATAAGGATAACTGCTACAAAGCCGCGGATGGCATGCAAGTTGTCTTTCAGCTCGCCGCCGACATGGGCGGGATGGGCTTCATCGAAAACAACAAGGCGCTTTGCATGTTGAGCGTTCTCACGAACACGCACATGCTGATGGCCGCAAAAGACAGCGGCATAGAACGCTTTTTCTTTTCCTCGTCAGCTTGCGTATACAACGGCGACAAGCAGAAGACTCCCGACGTAGTGCCGCTCAAGGAAGAGGACGCGTATCCCGCGCTGCCTGAAGATGGCTATGGATGGGAAAAGCTTTTCAGCGAGCGCATGTGCCGCCATTTCGAAGAAGATTACGGCCTGGTGACTCGCGTCGCTCGCTACCACAACGTCTATGGTCCTTTCGGCACCTATGACGGTGGCCGCGAGAAGGCTCCTGCCGCAATTTGCCGCAAAGTCATTCAGGCAAAGGAATCAGGCAAGCACGAAATCGAGATCTGGGGTGACGGTCAGCAGACCCGCAGCTTCATGTTTATCGACGACTGCACGAAGGGTACACAGGCAATTCTTGAAAGCGATATTCATGAGCCGATCAACCTCGGCAGCAGTGAACTCGTTACCATCAACCAGCTTGTCGACGTGGTGGAAGAGATTGCCGGCGTAAAGCTGAAGCGGAAGTACAAGCTCGACGCTCCCAAGGGCGTCAACGGCCGCAACAGCGACAACACCAAGATTCTCCAGTATCTCGGCTGGGAGCCGTCGATTCGCCTGAAAGACGGTATGGCCAAGACCTATGAATGGATCGAAAGTCAGATGCTGACAAGTGCAGCACGGTAAACCAGGCAAATGAACCTGATGGCCTGAGGTGTACCATTCCTCAGGCCATCTTGCTTTCTATTGATCTCAGCAATGGCGTGCGCTAGCTTTGCTTCATCAACCACGAATGAAAGTCCTGCTGATCTCCAACTATCGGCCCGACAAGCAGCAGAGTATGCTTCGCTACGCGGAAATGTTGCAGCGCGAACTCAATACTCGAGGCCATGCAGCATATATTGTCCATCCACCAACAGTGCTTGGCGGTTTCGCATTTCTGCCCGGCCCACTTAAAAAATGGGTCGGTTACATCGACAAGTTCGTCTTTGCGCCGGCCTATCTCCGTAAGCACGCCCGTGAAGCAGACATCGTCCATGTATGCGACCACTCAAATGCAATGTATTTACGTTGCGCCGGCGACCGTCCCGCGCTGATCACCTGCCACGACCTGTTGGCAATTTTCGCCGCGCGCGGAGCATACCCCGGAATCCGGATCGGTCTTACCGGACGTATCCTCCAGCGCTGGATTGCGACAAACCTTTCCCGCGCGAACCATGTCAGCTGCGTCTCAACAAAAACACAGGATGACCTGGAGACACTAGCTCCAGGCATTCGTTCAAAAACAAAGGTGATTCATCATCACCTGAATTGGAGCTATTCCCCGGCGCCACCCGACGCCATCGCAGCCGCAAAAATAAAAAGCGGCCTGCAACCCGAGACGGAATACCTCTTTCATGTGGGTGGAAATAACTGGTACAAAAATCGCCTTGGTGTAATGAAGATATTCGCCGAGCTGCGCAAATATCCGCGATTCAAGAACACGAAATTGATCATGGCAGGGAAGCCCTGGACTCAGGAAATGCGTCAGTATTTCAAATCTTCTGCTCTGACGAATGAAATCATCGAGCGTGTCGAAGTCCCCAATGACGAATTACAGGCACTGTACAGCGGAGCAGTTGCACTCCTCTTTCCTTCGGTTGAAGAAGGATTCGGCTGGCCCGTTCTCGAAGCGCAGGCATGCGGATGCCCGGTCATCACCAGCAATCGAGCACCGATGACAGAAATAGCAGGCGAAGCCGCGCTCTTCATCGACCCGCAAAATCCGGAAGGCGCAGCTCAAGTCATTGCTAAACACGCGTCAGACTTGCCATCTCTGCCAGCAGCAGGATTCAGGAACCTCACCCGCTTCGCCACAAGCAAAATGATCAATGCCTACTTGGAGTTCTACGCAGAGGTCGTCAGCCAAACTAAGGCCTGATTCAAGACCTATCGTCCCTCGCCTATGATCCAGCGATAGTAAGGATTCTTGCCATCCGCCGCCAGGACGCGCTGGATTGCCGCACTCCAAACATCTCTGTCTCCGTTGTATGCCGCGATTCCTGCCGTGTAGAAATCCAGCAACGCCTGGCGCTGCCGGTCGATCTCCTCACGCAGCGCAGCATCCGCTCCAGCAAGCGGCGGCACAGTGCGAAGAGCCAGCAAATTCGGCAGTGTACGAGCAATTTCTTTCGGACGCACCCACGGCGCATATTCAATGCGGGGATAATCATCCGTCACCGCGCGTGCATTGCCCGCGTAGCGTTCCAGGCCCTCTCGTCCAGTCACCCACGTCGCCAGCAACGCCGCAGGAGAAGAGATGCCCACAGCCTGCAGCGCAGTACTCACGCCACTCTGATTAAATCGCCTCGTCACCGTCTCCGCATCCAGTTCAACAGGCGAATAGGACCCAATCAGCAGCATCTCGTGCAATTCTGTGGTCCAGAGAGTCGCATAAGGAAATACATCAAGAAAACTGCGCACCAGCGACCGCGTGTCCTCATCGTTCTGCGTAGCAATCGGCAGCCATTGCGCAAAGAGCCCATCGGGCTCCAGCCGCCTGCTGGCAAGTCGATAGAAATCCGTCGAATAAAGATTCACCACTCCCTCCGCCGAAGGTGGCGGAGGCTCTAACGTAATCAGGTCGTAGCGTTCTGAACTCCGCAGCAACTCCTGCCGCCCATCGCCGATGCGAATCTGCAGCCGCGGATCGGACCCAGCCTTGTAGTTTTCAGGAAATAATTCGCCCTCGCGCACCACTGCAGGAAGCAACTCCACGCACACTCTTCGCTCCAGCCCCGGATAATGCAGCACCGCGCCGGCAGTGATACCCGTGCCAAAGCCGATCACCAGCGCAGACTTCGGCTCGCCTCCATGCACATCGTGATGAATCATCAGCGGAAGCATCGCCTGCAGCCGCATGTAGCGCAACGACGGCATCGCATCGCCCGAGTTCGACACGCCCTGAATGTAGAGCCGTCGAAACACATTATCGCCCGACTGCTGCTGCGCAACAGCGACCGTCGCACCCCGGCCTTCCTGGTAAAAGACCAGCTCACCGCCACCGCGCGTCGTCATCAACAGCCGCGCCAGACGGTCCGACGGCGTAACCACCCCGCCTGCAATCGCAATCAATCCGAGAGCAAGAACCGCCCATCGCATCGTTCTGCCTACAGCCGATCCCAGCAGTACCGCCAGCCCGCCAACCAAAGCAGCCGCGATCGCCAGCATGCTGAGCGTTACCACAATTCCGAGCAAAGGTATCAGCAGAAATCCTGTAAGCAGCGTTCCGGCAATTCCTCCTGCAGTATTTAGAGCAAGAACCACGCCAACGTCGCGCCCTGCGTGCCTTGCGCCCGCAACCAGTCTCAGTACTGCAGGAAACGCAGCCCCCAGCAGAACCGTCGGCACAAAGACCACGCCAACCGAAACGATCAGGAACTGCGCGCACATGCGCGCAAATTCGCTGCCCGTGGCCGCAAAGGCCAGATCTCCCGCATCGACCTGAATTCGTAACTGCCACAGGCTCAAACACGCAACCTCCAGCAGTGCAACCACTCCGGCTGCAGAGATGAGCAGTCCGAACACTCCCCACGCGTCGCGCAATCGCGCGGCAAAGCGCACATACAGCGCGCTGCCCACTGCGAGCCCCGCAAGATACGTCGCCAGCACCACGGAAAACGCAAACACCCGCGTGCTCAGAAACTGCGCCATCGCCTGCGACCACACCACCTCGTAGCCAAGCGCAATGCCGCCAGCGACGGCATAAAGCACCAGCGCCGTTCGCGACCTCGTAGGAGCCGAATCGGAGACTTCCCTCGGCACAATCTCTTCAGAGCTCGAACCAGCGCGCCAATCGAGCACCAGCGCAATGCACGCCGCCATCAGATTGAAGACAGCAGCAGCCCAGGCCGTGCCGCGCACACCCAGCCACGGCAGAAAAACAAAAGAACTCAGCAGCGCGCCCGCAATGCCGCCCGCAGTATTGGCGGCATAGACCCAGCCTCCGGCCCTCGCAATGGAACTGATATCGCGCGCCTGCCAGCGCACCGCAACCGGCAAAGTGCCACCCATCAAAAATGCCGGCACGCCAACAAGCAGAAAGGGAAGTGCCCACGCAAGCAACCCGGCATGGGCCTGAATCGCGACGAATGTCCCGGCCGCATGCGCCATCGCCACAGTAGCCAACACTCCCGCAACCGCAACGCAGCTCTCTAGAACAACATAGAGCAGCAGGGGACGCTTCCATCGGTCCGCCACACGCCCCAGCAGCGCGCCGCCGCCGGCAAGCCCGGCAAAGAAAGCGCTCACCGCAATCGTGATCGAATAAACTTCAACCCCAACTACCAGCGAGAGCTGCCTGATCCACAGAACCTGATAGATCAGCGCTCCGGTACCCGAGAAGAAGAGCAGGAGAGCAAAGAACGCCGTTCTTCCGCTGAAACGGATGCGGCCAATCTCCCCGATCTCTTGGGCAGGTGTATGAATGGCCCCGCGGCTGTCTTTCAATTTCTTCTTGGAAGCAGACACAGGTTTTGCAGGCGGCATCGGTATCCCTTGGGGAAAAATAAACCGGGTTCATTATGAAGGATGAACCCGGTTCTTTCAGCTATGAATCCCTACCCATTCAGTCTTTTGAGCTTTGCACGTGCTGTTGTGTCTGTTGCATCTGCGCGATTTTCTTCTTTACAGCGTCTTCAATCTGATCAATCGAAAAGCTGGCTGGCGGTTGGCTCGGTGGATACTCGACGAAGGTCTGGAGAAATGCTGCCGCTCTCCTTGTCCCGTCGAAAACCAGGTATGCATTGTCAGCCCTCCAGGAGTCGTAGCTGTCGCCTGAAATCTGGGCGTGCTCGTACGGATCCATCCTCAAATTGAACATCCTCGGCAATCGCAGACAGGTGAATGGATTGGCCCAAATGTCCATTTGACCGGGTTGTCGCTGTTCGCAGAAGACAATCTTCCAGGCCGTTTTGATAGTTGCCCCGGGTTGCATGACATCGAAGCGCATCGCAACCAGATCGCCATCGTCATCGAAATAGTAAAACTCGTCACGGGCGCCGTGCGGCTGCTGTCCCGTGAGGTAGGGCAACTGGTTGTACCCGTCCAGATGCACCTTGAAGGTCTTGCTGCCGATGCTGGCACCCTTCAGCAGACGTTCTTTGATGGTCGTGTCCCCAGCGGCGGCGAGCAGCGTCGGGAACCAGTCAAGTCCGGAGAACAGCTCATTCGAGACCTCGCCGGCTTTGATATGGCCCGGCCAGCGGACCATCGCCGGTACGCGGAAAGCGCCTTCCCAGTTCGAGTCCTTCTCGCTGCGGAAAGGAGTCGTCGCCGCATCGGGCCAGGTAAACGCATTCGGACCGTTGTCGGTAGTGAACACAACAATGGTGTTGTCGGCAATCTTGAGGCTGTCAAGCAGGCCGAGCAGCTTGCCCACGTTCTGGTCCATCTCCCACATGCCATCGGCGTAGAAATAGCCTTTCCCGAGACCGGCTTTGCCTTCATATTCAGGCCGCACGTGGGTAAAGACATGCATGCGGGTGAAGTTCATCCATGCAAAAAACGGAGTGCCCGCCTTCGCGTTCTTGCTGATAAAGTCTTCGCACGCTTTAGTCGTCTCATCGTCAATAGTCTCCATCCGCTTCACAGTCAGGGGCCCTGTGTCTTCGATCTTGCCGTCCGCATACGAATGGATGACGCCGCGAGGATTGTAAGTCTTAAGGAAGTCCGGATTGTTACCGGGCCAATAGGGGCGTTCGGGCTCCTCTTCCGCGTTAAGGTGATAGAGGTTGCCGAAGAACTCGTCGAAGCCGTGGTTGGTCGGCAGGTATTCGTCGCGGTCGCCCAGGTGGTTCTTTCCGTACTGTCCAGTCGCGTAGCCGAGCGGCTTCAGCGCCTGCGCAATGGTGATGTCCCGCGCCTGCAAGCCCACCGGAGCTCCCGGCACGCCCACCTTGGAAAGCCCGGTGCGGAATGGGCTCTGTCCGGTAATAAATGACGAGCGGCCCGCCGTGCAGCTGTTCTCCGCATAGTAGTCGGTGAACATCATCCCTTCCTTGGCGATGCGGTCGATGTTCGGCGTCTGGAAACCCATCACGCCCATGCTGTAAGCGCTGATGTCCGTCTGCCCGACATCGTCGCCGAACATGACGAGAATGTTTGGCTTGTCAGCGGCGTACGAGACCTGAGGCGCCAGAAAGATTCCCGCGAGGGAAACGGCTATACCTGTGATGGAAATACGAAGCAGCCCACGCGAGTACCGCGGTGGGAAGCATTTGGTCACTGCACCCATGATCGCTCCCTTCTTTTCAGCAGGCATGTTCAAGACGTAACAGCGCAGAAACGTCTTCAAGAACATGCAGTTTGAACTGCGGTTGCGCTATCTGTGAACAGCAATACGTTACTCAGATGGGAAAGCAATAAAACAGCAACAGCACCCGGTGGACAAAACCAAATACTACAGAGCTGCCGTTCTTATCTTGCTTCATGCCTCGATAGGGACAAGCAGGGAGGCACTTCTAAAAGTCCAAGCGATTTTCTGCTGTAACCGATGGAAAGTCAAGCAGAACCGGACATTCCGCGGATCCACGATCAGGACCGGTCGCCCAGTCGGTTTAATCAATTCGGAGAAAGAATTAAGAACTTTGTTTTGAATAGATTCGACTGGCGATGATCGTTGCCTGCGGAGCGTTGGATCCGAAGCTCCGCGTCTCGATCAGCAACTCGAAAGGCTTGAGTTGTCCATTCGCCGACCGCGCTTTAATGATCACAGGAAGCATCGCTTCGCGATTAAACAGAATATCGGCGGCAGCTTGCGTCCCGGCCATCGTCAACCCTTCGATAATGAGGACCCAGCCTGTGTCGTTCAAATTTGGAGCCAGGGCAATCACGGCATAAGTACGGTGCGAAGGCGCCGTGGCGTCATTCTCGTAAATGGGCAACTCTCCCTGGAGCGGATGCCTGTTGACAATGACCGACTCGTTCGGCCGGGGCTGATAATCGAACTCGAAGTTCATATTCTTCTGAAAAAGCTCAACCCATGGGTTAGAAAAAGACGAGCCAATCAGGATTGCGTTGGAATCCTTCAAGTCTTCCATGTGAAGCTCGCGTGCATACCGCACCGCAAAACGTTCAGGCGTTGCTTCCGGAAGCCGGGAAAACTTCAGGATGGTATCCAAGTCGGCCATGCTCGTATATCGCTGCTGGTCAAGGTCCGCCATATTTTCTGCGTCGATCTTGTAGGGACTCTTGATCGATAGGTAGTCGCGGTCGATGTACTCGGCAAGGTGAATCGAGTGATGGGTGAGATTCTGGATCATCACAATGCCGTCGTCAGCCGGAACCAGAAGCGTCTGTCGGGACTTGTCGAAGATCTGTGCCCACAATGGATAAGAAGTATCTGTTGGAGTATGGCCGCCACGCCGAGACAGGGTCCACGCAAGAACGCCGCAAGCGAGCAGAACAAGTGCAGCCGCCGCCACCATGAATGCCCGCAGTCTCCTGCGCAGAGAGCATGGAAACAGGCTCAGCGGCCAAGGCCTCCTGTCGAAGTGTTGAAAAGGTCCTGCGCGCCCGAAGAATCCTCTTCGTCTAATGTCAGTGCGTCAGACAGTCTGTTTGCTTCGAAGTGGGGAACATATTTGCCGCGCGGAATGCTTAGTCTCAGATCCTCGTGCTTTCCTTCCGCTTCGAAATAATGATCCAGGCGTTGTCGAAGCTGTCGCGCATAGCTTCTTACGATGTTGTCTTCGGATGCGTTGTATCCAGGCCGCCTGCCAAACACATGCACCCCGATCTGATGCTCGCTGATCTCGTCGGTCTTTCCGCTCAAAGCGCGATCGCAGACGTAAAGCAGGAATTTGGCAAGCAGGGTCGAACGCGCGAAACTTGAGCTCGCAGCAATCCGTTGCGCCAGTTGCCAGCGCTGGTCATCCTTCAGATGCCGGTTCTCCCATCGCGGCTCCGGATGCAGTTCTGGAGCAGTGGTCGTTGATTTGTGGGATGTATCCAGGTCTACCGACCATGGCGTCTGCTGATCCATTGACCCATCTCTTGTGTATATGCAGAGTAGTAGAAGTTCTTTAACGATACGTCAACAATTAGGGGCCAGCCCGGATTGCCGTGACACGGTATCGATTTCACAATAATTCCTTTTGCAAACAATTGAAAACACGCTGCAATTAACGGTGTATGGCAGGTGTAAACACCGGGTAAACCCCTTCCACGCCCTTAAATGAAGTGAGATGAATGGCGCGGGCTTTTCATTTGCGGAGGCAATAGCAACATCCAATGTTACAAATCAATAAATACTACAAAGACTGCCAACTACACCGACTCCCGGCAACCACCCGCACATGGAAAAACATGCTTACCTGGATGCCGTTGTTCCTGCTGTCGGTAGCCATACTTGCGGGCAACCCTGTCCTGGCCCAGCTTGATACCGGCGGAATCACCGGAACGGTTACTGATCCGGCTGGCGCCGTAGTTCCCGGAGCGAAGATCACGCTGACGAATGAGGCGACGGGAGTCTCCATCCTGACCACCTCCACTTCGACCGGCACGTATTCCCTCAATCAGGTGAGACCAGGAACCTATACTCTGCAGGCCGAGTCATCAGGATTTCAGCTTTTCGTTGTGAACGGCCTCGAGGTGCATGTCCAGCAAACAATAACCGCTGACGTCAAATTCGCTGCTGGCACCGTCAACCAGCAGGTGACGGTGACGGCAACAGCACCTCTGCTTCAGGCGGAAAATGCAGCGATCGGCCAGACGATAACCACGGAAACTGTCAATGACCTGCCGCTGCAGACGCGGGACTGGGCTTCTCTGGCACAACTTTCTGCTGGCGTTGCCACGGCGCCGGTTGGCAACCCCAGTGGTGACTCTGGAGCAACCAGCAGCGCGTTCTTCGCCGTGAACGGAGTCAATTTGTGGCAGAACGACTTCCGATTGAACGGCATTAATGACAACATCGAGGTCTATGGGGGCGCCTCAGTAAGCAGCAACGCTGCAATCACCCCTCCACCTGACGCTATCCAGGAATTCAAGCTGCAAACCGGCGATTTCAATGCTGAATTCGGGCATTCGACCGGGGCCGTCATTAATGCCGCTATCAAATCCGGGACCAACCAAATTCACGGCGATCTCTGGGAATACTTGCGGAACGATGTTTTTAACGCGAACCTCTTTTTTAACAATGCCACGCACGCGCCCACGCCAGAATATCGCCAGAATCTGTTTGGCGGAACGATAGGCGGCCCCGTTTATATACCGAAAGTCTACGACGGCAGAAATAAAACGTTCTTCTTCTTTGACTACCAGGGCGGCCGCTACATTACGCCGTCAACCGCCACCAGCACGGTGCCCACTACGGGTATGGTCTCCAGTGGTTTTACGAACCTGCAGGATCTCATCGCGTTCAATAGTGGTATTTCAACAGATGCGCTTGGCCGGAAATTCAGACATGGGACGATTCTCGATCCAGCCACCACTCGCGAGCTTGGGCCAGGTCAGTATGATCCGATCTCGGGTCTGACCAATACAAGCAGCAAAGCCGTTTATGTCCGCGACCCTTTTTACACAGGGGGCAGCATCATGGGCATGACAGACTTCACTGGATCGACGGCGCAGCTTAACATTCTTCCGGTACAACGCATTGACCCAAATGCGGTGAATTTGCTCGGAGTATATCCCGCTCAAAGTAAGCCTGGATTTGCAAACAACTTTGTCTATCTCGCGAAACAGCCCCAGAACACCGACTCATACGATATAAGGATCGATGAAAACATCAATGAGAAGAACATCCTTTTTGGGGTATATGACAGAAGTCTAATTTCCAGAGTCGTTCCATCGAATCTGCCCGGCGTGGCTGTAGGAGAAACCGGAGGCCGGAATGATAGCTTTCCAGCCTACGCATTTGCAGTTGGCTATACTCACGTCTTTACGCCGACGCTGACAAACGAAATGCACGTGGGAATGGTCCACGCCGATAAGCTTCAAAGATCTTTCTATGGAAACACCTTCGGCATTCCCGCTCAATATGGGATCGGAGGAATCCCCCAGGTTGCCTAATAATGGCGGCCTGCCGCCCATCACGATCAATGGTCTAACTCACATTGGCGTAGGCAATTTCACCCCAACGCTTCAATATGTCTGGAGCGTAGAAGGATCCGACGGCATAACCAGGGTCTTCCGCAATCACACCTTCAAAACCGGAGTGCAGGTCGATGACCTGGAAGGTGATATTTCCCAGCCACCTCAAGGACGGGGAGACCTTAACTTTAATGGACAATATACTGATATTCCAAACGTCAATAACAATCTGAACGGAATTGCCGATTTACTCTTAGTTCCAATCCACCTCTTCAGTTGGCGGCATTGATGATGTTGGCGGAATGAGCAGCTTTTCCGGATCGAATATCGCCGCAACTGACGATCATCGCTGGTACATTGGCGCGTACTTCCAGGACGACTGGAAGATCACGCCCGACCTGACCCTGAATCTAGGCCTGCGCTGGGATTACTTCACCCCATACGCAGAGGTCAATGGAAGACAAGCGAATTTTATCCCAGTTGGGGGCAATGGAAATACGGGCACCTATTACATCCCCAACAAGGGATGTCAGGTGGCCAGGTCAACTTCTTTTGACGCGCTGCTGGCGAGCAGCAATATTAACCTTGACTGCGTTTCCGGACTTAGCCTGGGGAGTGCTCAGAAGACTAACTTCTCTCCGCGACTGGGATTTGCCTATCGTGTAACTCCAAAGCTGGTTGCACGTGGAGGATATGGGATCGCCTTTGGAGCCTTAGGAAATCTCGGCTATGGTGGAACGTTGGGGACCAATTATCCCTTTGTCTATACCTCTACCTTCAATAGCCCTGACTCCCAGCACCCGCTGCTGCTGTCCAATGGCGAGCCGGCGACCATGGAAAATGCATTCACAACGATCAATTTGCAGGATCCGACGATTAACAGCGGTCAAGGCCTGAATCTCTACGGACGTCAGAATGATTTTCAAACGCCGTACATTCAGACCTTCAACCTTACCGTACAGGACCAATTTACGAACCACGATTCCATCCAAGTCGGGTATGTCGGGACGGTGGGACGCCATCTGGATAACTTGGGATACAACAATTCTCCGACAGAAATATTGCCGCCGGGCGTAAACCCTCAAAATTACATTCCGTTCCCTAGCTTTGCTCGAAATGCTACATATGAGACTACCAATGCGAAGAGCAGCTACAACTCCTTGCAGACCACATATGAGCGTCAAATGAGTTATGGCCTGTCCCTGCTTGCCAACTACACTTACAGTAAGTGTTTGACCAATCAGCATACCCAGGCGTCGCAGAATCAACAGTACAGAGCTGAATGGCTTCCTAACTTCGGAATAAACGCGGACTACGGACTCTGTGATGTCGACGCTGCCAACTTGGTTCACATCTCAGGTACGTATGAGTTGCCTTTCGGGCGCGGTCGTACCTTTTTGTCCAACTCAAGCCGGGTGGTGGATGCGGTTCTTGGTGGTTGGATGGTCAATTTCATCTACTCGCATCAGAGCGGCCAACCCACAACGGTCGGTTGCCCTGTTTCGACCACAGCGAATGCTGTCTTTGGCTGCTTTGCGTTCACGGTTCCCGGGCAGAACTTATATGCGGGCCCACACAATTACACGCAATGGCTGAACCCCAGTGCCTTTGCGCAACCGCCGGTAGCCACTCAGATTGGTCAGGCTGACTACTCGGTTCTCGGCGGCAGTCCGCAGCAAGTGCGCGGCCCGGGATTCAACAACCTGGATTCGTCTGTTTTCAAGAACTTTACTTTTACGGAGTCCTTTCGGTTGCAGTTTCGGGCGGAAGCCTTCAATACGACCAATACGCCGCAGTTCGGCCAACCCGGAAATCTGAGTACTTTCAATAACCCGACGGGCGGCTTCAGTTCTATTACGTCCATCAGGGGCAATCCTCGAACCTTGCAGTTCGCATTGAAGCTGTTCTACTAATCCAGGTGCAGGGTGTAATGCCGCGCACTGGCATTGCACCTTGCATGCCTTTGCCAGTAAACTGGTTATGGCCGGGATCAATCTGCACACTGTGGCAGAACTGCTCGGGCAGATCGCTTTCGATGTCCGGGAGCACTCTGTAGGTAGCAGAAATAAGACAACTTAGTCCGCGGAGAGGTGGCAGAGCCCGGTTGAATGCACCTGACTCGAAATGTGAATTTTACCCTTTCGCACTCTTCTGCACCGGGCTGCACTGAACCGCATATTTGATTCATTCCAGAATAGATACGCAGAAGCCTGCCTGGCATCAAGTTGCACGCGATCGCACAAAATCGGAAATCGAACGGACACCAGAACGGACACCGGATTTTTCGCTCGGATGCACCTGACTTGCTTGTAGAATTCGGATCGCTGCTTCGCGCACTGGTGTCCGATTTGGTGTCCGATGACCTTGGCGATGGCAACGTACAATAAGCAAATCCGGGGGCCCAGAGCATCCCCTTCCGAACCAGTCTTGGTAGGAGCCCCTGATTAGAGTTTCATGAAATCTAATGTCGTTCCTGAGGGGAGTTTACGGATCGGCGAAGGCACGTTTCCAAAAATTGGGCGATCTAGCTATATTGGATATGTTAGCCAGTCGAGGAGGAACGATGATCAAGATGACCTCTGTGGAAGCGCAAAACCGCTTTGGCCAGCTGCTCGATACGGTCCAGCGTGAGACGGTGGCGATTACGCGGCATGGGCGTCCTACGGCCTTCATCGTCTCACCGCGGGATATGGAGGAACTGCTCAACGCGCGACGCCGACGCACCAGGGCAGTGGCTGATCTGGAGGCGTGGAGCGCGAAAGCGAAAAAACGCGCCGCGCCTGCTGCTGCTGCGTTGACCGATGAGGAAGTGAACCGCATGGTGCATGAAGCACGATGAGCCGGCGCGTGGTTCTGGACACCAGTACGCTGGTGAGCGCTGCCCTGCGCATCGGATCTGTACCGCATCAGGCAGTGCTGGAGGCCTTCGGAACCTGCGACATATGTGCTAGCACGGAAACGCTGGCTGAACTGGAGCAGGTGCTGGATCGGGCGAAGTTTGACCGCTATCTGAATCGTGCATTGCGCCGAGAGTTTTTCGCGCTGTTCCGGCGCAATGTTCATCTGTACGCCGTAGAGAATGCGGACCAGACGGCCGTTGACCCGTCGTGCCGCGATCCACGCGATAATCATGTTCTTGCGCTGGCTCTTGCTGCCGAAGCCGATGTTGTGGTCGCCAGTGATGAAGACTTGTTGGTGCTGCATCCGTGGCGCGGGATACCGATTGTGACGCCGGCGGAATTTCTTTCGCAGTTCGGTGTTTCGTCGGAAGGGAAGAGAGGCAAGTGAACTCAAGTCACTTTTCCTCAGGTCGCATGGAGGCTGGTCACCGGAAGTTCCGTTTGGCTTGGTCGAGTTGTGGGGTCACTCAACCAGCAACTCCGGCACACCGTTCATAAATTCGGGTTGGTTTCCCAGGACGTCATTACCCGGCGATAGTACCTCGCGGTTCAAGGTGTGGCAAGAACATTCGGCCCTCGCGAAGTCCGTACGCACACGCTGCCAATCAGCGTACGAGTGTCACCGGCAACAGGGAAGTCGTCGGGCTACCCGGTCCCGGGGGCCAAACGTCCGGTTTACCGGCTAATCTGACGTTTCGCCACAGGCGGACCGAGACGGACGGAAAGGTCCGTATATGCATGGTCCTGTCGTCCCGGTCCGGCCCAGCGAGTACGAATAAATACAGACAAAAGAAGGCAGCCGTGTGACGGAGACCTCGCATTCACGGCTCGCTCTTTGCCCACTCTGCCAAGATCTTCGGAGAGATCAGCGTTTCGACCGGCTTGTAATGAGCCTGCCTTGCCAGCTGAAATTGCTGCTGCGCCTTCTGCCGCAGATCGCGCGCCTGCCCCTCACTCTGGGGATCCGCCAGAATGGCCTGTGAAAGCAGCGAAGCCGCGAGATAAAAATGCGCCGTTCCCTGGCTGCGCACGTCGGATCCGCTCAGATAAAGGCTGAGCGCCTCATTTGCGTGAGCAAAATCCGAGGCGTAGTAACTCAGAACCCCATCCGCAAGGCTTTGTTCAAGTTCTTTCTGATTCCTCCGCAACTCAGTGATCACGCGTTGTTTTCCTGCCCGAGCTTCTGGCTGCAGCCCATCGAGAGCGAGCGCGTTATCAAATGCCTTAAGAGCGCCCTTCAGATCGCCCCGGGCTTCGGCATCGCTGGCTTGGGCAAGATCGCTCTTCACCATGGCGGCATAGTTGACTTTTGGTTGCGCCGGTTTGGTAGCCGGCTCTTGCGCTGGTTGCTGCCCCGCTGTTTGTTTTTGCAGAAGGGCATCCGTCTGGTGCAGCTTTTCCGCAGGATTGCCGGGACCGTTGGCGTTGATTTTGAGAGCGAATGTGTACTTTTCCTCGGCGCCTTTGTAGTCGCCGCTCTTCGCCAAAGCGTCACCCGCGCTCACGGTGTCCTGGTACACCTTGATATTCGTCAGAATCTGTTGGGCCTTCGCCTGCAGATTCGGGGAATGCACCTGGCTGGCCTGGGCCGCGGCAGTATTGAAATCTCCCTGCTGATAGGCTGCCAGCGCGAGGCTCAGAGCCGCTGCGCCGGCGGCATCGGCAGGCGGCTGCGCCAGAGCACTCTTCGCCTGTGCAACCAGAGCCTGCGCCTGCTGCGCCAGAGGGCCAAAGCGAATTTTGCTCAGGTCGCGGATTGCCCCCTGATAATCCTTCTGCTGCAACTCGAACTGTCCCGTTCCGAGAATCGCCTTAAATTCGTCCAGCTGTCGGGCGACTTCGGCGCTCGCTCGCTCGCACTTCTTGCTGTATTTATGTGGATCCAGAGTAGCCGCCTGGCATAAATCGTCGGCTTCCTGATCCAGGGCCCCCCGCGCGTGCGCCTGCTTCGCCAGATCCTTCAGATGATCCGCCTGGCTGTCCGCGTGCACGGCCGTTGTGAGCAGCGCGAAACTCGCGCAGGCCGCGATCAGCCAGGCCCTCATGAGTGGCCTCCGGCCAGCACTTTTTGCAGCAACTGATCCGGATCGGCAGCTCCCATTTTCGCGGTGCATAAGTGCTGTGTCGCGCTGATCTGGCAATGAATCACCTGCTGCTCGTTGTCCGCTCCCTCGAGAGTCACTTCATACTGACCCGCCGTCACCCCATCGACGCGGAGAGGCGTGGCGCGGTTCTGCCGGCTCAGATCCAGTTCCTTCCCGGCAGCATTCTTGACCCTCACCACCATTGCCCATGGCGAAGCGTTCACGTCCATGTAGGTCGCCGCCGCCGCTGTGGTGTACGCGGGCGGGACCCCCGCCTGTTGAGAGGGCGATGCCGCAGCCTTCGTTCTGCGCCACAAACCGAGGGCCAGCCCAGCGCATAGAATCAGCGCCAGCATTGCTGGCAGCCATATTCGCAGTCTCCGATTCGCTGCGCCCGGACTCGCATTTTGCATCTTCCTGCCGGATTTGGTCCTCGTCTCCTGCTTCAGCTGCTGCCATTCCGCCACTGCGATGGGGCTTGCGAAGGGTACCGACTGCCGAACCCGGTCGAGATCCCTCAGAGCCTGCTTCGTCTGCCCTCGCTGCAGCGCCGCGCGGGCAGCCTGCATCGCATCCCTCGCCGCGGCATCAGCGAAAACCCGCCGTTTCTCCTCGCATTGTTCTCTCGCCTGTGCAACTTCGGGCAGTTCGCCATATGTGCGGGATACGGTTGCAAATCCATCGATGCAGCCGCTCAGTTTGCCCAGCGTCAGCAATTCCTCGCACTGTTGCACTGCCTCACGAATCGCTTCCGCCATGGCGGTTCGTTTTGTCAGCGTATTACGCAGCACCTGAATTCGCTGATCCGCAAGTACGTCCCGCGGCTGCTCGGCGACCAGCTGCAAAGCTCCTGCAGCGTCGCTTTCGCCGAGCCCGGCTGCTCGAGACAGCACCGCCTGGATGCTCTCTTCGATTTCCCGGAGTCTTTCCTTTGCCTCTCCAAGAAACGCAGTCAGCGAGGCGTCGTCCCGCTCGCAAACCAATGGCTCAAGCAGAGCCACGACCGCCTGATACTTGCCCGCACGCAGCAGTTCCTGGCTTTGGGCCCGGATCGCTTCGCTCCGCTTACGCTCTGCATCCGCCTTCTGCTCGGCGCGGACATGCTCGAGCAGCGCCTCCACTTCCTCCGATCCTCCGGCCTCGAGCCGCACCGCCTCAAGCCCGCGGATTGCCTCCTCATAGCGTCCGGCGGTCAGATCCTCATGCGCCTGCTTCAGCTGTCGCGCGCGCTGCTCCTCCTGCCTCGCAAGCGACAGATGCGATTCCAGCCGCTTCCGGAACTGCAGCAGGCTCTCGTCGCCCGGCGCCTGTTGCAGTGCCTCGTCAATGATCGCGAGAGCCTGTGTTGGCTCCTCCAGCAGTCCCTGCGCGCGCAGCACCGCCGAACGGACCAGTTGCCGCGTCCCGTGCTCCCGCCTCTTCTGCTCGATCTCCACTTTCAGCCGCAGAAGCGCCGCTTCTGAAGGCAACGTATTTAGAGCGCGGTTTACCCGGTCCTGCGCTCGTTCGAAATCCTCCCCGTCCAGGGACTCCTGAATCTCGACGACAACCTTCTCCAGTAGGATCCTTTTGCGCTCTTCCTTCTGGCGGGTCGACACAGAGAACAGCAACTGCTGCACCTCGCTGTGGGTCGGATCGATCTCCGCCGCTTCCTGCAGCCGCGCAACAGCCTCCGTGTAGTTGCGTGCCTTGTACTCCTCCCGTGCCGCGGTCAACAAGTTCTCCACCTGCATGCTCTGTTCTTTGTTTCTGATCTCGCGCAGAATGATGGAATGTGCGTTGCGCAAATCGGTGCTCTTCTCGTCGATTTCCAGAGCCCGCTCGAGTAGCTTCTGCGCCGCCGTTAGATCCCCCCGCCTCCGCGCTTCGCTCGCCTGCTCCCACAGTGACCGCACCCGCAGAACCTGTGCCTTTTGCGCCTGCACCTCTTCCAGACGCTCCGCGACCGAGTGTGCATTGTCGCTGTCCAGCTGCGCCGCCTGCGAATAGAGGGTGATCGCGTCGTCAAACCGCCGGGCGGTTAGCGCTTCTCCGGCCTGCTCCAGCAGCTGGCGTAGTTGCTCACCGCGTTGCAGCTGGCTCAGCTGCTCCTGCACCTGCTGCATCAGCATGCGCGCGGTCGTGTTCGCCGGATCGATCCGCTGCGCCTCCAGCAAAATCATCCTGGCGTGGGCGAATTCGCTCTCCGCATGGAGGCGACGCGCTGTATCCAGTAGTTCATGCAGACGATCCCGCTTCAAGTCCTCCGAAAGCGCCCGCAGATCGAAGGCCATCTCTTCGGCCGTGGCGTACCGGTCGCCGACCTCTTTCGCCAGCGCGTTGTTCAGCACGGCGCTCAGCGCCTCCGGAGCGCCCTCCACCAGTTGGCTCAGCGGAACGTAAGGCTCGTGGATCACCCGGTAGAGCGTCGAAACGTCCTTCCCCCGGAAGGGCAGTTCGCCGCTCAGCATCTGGTACAGCATGATGCCTGTCGACCAGATGTCCGCGCGTCCGTCGCTCGCCTCGCCTTTTAGCCGCTCGGGCGCGATGTAGTGAAATGTTCCCAGCAGCGCATCGGTTTTGGTCAACCGGGTGTTCCGATCGACCAGCCGCGCAATTCCGAAATCGACAATCTTGACTCGGCCATCCCGCAGCACAATTACGTTGGCCGGTTTTACGTCGCGATGTACCAGGCCATGCGAATGTGCAAAGCCCAGCCCTGCGCAAATCTGTTCCACGATGGAAAGGCTTTCGAGGAGCGGCAGTCTTCCTCGCTCGAGCAGGATTTTCTCGAGCGGATCGCCAGGAAGAAACTCCATCGCAATGAACGGATTTCCCTCGTGCTCTCCCAGTTCGTAGATGGTCACGATGTTGGGGTGATTCAGGATTCCCGACCGCGCTTCAACGTAAAATCGTTCGCGCAGCTCCGGGGTGGCCTCGGTCAGAGTCTTGATGGCCACCTCTCGGCCGATCAGCTTGTCTTCTCCGCGGTAGACGACTCCCATGCCTCCGCGGCCAATCTCACCGATGATTTCGTAACGCCCAATATGGCGTGCCGTCGTGGCCTTCAGATCGCCGCTCATCGTTCCGCTCGTGCCGTGCCCTCGCCCTTCCTCGTTATAGTCACGCTGGCGAGTTTGCTACGCCAGACCTTCATCCGGCCACCGACAGAATCATCGAGCCAGAAGACGATCGCGCCTGCTACTTCGTACGTCTGTAGAGCAATATGTCCGAGGTGTTTTGTAATAGCGCGTTCGAATTCTGCCTGGGCCCTCGCGCTGTGATCGATGGTTCGATACCAGTCATAGAAGGTTGAGCCGAATATCCGGCCAATTCCACTACAACGCCGAACCATCTCCGCATGCTCAACGTCTTCCTCAAATAGTGCGACAACACTCAACCGCACTAAGCTATTGACGAGATCACCCATCGTGGTAAGTTCCGCACACCCGAGGCCGCCACCATTCTCGACGATCCGCATGCTGTTCGCCGCAATCTCGACAGCCTGGCCGTGCATCACCCGCATAGCGTTGGCGATTCGTTCTGAGGCGAGTATGTAACGCAGGTTTGATTCGCCGGGCAGCTCCATCGCCAACAGGTCGCGCACGAGCTCCGTGATTTCGCGGTGCAGCACGTCGATGTCATAAGTACAGTCTCGAACGATCGAACAGAACTCAGGGTTCCCCAACTTATATGCTTTTGTGGCGTAGTCAACACCCGTCTGGGTTTCCCTCGCCATGTCAAGAAGATGTAAGCGCAGGATCTGACCGTATTCATGTGTGTTCATATCTGTTACAATATCCTTTCTGAATCATCTGTTTCCGGTGCGGAGCAATCATCCGGTCGGGACTGTCAAGCCCTTCACTTGAGATAGCGGGAAATAGCTGCAGGAGCGATCACGCTGGACGAAACAGTCGTCGAGCTTGTCTAATTTTGTTGTGATCGCTTGCTTTGCACCGGGGTAAGAGAAAGCGATGCCGGGTTTGGTGAACCACTCAAACGCCCTTAAGTCTTTACGAGTTATACCGGACTTGGCAAAGGTTGTTTGTGTCTTTCATCCTCGCGAGCCCAGGCTCGTTTCGTTGACATAGGCTGACGTTGGATTCGAAGTCGTTAAGCTTCACCCCGAATCGGTTTGAGACGATGGAGCGAAAGGCAATGACGTCGATCTGGCGGAATCTTCTCCTCCTCCAGAACCTTAAGCACACCGATGTGAGCCACGCCGCGGGCGAATCCGCCGCCGAGGGCGAGTCCTAGTTTGCGGCGGCGCGCAGATAGAGGCGCTGTTGTCTTGTGGTGATACTGAATGAGTGCCCGATTAAAAGCTCCAAAAAAGCGCCCAACCCGATAAAGACCTTTCAAGACACAAACCCTCCCCGCTACTGGTTGGGGTATTTCTACGAGAGATTTGCAGCTGTCACTCTGATCTCTGGAATGCTACCTTGGAAAATTCATTCTTGGCATCGACTACCTCCGCATACGGCACTTGAGTTGGGCGTAAGATGGTTCTCCGATTCCGCCCCGCATAGGCAAGGCGCACTGGCTGGTCGAATATGATCAGACCCTATTCGCCCGACTGCACCGGCGCGCTCCGATCCCCATACCTCATCCATGCGGGCGCCCCGGTTAAACAGATAGAAATCAAGCTCACTCGCGTCTAGGTCGAGTACGAGGTGCCCGTCCGGCTTGAGAAACGCGGCGATAGTGGTCCGCGCGAATACGATACTTCTACGAATGAGTCTCACGTTGGTTCCTTCTGCACTTGGTGCGCGATGAGCTGCCGCCCTTAGGCTCATGCCGGAAGGGGCTTTGAGGTTCCGGCCGTTGCTCGTTTACATGTGCGATATTTCTGCTTGAATTCCCTCACGGTTACCGCTTGGGCTGCGGTCAGGCCAGCAACAAGCATGAGTGGTGGCGATCGACTTGGGAAGTCGGGAGTACCCTGAGATACAGAACATCGTTTTATCCTCCTGAGGGACAGGGCTTTGGCACGCGGTGCTTGCCGAGAGAGAATTCGTCGAGCATCCTTATCGAGACTGTGAAGCCCTTCACTTGAAGTAGCGGGAAATAGGTACACGAGGGATCATGCTGGACGAAACAATCATTCAGCTTGTCTAACTCCATCGTGATAGTTTCCATTGCACCGGGACACGAGGAACGCTGTGCCGGGTTTTCGTGAACCACCCTCAAAGGCTGGGGTTACGCAGCTCCTCAAGGCGGTGGGGCCAGGGAGACGACGTGGCCCCTGGAACAGCTGACTCCGGTGGTTGAAAACGAGCTGCATCGTATAGCCCATCGTGAGCGCACCGCTGCGCATGGCGAGCGGTGCGCGCCACGTTCCGGCTACTCACAACGGTTTTCGACAGCGTGTGCCCCGGCTTTACGAGCAAAACGCGCCACCGGAGTTGGATCCGGCAGCGCTTTGGAGACTACGTTCAGGGTTGGAGGCGCCAGGTGTCTAAGGGTTTACTGTAGTGAGCTGCGACGCGCCTGTGACGCATGACCGCCTAAGTTGGAGTACCACTTGGGTCGCCAAGGACCCATCCACTGCTCCCGCTCACTGGTAAAAGGCTTGTATTTGGTCCGCGCCCGGTACCAGCGCCGCTGACCCTGTTTTCGAAGCGGTCGCGTAGTAGCGTTTAGTGGTTCCAGCTGGCGGTCTGGATCGCATGCTCGACCGCGCGGTGGGCTTCGTCGATGTGCTGGATGGCCCGGTCGCGAGGACCGCGCGCAGACTCGTTCTGCTCATGGTCTGCCACATCGCGATGCGCATTTCCGATGGCCTCCAGGGCGCGGTGATACCGACCCGAAACAGGCCACTGGGGCTGAACCGGCGGATGCACATTCAAATCTTTCCCATCGTCGATCGCGGCCTCTTTGATCACGCGAATGGCTTCGTCGATTTCGTGGAGGGCCCAGTGTTGGTCATGTTCCACCGCCGCCGGCGAGTCGTTTTCGATCAGAGCGCGGGCGTAACGCAAGTCGGACAGTGCGTGCAGATATCCTGGATGCGCTCCGGGCACATCTGCGAAACTCGTGTCTGCGGGCAAAGCGATCGCCAGCGCCAATAATAAAGTTGGGATACTCCAGATTGCTTTCATTTGTATTTTCTCCTTGGTAATTATTGAATTGGGTTGTAACGGGATGAACTGCTGTTGAGGTTGGTGGCGGGCGTTGGCGGTTGATGCTTCAGTCGATTCACAATCGCTTGCTGATTTTCCGTATCCATCTTCCGTGCGCGCTGAGATCGCTGTCCGAGCGGCCCGCACGCATCGGCTGGATTCTGCTCATCAGGCGAGCAATTCGACACCGACCAACGTGACATTACCTGTAGTGAGATTGGGGATGTAGAACTGACTTCCGCCACCGGGAAGATTCTTGGTGTTTCCCTTGGCTTCGATGTTCGGATCGCGCTTAGACTCCATCGCCTCGTCAATACGGCACATTTGGGCGAACCCCCCAAAATACCCATACGCTCCTTGGTTCAACTTGACGACCAGCACATGAGAAAGCGAGCTCCAGTTCTCCTTGATGGCCGAAGTAACGCGCCCCAATTCACGAATGTTGACCTTAAGTTGCGCGGCCAGTTTTTTGCGTTCCTCCCAGCCTGCATCCCACTCCCAGGCATCGTAGGGGCTCCACCAGGGGCTGACTTGGTTAGAGTCCGGACGGGTGAGTTTGTCGCCATGGTTGAACTTGTACAACTTGAGCGAAGTGTCCAGAAGCCTCTTCTGAGCCGTGCCATTCTTGAAGGCATCACGAACACAGGCACCGCCTGGTTTTTCGGGAGGCTTATTAGTGGCAGGATCGTAGCTGCCCACTTCCTCCCAGGTGGTCTTGTCGTTGATATACATAGTCCCTTCTTTCCGTGCGAGGTCTAACAATTCGGTCCGTGTCCGGTACCGGCGCCGCTGAGCCTCTTTTCGAAACGGTCGCGTAGTAGCGTTTAGTGGTTCCAGCTGGCGGTCTGGATCGCGTGCTCGACGGCGCGGTGGGCTCCGTCGATGTGATCGATGGCCCGGTCGCGAAGACCGCGCGCAAACTCCTTCCGGCTCGATAGAACGAGTGTGCCCACGAATGAGCGGCTTACGAGAGCTTGTTTTCCTTCGTGTTGTAAGTGATCGGACCAATGCTGGCGAGGTTGCCTTGCTCGTTCTGCGTGGAGTAGTCGATTTTGATCTCGTTGTAGGTGAACGAGAGGCTGACCATGGGAATCTCGTTCGTTCCCGAAATCTGCAGGTTGCTGACAAACAGCTCCTTGAAGTCGACCTTCAGGTAAGGCTTGCCATCACCGCCGGACTTGACCGCGCTCATCGTGCCGGTTTTGATGTGGCTGCCCAGGCCGATCGACTTGAAGAACTTGGGCGTTGCCTTGTCGAAGTAGGTCATGACGCTGAAAGCAGACAGATCGGCCTTGCCCGCGCCCGATCCGCCGGTGCCTGCCACGGAGGACACCTGGGAAGCACCCCAGTTCCAGCTCGTGATTCGTATCTCGTCTTTGTGCTTTGAGTCCGCGGACTCGCCTTGAATCCCATCGAGTTTCAGAAAATAATCAACTGCCATTGTCGGTTCCTTTCGGTCGGTAAAAGATGTTTGTCTTCACATCGCGCCGTCGCGAATCTGTTCGCCACAGATTGGCCGCGCAAACATGAATGCAGAAACTGCCTTTGTTTAGTACGTTCCCACTTAGGTAAGCGATATTTTTTGGCGGAACGATCACGTCCAGGGAAGAAATCTCGAAGGCGGGTCACAGACTGAGCCAGCGATCATTAGCGAATAAGACATCAAGAGCGAGTTCCGGCTTTAACGAGAAAAAAAAGACGCGCTCAGCCTGCTCAGCCCGCAGCCCTGATTGCCAAGGCTGCTTGCTGAGCGGTGAGCGCTAAAGACTCGCCGTTGTTTATGTCCCCGAGTTTCGGAGATGGGTTTTAGTGATAGTTCTCCCAGATGAACTCCATTTCGTCGCTATTGATCGGGTACACGGTTGAAAGCGCATCGTTGCCGTTGTACATAGTGAGTTGGTAGATGCTGTCGCCTTCTCCCGGGCCTAGGTAGCCAGTGTAATTACCGTCCGAGGTCCCCGCATATGGATCCTGCATCACCGCATACCAGTAGTCCGATAAATCAAAGAAATCTCCGCTGACACCGTTGATACTGGGCCGTTCCATGATCCACTCCGCGTTGTTGCCGTAGTAGGTGCCGCTATTGAACTGAGTGGAAAGAAAGGTGTATTGGCCCGTGGTTAGATCTTCGAACCAGAAATAACCATATCCGCCCCAGGGATTCACATTGCCGTTAGCGTCTCCCATGTACACTTCGGAGTAGATCTCGTCGCCTGGATAGATGTTGAAGTTCGAAATCGCCTGTTCCAGTTCCTGAGGCCAGATCTCTGTCCACGGATAGTAGGTGCGATAGGCGATTCCGTCCGCGACGGTTACAGTTTGGTTGGTTCCATCCTGTACCACGTCGCCGGAGTCCCAGCCATCAAGTCCGATCCAGAAAGATGACCAAGTCGTCGTCCCCGCTTCTCCGCCGACAGTGGCCGGAACATTCCAGAGTCCAACGACCCAATCGAATGGCTTCGAGACGCCAAGGCTAGATAGGACGTACCCGCTCCAGTTGGTTGAACCGCCCGGATCGTTGCCGACTTTGGCCGGACCGCCCGGACCCGCGGAGACTTTGGCTGGACCATGGTGACGCCCCTCCACAGTCACCGTCTTCGGCGGAATGAATGTAGCCGGTTTCGAGACAGCCTTGAGCCAGCTTGCATACGCTCCAGGAGCCTTTTGCAGGTCTGGCCGCGATGGATATCCACGCTTCACTAACTCCTGGCTCGAAAGAGCCATTGGGTCTCCCGTAAGAGCGGGGCGCACGGTATGGCCGAACCGCAGGTCCGTCTCTGCGTTCGAAGAAGCTCGTGGCACTAACGGTTTGGCCCCGGCCACGGGCTGTATCTCGATTGTCTGTCGGTTCCCCGAAGAGCAAGTGGCGACAAGCTGCGCGGCGGACGATTCTTTGGACGGCGTCGCATAAAAGGTCGCAGTCCCTTCGTCGTTGGCAAAAACCGTGAAGGCTTTCGCCGAGCTGCTGTCGGTCGCAGGCGCCACGGAGCACCGCTCATTCGGCGCTGTCGAGAATGAGATCGCAGACAATGCGTGGGGCGGAACCTTGAAACTAAGCGGCGTTGCCGATGGAGCGCCTTGGAGATTTTCCTGTTGTGCCTGACAGAGTGCGGTCAGCATCAGTCCAAGACCTAAGGCAATGGACCCACGTTTCAGCGTGTTTTTCATCGCGTGTTTTTCCTTTTCTTATTGAATTGCGTGCTAACGGGATAAACTGCTATTGCGGTTGTGGACGGGCTCTCTCGCCGTATCGGCCCGCACTGCGAGCAGAACGCAGTCCTATGACTCCACGGCGTCTATAACGCCTCTGTGTTGTTGTTCACAACGGCTTGAATTAACGCCTCGAGCGAGGACACGTCTGCATCCTCATCGCGCGCTCCTCCGTGTGGGGCCGTAGCGAGATCGCGCTTCTGAATTTCGTGGTGATTCCTTTCTTCTGCGCGATCATCCTTGTCGGGCCTATGAAGCCCTTCACTTGAGGTAGCGGGAAATCGGTACACAAGGGATCATGCTGGACGAAATAGTCATTCAGCTTGTCTAATTTTGTTGTGATCGCTTGCTTTGCACCGGGGCACGAGGAATCGATGCCAGGTTTTGGTGAACCACCCTCAAAGGCTGGGGTTACGCAGCTCCTCAAGGCATGGAGCGAGGGAGACGACGTGGCCCTGGAACACCTGACTCCGGTGGTCGAAAACGAGCTGCGTCGTATAGCCCATCGCTGCATGGCGAGGGAAAGGCCTGGCCATATTCTGCAATCCGCGGCCTTGGTCAACGAGGCCTACCTCCGACTCGTGGACATTCAGGCAGTCAGCTGGCAGGACCGCACTCATTTTTTCGCAATGTGCGCGCGTCTGATGCGACGCATCCTCACGGATTACGCTCGTTCGCGCAATTATCAGAAACGAGGAGGCGGGGCCGTCCACGTTTCTCTGGACGAAGGTTTGCTTGTGACCTCCGGGAAAGAGGCTGACATCACGGCATTGGATGAGGCCCTTAGTCAGTTTGCGCTCCTTTATCCGCGGCAGAGCCAGGTCGTGGAATTGCGCTTTTTTGGCGGCCTCGAGGTAGACGAGGTCGCGGAGACCCTGAAGATATCCGCCGCGACCGTGCGGCGCGACTGGAAATTTGCCAAAGCCTGGTTATTGCGGGCTGTTAGCGGAGAGTGAGAGATACATCCTAAACGGTCCGCTTTACGAGTACGTCATCAGCTACGCCCGGCCATGACTCCACCATCGACGGGGAGTACAACACCAGTTATCCAGCCACTCTGCTCAGCAGCGAGGAACAGAATTGCTTCTGCAACGTCTGCGGGCTGACCATTGCGACCGAGGGGATGGAATGCGTTGAACGTTGGGAGAACCTTCGCGACGTCTTCCTGGCTGAGAAAAGTCGAATACACTGGAGTTTCTACAACAGCGGGCGCGACAGCGTTAACTCTGATTCCATCAGCCGCCAGTTCAAGAGCGAGATTGCGCACCAGTGCATGCACACCGGCATTGGCCGCCGAATAGGCGCTCGACGGCGTGGCACCGACTGCTTGGAGAGCCCACATCGATCCTGTTTGCACAATTGCGCCACCGCCGCGCTTCTTCATTGCCTTAGCAGCAGCCTGTGCCGTGAAGAACTTGCCTTTAAGAATCGTGTCCAGGAACCAATCGTACTCGTCCTCAGTGATTTCGCCGAAAGGCTTCGGCTTAAAGACTCCTGCGTTGTTGATGAGGATGTCGAGCCCACCGAATTGATCTTCCGCTTGTTTTACCAGTTCAGCACCCACGGCGGGCTTAGCGATGTCGCCAGCCACCACAGTAACCTTGTTGTCAGCGCTGATCTCTTTGGCCGTAGTATCAAGCTTGGCCGTGTCCCTTCCATTGAGTACAACGGAGGCACCCTCCGCCACCAGCCTCTTCGCTGTTTCCTTGCCAATGCCAGAGCCGCCGCCCGTAACGATTGCCACTTTATCTTTAAATCGCATTTCATCCTTTCCCTATCTAGTGATAGATAGGGAAAGGATAAGACGCTGCGATGTGCGCGTCAAGCCTATCTATCGTCCGGTAGGCAACTTTTGCTATTCTAATGGAATGGAAGCTACTCAGATCAGGATTCTCGACGCCGCCGAACAGCGTATTCGGACTGCGGGCTATCACGGATTCAGCTTCCGCGAACTTGCTGCCGATGTTGGCATCAAGAGCTCAAGCGTCCATCATTACTTCCCAACAAAAGAATCGCTGGGAGTTGCTGTAGCGCGGCGCTACACGGATCGATTCTTTGCAGCCCTGCCAGCCGAACCCTTGGAACCGCAGACTGCACTAAGAAAGGCATTCCTCCGTGCGATTGAATCGGACGGCCGAGTGTGCCTCTGTGGCGCGTTGGCTTCCGGAGCCGGGTCTCTGCCTCCTTCGGTTGCGGCCGAAGCCAGACGGTTCTTTGAAGAATCGCTTCGGTACCTGTCGGAGCGAACCGATCAAAGGGGCACGGCACGCCACAACTGGGCGACTCAGGTTCTCGCACAGCTTGAGGGCGCTATGCTTGTAGCAGTGGCCCTTGGAGATCGCGCTGCCTTTGCGCGGGCGACGCAGACGTTTCCAGAATTCCAGCGTAGACGTGTTCGAGCCTAGACGAGAGATTAGTGGAGAGGGAGCGATGCATCCTGAGCGCGCGGATCGTGTGGAGCAACTGTACCACGCGGCTCTGGAGCGCGACGCTTTGGAGCGCGACGCATTCCTGCGGCAAGCGTGCGGCGATGATCTGACACTGGAGCGGGAAGTCTGGTCATTGCTGGCCGCGCACCAGGAAGCTGAAAGCTTTCTGGAAAGTCCAGCCATGGAGGTAGTTGCACGAGTGCTTGCTCTAAACGAGGACAAAAAGTCGCCCGAGAGCAGCCGCTCCCTTATTGGCCAGACAGTCTCTCACTACCGAATCATCGAGAAGCTGGGTAGCGGCGGCATGGGAGTCGTCTATAAGGCTGAGGACATCCGCCTTCGCCGGTTTGTCGCCCTCAAATTTCTTCCCGATGAAGTGTCCCGCGATCCGCAGACGCTTGCACGCTTCCGGCGCGAAGCGCAGGCGGCTTCGGCACTGAACCATCCCCACATCTGCACCATTCACGACATCGGCGAGGATGACGACCGCGTCTTCATCGCGATGGAGTTTCTTGACGGCGCAACTCTGAAGCACACTATCCTGGACCGCCCGCTCGAAACTGAAGAACTGCTCCGCATTGCCATTGACGTTACCGACGCGCTCGACGCAGCCCACTGCCATGGCATAGTGCATCGCGACATCAAGCCGGCCAACATATTCGTTACGCGGCGCGGGCATGCGAAGATTCTCGATTTCGGCCTGGCAAAAGTCACAGCCAGGGTCGCCGCCGGCCACGGAGAATCCGAAGAGCACCTGACCAGCCCGGGCGTGATGCTCGGCACTGTGGCGTACATGTCGCCGGAGCAGATACGCGCGAAGGATGTGGACGCACGCACAGATCTGTTCTCTTTGGGGGCGGTGCTCTACGAGATGGCCACCTGCAAGATGCCCTTCCCGCATGACAGCCTGGGTGAGATTTGTGGGGCAATTCTGCACGAGGATCCAGTGTCGCCGTCACAGCTCAATCCGCAGATTTCGTGGGGATTAGAGGCGGTGATTCTGCGTGCGCTGGAGAAGGACCGGAGCCTGCGTTATCAGCATGCTTCTGAAATGCTGCCGGAACTGCAACGGCTGAAGCGCGAGAGCGAAAACGCGCGCCGTGCAGTGGCAAGTTCAAGCTCGGTAGCGACCCCAGTCTCCGGTGCCATAGCCGCACCGGGGGCAAGGGCAACGGCCGTTCAGAAGAGGAAGCGCCGGCCTCTGCTCGCCGTTACAACCGCCTTACTGATTGCGGCACTGGTCGGCGCAGGATTGTACTACCGCTCGCACCGAAGCAAGCCCCTAACAGACAAAGACACGATCGTGGTCGGGGATTTCGACAACAAGACGGGTGACGCGGTGTTTGATGACACGCTGAAGACAGCGCTTACGGTGGCGCTGAACCAGTCGCCATTCCTGAATGTGCTGTCTGACAACAAGGTCACGGCAACGCTGAAGCTGATGACCCGCCCGGTCAATACAAAGCTAACGCCCGACGTTGCCCGCGAGCTTTGCCAGCGGACAGGCAGCAAGGCGTATATTGCAGGCTCAATCGCGAGCTTGGGCAACGAGTACGTGCTCGGGCTGAAGGCGGTCAATTGCGAGAGCGGCGAACCGCTGGCGCAGGAGCAGGTGACAGCGAATGGCAAGGAAAAGGTACTGGATGCAACGGGTGACGCTGTGGCAAAGCTACGTGGTCAGCTGGGTGAGTCGCTAGCGACCGTGCAGAAATTCGATGTGCCACTGCGGGAGGCCACCACGTCTTCGCTGGAAGCATTGCAGGCCTACAGCGTCGCCAGAAAGATCGAAGGGGAGAAGGGGCCTGATGCGGCTCTGATTTACGACCAACGCGCCATTCAGCTCGATCCAAATTTTGCCATGGGATATCGTGCGCTAGCGGGCAGCTATGGGAACCTGGGAGAGCTGGGGCGCGCCAGCGAGTACCTGACAAAGGCATTTGAATTGCGGGAGCACGCCAGCGACCGGGAGAGGCTGATTATCACAGCTGACTATTTCCTGAACGTTACCGGGGAGCTGGACAAGGCAGCACAGGCAAATCAGGAACTGATTGAGAATTACCCGCGATACCCCAACGGATACGTCGGTTTGGGTACTGTCTACGGCCTACAAGGGCAGTATGAGAAGGCGGTCGAGGTAACGCGCCAGGCACAGCCACTTGAACCAAACCGTCTCAGTCCTTATGAAAACAGCGCCAATTACCTGCTCGCGTTGGAACTCCTGGACGAGGCGCGAGAAACAATCCGTGAAGCCCAGAAGCGGAAGCTCGACGATTACATACTTCATAATGCCTTGTATGGCCTGGCCTTTCTGAGGGCGGATTCTTCGACAAGGGCGCAAGAGCAGCGGTGGTTTGCGGACCACCCGGCAGCGGAGAACTACGGCCTTTCTCTGGACTCGGAGAGCGACGCATACGCAGGTCATTTAGGCAAAGCACGCGAGCGAACAAGGCAGGCTGTGGATTCTGCGATACGGGCGGACAGCAAGGAGACGGGTGCGATCTGGTGGGAGAATGCGGCGCTGCGCGAGGCCGCATTCGGAAATTCCGGCGAAGCGATGCACGCAGCGGCCGAGGGGCTAAATCTGTATCCCGCGAGCCAGGGCGTACAAGTGGAAGCCTCGCTTGCCTATGCCATGACGGGTGTCATCCCGCGTGCGCAGTCTTTGGCACGGGACTTGAACCAGCGATACCTGCTCGACACCCAGGTGCAATCGATATGGTTGCCCGCCATCCAGGGGCAAGTGGCGCTGACCCATAAGGCTCCGGCTGAGGCGATCGAACACCTGCAACGTGCATTGCCACCCATTGAGTACGGGGAGACCGAATTCATCACCCAGATTTCATGCCTGTACCCAACCTACGTTCGCGGCGAGGCGTACTTGTCCGCTCGACAAGGCACGCAGGCTGCCGCCGAGTTCCAGAAGATTCTCGACCACAGCGGCATGGTGTGGAACTGCTGGACGGGAGCATTGGCGCGTCTGGGTGTGGCGCGGGCGAATGCCTTACAGGCAAGAACCTCACAGGGCGCTGACGCCGAAGCCGCCCGCGTCCGGGCGCTGGCCGCGTACAAAGACTTCCTAACGCTCTGGAAAGATGCCGACTCAGAGATTCCCATCTACAGGCAGGCCAAGGCAGAGTACGCGAAGTTGCAGTAGCGGGTTCGCGAACCATGCCCTCAATCAAGGGACGGCTGATCAGCACAGCGTCGAGATCACTCTCGAACCGCACATGTTCTCCTCCCTCAAACCACCAGTGCGCATCTTGGGTCATGTAGCACTTCACCGCGCCAACGCTCACTACCTCTTCGAACAGGCCCGGGAAAAATCCCTCCAATATGTTCCGACCGCTCGCTAGCAGGCCATGGGTGTGTCTCCCTTGGGGAACGCCACGACGGTGCTCGACCACATCTTCGAAACGGTCTCGCTCGACGATGATTACCTGCCGGTAATGGTCAGACAAAACGCGGGCAGCGGTGAGACCAGCCATGCTGCCGCCCATGACGATGGCTCGATCTCGCTTACATTGATTGTTTGCGGGAGAGATAGAACTCATATTGCGTTTCCTTCCGAAGTCCGAGTTGGAAGAACTGAAGTCTTCTGCTCACTTTTGTATGCGCAGTCGGTTGCCGCATTCGATCATCGATCTGCGATTTTCCCGGTAAGTTTGCGGAGAAGCTGGCTTGCGGAACGCGAACGGCTTCTCGATCAGAGAACGCCTCTTTGGACCCACGGGGTGGCTCTGACGGTTAGTCGCTCTCCTAAGCTGCTCGCTTGCGAAGACTCAGTGCTATCCTTCGCAGACAGAACGCAGAATGCGCTCCGCTCGTTGAAGAAGCGAGGATAGCGGTGCGAAGCTGCTGTGCAGCAAACAAAGGGAACCGTTCGTGGTAGTGACGCCTACCGTCTGTTCGCCCTCGAATCCCATGAATACAGCAGGCCCCCACAGCGCTTTCAGCCTCAGGTCACCGCAGTCGAAATGACATGGCAGGTTTCCAAGATTCGTGAGCAGAAGCTCGCACGGAAGCGCCTGCGCCAATACCTGTGATGCCGTATGCACATCGATTCCCGCTCCTAGCGCCTCGCCCAGGTTCCGCATCCCAATCGTCACGTCACCAAGCGATTGCGCGCCGGTCAATGAAGACTTGGCGGCACGCGCAATCTCCCAGAAATCTGCCGCTGTTCCTGGCTCTATCGGAACAATTCCAGCCCAAACAAAAAGACCGCAATCTTCACCGATTCCAAGCGGCTTCCTGAGATTGAATGGCGACAAGACACGAACCGGAGCATTGGACCAGTCACTGGAAACCTCCCTGCCCGAGAGCACAAGCGCGGAGCAAAGCGCTCCGTGTACTGTCGTTCTCTCCTTGCGTGCGAGCTCAATCAGCCTGCCCGTCAGTTCGGGAGTCAGCCGCAACGCCTCGACGCTGGGCAGCGAACCATCGAGCGTACGAAAGGTAACTGGCCTGCCCTTTTGTCTTGCTTCGGGTTGTCCTGGATTCAGAGCATCGGCACGCTCATCTTGCAACAACTGCACTAGAAACTCCTGCGGCGGTGTCGGAGCCAGAGGCTCTAACGCCTCTCCGCACAGTGCACAAAGCATGTCCCGAATGGCGTATGTCAGTGAGAGTCCATCTGCAATCGAATGATGCGCCGTCAGGATCAACACGGATTCATTCTCTCCGTGCAATAGCGCGGCACGCACCAACGGGGCGTCTTGCGCACGGAATGGAGTCGCCAGCTCCTTTGCGAGCTGAACCTGCCAACTCGATTGACTCGGAGCTGCCACCATCCTCAGCGGGATTCGAGCATTCGTCACAGCGCGAAAATACGACGCTTGATCGTCCCTCCGCTCGATACGCACCGAGAAGAGCGGATGACGCTCCTGTAGCGTGTCGAGAGCCATTCGCCAAGCTGAGATCGTTGTTCGTCCTTCTATATGAGCAGCCACCGCGAAGTGAACGGAGCGATGCTGGTCTACGAGCGAGAAGAACTGCTGTAACGCTCCGAGAGGGATTGCAAAATCGTTCAAGCGTACTGTGGTGAGGCATGCCATGTTGAATTCGCCCCCTATCTGGTAACGGTGCTGGGCTAGCGAGCACTCCCTTTGCTTGGTGTTGCCGACTTGTTTCTCAGACCCCTTCGCAAGCCAGCTCCAGCAGCTCTGCCGCGCACGGCTCATCCAGTTCGATGTCCAATGTGGTCAGCAACCCACCTATCATGCGGAAGTAGCCTATCGTTAGCAGCAGCTCCACCACCTCACGCGGTGAGAATTCTTCCCGCGCCTGCGAGAATGTATGATCCGAGACGCGTGTGGCATCCAGGACCTCATCTGTGAAGGCAAGCAGAATACGCTCACGCCGAGTGAAAAGGCGGGTAGGAGCATTTCCTTGCTCCAGCGCCGCGATCTGCTCGTCGCTTACGCCGATGGCTCTGGCGATAGCGGCGTGCTGAACCCATGCATATCGCGCCTGGCACCGCTGGGTCACCCGCAGAATCGTCAGTTCCCGCAGACAGAAATCGAGGTCTGCTCCAGCCAGGATGCTGTAGATAAGTCGAAGGGCAGAGCCGCCGATGGCTGGAGCGTGCGCCAGCATGCGGAGGGCATTTGTCGGAGCTGCATTTTCAGGAAGTCGAATGTCGCGCATCAACTCTTCGTACTGCGTCGTCGTCGCATAGGGAATGCGAGCCATAGTCTTTGCCTCCTTGTCGGCGTTGCTATGTTGGTAGGTCGTATCGTTGGTTCTTCCATGGCACAGAAGCGACTGAGCGGGTGATGCGGTCCTTCTACGATGTAATACGATAAATGCGGTGAAATTCGATCATCCTGCCTCTCGCGTAGCTTCCTTTTCGAGATGAAGGCTTGAGTTGGATCAGGCGCCGGCGGCCAGTCCCATTTCGGGGACGCCGGGGGGTTCTCCTTCTGTCGCTGTCAAGAAATGCGCGGAATGAGCTGGAACTCGATCACACCTTGACACAGAGATTTGAGCAAACGACACGCCCGTCAACTCCTGCCGAACGGACGAGAACTTTACGCCGCCCGTTTCGCACCAGACTCAGTGCTGCCTTTCAGCTCGGCTACACCCTGAGGCTGGTTGAAATCAAATGTTTCCGGTTGACTTGCCACCCATACAGATCGAAGGCGACCTCCCTCCGAAATCCAGTGCATCTCCAGTGACGGCAATTCCACAGCAAATGCGTGCTGGGAATTTGATTTGGTAGCCATTGTGTTTCTCCCTCTATGGAGAAATGCGCGAAGGCGTTTGAAACTCGATCACCGAAATCTCAGGTCATTAGCTATAGAGGGGTATGGCAACGATTCGCGACAAAATGGGCCACTTGTTTCCTAATCTGTGGTATAAGAACATTTTAGGGTGAATCCATAATCTGGTTGGAGCGGTTTTCTGTCGAGATTGAGGGTGCAGTCCCAACGATAATCTCATGCACCACTCTGAGGCCACAACTCAGCGATCCCCGATAGCGGATCGGTTGGAAAGCTGAAACCCCGTCCACTTGTGCTGGCATTGTTCGCGGTGCGAAGACGAGCATCAGGTGAGCTGAATTCCTACTGCTACGTTTTCCTGCTGGCTGCCGAGCCAGTATCCATAACGCTCCGATATTTCCACGAGGCATCGAACGGCGGACGGTGAGGGGAATTGCGTGCCGAATTTGCTCGCGAGCTGTCCCATCTCCTGAAGCGCGCGGCCAAGTTTCGCAGTGCAGGTAATCAGTGTCGACATCGGCTCGCTCGAAAGATTGCGCCATGCATGTTTAGCGCCGCCAGGAATGTGGATAAAGTCTCCCGGTCTGAGATTTTGCCATTCCAGTCCGCCTGCGGTCTGCACCAGGGCTTCCGCTTCCCCGGAAAGCACGTAGAAGCTCTCGGCGTCCGAATGGCTGTGCAAGGGCACGCTTACACCTGGAGGGATCGTTCCCCTCATAACGCAATAAGCGTCTTCGCTCGAAGGGCTGAGAGGTTCCATTCTCGCCCCGTCGGGCAAATCCAGGACTGTTCTTTCGTCGGCTTTGACAACATTTGTAACTTGTATCATCTTGGTTCTCCTGTCATTTGTAATGGCGCAAAACGGGCTGGATTTCGATCATCGAATCCCAGGCGATACGTTGATCAAACCGTTCGATGGAAAAACAGACGGTGTCCCTGTCTATTCTGAGGTTTGGCAAAGGTTCGCGACAAAAGGGGGTCATTTGTTTCCTAATCTGTGGCATAAGAACGTTTTAGGGTGAATCCATAATCTGGTTGGGGCGGTTTTCTGTCGAGATTGAGGGTGTAGTCCCCTGAGTGAACTTGAGCGTTCGTTACACTTTGGACCAAGGACCTCCATTACAACCCCCTTGAGGTCTAGGAGCTTGTTGAAATTCGCCGCAGTGGGGCGGATTCATTGGGGATTGGATCTTGTGCGGAGCTGAAATCAGTTCGAAACTCAGGCTTATTCAGTGTGTTTGTGCGGTTCCGAGAACCTCCATGGAGGCTATCTCAGGCGCTGAGAGAAGGTTTCAGGCACCCTGCTCCATGAGCCTGGGTAGGTTGTTGTTGGGCGATCAGCGTTGGCAGCCTGATCAAGTTGTGGGCCGCGCAACTGAAGACGAACAGCCAGTCCACTTTTTCCAGGCCGCGATACTTGACCTGTTGGAGAGGTCCGGTCTGCTTGAGCCATCCGAAGCACTTCTCCACTAGCCATCTCCGGCTCCGGCTGATGGCATAGCCTGGATGGCGCGTGGTCCTTCTGTCCAGGCTACTGCTGCGTCCGTTCTCGTACTTGGTGACATGCGGAGTTACGTTCAACTCCCGCACCGTGGTTACAAAATCCTTTGTATCGTAAGCCTTGTCTGCCCCCACAGTAATACGCCGGGAGCGGCCCTTCTGCTCGGCGTCCAGCATCAACAGCGCGGCGTCGCGCTCCGCATATCCATCAGCGTGCGTGACCATCGCGGCAGCAATCAGCCCGTTGCGATTCTCCACCAGCGCATGGCCCAGGTAACTCAGCTTCGACTCCTTGCCGCAACTCTTCTTGTAGAGCCGCGCATCCGGATCGGTGGTCGACTCGTGGGTGTCGTTCCTACGTTGCTGGCCGTGGAAGTTCGAGCCGTCACCATCGTCGGAACCGTCCTTCTTGCGGAAGCTCTTCTGCGACGCCCACGCCTGGATCAGTGTGCCATCCACAGTGAAGTGTTCGTCCGACATGAACTTCTTCCCCTGTCGGTTGACTTCGGCGAAGAACTGCTGCGCCACCTCGCTGGTCAGCAGCCGATCGCGGTTCTTCGAGAACACCGCGTGATTCCACACCGCGTCGTCCATACCCAGCCCCACGAACCAGCGGAAGAGCAGGTTGTAGTCGATCTGCTCGACCAGCATCCGCTCCGAGCGCACCGAGTAGAACACCTGCAGCAACAGCGCCCGCAGAATATACTCCGGCGCGATCGACGGACGGCCACTTGCTGCATACAGTTGGTCGAACTCCCCGCTGAGCGACAGCAACACCTTGTCCGTCAGCTTGCGCACTGCTCGCAATGGATGGTCCTCGGGCACTCGCTGCTCCAGCGACACATAGCTGAACATCCCATCCTGAACCCGCTCATCTCCTCGCATGCCACTTAGACGATTACCTCTCTCTCGCGGTCGCAGGAAGGAACCTATTTCAACAAGTTCCTAAAGGCCTTGGATTCGGTCTCTCATACTCTTGCACCTTGAAATATGCCAGCAGTCGAGGCCGTGGGAATTGTATGGTCCGCCGTCAGATTGCAAGCTAAATCTTTGTTGCGAGTGTTTTGGGTCTGCGCAAATGTATCCGGCCTGTTTGTGGAGCTGAGCTCCTGGCCATAATGGAGTCCGCGCGTCGCTGGTCTACAAAGTGGGTCGAACTCCTAAGGGTTCTCATTCCCACACAGCCGGTTGAGACCGTTCACTCACACATCGATTTGTCTCGCAAACTTGAGAGGATAACTTCGTCGTCGGAGGGTTGGAAAAGTGTGGAATCGCGAAGCGATTTCCAAGCCCGAACTACGGGCGCCTTTTCCAAGCCTTGCTTCAGATCGCCACGAAGGCCGGTGCAGAGTAGTGTGTACCTTTGCTCAAGATGGCCCATGCAATTCGAGCCATCTTGTTGGCCAGAGCGACAACCGTTACGTTGCGGTGACGTCGCGCCGAAAGACTGGTCAGCCATTCGCCGAGAGCAGAAGGTTTTCGTTCCATCTGCATCACCACCGATCGAGCGCCATGAAGCATCATGCGGCGCAGATATTCATTGCCTAACTTACTAATGCCGAGCAGTCTGGTCTTGCCGCCTGTCGAGCGTTGCCGCGGAACCAACCCTAACCAAGCGGCTAGGTCCCGCCCTTTTCTGAAGCTGATGCCGTTACCAATCGCGGCAACGAGTGCTGTCGAAACAATTGGCCCGAAGCCTGGCACCTCCATCAAGCGATGGCAGCCATCATCCATCTCGCGATGTGGGCGAGCTCAGCACTGGCTTCAGCGATCTTCCTTTCGAGCTCGTCCCATTCATGCTTCAACTCACGAATCAAGTGCAGTAGCCTTCCGGAAAACGAAGAATCACCCTCGGTAAAGATGACCTGCAGTTGCGTCACGAGGTAAGAAGGCCCTTTTCGTATAGCAATCCCGCGATCCAGGAGAAATCCGCGTATCTGATTCATCACGGCCGTTCTTCTTGCGACCCAGCGATCGCGCACACGGTGTAGCGTGCAGATCCAACTGCTCGTCGTTCTTGATCGGCACGAAACGCATCGTCGGTCGCTGAACGGCTTCCGCAATCGCTTCCGCGTCCAGGAAGTCGTTCTTGTTCGTCTTGACGTAAGGCTTCACATACTGCGCCGGCATGAGTCTGGCATCATGCCCCTGATCCCGAAGGGCGCGAGCGAGATAGTGAGCACCTGCACAGGCTTCCATCCCAATCAGCATCGGCCTGCGGGTTGCTGTGTAAGTTAGGAGCTGCTTCCGTGAGAGCTTCTTGCGAAGCACAATGTCACCGTGAGGGCCGAGACCAATCAGGTGAAAGGTGGCCTTGCTCAGGTCGATGCCGATGGTCGAAATCTCCATGGTGAAACCTCCTGCCAGCTAAGATGATCGTCCGGATGTTCCAGGCGGCGGACCATTCCAATAGTGGTAATCCCAAAGGGATTTCCAAGGAGTGTGGGAAGGGTGGAAAGCCGGCTTCTTGGCTTTCCATACTCTGTCATTTCCATGGTCTACTTTGGAAACGCGTTTCACAAAGTCACAATCACCGCGAAGGCCCGTTTTGGGAACAGGAACCACTTGTCCGAGATGCGGACTACACGGCATGTGGCTTGGGTTCCACTGCCGGTGAATGCATTTTGACATCAACCGAGAGCTTTCCGGGCTCCATCCCCGTTTGCCGATACTTTTCCTGCTCTTGTCGCTCCTTCACGGCCCATTGCCGCTCGATACAGACGGCGGAATGCGCGCGTTGGCGCCCTGTCAAGGTTTCCTGCTCCATGCCCCAAACTGGAGAGGGCCCAAAATCTGACTCCTGAAGACGGCTGCTTCCGCATCCATTCGTGCCACCAGGGTGTCGATCGCGAGTTCACCGGTATTTGCCAGACCGAACTGCTCCATGCGCGGCAGCAGGCTCCGCACGGTCTCGGTCATCCATTGGTAAATGAACGAGCCGGGCTCTCCGCCCACGGGAACTTCGGCTTTGATTGTAGGCCATGGGAGCCCGGCCTCAAGAAAGAGGCGTGTCAGGTGTAAGCCAAGATCCGTCCAGACGCCCGCGCGGCGGAACGTTTCGGCAACCAGCAATTGCAGGGTTCCGAAAAGGGTTTTGTCCGGGTAGCTTTTTGACTGGTTTCCAAAGTCCATTTCGTGAAAGACAACAATCCCTCCTGAACGCACCTGCTCTGCTGCGTGAGAAATGGCCGCGGCGGGATCAGGTTGATAGAGCAAAACATATCGCCCGATCACCGCATCAAAGTCCCGGGTTCCGTGAAAATCAAGGAGATTACTCTCAATGAATTCCATGTCCGCGCCGCGGCTCTCAAGACATGCCCGCTCGCGAGCCTTTTCAATCACTACGGCATCGCGATCGATGCTCGTTACATGTCCTGTGTCGCCAACTAGCCTGGCGGCGAGCAGCGACACGTCGCCCATTCCACAACCGAGGTCGAGCACCCGCATGCCGGGCTCGAGACCAGCCGACAACAGGAATTGTTCGGTCCATCTTTCAAGAAACTTTGCTTGGAGCTTAAGGCGCGTTTGCTCCTGCGCGCTGTTCCCCAAAACGTAGTTTTCGACAGAAGCGCGCACGGTGGCCGCTTCAGCATCGCATTGGAGTTGATTGATGTTCATTGTGATTGTTCTCCGTCATTGACAGTCGTTATGCAGTACGCTCAGTGCGGGTGGCCCTTCGATGCAGGGCACTGCGCTGAGGTACTCATAGATGGCTCGGATGTCGTGCTCGGTCAGGTGCTCATACACGCCGGAACTCAATCATTGAGGTTCGCAGGCAGTCTGGGTTCGGACTTGCTGATTCAGACCGGCAGCGGCGTCGTCGATGAGAAGATATTGTCGGGATCGAACTGTCGCTTGAGGGTGCTCAGGCGGCGTGCGTTGTTTCCGTATGCAGAGCCGATCTGCTCATGATCATCCCGCGTGAGGAAGTTGGCGTAGCCGCCGGGCAGCGCGAGCGGCGCAAGGACCGAGGACAGATCAGAGACCCACTGCCGGTGAACGGCGGCTTCGTCCTTCGAGCTTGGCTCCCATGCCGCAACGATCTCGATCATGAAGTGCTTTCGACGCATGCCGAACGCTGTTGCATCAGGAGCCACTCGCGTGCCCGCGCCGTGGAAGTGGTGCAGCGCGATGAAGGAAAGGTTTGACGTCCGCGCCGCGCCCGCTTCAGCTATGGCAGAAATGATCTCCGGCGTGAGATCGGCAAGCCAGCGCGTCTGGAGCGTGTAGTGGCGACCGTTGATCACTTGCGCGTCATAGATGCCGAGTAGATTGGAATAGGTCATCGGTGCAATCTGCGTCAGAATGGGTGTGCCGAGGCTCTGCAACTGGGCGATGACCCTTTCACGCTCTTCATGTCGACCGCTCCATATGGGCCCAAGGAATATGACCGGGCTGCCGTCCGGCCCAGGAAGGGCTCCCGCCAGCATCGAGAGTTCGTCGGGAGCAGAAGCCATCATCTCTCCGTAGCCGCGCAGCACCGACCGGGCCTCTGACCAGGGAAACAGAATGATACCCGCCAGGATCTCACTTACCGGATGGAGACGAATACGCATCGAGGTGACCACACCGAAATTACCGCCGCCGCCTAGAATGGCCCAGAACAAGTCGCTGTTTTGCGATGCATCCGCCCAAACAATACGGCCATCGGCGAGCACGAGCTCAGCGCCGAGCAGGTTATCGACGGCTAGTCCAAATCTTGTGGTGAGCGGCCCATATCCTCCGGCGAGGAGAAAGCCGGCCATGCCAACGGCTCCGACGTTGCCGGTCACGGCTGCCAATCCGTGTGGAGTAACAGCAGCACTCACATCCGTGCCCGTAGCGCCGCCGGCAACTGTCGCAATCTTTGCTGCTGCGTCCACCTCAACGTGGCGCATGCAAGTCAGGTCAATCACGAGACCGCCGTGTCGCAAAGCGCGGCCCGCCCAGTCGTGTCCGCCCCCGCGTGCTGATAGGGGAAGGTTGTGAGCGCGAGCAATGCGCACAGAAGCCTGAACGTCTGCGACGTTCTCACAGAGTGCAAAGACTGCCGGCCGATGGTCGACGGCGCCGTTCCAAATCCGCTGAACGTGATGGTAGGCGTTCTCGCCTGCCAATACGACCTTACCTTGCATCACCGCACGCAGATCGTGCGCCGCGGCCAATGCGGATTGGGTGGCCATGTTTATCGTTGTCATCTACTACCCCCTGTTTCGTCGTTTTCTATGACGGCATGTTGGTGTAACGCGGATCGTGCCTTCTTTTGCTCGACCATGAGATCAGAAAGCACACTATTTCTGGCTTCCTCGGCATCTGTCGCCTAGAGCTGCCACAAGATGTGCATACCGAATCGGAGCAGTATACGGTCATAGTCTGTGAGCAATCCGTCGAACTGTGCAGCATCCAATCCCTTGTCGCGCTATGTCACAGGACTGCCAACGGGGTGACTATAGTCGTATCCGTCTGCAACGCTTGCGGCCGTCGCGTCGGTACAGTTTGGGCACATGATGTTGCGAACGGAATTGAGGGTGGATGGTCTGAAACCCATACAGTTTCTCCTTCTAACGGGGATTGCGCAGAACCGGCTGGAATTCGATCATCGAAGTTTCAGCTTTCGGGTTATCGGTGTGCCCAGCGGTGATGGTTCTGGTCCGCGGATTGAGGCGGCGGTATCAGCGTGAGCAACAGACTTGAACTAGGAACGCAGCCGGCAACGCCTGCTGAGAGAAACCAGCGTCTACGTCGTGCGCGCAACTGATCAATTGTTAATCGCGACTGCAATGGGAGCAGCCGGTTCTGCTAACAAAATCGGCCCTTAAAGGTTGTCTTCTGAGGCGCAATTGACGGGTTTCCGCACGACGATTCAACTCGATTCCGATCCACTTGGCCGAAAACACCGGCTAGTCGGAGAGCGCCGGGATAAACCGGCATGTTGTAGGGGGTGCAAGTCCCCTGCAGGAAAGGAAGTAGCGAATCCATCCTGACCCCGAGTCTTGTTGGGGACATCGCGAGGTGTCACTTGAAGCGTAGATAGGGGTATTGGTGGGCCGGGCTATTGAGCTTCGAAAAGCCGGAAGATCAGGATGCCGACTCTCTTCCGAGTTGGAGGAAGGCAATACGGCGGCTGCGTTACACGCGAGTGGCTGTCCGGTCCTGCGTAGTCTAAGAACCCGCGCACGCTGATAAAACAACATGCACGAGAACCGGGAGATCTCCAGCACGCCTTGGTCTAACGACCAAGGCCGGTCCGCGAAGGCCGCAAGCCGCAATGCGGACATGCACGTGTTGGAGAAGTCGGACTGCGTTTTAGTACCTGTGAACCAGCCGAACAAGGAAGCAAAAGCTACTGCGGAGGTTGGGGAGGGAAGGGCGCAGATGAAGGAGAACATCGCACAGTCAAACATGCTCCCGACACAGAGCGGGAAACGCATGTCCCAGGAACTGGACGGTGTGCGAAAAGCAGCAAAGGAAAGAAAGCAGGAACGGTTCACTTCCTTGCTCCACCACCTGAACATTGATTTACTCCGCGACAGCTTTTACGTGCTTCAGCGTAAGGCCTCACCGGGGGTAGACGGCGTGACATGGCAGGAGTATGAAACCGGTCTGGAAGATCGATTGGTCGATCTTCACGGCCGGGTTCATCGTGGAGCGTACCGGGCCCAACCTTCAAGGCGAGTCTATATACCGAAGGCTGACGGACGACAACGTCCGCTGGGCATCGCGGCTGTGGAGGACAAGATCGTCCAACAGGCCGTGGTGACGATCCTCAATCAGATATATGAGGTCGACTTCAAGGGCTTCTCCTACGGGTTCCGTCCGGGCCGCAGCCCGCATCAGGCGCTTGATGCTCTGACGGTGGGCATCCAACGGAAGAAGGTGAACTGGATACTCGATGCGGACGTTTTAGGCTTCTTCGATAACTTGAGTCACGAATGGGCCTTAAAGTTCATCGAGCATCGGGTGGCCGATCGAAGGATACTTCGCCTGATCCGGAAATGGTTAAAGGCGGGAGTATCGGAAGACGGCCAGTGGTCGGAGACAAATAAGGGTACGCCGCAGGGATCAGTGGCTTCACCGCTGATCGCTAACGTTTACCTGCATTACCTCTTCGATCTGTGGGCTGACGTCTGGCGCAGGAAAGTGGCCAAGGGCGATGTCATCATCGTTCGCTACGCCGACGATCTTGTGCTGGGTTTTCAGCAGCGGGCTGATGCTGTGCGGTTCCTCGAAGAGTTCAAGGAACGGCTGGCAAAGTTCGGCTTGGAACTACACCCGGATAAGACCCGGCTGATCGAGTTCGGGCGCTATGCGGCCCGTGACCGGAAGCAGCGTGGGGAAGGGAAACCGGAGACCTTCAACTTCTTGGGGTTCACCCACTACAGTGGGCAACGCCACAAGACCGAGACCTTCACCGTCTGGCGGATCACTGCGAAGAAGCGCATGGTTGCGAAGCTGAAAGCCATCAAGGCTGAGCTTCAACGCCGCAAGCACGATCGCACCAGTCAGGTCGGTGAATGGCTTCGGAAGGTGGTCACCGGCTACTACCAATACCATGCTGTCCCCGGCAACATCGATCAGCTGCGCATCTTCAGACAACGCGTCAATCGACTATGGCGTAATGTACTGGTTCGTCGTAGTCAACGCGCGAAGAAGAAGTGGGAGAAGTTTACTCCGGTCCTTGAACGGTGGATACCACCACCCTGTGTTCTTCACCCCTATCCCGACGCCCGCTTTTACGCCACCCATTCTTCATAAGAGCCGCATGCGTAGACGCGCCTGTGCGGATCTGTGCGGGGGGCGATCCGTGAGGATCGTCCCTACCGCGTCAATTGACTCCGAACATCGATTCATCGCATGACCTGAACCGGACGGAAGCGAAGCGCTTCCGCGTCAAACTCACCAATCTCAACATCCCGAAAATAGACCTTGTAGAAGTCTTCGTCGACTTGCTCGAAGCCGAGAATCTCAAATCGAAAAACCTCGCTGATGAATACCCTGCCTTTGTGCCAGCTGGTGTCGCCGCTGTTGTTCACTCTGCGAAGCATAAATTCGCCGTGTTGCTCCAGGTTCCCGAACGAGCCAGGTCAGCGAGCACAGATTATGAAAGATCAGGCAGTTGGCCACGAGATGGTTGTACTTGATCGCCTTGCGCTGCTCCTCACGACTGTTTTCAGTGATGATTCCTTCGCCGTCGAAGAAAGCCCATTGCAGAAAGCGTTCAAGGCCTCGTTACCGGGAATTTGTTGATGCGCCTGACTATTGAAAATGAGAATCCGGTGCAGTAGGTTAGCGGCATGGCACCAAAGCGTGGAGTTTTTGAAAGAGAGAAGGGAAGCGGGATCTGGTGGATTCGCTGGACCGATGCGGACGGAAGAAAGCGCCGCGAAAAGGCTGGGACTCGCAGCGTTGCGGAAAAGCTGCTGGCGAAACGTCATACGCAGAAGCTTGAGGGGATGAAACTGCCGGAGAACCTCCGCGCAAAGGCTATCTCTTTCCAAGAGCTCTGCCAGGATGCACTTATACACAGTCAGGCTGAGAACAGCGCCAAACAGACCTACGAACTTCGCTTGCGAATCAATCAGCTCCTTCCAGCATTCGGCTCCCGCCCAGCCGATTCCATCCGGAAGAACGAGATTGTTTCATGGCTGACGGAGCAGTCCGTGGAGAGGAACTGGGCGGCAAGTAGCCGGAATCGTTGGCAGGCGACTTTCTCTTTGATCTTTCGGGTGGGCATCGACAACGAGAAGATTGAGCGGAATCCCGCGGCGCGTATCCGGCGGAAGACGGAGGGAACTGGACGAGTCAGATTTCTGTCCGACGAAGAAGAGGTTCGATTAAGAGCCGCCATCAAGAGCCGCTTCCCGGAGTTTCTGCCTTACCTCCTTCTTTCAGTCCATACTGGGATGCGGATGAGCGAACAGTACGGCTTGCGCTGGAACCAGGTGGATTTCGACCGCCGGCAGATTCACCTTCCTAAAACCAAGAACGGCAATCCCCGTACGATTCCTCTTAACGCGATCGCTCTGACAGCCTTGAAGCAGTTACACGGCCCGGGAAGGCAGAGAGGGACCGATCCGGTTTTTCCTTCCGTGCACAGCGGGAATGCGCTTCAGGGATCGCGCGGCTGGTTTCCCACCGCGATCGAAGAGGCTGGGATCGAGGGGTATACCTGGCATTGCAACCGGCATACCTTTGCCAGTAGACTGGTTATGGCCGGGGTTGATCTGCGCACGGTGGCAGAGCTGCTCGGGCACAGAACGCTTCAGATGGTCATGCGCTATTCCCATCTCGCTCCCGAACACCAGGCATCGGCAGTGGACCGCTTGGTGAACTCCGACAAGGGAAGGGACACCAGAACGGACACCAGCCCATTTCATGCAAAACCAACGAAACAGGGGTGCTCTGTAAATAGCAGAAATAAAATGGTTTAAAACACGGAGAGGTGGCAGAGCCCGGTTGAATGCACCTGACTCGAAATCAGGCATACTCGTAAGGGTATCGGGGGTTCGAATCCCTCCCTCTCCGCCATTCCTCTAACTCCCGCCTGGATCACTCCAAACACCTTCCCAAAAGAAGCACGCTGCAGATCTGAACAGTCCTTCAAAAATCTGCTATAGTGGCGCTCCGCGTGCAGTCAAGGAATCGCTCGTCGTCAATCGTCGCAAACGGGCGCAACTGTCACTTCTGCCAGTTTGTGATCAAGGCATACGGGCGTACCTTTGACTGCGTCAAGCCGCTGTCTGGTGACTATGTCCTGAGTTGTCGACTTGTTGTTGTGAAAAGAACCGAGTGCGGGTCGCCACCTCAGAAGTGTGACTATGAGGAGTGTGTCAATGCAGACCCCGCACGAGTCTCGCCCGTATGGATCATCCGCAACAAAGTCGAAGCAACGTGGACAAACAAATCTATTAGCCAGCAGCGCTTTCCATAGTCTGGTCTCCGTCGGCATATTTCTATTCGTAACGCTCATCGGCTGTGCAAAAGAACCCGAGCGCCCGAAGCCAGGTCCTCCCGAGGTTACGGTAGCGCCTGTCGCTCAGCAAAACGTTCCCATCTACGGCGAGTGGGTCGCGCAGCTGAACGGCCCCGTGAACGCCGAGATCACTCCGAAAGTACAGGGATACCTCCTCCAGCAGAATTATCAGAACGGCTTCTTCGTCAAGAAGGGCCAACTTCTCTTTACGCTCGACCCGCGACAATATGAGGCCGCATTGGACCAGGCTAAGGCGCAGGTAGGCATCGCCGAAGCCGATCTCGCCAAGGCGACCAACGACGTCAATCGCGACACTCCTCTGGCAGCTCAAAAGGCGATCGCGCAAAGGGATCTCGATACCGATCTGACCAATCAGGAAGCCATGAAGTCGCAGGTACAAGCCGCGCAGGCCAATTTGGCGAACGCAGAGCTGAATCTGGCCTGGACAAAAGTCTACTCACCCATAGACGGCATTGCCGGCGTATCCAATTCGCAGATTGGCGATCTGGTCGGAACCGCCACGAAAATGGCGACCGTCTCACAGGTGAATCCAATCTGGGCATACTTCAACCCCAGCGAAAGCCTCTTTCTCGAATTTGCTCCAAAGGTAACGGCATTCATTACTGGAAAGCTCGGCAGCGGTTCGCGCCCGCCTATGCCGGTTGAGTTCATCCAGTCCAATGACGTTCCTTATCCCGAGAAGGGAAGGATCATCTATGTGAACCGGCAGGTCGGTACAGGAACGGGCACCATCCAGATGGCCGCTGAGTTTCCCAACAAGGGCGCTACTCTTCGTCCGGGTGGCTTTGGCCGCATCCGGATCAGGGTCGGCGATAACGATAATGCGCTGCTGGTCCCGCAACCAGCCGTGATTGAAGTGCAGTCGCAATACCAGGTCATTGTGCTCAACCCTGAAAACAGGGCAGTGATTCGACCGGTCAAGGTGGGAGATCGGGTCGGCCCGAACTGGATCATCACTGAGGGACTGAAGCCCGGCGAGAAGGTTGTGGTCGAAGGTATTCAACGCGTACTGATGTTTGCAGCGGCCGCGCCGCCGGAGATGGTGAAGGAAGGCATTCCGGTCGTCGTTAAGCCTTACACGCCCGCCCCTGCGGCGCTCGGGGGCAACTGATCATGTCGAAATTCTTTATTAATCGCCCCATCGTCGCGATAGTCATCGCAATTTTGATGGTGCTGGCCGGCGGGGTCGCGGTGCTCGAGCTACCTACGGCACAGTTCCCCAATATCGCCGACCCGATGATCCAGGTACAAGCCACCTACCCCGGCGCGGACGCCCAGACGATTGCGGAGTCCGTTGCAACACCGATAGAACAGCAGATGTCGGGCGTCAGCGGCATGAATTACATGTACTCCTTGAGCGCGAGCTCTGGCGGAAAGATGGTGCTGTACGTTGACTTCGCGCTGGGAACCGACATCAACACCGATCAGATTCTGGCGCAGATGCGGCAGGGCCAGGCCGCCTCGCAACTGCCCTCCGAGGTAACCCAGCAAGGTGTAATCGTTCAGCCGGGGACGACGGCGCCCTTTATGCTGCTCGACCTCTACTCGCCCTCCGGCACATACGACAGCATTTTTCTGGCTAACTACGCCACCATCAATTTGCAGTACGCGCTCACCCGTATCTCGGGGGTCGGACAGGTACAGATATTCGGCGCCGGGCCTTATGCGATGCGCATCTGGGTGAACCCTGACAAGCTGGCGAGCCTGGGCGTGACCGTCTCCGACATCACGAATGCGGTCAAGGCTCAAAACAAGGTCAATCCTGCGGGCCAGGTTGGAGGCGAGCCCGTCCCACTCGGCCAGCAATTCACCTACAACGTGCGAGCTCCGGGGCGTCTGCCCACGGCCGAGGAGTTTGGTGAGATCGTCGTCCGCGCTCAGTCCGACGGGTCAATCCTGCGGCTGAAAGACGTGGCGCGTGTGGAACTTGGATCGCAATACTATTCCTATGTTGCGCGGTTGGGAGTGTCGGGAGAGAATAAGCCTTCTCAGCCCGCTGCCCTCCTCGCGCTCTACCTCACTCCTGGCAGCAACGCGCTGCAAACGCGAGCCGCTGTCCTCAAAATGATGGACGAGGCGAAAGGCAGGTTCCCACAGGGGCTGGACTACATTACCGCACTCGACACGACACTCGCGGTCAGTGCCGGCATCCACGAAATCTACAAGACGCTGGGAGAGGCTCTGCTTCTGGTCATCCTCGTCGTCTTCATTTTCCTGCAGGGCCTCAGAGCCACGCTGATTCCTCTGCTCGCCGTTCCTGTCTCTCTGATTGCGACCTTCATGGTCTTTCCCATGCTGGGCTTCTCCATCAACACCCTGTCGCTTTTGGGTATGGTTCTGGCAATTGGACTGGTCGTCGACGATGCCATCGTCGTCGTGGAGGCGGTCGAACACAATATCGAGCTCGGTCTGACGCCTCACGACGCAACCATCAAAGCGATGGAGGAAGTTTCGTCACCGGTCATTGCGATCGCACTCATCCTGGCTGCAGTATTCATTCCCACGGCCTTCATTCCTGGTATTACTGGCCAGCTTTATAAGCAGTTCGCAATCACCATCGCGATTTCGGTGCTCTTCTCGGCATTCAACGCGCTCACCCTAAGCCCGGCGCTTTCCGCCATGCTGTTGCGTCCCAAGAAAGAGTCTCGAGGACCCCTCGGCGCCTTCTTTCGCGGGTTCAACAATGTCTTCGGTCGCGCCACCGACGGGTACGTGAATATATGCAGGCACCTGATCCACAAAGCCGCTCTGGCGTTTCTCCTGCTCGCCGGGCTGGCGGTGGGTGCGGGTTACTTCGGAAAACAGCTCCCGGGAAGCTTTCTCCCCGATGAAGATCAGGGATACCTTTATGCCGGGTTGCAACTGCCTAACGCCTCGTCTCTGCAACTCACCTCGGAGGCCGCGCGCGAAGTCGAGAAGATCATGATGGACACACCTGGCGTGCAATACGTCAGCACTGTCAACGGATACAGCTTGTTGAGCGGCGTCGCCGCCACCTACAGTTCATTCTTCTTTATCTCACTGAAGCCCTGGGATGAACGCAAAACTCCGGAGGAGAGTTACGAGGGGATCAAAGCTCACCTTCAGCAGGCCCTGTCAAGAGTCCCAGGGGGAGTTGCCTTCTCGTTCCCGCCGCCCGCGATCCCCGGCGTGGGCACGTCAGGAGGCGCCACTTTCATTCTTGAAGACAGATCTGGCGGCAGCATTGACTTTCTCGCGAAACAGACCCAGGTGTATATGGCCGAGGCACGCAGACGCCCGGAACTGGCGGGGCTCTTTACCACAGCCCTGTTCGGCGTTCCCCAGGTCGGGGTAAAGGTGGACAACGCCAAGGCGATGACCCAGCAGATCCAGCTGAGCGACCTGTACCAGACGGTGCAGACGTTCATGGGCGGCTCGCTGATTAACTTCTTCAACCGCTTCGGCCTGCAATGGCAGGTATATGTTCATGGCCGACGGAGACTTCCGGACCAGGGCAGACAATCTCGGCAAGTTTTACGTCAGGAACGCTTCCGGCGACATGGTTCCGTTGAGTACGCTGACCACCACCGATGCGCGCAGTGGCGCCGAGTTTGTCATGCGCTACAACCTCTTCAACTGCGTGCAGATTAATGCCGCGGCCGCGCCCGGCTACAGTTCCGCTCAGGTCATGGCTGCGCTGGAAGACGTCTTCCACAAGACGATGCCTGGCCAGATGGGCTTCGATTACTCCGGCATGTCGTACCAGGAGCAAAAGGCGGCGCAAGGCGTTTCGCCCGGCATTATTTTTGGCATGGCCTTGTTTGTGGTTTTCCTCATCATGGCCGCGCAATATGAGAGCTGGACGCTGCCCTTCAGCGTATTGCTGGGACTTCCCATTGCCGTTTTCGGCGCGTTCTTAACGCTCTACCTTCGCCGGTTCGACAATAATGTGTATGCCCAGATTGGGCTGGTTATGCTGATAGGACTGTCGTCCAAGAATGCCATTCTCATCGTAGAATTTGCCAAGCTTGAATACGACAAGGGCAAGCCGCTCATCGAGGCGACTCTAACCGGCGCCAGGGTGAGACTGCGGCCAATCCTGATGACAGCATTTGCCTTCATTCTTGGCTGCGTGCCGTTGTGGCGGGCATTCGGAGCAGGCGCCATTTCGCGCCAGGTGCTTGGAACGACGGTCATCGGCGGCATGCTCGCGTCTACCGTCATCGCCATCTTCTTCGTTCCCGTCTCGTTCGACGTAGTGGAGCGCTTCGGCAACTTCTTCAAGAAAGGGAAAGAATCGCCGCCAACTACGTTGCCAACCGTCACGCCCTCGGAGGGAGACTAGCCATGATCGCCAGACATCGGCTCATTGCAACAGCCCTCCTGTTCCTGACCGGATGCACCGTCGGGCCCAACTACAAGCGTCCAACCATCGCGGCTCCCGATGCCTACCGCGGGCTCGATCCCAATGCTCCGCCGCAGACCACTGCGTCCTTTGCCGATGAAAAGTGGTGGACTGTCTTCGATGATCCGCAGCTACAGGCGCTGATCCATAAGGCAATCGCGCAAAACTATGACGTGCGCATCGCGGCAACTCGCGTGTTGCAGGCGCAAGCCTCGCTGGGCATCACCCGCGCGGATCAGTTTCCATCCATTTACGGTGGAGCAAGTGCGTCCAACGTGCAACTCCCCCAGACAAAGACCTTACCGACTACCAATACCAGCGCCAATCAGGTAAATCTATCGCTGGCCTGGGAAATCGACTTCTGGGGAAAGTATCGAAGAGCAACCGAATCGGCACGCGCCAGTCTTCTCGCGACTGAGTGGGCCCAGAAAGCTGTGATCTGGAGCTTGGTGAGTAATGTTGCGTCGGCCTATTTCCAACTGCTCGAGCTGGATGCCGAGATGCAGATCTCTCGAGACACACTCACCTCCCGCAACGAGTCGTTGCGCCTGGTGCGGATACGGGAAACCGGCGGAACGGTCTCCATGCTCGATGTTCGCCAGTCTGAACAACTGGTCTACGCAGCAGCGGCGAACATTCCCGCTCTGGAGCGGAGCATTGAGCAGCAGGAAAACCTCATCAGCATTTTATTGGGTGATAATCCGGAACCGATTACTCGCGGAAAGCCGTTAGTCGAAAACAAATTTCCGCCGACCGTTCCTGCCGGTCTCCCATCGGCGCTGCTGGAGCGTCGCCCCGACCTGCAGTCTGCCGAGCAACAACTCGTGGCAGCCAACGCACAGATCGGAGTAGCGAAAGCGGCATATTTCCCCGACATTAGTCTGACCGCCATAGCTGGCTACCAAAGTTCAGCTCTTAGCAGCCTGTTTACCGGGCCCGCTGGTTTATGGAGCTTCGGTGGCCAATTAGCTCAACCGATCTTTACCGCGGGGAAACTCCGCGCCAATGTAAGGTTGACTGAGGCGCAGGAGCAGGAAGCGCTTTTGTTCTATCAGCAGTCAATCCAGCAAGCGTTTCGTGAAGTCTCAGACTCGCTGGTTGGTTACCGGAAGGATCAGGAGTACCGGGCGCAGGAGGAGTTGTTAACTGCCGCGGCAGGAGACGCGGTTCGCCTCGCGAATCTTCAATATAACGGCGGCGTCACCAGCTACCTTGAAGTCCTCGACAGCGACACGCGTTACTTCAACGCGCAGATTGCACTGGCCCAGGCGCAGCTCGCTGAAAGGCTGGCCCTGGTGGAGCTTTACAACGCGCTTGGCGGCGGTTGGCAGCAGTAAGCGAGCGGCCTATTTGGGTTTGTTAATCCACGAATACTGCCAGCCTACTGAAATATTCTGGAAGTTTCCGCCATACCGTATGTAGGCGCCGTCACTGTAACTGAATTTGATCGATTGGTGTTTTGTCACTGGGAAGGACACGGTGGCCCCGACGCGCGAGTTCCTCTCCGACGTCTGCGGACTGGGAACGCCATTGAGGCTTGTGCTGCCTCCGAACCAGAAGTTGCCATCCAGCGAGGTCCACAGGCGAGGTCTCACATCGTAGCTCAGGTGACCTTCGAATGCTCCAACTGGATTCTTCGATTGTTCTGGCGTTCCGGGAAAGAAATTCGGGTTTTCAGTGAAAAACCATACGCCGCCATAGGTATCGATCAGCCAATGTCCGCGGCGTTTCGACAAGCCAACTTCCGGCTCAAAAGAAAAGCGATTCGTGCCGAAATTGACGAGCTTTGTCGGGTCATACTGACTCGTTGGAGCCGTGAACTTAAAGCTGACTCCGATCAGTGTCTTTTGTTTCCACTTACTCATTTCCCGCAAGTCCATTGCCGGACCGCCCTTCAGATTCACCGAAAAGCGGAATGTGGAATCCAGCAGGCCTGAACGGTAGAGATGGGCTTGAACACCGGCCGCGGTTCCGTCAAAGTTGCCAACTCCATAGGGCAAAACAACAGCAACACTGGACGACCGCCCAAAGAAATTCAGGGAATGATAGTAGCTCAAAATCTGAACATTGACGCGCCCTGTCGCGCCGACAATCGGGACAGCGTTACCGAGAATGATGCTGCCATCGAAAAACGAATAGGTCAGATTTACCGCATTCGAACGCACAGGTGTGATCACATAGGCGCGAGGTGAGAGGTCCTGCGCCCGAAGCAGGCCCGGGCAAGACGTCACAATCGCAGCCGCTAACAAGAACCTCAGGAAAGAACGCATGTCGAATCCAAAATGAGATTACGGCACAAATTTGCGTTTGTCTTAAAAACAATAGTTTCGGCAACCACTCAGTGAATGACCCAGTGTTGCCGAGCAAGTGTGAGGTAGGAGATACCGAAGCGGACAGCAGGAATGGCGCAGAGAGTGGGATTTTACAGAAAACATCTGATACCCGCATGAACACAGGAGTTTGCCAGATTTTAACCCATTACTAAGGCTTTACTACGCTAACGGGAGCCTGAGCTATCGAGCCGCGTTCAAGCCATTAGCTTTGAAATCTCGTACAAGATGCCTTGAGCTACAAGGCTTCCAACCGCACCTTCCGCAATGTTGCGAATCGAACCTAGAAACTCTCTAACCCGGTTGGCCCTCGGGTCCGGGCGCTGTATTTCGTGTTGAAGACCGTCTAGGGCTTTATCCAGCTCCTTTGCAGATGGAGGTTCCAAGCCAAGTTGAGCCTCGTTGGATCGAATCCGCCCAATTAGACCTTCGATAGCGCCTTTGGAATCTGCATTGACGATGTTGCCTTCAACAGTAAAGTTGCCGCTGCCGGACCCCATATTTCCTGTAAACGTCCCAATCGTTCCGATGTTGTAAACGGCCTGGGCCTCGTGTGCTTTCTTGCGCTCGTCGCTTGAAAATGACACGCCACTACCTTTGATACCTGATTTCTCCAACTTCAGCGCCCATTCAAGCAATGCGTTTCGCACAGCGTCCAAAATCCCATCGACGGCACTTGCGTTCACCATGATTGTAAAGTCCTCGTCGAATCCAGTTGCTCGCATCAATAGCTGTTTCGCCTTAGCAGTCAGTGGAATCTGAAGCTCGCCTCCTTTGCCCGAATTGGCAATCACACTCTCCAACTCCGCGACTTTTTGGAAGACGTGCCGTTTGGAGAATGCCTCTTGCGTATCGTTGTCAGGGAAAATGACGGACTGCCAACCATGAAACGGATTCTGCCCCTTTACCTGTCCAACAAGGACCCGGTATTTGGGCACGTCGCCTGGCGGATAGCCGTTCAATTCATTCTCAACCCATGCCTCAAGCTCAGGGAGGTCCAGCTTGATGGCAATTGTCTTCGCTTTCCGCAAGAGATCGCTGACCTTCACGCCCGGATTTAATGCGTCACGCTGAAGTTCTTCGACTAGCGATGCCATTGTCTAATGCCTAGTGCTGGCTTTGTTCCCATCCTACGCCCGGTTCCGTTGCGATGCAGATTCAGGAGGCGTCGCCTGCGATAGAAATTCCTGCGCCTGAGCATCCCGCCTTGCACCAGCCCATGATGACAGACTGGCGCGTCCACGTTAAAATCACATCCGCCGGAGTTGTGCTATGAGCTTGGTAAAGAGAATGATCGAACGCCACGAAGACCAGCGGCAAGTCGCAACGGAGATTGCGATTGATGCTAAGGTGCTGGTGCGTTGTCCGTATCACGGGGAAGTCTACGACGCGGATGCGGGGGGAAATGAGCCAGCATACAAATTGGGAAATTATCGGCTCTCGCATGGTCAGTTAGGGACCGTTTTCTCAAGTAGCCGCGAGATGACCGATGCCGTCAAGGCCGCCGTCGAAGACGCTGGGATCGAATGCTGCTTTTGCGCTAAGGAACAGGCGGACTGATTCCAACCCTTTTTGCCCACTTCCAGCTGAGCTATGGCGGAGAGAGTGGGATTCGAACTCCGGCGACGCTTTGTGGTCCAGTAACTTACTGATTCTAGATTGCCACAATTGCTATATTTACCACCATTGCCGTGGCACATTGCCCGGTATTGCCCGCGGAAGCACTCAAATCCTTAGCACATAACCACGCTGTTGCCTCCCTTTGCCACAGTTCCGAGTGTCAGAGCAACTCCTAACGTTTGTGGACCGGACGGGGAAATAAAGAAATAAAAGCTCTCTAGACGCGGGTGAAGTCGTGAAGTAAGGGTTCCCAAAGTTACACTCGAGTCCAAATTTCCAACGGTGGAAACGCCCGCACCCATAATGTGGTCGGTTGAGCATACTGAGCAATGTAAAGGAGCGACGACGGTGATTGAGTGCCTGTGGGACCGTGCGTAAGCGTTCGATAGGAAAGCTGAGATGACGCTACATAAGACGGCATCTATGTTTCTTTAGGATACCTAAAGAGGCATATGGGATTTCACAGAGCTGAAAGCCCCGGAAAGAAGGAAATAAGAAAAAATCACCTGCCCGGATAGATGAGACGTGTATGTATCCTTTTTGCCGCCGATTCGGGCACGCTATTGGAAACGGTTTGCCACCTGCCAAAGGGTCAGGTTGGGCCAGTGACCCTTAGAGCGGCAGTGACCCGTAGTTCATCCGAAAGGGTCAGGTGGGCCAGTGACCCGTAGTTCGTCCCAATGTGGAAATATCGAGATACCCATTCAATCTTCATGGGTTGTGTTCAATTCACGCAATCGAAACCTGCAGCTATGCCGAAGCGCAGATGCTTCTCAACAGGGAACTGAAACCTTTCGCCGAGAAGCTGAGCTTAGGCAATTGGCTCTTTCCTGTTAGCGCCAATAGTAAATTACGATTCTTAGTTTCATACTCTTTGTTGAACCCTGACGTCCTGAGCTGATGGCCAGAATGCGATTCCATGGCGCGAAGTTCGCTTTACCGTTACCTATCTTGCTTTTGCCGTGGTCGACCAAAGGATGCCCTGTTGGGAAACAACGCCTGCGGCACGACAGGTGAGAGAGTTGCTGCAAGCTGGCAGTTTTGAAACGCCGCCGCATTATCCGCCCTCCTCTTGGCAATCGGCAGGAGCGTGCATTACACATCTTGATTATCGAGAGGAGCAACCACGCCTATACCCGAATCCTCCAGCGATCTTGTTCAGGGAACTCTGGAAATGCTCGTCTTGAAAACCCTCTTCCTCGAGCCAATCCTGTGGCACACTAACGGCATCCAAAGAACAATCCTGATGATGACGCATTGCTATTCCTCGCCGGGCCGTTTTCAGATTGCAACAATGGCCGCAGTATGGATCAGAATCCGATGACTGGTTTTGCCACTATTTCGCCAGTAGCCCCTGGTTGTGCTCGTAGCTGATCACTCGCGTGACTTTCCATACCCCATTGTCGTCATGCCAGATTGTCACGAACTTGGCATCCCCAACATTGTCTGGCTGGTTGGGATGATGGAATCGATGAATTCCGATTTCGACCGCTCCGTATCCCTTCAGCGGATAGACTTCAAGGGTTTCCTCTAGCAGGTTCCGCTGAACCTTACCGCAGATGTTCTGCTTAATTGCCGCGAGGAACGGCGCTTTCCCTACGGTCAGTCCTGTCTGGTCGTGATAGAACTCAAGATCATCCGAAACCATGGAGCCCAGCGTCTCTAAGTCGCAGTGGTTATACGCGTCAAAGAGCTTAGCATCGAGGGACTTGATCGTTTCGAAAAGTGAGTCGGGATGTTTGCTTGTTTGCCCGCTGCTGGGCAGAATCGAGATGAACAACGCGAGCGCCAACAAGAACATCCACTTCTTGCTGATCACGGGAAGCTCCTTAAGAGATCTTCACACCTGAAGAGCTGCAATCCGGAGGCCAAACGTTCACCATCTAAAGACTGGAAATTAGTACAGTGCCTCGGCATGTTCAACATCCACTCTGACCGATTCTGAACACCGTTGACCGGCAGCGGACACTCACGGCTCAAGGATCGGGCTAGGTCCAGAATGGAAGACCGCTTCACCGGCGTCGGAACTCAGCCATCGGTATCGTGTGCACGCGCAGCGTATCCAGTGGTCGATCTAGGTTCAGAATGGCCGCGTTCGGCCAGCGTCCCTCGGCTGTCTTTCGAACGCGACATTGTTCCGCATCTGAGAGCGAGTGACAGATGAGGACAACGTCAAAATCGCCTTCTCTCAGCTTCTCAAAGGCGTCGACTCCGTATACGTCTACTACCTCAAACAACGCATGCTCCAGGGCCCAGTGTCGGACTCGAAGAAGATACTCGTCGTTGCTACACGAAAGAATACGATGATTGATCGGCATAGCAGGCCTCTAGTTCGCTATACAGGCAATCCCAACGAGAGCGCATGGAAATGTGCAGGTTGCCGTTCCGCCATGCATAACTCAACTCCTATGGGCCTCGCCAGCCGGTCTTACACGAGGCTGTCCTAGCTGGTTTTCCTGCTGTCCGTGCATGACGCACCTACCATCCTTGCCAGATCGGGGGTAGACTGTCTTCTATGGCCAAGCAAGCGCAGCAACGGGTCGGGCTCCTCCAGGGAACGCTTGACATGCTCATCTTGAGGACCCTTCTCTATGGACCTGCTCACGGTCACCAGATCGGGAAGCACATTCAGAGGAGCACGAATGAATTCCTCCAGATGCAGCACGGCTCGCTCTATCCCGCGCTGCATCGCCTGGAGCGGCGAGGATGGGTTGTCTCCAAATGGGAGACTGCACCGGACCGAAATCGGGAATTCAAATACTACCGCTTGACGGATAAAGGCAAGAAGCAGCTCGTGGTCGAAGAGTCGCAGTGGAAGCAGATGGCGGAAGCTGTCGCACGCGTGATGTGGCCCGCCGCCGAGGAGAGCTGAGATGAAATGGTGGCCATCGCGGAAGCGGGATGTCGACCTGGAGCGGGAGCTGCGTTCCGATCTCGATCTCGAAGAAGAAGAGCAGCGCGACCGCGGCCTGACCCCCGAAGAAGCTCGCCACGCAGCCTTGCGCGCCTTTGGCAATCCTACTCTTATTCGTGAACAGACTCGCGCCATCTGGTCCTGGAACTGGCTTGAATCCCTCGCACGCGATCTGCGCTTCAGTCTGCGCACCCTTCGTCGCACCCCCGGCTTTACCGTCATCGCCATCCTGGTGATGGCGCTGGGCATTGGCGCTAACGTCGCGCTGTTCACGGTAGTGCGTGGCGTTTTGCTCAAGCCCTTGCCATTCCAGGATCCGGATCGCCTCGTCATGCTTTACGAATCGGGCCTTCATGAAAACGACACGGTAGCCTACAACACGGTCTCCGGAGGCATGTATGCCGAATGGAAGAAGCAGAACCAGAGTTTCAGCAGTCTTGCACTCGCGCGCGGCAGCCGCGTCGGACTCTCCGGGTCGGGTGGGCAACTGCCGGAGAAGCTCGATAGCGCAGAGCTCTCATGGGATTTGCTACGCACACTAGGCGTGCAGCCCGCCCTCGGCCGCGATTTTTCGCAGGCCGATGACAGCCCCGCCGCCAGCGCCACGGTACTGCTCAGCTGGGGCCTTTGGAAGCGCCGCTTCGGCGGCGATCCTGCCATCCTCAACCAGAAGATCTATCTTGACGCCCAGCCCTATACCGTCATCGGCATCATGCCCGCCTGGTTCAATTTTCCTGACTCATCCACGCAGCTCTGGACATCGGTCTACCACGACAGGCCCGAGGAACAGATGACCTCGTTCAGCATACACATGCTTAACGTGGTTGGACGGCTCAAGCCGGGAGTCAGCGCGGCGCAGGGCGCAGCCGACCTGAGTCTGATCTCCCGTCGCATCCACGATGCGCACCTCAACGACCCATTCGTATTCAGAAGTGCCAGCAGCCGGCAGTTGCTGGATGACATCGTGGGCGACATCAAGAAGCCGCTCTACGTGCTTCTGGAGGCGACCTGCTGCCTGCTTCTGATCGCCTGCCTGAATGTGGCCAACCTGCTGGTGGCGCGCGCGGCGGCGCGACGCAAGGAACTGGCAATTCGCACCGCGCTGGGCGGAGGCTGGCTGCGCCTGATGCGCGAACGGCTGTTGGAGAGCCTGCTGCTGTCTGCCGCCGGAGGCGCCCTGGGCCTGTTGCTGGCCTTCGCCGCGCTGCAATGGCTGACGCGAATTCGCCAGGACATGAGCCGCGTCGAATCCATCCACATCGACGGCGTGGTAGCTGCGTTCACCGTCGGCATCATCGTGCTGTGCGCGCTGTTTTGCGGATTGATCACGGCATTCAGCGCCAGCGACAAACGCGTACTGAGCGCGTTGTATGAGGCCTCGCGCTCGGTGAGCGGCGGTAGCGCGCGAGCCACGCTGCGCAAGGTGTTGCTGGCGATCGAAGTCGGCTTGACTGTGGTGTTGCTCATCGGTGCCGGCCTGCTGCTCAAGAGTTACGAACGGCTGCGCTCCGCCGACATGGGCTGCATCACGCAAAACGTGCTCACCATGCATCTCGGCCTTCCGGATGCCCGCTATCCCACGCCGGCCCAGCGCGCCAACTTTTTCGACACGCTGCTCGCGCGCGTCCGCGGTCTGCCCGGCGTGGATGCGGCGGGCTTTGTCACGGTCGCTCCCGGCCAGGGATATTGGGGCGATTGGGGATTCACTATTGTCGAACACCCGCCCTTGCCGCAAGGCAGCGGACTGAGTGCCAATAAGCTTTGGGCCGATTCAAAGTATTTCGCCTCGATGGGTATTCCTCTCCTGCGCGGCCGCACATTTGACTTCGGTAAGCGATTGGATGCGGCCAATGAAGTCGTCATCAGCCAGTCGTTCGCTAATCAGTACTTTCCCGGCGAGGACCCAGTCGGCAAACACATCAATGCCCTGCTTCGGCATCACACCGCGGAGGTTGTGGGCATCGTCGGCGATACGCGCTCCGTGATCGGCGAAAAACTGCTGCCTATGATGTACTTCCCGCTGGATGCCGGCGTCGAGACCGTCGGCACGCTTGTCGTTCGCTCCAGTCATGACGTGGAGCAATACGCTCTGCCGGTTGAGCGCATCGTCGCCGAGATGGACAGCGATCTGCCCGTCTCCGACGTGCTCACCATGAACCAGTTGCTCGGCAAATCGACCCTGGACCAGAGCTTCAACACAACGCTGCTCGTCGCTTTCGCGACGCTGTCGCTGGTCCTTGCCGCGGTGGGCCTGTTCGGGGTGATGTCGTACATCGCAACGGAGCGGACGACCGAAATCGGCATCCGCATCGCGTTGGGCGCAAAGCGCGAACACGTGATGCAGAAGATGCTGCTGGATGGAATGCGACCCGCGGTCTTCGGTCTTGTGGTGGGACTTGCAGCAAGCCTGGCAGCCGGCCGGTTGATGCGCGACCTGCTCTATGAGATCAAGCCGCTCGATCCGGCGGTTTTTGCCGCGGTTTCCGCAACGCTGCTCGCGGTGGCTGCGTTCGCATGTATCGTCGCCGCGTGGCGTGCATCGCGCCTCGATCCGATGCAAGCATTGAGAGCCGAATAGGCTGACATTCTGGCAATCTTCCAGAGGCATTCTCAATTGGCGCATCATCGCCAAACCGCGTTTCCAGGTGCTTTAGTTAGTTTTGGAACGTGGTAAGCCCTGTAGTCAATAGTCGATATCAGACGCAAAGGCTGAGACTCAACGATTAACCTGTTGACATTCTACCTATAACGTGTCCTAGATATAGGTAGACGATCAACAGGAGAGCGGACGTGCCGGAAAGCAAATCAGATGTATTACAGGGAACGCTTGATCTGATGGTGCTGAAGACGCTTGAGTCGATGGGTCCGCTGCACGGCTACGGAATTGCGCGACGAATCGAACAAGTCAGTGGGAACACGATGAGCCTCAACCAGGGAACCATCTATCCAGCTCTTCTTCGCCTGGAACAGCGGAGGTGGGTGAAGGCCGAATGGGGTACTTCGGAAACCGGGCGCCGCGCTAAGTTCTACTCGTTGACCCGCACCGGGCGGAAGCAGATCGAGCAGGAGATCGAAAACTGGGAGCGCATCGCCGCCACCATGGCGCGCTTCCTTGCCCCGTCGAATTAGGAGGCGATTATGGACTGGATCCGCATTCTCCTCAGCCGTTTCGCAGCACTCTTCCGCAGCAGGAAGCTCGATGCCGTTCTCGACGAAGAACTGCGCGCGCATATCGATCTGGCCATCGAAGAAAATCGCGTGCGCGGGATGAATGAGCAGCAGGCACGCACCGCCGCGCTGCGCGCGTTTGGCGGCATCACGCAGATCCGCGAGAGCTATCGCGTACAGCGCGGCCTGCCATGGATTGAAGAGGCGGCTCGCGATATCCGCTATGCCATCCGTCAACTGCGGAAGTCGCCCGGGTTCGCGCTCACCGCCATCCTTACGCTCGCATTGGGCATTGGCGCGGTCACGTCGGTGTTCAGCGTGGTCAATGCGGTGTTGCTCAAGCCATTCGCTTTTCGTGATCCGGACCGCCTCGTGGTGATGCGCGAGACGGTCGAAGACAAGGCGCGCAGCGAGCGGACGGCGATTCCCGACAATTACCGGCATTTTCTGCGCCTGAAGAAAGACGCGGAGGCAACCCTCGAAGACGCCGCGATCTTTGCCCAACAGGGACTGAGCGTCTCGCCCAACGGCGATCACCCCCACATTGTAGGCGCGATTACAGCTTCGCCGAATCTTTTCCGGCTGCTTGGCGTTCAACCCATTCTGGGCCGGGAGTTTGCGGAAGGCGATACGAAAAAGGGCGCCGACGATGTAGTCATGTTGAGCTACGAGGGCTGGCAGAGTTTCTTCGATGGCGACACTGGAGTGATTGGAAAGGCGCTTCGAATTGGCGGCCAACCGACTACGGTCATCGGAGTGCTGCCGCCGGGCGTGCAGTTTCCGCAGATCGTATTGGCGCCGAAGATCGCCTTTCAGGAATTCGCACGCGACGCCTTGCTTTTTAAGCCGCAGGCGCCGAGCGAGCGCGACCTGAATGCAGACATGGGCAACTTCAACTACAAGGCGATTGCGCGGCTCAAGCCCGGCATAACGCTGGCCCAGGCAAACGCCGAACTGGAGGCTTTACAGAATGCGTACACGCTTTCCGCGCATCTGCCTCTACAGTTCGGAATCGCGCTGACGCCGCTGGCGAAGGATGTGGCGTCGGGCGTGAGCGGCGCGCTCTGGATGCTGTTTGCCGCAGTGGGCGCGGTGCTGCTGATCGCGTGCGTCAACCTGGCTAACCTGCAACTAGCGCGCGCTGTCAATGCGGAGCGGGAGACGGCGGTTCGCGCGGCACTCGGCGCAAGCCGGGGCCAACTGGCGAGGTCGCGGCTGGCCGAGAGCCTGGTGCTGGCGTTTGCCGGCGGCGCAGCCGGAGCAGCGCTGGCCTTCGGCGGCGTGCGGCTGCTGATCGCATTGGCGCCTGCTAATATCCCGCGCCTCGATGAGGTGCACGTCAGCACGCCGGTGCTGCTGTTTGCCGCAGGACTCTCGATTGCGGCCGCAATCGCGTTTGGCATGCTGCCCGCCCTGCGCTCTCTTCGTGTTGCTCCGCAAGCTGCGCTGCAGGCAAACTCCACGCGCGCAGCCAATACGCGGGAGAGCCACCGTGTGCGCAGCCTTATGGTGGCAGCGCAGGTGGCGTGCACCGTGGTCCTGCTCATTGTCACCTCGCTGGCGCTGCGCAGCCTGTCCCGGCTTCTGCGGCAGAATCGCGGCTTCGATGCGAGCCACGTGACGCTGGCGCAGGTCGATCTGTTCTCACCGCAATACGGCGATTCCTCCAAAACCTATAAGATCGCCAAGCAAAGCTTTATCGACCGCGCGCTTGCCGCTCTCGGACAACTGCCCGGCGTGCAGTCGGTGGCCCTGACCAGCGTGGCGCCACTGACCGGTGAAACCTGGGTGGATAATCTTACCCGGCCGGACCATCCCGTACCGGCGGGGCAGGAGCCGGCGATCAACGTGCGCTGGATCAATCCCGACTATCTGCCCACGATGCGAAGCGCGCTCGTCGCTGGCCGCAACATCACAGCTGCCGATCGCGCCAATCCCTATGTGGCGCTCATCTCGGAGAGGACGGCGCGCGAGGGCTTTCCCGGCGAGAATCCCATCGGACGAACGATCAAGGACCTCGTTCCGGACGACAAGCATCCGATCACGGTGATCGGAATCGTGGCCGATGCGCGCATCAACGGCCTCAAGGACAATGCAGCCATGGTCTATCTGCCCTACTGGGCCTACACGCCATGGACGCTGTCGTTTCTGGTGCGCAGCTCGCAACCCAGCGATGCGCTGATTCCGGAGATGCGGCGCGCGATCTGGCAGATCGATCCGCAGGTCGCCATTCCGACGCTCAAGTCCATGGATGAACAGGTCAGCGATTCGGTGGCAACCGACCGCTTCCAGGCCATGCTGCTTAGCGGTTTCGGCGCGGCCGCGTTGTGCCTGGCCTTGCTGGGCGTGTATGGCGTGCTTGTGTATTCGGTCTCGCTGCGCCGGCAGGAATTCGGCATCCGCATCGCATTGGGTTCGGGGAAGAGTGCCCTGATCGGACTGGTGCTTCGGCAGGCTGCATATCCGGTTCTGCTCGGCACTGGTGTTGGGCTCACGATAGCGCTGATCGCGCTGCGCTGGGTGCGCAGTCTCCTTTATCAAACGCCTGTCATGGACCCGCTGGCGGTGGGCGGCAGCGTACTTCTGCTTTTGGTTGCCGCTTCGGTAGCAGCGATTGTACCGGCCCGGCGCGCGGCATCCACCGATCCGATGCGCGCACTGAGGATGGAGTAGAAGCTGAAGGATCAGATCCGCATCCTGCTCAGCGCTTGACCGCTCATTTCCGCAGAAAACGCAGATCTCGATTTACGCATAATCGCCAAGTCACTCATCAAGACCTGAGCGATAACGGGAAGCACGACTTAAGACAGAAAAGTCACAATGGATGGGGTTCCAACCGCTGTATATAGACCGGTGAACGAAAGTAGTCCTGTCTGACGCTGCACTCTAAAGCAGGTGATGTTATCGCTACGTTGATTACACACGTAGAAAAAGCTGCCGCTCGGATCGAAGGTGCAGTGGCGAGGGTAGTCTCCCATCGTCGAGACTTCACCAATGAGCGTGAGCTTGCCGTTGCTATCGATGGAGCAAATCGCGATCGTATCATGCAGGCGATTGGCAGCATACAGGAATCGGCCATCCGGCGAAATGACTACTTCAGAGGTGAAGTTCGTCCCTGCAAATCGCTCCGGCAACGACGAAATGGTTTGCTGTAAAGTCAGCGCTCCACGCGTAGCGTCGTAATAGAAGAACGCAATTGTGGACGACTCTTCGCCGAGAACATATATCCAGCGGCCGTTCGGATGGAAGACAAAATGACGCGGCCCGTTGCCCGATGGAAAGGAAATGAAAGGCTCGCCTTCCGAAGGGCTCAGTTTCCCGCTATCGCTGTCGAAACGATACACATAGATCCTGTCTTGTCCCAGATCGACAGAAAGAACAAACCGATTCTCGGGATCAGCCGCGATCATGTGCGCGTGAGGCGCATCGTGGCCGCTGATGGCATAGCTTCCCGGCGGAGCGTTGGTTGCGGATTTGGCGCCCACCGATCCGAGATCGTGGTGAACATCCGTAGCTGCCCCCAATCTTCCTCCCTCCAGAATCGGAAACACAGCAATCGTGCCACCAGCGTAATTCGCGACAAAAGCGTACTTGCCTGAAGCATCGAGGCTCATGTGGGCCGGCCCTCTGCCCTCGGAACTGACCATGTTCAGAGGAGTCAAGTCACCGGTTGCCGGTTCAATCCCATACGCGCTCACCGCGCCGCTTTCCTGATTGACGATCTCATTGACCGTGTAAAGATATTTCTTCGAAGGATGAATCACGATCCAGGAAGGATTGAGCGCTTTGGCAACCAGCTTTCGCGCGGTGAACGCGCCCGTGCGAGCCTCCATTTCGAAACGATAGATTCCCTCGCCGTTGGCTCCGCCATCGACCGCACTCGTGTAGGAACCCACGTACGCGAATACATTCCTATGCTCCGCGCCTGCCGCCAGTCCTCGTCTTGAACTGACATGCCCGAGTACAACAGGAGTTGCGGCCTTGATGAAGTTCCGACGGGACCAGATGTCAGTACGATTTGTATTTCCCATAAGATCAATCGGCTCCAAAGCTGTTGTAAAAATCCGGGGTTTCAGTGATCGACTGTGGCAGCCAGCCGTAGCCAAGAGATCAGGAATGAAATCTCAATGTGTCAGACGATCAGACTACTGATAGCAGATGAGGCTGTTTCAATTTCGAGCGTTCGTCTTCGGTCAGCGGAAGAGGCAGCACCTGACCCCGGGCTCCCGACTTAAAGGACGTCTCCAGAATAGCCATGCCAGCAACAGCATCCTTTACAGGAACAGGCACCGGGCATTTGCCAAGAATGGAGTCTCTGATGCCGGAGTAGTATCCCCGCTGGTTGCCTGTTGGCGACGGCACTTCCGTCTGCGTGCCAGTTGCACCGTCGTACACGATGCCGGGACTAGGGTCATTGCCAAACACCGGATCGTCAGGGAGCATGCCACTCATCAGTTGCCGCTCCTGCACGTCAGCGCCGAACTTCGCCCAGCTTCCCCGGGTGCCGTGAAGCACAGATCGCGGACCGCCGCCCGACACCAGTAACGAGGCATGCAGGACGACCCGCATGTGGTCATAGATGAGTTGCACGTGGGCCCAGTCATCCGTTCGTCCTCCCTTGCGTAAAATTCCGAAGCTGGCATTCACTGCATGCGGAAGTCCAAAGAGATGCAATGTCTGGTCGATGAGGTGAGGTCCAAGATCGAACCATAAACCTGCACCCGGACCGGGATCTTCGCGCCAGCGTTGACGCACGAGCGGCCGAAAACGATCGATGTGAGACTCGTAATGAGATATTTCGCCGAGCACACCTGTTTCTAAAATTGCCTTAGTGGCAAGAATCTCGCTGTCCCATCGCCGATTATGAAAGACAGACAGAATCCTGTTGTGTTTTTCTGCAATTTCTGCGAGCGAACGAGCTTCCGCAAGGGTCACAGTAAAGGGTTTATCCACGACGACATCTTTCCCTGCCCGCAAGGCAGTGGCCGCGAGAAGGAAATGGCTTTCATTGGGGCTGGCAATCACGACCAGATCGACATCCGGATGGGTAGGTACTTCGTCGGCGGAACAGACGAGGATATTGGGATACTCTGCCTTCAGGATCTCTCGTTTACTCGACCCTATAACACTCAACACCAGTCCCGGCACTGACCGGATCAATGGAGCATGGAAAGTTTTGCCGGCAAAGCCGTAGCCAATTAATCCAACGCGAATCGTCTTCTCATTTTCGGTCATACATTCAGAGTAAGCTGTCCATCTCGCTCTGAAGGACACACAGACGCTCCAGAAATGCCGATAAACCCTCGAAGAGCCTGTCAATGAGCGCTAAGCCCTGATATGGAGTGACCGTGTCAACTCTGCGACATCTGTGGTTTGTAGTTTCCTTTTGCTTTTTCTCGAGGACAGAGCGAGCAGCAGCCGGGCAGGTTTGGGCGACGATTGATCAGTCTGATATTCGCGGGTCGGAACCGCATAATCATGATCCGTCGGGAGCTGCCTCTGACTGTTATCGTGAGTCCGGCTGAGCCTGTCGCATAGGGCAAACGAGGATTCTCCTTCGTGCTTGCCTCGGCTGCTGCTGGCTCTATGCTCGAGTTTAGCGACGATGTTCATCGATAGGGTCGTCTTTGCTTTTTCATTCTTAGGGATGCTTTGCTTTTTGTCAGGCCGCGATCCGCTGCTTGGCGATAGTCTCTGCTCTGGTTCCAATGGCCCAGATGAAACCCAACAGTTCACGAGCAACTGCAATGGTGATCTTTCTCTTGTCCTTGCCGGCTGCTGCCAGTCTCATATAACGCTTGTGCAGCCGGTGTTGTGCCTTCCACACAATCTCTTTAGTCTCTTCGGAAATACTCTGCTGTCGTTTGCGCAGGCCGTACCAGATACACGGGGGACGATGATAGCTCCACGCAGCTTCGACGACGATTCGTCGCAAATGCGCGTTGCCCGTTTTGGTGATGCTCCCGCGCCGGGTCCGCTTGCCACTGGAGTCTTCGCTGGGCACGGCACCGCAGTAACCCATCAGTTGCCGAGCACTGTCAAAGCGGGACACCTGGCCCAACTCGGCCGCGATGGTCACAGCCGAGATATCTGCGATACCCCGCAGTGCCTGCAGATCGTTGATGACTTCCTGTAACGCAGGCGAGGCTAGCTTGACCGCCTCGGTGATGGCTTGTTCCAGTCGCGCCACCCGTGCACGCATGTGTTCGACTTCGTGCAGATAATCCAGTCGCGTCGCCTCCTGCGCCATCTGCGTGAAGCGTAGCTGCGCAACCCAAATCAAATAGGGACGCGTCCACGGCCTTATTCCAGACGGTGGACGCTGGCCTGAGCGCAGGAGGAACTTGCTCAACCGATGTCGCGCCCGCATCTGATCCTGCTTGGCTGCTTCACGGGCACGCACCAAATCACGCAACGCCTCGGAACCTTCATCCGGAACCCATACCGCCGTTAGATCTCCGGATCGATAGCAACGTGCCAGCTTCTCCGCATCGCGCCGATCTGTCTTTACTCGATCACCGGCCTTAACCGGCACCAGTGTTGGCGCTACAACCTCGCACTGGATGCCCAACTCCGCCAACTGCCAGTACACGACGTAGCCCGTCGGTCCTGCTTCATAACAGGCTCGCAACTTCTCTGCTGAGCCAAGCTTCTTGATCAGCCTACGTATCGCCTCGACGCGGTTCGGAATCGTTCCCAGACTTCGTACTTCACCATCCGGCTCTGCAATCGCTACGGCGATCGTCTCAGCATGGACATCCAAACCCAAAAATCGTAACTTCTCCTGCATGACCGGCTCCCTTCCGCTTGTGGCTCTGAGCTGTGCGTCCTTCTGAACTCACAGCCTAACCCACGATCAGCGCATCGGTGCCGGTCACTCCATTCTGACTGTTCACAACAGTTGAGAAGGACTGACGACAGGACCGACGACTTGCAACTGCGACTTCAGTGCGCTGGACTCTTGTCCAGACGATGATGACCCATGGGAGTGATAAACTCCACGCCGGTGACGTTCTGCTGCGAGTCGTAAAGGAAAGACAGTTCCTGCGGCCCATCAAGGATGAAGAACCGCGTAGGCGATTCCGGGTAAAGCCGGGCGGCGGGCGATCCAGACGGAATCTCTGCTGTAAGATGGTCGCCTTCCAGAGCCACCTTGATATAAGCATAGGTTCCGACGTAAGCACGCATAATAGAGGCCGGAACGTCCACAACAGAGTGTTCAATTGACTTGAAATCGGGAAAGTTATATACCGTTCCCGCACTGCGAATGACTTCGTCTGCGAGCTCTCCTCCTCCACCGCCGCTTGTCATCACGACAATGCCGTTGCCGTGGAGATACTCCACCATGTCGTCTTGGAAAAATGCTGAACCTTCGTGACGGATATACGGATTTTCCGGGCTACCGCCCACTTCGAAGCCAAGTCCGTAGCGCCTGGGTGAGGTAAGGCCCTTGTCAGGCGAAACCATCATCCGTATGGTTTGCTGGTGAAGGACCTCGTGCGATTCTCCGTCGTATTCGCTCTGAACTTCCAGGAGAAGTTTTGCCAAATCAGTAGCTGTGGACCAGAGCCCACCGGCAGCCAAGTTCGGTTCCACGAACTTTGATGGAGGGACTGGCAGTTTTCCATCTGCTTCATAGGCCGTGGCCGCACGCGCTCGCCATTTCAACGGAAGTGGCGCGTCGAAGGTGCTGTGCTTCATCCCGATCGGGTCGAGCACAGTTCGTTTCATGTATGCGGCGAACGATTGTCCCGTGACATCTTCGATCAGCAGGGAAAGCACGAGATAGCCACCGTTGGAATAAGCGAACTTCATGCCTGGGACGGCCTCGACCCGAACTGGCGGCGTTTTCGCAGGCTTCTCACCCTCCAGAAGCTGAAGCAGTGTGGGTATCGGTGAACTCGGGTCATAGATTTCGCCGTTATGTGTCCCGATACCCGAAGTGTGGTTCAGAAGCTCACGGACCGTGACCTTCTGCTTCACAGTGAACTGATTATCCGGAATCTTCCATCGTTTCAGGTACTGATTGACGTTCGCATCCAGATCGATCTTGCCCTGTTCCACAAGTTTGAGAACTCCAAGGGCCGTAACGGGTTTCGAAATGGAAGCCGCGCCGAACAATGTCTCTGTCGATACGGGCACGCCTTCAAAGGAGGAAACGCCATAAGCTCGCACCCAGTCGATCGCGCCATTTCGGATGGCAGCGATACTCACTGCAGGGACGCCGAGCGCCTTCATCTGTGAGTCCAGATTCATATCGTCATTCTTGCCGCCGCGAATGATGACGTACCGAGAAAGGCGACTCTGCACAGCCTGCATACGCTGTTGAGCAGACTGTGCCGTTTGACTGTAGACCGGGAGTACCAACAGAGCGCAGAGATATGCGAATAAGCACGTGTTAGCTAAATTCTTGCCCTCAAAGATATTCATCGTGGACTCGACTCTTGCTCGTATTCCAAATCGTTGGCAATAGTTTGCTCTCTCCCGCCAGATCATCATAATCAAGCAGAAACGGACCCGATCATCCCTGCATGTATTTTCCGAGATCGGCTGCGAAAAGGACGAAACCACCGGAATTCGGGCCCGAATCAACTCACGGTTCGCGCATAATCGCCGAGGCACTCACCGACGACAGCACTTGAGCCACGTGGCTGAAAAGTCGCCATCTCGTACAGTTGGAAGCCATGGACGTCGCAGGCACTTCAACGGATAGGCGGGATTCTTTTCTTAAACAAATCAGAACTGGATCCATCAGGTCGAAGAGTTCAGGCGGCCGGTTCTATGCGATTTGTGGTGAATTGCGGTAATCAGTGGGGCTGATGATTCTACTGTTTGTAGTCGTGAGGTCACCGAGCGTCTGGAGGAGATAGTCTCTGAGCGGGACGAAACGTTATACCCATAAAGTGCTTAGGAACGCCATTCTCTGCCGGGGTCTTTTCAAGAAACGATTTTGCCGAAGCGTCGTGCTTCATATAAGCATCCAGGAACTTCAACGTGTATAGCACCACCCAGGCATAGTTCGTGTTGGCGTCCTCTCGTCCGTAATCGGCTACCTGGTTTTCCGCAAAGCGCTGCCCACTCTCTCTGCGCTGAAACATGGAACTGAACTCCGCGTGCGCCATGCCGAGCATATTCACGGTGAGGAGATCGCCGTGGATCCAGGCGTTCAGAACGTTTGGACCCACGATGTATGCCGGGGGGCCGTCATGATGTCTCTCAATATCTTCAAGAACGTTCGGATCGCCTTGGGTGAAGAAAAGAAGCGGTAGGGTCATCCGCTCCGGATGAACGTCCCCGGCCATTTTCACGATGCCCGGGTAATAGCGCATGCTGCCGTCCATCGATACTAGAGCATCGATGCGGGGGTCTCGTGCTGCCGCAAAAAGGCTCGAATTTCCGCCCCAGCTCCAACTCACCACGGCGACCTCGGATACATCGGCATCGGGAAGCGTTTTGGCATACGTGATGAGAAACGAGATATCGCGTGCCTGCGCATTGATTCCATCGAGATCGTCTGTCATGTCGCGTGTCGACACCCCCATCGACGCGCTTGCAAGAACGACGTAGCCGTGACTGGCAAGGTATTCACACAGGTCGGCGTTCTCCCATGAAACGGAAGAATCGCTGGCAGCGTAAATCAGAATCGGATAACGTTCTTTCGTAAGCGGCGCATCCTGCACCGCCCAAAGCGGCATGTCGAAGGACGACTGCAAGAGCGAGCGCCACCGGTTCTGCTTTTCATCCGGAGCGTTGAAGTGGATCTCAGTATCGGCCAGCCGGACATAGTCGCCAATCGTCATCGGTTTGGCTGGACTTCTCAGCGACGGGTACCAGATCAGGGTTTGCAGTGGCCTTGCTTCATCGCCTACGGAGGACCGCGACAAGCCGTTCGCGGAATAGTTACGTGAGCGATCGTACTGATCGACGACCTTCAAACCTACCGGATAAGGTCCAGGCTTTTGCAGGAACTGGAATGGGGATGTTTGGGAATCCGCGAATACTGAATAGGAGCATATACATATTGCAAGAACGGCAGGTGGGATCCGTGTTTTCAACCTGGCGCTTCTCCTGAACTAATATACGGCTCGCGAAGCTAAGAAGTTCCGAAACCGAAGCTTCACTTCGGCGATTTCCGTATGAATCCTCCCTACGCGCATCACCGCCAAAGGTCTTACCGACGCCAATTTATTTGTCTACCGACATGTTCCCATTACTAATCAGAGGGCGCTTCTCTTCGACGGGATAGGGTCTATCTATTCAAAGAGACTCGTCGTTGCCATCGCTCAGTGAAGCGTCTTCAGAAATGCGTTCATTTCCCCGACGACCTGAGCCTCGTTGCTGAGGTACACATAGTGATCGGCATTTGGGATCATGACGATGCGGGCGCTTGGCACGCCGCGGCGGAAATTGTCGGCCCATTCGTTACAGCGGGCTTTGTCGTCCTCGATAAGAGCAGTTTTGCGACGGCTATCCGGCAGGCGATCCCAGTTGTGTGGGCAGGCATAGATGGCGAGAGTGGGAACAGGAATGCTGGTGTACTTTTGCATGCCAAAGTTGAGCGCCGCACCGATCGGCGAACGAGGCGGCAGTGGCGGCATATTCGCTACTTCCGCGTTGTCCTGGTGAAGTACGGTTTGGAAGCGCGCTACCGCATTCTCCAGTTCCAAGAGCTTCTTCTGTTCGTCCACACCGCCCGCTTCGATCTCATCGATGCGTCTCTTGATATCGTTCATCTCGACGGCAAGGAGCGGATGCTCCGGATCATCGAGGGCGAAGTCGGTTGCGGCATCGAGATAAATAAGCCCGGAAACCTTGTCCGGGAAGCGGCTGCCGACCGAACTAAGCTCCTCCCCTGCCATCGAATGCCCGACCAGCACTGGACGGTCGATGTCAAGCGTCCTCATCACCGCAAGCACATCGTCGCCGAGATGGTCCGCTGAATAGTTGCCATTGGTCGGTGCAGGACTGCCGGATGCGCCAGATCCTCTCCGCGTGATGCCGTAGACGTGATGCTGCTTGGTGAATTGTGGAGCGAAGCCGTCGAAGCGATGCGCCGTATCCCCAGCCCCAGCCAGAAAAATGAGAGGTCTGCCGGAGCCGCCCCAGTCCAGCACTTCAAGCCGAACACCTGGTTCGACGGTGACCATTTCGACTTTGTGCGGCGACGAGTCAGTCTGCGCGCATGTATAAGCAGAAAGCCAAAGTGAAACGATCAATAAGAATGCTCGCTTCCATTGTTGACGCACACGCGCCTCCTCGAAACCAGTCAGCACCACTATTTCATAGGCGAATGGAATTAGTCCTCATAAACGTTAGGTTCCTATCGGCACTGCCCGTGTAGACGAGGATGGATTGAGCCTGTCTGTGTGCGGGGCAGTTTCGATAGGATCGTTTGAACTGAGCCTCTGGCGTTTGCGGCGGCCGCGGTGATCTACCACCTATGGGATTTAAATAGGCCGAGGACATTGAAGTGAGTCATTAACGCGCTTGAGTGGCGGCCCGCAAGACCTGCAGCGGCGAACAATAATCGTGGGATGGGCATCAGAGTGTTCAGGAGGCCGACATTGACCATCGACAAACAGGTTCAATGCAGCGGTTTAGCCGAATCGCGAGCGATCCCGATATTCCTGCTGATGACGCTTCTGATCAGTTCAGTGTTCTACTTCCTCATCATCAAATCAGGGCACATGGGCGGCGGCTGGGGCGCGTATGTCGCCGGATTGATGTGGTCTCCAGGTTTTGCTGCCTTGCTCACCTGTAAGCTTCTCCGTCGTGATTTGCGTAGTCTCGGCTGGGGATGGGGCAAGACGCGGTATGAGGTGATTGCCTATCTCATACCGCTTGGATACAGCATAGTTATTTATGGATTTGTGTGGCTAACAGGGCTAGGCGGCGTATACAACAAGGGCTTCCTGGATCAGGTTACGAATTCGTTGGGCCTCGGGCCGATTCCGGCATGGGCGAGTATTACTCTCTACTTCATTTTCACGGCGACCTTCACCGTCATACGAGATTTTGCGACCGTCATCGGCGAGGAAATCGGCTGGCGCGGGTTTCTCGTTCCAGAATTATCGAAGAGGCACAGTTTTCCTGCGACTGCATTGATCACGGGATTCATCTGGGCAATCTGGCACTATCCGGTCATCTTGTTCGCCGACTATCATGGAGCATCGCCGGCCTGGTTCTATGTTCCATTGTTGACCATCATGCTGCCGTTTCTGACCTTCGTTTGGGCTTGGCTTCGCCTCAAATCGAAAAGTATTTGGCCCTGTGTCTTTCTTCATGCATCCCACAACACCTTCATACAACAGTTTTTCGATCCCCTCACCGTCTATCGGAACAAGACGGGTTATGTAGCCGGTGAGTTTGGCGCTGCACTCCTGCTTATCTCCATTACGATGGCGCTCTACTTTTGGAGGCGACGCGACGAGGTGGAAGGTGATAATCGCCACGCGTCCACTTGCTAGGACAAGATTTCTGGTATCGACTGCGGTGTCATACCCTCAACCCAAGTTGGCTTCGGGTGATAGATGAAAAGAAACCTGTGCTTTCGCCCACTCGGGGGCATGATTCTCGGCGTGCTCAGGCTGATCACATGGTTCCTGGTTGGGATGCCTTCTGCCGACGCGCAAACGCCCGAAGCACGCATCCGCACTGAGGGCTTCGACCACTCACAGGTGATGGAGATCGCGTCACAGATCACTGACAGGGTGGGGCCGCGGCTGACCGACTCGCCTGGAATTCGCGCGGCCCAAGCCCGCGCGCTTGCCGACCTGAAGTCTTGGGGCGTAACCAGCCAGTTGGAAGAATGGGGCGGCTTCGGTCGTGGCTGGGAGCTGACCGGGCTGACGGCGGAGCAGCTTGTGCCAGCTTACGGCCCGTTGATCGCCTACGCCAAGGCGTGGAGCCCTGGCACAGCGGGCACGGTGGAAGGAGAGCCGGTTTACTTCGGTGCTGCCGATGAAGCCGTCGTCCAAAGCTATCGTGGCAAACTGGCTGGGCGCATCGTCCTGCTCGCGCCTCCACGGGAGTTTCTCTCCCCAAAAGGACCGATACGGTGGAGCGATGACGCGCTGCGGCAGTTGATCGTCGGCCCACAACCACCGCCGTTCCAACTCACGCCGTCGCAGCGTGCGGCAGGAGCCCTGAATAGCGCCAAGTGGAGACTTCTGTTCGACGAACACCCGGCAGTGGTCGTCGAGCCCGGAAGCGGCGAAGGCGGAACGGTCTACGTCACATCGGCACGCGCAGCGGAAGGAAAGAACCCTTGGGCAATCGACGCGGGGTACTTGCCTCCGCAGTTGGTCATGGCGGCCGAGCAGTACAACCGGCTGGTGCGGCTGATTACGGGTCACCAGGCAGCTCAGCTGCGCATCTCGATCGAAACCAGGCTCGATGCGGGCCACAATCCGGCCAACCTGGTGGCCGAACTGCCGGGCAACGAGAGGCCGGACGAAGTCGTGATGTTCGGCGCGCCGATCGATTCGTGGCACGCCGCCACCGGCGCCACCGACAATGCTTCGGGCGCGGCGGTGGCACTGGAGGCGATTCGCATTCTCGCCACGCTCAGGCTTCCGACTCGCCGCACTATACGGCTGGTGCTCTGGAGCGGCGAGGAGCAAGGGCGCCTCGGATCGCGCGCCTGGGTGGCAGCGAATCTCGGAACGAAGCAGAATCCCTCGCCCGCCAATGCCAAGCTCGTGGCTTACTTCAACCTCGACTGGGGACCGGGGAAGATCCGCGGTGTCTATCTCGATGGCCGCATCGGCGAAGCGGCCGCATTGCAGCCGCTGCTCGCTCCTCTCGCCGACCTCGGTGCCGCAACGATTACGCCGCACAGCATTGGTGCCTCCGATCATGTCTCGTTCGAGGAGGCCGGCGTGCCGGGCTTCGCCTTCATTCGCGATTTCATGGAGACCAGCGGCGGCCCCAATCACACCAACATGGATGTCTACGACCGGTTGCTGCCCGCCGACCTGCAACAGGCGGCGGTTGTAACTGCAACGCTCCTTTACGAACTCGCGCAGGAGACGGAGCCATTTCCCAGGAACTGACGCCAGCCGGCGGTCAGCGAACCGCCCCGTGTACGTTTCAACTACTAACTGGTTCTCCATAGCCATTGAAGCGCTTCGAATCGCAGTTTTGCGACACGCGTTTCCAAAGCAGGCCATGGAATTGACATAGGTATGCGATCACTCGCTTTCCCTGTCACACCACCGTGCGTACGGGTCCGTACACGGCGGTTCGGTAGGATTTAAGCGCCGGGTGTGCAGCGCAAGGAAGGAAGCCCCAAGCGATCGAAGTAAGCGGCTGGCATGGCATAGGAGAGAGCCTGTGTTCGGCTAAGCCGCCACGGTCCCCACTGATGTCCTGCCGTGCGAGCGGCCAGATCATGACTGAGATCTAACTTTCGCAATCGGGCATATCGCGTCTTCCCTGTCCGCCATTGCTTGCACGCGGCAGAGCGTATACGACGCCTGATCCACTTATTGAAACGGTCCAGCACGGTTGGGGTTTGGCAGAACCCAAAATAGCTCTGCCATCCCTGAAGGTAGCGGCTCACGTCGCGAACCATTTTCTCGAGACTGATGCCTCGGGTTCGACGAGTGAGGACTCGGATTCTTGACTGGAACCGGAGCACTGCTTTAGGCGCGATTCGGCGCTTTGGCTTTGTTCCGTTCGTAAAGCTGAACCCGAGGAACTTCCGCTCCCACGGTCGTGCCACAGCACTTTTCTCCCGGTTTACCTTCAGCTTGAGCTTACCTTCAAGGAGTCTTGTGAGCCCTCCCATCAGGCGTTGGCCTGCTCGACGGCTGCGGACATAGATGTTGCAATCGTCCGCATACCGAGCGAACCGATGGCCTCTTCGCTCCAACTCACGGTCAAGTTGATCGAGAACAAGATTCGATAGTAAAGGCGAAAGTACACCCCTTACACAAAAGGTAATCTGGGTTTCCGCGTGAGTGCGTGCCATCATTTTGCTGGGGCGCTGAAGGGATGGGGATGCTGTGGCGAATGGTGATAGTGTCGTCCCCCACCAGAACTTCTTTAACCACGAGCCGCACGATGCGCTGGCGCTCAATGACATTAAGCGTTTCAGCGGCGCTGCGCAGGCGGGCGAGAAATGCTGTGAGGGTCTCGGCCAGGCGCAGGAATGCAATCTGATCGGTGCTCTGGTCAGCGATCGCCTGCAGCTCAGCACGAAGCGACTGCTGGCGCTGACGCAGCAAGGGCATTCGATCGCGCAACTGTTCAATCGACAAGAGTCCTTCCTGGTAGGCGTTGAGTAGTCGTTCGATGCCTTTGCCCACATGCGTCAACTCCCGCTGCAGACTCTGCTCACGTTTTTGGGTTGGATTGGCAGAGCGAGCTGCTGCCAGGCGACGATCAAGTTCTTGTTGTATCAGAGCCGGCTCTTCCAGTAGGCGGATCACCTCGGCCCAAACAATCTGATCGAGGAGATCTTGCCTGACAAGGCGGCGGTTGTCGCAAACAGGGCCGCCTAGTTTTCGCCAGCTATCGGAACCAATGCACTTGTAGTAGTGAATCTTACGTGCGCTGGTATAGGTCGAAGATCGCGAGAAGGCGTAACCACACTTGGCACAGCTGACCAGTCCCTGTACAACACTGGGCGCAATGGTACGGCGGCGCGATCGTATTTTGTTCTCTTGGAGAAGCTCCTGGGCCCGGGCGAAGCTCTCTTCGCTTACCAGAGCTGGCACGGGAATTTCGATCCACTCTTCGCGCGGGCGTTCGTGACCGGCTGTCATGCAGGGCGTAGTCACCCCACGCCGGCGCTGCGGACGCATAACGCGCGTCCGTGTCGCGGCGCTGGTTTTGCCGAAGCAGGCGGTGCCACGATAGGTGGGATTCCGCAGCACGGCCCAGACGACCGAGCGTTCCCAGCGAGCACTTGCCTTGCGCGTGGGGATACCCTCGGCATTAAGTCGGCGCGTTATCTCGCCGATGCTGAGCCCCTCCACCGTATACATCTCGTAGATGCGCCGAACGATGCGCGCCTCGGCTTCATGCACGATATAAGCAGCGGGCGCTTCGTCGGTTTTACGGATATACCGGTAACCGTACGGAGCGTTGCTCATCACACTGATCTCGCCCGAGTGCGCGCGGTGTCGCTTGCCGCGGCGCGAGCGCTCCAGGATCTGCGCCCGCTCATATTCAGCGATCATGCCCTGGAACTGCACCAGCAGTTGATCTTCCGCGCTGTCGCCTTGCGGCGACCTCACAAACAGTGTCTCGACTCCGTGGCGGGCGAATTCCTCGATCAGCAGAATCTGATACGCATACTTCCGGCTCAAGCGATCTGGCGCATAGGCGAGCACAACCTGAATCTGCCCTTCAGCGGCGAGGTCTCGCACCTGCTCCAAGCCTGGACGCTCCAGCATGGCCCCGCTATAGCCTTCATCTTCGAAGACCCACTCTCTGGGTACTTCCAGATCGTGGCTGTTGGCGAACTCGATCAGCGAAGCCGTCTGGCTTGCAATCGTGTTCTCCTCGCGCTGCTGCTCGGACGAGACCCGTGCGTAGATCGCCGTCATCCTCATCATCGCACTCCTTTACGCGCCTACCGACCGGGCGTTCGCGACAGGGCACCAAAATATCGTAGGCCTGCGCAAGCTTCGACTCGAGCAGGCGATCAAACGAATAGGAAACGTGGATTTGAAATGGTCCGCTCTTGGTGCGCGGCTCAGCCATGTTTCTTCAGAGCACCTAGAAATGCGTTCAACGCGCCTGTCACGATCGCTCCCATGGTCAAGCCGCTGCTTCTTGCGTGCTTCCGTAACATTTCGACCGTGCGCGGCGGAAGTTTCAACGTGACCGGCACCGTGGCCTCGGTAACTTCCACCGGACGAACGAGATGGGAGGCTTCCTGCAGGTACCGATATGCTTGACGCTCTGAGAGTTCGAACTTGCGCGACAAGCGCTGCACTGCCTCGGGCCATGCAACCTGACGCTGGAGTAGGGCGAAAGCGGCGTTCAAGTGCCGAGCCTTTTCCACCTTGGTCGAACGCGTCATATGCCATAAACATATTACCTCTTAAGACGAAGATCAAGAACCGGGTATCTTGTTCGCCATCCCGTCACTGTCCGTTCGAACTGGAAATTACCTTTTGTGTAAGGGGCGTGATAGGACCACCTTGCGGCGTCCCTTCATCCGTCGGTCCTACGAGTCCGTTCTCCAACACACCCGCCTTGAGCCAGCTCCGAATCAGTCGCAAGAGACGCTTATCGTACACTCGCATTGCGATCTGACCCATCAGTCGGTCGTGGTTAACTCGGTCAAAGAACTTTTCCAGATCGAGGTCGACCACCCAGCGGTGCCCCGCGGCAATATGTTGCTGGGCACGCGCCACCGCTTGATGCGCCGAGCGTCCGGGACGAAACCCATAGCTCGATTCAGAAAAGGTAGTATCCCAACTGGATTGCAGAACCTGCATCACTGCCTGCTGGATCATTCGATCCAGCACCGTAGGAATGCCAAGTTTTCGCACGCCTCCGTCCGGCTTCGGGATTTCCACCCGACGTACCGGTTGCGGTTGATAGGTCCCACTCAACAGTTGTTCCCGGATTTCTAACCAGTGCTGCTTCAGGTAGCCCGGCAGGTCATCAACCGTCATTCCATCGATGCCCGGACTGCCTCCGTTTCCCTTCACACGCTTGAGCGCCTGCCAGAGGTTTTCTCGCTGGCAGACTCGCTCCATCCACTGCTCATTCGGAGCCAGGCTTTCTGCACTGCACTCCGCCACCGATGCTTCGGTCCCTTCAGAGGACTGACTTCGAGCTTCACTCGTCGTCCCTTCCCCGAAGGCCAGCTTTAGCTGGTTATTCTGCCGCTTTGCACCGTTGAGTCGTGCCACGTACTTGCCTCTCCTATCGTTCAGGCCTTCATCCGGTCTACTGGACTAATATGCCTTCTGCTGACTTCTGCTGCACGTTCAAGAAGAATCGCTTCTTCTCCAGTCGTGTTTCCACGACATGCAACAGACCTCCCGTGGTAAGTTCGACCGTCTTCAGCGCACCACCGCCGGATTTACCAACACTCGCCTTGATGGATATGGGCTTCGCTGCTCATTGCCAACTCGCCCGCGAGTGCAGGCCTCGTATCCGATTCTTGTCCATCGGCACACGCCTTTGCTCCACGCTTCCTTCAGACCCCGCCTCGCGGCGACGCCCTTGCGCTTCGCTAATCCTTCACCTCCATCAGGTTGGATAAGGGACTTGCACCCTCAAACTGTCGAACATGCACGGCACACAATGACAGAGTATGGAAAGTACGGAAAGCCATGAAGCCGGCTTCCCACCCTTCCCACACTCCTTGGAAATCCCTTCGGGATTACCACATTCCCATGGCCTCGAGTGCTGGCATATTTAAGGTGCAACAGCACGAGAGACCGATCCAAGGCATTTTGACCTCAAGGGGCTTGTAACGGATGTCTCAGGTCCACAACGTAACGCATGTCCCGGTACACTCACTCCCCTTAGTGGCTTTGGCTCTTGCTCTTTAGGGCCGGCGTTGCGGGCAGGAACGAGGCTGTTACGAAACTCTTTATACCGTGATGAATAGGTAGGACCTGTTTTCTGGACAAAAGGAGATTTCAGCGCGGATCAAGTTGGGCACCACTTCCAGATAGTCGCCACCCGCACGGAATTCGAGACTTAAGAGATCGATTTCGCGCCTAATTCACGTTTCTTGGCGTGTGGTGGTTCTGGAAACGTGCGTTGCCCTGAAGTCGTTAGTTGACTGCGGCGATTGAAGACAGATCACTGGACCCTTGCCGGTCGGGTCGAGGCCTTCGCGCATCTCAAGCAAGCCGTCAAGCTGCGACTTCTGTTCAGGACTCAGGTCCTCCGACAAAATTGTTAAGATTTTCCGCTGGGCTCGCGTTGCCGCTTCAGCACAGAGGCGTTCGATGACAGCCACTGGCGGCAGAACAATGAGGCGCTTTCGTAGTTCTTCCACAACTACCTGTGCCAGGACCATTCCTCGCGTGGTCTGCAATGCTGTTGGTTCCAGCCACTCCAAGAGCGCCCTGTAATGCCTGGTTGAGAACTGCTTCATGTCCAGCAGGGAAAGCAATTCGGCCAGGTGCTCCCGACGGGTTTCATCGCGATCTGCGTATAGTTCCCACGCGGCGGTGGGAATCTGGAGCTGCTCTGCGATCAGGTTCAGAACCGGATCGTGTGGCTTCTCATCCTTGGCCAGAGTTCGCCCGGGATACCGGAGGTAGGCCATTAGAACGGCAATGACAAACCGATTGTGATCCCCGCGGTGTTGCCGCACGAAGGCGATATCGGCCTTACCCAGTGTGAGGACGCGAATCAGCTCTCCCGCGTCTTCGGGGAACGCCAGCAACTGAAGGCGTTCTGTAGGGGTGAGCAGCTCGCGGCGGGGCATGGTTCAGGAGTGTAGCGGAAACGAGGGTTTTCAGGACAGCCGGGCGGGTCCGGATTACGCCCCATTTCGCTGGTCAAAAGTGTCTCACAACTTATCTTGAAATCAGTGTCCGAAATGTCCTTGGCTTGCTAAGATTTGGAACATGCGCATCGGCTACGCGCGAGTCTCGACCGAAGACCAGACCCTCGACCTTCAGAAGGACACACTGAAGCGCGCCAAATGTCGGGAGATCTATGAAGAACAGGCCAGCGGGAAAAATACTGGCCGGCCACAACTTGAAGTATGTCTCAAGAGCCTTCGTGAGGGCGATACCCTTGTCGTCTGGAGACTGGACCGGCTTGGAAGAAACTTGGCCGATCTTGTCAAGCTTATTGCCGAACTCGACCAGCGCAAGATCAATTTTGAATCCCTTACCGAAAAGATTGAAACTCGTTCTCCAGCTGGCCGCCTGGTATTCCACGTCTTCGCGGCCCTAGCAGAATTCGAGCGCAATTTGATCCGCGAAAGAACGGTTGCTGGCCTCAAATCAGCTCGGGCTCGCGGCCGCAAAGGAGGTCGCCCGGCGAAGCTCTCTCCTAAAGAGATTAAGACCATACGCGCCCTACTCAAAACCGCAGATATCCCTGTGGCCGAAATCGCAGCCCGCTTCGGCATCGCCCGATCAACCCTGTACCGTGCGGTACTCAAGCCTGCGGCGTGATGCCGGAGATCGGTAGCCAATCGCAATCCATTTTTGCAGATCGAGTCGCTGGACTTTGGGTCTGCCCAAAGGTTGGCCAAATCGAAGTTACTGAAAACCCCGTTTTTCGGGTACTCACGACATCGCGGCCGGATTGCCGGCAGCAGGACAGCTTCCCGATTGCCGCGACCTGGGAGCCAGGATCCCATAGCTCATTCGCATCGCAACGCTACGATTGGATCGACTTGCATTGCGCGCCGGGCGGGAATGTAGCTCGCAATCAAAGCAACCATCGACAGAAGCAAAGGCACGCCGATGAAAGCAATCGGGTCATGCGCACTTACTCCAAAAAGCATGCTCGAAAGTATTTGCGAAACGGCTGCGCAAAGACCGATACCGACAATGGCGCCAATGAGAACGGGGCGCATGGCTTGCCAGAGTACAAGCCTCATGACGGCTGTTCTGTCAGCCCCGAGGGCCATGCGGATGCCGATTTCGCGCACACAGCGGCTGACGCTATAAGACACCATGCCGTACAAGCCAATCACGGCGAGGAGCATGGCGAGGGCACCGAGTGCTCCTGAGAGAGCAGCTACGATGCGCGAGGGGATACGCCAGACTTCGAGATTGTCTGCGAGACGTATGACATTGACAGAGATGTCAGGATCGAGGGAGTGCGCCGCTTGGCGAATGCTTTTGGCGAGGTCGCCGAAATTACCTGCATAGCGAACAAGCACATATGTGCGCACGTCGTCTTGCGGACCGGCGGGAAAATACAGATATGTGGTGTTCAGTTGGCCAAGATGCGAGACTTGGGCGTCCTTGGCCACGCCGATCACGGAATCTTCGCGGCCGCTATCCTCGCGCAATGTTTTGCCCAAGGGGTCTTCCCCAGGCCAAAGGCTGCGCGCGGTTGATTCGGTGACAATGATTGCCGGACCATGCCCATCTGCAGTTGTAAAACCACGACCTCGCACGATGGGAATGCCGACTACGGAAAAATATTGGGGCGAGACGTGATTGTATTCAATTGAAACCTTCTCGCTTCTGCCGGGAACGGTGAAGGTGCCAGCGCTGAAGTCATGGCTCAAGGGCGCGCATTCCGCCTGCGCAACTTCGGCGACGCCGGGAAAGCTTCCAACGTGCTGGCGCAGGTTCTGAATAAAAGCTGTGGAGCGGCTCTCATCGTATCCCTGTTCACGCAAATTCAGGAAAACCTGGGCTACGTTCTTGTCGTCGAAACCCGGGTCGACGGTTTGAGCATAGTACAGGCCGCGCAGCAATAATCCCGCGGCGAGCAACAGTACCATGCAAACGGCGACTTGAGAGCCGATTAGGGAATTGAGCAGGAAACGTCCGCCGGTTCTTTCAGAGCCGGCGTGCGCGCCGTCTCCTTTCAAAATGGTGTTGAGGTCGAGCCGCGAGTCTCGCCACGCAGGCACCAGCCCAAAGGCAATTCCGGTGAGCAGGGTCAGCCCGAACGCATACCCAAGCACATGAAGATTGGGCGTGACATTTACGGCTACTGCCGGAAAACTACTGGGCAGGTGGGACGTTGCAAATGCGGTAAGTCGAGGAAAAGACCAGAAGGCAAGCGCTGATCCCAGCACCCCACCGATCAGCGATAGGATGAGGCTCTCGGTTAACAATTGGCGCATCAGCCGCCATCGGCTGGCGCCCATCGACAGACGAATGGCGATTTCCTTTTGCCTCACAGAAGAGCGCGCTAACAGAAGATTTGCCACATTGGCACAAGCGATCAAGAGGACGAGAGCGAAGGCAGCCAGGACTACAGAAGCTACAGGAAAAAGTTCGCTCCGCTCGTCCGGCCGGTTGAAGAATGTGGCCGTCCCAACGACAAGCGATGTGGCTCGTCCGGGATACTGTTGATCGATGCGCGCGGCAATCACCCCCAGATCTGCGCGCACCTCTTCACGCGTAACGCCAGTCCGCGTGCGACCGAGCATCGCCAGCCAACTCAAATTGTCCTCTACCAGCCGATCGCGCACAGGCTCCAGCACTTTTTGCATGGTGATCGGAACCCAGAATGCGCTCGATACAGGCTCTGTACCGGTGAATCCGGGACGCGCTATGCCGATCACGGTGTATGCAGTCCGATTCAGGATGATTCTCTTGCCGATCAGCGAAGGGTCGGCTCCGAACCTGGTGCGCCACAGGCCGTCGCTGAGCACGACGACCGCGTTTTCACCGGAAGCGGCACAATCGGAATCAGCAAAGCCCCGCCCGCGAACCGGGTGCTCGTCCAAAACTTCGAAATAGTTGCAGCTCGCCAGGGTTCCCGAAAGCTGTTGTACAGTCCCGCCGGCAAGGGTCGCATCGACAAAAGGCTCGTATGCCACCAATCCCGTGAAGACATGATTGTGATCGCGATAGTTAAGGTACTCGGGGTACGAGAACATGCTGCCTTCGCCGTGTACATCGCGCGCAAAATGTCCATGAAAAATCGGGCTCATGCTTACGACCTGCTCAGGTCGAGGAATCGGAAGCAGACGCAAGGCGGCGCCATTCAATACTGAGAAGATGCCGACATTGATTCCGATGCCCAGCGCTATCGCCAGCACCGAAGCGATGGTGTTTCCGAGACTCCGCCACAACATGCGCATGCCGAATCGCGCATCCTGCAACAACTGCTCAAGCCAGACCACACTCCACACTTCCCACGTCTCTTCTCTGACCCGCGTCACATTTCCGAATTTGCGCAACGCCGCGCGGCGCGCTTCATCCGGCGACATGCCGCGATCGATGTTGTCCTGCGTCTCGCGCTCAAGGTGGTCACGAATATCGTCTTCAAGCTCACGGAGCATGCGCTTGCGCGATCTCACGATTCGCCCTCCCGCTCCGCCGGCCGGAGAATCCGCCCGATCGCTGCCGCCAGCTTGTCCCATTTGTTGGTCTCGACCGTCAATTGCTGCCGACCCCTGGCGGTGAGCCGGTAAAACTTGGCCCGACGATTGTTCTCCGAGACGCCCTCTTCGACCGAAATCCAGCGTCGCTTGATCAGCCGGTGCAGCGCCGGATACAGCGATCCCTGTTCAACCAACAGCACCTCGTTGGACTGGTATTCAATGGCCTTTGCGATGGCATGGCCGTGCATCCGCCCAAGGAAAAGCGTGCGGAGAATCAAAAGATCCAGCGTGCCCTGAAGCAGGTCGATTCGCTCGTTTCGATCTCTAGTAGACATTCTGGGTGATCTTAGAGATTCTCTAGTAGAATGTCAAGGTGAGCCGCTTGGAAAGTTCCATCGATAGACGTACTACGGTCGCGCTTCCGGCAAGTATGCTTCACTTGTTTGAAAAATAGCTGGTTCATGTGCTGGTGAAGGTAACCCCCGGTTGACCGGCTAGTCGGAGAGCGCCGGGATAAACCGGCATGTTGTAGGGGGTGCAAGTCCCCTGCAGGAAAGGAAGTAGCGAATCCATCCTGACCCCGAGTCTTGTTGGGGACATCGCGAGGTGTCACTTGAAGCGTAGATAGGGGTATTGGTGGGCCGGGCTATTGAGCTTCGAAAAGCCGGAAGATCAGGATGCCGACTCTCTTCCGAGTTGGAGGAAGGCAATACGGCGGCTGCGTTACACGCGAGTGGCTGTCCGGTCCTGCGTAGTCTAAGAACCCGCGCACGCTGATAAAACAACATGCACGAGAACCGGGAGATCTCCAGCACGCCTTGGTCTAACGACCAAGGCCGGTCCGCGAAGGCCGCAAGCCGCAATGCGGACATGCACGTGTTGGAGAAGTCGGACTGCGTTTTAGTACCTGTGAACCAGCCGAACAAGGAAGCAAAAGCTACTGCGGAGGTTGGGGAGGGAAGGGCGCAGATGAAGGAGAACATCGCACAGTCAAACATGCTCCCGACACAGAGCGGGAAACGCATGTCCCAGGAACTGGACGGTGTGCGAAAAGCAGCAAAGGAAAGAAAGCAGGAACGGTTCACTTCCTTGCTCCACCACCTGAACATTGATTTACTCCGCGACAGCTTTTACGTGCTTCAGCGTAAGGCCTCACCGGGGGTAGACGGCGTGACATGGCAGGAGTATGAAACCGGTCTGGAAGATCGATTGGTCGATCTTCACGGCCGGGTTCATCGTGGAGCGTACCGGGCCCAACCTTCAAGGCGAGTCTATATACCGAAGGCTGACGGACGACAACGTCCGCTGGGCATCGCGGCTGTGGAGGACAAGATCGTCCAACAGGCCGTGGTGACGATCCTCAATCAGATATATGAGGTCGACTTCAAGGGCTTCTCCTACGGGTTCCGTCCGGGCCGCAGCCCGCATCAGGCGCTTGATGCTCTGACGGTGGGCATCCAACGGAAGAAGGTGAACTGGATACTCGATGCGGACGTTTTAGGCTTCTTCGATAACTTGAGTCACGAATGGGCCTTAAAGTTCATCGAGCATCGGGTGGCCGATCGAAGGATACTTCGCCTGATCCGGAAATGGTTAAAGGCGGGAGTATCGGAAGACGGCCAGTGGTCGGAGACAAATAAGGGTACGCCGCAGGGATCAGTGGCTTCACCGCTGATCGCTAACGTTTACCTGCATTACCTCTTCGATCTGTGGGCTGACGTCTGGCGCAGGAAAGTGGCCAAGGGCGATGTCATCATCGTTCGCTACGCCGACGATCTTGTGCTGGGTTTTCAGCAGCGGGCTGATGCTGTGCGGTTCCTCGAAGAGTTCAAGGAACGGCTGGCAAAGTTCGGCTTGGAACTACACCCGGATAAGACCCGGCTGATCGAGTTCGGGCGCTATGCGGCCCGTGACCGGAAGCAGCGTGGGGAAGGGAAACCGGAGACCTTCAACTTCTTGGGGTTCACCCACTACAGTGGGCAACGCCACAAGACCGAGACCTTCACCGTCTGGCGGATCACTGCGAAGAAGCGCATGGTTGCGAAGCTGAAAGCCATCAAGGCTGAGCTTCAACGCCGCAAGCACGATCGCACCAGTCAGGTCGGTGAATGGCTTCGGAAGGTGGTCACCGGCTACTACCAATACCATGCTGTCCCCGGCAACATCGATCAGCTGCGCATCTTCAGACAACGCGTCAATCGACTATGGCGTAATGTACTGGTTCGTCGTAGTCAACGCGCGAAGAAGAAGTGGGAGAAGTTTACTCCGGTCCTTGAACGGTGGATACCACCACCCTGTGTTCTTCACCCCTATCCCGACGCCCGCTTTTACGCCACCCATTCTTCATAAGAGCCGCATGCGTAGACGCGCCTGTGCGGATCTGTGCGGGGGGCGATCCGTGAGGATCGTCCCTACCGCGTCAGTCCTGCATCGTGCCTGAAAAGTCTGGGATTCTATGAGACGGTCACTGATGTCAATAGCTGATCTGTGTTTTTTCTTTCATTGAGTATTGCTTTTGTTCTTTGCTTTGGTTGCGACGCATGTTGTTCTCCGCCGGGTTTCTATTCGCACTTCGCGTGAGCTGTGATGGCTCTGTGCCGTTTGGGGTTCAGTAGGAGAAGTCGATGCTGCCAGTTTTCGGCCGGCCTTGTTAAGGCCCAACCCGACACGCAGTCATCGGAACACGGGGTCATCGCAACGGTTGAACATGATTTTTTCCTTAAGCGGCCTTTGCATAAAACGGAATGTATGGCTGCTGCGTGACCCAGATACGATGCAGCAGCACGGCAAGTTTTCGCGCCACAGCAACGATGGCACGATTGCGGGATCGCTTGCCTCCGCGTGATGCCAGGCTCAGTCCCCACTGTCGCAGAGTTGAGTCCTTTCCATGCCGCCCGAGGACGTGATTGGCACACTCCACCAGCAGGCTGCGGAGGTAGACGTTGCCAGCCTTGGTGATACCGAGCTGAGGGTCTCGTTCTCCGGACTGACTCCGTTTCGGCCGCAGGCCGAGATAGCAACCCACATCGCGACTTCGTTGGAAACGTTCTTTACTTCCCAGAGTCAGGACATATGTCAGCGCCGTGAGCTGGCCCACTCCATAGACCTTGAGGAGCGCCTGTGTTTCGCGATATTCCGTCTCAGTCAATTGCTTGATCGCCCGGTCGTACTCTTTGATCTTCACCGTCATATCGGCAATCTGATGGAGCACCGGTCCGAGCGCCCGGGCAAGACCCGGCGGCAGCACGGCCACGCACCGCTTGGCGAAGCAGAGCGTAGAAGAAGCTGGAAGCCGATATCCGCAGGGCTTTGCTAACCCGCGCACCGCGTTCACCGCAGCGGTCCGCAGACGAACGATGAGGTTGCGGGCGCGGATGAGCGTGAGGGCTTCCTGCTGAGCGACGGTGCGGTGCGCAATCGGCCTGAGGATTTTCGGATCGAGCCGCGCAAAGCGAGCCAGCTTCTCCGCATCCACCTGGTCGCTCTTGCGATCACTGTGCGAGATCGCCCGCAGCTCGCGCACGTTGGCCACGATGACTTCATGGCCCAACTCCTGAAGCTGCTCGCTGATCCATATCGAGTGTGTCCCTGCCTCCATGGCGATCCGCACTCGAGGCAGGTCGGTAAACCACTTATCGACGCTGGATGGGTTTGTTCGGAACCTGCCCCGGTCGACCACTTCACCATCTTCGTTGAGCGTGCAGTAATGGCTCCAGACATCCCCAAGGTCGATGCCGATCGTGATCCCAACCTGAGAGCATCCCCGGGGTACTTCCGCGATGAGGTCCTGCGTATGCTTTTTCATCCGCTTAGTCTCTCTCTTCTCAGAGCGACCGTCTCATCCCAGTTTTCGGTAAGTTGCCGACCCGAACGGGTGTTGAGCAGCGAACTTGCTCAAAACCCCGGCGGGCACTTCGTCGGATAGGCGCCGTCTGATCGCTTGATTACTTCCGGATGGGCGACCTACCAGACATTACTCAACGCAAGGGCGTTTAAACAAAGCCGCAGGCGCGGCGGATGCCACAGTTGCGGTGGCACGCATGGCCACTAAGGTCATAGATGGCTGCCCCCTTCGGAATCTTGCAGAGGTAGCTATAGAAATCCAACAAGAGTTGCGATCAGGAATGTAACGCCGATGGCGTAGACACCCATACATACGCACTGCGCTTCGGAGAAGGGACCACGCCGTGGTTGCGCGCTTGTGGTGCGGAAGAAGTCCAGCAGGAAGCGAACTATGGCGTACAGGGAAAGATAAAGCCAGAAGATGTAGTCCACCATTGGACGACGCATCCAGATCAAGGCGGTCAAGACCGCAAACAGCATCCCCTGAGCCGTTGCCTCAAGCAATTGAATGGGAAATACACGACCGTTCGGATTGGGGCTGGGAGAATATCTCCTATATCCGCTGGCTGGTGATTCAAAAATACGATTCGGGTACAGAACTCCGATAGCGGACGGCCTGCCATAGCAGCAGCCTCCGAGGAAGCAGCCGATGCGGGCGAGGCACCCATACAACGGCAGGAGCGTCCCCAGAAATGCCAGGGTGAGATTCATTGGCTGTTTGAATAACAGGCTGACAATCAGAAAAGATGGAATGATGATGAGTAAGCAATCCTGCAGGAATGAGCGTGCTGCAGACTTTCCAAGAATCTTCTTCAACTCGAGGACCAACTTGTAGGCGAGCAGTGAGATGACTAGGCCATGATGAGGCCTACTGACGAAATTGAAGGAAAGTGAGTTGAGAAGAGAAAAGCGTAAGCGAGCGCAAGCACCGTAGCAACATCACACATCAGCCAATAGGGTTTGTACGAGATCCCCCAGAAAGAAAGTTGATTCGACCGATTTATCGCCTGGTCGAGAATGGCGACCAGTGTCCGAGTTGCGGCAGATTGCGGTTCGTTTTCCTCATTGGAAGCTGCTCGACCAATCGGCATAGACTACCTCGTTGCTTCTGGCAAGGATGACATCCGGTGCTCTCGATCTTGTGTGAAATCACCACGCATGAAAGGCCATCACCTTGGCTAATTCTTCAGCGTGATTTGAAATTTATGCGGGTATTTATGCTGCATTGCTGACAGTATGAGGCTGGGTGCAGTCGAGAAGAATAGAGGACGCTACACGAAGATCTGTGTGGTACCACACAGAAGGAGCTATATACAGCATGAAAACCATCACGGAGGGCTTTCATGGAACCATACCGAGTTACATGCTATCCGGAAGCTATCCCCGTAGCGCCCGCGAAGTCCCCATTTCGGTAACTTGCCGACGCAATGAACGTCGAGCAGCGAACTTACTTATAACCCCGGCCCGTTTTTCATGCACTACGACGCCAATTCAGTACCGTCGCTCGGCGATACTGTTTCCGGTTTGGCGACCAACCAGGAGTCACCGGAAAGATAAAGATTTCTCAGTGGTTTCTGGCCGGATAACGCCGCACTCCTTTGTGTCTGCTGTGTCTGCGCGACGGCGTAGCAAGAGCATGGCTGATTAAGTCCCCACTGGACACCGGAAGTAGGTTTTCGCGTCATGTCCGAAGAGAAAATAGGCGATCAGAACCAAGAACAAACCATGAATCGCCACCTTATGCAGTGAATCGAAGAGGCTGAATGTCACATGGAACGCGATCCAGGCGAGCGCAAGCCACCGTGCCCAATTGCGGCCTTGCAGCAGGAACACTCCACACACGATTGCAATTAGTTCCGTCAACTCGATCAACGCGTTGTCGTATTGAAATGCATGCCTCGCTAGAATCTCGCGGAAATGAAAGGCAAAGCCAACTGTGCCCACCATCAGATACACGGAGGCGAGGATCGTTATAGAGATTGGGCGCTTGTTCATTAATCCTCCCGGGTTACACGGTTGGAAGAGTGGCCTACCGACACTGGCGCCCGAAAAGGGTGGACTGCACGAGACACGGTAGCGCCCCATTGTTCTGGGCTCACGTCCCTGGCATGGCGCGAGAACAGCCAATGGTGACCATCAAGATCCTCTGCGCCATACTGGAGTTCGCCGTACTCAGTCTCGTGCAGATCTTCAAGAATGGTGACTCCGGAAGACTTGGCGTGTTCGAAATGTGCCTCGACGTCTTCGATGAACACGGTCAAGCTCGCCATGTCGTACAAGTGGATTCCCGCCGACAGAGTCACTGAGAGCGGACCAAAGGCGGACGAAAGAAAGCGATCAAGAAACTACTACCCTGAAAGTAAAAGGGTTATTTGGCACTTCCTCTAGGTCTGCAAAACCCCTATACGTGGGTTCGAATCCCATCCTCGCAAGTCAGTTGGGTGAGCGGCAAACGATCACTGGGATGCTCACTCGGCCGGAATGTTAGTTCGTATCGAGTCAAACATAATAGTACAGATTAAGATTTGAACCGGGCCGGGATTTATTTGAGGCCGGCGGCCATGGTTTTCACGATGGTGCCGTTGGCGTCGTCGTCCTTGAGAGCCCAGACAAAAGCGCCGCCGAGGCCCCCAAGAACGCGCGTGCGGACGTACCCAGTTTTGAGCCACACCGTGACTGGGTCATCGTAGGACCAGAAGGTTTGCGTGTTGGGATCATAGAGCCACACAGCGATTCGCCGGTAATCGAAGTAGCGCGTGTAGCCGGTCAGGCCGGTGAGCGTGAGATATGTGATCACGCCGGGCGTTTGCAGGTAATCGGCTGAAGGAAACGGAGCTGGACCGGTGGAGGATTGATACAGGCCATTGTCGGTACTGGGAACGCCGGTCCAACCGCGCGCATACGTGGGAATGCCGAGGACGAGCTTTTCTCCGGGGACACCAGCCTGAAGATACGAGCGAATCGTGTAGTCGATGTAAAAATTCTCGGACGAGTCGGGATCCTGCTTGTCGTCGAAGAGGGGAGACGCGTGATTGGTGGAAGTCTCCCAAGTGCCGTGGAAGTCGTAGCCCTGCATGTTGAAAAAGTCTAGCTGCCGCGCGACTTCGGCTAGCTGAAGGTTGGAGAAATTCTGCTGGCCGGCGGGGCCGAACATGGTCAGCAGATAATGCCTATGATTGGCCTCTCCCAAGGCGTCCAGCTGCTTGCGAAACTCCTCGAGCAGCAGCGTTGCGTTTACCGTGTCAGTGGCGGTGGGAAATTCCCAATCAATATCGATGCCGTCGAAAACTCCCGCTGCAGAAATCCCCGGCGCGAGATTGCCGTTGATGAACAAATCGATGCAGTTGGCGACCATGGCCTGACGGCCTGCAGCGGTACTCGCAGCGGCCGAAAAACCGTCGGCCCCAGCGAGCGAGATCAGAACTTTCAGCTTGGGATGCAGTTGCTTGAGCTGCTGCAGCGCTGCGAAATTCCCGTACAGAGGCCCGGTGTAAGGCGCGCCGCTGACGCTTGGAAGATACGGATCCTGATAATCGGCCCAGCTATCCGCTATGGCGCAGCCGGTCGGCGTGGTGTCACCGAAGGCGTACGTCAAATGCGTGAGCTTATCTGCAACGCCATTGGCCTGTAGATTGGCAATGTTGTAGCCGGCGAAATAAATGCTCCATTCTTCGAAGTAGCCGCCGACCACTTTGGATTTGTTATGGTGGCGCGGTTCATTGGCGAGAGTGGGGCGCGCAAGAAAGAAGGAAACGAGCAGACTGACGAGGAAGAAGGTGAGGGCGCGGTTCGGAAGACATGCAGAAACACGAGTCGACATAGAACCACCTAGAGGTAGAGGATGTGAAACTGGCGCAGCAATATATAAACCTAAATAGCGGCTTTGGCAACGACAATACTTGCCGAAAAAGTTAGACTCTAGCGAGAGTTTCTGCTTCTGCATTCGGGATGTCGTTAAAGATACTACTGAACTCTCGGCGTCGCCGATGCTCTCCAACGTTGTTGTGTAACCGGCTAGCCGGAAATTTCACTGACAGCTGAGTCAACTTCCGGATTGGCCACCATCCGACCGGGATCGCGAAAATGTCCCAGCAATAGGGTGGATGTGCGTCTTGGCCTTTTAGTAACAGCTGATACTCAGCCCGGGTCATAGACGGCGAGCAGTTCGGTGAATGCCGGCGGATTTGCCAGTATCCGCCCGGATGCCCGATCTGCATTCGCAAAACGGGCACCGACCAACAGCACATGATGGAGTTTGGTATTGTCGTTGGCGCAGAATATTGAATGACAATTGACAGTACCGGGCGATACAGGTTCACGGTTGCGCGACGATTTCGGGCTCTTGCCGGCCCAGCGTGTCATATAACGGCTGCGCCGGTGATGCCTCCGGATTCTCGTCTGCCACGGAGATTGCCAGGATCCGAACATTGTTGTTGCTCGGCAGCGTCATGGTATTCGCGCCCGGGGGCAGGTCGATTGGATACGCGAAAAGGTAAGAATACGAATACGCCACGTTTTTACCTGTATCGTCATGATGATGATCGCAATACCAGGCCAAGGGCGCGCGCTTTATATAGCCCGGCTTGATTCCAGTCATTTCTGCGTAATCATCCACTTCGGAGTGCGCCTGCCGGCCCGGCCGCGCGGGAACCGTCTCCTGCTTCGATTTCCACTGGCGGTCATCCCACTGACCGATGAACCCGCCCCAGTCTTCCACCTTGAGAGTGTGCTCCTGGCTGCCGACCTTGAACGTCGCGTCTTGGTCGCCATTGACTGCGGCGGCCAGTACATAAACACGGTTATAGGCACCTTCGGGCAAATGGATCGTCTGCCCATTGGCGACGACCGCATTTGCCGCGCCGGTCTTGGCCGGGCCAAGCTGGAACTCGACACCGTTGAAGTCGATGCTGGCAGGCAGCATTTCGGCGGGCAATGAATTACCCTTTCCGTCCATCCCGCCGGTCACCTGCGCGCCATCGTTGCTGGCGGTAGCCAGGTCGTATTCCAGTTTCGCCGGCTGCGAATGTACCGGCACAACCCGCGACGAAGCGGGATCGAGCGTGAGGGCAAAGGTCCGCGGTTGATATGCGGTAAACGACGTGACCAGCGCACCCGCTGCCACATTTGCCGGACCGACCGGCTGCTCCTGCCCGTTCACCTCGCGGGCCGACTTGATCGGCGCCGCAAACGAGACGCGCACGTCGGGCTGTGGCTTGCCGTCCAACTCCACCAGCCGCACTACGACTTCATTGCTGAGTTCCGCCCGTTTCAGCGCCATGATACTAATGCGCGGGTTGCTGACTTTGACCAGCGAAAACACGTTCCCGAGCGACCCGGGATGCCTGCTGGTCTCGAAGGCGATTAGTGGATCATTTAGCCGCTGGCCTTGCCAATCGGCTTCGCTGTCCCTCCATCCGTCAGCGTGTCCGGTCAGTCCGTAAATGAATTCGTGATGCCCCAGGTCCTGCGTCGCTTGGTCGGGGTATCCACCGCGCACGCCCGGCGTCCGGATCAGAGTCAGGCGGATGGTGTTGTCGTTGGGCTTGTCCGATCCGTTTTTGCAGTCCGTCAAAATCGTGGTGCCCCACGTGCCGCTTGTGTCGGTCAGATCGATCCACTGATGCGAAAGCACTTCGAATTCCTTGGGCTGCGCATTCGGGCGCTGGATCGTTCCAAGCCCCAGGTTATAGGTCGCCATCCGGTTCGAGGCCGTCAAGGGGAATACGGCTTTCAAATTCGATTCGCGCGTATTCCAATCGATGGCGTTCGCGATTTCCACGCGCTTTCCCGAGTCGCCGGCCGAAAGCATGATGGTCTGCTGGAACTTCGAGCCATCGGTCTCGCGACTCACCTGCAGGGCCACCCGCGCAGGCCCATTCTCCACGATGCGCACCGTCGCGGGTCCGTGGACGTAGTCCTTGGGCGGAGCCTGCTCCTGGTCCCAGTCCATGTTCCAGGCCGGCCACTGTTCGGGATTGTCGTATGAGATCGCCAGGCGCATCGGTGCTACCAGCAGTTCTTTGCCAGTTCTCTTGTCGAACACGCTTGCAATATCGCCGTCGCTGTTCAGCGTGACGCGATAGTACGCATTCTCGAGCGACTGCTCTGAGATGCCCAGCGTCGATGGTTTTGCGGCTTTGGCGCTTGCCGCGCTGACACTATAGACCGCATAACCCACTGAAGGTGCCTTGGCCAGAAACATGACCTTGCCGTCGGAAACCTGCGCGGGCACCTCACGTCCATCGGGTCCGGTCACCAACACTGCTTCCGGAGTGCTGCCCGGGAATTTCACCTCTGCCTGCACCACATCCTCGCGCGCGATGTTCAGAGGATTGAACACCACGATTGGCGTTCCCTCGGTGGCAGTATTCAGCGCCGCCGAAACCGCCTCGCTCGCGTTGCCAAGCACGTCGGCGAACTGGTTCATGGCAATGACGTCGTCATTCCATGCAAACTCATAGGACTTGGGTGTCGCGGTTCCTGCTGCCAGGTCATGGAAATGTCCACCCATCACCAGCATCCATGCATCATTCAGCCGATCCAACGGATAAGTGCTCGCACTCAGCCATTGTGCCGCCACCGACGATTTCTCCGCGGCATCGGCCAGCAGCTCTTCCTTGCGTAGCCAGCGCTTCTGGTAGGCCTGCGAGGTCAGCGATCCAGCTGAATGGTTGGTCAGCTCCATCTCACCCGTGTACTGTGGCAAACGAGCTGCCTCGGCCGGCGTGATGTCCAGGAACATCTGGTCCGCGGTCGCGGAAACCACGTGCACCGGCCCGTCGCCCACGGTCGTAAGGGACCAATCCTTTTGCAAATGCTGGCCGATGTCGATAAACCCCGGCGGCGGCAGGCCGGCCTGCCCCTTGGTCACGATGGCCTCTAGCCGCTTCACCGAATCTTCGTCGGGCGCGCCACCCACGTCCCCCGTGCCGTAGTAGTGATAATCCGTGAAAACTCCGGTCACCTTTCCGTTATTTTGCACACGGGCCGCCCAGTCGCCCTGGAACCGGTCCTGGTCCTCGTCCTGCTTGACCTTCGACAGAGCGTCTACCTGGCGCCGCAGCCCAGTGAATTCCTGGATGTCCTTCTGCGGCACTTCCTCGCCGGCCATGTACGCCTTTTCCCCGCGGGAATACAATTCCTGCATTTTGTTCTTGGCGTCGGTGAGCGCGGTGTCGGGGGGCTCGGCGGGCGGCGGCTTGCTCAGGTCGCTGTCGATTCCGCCGGAATAGCTTCCCGGATTCAAGCCTGCCAGGACGCTCTCGCCATCAAGACCCACCCAGACCCCTACGTTGAACGGTGTGCCCTCAGGCGTTTTCTCAGGGTAGTCGGGACCGCCCTGTGGAGCTGAGGATCCCCAAGTCAGCTTCTGCGTTGAGAATCCTTTCACTCCGGAGTGTGCCAAAATCGTTGGCAGCGATGCCGGAAAGCCGAAGCAATCCGGCAGCATGTATTCGGCGCTGGCCTTGCCGAATTCCTTGCGGAACCAGTCATTCCCATACAGGATTTGCCTGATAATGGCTTCGGCGCTCGGCGCATTCACATCGCCCTCCTCTGCCGAAGAGCCGGCGGGGAACCACTGTCCCGTCGCCACATAGTGCTTCAGTTTTTCATAATCCGCCGGGTAATACTCCTTCATCATCCGGTACCGGTTCGCGCCGGAGAAGTTGAAGATGTAGTGCGGATACTTCAGGAACAACGCGAAGTTATCCTCCAAAGTTCTCTTGAGGTACTCGTTGATCACCTGCGGATACTCCCACCTCCACTCGGTATCGAGGTGGGCATAGCCAACGACGTAAAGCGTGGGCTGGTTTGTGAGATCGGGCGCTTTCGTGTTTTGCGCTTTGGCGTTGCTCAGCAAAGTGGCGAACAGCAGGAAAACCGTTGACACGATCGCAATACGACGCATCATAAGTATTGCTCCAGACAGACGTACATTGAGTGAGAGAGGCTGTGGGCGTTGAAAAAGTCGATTCTTCTGAAAACTGAGTCGAAATTGTTGACCAAAAATGTATAGGCGGCCGGAGAGATTCGTTTATAGGGCATCCTAGCGCGATGTTTTTTGAGCATGATTTCTCGGAGCGAGTTTTTCACCAGCCACGACTGGAAATGTTAACGATTCCGTCATCGGCGCGAAGTCTAATCCTCGATGCGCCTCTAGTCAATCCTGGAACGCTTCACTGCCTCTGCGGATATGCGCCGCGCAGGCGATAACATGAGGCATCGAAATTCCGTCAATCCCACTTCATGGCGCATCCCGGATGATTTTCGGCCGTTGCAAAGTCGCAAAGTCCCGGTTAAGGAAGTGCCCAAGGGATGACTCTGCCATTCGGCACTTTACCTATAACCCCGTTTTTGAGGCACTTCGTAATTCACGTCGGCTTCCAAGCGATGCGATTACTTCCGGATCGGCGACCATGCGGTCAGAGCAATGAGCACCCGACTTCGACGGTCACTCTAGATATAATGGGACGAACGAGCCAGAATTGCCTGAGTGATGCTACTCATATTCCTTTCGGTACCTGCCATCGCTTTACTGATCTTTAGTGTGGTCCGCGTTGCTAACCTGTTTCGTTCACGGGCGATCAAGCCTACGCCGGGAGAAACGGTGGTTGCGCTCTTTGCCGGGTTGGTAGCGGCTGTCTTGGCTGGTGTGGTTGGAGGCATCGCTGCAATATTTGCGTGTACAAGCTTGCTGACAGGAGACGACGGGGAGTCGGTGCTTATTCTCGGCCCTGCTGCGGCTCTTTTTTTTGCTGTTCTGGCTTTTGTCTCCACGGTCCGCTGGATTCTGAGGTACGGTGACTCTCCCACTCAAACTCTGCAATGACGCGGAACGTATGAGACCGGTGTCACCGCCAATCCAGAAATAATCCCGAAATGCCTGTGAAGTCAGCATTCTATGAGACGGTCGCCGATTGTCAATAACTGTTTCCGTTTTTCTTTGTGGGGTAAGGCTTTTGTTGTTTGCTTTGGTTGCGACGCATGTTGTTCTCCACCGTGTTTCTATTCGCACTTTGTGTAAGCCGTCCTGGCTCGGTGCCGGTTGAGGTCCAGTAGGAGAAGTCGATGCTGCCAGTTTTCGGTCGGCCTCGTTGAGGGCCCAAGCCGACACGCAGTCATCGGAACACGGGGTCGTCGCAACAAGTAAACATAATCACCTATCAAGCGGCTACGGCGTAAAAGGGAACGTATGGTTCCTGGGTCACCCAGATGCGGTGCAGCAGCACGGCCAGCTTTCGAGCTACGGCAACGATAGCCCGGTTTCGGGACTGCTTGCCTCCACGCGAGGCCAGATGCAGACCCCAGTCTCGCAGGCTGGAGTCCTTTCCGTGCCGTCCGAGGACATGGTTGGCGCACTCGACGAGCAAGGATCGGAGATAGACATTGCCCGCCTTGGTGATGCCGAGCTGAGGATCTCGCTCACCGGACTGGCTGCGCCGCGGTCGGAGTCCGAGATAGCAGCCAACATCCCGACTTCGCTGGAAACGCTCTTTGCTGCCCAGCGTCAGGACATACGTCAGCGCCGTGAGCTGCCCGACGCCGTAGACCTTGATCAGAGCCTTAGTCTCCGGGTACTCGGTTTCAGTCAGCTTCTTGATCGCCCGGTCATATGCCTTGATCTTCACCGTCATATCGGCGATCTGATGGAGCACCGGTCCAAGCGCCCTAGCAAGACCCGGCGGCATCACGGCCAGGCATCGCTTGGCGAAGCAGAGAGTGGACGAAGCTGGCAGCCGATACCCGCAGGGCTTTGCCAACCCGCGCACGGCGTTCACCGCAGCGGTCCGCAGACGAACGATAAGGTTGCGGGCGCGGATCAGCGTGAGGGCCTCCTGCTGAGCGACTGTGCGGTGCGCAATGGGCCTGAGGATTTTCGGATCGAGCCGCGCAAAGCGAGCCAGCTTCTCGGCATCTACCTGGTCGCTCTTACGATCACTGTGCGAGATCGCCCGCAGCTCGCGCACGTTGGCCACGATGACTTCATGGCCCAGCTCCTGAAGCTGCTCGCTGATCCAGATCGAGTGCGTCCCTGCTTCCATAGCGATCCGCACACGAGGCAGGTCGGTAAACCATCGTTCGACCCCGGTCGGTGTGGTGCGAAACCGGCCTCGGTCGACCACCTCGCCTTCTTCGTTGAGCGTGCAGTAATGACTCCAGACATCCCCAAGATCGATCCCGATCGTTATCCCAACCTTGGAACATCCCTGTGGTACTTCCGCGATGAGGTCCTGCGTATGCCTTTTCATCCGCTTAGTCTCTCTCTTCTCCAGAGCGACCGTCTCATCCCAGTTTTCGGTAACTTGCCCAGGCAGAGAAGCCAATCCTATTTAGGCTTGCTCTGCGTTGTCAATTTATCGGCTGCGAGCTTCTCTGCAGTGGATAAGGCGTCGGCCGCGCTGACTTTCACATCGGGTTCTACGCCTTTTCCTTCCCAGTCGCCTTTCGTGACCGGGTTGATAGGACGACCGAAAGGGACACCAATGGTGAAGTGGTCGCCAGCGGACACACCTCGAACAGGATGGGCACCCCCGCCGGTGGTCTCGCCTACGATGGTGGCGCGTTTTTGTGTCTGCAGATCGAAGGTGAACTCTTCACCGCCAGAGAAAGTCTCGTGCGAGGAGAGAACGTACACGGGCTGATCTACGAAGCGTGGACCGGGAACCCAGGCCAGCGTCCAGTATTGATGGGTCTCATTGTCGTGCCGGTTCGTGAGATCGTTGATGTGGGTAGGCTGCCGGAATAGATAGGAGACGATGAATTCGACCATATCGGGGTCGCCGCCGTGGTTCTCCCGCAGGTCAAAGATGAGGGCATCGGTGTGAGCCAGAAAGTTCATTGCAGCGACCACAGTAGGCCCGCAGATATCCGGAGGAGGAAAGGCGCCAAATTTGACGTAGCCGATGTTGTGGTTGAGGATTTCGAGCTTGGAGAAAGTACAGTTCTGCTGTTCCAGCATGGCGCGGAAGCGCGCCTGCTCTGCAGGGCTTGGTTCGTGCGGGCCCGAGGAAGAACCAGGCGGTTCAGGCGAGGTGAACGGATTGTATGCAACGAAAAGATGTTTGTCCTGGCTGACGTCTCGTAGATCACGAGTGAGAGCATCAGCGAATTCGTTACCATCCGTAATGGAGTTGTAGTCGCCTTTCTTTTGATGCTCCTGGACAGCCTCGATCATCTTCGCGGCCACATCAGGATACACATAGTATTCGGTCAACTTTGAGCTGATGGCGTCGATGGTTTTCTGTCTGGTAGCAGCATCGAGTTGAATATCATCGAGCTTCGCACCAGGAGGAAGCGCACGAATGCTGAGCCGCTTGACACGCGGCGGCGCGGTACTGGCAAGTTGAAGAACTCCATAAGCATCGATGTTGTCTCCGCGACCGTGAACAAGAAAGGCGAGTCTATCGGGTGCGCTGTGCACAATCGAGGTAAGCGTGAAGCCGCCGGTCTGGCTGCTGAAAGAAGTCAGCCCATCCGCATTGTTTTCCGGGTCGTATTGCTTCACATACGCAGCGATCTTGTCATGGTCTCCGCTATCAAATGCGTCGAGAAAGGCTTGCAATGTGTGACCAGCTGGGGTATCAGGGACACTTACTTCGGCGTGTGCGCAAAAGTGTACAAGCGCAAAAGCAACAACAAGCAGAACGGCTTTACTGAAAGCGCGACTTCGTCTTTCTGATCGAAGAGATTGGCGGAGCATCATAGCCTCCCAGCGTTTGGCGGAACTAGAGTGCCTAGAAATGGAGTTGCTGTCCAGCAATCCGAGAGTTTCCAAGAAGGTGGTTTAGCTGCGATTCCATTAGCTAACATAAAACCTGAATGACTCGTTCCCTGCAAGAGGGGCGCTTGTAGGACTCGCGTCGGAGATGTCATGAACGATTGTGAGAGAGGGATTCAAAAGCTGGAATTCGAGTATTGTTCCTTGCACGTGGTTGCGGTCTTAGTTGTAGCGAGCCTGGCTTTGATTGGATGCCACAAGCCAATTACGCAGCCGCCACTCTCCCTCAACCTGCCTGGGCCGGTTGAAAATCTGGCTGTGATCCGCGGCGATAACATGATATGGCTCACCTGGACCATGCCCCGAAAGACAACCGACAAGCGCCGAATTAAGGGCGACATCCCCGTGCAAGTGTGTCGGCGCGTGAATATAGCCGGGGCATGCCTAGACGCTGGAGAGCCTTTCATCCTGGCTCCAGGTGTGACGGGCTCATTTTCCGAGATGCTTCCCCCAGAACTCGCGTCAGGAACACCGCGACCTCTCTATTACTTTGTGGAGTTAGGGAATCGCAATGGCCGCTCGGTAGGTCTGATCAATGGCACATGGACGCTGGCGGGAAGTCCCCCTTCGCCTGTTTCAGGGCTGACTGCCGAAGTGCACAGAAATACCGTATTGCTCCGCTGGACGCCGGCCACTTTTGGAGACAAGCCAGACGGCGCAGTGATTCGGGTCTACCGCAAACTCTTGACTGCTGCTCTTTCCACGCAAGCGAAGAGCTTGTCTACTCTGCCGTCCCAGTTGCCAGAACAGAACCTGCTAGTTGAGGCCAATGCGGCGTCTGGCAAAGCCGTTGATAAGGATATCCGCCTCGGAGAAACCTATGAGTATCGGGCCCAGCGCGTTGCACGAGTCACTATAAGTGGACAAACTCTAGAGTTGGCCGGTGAGTTTTCTCTGCCAGTGCGCATCCATGTCGTAAACGAGGTTCCGTCTTCCACAGGACCGGGCAAATGAAACTTGATCCAGGATATGTAGTTGTTAACGCCCGACCGTTGGCGAATGTGCGAATGCCGTCCGACTTTGGCCTTCTGGGTATTCACCCGGCTGTAAAAGTCGGCAAATCTGATAAGATGCTTACCCTGTCAATTGTTGTGTACATGCCAAAGCACGCATTGAACGGCCCGGGCGCCACCCCTTCTTGGCTAGTGCCACTTGAGCGTAAGACCGGCTCCGACGTTGATTCCGAGCACCCGTCCGCCCCATGTGTCGTGCCGGTCGGCCCTAGCAGACGACTTTCGAACTTTCCCGTATGCCGAAGGTTCGCAAAGGAAGTTTTTGAGCATTTGATTCTTGGTGCAATGGCGATCTTGCAACAGTCATCGCCCGGAGAGCGCTCACCCGCCGGGTGCCCACGTCGCCGCTTGTCCTGGTGGTAAAGTTGGCCCCATGGCCGACACCACAAATCCCAAAAGCTTTGAGGAGATTGTAGAGTGGGCATACACCACCCTGCCCCAGAAGATCAGGGACCTGCCAGATTTCCCCGGCATACAAGTGGTTGACGAGCCTCCTGCGGACGTATTGGAGGACATATCGAACAGAAAGAGATGGCGTCGTGGAACTGAGTTATTGGGATTGTACAGCGGCACACTTAGGACGAAACGATCATTCACTCAGGTGAAGTATGCCCCCGACTTGATATTTGTTTTTCGCGGCCCCATTCTGCGGTGTTCAAAAGGAGATTTGCGGGCCGAAGTGAAACGGGTGGTGTGGCATGAGGTTGCACACTGGCTTGGCTACGAAACCGAGGAGCAAGTGAAGGCCTTGGGTTTATGAGCCTCCACGAACTACGGTTGTGTACTTCCCGAAAAGCCCGGGCGGGCTCAACCGGTCGATGCAACACTGGCTTGCAGTTTACTCGCCGGCGTTTCAAAGCCCAAAGTTTGTCGCGGGCGTTGATTGAGGCGCAGAGCTACCTTGTTGAGATCGGCTTGAGTGTAACCCGACAAGTCGGTTTTCTTAGGGAAGTACTGTCTTAGCAGGCCGTTTGTATTTTCATTGGTGCCGCGCTGCCAGGGGCTCTGCGGATCGCAGAAGTAGACTTTCACATTCGTGTCCACCGTGAAGCTCTTGTGTTTAGCCATCTCGTGCCCCCTGTCCCACGTCAACGAGCGCCGCAGGGTCGCGGGCAGTTTGCGCACGTGCTTGCTCAGCGCGGCGACGACCGTCGTTGTGTCTTTGCTGGGCACTTTCACCAGCATGGTGAAACGCGAATGTCGTTCCACCAGGGTTGCGATGTGACTGTTCCTGCTGCCGCTCAGCAGGTCGCCCTCCCAATGGCCGGGAATAGCGCGGTCTTCAACCTCCGCAGGCCTTTCCCTGATAGAGATGGCATCGACGATCTGCCCGCGGGACTGCCCGTCAGCCCGAGCGTGTCGTGAGCGACGTATAAGCCGCTTGGACCTGAGGTGCTGAATCAGCTCTTTTTTCAGCACTCCCCGGGCCTGGATGAATAAGCTGCGGTAGATGGTTTCGTGGGACACGCGCATGCTCTCGTTGCTGGGATAGTGGACCTTCAACCATGCTGAAATCTGTTCCGGCGACCAGTCCAGGATCAGTTTACTGGCCACGATCGTCCGCAGCTTCTCGTCGATGGCAAGAAGGCACACCTTGGGTCGCAGAGCCGACGCCCAGGCCCGACGATCGGCTTCACTGGCTCGATACCGTGGACGCCCGCCGTGACGCCACACCTCCCGGCTCACCGTCGACACAGGCCGCTGCAACCCTTTAGCGATCTCACGAATCGACGAACCGGAAGCCATTCCTCGTGAGATGTCTTCCCGCTCGGCCAGCGTCAGCGTTCGCGGCGAACGCCGACGAGCAGCAGGAACTATCCCGCCGCGCTGCGTCAACAAGAACCGGATGGAACCATGGCCCTTACCAAAGGCGCGGCCAATCTCATGCAACGACTCTCCCGCCTTCCAACGGCGCCACATGTCGATCCGCTGCTCCGTGGAAAGCCTGTCCCGTTTTCCTTGTGCCATAAACACCACCTTTAGAAAATGAATTCCTATCAGATGGTGTTGCACCGACCGGTTGAGACCGCCCGCGTTTTCGGTAAATTGCCCCAGACCCGACGTCAGGACCTGAATTTACCGAGATCGCCGTTTCTCTGGAACCTCGCGACGGCCGCTGCGTTGGGCCAAGTTTCCGAGTCCGCAATGACATGGCAGATCTTTCGAAATATAGAGTATGCTGCGGGCATGCCGCAGGGCATTTTGTCGGCAGCCAGGGAGCAAGCCGAGCAATCGGACCCGCAGGCGCTGCAATGGGTTTCTCCTCAACGTGCCCTGCGCCCCGCATCTTCCATCGGTGGCCTGGCGTATGGAGGAACGGACAGACTTATCTTCGGCACACTGAGTCACGAACAAATTGGAAGAACGAGGGCATATGTCATCACAAAATGGCGACAAAGCGAGATTCAACAGGTTAAGGAAACAAAAGTTCCGCCGCCGCGAGCTCATGGCAAGGTTGGCGACCCAGTCGGCGGCCAGTGCCGCGCGGATAGGTAAAACTCCGCCTGCAAAGTTGGCGCAGCGGTAGCCGCAGAACACGCTCCTTCACCAACACCTTCGATGGACAACGGCTCGTTTAGAGCGTGCCCTCCCTGGTCGTTTGCGCCATGGCTGCTCCTCGCAGAGCCGGGACCTACCACTTACCGCAAACGCCGTTTTTCAAGCACGACGGCTCCGCCGCCGCAAGAATGAGCACCACCAGTCACCCACGTCAGACCGTGCCGGCTCCCAACATTTGATAAAATTCGCCGTTAGGATACGACTGCGGCAACGCCGAATACGAGATATTGCTGTCTTCCCCGGTTCCCCCACCAATGGCTTCGTCGGTCGGTTCCGTCCCCGATACCTTCAGGTTGTTCGTGGCATAGCAGAGGAATATTGCCTGGCCCGCGGAAAATGTCGTGTCAGCCCCGCCATTCTCACCCACCAGAACCGGGACGAAAGCGTTGATCGGCGACTCATAGCTTGCTGGAGTGCCCTTAAGCCCCGTCAACGTAAACGGCGAGGGCGACAATAAAGTGCGGCCATTTCCGGTTACCGAGAAAGCGAAGCCGGTTACGTTTCCCGTGGCCGAGTCAGTGATCAGGGTGGTCGTCAATTGCCATCCTGCCGGCAAGACATTATTGTTCAAGGCTACCGTATCTCCGGTTGAGCGCGAATCCCAGTTGATGACGGGACTGCCGGGCAGATCGACCTTCCGAAAGTCGTTGACCCAAAAAAACAGCAGGTTGGCGGCCATACGAAAACCGTATTGCTGCCAGACGAACCGGTTATTGTCCGACGGCGACCAGCAATTCAATTGGAATGAGTAATTCTCGTAGCCTCCCGATCCGGTGGAATTGGGTCGGATATCCTCCGCGACCAGGATGGTCACCGTAGTGCCGGTCAAAGACTTGCCGGTGCCACCCGCGTCGGAGAACCAGTAATTCCGGTTTCCGAGCGGCGCTCCGGCTGGTATCGAGACCGTCGTCGTATACGTGTCCGGCCCAGTGTTTCCCGGAATATCATTCGCCTGCGCCGACCACGTCGTCCCGTCATACGTGGCATACCAGATTTCCTTGTTCGAATCCTTCCCTTGCCAGGCCGCATACAGTTTGCCGCCATAACTGGCCAGCGAAGGCCCTACACTGCTCTCCACGCCAGAGATCTGCTTCTGTCCGGACCAATTCGATCCGTCGAAGGTGGCGTAATACAGGTTCTGGTCGAAGACGCTCTTCCACGCCGCCACTAGCTTTCCGCCAATCGATCCCAGTGCCGGGCCGGTATCGCTGTAGACGTCCGGAATCTGCTGCTGTGCATCCCATTTCGTGCCGTCGAACTTGGCAAAGAAAATCCGCGGATCGCTCCACTCACCCTTCCACGCCGCATAAACCGACCCGTTCAGCACTCCCAGCGAAGGACCCGCGCTCGTGTTGCCTCCGATCGTCGTTGCCCCGTCCCACTTGCCCGTGCCGTTCCAGGAAGAAAAGAAAATGCGGTCGTCGTCCGGTTCGCCTTTCCATGCCGCGTAAAGATGACCGTTGTTCGCCACCAAGCCTTGTAGAACTCCCATCACACGCTCCTAGATTGAAAATGTCGCAGGAAGTATGTGCCATGCCTAGCCGGGGTGTCACGACAAAAAAATCGATTTTATCAACGCCCTTGTCTTAAGCAGGATGCCTTGCCGCACGCGATGTCTTCGACATTGGGATCCGGTGTGCCGTAGTAAGCACGATTCAGGCGTTCTGCACTGTTCAGCGCTTTGCCAACCGACCACGCCCGTCGTCGCGACACGTGAATTGGGAAACGGTTGCGCACCAACGACGGCACCAACGACGGCACCTGCGCGAGGGCAGATGCTCATTTGCGCGATCTCAGTATGGCGCTTGCGACCCAATATCACTTCGTTTACGGTAAAAGTATGGATGCACATCAAACCGCGGATGAAGCAGTCTCGAGCATTGCGACTGCCATTGGTGAACCCGCGCGGACCCGCATGCTGCTCTGCCTGGTGGACGGCCTTGCGCGAACCAGCACCGAGCTAGCGGTGATTGGAGAGGTAAGCCCGCCAACGGCAAGCGTGCACCTGAATCGGCTGAAGGCGGAAAACCTGGTCAAAGTTCAGGTGCAGGGACGGCTTCGTTACTATAGCCTGGCGGGACCCAACGTGGCGCGCGCACTTGAACGATTGTGCGTTCTTGCAGGAGCCGGCCGCACCGATTTCGAACCGAAGACCCCGGTGCGGCTGCGCGCTGCCCGAACCTGCTATGACCATATGGCGGGCGCTGTCGCCGTACTTCTTCACGACCGATTCGTGGCTTTACGTTGGATCCAACGGCTTGCGCACCAGAGTAGTGGTGAGTATGAGCTCACGGCGACTGGAGCAAAGATGCTCCAGGCCCTCGGTGTTGACATTGAGGCTACCCGGGCATTGCGCCGCCGCTTCGCATATGGCTGCCTGGACTGGAGTGAACGACGACCGCATATTGGCGGAGCACTTGGCGCCGCCTTGCTCAGCCTGATGCTGAAGAAAAAGTATGTGTCACGTGACCTAGACAGTAGAGCGCTGTCTCTTACGGCGTTAGGTCGACGTGAAATGCAGAATCGGTTTGGCATGGAGCTGTGAAGTCTCCAAACGAACCGTCCGCGACGACGGAATGGACCCTGTGGCCCAGAAACGCTCATTTCTTGGCAGGTCAGTATCGGCGGTTGCGCAACATCCATACTTTCATCATGGACGAAGTGTTCACGAGAATGAGGAGGGATAATATTGCCCGGTGGGCATGAGCGCGAGGGTGGTTTTGCTCGAGCATTTGAACTCGGTGTGCGGTGCCGCATTGAGAGGGTCGGAGGTGCAAATCGATGAGAGACTACGGAAAGGTCGTGTTTCTTGTTGTCGTGGCGCTTTTGACCTCTTTGAGCTTACAGGCGCAGTGGAAGACAAGATGGGAGTATGAAGGGGCGAAAGGCCCCGATCACTGGAGTGAACTGGATCCGGCGTACGCTTCGTGCAACGCCGGCATGGCACAGTCTCCAATTGACATTGAAGCTTCGGAAAAAGCGGCTCTTCCCGCACTACGCTTCGAATCGAGAAGCGGACCGCTCAAATATATCGTGAACAACGGTTACACGATCCGCGTGAACTACCATGACGCGGCGGGAACCGGGAATCTTGTGACCGTCGGGGACAGAACGTACCAGCTGACGCAATTCCACTTTCACCGTCCCAGCGAAGAGTACATACACGGAAAAGCCTACGATATGGTCGCTCACCTGATGTACCAGTCCAGCGATGGAACTGTCGTTGGCGTGGCAGTTCTTTTGAAAGCGGGCAAAGCGAATGAGACCATTCAGCGGATCTGGGAACATATGCCGACATCCGAGAGCAAGGTGTTACCGGATTTCTCCCATCAAGAGGAGATGATTCCCGGTGTCGAGATTAATCCTGCGGGGCTGGTGCCTAAGGACGTTTCTTATTACACGTACATGGGCTCGGTGACGGCTCCGCCCTGCACGGAGGGTGTTCGGTGGTTTGTGTTGAAGACACCTGTCGACATTTCTCCGGAACAGATCGGCGCATTCGGCAAGCTCTATCCACATGATGTGCGACCCATCCAACCGCTCAACGGACGTGTGGTTAAGGAGAGCCGGTAATCTCACGACCTCGGTAACTAGATTCGGGAGGTTTCTGTGTGGTTTCGTTCGGCGATCTTGGTTCCCTCTACGCGACCCGGACGAGTCGGGAACAATGATACGAACTGCCGTACTGACGACGTTGTGTCACAACTCATCCTCGGTCATTGTGTGTCCCAAACAACAATGCACTGCACATTCGCGCCGTTTTATCCTCGACGTCCTGCGAGCCGGGCTCTTCCTAAGCATTTGTTACTGCGTCTCGGCTCCCGTACTCGCTGCAATGCCTTCTACGGGAGTTACCGTTCAAGGCACTGGCGTCCCCCCAAATCTCGGATTTGCGTGCTGCGATCAAGGGATCGAGGAGATGCAGGTCCTGTTCAACAATCAAGATGTGATCGCAGATTTGAAGGATCTGCATGCTGAAGTTGCGATTCCCATTCTCGATTTCAGTCCAGAGCGCGCTGCGGCAGCGCATCGCTTGAAGCAGGCTGGGATTCCGGTCATTGCCTGGATACTTCTTGGAAAGGAGCAGGGACTATTCCTCAACGTGGACAATGCGTCTGAAGCGGCAAGTTACCGGGAACCCCGTTTTTCAAGCTCGACGGCCCGAAGTTGAGATTGCTGCTGCGGGTAATGTCCGGATTGGCGACAACCCTTCCTTACTGCGGGCTGGGGCTGGGCGGCGGTTGAGGAAGGTCGGGAATCGCAGCGATTTGCGCTTCTGACGGCGGCTGCTTGAGGCTGAGCTGCTCCGCGAGAAATGAGATACGGTCGCGGCGGGCGTCGGCGTTCAGTGCGTGTGGCGCGTCGTAAAGTTTGAACAGTTTTGGTTCGCTGACGATCGCTGCATACGCCTGGACGCGCTCAGGCGTGAGGAAGGTTTCCTGTCTTCCATACTGAAGGAAGACCGTGGCTGGCGAGGCGTGGGATGTGAACTTGCCAGGATCAAGCCAGGAATACCTAGCCTGAAAGGCGTCGAACTTTTCGGGGCCCACGGACCGGCGGAACCTCTGAAACTCCTCCGATTTCATGTCGACTGCATCGGATAGGCCACCCGCCATCAGGACGAACGATTTGAATCGATGGTCGCATCCAGTGAGGAAACCGCCAACGGTGGCGTTGTAGCTGTGGCCGACATAAGCGAGGCGCTTCGGATCTACGTCTTTGCGGGTCAGAAGCAAATCGGCGCCGCGCCGCATATCAATGATGGCCTGAATCAAGTCCGAGGCAACCTGGTCGCTGATTGGATCCTTGTCTTCCAAGTGGCCGGGGCGCGCAACCGGACCGTCGGTCAGCAGCGAGACGACACCGGAATGCGCCAGCACAATAGCCTCCTCGAGAAATTCTCTGCGATTACGAAACTCCGAATTTGACCAATACCAATGCCCCCAAATCAACCGCCGCGGACGGCCCCTTCCCATCGGGCACAACCAAATAAGCCGGGACGCGGCCACCCTTGGGGCTGGCGTAGGAGATGTCGTGAACGGCGGCAGGGCCGCGGTGATAGACATTGGTTTCCTTGATGTCGAGGGAAGCCTTGCGGTCGTAATCGAGTCCTGAGGGGCAACTAGTTTCCTGTGCGCATGAGGCGAGAGCCAGAACAAACAGGAAGCAGGCAGCGAAAAGTCGCATCGGCACCCCTGATTCGGGAACGATTCTTAGACTCACGCAGTGCCTAAATGTGAGTTGTGGACCGCAGCTTCTCCTTTGCCGCCGCGTCACCGCCAAACACCCCGCTTGAAACCAAGTGCGTTCCTGCGATCAAAACTCTGACGGGAGTTCGGGTCGTATGACCGCCAAGCGTCCACCTCATGAACGGGCAACATCTATGATAATTTGAACGGAAATCAAAAGGTCGCATGAGGACAAGCCAGTTGATTCTGGTGGCCGGCCTATATCTGGCCGCCTTTGTCGGAGTAGCCTACTTAACCCGAGCGAAGGTGCCCCGACTCGCGGGAGCCCTGTGCGGTGGTGCCGTCTTCGGAGTAGTAGCGCTGCTGGCTGTTGCACTGGGAGAGAGCCAGGGTTGGTGGCGAGTGCCGAAGGCTGGATCCTCGCACTTCCAGCTGCTGTTATGGCTCGGCATCGCGATCTCGTGCACTCCCGTCTATCTGATTACCTGGAGGGTAGCCCGCCGCTTCGGCGGACGCGGGTTGGCAGTACTCGCGGTGGCGGCGGCAGTAATCGGTCCGCTGCGCGATTACCGGGTCGCAGCAATGTTCCCAGACTGGATCGCCTTCTCGCCGGGCCTCGCGCCGGTCCTCGCTGTTGCCACGATCTATGCATTGCTGGTGGTTGTGGGGCACGCAGTGATGCGTATTGTCTCCGGACCAGCCCAAGGTGACTCATTTGCACAGCTGCTATCGGGCGACGGAATGAACAGCGCTGCCGCCAAGCTGCCTTAAGAAAGGGCCATCGCGTGCCCGGGCACTGAACGATGGCCCCCGGTGGATCGGATGACACTCCCGAGCGAAGGGGAATCTAGAATCCTGAACGCCTGCAAAGTCCGGGATTCGGTAAATTGCCCCACCAGAACGGATGTCGAGCACCGAACTTACCGACAAGCCCGTTTTACGACAGGTAGTCGCCAGAAGCGTGCGTGAGAGTGGACACCGTGCACCCAGTGAGCCTAGCGGAGTAAATAAAACGAATCAGTCCATGACGTTGAATTCCAAATAAAACGGCGAGAGTTTGATAATTATGTCCTCATTGCCCTCGACCAATGTCACCCGCCCATCGCCGTCTCGATCCGACCTGCCTACAGCCTGAAACTCCACGTTGACCTTGAAATAAGGGCAATCTCGGCTCACAAATGTGCGCTGCAGTCCCGTGGACAAACCGCCCTCGGTCGTGAAAACCGTAAGTAGAGTCTGCCTCGTTGCGCCCAGCTTGATTATCTGCATACGCTTCAATACCTTGTTCAACCCAATCCATATGAGACCGGTCGAACTGTTGCTGGCTTTCAGTTGTATCCGCCTTCATAACGCAGCAGCCACCAATCGCGCCCGCCAACAGGGAGAACAAGCGACGTCGTTGCATCATGGACCTCCTTTACAAGTACTCCATTTTAGGTCGGTTAAGCGCCACACGTGCAGAATGCTACGCGGCTCGCCTGTTCGTGAGGTTCCCGTAAAGTCCGCCCCTGTTTCGGGTCACTTGCCCGTGTCGCCTCGCCCGGAGAGTTGAAGTTGCTCAAAACCCCGTTTGCAGGGAACTATGGGACGTCACACATTGTAAAAGGGCGCCCCTTTTGGAGTAGGTTTTGAGTGCTTGACCCAACCCCTCCAGAAAGGAACACGCTTTATGACGAGTGCTAAGAAATATATCGGCATGGACGTGCACAAGGAAAGTATTTCGATCGCAGTGATGAATGCCGCCGGGAAGATCGTGATGGAATGCGTCCTCGAGACCAAGGCGAGCATGATCCTGCAGTTCATCGACGGGCTGCGTGGAGATTTGCGCGTGACCCTTGAAGAAGGGACCTGGGCAGCCTGGTTGTACGACCTGCTGAAGCCGCACGTGAGCGAAGTCGTGGTATGTAATCCGCGCAAGAATGCCCTGCTGAAAGACGGTAGTAAGAGTGATCGGATCGATGCGCGCAAGCTGGCTGAGCTACTGCGTGGCAACCATCTCAAGCCGGTCTATCACGGAGAGCACGGCTTGCGAGCATTGAAAGAATTAGCACGCGGTTATCTGACCATCAGCAAGGATGTCACACGGGTCATGAATCGGCTCAAGGCGTTGTATCGCGGTTGGGGCATTCCGTGTGCTGGCAACGAAGTGTATGCACCACGTCACCGTTCGGACTGGCTGGGCAGGATCAGCGAAGCCGGCGTCCGACGACGCGCCGAACACTGCTACCAACAGCTGGATGTCTTACGTCTGTTGCGCCAGCAAGTACGACGGGATCTGTTGCTGGAGAGCAGGAAGCACGAGGCATGGAAGCTGCTTCGTCTGATTCCTGGGATCGGCCCGATCCGCGCGGCCTTGTTGATCGCGCTTATCCAGACGCCTCACCGCTTCCGCACCAAACGACAACTGTGGACCTATAGTGGTCTGGGATTAGAAACGCATGACAGTGCACAATACCGCGTGGTCGAAGGGCAACTAAAACGCTCTCAGAAACCGGTAACGCTGCGTGGCTTGAATCAGGACCACAACCACGACCTCAAAGATATTTTAAGGGTGCAGCCACAAGAGTCAGCAGCAGCAGGAGTGGACCGCTCCACGATTTCTATGAGGATTTGCTGGCTAAGGGGAGGAAGCCGACCATGGCGCGCCTGACCCTGGCGAGGAAGATTGCCGCGATCACGTTAATCGTCTGGAAGAAGGAGGTACGTTTCGACGCCAGCTATTTGAAATCACAAGCAGCCTGAGCGCCTCTGGCCGAGATTCCGTTCCATCCCTGGGACCATTCCTGGCGGTGGCCGTCGGGTTCCCGAGACGCTCGATTTCGAGGGGAAGTATCCATCGGACAAGTCAGGCCCGTGCTTCAAACACGCGAGTCTCCGAGGTCACCCTATGCCCCCTCGGACAATCGAATAAAGCCATAGGCCACGAGTCTCTAATAGGACCATGTGTTGCCACTCATGCACTGGACAACCGTCAGGCTTGTTGTTTCAGAAAACGATGGGCGCCGTCACGACAGCGAAATGGAACCACAGGGGAGAGGAAGCGTATCTCCGCCGCGCACGCGGAGACGAAACAGGACACTCGTCCGGAGGAAGACCACTCTCGGAGTAGGCGTGCCCGCTCAAACAGGGGGGCTGAATGCCGCGACAAGAATGGGACGGTATTGAGCCGATGGGAGAGGTTTTTCTCTTGACATTCCCTTTTATAGGACTTGTCCGATAAGCGGACTACACGGCCAAGTGACGAGAACGGGGTTTTCACGATGGTAAGAGACTATGGTTCGGCTTGTAACAGCGTCGAGCGTCGGAACCAATAAATACGGGTCACGCGCAAATTGGATCATGTAGTATCTCAGCAATTCGTTTCAGCTTGCGCGCCCATGCTCCGCGAGGCGGCGATGTTCTTGAACATGGCAGCGAGCCGGCCGTGCGGGGGAGGTCGCAAAACAATGGCAATCGTAAATGCGGGCACCGCACGAACCCTGTCCGCTCATCCCGCCGACCATACGAACTACAGCGCGATGGCCATGGTCACCACGCTCTTCTTTGCGTGGGGCTTTTGCACCGTCCTGAATGATGCTGTTATTCCGCATCTTCAGTCTGTTTTTGATTTGAGCTACGTTCAGGCGTCTCTAATACAACTCGCGTTCTTTAGCTCGTATTTCGTCTTCGCCCTGCCGGCGGGCAAACTGGTCGAGTGGATCGGCTACCAGCGAACCATGGTCGTCGGCCTGGTCTTGATGGCCTCAGGTGCGCTGCTCTTCGTACCGGCCGCGAGCGTTGCCACCTACACGTTCTTCCTCTGTGCAGAGGTAGTGTTGGCGGCCGGCGTGACCGTCTTGCAGGTCGCAGCGAACCCCTATGTCACCATCTTGGGGCCTCCGGAAACCGCCTCAAGCCGGCTGAATTTGACTCAGGCCTTCAACACGCTTGGCGATAGTGTTGCGCCATACATCGGCGGCGTTCTGATTCTTGGCGGGGCCGCCGCAGCCCTACCGAGGGGCGAACATCTCCAGGGAGCGGCCCTCACCGTCTATCGCATTCAGCAGGCCGCCAGCATCAAGCTGCCATTTATCGCGATTGCGAGCGCAGCGACGGTCCTTGCGCTCGCTGTCGCGCTCTATCGTTTCCCTCGCATCGCGGTCACTCGCGAGTTTCGCCCGACAGATCTGGGTGTCAAGCAGGAACACGTGTGGAACCATCCCCACCTCTATCTCGGTGCGATCGGCATTTTTATCTACGTTGGCGCTGAGGTCTCCATCGGTAGCTACATGGTCAAATATTTTGCCGATCCCACGATAGCCGGACTGCCCCTGGAAAGAGGCGCAAAGCTGGTTACCTTTTACTGGTTCGGCATGATGGTCGGACGATTCATCGGCTCGGCCGCCATGCAGCGCATCGCCGCGAACAAGATGCTTGCCTGGAGCGGCCTCGGAGCAGGCCTGCTGGTGTTGGCCTCGCTGCTAGGTACAGGTTACTTCGCCGTGGTCACGATTCTTGCCGTCGGTCTCTTCAACTCCATCATGTTTCCCACCATCTTCACGCTGGCGGTCGCCGAGTTGGGCCCCCTCACCGGGCGCGGGTCAGGCTTGCTGGTACAAGCCATCGTTGGCGGAGCAGTCTTTCCGGTGTTCATGGGATTCCTGGCCGACAAGTTCGGCATCCACCGCTCGCTGCTGATGCCGCTGCTCTGCTATCTATATGTGATTTACTACGGCTGGAGAGGCTACCGTATTCGGCCCACAGAACCCCAAACACACCTTCAGGCACTCGCTGAGTAGCTATAGCGCGGTTCAAGCTTATCGACCATGCCGCCAGGCGGGGCTGATATTCCCGTTCTACGGGGAACTGGCCGAGAGGCGGTGCCGAGAAGCTGAGAGTCACTGAGCTGCCTCGGAGCAAATTCTGTTACAGCCCCGTTAGCGGACACGGCATTAAGCATCAGGCCAATGGACCAAAAACAGATTAGCCGCGACAGAGTGGAGAACCCAATGCGGATCTTCGAAGCCTAGCAATCGTGACGTGCGTGGAGGTATGACCTACCACCGTTGCCGGGCCATCGTCCGGTGCGTTCTAAGCATCACATGTACGGCTGAGGGCCAGCACTATGAAACGACTGGTTGCTCTTTCGGTGTTGTATCTAACACCACTCACTGTGTTCGCTGCGAGTGACAAGGCGGCACTCGATCAGCGATTAGACAATGCTACGACCGTTGTCAATGAAATTATGCAGACACCTGATAAAGGCATGCCAGACAGCATTATGCGAAAAGCCACGTGTGTCGCTGTTGTGCCAAGCGTGAAAAAGGGTGCTTTCATCGTAGGGGCCCAATATGGACAGGGGGTTGTAACCTGCCGTACAGCCCGCGGCTGGAGTGCGCCCGCGTTTATTCGCATGGCCGGTGGTTCTTTCGGCCTTCAGGCGGGTGGAGAAGGAACTGATCTGGTTCTCATTGCGGTGAATGACAAAGGGATGCAGGATTTGCTCAAGGACAAGTTTAAAATCGGCGCGGACGCGGCAGCAGCCGCAGGTCCTGTTGGACGTAACGCACAGGCCGCGACCGACGTGAAGATGAGTGCGGAACTCCTTACCTATTCCCGAAGCAAGGGCTTGTTTGCGGGTATTGATTTGGATGGTACTTCCGTTAGCCAGAATAGTGAAGACACGGCGACCTTCTACGGCTCTCCATACAGTTTTAACGAAATCCTGGAAGGCCACGTAACAACCCCGAGCGATGCTGAATCATTCGTCCGCACTGTGGCAAAGTACTTCCGGGTATCACAAAAGTAAGGGTTGGGCATGCTGCAATGATCCCCGTCGAATATTAAGCGCAACGGTGGCATTTGAGGGAGACATCAAATCCGCCGCGTGTTGGCCCAAGCTGCTGTTTGAAACCTAAGCTTAGAATCGCCAAGTCCGCTGGCGAAACCGGACGCATGTTGTTTCCGGGAACAACGACAGCGAGGTGTGACTGTCGGTGGCAGGATTGCTACCGGGTGGCCGACCAGACACTCGAAACTCAAAAAGGGCTACTAACTTGTTCAATATCTTTGAGAAGAGCAAAGTTTCAACGCAGGCATGAACTCGCCTTATATGCCATCAAGCATCAATTGGTTGCATCCAATTCCTGATCTTTCTGGTATTCCGTCACTTGAGAGCCACTTTCGGCGCCCCACAGTGCATCTAAAGCAAGTGCGGCGATCATGCCAGCGAACCATCGCTGCGTGATTGCCGTTTTCGCTTCTTAGTCGGTAAAGGAGTCAAAATTATGAAACGAAATCTATTTGCCGTTTTTATTACGTGCACGCTGTGCGGAGTCGCCGTCGCGCAGGAGCCGAATCCCACAACGACGGAGCAGTGGCCTCAAAGCCAGCAGAAACCACAGGCCGAAATACAGAACGGGGTCCCCATCTATCGCATCGAGGTCATTGGACGCGACATCCCCGCAATTAACTACTTCCATCGCAGTGGCAAAACAGAGATCGGTCTTGCAGGCACGAGCTTGCTGCCTGAAGCGAAGGGTTCGGCAACAGTCGAGAGCCGCCGTGGACGCACAGTCATCGACGCAAAATTCAAGGGCCTGAAACCGGCAAACAGTTTTGGCGTTGAGTATCTCACTTATGTCCTGTGGGCGATTACACCGGAAGGCCGTCCGGTAAATCTTGGCGAGGTACTGCCGGATGGATCAAAGAGCGAGATCAGCGTGACCACAGACCTGCAGTCCTTTGGGCTGATCACTACTGCGGAGCCATATTTTGCAGTTACGATGCCCAGCGACTTGGTTATCCTGCAGAACTACATCTTGAAAGACAAGACGCAAGGCGTGATCGCGCCTATCAATGCTCATGTCATGTTATTGCCACGCGGAACCTATGGGGAAACTTCTGGCGAGCACACAACGCGCGAATTGATCACGCGCAACGATGCCTGGCCGCTGGAGTTGTATGAGGCGATCAATGCCGTGCAGATTGCAGAAGCAGAAGGGGCCGGCAAATACGCCAATGACACGCTGGCAACCGCCAAGCAACAACTTCGCGATGCTCAGGATCTTCAAAATCACAAGAGCCAACGCAAGCAGGAGATCAGCTACGCCCGCGTAGCGGTGCAGACAGCAGAGGATGCTCGCATCGTAGCCCTGCGCAACAAAAAGGCCGAAGATGAACGCGCACAATCCGGAGCCACGAACAGGCCTGGCATGACGCCTCCCTCGAATCCGACTACACCTCAGCGATGAACTTAGTTCCCGATCAAGGAAAGAGGCTACTCATCCGAATGCTAGCCGAGCTCATCCGAGCTATGGGCGACTCACTATCGGTTGGTCGCGTGGAAAGATGAACGACACCCGCTCGTCAGATACCACTCATACCCCAGAGGAGCATCAGCAGAGTCAGCGTTAATGAAGACCGCATGCAGAACTATTTCAGACTCTGTCGTCTAGCGATCGAAACCAGGATTTGTCCTTATAAGTCGCGCAGTGTTTACTAATCGGTTCTTTCCCGAGGGAATGCTCGGCGGTCCGCTTTTGTTCAGTACATAACAGAAATGATCGAATCGACCGAACTGGGCGTCGACGAAAATGGGCGGGTGCTGGGGCACAGCGTTTTATTTGCACCCTCCGCTATGATATCGGGCGCTGACCGCCTATCGATGCGCCGCAGCTCCGCACTGCCTTTGAGCGTCGCGATGCAGACGTGCGGAGTATGGCGAAGCCAGCTGTCAAGCTCGCGGATGCGGCCGCGGGACGTAAACCTCGGCGTTCGAGTACGGGTGGTTCAGACCTTTTGTTTGAGGACCGAAGGTAAGTAAGTCGATAATAAGTCGATCTCCCAGGCGCCGGAACATTGAGTACGTAAACACGACTGCGGCAAGCGTTACGCATGAACGCTTTCCAAGCTGCATCCGATTCACTAAGATGTGATACCAGAAATTTGAGAGACGGTGTCCATTACACGTAATCATGATCATGCGGACAGTGGACTTCGACCGGATTGTTGAACAAGCTTTCCAGCGCATTCCTGCGCGCTTCCGCAGGCGCATGCAGAATGTTGCGGTGATTGTCGAAGACGAGGCATCGCCGCTGCAGCTCCAACGGGGCAGCGCTTCAAATGCTGGTACTTTGCTCGGTCTATATGAGGGACACCCGCTGGCGTACCGCAGCGTTTCGGAGGGCTTCCAACTCCCAGACAGAATTACGATATTTCAGGGTCCTCACGAGCGCATGGTGCGCAATCGCCAGGATCTGGCGCGTTTGGTCGAACAAACGCTATGGCACGAAATCGCACATCACTTTGGGATGAACGAGCAGGAGGTTCGCGTAGCCGAGCGATTGAGGAAAAAACGGCGGATCTGGCCTCATTGATTACACTGTTCCCCACGTCCTCTCTCTGTAGGCCAATTCATAACAGGATGGGCTGCCCTCAATGGTCCTTGTCGTTATTCTGATCGCTGCCGGTATCACGACGTTCTCCCATGCCGCTCCGTTTCCGTTTCTTCTCGATCTGGCGAGCAGTGATGTTTCTATTTGGCGTATACCGCACCGTGGCCAGAAGACGATCTACCTGACATTTGATGATGGTCCGAATCCTGGGGTCACTCCTCAATTGCTGGATTTGTTGAGGCAAAAGGGTATACGCGCAACTTTTTTCCTGATCGATGAACACCTCAATGAGGCAACCGCCCCCATAGTCGCGCGCATGTTCCAAGAGGGTCATTCCGTAGCACAGCATTCCGGTAATCGTTGGCTGCTGCTGCGCTCCCCGGATGCTTTTTCGGCTGAACTGCGAGCCGCGGCCGACCGGATGCAACTGCTTACGGGCCATCGGCCCTGCCGACTATTCCGTCCTCATGCGGGATGGCGCAGCATCAAAATGATTCGCAGTTTAAGACAGTCCGGATACAAACTGGTGGGCTGGAGTTGGATGACCTGGGACTGGATCTGGTCTCGCAAGCGTACGGGGCCGCGAGTCGCCGCACACCTCATACCCCACGCCGCGCCGGGTAAGATCGTCATCATTCATGACGGACATCACCGAGACCCAAGTGCGGACCGGCAGTATGCCATCGAAACGACCGCACGCGTCGTTGACAGCCTATTAGCTCAGCAATATGAGTTTCGCACACTATGCGATGTTCTCGATGACCATTGGACAAGTTACGGAGTTACCCCGTAGCGAAAAGACTGATCTACCGACTCGGATCAAGATTAAAGAGATGCGTGAATATGCCGTTCGCCGAGCATAGCCATAATGTCGCCACGGGGGCCCACGTTATGGTTCAAATGACAACCCCGCGATCCGCTGGTATCGGGGTTGAGGGCCATCGCCTCAGCGAATGCTTTTTCAGTTCCTGATGGGGCGGCCCAATGCACATAACCTCTGCCCTAGCCCTGCATCAAAATTGCACTCACGGCAGGAAAGATGACTTTGGTCTCACGATTGAGAGAAAGTCTGTCATAGCCATTTCATCAGTCTTCTCAGCCACAATCCATGCGCAAACAATGCAATAGAGCGCGCAACTATCCCCATTGTAAAGCCGGGCTGTTTTTCCACAGCACGCGCACTTCATGCCATCCGCCACGGTTTGGATAGGGCTTCAGCATTGCTCATATTTGCATGCAATCGAGTTGTGACGATGTGATGTGGCTCACGCCGTTCATAAGCCTTACAGAATAGAGTGGGGGTATGTCGAGCGAGAGATGCAGCGCCGGGCAGAATCGACAAGCAATCGGACAAAAAAAATAGCCCAGACCTCCAGCTGTTTCGCTATGGTCTGGGCTATGTTACCTATGGTTTCGAGGTATCGCTTATGGCTGTCGCGCAGAGCCCTCACGCCTGTGCGGCTCCCGAATCTTTGTTGTCAGCAAATTCAGAGAAGCACCAAAACCTCCTGCTCCCGCATGTTATCGCCACCAACGAATGAACATGCTTGACCTTTATAGAAGCTTCATCGCTCGCCGCAGTTGCTTTGTTGCTTTGCTGAGAAATATTAACGCTCCACTCTGTACCGTCGCGCTCGGCTATCAGGCGCGCCACACAGTCGCGCAGCCATCCCGGATTGTCGCCGGCGTTCGTCGTGTGCGTTTCAACTCCGAAGTCGATATCTTCTCCGGGGAATCGGATCATGAGTATCGATGGTGGCCGGATTTAACCTCCGGGCCTCGGCAATCAGCCGCTTCGTCTCGGGTGACGGATACGAGCTGTCCGATGATCACGACATCGAATGGTTGCGCCTGCATTGCTGGCAAGGCGCCCTTTGCGTTTGCTATTTCGGTTGACCACTCCGCCAGCAAGAAAGCTCTGACCAAAAGGGTGGGATCTTCTCCCACCAGCAGTATGCGTTCCTTCATCGTGTGGCCTGCACTTACGTTACCTTGGGTTTGATAGGGGAGTAACGATATTTTCCCTTACTTCAAAGTTTAAGCATAGATAGTTGGTGATTGGACATCCCATCTGCAAGGGACGACGCATTCGTTGCGGCCCTTTAGGGCAATGTTCCCATATTCGTGGCAAGAATAGGCCTCATATGCAGCCTTTCCTGATCAATCCGAACAAGCCTGAACGGTCTCTGCGGAAACTGGCAAACGCGGTGGAAGCGCTCTTGAACATCTTCTATCTCCTTGAAAGAGAGGTAGAAAATCCTGAGAAGCTGCGGCAGTATTTCAGCATATCGCGTCCAGTAATGGCTTCGCTTAAAGAGCATTTGTTTCAGCAATACGCTGAACACTCAAGCAAGAATGGATTCAAGAGCGTGCCTAGGCAGGAAGCTGGCTAAGAGAGTTCCTTCTGACGTGGCCGGAATCTCGCGTCGTCGACTTCCCGGAGGTGCAAAATATCAATGTGGATTGGCAGCTCGGTAATGTTGCTGATCTGTTCTCGACAAAATCCATTATCGCGTTAGGAACAACAGTCCGGGCAGGGTCGTGGCAAACGAGCTGGTTAGTATCAACAGTGACCGTGCGCTCACGCCGGAGCTATACCGCGACCTCGCCGAAATCCCTTGAGATTGAGCAAGCCAACCAGCCCAGGCCAGCGCCCCGACCAGTTTGCGATAGTAAGAATTGGCCCGCGATGCGTGCGCAGTCCGGGCAAGACATGGTGGGTATATTGCCAGCCAGCTGTTGCAAATATCAGGTTGGCGTCCGGATCAATGGCGGTGAAGATATCCATGCCCATGCGCTGGCTGGAAACAAAACCATGACGCCTCTGAGAATCCACGGGAAAGGCGCGTTTGAGCCGCACGCCCTCTTGCGCAAAGCTTTGCATTAGTTTGCGCTCCATCTCCCTCTTGCGCTGGCCAACAAGCTACGTTCGCCGACTGCCGCAGGTCTCCGCTGGTAATAAGCACGGCTTCTTCAATTGGGCCATTCGTCGCAGCCATCGAGCCCTCTTCTCTCTACATGAATTAGAGTGATTGTGAAATTTTGGTTCCTAAACATTGGCAGAACAATTCTATCCGGAGTATTCCCCATAATTTTTGGAGATTGGAATGAAGAGTCCCACTTCCTGTTGAAACCTCCTCTACGGTCGAAATCCGGCGAGATAGCGGTAAGCTGTCCTGATGAGTAAAGATCAGGCCGTCGAAATACTTTCGATTGAGGGAAAGGAAGTTCGGGTCACGCATCCCGATAAGCTCTATTTCTCAAAACAAACCAGGCTTACAAAGGTCGACATCGTCCAGTACTACCTCGCAGTCGCGCCGGGCGCTCTTGCCGGAATTCAAGATCGTCCGTTGGTTCTTAAGCGATTCGTGAATGGCGCTGATGGCGAGGCCTTTTATCAGAAACGTGCGCCGGGTGATCGGCCAACATGGTTGAGGACCGCGACCCTCTCCTTTCCATCTGGCCGCACGGCGGAAGAGATCGTGGTAGATGACGCGGCTGGACTTGCCTGGATCATCAATCTGGGATGCATCGAGCTTCATCCTCATCCCGTCCGCTCTTCCGATCTTGACCACCCTGATGAGTTGCGGATCGATTTGGATCCCGGTCCTGGTGTGGGTTGGGCGGACGTTCGTCGCGTTGCGATGGAAGTGAAATCGGTGCTTGAGGAAGCGGGCCTTAGCGGCTGGCCCAAAACCAGCGGTTCGCGGGGAATGCATATCAATGTGCGAATTGAACCTCGCTGGACCTTTACAGAAGTGCGCCGGGCGGCACTGGCTCTATCGCGTGAGGTGGAGCACCGCTTACCAGATCTGGCAAGTTCGAAATGGTGGAAGGAAGAGCGTCATGGAGTGTTTCTTGATTACAACCAGAACGCAAAGGATAGGACGACAGCTTCCGCATATTCGGTGCGCCCGCTGCCGGACGCTCGCGTCTCTGCCCCTCTTTATTGGGATGAGGTTCCTGATTGCGATCCCGCCGAATTTACCGTTCTGACCATGCCAGAGCGCTTCACAGCAGTCGGCGATCCTTTTGCGAAGATCGAGTCCGCCAAAGGCTCATTGGAAAAGCTGCTAGAGCTTGCCGCCAGAGATGAAGCCTCGGGTCTTGGCGACGCGCCTTGGCCGCCGCACTTCCGCAAGATGGAAGGCGAGGCGAAGCGAGTCGCTCCTTCACGGGCCAGGACCGAGTTCGGCAAGTCACCTGCAAAGAAGTCTTCATCGCGAACACCGAGGTCCAAGGCGCCTCTTTTGGTCATTGCGAATTCACCGAATGAAGAAGCGGCGATGGCAGGTCTGGAGCGATGGAAAAACAGGCATGCAGAGATAGCGGAATTGTTAGCCGTGGATGACATCCTCATCGATCGCATGCGAGGCCGGTCTTCCCTTTGGACACGTATCCGGGTAAATCTGCGCCATGTCCCGGAGGCTCTGCGGCCGGCTCAAGAAACTCCTGATCCCGATGACGATCCAACTCGCGAGTGGAGAAAGCGAAGATCATCGTGAAAAGAACACTTTGAAATTGTATTTAGCGACCGCTGGCGAAAATCTCCGTCAGTTCCTGCGCCGGCACTACTTCCAATTGCGCATAAGTACAATCTTCCGGCTTTTTGTCCGTGCGCCATCTCTTTAAATGCGCCATGTGCCGGAATCGCCGCCCTTGCATGTGTTCGTAAGTGACCTCAACCACCAGTTCCGGCCGTAGCGGCTCCCACGATAAATCCTTGCCCTGACTCCAGCGGCTCTGACCGCCCGGCATGCGTTTGCCGGCATCGGTTGCACTGGCTTCATACGCCGCCCATGACTTCCACGGATGATTGTCGAGTGCACGATCGCGATAAAGTGTGAGAAAGTCCAGAAGTTCGCGTCGCTTCTCCTTTGCGAAACTGGCGCAGACACCAACATGTTGTAGAGATCCTTCTTCATCGAAGAGCCCCAGTAACAATGAACCAATAGCCACGCCTTCGCTGTCCTTGTACCAGCGAAAGCCGGCTACAACGCAGTCGCAATCGCGTTCGTGCTTGATCTTGAACATGACCCTTTTATCTGGCTCGTAAATACCCTCCATCGCTTTTGCGACAACGCCATCGAGACCGGCACCTTCAAAGCGTCGAAACCAGTCCGAAGCGATGTTCTTTTCCTGAGTCGCCGGGGTGAGATGCAGTGGCGGAACTGCGGCAGAAAGCAGAGCCTCCAACTTCGCGCGGCGTTCGTGGAAAGGCCTATTCAGGAGGTCTTCATTCCCTTCGCTTAGAAGATCAAAGAAGACTATCGAAGCTGGAGTCTGCACAGCAAGGGTTTTTACCCGTGATGCTGCCGGATGGATGCGTAGCTGAAGAGCTTCGAAGTCAAGCGCACCATTCCTCGCAATGACGATTTCACCGTCGAGTACACAGCGGTTGGGTAATTGACTTCGCATTGGGTCGATTAATTCCGGGAAATAGCGATTCAGCGATTTCTGATCACGGCTTTGAATGAAAATCTCATCCGCGTCACGGAACACAAGAGCCCGAAAGCCATCCCACTTTGGCTCGAAAATCCAGCTGTCACCTTCAGGCAGGCCGGTGACTCGTTTGGCAAGCATTGGCAGAATTGGCGGGTTGACGGAGAGCTGCACGCCTCATCTTACAGCTCAACTCATTTCGTGTTTGCCTATAACCTTCTTTACAATTTCACACCCAAGACATCGCGGATTCGCCTACCTCGCGATTGGACCCTCGCTCCAACTGATGCATCTGGAGGATGCTCCGGTCGCAGCCGGATTTCTGGTCGAAGTCGAAGCAGGACCTTTTAAACGGAATCTATGTCGGAGATTCGACGATCACGGCTCTCGGTGCGGTGTTCGATGGGAACATGCGCACCGGTGCACGCCACTGGTGGGATTTCGTTTACGTTCTGAAATGCTTAATCTCGTTCGAATTCCTGCCCGGGACTGATCCCCACCCCCTCCCGGGGCATGCCTACTTTGTTTTTTTCAATACTTTACGAGAGGATCATCCCCCTGTATGTCGTTGGATTTCTCAATTGCTTAGGTCATTTAAGTGTTTTCAATCACTTAGCGGGAGACTGATGACTATGTCAACGGCGCTTCAGGCGCCATTTTCTCGGAAAGGCTCTCTATACCCAGATTCATTTTTGCTGAATCGAACTCAAGAACTGATGAAGGTCATCTGTCGTCAGAATTTCCCATTGGCTAGCAAGAATTTCTCATCGGTTGATAAGGGCATTTCGACAAAAGCCTTTCTTTACCGTCCGCTGCTTTGGCATTCCCGCTGCCATATACACAATTCAGGAGCCATAAGTATGCCGAAGCCAGTAGTGACAATTGAGAACTGGAGTGTGTCGTGCAAAACGTCAGTTCCTGTGGCTTTGAGGAGGTGCATCCGGGCAACCGCCTCACGGGTTATGTAATGGGTCACGCCCACCTTCCGAACACAAAGGTCGTCTACACATCTCCCATCGTGAGCATAGATCTTACCCAAGGTTTCGTGGAGACCCTCAACACTATGTATCGACTGGGCGAGGCTAACGTCGAATACAAGTCCTGGGAGCACAAGCGAAGTGCGTCAACCGCTGCCTAATGTATCGCCTTGTCACCCCACACGATGAGGGCTGCATGGTGCACAGGAGGGGCGTTGTAATCGCGAATGAACTGGGCAGAGAGAAACTTGGCAACTGTGCCGCACGTTTCTGAAAATCCTTGTAAGTACTGCAACAAATTTAGCGTTCTCAGTGCCGGTTGTTTCTATTTAAACTGCCGATAATAGATAGTTTATGTGCGCTGCATGGAGCTGACTCTGGATCAGCATATCGCGTCGCGTAGGCCAGACTCCGCATTCGTGCAGGTGCAGAATGAAAATGGCAAGGGAAGGTCACGAGGGGCTCTGCGGCTTGACCACTAGACGGGGAAGGGAATTGGCTGTCACGACGATTCCGTTCTGTCCACGACCAGGTTTCCAGAAGCGGTTAGGGCCAGATGAGCATTGGGCCATTGGCCGAGTGCTCAGCGTCGGCAAAAAACTTGGCCGAATTCTTGGCCGAATTGCGCGCCACAGGGACTCCGAATTCTCCTCTGCGCCCCACTCTACTCCGTTGATAACATTACGACTCCACGGTTGATGACTGCCCTGTTAACCGAAGGGTTGTAGGTTCGAGTCCTACCTGAGGAGCCAGCCTCCTTTTAGAATCAGTAATTTAAAACGACACTGGCGACTGGTACCACGCGACGGTACCACAATAATTAACATCCTTAAAAAACACGGCGGCTTTGTACACGCCTGATGTTCCGCTCGCTCCGCTGGTGGTTTCCGGCAGGCGCGACAGGGAGTCGAGCTTTAGCGGCCCAAGCCCGCGAATTTAAATTCCAACAAATGTCCAAGACAGTCTGGCCCCTGCGTCTGTGCGCATCCAACAATGTGATGAGGTGCAAATTGTGTGATGGCTTGCTCGTTCGTCGCCATCGTCACGGCTTTTTTTGAGCGATACATTCTTCGCCTGTTCGGCATATTCCCGTGGAGATGCGAGAACTGCGGGACGACGCATTACATCGGGAGCCGCTAACAGTGGACAACGAAAATTCAACCCATCGACATCCAAAATTTAGCGGCATCAGTTCCCAGCTGAATGCCGAAAGCGTGTCGGGGGAGACACGCCTTAACGTAACAACGGACATTTGGGGTGGCTTGGGTGGCTTTCCTTGGCCGCCCCGTCTTTTGTCTTCATGTGTCAGCCTAAACCCGAAGGTCAACAACATTCGTAGCAAGTCTCAAAAAGAGTCCTCACGACGCGTTTCCACACGATCCGCGCTCCCCGTTGTGGGAGGCTCTTTGACGCTGTCCGTCGCGCCCGGTCGTAGTTCCCGGCAGCCGCGACAGGATGTGTAGCTCAAGGGACTCATGGAGCGAGCGGAAGGGCGGTAGTGGGTCAATTTGATCTGGGCGTGAAGTTACACATAAGGCGACTTCACAGGCGTTTCGGGATTACTTCTTGTTTGCCCGGTCACACACAAATGCACTATCGGTGGCCGCCGTCTCTCTCCCTCATGGACTTGATGACCTGCGTCAGCGACATTTGAAAATTGCACAGCTAGACGACCTAAATGACCCTTTCGAGCTTTGGGCAATTGCGCAACCTGACCAGCACCTTCGACAGGACATCAGAGCAACCAAACAGCAAATGGCCGAGCAATACGGGTTGTTGTGCTTCAGCTTGGATTGGCAGAACCCGCTGCTTTGGAGCCACTACGCTGACAGGCATCGCGGCCTAGCTCTTGGCTTCGATGTGAACGAGCAGAAACTGAATCCAGTTTCCTATGTTAAAGACAGACCGGTTTCTCGCTTCCTGTTCGTAGCGCCAATCTTCGTACTTCGTGAACAGGAGCCGATGAGCAGTTTCGAAGTTAATGGCTTTCGTTCTAATTGGCGGCTGCTTCGATGAATCATACCGTCTATGCTGAAACTGTCAGCAGGCCGCTGCCACTGTTTGCGCCTGCACGCGCTGGTTCCGGCAGCCGCAACAGGATGTGTAACCCTCAGCCGTACCCTAATAATTACCATCCGTCCAAAAACGGCGCGGTTACAGTATGACTGACGAATGTATGCCATTTTGAGAATGGCTCGCGGGGTCCAATCTATGTCATACGTCGATTTTGCCTCCGGCGCGGCTGCGGGCTTGTTGGTGTGTGTTGTCACCATTTCCTACAATCGATTTCGCAAGCGTCCTAATCGTTTGACGCCGGTAGAGGCTCGCCGCCGTCGCACCTTGGATCAGGAAGCACTTGCACTTGCTTTTGCGACGCTGTACACGAGGTACGGGGACGGAACATTTCCACATTTTGTGTTGCCGGAGGATCGCGAATTCGTCTCCTCCATCGTCAGAGATTTCGTCCGTGAAAAAAGAGATAAGCTGGGCGAGATGCACTTTGGGCCAAAATTATTCGAGCTTGGCGAAAATGAACTTGTCGAGACAACAGTTAACCGAGCCGTTGATTTGTTTATTCAGATTTGACTACCGACGAATTTGCCGATAGCGGTGGGGCCGCTTCCGCTGGTGTGTATTTGCGCAGCGCATAAACGTGTTTCCCCACGATCCGCGCTGGAGTAAACCGCGGGGCAGACGATTTGCATCTCAATCGCTCCAATCGGCCTCACGCAACCACAGGCGTGGGGCCACACTATTTTTCGGGGAGTGGGAACTGAGGCGAACGTTCCTCCTAGCAAATAAGACTTAGGTGGCGATCTTGGGGTTGATCTCGCGTTTAGACTGCCTCCTACTCCTTCGTTGTGGCCGTATTGGCCGAATGGTGCTTTCAAATTCCTGTAATGGCAATTACCATGTCTTGAAAAAAGTTCGCGGTTCAATGCCAAGGATATCCGCCGCTGAAAGGTAGGATGGATGGCCAAATTATCACCCGAAGCTAAGTTGCTCCTCCAACTTGTCCCTCCAGACGGCGAGTTCATAGGAAACACATCGTTACAAAGAAAGTCCAAACTCCGGAAGCGCTACTGGGATGTCAGGCAAGAGTTGCTTGATGGCGGCTATTTGGACCGAGGGAAGGGACGCGGTGGCAGTGTAGCCCGAGCGGCAACCGATGCCAAGGTACCGCAGGAGAGCCGAAGGGGGAAATTAATTGAAGCTGTGATCTATGTGATGAAGCAGATTGCCGTGGAGGCACATCCCGACCCAAAATGTCCGACCATAAGCGAAGCTGAAAGAGCCTTTGCCGCAGAACGGGAGGTCAAGTTGACGGCTGAAGGCGATGTTGAGCAGCGTGCTGCCAAGATTCCACTTGAGACGAACATCAGATTTGCATTTAAGCTGCTGGCAAAAGCAAGCGGCGTTTCGACAGTGTTGGACGTATCCGGGCCAGAGTGGCAATCTCTTCAGAGAGCGATCAAGGTAAGAGATCGCATAACCCATCCAAAAACCATTTCTGATCTCGCTATTTCCGATGCAGAGCTTTCAGATGTGGTGATCGGATTCAGATGGCTTGTAACGTCTCATCTAAAGCTAGGAAATGACTTGAAAGCGGTCCTTCGTGAGCAGTCTGAAATCCCCTCCACGAATGAATGAGTCCCTTGAGCTACACATCCTGTCGCGGCTGCCGGAGCCACGACCGCGCACCCGCGAGCGGACCACATGTGTCCTGTCGCAGTTTCCGGGGCCACGCACACTCAAGCCAACGTCGGGCTTGAGTAGGCCCGCTGGCCCTTTCTTACCCCTTACCAAGTGAACGTTTGAATTCGGACACTCGCGACTTGTCGATGCGAAAGAATTCCGTCAAAAGTGCATTGAGTTCTTTTGGCTCTGGGGCGAGCCTATTGGTTTCGTAAACCGATCTTTCAAACTGCCACTCGCCCTTTTCCTTCCACATGTAGATCAGGCCAATGTGAAATCGTTCCAACTCTGAGGTGAACCTTTCAGGTAGTTCGTCGTCCGCATCTTTTGCTTCAACGACAAGGTACGAATAGTGTGCCCATCTGGAGTGGGCGGCAGCCTCGTAAACAGACAGAAGATTTTCAGCATCGGCATATTTTTTCACTTCAAAGGTCGTGACATCGAGAATTCTCTGCTGAAGATACTCATAGCTGTTCAATTCAACCAATGTGACATCGGGCCGTGACCACTTCCCGGACGCTCTCCGCCTCCCCCGAGCGCTTCCGGTAATAAGTACCTGAAAAAAGTCTCCGCCGATCTTGTCAACATCCTTGCCCCACTCCTCTTGCAGCCAATCGCGAAGTGGTTCATAAAGCTCAGACTCACGACTGACATCGTTGCGAAGTTTACTCTGACAAGCATCCGACGCTCTGATTGAGGTAGCTCGTTCAGAGCTTTACCCTTTACAAACAGTGCGTATCTCTGTTGTCAGTTCATTCAGTAACGCCTTGGACAGTTCCGCCAAAGCACTGGGTTTCGTTTCCATATTCCCATCAACCATTCAGGCGTCCACCTCCAGCCGCGACGAACGTGCTGCGCTCTTGCAGAGTACACCGCACTGTCCGGGTTCTGGTCGGCGGGCACTTCTCTCGCCGAGAGTGCCCTAGATCGCGTCAGGATGCACTAGAACGCATCGCTGGCACTCCCGGCAGGGATAGGCCCACTGCCTTGAATTTCATCGTTGTGCTACATTTGGCAAATTGATGGAGAGCTGGAAGAGAATTATGCTCCGATCAGCGGCCTTTGGCGCGGGCTTCGCCCTAGCCGCTGCAAGCATTCTGGGCATCGCGCTTTGGTGGAACGGACGACCGGCGAAGCCGAAGCCGATGAACACTCATGCAATCACCGCAACATTTGCAGGAATGGCGATTTCCACTCGCGGCGATGTATTCGACTTGTACCTCACGTATGGCCTCCGCAACAACACCGACAGGGACTACCAATTGCCGAGTATCGGTTGGTTCATGATTGTGAACCCAGAGAATAAGGGGCTTGACACGGTCGATGGTGCAAAGTGGGATAGCACTACGATGATCCCTCCCGCACAGACCGTGAATCTGAAGTTTGAAATCCCCTATCAATTGAGCGAGTACAACCTGAAGGCCGGGGATTTGGACCCGGATCAAAAAGAGATTGAATTCGCGCAGCGGCGTATCAAGGAGATAGGCGGATTCAAGTTCTTCGACAACGTTCAGCGTTACGAGATCGACTTCCCTAAGTGGCCGGTATCGAAAGAGACACCTTAGTTAGCGCACGCTGGTTCCGGGAACTGCGACAGGACAACACGTACATTCTCAGTCACCTTCTAGTTCCTTATTCTCTCGATTGCTATCACCTGCATCAGCGCAGGCGGGCTACGGTTGCGGCAACTGGAAGCGGGGACTCTCGGGCCTCAGGCGGCACTCGTTGTCAGGATCGTGATCCTCGTTGCAGTAGGGGCAACCGGGCAGGATGTGGGCGGTCTGGTTCGCATCGGTCTACGTGTTAAGGGTCACGCCCAAGATGACGATTCGACCGTGTTCGTGTGAATGTCGGTTCCCGGCACTATCCACTGCATCGTGTGATTGACGGTTTGGTGACGCTGCTTAAAGAGTTTCCTCACCGTTGTTTATAGGGAGATGAGGTTCATCGGGACATCCAGTGATAAATGAGCACCAGAACCACAACAACCGCCAGCCAGAAAAGTATCGTGCGGACGATTCCTTGCATGCTTCTACTCTAGCTGAGTCATGCCCGCGTCGAGCTTATTGTTGTCCCGAAAGCTAAGCTCCCGCCTGCTGGCGGGTCTTCCGCCAGCGCTCCGCAACACCCAGTGCTGCCGCCTGATCTGCCGATCTCATCGCCGCGCCGCAGTTCATTCGCACGCGACTGCCAGAGCTGCTCTGACCGCAGCCCCGGTTACGACTGTCGCCGCAGCTCGTTCCGCCAGCCGCGTGGTTACGCTCCAGCCGGGTGCCGTGACAGGACCCGTTTATCTAAGTCCGTCAAGCTCCTTATCGTCTATTACGAATGGCGTGAGTGCATCTGCGGGGCGGGTCGCCCACCAGCGTTCGCAATGGATGAGTGCAATGCACTCGCCGCCGCCCTGATCTCACCCGGCCAGCCCCCCAGTCGCAGTCTGGTCCACTGCAACAGGATGCATACACTCTCAGTCAGCGTTTCTCTCCCTATTGCTGTGGGGTGATAAGCGATGAACTCGTTGCGGGCGGGTCGCCCGCCGCGCATCGCACGGCAGGACACCAGACAAGTTGACAAACACTATGCTCACCTTGGACCCAACTACGTTGCCGACACGCTACGAAGGCCACTCAAATCAAGTGGCCTTTTCGTTTTTGATGGTGTCTAGCCTGAATTTCTCACCAGTGCTGCGCGGCTGAGGGTCTGGGTCTGTTGGTCAGGTGTTTGCAGGGCCGACGATTGGGACGTGGGCGACCCACCGAGAAGCCTCTCGGTACCTGCGACGCTCAGAGCTTGAGGGCCGAGTTGTTAGCTGGATAGCAGTGGAAGGAAACGTACTTCTTGCCATCGGCGAGGAGGCAAAAGCCCTCGTAGTGAATTTTGTTGACGGGTATTGATTGCCCGTGGTCCTCCGTTTCTCCATCAGACAACGTAAGCCCACGGGCCCACTCGGCCATGTGAGCCATCGTATTCAATCGATGCCAGGCAGCGTCGGCAATGTTATTGAACTTGTTTCCCCCGCCTTTCTGGCGGGTGCCGATCGGATGGCTGGGAGGCTGGTGCTTGAGCTGATCGCAGTCAAGCTGAACATAGATGTTGTCGTCGTAAACGTGGGAAACAGCGGATGCATCCCCAAGGAGAGTCTTCAGTTTTCCGGCTGCGGGGCTTTCTTTCGGAGGCCGTTGCCATTCGATGGTTACGGGAGGCCTCGGCGACCCCAGCACTTTTCCCAGGATAGCGGCTGCGTCGTTCATATCCCCGTCCACCGTGTTAAGACCCATGCCCTGCAGAAGCTCGAGGATCACTTTGCCGTTCGCCTGTTTCTTATCGTCGGCGATTCCCGCACCGGTGGTTAGCTGCGGTTGCAGGATTGCGAGTTCAGAGGTTGCCGTCTTCTCAAACTGGCCCTTCTGTTTTTGATTCATTTCGCCACCCGCAGCGGCCAACATTGGCTGCCTTTCCGGCACTCAGAGTACCACGGGAGGCTGAGCGCGAGGCCGAACAGATGTTGGGTGTTATTGTTATCTTCCGGGTTTATGACATTCCTGTATGACATAACCCCTGCCAGAGTGTTTAAACGTGACCCGTTTTTGAGCCTTCGCAGATCGGCAGATGACCCGGAAGGCGTTGAAAGCCAGCACACGATCACCGGCTTCCGTGCCACAACCCAAAGCCTTGAATGACGCGCCTTTCCAAACGATGTGTATGGAATTTTTCGCGCTCGCGTGTCAGCGGTAACGACTCAGACGTCTTCGCCGACAGCACAACAGATTACCGGCCCACGAATTCTGTCGCTGATGCGCAGCAGTTCAATGTCTCGCCGGATTATTTCCGCGCTGCTGGAACCACGGTCCTCGCCGGGCGGACGTTTACGCTGCACGATGAGAGCAAGGCTCCCCTGGTCGCTGTCGTCAATCGCGAATTTGCCCGCAAAGTTCTCGGGTCGGTTGATAAGGCCATAGGCGGTCATTCAAGATCTGGGGCGGCACACGAGTGGCAGTTGTGGGTGTAGTCGAAGACGGAAAATACGAAACGCTGACGGAGGATCCCAAACCCGCGATGTTTTTCTCCTTCCTGCAGCAGCCCAACAACAACACATGGATCATCATTCGATCGCCGCGTGACGCACAGGAGGTCGCCACCGCGTTGCAGCAGTCTCTGCGTGGTCTCGATCCTGCGCTGCCGTTGGAGATCAAGACCTGGAACAGCGAATTGGATTCCGCCCTGTTCGCCGCCCGTGTGGCTACCGTGGCTCTGGGCGTGCTGGGCCTGCTGGGCGCAATGCTCGCCATCACCGGCATCTTTGGTATGGCGTCGTACGCGGTAAGCAAAAGTCTGCGAGAGCTCGGCATCCGCGTCGCGCTCGGCGCGAATCAGCGCAAAGTGCTCGGCGCGGCGCAGGGACGCGCTTTCCGGCTGCTTACGATTGGCTCTGTGGCGGGCATGATCCTCGGCGTTCTCGCCAGAGCATTGTGGCATGAGTTTGACGGAGAGACGAAACGGCTTTATTGTCCAGCTCCGTAAGCTGAACGTTCAGGAGTGAGCAACATGGGGCGCAAAACCATGGCCACGGTCCGGAAAGCACTCGAAGAAGAGCTGGACTTGCTGGCTGACCAGTACCATGAAGAACCGGAATCCCTGCCGCACGGCCTCATTGCCGAGCCGGTCGGGCACACGTTTGTGCGCCAGTGCCTGCAGGAGTATGGATTCGAAGCCTACCAGTTTGCCGGGGCGGGGATCCAGGCCATTCTCGATTCCATCCGGTCGAAGCCGCACGGTTAAGTCGCTCCAAACTCCTTTGCTCAGCGACGGGAGAACATCCGATTTGACTGAATTTCGAACTCGGGCGATGCTGCGCTTCGTTGGACCGAAGGAGCAGGCATGTTTGAGAGCGTGGAGGAATTGAACGGGAAACTTCAGAAGACCGGCTATTTCATCGAGCGCACGATGACGCAGGTGGTCTTTCTGGCGGCGAGGATGCAACGGCCTCTGCTGCTCGAAGGGCCAGCGGGATCGGGTAAAAGCCAATTAGCGATTGCGATCGCGGATGCAGCCGGGACTCAAATCGAGCGTCTCCAGTGCTACGAAGGACTGACGGAACGACAGGCGATCGGCAACTTTGATGAGAGCCTGCAACGCCTGTTCATGGAGTACAGCAAAGGCCAGCACGCGAGTTGGGCGGAACTGATGGCCAGCCTGAAGGGAAGAGACTTCTTCCGTCCTGGACCATTGATGCGGGCGCTCGAGAGCCAAAAGCCCTGTGTCCTTCTGATTGATGAGCTGGACAAGGTGGATGAGGGTTTTGAGGCTTTGCTGCTCGAGATCCTCTCTGCCTGGCAGTTGTCGGTGCCGGAATTCGGCACGGTCGAAGCGCGCAGTATTCCCTTCACAGTCATCACATCGAACGAACAACGGCGGCTGGGCGACCCGATCCGCAGGCGAAGTTTCTATGTCCGCGTGGACCATCCTACGGCGCAGCGGGAAGCGGAGATTATCGCCAGCAGAACGCCGGAGGCAAGCAGCGCATTCCATCAGGACATCGCGGGCTTTGCGGCCTCGGTCAGGAACTACAACCTGGAAAAACCGCCCTCGGTCTCGGAGATGATCGACATCGCCAAGGCCTGCCAGATCCTCGGAGCCGGGGAGTTGACAGAGGACCTTCGCGACGTGCTGCTTCCGATCCTGGTCAAGACGGACGCGGACCGACGCCACCTGTTGCTGCGTTCCGCCTTTCAGCATCTGCTGCACGACGGAAAGATATTTGCGCAGAAACTCATCACTCCAGCAAAGGAAAGCGTGCCGGCATGAAACGCCTCCTGTTGATGGGCATCTTATTGGCGGCCACGGCCGCAGGGCAGGGAATGGCGCAGGCTGCCGATCCACACCAACTGGTAGGCCGTTACGCAGCCCGGTACCAGATGGAGCCGGAGTTGATTGCCGCATTCATCGATGTTGAATCGGGATGGAACGCACGCGCGATCTCGGCCAAAGGGGCGCTGGGCCTGATGCAGCTCATGCCCGCCACGGCGAGGCGTTTCGGCGCATTCGATCCCTTCGACCCGGAACAAAACATAGCCGCAGGCACACGCTACCTGACAGCGTTGATGTGGGAGTTTCGCGGCGACATGCGGCTGGTAGCGGCAGGGTATTACGCCGGTGAACAGAGAATCGGCATGCGGCAGCTCAACTATCGTAATGCCGATGTTGTCGCCTATGTCGAATCGGTCCGGAGGCACTATCTCAAACGCATCGCGGCAGCAAAAGCGCTGCCAGAAAAGTGAGGCAATGTATGAAGCGTCGCATTCCAGCAACCATCGCCATTCTGATGTTTTCGATCCCACTGTCAGCAAGCGGACCCAACACTCCAGCGCGCATCGCAACCCTTACCATCAACCCGGGCGAAGTCACGCCCCTGCATCTGCGGCCGGAGTTTGATTCCGTCATCAAGATGCCGGAGGAAGTGACGTCAGTTGTTCTCGGCAGTCCGGGGACATTCAAAGCCGAGCACAACGAAGGCGAGCCGGACTTCGTCTATGTGAAGCCGATCACTCCCGGTCCGGGGCAATCGAACCTGTTAATCAACACGAGGTCAGGTCTTCATGTGTCGCTCGAATTGATCAACGACGGCACGGGTGCGAACGATACACCGGTGGATTTTCTGGTCGAGTACAAAGCGGGAGCCGGGTTCCTTCTGGTCAATGCCGCTCCGGTTGCTGACGAAGCGCCTCACGATACAACTGCAGAAACCAAAGAGGCTGCCCCTCAAGGGCATGCGACCACCCCGCCTGCATTGCCCTCCGCACTACAACTGGAATTCGAGCAGCAGTCGCGGGTCAACACGCCGCAATGGAAGAAGTGGGAAAACCACGATATCGAGACGTGGGTGGGGGACATACGGCAATGGGACAACCAGGTGCTGGTGTCCTATTCGGTGCTCAACACGTCGGGTAAGCCAATCGAAATCGTGCCGCCGCAAATTCAGCTGGCGGGCATCAAGCTGGAAAAGAAAAAGAAAGACTCGCACATCATCGCGGACCAGCTGCAGGTCCGCGATTACCGCTTGAGTTCAACGCGTCTCGAAGCGGGAGCGCGCGCCGATGGCGTGGTGCTGTTCGATCGCCCGAACTATAAGCAATCGGCAGAAAAGCTCTTGCTGCAAATCGCCCAATCCGACAAGGTGGACCAGCCCGTGCTGATCCAGCTTCCTTTTACACCACCGATTGCCGGGGACGCCCGGTAGAACAGGAGTCCTCCTATGAGTGTCCTCAATACAAACCATAAAAGCCCCGTCAATCTTGACGATGACGAAGAAGAAGTGACAACAACAGCGGCGCCGCAGGCAACAGCATTGGACGCAACCAAGCCCATAGCAGAAGCGCCCGCCAATCCCGCGGAAGTGCGCCTCAAAGAGTTTGCGACGCGAAGCGATCTCACCAACAAAGGAGGAGATAAAACCAAGCTGTTCATGCTCGGCGGCGGGGTGGTGATCGCGCTGCTGTTCCTGATGTTTGCGCAGTTCGGCACGAAAACAAAAAGGGCCGCGCCTCAAATGCAAAAACAAACAGAGGCGCAGAAACAGCCCACGCAGCCAGAACAACCCGCAAGCCATGT
>CAWHWJ010000019.1:0-50041 GCA_963833015.1 uncultured Acidobacteriaceae bacterium | reverse complement strand
AGCCTGCGGCTACCGCTGCATATCCCATGGCAAAATTTGGATCGAGCTGAATAGCCCGTTCATGGTAAACCAGAGCCGCATCTGCGCCCTTCTCCCCAGAGAGATCTTCCTGCCCATGCTGTAGGCTTGCAAAGCTTCCAGTGAAGAGGTGGTGGCCTCGGACAGCGGAACGTCGAACTTCTGCACCGTAACTAGCGACTCGCCCAACTGCCCGCGCAGTTTCGCCGCGGCATCGCCGACCGCGTTGAGCACTTTTTCCTTGCCGTTTGCCGTCACCTGCTCCTGCGCCAGCGGATCGCCGGTCCGGCAGTTCACTGCCTTCAGGCCGATCACATATTCACTGCCCAGCCTCGCAATCGAACCCGGAACGTATGCTGTGCTGTCGGCGCGCATGCAAAGCTCCCGCGCCACATCGGGCGTGAGCCTGGTGTCGGGCGGTCGCGTCATCAGCTTCAACGTTGCCACCACTTTGTTGTCCGAAACGACATTCAGAAAAGGTGACTGGTTCAGAGAAATGCTGAGCGCTGTCTTCAGCGTGTCGTCGAACACCGCGTCGCCCGTCTTGTTGTCGAAATCCGCGACTACGATCGTGTCCTTGTCGGTAAGCGGCTTGCTTTGGTGCGAGCGATAGTACAGTCCTCCAACAACAAGTGCCGCAATGAGCAAGGCTGCTGCCCCGGCAAGCAGAGGCCAGCGTTTCTTCTTCTCCTGGACGGCCCCTCCGACGGGCTCGACGGCACTTCGGTCACACCGGCTACGGCCACCGCACCCGACCCCGGTTCGGCATTGGTCCCAGAGCCGGACGTCGCGACCGAGCTTGAACTTCCCGCTGCACGCCGCCCGCTCTCGCTTTCGCGCTTCAGCCGTTGCAGTTCCGCCCGCATGTCAGCCGCGCTTTGGTACCGCAGGTCACGGTCCTTCTCCAGCGCCCGCAGAATCACCGCCTCTAATCCACGCAAAACCTGCGGACTAAGCTCTGACGGCGGCACCGGCTCCTTGTGCAGAATCGCCCCGCAAATTTCACCCAGGCTGTCATCCGAGAAGGGCATCTTGCCCGTGGCCATCTCGTATAGCACCGCCCCAAACGAGAACAGATCTGTGCGTGCGTCCACTTCCTTCGCACGTACCTGTTCGGGAGACATGTACGCCACAGTGCCGAGCATCACACCCGAGTTGGTCAGGTGCTTTTCGGATTCCTCGTGGCTGGCGGCGACCCTGGCCGTGACTTTTGCCAGACCGAAATCGAGAATCTTCGCATGCCCGCGTCGCGTGACGAAGATGTTGGCCGGCTTGATATCGCGATGCACGATGCCGTGGCCGTGCGCCGCGTCGAGCCCGTTGGCAACATCAATGGCAATGCGGAGCAGTTCTTCGGTTTCGAGCGGCCGGTCCAGGATCGTGTGCTTCAGGGTTGCGCCGTCGAGGAACTCCATCGCCATGAAGGCGCGGCCGTCTTCCTCACCGATGTCATAAATAGTGCAGATGTTGGGATGGCTCGCGCGGAAGCCGCCTGGGCCTCGCGCCGGAAGCGCGCAAGCACCTGCGGGTCGCGAGACACCTCTTCGGGAAGAAATTTGAGGGCGACGAACCGGTGGAGACGGACGTCCTCGGCCTTGTAGACGACGCCCATGCCGCCAGAGCCTAATTTTGTCAAAACGTGGTAGTGCGAGACTGTCTGGCCGATCAGGGAGCAGCTGCTCTCCTGCGACTTTTTGTCCTCGTACCGAGCGAGTACCCGCGCAACTACCTCCATAGCTGGACTCTCCAGGAAGCTTTCAGCTTCCTGGTGCGCGGCCAGCAATGACCGAACTTCTTGCTCCAGTGCCAGGTCGTCGCTGCATGCCTGTCGCAGAAATGCGTCGCGCTCTCCCGAGTCGTGCTCCAGAGCGGAGTGGTACAGTTGCTGCACGCGATCCGCCCGTTCAGGATCCATCTCTCACTTCTCCGCTAACAGCGCGCAGTAGCCAGGCTTTGGCAAATTTCCAGTCGCGCCGCACAGTCACGGCGGATATCTTCATGGTCTCCGCGACCTCCTCCACTTCGAGGCCGCCAAAAAAGCGAATTCCACTACCTGGCTCTGGCGGGGGTAGTGCAGCGCAAACTGGGTAAGGGCCTCGTCCAACGCCAGGATGTCGGCCTGTTTCTCGGCAGTCACAAGCAGACCTTCGTCCAGACATTCCTCCAAGAAAAGTGCACGGCCCCGCCTCCTCGTTTCTGGTAATTGCGTGAACGGGCATAATCCGTGAGGATTCGTCGCATCAGACGGGCGCACATGGCGAAAAAATGAGTCCGGTCCTGCCAGTTGACTGCCTGAATGTCCACGAGTCGGAGGTAGACCTCGTTGACCAGGGCGGCGGATTGCAGAATATGGCCAGGCTTTTCCCTCACCATGCAGCGATGGGCTATGCGGCGCAGCTCGTTTTCGACCACCGGAGTCAGCTGTTCCAGGGCAACGTCGTCACCCTCGCTCCATGCCTTGAGGAGCTGTGTAACCCCAGCCTTTGAGGGTGGTTCAGAAAAACCCGGCATCGATTTCCTCGTGCCCCGGTGCAAAGCAAGCGATCACAACAAAATTAGACAAGCTCAATGACTGTTTCGTCCAGCGTGATCGCTCGTGCAACGATTTCCCGCTACCTCAAGTGAAGGGCTTCACTGTCCCGACAAGGATGATCGCGGCAGAAGAAGGAATCCTTTAGAACACAATTCAATAAGGAAAAGGAAAACACGCATGAAAAACATACTGAAGCTTGACTCCATTGCCCTCGCTCTTCCACTGATGCTGACCCCACTCTGTCAGGCACAGTGGTCCGCTGAACATGACCTGGGGGGCTATCTCCAAAGCGCTCCCTATGCGGCGCAGGTACCGGGTTCGAATATCCTCCAGGTCTTTTACCAGGGCGGGGACAACGCCTTGTGGACTCGCTGGGGGAGCACGAACGGAAGCTGGTCCAATGAGGCGAGTTTGGGGGGACAGCTCTATTTTGATGCAGCAAATGCTGCCGGATCCCCTGTTGGTGCGGCCCCGACTGCGATCCAGCTACCGGGCACGAATGACCTCGAGGTCTTTTACCGGGGCTCGGACAATGCCTTGTGGACTCTTTGGCGGAACGCGGACGGAAGCTGGTCTAAGATGCAGCGTTTGGGGGGACAACTCAACGGCGATCCCGCAGTAGCGCAGTTACCGGGCACGAACACAATCCAGGTCTTTTACCAGGGCACGGACCGCGGCTTGTATACCCGTTTGGTTGACCAACGGAACCTGGTCCAGTGAGGTGAGCATGGGGGAGCAACTATTTGCGCCGACTTGCACCGATGTAACTAACGATTCATGTTACGAGACTTACGCAACCCCGATTACGATCCAATTACCGAACACGAATGACCTCGAGGTCTTTTACCGGGGCTCGGACAACACCTTGCGGGGTTTCAGGCGGAACCAGGACGCAAGCTGGACGCCGCAGAACTTCGGAGGACTCCTCAGCAGCGATCCCTCAGCGGCGCCTGTACCGGGCACGGACCTAATACAAGTTTTTTACCGGGGAGCGGGGGAACGCGGATGCGTCCTTGATGACCCAATGGGGAAACCTGAATTCCTGGACGCATGAGACGCAAATGGCGGGGAAGTTACTCGGTTGGTGGTGTGGTGGAGCACCCCGTGGGGGATGCGGAGCCCGGGCATCATACGCCGTACCAAAGGCATACGTGCAACCTGGAACGAACAACTTGTTCGTATTTTACCGGGGACAGGACGGAGGCGAATTTAACTCCGCTCCGACAATATGGTCCCAGGTAAGAACACCGGACGGTAGCTGGTCACCCGAAGGGTCCCTAGGCGGCGACCCCAGTTGGACAGACATCAATTTGGCACAGGTACCGGGTACGGCCCAGATGGAGATTTTCTACCGTGGGGGTTCCGGTTTTTTGGCGACCCGATGGGCGCCGACGATCGAAGGACAGTAAGCCCTTGAACACCTGTAGCCTCCAACCCTGAACGTAGTCTTCAATGCGCTGCCGGATCAAACTCCGGCAGCGCATTTTGCGGGCTTTTTGGAGAGTTACTCCCGTGTGACAGAAAAGGCATTTCTTGTCAGAGGGGATTTCATGCGATCGCCCAAAAACAGTGCCGTGGGCACACAAATAAATCAGGAAGGATTTTGTAACAGATATGAACACACATGAATACGGCCAGACCCTGCGCTTACATCTTCTCGACATGGCGAGGGGAACCCAGAGAGGTGTTGACTACGCCATCAAAGCTTACACGTTGGGGAATTCAGCGTTTTGTGCAAACGTGCGAGATGATAGCCACGAAATCAAAATACTCCATCGTGAGATCACTGAGATCGCCCAGGACCTTCTGTTGACGGAGCTTTCGTGGAAGTCGAGCCTGCGTTTCATTTTCTCCTCCGAGCGAATTTGTAATTCGCTGCAGGCCGTGCACAGCCACGCAGTCGAGATTGCAGCGAATAGCATGCGTCTCTTGGAGAATGGCAGAAAAAGCGGATACGCAGACCTCGCCACGATGGGCGATATCGTTAACAGCCTTCTGCGCTTGTGCGTTGTCGCACTGTTTGAGGAGGAGATAGAACACGCTGAAACGGTTCTTCGCACTGGTGAGATCGAGCGTTTGTTCGAGACCACATTCTATGACTGGTATAGAGACCTGGATCACGGGACGCGAACACAGGCGTGTTACGAACGAGCCATCACGAAACACCTAGGCCAGATAGCCCACCAGGCACATGAGATTGCTGTGGCAATCGTCTTCTGGTTGAAGGACTCAGACCTCGGATCACGCTCTCCAGCAAGTAAGAAGCAATCCGTTCTTTACGATCCAACAGCTGAAATGGGAAACCAGAAAGCATCATTCGATGGAATGAGATCGTTCCTTCTAAGTGTGGACACCTGTTTTGCCGATGCCTGCTTTTGGAACAGGATGTAGCACCCGCACTGATCGCGGCTACAGGGTCCAAACCCTAGAAGCAGTCTCGCGGATGAACCAATTTTGGTAACCGCCTTGCAGTTGTTGCAAATCCACAATGGCCATCATTGAACGCCTTCCATGTGAACCCGAAGAGCTTCACCAAAATTCAACAACTTACAGTGGTAGTTGACTAACTCGGTTCGTTCACGAGACTGCTACTAGTGCTTTTATTTGCCACCATGGGCGATCTCGTCAATAGCTTAGTGCGGTTGAGTGTTGACGCGCTATTTGAGGAAGACGTTGAGCATGCGGAGCTGGTTCAGCGTTGTAGTGGAGTGGGCCGGCTGTTCGGATCAACTTTTTATGACTGGTATCGAACCATCGATCACAGTGCGAGGGCTCAGGCAGAATTCGACGCGCTATTACAAAACACCTCGGATAGATTGCTCTACAGGCATACGAAGTAGCAGGCGCGATCGTCTTCTGGCTCGATGATTCTGTCGGTGCTTTGGCAGCCGATGTCGACGAGCGAACGCTCGCTTCACATGAAACAACTTCGGCGGTATCCAACGGCCGGCCACGGATGGTGTGCTTCAGGGTTACGCCGTCGAGGAACTCCATCACTGTGAAGGCGCGGCCGTCTTCCTCGCCGGTGTCATGAATGGCGCAGATGTTGGGATAGTTGTGTCTTCTGCAAGTTGCTGTGTAACGTCAGGACTCTATCGGAGTTGCTCCGCGGGATGAGGCGTGCGCGGTGGATGGAGAGAGCGCGGAGCAAGTCGGATAGAGCGGTTTGAAGGAAGACGCTGGCGTTTGCGGCGGATGCGGTTATGCTATGGGGATTGAATCGGCTTCTGCCTGCAATAGGCAGAATAATAAAGAGTTAGAAGAAAGAAGCGAAAAGCGATTCAGGAGGCTGGGGCCGCCGCGCATGATGTCGAAAGTATCGCACGCGCAGCGTCCGCCGCGCCAGCGGCTTCGTACAAACCGGCTTCTCGGACGAGTAAGGGTTGCTCCCCCACTTTGCGGCTTTTTTCAATGAGCGATTAATCATCGTCGCGCGCTTCGAGAGTGGTGGGATCTGGAATGTGTTAATGCCTTCACATGGAAGGCCGAAGCACAATCTAAGGACAAGATGTGGCTCACAACGTGCACGCGGATCCCCAAGACCTTGACTGCCGCCACGGCCTTAGCTGAGACCGCCTCTCGTGCTCCACGAGAGATCAATTTTGCGTCTTTCACGGCGATAACACGGGTTCAAATTCCGTCGGGGACGCCAGTCCCATCCCGGTATAACCGGCGGCGAAGTATTCGCAGTCCGGGACGCCCCATTCCAGCACAGCGGCGCACCACGTCAGCCCAGCGCCGAAGGCCCCCAGCAGGATCCGGGTCCCATCGACTGGCGTGCGTCCCTGGAGCAAACTCGCAAGCGTGAGCAGCACCGACGCGGCCGCGGTGTTGCCTATCTTCCCAATATTCACGTGCCATTTTTCCGGTGCAATTCCGGTGCGCTCCTGAAGGCGCTTCACAATTCGAAGGTTTGCTTGATGTACCAGCACACAATCCACGTCGGCGACGGAGAGTTGGGCGAGCGAGCAGGCTTCCCGTAACACTTCACAGCCTCTCTCCGTTGCAAAACGGAATAGTTCGCGTCCGTGCATCGAAACGGTGCTCTCGCCGTCAGGAACATGGAACATCGTAGCGCCAGTTCCGTCCGACCCAGCTACCCAAGAGCGCAGCGCGATTCCACGGCGGACATCGTTTTCGAGCAGCAGAGCAGCCGCGCCATCCCCGAATAGGATCCGAGTGTGGACGTCCTCGGCAGCCAAGTGCCGTGTGGTCGTATCGCTCGCCACCAAGAGGATTCTCTCGAAGGTTCCGGCAGCCAACAGGCTTAACGCAGTGAGTAGCCCAACGGCCCCGCCAGAGCAGGCGGCATTCACGTCGAAGGCAGCGATCGGTCCCAAGCCCAGGCTCCGCGCGATGGCGGGGGCTGTCGGGCACAACCGATATTCCGGTGTAAAAGTAGCGCAGATCAGACAGTCCGGTTGCTGGGCGGATTGGGTCGCCAGCGCCTGCCTGGCAGCAGCGACCCCGAGGCTGTGGGTTGTCTCACCCGGAGCGACTACACCACGGGATTGGATTCCGCAGCGCGATTCGATCCAAAACGGGGAGACACCAAATTGGTCCGCCAGTTCGCGGTTGGTCAAGGTGCCCGATGGATATGCGGACCCGAACCCGGATATCCGAAACCTAGTCCGGATGAGCGGCGAATTCGATGCAACGGTACTCATCATCATACCTGGCTCCCCTTCTTGACCAGCAGGTACACGACGGAGCCGCTGGGATCATCGTATACGCCGTAGGTCTGGATTTGAGCCGGTTCGATCTGGGCCAGGAGCCTGAGCATAGCCTGTTCGTCGCGGTAAATCAGAGTCCAGTCCATGAACGTCTCCATGTACCCTCGGGCGCGCAACTGGGGTGCGAAATTGGGAATCAACATCTGACCGCCTGGATTCACCATTTCAAACAGGCTCAGGGGATGCGTTTCGACAATCCGCGCCATCGTCATGCCCGTGGCGCCCATAAATTCCTGATCATACTTACCTTTCCTAAAGGATGGCCTTTAGTCCATCGCCACATAAGCTAAGTCTTGACGTGGAGAAATAAGTTGATGTGCTCGGGTTCAGTTGCAACGCTGATTTGCTCTCGCCGGATCGCACAACGCTCCGCGAGTTCTATGAGATGCCCGGTACCGCGGTGATACAAGGACCACTCCAAAAAGTACTTCATGTAGTATCGGGTCGGATTCCTGGTAGAGAAGTTTCCGACCACTACCTCGCCGTCCGGTAACAACCCTGAACAAAGCCGCTTGAGGACGGCGACGAAGAGTCGGTCATCCAAATAGTCAAACAGTCCGGCAGACCAGACCAGGTCATACTGGGGCTCCGGCTTGAACCGCAATGCGTTATTCTGGGTGAAAGTGATGTTCTTAGCGAAACTGGAGCACAGAGTGCTGGCATACGAAATTGCACTACGATCCTGTTCCACGCAGTGAAAGTGAACTCTCGCGTTATTGCGCGCGTTGAGATACTCGTAGATGTCCCTACAAGGGCCGCTGGCGACGTTCAATACCTTCAGGATGCCAGAATGCCGCGCAACGTGTCGATCGAGCAGATCGTGAAAGTAGGTCTTGCGGTTTCTCACTGCGATGGAGGCGGGAAGCTTCTGAAAGTAACGATCCCAATTTGCCAGATGCTTCTCCGTCGCAATGTGTCGACAGTGCAATTTATCGATAATTTCGTAGTCACCCGCATAGCCATGGGGCTTCAAGAATGAAAATCCATGCAAGGTGGTCAGGGAAAGAGCGTCACCAAATCTGGTCTGCAACTCGGTAATGTCTTCACGGGACAACTCGCCTACTTCGGCAAGCGCTCCAAGCTCTGTGAGGCAAGTGTCGAGGCGTCCATAATCGGACTCCTTAGGGCCGCCTTGAGCAACCAGGAGATCTATGAATTCCAAATGACGTTCCAAATTCTGCTGCCTGATCGCGCGGATTGATCTGAAGTCCGCGGTTATTTCCGTGACCAAATGCGATGAATACATGACGGCTTCCTCTCTGCCTGTGTGTGCGTGCCTGTTTTGGTCATTGACTGTTTGAGCCCGAGAATCTCGGGCAGCAGTTCGTTGCTGTGGAATCAAACTCCCTCGGCTGTGCGAGCGCGGGAATCTCTTCTGCGGGTCGGAATATCTTTGCCCGCCAGGTAACGCGATAACAAACTCCGAAAGTGATCAGGGCAAAGTAGGTTTTGTGAGCCTTACCGATGAGTCAACGAAATAAGAGAAGAGCTTGCTCTCCGTGGCCTGATTGCCTCTCCTTCCCCTACACTTTGAAAAGCGAGATTTTTCGGAGAAACTGATCAGCTTCTTGAAATATTCTCTTGAGGGCGAATTTGCATCAATCGGTCAAGGTATGGGGATTTATCCCCACGTTCTCTGCTTACGAAGAAACCAAAGGAACTTATCTGGAAGCAGTTGAGGAGTTCTGGCTCGATCCCGGCGTTCGCGCTGAGCCGCACTTTCACGACACCCATGAATTCTTCTACATCCTTGAGGGATCGGCCAACTGCTCTGGGAAGAGTGGAAGATGGTCGAGCAACAGATCGGGGTGCTCAGTCATGAACTGGAACGCATCGCTGATACCGATGCCGGTTGCAGTCGCATCCAGCAGATTCCGGGAATTGGGCCGATCGTAGCCACAGCCATCGTTGCGGCGAATCGGCAACGGGGCTGCTTTCCGGAAAGGCCGTGAGTTTGCCGCCTGGCTTGGGCTTGTTCCCAGGCAATACTCCACCGGAGGCAAGGCACGCTTGATGGGCATCAGCAAACGCGGCAACACATACCTGCGCAAGATCCTGGTGCATGGTGCCCGAGCTGCGGTCTACCGCATCAAGAGAGACCATGCGCCAATTGGCGCATGGATGGACGCGCTGGAGCGCAGAGCGCACAAAAATGTGCTCATCGTTGCATTTGCTAACAAGCTGGCACGAATTGCATGGGCTGTGTTGTCCAGTGGTGAACCTGGGAACATTCAACGGACTATTCCCGCGAGGAGCTTATTTTGGGCCGAAGTTCGCGCTGATTGGGCCGGCAAATCTGCTTTCTGTTCAGCCGCGATTTTGGTTTCATCCTCTGCAGAATGTGACCGGAGATCTCTGCTGGATCTGGTTCTGGCGCGAGAGCACAAAAGATGCGCTTTATAGCTTCAACAACGTGTCACTACGGCCAGCGAATCTTAGTGACGCGCGCTATATCGGCAGCCAACCCAATTTGGAGATTCGTTGGGCGATAAGCGAGCATTTCCTTGCAGCTTTGAATCTCGCCGGTTTCGTTACGGGGACCTTCCTGCAACAATCCCCTCCGTCGAAAGACATTGCGTTCGTCAATATTGGTCTTACGTATCGGTTTTGAGGATATCGGAGGAGGTCGACGCTTGCGGTTACGGGATTGGAGTTGTGCATCAAGTCGAGGAGCAAAACGGACCATAGTAAACCAAAGCCTTGATCAGTCAGCAACTGCCAACTTCGCTGTGGCTCGCGAAGGAGCCGACGCTTTTATGCAATCAGTGTTTACAAATCCAGTCTACTTGGACGAAAAACCGGCTACCCGTAGAAGTGCGTGCCACGCTGTTCTTGGCTCCATGTGTCCGACATGCCGACCTTCTCCGCCATTTGACAGCTCCGAGTGGCTGATCAACCAGGGATAATGTATTAATAGGAAAAACACTACCCGAAATCTGGACGGGCCGGGTGGTCCACGACTATAAGACGTCCATCCGTCAAAGCTCTGACAGAATGTAGGATGTTCGCGGGCACAATGGCAACGATGCCAGGCCTCGCAATTTCAGTTTTTCCGTCGATGGTCAATTCCAGTTCACCCTCAATCACTTCATAAACCTCTTCTTCCGGGTGGAAGTGCTCGTGAATTTTAGACCCGGCTGCGAACTCATAGTGTGCGAAAGTCATGTTGAGCGAGTGAACATAACGTCCCTTCCATCCCGGTAGCCGTTCGATGACCTTAAGTCCGTTGATGTCCACGAAGGGCATGAGAACTTCCTATCTTCGCTGCAGCCCACCAAGGAGTAAGAAATTTAGCGTATTTACATTCTAGGCCACTCCCACGAGAGTCAAGTGCGATAACCAGAGGCTCTGCTCAGAACCAGGTTGTCGAATCCCAGTCACAACCTATTTGAATAGCAGGGGGGCTTATCAAATACCGTTCTAAACAATATCGCTCCGGGTAGTTTCTTAGACCATCTCAGCGAGAGGATCAAAGCTTCCAGTCTGCGGATTCGGTTTGAGCTGATAGACCGGAGATGCCCAATAATTGACACGCCACCTAGGATGAGGCCCAGAAGGATTGGCGCGTTCAGCCAGTGGTTGCACCGCACCAGCAGGTAGTGCCCTGCGAACTACAAGCACGCCGGCTTCAGACTGCCGCGTGCTTGTAGCGATCCGTTCCTTATGGAGGTGCGTGGAATGTGGCACAGGTATTCTCCGCGCTAGTTTCGCGCGGTCATGCCATTCGGCGGCGCCGGCGCGAAATGCGCGCGCCCATCCTCGATCAGCCATTGATCGCCGTGGCGGACGGCCACGAAGAAAAAGTTGATCGGTATCACGGGAACGACCGTTCCATCCGGACCGTTGACATTGCGCACGGTAAGGAGCGCGTCCGCGACCGCGACATCGGGTTAGATGAAGCGGATCCGGTAATTGGAGAACGCCGCTTGCGTGCTGCCGTTGACGGCTTGCTGCGCCTCGGGACCGAAGTCCTTCACCATTGCGATGCGCCCTTGCAGAAAGTCACCCTGCGGCGTCACGAAGGTCCCATCTTCGGCGAATAGGGACGCTCGGACTTCGGCATTCTTCTGAAGGAAGGCCTTTGCAAAGCTGTCTCCGAGTGCGCGAACGGCTGCTTCGTCTCGAGCGCTGGCACTCGCAGAGCCGGTCGCACCGATGACGAGCGCACATGCGAGAAACGCTAAGCCGAGACGCTGCATCAGGCCTCGGCGCGCTGACTTGCGCTTCTTGGCGCCGAATCGATGGTGTTAGTCGCGATCAAAGCGGCTCGGTGTATTTGTGAGATTTTCATTTCTTTCTCCCTAATGATCATTTTTTGTTCATAACTGTTGTTTCTTTCTTTCTCCTTACTAGTTACAAGCGGATCGTCGTTCACATCGGCAGCTGGGTCCCTGCCTGCTCCGCCGCCATGTACGCTGCGTACCAGTCCGGCCAGTTCTCGTCGCGCTGCCCATTGCGCTTCTGGTGCTCGCCGTGGGGGCTGCCGCGCGGTGCATCGACCTTGCCAGATCGTTTGCTGATGCAAAGGTCGTCGTCGCGGGATCGACGCGACCGGGCAACCGACGGGTGACCTCCTGGACGATCCACACGTTGCCATCGGGATCTTCGAAGGAAACGTTTGAGCGGTAGCTCTGGCGCTCGGGGTCCGGGCCGCTGATGCGTCCTGCCCGGGAGAACGGCGAGCCGTGGAACACCCGACTCGCGTTGATGCCCCTGGTCACAAGCTCCTTGTGTGTGGCCTCAATGTCGGAGACGATCAGCGAGCCAAGGCCCGGCCGCCGTGACTCTCTTGCCGAACGAGATCGAGCACCCTGAACCCGGGGGCGTGAACTGGACGACGCGAAAGTCGTTTCCCATAACGATGTCGTCGTCGACGCGCGCCACCCGAGTCTTGTATTAGAACTCCCTTGGGTCGGCTGGGTCTCATGCGGCTCGCCATTCTAATTTCCGAATTGCAGCGTGACCTTGTGCAGCCGCAGCCCCGTCAAGAGTGTAGTGCTGCCCTGGGTTGTCGTCAGCTTAGCCTCCACCTCGTTATGCTGTTCGACAGCGCGAGCCGGAACGGTCGTGCTGAAGTTGTATTTGATGAACGTTACCTGCACATTCGGGTCGGTTCCGCTCCATTCGATCTTGTAGTCCCCTTTGGGCAGATCCGTGGTCCCGACTTTTATAGTCCTATCGATCTCAACATTCGCAGTATTTTTCGCCGCCGCATTCGCTGCGAGAGGAAGGGTTGCTAGCAGAAGGGTTAGGGCTTGGATGCGCGTCATACGTCTTGTATCTCCTTAGATTCGTTTAATGACTGGCCCGGGGGACAGTCATTACTTTAGAATGTGATCACAATCTAAACGATTCACCATTTTGTCGGAAAGACATGTCCAGAGAAGCCAGATTTCCAACGGAGAATGGGATAGACGATAGAGCCTCGTGGACAACCGTTCTCAGTTATCGGTAACAGGGCAAAGCATGTTACCAGTGTCCGCTGCCCTCGAAACTTCTCGGCGATCAATCGTCAACTGACGATCATCGAGTTTGCCGCACGGATTCTGATTCACGGTTCGGCACATAATCATGTCCTATGTAGCGTCTTTTAGATCTCCTGTACCATCTAAATCCACAGGCACTAGAACTGACATGAGAAAGTCAAGAGAAGAAGCAGCGCAGACCCGTCAACGAATCATCAAAGCAGCTTCTCAGCGGTTTCGAAGGAACGGCATAGCCGAGACCGGACTGAACGATCTGATGAAAGCGGCAGGGCTGGAGACGCAGGGCGGATTCTACAAACATTTCGAATCGAAAGACAAACTGCTCGAGGAAGCCATCGGATATAGTGTGGCTGAAATCCTTGGTCGGCTGGAGGATTCAGTCAAAGGAATTCCTCCAGAGGACACCTACGCCGCGGTGGTTTCTAACTACCTGTCAACCGAGCACCGGGATCACCGCAGCCACTCGTGTCCTTACTCGGCAATGGGAACCGAACTGGGACGCCTGGAAGGACGCAATGCGAAAGCCGCTGCTGAGGGGTTGAAAAAGCTAATCGCTCTTGTGGCCATGCAAATCAAGGACGTGCCCGCAGAACAGGCTCGAAGACGAGCGACAGCGGCTGTCTCCGCTATGGTTGGCGGTTTGCTGTTATCGCGGATAGCAGACAGCACCCACTGGGCAAATACGATTCTCGCCGAAACCAGGAAACTCATACTTCGCGAAGAACGCAGTCGAGACCGATGAAGCCGCGCTTGAGTTCCGCTAGAGATCCTGATTCACAAACAAGGATCTGGAAGCGGGAATCCAGCGGAAGTGTGATGGGAAAAACCGCTCAATATGCTTTGTCCTCGATTTCTAGTGTTGTTCAGTGACGATGCGGCCGATGCTGTCCCGGAAGACCTGCAGCCATTGCGGTAGTTGCCTTGCTCTAGTTAAGGAAGGCGTTGCGATGTGTTTGAAGGAAATCCGGAAAGCTGGTGGGAACCTTACCGCCTATCCGCTGCACAAGGTCGTTTGTGCCGGCGAAGACTCCGTTCAGATGGTCCTTGGCTATCTCCTGAAAATGCTGCCACAGGGTGTCAGTATAAATATCTCGGGCACCAGACCGACCAGCAAGCTGCTTCAGTTCCCAGGCGTCGATCTGTTCATATGCCAATGGCTTGCCGATGACCTTGCCGATCTCACCGGCGATCTCAGCGAAGGTGTATTCCCTTTCGCCGTAGAGCGGATAGATCTTGCCCTTATGCTGTTCTGGCGCAAGAAGAATATTGGTGATCACTCGCGCCTGATCTTCAGCCGTGATGGGAGCGTGCCTGCCTGTTCCAAATGGCAGTCGAAGAGTTCCCGTCTTGATCTGATCTGTCCAGTACAAAGCCCACTCGGCGAATAGCGTTGGCCGCAAGTGAGTGGTGGGAATTCCGGACCAGCCGAATATTCGCTCGGCGATCCAGTGATCCTGAGCCGCATGGCTTCGGGCTTCGCGCCGCGCGGATATCTGGGACATGTTTACGATTGCAGAGAGCTCGACCTCTCTCGCTGCCTGGGCGAAGTAGGCTGTTGCCTGTAAGAGACCGGGCATGATCGGGTAAACGAAATATGCACCTTGTACCCCTTCGAGCCCGTTGCGCACGGCTTCGAAGTCCAAAAGGTTTCCGGTGACCACCTCGGCGCCCAGAGAGCTCAGGGCGGCGGAACGTTCATCTTCATGATGAACGAATGCCCGCACATTGGCTCCGCCCTCCAGCAGGAATCTGACCGTTTTGCTACCCGTCGCGCCGGTGGCACCGGTCACTAGGAATGGTGTCGACATGTTGCGTCTCCTATGGCGATGAATCGCTCGTTGACTGGCCCTGGGGACAGTCACATAGTTTAGATTATGATAACAATCTAAACGATTCACATTCCAGGTGCTCACGTCGAGCGCGGGACCACTAATTGTGGGCCTGCATCCTCAATCGAGTGCGGCACCCCTCAGAGCAAATGCTGTGGTAGTCACAACGTGTGACTGTGGTGGATATGAAAATATTCTTCCAGTCCGATAAGGATCAGAGTGGCGATGGAGAGAACAAACTGTATGCGTTCCATCCTCAGCGTGCGGAGACTGGCTGGCTTTATACGCCATTGCGAAGCTGGACGGCTCCGAAGATATCGGACTTGTGCAAGAACGACCAGATTCAGCAGTGCGCCCGCGAGCGCGAGCGCGATCATGGGAATGCGAATCCAATTCACGTGGAATCGATCCAGCGCCGCGGCGAAACCTGCGCTCACAGTTAGGGAAGTTATTCCAATCAACAGACGAAGACCACTTACCGCGATAAAAAACGTGCAGACACTTTGAAGAAATGCAAAGAAGAAACTGGACCAGCCGAGCAATCCGAAGCTTCCATTGTGCGGGTTCGAATCGGTTTGGAGATGACGTCGTGCCATGGGGTAGCATGAACCGGTGTAGTCAGCCTGAGAGAGCCTATTCTGCACAGAGAATCCAGCGCTAATTCCCCTAGTACCATCATTCTATGCGAATTCAGGGAAATCCCCTGATCCGTTGGGTTTACTTGCGCACGGCGGCGACGCTCCGTTGTTGCTAAATGGCCTAGTATCAAATCGAGCCGCATCACGTGGAAACGTGCATCGGCCTGTGCTCAACGGTTGAAAGCGTCCAGGATAGAGTCGATGGAGCACGATCAGGCTTTCATCCAATGATGGACGAGCACAGACCGCCTTCGGCTATTTGTGGAACGGATGAGCAAAGACATTCTGCGGAACCTCCAGGGATCGGGACGCGGTGTCTCCGCCGGAGAAGTCGATGCCGGTGTCCGGTTCCGCGTGATCCGGTGCGATTTGGCGGTCTTTCTCAACATAGTGCGAATACTCTTGGCATATCGCCCCTGAGGGCACGACCAAGATGAATCAGCACGGTCGGAAGGATGCAGAGTAATCGATGAGTATACGGTTCAAAAGATCAGCGGTACTCCGAGATGTTTGGCTTACACCCATTAGTCGATTGCTTCAGGCCTTATTCTGCATGAGCTGGTGCAAGCAACGAGTGCTGGCGTATACGCTTGTGTTTCTGGGATTGTGCGCACCAGCCTTGGCCGCCGCTCCGATCGCGGTGACGCAATGGCGCTCCGGCCTGATTGAACTGAATCAGGGCTGGCTCGAACATGACGGGGACCAGCCGGAATGGTCCCGCCCGGAGTTCGATGACAGCGCATGGAACATCGTGGACCTGGCCGATCTGGGCCCTGCACGACAGGGCTGGCATTGGTATCGGCGGCGAGTCAACTTTGGACCAGACCAACGTGACCTGCGCCTATTAATTGCCGAATGCGACGGGACCTACGAGTTATTCGTCAACGGGATTCAGGTGTCGGGACCGACTCTCCGCTCATCCCTGCTGGTCCGCCGGCCGGTAGAGGCCGTTTTCCCCGTAAGTAGCGCGGACGGCGTTTTTGTGATCGCTCTGAGGACGCGAGTTCCGCCGGGCTATGCTGCCTGGCATCTACCACAATTCACGAGAATGACGATGGGCCTTCTCGCCGCCATCGAATATGAGAGGCAAGCGCTCGAGAGTCAGCGTCTTTTCGGCCTTGCGCCTTCGATTTGCATCAACCTGTTGCTTTGCCTTGCGGGTGTAACTGCGCTGGCTCTATACGCTATCCAACAAACCCAGCGGGAATACATCTTTCTCGGGCTATACCTATTGCTCGTGGGGATCTCCAATGGCCTTTCAATGCTCCAATCCGCCGGACTCTTGCCGTTGTCCGCAAATTTTCTGATTGCCGATCCGCTGATCTATGTCTGGGTTATCGCGCAAATCGAGTTCACATACAGCTTCGCAGTTCGGCGCGTCGGCCTGACCTGGCGAATCTATGAGGCGTCTCTTCTCGTACCGCTGATCCTTTCAGTTCTCACCTGGGCCGGTTTGTTTCCAAGTGATACCTATGTGCTGATTGAGGCGGGCGCGACAGCGCCGGTTGGACTACTATTATCGGCTCTGCTGTTCGTGTGGTATCGGCAGGGCAATCGCGAGGCCGGATGGCTCATTCTCCCGAGTCTCGCTCCTGCCGTTTCGACTGCTCTCTTCGATCTTGGAACGGCGTCAATCTCCTTGGGCTGGCAGTCATTCAATTTTCTCGTCGAACCGATTCAGATGGGTCCGATCGCTCTTCAACTGGTCGACATCGGGACCCTCGTGTTTTTGCTCTCCATAGCTGTCGTGATGTTTTTCCGGTTCAGCCGCGTAACCCGCGAGCAGGCGCGCGCCGCGGCGGAATTGGCTGCTGCGCGCGAAATCCAGCGGCACCTCGTTCCGGCTGTGCTTCCGTCTCTGCCGAATTACGCGATTGAGGCGGCTTATCTTCCAGCCCGAGAGGTGGGCGGCGATTTTTACCAGGTCCTTCCTCAAACAGACGGATCCATCCTGGTGGTGATCGGAGACGTCAGTGGCAAGGGGCTGGGAGCTGCAATGACTGGCGCCTTCGCCATCGGGGCGCTCCACGCGATTGCAGCTGAGATCTCGGATCCGCCACAACTTCTTACCCGATTGAACCGCCAGATCCTTCGCGGACAAGACAGCGGATTCATCACTTGCCTTTGCATCAAGCTCAGTCCCGGCGGACAAATGACGATTTCAAATGCGGGTCATTTGTCACCCTACAAGAATGCAGAAGAACTCATTTGCGAAGGAGGACCTCCGCTCGGCTTGTTCCGTGATTTGGTTTATTTAGAATCGCGTTTTGAGGTCAATTGTGGCGACACTCTTACCCTGTTATCGGATGGAGTCGTCGAGGCCACAGGCCCGAAATACGAACTCTTTGGATCTGAGCGGACACAAGCAATCATCGGTCATTCTGCTCATGACATCGCCGCCGCGGCGCAGCAATTCGGTCAGGAAGACGACATCACGGTCGTCAAACTTAGGCATATTCCAGTCGAGCCCTGTACCAGCTAGCATCAAATCGGAATGGCCCGGCTGGCTATCGAACTCAACGATACTTCACTCTCAGATGCATCGGTACTGCCGATGCGTCTGAGAGTATCCAGTTGCGGCTGTCTTTATTTCAATACCGGCTCGTTCGAATGGGACGACTACATTGATCATCAACGGACCGGCTTGGACGAAACCGCGGAAGCTGTACTGGCGCAATTCCGCGAATGGACTGAACATCCGGCACGACCACGCGGAGTAGATAAGAAGGAGAAACTGCAAGATTCAACCATCGACTCGTTGATACTCAGTGACTTGAATCTTCTCTATCCGACTAAGCGGGAAATGTAGTGATGGGAGAGAAATTCGGCCAGGACCAGAATCAGAGTGACAGAAGCTAGGATGACTTGCACTCTCTCTCCCCACAAGGGCCGGCGCGAAATTGACTGCTGCCTCCACTGAGCAGACGGTCGCTTTCGGAGAGATCGAATTCTCCAGATCATATAAAGGTTGATGCACGACCCGAGAACAGCAAGCGCCATCATAGGAATACGAATGGCGTCCTGGTGAAGTCCGGTTGCAGGTCCTTTGGCTCCCACGGCGACTGCAACGAGAGCTCCCAGTCCAATGGCGAGACGCACGCCGCTGAGCGCCATCGCGAGGGTGCATACGCTTTGCAACACAATGAAAAAAAGGCTCGTGAGACCGACAGCCCAGCGGCGGACTCCCCGGTCACTAAAAAGCTCACGCGTCTCCGATCGCTGCGAGGCGATCACTGCTCGCTCTGTAGCCACTCGGATTTGACGCTCAGGTTTCGACAAGGATACAGAAAACTTACGACATCCGAGCGAAGGCAGCACTTGTAACCATCACTCCATTCCGCTGGTCTCAGTTCCAGATTAGAGATCAGGAACACCATCACTTCAAAGCCGCTACACCGACAGCAATCGCGGTAGTTCTGATATGTTATGACGCCCGCGCCGAGATGTTCAGTCGTCCCGCGCGGGCGTAGTTTCCGGTTTCCGATTAGAGGGCGGCAATGCCGTTGAAACCGGCGGTAGTCGGGAGACCCTCAATGTTGCCAAGCTGGTTGAGAGTTCCATCGGGGTTGATGGTATAAACGCCGATCGCGCCGGCGCCCGATAGAAGATTGAACAGGTACTTTCCGTCGCCGCTAGTGGCGATGTCGAGGTTATTCACGCCATCGGGCAGTGTGCTGAGAATCGTGTTGGCAATGGGTGCCAACGCGCCGCTCGAAGCAATTGAGAATCCGGCGACCGTAAATGTGCCGGCATTATCGACGTATACCCATTTGCCGTTGGGAGTGATGACGTTCCAGCAATTGCCATTTCCATACGTAGGAAGGCTTTGACTGATCGCCGTCAGTGAGCCGTTCGCATTGATGGTGTACGACGAGATACTAGAAGTATCGGTTCCGCTATGGGGCTGATTCTCGGAGACAATCAACTGGCCATTGGGCGTAAACACTGTGGCGAAGACTCCCGGCGTAACGCTCTTGTTGTTGACAACCGTACCAAGTGTTCCGCTCGGATGAACGGGGAATACGTCGATGCTGTTGGTCGCCTTTTCGACCACGATGAGCCATTTACCGTTGGGGCTTACCGAGATTGAGGACGCCCCCGAATTCAGGCTGGTGAGGAAAGTCGATGAATTCTGTATCTCCTGAAGTCGTCCGAGAGTATCCGCCTTAAATGCGACTACTGCGCCACTCCCGCCTGCATTCAGGACGTAAACGGTGCCGTTGTGCTCCGTCACCGCAATCGGAAACGCACCGACTGAATACTCCTGGTCGATCAATACCGGGAAACCGTTGAGAAGGTGAAAGCTTGAAACTGTACCACTGGCCGAGTTAACTGCAAAGAGAAGCGAGTGATCACCACTAATGGTGAGAGCGCCTTGCGACTGAAGCGGATCGGTTTGGCCACCGCTACCGCGGCCGCCGGTTGCGACGCGCTCTCTCAGGACGAATTGTCCGTCGAAACTGCGTTGATATGTCAGAATCTCATTCTTAACGTTATCGTTCGTCATGACGAAAACGGAAGTATTGCCACCTCCGATTGTCTCGGCGGCATACATCGTAGATGCAGAAGCTCCGAGACAGAGCGCGACGGCCAAAAGACCAGGTACCGACTTCAACATACTGCTGACTCCTTGTGGGGCAAACCCCGGTGCGCAAGAGCCTCCCTACGTTGGTGAAGAAACAACGCTCAGGATGACCCCGTTTAATTGGCGCGAGAGTGAGAATGACGGGGGCAACGAAAGTTACAACGAGCGGTGAAAAAACGTCCCCGTATTTAGGTCGTTAGAATTTTTCCAACGAGCGCTTTCCTTGGCCGTGTGTATTGCGTCTAATGTGAACTGGCCAACGCGTATTCACGGGCCGGGCGAGAACGCTGCCGCCAAGGATATCGCGAAAAGCAAAATCTCAATGGGTCTGAACTGAGTGCCGACGTAACCTTCGCATTCAGTCGCCCATTCTCACCAACGAAGCGCTCACGTAAGACCAGGCGCATCGAGTTTGTGGAGGTTAGCCTGCGAGTCACTCGAACGGGCTGATCTCCGCATGTGAAAAGCGAAAGACATCGGGACGAGCATAGTGACCTGTCACATCCAGGTTCATGCTCTCTCGGTCAATCATTGCGAGATCCAAATCTGCGATGATGAGTTCATCACGGTCGAACACAGGCTTCACGATATAAGTTGAGTCCGGCGCGACAATACAGCTTCCTCCGCGTTCGACCCACTTGTCCGTGATGTTGTGCGGCAGCTGGTGTGGAACATCGCTGGTGGGCATCATGAGACCGACAGACATTACGAAACATCGACCTTCGAAAGCATAGTGACGGCTTGCGAGTTGCGCCATCTCGTTCACCGTAGGCCAAACGGCGACATGAACATGTTCTCCAGCCTGATGCATCGCCATTCGCGCAAGGGGCATCCAGTGCTCCCAGCAAATTAATCCTCCCACTCGCACCCGTCCGATATCAACTGACTTCAACCCTCGGCCATCGCCGCGTCCCCATACCAGGCGTTCGGTGAATGTGGGTACGAGTTTAGGATGATGGTTCGCGAGCCGGCCATCGGGGGAAAACATTAGAAGGCTGTTATAGAGCGTCTTGGCGCCTGGTCCCTGCTCAACCCGTTCATTGATCCCGATGATAATGCCGATTTGGAGATCGCGCGCTGCCTGCGACAACTGAGCGACTTCCGGCCCATGAATGGAGACGCTGTTTTCTCGCAGCTCCGCAAACACCTCTTTCGTGGGCTCGTGATTCCAAAGCGCGGCGCTCGGACAGATGTCGAGCCAAACGGGATATCCGGGAATCCATGTTTCCCCAAAGGCGATCAACATGGCTCTCTGCTTGGCGGCACTCCGGATCAATTCGAGGGCCTTCGCGAGGCTCGCGGTCTTGTTGTGGTATACGGGCGCCGCTTGGGCAATCGCAACGCAAACACTAGAAGTTGATTTCACTGTCACCACTCACCGGGGCGTGGCCCTGGCTCAGTCCAAGTGAGGCCAGGAAGCGTTCATGGACTACTACTTCTGAATTCCTGGACCGTAGCGATAAATTAACAAACGGGGGACACCTGCCGCATCTAGTGTATCGGAGATACCGCCACCGCAACGTGCATGGAGGCGTGGACCAAGTCATCGGATCACAGCCTGTATCCTTCCAGGCAGCTCTGCTTCTAAAGGTCAGCGTGACCTGTCGCAGAAGTGAGTACTACGGACTCGAATCAGTGACGGCCTTCCGTCGAAGCCCCAACCGAGGCGAGACAGGAAGTTCGGTTCGCACAACCAACGAAGGAGAGATTACGTGAACAAAGTCGGAATACTAGCAACGTTGCAAGCCCGTCCCGGCAAAGAGGCCGATGTGGAACAGTTCCTGCTGTCAGCCGGCCCATTGGTAGAGGCGGAAACGGGAACCACAGCGTGGTTCGCATTCAAAGTCGCGCCAGCCACCTTCTGCATATTTGACACCTTCAAAGATGAGGATGGCAGAAGCGCTCATGTCAACGGGGAGATAGCAAAGGCGCTTTTCGCTCACGCTGAAGAGCTGTTTGTCGCTCACCCGGATATCAAGCCCGTGGATATCCTTGCCGAGAAGCTTTAGCAGCAAGATCCGTTTCACAGTAGCAGCGACGCAGTCTAGGGGTAAAGGACTCTGCGAGTCTTCCCCCTTTGCTCGCTTCAGAATGCATCCGGAAGAATCATCGTCCGCTGAGCAGTCGCAGCAAAGTATCACTGTTGTGGATCTTGCGTGGCGATTTCTCAATTCGACAACCCACGCTGTCTCCTGAGCGTGGCAGAGCACATGCCTGGTTGTAACCTTCAGGCACAATGGTTCGTCACAGTTCGAGCGATAGTCGACCGGCCATTGTGCGTAAGGACTAACGAGGCATCTAGTGTCTCGAGTCTTCTTCGTGGGATCGGCTCTTCGGCTCATCTTGATTCCAATCTCACGAGGAGATAGTGCAGTGTATAACATCTCGAATCTCGCAAAACTCAAGCACCTTGATGAAAATGCCTCCGCCGCAATGAAGGCATTCTGGTCTTTCGACAAAGCAGCATTTGCGCCGGGCGCAATTGATGTACTGAACAAGCAATTGATAGCGGTGGCAGTCGCGCTGACTACCCAGTGCCCATACTGTATCGAACTACATACGCAGTCGGCACGCAAAGAAGGGGCGACGGACGAGATGCTTGCAGAAGCAGCGGTCATCGCTGCGGCAATGCGTGCTGGTGGTACGATCACACATGCGACACATCTCTTTAAAGAGTAGTTCTCGTTGGGGATGCTGATCGCGCCTCTCTAGGATGCGGACGTCGCAAAGAAGCCCTTGCGGCGCCCCGCTTCCAGTTGAGGCTTTAGATATTCCCACAACTCAGGACAGCCACTCTCAATCTCAGGACTTACCCGTTCGACCACCCGCTCGTAGCTCACTCCGTTTTCCCTCCAGCTTCCACCTCTGCGGTCGAGGTTCAAGAGGACCGGCATGCTGCGATCGATAGCCCTGGCAAAGCGAGCTTCATCCGTTTCTCCCGCGTCAAACTCTTTCCATAATCCCAACAGGAAGTCGCCTGTTTTCTTGGGCGCCAAGCCACAGATGCGCTCCAAAGCCTTGAGTTCCGCGGTCTTCCTTTCTTCCCAACCGTCTTGTGCAAATACAAACTTGTCGCCAGCGTCAATCTCGCCAAGATCATGTACGAGCAGCATCGCCACCACGCGGGTAACATCGACCTTCAGCTCTAGTGTGCGAGCCATCGACATGGCAAACAACGCGATCTGCCAGCTATGCTCGGCGGTATTCTCATAGCGTTCTTCCGAGATGGGCCGGACTTTGCGCAGTATGCCTTTCAGTTTGTCGACTTCGAGCACAAATTCAATGGTTTTCGAGATGTCCGTGGTCACTGTTTTCTTTGCCATGTTTAGCTTCCCGTCTTCGCGGTGGGAAACGGGGCCAGGCTTCCACTGTCCGGCGCTGCTCCGGCTTGGCGGATCGCATCAAGCACGACGCCGCGCGTCAGCAGTTCAGGCAGAACGTGGGTTGCCCTTCCCCCGGGCCCGGAGATGATCACGTAGGTCGGAACGCCACTACGCCCAACACGGCTCAGTTCGCTGGTGATCTCCGGATCGTAGCGAGTCCAGTCGGCGCGGAGGAGTATGTAGTGTCGATGAAGAAGTTCCTGCTCAACGCTGCGATCTTCGAGAACCGCCTTTTCATTGACCTGGCACGAGAGGCACCATGCCGCAGTGAAGTCAACGAAGACTGGCTTGCCCTCGTTCTGCGCTTCCTCGATGGCGGCGTTAGAGTAAGGCTGCCACTGCAAACGATCAGCTTGCGCCGTGATTAAAGGGAAAGCGAGCGCCGCTGCCGCAGTCGCAGAGGCGGCAACATATCCCCACCGGCGAGCCGGCCAGCGTCCGAGTATCCAGCCCCCGATCGCGAGAATCAACAAGCCGACCAGCAATCGCGCGACATGATCAGTGCTGTCTCCAGCTGTGCTTCCGCTCAAACGGCCATAGACCCAAGCTAACCAGATCACGGTGAGAAAGAGGGGCACGGACGTGAGTTGCTTCAAGGTCTCCATCCAGCGCCCTGGTCGCGGTAGTCTGTTCGCCCATCCGGGAACCAACGTCAGCGCGAGATAGGGCAACGCCAAGCCGAGAGCGAGGGAGGTGAATACTGTGAATGTGACAAGTGCGCTTTGAGATAATGCGAACCCAATGGCGGCTCCCATCAGTGGTGCTGTGCAGGGTGTTGCCACCACCGTCGCGAGGACGCCGGTGAAGAATGAACCGGCATAGCCGCTTTTGCGGGCGAGACTACCTCCAGCACTGGTCAAAGTTAGACCGAGATCAAACATGCCTGCCAGAGAGAGCGCCATAAAGAAAAGCAGGCAGGCCATAGCGACAACGAAGCCAGGGGATTGAAGTTGAAACCCCCATCCAGCCTGTTTGCCGAGAGCTCTGAGCGTTAGCAGCGCGCCTACGATGATCCAGAATGAGCAGAGAATCCCGGCTGTATATGCCATCCCATGCGCTCGCTGCCCCGTCCTGCTCTCGCCGGCACTTCCTACGAGAGCCAGTGCTTTGAGGAAAAGCACCGGGAAAACACACGGCATCAGATTCAGGATGATTCCCCCCGCGAAGGCAAGCACAACCGCGAGAAGAAATCCAGGTTCGTTGCCACCACTTGAGTGTGCAATTCCTGTTTCGACTGGCACATTAAACGTGTAGGACCGGCCATCGCTCAGCTTAAGGACACCCTTAAGTTCCTTCGGCAGGGTATCGGAGATGTCGGCTCGCTCAGTCACGAGCCTCACGCCATCAGCTGTGGTCTCTATCTTCTGTTCCGCAGCGTTCCGAATCGAATCGTCATCAAGCGGATAATACTCCGCTGAAATCTCTTTCTTGCCAGTGACTACGTTGAGCGTCAACGTGCCGCGAGTCGCGGTGACCCCGATTTTGACCGAGGCCGGCGGCTTGACCGGCTCCGCGAGAACAGCGGCGTCAATGAGCTTGTTGGTATCGGAAGATGCCTTGGGAACTACGTTGAGCTTGAGGCCGAGGTACGCTTTTCCAGGAAGGCACACCTCCCGACATACTAGCCACTGCACGTGCGCCTTCAGGTCCGCTATCCCGATTGGAGTTTGCGGTGAAGTCGAAAGATCGAACGGAAATACAGCCGTGCCCTCGTATCCATAATCCATCAACGGACCAAGCGGTAGTCTCGATGGTGCGGGATACTGCATTGGCCCAACGGAAAACCCTGACGGCGCCGACCATTCCACGGACGGGGGCTCGCCCGAGTCTCCAGCGTAGACCCAGTAAACATGCCAGCCGGGCTCAAGAGCGAACGCCAGAGCGACTCGACTTTTTCCACCGGGCGCGATTGTCCCGGCCTCGGAGATCAACTCCGCAGTGAGGTGTTGGGCTTTGACTGGCCCCGGGGCACCGGTTCCTGATTCCCGTACTTGAGCATAGCCGAATGGGAAGAGAGCCAATAGGACTGAGAGGAGGAGTAGAAGACGATTGTGAAAGGTTCGCATGTTCGACCCGCGTGCTTTTAAAGAAAAAAGGCTGCACCGGCGATTCCCGGCACAGCCCCCACGTCAATTCGTGGAAAGATGGTCCAGGGCATCTTGTGCGGACAGGCGATCGCCGTGGCTATGGCTGATCTTCTCAAAAACGACCATTCCCTTCTTGTCGAGAATAAACGTAGACGGATAGGCAGTCTCATGAGGGGCGTCCCAGCGCAGTCCATACAGATTGGTGACCTTATAGTCAGGATCCGTCACAAGAACAACATTGGATGGCAACTCGGCCTGCTTTTCGAGGAACTCCTTCGCATGTTGATCGAGATCAGCGGGCGGTCCCGGGTAGACCAGAAGCACTCTCGTGTTCTTCGCCTTAAAGTCTGAGGCGTGGTCTGCGAAATCGTGAACCTGCCTTACACAGTAGGGACACTGATAGCCTGGAAAACCTCGCAAGATCACCAGAACGAGATCATGTCCTCCCCGTTCAGTCGACAGCGTGACGGCCTTTCCTGTTGGAGTCGACAGCGTGAAATCGGGCGCCTTCGCACCCACGGCGGGGGTCTCGGCGAAGGCGGCAGCCCCAAGGAGCAAGAAGCAGGCAATGGCGAAGACAGATCCCCAAACCCGCCTGATGTGAATTGCGCTGGCATTTTGGGCTTTACCGGACGGCTGGGCAAATTTGGACATGACGAGGCACTTCTCCTATGGAATGCCTATCTGACAAGCAGTCTCTAGAAAAGTTACAGCACTCATCTATTAAGGGATCAAAAGGGCCTGTCACAGGGGTTCGTTGAAAGAAAAAGAAGGGTTGTTCAAGCCCGACAATGTCGCGCTTGAACAACCCGCTAAGGAGGCGGTTCTATTGATCAGTCCAATCTTTGGACGATTGGGCAATTTATGGAGAAGCCAGCGCTGCCGAACGGCGCTGTAGCAGAAGCTCCGGTGATTAAGCCGTCTTGCGCGTAGGTGAGAATCTGGAATTCTTCACGCAGTTGCTGGCGATAGCCCTTGGAAATGGCCTCTTCAGTCCACGTGTACAAGTTCGCGTCCCATGCCGGGCTGTAATCGAGAGCGAGTGTCGGAATCCCTCCCAATGTGTTGTTCGGCCTGTGTCCATCGTTCAGGTCAGCCGAGAGTCCTTGACGCTGAGGATTATCGCAATCTTCCGTGCCGTTGGTGGCGATGAAGATGCGCTCAATCGGGCTTCCGGCGCTGTCGTCATTGCCCAGCAGAAGCTTACCCATCAGTGGAGCGTACGTGTTGTGCTCGATCGCGGCCGCAAGGGGGATACTGGCGTCCATCGAGATGTACCACACCGGGCGGCCGAAGCTGAAGCCGTTGACGAGGGCCAAAGTGACGGTCATGTTATAGGGATCGATCGCCTGGACCGCGTCATGAACCTTGGTATAGTCGACGTTGCCGTTAGGAAAGTTGATCTGGCTCGCATCGACATCGTAGGCTATCATCGGTGCGTTGTAGACCACGCCTCCGCCATTGGCGATTCTAACGAAGGGGCTGTAGTTCGCATCCCCGACCTCGCCGGGCGTAAAAGACTTGGGGGGAAACTCGGCACCTTCCGGTCCGGGAACAATATTCCGTTCCGGAGCGAAATTGACAGTGCCCTTGTTGAATATGATGTTTCCATCGGGACCCAAGTTACCGGTCCTGGCGGCGGTGGTGATGTTATTCATCTTTGCCGAAAAGTTCAGGCCTAGCTCCGCGGCAATCCCCGGATCAGAAACATCAGTGAGGATGTACCAGGCCGTCTTGCCCGTGCTCTTGACCGTTCCTTTATACAGAGGAATGGTGATCGTGCCGGCAGTCGCGTCGACTTGCCCGGTATTGAGCAACTGCACAGGTCCAACCAGGCTTTGATTGACCGTGGAAGGCGGGGGCCCGAAGTACGAAAGACCCACATTCGTGCCGATATTCGCAGGCGCAGGAAACAGGTCGCAGCCGGGGTTCCCCTGATCGCGCGCTAAGGCTCCGAACCCTTGTTCCGAGTTAAAACCGGAGGAACTGCCGGCGACAGAAGCTGCCGCGTCTGTCGTCGCCGCGGACTTGGCGACGGGACGTTTTGCGAGGCGATGAATCGCCAACACCTCCGGAGATACGGGCGGCTTCGCCACCACCTGGGTTTGTCCAAATGCGGTGGTGGACAATAGGCTACTCATCATCGTAGCGCTTGCCAGGATGAATAGTTTTGTGGGCGAGAGCGTGCCTGACCGCGTGGTGGTCACGCTTAGGCCTGTTCCGACGGGGGAGGACCTACGAATTGTAGAAACCATTTTCGGACTCCTTTGGGAGGTTGCACGACGAGGGGTTGAGTGAGTGAGTGTCTCTACGCCTAAGTCGTGTGTCAGTTAGAATGCCTAGCTCCTGAGTAGTTACAATAAATCCGCTTAAATTAACAGTCTTTATAAGATAACTAAGTAAATTTCCGGAGGATGAGGTTATTAAAAAATGCCTGTAACTTATATGGTGCTACCAGCTCTAATAACAGGACTGTGCTCTTAACGGACGACCAATGCTGATGTTTTGAACACGGGGAGCCGCACCTTTATTGAGTGCTGAATTACAAGGGTCGATCAGGTCCTGTCGACTACTTAGATCTTGTGCAAAATGCAGCTGCGTACAGTGTCCCAGAACCTTGTGAAAGAGCGTCGAGGTAGCGTGGGGAAAGCCGTGCAGCTCGTTTGCGGGAATCGATAGTCAAGATAGAAGGTGAGCGAGCTTCTTCAAGCTTAGTACATTAAGACTCAACTACAAGAGTAAACAACTATGAGTCATAGGATCTCAGGCAGCGACAGCCGCGGAGTATAGCCCTTCGTATTACTATCGCGAACCGCGCAGTCGGCTATCTATGCTGTAAGAATTAAGTCGCGCTCCTGCAAGCAAGAGAGAATAGACTAGGGAATACATGAGTTGTATTCCTACCGTCGGCCAGTCTTGTCGCAAAGTAGACCCAAACGTCAAAACGAGCATGAGGACCGAGCCCGAAATCAAAGCGCGTTTGGTCTGGAAACCGAACAGTACGCAGGCGCCCACTAGCGCCTCGACGATGGGCAGCACGTAGCCGAAGCTGTAGACGGACCACGCGGGCAGAGGGGTCTTTTGGAACATGGGCAACAAGGACTCGGCGAAGTTTCTAAGGCCGGCCGCCCAACGAACGACGCCATGAAGGCAGATATTCAAGCCCAATGCGACCCGTAGAAGGGCATAGGACAAAGCCGCGTCCCTCAACCACAGATCCTTCTCTTCGGTCATGGCACTCTCCCTCACTGGGGTTACATAATGAGGGCTTCGGATTCATCCTCGGCATAGGGGGTGCAAAACCAGCCCAGTTGGGAGGCGTGCGCGAAGCTCTCGCGCAATATGTTTGCCTGCTCTTCGGCATTGAACCTCGTCTTCTCAAAGGCCAATGTCACAGCCTCGGAAACGGAAGCGCCAGAACGTAATGCGCGCAGCAACAGGAATGTTTCACGATCTACGCGGCGATAGTAGACGGAATCTTCAAAGCGATGCACCGCTAACCAAACTCGCTCTTGTCTCATCGCGGGAAACCTAGGGCGTGTCTGAGCTACGCGCCGATTCGCAGCGCTACTCACGATCCCGTTTTCCGGCGTGTCTTTCTTGACTGCAAGTACAAGGCTGTCGACCGGATAGCTCAATTCAAGCAGCTGAAGATGAGGCTGAAGAGATAGTTTAGACTCCGGTCCTATCGCTTGTGCCTCTTCTGTTGCAAGCGGGGTGCGATGTTTCCGATCGAAAGCATCGACATACGCCCACTCAAGCCTCGCGACGTCAACAGCGAGGCGATGTCGATGGCCTGTAAACTCCGGGTGTACTTCGAGAAAGCTCGGGAGCCTCGCACCCAAATCCCGGAGCGTCCATGACGTGGAAGGGTTTTCATTGAGATAAGCAAGGATCAGGGAGTCGAAGCGGTTGGTGCCGAGCAAGGCATTGAGAGTTGGGAAGTCCTCGGATACGGCGCTAATCAGACGGAACCAATACTGGCGATTGTAGATCTCCAGGCGCTCGAACGAGGAGAGCCGGTCGTTGGGACTGATGTAGCTAGTTGCGATCGCCGCAACCGATGCACCGTCATCCGTGGTATCCCGCATCTGGAAGTCGGGTGTTAAAGGTCGACGCACATCCTCTGCCATGCGGCGTTGAAGATCGAGAAGCGTCATACTTGTACCTCTTCCAACTGCGGCGTTTCCACTAGGGCGCCGCGCGACTCCGCGGCGAGTAAGAAGCGATTCGCTTTGAGGGCCTCGCCATGTACCTCTTCAAACGACGGAATATTGTCGTCCCACTCAAGTAGTGTTGCGGTTGGGCCGCATCGTTCAATGGCGCGAGCGTACAGTCTCCATACAGGGTCGAGAACAGGATGGTCGTGCGTGTCGAGTGTATACTTTTCAAATTTCGAGTGCCCAGCGATGTGAATCTGAGCGACGCGCTCTGCGGGAATGTTGTTCACGTACTCCATCGGATCAAAGTTGTGATTCTGGGATGAGACGTAGATGTTGTTCACGTCAAGCAAAATGCCGCAGTCTGCCGTGTTGACGACCTCGTTTAGGAACTCCCACTCCGTCATCTGTGACTCGTGGTACTCTGCGTAGCTGCTGACGTTTTCTACTGCCACCGGGATTTCGAGGTAGTCCTGCACCATACGGACGCGTTCTGCCGTTGTGCGAATCGCTTCGAATGTATACGGAAGCGGCAGCAGGTCGTGCGTATAGCGGCCATCGACGCTGCCCCAGCAAAGGTGATCGGACAGCCAGGGAGTCTTCGTTCGCTTTGTCAGTTCCTTAATGCGCTTAAGATGATCACGGTTCAATGGCTGTGCACTTCCGAAATACATCGAGACGCCGTGCTGCACGACCCGGTACTGGTCGAGTATTTGGTCGAGAATCCTGAGCGGACGGCCGCCGTCGACCATGTAGTTTTCCGAGATGATCTCGAACCAGTCCACCACCGGCTTCTTAGAGAGAATGTGGTCGTAATGTGGAACTCTTAGGCCGATCCCGACGCCGTCGTCGGTGTATCCATTAAAACGATTGGCAGGCATGTGTCCTCCGATCCTGGGTAACGTGAGAAGTCCGTCTAGGAGGTCCACGAGGAACTGAGCCTCCTACACGGGTTGAGGTTAGCTCTTTGGAGGCTTCGAACCGTCAGTGGCGCAACCGCCCTGACCCTTGCAGGCATTCTTGCCCGCTTGCTTTTTGTCGCCGCCGCCCTGGCCTTTGCAGTCGTTCTGACCCTTGCAGGCGTGCTTCGGCAGGTCCTCCTGGTCGGCTGCCACCGCGACACCGGCAAATGCGGAGGAACTGGCGGTCGCTTCGGAGTGACCGGATACAGGTTGGGCGTTCAGACGGGCAGTTGTGCCGCCGAGAAGGCCGGCGAAGGCCGCGGCCAGTACGAGGTTGTTTACATTGTTGGTCTTCATGAAGAATTCCTTTCTTCGGTTAGGCATAGGCTGTATGCCTCGGGATATGGGTTCTACCTGCTGCGAATGGCTTGGAGGAGTGCATTCAGACTTCAATGAGTGCCCTTACCGTGCCGCATGTTTGAAGCTTGAGGCAGCAGAAGGTTACATCCCGTCTAGGCTTTCTCAGAAGGGCGTCGTGGTTGCCCCGACGATTGCGCCCTGGTGTGGCTCTTGAGCAATGAGGATCAAGTGATGGCCCGCTCCAGTAATCGCTGACAGCCCTTCCGGAAAGGAAACATGGACGGATTGCTCAACGTCATCCCTCACCGTCGCCACGCGCGTCATTGAGCGAGCGACGGAGACGTGTTGAAGTTGCCTGCCGCCATTCTCGCCACGCAGAACGTTTGATCGGTCTGTATCGTCCGATAGAACTGCGATGATGTCGAGCGGCTTCGATGGATTCCCGGCAAAGGCGAACTTCACATCGATTCCCTCTGAAGTAGGCGTAGAAGAGGTGATGCGGAGCGCGAAGTGTTCCTTCCGAGCGTCATCGCGAAGAGCTCGCTCTAGCGCCTGACCATCACTGCCCACAAACTGGTCGCGACCATTCAAAACCATCTGGGGGGTGTAGGAGCCTTCGGGCGAGAGACGCGAGGCGTAGACGCTCTGTCTATCCGTAAACACTGGGGAGGAGTATGGATCTTTCCAACCGAGATTGTTCCAGTACGTAACGTGCTCACTGATACCCACGATGAGCTGTCCCGCGTTCGTCTGCTTCAGATTGATCTGCCGGAGGAGGGAGTCAGCAGGCGGGCAACTTGAGCATCCTTCCGAAGTAAATAGTTCTACGATCGCGACCGATGAGGGCGTGGCATTGGTTGAGCTGTCGGGAGAAGCGGCATGTGACTCCAGGCGAACAGCAAGGAGAGCAAGCGAGATTGCAAGCAAGGGACGAAGCTGCATTGGGATACCTCCAGCCAAACGGCCATCGTCTGACGTATCGCCCGCGAAACAGTTACACGCACCGCATCAGGAATGCCTTGTAACCAAAACGTTCCCGGCGTTTCTAACAAGGCGAAACGATGTTCTCGCTACTCGCGAGCGAGGCATACACGCCATGAGGAAACGATGACTCATCTGCTACACATTTATCGCCGGGTCGCATCAGCGTTTTCATCCCTTCAGTCCGTGATGCTGCTGGCGGTGCGTCTCTACTGGGGATTCCAGTTCGCCCAGACCGGGTGGGGAAAATTACACAACTTGGCGAAAATTACGGGGTTCTTCGCCAGTCTCAACATTCCGTTCCCGGGTTTGAGTGCCCCCCTCGTCTCCACTCTCGAGTTCGTCGGCGGTATTCTCCTGATGCTCGGCTTGTTTTCGCGACCCGTCGCGCTCCTGCTGGCGTGCAACATCTTCGTTGCATACTGGACCGCGGATCGTGAAGCGCTCTCTGCCCTCTTTTCCGACCCAGGAAAGTTCTACGCCGCGGATCCTTACACCTTCCTGTTTGCGTCGGTAATGGTTCTGATCTTTGGATCGGGTCTCTTTGCCGTCGATACTCTCATCGCCAAGCGGCTGAAAGCTATTGTGTAGTGACCTTGCCTCAGATCTCAACTCGCTCAGAGTCGGAAATGATCGCCGCTGTCCTCGCGGGGGAAATTCAGGTCTATCATGAGTTGATTCACCCCTACGAGCGGAGCGTGTACGTGATGGCTTTCTCGTATATGAAGAACAGGGAGGACGCAGAGGACGTCGCGCAAGAGGCCTTCGTTAAGGCGTTTCGAAAGTTAGCATCATTCCGTGCAGAATCTAAATTCAGCACGTGGCTTATCAGTATCACGATCAACGAGGCGAGGACACGCCTCCGCAGACAGGCTCTCGTTCGAATGGAACCTCTCGATCAGCTGCCGGACGAGGATAAGGGTATTTCACCCGCCCTGTTACGTGACTGGCGAGAAATACCTTCCGAAGCTGTAGAACGCGACGAAGTTCGGCTTCTGATTCAACGGGCGGTTGAGCAGCTTCCGGAAATCTATCGGCAGATTTTCCTTCTGCGTGATGTTGAGGAGCTGACGATTAACGAAACAGCAGAGGCATTGAATATCAGTATTCCCAGCGTCAAGGTCCGATTGCATCGTGCACGTATGATGCTACAAAAGCAACTGGCGCCTCAGCTAAGGACAGTAAATCGAACCTCGAAGAGGAGGTGGTTCCTATGGTCATAGATTGCAAGCACGTTTGGAACTACATCTCTGAATACCTGGATGGAACCCTCCCCGAGGAAACGCGGGAGACGGTGCAGAAGCACCTGGATCACTGCGAGATCTGCTCGGCCATTCTCGACTCCACGCGCAACGTGATCATTTTGACTGCCGATGATCGCGTCTTCGAACTTCCTGTAGGTTTCAGCGAACGACTTCACGCGCGCATCGATCTGGAGTTCATGCGTATTGGGCCTTAACGAGCGCATGTCTCCGGGGAAAAAAGAGTGGCGATTATTTTGATTTGTTACCGTCGACGTAGAGTACAAGAATGTCGGTCACGAGATCACCGGTCCGCTCTCCCAACTCTGCAGAATTGCTCAGAGCAAATGCCGTGGTAATCACAACGTGTGACTGTGGTGGATATGAAAATATTCTTCGAGTCCGATAAGGATCAAGGTTGCGATGGATAGAACAAACTGTATGCGTTCCATCCTCAGCGTGTGTAGACTAGGTGGCTTTATACGCCATTGGGAAGCTGGACGGCTGCGAAGATATCGGACTTGTGCAAGAACGACCAGATTCAGAACGGTGCCCGCGAGCGCGAGCGCGATCATGGGAATGCGAATCCAGTTCGCGTGGAATCGATCCAGGGCCGCGGCGAAACCTGCGCTCACAGTTAAAGAAGTTATTCCAATCAACAGACGGAGGCCGCTTGCCGCGATGAAAAACGTGCAGACACTTTGAAGAAGTGCAAAGAAGAAACTGGACCAGCTGAGCAATCCCGACGCTTCCATTGTACGGGTGCGAATCGGTTTGGAGACAGCGTCGTGCGACGGGACAGCACGAACCGGTTTAGGCAGCATGAGACTGCCTATTCTGCAAAAAGAATCCAGCAATGATCCCCCTAGTACCATCCATTTTATGCGAATTCAGGGAGATCCCTGATCCGTTGGTTCACTTGCACCGAGAAACCAGGGAGCGGGACCTGGGGTATTTCCGCCGGACAAGTCGATGCCGGTGTCCGGTTCCGTGTGATCCGGTGCAATCCGGCTTTTGTCATAGTGCGAATACTCTTGACAATTCGGCTCTGAGGGCACGACCACAATGAATCAGTGCGGTCGGAAGGATGCAGAGTAATCGATGAGTATACGGTTCAAAAGATCAGCGGTACTCCGAGATGTTTGGCTTACACCCATTAGTTGATTGCTTCAGGCCTTATTCTGCATGAGCTGGTGCAAGCAACGAGTGCTGGCGTATACGCTTGTGTTTCTGGGATTGTGCGCACCAGCCTTGGCCGCCGCTCCGATCGCGGTGACGCAATGGCGCTCCGGCCTGATTGAACTGAATCAGGGCTGGCTCGAACATGACGGGGACCAGCCGGAATGGTCCCGCCCGGAGTTCGATGACAGCGCATGGAACATCGTGGACCTGGCCGATCTGGGCCCTGCACGACAGGGCTGGCATTGGTATCGGCGGCGAGTCAACTTTGGACCAGACCAACGTGACCTGCGCCTATTAATTGCCGAATGCGACGGGACCTACGAGTTATTCGTCAACGGGATTCAGGTGTCGGGACCGACTCTCCGCTCATCCCTGCTGGTCCGCCGGCCGGTAGAGGCCGTTTTCCCCGTAAGTAGCGCGGACGGCGTTTTTGTGATCGCTCTGAGGACGCGAGTTCCGCCGGGCTATGCTGCCTGGCATCTACCACAATTCACGAGAATGACGATGGGCCTTCTCGCCGCCATCGAATATGAGAGGCAAGCGCTCGAGAGTCAGCGTCTTTTCGGCCTTGCGCCTTCGATTTGCATCAACCTGTTGCTTTGCCTTGCGGGTGTAACTGCGCTGGCTCTATACGCTATCCAACAAACCCAGCGGGAATACATCTTTCTCGGGCTATACCTATTGCTCGTGGGAATTTCCAATGGCCTTTCAATGCTCCAATCCGCCGGACTCTTGCCGTTGTCCGCAAATTTTCTGATTGCCGATCCGCTGATCTATGTCTGGGTTATCGCGCAAATCGAGTTCACATACAGCTTCGCAGTTCGGCGCGTCGGCCTGACCTGGCGAATCTATGAGGCGTCTCTTCTCGTACCGCTGATCCTTTCAGTTCTCACCTGGGCCGGTTTGTTTCCAAGTGATACCTATGTGCTGATTGAGGCGGGCGCGACAGCGCCGGTTGGACTACTATTATCGGCTCTGCTGTTCGTGTGGTATCGGCAGGGCAATCGCGAGGCCGGATGGCTCATTCTCCCGAGTCTCGCTCCTGCCGTTTCGACTGCTCTCTTCGATCTTGGAACGGCGTCAATCTCCTTGGGCTGGCAGTCATTCAATTTTCTCGTCGAACCGATTCAGATGGGTCCGATCGCTCTTCAACTGGTCGACATCGGGACCCTCGTGTTTTTGCTCTCCATAGCTGTCGTGATGTTTTTCCGGTTCAGCCGCGTAACCCGCGAGCAGGCGCGCGCCGCGGCGGAATTGGCTGCTGCGCGCGAAATCCAGCGGCACCTCGTTCCGGCTGTGCTTCCGTCTCTGCCGAATTACGCGATTGAGGCGGCTTATCTTCCAGCCCGAGAGGTGGGCGGCGATTTTTACCAGGTCCTTCCTCAAACAGACGGATCCATCCTGGTGGTGATCGGAGACGTCAGTGGCAAGGGGCTGGGAGCTGCGATGACTGGCGCCTTCGCCATCGGGGCGCTCCACGCGATTGCAGCTGAGATCTCTGATCCGCCACAACTTCTTACCCGATTGAACCGCCAGATCCTTCGCGGACAAGACAGTGGATTCATCACTTGCCTTTGCATCAAGCTCAGTCCCAGCGGTCAAATGACCATTTCAAATGCAGGTCATTTGTCACCCTACAAGAATGCCGAAGAGCTCCTATGCGAGGGCGGGCCTCCGCTAGGCTTGTTCCGTGATTTGGTTTATTTAGAATCGCGCTTTGAAGTCAATTGCGGCGACACTCTTACCCTGTTATCGGATGGAGTCATCGAGGCCACGGGTCCGAAATACGAACTCTTTGGATCTGAGCGGACACAAGCAATTATCGGTCATTCTGCTCACGACATCGCCGCCGCCGCGCAGCAATTCGGCCAGGAAGACGACATCACGGTCGTCAAACTTAGGCATACTTCAGTAGAGCCCTACACCACCTAGCATCCTTGGGCCAGCTCAAATTGGAATTCCCGGCTGTAGATCGCGTCTTCCACGAATTGGTTCGCGACCACTAGAACCTGTTACCAAAACGGCGACTATTTCCTTAGAAGCTCTAAAGGTTTATATCGCCAACGTGCGTTTTGATGCCGTGTACCGCTGGAAGCGGTGACTCGCCTACCGCAAAGGAGCACTTATGAAACAGAATCATTGGAACCCGGAGCCTGGTCGCATATCTTCAGGCCGCCCATGAAGTTTGCGAGAAATTCACGGATGACGTTGGTACACAAGCTGATCTTCCAGGGGGCTCCAAGTGAGTGAACTGTGATGAGACGATCACCCTGGGAACCGTATGGAATTCTATACTCATGTCTATGAATCGAAGACAGTTCTTTCAGCGGAGTGCGGCGGTGGCTGCGCTCTGCGCCGATGGAATGTTGCATTCATCGTTGGAGGCCCATTCGCCTGCATCTCCGCTGCCCGGTGGTGCGGAGGCTGCTGCAGTTGCAGCCATCAATCCGCCGGCTGACGTTCGTGTAGCAGGCATTCTCATGATCCCAGTGGTCGGCGGCAAGTACAAGGTTTGGACCAAGCGCCTCGGGTCCGGCAAGACGAAGGTGTTGCTGCTGCATGGTGGGCCCGCGGTGACGCATGGTTATCTGGAGGCGATGGAGTCTTTCCTGCCCGGCGCCGGCATTGAGATGTACTACTACGACCAGCTTGGCTGTGGGAACTCCGACATCCCCGACGATACCAGCCTATGGACACTCGAACGCTACACCGATGAGGTGGAAGAGGTGCGGCGCGGCCTGGGCCTGGAGAACTTTGTGCTCTATGGCCAGTCGTGGGGCGGCATGCTGGCGATTGAGTATGCGCTCAGATATCCGCAGCACCTGCGCGGTCTGGTGATCAGCAACATGACGGCTGGTATCAAGGCGTACCTGAAGCGCACAGGCGCCATCAAATCATGGCTGCCTGCCAACAAGCTGGCGCGACTGCAAGCACTGGAAGCAAAGCAGGATTACGACAGTCCGGAATACGAGAGCATCATGATGAATGATCTGTATCCGCTGATGCTCTGCCGTATCCAGCCATGGCCGGAACCTGTAACCCGCTCCTTCCGCCTGATGAATGAGAAGATCTACGAGCAGATGCAGGGCAAGAGCGAGTTCCTGGTCACCGGTAACTTGAAGAACTGGGAGCGCTGGGACCGACTGCACGAGATCAAGACCCGTGCGTTGACGATCGGTGCGAAATACGACGAGATGGACCCGGACGACATGGTGAAAATGGCGAAGATAATGCCGAACGCCACCAGCTTCATCTGCCCCAATGGAAGCCATCTGTGCATGTGGGACGACCAGCGGGCATACTTCAGTGGGCTGATTCCGTTTTTGAAATCGCTGTGAGTCAGGTATCGGGTCCATCGCCGCTGAACTGAGACCGAGCCGGCGATAAATCCTCAGAAGACTGTGTTGGCTTATCGATCTTCGGGTTCAATCAGTGGTAAATCGCCTTCCATGTAAGTCACATGTCAAGGAAAAAGCACGAGGTTTCTGGGCGCGCTGCGGAGAGCGCGCTGTTGGCCTGATCGAGACCTATCGCTGTGCACGTTCGCCTCTCGGCGGTGTGGTTCCTGCTTCCGTGCAGAACCGGACATCCATGTGCTGCCTCAGGCTGGTAAGGGCCATCGCAGAAGATTGAGTTTGTGTTCTCTGCCAGTCCCGAAACAATGCAAAGAGAGCCTCGGGAGTTTCCTCCGTCGCCCGGGCGATTTATTGCAGGACCTGGCAGTCTGCGCACCGAATGATCTCGCTGTTTTGTTTTTCCTCCAGGAGGAAAAGGTTTTTACACTGTTGCCGTTGGCATGGGCTTGCCGGAAAGGATGAAGTCTGTGCTGCGCTTGTCTACGGCCAATAGATACGCCACCATCTTCCTGGCAACCGCGAGCGCTGCCCGATTGGCATTTCCTCGCTGCCGTTCGCGCTCATAGAGCAACGCGAGTTCCTCGCTGTATCGAGGCGCGAGTCGAGCTGCCTCAACCAGGATGCGCTGGATATGCTTGTTGCGTTGCTTGGAGATCGGCGTCCGCATAACCTTGTCAGCCGATCTCTTCTCCTCTCCGCACAGTCCGCAGTAACTGATGGCCTGTTTGATGGAACGGAAGCGCGATGTGTCGCCCACCTCCAGCGCCCAGGTCAGAGCCGTGATCGGGCCAACACCTGGAACCGTTCTCAAGCGCCTTAGTCGCTCGGTCAGTATCGGATCCTGTTGCAGCGATCGAAGCAGTGCTCTATCCATCCGGATCGAGCGATCGATGTGCTCCCGGCATAGCTTCAGCAGTGGCCGGATGTTGTCCTCGATCTCTTCGTGGGTGGACATCAGGCGGCTGAAGTAGCCCATCCGGTGTAAGCGAAGCTTGTCATAGGTCACGCCGGTTTCCATCAGCAGTCCGGAGATCCGGTTTTTCATCTGCACCGCCTGCCTCTGCAGCAGGTTGCGATAGCGAAGAATCCGGCGCCGATCCCGAATCTCGGTTGAAGCCATATGACACTCGGGAAGGAAATCGCACCGCAGGCAGTCAGCGATCTTGGCTGCATCGATCCGGTCGTTCTTCTTCTTGGCTGCCGCGATGGCACGCAGCATCAATGGGTGCGCCACCCTCACGCTGTCGGCATGGGGAAGCAGATGATCGTAGATCCATCCGCTGAAGATGGTCGCCTCCATGGCCATCATCCGCGGCTGAGGCAAAGTCCTGATCCAGGCGTCCAGTTCATGCCGGGTCGAGCCGATCTTGCCTTCCTGATGCACACAACCAGCTGCGTCCTTCACGCAAAAGCTGATTGTCCTCTTGTGAACATCCAGTCCGATGTAATACATAGTCTCCGAGGAGCCTCCGAGATCGTTCTCTGAATCAGCTGCCCGCTGAGTTCAGCTTCTTGTAACACCTCGTGCTCCTCCACGACTTAGCATTCAAACAATGCGCTCATCGAGAACTCATGGGTGCATTCTGCGGTTCCGGCTTCCACTCCAGCAACCCATTTCTGCGTCAGGTCTTCGGAGGATGGTCTTTTTCGGAAACGGCCTTCCTGCACTCCGGACTGCCGTTCAGCGTACTCAGCCAGACATACAGCGCGAACGGCAATGGCGTCCTTCAAGCATCCAATCCAGCGCAGACCATTCAGTTCGCCGTGCCGAACTATGCGAACAGGGTCCCTGGCGTGCCGCTCTATCGCAAGACTCCTTATCCCGGCGTGACCGTCACCGGGACGAAGCAGTGGCTTAACCCCGATGCGTTCGAGTCGATCGTCGATCCGTCGACCGGGGCATGCTATAGCGGCGTACTCGGTGCACACAACGACAATCCAGCAATCTGCCAGTTCGGCAACTCAGGCCGCAACTCGGTGCGCGGACCGCACTTCACGTATTCAGACATGTTCATCACGAAGACCTTTTCCATCCGCGAGGGAATCAAGTTGCGCATCAATGGCCAGATGTTCAATGCGTTCAACCATCCCAACTTTGCACTACCCGGCACTGTTCAAGCAGGAGTGCCCGGCGCGCCCATATCGAGATTCGGAACGCTGCAAAGCACGACTTCACCACCAACCGGACTGCTTGGCGTGGGACTTGGCGGAGACACGTCACCGCGCATGATTGCGTTCCAGGGAAGGATCGAATTCTGAAGGAGGGTCTAACCAACCCGACGCGGAATCTCCCAGTTCGTCGAGTTCCAGATCACCTCGATCCATCCCCTCCGTCATCTCAGTCTTTTTCGTTAGCGCATCAATTTGGTGTGCTATGAATTGCGGGCAGTTGCGGAGCACTTAACGTGTTCGTTGATGTTGTTAGAATTCGTTCCGATGCGTTCTGGTTCTCAGCAGTGCGTTAATGTTGCTCAACAGTGACGCCCTTTCACGGCGATAACACGGGTTCAAATCCCGTCGGGGACGCCAATTAAAATCAGTTGTTTACAAATAATCAAGCTAGGGCGTGTTCACACTAATGCAATCTATCTTGTGTAAGTTGGAGATAGATGGAAATCAGTCCTGAGCAGTACGAAAAGATCAAGGACAGTTTTCCCTTGCAGCGCGGGAATGTACGTTTGACGAACCTGCAGATCTTAAATGCGATCCTGTATGTGACCGAGCAGGGATGCAAGTGGCGCGGACTTCCCAAGCGCTTTGGCAACTGGCATACGATCTACGTGCGGATGAATCGCTGGGCGAAGAACGGCGTGCTGGACCGGGTGTTTGAGAAGTTGCAGTTAGAGCAGATTGTGCGCATCCGGATCGAAGCCTTCGCGCTGGACTCCACGTCGGTGAAGGTGCATCCGGATGGCACCGGAGCGTTAAAAAAAACGGACCGCAGGCCATCGGAAAGTCACGCGGCGGATGGACCACCAAGATTCATCTGGTTGCCGCGGATGCTCGAACGGCCATAACCTTCGCTCTCTCGCCGGGCAATGCCCATGACGCGCCGCAAGGACGAGCCTTGCTGGAGGAACTCGGGCCAATGCCGCATGGACTTCCTCTGCTGATGGACAAAGCGTACGAGGACAACTTGACCAGGCAACTGGTTCTCGACCTAGGCATGCTTCCGGTTGTCCCGCCCAAGTGCAACCGCATCGAACCGTGGGAATATGATCGTGCCCTCTACAAGAAGCGCAATGAAATCGAACGGCTCTTCCGCAGACTCAAGGGCTTCCGTCGCATCTTCTCTCGCTTCGAAAAGCTGGATGTGATTTTCCTCGCCTTCCTGCAGTTCGCTCTCATCATCGAGGCTCTCAGATTAGTGTGAACACGCCCTAGTTGACTTGGGCACAAATGGGCACAAGTGCTGGCGCGTTTCTCGGTTCGCTGAACTTCCGGGCGTAACTAACAATTTGATCACCGCACTTGCGCATTGCGCTTCTGTTCTGTGATTGCCTGCGTGTATGTGTCAAGCGTTACCCTCGCAGAGGCATGCCGTAACAGCTCCTGCATGATCTTGATATCTGCTCCCGTTGCCCGCAAGAGCGCCGAATATGAGTGGCGAAACGTGTGCCAACCGATCCGCAGGCTGATGCCGAGTTTCACTGCCATGGGTCGTATGACATTACGCATTAGGGATTGGCCCCAATACGGTCGACGGCCCCGAGTCTTTGGACTGGCAAAGACCCAATCCTTACTTAAGTAATCTGTATTTTGAATGCTCCGGCCACGCCTCGAGCGCCTCCGCCAGGCAAGAGTTCATTGGAATGGCTTCTGCGAGGCTTCCGTCTTGGTTTGCTCTAAGGTGTCCTAGAGTGAAATGGCGATTCGCACTAACCCGCCAGCGCGGAAGGATCCCATCTCTAGATTAACGGCTCGTCCAAGGAGCGCCCAGAAAAATCCTACTTGAACTTACCTACTTGAACTTATAGGTTGCGCCGAGAACGATGCCCTGAATCGATGCATTCAGGACATTCCCGTCGTTGCCGTAGTGAACGGTGAGGTATCGCCAACCCCCTTGCAAAGTCCACTTCGGCTTGGCTTGATAATTCAGCAAGCCTCCTACCTGGTAATCCAGGGTCGCGCCGTCCTCTCCAGCATCGCCGACCACGTCCACCGATGCCTTCGAGCCAAGAGGTAGGTTGAATCTGCCGCCTGCGACAAAGTCTGTCCAAGTTGACGCCTTATACAGGTTGTTGCCGAGAATTGTCGGTACCAGGTCAAACGTCGATCCCAAATGCCAGATGCGGGGACCGGCCGTACCGTAGACCTTGATGTTGGGATTATTCACGATCAGATAGTTCACTTTGGGGGTAATAATGCTCATGTTGAGCGTGGCCTGCACCGAATAAGCAGGGTTAAACGGAATCGCTTTGCCGCCCTGCAGTCTCATCCACATAAAATCGACGGGCGCCGAGAAACGACCGTAGGTGGGGGTGAACGCACCAAGGAGTCCACCCTTGAAATTCGAAAAGCGCGCGATCAAAGACGGAAAGGTCGAGGCAGTCTTCGAAGAGGCGAAATTAGTCGTTCGAGACAAAGTGAGCGTGGATGATGAGATGGGAACAGTGACAGCGTGCTGATTCGACCCTTGCCGTTGCTCAACTTCTTCGTTGCGGTGGTGATGTTCTCCATCGGGCTGCGTGTCAGCGGAGGAGACTTGTTCAATATCCTGCGCGCCCGTGCCCTGTTTGTGCGCACGCTATTGGCGAACTGTTTCCTGATACCGGCCATTGGCTTCCTGCTGGTCAAAGTCTTCCCGCTGACCTCCGAGGCAAGGATTGGCATCTTGCTGCTGGCCGCGATCCCAGGAACACCGATCGCTTTACAATTCACGCGAAAGTCCAAAACGCAGTTGGCCTTTGCTGCCGCCATGACCTTCGTGCTCTCGGTGGTGAGCATTGCCATGACTCCGCTGGCCATCGAAGTGATACCGGAGACAGCGCAGCGAGCGTCCAATCCTTCTCCTGATTACCAATATCGCCCTGTACATCGCTCTCCCACTTTGCGCTGGCGTATGGGCGGCGCGACGCGCGCCGAAAATTGCCCCCAGGCTGGAACTGCCCTTGGGCCTTCTGGCCACGGTTGTCTTCCTTTTTCTTATGTGGGAGACGCGCTTGGTGCGCGCTCAAGCCTTCAGTGCGATCCGTGGTGGCGGGGCGATCCTGGCGATGTTGCTGTTGTTGCTTCTCTCCATGTTGATCGGTTGGCTGATCGGCGGCCCCGACCCCGAGTCACGCCGAGTTTTGGCGACCTCCACCAGCATGCGCAGCGTCATCGTCGTTCTGTATGTGGCGCGGTACTGCTTTCCGCGTACCAATGTCTATATGGTCCCGATTGTCTATCTATCGCTGATGGTACCCACGAATCTGCTTTTCCATCTGGCGTTCGCCGGGTGGTACAAGCTGCGGCGGAAGAGCGGAGAGATGTAGTGCAGTGAAGTGAACCGCAGATCCCTAGCCTCGTGGCTGGGCGGGTCTCTCGTGATGGCAAGCGGGATTCTGAGGTGCAACCGGTTCCCGCGCGACGGGCATGGCCAATGAAATGACTCCAAGTTGCTGTGTAACCGGCCACCCGTCAGTAACCACTTGTGCATTACTCGACGCCCTCGTACACAGTTTCTCCTTGGATCACTTCTCCAAAAGGTTGGAAATGTTCGCAAAATCGCCCGCGTCCGGCTGATGGCAAATCCTGACCTACCGAGTTCCCAGCTCGAGTGTGAATGAAGGTCAGACATTCTCCTCACGATTGGGCGGGGAGCCGGCTGAAGGACGGCGGGATCGCGTGCGTTTTGCCATCTGCGGCTTGCAGGTCATTGGGAGCGGAATTCATTATTGGTGCTGATGTCTGGGAGCTCAGCTACCTGCTTCGTGGGATTGGAATAAGTCCTGATCATCCGTTGGCCAATCGTGCCTATCCATCGCATTACCAGGTTGCTCTCCAGAACAGCGATCTCCTGATTCAGCCACATATTCCCTGGACTGGCTATCTCTACGGTTCTCAAGCACTGGAGCGCATGATTTTAGCTGGAGAGCGTGCTACAACGACAGCTCTGGAACAGCTTGAAGTGCAGTCTCTAATAGAGCCTTATACGCCTGAAGGAAAGGTTTCGGCTGGTTCTCCATCTTTGACTTCAGCGACTGGCTCCAGTGGCTCAACTGCGCGTGTCTGATCGAAGTGAATGATTGCGTCGAATTGATCTGAGAGTCGCGCCTCATGCGATGAACATGTTTGAGTTCATGCGTGCAAACTGGCAGCGAACCATACAATCGTAGTGCTATCACCAGAGCAGAGCCTCGGAACATTGCCTAAATAGGCCCTGTCAGTGCGCTGGCCGATTCGTGTCAAATACAAACTGGCCTAATGCCAGTAACGTCAATGCGGTCGTGATAATTAACAGAGCAACGCAATAGACACACCAAACGTTCAATATGTGTGCCTCGATATTCGTGAGATAAAGCGCGTATGCCAATCCGAGCAGTGCAGCGATTGCGGTAAGCGTCTTTCGACGGTACCATGCGAGCAATCCCAAAACGGTGTAGCCAGCAATGCCAAACACGGCAACCGGAATGCCCGCGACAACAGCATACGAGCTATGATTCACGACGCTTGAATTCCACCATGACTTTGAAATGGCTGGCTGACCATCATTCGAGTAATGGATCCAGAGCGTGATAGATGAAAGAACCACTCCCATCAGTGCCAGAACTAAGATGAAATAGCGCATATCTCCTCACTGCCATGGCTCGATAGATCGATTCGTGGGACTGCTGAAAAAGATAGCCGGACGCGGGACTGCATCGCAGTGATGACGGTCACATCATGGGGAGCCGGACGACGGACTGTTGGGCAATTTTACGGTGGCCTTCATTCTCACTTGCGCAGGCGTTGGCATTTGCGAGGTCTTCCAGCCTCCACCCAACGCTTCGATCAACTGCACACTTGCAATCAGTTGCTGCGTCTGAAAAGTAACATACAACTGCTGATAATTCAGAAGGTCAACCTGAGCAACCAAAACATTCAGGAAAGGATCGAGGCCAGCGACATTGCGTGCCGTCGCCTGGCTGACAAACCGTTTCGCTGACTGCACTGCCGCATCCTGTTCCCTGAGACTTTCAGCAAGGACGCGTAGGGCGGCAAGGTTGTCTTCAACCTGCTGGAAGGATGTGAGTACAGTCTGGCGATAGCTGGCAACGCTGGCATCGTGGAGCGCTCGGGCCTGCTGCACCGCTCCCTTTCGCGCTCCGGCATCAAAGATAGTTTCCGCGGCAGACGGGCCGACGGACCAGAAGCGGCTTGGCCAGGTGAACCAGTCAGTGAAAGAAAGACTCTCGAGGCCGCCACTCGCGCTGAGAGTAACGTTGGGAAAATATGCGGCTCTAGTTATGCCGATCTGAGCGTTTGCCTCGGCCACCCCCCTTTCTGCAGCGGCAATATCCGGACGACGCTCCAACAAGTCAGCAGGAATTCCAACCGGAATTTCGGGGACCTTGGCAATTTCCGCCGCGGGTGCAATGGAAAACGACGACGGAGAAACTCCTATGAGAATGGCAATGGCGTGCTCATACTGCGCCCGTGCGATGCCGAGATTGGTGTCCTGCGCCTGCGCGGCCTTGAGCTGCGATTCGGCAGCAGCAAGAGCTTCATCCGCATAGAGACCGCTCTTGTACAGGCCACTCGTGAGATCGAGGTAATCTTGCCAGGCGACTACGGTGGCGTCGAGAATGCGTTTCTGCTGTTCGACGCCACGAAGCTGGAAATAGTCCGCGGCGAGGTTCGCATGGGCGAGCAGACGCGCGTTTTCGAGATCGGCCGCGCTCGCCTGCGCGGCGTAGGTGCTGGCGCGAACACTGTTTTTTATCCGGCCCCAGAAATCGGGCTCCCAGGAAGCAGTCAGCGGAAAGGCGTATGCAGTGTAGGTGAGCCCGGTTGCGGCTTGTGAATATGGAGAGGCCGCGAGGCGCGAATAGGTGATGGACGGAGTTGTTGTCAGCGTCGGGAAGTACTGCGCCCGCGTTTGCGTGACGACGGCACGAGATGCGGCGTAGTCGGCAGCGGCAATCGCGATGCTCGGATTGCCCGCCTCAATTTGAGCTTCCTGAGCGTTCAACTGCGGGTCTCCGAACATCTCCCACCAGTTTCCGTGAACCATGGAATCTTTAGGCTCGGCCGGCTTCCAGACACTCGCAGACGTGGCCTCCTTATAGGCAGGAGCAGCGGGCACCGATGGCCTCTGATACTTGGGAGCCAGATTGCATCCGGCTGGCAGCATCAGCAACGCCATAGCAGAGATGCGCAGGAGCCGATCAGCAGCGTATTTGATCAAAGACAGTTTCATCGTAGTCTCTCCTGCTTACTGCTGGCCGATGTAAATGTCGACCAGCTCCCCCGGATAGAGATTGACGTTTCTGGGTTTCTCGAGCCGGAAGATTACGGGCAAAACTCGTACGTCGACGCGCTCCTGCCTCTGGTTGGAAAGCTCTATCTTGGGAGAAACCAGGGGTTGGATACGGTCGAAGGTGAGGGGGATGTGAGTATCAGTTCCCCGAATGGTCATCTGGGCCTTGATCTTTGCCGGAGATGGAAGACGCGAGATGAGAATTTCATCGACGTAGCAGCGGACATTGAGATGCGGTTCGCTTTCGCCGACGACGATTACCGGATCGTCGCCCTGTGTGTAAGCATCGTAAGCTCCCTGAGGAGAGACATAAGCACCCACGACGGAGTTGATCGAGAGCACGGTGCCATCCTGAGAAGCGCGCAGGAGGTATTTCCCGAGCAAAGCGCTCGAGGCGGCGTAGGCCTTTTGGAGAGCAATGTATTGCTTTTCCTGGTTGTGGATGTCGTAGACCCAGGCTCCGGCTTTGGTCAGCTCATATTGGGTTTTGGCTACGGCGAGGTTCGTTTGTGCTACCGCCTCGGCGTTGATGGCGCTGTCGAGGGCATCTTTGCTGATCGATCCGGGATTGATTGCATGGGCAGCCTGCTGCTTATCCAGCGAGTCCCGGGCGGTTTTTAGACTGGCCTGCGCGGCCTTCACCTGGGCAATGCTTACATCGAGCGTCTCCTTGCGAGGCTCGGCTTTCAACTCCTCAAGCAGGGAGTGCGCGGCCTCTGCCTGCGATTTCTGTTGCTCGGCCGTTGCTGCCTGTATTGAAGGGTCAATCTGCAGGAGTGGCGTGCCTTTGGTGACCGACTGGCCCTCGCGGACGAATATGTCTTTAACCGTCCCAGCAACCTCAGGGTAAATATTGATGTTTTGTCCGCTCGATTGAACGCTTTCGACAATGCCCTCGGCGTAAATGCCCGAGACGTAAGGACTCGAGGCCGGGTTGAAGACAGGCGGTTGCGCCGCGTGGGTAATGGTTGAGAAATATGCCGCCCAGCAGCCACCAAGGATGCCGATGAAGGAAAGGGCGAAAAGCACCTTGTTTTTCATACCAATTTCCCCGTCTCGCCTGTGAGCCTGCCGTCTTCCATCTGCAAGATACGAGTGGCGAATTCATAGATTCTGCTGTCGTGCGTAACAATCAGGATGCAACGGCTCTGGTTGAGAAATTGCTCCTTGACGAAGCTAACGATGGAACGGCCGGTTTCGCCATCGAGCGAGGCGGTTGGTTCGTCCATGATGAGGATGTCGGGCTGGCTGACGATTGCGCGGGCGATCGCCACTCTTTGCTGTTCGCCCCCACTCAGTTTTACCGGCGCGAGATCGGCGCGGTTCTTCAGCCCTACGATGTCGAGGTGTTTCACCGCCAGATCCATCGCCTCGTCCCAGTTGGTTCGCCTGAGGACGAGTGGAATGGCGACGTTTTCCGCAGTCGTAAGGCGCGGGAACAGATGGTAGTCCTGAAAAACAAAGCCGATCTTATTCAGCCTGAAAGCTGCCAAGTCATCCGTGGATAGTTCCCAAAGGCTTGTCTGCTCGCATAACACGGTGCCGGCATTGGGCCGTAGAATTCCTGACAGAACACTAAGCAGAGTCGTCTTCCCACTGCCGGACGGGCCGACGATGTAGACCATCTCTCCGAAATGGGTCTCAAGGCAGACCTGCTTCAGTGCGTTGGTTCTTGCCTCGCCTTCGCCGAACCATTTACTTAAGCCATCCGCCTTGATTGCGATGTCAGCCATGTCATCCTCTGAATATGTCGAAAGGCTCGATGCGGAGGACCTTCCGCACGCCCACATAACTTGAAATCGCGGCGATAATGACGACCATCAAGAGAGCTACTCCAATGTTTGGGTATGTGATCATCGCGGCATAATCTGGCAGGCGTGCCTTGGCGAGGGTGATGGTGAGCGTGCAGAAGCCAATACCGAGTCCGTATCCGGTGAGCGCTGTGAATGACGCCTGAAAGAGAATCATCACCACTAACTCGTGGCTCTTGGCACCGATCGCCTTCAAGGCGCCGAATTTGTCCAGGTTTTCGAGGATAAACGTGTAGAAGGTCTGTCCAGAGATCGAGAGCCCCACGATAAAACTGATAATCGTCATCAGGAGAAGATTCATCCCAACACCGGTCTGGTATTTATAGAAATTCGAAATTCTATCTTCAAACTCTTTCTTAATGAGCGCGAGATATCCGAGATTTTTTACTTCCTGTTCGATTCGGGTGATGTCGCCTTTGCTCTTCGGTTCCACCAGGATGTAGGAGATCGTAAAACGAGGATTGGGGATGTATTGAATGGCACGGTTATACGTGGTGTATAAGGTGGGGACACCAAACAGGCTGCTGGTGGCGACTTTGGCTATGCCCACAACTACGCCGCGATGATCATTCAACTCAAAGGTCGTTCCCATGTGCGGATTTCCCAGTTTGGCAAACTCCGAATCGTGCACGACGATGAAGGAATTTTCGGCAAAGATATTGTCGATGGTTCCCTGCTCCATCGGCGGCCTGCCGAAGAGGCTGGTGTCGTCGAGGCCGACCACGTTTACCGACTGATAGGTGCCGTCTTCGAGCTTGACCAGAGCGCCACCGGAAAACAGGGGTACCGCATACTTGACGCCCTGTATGCTGCGCACCGCGTCGAGTGTGTAATCGGGAATTCCGATCGTGTTGGCCACCGTCTGCACCGCCGGATCCATCACCCACATGCTTGCGCCGATGTTGATGACGGTGGCGGAAGCGCGATTCAGCACTCCCGCAAAGATGGAAGTCATCATGATGATTAAAAACACCGCGAAGGTAATGCCGACGAGAAGTGCGCTAAACTTGGCCCGATCATTGACCAGCAGTTTGTAAGCAAGTTTGAGGATTCCGACCACGCTTATCTCCTGTCCTCTCTTTTAGGTTGCGTGGTAAGAGCAACCGGGGCTGTGATCAATATCACAGCTGCTAAGCCGCGGCCAAAATTTCGCGATAGTGCTAAGAAATAGCGGTCCTCGCAATGTGAACACCTGAGGAAGGGCTTCCGCCTATTCACCGCAGATGCTCGCTGATGCGGTCACGGCGAGCGATCTGTGGCACATCGCACTCTCCCGGATAGAGAGGGTCCTGTAGACCGGATGCCCACTGGAGGCATGAAGGGGTAAAGCATCGGAGATGCATAATCGACAGGCTTGATCGTTTTTTCTTAGGCCCCATTTACTCTTCCGCCCTATGCCTTACACCCTGCGGCAGGTTGATTATTATGGCTGCAGGCAAAGGTCCGGCAAAAGTGACCCGCTTGGCCTGCGCCGGATATCTTTCATTCCGAGGGCAAAATCGACGTCACCCCACTTCAGCCCGAACAACTCTCCCTGTCGCAAGCCAGTCGAGGCTGCGAGGAAAGCCAGCGTTCGCTCTCGAATATTCAGACTGTTGGACAATGCCTGATTTTGGCGGGCGAAAGCACATTGGGGGCTGTCCGTCGTTTCGCACTCTGACGAACGAAGCATATGGGATTGCGATCAAACAGCTCGTACCGCCAGGCGTGATTAAAAAGTACGGGCATCAAGTTTCGAATTTTGGCGCACGTGCTTCTGGCCAATGGCAAGCCACGGAGCCAGGATTCAACTTCAGTCGCCCGTACCTCACCTAGTTTGTATTTTTCCCCACCTAGGGATAACCCAATGCTTTAGACAGGAGAAATAGTTTCTCTTGGTTGAATAGCTACGCCAATTGTTATCGTTGGTCAGTTCCCGATGCTGGAAATGCAGAGTTCGGTGACGGTCATCGTAGCCGGTTTAATCCGCAGTCGATAGGTGCGAACTCCCCAATTATGTTTTTCGCCCAACGACTGGCTGCTTCAGAATCGACATACTCGTCAACCGTTCCGATCACGCGTTTTCGATAGATACGCTGTCCCTCGGGCCCTCTATCTAACCAGCGAAACTGCCAGACAGGGTTTCACACACCGTCAGGAGGTATACAGACAGAGTGATTTGCAGTGCTAGTCAGGATTGCTTGTACCGGTCAAGCGGCTGTTCAGCCATGCGACGGGTTCGGGCATCGAAAAAACTGTCTCTCGCTTCGCTAAAATGTAGCGCGAAGGTGAATCTGCAGATAGCGTGCCGGCAGCTGATTGGTGGAGTGCGCA
>CAWHWJ010000018.1:0-11465 GCA_963833015.1 uncultured Acidobacteriaceae bacterium | reverse complement strand
TCGCAGCGAGGACCGAGGCCAGCACTGGAAGGAGATCAGCCTGCCTGAGAGCGGTGAGATTCGCGAAGTTGAGTCGATCGCCATCGACCCCTACGACCCGAAGACAATCTACGCGGGAACGTGGCACTTGCCATGGAAGACAACGGATGGCGGCGCAGACTGGCACAACATCAAGCAGGGACTGATCGATGATTCCGATGTCTTTTCGATCATCATCGATCCTACTCGTCCGACTGTTATATATACGAGCGCCTGTTCCGGCATTTACAGAAGCGAGAACGCAGGCGAACTCTATCGCAAGGTTCAGGGGATTCCATCGACTGCACGCCGCACGCGTGTGCTGATGCAGGACCCAGTAAACCGCAAGATTGTTTATGCGGGCACAACAGAAGGCCTCTACAAGACAGTAGATGATGGCGTGAACTGGACGCGCACCACCGGACCGGACGTCATCATCAATGACATCTATGTCGATCCTAAAAACCCGCAGCATGTTCTGCTGGCCACAGACCGCAGCGGAGTGCTGCTGAGCAACGATAGCGGCGCGACGTTCAACGCTTCCAATTCGGGCTTTTCGCAGCGGCAGGTAGCAGCGATTCTCGCAGACGCCAAACACGAAGGCACCATCTATGCCGGTGTTCTCAACGACAAAGGCTACGGCGGCGTTTTTGCGACAGAAGATGGCGGGACAACGTGGGAGCAGCGCAGCAACGGTCTTGATGGAAGAGATGTTTTCACGCTCGCGCAGACCGATGACGGTACTCTGCTGGCTGGAACAAGTCATGGCATCTTCCGCTGGACCGGCTCGGCATGGGCGCAGGATGGTGATGTTGTCAGCTACATGCAGAAGACGATCTATGTGGTCAAGAAGGGCAAGAAGACGAAGTCCACGAAGCAGGTTGCAGAACCGGGCGCTCCCATTGACTCGCGCGTGAATGACATCAATACTGCCAGCGGCACCTGGTTTGCGGCGACAGCGGAGGGCGTCTATCGCAGCGAGAACCAAGGGTTGGCGTGGATCGGGCCGGTGCTCAAGGGCGATAACTACCGCTATGTGACGGCGAAGGGCAACGTTGTGCTGGCTGCGAACCGCAAGCAGTTGATGATCTCAACGGATAGTGGCACGACATGGCAGGAGATCACACTGCCCACGAAGCTCTCATCGATCCATGCGGTAACTACTGCCCCCAAAGGCAGCCTGTGGGTCGGCGGGCGTGAAGGTTTGTTTTATAGCGATGATCAGGGCCAGAACTGGCAACAACTCTCCACGCTGCCGCTGGCGGATATCAATGGCCTGAGCTACAACCGTGAACTGGGCAGGGTCATAGTTACATCATCGCAGTCGACGATGGTGTTCGCTATCGATGAAAGCAGCAAGACCTGGAAGTGGTGGGATGCGGGCTGGACGCTCCACTCCGTTCGCTCGCTGGGAAATCGGCTGGTCGCTGCGTCGCTTTATGACGGAGTTGTAGTTCAGCCCAAATCGGAAGAGACGGCTACTGCGAGCAGTGGTGGCGGGACGCAACCATAGCGTCCTGCCTGCCGTGATTCAACTGCGTCCGTTCCACCGTGCGGACATGGAGACGCTGTACAGGATCGACCAAGCCTGCTTCCTTCCAGGAATTGCTTATTCCAGAGCAGAGCTGCGCTACTACCTGCTGCACCCGAAATCTTTTACTGTTGTTGCTGAGACCGGAACAAAAACGATTGTGGGCTTTTGCACGGGACGTCTTCATGTACGGGAAGGCAGATTGTTCGGTCACATCATTACCATCGACGTGCTGGCCGATGCGCGACGGCAGGGGGTGGGCCGCATGCTGCTGCAGGCAGTCGAGGAAGATTTCATAGCAAAGGCCGTCAATTCGATCCGGCTGGAAGTTGCGGTCGACAATCTGCACGCGCAATCGTTCTATCAAGCGATGGGCTACGAGCGGATTGGAATGATCCCCGGCTATTATGCCGGGCGAACGGACGCGCTAGTGCTGGAGAAACAACTCAAGGCAGATGCGTAGCGGCCGCGACCGCGTTTGTGAGGGAGGTCTTCTTCTCATCGGTCATGCGCCCAGTTGTTTTCCAAAGTACCTGTCCCGTTTTGTCGACGAGCACCAACACGATTTCTTTCTCGTTGGGAATATTCAGGGCGCGGCGGAAATCGTTCTTGTTTGTGTAGAGGGGTAAGATCCAGTGCCATGTTTCAGGATCGGTTTCTACGCTGCGCAGCGAGGAGGTATCCCACCAGCGATAGATGAAGTTCTCCTGATTCGACACCGGCATCCTGTAATGGCGGAATTGAAAATTCATATGCTGCAGCGCCTGAGCGGTTGGCATCCATGTTTCGATGTCTTTGGACTGCTCGGGCTCGAAGGAGATCAAAAGCAGATTGACTTTGCCTTCTAAGTCGGACGGCAGATTCACCTTCGCCTTGTCTAGGCTATAAGTCGTGAGCACCGGAAACACGGCAGTTTGTGGCGCGTTGCTCTGCTGCAACGCGCGTGAAGCCGGCAGGAGAACAAAGCAGAGGGCCAACAGAGACAACAATGGGGTGCGATGGGCCAATCAGTAAACCCTACACGTTATAAATTATGAAGCTTTCTTCTTGACGCATAGTATCAGCGGAGGCGGTTTGCGTGCATGAGAAAGTTTTGCAGGTACAACTCTGCCGGGGTCGCGATCCTCTCAGTTGCGTGGTTGGGTCCTATCCTCTCGGTAACGTCGCTTGAACATAGAGCGACTCAGTGTTTTGCGATGGTTGCTCCCCACTCATCGGGGCTCAAGTCGCGAGCATGCCGCGAGAAAAGCCAATGGTGGCCGTCGAGATCGACTACTCCGTACTGACGTTCGCCATAAACGGTCTCATGAAGCTCTTCGATAATTTTGGCTCCTGCTGATTTGACTCTGGCGTAGTGTGCGTCTACATCATCAAGGAAGATGGTGAGAGACTGCGTGCCGTATCCCAGCTGCGCAGGAGTCGCCTGATCCGGTGCGTTCTTGATCATGAGGCATGCTTTTCCTGCGTACATCTGCGCGCCGCTGAGAGGCTCACCGTAGCGATAGTGCTCGGTGAATCCGAAGACGCTCGTCAGCCACTCGATCGCAGCGGCAACGTCGTGATACATGATGTGCGGCAAGACAGTATCAGTTGGCAGGGAACGATTTGCTGTCATGCGGGTCATTTTACCGCTGGGCCGCGCAGGATATTCTTGATTGCGACGAAACGTGCTCGTTCGTGTCAGATCATCATCAGGTGCATTATCATAGAGAGTTATGAGTGGAGAGACGGCATTCCAGGCGGAGCGGCGGCCCTTTGCGACCGATGATGCGAGACTGCAACCGATTGCGGAGAAGGTGCTCGCGGGTGAAAGGCTGACCTTTGACGATGGGCTCGCTCTGTATCGCTCGGCTGACATATTGGCCGTCGGCTGGCTGGCGAATTTCGTGCGCGAGAAGCTGCACGGCAATACTGCTTACTTCAACGTGAATCGGCACATTAATCCGACAAATGTTTGCGTGGCGGCATGCCGTCTGTGCGCTTTTGGAAGGAAGAAAGATGCCAGCGGAGCATACACGATGGCGCTTGAACAGGCCTGGCAGACGGCTGCTTCCGGTTACAGCGAGGCTGTGACTGAGTTTCATATTGTCGGCGGGCTGCATCCGGATCTGCCGCTTGAATACTTTCTCGACCTGGTACGCGGGTTGAAAGAGCGCTTTCCGCAGGTTCATATCAAGGCTTTCACGATGGTCGAGGTTGCGTTCTTTGCGCGACGCGCAAAGCTTTCGATTCGCGAGACGCTGGAGCGTTTGCGGGATGCAGGTGTGGATTCGCTGCCGGGTGGCGGCGCGGAGATTTTTGCTGATCGCGTGCGGCATATCATCTGCGATCACAAGATCGATGGCGATGAGTGGCTGGATACGGCGCGCACGGCGCATCAGCTTGGGCTGAAGTCGAATGCGACGATGCTCTATGGACATATTGAAAACGAGGAAGACCGCGTCGATCACTTGCTGCGCCTGCGCGCCGTGCAGGATGATACGCATGGATTCCAGACATTTATTCCGTTGGCATTTCATCCGGACAATACGCCGCTGGAACATCTGCCACGGACTACGGGTCTGACGGATATCAAGCAGATTGCCGTGAGCCGTTTGCTGCTCGATAACTTCCCGCACATCAAGGCCTACTGGCAGATGATGACGCCGAAGATTGCGCAAATTGCTCTGCGATTCGGTGCGGATGATATTGACGGAACCGTGATTGAAGAAAAAATTTATCACGACGCAGGTGCGACAACCCCACAGGGAATGCGGCGACGCGATCTCGAGAGGTTGATTCGCGAGGCTGGCCGTGTGCCGTTCGAGCGCGACACGATGTATCGCACGGTTACCCGCACGGAAGACACATTCACTGTAGCTGTTTAGTGTTTATCGGCAGGCCTCTGATGGTGCTGCGAGAGGCTCTGGTTCGGCGAGAAGTTGAATGGATGGAGGCGCCTGTGGGGGCGCCTCGCTGCTTCTCGCTTCACGTTTAGCGCGGTCTTCGCGCTGCTTGCGCACCTCATGCACGGCAACCAGGACCAATCCTGCAAACGTAACGGCGAGCAGCGTGATGGCAACCCAGCCGTGTAGCTGCGGGATGTCGCTGTTGAAGAGCAAGGCCAATCCGACAAAAACAAAGAATACGTGGGCGCAGAAGACATGCAGCGATGCCTTGCCGAGCGTGAGGAATGGTTCCACGGCTACGAGGCGCAGAACGTATTTGCGCATCCAGTAGAAAACGATGGTGAATGTGACGAGGTTGATGACACGAAGTGGGCCTATCTGCCACTTGTCGAGCTTCATGCCTAAGGCCTGTTGCGTGAGGTGAGGGCCTAGCCATTCGTGGCGCACTCCGATGAAGAAGAGGCAGACCAGCGCGCATACGGTAACAACGTAGCCGGGAATGCGCTTGAGCGGGACGTCGTCTTCCGCTGATTTTGCGCCCAGCCAGAGGCCGACGATCCAGACGGCTTGCCATGCGAAAAGGTTGAAGGCGCCTGTTTCCTGCAGCGGGATCGGTAGATGCGTGACGTGAACGATGACGTTGTGCACCACATCGCGCAGGCCGAATTGTGCGGCGAGCCAGAAGACTCCGCTGACAGCGAGGATTCGCCCCCAACCACGTTTCACGGCCGCAGAGAGAATGAGCGGCGTGAAGAAGAGGAAGATGACGTACATCGGCAGAATGTCCAGCAGTGGCGGGCAGTAGAGAAGCAGGACCGAGCCGATGATGGCGACGAACGGGTGCGCGATGTAGAAATCGAGAAGGTTGTAGATCGCTGCGCGGTGCGTTGCGATGGCGTAGGCTGCGGCCACGGTGAAGGCGAGCGCCAGCATCAGCAGATGATAGGCGTAAATGCGCAGAGATCGCTTCCAGAGCTTATTCCGCAGTGCGGCTTCATCTTCCAGTGCCTGGCGCATATAGACGCGGCTGACGAGCAAAGCAGAGAGGAAGACGAAGCCTTCCGCTGACGACACGAAGCCGATGGGCTGATTCACGAAGTCGCTGAAGCGCGTCGGAAGATGCGTAAGCGTCATCCAGACAAGGAACAGGCCGCGCAGGGCATCGAGTTCGGGGCGTCTCTGCGGTTTGGGAAGATGCATGCGTAGCACAGCAGACTCCGTTTGTTAGCGGGTGTCCTTTAGTTAGAACCCTAACGGGAAGAATGGGTTGCGCGGCTGGTGATCCTGCTTAGTGATGCGGTTTGAATCTTTTCCCGCGCTAAATCATCTTGATATCGAGATAAATGAAAACACGCCAAGCCAAATCGAAGACTGATACGAGCGGAATTCACGTTTGGCTCGTATTGTGGAAGGCATTCCGGTCGGTGGAGGCGCATGCGCATCGGCATATCGCGTGTTTAGGGCTGGGCCTGAGTGATTTCGGAATCCTGGAGGTTTTGCTGCATAAAGGACCTCTGAATGTGCAGGAGTTGGGAGCGAAAGTGATGCTGACGAGCGGGTCGATGACCGCAGCGCTGGACCGGCTGGAGCAACGCGGACTGATTACGCGCGACGAAGATGAAAACGACAGACGAGTGCGTGTAGTGCGGTTATCGGATGCTGGGACTGTATTGATCCAAGATGGGTTTGAGGATCACAAGCAGGCGATGGAAGCGGCTGTTGCGGGTTTTGCGAAAAAAGACCGCACATTGTTGATTGGTTTGCTCAAGCGACTCGGGCCGGGTGCCGTGAAAAGCATGGAGCAACTGCCGCAGAAAGATGTGGCCGCGAAAAGCGGCGGAAAGGGAAGTAAGAAGGAGCAAGGAAATGTCTGAAGTGAAAAAAGTACTACGGGTGTATGGGCCGGGATCGAATCACTGGGTAGGTGATGGCTTTCCAGTGCGTAACATGTTTCCGTCGAATGGGTTGAGGGATGAGGTTAATCCCTTTCTGATGCTGGATTATGCGGGGCCGGAGTATTTCGAGCCTTCGAAGAAGTCGCATGGAGTGGGTGAGCATCCGCATCGCGGATTCGAGACGGTGACGATTGCGTATCAGGGAGCGGTTTCGCATCGCGATTCTGGTGGTAATGCCGGCGTTATCTTTCCGGGTGATGTGCAGTGGATGACGGCTGCGTCAGGCGTCGTGCATGAAGAGATGCATGAGAAGGAGTTCGCAAAGAACGGCGGCACCTTCGAGATGATTCAGTTGTGGGTGAACCTGCCGAAGTCGGTGAAGATGTCGAAGCCGCGCTACCAGGGAATTACGAAAGAGCAGATTCCTTCTGTTGATCTTGGAAATGGATCGTATGCTCGCGTGATTGCCGGCGAACTGCATGGAGTGCGCGGAGCAGCGAGCACCTTTACTGCTGTGAACCTGTTTGACGTGCGACTGACCGCCGGCAGCAAGGTCGAGCTGCAGGTTCCAGATGGTCATAATACAGGCGTGCTGTTGCTGAAGGGTGATGTTGTTTTGAACGGCGAGAACTCGATCAAAGGCGAGGCTCGCATTGCAACGCTGAGTCCAGACGGTGAGCGCGTTGTGCTGGAAGCGAAGGAAGATTCAACGCTTCTGGTTCTGAGTGGTGAGCCGATTAACGAGCCTGTCTTCAGCTATGGCCCGTTTGTGATGAACACGCGTGATGAGATTATGCAGGCTGTTCGCGATTACAACGATGGCAAGATGGGGCATCTTGGCTGATTGATTTCTGGCGTCAAATTAAAGCGCATCGGTTCTGGCCGGTGCGTTTTTTTGTGCATAAAGGGAAGGGAAAGCAGATCCTTCGCTTCACTCAGGATGACAAACCAAAGCCAATGAAGACTAATATGCCGGAATTCCGGTTACGCTTTGACCGATGATGAGCGTGTGGATGTCGTGCGTACCCTCGTAGGTCTTTACTGATTCGAGGTTCATCATGTGGCGCATGATCGGATAGTCGTCGGTGATGCCGTTGCCGCCGAGGATGTCGCGTGAGAGGCGCGCGCATTCAAGCGCCATCCATACGTTGTTGCGCTTGGCCATGGAGATGTGCTCGAAGCTGACTTTGCCTTCGTCCTTCATGCGGCCTACCTGTAATGACAGCAATTGGGCCTTGCTGATCTCAGAAATCATCCAGGTGAGTTTCTCCTGCACGAGCTGATGGCTGGCGATGGGCTGGTCGCGGAACTGCTTGCGCAGCAGCGAGTATTGCAGTGCCGTGTCATAGCAGGACATGGCTGCGCCGATGGCTCCCCAGCTGATGCCGTAGCGCGCCTGATTGAGACACATGAGCGGTGATTTGAGTCCGCCGGTGCCGGGCATCAGGTTTTTTGCAGGGACCTGGACGTCCTGCAGTGAAAGGCCTGAGGTGACAGATGCACGCAGCGACCATTTACCGTGCACGTCGTAGGCGGTGAAGCCGGGGCGGTCGGTTTCGATGAGGAAGCCGCGCACGCGGTCGTCTTCGTCTTCGACTTTCGCCCAGATTACGGCAACGTCGGCGATGGTGCCAGAGGTGATCCACATCTTTTCACCGTTCAGGACGTATTCGTCTCCGACTTTGCGGGCACGGGTGCGCATGCCGCCCGGGTTTGATCCGAAGTCGGGCTCGGTGAGACCGAAACAGCCCAGCTTTTCGCCCTTTGCCATGAGCGGAAGCCAGTAGTCTTTCTGTTCATCGGATCCGAAGGTATAGATGGGGTACATTACGAGCGCGGACTGCACACTGACGAAGCTGCGTACGCCGGAGTCGCCGCGCTCGAATTCCTGCATGACCAGGCCGTACTCTACGTTCGACATGCCGGCGCAGCCGTAGCCGTGCAGGTTCGCGCCGAAGAAGCCGAGTTCACCCATCTGTGGCACGAGCTCGCGCGGGAAGCGGCCTTCGCGGTTGCACTCTTCGATGATGGGGATGAGGTTGTCTTCGATGAACTGGCGTGCGGTGTCGCGCGAGAGCCGCTCGTCTTCGTTGAGGAGGGCGTCGAAGCCGATGAAGTCGACTCCCTTGAACTTAAAGGCCATTGTGAGTGATTGCTCCGTTCTGAGGCTGAAACTATTCAGACTAGCAGAGCGGGAAGTCGGTGGGCAAAGGCGCTTCCCGCAGTGCTGATCTTAAACGGTTTCGGGGCGCAGCGGCATTGTTCGGGGTAATGCGAATGCTACTGCGATGAGCCAGATGAATCCGGGAAACCGGGTTAAAGGGATGAGAAAGAGAGCTGCTGGGCTGATGAGGTGGAACCAGCTCAGTTCGCCAGCGATCGCGAGCACGATTCCGAGGATGCAGATCCATTTGGGTAAGAGCTTGTGCAGGAGTGCCGGAATCGAGATGCCAGCAATAAACAGGCCCATTGGGATAGAGAATCCGGGACCGCCCAAGCCGTAAGCCAGATAGTAGAGCGCGAGTGCTAGCGTTGGCGTCTGGACGACGATCGGGTGAATCAATGTCCACGTAGTGACTCCGCCAGCGAATCCATCGGCAACGACCAGAAATCCACCCAGCAGTGCGATCCATGGTCCCGCAGAACGCACGCCTAGAAATCGCATCTGGCTCACGCTGACAGCGGTGAACAAGCCGAGGCAGAGAATCGCCCCGAATTGCAGAAACAGACAGGTGAGTACCTGCGTGTGATGGGTCTGGAAATAAGGCACGATGACGCTGGCTGGCTCCCATGGACCGGGCCAGTAGGGCTTGCCTGCCATGGCAGTGACCGGGTAGAGGCCGGCGTTGAAAAGGACCGTGTAGAGAATTGCCAGTATGGCTAGGTGAGGGCCCTGGTGACGCTGTGTTTGTCGTGTCGTCATGACTCTATTTCGGGGCGCATCCGTTTTTGTCTACGAATGTGCAGCCGTCCTTTCGAATTGGGGTGAGTGTTTTCTTGAACGCAACCAAAGCTCGATCGCGATGGTGTTGATCGAAAACCCAATCCAGAAAGCAATGCCGAAAAACTGTTGCGGCTTGAGATGTGTCAGCGTGCTGGTTGCGAAGAAGATGCCCATCACGGGGCGTGTGGTTGCAATGCCGAGAAGGATCACAACTGCTCTTGTCAGCCATTGCTGCTTGAGTCGGACTTCGCTATTTCGCTGATACTGCCATGCGCGAAACAGCGAATAGAGGAAAAAGCTGTTGAAGAAGAGAACGGCGGAGCGCTCTATCCATCCGCCAATGGCGTAGGTGCTCATTGCATAAGCTGTGATGCCCACAATTGTTCCGAGTGGGAAGAGCAGTCGCGCGATCCACTCGCAACTCGCAAAACGGCGGAAGTATGCGAGAGATAGCAGCAGTACGAAGGCAAGTGCAGACAGGATATGCACCAACGTCAACGCTGCGTGAGAGGCGAATGCTTCGTCGAGGCCAGCCATCTGTGGCGGTGGCGACTGCGGCGGATGCACGATCGCGACGATGCGTCGAATCACGACGGCGACTGCAATGACGATGCAAATCCAGAAGCCAACACGCAGCAGCCGGGGGAAGGCATCTTTTGCGATCAGAATTGTGGGTTTTGTTCCGGAACTGGCGCTCGCGGGCATCCGTCCTCCACTATGAAAAGCATCATACTAATTAACTTTACATATTGTAAAGTAAATTTTAAGTCGGTATGATCACATCGTGGCAACAAAGAAAGCAGCTGTCTGCAAACGGCCCTATTCTCTGGGCAAACGTCTGGAGCAGTCTGATCAGAAACGAGCAGCGATTCTTGCGGCGTTACGAGAGCAATTGGAAGCGAAGGGCTTTTCCAGCCTTACGCTGGATGGACTCGCCAAGGAGAGCGGCGTCACCCGGCAGACGATCTACAACCTCTTCGCAACGAAGACGGGTCTGCTGGAGGCACTCTTCGATCAGATTGCGCTCGATGGGGGAATGGAGCGCATGCGGAGTGTGATGACCGCCGCAGATCCTGAATCGATGTTGAAAGGTTTCATCGAGATTCTCAGCTCCTTCTGGTCTAGAGACAGGCTGCTGATCCGGCGCATTCACGGGATTGCCGCCATCGATCCTGAGTTCGGAGCTGTGGTGGAAGCACGGAATCAGCGTCGGCGACTTGCGGGGACGCGCGTGATCGAGATGCTGGATCGAAAGCGTGGACGAGATGCCGCGGACAAGAAGCAGAGAATCGCTACTCTGCATGCGCTGACTTCGTTCGAGTTTTTTGACGCATTGGCTGAGAGCTGCGGCAATGCTGATGAGGCCGCGCATTTGCTGCCGGGGATTGTTCAGAGAGCGATTTCTATTCGGCCTTAGCTTCGCTCTTTCAGGTCAGATACTCCTTGAGGAATGGGTCGTCGGAGTGCACGAGGTCGTGCGTCGAGCCGTCGAAGACCAGTTTGCCTTCGTTTAGAACGAGGAAGCTTGTCAGAGGGTCGGAATGTCCTTCGGGGAGGGGCTCCATCTTGTTGACTTCGCGGTTGAAGCGGTGCGAAGCGAGCACGAAGGCGTCCTGCAGGCGGTGGGTTACGAGCAGGGAACTGGTGCGATAGACGTCGCGCTGTTTCATGACCAGCTCGATGATGGTGGTGGATGTGATGGGATCAAGTCCGCCGGTGGGTGAATCGTAGAGAAGCAGATCGGGTTTGGTGATGATGGCGCGCGCGATGGCGACGCGGCGGCGCATGCCTCCGGAGAGCTGTGATGGAAGCTTGTCGACAGTATGCTCGAGTTCAACAAAGCGTAATGCTTCAAGAACGCGCTGGTCGATTTCCGGGTCGGGCAGATGTTCTTCCATGAGGCGATAGCCGACGTTGTCGCGGACGGTGAGCGAGTCGAAGAGCGCACCTTCCTGAAACACAATGCCAATGCGTGCGCGCAGGGCGAAGAGCTCCTCTTCGGGCATCGCGCTGACTTCTTCGCCGAAGACGAAGATGCGGCCAGAGTCGGGCCGTAACAAGCCGTCTGCCATTTTAAGCAGGACGCTCTTGCCGACACCGGCAGGGCCAAGCAGGATGCGCGTCTCGCCGGGCTTGACGGTGAACGATATGTTGTTCAGGACTGGCTTGTTCTCAAAGCCGATCGTGAC
>CAWHWJ010000017.1:0-569608 GCA_963833015.1 uncultured Acidobacteriaceae bacterium | reverse complement strand
AAACAGAGAGCTCGACAGATCAGAAGTCACTCCGACAAGGTTGGCGCGGTTGAACAGATTCGTTACTTCGCCCTTTGCTTCGATCTGCATCCTCTCGCCGAAGAACCACGGTGTGAAGAAAAACTTTTCGAATGTAAAGTTGACATTGTTATAGCCGGGTCCGTCATATGTGTTCCGGCCCAGGTTCCCTTCGGTTCCCGGTGTTGGCACGGGAAACGCCGAAGCAAGGAAAAGGCCGTTGAGAAACGCCTTTCTTGACTGCCCTGGCAGGTGAGAGCCGAACGACGGCTCATTCGGCACATCGAAGTCGGATCCGTCGGCGTTGTAGTCTCCACCAGTGTTGCCGACAACCTGACCGAGAGAATTGAAGACGGGGCTGAATGGCGCCGTCGTGTATACGGTAAACGGAAGCCCAGTCTGCATCAGCCAGACTCCACCGAATTGCCATCCGCCCAGCAACGCTCGCTCCCAGCGTGATCCATAGGAGTTCGGGACGGTCCAGGTCCCATCGGCTGAGAATTGCTGACGAATGTCAAAGTCAGCGCGGCCGCGCTGCGCCTCGTAATCGCCATTGGTGAAAATTGGGCCGCTATTCTGGCCACCATTGGAATACCCTGTGACCGCACCGCCATCCAGGGAGCCCGCGTTGCTCAGGATATCTAACGCCTTGCCCCAGGTGTAGATACCGCGAAAGGCGATACCGTGTGTAAACCGGCGCTGCATCATGGCAGTCCCATAGTTGCCAATAGAGTTCGCGTCGGAAGTAGCGTACTGGATAGTATTGAAGTTAGGATTCAGGCGCGTCAGAGTACCTTGATTGATCACCAGGTCGCCGGCGAAGCGGTTGAGGTCCTGATTGTAGATCGGTAGATGCCGCGCAGTCGAAGCAGAATAATTTAGCTGAAAGACGAGGCCATAGGGAAGCTCCTGCTGCACACTTAAGGTCCAGTCGATCACGCTGGTCAACTTATAGTTCGGCGAGAATCCGCCCAGGTTTGCTCTTTGCCCAACGACGCCACCGCTTGAGTTCAACACGACGTTGCTGGTGTCGACGATAGGACATGTTTCAGTAAATCCTGAGGGGGGACTGCAGAGCTGGAAGTTCGGTGTTGTTCCCTGCCGTACGTCTAAAGACGGCGTATAGAAGTTCGGAAGGTTGCCGGCAGTGATGTCGGTGATGTGCAGGTACGGCGGTTGATCGGAGAACATTCCGACACCGCCGCGCAGGGCGGTTTTGCCGGTGCCGAACACGTCCCAGGAGAAGCCGATCCGCGGCGTGAGCCCCCAGACATTGTGATTCAGTACGTGAGTTGAGGGAGATAGGCCAGTGATGCCGTTCGCGATCTGCTCATTGAAGGTCGAACCCGATCCAAGCGTGAAGTTGGTCAGCTGTGGGCTGTAGATCGAGAAGAAGTTCGACATCATGTCGTAGCGGACGCCCGCATTGAAGGTAAATGTGGGCGCAACTTTCCAGCTATCCTGTACAAAGATGCCGGTATAGAGTCCGCGATAGCGCCGTTCATAGGGCGCCTGCTGATGGTTTTGCAGATTTACCGGGGTTGCCGATTCGGTCAGCGGTTCGTCCTGAATGAAGTCGAGCAGATTATTGAAGTTGTAAGTCGGACGGCCGAAGGCGCCGCTCTGCTGATCGTTCTCGCGGATATTGAACTGTTCAAAACCGAACTTGAGCGTGTGGGTTTTGATGGTGGCCGTCATCATATCGCGCCACCCAAGAGTCTGCTGGGTGAAGTTTCCGGGTCCCCAGTTCCCAAAGCCCTGCAGGCCTGTGACGTTAACATAAGGAATAGCCATCGTATCGACCGCGAGATTGGAGCCATAGGGGCGAATGATGTTCGCTCCGGCCTCGTTCAGCAAACGCGGCGAGAAGGTGTGAGTCCAATCAACAGCTACAAAATCGGAGCTGTTCGCCTGGTCGTCGTTGAGCGCGGGACGGGGCGCTGTCTGGACAGAAGTATCGTAAGTTCGAATGGCCGTGACATAGATACGGTCTTTGTCACGCAAGTAGTAGTCCCCGCGGACGCTCCACTGATAACCATCTTTGGGTATCGAATAGCTGATGCTGGCTGTTCCGACCGCATCCAGGCCGGCGGGCAGGTTGGCCGGAGGGGGAAAGTAGCCGGGGTTCGCTGCTTCCAACTGACTTACGGTGAGAATCCCGGTGGTGGGGAAGGCAAGCGGCGGCGCAGTCGTGAGAATCTGGGTGGCGATGTTGTTGGGCAGATTTGTCGTGGCCCAATTGTCAAAGTCCTGCGTCTCTACCGTGTACTGCCCGGCGCTGGTTGTGCTCGAGCGGAGCACGTCGATCGCGCCGAAGATGAAGAACTTATTCTTGATGATTGGGCCGCCGAAGGTGGCGCCGACTTCATTGCGGGTGAAAGTGGGAACGGTGCTCTCGAATTCCGTCCGAGCCGAAAGAGAATTATTCAGGAAGTAGTAGTCGATGCTGCCGTGGAAGTTGTTGCTGCCCGATTTGGTAAAGACGTCCACGGTCGCACCCCCGTTCCTGCCCTTTGTGGCATCGAAGTCATTAGTCCGGATATCCATCGACTCCACAATTTCGGGATTGGGAGAGATAGAGGTGCCGCCGCCACGGGAAGGCGTGTTGGTATAGGCTCCATCAATCTGGTATCCATTCTGTTCCTGGCGAAGTCCAGCGGCGTTGATATTGATCGCGTACTCGTTTGTGTAGTTGTCGCCGGCGGTTACGGCGTTTCCAGTCATTCCAGGAGTAAGCGCCGCCAGACCGTAGATATTCTGACCAGCCAATGGCGTGTTCTGGACGGTGGTCGAACCGATGACAGAGCCGGTAGTCGGCGACACGAGGTCAAGTGCGGCCGCCGAGGCAGTAACCGTAACACTCGTAGTTGTCGTCCCTACGGCCAAAGTTGGTGTTAGGGTTCGTATCTCACCCACCTGGAGAGTCAGATCATTCTGATCCCAGCTGGTGAAGCTGCTGGCTGACACGTGAACGGTATAGGTCGAAGCCGCGATGCTGTCGATGCGGAAAAAGCCTGTCGCGTTCGTCGTCGCGGTTCTGCTCACGCCGAGCCGCGTATCGGTGATCGTGACTTGCGCCCCAGGCACCGCTGCTCCGGTACTATCGACCACCGTACCTTCAATACCGCTTGAGAACTGCGCGAACGCTGTTGCCCCGCCGAGGCCAAAGGCAACGGCGGCTAGTATCGTCATAACAGCTTTCAGCCAGTGCGACAGTTCGGCTTTCAATATGGCGAAAACGTTTTCTGAACTCTCCTGCATACATTGCCTCCAAAGTAACGCAATGAGTGGGGGGAAAGGAGTACCGCAGTTCGTTTCGCGCGCCCGGTAGATCGACCTGAAACGATTTACTATGGCGCCGCGACACCGAACCTACAATCTAATACCAACGTCTGTCAAGGGCCTGTGTAAAGAATGAGCAGTCAAATTAGGCAATCTTAATCAGCCTGTTTTCGTCGCCAGCTCGGGGTGAAGTCCTACCGTTCGCCGCTCTGACCATACATCCGCAGCCTTCGTGGCCGATTGGGCGACGCCACTGAATGGCATTAGGTTCGGTTTTGCGTGCATTGCGAACGCGCCGCCATCGAGCGATTCCAAAACACGCGGCAACGGCCGCTTACAGCGTTTTGAAGTTAACCGCGTTCTGTTTATTGCAGAAGAATTCTTTGTTAGAGCGGGCCCGTCCAGCTTCCAAGCGGGATCGGTGGTTGACCTGCTATCACACGGTCTGGCAGAACGGGGGTAAGATCGGCTCTGAGTGGGGTCCGCAAACCTTCAGGCTTAATCGGACAGCAGGCGACGAGCAGTGCATATACTCTGCGCGCCAGAAAGTTTTCGATCTCCTCCACCTCCATCTCCGGTTCGCGCTTGGCTGATGCAAGTCCGAACTGCTATCCTCGCGCTGCTAGCCCCTGTTCTGAATTTTGGTTGTCCACTGTAAAGAGAAAACGTTATCACGGGTGGCATGGTCGCTGTAGGAGTATGGGCAAGATTCCAGCACTACCTTTCGGATTAGAGTTGCCCGTCTGATTTTGTACCGGGGGAGGAGAAGCATGCATTGCCTGGAGAAACGAATGCAACATTCCTTGAGAAGCGATCTCTTTTCCGGTGCTTACCGGACGCTCCAACAATTCCGACGCCTCTTGACAAAGACGGTCATCGTTGCCCAAACCGCAATGCTGTGGGTGCTCGGCTTCGGAGCCATCGGAAGCATGGCAGTTCTTGCTCAGGACAGCAAATTCGTCCTTGACCGAGATGGCAGGACGATCGTGCTGGAACCATATGCGCCGAACATCCTTCGCGTCACGTTGAGCAAGGACAAGACAACAGCGGCTGGAGCCGCTGGATACGGGCTTGTCGGAACACCATCAATGACGGGTTGGACTCATGAGCGAGATGCTGACGGGGACGATGTATTTCGCTCCGATCGACTGGTCGTCCACGTCTCTGCCGATCACTTACCGGAGTCGCGTTTGCCGCATCGCATGCCACTCGACAACCTGAATCAGTCACTACGAGACCACTACTTTGGCGGAGGAAGCAAGAATCCACGAATCGCGGATACTATTTCCGTGGCAACGGCTTCAGGCGAGTTACTCCTCAACATGCGGAACTGGTCCATGGTTCCCAACAACTCGCAAGCGGGAGCGACAAATGCGGCTAAGCTGAACGACGCCGGCTACCATGTCTCCGCAACTTTTGACTCGCCCACTGACGAGCACTACTACGGACTCGGTCAACAGCAACAGGGCGCCCTCGACCTCCGGGACCATCGCATTCGCTGTTGGCACGATTATTCGGCCGTCGGTGGAGAGAATGTTTGTGTTCCGTTTATGATCTCCAGCCGGGGCTATGGTCTGATCTGGGATAACCCTTCAAAAACCACGGTTGATCTCGGATTCAATCAGCAAAACGTCTGGTCGTCAGAAGTTGGAGACCGTGTTTCGTTCTTTGTGATCCAGGGCGAAAACACTGACGAGATCTACAAAGGCTACCGCCAGCTCACCGGCATCACCCATATGTTGCCCAAGGCGGCCTATGGTTATATCCAGAGTAAGGCGATCTACCCGACACAGGAGCAGATCATGGCGGTTGCTAAGGGATATCGCGAGCGCCAGCTACCCTTGGATGTTCTCGTCGTGGATTTTCTCAACATGACCAGGCAGGGTGAGTTGGATCTCGATCCCGCCCGGTGGCCTGATCCAGCCGCCATGAACCAGCAACTGCATTCCATGGGCATAGGAACACTGCTTAGTGTCTGGCCACATTTCGCTCCAGGCACCCGCTATTACGATATGCTGCGGGACAAGGGATGGCTGATCCATACCGCGGATGGCATCCCCGACTCTGGCGGGTTCAAGGATGTAATCGGCCCGAACATCGATACCACCAATCCTGCGGCTGCCAAGTGGTTTTGGGAAGCTATAAGAGACCGTTACATCAAGCCATATCACTTTGACTACATCTGGCTCGACGAGACGGAACCAGATATCGATCCGGCTAAAGACTTCTTTTCCATCGGCTCAGGATCTCGCTATTACAACGTCTATCCTTTGTTTCACACCGCTTCTGTATACGACGGGTTCAGGCGCGATTTCGGAGACAGTCGACGGGTCATGATTCTTGCCCGGGCGGCCTACCTCGGCGCTCAGCGGAACGGTACCATCTTCTGGTCGAGCGACATCATCTCGACCTGGGACATGCTGAAGCGTTCCATCCCTGCCGGATTGAACTTCACCGCTACAGGAATGCCGTATTGGGATACGGACATCGCCGGCTTCTTCTCACCGTTCATCCCTGCGGACTATAAGCCGCTGCACCCACCGCTAATCGATCCTTCGGATGCGCGCGGTACCGTCGATAACTACACGGACTATCCCGAGTTGTTTGTACGTTGGTTTGAATGGGGAGCCTTTCAACCTGTCATGCGGGCCCACGGAGAAAGGAATCATAACGAAGTCTGGTCATACGGCAAGCAGGCCGAGCCCATCCTCGAAAAGTATCTGCGTCTACGATATCAATTGTTGCCATATACCTACTCTCTCGCGTATGGGAGTTACCAGACAGGCGCTCCTTTCATGCGCGCGTTATTCATGGACTTCCCCAGAGATCCTAATGTCGCCGACATCCCAGACGAATACATGTTCGGTCCTGCTTTCCTCGTCGCTCCTGTTACGGAACAGGGAGCCACACAACGTTCAGTTTATTTGCCCGCTGGTTGTGATTGGTACAACTACTGGACAAATGAACGGGTCAAGGGAGGCCAAACGATCACAGTCAACGCGCCCATCGACACAATTCCACTTTTTGTTCGAGAAGGCAGCATCGTACCGCTTGGATCTCCGGTAGAGAGTACACAGCAGAAACAGTCCATTGCGGCTGTGCGCGTCTATCCGGGAGCGGATGCCAGCTTCACCCTGTTTTCGGATGATGGGAACACGTACTCGTATGAGAAGGGGGGCAGCTCCATCACCAGGCTCTACTGGGTTGAAGCCACCCATCAGTTGAAACACGACGGAGCCGCCGCGTGGGACAAACCAGATAACGTGATTGTGCAGATTGTCGGTCGTTAACGGACACGCAATTGGAGTCTATTTTGCGTAATGCCGCTTATATTCAGCTGAAGCACAGCTTCGTTCGCTGCTTATTCGTTGCGACGCTCGCAACTGGGGGGCTGGCCTGTAGCTTGGCGCAACAGCCGCAAGCGACGTCGGCATCGGCGGCGGCGTTAGTCAAAAGTGGGCGCTATGACGCCGCAGTTTCCGAAGCGAAACGTGCACTCCTGATTCATCCAAAGGACCCGGGACTCTGGACCATCGAAGGCATTGCCTACGCAATGCAGGGCAAGGATGAGGAGGCGTTGACGGCTCTCCGCACAGCCTTGCGCATTTCGCCGGACTTCGTCCGTGCGCTGCAGGCCGAGGCCCAGATTCTCTCCCGCCGGCACGACCCGGAGCTTGCTGCCGTTCTCACGCAAATCTTACGACTTGATCCGAACGACAGCATCGCGCGGGAGATGCTGGCCCTTGAGCAGGCGCGTCGCGGCGACTGCAAATCAGCAGATATCAACTTCGGACAGTTATCGGGCCAGTTCAGCACGCATGCCGAGTCGCTGGAGCGATACGGTGCGTGCCTCTTCACTGAAGGTGAGTACGCGCAGTCAACCGCGATCTTCCAGCAAGTCCAAACCCTTCGGCCGGGTAGCGCCGAAGCAAGATACGATCTTGCTCTGGCGCAGATGCGTGCTGGTCAGAAGAAAGAGGCCGCGGAGACTCTGAAGCCGCTGCTGTCCTCTCCTGATGTTGACACAGCGTTGCTGGCCTCGGATGTCTTTGAGGACCTCGGCGACACGCCTCAGGCCGTCTCCCTCATGCGCCGCGCTATTCTGCTCGATCCCATGCGTCCCGACTCTTATATGCGATTCGCGGAACTCTGCATGCTGCACGACTCGTATCAGACCGGCATCGACATGGTGAGTGCCGGCATTGCGCGGCTCCCGCACGATTCGGGCCTGTATCTCACACGAGGCTTGCTCTACGGCGCCATAGCCCAGTATGACAAGGCCGAGGCAGACTTCCGTAAGGCAGAGCAGCTTGATCCCACTCACGGCGCCGGGGCCTACGGCGTAGGCCTCGTGCAGGATCAAAGCGATCATCCAGGCGAGGCGTTGGCAACGACACGCGCCGCGCTCAGGAAGCATCCACAGGATGCGCAGCTCAATTTCTTGCTTGCGCGCATACTCATTGAAGGAGGTGCGGCGCCGGGCTCTCTGGAGTTCGCAGAGGCCGCCCGGGCCGCTGAGACTGCTGTACGGCTCAAACCGGATCTTCTCCCGCCCCATGATCTGCTCGCCAAAATCGATGACATGCGAGGAGAGACAACTGGTGTGATTGAGCAGTCCCGGGAAGCACTCCGGATTGATCCATCGGACCAGGCGGCGATGTATCGGCTGATGCGCGCGGCCCGCAAGACGGGCGACACTGCCACGGCACAGGCTCTGCTGAAGCAGGTTGCAGATCAGCACGAACATGCACGCGCTGAGGAAAGCCAGCGCTTACATTACAAGATCGTCGAATCCACAGGCCCAGAACCACAGCGTCCTACGCAACCCTGAAGGCATAGCCGGGGCCAGCCCATCCTGGCTCCAAACACATGGAGAAGTTCTTGATGAAAACATCGCGCAGGCAATTTCTGAAAACCGGAGCGGCGGTGGGAACCGTCGCAGCTCTCGAACGCTCGATGCGTTCCTTTGGCGAAAGCCCGGCAAAGGACGCCGTCGTTCCAGAAATCTCTCAATTTGCCTATGCCGACGTCCAGTTGCTCGACGGCCCGATGCTTGACCAGTTCAATCGCAACCACGCCTTCTTTCTCGCGCTCGATGACGACCGGCTGCTCAAGCCCTTCCGGCAACGCGCCGGACTGCCGGCTCCGGGTGAGGACATGGGCGGCTGGTACAACTTCTCTCCCGACTTCGATCCGCCGAAAAACATGACCGGCTACATTCCCGGGCACAGCTTCGGACAATACCTCTCCGGGCTCGCTCGCGCTTATGCCGTCACTGGTTCGAAGCCCACACAGGAGAAGGTGCAGCGCCTGGTCCGCGGCTTTTCCGAGACCGTGACTCCAAAATTCTATGAAGGGTATTGCTTGCCCGCCTACACCTTCGACAAAACCAACTGCGGCCTGATCGACGCACACGAATTTGCTGCCGATCCGCAGGCCCTTGCCGTTCTCAATCACGCCACGGACGCCGTTCTGCCATTCTTGCCCGAGAAAGCCCTCAACCGTGCGGAACAGGCCGCACGCCCGCATCCAAACATCGCCTACACGTGGGACGAGACCTACACCCTGCCGGAAAACTTCTACCTCGCCTACAAGCGCGGAGCCGGCGACCGCTACCGTCAGCTCGCCGCCCGATTTCTTCAGGACCGCGACTACTTCGATCCGCTCGCAGCCGGCGAAAACATTCTCCCGGGCGAGCACGCCTACAGCCATGTGAACGCGCTCTGTTCTGCCTTCCAGTGTTACCTCACGACTGGCAGCGAAAAGCATCTGCGTGCCGCGCGCAATGGCTTCGAATTTGTCCTCACCACTCAGAGTTTCGCCACCGGCGGCTGGGGACCTGACGAGACCTTCCGCAAACCGGGCAGCGGCGATTTAGGCGCGAGCCTATCCAAAACCCATGCCAGCTTCGAAACCCCCTGTGGCGCCTACGGTCATTTCAAGGTCGCGCGTTACCTTCTGCGCGCTTCCGGTGACAGCCGCTATGGCGACAGCATGGAAAAAGTCCTCTACAACACCATATTGGGCGCGCTTCCTATCCAGGAAGATGGCCACAGCTTCTACTACTCCGACTACAACGACTCCGGCAGCAAGTTCTTCCACCAGGACAAGTGGCCATGCTGCTCCGGAACCTTCCCGCAGGTCACCGCCGACTACGGCATCAGTTCCTACTTCCGCAGCCCGCGCGCCGTCTACGTCAATCTCTACGTGCCATCCAGGCTCTCGTGGAAACAGGGCAGCGCGAACTGCGTTCTGACGCAGCGCACTCAGTATCCGCTCGTTCCCGAAACCAGCATGGAACTCCAGCTTGACCGCGCCGAGACCTTCGCCGTCATGCTGCGCATTCCCGCTTGGGCAGGCCCCAGGACGCGTGTCGCGATCAACGGTAAGCCACTAGAACATGGACTTGAACCCGGCAAATTCCTGCCCGTTTCGCGGAGCTGGAAAAATGGCGACCGCATCGAGATTCAATTCGACATGTCCACGCGTCTCGAGGCCGTCGATCCGCAGCATCCCAAGACGGTCGCGCTCATGCATGGCCCGCTCGCGCTCTTTGCCATGGGTGACGCGCCAATACAGTCGACTCCCGCTCAGATGCTGGCCATCCAGCAGCGCACGCAAGGCTCAGACACATGGACGATGAACGGAGTTGAGTTCAAACCATTCTGGTCGATCGGGAGCAAGAAGTATCGTCTTTATCACGATATTTCTTAATCAACGACCGTAGAACTTGCGCCGGACGTGCGCCCACCACGCGGCGTCGACGATTCTGCCGCCCTCATAAAGGTGATGGAAACCGGCATACCATCGGCCTGCAGCTTGCCAGAGAATTTGCTCAGGTGCTGCTCGGATGTTCGCCTTTACGATCTTCCGAGTAGGCGAACCACACCGCAGGCGGGGTCTTCTCGCTGCAGGACGATAACCCGATCAGCACAGGTCAGGTGATCGGCTGGCACAGCTTCCGTCACAACCAACCTCCGCAGCTTGGGAGTGGATGTGAAGGTCGCTCAAGAGCTGCTGCGGCACGCAAATTCACGCACGACAATGGACATCTATCTGCCGGGCCATCCACTTGGAGAAGGCAAACGCAAGTTCTGGCGCTTTCTCGAAAGCGAATTGTCGGCATGGTTGACCGCCAGAACGAACATGCCGGAGCGCGCATGAAATCCACAGCTTTGAACTCAACGGTCGACAAGATACACTCGACCGCAGCCATCAGTGCGCATGCAAAGAGAGAAAATCCGTATGCAGGCGCAACGCTACCAGAGAGGTTCCCTGAGCTTGCTCAAACGAAAGAGCAAACCTGATACTTGGGTCTTCCGTTACTACGCCGAAGGGGGCTCCAGCCGTGTCTACAAGAAGAAGATTGTAGGCACGGTGATCGAGTTCCCTAAGCGTAAGGACGCGGAAAAAGCTGTCGCGCAGTTCAGGGTCGACGTTAATGAGGGAGCGGCATTCGCTCCCAGGAACCTGGAACAACTCGCCGCACATTATCAGCGCGTCGAGCTTCCATCCAAAGCACATTCCACCGCTGAGGGATACAAGAACTACCTCACTCTCCACATCGTGCCAAAATGGGGCAAACATAATCTTTCAGCAATCAAAAGCGTCGAGGTCGAAAGTTGGCTTCGTAAGCTTAAGAAGGTGAACGGGCAACCGACCAGCCCAGCCACTCAGACGAAAATACGCAATCTAATGTCCGCGCTGTTCTCTCACGCTATTCGCTATGAGTGGGCAGCGAGGAACCCCATCACTGCGGTTCGGACTTCTGCCAAGCGGCTTCGCACTCCTGACATTCTTATGCCTGAGGAGTTCCAGGCACTTCTGCTGGAGCTTTCTCAGCGGGAGCGGGTCATGGTGATGCTGGACGGAAGTACGGGGCTTCGCCGCGGAGAACTGATTGCTCTCCGCTGGCGTGACATCGACTTTGAGCTGAAGCAGGCGAACGTCACACACACGGTCTGGCGTAATGTCGAAGGCGACACCAAGACGGAGGCATCGCGGAAACCTGTGCCACTCCCTGCGCTGGTCGTTGAAGAACTGAAGCAGTGGCGGATGGTTACGCTCTATCGCTCCGATGAGGACTTTCTTTTCCCTTCAATCATAAAGAATGGAACGCAGCCGATTACGCCCGACATGATCCTGAGGCGTCATCTTCGGCCAGCGCTAAAAAGGATTGGAGTCACAAAGCGGATCGGTTATCACAGCTTCCGCCATGGCCTGGCGACCATGTTGAGGAGGCATGGTGTGGACATCAAAACTGCCCAGGAGTTATTACGGCATGCCAACAGGCGGATCACGCTGGAGGTTTACCAACAAACTGTGGGCGCGGAGAAAAGACTGGCTCAAGACCAAGCCTTCAAAGGTCTTTTTGAAGGAGGCTCAACTCAGCACCCTTCAGCACCCTCGGAGGTTGTATGAAAGAAGCGATCATTGCCATAAACCCTTGCTTTTGATTGGTTTATGGCGGGGACGACGGGGCTCGAACCCGCGACCTCTGCCGTGACAGGGCACAGGAAAGCGGTAACTTATAGAAAATAAGCGCAATGGATGGCTCCTTTTGGCGCTTTGAGGCACGCATGGTAACCGTTATTGTGCCCTTATCGTGCCCGCGACCTCTGCCCTACCGACCTCTGCCCAAAGAGAATTGCCTCGACGAGTGATTTCCCTAAAGTCAACGGTTGAGCCCAGGGTCGCTTGTCCTTAAAGGCGACTATTCGTCCAAGTGGGGAGTACCCCATTGGAAATTAGTGAATGCTGGGCGTTTCCCGGTACCTATCGTCCCCAAGCTCGCAAAGCAAACCAAAATGAGCGTTATGAATTCCAACGTAGGCTCATTCGGAGAAGTCTGATTCGAGCCCGATGAGATCGCAGCAATAAATCAGGCCAAGATGATCTTGCGAGCTTCTCCCTCGGGATCATCTACCATGCGGCATTCGTTATCCGAAACCATCGTCTTGTTCGTTTCCGGATCGGTCGGCAACCATTTCAAGCCCGGTATGCTCGGGTTTCCGGTTGCGGCAAACGCGGCCCAGGATGCTGCCATCTTCTTGGCTAGCGCCTGCGCCTCGGGAGTATTTCCAGTCCCCTGCTCGCACCGCTTGGTGTTGTCGAAGCAGAACTGAAGCTCGGCAGTGTGCCACGCTCCAGCCACGCCATCCAGAATCTGCGTCTGCCACGTGAAGTAGTAAGCATACGCCGGCGCCGCGTTCAGTTCGTGCTTCAATCGCGCCATCTTCACTACGTTGTTGCGCATGCCGAAGTCCATTCAGACCGGGAGTACCGCTGCACATGTACGACAAGGTCTGGATCTTCTTTTGCGGGATAGGCCTTCTTCAGAGCGGCAATAATGGCCGTCGCTTTTTCCTTGCCGTAATCTTTGGACAGGCTGGCACGCCACTCTTCTTCCGTAGGGCTGGAGGACATTCGGTTGCCCTCTTCGCTCACCGAGCCCACAAGCATCGGCACGTTCTTCGACATCTCTGGAGCTGCGTCGAAGAATGAGCGCATGTTGATCACCTTCCCATCAACACAAGGCGACCACCCTACCCGCGGTGTGCCCGGCGCTCCCGGTCCCATCATCGGCGGCCCCGGCGGATTGATCTTCGCCGCTGCCGCATTGCCGGCTGCAAACAGCTTCGCCCATTCCATCTTCTGCAGGGCTCCAATGTCATTCGCCGCAAGCCCGAGCTCTTTCATTACCTGCCGGGCTAGTTCCTTCTGCTGATCCCTGCTGGGAATATTCCCGCCGCCACCCGACTGCGCCGAGGCACGATGCAACAGCCCCACCGCCGAAGGCATGCCCATCAGGGTAGTCACCTTCGACCCGCCACCCGACTGCCCATAGATCATCACGCGATCCGGGTCACCGCCGAAATTTTCGATATTTTCGCGAACCCACTTCAGCGCCGCCACCAGGTCCGTCATCCCCACGTTCGCCGAGTCCTCATATGCCGAGCCGCCAATCTCCGCAGCATCGAAGAACCCAAGAATGTTCAGGCGATGATTCACTGACACCTGCACCACATCATGATGACGCGCCATCTGTGCGCCCTCGTGCGATGGCAACTCGTACGACGATCCGAAGCTGAACCCGCCCCCATGCATGTAGAACATCACCGGGCGCTTCCCTGTCAGGCTCGGCGTCCAGATGTTCAACTTCAGCATGTCCTCGCTCTGCCAGCCGTCGTCCCAGTCAAAGAGAAACGTCTGCTCGATTCCCGTCCATGTATGCAGGGTTTGCGGGCAGTTTGCTCCGTACACCAGGGCTGGATACTCGTCCGTCCACGGCGTGGGCGGCTTCGCCGGAAGCCAGCGATTCTCTCCGGCCGTAGTTGCGCCATACGGAACACCCTTGAACGTCAATCACACCGCCATCGACAAACCCGCGCACCTTGCCGTATTGCGTCTTTGCAATCGCCGAGCGCGGCGTTGAGACATTGCCGGGCTCCTGGTGAGCCGCGGTCTTGATGCTGTCCGATGCGAGTGCAGGTTGACCCGCAACGATGCCGATTCCCGCAGTGGCCGAAAGAAGCAATGCCTCGCGGCGAGTGAGCGTGCGCTTTGAAGATCCGGACATGAATACCTCTCCTTTGCTATTCGGGCAATGCATATTGGCCGTCAATGTGGAAGTGGCCAGTCGCAACAGACGCTGCTGTCTCGGGCTGACCTCCGCCGATGCTGATGCGTGTAATCGCCTTGAGCAATGATGGGATTGCCATCTTCCGTCACCATCTCAAGATCGCGCGGCTTCAAATCGAAATGAACCTTCTGGCTCGCGCCCGGATCGAGATGAATGCGTGTGAAATCCGCGCAGAGCTACGTTGGGTGCACCCTTGACTGACGGGAACTTGAGGTAAAGTTGCACCACCTCATCTCCGGCGAGGTTGCCGGTGTTCGTAACCGTCACGTCTGCGCCAATCGGTTGTCCGGCAGTAACGGCCTGCGCGGGCACACTCAGATCGCTATAACTGAACTTCGTGTAGCTCAGTCCATAGCCGAAGGGATAGAGCGGCTTGCCGCTGAAGTAGCGGTAGGTCCGGTTCGCCATCCCGTAGTCTTCGAAGTTCGGCAACTGATCGACACCCTTGTAGAACGTGACGGGCAGTCTGCCGGCAGGGTTGTTCTTGCCGCTCAGCGTCTCAGCCACTGCCGCGCCGCCCTCTTCACCCGGATACCAGGCATCGAGAACGGCATTCGCATGTTCGTTGATCCAATTGACAGCCAGAGCGCTGCCGTTCATCAGAACCACGGCGAGAGGCTTGCCCGTCGAGGCTACCGCCTCCACCAGGTCCTCTTCCGGCTGAGGAAGGTCGATGCTGGTGCGGTCTCCACCGAGGAATCCCGGTTCGGTGACCGGCATCTCTTCTCCTTCGAGTTGGCTCGTGATGCCCACAACGGCAATTACGACATCCGCATTCTTTGCAGCTGTGATCGCTTCAGGCGATGGAGCATTGTTTGCCTTGGTCCAGATCAACTCTGCCTGCGCTTTGCCGTCTCTGGCTTCCGTAAGTGAACTCAAGCGCAACTTTGCGGCCCTTCTCCAGGTGTACGCGGCCTACCTGAGAAACCAGGTTCGTTGCCACCGCCGAATGTAAGCGTAACCTGCTTGCCATCCGCCGCGAGACGGCAAAAACCCTTGCAGCGAATGCCGAGCAGAAAGTCGCCCGATTCCATTCGGCGTCAGGAATCCCGACCACTGCACCCCGAATGTTTTCTTGCTCGGCCACCTGCGATGGCAGGGTTGCTCCATGGTGAGCTTCACATTGCGCTCGGTGCGGCTCATGATTGGGACAGGCTTGTCTCGGGCCGCCGGGCCTCCGCGCATGCCTTCGTTGTAGTCGGCTTTCAGACCTGGTTTGCCGTCGGGAGTCGTCAACAGAGCGTCGGGCACTGCCGTCCCATCCGTACGGAGGAATTGCGTTCCGGGGACAAAGGTGATCGTCGCATTAGGGAACTCAGCCTTGAGTCCATCGATGATCGAAACGATGTGCGTGGGCTGACCGGCATAGTTGCCGATGAGCGGCCGAGTCTGGTCGGCAAGCGGCCCCACAACGGCGATCTTCTTGATTCCGGATTTCAGTGGAAGAAGGCCGTCATTCTTCAGCAAAACCATGGACTCGTTTGCGAGCCTGCGCGCGTGCTGACGGTGCTCGGTGCTGTCTAGTTCCTTTTCATCGATCTTCGTGTAAGGGACCATATCCGGCGGATCGAACATGCCGAGCTTGATCCGCGCGGTGAAGAGTCGAATGAGGGCAGTGTCAAGAACGCTCTCAGGAAGATAACCCTGCTGGACAGCGTCGATATATGCTTTCTCCACTGGGTCGCCGAAGCGCGATGTGAACGTAACGCACTCGTTGTCCATGCCGCGGATGACCGAAATTGCCGCGCCCTGCGCCTGCGTCGGCCGGTAGCGATGATTCGCTGCTACATCTCTCACCGCGTCGCAGTCGGAGACGACATACCCCTGAAATCCCCACTTACCGCGCAACTGATCCTGCAGCAGATATTGATTCGCACACGCCGGCTGGCCATTGATCGCGTTATAGGCGCACATCACCGATCCCGCCTTGCCCTCCACAATAGCGGCGCGGAATGCAGGCTCATAGGTATCCACTTCATCGTGTTTGCTCACGTCTACGTCCGCGAAGTGGCGTGTGGGTTCCGGTCCGCTGTGCACGTCATAGTGCTTTGGCGTTGCGATAGCGAGGTAGTATTTCGGGTCATCGCCCTGCAAACCGGTTACGTAAGCAACACCCATGCGGCCGGTGAGGAAAGGATCCTCGCCATAGGTCTCTTGTCCCCGGCCCCAGCGCGGGTCGCGGAAGATATTGAGATTGGGCGACCAGAAGTCGAGGCCGCCCATGATGCCGGTGTGCCCCTCGCGCAGATTCTGCACGTGCTTGATGCGGCCTTCAATGCCGATCTGCGCCGCCATAGTGTGAATGCCCGGCGCATCGAAAGTGGCCGCCAGGCCGATGGGCTCCGGATATTCGGTGACGCCGTCGTTGATGACGCCGTGCAGAGCCTCGCTCCACCACTGATAGGCAGGAATCTTCAGCCTTGGAACCTCCGCAGAATTGTTCTGCATCTGCGTCGCCTTCTCTGCCAGCGTCATGCGGTGCACCAGGTCTGTCGCGCGCTGCTCAGGCGAGAGCTGCGGATTCATGTAGGGCAGATTCGCTGAGTCCTGCGCGATTCCGTCTTTCGCGGCGACGGCGAAGAGCAGCGTTCCCAGACAAGTAGCAATGCACTCGAATACTCGTGTTACGCGGTGCTTCATAGAGCTCTCCAGATTGTTCTCGACTTCGAGCCGAAGACATGCTTTTTTGAAAGACAGCTATTGATCGTGCATCCTATTGCGCACTGCTTTTCTTGAAGAGCAGCGGCGCAAACTGATTCAGGTAGTCCCGCCAGTTGTTCCACGCGTGGAAGCCGGCGCTTTGATGTTGCTCCACGTCGATTCCGCCTTTTTTGAGGATGGCAACCGTGGCATTGCTGTTCTGCAACGCAATATCGTATTGGCCGGCGTTTACCCAGAAGAGATGGAAGGGCTTCCCTGAGGTGCGGTATTGCGCCACATCGGTATCCTCTTCTTCCTTCTGCGCATTCGGAAACCAGCCCGAACTGAAGATGCCCACATAGGCAAAGTCCGCCGAATCGTCGAGCGCAATATCCAGTGCTTGCAGGCCGCCCATGGAGAGACCGGCGATAGCCCGATGATCGCGGTCGGCGATGGTGCGGTAGTGCGCGTCAATGAAGGGCAGAACCACCTTCGTCAGATCGTCGTTGAAGGCATCATGTCCCATGCGAGCTCCGGGCGCGAGCCGGAATTCGGTTGAGATGTGACCCGCCGGCATCACGATCATCATGGGAGCAGCTTTGCCGGCTGCAATCAGATTGTCAAGAATGGCTCCCGCTCGCCCCACGGTGCCCCATGAATCATCGGAGTCGCCTCCACCATGAAGCAGATAAAGCACCGGCAGCCGCGCGGTTCCACTTTCATACCCGGGCGGCGTGTAGACGTGCATTCGGCGCTGGCCGCCGGTCGCCGAGGAGTCATAATAGACTTCCGAAATCGCGCCGTGCGGTACTCCAGCCTTGTACTCCATGAACTCCGCGCCCGGAACTTCGTACATGCTTGAAGAGTGAGTCAGCGATTGCGACGTGAGTGGATTGCGTGGATCTGTCGTGCTTACGCCATCAACGGTGAAGGTATAGCGATAGGTCCCAGGTTCGATGGGACCGATGACGGCTTCCCAAATGCCCTGATCCCCCTTCACCATCGCCACTCCACCCTGGTATTTGTTCGCCTCCTGAGGAGTGATGCCGGGCGTGGCCTCAGGCCCCTCGGCATGCAGTCTCACGTCGGTCGCGCTGGGTGCCCAGAGACGGAATTGAACATGACGATCGGGCATGACTTCGACGGATTTGAGAGTGTCATTGGGCGTGGGCGCGGACATCTGCATTGCCGGCCGGTTTGGCGCCTGCTGTGCCGCTTGACCGAACGCCAAGAGAGAGAGACATAGTCCGACGAAGACTGCAAACTTGCCGGCAATTTGCTTACCCATCCTCATTTTCTATCTCCTGTCTGAGCCAGCCGGATTTCGCAGCCTTGACTCTCGGCCGCGTGCTAACGGCAGTCCTCGGTAAAGCAGAGATTCCGGCTGAAGAACGGCATCACGTGGTTCTGGAAGCGATCGGCTACGGCGCTGACATGCGTACCCGCATAGATCTCGAAGCTGTTGGCGATTCCGTAATTATCGAGGATTTCGTGCAGCTTCGTGGCATCGAACCGAAGGCCATCCTGATCGCCTACGTCCATTGCGATGGCGCGGTACTGCTTGAGATTCCCGATGTACTGGTCGACAAAGGCCAGTGGTGAGTTCGCTGCATATTTCGCCACGATCTCCGGCACGGGTACTCCATCCTTAGTCGGCAGATCGAAGTAGAGCGGCGGGTTCTTAGGATCGGGAGCCCAAGCCGCTGCCGTCGCGTATTGCGCCGATTGAAAACCGGGCGATTGCGCTGCGAGGTCGCCTGGAGACTTGGCCGCCGCAACTTTCTTCTCGCTCGCAACCGCCCGCTCTTTGATTTGATCCGCGGTTCCTGGTCCGCCGCCAGCCATGGAAGAGAGGCAGCAGGGGATCATGATGTAGAGAGCACCGAATACATCAGGATGCTTCATGCCGATGCGCGACGCACCATACCCGCCCATTGAGTGACCGACCAATCCTCTGCTCTGCCTATCCGGTATGGTGCGGTAGTGCGCGTCGATGTAGGCAACGACATCGTGCGCGACATAGTTCTCAAAATCGCCTGTCGTCGCAGAGCTTGAATACATTGAGCCGTTGTAGATCGTCTTGGAATCGGGCAGGACGACGATCATCTCCTTCGCTCCTTGCGCGAACGCTCCTTCAGCGGTCTGCGGAACGTGGATTTCGTGCGTCCACTGCTCCGCTGCAATCGAATAGCCGTGCAGCGCATATACGACCGGGTAACGGCGCTTCTTGTCTTTCTCATAACTCGGCGGCAGAAAGACAATTGCATCGCGATCGACAACCTCGCCTTCGAGATTTCCTTCCAATGCCGCGCCGTGGATCTTGATGTGTTCCACCGCGATGGGCTTTGCGCCCGGCACCGGGTCGGGAACAATGGTCTGCACCTGAGCGTGAAGCTGAGCGATGGGTGCAATCGCCGTTGCGATTGCACAGGCAAGGATCAATTTCGTTGTTCTCATCTGTGTCTCTCTCAAAGCACATCCGGCTATTGCACCGGGTAGGAATAAATGTTCACGCTGAAGGGGCGAACGGTAACGACATCCGGCACAGAGCCGAGCGACTGCTCCTCAACCTGCACCTCGGGCGTCTTGTCCACCTGCACCGTCGCGTCGATCTTGTCCGGAGCCATGCGCCACAATTTCCCGACACTTGCAAGTTTCGTTCCGTTGATTTTGAGCTGGATGCTCTGCTCGGAGTCCGAAGGGTTGAGCACTGCAATGGAGAGAAACTTTCGATCTTCACTGAAAGCCGCGACTACATCGAGCGGATAGGTCGGACTGCCAGGATTGAATGCCGGCTGGTCGCCGCCGGCCGGGAAGGCAGGCTTCGGTTGTGGAGAGTCGCCCGTGACCTCGACGGGGATGGTGCCGAAGTGATCGCGGTACATCTTGAAAAGCATGCCCGTGGGGTTGAGGATTGCCTCGGTTCGGTTGGAACTCATCGTTGCAGTCGCAAAGGTCAAGGCGCCCATCTGGAAAATGTCGGAGTGGCGGAACATCTCGTGGAACGCCCACGCGTAGGCCGGCACCGTCTTGTACGAGTTGGGGCCGCCGCCGAAGTAGGCCCACTCATCAATGGCAATCGGGACCGGCTTGGCGCGCAACGCGGGGATTAGCTTCAGATACTCCTGGTAATGTTCATACTTCGCTCGGACCTGCACTGCCGGAGCGCGCTGCCACTCGATGAACGAAAGTGGCGGATCGATGGGCACCTTCTTTTGCAGCTTCATATCAGTGTGCTGTGTGCCCGATGCATAGTAGTGCTCGCTGACCATATCGACGTTGTCGAGACAGTTAAGCAGCAACTGCCCGGTCCAGTCGGCCGAGGATAGATAGTCAGGCACATACTGGCCGTTGATGCGACGCGCTTGATCTGCGCCCTCCATCACATCGGGCATTGCGCCGCCGGCAACCAGCTTGATGGAAGGATCGACTTTGCGCATCTCTTTGGCGAAGAGGTTATGTTTGAGCTCGAATTGCGGTAGCGACATGGACCCCATCTGGTAGTCGCCCCACGGTTCATTGCCTACGCCCCAGAGCTTCACGCCATACGGCTGAGAATGTCCATTCTCGGCTCGCCATTTGCCCATGGGCGTTGTAGCCACGCCGTTCGTGTATTCGACCAGCTCGCGCGCCGACCATGCATCGCCGAAGCCCGCGTTCACCGTGATGTAGGGATCGACGCCAAGCAAGCGGCAAAGCGTGAGAAATTCGTCGGTGCCTACGTCATTCGGCTGCACTGCCGACCAGACCGGATCGAAGATCGGCGGCCGCTTGTCAATGTCGCCTACTCCATAGCGCCATTCGTACGAGGAAACGAAATTCCCGCCCGGAAACCGCAGCACGCCGAAGCGCAACTGTTTGAGCGCGGCAATCACCTCGGCGCGGAATCCGTCCATATTGTCCGCAGGCATCAATGAAACTGTCCCCACGTGGAATGAGCCCGTGCCTGTGCCCGTGATCTCAAGCGTCGCGTCATCGCTGTCTGTCAATGCAGTGAAGTGCAGCGGAAACTTCCGGTAGGCGGAGCCGAGTTGCCGGATGGTGATGACCTGGCGATCGGCAGTTTCCTTTCCCCAGATGAGCGCAACCTTGACGACTGCGCCGGGACTGCTGGCCAGGATGATGCGTCCTGTGTAGGCCTTGCCTTTTCGAACAGCGATACCTGACTCGCTCAGCCCATGCGCTTCCTTCGCGTCCAGCTTGACGAGCGGAGTGTGCTCACCGGTGTATGGGGAGTTTGTATCCATCGTGACGACGCTATCGCCGCCGACGGGCGCCCACCAGCGCGTAGAAGTCCGCCGAAACCGTGGATTGCCTCCAGCATTGGCAATCACCGGCGGCGGTGTGGGCGCACTGGAGGCAACCGGATAGAAAAACTTGCGATCCGCCAGCATCTCAGCCCACACGCCGTTATTCACGATATCTCCGCCGTGCTCGAGAAACTGCCCATAGATGTTCTTGGAGATAGGTGCGCCCGTCTTCGACGCGTCAATCGTCGCGCTGATCGAGTGCGGCTGAGAGAACGCCATCGATGACACTAACACTGCAGTTAGCAGCAACAACTTCGAACTGGCGCACGCGCGTAAAACAAGGTCAACCTTCCGGAGAGCTCCGGCATTCCACCGGCTCGTTGCAGAAACAGACCCTTGTAAATTGTCAACCCCGAAATCCAAGCGAAGCATTTATCCCCCGATGCACTCCTAAGCAAACGTTTACTACCTCTTTCCGCAACTGCCACATTGCAAATCGTCGCTGATCCTACAAAACGGAATCACACGACTATATAAAGGACATGGTGAAGAAAACAAGCTACAAAATCGCTTTATTCAAGCACGTCCGCTGGTATAGGATTCCGTCGCTTCAATTTCCGCCGGTATAGGAGCGGTGAAAATCTTTCCGGACTGCGTAGGTGCATGATGCGAAGCATCGGAATTGCTTCCGCCGCATCCTCGTTGCGCAGCCGTGACGTGCCTTGAAAAAGTAAAACCACCCGCCGAGCGTGTTCTTCATATCGACCACATGTTTGCGCGCATGCAGCGTCTTAATACATACGAAGCAAAGACGAACGCCAAGACGAGAATCGGATCAAATTTATCCCAAGTACTGCCACCGCTATTCAGTTGTGAATAGAACGCGAGTAAAAGAGTGATCGCGATACCGGCATAAACCCACTCAGTCAATCGAGGCACATTGGGAATCAGAAGGCCCACGCCACCAAGGATGTGGGTCACGCCAATCAGAGGGATGATATAGAGCGGGTATCCGAGCTGCTGATTGGCGATCCTCCATTCGCCGGGATCATGAATTAGATATAACCTTCCGAAGTACACCCAGATGAAGGCGACAAGGCCGGTTATTACCATCGCGGCTATTCGAGTTGCTCGACCTGCCCGCGCGGATTTATCGATTGTGTGTTCAGTTTTCAAAAGTGATCCTCTTCTTGCGATTCAAACGGTTTAAATCGTTCTGCAATAGGTCGGCCCTGTACGCGACTGAAATCAACACCCTGCATGGGCGGGACGGAATGGCCTTTCGCCAGAGCGGAACCGGACGTTCAGCCGCCCGGTTCCGTCCGTTGGCAGCCAAAACAAGAACTTTCATGTTTGACCTCGATCTTTCCTGACGTCAGCGCCGCAGTTCCCAAAAACCCGTGCTGATTCAGCTAGCCCGGACTTACGCCTTGAAGTCGTTCTGTGCAGCCGCAAACACATCGTGTGCGGACGTCGTACCCGCTACGTGTTCCGTACCCGTGACTCCGAAGCGCATCCATCCCGCGTTAATGCCCTCAAACATTTCCTCGGCTGGTCCAGTGTGGCCCTTCGGGATGCCGAACTGCTCGAACGCTTCGGCCCACCCTGCTCGCGGGACTGCAAAGGCTTTTACGTCGAGTTTCAGAACCTCACCCAATTGTCCGGCCACTTCATCCGCGCTTACCATCGAACCCAGCTCGATGACCCGATGCCCTGACCACGCGAGCCCGGTCAGAAGCGTTGCCACCTCTGCGCCGATGTCGTCTGACGCAACCATGGTCGATTTCCGGTTTGTAGGATTGTAGAAGACCGGTAATGTTCCGCCCTGGGCGGCCTGTAAGCCGTAAAGAAAGTTTTCGAAAAAGCCGCCTGCGCGCACAAATGCGACCGGAGATGGCAAATTGCGAAAACCTTGCTCCAAGAGTGATAAGGCCGTGATCATCCCCACCCCGCTTGTTCTATTCGCGCCCATCGACGAGAGCGCTACCACCCGCGGGGGAACTACCCTTGTTAGCGCCTCGACATAGTTCGCAATCACGCCCTTCGCTTCTCTGTAATCAGGCGAGGGTGCCCATACAGACGGCAACATAACAAACGCACCGTCAGCACCTCTGAGCGCCGCCGCTATGGCTGTCGCATCGTTCCAGTCTCCATCCACCAACTCCACGCCCTGGTCAGCCCACTTCGCCGCTTTATCGCGATTGCGCACAAGTGCTCGCACCTGTTTGCCTTGCTTCAGCAGGTGCCGCGCGGTGGCGCCGCCAACTTTTCCGGTAATGCCCATGACTAAATACATGCTCGTTTTCTCCTCGTATTTGGCCGCCCATCCAAATGAGCGACCTGACCATTAGAGGCTCTCGATAACCATTGGTTGCAAATTAATCTATGGTTTTTAACCGATGGTTATAAATTAACAATTGGTCGCACAAATCCCCAAAAGGAACTAAGCTATGGAAGTGACATCCACATCACCAAGTCGACGGGGAGAGCGCAAGGAGAGATTGCGGGGTGAAATCCTTGCAGCTGCCAGCAAAATGTTTGCCGATCGCGGTTACGAAGCCGTGACGCTTCGCGAGATCGCTAAAGAGATCGGCTATACGCACGCCGTGATCTATCAGCATTTCCCCGACAAATGGCACATTCTTGCCGAGTTAAGCCGCGAGACGATCGCTCTGATGGTTCAGAACTTCGACGCGATTGCCGCTAAACATCTTTCACCGAAAGAGCGTCTTTTTGCGACTTCACGCGGCTTGATTCAATTCTGCGTTGCCCATCCACAACAGTTCCGTAACGTCTTCTTCGGGCCTGAGAACCGCGACGGCGTCCGCGCTGGACAATATATCAACGACATTGGCGCGCCGTTGTTCGGACGATTCGTGCAGCTCTTTTTCGATGTTGCCAAGGATGAGGGATTGCCAAATAAGAATGACATAGTGGTAGCTCACACCTGGTGGTTTACGATCTTTGGCCTCGCCACACTCATGGTCATCCAAGGGGTTGTGCCTGACTTGCCTGACCAGACTCTCGTGGTCGAGCAAACGATCGCCACGCTTTGGGCGGGCGTCCAGGCTGTTCCGCGATTGCCGAAAAGCGCATTCCCTAAGAGATCCGGCCGATCCCGTGCCTCAAAGAAATAACAGCTTCTGTCTACTTAGGAGTCGTTCAAGGTACCCTCTTTGCCCGCGACAACAGCACTGCCGCCGCAAAGCAGCAACCTTCTCGAAGATCCCACTTTGATTGTCCTGAACTGAGGCTTCCCTGGTCCTATTTGGGAGAAGATATTTTTGCCTGCAACCGCAGGTGGAGGTCTTTATGCAAGATGGAAGCGTCATACGAAGAAATCGCAAGAAGCATTCAGATATCTGGCAATTTCGCTGGTGGGAGAAGACATCCGACGGAAAGAGAATCTATCGACGGAGGCAAATCGGAACGGTCGACGAGATCCCGGACCTGGAGGCTGCGCGGAAGGCAGCCCGGCTCTTAGTACCAGACTTGAATGCACGAGTGACGAAATCGAAATCTGTTTCGATGACCGTCGCCCAGCTGTGCAGTCACTTTGAACAAAGCGAATTGTGTCTGACAAACACTTGGCGAAGCTACTCGACCAAGAACATCTACAAGGTCTACTTGAAACGATGGATCACTCCGAGATGGAGTGAACGACTTCTAAGCGACATCAGGACGATCGAAGTCGAGTCATGGCTCCGAAGTCTTCCCATCGCGCGGAGCACGTGCGCAAAAATCCGTAATGTCATGTCGGTGTTGTTCAATCATGCTTGTCGATACGAGTTCTTTGACGGAAATCCGATCAGACTCGTCCGTCAGAGCGCAAAGCGGCGGTCTCCGCCGGCAGTTCTTACTGCCGGGGAAATCAGAACCCTCTTGGAAGGGTTAAAGCTTCGCGAGAGAACGTTGGTCTTTATTGCGGCATCAACTGGCATTCGGCAAAGCGAACTGTTCGCTCTCAAGTGGGGCGATATCAATCTTTCAGCCGGAACAATGAACGTGGCGCGATCCATCGTTCATGGTTTCGTGGGACCGTGCAAAACGGAATCTTCTCAGAAGCCTGTGCCGATCCATCCCCTGGTCTGCGAAGCACTGGTCAGATGGAAAGAACAGTCCCTTTATCGCCAGCCGGAAGATTGGGTTTTTGCGAGCCGGCATAGCCATGGAAAGCGAACGTACTGGGGACAAGCAATTCTGCACAAGTATCTGAGACCGGCAGCTCGGGAACTTGGAATTGAAACGCGATTTGGCTGGCATACATTCCGCCACACCTACTCAACGCTCTTGAGAAGCGTTGGCACCGAATTCAAGGTGATGCAGGAGCTGCTTCGACATTCGACTATCCGATCAACTCTGGATGTCTACACCCAGGCAATCACACCGGCCAAGCAGAACGCGCAGGCCGCGGTCATGTCGTTAGTCTTCCCTTCTCAGTGAACGCTGAAGACATATATAAGGACGCGGCGTTAGTCAGATTTTTGGGTGCAAACTGGGTGCAAAATGCACCCAAATTGCACCCAATTTCGCGGAATTTTCTTCGCCAAATCATCCCGTAAGTCTTTTGGAATGTATGGCGGGGACGACGGGGCTCGAACCCGCGACCTCTGCCGTGACAGCGACCTCTGCCGAAGCGATGCCCCAGTCATTAGGGTCCAGATGTTGCCCCAAGCTTTGAGTCGGTAAATAGTCCCTTCGCAGGTAAGCGGTGAAGGCGCGGATCGCGATCGGTGCCGATGTATTCTCCAAGAAAATCCAGCAAGACCTGGACTTTCGGAGTCATCCGCGCAGGACCTGAGAAGAGTGCGCATAAGGTGATGGCCTCGGGGCTCCAATTTGGCAAGACCGGCACCAATCTGTTTCGCATGTCAGGGTGTTTGCCCATGTAGAGCGGCAGAATGGCGATGCCAACTCCACTGAGCGCGAGATCCAGATGAATCCCAGGATCGCTGAGAACGACCCTGAAGACTATGTTCGGAGTCGCGACCTTTGAACCCCGGGACAACTTCCAGCTTCCAGAACCGATGCACGAGTGCGCTTCGAGTTCGTCCGGAGTGACCGGATTGCCGTACTCCTTTATGTAATCCTGGCTCGCAAAGAGTCCGCGCTTGGTTCCGGGATAGGGGCGGACCCTGCGTGTGGAATCACGGGGCGCTCGCACCTTGAAGAAAACGTCCACATCTTCTCTCGGCTCCTGGTCCCATCCGGAAGAGTATGGCTCGATTTCCACGCGCAGGTTGGGATAGCGCTCCAGAAACTCTTTGAGCAATGGCGCAAAGATAAGGCGCGCCATGGTGATCGGACATGCAATCTTGATGAGGCCGCCGGGCTGCTCACGATGGCCCTCCAACGATTCGCTTCCATCGCGCAAGGTTCGAAGCGCTCGCCTGCACGTCTGCAGATACTCCTTGCCGCAGTCCGTCAGGAAGAGTCCCCGCGGACTTCGGTGAGCCAGTAGCACGTCCAGGTGTTTTTCAAGACGGGTCAAGGCGCGGCTTACCGTTGACGTAGGAAGCTTCAGTTCCTTGGCAGCAGCCGTCAGCGTGCCTTCCTGGCCGATAGCAACAAAGGTTCGAACGTCGTTGAGATCGGGTATTTCCACGCACTCTCCTATCCAAGACGCGAAGAGATCGTCTGAATCGACGGAATAGTGTTCTCTACACGAGCTAGTTTAACCGCGTGTTGCATCTTCGCAATATAGTATTGCGCTCATGAATAGGTCGAGAGCCGCCCCACAAGCGTCTCCTATTACGAGCCGGTATTGAGGTCACGAGAACCAGACGGAAACGAAGGAGACGAGATGAAGATCTTGGTAACAGGCGGAACAGGCAATGTTGGCGGCGCGGTGGTCACAGAACTGCTCAAGCGCGGCGCAGAGGTACGGGTATTGGCTCGCAAACAGCCGGAAGCGGGCAAGCTGCCCGTCGGTGTAGAGGTGGCGATCGGCGATCTGCTCGATCCGGTCTCTGTGGAACAGGCAATGCAGGGGGTCGACAAGCTCTTCTTGCTGAATGCAGTGGTTACCGACGAGTTGACCCAGGCCCTGATCGCCTATGGCATCGCGAAGAGAGCGGGATTGAAGCATGTGACTTACTTGTCGGTCTTCAGGGTCGATCAATTCCGCGATGTGCCACATTTTGCATCGAAGTTAGCAGTCGAGAGCGCCGTGCGCGAGTTCGGTGTTCCGTACACCATTCTGCGTCCCGGCTATTACATTCAGAACGACGCAAATTTGAAGGACGCTCTCATGGGGCCAGGGGTTTACCCGATGCCTGTCGGTACTGCGGGAATCGCCGTGGCGGACGTTCGCGATATAGCCGAAGCAGCTGCAATCTCGCTCGTCGAAGAGGGCCACGACGGCCAGACTTACGACATCGTCGCGTCCAAGATGATCAGCGGTCCCGGCAATGCCGATCTGTGGAGAAGGTTGCTGGGAAAGGAGATCAAGTACACGGGACACGACTTCGATCAATGGGAGCAAGCCATGCGCGCCAGGATGCCGAGTTGGAGCGCCTACGATCTGCGCATGATGTTCCAGGGGTACTTCGATCGCGGCTTCCAGTCCACCGAGACGGAAGTCGCGCGTCTTACCAGTCTTCTGGGCCACGCGCCACGCAGCTACGAAGATTTCGCAACGCAAACAGCAGCAATTTGGAAGGCGTAATCTGCCTGCTGCGGCAATTCTAAGCAAAGGTGAAATCGCATGTCTGATGCAGAATCTCAGTTCGCTCCAGTTCCAGCCGACGATCTCAGCCGTAGTCTTGCACTCGCCCAGGTGGAGAGCCCGGCCGCCCGGCATATCGGTCTCGTCGGCGATACTTACACCATCACCGTCTCCGGCGAAGACACCGGCGGCCGCTTCTGCGTGATCGATATGTACGTGCCTCCCGGCGGCGGTCCCGGCCCGCATCGTCACGACTTCGAGGAGACCTTCATCCTTCTCCAAGGCGAGTTGCAAGTGACCTTCCGTGGTCAGAAATCCATCGTGCGCGCTGGCGACACAGTCAATATTCCATCCAACGCCCCCCACCAGGTTCACAACTCAGCTTCGCGCCCCGTCCGGATGATCTGCATCTGCTCGCCGGCTGGCAATGACCGGTTCTTTCAAGAGCTCGGCGTTCCAGTCGCGACCCGCACAACGCCTCCCCCCAAATTAGACGAAAGACAGATGTCCGAATTTCTGGAGAAGGCGCGAGCGATCGCCCCTAAATATCACACGCAGCTTTTGGAGACAGCTTAGACAGGCAGAGGGTACACGGGGGAGACCGCGCTGTGCCCTGTGTCGGCGACATCCTAAACTAAATCACTGATCGAGCTTGCAAAGCACTCTGAATCTCAGAATACTCCCGGTAAACGTTAGAACCTATCGGGATTGATGGTGGTCTTCTTCAGTCGATTTTGGGTCCTTCAATCCACGTTTGAGGTATTCACCAGGGTTGGCCCCGACAACTCGCTTGAACGCCTTACTGAACGCGGCGTCGGACTCGTAACCGACCAACCGAGCCACGTCTGGGAGCTTTTTGTCGCGCGGTTCAAGTAGCTGTATCGCCTTCTGCATCCGCCACCCAGTGACATATTCCAGCGGTGTTTGTCCCAGTAGCTCCTTAAAACGTGCTGCGAATGCGGAGCGAGACATGCCCGCCGCGGCGGCCAGAGATTCCACCGTCCAGGGTGTATTCACGCTGTCGTGAATGGCACTCAGGGCAGTGCCCATCTGAGGATCAAAAACCGCACGAAGCCATCCTTTGTTGCGTTCCGGTCCCGACCCGATATGCGCCCGGAGCACTTGGATAAACAGAACCTCGGCCAGTCGAGTCGCGACGACTTCAGATCCGGGCGCCTGTTCTGCCATTTCCGAAGCAAGCGCCTGCACTGTGTTGTGAAGAGCCAGCGTGCGTGCCTCATCGGCCTTCATCAAGATGAAGCTCGGCAATAACTGAGTGATCGGCTTCAAGCTGGCGCGATCGAAACTCAAAGATCCACAAACGATTGTCGTCGGTGCGCCGCCACCTCCATAAAGAGCAACGTTGCCGTTGGCCCTGGCCCCGATCTCGCTGAAACTCCACCTCGGACGTGTCCGCGGGCTGTCGCGCAAAACAATCGAAGTCCCCTTAGCCAGCAAAAAGCAATCACCACCGGTGAGGGGAATCGGTTCCGGAATCCCTTCCACACTCAGCCAGCAGTTGCCTCGCGAAAGCATGGCGAAGTGCGCCAAATCAGTTGGGGAAGTTTTTTTGCCGGAAGGCGTGACTTTTTCTTCGGCCTGATTTTCTTGTTTCACGCCCCACGGGGCTGTGGCTTCGAGCCTGTGCAGACCGAAAGCGGTTACGTGCATCGTTCTAAAGATGTCAGTGATCGGGTCCAACCGAGCCTCCCTCTTTTGGACGAATAGACAAAAGATCTGGACTTTCGGGCAGTTCTCGTCCAGTGCCAAAGAATCTACTCAACTGTATTGAATGTACACAACATTTCGAAGGGAGCAATTATGGGAAAGCTTGAGGGTAAGGTTGCAGTGATCACGGGAGGATCGAGCGGCATGGCGCTGGCAAGTGCTAAGCGGTTCGTTGAAGAGGGTGCCTACGTTTTCATCACGGGCAGGCGGCAGGAGCAGCTGGATCAGGCCGTGAAGCAGCTTGGCCGGAACGTGACCGGCGTACGCGGCGACGCGGCGAATCTCGACGACCTCGACCGTCTGTTCGATACGGTCAAGCGGGAAAAGGGCAAGATCGACGTCTTGTTTGCGAGTGCCGGCAGGGGAGAAGCCGCACCGCTGGGCGCGATTACCGAGCAGCACTTCGATGCGGCCTTCGTCCTGAATACGCGCGGAACGCTATTCACGGTGCAAAAGGCGTTGCCGCTGTTCAACGACGGCGGTTCGATCATCATGACCGGATCCGTTGCTTCGATCAAAGGATTTCCTGGCTTCGGTGTGTATGCGGCGAGCAAGGCAGCCTTGCGGTCCTTTGCGCGCACGTGGCTCAACGAACTGAAAGGCAGGAATATCCGGGTGAACGTTTTGGGCCCAGGGCCGATCGCCACACCGATGCAAGAGGAAGTTCTCACCAAGGAGGCGAAGGAGATGTTCGAGTCCCTGATTCCGCGGGGAAAGATGGGTCAGCCTGAGGAAATCGCGACGGTCGCGGTGTTTCTTGCTTCGGACGATTCGAGCTTCGTGAACGGGGTGGAGTTGAATGTCGACGGCGGCTTCTCGGCCATATGAAGTCGGCGGGACTCGGTGAGTGCGATTGTCAGGCGCTCACCGGGATCCAATCGGTTGGGATCAACATCAACATGAATCGGAGAAGCATTATGAGCTACGCAATCATAGGATTCGGAAAGATAGGTCAGGCCCTCGCCCACGCGTTCGCCCGTAAAAACATCGACGTGACCGTCGCTAGCCGCCGTGCGCCCGAGGAATTGGCGCCGCAGGCTCGGGCGATTGGACCCACGGTCGTCGCCAAGTCGCTGCGGGATGCACTCGAGGCCGACACAATCATCGTGGCGGTCCCTTTCGGAGAGCATCGCGAAGTTACGAAGGCACTGCCGAGTTGGAAAGGCAAGACGGTCATTGACGCGATGAACTCGTTTCCAGTCCCACCTGAGGAATTGGACGGTCTTCCGTCCTCCGCATTCGTTGCGAAGTCTTTCACCGGCGCCAAGCTCGTGAAGGGTTTCAATCACCTGGTTGCAGCCATCCTGGCTAGCGATCCGATCGTCGAGGGGGGCCACCGGGTCGTCTTTCTGTCTAGCGACGATGAGGACGCGATCGCTCCCGTGGCGGATATGGCCAAAAAACTTGGGTTCGCACCCATCAATCTTGGGAAGTTCAACGAGGGCGGTGCGCTCGTGCACGCACGCGGCCGCACTTGGGGTCAGCTCATCTTCCAGGATTTGTTCAAGAAGCAGCAGTAATCGATCTACGACCGTGTGATTTTGCCCGAGTAGAAACATTCCAAGAAGTCCGATTAGATCGGACACGATCCGAAGTATGGGAAATGGAGAGAATTCAATGAGCACACAAGAGAATGTCCAGATTGTGAAGGATTTCTTTGCAGCCATTGGGGGCGGCGATAAGCAACGTTTGCTGGAGTTGGTGACTGAAGATATTGAGTGGATCATTCCGGGCGAGGGCTGGCCACTGGCGGGTACGCACCGCGGACACGCGGGATTGGCGGATGTACTTCAGAAAGCGGCCAAAGAGTTGGAAACAACGTATCCAAGGCCTCCGGAATTCGTGGCGCAGGGAGATCGGGTTCTGGTCGTCGGAGTCGCTACGGGGAAAATTAAAGCCACGAATAGGACGTTCAAGGACGACTGGGTCTTCGACATCACCGTTCGAAATGGCAAGGTGGCGAAGATCCGGGAGTATATCGACGGCGCGGGCCTCCGAGACGGCCGCGAGCCCCAGGCCCTGACCCATCGAAAATCAAACTATGGCAGACGAATATCTTAATGCTGCACGGTTCAGAAGAGCGCGGGATAGCTTGTGTAGCCGGCAGCGTCTCCTCCGTAGAAAGTCGTTGGGTCCGGTTCATTCAGAGCGGCTCCGAGTTGCAGCCGCCTTGGTAGATCCGGGTTGGCTAGAAAGGCGCGGCCGTATGCGACAGCGTCGGCATGCCCGGTGCGTAATGCTTCCTCTCCCCTATGCCCGTCATATCCGCCATTCACAACGTAGAGAGTTTTCCAAAGTGTCCTCAGGTGAGCCGACACGGCGAGATCGTCATCGCTGCTTCCTTTGCTGTTCTGCGCCGTTTCAACGACGTGAAGGTATCCGAGCCCATAGTCGTTGAGTCTTGCAACCGCGGCGGAGAAGGTTTCGAGTGGGTTGTCGTCCGTCATATCGTTGAAACCACCGGTCGGAGAGATTCGCACGCCGACATGATTGCTATCCCAGACTTCCAGGACGCGTTCCACTGCTTCAGAGAGAAAGCGGACTCGATTCGACGCAACACCTCCATATTCATCGGTTCGCCGATTCGGTCCTGTTCGGAGAAATTGATCGATCAAGTATCCATTTGCCGCATGAATCTCGACCCCGTCAAATCCGGCTTCTTTCGCGTTGGCGGCTGCACGTCGATAGTCATCCAAAGTCTCTTTGATCCCGCTCGCTGTCAAGGCGATCGGCTCCGAAACCTGTGCCAGCCCCGTGGCAATCAACGTCTGGCTATTGGCACGGATTGCGGATGGAGCAACTGGTTGAGCGTTGTTCGGCAACAAAGACGAATGGGAGATTCGGCCGACATGCCACAACTGAAGGAAGATTCGCCCTCCGCTCTTATGAACGGATTCGACGATTCGGCTCCACGCTCGCACTTGTTCGGGAGAATGAATTCCTGGAGTGTTGATGTACCCTTTGCCCATGGGCGAAATCTGCGTCGCCTCGGTCACGATGAGTCCAGCTGAAGCGCGCTGCGAGTAATAAGTCGCTGCGAGTTTGCTCGGCACGCCATTTGCGTCTGCGCGGTTGCGCGTGAGCGGCGCCATGAAGACGCGATTTGCCAGGACCAAAGATCCAAGCTGAACAGAGTCGAAGAGATTCGCCATTCTGTGCTCCTGTTGTTCAACAACGCAGTGGGTTGAATGCGATGAGTCGGCGACGAAGAACCGCTGCCAGGTTCGACCCTCCTGCTCCGCGATCCTACCGGAACGACTGAGTCGAACCCTATTATTGAGTCGGCAACTGCTAAGCCCTCTCTGTTCGCAGTTGCTTCCAAACATCAAACGCAGTGAGCAATCCGAGGAGGAGAACGAGAACGGGAATCACAGGTGGTTTGATACCGAGGGGAAGAACGTTAGCAGGCACCCCAGGCTGCAGGTGGACATAGATTGCCACGCCCATCTGAGTAAAGAGGATGAAACATGCGATCAGTAGGATTTTACCTTTGCTTTTTGTGGTCAACGATCTCCGAAGCCATGGCGGTAAGAAGAGGAGGCCGGTAAACATTTCCGTCAGCTTGCCCGCGAGAATCGCCTCGTGGGGCAGATGACTCTGCTGAATCTGGATATCAAACCATCCACTGATCGGCTTGAAGAATTTCAGAAATCCGAACGTAAACATCCAAACTCCAAGGAGCAGCGATAAAACTTTGCTTAGGCGGCTAGACATCTTCTTCTCCCTTTCAGAAATCTCGAATTCACAGCGCTGGCCCACGGGGCTCACCATCTACAACTTCCATCTAGCAAACTTCAGCAAGACAGACCTGTCTGTCTGATTCATTTGAGTATAGACAGACTTGTCTGTCTTCTGTCAAGATGAACTCGATGAAGACACAGAAGCAAACCGATCCGCGGGAGAGAATTCTGGACGTTGCCAACCGCCTCTTCTATGCAGAGGGAGTCCGCGCGACGGGCACGGAGAAGATCATGTCCATTGCAGAGGTTGCAAAGGCGACCTTCTATCGGCATTTCGAAAGCAAGGATGCACTAGTGCTCGCATACCTCCAGAGGCGCGATGAAGCCTTTTGGGACTATCTCTTTAACCCCGGCCGCCCAAAGGATCTGCATGAGGCTCTGACCAAACTCGACCAAATGGCGAACCGGCCGGATGTCACCAGTTGCCCGTTCCTTCGTATCGCATCGGAATTTCCGGACACTGCCCATCCCTTCCACCGCCGAGTAATCGAACACCAGGACAAAATTCTTGACTATTTAGCCGACCTGCTAAAGCCCTTCGCAATCGAGAAGAGAGCGGCGGCAGAGAGGCTACTTGCGATCATTGATGGCGCGCTCTCGTTCCGGCTGGTCTATGGTACTGCGAAGAAGGTCCCACTCCTCTCGTCCGCTGAGGCAATTCTCAAAATCTTTCAGAGCGCGTCAGCTCAACGCCGCCGATGATTGGCTGACGGCCGGTTCCGATCCACAATACGAGAGTTACGGAGAATCTCTGTGCGAAAACGGGCCGTGAAGGTTGTCATCCCTATCCAATTCTTGAGGATTGTCAATACGCATGCCTCGACTCAAACATTTTTATCGCATCCTCTCTGAGACCTGGACATCCAACACTCAACCTGTAAGAAGGATAAGTACCCATATGGATGAGCTAGTGATGACGACTATCGTAGCTTCGTGGAAGCTGGTTGTCGGCCGTCTTGACGAGCGCTTTACTCAGCTGGATGACGAACAGCTGCAAAAGCCAATCGCGCCGAACAAGAACCGCCTCTTCTATTTGCTCGGCCACCTCACTGCCGTGCACGACCGGATGCTGCCGATGCTAGGCATCGGTGAACGCCTTCATCCTGAACTCGATGAGGCGTATCTGACGAATCCCGACCGGACAATTGCCGATCCACTCTCCGCTTCCGAACTGAAAAGGGCATGGAGCGAGGTGAATGCTGCCATCACTTCTGCCGTCGAGGGATTTTCGGTCGACGATTGGCTAAAGAAACATACTGCGGTCTCCGACGAAGACTTCTCAACAAATCCAACACGAAATCGGCTTGCAGTTTTTCTCAACCGTACAAATCACGCATCGTTTCACACGGGCCAGATCGCACTCGCAAAATGACGCCGTGTCCTCGCGAATTAGGAGGCGAGCATTTAACTAACGAGGGACCTTCGGCTTGGTCCAGGGATTTTTCCGGCCATCTCCGCCGTATTTTCCGCACGTCGAGTTCAATTAGTGCTTTGGCCTGAATTCGTCAGTCGAGAACACTTGGCCACGCTGCTCGTATCCGGAGTTGGCAATGCACTGCCGTTCTCAGCTAACTTTTTCGGAGCTTTGTCCGCATCTCAATGGCCATTAGGCGGCCCATTCATCGAATCGGCGCATGATCTCCATGAGCTTGCATCCCAACAGGATGACAGAGCCCCACAATATGAAGGGAACGCCGTAGAGTATGAGATGCTTCCGCGAACGGGCCAACTCAAACACTCGTACCTTCACGATGGCGTACACGTTCGCTGCGAGATAAGCAACCACCAAACAGCTCACCACCAGGTTGTGCATGTTCATGATCCTCCTTTTACCGGCCTCCATCTCCGCGCCGATACTCAACGGTCAGCTCATCAAGCGAGGTCCACACCTTAGAGTTGAGACCATCCTCCGTCTACCGGAAGTTCGGCGCCGGTCGTGAAGGTCGCGTCGAACGCGAGGAAGAGGACGGCCTTCGCGATTTCCTCCGACGTCCCCCAGCGCTTCATTGGAACCATGCCGATCATCTTCTCTCTAAGCTGGGCGGCCGTGTCTTTCTCGGGGAACATCTTGCCCAAGATCGGCGTGTCGATGGGACCGGGCGTCACCGCGTTGACGCGAATCTCGAGAGGAATCAACTCAGCAGCGAGCGTCCGAGCGAATGATCGCAGCGCGGCCTTGGCGGCGCCGTATGCGGCGTTGCCGGGCATTCCCTTGACGTTGGCGATCGAGGTCGTGAGGACGACAGAGCCTCCCCGGTTTATGAGCGGCGTGAATTTCTGCACCGCGAAAAGCGGTCCCTTGGCGTTCAGGTTGAACATCTCGTCGTAGATGGCCTCGGTAATGCTCTCGAGAGGCGCTCGGATACTGAACCCGGCGTTGACGAACAGCAGGTCGATGGTGTCGAACTCGGCCTTCACTCGAGAGGCGAGTGCATCGAGGTCCGTCAACGACCGCGCGCCGCTCGAAACCACGATGGCGTCATTCCCAAGCTCTTTCTGCGCCGATTCCAGCCCTTCCTTCGAGCGACCCGTCGCCAGAACGCGCGCGCCTCCATCAAGGAGCATCTTCGCCGTAGCGAGCCCCATGCCGCTCGTGCCGCCGATGATTACCACCTTTTTACCTTCGTACCATCTCATGTTTATCCTCCTGATGACTGGTGGTTCTGCGTTCTGTCGCGGTGATTCCAAGTTAGGGATGTGGCGGTGTTGTTTTGCATCCAGAGGCGCGCCGATCAGCGCTCCTTCAGGACACCGCGCTTAAGGATGGGCTAGACAAGTCGATACCGGAGACCTTGACGACGGCCTGCCACGCGGCTTCCTGGCTGGCGCGATCGTGGAGGTGTGGGTGGCGCTGCGCCTCAATTGGGCCTGAGAACTTCCCTTGAGCCGAGGCGAAAAATTTCCCTGAGACGTCGGTTCCGAACTCCGACGCCTGGAGGTACCGACGGGCCGCGGTCTCCGGCGTCTGATTCATGCCGGGAATGAGGTTCACGATTGGGATAAACAGATACTTCAACAACGGGCCAGCGTTTCGCACCACCTTGGTGTCGGTCGCCCCACCGGGCGATACGGCGTACACGGCCATGCCGGCGGGTAGCCGGCGGCCCAGCGCCGCGGTCCACCAAGCGATGATGAGCTTCGCGTCAGCATACGCATTGTTGGGCACGTACTTCACGTTCGGCCCGTTGCGGATCAGGGCTTCAACAGCCGCGGTTTGGTCGCCCCGGTAGTATTTGGCCGCGAAGGCTGGCACGTCGGTGTACTTGAACATGGGTACGCCCCCGCGGGCAGGCTCCGCGCCGGCGATAACAAGCCGCGCGTTGGGGCTAAGAAGCTTGGCGCGAAGCAACCCGACAGTCAGTTGATGATGGCCGATCAGCGGGGCCTGAGAAGCCTCAACGCCCGCCGCAGTGATCACGCACTTCTTGGTTGGGACCAATCCGGCATTGAGCAGTAGGAAATCGATCGGCCGACCTCGCTTGACGAGCGCGGCAACGGCGGACTGAACGCTGGACGGCTTGTCCAGATCCAGCGCCAGCGGCGTGAAGATCACTGTTTTGTTCTCAGCCGCGAGTTGAGCGGCCGCTTGCTGGGCCCCGGCAAGGCTGCGCCCGGTGACGATGATCTCGTGCCAGCCCTCTCCGGCGAGCAGGCGGGCTGCCGCATGGCCCAGCCCGGAGGTGGCGCCGGTGACCAGCGCGATCGAATGTTCCATGGGTATCTCCGTGGTGAAGTGTGAAGGCCGAGCCGTGAGGCCCGAGGCCAGAGCCGGCTTGTTAATTTCGAACTATTCAGTTGTATAATGGTGGGAATGGACATTGTCAAGGAGTTTTGAACTAAATGATTCAAAATACCGCTAGACCGCGGGGTCGACCGCGCAGCTTCGACGAGACGGGGGCGCTGGAAAAGGCGACTCAGGTGTTCTGGTCGAAAGGCTACGACGGCGTGACGATTGACGATCTCGTCGCCGGGATGGGTGTGGGACGGCCGAGCCTGTATGCCGTCTTTGGGGACAAGCGGGCGATATTCTTGCGCGTCCTTAGGGCGTACGCAGAACGGAAGGGCGCATCAGCCGCGAAGGCGCTCCTCTCGCCACAGAGTCTTCGCGACTCGATCGCAGACTTTCTGAGGTACGCCGTCGAAAGTGCGACCGAGAAAGGGTCCGCCCGGGGCTGCCTTCTGATGTGCGTCGCGCCGCTTGTGAACGACGCTGAGGTTCAGCGGTTCCTGCAGAACGCGGCCAAGGGCGGGGCGGCGCTGCTGGAGCGCCGTTTCCGGGATGGGATCAGCGCGGGAGAAATCCCATCTGACTTTCCCGTAGCCGCGCGCGCAACCCAGGTCACGGATTTAGCGCGTGGGCTGACCATGCGTGCGCAGATAGGCACGCCGCGTAAGACGCTCCTCAAAGATGCTGAGGAAGCGGCCGATTTGGTGCTCCTGCCGCCAACAATTCACCGGGGGAGTTCGGCGCCCGTCGTGAAGCGCAGCGTCCAGTGAAACGCGCATTGGCCTGTTCTAGTCAGTTGGAAAGGTCTGGTCAGGCGGCACACTCATCGAATCGGCGCAGAGAATGACAAGTGAGTGGCTTCACGGCAATGCTCCCTGTCCGCTGTCTCTTTGAGTTCGCGATCACGCCGATGTTTCGACGGCAAACTTTCTTTTGTTCCATGCCGCCATGCCGCCATCCATGCTCTCCACGCTGGACAATCCCATTTGGGCCAGCACACTTGCTGCAATGCTTGATCGATCCCCGCTACCGCAAACGCAGACGATCGGACGGTTCTTTGAAACACTGCGCAGAACCTAATGCAGTCAATCGGCGCGTCATCGTCAAAGCACTCATTGGCAAGTGCGAGCGGATTGAACGTCTGGCTGGAGCGACTGGGACTACGTTCTGCGCGCTGCCGCCGCAAAGCAGCAGCCTTGTCAAAGACTGATGCTCAATTCCCTTCTCTTCGTAGTTCGTAGAAGATATATCCTCCTGCAACCGCGGGCGGAGGTCATCATGCAAAATGGGAGCGTCATACAAAGAACTCGCAAGATGCATTCGGATATTTGGCAGTTTCGCTGGCGGGAAAAGACAGCCGATGGAAAGACAATTTATCGACGGCGGCAAATCGGAACGGTCGACCAAATACCGAACGTTGAAACTGCAAGGAAAGCCGCATTTCTTCTTGTGCCCGATTTGAACGCACGAGCGGCGAAATCGAAATCTGTTTCGATGACCATCGCTCAGCTCTGCAGTCACTTTGAACAATGCGAATTGAGTCTCGCGAACACATGGCGGAGCTATTCAACCAAGACGATCTATAAGGTTTACCTGAAACGATGGATCATTCCGAAATGGAGCGAGCACCTTTTGGGCGATATCAGGACCATTGAGGTTGAATCCTGGCTCCGAAGCCTTCCCATCGCGAGAAGCACGTGCGCCAAGATCCGCAACGTCCTGTCCGTGTTGTTCAATCACGCCTGTCGGTACGAGTTCTTCGATGGCAATCCAATCAGACTCGTCCGTCAGAGCGCAAAGCGGCGATCACCGCCAGTAGTGCTGACCGCTGGGGAAATCAGGATCCTTTTAGAAGGGCTAAAGATTCGCGAGAGAACCCTGGTGTTCATAGCGGCCTCAACTGGAATTAGGCAAAGCGAACTGTTCGCTCTCAAGTGGGGCGATATCAACTTGTCCGCAGGAACAATGAACGTGGCACGCTCCATCGTTCACGGCTTCGTGGGACCGTGCAAAACGGAATCCTCGCAGAAGCCAGTTCCAATCCATCCCCGCGTCTGCGAAGAACTTCTTAAGTGGAAAGAACAGTCCCCTTATCGCAGCCCCGAAGACTGGGTCTTTGCAAGCCGGCATAGCCATGGAGTGCAGCCGTATTGGGGACAATCAATTCTGCACAAATATTTGAGACCAGCAGCTCGAGAACTCGGAATCGAAAAGCAATTCGGCTGGCATACGTTCCGGCACACGTACTCGACGCTTTTGAGAAGCGTTGGCACCGAGTTCAAGGTGATGCAGGAGTTGCTCCGACACTCGACTATCCGATCAACTCTGGATGTCTACACCCAGGCAATCACACCGGCCAAGCAGAATGCGCAGGCCGCGGTCATGTCGTTAGTCTTCCCTTCTGAGTGAACGCTGAAGACACATATGGAGACGCGTTGTGCGGCAGATTTTGGGTGCAAACTGGGTGCAAAATGCACCCAAATTGCACCCACTTTCGTTGATTTCCGCCAGCCAAATCATCCCGTAAGGCATTTGGAATGTATGGCGGGGACGACGGGGCTCGAACCCGCGACCTCTGCCGTGACAGGGCAGCATTCTAACCAACTGAACTACGTCCCCACTTGTCTTTCGGACTGGTAGCATTCCGTCACCTGTGATTACTTCACGTAATCGACTCAGTTGAAATGCACACAACAAATCCCGAACATTCTGTCCGATGCTCTGCAATTGATTGTAACAGACTGAACGCTTGATGTTCAGGTAGTCCCCCTGAGATTTGAGGAAAATCTGAGAAGTCTCTAATAGGAATTGCCACTCCCAAGGATCGGCAGCAAAAACTCAACGCCTTATATTGCGTGGCAACACCTTCATAGCAGCAGAAGATTTGACATCATTACTGGATCTTTTGTCTCAGAGTCTGGAAGATCTGCAGGATACGGGGGGTTTACAGATGCAGTGACAGACGGTCTTTAGATCATTTCGTCTCCATTCTCGAGAAACGTGTCCCGGAAAAGAAAAGCGAGGGTTCGGTTAGAAGGTTTTCATAAATTCAACTAGAGCCAGCTTGTCGGCGTCGGAAAGACTGGTTCCGTAATAGTGCCCGCGATCTTCGATAAAGTCAGGGCATTTGTTTATCTTCAGTATATCTGGGGCTAGTTTCAGCAACTCCTGCTGGACTTGCTCTAGATTTAAGTTCTCGACTTTGATTCGCAACAACTCGGTCTGGACTTCTGCTATAAGTTTCAGACGGTCTGCGTTGCGAGCATTAGAGAAATCGAGATCGGCATTCGCCAACAAGTTCACAGGCGTGTTCTCGGGGATTGGACCAATGCGCAGATATCCAGCCGCTGAGAGTTTTGCCATTTCTGGCGGGATGTAACCGACAGGCATTTCGACGTAGCTTTCTGCAGTTGTACGCAAGATCGAGTTCGCTCCGGCACGCCTTTCCGGCCACAACAATTTTTCCGTCGCATCCTGAAACGCGGCGACACGACCTTTGGTAGATGGATCTCCAGTAAATTTACCCAGAGCATTGTTGTGCAGGAGCGGAGCGGATGCCCACACCCCCAGAAGAGAAGGCACACGATAATATCCGGGGCCTCCACCCGGCAAGTGAAAGTTATTCGTTGAATTATTGAAGAGATTTGTGACCTCGATCGTTCCAGCGGACGACAATGTCTTATAGGTCTGCGACGAAAAATTATCCCACACGTGCCCGGTCATGGCGTTCGTCGCCAGTGCTCGTGCAGCGTTAGTCTGGACAACTGTGACGGGGATTCTTTCCTCGGTGGAGAGAAAATTGTTTTTCAGAAAATCCGCTTTGAGTACCTCATTCTTCATCCAGTCTCGGTATTGCGATGAGTAGCGGTCTACCGATGGCGGCGGCTGTTTGCTGGAGTGGCATTGCGCGCAATTTTCTGCAAAGACAAGTTTGCCGCGTTCCAGCAGCTTCGGGTCAGTGGAGATGAATTCTGCACCTCCAGGTGCATCAACCAGATGCGGAGGCTGCATCGCGAACAAGAATTTGGCGAGGTTTGAAATCCGTTCTGCGGTCGACTGCCAGTAGACGGAGTCTTGCTGTGCTTTCGCCACTTCAAAAGGATGCTGCGCGACTCCGCCAACGATCATGTTGTGGTCACGAAGCCATTCCTGACTGTACTCTCCGATGCTAACGTACACACGGCTGAGTGCACCTACAAGGCCTACTGAATCGGCTCCATCTTTTAGCACATGAGGGACAGCAATTGAAGTACGGTCTTGCGTGAACGCAAGGCCGCCGCCGCTTATTTCCTCTGTGTGCGCGACAGAAAGACGGCCAGCTATTCCGTAGATCGGATTTATTCTGCTTGGATTGTTCAAGTTGTCAGTCGCAAGAAACGATGTGTCGATGGTGCCCGGCTTCCACGAGTGGAGCACCTGGTAGGCATAGCTGTCTTCTTTCGCTGTAGCCGCGAAGACTTTTGTGGCCACTAGATACTGATTCCCTATCGTCGACGAAAGATTTTCCCACTTTGTCTGCTCAGGGTCATCCGGCGGCTTCAGTGGATTAAAGGCCACGTGGCACAGCGCACAGGAGACACCTACGGTGTAGGGCCGCACCAGCCTCGGATTTGTGTAGTATGCAGGATCGTTATAGTAGCGCTGCGGATCCCATGCGCCCTGCGCGATCTGATCAAATTTCGGATTGGGATAGATCCTCAGCCCGACAACACCTGACGGACGCCCGTAGACCTTCTCGTCTACGCCAGCTTCCTGTGAACCATCATCCAGCCACAAACCATATCGATCTGGATGCGCGGCCTGGGCATATCCGGGCTCGTTGATCAAGCCCATTTCTGCAAAGCGTGTTGCGCGGTGCCGCGAATCCAGTGTTTTCAGAAGGTCGACGATGCCGAATCCTCGTTGCGCCATGGAGTCCCAGAAGACCTGATCGCCGGCAGTCCACAGCAGCCATGTGTTACGACCTTTCGTTTGATCTTCATCCAGAACAATCCCGCCATCCATCGCGTCGAATGCGTGCGTGTCGGTCTGCGGGAAATCTCCTGTTGTCTTCCCGGCTAGCTTTGCATCATCTGGAACGACGTCATCGTGATGACTGCGGCACATAAAGAAGGCCGCTACGACAATTGCAATCACACAAAGAAGCACGATCCCTGTTATAAGGGAGCCCCGCACGCAGAACAGAGCAAATGGCTCCGCTCTGTCCCCGTGGTCATTCATCATCAGAACGTTTTCAGAAATTCGATCAGGGCTCGCTTATCCTCATCGCTAAGCGGCGGCTCCTCGCTGAAGTAGCTGGTTCCGAAATAGTGGCCACGATTCACGATGAAGTCGGGGCACTTGTTCAGTTCAAGCATGGGCTGGACGAGGTTTGCGAAGACCTTGCGCGCGTCGTCATCGGTCGCATTCTGGGGCAAAGCGTCAAGATCGTGTTTCAGCTTGAGCAGAAGCTTCAAGACTTTTTCTTCGCGCTGTCGTTTCTCTTCACCGTTTGCAGGCTCGCCGAGAAGATCGAAATTCGCCAGCAGGTCTACGGGAGTGCCCGCCGGAATCGGACCGAGCTTGACACCGCCTTCGCCGAAGATCGCCGGGAAGAACCTCTGTCCAGGACCGATGAGAGGTTTTAGATAATCTGGAAGATAGCCGCCTGCGATTCGCAAATAACTTGTCTGGGTCGTGCGATCGATCAGCCCCGGAATCTTGTCGCCGAGAACCGGATCTTTGTCGCGCTTTTCCGGCCACAAAAGCTTCTCGATGCCATCCTGGAATGAAGCCATGCGAGCTTCAACGGATGGGCTAGGGTTGAAATTCCCGATCGTGTTGTTCTGCAGAAATGGAGCTGTAGACCACACGCTGATGAGTGAAGCGGGCCGAATGTAGCCTCGGCCACCCGCAGGCATCGTATAGCTGCTCGGCTTGCCCGTGTAAGGATCGTAGACGGTGACTGTTCCCACTGACGGGAGCTCTTTGTAGGTCTGAGACGAGAAATTATCCCAGATGTTTCCTGCAATCGCATTCGTGGCAAGTGGACTACACGCATTTGTCTGCAGCAGCGTCACCGGAACACGCATGTCCGTGGAAAGATAATTGTCTTTGAGAAAGTCTTTCTGCAGAACGATCTTACGCATGGCGGACTTGAATTCGTCGGTCTTCGTCCATGCCCAGTATTTATTCCAGCAGGCCAAGATAGTCTTTGCCAGCACAACCGTCGGGATCAACCCCTGGAGCAGGTTCTGGAATCCTGCTTGAGTGGCAGCGCGCGCAGCGATCGGCAAATACCGTAGCCCCGTGTTGGAGCACACTCTGGTCTTTTGTGAGGTAAGCCGCGCCGCCGGGCGCATCTTTCAACAGATGTGCGTCCGTGCTCTTCAAAAAGAACAGCGCCATGTCGGGCGTCTGTTGCTCGGTTGCTTCCCAGTAGGCTGAGTTCTTGTTCGCGACAGATATTTCTATCGGCGTAATCGGCTCGCCGCCGACTAACGGGCGGAAATGCAGAAGCCACTCCTCACTAAATAGCCCGATGTTGAGATAAACGCGATTCAATGCGCCCAGAGCGCCAACGGAATCCGATCCGTCCTTGAGAATGCGCGCGGTCCAGACCGTATTCGGCGGCTGGAAGAACTTTGTCAGATCGCCCTCGTGGATAAACTCGTTGAACTGTTTGTTGTTGAGTTCTCCGCCCGCGAGCGTCTCTTTTCCCCACCTTCGCGCGACGGCCAGTCGCGCCGGGAGGCCATACACGGCGTTCATCGAACGTGGATTGTTGATGTTGTCTGAAGAGATCAGCGACGTATCCAGCGTGCCCGGACGCGATGTATGGAAGAGCTGGTATGGAAAGTTACTTGGATCTACCTTCGCTACAAAGATGCGATCCACCCAGAAGTATTGTGCACCGACATTGGAACTAAGGTTCTCCCACTTCGGATTCTCTGGATCAGCAGGTGGCTTAATCGGATTTGGCCCAACGTGGCAGAAGGCGCAGGACATGCCGACGCGATATGGCCGAACGAGCTTCTTGTCGTTGTAATAGCTTGGGTCTTCGTAATAGCGCTTCGGGTCCCAACGCTTCGCGGCGGCAGCGTTAAAATCAGGATTTGGAAATAGGCGGAGACCTACGATTCCAGTAGGATAGCCATAGTAGGAGCCAACCGGAATGGCGTCGCCACGCGCACCAATCTTCACGCCTGGATATTTCTGTTCGTTCTCGAATGGATCAGCCGAGCAACCAGCGCTGCGCTGATCGAGCCACAATCCAAAATGCTGCGCGTCGGGTCCAGTGGCTTTTTGAAAACACGGTTCATTGACCAGTCCCAGATAGTTCCAGCGGTTGTCGCGGCTGTATGCGTAACCGGGATAGGACGAAACAGTCTTAAGCAAATCGAGCGTGCCAACACTGGCCGTCGCCATCGCATCCCAGAAGCGATCATTGCCTCCCGTCCATACCAGCCACATGTTGCGGCCTTTGATTTCGTCGGCGGTCAGCGCAATACCGCCATCCATGTCGTGGAAATAATCTTCATCAGCGGCAGGAAACGAGGAAGCCGGGCGGCCCGCGCGCCGAGCTTCGTCCAGCACTTCCCCCGCCTTAGGCGTTGACTTGCAGCCGACTGCCAGAGCCGCGCAAACAACAGCGCCGGCTATCCATGCACGAGAAAAGTGGAATCGAGTCTTGATCATTTCCTGTCTTATGACTCCTGTTTCAAAGCACAGACATGGTGAATGGTGAACCGGCACACCAGATAGTTTCAAAGTTGCTTTATGGCCGAGGATGGTACCACAGCAAATCTTGCAATCGCAGCAGAAATCACTGCGGAAATACCTCCGAGCCATTCGGCTCTACATGCTGCACGTGATTCATCGCCTGCCGCAATTCCGAGAGCTGCGTGTAGATCAACTTTCGCGCGCGATTCTGATTTCCCAGAGGCCGATGCGTCGCCGTGGTGTGCCACGGATTGTAAGAGAGCACGTTTGCGAATGCGAGCTGTTCCGGCGAGTCGAATCGCTGCTTCGAGATCCTGATCCTTGCAATCGTAACAAAGGGCGACAGCCGCTCCGGCCATTCGATAGACGCGTCTTCGATCGGCATGCGTCGCGGATCGGTCTGGGCCTGTATCTGGAAGTCTAGTTCCACGTCCTCACTTGCGAGCCTCATCGCCAGCGACTGCCGCAGCCAATTGTCAGGCGGGTTCCAAGGGATCTTGGTCTTGTGCCCAGAGGTCGGAGTCACTGAATATTTCACTGCCAGACCTTCACCGCAGAGATAGGGAACGCAGCTCCAATACCGGACCTCCAACGGGCTTCGATTCATTCTGGCGTAGAGCCCTTGCATCGCCATATCGAGCAGATGTGAGTCAAACGGCTTGAGGAAATAGAAAACGGGAGTTCGCGCATAGATTTCGCTCTGCAGCTTCAGATTTTCTTTCGTGTTCGGAGTGGTGAACGTGGGACAGCTGATGCCGGAAAAGTCCACGGTCCACTTTTCATCATCAAGCAGCTTGTCGCCTGCAACCCCCATGACCTTGACCCCGATGCTGAGAATGCCGGCATCGGCGACATCGGGCGGTGACAGAGGGCCGGGCCCAGCGAACCTTATCCACGCAGGATAGCTTTTTGGTTCAGCAAACATTCCCTTCTTAAAAGCCTCGGGAACGTCAGCCAATACCTGAAATTCTGCTCGAACGACTCCGTACGTTTTGGTGTTCCCTGCCCGTTCGGCCACGCGCCCCTTGTATTCACGCTCGGTGAACTCTTTCATCTTTTCCGTGATAGCTGCAGCGATTTCCCCTTCATCCGGCTCTATGACTTCCTGACAGATTTTCGCCTCGGGATTTTTGTGAAGCAATCGCAGGAAAAACTGCACCATATTGACCAAGAGACGCTGAAACAGTGCGTTAAATGTGTCGCGGAAATATGGGTCGACGCGATGTTCCAGAGTCACAAGGCCTAGAATTGCGTCGTTGATACGCGGACCAAGAGACATCGCTGAATCGTCTCCCCGGAAAGAAGAACTAGATCAATAGTGCGCAATTCTACAGTGCCAGCGAAATATCCTGAACAACTTCTTTGCGTATGCGCGAAGACTGTTCCGTGTGGCATGCTGAAGGACCAGGAAACTTGATTGAAATGAACGCAGGCAACGCGGCACAAGACTCATGGGATTACATCGTTGTGGGCTCCGGCGCTGGCGGAGGGACGGTGGCAGCCCGGCTTGCAGAAGCGGGCCATACAGTTCTTCTTCTCGAAGCGGGCAGCGATTCCAAGCAGCTTCGGGGCGAGGACGCTGAATTGGCGGGCGCAGATCGCCTGCCGGACGACTATGACGTCCCATGCTTCCACGCCTTCGCTTCGGAGAACGAGGCAATGCGCTGGGATTTCTTTGTCCGTCACTACGGGGACTCCAAAACCCAACAGCAAGACCCCAAGTATCGCGAGTTCTACGCTGACCAGCGCGTCGATGGCGTTCTGTATCCGCGCGCCGGAACCCTTGGCGGCTGCACTGCGCACAATGCCATGATCTTCGTCTATCCGCATGACGCAGACTGGGATGGCATCGCCGCGCTCACCGGCGACAAATCATGGAACTGCGAGAATATGCGGCGCTACTTCGAGCGGCTAGAGAACTGCCACCACAACTGGCTGCACCGCCTGCTGGCAAAGTTCGGCTTCAATCCAACACGGCATGGGTGGAACGGCTGGCTCAATACGGAATGCGCCATTCCCCTCTCTGCATTGCTTGAGAAAGACATACGCAATGTACTCCTGGCGTCAATCAAGAAAGCGATCGAGGAGATTGGCTACGAGGTCGACCAGGCCAGATGGTCCCTGCAAAGCCTGCTGGATCCGAACGACTGGCGGACGGTGAAGGTGAATTCCATCGGGCTGCGCTACATGCCGCTGACCACGAAAAACCACGCCCGAGTAGGCACACGCGAGCGCGTGCTGGAGGTGGCCGCAAGGCATCCGGATCGACTGCGCGTCGAATTGAACGCTCTGGCTACGCGGGTGCTGTTCGATGAAAATCAGCGCGCCATTGGGGTCGAGTATCTCCAAGGTGCGCGGCTCTACAAAGCGCACGCCAGCCCGAACGCAAGCTCGGGCATACGACGACAGGCGAATGCCCGGCGCGAAGTCATCCTCTCAGGAGGAGCCTTCAACACGCCGCAGCTGCTCATGTTGTCCGGCATCGGTCCCGCAGAGGGGTCGCGGCAGCATGGCATTCCCGTGCGCGTCGACCTGGCTGGGGTGGGCAAGAATCTGCAGGATCGGTATGAAATCGGCGTCGTGAACCGCATGAACTTCGAAGAGTGGGAAGTGTTTGATGGCGCTAAGTTCTGCAAGGGCGATCCGCAATATCAGACCTGGAAACAGGCTCGTGACGGCGCCTACACCACGAATGGCACTGTGCTTTCGCTCTTCAAACGCTCAGCGCCAGATCGTCCCCTGCCTGATCTCTTCTGCCTCGCTGTGCTCGGTCGCTTTGAAGGATACTTCCCCGGCTATTCTGAAGTGTTCGCGACAAACCGCAATTACCTGACGTGGGCTGTGCTCAAGGCGCACACCAACAATCGAGCCGGCGAGGTGAGGCTTCGCTCCGCAAACCCGCTCGATATGCCTGAAATCAACTTTCGCTACTTCGAAGAAGGTACGCCCGACGGCGGTAAGGATCTCGACTCAGTGGTGGATGGCGTCCGCTTTGTGCGCGAGCTGACAGACCAGTTGCGGAAGAAGAACATCATTGCCGAGGAAGCGCTGCCCGGATCGCAGCTTCAATCCGTTGAAGAATTGCGCGAATATATCCGCAGGAACGCGTGGGGGCATCATGCTTCCTGCACTTGCGCCATAGGTCCGCGCGAGGCGGGAGGCGTGCTCGATAGCCGTTTCCGCGTCCACGGAACGACGGGCCTGCGCGTCGTGGACGCCTCAGTTTTCCCGCGAATTCCCGGCTTCTTTATCGCGTGCGCGGTCTACATGATTGGAGAAAAAGCGGCGGACGCCATTCTCGAAGATGCCAAAAGCTGAATGCAATCTTTTGATTGACAAGTTTTCTCACCCAAACGATATTGGACTGCAATTCATGCGCGTCGTCTGCAACGCATGAAAGTTGAGACGCACTATCCCTGACAGAATATCCGCAGTTTACCGGCTGCCCGGATCCTTCCGGTTTCCCTAGGAGTCACACTCATGCCATATACCGTTGCTCAATTACTGGCCATGTCCCAGAAAGAACTCGATGATTTGTTCAGCGCCAGCCAGCCTGGCGACATTCCCAATGGCGAGGCAAACGGGACCGCCATCATCGCGCCCGGCACTACATATTCGCAGGAGATCGCCACCTTGATCAATCACTTTGCCTGGCAGGGAAAGACCTTCGACGCCAGCAAGGGCATATTGCGCAACCGGATACTTTCCTTCGGACTAAACGCGATTATCGCGAAGGTCTACAAGGGCGACAGCTGGTTCGATGGCAAGGAATGCATTGTTCTCGACTACTCCGAAACCTCTCTGCTAGCGGAGTGGATTCGCGATGAGATTCGCCAGATTGGTCCCAACTTGTATCTGGGAATCGTTTATTGGAAGAAGGACAGGCTCATCAACTTTGCGATTCAGTTCCCAACGCAATGATTCCGCAGTCCCATCTGATGGTGTTGGCGCCCATCTCAGCAGGACGCGCGGATGATCTGCGCCAGCTACTCTCGTCCATGAATCGAGCGCCCGGCGTTGCCGATCCTGGCAACAAGCTGATTCCCTTTGAACAACTGGATGAGCTGCATTTCGCCAGGCTTCTCATTCTTGAAGATCCTACGCTTGGCGATATTACAACTGCTTACAAATTGCCAATGCCTGTTTATCCAACCTATTTTGCGCTCCTGTGCGACTTTGACGGTCCACAGGACGCCTTTCTGGGGAAATTGGTGGGCTCCGCAGCTGACGGCCTGACGGCGATCTTCGAGCACTGTGAGGGCTTCTCGCGTGGAGTTGACCTGCTCACGTGGATCAGGCAGCATCACCAGGAACCAGCAACCACCTATGTAAATTGGCTGGGACGAAGCATGCAGCAGGTTCGCGAAGAGTCCGCTTTGCGCCTTACTATCCGCGATTGGCTCGACGCAGACAATTCCCGCCTGGAGTTGTCACCACGTCAGTTGCAAAATAAATTGCGGATATATGTCGCTGCAGAACAACGTGCAGGACGTCTCTCGCTTACTCCAGAACCGGCTACGCCAATCATCTGGGAGCTGCGAAATATCGCCCATCTCATTGCTGTACCTCTACTGTTGCTGCTTTTGTCGCCGGTGCTCATCTTGTACGCGCTTTTTTTTGTCATCCAATTACGCCGTCGTGAACGAGCCGACATGGAGATCGCGCCGCGTCCCGCATTTGCTTACGCGGACAAATTAGCCGCCCTTGAGGACCATGATGTTACAAATCAATTCAGCGCTTTCGGCAGTCTCAAGCCCGGCCTCTTTCGACGTTGGACGCTTATTTTCATCCTCTGGGTCATCAATTACACCACTCGCCATATCTTCAATCGAGGCAGGTTGGCGCGTGTTACCACGATTCATTTTGCACGATGGGTATTTCTCGACGACAAAAAGCGTCTCTTTTTCGCCAGCAATTACGACGGAAGCCTTGATAGCTACATGGACGACTTCATCAACAAAGTTGCCTTTGGGCTAAATGTCGTCTTCGGCAATGGAATCGGCTATCCGACTACAAACTGGCTCATTCTCGACGGCGCCAAGGATGAGCAGAAATTCAAGTACTTTATTCGACGGCACGAATTGCCGACAGAGGTTTGGTACAACGGTCATCCAGGCTTGACCGCCCTCGACCTGCGACGAAACACGCTCATACGCCAGGGACTCGAAAACCCGGTGATGTCAGATTCACAGCTGCGCCAATGGGCACAGCTCCTTTGAGAAAGGCGCCATGACCAAGCCGTCACCAGTCGATTACGCAGACATACAGGGCCTCGTGCGCTTTGGGTACGGAGAGCTTACCGAGGCCTCGTTTCTTCTGTTGCGAATTCGAGATGCGGCATCGGCACGATCCTGGCTTGCTTCCGCTTCCATTTCCAATGCAGTAGCGCTCGCAAAGGCGCCTGATACGGCTTTGCAGATCGCATTCACCTGTGAAGGTCTGCGCGCACTTGGACTCAACGAAGATGTTCTCGCAGGATTTTCTGCCGAGTTCTATTCGGGTATGTCCGGAGATGAAAGCCGTTCCCGCCGACTGGGCGATGTAGGCGCGAACTCGCCGCAGTATTGGGAGTGGGGTGCGGAAAATAAGGAACCGCATCTCGTTGTCATGCTCTACGCCCGCGAAAATCAACTCGACAGTTGGTCGCAGGCAGTTCGCGGACCGCATTGGGAAGACGCTTTTGAGGTGCTGGACTGTCTTCCTACGTCGAATCTATTCGGCGTTGAGCCTTTCGGCTTTAAAGACGGAATCAGCCAGCCGACCATTGACTGGGAGCAGCACCGTCAAGTTAAGGGCGATGAGCTTGCATACGGAAATCTGGTGTCTCTCGGTGAATTTCTGCTTGGCTATCCCAACGAATACGATAAGTACACCGACCGTCCCCTTTTGCCTGCCTCCAGCGGAGCGTCCGTGCTGCCGGCTGCCGAAGACAAGCCCGGAATCCTGGATCTAGGCCGGAATGGAACGTATCTTGTCTTTCGTCAATTAGCCCAAGATGTGCGCGGCTTCTGGCAGTTTATGGATCAACAGGCAAATTCAGATCCGCAGGCCCGCCAGACTATGGCCGAAGCCCTTGTCGGTCGCAAACAGGACGGCCAGCCATTGGTGGAGTTAAACGATCAGCCGATCGAAGGCATCGACAAGAAGGATGCGGCTGAGAATCAATTCACCTTCGACTCAGACAGCACCGGATTGCGTTGTCCACTTGGCGCTCACATTCGGCGGGCAAATCCGCGAACCACAGATCTGCCGGGTGCGGCTAACAATGTATTTTCGAGGCTGAAGCATACGCTCGGTTTTGGCGAAACTGCATATGGCGAGGATGTCATCGCTTCAACACGCTTCCATCGGTTGCTTCGCCGCGGACGCGAATATGGACCGGCCTTATCTATTCAGGATGCATTGCAGCAAGCGCCATCAGACGATGCAAAACGCGGCATCCATTTCATCAGTCTCGGAGCTAATATCTCGCGCCAGTTTGAGTTCGTGCAAAGCGCCTGGGTGATGAGTAGCAAGTTCGCAGGTTTGACGGGTGAAAGCGATCCTCTACTCGGCAATCGCGAGCCGATTCCGGGTTGCCCAGTCACGAACTCCTTTTCGCTGACGCAGAAGGATGCTGCAAAGCACCATATCAACTCCGTGCCGCAGTTCATCACAGTTCGCGGCGGTGCTTACTTCTTTATGCCCGGCATTCGCGCATTGCGCTTTATTTCTGGCGTTCGGTAATGGCTTTTGCACCCAAGCATGAAGTAAACCATTGCTAAGAGACGTACTTGGCCTCGGTCTTCTCTTTCTTCTCGGCAATCCGATACTTTTGCAATTTATAAAGAAACGCTCTGTATTCAAGGTTCAGCCTTGCAGCAGCCTGGCGACGGTTCCATCGCGTTGCCTCCAGAGTCTCCAACAATAGCCTCGACTCCGCCTGACGCGATTGCTCCGCAAGGCGATTGATCGATGACACGTTTCCCGTATTAATCGTGCGATGGTCTTTTGATGCTGCAACTGGCTTCGGAGCGGAGCACATGATTGCCTGCGACAACTCTTCCAGCAGCATGGATGAACTCTGATAGACCAGAAAGCGGCGCATGATGTTTTCCAGTTCACGCACGTTCCCCGGCCAGTGGTATTCCAGCATCGCCTGTCGCAATTCTTCGGTGATTTCTGGCGTTGCGGCTCCTTGTGGCGCATGTTTGCGTAAGAGCATGTCCGCCAACGGCATGATCTCGCTCTTTCGATCGCGCAAAGGCGGTATAACAAGATTGATAACGTTCAGGCGGTAATACAAGTCTTCCCGAAAAGTGCCACGCTCAATTGCTTTCCGCAGATCGCAATGCGTTGCCGCAAGCACGCGCACATTGACCTTGATGGTTTTATTGCTGCCCAGAGGTTGCACCTCTGCATCCTGCAGGACCTGAAGAAGTTTCGCCTGGAGGCGAATGTCCATATCGCCAATTTCATCCAGCAGGATCGTCCCCCCCTGTGCAATCTCGAACTTCCCCGGCTTATCGGTGACAGCTCCCGTAAAGGCGCCCTTCTCATACCCAAACAATTCGCTCTCAACAAGCTCGGAAGGAAGAGCGGCGCAATTCAACTTCAGGAAAGGCTTATTTGCCCGCGGAGAATATGCGCACAAACGCCGCGCCATGATCTCTTTGCCTACGCCCGTCTCACCATGAAGAAGAACAGGCACATCGGCCATTCCAACGCGTTTGAGAAAGGCTGTCGAAAACACTGGCGAGCTTTCACCGTGGGAATCATCGGGAATCGCATTTTCCTGCTCCGCTTTAGCTGCCATTACGGCCGCGGTGTTCGCCGCATGTTGAACAGCCTCAACAGTGCCTTCCCAGGAAGCGGACCGTTGAATCATCCGGATGTTGCTGTTTTTAACAGGAAGATCGCTGGGCAAACTTCTAGCATTCTCGGGCAGCAGAAGAATCTGCAAATGCGGATGGATCGCCGCAATTTCCGAGAGAATCGTGAAATCCTGCTCACGGCGCATGGTCACGTTGCAGAGAAGCGCAACGAATGCCATACAGCCCGGATCGCGAAGATAGACGATCGCTTCCCGAATGTCCCTCAGGGAAAGGAGGCCTTGGCCTCTATTGCCGAACGCCTGGTTGAGGCGGGCATTCGCTTCCCGATTCTCTCCGACCACTACAATTTCGCCTGACATAGCTCATTTACCTTGCAAGCGTTGAATTTGTTAAAGAGTGAATTGTGCACAGCATGAAAGCCCTGCTTGTAGTGGTCATATGGCTTGTCGACGCTTTTTCACTCAACCCTAATTGCGCATGCAACAACAATTTATTGCATGGCTCTGACAGAAGTGTGCACGCCTTTATGCTGTTCCATCCAATGCACATTAAACAACCATTCTTTTGCATCTGATTACCATTGATTTTCTTCTGTATTGGTCCCCATGCCGAAAGTAAGTTACCCCACCTCGTGGTTACGTTACTAATTGGCCAATAGACTCGACCCTGTTCACCCCTTTTCCTTGGATTCACTTGGATGTCCCAGGCGATGGTAGTTCGGCGGATCACTCCATTTTCTAAATCGGAAAATAGTCTGGAAAGCTGACGATTAAGTTTTCAGAAACTTTTCACCTTTTTAGAAACAATGGCGAAAAGGCGGCAGCCAAGAAGGATTGCCCCGACGTCAAGCGCAACAAAATGTTGATGAAACAAGACTTCCGGCTCTGGCAGCATGATTGCTCTGCTCACAAACAGCAAGGGCGCCGAATGAGCGGTTCCCAATGCAAAAAACCATCATTGGGTCATGACATGACAATTCAGCGCGATATTTATCCGAATTTGAAACTGAAAATCTACACAAGTGGGCTTCGCCAGAATCGCATGGCGAAGATCCTGGGAATTGACGAAGCACACCTTAGCAAAGTCATCAATGGTTTCCGTGAACCCAGTGATCAGCTAAGGACGCAGATTTCAGAAATACTGCACAGCGACCCGGAGTGGCTGTTCCACAAAGTCTTAGTGACAGAGGAAAACCCGCTCATCGATGGGGAAACGATGGAGCCAAAGCGGTAAGCAAAAGAAATTCTCCATCCACCTAAGGGTGGAGAGTAAAACCCGCCGTTGTGTTCAAGACGACCCGCCCGCTGGCGCGTACTCTAAGAATGTCTCTTGAACACAAAACCTCCTGAACCCCAATCTTCCGCAGAGATTGGGGCTTTCTTTTGCATCAATGTTTCCATGCATGGGCGATCTGCTGAAACATCAGTATTCCGGACAAGATAGTTACGATGACCGCTGTCAGCCATGCTGCCGCGTTGAACCAGTGGGAATTCACATGCGTTCCCATCAAATCTTTGCGATTAATCAGCAAGCAGCATAAAAACGATGACAATCGGCAACAGGATGCCGTTCAACGCCTGCGAAAAAATGGAGAACTGCACGAGCGGAAAATCCGGAATCAGCACCACCGCCACGCCGCCCGCAATCAGCAATGTATAAAGCCAGTAAAAAAAAGGTGCCTGGCTGAAGCTCTTGTCCACTCCCGATTCAAAACCCAGACCTTCGCAAACGGTATAGGCCGTTGAAAGCGGAAGCACCGATGCAGCGAAGAATGACGCATTGAACAGGCCAAAAGCGAAAAGCAGAAAAGCATACGATCCTGCCAAAGGCTTCATCGCCTCAGCCGCGTCTGCCGGCATACCGATATTGCCCATCCCATGCGCCCAGAGTGTCGCGGCGCAAGCGACGATAATGAACCACGCGACAACGTCGGTGAATATCGACCCGACAATGACGTCGAGCCGCGTCGCCGCATACTTTCGGATGCTGACACCCTTCTCGACAATCGAGGATTGCAGGTAGAACTGCATCCATGGAGCAATCGTCGTCCCGATCACGCTCACAACCATAAATACATAACCCTGCTGTCCCCAGGATGCTCGCGGAGGCAACTTAATGGTTGCAACGATGGCCGTGTGCCAGCTCGGCTCGGAAAGCACGCCAGTGATGATGTAGGCGATATAGAAGACAGACGCTGTAAGAAAAATCTTCTCGACTGTTTTGTAGTCTCCCCGGACGGCCAGCAGCCAGACCAGCACCGCGCATATCGGCACAGAAATGTATTTCGAAAGATGAAACAGTTGAAGGCTGCCCGCAATGCCGGCAAATTCTCCAATAACATTGCCGAAATTGACGATAACCAGCAGGACCATAATGATGAAGGTCATGCGCAGGCCAAACTCTTCGCGGATGAGGTCGCTGAGGCCCTTGCCTGTCACCACCCCCATGCGCGCGCACATTTCCTGAACGATGATCAGCGCGAGCGTAATTGGAATAATCGTCCAAAGCAGCGAATAACCGAACTGTGCGCCCGACTGCGAATAGGTAAGAATTCCGTTCGGATCATTGTCGACATTTGCAGTGATGAAGCCCGGCCCAAGCACAGCCAGGAACAAAAATATCCGGGTTCTCCATCGTTTCAGCATGCAGGGGTCGGGTCTCTGCTTTTGTCTACATTTCAGAATTTGAGGGGAATGTTTCTATGCGAACATATCACGCGCACACGCATAAACAGAATCGCGGCAGATCGCTTTTATATCTTGTCTCTAAGAAAGGCAATGACGTGGTCCGCTTCCACTACGCCTACCAACTTTCCCTCATCGTCCACCACCGGCAAAGCACGCAGATTATATTTGTCAAACAGCTCCGCAACTAAGTTTTGATGGGCATGCACCGGGCTCGAAATGAAGCGCGGCTCGGCGAGGATCGCCAGTCTGGTCTCCGGTTTTGCCAAAATCATCCGGCCCAGCGGCACAATCCCTTTTAAGACTTCCTGCTCGTCTACCAGGTATATCTCGGTGATGTTTTCCGGATCGCCCTCAAACGTCCGCAAAGCCTCGACTCCATCCGCGACCGTTGCCTCGACCTGCACCTGCACATACGCAGTCGTCATCCGCCCGGCTGCGGAATCCTCCCGGAATTCCAGCAGGTCTTCCACCTCCTGGCGCTCTGCCGGGTCCATTTCTTCAAGAATGGCCTCTGAGCGCTCCTCAGGCAGCTCAGCCAGCAGATCCGCCGCAGCTCCCGGGTCCATTTCCTCTACGATTCCGGCAATGGTCTCAGAATCCAGTGACTCGACCATCGCCTTTTGCAGCTTCGGCTCAACTTCTTCCAGGGTCTCCGCAGCCACTTCTTCGTCAAGAGTGGTCAGAATCGCTTCGCGCTCGGCCGGGGCAAGATCCTCCAGAATGTCCGCAATGTCGGAGGGATGCAGCTGCGCCAGACGCTCGTGCTCAATCTTCAGCTTCACCCGTCGCGCCGGGTCCACCTCGATTACATCCACAAACTCCCAGGGAATAACCCGCGCCGGAAAGTGTCGCGCCAGCCTGTCCACCGCATTCCTGGGCATGATCCCAAGCAGCAGTCTTCGCACAGCGCCCCGCAGGCCCACCTCAACTTCCCGCACGCGCAAATCCTGCTTCTCATCGCGGGAAAACCACTGCAGATCCACGTCGTTCACGCGCACAACCTTGCGCCCGTGCACATCGATAATCTGACGATCCAGAAGGTCCTGCTTCAGCAGAATGAAATTCTCATCGCTTCGCAACGGCTGTACCATCTCCGTTGAGCGCAATTCGAGCACTCCGCTCGGGGTGCTCATCACTTCCGTTGCGGGAACCAGCTCCAGTCCTTTTTTCGTCTTGAGAACCAACCCGGCTATCTTTCCCGCGTCTGCGCCGGTCGCGACCGCAATGTCTTTCAGCCGCCCAAACAGGCTTCCCTGCGGCTCCGTTACCGGAGTACCGAGCAGCATTGTCAGACTGGGTCCGTTGCGCTTTTCATTCATCCTGTTTCGCGTCCCGCGTGCAGTCTAACAGGCATCTCTATCTATGTGCCTTTTTCAGTGACACGCAAGCTCGGGTGCCTGGAATACGGCCTTTTCTGTAACCATTTCCGAGTCCTAACCGTCCACTAGCTTGACATTGCATCGTTGAGCAAGCAAACTGCCCTACAACAGGTTAACGATAAGGATGTCCATGCATTATGGCGAGGATCACCAATTGACTGGATCGCAGGCAAGCCGGATAACGTATACACTCGAGTCCTCGCTCGACAGCGTCAACCGAGTGGAACAAACTGCCGAGCAAATGGCCAAGAAGGCTGGAGTAGACGAAGATGAGGTTTTCCGCATTGCCATGGCGGTGCGGGAAGCAGCGGTGAATGCGGTCCTGCATGGCAATTCTTACGATCCTGACAAACGCATTACGGCGTCCTTTGAAAATACCGGCGATTCACTAGTGATCCGCATCGCCGACCAGGGAAAAGGACTCGATCCGGATACGCTTCCTGATCCCCTCGCCCCGGAAAATTTGTTGCGCGGCTCAGGCCGTGGAATCTTTCTTATCCGCTCTTTTATGGATGAGGTACACTTCAAGCTATTGCATCCTGGAACCGAGCTGACACTGATTAAGCATCTTGGGACCGCTCAAACCGGCAGTTAGTCTAAGGAGGAATCTTACGTGAGCATGAAGTTGAATACCCGTCAGGTGGACGGTGTGACCATTCTCGATCTTAGCGGCCGCATTACCCTCGGCGAAGGCAGTGTGCAGTTGCGCGATGCTGTTCGGGATCTACTGGCAAAGGGATCCAAGCTCATCCTGCTCAACCTGGGCGACGTCAACTATATTGACAGCTCAGGCATCGGCGAGCTGGTCAGCGCCTACACCACAGTTCGCAATCAGGGCGGAGAGCTGAAGCTCTTGAACCTGACTAAGAAGGTTCATGATCTGCTCCAGATCACCAAACTCTACACTGTCTTCGATGTGAAGGATGACGAGGCCAGCGCAATCGCTTCCTATACGCGCGCGTAGACCTCGCACCGCACTGCATTTGTGAGAAAGGCTGCCGGTTTGGCAGCCTTTTCCGTGCAAGTCCTAGTGCGGCTTGCGGTACTCAATATCTTCGTCGCGTAAATAATATTCTGCCGAGCAGTTGTTCGCTCCGCAGATCATCGATTCAAGCCCGGCAAATTGCGCCCGTGTGATTAGACCCAGTGCTCCGCAGCTTGGGCAGGCCAGCACGGCCCAGTAGGGATTTTTCGCATCGCCCATCGTTCCCGCGTTCTCGAGCACAAATATGGTTCCCGGTTCCATCTGTTCGGGAATCCATTCTTCTAGCAATTGCAGTTCTGCGGACATTGTTGCCTCCTTTTTTGGGGCTATCTTTTGAATGGTGCCAGTAACGCTGCTTGAATTTCGTTTACGCCATGTGCGCTTCTTCCAGTGCCCTCCTTTTGCTCCGGTCCTGAGCGACCGGCTTCCTTGGCCCTCTGGCCAGGACCTCGTCCAAGTCGACCTTCAGCCGGTTGACGGTGTCCGTTAAACATATCAACAGCATCGGCTGGTTTGTGTTGCGCATGAGATCGACAATCTGGCGCGAATCCGATTCAAGATAGACGTGTTTTCCATCCAGCAGAAGGTGATGTTCCTTCCGGCCCTGAACAATGTCCGCCAGGCGGCTGTGCACTTCCCGGCGCAGGAAGCGCAGAACGCGGCGCACCTGCTGCAGCGATATGTGTTTGCTGCGAAGTTTTTCGATAACGAGAATCTCGACCAGATCGGCGGTCGAGTAGATGCGGTTGCGGCCCTCACGCTCCGGCACAACAACGCGCTTTTCATCCCACCACTGCAACTGACGCGCGGTGACGCCGGTGAGTTCAAGAACATCGCGGGTGGTGAAGCGGTCTCCCAACATAGGCGGCCGATAACCTCAAACATTCCGTTTGTGAAATGTTTGATGCGATTCTTCACCTAGCGGTGGCCGGTGTCAATCCCTCAGTGGTTTCCGGCAGTGAACTTTCGTATTCATTTGGTAACTGTGGTCACGCTTGCGACAGCGTTGCGTACGGCTGTCGCAATTTCGAGAATCTGCTCTGCTTTGAGATAGGGATGCATAGGCAGGCTGAGCACCCGCTTCCCTGCCCGCTCCGAATGCGGGAAGCTGCCCTCACTAAGATTCATGCTGGCGAAGACGGGTTGCAGGTGCAAGGGTACTGGGTAGTGGACGGCAGTGGGGATTCCGGCTTGCTGCAGCGCTTGCTGGACAGCGTCGCGGTCGTCGACTTCGATGGTGTACTGCGCGTACGGGCTGGTGTATCCGTCGCGGACGACTGGTGTTTGAACTGCGTCTTGCAGCAACTTGTTGTAGGTCGCTGCGGCTTGCTGGCGGGCTGCGAGTTCTCCGTCGAAGACCTCCAGCTTGGCCAGCAGAATCGCGGCCTGGATTGTGTCGAGGCGGCCATTAATGCCAATGCTGATGTGGTGGTACCGGCGATCCTGTCCGTGGTTGCGCATCTCCAGCGTGCGACGTCCGAGGTCAACATCGTTAGTGAAGAGCGCGCCGCCATCGCCATAGCAGCCGAGCGGTTTCGACGGGAAGAAGCTGGTGCAGCCGATTCTGCTCAGATCGCCGGATTCGCGGCCTTTGTAGGTTCCCCCGAAGCTCTGGGCGGCGTCTTCGATGACAGCAAGGCCGTGCTTCGCCGCGACTTCGTTGATCGGGTCAAAGTCTGCGCACTGGCCGTAGAGGCTCACCGGCATGATTGCCTTCGTACGCGGCGAGATCGCGGCTTCGATCTTCGCCGGATCGATGTTGTAGGTCTCCGGATCGATGTCGACGAAGACGGGAACGGCTCCGAGCAGCGCGATCATCTCGCCGGTGGCGAAGAAGGTGAAGGGTGAGGTAATGACCTCATCGCCATGACCAATGCCAAGCGCCATCATCGCCAATAACAGAGCATCTGTTCCACTGGCACAGCTGATGCAGTGCTCCGAGCCGATGCGTGCGGCGAGGCGCGATTCCAACTCCGCGACTTCGGGGCCGAGGATATATTGGCCGTGGTCGAGGACGGTCTGGATGCGGGCGTCGATGTCGGATTTCAGCTTGCGGTACTGCGCTTTGAGATCAATGAACTGCATTTCTTCATTTTCGCGCATCCCTCCGGCAGGGGATACCCCTCCTAATAAAGATGAAATTGCTTTGGAATCGGAGCTAGGGAACGACTTGTTAAGTAAGCGTTTATATTCAAATACTTATGATGTTCGCCGCGTGCAGCGTCGAAGTGATTTTTCAACATTCTTGCAGACACCACACGATAGTTCGCGTAGGATTCTGCCGGCGGAAATTCCTGTCCGCAGTGGGCTACATAGGAGCGGCAGTGCCCGGGAAGAAACCATCTGCCGGAGGTGTGTTCGATGCCTACGTATGTGGTCCTGACCAAGTGGACAACTCAAGGTGTGCAGAACGTCAAACAAAGCCCGTCGCGAGTCGACGCGGCAAGAAAAGCTTTTGAAGCGAGCGGATTCAAACTGAAAGAGGTTTACATGACCCTGGGGCAATATGACATTGTCCTGGTTGTCGAGGCTCCCGATGACGCCACGTTCGCCAAGGCCCTCCTCACTGTGGCCTCCGCAGGCAACATTCAGACAGAAACCCTACGCGCCTTTACCGAGGACGAATACCGGGCGATTGTTTCCAGCCTCCCATAATCGATCCGATGGGGAGTGTTCCGCTCGTCGAATAAGGCACGCTGCGGCATCAGGATTGCTGCGCGAGATAAGAGTGGGACTATTCTCGTCTTAGTAACGTATTGGTTAATAGACGTAACCAGTCATTAACTCCCTGCGATTGGATACCTCGGAATCATCCGGCTTTGGCGTCTACGAAGATTTTCATTGACATCCTACGAAAGTTTTCGTATAAACTCCGTAAGCTATACCCGCCGGAGACCAATCATCCGGTGCAGGTCATCGAAACACCTTTCCTGGCAGGGGTTTTGCGTGTAAAAACTGGCCGAATTTGCCGGTTTAAGGTGGGCTTTTATCTTCTAACACAGTCCTAAAACGAGCTGACACAGGGTTCTTTGTCATTCCTGGGTGGTCGCACTTTCTTTTCCCGCTTGTGGCGAATAGCCGGGCGAAATGGAGGTTTTATGCGGCGTTTCCCAGGTTGGATGAGCCTGTCAATGGCTCTTCTCGCGATCTTTGCAGTTCCTGCCAGCTGGGCCTTATCAGTGGACCAGAAACTTCTTTCCCTCGTACCTCCCGGCGCCGACGTTGTCGCCGGAATGGATACCCCGCCACCGAAGGACCAGCCCGGCAGCTTTGTGCTGATCACCCATAACAATACTGTTGATCTTCAGGATTTCTTTGCGCTGACGGGAGTCGACAGCACGCGGATCGTCCGCCATGTCATCTTTGTTGCGATTCTTGGAACAAGCGAGCTTGGCGAGCATAGCATGATGGCGCACGGACATTTCGATCAGGCGCGCATCTATAAGTCCGCAACAGATGGCGGGGCGAAGCTTTTCCTCTACCGCGGCATTCGTGTTGTCGAGATCGAGCCCTTTGCCCGCGAACAGGCGGAATTCCACGACTCCCGGTGGCTCGCGATCGTCGACTCTGACCTTCTGCTCTTTGGGACGATCACCAGCGTGCGGCAGGAGCTCGATCGACATTTGGATCGCAGCGCGCCTGATCCTGTTCTGGAGCACAAGCTGTCTCGCCTGCGCCATGATGATGAGACGTGGTGCGCGTTGTCTTCCACGAACCACTATCCGGAGATCCAGAGATCGCTCACGGGCCTCGACCCGAAGCTGGGGGAACTGGTCGGGACAGCGGATGACTTTCAGTTTGGTATCCGTTACCGCAAGCAGCTGGAGTTCGAGTACGAAGCTACGCCGGTCTTTTCCGCTGGGAACCGCAGTAGTTCAGACTCGCTCAGGCAATCTCTTGCTGGGCCGGGGAAAGGGGCTTCACTGCTGGCTTCCCCGATGACAAGTGGAGATAGCCACACCGTGCGCGGCGTCGTCAAAATTCCCCTCAACCGGTTCGGTCAATGGCTGAGGGATGCTTCCACGCCCCCGACGAGTGAGAGGACGGCTTCCCAGTAAGACGGATGATTGACCAGGGGGGCCGGCGTTATTCGCAGAAGACTTTTACTTTCACCTTTTGCTTGCGGTGGTCGAAGTCGTTCACGTCGACGTCAACGGTGAGATCGGTCAGCTGATCGACGATTTCTTCGAGGTTTTCCGGTTTGATCTGGTTCATGGCGAATGGAATTCCCTGCTCATGCAGAGCCTGATCCACATGATTGCGTGCCTGCGGCGGGATGAGCGCGGCGAGCTTTACGCCTGCGCGCAGTAGCTGCATGGGAACGCGGGTGTTTACCTTCACTGGGCCATGCGATTCGTTCGGGTCGTCGGACTCGACGATGACGCGCAGATATTTCGCCTTGAAACTGGGCTTCGTGGTGACATCCGATGCGGCGGGGCTTGCGGGCATGTCTCGCTCTAGGGCAGCGATGAGCCGCTCGGCTTCCTCGGCGGTAATTTTTCCCGCGGCCAGCATTTCCAGAACCTGTCGGCGAGTTTCGCTCATAATGTTTCTCCTTCTCTCTCGAATCTCAAAAAATGTTCACCAGCACGGAAACGTAGTCGTTCTCGACCTCGACGCGCGTGCCCTTCAGTGCGGCCAACATCCGCAGGAGGGCGGCTACTGCAGTGAACGGATTGACGCGCGCGAACAATGCAGCGATGAAGAGCAATGGCACGATCAGGACCAGCAGCGGCACCAGCAAAACCCAAAGCAGCAGGAACGGGATCGACAGCCGAAAGCCGTGGACGCGGTAAGTTCCGATGCGGACGGCGCCTGCGACAGGGATCATGGCATTGCCTCCAGTTGGCGGATCGCCTCCTCTGCTGTGATTTCGCCGGCCTTGAGGCGGTCGAGGATCGCGCCCCTGACCTCACCGCGTGAGGGGGCAACGTTGGTCTCGACGAACTCCAGGCTTTCGGCAATGCGGTTGAGGCGCGATTTGATGGTGGGGTAGCTGACGCCGAAGATCTGCTCCATTTCCTTGATGGAGCCGTGGCTGCGGATGAAGGCGGTCACAAAAACCTGGTCTTCGGCGCCGAGGCGGGCTAGCTGCGGCAACTCGAAGCGGCCTTCAATGGCGATCTCTTTGCCAACGAGGCGGACACGCTCGACCACGATGGGCTCGCCCTGGGTGAGCCGGGTCAGTTCCTGCCAGTCGGTTTCTCTGTGCATGGGCATACTTTATTAATTTCAGGTTTCAACTTAATTAATTTAATTTTGTCAACGGTAATATTAAATTATCTTAAATCTAACCTCAAAGGGGTCCGTCGAAGAAACTTCAGGTGCCTACGCTTCGCTGAGCTATGTGGCGATAACAATTTTAGAAATCAAAAATTTGACGATTTCCTGACGCTTTCCCTGTGGCGTCACCACAGAAGAATGTGCGATGGTTATGTGGCAACACCACAGGAGATATCTGGATGGGGGAATCGAAACTCGACTTGCTGCAGGGGACGCTGGATCTGATGGTTCTGCAGACGTTGGCGGCGATGGGGTCGCTACACGGGTATGGGATTGCGCGGCGTATCGAGCAGATCAGCGGCGATGAAGTGCTTCTGAACCAGGGCACGATCTACGCGTCGCTGGTGCGGTTGCAGCAGCGCGGGTGGATTGATGCCGCGTGGGGCACGTCGGAGAACAATCGCAAAGCCAAGTTTTACTCGATCACCGATGCGGGCCGGAAGCAGCTCGCGCAGGATGCCGCGTACTGGGAGCGGCTGGCGGGTGTCATGGGCCGGGTCTTGGCCATGCAGAACGAAGGTGGTGATCGGTGATGGGTTCAACCCAAATGCCTCCCAAGACCACATCGAAAACCTCCCTGAGCGCGTCGCTGCGACAGGCGTTGCACCGCCTTCGTTCTTTTTTCCGGAAAGGGCCACTGGATCGGGAACTGAATGACGAGATGGCTTCACACATTGAGCTGGCCATGGAGGAATACATGCGCAAGGGGATGCCCGAGGAAGAAGCGCGACGGAAGGCGCTGGTTCGTTTTGGCGGAGTGCAGCAGGCCAAGGAGCAACATCGCGAAACGCGCGGGCTGCCGTGGATGGATGTGCTGATGCAGGATCTGCGCTTTACCTTCAGAACCTTGCGCAAGGATCGTGCTTTCACGATTGTCGCGATTCTTATTCTGGGGCTTGGCATCGGGGCGAATGTCGCGGTCTTCAGCGTGGTGAATACGATTCTGCTGCGGCCGCTTCCCTTCCACGATCCGGAACGGCTGGTGCGGATCGTGGAGAAGCAAGCCGGGACCAACGAATCCGGCAGAACCTATACGGCGGACGCTACCCAGGATTTCCAGCAGCAAAACCACTCTTTCCAGTCTGTGAGCGGCTACTTTGCGTTTACTGGTCCGGACAACTACAAGCTGATCGGGAACGGCCAGCCGACGCCGGCGACAGGCATTCTGGTGGCTGAAAACTTCTTTCAGACGCTCGGGGTAGAGCCTTCGCTGGGGCGATTGTTTCGGACTGAAGAGTACGTAAAGCACGCACAACCAGTCACATTGTTAAGCTATCCGTTCTGGAAACGTCAGTTCGGCGGGGATCGAAGCATCATTGGAAAAACGGTTAACCTTAGCAACACTTCGGTGACAGTGATCGGGGTGTTGCCGGAGACATTCGATTTTGGCTCGGTCTTTTCGCCGGGAGCAAAAGTCGATCTCTTCACCCCCTACATCATGGATGACTTTCGTGATGACGGAAATGACCTCGCGCTGGTAGGCCGTTTGAAACCTGGAGTAACTCTGGGGCAAGCGCAGCGTGAGGCCGATGAGATTTTTCCGCGGCTGCTTTTCGATCATAAACACCCTGAGTTTAAGCCACACTATACGGGCCAGGTCACCGGATTGAAAGAGTATGTCAGCGGCCAGCTGCGGCGATCGCTGATTGTGCTGTGGTGCGCAGTGGGGCTAATCCTTCTTATTGTCTGCGTGAATCTTTCGAACCTGCTGCTGGCGCGCTCGGCGGCGCGCAGCAAGGAGTTTGCCATGCGCAGCGCCCTGGGCGCGGGACGTGGGCGGCTGGTACGGCAACTGCTAACGGAGAGCCTGGTGCTTTCAGGCGCCGGTGCGCTGCTGGGGTTGGGTCTTGCTTATGCGGTGACAGCGTGGCTTGCGCACCAGGGATCGCTGGCGCTGCCGCTGCTGTCGAGCATTCAGGTGGATGGCAGAGCTCTCGTATGGACACTGCTGGTGTCCATCTTTGCCGGACTGCTTTTCGGCCTGGCGCCGGGACTGCGCATGTCTGTCGGCAACCTGCAGGAGGTGCTGAAAGATTCGGGACACGGAACGAGCGACGGGAAAAAACATGATCGGATGAGGTCGGTGCTGGTGATTACGGAAGTAGCGCTGGCCTGCGTGCTGCTGGTGGGCGCCGGGCTGCTGCTGCGCAGTTTTCTGCGCGTGCTGGAGGTCGACTTGGGCTTTGAGCCGAGCCGGGCTGCCGCCATCAGTGTGGACTACGATGACGGCGGGAGCGCGGCCAAGCAGGCGGCCATCTGGCAGAATGTCGTAAACCGGGTACAGGCAATTCCGGGCGTAGAAGCGGTGGGCATCTCGGACAACCTGCCTATGGGCCGGAACCGCGGCTGGGGAATCTCCGCCAAAGGCGAAGAGAAGCAGCACGATTCCCCCGGCATTGGCGTATTTGTCTATATCGTTTCTCCCGGCTATCTGAAGGCGATGGGGATGCGGTTGCTACGGGGCCGCGATATCAGCTGGGAAGATCTTTTCAATAACCAGAAAGTGGTCATTATCAACCAAACGGTGGCGCGAAAGCTGTGGCCGGGACGGGACCCCGTGGGCAGAATGGCGAATGCTGGCGGCGAGGATTGCCAGGTGATCGGTGTGATTGCCGATGTCCGCGAAAGCAATGCAGAGAACGAAGCCGGGACGCAGATGTTGCTGCCGGCAACAAAGGATTTCGGGCCGACTGGAGCGAACCTGGTGGTGCGGTCGAAGCTGCCTCCAGCTGCGCTGGCAACAAGCGTGATGGGGAAGCTGCGTGAGATCAATCCCGGGCAGCCGGCAACAGAATTCAAGCCGATTCAGGCGTTAGTAGACCACGCGACCTCACCGCGGCGCTTCTTTGTGCTCCTGGTTTCGATCTTTGCCGGGCTGGGGCTGTTTCTGGCCTCACTGGGAATTTACGGCGTTATCTCGTATTCCGTCACGCAGCAGACGCAGGAGATTGGGATTCGCATGGCGCTGGGCGCTACACGTAGTCGCGTGCAGGGAGCCGTGATCTGGAAAACGATGCGGCTGGCGCTGATCGGCATTCTGCTGGGCGGAGCAGCTTCGTTCGCTCTTGCCCGAGGCATTGCTTCGCTGCTCTATGAAACCGCACCTACCGATCCGGCCACGTTTGCCGGAATGGTGGTGCTGCTTGGGGCTGTGGCGCTGATTGCGGGATATCTGCCGGCGCGTCGCGCTTCGCGGATCGATCCGATGATTGCCCTGCGAACGAACTGAAAGACGAGAGTTTCGATGACCTATCTGTTTCGGCAAATGTTTCAACGGCTGCGCTCCTTCTTCGCGAAAGAGCCCCTGGATCGCGAACTTGATGCGGAGATGGCTGCACATATCGAGCTAGCTACGGAGGAATTCATGAACAAGGGAATGTCTGAAGAAGAAGCGCGGCGAAAAGCGCTGGTTCGTTTTGGCGGAGTGCAGCAGGCGAAGGAGCATCGCGAAACGCGCGGACTCCCGTGGATGGATGTGCTGGGACAGGATCTGCGCTTTACTTTTCGAACCCTCGGTAAAGATCGCGGGTTCACCATCATCGCAATTCTGATTCTCGCGCTCGGTATTGGCGCAAACGTCGCAGTCTTCAGCGTCGTGAATACGATTCTGCTGCGGCCGCTTCCCTTTCACGACTCTCAACAGCTCGTCTGGATTTCGCCGCCTCCGCGGACGTGCGGGCTCTCGTGCGCGACCTATTCGGCTGATGCGTATGACGAGTTCAAGGCGCAAAGCAAGGCATACCAGGATGTGACTGGCTACTTCGCCTTCTCCAGCCCTGACAACTACAAGCTGACAGGACACGGCGACCCGCAACCGGCGACGGGCATGGAAGTGATGGGGAATTTCTTTGAGGTGTTGGGTGTCGCGCCTGAAAAGGGACGGCTATTTACGAAGGCTGAGGCGCAGAAAGGCGCTCACCCTGTGGTGTTGTTGGCCCATCCGTACTGGAAGCGACAGTTCGCTGGTGATCCGGAGATCGTGGGTAAGGAAATTGACCTGAACAATACGCCTACGACAGTGATCGGCGTGCTGCCCGAAAGCTTCGATTTTGGAGCTGTGTTCTCACCGGGATCGAAAGTGGATCTGATGACCCCGGAGATTCTCGACAATGAGCGCGAGTGGGGCAACATCGTTACGATGATCGGGCGCATGAAGCCGGGCGTGACACTCGGGCAGGCGCAGGCGGATGCAAATATGGTGGTGCCGCACCTCTGCTGGAGCGAGAAGTATCCGCAGTCATGCGGGGACTACGCGAAAGGCAAAGACGGCGGTATGGTAGTGCGGACGCTGAAGGACTATGTCAGCGGCAAGCTGCGGCGGTCGCTGATTGTGCTGTGGGCTGCAGTAGGGACGATTCTTCTGATTGCATGCGTGAACCTCTCGAACCTGCTGCTGGCTCGGGCTGCGGCACGCAACAAAGAATTCGCCATGCGCAGCGTGCTGGGAGCGAGCCGGAGGCGGATCGTGCAGCAACTGCTGGTCGAGAGCCTTGTGCTTTCGGCTGGAGGCGCAGTGCTGGGCCTGGGCATCGCCTATGGCGTGACGACATGGCTGGCGCATCAGGGATCGCTGGCCTTGCCGCTGCTGAGCACCCTGCACCTTGATGGCACGGCGATGAGCTGGACGGTGTTGATCGCGGTAGCGGCGGCTTTTCTCTTTGGTCTGGTGCCGGGGCTGCGCATGTCGAGCGGACATTTGCAGGAGTCGCTGAAAGATTCCGGGACGGGAACAAGCGCTGGGCGGACTCACGAGCGCGTACGCGCTGTTCTGGTCGTCAGCGAAGTGGCGCTGGCATGCATGCTGCTTGTGGGCGCGGGACTGCTGCTGCGCAGCTTCCTGAAGGTGCTGGACATCGACCTGGGGTTCCAGCCCGAGCACGCTGCATCCATCAGAGTGGAATACAACGCACCGACAGATGAAGCGAGCGGCGTGAAGATGGGGGTGACCTTTCACGACATCATCACGCGGGTGAGTTCGTTGCCGGGCGTGGAAGCCGCAGGCTTTGGGGATTTTCTGCCGCTGGGGCGCAACCGCAGTTGGGGAGTGCCGGAGCCGAAGGGCAAGAAGTTTCCCGAAGGAACGCTGCATGAGCCGCTGGTATATGTGATTTCTCCGGGATATATGCGGGCGATGGGGATGCGTCTGCAGGGGCGTGACTTTGCCTGGGACGATGGCCCAAAGAGCGAGCGAGTGGTGATCATCAATGCATCGGCAGCGCGCGTGTACTGGCCGGGCGAGGACCCGGTGGGAAGGATTCTCGGTGGAACAAACGGAGGCGATAGCCGTGTTGTGGGCGTGGTGGATGACATCCACGCCGACAACGTGGAGGGTGACCCGGGCTGGCAGATCTATTACCCGATCACGCAAAACACTCCGGCTGGCGCAGAGCTTGTCATCCGGAGCAAAGTGCAACCGGCATCGCTGGCTGGAAGCGTGCTGCGCACGTTGCGAGAACTGAATCCGACGCAACCGGCAGCAGAGTTTCGTCCAATCACGACGATTGTGGAGCGCGCGAATTCGCCACGGAAGTTCTTTGTGCTGCTGGTTTCAATCTTTGCCGGGCTGGGGCTGTTTCTGGCTTCGCTGGGGATTTATGGGGTCATCTCGTATTCGGTCACGCGGCAGACGCAGGAGATTGGGATTCGGATGGCGCTGGGCGCAACTCGGTCGAAGGTGCAACTCGGCGTGATCGGCAAAACGCTGCGGCTGGCTCTCGTCGGAATCATCGTAGGCGGAGTGGCTTCCTTCGTCCTCTCAAAAGGCATTGCTTCGCTGCTCTATGGAACGGAGCCTACCGATCCAGCTACGTTCGCCGCGATGGTGGTGTTGCTCGGGAGTGTGGCTTTGCTTGCCGGATATCTGCCGGCGCGCAGGGCTTCGCGGATTGATCCGATGATTGCTTTGCGGACGAACTAGCTGTTGTTGTCTCCCACCCTGTCGCGAACTGCGCGACAGGATGGGGCACCCAGGTTCGTGCTCAGTTTTCTTTGAAAGGCGGATTCGATGGGCTCTCTCTTACGACAGATGTTGGCTCGTGTGCGGTCGTTCTATCGCAAGGAGCCTTTGGATCAGGAACTCGACGCGGAGATGGCTTCGCATCTGGAGATGGCCATCGAGGAGAACGTTCGGCGCGGTATGAATCCCGAAGAAGCAAGGAGGAAGGCGATGGTTCGTTTCGGCGGAGTGCAGCAGGCTCGCGAGCAGCAGCGTGAGGCGCGCGGGTTGCCATGGCTTGATGTTCTGATGCAGGACTTGCGTTTCACCTTGCGCACGCTCAGCCGCGATCGCGGATTCGCGATCATCGCTGTGCTGATTCTGGCGCTTGGCATCGGCGCGAATATCGCCGTCTTCAGCGTGGTGAATGCGATTCTACTGCGGCCCCTTCCCTTTCACGATCCGCAGCGGCTGGTGTGGCTCTCGGGGAACAACGGCGCGGGCGGGCTTTCCGATGTCACGTATCGCGTGGATGCGTATGAGGATTACCCACGCGAGAACCGCTCGTTTCAGGAGATGACGGCCTTCTCTCCTTATTACTCGCTCTCGGAAACCAAGCTGGTGGGCAACGGCACTCCGAAACCGCTGCAAAGCGTGTGGGTGGCGGGGAATTTCTTTCAGGTGCTTGGAGTGCAGCCTATGCTGGGACGGCAGTTCACTCCTGAAGAAAGCGTGAAGGGCGGCAGGCCGGTTGCGCTTTTGAGCTATCCATTCTGGCAGCGGCAATTTCATGGCGATCCGGCAATTGTGAGCCAGGCGATTACGCTCGGCGATGAGCGCGTGACGGTGATCGGCGTGCTTCCGGAGTCGTTCGATTTCGGCGCGGTCTTTGCGCCGGGCACGAAAATGGATCTCTTTGTGCCGCTGAAGATGGACATCATCCGCTCGTGGGGACACATGCTCTCCGTGGTTGGGCGTTTGAAGCCGGGCGTGACAATCGGACAAGCTCAAGCAGAGGCGAACGTCCTTTATCCGCAAATAAGAGTTGCGGTTCACGGCAATGATTCGTGGAGCACGGATGTAATGACCTCGATGCTGGGGCTGAAGGATTACATCAGCGGCAAGCTGCGGAAGTCGCTGATTGTGCTCTGGTGCGCGGTTGGATTGATTCTGCTGATTGTCTGCGTGAACCTCTCGAACCTGCTGCTGGCGCGGTCGGCGGCACGCAGCAAGGAGTTTGCCATGCGCAGCGCGCTGGGCGCGGGGCGTGGAAGGCTCGTTCGCCAGCTGCTGACGGAGAGTCTTGTTCTGTCTGGCGCGGGCGCTTTGCTGGGACTGGCCTTCGCGTATGCAGTGGTGGCTTATCTCGCGCATCAGGGATCGCTGGCGCTGCCGCTGCTGAGCAGCGTACGCGTGGATGCGAGCGTACTGGGCTGGACGCTGCTGGTTGCAGTTTTCGCAGGTTTGCTTTTTGGAGTTGCTCCGGCGTTCAGGATCTCGCGCGGCAATCTGCAGGATGCGCTCAAGGACAGCGGACATGGCGCGAGCGACAGCAGAACGCATGAGCGGATGCGGGCGCTGCTTGTCGTCTCCGAGATTGGGCTGGCGTGCGTGCTGCTTGTCGGCGCAGGGCTGCTGCTGCGCAGCTTTCTGAATGTGATGCGCGTCGATCTGGGATTTGAGCCGAGCCATGCAGCCGCGATCAAGGTCGATTACGACGATGGCGGCAACAGAGACCGCCGCGGGGCGGTTCTTCAGAACATGCTGCAGCGCATCAGCGCGATTCCGGGAATTGAAGCCGCGGGCATCTCGGACATGCTGCCGCTCGATCGCAACCGCAGCTGGGATCTGTGGGCCAAAGGCACCTACGACAAGACGAAGAATTACGATGCCTTTGTCTACATCGTGACGCCGGGATATTTGAAGGCGATGGGCTTACGCCTGCGCTCGGGCCGCGACTTTGACTGGAGCGATACGTCGAAGAGCGAGCATGTGATCATCATCAATGAGGCTGCGGCGCGTCGTGAGTGGCCGGGGCAGGACCCGTTGGGACGATTAGCAGAGGGCGTCGGTCCGGGCGATACGCGCGTGGTTGGCGTAATCTCGGATGTGCGCGAGAGCAGCGTGGAAGAGTCGGCCAGCCCTGCGGTGCTGGTGCCAGTCACGCAGGCGGGTCCTGAAGGCGCGGAGTTGGTGGTGCGCACCAAGCTACCGCCTGACGTGCTGGCTTCGAGCGTGATGGGCACGCTGCGGCAGATGAATCCGGGACAGCCGGCGACGGAGTTCCGGCCGATTCAGCAGCTCGTAGATCATGCGACTTCGCCACGGCGCTTCTTTATGCTGCTGGTTTCAATCTTTGCCGGGCTGGGACTGCTGCTGGCTTCGCTCGGGATTTATGGCGTGATCTCGTACTCGGTCACGCGGCAGACGCAGGAGATTGGCATCCGCATGGCGCTGGGCGCGTCGCGGTCGCGCGTGCAGGGTGCGGTCATTCGCAGGACGCTGCGGCTGGCGTTGATCGGGATTGTCGCGGGCGTCGTTGCGTCGGTTGGTGTTGCGAAGCTGATCGTTTCCCTACTGTATGGGACGGCTCCGGGTGATCCGGTCACGTTTTTGGGGATGGTGTTGTTGCTTGTCGTCGTCGCTTTGCTGGCCGGTTACATTCCCGCGCGCAGGGCTTCGCGGATTGATCCGATGATTGCGTTGCGGACAAATTAGCGCTTGTCGCCGCTGGGTGTGCCTTGCTTTCCCGCATGTACGCCCGGCCGGAAGTCATATAATTTCTGCATGGCAGCTGGGCCCACACTTGTACGCCTGCTGATTGTCGTGCTTCTGTATTGTCTATTTGGGCAATCGCATGGGGCGACGCAGTCACAACAGAAAGCGGCAGAGCTTGCCACCCTCTCACAGCAGATTCAGGATCTGACGACGTCCGTTCCTCCGGAACTGGCGGCGTATGCGCTGCTGCGTGTCGTGGAACTGAAGGGCGTGAGCAAGACGGAACAGCAGCATCAACTCATCGAACAGGCCTACATGCTGGCCGGGCAGAGTCCCTATGCCGTGCGGATGACGGCTGCCGGCGGGACGGACAATACGCGCGCCACATATCTGTCAGAGGCGCTGACGCAGGGACTGGACGCGCTTTCGCTGCGGACCAGAGCAGTGAGAGCGATGCTGAAGATCGATCCCGAGCGGGCACGCGACCTTTTCCAGCAACTGCGTCCACTTGCCCTTGCCAAACGAAGCTGCTCGGATTCGATGCTCTATGATCCGGCGGCCTATTACCTGATGGCAGGACAGGTCTATCACCAGGGCTTTGATCAGCAGGCGATAGCACAGGGTCTGCCGGCGGATTTTCTCGAGTCGGTCTTTCGCGATGTGGACAACGCGAGCGAAGTAGGGCCAGCGGCAGATCTGCTGCGCACCCTGCAATACGAGCCGGAGGTGCTGGCGAGAGCCGAGGGCGCATTTGCGCGTTCGCTCAGCAGAATTCGCGGCGATTACCGGTCATTTGCCGCAACGCAGGGTAACCTGACCCGCAACGTAACCCGTCTGGCCCAGGTGCAGGGCCGTGCCAGCCGCTCGCTGCTGGAAGCGGTCCGCGCTTACATAATTGCGAACGAATCAGGAGAGGTATGCGCGGACAACGCATCCGCCTCGACAGCCGGGCTGAACAGTTCTGCTACCTCGCCAAATGCGGACGAATTTGCATCTTTGAATCAGGTTCTGGAGCGGAATGGCATCACTCCGATCCGAGCCACGGATGTGAAGCCGGGACGGCTGATCGCGGCCAGCGAGAGCAACACGCAGGCTTACTGGCAATCGCCTGCGGTCGAGTCACTGCTGGCCCAATTGAAGGCGCTTCGGTCTGGCGACAAAGGCTCCCCACAATGGCAGGAGGCGGCTTCAAGCCTGCTCATAGCACTGCGCGAGTGGATAGATACTTCGACTGAGCCTTCGGAAGAAGATTTCTATATCGAGAAGACGGCGCTTTACTCGCAGATGCTTTCTCTGACCCCCGCCGACTCTTCGATCTACGATGAGGCGCTCAGCGAATACGTCGCGTTTTTGAGCGAGGTGCCACTGAGCGATGACGTGCAGATTTTCCGGCTATGGAACATCCAGAACCTGGTGAGGCGAACGCGCTTCAACCATGGCAATACGGAACTGGCGCGCCAGAAGATGGAGGACGCAATTGAAGACGCGCCCAGCCCTTCGATTGCACTCTATGGATACCTGCTTCAGTTGGAGGGATTGCAGGCGTCCAGCTTTGGAGCCGGATTTGGCTCATCTCGCTCATGAAAGAGAACGCCTAGATTCACGGCAGCTATGCTGAGTTGAGCGTCGTGAAGAAATCGACGAGATTGCCGTCGGGGTCTCGGAAGTAAATGGAGCGCGTACCCCACGGTTGGTTTGTTGGACCTTTGACCCATGTCTGCACGAACGCATGCAGGCGCGTGTATTCCTGATCGACGTCGCTTACTTTGAATTCAAGGATCGCACTGTGGTTCTCGCCGGGTTTTGCTGAGCCAGGGATGTATTTCTCCTGCGCATCCGCGGAGAAGATTGCGAGAACTCCCGCGCCGGTGCGGAATTCGACATAGTCGTTGCCGGTCTTCTCCGGTTCGGTTTTCAGGACCTTTGTGTAGAAGGCTGCGAGGCGGTTTACGTCGTTCGTGATGAGGCAGGTGTTAACGAGTGTGGGCGCCAGATCGGACATCGACTGCGCCGTCGCAGTCGATCTCGACAGTAACGCGAGTATCGACGCCGTTGCGCCGACCGCGAGAACACCCCCGAGAACGAAGATCTTTTTCATGTTGCGCTCAATGGGTCAGTGAGCGGCTGAGGCGCGCTCCAGCGTGGATGCGTGGTCGAGTTCGCGGTAAATCTCTTCGTTGCGGATGATGGCCTGCACGTACTCGCGTGTCTCGGTGAATGGGATCGATTCGACAAACTCGTCCATGCCCTTGTAATTGCCGATGCCCTGCCAGTCAGTTACGCGGCTGTCTCCAGCGTTGTAGGCGGCGAAGGTGTACTCAGGCTGGCTGTTGAATTTCTCCAGCGTCTGCCGCAGATAGCGCGTGCCGAGACGGATGTTGGTGTCCGGATCGAGCAGTTCGTTCGTCGTGAAGTGGTGAATGCCTTCTTCCTTTGCCATACTCTTGCCAACCGATGGCAGCAACTGCATCAGGCCGTAGGCGCTCTTGTTGGAGATGGCTCCCGGATTAAACTCCGTCTCCTGGCGAATGAGCGCGGCCACCATGTATGGATCGAGGCCGTTCTTCTCGGACTCCGACTTGATGGTCGACCAGTAGGCCTGCGGGAAGAGGATGCGCCAGTATTCCATCGGTATTGAATCGATCGGCGCCGATGTATAGAACGGAATGGCACGCTTCATCGAACGCATGGCGCGCCAGTTCTCGCCGTAGGATGCATAGATTTTTGCCTCAGCACAGAGCGCCCCATTCGTCACTGCCGTCGGCGGCTTGAATCTCGGCCGCGATGTATTCGTTCAGGCCGGCGTTGGCAAGCAGGTGCGCGCGGACGACGTGCGGGTCGTCTTCGGGAATGTCATCGGTGAGCGTTGGTATGGTCTCAGGCTTCATCGCGTCGAGCGAGGCGATACTGGCTGGAATCACGCTGCCGAGTTCGCTGATCCGTTGTTGCGCGATCGAGGCGTAGTAGTAGTGGCGATAGAGGCGAGCGACTGTTTTGTAGTAGGTAGCCGCCATGTCAGGACGGCTCTCCTGATTCTGATAGAGGCGTCCGCGCCAGTAGAGAGCCGACGGGATCTCCTTGCCACCGTGGTAGACGGCGATCTGCTCGTCCATCAGGCGCGCAGCCTCAGAATATTGCCCGATGCGGTAGTTAAGCCATGCTGCACGCCAGTGCGCGCTGGGCGCATAGGTGGATTCCGGAAAGCGCTTCGCCAACTCGCCGTAATAGGTGATCGCCGTGGGGAAATCCTTGCGCAGCAGGTACATGTTGCCGCTGGAGTAAAGCGCTTCGCTGAGCCAGGGACTTGAGGGGAAACGCGTCTCCATCTGCTCGATGATGCTGCGTTGCGTTTCGCCGTCGTCCTTATCGCGTGCGAGTTCCATCAGCAGATACATGCGGCGCGCGCCGGTTTCGTCGTTGCTGTCGGGGATGCGTTCCAGTGTTTCTTTGCCGAGTCGCTTGAGCTTCCAGTCGCAATTCGCGGCAGCAACGAGGAGCGAATCCTTTAGACCATCGGTCACGGAAGGATCATTGGCGAGAGCTCTATATTCTTCATCCGCGTCGGAGAATCGGCCCGCTTTATAGAGAGCGTCGGCGTGATGGCTGCGTTCTTCTACGGTGAGCGATGAGGTTGCGCCTAACGCGGCGAGCTGCATCTTCGCCACTGCAGCTTCATTACTCAGAGGAAACCCGAGGAATGTGTGGCGGAAGAGTTGTGTCGCTTCGGGGAGGCTGCCTGCCATCTGATAAGTCTTCGCCAGAGCTAACTGATAATCAGCATGGTTGGCGATGGCTTCGCCTTTATGTGCATCGAGAATACGCAGCGCTGCCTGCGGATCTCCTTCCTGCAAAAAGAGGTTCGCCTGCAGAACGGGGATGCTCGGAACGAAGATGCTGTCCGGGTGCTTCTGAGCGAACGTGCTGAGGATGGTCTCAGCCTGCGGTAGGTTATTCGATCTGCAAATCGGCCTGCGCCTGGAGGTAGTCGGCGTAGTCATCGAGCGCATTGCCCTGCACATTCGCCTGATGGAAAGCGTTCACTGCTTCAGGAAATTTGCGGTCGAGGAGGTAGGCGTGTCCGATAGCAATATACGCCGCCGCCGAGGCTTCACCGGTGTGCGAGCGCGCATAGGCGGAAACTCCCGCGTAGGCCGCTGGCGTGCGCATGGCTGCCAACTGCTGCGCCATAGGCCGCAGCTGCGATGACGCTACGAATGCCTGCTGCAGCTTGTGACTCCTGGCCTTTTGCTTGGCTGTAAGCGGGCGGCGCTTGCCATGTGTCTTGCCGTGTGTCGTGACCTTGTGAGTCGTGGAGTGAGATGTGGTCTTGTTCGCGGTCGAATGCGAAGTTGTGGTTGAGGTGTGTTTCTTATGAGTGGCCGATGATGACGAGCTGGACGAAGATGAACCGCTTTGCGACCAGCACACTGCCGACAACGCTCCAACTAAGACCAGCGTTGCAACCTTACAACTCCCGCCAGAAACGACTTTACTCACTGCGAACTCGTACGCTCCTAATCCAATGTAAGCCGAAATGGGTTGGATTGACGCGCATTTGCGACGATTCACTGAAAAACGTTCCTCCTTATGCAATGTCGGGAATCGCATTTCCATTTTCGGATTCGCTAATCAACATACGCAGAATGAGTGACTTTGCTGCCGCGCCGGGCGAATCATTTACTATGAAGGAAGGGCGGAGCCGCGGCCAAACCGTGCGGCGCAGTTTCCGTTCCGGTCACGAAAGGTCGATTTCCTGAAGCCATCTGCCATGCCAAACATCCAAACACAAGGAACGGAAGAGGTTCACCCCGACGTTCTGCTCGTAAATCGAGCGCGCGAAGGGGATGTGCAGGCATACGAGAAGCTGGTGAAGCAGTATGACCGCCAGGTTTTCCGGATTGCCCAGCACATTACCCAGAACCGCGAAGATGCGGAAGACGTGGTACAGGACGCCTTTTTAAAGGCGTACGAGAAGCTGGACCAGTTCCAGGGGAACTCGAAGTTTTACACCTGGCTGGTGCGGATTGCGGTGAACGAATCGCTGATGCGTCTGCGGAAACGGCGTACCGGCAGAATGGTTTCGATCGACGAAGATGTCGAAACGGAAGAAGGCTCCATGCCGCGCGATCTGGCGGACTGGGGACCGGACCCGGAACAGCAGTACGGCCAATCGGAGCTGGCCGACATTTTGCGGAAAACGATCCAAGGCCTGCCGCCCGGATTCCGTACTGTGTTTGTGCTTCGAGATGTAGAAGGTCTCTCGACAGAAGAGACTGCGGAGACTTTGGGACTGAGTGTCCCGGCTGTGAAGTCGCGCCTGCTGCGGGCGCGGTTGCAGTTGCGGGAACGGCTGAGCCGTTACTTCCGCAAGAATAAAAGGGATGGTGCGAAGTGACCTGCACAGAGTTTATAGCGCAACTGGATGACCTGCTCGAAGACAGGGTATCGGCAACACTAAGAGCAGAACTCGACGAGCACCTGCGCACCTGTGAGCACTGTGTGATCACGATGAACACCACGCGCAAAACGATTGAGATTTATCGCAGCCATGAGTTGTATGAGCTGCCGAATGATTTGCGCGACCGCCTGCAGAAGGCCATTCTCGCGAAATGCAAGAAGTGCTAGCTCGTAAACTTCTTCAGTTCTGACAGCTTCTTCGATAGACTTCCGAGCATGCCACGCTTACGAACTGCTCTCACGCTTGCAGTGTGCTCGTTTTCTCTTCTCTCATTCGCTCAATCGCCTCGCTTTTCTGTCAGCTTTCCTTCAGAACGCAGCGCGCAGCCTCTGGATGGGCGCCTGATGCTGCTCCTCTCCACCGACCCCTCAGCAGAACCGCGCATGCAGATCAACGATACGGCGCGCACGCAGATGGCTTTCGGTGTAACTGTTGACGGATGGAAGCCAGGGGATGCGACCGTCGTCGATGACGCGGCGTTTGGCTATCCGATTCGCAGCCTGAAAGATGTTCCGGAAGGCGATTACTATGTGCAGGCGCTGCTCAACCGCTATGAGACGTTTCACCGCAGCGACGGCACAATAGTAAAGCTGCACATGGACCAGGGCGAAGGACAGCACTGGAATATTTCTCCCGGCAATCTCTATAGCAAGCCACAGAAAATTCACATCGGACCGGGAACGACGACTACGCTCACGCTCGATCAGGAAATCCCGCCAATTCCCGACGCGAAGGATACGAAATACATCCGGCACCTGAAGATTCAGAGCGAGTTGCTCACGAAGTTCTGGGGACAACCCATGTACCTGTCGGCGATTGTGCTGGTGCCTGAGGGTTTCGACGATCACCCGAACGCGCACTTCCCTCTCATCATCTTTCACGATCATTTTTCCGAGGGCTTCGGAGATTTCCGCACCGAGCCGCCCGAGCCGAATCTGAAGCCCGACTATAGCGAGCGCTTTCACATCTCGGGTTACAACCGCATTCAGCAACAGGAAGCTTACAAGTTCTATCAGCAGTGGATCAGTCCGAAATTCCCCCGCGTGCTGATCGTAAAGATTAATCATGCGAATCCTTATTACGACGACTCGTACGCGGTGAACTCGGCCAACGTCGGGCCGTATGGCGATGCGATTGAGATCGGAGTTGATTCCCGCGATCGAGAAGAAGTTCCGCGGTATCGGACAAGGCTGGGCGCGGTTCATGTATGGCGGATCGACCGGCGGATGGGAAGCGCTTGCCGTACAGGTTTTTTATCCCGACCACTATAACGGGACGTTCGCAGCGTGTCCTGATCCGATTGATTTTCGCGGGTACACGACGATCAATCTCTATGACGATGCGAATGCGTTCTATCTGCAGGGCGCCGCACAAGCGAGTACCGCAGCCTTCGATGCGCAATTATCTCGGACAGACGCTGGCGCAGCAGCAGGACAACAACGCTTACGAACTGGCGCTGGGCGATCATGGACGATCAGGCGAGCAATATGACATCTGGCAGGCCGTCTTCGGGCCGGTTGGAGCCGACGGCTATCCGCAGCCGATCTTCGACAAAGAAACGGGCGTGATCGACCACAAGACTGCTGAGTATTGGAAAGAGCACTACGATCTGCGCGCCATCATGGAAAAAAACTGGCCAACGCTGGGACCGAAGCTGCAGGGCAAGATTCATATCTATGTCGGCAGCGCCGACACTTACTTCCTGAACAATGCGGTTTACTACACCGAAGATTTCTTGAAGTCGACCAAGAACCCTCCATATGGCGGCGAAGTGAAGTACGGCGATAAAGCGGAGCATTGCTGGAACGGCGATCCTGCGCAGCCGAACTATATGTCACGGCTGCACTACAACACGATGTACCTACCGAAGATTCTTGACCGGATTGAGAAGACCGCCCCGAAGGGCGCGGACCTAACAAGCTGGCGCTACTGAAAAGAAAAAAGCGTGGGCTGCGAAAGCCCACGCTTTCAATTGACTGCTACCCGATTAGAAATCCAAACGCATCGAAACCTGGCCTGAACGAGCACCTCCAAAATCAGACCCAATTGTGCCTGAGATCAGTCCGAAGCTCGGCGAGCTGATGTTCATATTCGGATCGCCGAGATTCGTATGGTTCAGCACGTTGGTAAAGGTGCCCTCCGCTCTCAGCTTGAGCCGCTCGGTGATGGAAAACGTCTTGCTGAGGCCGGCAGAAAGATTCACCGTGCCCGGCCCGACCACTGAACCGACGCGGGCATTCCCGAAGCGGCCAATCGGGTTGGGATAGGGGCCGGATCCACTTCCGGTGGTGCAGGCTGTTCCCGGTTGCCAGTTTGGATAACCAGGGCAGGTAAAGGCTCCGGTGTTGATCCAGTTGCAGACGCGTTTGATGACCAGGCTTATAGCTTTGGCCCACCACGACGTCTGGATACTGATTGCGATGACTTCCATCAAAGCCGGAATCTGTTCCATTCAGCCCTGAGCCTGTTCCGGAGGGATCGCCTTGTCCGTTCGGGAAATATGGCGACTCAAACGGACCGCCCTGCCACAGGAAGATACTGGAGAGCTGCCAGCCACCCACTGCGGCATCAGCGACTCTGGACATGTTCGACCCAAATGTCCGTCCGCGCCCAAAGGGAAGATCGTATATCGCCGTCGTATTCCAGCGATGACGGCGCGTTCCGAAAACATTGCCGTAATCTGCATAGCGATCGAGGATGGAAGTAGCGCGCGCGCCTCCATTCTCGCCCGCAAAGCCGGTGTTCGCCGGCCCCTGATTGTCAGAAAGCGCTTTGGCATACGTCCATGAGAGTTAAGCTGCAGCCCTCTCTGGAAGCGGTGATCGAACTCCAGTCTGCATTGATTGATAGCTCGCATTGGCGCCGGTGGCGCGATCGTTGATGCGCCCCCAGTTGGGGAAGAGCCGTGCGCTGAGGGGCTGGAAGTTCGCGGACACCGTGCTGGAGAAAGGAAGCGAATTTTCATCCGGAGCCCAAACCAGTTGATGATTTTCGGATCCGATATAAGAGATGCGAGCTGCGTATCCATTGCCGAAATCACGGTCGATACTCAGTGACCACTGTTCGGTATATGGATCCTTCCAGTTCGTGCTGTTGGCTGTTCCGAAGTAGTCCTGCCCGTAGCATGTGGTGCAGCCGCCATTCCCAGCCCCTGAATAGATATCCGGCCACTGGTAGCCGACTGTATGTGTCGTCGTGTCCAGCGTGTTGGTGTATTGGGTCGTCTGGGCCTGCAGGGTTCCGGTTAAGGAATAGAAGTTCGCGCCCAGCAGCGTTATGTTGTACAAGCCGAATCCGCCGCGAACAGCAGTCTTGTCATCATGGAATGGGCGCCAGGCAAAACCGAAGCGCGGCATAAAGCGGAGCTTGGGATAATTCTTCAGACCGCCCGGAAACCCCGCTTGGCTATTGGTGAGCACTGGCATGCAGGGGGCCCCATTAATGATGGCCGAGTTGGTATTGTTGATGCCATCTGGATTGCAGGCGTTTGCGCTGGCAAGAAAACTTTGCGCCAGCAGGCTGGCTTTGCCGTCCGGATAGATAGAGCGGCCAGCAAGCGCGAGACTTGGATCAAAGTTGCCGATGTCTCCGCCCTTGTCGGTGTAGCCCGGGTGCAGTTCGTAACGAATTCCATAGCTCAGCGTAAGGTCTGGGCTGACCTTCCACTGATCCTGAGCAAAGAAGTGATAGTGGACCGATGTTCCGTCATTGTCTTGCTGCACCACGTCATAGAATGTCTGGTAAGGAAGGCCGGACAAGAAGTCGGCGAAATCTACGCCGGTAAATAAGCCGGCGCTGCCCTGAGTGTTGTAATAAAACGTGCCGTAATTGTCAGAGCCGTTAAAGCCTAACGGCGTGACCGCTTGCAGCGTTCGGATATCGCCACCGAACTTGAACTGATGATTTCCCTTCGACCAGGTTAGCGCGTCGGTATAGACATAAGTGCGGGACTTAGTGAGGGATGTCAAACGATCTGCGTTCAGGGCGCTGATGTTGTTGAAGTCAAGCTCCGGAATGCCATTGTAAAAAAGGTTTTGCAGTCCGTTCAGGCCCAATCCCTGGGTAAAGCTTGTGCCATTAAAACTATTCGTCTGTCCTGAGCTATAAAGCGTGAAGCCAAACCCGCCTTCATTGATCAGATGCGGCGTAATGGTCCAGTTGGCACTCACCTTCAGGACGCGCGACTGGTTCGCATTCTGAGACGAGGGAACCAGAAGAGGTTCAGGGCTGTTGATGGGATAGTCCTTCCAGGTGAACCGGCCCCAGAGGAGAAACTTCTGGTTTGCGCCAAAATACTGGTCTCCGCGAATGTCGAATTGGTTGGAGTGCCCGCTGCTGTCCTTATTGACGATGTAATTGGCAGTTGAATCATCGACATAAGCCGTCGGATCACCAACGTTCGGGTCGGGATAAAACGAGAGCAGCTTCTGCGCCGATGCATTGATCGAAGGAAGGCTGGTCCCGTAGCTTCCGCCCGTAAAAGGATTAGTGAGCCCAGTAAAGCCTTCGGAGGAATACTTCGAGAAATCACCCTGCTTCATCAGTGTGCTGGGGACCTTGAACTGCTCCGTATCCTGAGAAGGATGCTGCCATCCTTCATAGGCGCCATAGATAAATGTCTTGTTATGGCCGTTGTACAGATGGGGAATCACGACCGGGCCACCAAAGGCGCCCCCGTATGTGTTGCCGATGAGCTTCGCCTTGTGCAACGTTGTTGGGTAAGTGTATGGAATCGCGTTCAAGGCCGCGTTCTGCTGATACCAGAACGCCGATCCATGGATCTGGTTGGTGCCACCCTTCGTGGTCACCGTGATCTCGCCCGGCTGCCCGAACTCAGCATTGTTCTGCGCTCCATCTGCGCGCAACTCGGAAATGGATTCGCTCGACGGAAAAGCATCAGCTATAGGCGAGTTGCCGGTGGCGCTCTGGACGGTGATGCCGTCTACAGAGACCTCGGTCTGAAACGGCAAGCCGCCCTGCAGGGAAAAGCTGCCGTGATCCGCCTGCACCCCCGGCAGAGTACCTACGATGTTCAGTGGGCTGGTGCCGCTGGCGCTGGCACGCGTATTCACCGGCAGGTTGGAAACGTCTGCCGCGCTGTACACAGCATTGATGGACGGACTATCAGTATCGATTGTGCTGATGTTCTCGCCGGAAACCTGAACCTCCTGCTGCACGCTTCCAACGACGAGAGACGCATCCAGACGCAGCTGCTGCCGCGTAGCAAGAACAATCCCTGTTGCGACCCACTTTTCAAATCCAGTGTTCGTGACTTCCACGGTATAAGTACCAGCCTTTACATCCACGAACTGATAATCACCGGATTCATTGGTATTTGTAGTCCGAACCGAACCTTCTTCAACGCTTGTTAAAGTAACGTTCGCTCCAGAAACCACAGCGCCGCCCGCATCTTTCACGCTTCCAAAGATGCCTCCCTGAATCGATTGTGCGTGGCCGCCCACAATACCAAGCATGCAAACTGCCAGCGTGACGATTACGTTCAAGTTTTGTCGTAGCCAATTTCTCATGGGTTAACAGCCTCCTATTTACAGCAACACGTTCAAATGGACTGCGTTACCAGCGGTATGAGAAACAACCGTCTTCACGGTTGTGGGGAAGATACCGCCGTCGGCTTCTAAGAAAAATGGGACCGTAATCTAGTGCCGCTCATTGTGCACCAGAACCTCAGCCCTGTCGAGCGATTTATCAATTCAAAGGGATTGTCACTGACATAACATGTCACAGACATGTGACATGAACATTACAAGAGGCTTCCGCGCGAGCGTAGTGGATTTCTTTATGCAGCTTCCACGACTTCAGAAGGGAGCCGAAGATCGGTCAGGAGTTTGACTTGTAGTGCAACAGGCGCACGACTCAACGTGCCGCACGGAGCGACGATTGTCTTTGATGCACTCTGTCAATCGCGTCGAGCACGATGCCCGGCGTCAGCACTTCAGGCAGAACCTGCGGTGGCATCCTGCGCCGAGCCCGGATAGATGGCATAGGTAGGAACGCCGCTGCGCCCGAGACTGTTGAGCGCCTGCGTAATCGTCTCGTCAGCGTTGGTCCAGTCCGCGCGGACGAGAGCGAAGCCGCCATCGCGCAGCTTCTGCTGCACATCGGAGCGGCTGAGAATGACGCGCTCATTTACCTGGCAACTCAGGCACCAGGCCGCAGTGAAATCGACAAAAACCGGACGGCCCTGGGCGCGGTACTTTTCCACTGTAGCCGGTGTAAATGATTCCCACGTTGCATCGTGAGCCTTCGCCGCTGCTGTGGTTAAGCCTCCCTTGCGTGCCGCGAAAACGGGAAGCGCGGCGGCCAGCAGCAGAACAACTGTAGCAGTCACAGTTGCAATTGCCTTAGCGGGCCAGCGGCCAAGGATCCACCCCGCAATAGCCAGCAACAGGAATGCGGACAATAGATAGAAGAGCGCATTGGTTCCGGCAGACTGAGCAAAGAGCCACACCAGCCAGATGACAGTGGCAAAGATGGGGATCGATGTCGCCTGCTTGAGAATCTCCATCCACGCACCGGGACGAGGCAGGAGCTTCGTCCACGCAGGATTGAAGGTCAGCAGCAGATAAGGCGCGGCCAGCCCCAGAGCCAGCGCGGTAAAGACCAGGAAGCTGACCAGCGCCGAATGCGAGAGCGCATAGCCCAGCGCTGCTCCCATAAACGGCGCGGTGCACGGAGTAGCGACGACCATCGCCAGCACTCCGGTGAAGAAGCTGCCTGCGTATCCATGCTGCGCGGCCAGGATGGAACCCTTGCTTGTAAGCGAGAGTCCAATCTCGAATTGGCCTGCAAGCGAGAGCCCGAGGAAAAAAAGCAGCAGCGCGATGATGCCGACGAAGCTAGGTGATTGAAACTGGAAGCCCCATCCAAGCTGGTGTCCACCCGCGCGCAAAACCAGCAGCAGTGCGACGACGATCCAGAACGAAACAAGAATGCCGAGCGTGTAGACCCAACCATGTGCGCGCAGCTTATGACGCTCGTGCTGCGAAGACTGCACCAATGACAGGCCTTTGATGAAGAGCACAGGAAAAACGCACGGCATGAGGTTAAGAATGATGCCGCCGATAAAGGCGAGACCGATTACTTTTCCAAAGCCGCTGAAATCACTGCCGGAAGAATCTGCCGCAGCAGCAAGTGTTCCCTGCGCTGCATTGATTTCGAAGGCATTACCATCAGCGAGAACAATGAGCCCATGCAACTGGCTCGGACTCTGCTGCAGATTCTCGTCTTTCTTCAGGCTGATCTCAAAACCGTCACTCAGCGGCGTGACCGGCTGCGGCGCCGCATTGGCAAGCTGATTCTGGTCAAAGGGAAAGAATTGCGCGCTGCTTTCACGCCTGCCTGTTAGCACCGTCAGGTTAAAACCGGTAGCAGTTGGCGTGAACTTCGCCTGCATGCTGGCAGGCAGCTGCTGCGGCAATGTGCGATGCAATCGTGCGATGAGCTGCTGATCCGTATTAACAAAGGAAGGCGATGACGGAGGCGAGGCCAATGCTTTACGTTCTACGTCCAGAACAGCTTTGCCCGGAATGCAGACCTCGCGGCAGACGAGCCAGTCAACTTTGGCGCTCAGGGTCGTCGATTCAGCCGTTGGCTTGAATACGGGGCCGACGTGCACTGGGATCGGAAATAGAACCTCGTCCTCATATCCGAAGTCCATCAGCGGACCAAGCGGTAGCCGCCTGGGCGCAGGGTACTGCATTGCGTCTGCAGTGATGCCGTCCGGAAGCGACCACTTGATGCGCGGCGGCTCCCCCGAATCGCCAGCATTGACCCAGTAGACATGCCAGCCCGGTTCAAGCTTGAAGTAGAGGCCCGCCGTGAAGTTCTGGCCCGGATAGATCTCCGCAGGAGGCACGACCAGTTGCACGGTCAGGTGCTGCACGGTGGCCACGGGCGCGGACCATGCCGCAGGGGTCCAGGCTGAAAAAAAGACCAGCAGGCACAGAATCGGGATCAAAGTGCGGGCGCGCATTCTCGGTATCTCTATTGTAGGACGGCGGCGGGTGGTCGCTGGTTACATGCCTTGCCGTCCAGTCAAATGGCTCAATCTAAAGCCATGGCGGCCTGGGCTCTCAACACCTTACCGGCGCCCGAAAAGAATTCCTTTATGCGGCCTAGAAGCTGTCACGTATTCATATTGCAAAGGCGGCAGCGACACGCGACACTGAAAGCTCTCCTCTTCTCAAACATTTCTAGTTGCAGATTCGTGGTTCGCGGAGGGTCTTTCTTCTATGGCATGGACGCGGCGCACATTCCTCAGCCGGATAGCGGTGGCTGGCGGCTACAGGGCGATGTATACGGCAATGCAGGCGCTGGGCCTGCTGGCAATCAAAGCGGAGGCCTCTCCACTGCCTGAGCTGCCCGCGAACTTTGGCGCCGGCAAGAAGATTGTGATTCTTGGCGGCGGCATTGCCGGTCTTGTTTCCGCCTACGAGCTGCGCAAGGCAGGATTCACCTGCACCGTTCTCGAGGCACGCGAGCGGCCCGGCGGCCGCAACTGGAGCGTGCGCAACGGCAGCAAAGTCGAGTTCACCGACGGCACCGTGCAGACGTGCGACTGGGAAGAGGGCCACTACCTGAACGTAGGCCCGGCGCGCCTGCCTTCGATTCATCGCATCATCATCGGATATTGCGAAGAATTGGGTGTGCCGCTCGAAGTTGAGATCAACACTTCGCGGAGCACGCTGATGCAGGCCAATACGCTCAACGGCGGCAAGCCGGTCGAACAGCGGCAGGTGGTCAATGACACGCGTGGCTATATTTCTGAACTGCTGGCCAAATGCATCGACCAGCATGGGCTCGACAAAGTGCTGGATAAAGAAGATACGCAGCGCATGCTCGACTTCCTGCAGGGCTATGGCGATCTTTCTGACGACTACAGCTACAAAGGCTCGCAGCGCAGCGGATTCATTACTCCTCCGGGAGCTGGATCGGATGAAGAAAAGCATCGTCCGCCGCTCAACCTGCATGAGTTGCTGGTCTCGGACTTCTCGACGGGCGAACTGTACGAAGAACAAATCGACTGGCAGGCGACAATGTTTCAACCGGTCGGTGGCATGGACCGCATTCCGTATGCCTTTGCGAAATCTCTCGGCGAAATCGTGCACTATCGATGTCTCGTGAAGAAAGTAAGCAAGATTGCGAAGGGCGTGCAGGTGGAGTACACGGAGAGCGGCTCGATGCAGACCATTGATGCCGATTACTGCATCTGCACGCTGCCGCTGAGCATTCTCAAGACGCTCGACATCGACTGCTCGCCGGAGAAGAAGCAGGCCTTCAACGGAATGAAGATGGCGTCTCTCTACAAAATTGGATGGGAGGCACCGCGCTTCTGGGAGAAGCAATACAACATCTACGGCGGCATCTCGTTCCCAAAACAGATTGTGGATCTGGTCTGGTATCCAAGCAATGGCCTGTTCACGAAGACTGGAATCATCTTGTCCGGCTTCAACTTCGAGCAGAAAGATTTTGCAGACGGCTCACCCACTCCATTTGGCTCTCTTACGACGCAAGGCAAACTCGACGCCTCTCGCGCAGCCGTCGAGATTCTGCATCCGGGGCACGGTAAGTCACTAACCAAACCGATCTATATTTCATGGCAGAGGATTCCCTACAGCCTGGGCTGCTTCGCCCTGAATATGATGCCCAACGCAAAGCCTTCCTATGATGAGTTGAACAAGCCCGATGGCAGAATTTACTTCGCCGGGGATTATCTGAGCCACATTGTGGGCTGGCAGGAAGGCGCAGCGCTTTCAGCGCATCGCGCCATTCACGGAATCGCTGAACAGATGCGCAGCAGCTAGCCCCAACCTTGGTCCATACGGTCTTTGAGAATGCAGCGGTCCATCACAACCTTGATGCCCGCTGCCTCGGCTTGGGCCGCAGCTTCTTCGTGCACGATGCCTTCCTGTATCCATAGATAAGCAATCTTGAGGCGGATCGTGTCCTTCACGATGTCGGGAATGTACTTCGGTAAGCGGAAGACATTTACCAGGTCGATCTTGCCCACCGCTCCCAGCGCAGCATCGAGCGTAGGATATGCCTTCTCGCCGAGAGAGCTTTCAATCAGCGGATTGACCGGAATAATGCGGTATCCGCGGCTCTGCATAAAACGCGAAACTCCAAGACTGGTGCGGCCTTCCTTGTTGGTAAGACCGACGACAGCGATGGTTTTGGCGTTGTCGAGGATTTCGCGGATGGTGGCAGGTTCATTCATTCTTTGAGCTTAATCCATCCACTGACTGGGAAACGTTCACGAGAGAGCCGGACAGGCTGCTCCGAAGACGATCCTGATCGTAGGGTGAAATTTGATTTCGGTGTGATTATCACCGGCCGTGCGAAGCGTTACGAAGGTACAAGAACCAATGGTAACTACCCCGCCAACCCTCTTGTCGATAGAATCTGGTCGTATAGATCCGACTCCCCCACGATCATACCGGCTTTGGCCCGCAGAGCCCTTTTGGGAGGAACTATGTCGACACTAGTCGTTAGTCCTCAGCCTGCCGAAGAATTTTCATTGCTTGAGGAATTATGCGAAATTCCCGAATTGTTAGAGTACCTCTTGGGATTTCTGGTTCTCTATGAGCAGCTGAATCTAGGACGAGTTTCGAAAAAAGTTAAGAATGTCTGTTATGGCGTGCTCGGTTACGATCCCTTTGCTGGTGATAGATGGATGTCGCTGGGAGACCAGGATTTCTCACTTGGTTATCGTTTGAGCGTCTCGACTATCTTTCATCTCAAGCAGCTTCAGCATTCGCTTACCTGAAGGATGCGATTGCCAAATATCTCGGTGAGAGTGGATCAATAAACCAACCAGTCGAACTTCTCGCAGAAATTTTAGAGAAAAGCGGAAGGACCTACGTTGACTGTATTGCAACGCTTAAGATGGGCGAAGCAACGCTATGGTCTTCTAATTTCACTAGCCCCGAGATTTTGGAACTAATTACTCCTCATGTGCCTAGTGAGTGGACGCGAGTTCCTGGCAACGCTATCGTGCGACATCGTCACGGAGAGATGAGGCTTGTCATAGTCTGGAAGCTCACGCATCCCGAGATTCACGATGTCACGCTTTGTGTTGATAAGATCTGTTGTGTTTTCTGTGCATCTCAGCTTCGAGCGTTAGGTCTCGGACACTTGATCGTCACAGCAAAAGGGGCAAGTCTTCGCCGTCTGAACTGGTATAACTTTGCGCCGATCGTAGTGTTTTTTAATCAGACGCGAACCAATTTGTGGGGGGTTGATATTGAAGAGGTATTCGTAACTCTTAGCCCTCAGGAAAAGCAACATTTCTTGTATCTCTTGGCTGAACAAGCCAATGAGTCAATACCCGGAGAGAAGCGAAAAAAGTCACCCGGTACTCTTGTGGACCCATCACGCAAAATGGTTAAACTCGGTATTCCTGTTTGAGACCAATGCGGCGCCACTATGGTAGAGAGAACCAATAGATCAACAGAAGCAAAATTCTGGGGCTGCCCCAACTTTTTTACAGGCTGCAAAGGCAGACCCAAATGGTAATCTCAATACTTATTTTACGTGGGCTACAGGGTAGGCACCTTTGAGAGGTACAGATGAGTCCTTACTCGAAATCGTCCCCGACACCTACCAGCACACCACCGTCGCCTCCATTCCGGCGCATCAACAAATATCCACGAATAAACGGCTCTAAGTATCCATCGAGCACGCGGTCAACATCGCCAACTTCAACCTTGGTCCGGTGGTCTTTGGCGATGCGATACGGCTGCAGGACATAAGACCGAATCTGCGAGCCGAAGTTGATGTTCAACTTCGAGTCCTCAAGTTCCTTAGCCTTGGCTTTCTTCTTATCAAGTTCGTATTCATAAAGGCGCGAGCGCAAGCATCTTCATCGCCTTCTCACGGTTCTTGTGCTGCGAACGCTCGTTCTGGCACTGCACGACGATCCCTGTCGGGATGTGCGTGATGCGTACGGCCGAGTCAGTCGTGTTGACGTGCTGTCCGCCCTTGCCGCCTGACCTGTACGTATCGGTGCGAATCTCGTCGGGCTTGATGTCGATTTCGATGGAGTCGTCGATTTCCGGTGAGACAAAGACCGATGCGAACGATGTATGGCGACGCTTGGCCTGGTCGAAGGGCGAGATGCGCACAAGGCGGTGCACGCCGGTTTCGCCCGAGAGCTGGCCGAAGGCGTAGTCGCCGCTGATAGTGAAGGTCGCCGACTTGATGCCGGCTTCTTCGCCGTCCTGGTAGTCGTTCATTTCGGTCTTGAATCCCTGCTGCTCGGCCCAGCGCAGATACATGCGCATCAGCATCTCGGCCCAGTCCTGGCTCTCGGTGCCGCCCGCGCCGGGATGCACGGTGACGATGGCGTTGAGCGCGTCAGTCTCGCCCGAAAGCAGAGTGCGCGATTCCATCGCCTCGGCAAATTCGTTCAGAGAGCGAATCTCCCGTTCGAGGTCGGCTTCGACAGGCTCGCCTTCGCGCGCAAGATCAAAATAGGCTTCCACATCGCTGGTGCGACGCGCGAGTTCCTCATCGTCGGCAAGCAGCGCTTCAATGCGCTTGCGGTCGCGCATGAGCGGCTGCGACAAGGCAGCATTCGACCACGCGCTTGGATCGGAAAGCTTGGTTTCGATTTCAGCTAGTTCTTTGCGGAGACGCGCCGGGTCAAAGATACTCCCGCAGGTCGCGGACTTTGTCCCGGACGGGAGTGTAGGCGAATTCGAGATCGTTCAACACTTAGGAGACCTGTCTTTTATTCGAAGATTGGCCCGCAGCGTCGGACGCATTGCCATCACTACGGCCACTAATGTGATTATCCCACAGAGCATGGCGAAGAGGTCGCCGTAGCGCGTGTAGAAGGTCAGGCTCGTCGTTGTATCCGTAACGCGCCACAAGCGACGTATGCACATGGCGCGGAGCGCTGAGCGTCACTCGTCCGTAAGGATCGATGGATGTAGTGACGCCGTTATTGGTATCGCGCAAAATCCAGCGACGATTTTCGATCGCCCGCATGCGGGCCATATTCAAGTGCTGCCACGGAGCGCTGGTGTCGCCATACCAGCCATCGTCAGAAATATTGACGAAGACCTGCGCGCCATTCACTGGCAAACTGGCGAATCTCGTCGGCGAAGATCGATTCGTAGCAGATGAAGATGCCGAAGGTATGCCCGCCTGCGCGGAAGACCTTGCGGTACTTGCCGCGCTGAAAGTCGTCGATCTGCTGCGTGAGATGTTTGGCAAAGAAAAAGACGTTACGATACGGGACGTATTCGCCAAAGGGCACAAGATGAATTTTGTCGTAGCGGCCAAGGATGTTGCCGTCGGGCGCCGGAAAGACGGCTGAATTGTAGTCGCCAGTCTCATCATGCCCAATATGCCAACGACGACCGGAGCATGCGCGGTCGTCGCAATCGATGCGCATCAGAGCGATGCGAAGCGCGGATCGTCGCTCACGAAACGGACGACGGCGCTTCAGGCCACGCAACGATGCCCGGCGGCGGCACGTTCTGTGCCGCAATTGGAGGCGCGGCTTGCGCATGCGGTGTCGGCATTCCGGCATAGGCGGGCGTGCAGGTGCCGCTGGCTCTGCTCCATGATCCATGAGAGCATGCTCATCCCATTCGGGGCCAACCCACGTCTGGTTGACACCAACGTCCAGATTGGGCTGCAGCAGGACAGCATAGGCCGAGGTCGCCGATGGCTTCGGCACGATGAAGGATCCAAGCTGCAGAAAAAGCGCAAGCAGGCACGCGCCAACTCCCATGCGCAGCCGCATATGTAGCGAGCGTGCCAGCAAAGCTGCGGCAAAGAGCGCATTCCCGGCAACAAGTACGAACGAAATTCCGTAAACGCCTGTGAACGGCGCGAGACGCGTGAGCAGGAAGTTATCTACCTGCGAGTAGCCGAGCTGATCCCACGGGACGCTGGTGATACGCGACGCAGCAAATTCAATCGCAGCCCAGAAAAACGGCGCAAGCAGGAGAGGAAATGTATTTGTCCGAAATGCTTTACGGCAGAGAGCGATGAGCAAGCCAAAAAGCCCGAAGTACAGACCCAGCACCAGACTGTAGAGCACCAGAATACCGACCGCGCCCGGCGGCGGCACATTTCCATAGAGGTGCATGGTGTCGTAGATCCAGTAGCAATTCAGGATGTACCAGAGCACTCCGCAGGCATACCCGGCCAGCGCGCTGCGGCGCAGATAGCGTGGAGCGTCGACGCTGCTTTCCGCGAGCAATCCGTAAAGCAGTGGTACGAGGGCAATCCACGAAAACACTGGCGCGCCAGGGCGGCATAGGGCCCCGCGATAGGAAACGGCAAGTCGAGAAGGACGGCTGAGAGCAATCCGAGAAGAATGGGCTTGCGGGCGAAAGAGCGCATTCAGGGTGAGTCTACCATTCGTGCCTGGCAGATCATGTCTTCTCAAAGTTCAGCACGTTCGCGGTAGAATGCTCGTGTGAACGCACTCGATCTATTTCGGAATGCATCTGCTGACGTTTCTCTTTTTCATCGGGCTGGCCGGCTCGTCCATCGTCATTATCATCAGCTTTATTGAGGACTTGCACGAGCTCTTCGGTGAGTAACCTGGCGTTCATGTATACGCTTTCCATTGACTGCGACTTCCAACTAGACATAAACTCAGCGCTGAGCGTCCTTGCCGGGGGCAGTTAGTTGCCCGGTGGTGAGTAGCAAGGTTTTCACCCTTCATCCATGTCAGTCGGTCAAACGTTTACCGCTCCGCAATCGAACCGGGTAAGGCTTGTCGTCGCCTCCTCGGTGATGCTTACCTTCATCTCCTTCTGGCGGGCGGCAGCAGTCGTTCTCAATGACTTAGGCTCGTCGGCCTTCTACGCAGGTGGCATCGCGGAAGAGGCAGTCGGCAAAGCAGCGCCGTGGTTCATTCTCGGCGTCATGCTCTTCTCCTTTGCCGTGCGCGCGGTGTATGTGGAGAGCTGCTCGATGTTCACGCGCGGCGGCGTATACCGCGTAGTGAAAGAGGCGCTGGGCGGCACCTTCGCCAAGCTGAGCGTCTCGGCGCTGATGTTCGACTACATCCTTACCGGGCCGATATCAGGCGTATCCGCCGGGCAATACATTACCGGGCTCTTGAACGAGTTGATGACGGTGGGCGCGGCACACGGATGGCTGCCGTTAGCCCTGATCAATGCAGGGCACGCGCGCCAGCTGCCGATGAATGAGACATCGGCAGTTTTTTGCGCTGCAGTTACGATTTATCTACTGGTGGCAGAACACCAAGGGCATCGAGGAATCGACCGACAAGGCCCTTGAAGTGATGAAGATCACCACGATCATGGTGGTCCTGCTACTGGGCTGGGGCATCTTCTCCGCAATCCACACCAGCGCTGCACTGCCGCCGCTTCCAATTCCGTCAAACCTGCATTTTTCGCATGAGGCGCTTGGCTTTCTCGGTGGAACGAAGTTTGCGACCACGCTCGGCCTCTTCGGCATCCTGATGGCCTTTGGCCATTCGGTGCTCGCGATGAGCGGCGAAGAAACGCTGGCCCAGGTCAACCGCGAGATCGAGCACCCCAAGCTCAAAAACCTGAAGCGCGCCGCGATTGTCATCGCGATCTACAGCTTCGTCTTCACCGGAATCGTCTCACTGCTGGCAGTCATGCTGATTCCGGACTCGGTGCGCGTACCGGTCTACCGCGACAACCTGATCGCCGGCCTGGCGATGTATGTAGTGGGGCCGCTCACGCTGAAGATTGTCTTCCGCGTCTTCGTGGTGATCGTCGGCTTCCTGATTCTTTCCGGTGCGATCAATACCTCGATCATCGGCTCGACCGGCGTGCTGATGCGCGTTGCCGAAGACGGCGTGCTGACGGATTGGTTCCGCAAGCCGCATAAGAAGTTCGGCACCAGTTATCGCATCGTCAATCTGGTCACTGCGCTTCAGCTATTCACCATCATCGTCAGCCGCGGCAATGTCATCACGCTTGGGCGAGGCATACGCTTTCGGCGTGATCTGGAGCTTCACCTTCAACTCGCTTGCCATGCTGGTGCTGCGCTGGAAGTACAAAGGCGAGCGCGGATGGAAGGTACCGATCAATATCAAGATCGGCAAGACCGAACTGCCTGTTGGATTATTCTCTGTATTTCTCGTCCTGCTCTGCGACAGCCATCGTGAACCTCTTCACGAAGAGTGTGGCCACCGAAAGCGGCATACTTTTTGCAGGCGCCTTCTACGCCATCTTTACCGTCTCCGAAGCGCGCAACCAGCGCAAGCATGCCGCTACGGCCAAGCAGATGAAGGAGCACTTCCAGCTTGAGCATCCGGAGACGATCGGACGCGAGGCGCTGGAAATCCGTCCCGGCGGAATCCTGGTCACGATGCGCGATGCGGCGAATCCCTTTGCGCTGAAGTGGGCGCTATCGCGCACCAATACCGATGATCAGGACATCGTTGTACTCACCGCGCGCATGATGGGCGCAGGCGGTCCTGAATATATCGACGCCTCGGAACAGCTCTTCAGCGAGCATGAGCAAATGCTATTTCACCAAGGCTGTTTCGGTAGCAGAGAGCTTCGGCAAGCATATCTCACTGCTCGTCGTCCCGGCAGGCGATATCTTCGCCGCTCTTGTGCAGACAGCCAACTCGCTTGAAGTTACTGCGCTTGTATCCGGCTATCTACCAAGATGACCGCGCAGGAACAGGCCTATCACGTCGGCCAGGCATGGGAAAATCTGCCTGAGCCGAAGCGGCAATTCACATTCTATGTCGTGATGCCCAACGGCGAAGCGCAGGGCTTTCACATCGGTCCGCATGCACCTACGCTGCAGGCGGATGACGTACAGCTGGTGCATAGGCTGTGGCTCAACTTCCGGCGCGATCCTGAGATGCAGGGACTGCATCACAGCGACATTGTTACCTACGCGCTCACTCGGCTTGCCGTTGAGTACGCTCGCGATAAGCAGGAAACGCTGCGCGACATTCGCCGCTACCGGAGAGACGGAAGCAAGAACCGGCACGCTGAATCCACCTTCTACTCCGAAGCTCGGCAAGGAAGGTTTGGACTACTCCATTCCCGCTCCGAAGCCATCTGCAGAACAGCCTGATCACGACACATAGAGTCTCGCCTCCGGGTTTGCACACAACTTAGCGATCACGTTTCGCATCCCTCCCTCGACGTGTACATTGTCAATATCTGGCTGCTCCCGTAGAGTAGGAAGGAGTTAGATACGTTCTGCATACCGTAGTTAGCGCAGACGGGTTCGTGTGGTACAGGCCCCTAAGAGCGAACATTCAGCGTGTAAGAAGCACCGCACAGCAGACTATCTCTGATACTTTGCTCTTTCCGTTGCGCAACACAAGATCAACCTGGTGTCCGAATGGAGGAATAGTGGAAGTTAGCAAAATAGTAGATGAGCTCGATAAAGAAATTTCGCGGCTGAAGGAAGCCCGTGCGTTGCTCGCAGGAACAGCTTCTTCGCGCCGCGGACCGGGCAAGAAGAAAGTCGCTGCGAAGCCACACAAGCGGACGATGACCGCCGAAGGCCGCCGCCGCATTGCTGAAGCGATGAAAAAGCGTTGGGCGGAGCGCAAGAAACAGCAGGGGGCAAAGAAGTAGATCGATCGCACTCCGCGTCAGATCCTGGGCTTATAAAAGCAGCGACAAATTCCTTTGCCGCTGCTTTGCATTTCAGCGCAGGCTTTCGCCTGGCTCAATTGCGTTCACTTGAATACCGCTGCCATCGAGCAATTGAGAAAGCTCTTTCGGTGTACCTGTCAGCACCGGAAACGTTCCGTAGTGAATCGGCAGCACGTTTGTGACTCCTAGATACTTTGCCGCAATAGCCGCAGCTTTCGGTCCCATCGTGTAGTGATCGCCGATCGGCAGCATGGCAAGCTGCGGTTGATAGAGATCGCGAATCAACTGCATATCCAGAAATACGCTCGTATCGCCAGCGTGGTAAAGCACAGGCCCACCCTGTACGGTGATAACAAAGCCCGTCGGCTCTCCGGCATAGATGATCTGGTCGCCCCCATCGACGCCCGAGCTGTGCTTCGCTTCAACCATGCTGACTGTCACGTCCTCATAGCTCCACGAGCCGCCCAGGTTCATGCCAATCGTTTTCTTCACTCCCTTTGACTGCGCCCAGCCCATCAGCTCAACCATACCCACTACGGTTGAGTTATATTTCGCCGCCACGGATACAAGGTCGGCAACATGATCCCCATGTCCATGAGTAGCGAGAATCAAGTCGATTTTTCCCGGAAGCTTGTAGCCTTTGGGAAATTTCGGGTTCTGCTCAATAAATGGATCGATCAGTATCGATGTCCCTTTCGCCGTTGCGATGTGAACCGTCGCATGCCCCAGCCAGGTCACAGTCGTGCCCTTCAGATCAGCCATATATGCTCCTCTTTTGTTTGCGTGTTGAGTGTTAGGGGTCAGTGGTCGTTTCTTTAGCTTAGGATGCGGCGCTCATTTTGAAAAATCGTGCCTTTTTGGTCCCGCAAAATTTCACCCCTTGACGACAGTGCAGACCGGGAGTAGTGTTATCGGCATGGGCGAAGAAAAAGCGAATATAAGCGCCGTTCTTCCTCTTTTTCAAGAGAACGCAGAGCCAGCCAAATTAGTCGGCATCGCCCGCCTCGCCAACCAGGCTGCAGTGGCGGATACCGGGCACCTGACGGAATATCGTGCCATTCAGGTGCGGTCAATTCTCAATAAGTCGGTCTCCAAGCGCGGACTCCCCTTCGGCAAGACCATCAACCCTTATCGAGGATGCGAGTTCGGCTGCCGCTATTGCTTTGCTCGCTACACGCACGAGTTCATGGAGCTTCGCGACCCTGAGCTTTTTGAACGTCTCATCTTCGTGAAGCAGAACGCCGCATGGCTGCTAAAGCAGGACCTGCGCAAGCTTGAGTCGGGCGAAGAAATCGCCATGGGCACAGCAACCGATCCTTACCAGCCCATCGAGCGTCGCATGCGCATCACCCGGAGCCTTCTGGAGGTGATGGCGGAATGCCGGGGATTGAGGCTCGGCATCGTAACGAAATCCACGCTGATTCTGCGCGATATCGACTTACTGAAGAAGTTTGCCGCAAGAAATCAGCTCGCGATTCACCTCAGCATCACGACGCCCGATACAAAGCTGGCGCGCATTCTGGAGCCGAGAGCGCCGCGGCCTGATCTGCGCTTCAAAGCCGTCTCTGCCTTGCGTGGCGCCGGCTTGCGGACAGGCATTCTTTGCTGCCCCATTATGCCGGGCATCAACGATACACCAGCTGCGTTCGATGCGATGGCGAAACGAGCGAAAGCGGCACATGCCAGCTTTCTGGCTGCCAATCCCCTGTTTCTCAAGCCCTGCTCTAAAGGAACTTTCCTGGCCTTCGTACATCAGAATTTCCCGACGCTCGAAGCTAGCTATGAGAAACGCTATGCAGACGAGGCTTTCACTTCCAAGACATATCAAAAGCGCATAGCCGATATGCTGGCAGTGGTCGTGAAGAAGTACGACCTCGGAAAGAGGCGAGGAGAGTTGCAGCCTCTCCGCGACAAGTATCCCGTTGATCCAGGACCGGTACAGCAATCCTTATGGCCTGATCAGACAAAGCTTCCACAGTCAGCGCAAACGGATGCCGTCAAGAGACGGTTTAGCGCGTAATGATGACTTCGTAGAGGTTGTCTTTTGCCAGAAAGAAGCGGTAGTTGCTGAATGCCTTGAACAGCTGTTCTATCTTACGGTTTGTGTAGACGCGCCGCACAGGATGAGGCGCGCTCTCCTGCATCTCGATATTTTCAGTCTCGGTGAGATGGTAGCGGCAGAAAACCGTTTCAGGCCCGGTTTGCTTTGTGTGGAAGAGCGAGAGGATCCGCCCTCCGGAAAGCAGGCAGCCATGCAGGCGATCGACAAGCGGACCAATCAGCCCTTCGGGAATATAGTCCAGCGTCGTCCACAAAAGCACGACGTCGAACTCGCGCCCTTTGAAATTCAGGTTCTGCTCAAAAAAGCCGTCGATATCAAAGCCCGGTTGACCGCCGGTTTCCGCAGGCGGCAACTGCCATTCGCTTTTCAGCGCTTCGTGCACCACGTCGGCCATCCATACGCTGTGGCCGAGGCTGGTGAGGTAATTGATATTTGAGGGCGAGGTCGGGCCGATATCGAGCACACGCAGGGCCTGCTCCGCCTTGAGATGTTTCTGCAAGGCAGACCAGCCGCTTGAGTGTCGCGGCATGCGCGGTCCAGAGAGCAGGGTGGGCTTCTCCCCATGGCCCTCTGCCTGGCCGCGGCCGAATATACTTCGCAGCACGCTCATTCCATGACCTTGAGCAATTTCGTCACCAGCAATCGACTCTGTATGCTTACGCCGCGCTTATTTTGTGGCGCCAAACAGCGCTCCTGGCTTCTCTGCTGGAGCTGCGGCTGACTGTGGAGCGGACGCGGCAGGCTTTTCCGCCGATCCCGATGACTGTACCAAGTCTACCTTGCCGGAGAAAACGGCGTTCTCTTCAATCGCCAGACGCGCGGCCTTAAGATCGCCGGTAACGTGGCAGCCGGCTCGCAGTTCAACCCGTCCCGCAGCGGTAATATTGCCGTTCAGCGTGCCAAGAATCACCACGTCACGCGCGGCCACATTCGCCTGCACGCGTGCATTGGCGCCGATCGTAAGCCGGCTGTCGCTGAGCGTAATTGTGCCTTCGACGAGGCCATCCACAAGAAGATCTTCGCTTCCTTTTACTTCACCGCGAATCTGGACGGACTTCCCGATCGTGGCAGTTGTGCTGTCGCCTGCAGCCATGTAATTTCTCCTGAGTATTTAAAACTGGGACGTTGCCACGAATATACGCAACGAAGATCAAGCCTGCAACCATCTGCATAAGCAATCACCTCGCAGACGGTGCCAAATCGGCTCGAAGTGCTTGATTCGGGAAAACTTCACTTCGAAATTGCGCGTCTAATGAAAACTGAAGTGTTAGAACGCGCGCAGAATAGCTGTCTCGATGAGAAAATGAGCAATGGAAAACAGGCATGAGGAATGAACGCACAATTCTTCAGCCCTACCGCTTGACGGTCATCGCTTCTCTTGCGGTCTTCGCACTGCTGTCTACCGTGCATGCCGCTTTCGCGCAAGAAGACGACGTTGCCCGCGACCCGGTGGCTCTCGTCCGCCGCGCCGCGCAAAATGAGCTGAAATCCGGGAACGGCAATCATCCCTACCGCTACCAGTTGCACAAGATTGACGACAGCAAGGTCACCACTAAAGAAATTGTCGAAACCAAAGATGGAGACGTCGCCCGCTTGATTGCGGTGAACGATAAGCCTCTCGATGGGGAGGCGCAGCAAGCGGAAATCGATCGCCTGACCAACCTGGCGGCTCATCCCGAATTGCAGGCCCACCGCCATAAGAGAGAGCAGGAAGACAGCAACCGCGCCAACGAAATGATCCGCCTGCTGCCCGATGCCTTTCTCTACAAGTACGAGGGCATGGTCGATGGCCCCAACGGCCCCTGCTACCGGCTCAGCTACCAGCCCAATCCAAACTTCATCCCGCCGGACCGCGAGGCGCAGGTGTACCACGGTATGGCAGGTGAGCTCTGGATCGACAAGGGGCAGGAGCGCATGGTGAAACTCGACGCGCACCTCATCGCCGACGTGGATTTCGGCTGGGGCATCCTGGGCCGCCTCTACAAAGGCGGCAGCATCTTAGTCGAACAGGCCGACGTGGGCGACCACCACTGGGAAACGACCCACATGAAACTGAGCCTCACCGGCAAGGCGCTTCTGATCAAAGCTCTCAGCTTCCAGACTACCGAAGATGCCTCACATTTCGAGCCCGTCCCCCCAGAGATGGGCTATCAGAACGCCATCAAGATGCTGCTGAACAATAACGACAGCGCGCAGGTAGCCGAAGGCCACGGACGCTAAGAAAGCTTGCAATCCCACATGTTCAAAATCAAGAACGTTTCGCGCGGCAACTCAAAAGAGCCATATGGTTGGAATAACATAGATCGCTAATGATGCCCAGAATGTTCGACTACAAGTCCACAATCAAGCAGCCTTCGATGCCGTCAGCCGCAGATGCACTCCCTCTCGTCTTTGCAGATAGGCGATCACCTGAAACAGATTCTTTGCCTGTGGATTTCCGGTTGGTCCGAACATCCGCAGTAGGCTCTTCACTGGAATTCCTGTCGCCTCCGCGAGTGCCATGAAGCCTGATGTCGCATGGATGTAATCGCGCAGCACAGTCTTTCCCGTTTCCACATCGCCTGAGAGCAGACATTCGATGCCTTCCTTTAGAAGCTCGCGGCGGAAAGCCTTGTCCTTCTTAACCCGGATCAGAACTGTCTCTTTGAAGTCGCGTGTGAGTACCATTTTTCTTGCCTTTCTCGGGTTACTTTGCCTTCTTATACTCTGCCCAAAGACGTATTGCTTCTGCGATATCGCGCTGCTGGCGTTTCTTACTACCACCGCCAAGCAGGATTATCAGCCGATCACCATCTTTTCCGAAATAAACACGGTATCCGGGACCGAAATCGATGCGGTACTCGTAGACTCCCGAACCGACACTCTTTACATTCGAAAAGTTGCCGGCCTCAAGACGCACAATTGCCACCGCAACCTTGGCTGCGGCTAGCGCATGCAGACTGTCGAACCAATCTGCAAAAGGGCTCTTGCCTGATCCAGTCAGGTATTCCCTTACCGCAATCATTTTTTAATGGTAACAAATACGTTACCATAATGGCAAGCAATTATCAACTCATACCAGATTATCGTCGCCCCCACCAAAATCGCCGCTGAGATCATCACCGCTGCCGAAATCATCTCCCTGCGTATTGTCGTCAAACGAAGTCGGATCGGTATCAGGCTGATAGCTGGCATTTTCGAGACCACCCTGGCCTTCGGGGCGGTCGTCGTAGGATGCTTCGTGCTCACCATGCTCCGCAAAACCGCCCTGTTGCTGCGGATCGTCGTAGTAGTTGTTGATGACGGTCTCTTCTACCGGAGGCGCACCGGAGCCGTAACCGCCGCCGCCCCATCCTCCACCGCCTTCGTGACCGAAGCCACCGTGCATCAGCGATTCGATCCCCTCAAACGCCAGCGCTCCAGCAGCGACTCCGGCAGCCGTAGTAGCGGCGCTGCGCAAAAAACCGCCTACAGGGCTGGGTCCAGGTGCGGGCGCTCCATACGCTGGCGCGGCCGCGTATTGCGGAGGAGCCTGATACTGAGGCTGATACGCCGGTACAGGCTGATACTGGGCCTGAGGTGGCGGCGGCGCAACCGGTGCGGGATCGCGATGTCCGAGCAGGCCACCGAGAAAGCTGGTCGCGCGCGCAGGCTGCGGCTGCTGTGCCTGCTGCTGTAATTGCTGTATCTGCGCCCGGGCCTGATTCAAGGCCAGATTCTGCACCAGAACCGTCTGGGCGAGTTTATAAATTGCATCAGGGTCGCGGGACAGCCCCTGCAACAGCAGTTGTTCGGCCTCAGGATCCTTTTCCGTCAGCTGTGTTTCCTCTACCTTGCGAACCAGATCTTCAAGCATCGAGCTTTCTTGCGGTGTCATGACAGTACCTCAAACTCCTAGGATGCTCCCGTGAGCAGCCTTTAGTGTTAAACGCACGCAAACGCACAAAGTGGCGGACAAAGTCCGCCACTTTGAAATACGAATTACAGCCCGATCTGGTTCCTTGACCTCAGGCGAAGGCCAGCGCCCGAATCTCTTCCTTACGGACGGTCAGCTGCCGAACCAGGTCTTCACGCACCTCGAAACCGCGTCCAACGCTCTGCGGGACAGTGATTTCGCCCTCGCTCGAGACCGTCACCTCCGGCTCGATGATGTCTTCCTTCCAATAGCGCTTCGAGGCGGAAACATCGCCCGGCAGCTGGAAGTTTTCCAGCGACGACAACGCGATATTGTGCGCGCGTCCGATTCCGGTTTCGAGCATCCCCCCGCACCACACGGGAATACCACGCTCCTGCGCGGCATTGTGCACCGCAATGGCCTCGCTAAACCCGCCCACGCGGCCATTCTTGATGTTAATAATGCGGCAGGATTCCATCTCAATCGCAGCCAGCGCGTCGCGGCGGTTTCGGATCGACTCGTCCAGACAGATCGCAGTATTCAGCCGCTTCTGCAGGATCGAGTGGAAGTAGAAATCATCCGACCACAACGGCTGCTCGATCATCAGCAGGTTGAAATCGTCGAAGTCAACCAGATGCTCGATATCATTCATGCGATATGCTGAATTCGCATCCACGCTCAGCATAATATCGGGCCAGCGCGCCCGTACGGCTTCGAGCATCTTCACATCCCAGCCCGGCTTGCATTTCAGCTTGATGCGCCGATACCCCGCCGCCAGTTCTTTCTCAACTTCTGAAACCTGCTTCTCCATCGTCGGCTGAATGCCGATAGAAACGCCGCACGGAATCACTTCGCGTATCCCGCCGAGCAACTCCGAGAGCGCAATGCCGCGCATCTGCGCTTCAGCGTCCCACACTGCGTTTTCAAGCGCAGCCTTGGCCATGCGGTGGCCGCGCACCTGGCGGAAAATCCCAGGGCACTTCCCGCCGTGCTCCGGATCAGCACTCGCCAATGCGGGCGCAAGTTCCTGCATCGTCACCAGCCAGGCAGTGTCGATCGTCTCGTCGCTGAAGTAAGGATGCTCGCCGGCAACACACTCGCCCCAGCCGGTAAATCCCTCGGCCTTGATCTCGACGAGCATGATGCGGCGTTCGGTGGTTGTTCCGAAGCTGGTCTGAAAAGGCTGCACCAGCGGCATACGTATTTCGCGAAGAATAATGGCGTCAATTTTCATGCATCAGTCTCTTTGCTGTGGGGACGCTGGCTCCTGCCAGTATCCCAGTCCAAAAATTCCGTTGCCTTCAGCGTCCGTCCTGAAATCGATTACCGCCAACCCGCGTGCAAATGCTTCTTCAAACCGCTGGCGATTTTCCGTCTGCACCGCAAGTGCGCGTTCCTGATCTTCTTCCGACGCCTTCCACTTGCCGATTTCGTGCGGGACCTTAATCGTGTATTCAATTGTAGTTGGATTCGTCTGCTTAACATCGGGCTTAGCGGTAGAGACGCCAGACAGGATTGCCTCGACGCGCTCCGACTGCATCCACCACTCGGCGTGCAAACGGTCTGTAGGCAGTCCTCCTTGCAGACGAGATGAGGATACACCATAAAAGTTCGATGTATATCTGCGAACTATGGCGCCAAGCCTGTGGATATTTAGGAAAGAATTCTTTATTTCCAACGGATCGAAGGTCCACTCCATCAGCCGGAACCCCCTGGCGATGGCATCCTCACGTTGCGCCAGCTTCAACCGGCGGCCAATCCCGGCATTGCGGTAATCGGGCCGCACAGCCAGCATATGCGAGTGCAAATAAGGTTGCGGCCCAGCCCCTGGACGCACCGCCGGAAGCGCCATCGCAAACCCGATCATGCTCTCCGAAGTATCTGATCTCCCGTCAGTTACATCGAATGCCCCCAGCACCTGGCCACCGATTTTCTGCGTCACTGTAAAGACGCGCCGCGGGATCACGTCACCGTCCGCGTAACCCCATACATCGATCTGCACCTGCACGCAGGCGTCCAGCTCATCGAATCCCTTGCAGGACCGAATCAGGACCGTCCGTTCCTGAGGAGTAATAAAGGTTGTCGTACTCATTTCTGACTGCGCTCCCGCACTTTGGCCTCGTCCCACAATTTTTCCAGCGATTCCGGAGGCAGCTCTTCCAGCGGCTTATTGCTGGCCGTCTCCATCGCGGCAAACCGTCGCCGAAACTTGGCATTTGTCTCCCGCAACGCAAATTCCGGATCGACATGCAGATGGCGCGCCAGGTTCACCGCCGTAAACAGCAAATCACCTACTTCAGATGCAACCTGCCTTCGCATCAGGCGTTTCTCCCAACTCGGCCTCAAGTTCCCCAATCTCCTCCTGCAGCTTGTCGAAAAGCCCGCGCACATCCGGCCAGTCGAACCCAGCCTTCGCAGCCTTCGATCCCAGCTTCGTCGCCTCTGCCAGAGCCGGAAGCGCCCGCGGCACAGCATTCAGCCGACCCTTATTTTCTTCATCTTTTACTTGAGCATTCTTCTCCAGCTGCTTGATTTGCCCCCAGTTGCGAAGAACCTGCTTCGCATCAACCCCGTCCGTCTCCAACCCTTCGGCAACATTCCCCGCCGCCGCCGCTGCCTCGTCTCCGAACACATGAGGATGCCGCCGGATGAGCTTCCGGTTCAGCCCCGCGATCACATCAGAGATCGTAAAATCGCCCGCCTCAGCCGCCATCACCGAATAAAAGAGCACCTGCAGCAGCAGATCACCCAACTCCTCTTTCAGATCAACCCAGTTGCGCCGCTCAATCGCGTCAAAGACCTCGTAAGTCTCCTCCAGCGTATATTTGCGGATCGAATCAAAAGTCTGTTCGCGGTCCCAGGGACAGCCACCCGGCGCGCGCAGCCGGGCCATAATGGCAACCGCCTCGGCAAATTGCCTGCCTGCATCCTGCTCTGTGGGCATACGCCTACTTTAAACGATTCACTTGTTTCAGAAACAAAACGGAGATCCAGGATGAGAGAATTCCCTATCCACACACTAAGGAGATCCACCAGCATGAAGATGGAATACTTGCGGAAGGCAAAGCGCACCCTCTGCGTCGCCGGACTTCTGGCAGTCCTCGCCTCCGGCAGTGCCTTCGCCCAGGCAGTCGGCTTCACCAAAGGCATGCCATTCAGCGACGGATACGTGGCCGGGAACACCCTCTACGTCGCCGGCCAGCAGGGACCGGATGAGCACGGCAAAGTTACCGGCACCGACATCACCCTCCAAACCACCAGCGCCATCGCCGCAATCGAAAAAGTAGTGAAGCAAGCCGGCTTTCAGATGACCGACATCGTTTCGGTAACGGTTTATGTCACCGACTTAAACGATGTCCCGGCAATGAACAAGGTCTACATCAAGCTCATGCCCGACCCCAAACCGGCGCGAGCGACGGTGAAAGTCGCCGGCCTGATCGGCGACGCGAAAATCGAAATCTCCGCGATCGCGGTAAAACACTAATTTTCTTGCAAGCGGGTGCCCCACATCTTGGAAAAGATGTGGGCCTCAGCTTTGCCGCAGTGCCTCTACCGGATCCAGCTTCGTCGCCCGCCGCGCAGGCAGGTAGCTAGCCAGCAGCGCAATCACCAGAAAGATAATCGGCGCCAAGGCAAACGTTGTCAGGTCGCGCGCGCCAACGTCATACAACATGCTGCTCATCAAGCGCGTCATCAGAAGCGCCGCAAACCAACCCACCGCGATACCAACGATTGCCAGCGTCAAGCCCTGACGAACCACCAGCCGCAAAATGTCCCCGCGTTCTGCGCCCAGCGCAAGACGAATCGCCATCTCATGCCGTCGCTGCGACACCGAGTAAGCCAGCACGCCATAAATTCCGATCACCGCCAGCGCCAGCGCTGCCAGCGAAAACACAGCCAGCAGCATCATGGTGAATCGCGGCCGTGCGCGCGAACTGTCCATCAGTTCGTCGACTGTCTGAATGCTCGTTACCGGCTGATCCACGTCGACAGCAGAAATCTGCTTCTGTACCGCTGATGCCAAACTGTGCGGTGTCACATCGGTCCGCACCAGCAGATTCATATTGCCCCAAGGCAACTGTGCAAACGGAATATAGACCTGCGCCTGTGCCTCCTCCGCCAGTCCCTTGTTCCTGACATCCGCGGCAACGCCAACCACCTCAGAGGCACCCGGACCTCGGCCCACGACAACGTGCTTGCCAACCGGATTCTGATTCGGCCAGAATCTCCGCGCGAAAGTCTCATTCACCACCAGAACCTTCGGAGCCTGCGCATTGTCAGCCGCAGTAAACCCACGACCATTGCGCAACGGAACACGCATCGTATCGAACCACCGCGGGCTGATCGCCTCAATATCGAGAAATGGCCGCTGCCCCAGAGGCACCTCGGGCTGTCCCTCCGGCAGCATGGGCGTGATCCGTTTCCAGCTCAGCGGCAGCGCCGCCGAGATCGCCGCGTTGCGCACACCGGGCAGCGCAGAAACACGCCGCAGCACGTCATCAAAGAACGCAATCTGCTGCTCCGGCTTCGCATACTTCACCGTAGGCAGCGACACATTCATTGTGAGCACATTATGCGCATCGAATCCCGGATCAACCCGCAGCAACCGAGCAAAGCTGCGCAGCAGAAGCCCCGCTCCAATGAGCAGCAGAAGTGAAAGCGCCACCTGACCGACCACCAGAAAGCTCCGCATCCGCGCCCGCTCGCGCCCAGCTGAAGTGCTAGAGCCTTCTTCGCGCAGCGTCGTATTCAGATCGGTCCGCGAAAGCTGCAGCGCCGGAAAAACGCCGAAGGCAATTCCCGTAAGCAGCGACACTCCCACAGCAAACAGGAGAACCCGCAGATCCATCGTGATCGGCACGCCCTGCGGCAGTTGACTCGCGGACAGATGAGTGAGCGCCCGTGTTGCCGCCCAGCCAAGCCCTACTCCAAGCACCCCGGCAACAAGCGAAAGCAACACGCTTTCCGTCAGCAATTGCCGCACGATCACGCTTCGCGCAGCGCCCATGGCCGTACGAATCGCGATCTCACGCCTGCGAGCCAGAGCGCGTGAAAGCAGCAGGCTCGCGACATTCGCGCAGGCAATCAGCAGCACCACGGCAACCCCGCCCGAAAGCACCAGCACTCTGCCCGCGCACATCCGCCACAACCATATCGCGCAACGGACTGGCGATCATCGCAACAGCAGGATCGGCATCCGGCGCCGTGGGATTCTGCTCCCGATATTGCCGATTCAGCACCGCCAGCTCAGAGTCAGCATGCGTAAGTGTGACATCGGGCCGCAGCCGCGCCATGAAGGTTAGATAGCCAACACCCGCGCGCAGCCGTTGCGGAGTCATCAGCGTCAGTTCGAAATAGCGCGGCGTCCACACATCCGCCTGCCCTACAAACGGAAACTGAGCATCGGCAGGCAACACGCCGACGACAGTATGCGGCACCGTATCCAGCGTGACCGTCTGGCCAACAATATTCGGATCGCCACCGAAGCGACTGCGCCAGATCGCATCGCTCAGCATCACAACGTGATTGCCTTCAGGTCGCCCTTCATCGTCGCGAAAGACGCGCCCCAGTTGCGGCTGCACACCCAGCATCGGAAAGAAACTCGGCGTCACCCGCGCCACCGGAACCTGCAGCGGCTCACCGCGCCCCGTCAGATCAAAGGTGTCATTCGTCCACGCAGCCACCGCCTGAAATGACTGGCCCCGATCGCGCAACAGCTCATAGCGCAACAGAGTACCGCCACGCTCCGCACCTTGTCCTTCGTATCGACACTCACCAGCTGTTCCGGATCGTGGTAAGGAAAAGGCCGCAGCAACAGCGCGCTCGCTACCGTAAACATCGCGGTATTCGCACCGATACCCAAGGCAAGAATAATGACCGCCGCCACGGCAAATCCCGGATTCTTCAGCAAAATGCGCATGCTGAAACGAACGTCACGCAGCACGGAAAGCATGATGAAAATTATAAGTCGCAAAACAACGCCTTTTCCCAAGCAACCATTCTCCTCTTGACAAACTAGAGGAACAAGCCGCATCATTCCTCTTGAATATCTAGAGGAGCCATCTCCAGAATGTCCGACAAACCCAGCGACCTCGTCCAGGGAACCCTCGAAATGCTTGTGCTGAAAACGCTCGCGCTTGAACCCATGCACGGCTTCGGCGTCGCCCTTCGCATTGAGCAGATCAGCAACGGAGTCTTCCGCGTCAATCCCGGCTCCCTCTTCCCAGCCTTCAGCCGGCTCGAACGCGCAGGCCGCATCAAGTCCGAGTGGCGATCGACCGAGAACAATCGCCGCGCCAAGTACTACGTCCTCACCGACAGCGGACGAAAAGCGCTGAAGGAAGAAACCCGCGAATGGGGACGCCAGATCGCCGCCATCACCCGCATTCTCGAAGCCTGAGTCCAACACGATGCGACCGTTGCGAGCATTCCTCATGGGTCTGAAGGCGCTCTTTCACAAAGATCAGCGCAACCGCGAACTCGACGAAGAACTGCGCGACTACCTCGAAGCCTCCGCGCAGGAGAAGATGCGCCGCGGCATGAACGCTCCGATGCCATGCGCGCCGCACGCGCAGAAATGGGAACCATGGAAACCGTCAAAGAAAAAGTTCACGCCGCAGGTTGGGAATCGTTCGTGGAATCCATCTGGCAGGACTTTCGCTACGGCCTGCGTCCAGCTGTTCCGGAGCCCAGGCTTCACCTTCACCGCCGTACTCACGCTCGCGCTCGGCATCGGAGCAAACACGGCCATCTTTACCCTCGTTCACGCTGTCATGCTCAAGCAATTGCCCATCGCCAATCCGCATGAGACTCTACCGCATCGGCGAAGGCGAATACTACTGCTGCGAATGGGGCGGCCTTGAAGGATCGTGGGGCACATTCGACTACCCGTTCTACAAGCACCTGCGCGACACCAACCCATCCTTTAAGCAGCTCGCCGCATTTTCCGGAGGCGCAACATCCTTCAACGTCCGACTCGCGCAGATCCAATGGCGCGAGCACAAACCATCGGCGGCGAATACGTCTCCGGCAACTACTTCGCCACTCTCGGCATTCAGCCTATCTTGGACGACTGCTCGCTCCTTCCGACGACAAACCGGAATCACCCACCGCAGCCGTATTGGGATATAGCGCCTGGCAAAACCACTATGGAGGCGATCCCTCTATCCTCGGTTCCACCATCACCATCAATGGCCTGCCCGTAACGCTGGTCGGCATCGCGCCGCAAGGATTCTTCGGTGATCGCCTCAGCCCAAATCCGCCTGAGCTCTGGATTCCTCTTAATCAGGAGCCGCTCTTCGAAGGCAACGGCCAGAAGTCCATCCTCAACTCATCCGGAGACGCATGGCTCTACATCATCGGCGCCTCAAACCAGGCGTCGCAGCCACCGCAACTGCAAACGCAGCTATCAACCGATCTACGCCAATGGCTGCGCTCCGAAAGAAAGCTCAGCCAAAGACGACCTCGCCGATATCCCCAAGCAGCACATTCAAATCACACTCCGGTGGCGCCGGCATCTCTTCATTCCGCAGCAATTCGAAGAACGGCCTCTATCTTCTCTCCGCGCATCGGTACTAGTCCTGCTCATCGCCTGCACAAATCTCGCAAATCTTCTGCTCGCCCGCAGCGCATCCCGCCAGCAGCAAACGGCCCTACGCCTCTCACTCGGAGCATCACGTTCGCGCCTCATCCGCGCAGTGCTGACAGAAAGCGTCCTGCTCTCCCTCATCGGTGGAGTGGCGGGGCTCCTCTTCGCCTATGCGGGAACAAAAGCGATCCTGCTGATCGTCTTTCGTGGCGCGCGATACATCCCCGTCCACGCCACACCGTCGCTGCCAATTCTCGGCTTTGCAATGCTCGTCTCCATACTCACGGGCATCGTCTTTGGCATCGCGCCAGCATGGATTGGCACCCATGCCGATCCGCAGGAAGGCCTGCGCGGAAGCAGTCGCAGCACCACCGCGCATTCATCCAGTCCGCAGAAGATTCTCGTCATCGTGCAGGCTGCGCTCTCCATCATCCTGCTCGCCGTTGCCGGACTCGTCACCCAAAGCCTGCGCAATCTCGAGAAAACCAGCTTCGGCTTTCAGACGCAGGGCCGTCTCTTCGCCGACCATCAATTTCAAAGCTGCCGGATACAAACCCGACCAGCTTCCCGCGCTTTACGAACAATTGCAGCAACGCCTCGAACAAATTCCCGGAGTCCACAGCGCAGCCCTCTCCCTCAACAGCCCGCAGAATCTCTGCTGCGTAAACCTGAACATCACCATCGGCGGACGTACTGACAAGTGGATCGAAGACACCAACATCATCTACAACCGTGTGAGCCCGCATTACTTTCAGACGCTCGGCACGCCACTGCTGCGCGGCCGCGCCATCAATGAGCACGACACACAGGGCTCGCAGCACGTTGCAGTAGTCGACGAGTCCTTCGCGCACAAATTCTTCCCCGGAGAAGACGCCATCGGCAAAAGTTTCGGCATCCTGCTACCCGGCCACGGATACGACTACCAGATCGTCGGCGTCATCAAGGATGCGCTCTACAAGAATCCATTCGTAACGCAGAGCCCCGCACTCTTCCTGCCCTTCACGCAGACCACGCAATTCGGACCCACCGGCTACCAACGCCTCGAAACAGCAACGCTCTACGCGCAGGTCATCCAGATCAGCGTCGCCGGCGCACCTCAAGGCTACGAAAAAGCCTTCCTCAACGCTCTCGCCAGCGTCGATCCCAACCTCTCCGTGGATAGAGTCATGACGTATAGCGAACAGATAGCCGTGCAGTTCAATCAGGAGCGGCTCATCGCTCGCCTCACCGGCCTATTCAGCCTGCTGGCGCTGGCACTCGCATCCGTAGGCCTCTATGGAGTCACCGCCTACAACGTCACTCGCCGCACCAACGAGATCGGCACGCGTATGGCTCTCGGCGCCAATCGCAGCAACATCGTCGGCATGGTCCTGCGCAGCGCGTTTTCGCAGGTAGCTATCGGCCTATGCATCGGATTGCCGCTCGCTATCCTCATCGGCCGCTACCTCGCGCATCAGCTGTACCAGGTAGGCCGTTTCGATCCACTCGTTCTCGGAGCAGCCACCCTCATCCTCTGCCTGTGCGCAATCATCGCCGCGCTCATCCCCGCGCGCCGCGCCGCATCCATCGACCCCATGGAGGCCCTGCGTACCGAATAACCCTTGTCGAGGCCAGACCGCCTCAGGCTCTATACTGCGTCGAGTGACTCTGCTCATCGCAACCTTCAGCGTTCTCTTCGGACTCTCCTTCGGCAGCTTTCTGAATGTGTGCATTTCGCGCTTGCCACAAGGCAGATCGATCATCCGGCCTCCGTCGCGCTGCCCCGAGTGCGGCGAATCTATCTGGATACGCGACAACCTGCCTCTTCTGGGATGGATACTGCTTCGTGGACGCTGCCGCCATTGCGGATGGCACATTCCCCTCCGGTATCCGCTGGTCGAGCTGGCCATGGCCGCGCTCTTTCTGCTCTGCTATCTCACCTTCGACCTCACCGTTGAAGCCGTCGGCATGGCCGTGCTCTGCTTCCTGCTTCTGGGCCTCGCCGTCATGGATGCCGAGACCCTGATGCTCCCTAATGCCTTCACGTTTCCGGGAATCGCGCTCGGCATCGTCTACTCCGCATTGCACGGAGGCTGGCGCGCCGGAATCTTCGCTGCTCTCTACGCTCTCGCAGCCATCGCACTCATCATCCTCATTCGCGGAGCGTACTGGCTCGTGCGTCGCCAGGAAGGCATGGGACTCGGTGACGCCAAACTCCTCGCGCTGATCGCCGCGTGGCTCGGACCATGGCAGACCCTGCTTGCTTTCTTCTATGGAGTGCTGGCCGCCGCAGTCTTCGGCCTTATCCTCGTCGGCCTGCATCGTCGCAACCCCGCGCGATCCATGCTCGTTCCTTTTGGATCATTCCTCTGCGCCGCAGCCATCTTCGCCATCTTCCGCGGTCAGCCCATCATCGACTGGTACGCACACTTCTTCCACTAAGGCTCCGTGGCCAAGGAATTTCACTGGCAAGAAGTCGACTTCTGGTTGCCGATCACGGCTCAATGCGTGACTCGGCGAATTAGCGTGAATCCAGAATTCTTCTTGGCTAAGGGCGTTTCTTGGGGACACATCCTCTGGAACCAGGTGTGGGGTGAATTCATCAGCATCCCGCAGAGGGTCATTGGGATGGCAACAACTTGCGAAGACAAGTCTCGAGTAGTGCCAGGAAGTCATTCGGAGTGCAGTGTAGTGATTGGATCAAGGCGCATGGCGCGCAGCGCCGGGATGTAGCTGGCGGCAAGCGCGACAGCGGTAAGCACAACGGTGACGCCCATGAAGGTGGGGAGGTCGGTCGGCGACACGCCGTAGAGCAGTCCGGCCATGAGGTGAGAGACGATGAGCGCACCGGCCACGCCCAGCCCGGCGCCAGCGGCGGCCAGACCGAGTCCCCGGCGCAGGACCATCTTGAGGATAGTGCCTCTTTGCGCTCCCAGCGCGAGGCGAATGGCGATCTCGCGTCTTTGTTCATTCACTACGTAGGAAATAATCCCGTAGATTCCGAGCCCGGCAAGCAGCAAGGCCGTGGCCGCAAAAAACGCCACCATTTCCATCGAGAATCGCCTGACGGAAAGCGAGGTCGAGAGCACGTCATCCAGCGTCTCCGCATGGAAGACGGGAAGTGTCGCATCCACGGACTGGACCTGCTCGCGCACCTGTGCGGGGAGGGTGCTGGGATCGAGTTGCCCGCGAAGAAAGATGGCCAGGTCTTTGGAAGTGCGCTGGTACACGCTGCGGTAGATCATCGGAATTGCCGCCTCCGCCAGCGATTCTGTGCGGGCATCCGCAATCACGCCGATGATCGTGGCCCAGGCTGGCTTGGCAGTGCTCACCAGCCCGCGGGTATCCAAGTGCAAACGGACGCGTTTGCCAAGCGGGTCCTCGCCCGTCCCATCTTTGCCTGGCCAGTACATGCGAGCCGCGGCCTCATTGATTACCGCAACCTGGGGCGTATCTTCGAGGTCGTGGTCGCTGAAAAGGCGTCCGCGCTCGAGAGGCATGCCCAACAGGTGGAAGTATTCGGGCGAAACGATGGGACTATCGATCACTGGAGCCTGATTGTCCATCGTTTCGATGCCTTCGCGGATCAATGGCAGTCGGCCGGGATCGCTGTGGCCCAGAGGAAGAGAGGCCTCGTCGCCGATGGCCGCTTCTTCCACGCCCGGCAGGGTTCGGCTGCGGCGAAGAATCTCGCGCAGCAAGACCGATTCCTGCGTGGCGGTTTGATAGGGATCCATCGTGGGATCGTTGGGCCCGGGCAGCCAGGTCTGAATGGCCATAACGCGGTCAGGATTGAAGCCGGGCTGCACCGCAAACAAGTCCCAGAAACTGCGCAGCAGAAGGCCCGCGGCGACCATCAGCACCAGGGAGAGCGCCAATTCGCTGATGACCAGAATCTGGCGGGCGCGCGAGCGACCAAGTGAGCCGCTGGAGCCGCGTCCTTCCTGCCGAGCGTACCGATCAGATCGAAGCGGCTCATGAGCCAGGCGGGAGCAAGGCCAAAGACGGTTCCGGCTGCGACAGAGACGGCGAGAGCGAACGCCAGCACACCCCAGTTGATCGATATATTGTTCAGGTGCGGGAGGCTCTCCGGAACAAGCCGCAGCAGGAAATGCTGCGTGCAGAAGAGGAGGCCAGAACCGGCGATTCCGCCAAGTATGAAGAGCAGCAGACTCTCGGTCAGGAGCTGGCGGATGAGGCGGGTTTTTTGCGCTCCCAGCGCCTGGCGAACCGCGATCTCACGACTGCGCCCGCTGGCCCTGGCCAGCAGCAGATTGGCGACGTTGACGCAACTGATCAGCAGCACCAATCCTACGGCACCAAACAGCAGAATGAGAGATTGGCGAACGCTGCCGACCACGGTTTCACTGAGCGGAATCAGGCGCACGGTCCATTTGGTCTGTGCCGGATACTCTGCCGGATATTGCTTTTTCAGCGATTCAACCAGCGCATCGAGGCCCGCCTGCGCGGCAGCAATCGAGAGACCGGGCTTCAAGCGCGCGATGACCACTCGACTCCGCAGACGGGAACTGCGTAGCGGGGGCGGAAACGGCACACCGGCAAAGCCGGCCCCCAGCCACAGTTCCACATTCTGCTCCTCGCTGGTTGAGCCCTGATCGCGAAAACCGCGCGGCATCACGCCCACGACGTGATAATCGTCGTTGTCCAGGCGCAGAGCTTTGCCGAGAATGTGCGGGTCGGCTCCGAATTCCCTCCTCCAGAGCCCGTCGCTGATCACCACCTCCAGGTTGTAGCCGGGAGTGGCGTCGTGCGGATCGAATGTGCGGCCCAACTGCGCGTCTACACCGAGGACCGCGAAGTAATTCGGCGTAACTTGCTTGAAGCTGAGACGCAGGGGCTGCGCACTGCCGGTGAGGTTCACGTTTGCGCCAGTGCCGGTAATCGCCGCGGACTGGAATATCCCGGAACTCTCGAGGTCTCTCCACTCAGGGACGGAGATGCCGACGCCCTGCGCGCCTACGCCGGGAAGGTCGTCCTGGATGCGCACCAGCTCGGCAGGGTTTGGGTACGGCAAAGGGTGCAGCAGCGTGGCGTCAATCACGCTATAAATCGCGGTGGTGGCTCCGATGCCCAGCGCCATTGTGGCGATCGCAATGAACGCAAATCCAGGTGATCTGCTAAGCATGCGGACCGCGTACCTCAGGTCGAAAAGCAGATTCTCGATGAGGGGAAGACTCTGCTCGGCGTGATGGTCTTCCCGTATCGCTTCGGCCGCGCCGAGCTTGAGCACGGCCTGCCGCCGCGCCTCGGCGGGTGACATGCCGGCGCGCAGATTCTCCTCGGCCTGGAAGGCGAGATGTTCGGCGATCTCTTCCTGCAGGCGTTGGTCGGCGCTCCGCCCGAGCTGCGAAATTAGACAGGCGAATCAGGAAACGTCGCAGGAATTTCACGGTAAATCCTCCGCCCTGATATTGAAAAAGCGAGCGATGATTGCTGCGGTTTGTTCCCAATCGCGAGTCTCCGCCTGCAATTGCTTCCGGCCGGTCGCGGTAAGGCGATAGAAGCGGGCGCGGCGGTTGTTTTCCGATGCGCCCCACTCGGAGGCAATCGAGCCTTCATTCTCCAGCCTAAGCAGCAAGGGATAGAGCGTGCCCTGGTTCACAGCCAGCAGGTCGCCGCTGATCTGCTCGATGCGCCGGGCAATGCCGTAGCCGTGCTGCGGCCCCAGAACATCCAGTGTCTTCAGAACCATGAGCGCCAGCGTTCCCTGCAAGACGTCCGGCTTTTCCTTCATCGGGAGTCCCCCCTTTAGGTTTCCAACAGGAATAATGGCATGCTTCCTTTTGGAAAGCAACAGGAACTTTTGGACTTTCTTTCGACGACAAATTCATTGAAGACGGCGTAGTTTGATTTCTAATGAAAAGTCGGCAAGTGTCCGCCGATCTGTCCAGGCGTGATTCTCGGTTGACGCCAACAGGGCTTTGCACGTTTCCAGCGTGAAGCGACTCGATTTGATACTCGGCGATTTTGCGCTCTTCGACATCCATCCATCCGAGCACAAACTTACGGATTTCCGACGACTCGAAAACTAATGCCGATTACAGCAGGTGTAAGACACGGCATCGATCTTTGATAGTTCGCGGCTCTCAAAGACCCCCGGCGGAGGGTACCGAGCTCGGCTCTAGGCTCTGCACGGCGACATACCCAAAGCAAAACAGCAGAACCGCAAACCCCACCGGGTCCAGTATCTCGGGCGGACTCGGGAGTCTCAGCGGTAGCGACAAGTTGCCATAAACTGCTTCCATCGCGAAAAGAAGGATGCCGACAGGAAGAATAGTCTGCTTGCGCAGGACCAGGAATTTACGCGAGAGCTTTGGCACGGCGACGACTGTTCCCAGAACAGTGAGCGAGATGGCGGCGACGGGATGGTTGTAGGGCATGACTTTGAAGGACGAGCCGGTCAATAAGAAGAGTGCAATACCGGCCACAGCTATCGCGAGCCCCGCCACAATCGCTCCTTGAAGAAAGAGCCGGAGTTTGCCCCGGCTTAGCTGCATAAAAGCCAGCACCGCAATCACTACGACCGAGAGCGACAGGATATTCCCCACGTATGGAAGACCGGTAAGAAGCCAATTTGGCAAAAGTCCTAGGTCAGCCAACGAACCGAAAAGGTATTCGGTTCCTTCAATCGCGCTCCAGATTCCGAGCCAGGTCAGGAGTTTGACACCGCTCCCCCGGCGCATCACAGCGACACCGGAAGCGCACAATCCAATAAACAGGAAAACTGTTCCAAACAGAATGTAAGGGATTCGATCCCGGAGCATCCCAACAATATCTTGATCGGTCAAGGCGACACCTCTGAACGGCATGCTACCTTTCGTCCGCGTTCGCCGTCAGTGCGCGACATCACGGCATCCAGGAGTTTCTCAGGCCGGTTCACGTCAGGCTCGCAGGACAGACCCGATTGGGTGTTCTGGGCCAGTGACCGGCAAACCGGAAATCTCGATCTCAGTTGCTGACTTCAGGGCTTATCACTCATCTAGTCGGGTTTGTGAACACGCAATCGCCTTGAACTGGAACTTGGGGGCGATCCAAGCTGTGAAGGGCATACGAATTCTCCCCAAATGATGTCATCCCGAGCGAAGCGACCGAAGGGAGCGCAGTCGAGGGACCTGTAGTGATTCCATCCGCAAGCATGGCATAATGGCCAGCCATGAATCTCAACATCATTCCCGCAAACTTGACCCTTGCCGACCTTGAGCGCAAGGTCGAAGAATACGAAGCTGAGGCCGCGAGTGCAAACGGGCCTGAAGCTGCGAAGGCGCGGGAAATGGCCGATCTGTGTCGCGAGTGGATAACCCAGCTAACAACCAGAAGATGGACTTCTTAGGAAAGACCAGCCTGCGTGCTTCCCTGAATCCCCGCAAGAATGCGATCGATCTGCGCCAGATGATGCCGGGCATGTACCATGTGAAATTCGCGCCACTGGTCCGCCGTAAGCGGTCCAAAGGCAAAATGGGAGGCCATCGGCTGCGAGCCAAATTTCTCTGTGCATTGATTGAGCAGGTCGTCCATTCTTGCGATTTCAAGCTTGAACTGCGCCGTCAGTTCCTCGCCACACAACGCACCCAGATCCAACTGACCCGGGCGCACCCGTTCAGGCGCCTTTCCACCCTCAGGGAAACGGCCGGCCTGGATCGTGGCCTGCCACCTCGCCTCTTGCTCGGGAGTGATCGAGGCCTGAGTGGGACGTCCCTTCTGTAGTCGCTCTTCAAGCACGCCGGCCGTGCTGCGATAGGTCAGGATCAGATGCTCAATCACCTGCTGCACACACCAGCAATTCTCGTCACCATCGGGATGGGCCTGCGCTTCAGCCACACTCAAACCGCCAATGACTTCAGCGATCGACTTGCACGTAACCTCGAATGCTTTTTGCATGACGGCAACCATCTTCAGGCCTGTCAAGCCCCTCTTCAAGCAAAAAGATTGCAACCCGCTCATTTCAAATGATATTCGTTGCAACGATAAATGACCTGTTTTCCCGCTCAATTCGCTATCATGGAATTAGGCCTCTTGTTATCAGCCGCAGAACTGGAAGAGCTGTTCAACTGTAACGGCAATTCCCCGTAACCCCATTTGTTTGGACGAATTTAGCAAAACAGGGGGAGGGGGTCAGCGAGTCAGTGTTTCGCTGAAGCCGTCAGCTCGCGCAGCGCCTTGCGCGCATCCTTGGCTTTCGGGCCGTCCGGCAGAGCCGCCAGATAAAGCTGGTAATTCTGCACCGCCTCGTCCTTGTGGTTCATGCGTCGCGCCGCCTCTGCCAGGTAATACACCGGCATCCGGATTTTCCGGATCGGCCTGCGTCGCTTCCTTGAAGCGGGCGTAAGCGCCCTTGTAGTCCTCGCGGTTCAGGTAAAACTGCCCGACGTGAATATCATCGGCGGCCAGTTTGGGATCGTGAACCATGCCGCCCGCGCCATCGGCCACGCGGCTGTCGCGGTCGCCCTCAAGGTCGAGGTTGTCGAGTTTGTCGCGGCTGGAGCTTTCACCGGCCGTCGCAGTGGGAGCAGGCTTGGCAGCCGCCGCATCGCGGGCCTTGGCCTCGTCCTCTGCTCTTTTTGAAATGTCCTCAGGAAAGGGATTGTCGTCAGCCGTCGACTTCTTGGGCTGCTGCGCCGAGTCTGCCGCGGGCTGCGAAGCAGAAGTATCACCAGGTTTAGCAGGCGGCGGGCACGTGCTGCTCGCCTTCCACGGACCTTTGTCTCCGCGAGTGGCCTGCCCACTGCAACCCTTATCCGGCTGCGTGGACGGAGCCTGCGGCGGAGGGGGCGGCGAAGCGTAAGGATCGGAGGAAGATTGCTGTTGCTGCGCAAAAGCTCCTCCGCAAGACAAAACCAGAGCGAGTACCGGAACCGAAATGAGCCGCCGCATCAGAAATCCTATCCTCTACTGTAGACGCGAAACGCAGACAAAAGGATTGGATAAATCTGCCTGTGGACTAGGGCCTAAAGCACTTGCTCCATAAAAACATTCGCCCGTCTGTAAGACGATGGCTCCACCAGAGAAGGATCGATATGCCTGAATCCCAGCGACTCGTAAACGTGAATGGCGTTCATCAATTTGCTGTTCGTTTCCAGCGTGAGCCTCCGCGCACCCAGAGTCCGTGACGATTCGACGACATGCGCCAGCATCGCCTTGCCGATGCCCAGATTACGCCGTGACTCGTCGACCGCCATCTTGGCCACTTCGTATGAGTCCGGCCCGGTGGCGATCAGCGCGCAGCAACCGACGATCTCATCGTCCAGCGTCGCAAAGTAAATGCGGCCGCCAAGGTTGAGGATGTACTTCTCCGGATCATTCAGTGTGAGCCGGTCTTTCTCCTCAAGAACAAAATATTTCGCGATCCATTGCTCATTGAGCGTGCGAAACGCTTCGTTATCGCCTGGCTGGAACTGCCGAAAAGTAAGTTGCATAAGAGCCTGCATGGGGACTGCTCCTCTAATTGTTATCTAGCCGCATGCGGAATAAGATGTCCAATATATTGTTTGTCTCTATTCAGACTCTATGGATATTACTGACATTGAGCTGCGTCATCTCCGGTATTTCGTCGCAGTGGCCGAAGAGCTCCATTTCGGCCGCGCGGCCCAGCGACTGCACATCGCCCAGCCGCCGCTTTCGCAGCAGATCCGCAAGCTCGAAGAAGCCGTCGGGCACCCGCTGTTGCTGCGCACATCGCGTAACGTACGCCTTACCGCCGCCGGTGAAGAACTGCTGAAGCGCGCCCAGCAAACCCTGCGCAAAGTCGTGGAAGACGTGCACAACACCCGGCGCATCGGACGCGGCGAAGTGGGAACGCTCACCGTCGGCTTCATCGCGTCGGCCATGCTGACGGTGCTGCCGAGCATGCTCAGCGAATATCGCAAGCGCTTCCCTGAAGTTGAGCTGCACCTGCGCGAGTTCCACACCAGCGCACTGCTGCGCGCTCTCCGCGACGGAACAGCAGATATCGGTTTCACACGCGACGCCGACGAGGAAGAAACACTCCACACCGAGATACTGCTGCCCGAGCCTTACATGGCGGTCGTGTCCGCTCAGCATCCGCTAGCTGCGAAAGCCTCCATTCGCGTGGATGAACTTCGCGCTGAACCGTTCGTTCTCTTCTCGCCGGAAGTCGGCCACAATGCGTGGGAAAAAGTGATGCGCCTTTGCCAGCAGGGAGGATTCCGGCCAAAGATCGTGCAGGAGGCCCCGCACTGGCTGACGATTCTCCGTCTCGTCGGCACCGGCCTCGGCGTAACCATCGCACCAGCCTGCGTCGAACGGATCGCCGACCAGGAAGTGCGGTGCATCAAGCTGAGAAATGCGAAAGCCTTCAGTCATCTCGAGCTTGCTTATCGAGTGGAAACGCTGACCGAGCTTGAAGAAACTTTCCTCTCGCTCGCCCGAAAGACCTTCCGGCATTAGATTCAGCAATGCCTCGCGTTTTCCGCAGCAGATGCGGGCGCAGAGTGAGATATACTCGGCTCGAATCCCTTGCTATGAGCCTGATTATCCGTTCCTCTGCCATCCATGCAGCCGGCTGCTACACCACTGCCCCAATCAAGAAAGGCACGCGCATTGTCGAGTACACCGGACCGCACATCAGCAAAGAAGAAGCCGACGAGAAGTACCAGGACTCGCCCACGACGTACCTGTTTGGTCTGGGTGACGGTTCGCAGGTCATCGACGGCCATGGCACCGCCATGTTCATCAACCACTCCTGCGATCCCAACTGTGAGAGCGATGAGATTCGCGGACGCGTCTGGATTTCGGCCATCCGCAACATAGCCGCGGGCGAAGAGCTGACCTACGACTATAGCCTCTACGACGGCGACGACGATGACGCAACATGCAACTGCGGAGCTGCGAACTGCCGCAAGACGATGTACTCGGAAGACGAAGTGAAGAAGCGCAAGCGCGCCGCGAAAAGATCAGCGAACAAAAATGTGTCATTGAATGGAAAGGGTGACACAACAAAGCGCCTCAGCCCGGCTCGCGGACACAAATAGAATGATCTGAGACGACCATCCTCGATGGCAGTTTTCCGGGCTACGACTTCTGGGCAGACACGGAAGCCACAGTAATGGTGTCGCCATCAACGGTTCCGCTAACCGTAACGTTCTCGCCAGCTAACTCCTTGACAGCCGCGTCCTCACCCTTCAGCTTATAGACCTTTCCATTACTCACCAGGACGGGCGCAGAGCCTCTCTTCATGCAGCCCTTGACGCACTTGGTAGCGTCGGCGCTGGGAGAGCTGTGTGACGCTCCGCAATGTTCCTCACTGATGAAGCCGTTCATGGTTGTAGTCGACTGCGCCGAAAGGCCCGCGATGCCAAGGGCCAGAAAGCCCGCAACTGAGAAAAGTCTGATTCGCATGTGCCATCCTTGTTGAAAAATTTCTGCCCAAAGCATAGCCCCAATCGCTGCATTTGTGCACTGGAGATGCCCGATAACCTTCAGCTCGTGAAAAAGCAGGACCAGATAGTGGTTTCGAAACGTGTGCGAAGCACCTGGAAAATGATCGGATGGCAACAAAGAAAAAGGCCAGGGCTGTTTACACGCCCTGGCCGTGTATGGGTAAAGCGGTTTAGAAGCTAAAGGTAGCCTTCAATTGGATAAGACGAGGAGAAGCGTCGCCGCCGAGGAACGATCCTAGAATCGAGGTCGGGGTGTTGACGGTTCCATTGATGGTTCCGAAGCCACCCTGGCCGCTTCCGGATTCCACATCGTTGACCGGCTGAGCAAAATTCGGGTGGTTAAGGATGTTGAAGAACTGCGCGCCCAACCTGAGGTTGGCGGCTTCCCAGTGAGGAATGCCGAAACCCTTGGTGAGGCTAAGGTCGGTATCTGTGTAGCCGGAACCGGTGAACTGGTTACGACGTTGTACGTTGAAGCCCGAAGCATAGTCGAAGTTAGCGAATCCAGCACTGGAGTTTCCCGGAGCTGCAAACGAGCACTCGGCCGTGGCGCCGTTCAAACCAGCATACTTGGCTCCCCCGCAGTGACCGCCGATGCCGTATGCAAGCTGGTCGGCGAAGAGCGATCCGCCACCGTAATTGGCAGGTGTCGATGAGTCAATCACCGAAAACGGAAGACCTGTGCTGTGAAAGACAGTGCCGCTGATCTGCCATCCGTCCGTCAACACTTTCGGACCACCGAAATGGGGGACCGTCAGAATATAGCTGCCGCTGATGTAGTTTCTGACATCGTAATCGGCATTTCCATAATTCTGTGAAAGGTTGTATGGATTGTTAGGAGCAGTGGCATTGTTGTCGAATGGGCTAAGACCACCATTTGAAATCTCATCCAAAGCGTGGCTGTAGGTGTAGTTGAACTGGAACTGGACCCACTTCCTGCGATCGACAAGGGACGTGATCAAACCGTTGTAGTTAGAGCTGGCGCCGCTGGAAATCTCCGTCGCTTGTCCGAGTGAGGCATTCGGAGCAGCATCGGGAAGCCCCGGAAATCCGTACGCGTTGATATTGTCGTTTGAGACTGGTTCGTGATAACCGTGATTCCCGATGTAGCTGACTGAAAGCACCGTGGTCTTGGTCAACTGATGCTCAATCGCCAGGCTGAACTCTTCATAAGTTGGATATTTGATGCTCCGGTCTGCGGCTGTAAAGGCAGGAGCGACGAATCCGGGCACCGTTGCGGAGATCGAGTTAAATGTTCCGCCTCCAGCATAGGCCGCCTGAAAGGCCTTGTTCGCAGCGATTACAGCCTCGGATCCGCTGCCTGGCTGGGCTGAATCGAGAAGATAGTTTCCACGAATATAGAACGGTACACCAGTAGGAGGGTTGGTTAACAAGGCGTCTGCGATGGTACCCGGAAAGGTGTCCGCAAACATTCCGAATCCTGCGCGGACCGTAGTGCGGGAATCCGGACCAAACGGCAGCCATGCAAAACCAACACGTGGCTCGAGCGCGACGGCCTGGAAATCATAGAAGGCCTGATGCCGACCGCTGTTGATCTGCTTGTTGTAGGGGGTATCGGTCGATGTGGGAGACGCGACGCTGAGGAAGTTGTCTGTCAGATTCGAAAAACAATTGGTGACGCAAATGGGATTGGAATTGTGCTCTATGCGCAATCCATAGGTCAGTGTAAAGTTCGGCCGAATCTTCCACTGATCTTGGACATAAGCACCCTGCCCGTAAACGGCAACTGGTTGCGAGCTGCGTTGCGGGAAGGATTGCCGGAATCGAGTAGCGTACCCTGCTCCAAAAGCTGCCGAGGTTGTGTAGTTTTCTGGCGTCACTGCTCGAATCGAAGGATCGTAATCGGTAACGTCATCGCGACGGATGGTCCAACCAACCTTAATGGTATGTGCACCGCGATTGATGCTGAGATCGTCAGCAAACTGATATCCGGTTACGTTGCGACCCTGCGGCCAGTCATAGTTAGCACCACCAACAAGGCCAGCCACGCCATTATTGCCGAGGTTGCCTCCAAGCCAGACCAGAGTGAATGGTGAAATTTGATTTGCTGCAGCCTGATTCGTGTTGGTAAAGATGGCGCGATAGTAAATCGTCGCAAACAGAAACTGGTTGGTAATGTTCGGGCTGAAGGTGTGAGTTTCGTTCAATTGCCCCTGATACTGCGGCTGCGGGCTTAGCGCGTCATAGATCGGGTTGAGCAAGCTCGTGAAAGTCGCCTGTACACCTTTGTCTACCTCGAAATGGCCGAAGAGGTGGTCGTTGGCCCCAATGACTTGGTCGACACGTCCGCTGACCAGATATTCATGCGTAAAGTTACCGGCCGTTCCGTTGAACAAATAGGCGGTTGGGTCGCTGGTGGGAGCTGCACCCGCTGCTCCTGGAGCGTTGTTGTACTCGTTAAAGATTGCCTGATACTGCTGAGCCTCCGCTAAGTTTCCGTTGTACGCAAGGTTGCCGTTTGGCACCAAAGGATTCGGGTTAGCGCATGTTGGATCCGACATGACGCAGATCGGCGTTGGGTTCAGAACTGCCGCCTGATAGGCCGGACTCGGCGCATATACCGTGCCACGCGTGGGCAGTACGACACGCAATCCCTCGTAGTTCACGAAGAAGAAGGTCTTGTCCTTAATAATTGGGCCCCCGACCGCAGCCGCCCACTGGTTTACGTTGTCGAACGGGCGAGGCGTTTTTTCTCCGGAAGGCGCATTGTTGTTGAACCAGTTGTTCGCATTCATCACGCGACCGTTCCACCAGTAGCTCGCATTTCCGTGGAACTTGTTCGAGCCGGCGCGCGATATTTCGTTTACTTGTGCTCCACCAAGACCACCGAAAGCGGCATCGTAAGCGTTGGAGACGACAGTCACATCGCTGATGTCATTGTTTCCGAGCAGCAAGTTCGTTGCACCAGAGTTGTTCAGATTCAAGAATGGATCGTTCTCATAGCCGCCATTGACGGTAAAGGTATTGGACGTGGCTGGAAGACCGAAAACTGCGAAGTTGCCGTATCCACCCTGAGTGTTCATAACGGCGCCCGGCGAGGTCTGCGCTACGAATGTAAGGTCATTTCCAGGATTCGGAAGCGTCTGGACCTGCTGCATGTCAAAGGTGGTGCTTACCTGAGCATCATCTGTATGCAGAAGAGCCGTCTCTCCTGTCACACTGATCGTCACGGAACTTTGTCCCACCGTCAGCTTGGCATCGCCCGAAGTTGACGTACCGGCGGCGACCGTTAAGGTGAATTCGCTCGTTTGAAAGCCCGGCGCTACAAGTGACACCTTGTAGCTACCAGGTGGCAGTAGTGGAACACGGTACTGGCCACTATTGGTGGTTGTGACGGATTTTGCTTGTCCGGTTGCATTGCTGGTCACCGTTACCTGAGCATTTGCTACAGCGGCCCCAGTCGAGTCGGTGACATTACCAACGATGTCGCCCGAAATATTGGTTTGCGCATACGCTGCGGCCACGCAAAACCACATACCCAGGAAAAGAAAACTCAGGGCTGATAACCCTGAGTTAATAATGCTTTGTTTCTTTAAACGCAGATCTCTCATGCTGTCCCGCAGCAGCAATTTTCATGCCGTTAAAGCTGTAGCTGGAGTTCAAAACTCCTATCTGCAACAACAAAACGGCTTTAATTTCTGCTGCTAGTTACTCAAAGGTAAATCATTGTTTAATAGGAAGTTATGTATTCTATGCAAAATTAGACCCCCTATCTACAAAAAACAGTAGACGCTGTGAAATCTCGGAGTTAGCGTGCAATCGTGAAACAATAAATACTGCGGTTCGATGCAAAACGGAGGGCCGCGATATGAATACCTTTAAGACCGCACTTCTTCTTACTGCCCTGACACTCTTCCTGATGTTCCTGGGTCAACATTATGGTGGGCGTAATGGCATGGTTCTGGCGTTTGTCTTCGCCGCTGGTATAAATTTCTTTAGCTATTTTTTCTCGGACAAGCTGGCCCTGACCATGTATCGAGCTCAGCCTGCGACGCGCGAGCAGCTTCCTCGCGTTTATCAGGTAGTGGAGCGCATGACGCAGCGCATCGGCATCCCGATGCCGAAGATTTATGTCATTCCTTCGGATTCGCCGAACGCGTTTGCGACAGGCCGCAATCCGAAACATGCGTCGGTTGCTGTGACACAGGGCATTCTGAACCTGTTAAATGATGACGAACTCGAAGGCGTGCTCGCCCATGAGCTGGGCCATGTGCGCAACCGTGACATTTTGACCAGCTCGATTGCCGCGACTTTAGCAGGAGCCATCACTATGTTGGCGCGCCTTGGGTTCTGGGCTTCTCTCTTTGGCGGCTACGGCGGCGACAGTCGTGATCGCGACCGCGGAGGTGGTCTCGGCGGCCTATTCATGCTGATCCTGGCGCCGATTGCGGCCACTCTGATTCAGTTGGCGATTTCCCGCTCCCGTGAGTACGAAGCTGATGCTACGGGCGCTCATATCACAGGAAATCCCTATGCTTTGGCGAGCGCACTGGAAAAGCTCGATGCGTATTCAAAACGGCTGCCCATGCAGGCATCGCCATCAAACGCACATCTGTTTATTGTTCAGCCTCTACTGAGCGGGCGCGACTTCGCCAGCCTTTTCGCCACGCATCCGCCGATTTCGAAACGGATTGAGCGGCTGATCGGTCGGTCGAGCGTCTACGGAGCACAGAACTAGATGAAGACTTTCCTTCGCGCTTTAATCCTGGTCCTCATTGTTCTGTGGCTTGGCGGCGTGATGTTCTTTCCAGTCGTCGCTGCGACTGCATTCTCGACTCTCCCGGACACACACGCTGCTGGCACAATCGTTGGCAAATGCCTGCGAATTTTGCACTATGAAGGACTCTTTGCAGGCACTTTTCTCGTCGTTTTGTTACTGGCTGCGCGCCGTTTTCGCGCTTATACCCGGAATATCGGGCTGCCGGTCGCCTTTGCATTGGTGATGCTGGCGCTGACGGCTTTTTCGCAGTTCTGGATTATTCCAAAGATGGAAAATTACCGCCTCGCGACGGGTGGCGCAATTGATGCTGTGGCTGCCGACGATCCAAACCGGCTCGCTTTCAACAGGCTGCATGGCGTTTCTGAGCGTGTGGAAGAGGGCGTGCTACTGGCAGGGCTAGTGCTTGTTGTGCTGATTGCACGCGAATAAAAGGTAAGACGGACTGAGATGAGTCCCTCCCCTTATGGGTATTTCAGGAAGCTTTGCGCGAGCGTTCTTCCTGCTCTCCGCTTTTCTGGTTTTCGCCGCTATCGCCTGAAGATTGACCTCTCTGTTTATCGGGATAGAAGGTCTTGTTTCCCTGGTTCATATGAGATGGTCTGGTTTGCGTGATTTCCTGATCATCCCGCTGAGTGTTCTCGTTACCGCAGTTATGCGAGCTCTTAGAATCCGTCATGACGTGCTCCTTTTTTCAATGAATCTGGCACGCGTACCTTAAGTAAGATTGCCGAAACCGTCTCCAGGTGGCCTGTACTTTTCCCTGCGGCTCTATGTCGTCATTCATCAGCTGGTTGCGCGTTGCCTGACGCGGCTTAACAACAGGTATGATGGAGAATCGGCATCATTCCTGATTTGACACTAGGACAAGCATGAAAACTGGCATTATCGGTCTGCCTCAAGTGGGTAAGACCTCTCTGTTCAAGATTTTGACGAAGGCAAAAGTTGAAGACCGCGGGTACTCGCGCGAAGCGCATCTGGGTATCGCGAAGGTGCCGGATGACCGTCTCGAAAAGCTAGCAGCGCTCTACAACCCGAAAAAAACCATCTACGCGACAGTCGAATATGCCGATGTTGCGGCAATCGGGCAGGAAGCTCTTAAGGAGACTTCATTTCTAACGAACCTGCGCAACGTAGACGCGCTGATCCACGTGCTGCGCGCATTCGAAGACGACTCGATTCCTCACGTCGGGGAAATCGATCCGCTGCGCGATATCAAGAATGTCGAGTTCGACCTGATGGTTTCCGACCTGACGCAGATTGAAAAGCGGCTGGAGCGCCTGCAAAAAGACCTGAAGAAGATGCGCACAGCCGATCTGGAAAAAGAGAACGCACTGTTATTGCGGGCAAAAGAAGCTCTGGAACAGGAAAAGCCTCTGCGCGAACTGGAGATGTCCGCTGAGGAAAAGAAGCTCATCCGCGGCTTCATGTTCCTCTCGCAGAAACCCATCCTGTACGCGCTCAATCTTTCCGAGAGCACAACCCTCGGCACGGACCTCGAAGCCGCAGCGGCGAAATACAAGATCGAGGAAGCTGCTGCGCGACCAAATGCCGGCGCGACTGCCTTCTGCGGCAAGGTTGAGGCTGAGCTTGCCGAAATGGATGACGAGGAAGCCGCCGAATTTCTCGGCTCGTATGGACTAACGGAAAGCGGCCTGCGCCGGCTAATTCGCAAGAGCTACGAACTGCTCGGACTGATCAGTTTCTTCACCGTCGGCGAAGATGAGTGCCGCGCATGGACGGTTCCGGTGAACTCGCGCGCGCAGGAAGCTGCGGGAGCGATACATTCCGATCTCGAAAAACATTTCATCCGTGCAGAAACCATTCACTGGGACACGTTGCTGGCTGCCGGCTCAGAGGCTGCAGCTCGCTCTCATGGCACGCTTCGAATTGAAGGCAAGGACTATCTGGTGCAGGACGGCGACGTGATGCACATTCGTCACAGCGGCTGATACAGATGCTTCTTTCCCTCCTCCTTGGCGCAGTCGCTGCGGTCGCCGATATCTTCGGCGGCCTCGTTCTCGTGCGTGCGAATTGGGAAAAGCGCTATCTCCGGTATTCCGTTGCCATGGGCGCAGGCTTCATGCTGGCGGTTGCATTTCTTGAAATGCTACCGGAGAGCCTGCGCTTCTCTCCGAAATGGGCGCCCGTGCTGGTGCTAGCCGGATACTGCGCTATTCATCTCCTTGAGCACACCATCGTCCCCCACTTCCATTTCGGGGAAGAGACCCATCATGATGAATTTATTTCTGCTCGGACCAGCTACTCGGTGCTTGCAGGACTGGCTGTGCATGCGCTCTTTGACGGCGTCGCGATCGCTTCAGGATTTGTGCTTTCCAACTTGCTTGGCTGGCTGATCTTCATTGCCATCTTCCTTCACAAAGTCCCTGAGGGTTTCACCGTCGCGTCAGTGATGCTGGCTTCCGGAAGAAGCCGCAATGCAGCGTTAACCGCAGCGTCAGTCCTGGCGACGGCGACGCTGCTTGGCGTGCTGGTCATTAGTGTTCTGCCTTCGTGGGTTAAGGCGGGATTGCCGCTTTCCGCTGGTGTGGCAATCTATGTCGCGGCAACAGATCTGGTTCCGGAAGTCAACCGCGAGCCCGGCATACGCATGGCGCTGGTTTTCTTCGCCGGGGTGCTGCTGTTTCTGCTACTGCGTTTGTTGCTGCCTTCGGTTTAGCGCCCCATCAGTGCGTGGCGCAGCGTTCTTCCAGAAGCCTTCCAGCGCTTCAGAATTTCGTAAACGATCACCGTCGCATATGTAACCGCCAACCACACAAATACTTCTTCCACCGGAAGACGCGACCATGCGGTAATGCGAATCCCAAGCATTTGATCGTCACGGAAATTCCACCAGCCATAAGGCACAGCCAGCGTCACCTCCCAAAGCAAGCTGATGAGCACGACCATAAACATCGTGAGGCTGACAGCGCGCCAGTTGATCATGGGCCGGGCTGTGGGCAGGAACATCGCTGACGGCAACAGTGCGCCGAGCGCCAGAAATGTGAAATATCCAGGAAAGCCCGGTCCGCCGTAATTTCGCTTGTAGAGAATCGCAGCAAGTATCAGAAAGACCGCGAGTATCACCGACTGCGGATGCAGCCGCAAAAGGCGATCGAAGTCGATTCGCTCCTCGTCATCGTCTGGAACTGCGTAGGCGGCAAGCCAGTATTCATCCAGCCAGATGTAAAGCAACAGCACTTCGAGAAAACCTGTGAGATAGAAGATGTATTCTTCGACCGGCACACCACCGCCCAGCGCTGGAGCCTTGATGCCGAGCGTGGCCTGAACGTTTGGAAAGTAGAAAAAATATTGAGCGAAGAAAAAGTCGAGCGCTCCGCCCAGCGGAAAGAGGATGGCGATCGTCCACCAGAACGCCTTCTTCGAGACCTGAATCCCCTCCTGCGGAATCAACCAGAGCCCGATAACCACAATGGGAATGATGAAGAGGAGTAGACTAACCGTGTAACCGTAAGGCGTGGGATTCTGCGTGGAGACGCGGACTGTGTGCAGCGTGATAGCCGCCGGCACTGCGATCATGCCGAACATCGCCAGCACAAGCCAGAAGCTGGCGCGAGGTGACGGAGAGGACTTGCGCATTGCGGCTCCTCGAAGAGTTGGGAGTTAGATGAGCTTGGGGAATCAAATCAGATACAACCCATCGCTTTCAATCATCCTTTTTTAATACTTCCCAACAGTCTGCGATCGTTTCGAAAAATTCAGACATGGCACTTTTCCCAAGCTGTTAACTAGTTGGTGCCCAAAGCTTAAGCTCGTTTCAACAATTTTGTCTTTTTTGTATTTGGACTGGATAAGATTCGGGCATATTCGCACGAAAACAGAGGTCCGGGAGATTCTGCCTCACGAATGAACAAGAGAATTGCGTCACTGACAGCGTGCTGTTTATCCCTGTGGGCAGGAAGCGCTGGGATGTCTCTCTTGCTTTGTCGTTTTCTCGGCATCCCCCTCACTCCCGACACTGACAATCGCAGCGCGGATCAGTCATTCGCGCAATACGTTCTCTCCATCATTGGTGAACTTCGCCTGCAAATGCACACGACCGGACTATATGCAGGAGTGTTTGCCACCCTCGGACTCGCCGGTCTCCTATGGGTGATGGCGGAGAAATGGCAGAACGATTCGGAGTGGGACCGCCAAGGATGTGATCTGGATGATCAGTTTCGAGGCGCTGCTGGCTTTGAGCGCCATCCTCTATAGAGTGGGAGCAAACAGCACAGTGACTAGAAAATTCGCAATGGCAGGAGCGATGGCGGATGTATTCGGCATAGGCGTAGCACTGTCCGTGCCCGCCATTCTGTGGTTTCACTGGCACAAACCGGGTCCGCGAAAGCGAAGGCAGGATGACGAAGAGTCAATCTCGAGTCTTCACTTTTCACGAACTATACTTGGACTTCAGGATTATTCTCCCCCGCCCTCCCCACCTCCTCCCCCAATACTTCAGATCACCGAACCCAAACAAATCATCGCGGTTGAGCCTTCCGCCGTGGTGAAGCCTCCGGTAAGCCAGCCAGCAACGCGGCTTGAGATGACACTCCACGAACAGCGCGAGAAAAAAGAAGAGCAGCCCAGCAACGAGGCTATCGTCATGGAGAATATGAACAACATTTTGAGCATTATTGATACACAGCCAACAACGTCGACACAGCAGCCAGCACCGGCTCAACCCGAGACGGCACCGGCGCCTCAGCCATCAGCCGTTCAATCATCGCCAACAGTCCCGGAGCCAATGATGTCGCAGCCGTATACCCCTCAACCAGCCGCCCCGCAGCCCATGGCAACGCAACCGCCTGCCTATCAGCCGATGACAGCGCAGCCCCCGGCACCGGAGCGGCCAGGCATGCCTGCGACCAACTTCCGCGATCAGCTGTTCGCGTTGAACAACAGCTGGCAGCGTATCGAATCAACCGGCAAAGAGGTGGAAGACTGGTTCCAGAATCAGCAGAGACGCGTAATGGCTCATCTTGAACGGCCCATCGCGAAAGGCCGCGACAACGTCGATTTTTCGCGCGACTTTCTTGAACAGCGTATGGAAAGAATCGATGCAGAATGGGCAGCGATTCACCAGACGGTGCGCAACCTCTATCGCTGGCTGGAGAACGGCAGTCTGGAGAAAGAAGCGCCCCAGGAATCGAAAGTCTGGTAAATCTGCAATTAACACGACCGCTTCGAAAATGGGGCCTGTTGAACAGGTCCTATTTTGTTTGCTGCTGCTTTTCTTTCCAGACCTTGTAGAGTCCCCACGCGGCCAGTGTGCAGCAATCGCGAATCGTGCCGTCGAGAAGCATCTGCTCAAATTCGGCGATCGTGAAAGAGTGAAGAGTCAAATCATGCTCTTCTGCGTCGAAGTCCGTGCCGACATGCGTGAGGCCGGTAGCCAGGTAGACATACTGTTTCTGATTGGCAAAACCATAAGCGATGTACATCATGCCCAGACATGTCATCGATGACGCATCAAAGCCTGTCTCCTCGCGCAATTCTCCGCGCGCAAGTTCCTCGGGGTTGACATCCGCAGTTTCCCATCCACCCTGCGGCAGTTCCAAAGTGCGCTGCTGGATGGTGTAGCGAAACTGCTCGACTAGATAAATACGATCTCCCTCAATGGGGATGATCACTGCGCAATCGTCTTTGTCGACGACGCCATAGATGCCATGGGCGCCATTACTGCGCTCAATCTCGTCTTCGCGAAGGCGAAGCCAGGGGTTGCGGTAGATTTCGCGACTGCTGAGTGTCTTGATGCTCATAGAGACTTCTCTGTATTCTGCCATGCGAAAGCAAAAGACAAATCAAAACACGTTCTCCTTGCTGAGTTCGAACTCATCTTTGTTTGAATCGCATGACATGAGAGGGGCCTGAATAGGATGAAAAAACTGCTGTTTCCGCTGCTGATAACGTTATCGGCCCTCTTGAGCATCACCCGACCGGTACTGGCGCAGGCTTCGGATGATGGTCTTGCATTCAAAAGAGCGCAACATTTGCAGCATGGCATCAATGCGAGCATCTGGTTCGCGCAGTCGCCGGGCAACTATTCAGTCGAACGCTTGCGCAGTTTTACGACGAGCGACGATATCGCTCTGATCCACCAGCTTGGATTCGATCATGTGCGCCTCAGCATCGACGCAGATCCGCTTCTCCCCTGGCTGAGAAATCCCGACGTGCCGACTCCGTTTGTGGAAGAGCTCGATCGCGCCGTGAAGACAATGCTCGACCAGCAGTTGGCAGTGATCATCGACATCCATCCGGAGAGCCACTACAAAGCTGAGCTGTTCAAAGGCACCGAGGGCGTAGAACACTTCGCCGGATTGTGGCGCGCACTGGCAAAGCATTTCGTGGCGACCGATCCCGACATGGTCTTCTTCGAGATCATGAACGAGCCGGAACAGGACGACCCCTACCGCTGGCAGGGAATCGAGAGCTTCGTCGCAGAACAGATTCGCCAGTCGGCGCCGAACCACACCATCATCGTCGCGGGCGCGCATTGGTCCGGACTCGATGACCTGATGATGCTCGAACCGATCGCACTGTCCAACGTCATCTACACCTTCCACGACTACGAACCGTTTCCCTTCACGCATCAGGGAGCAACCTGGACCAGCCCGCAGGTGCTACCTCTGCGCAAAGTTCCCTACCCCTCCACTCCTGAAGTAGTCCAGCCAACCGTAAATCAGGAGCCAACCCTCGCAGGCCAATTCTGGGTTGAACAGTATGGACTCAATCGCTGGGACGCACAGCGCATAGACGCTACTCTGGCCTTCGCCGAGAAATGGTCAGCTCTGCACAATGCTCCGGTGTACTGCGGCGAGTTCGGCGTGCTTCGCGATTACGTTGACCCTGCGATGCGAGCGCAGTGGGTACACGACATGCGCGTTGCGCTTGAGAAGCACAAGATCGGGTGGGCGATGTGGGACTACCAGGAAAACTTTGGCGTCGTGACGAAGAAAGATGGCAAGACAATTCCCGATCCGGCGATCATAAACGCACTCGGCCTGAAGACTCAGTGAGCCGGAAACCGTGTCCGGAAGCGGACGACTCCCCTCCGCTTCCGGACAACTGCAAGATCCCAGCCTCGGCCTCATTCAAGCTTTTCAATAGGTTAGGTGCCGTGCGTTTTGGCTTGAAACATGCTCCCTGATGGGATGAACTACTAACCTCAACTGCAGGATGGCAGATATGACGAGCCTGCTAGGCGATTTACGCTACGCGCTTCGGCAACTGAGAAAAACCCCTGGATTCACCTTGGTCTGCGTCCTGACGCTGGCCTTGGGCATCGGCGCCAACACAGCCGTCTTCAGCGTGATGAATACCGTGCTGCTGAAATCGCTTCCAGTTGCCGATCCTCAGCGAGTCGTGAACCTGCGTACCTCCAACGCTCCGCGCCGGACCGGAACAGTCGGCTGGAACACCACCTTCTCCTATCCCGTCTATAACGCTCTGCGTCGCCAGCCCGGCGCCATGAGCGCGGTGATGGCCTATGTGTCGCTGGGTGACAAAGTTGCCGTGCGCTATGGAGCCGAGCCTGAAGAAGCCGAAGGCAATATGGTCAGCGGCAATTTCTTTTCCGGCTTGGGAGTGCAGTTAATCCGCGGACACGGTTTCACCGAGCAGGACGAGGCAGCTCATGCTCCATTCACCGTGATCAGCTACAACTACTGGACACGCCGCTTCTCTCGGAATCCTGATGTACTGGGCAAGACATTTTTAGTAAACAGTGTGCCCGCGACTATTATCGGTATTACAGCAGAGGGCTTCGAAGGTGCGGAAGCAGGCAATTCCACCGATTTCTGGATCCCCCTGCAGAAGCGCCAGGAACTGAATGCGCTCGGCAATCCGCCCGAAGACGGCAAGACCTACATTACGAATCCCACTTGGTGGTGCCTGCAACTCATTGGCCGTCTGGCTCCTGGCGTCACGAGGGCGCAGGCTATAGCGCAACTTCAGCCGATCTTCCAATCCGCCGCCTACATCGGTCTCGGCAACCCCGAGCCCGGAGAAAAGCGCCCAACCCTCAGCTTTGAAGATGCCAAAAACTTTCCGGGGTCCGACGACTCATACGGCAAGCCACTCCGCATTCTTATGGCGATGGTCGGACTTGTTCTGTTGATCGCATTGAGCAACGTTGTTATGTTGTTGCTCTCCCGCAACGCCACCCGCCAACGCGAATTTTCTTTGCGCCTGGCATTGGGTGCAAGACGCAAAGAACTGTTTCGCCAACTATTGACCGAAAGCATGCTCTTGGTGGCCTTAGGCGGCGGACTCGCGTGGCTCTTCGCCGTCGTCGCCACAAAGTCGCTCGGCACATGGGCGAAGATCGAAGCCAGTCTTGCCCCGGATCACACTGTCCTCTATTTCACCTTTGGCATTCTCGTACTCGCCGCGCTCCTGTTCGGCTTGGCCCCTCTGCGCGCGGCGCTTTCTTCCGGTCCCGGTCTGGTGTTGAAGACTTCCTCTGCAACCTCAAATACCGACGCGGGCAAGTCGCGCATCGGCAAACTCATCGTCACGATGCAAATGGCGTTTTGCGTTGTGTTGCTGGTTTGCGCAGGATTGTTGGTCGGCACACTGCGCAATCTCAAAAACACTCCGCTTGGAATGCGCGTCGATGGGCTCGTTGTGTTCGGCGTAAAGCCGAACACCCACTCAACTGCTGAGGCCATCACCTTCTACCAGACGCTGACCAGCAAATTGCGTGTGCTGCCGGGCGTTGAATCAGTAACCATCATGGAAGAACGTCTCGGCTCGTGGTGGTCAGATAACTTCTCAATGATGGTAGACGGCAAGATGCCCGAAGTGCCTGACAGCTTAAAGACGGTACGCAACAACATCGTCGGCCCGGACTTCTTCCACACGCTTGGCGTACCGATCCTCGAAGGCCGGGACTTTGCCGATTCCGATACTGCTGCTTCGCCGCCGGTAGCCATCGTCAACGAACTCTTCGCACAACGCTTCCTGCCGAACCAGAACCCCCTCGGTCATCGCATCGGTACAGACGATGGAAAGTTTCAGTTCACCGTCGTCGGCGTGGTGAAAGACCACAAATACCGTGCCATTACAGAAGAGCCGATCCCCATGGCCTGGGTAGCGTACACGCAAGGTCCGCCAGTCGGGAAAATGCATATTGAATTGCGCGTCCACGGCGAGCCGCTGGCAATTCTGCCAGCCGCCCGCAAAACACTTCAGGAAATGGACCCGAATCTACCGCTGATCGAACCCATCACACAGCGAGCACAATACGAGACCACCATTTCGCAGCAGTTGTTGTTCGCTCGCCTCGCCGGTTTCTTCGGATTGCTGGCAGTCGTTCTTGTCGCCACCGGCTTGTATGGAACGCTCGCCTATCGCGTAAACAATCGCATCGTTGAGATCGGCGTCCGTATGGCGGTGGGCGCGCGGCGCGGGCAGGTAGTCTGGATGGTACTCCGCGATAGCCTGACGCTGACGGCGATCGGTGTGGTGATCGGCGTGCCGCTTGCCATGCTGGTTGGCAAGGCCCTTACTTCCTCGCTGTATGGTATTAAGCCCTTCGACGCTTTGATCTACGGCTTCGCCGTGCTTGGAGTAGCTATGGTCGCGGTTGCCGCAAGCATGGTCCCGGCACAGCGCGCAGCCAGCGTCGATCCGCTCAGCGCGTTGCGCGCTGAGTGACCTTTGAACTGTGAGGTGGGTGCATGTCCGCATTTCTAAATGATCTGCGCTATGGGATTCGCCAGCTAAAAAAGACGCCGGGATTCACGATCGTTTGCGTTCTCACTCTCGCGCTCGGCATTGGTGCCAACACCGCCGTCTTCAGCGTGATGAACGCCGTACTCCTTAGATCTCTGCCGGTGGCAGACCCCGAGCGTGTCGTCTACCTGAACACTTCAGGTGCGCCCCATCACGGCAACAACACCGGCGATTGGACCACTTCATTCTCCTATCCGGTTTACGACACGCTGCGCCAGCAGCACAGCGCCCTGACGGAGGTCATCGCCTACGTACCGGTCAGTGCGGGCGGAAGCAAAGTTGCTGTGCGCATTGGCCTGGAGCCCGAAGAAGCAGAAGGCGACATGGTAAGCGGTAATTTCTTCTCCGGCCTCGGCGTGCGCATCGCGCGAGGTCGTGGTTTTACCGCACAGGATGAAGCGCAACATGCTCCGGTTGCCGTCATCAGCTACAACTATTGGACGCAGCGCTTCTCGCGCAATCCGGATGTACTGGGAAAAACGCTTTACGTGAAAAGCATTCCCCTGACCATTGTCGGCATTGCGGCAGAGGGGTTTGAAGGCGTCGAAGCGGGAGATTCCACCGACTTCTGGATTCCCCTGCAAAGCCGCCCTGAATTGAACGCCTGGAGTTCGCCGGCTGACGACGGCAAAACCTATCTGCAGCGACCCAACTGGTGGTGCCTGCGCATGCTCGGACGACTGGCTCCGGGTGTCACGAAAGAACAGGCAATTGCGCAGTTGCAGCCGATTTTCCAGACCGCAGCCTATATCGGCATCGGCAACCCCGAACCGGGAGAAAAGAGGCCGGTTCTCAGTTTTCAGGACGCGAAGAATTTTCCCGGCTATGACGAGGACTACGGCAAACCGCTCAGGTTGTTGATGGCAATGGTGGGATTGGTCCTGCTGATCGCTCTGAGCAACGTCGTGATGCTGTTGATGGCGCGCAATACCACGCGGCAACGGGAATTCTCTCTCCGTCTCGCTCTTGGAGCAGGCCGTAAAGAATTGTTCCGGCAATTGCTTACTGAGAGCCTGCTGCTGGTAGCAGCCGGCGGTAGCCTGGCGTGGCTTTTTGCCACAGGAGCAACACGCTCGCTGGCAGTATGGTCGCAAATCGAAGCAAGTCTGGCGCCGGATCGGGCGGTGATGCTCTTTACCCTTGGCATCCTGATTAGCGCAGCGCTTGTGTTTGGATTGGCGCCACTGCGCGTAGCGATGTCAGGCGGTCCCGGGCTGGTGCTTAAGACTTCCGCTGCAACAGGCAACACCGACGTCGGCAAAAAGCGCGCAGGCAAGATCACCGTGACGCTGCAGATGGCGCTGTGCCTGGTTCTGCTGGTTGGGGGAGGGCTCCTTATCCGCACATTGCGCAATCTTGAAAACGTTCCACTGGGCATGCGCACGGATGGACTGGTTGTCTTCGGCGTGAATCCTCAGAATGTCCACTCGTTTGCCGAAGGCGTGGCCTTTTATCAAAACCTGACGGCAAAACTGCGCATGCTGCCGGGCGTCGCATCGGCAACGCTGATGGAAGAGCGACTCGGTTCCGGATGGTCGGACAACGACGATGTGAGCAAAATCGATGGGAAAAAGCCACCCAACTCCGACGGCGAAAACGGTTTGGTGCGTGCGAATGTCGTTGGGGCCGACTTTTTTCATACGCTGGGCGTGCCGCTTGTCGCTGGCCGCGACTTTACCGACGCCGATACCTCGGCTTCACCTAGAGTTGCTGTCGTCAATGAACTATTCGCTCAGCGCTTTTTGCCGAACGAGAATCCGCTCGGGCATCATCTCGCATGGCGCGACCCCAAAGATGATGCGGTGATCATCGGCGTGGTGAAAAATCACAAATACCGCAGCATAGAAGAACACCCGATTCCCATGCAGTGGTTTGTATACACACAGGGAAAAACCGTTGGCGAAATGCACATCGAAATGCGCGTGCACGGCGACCCGTTGGCGATTCTGCCCGCGGTGCGCAAGGTGGTGCAGCAGATCGATCCAAACCTGCCGCTCATGCAGCCGATGACGCAGCGCGCCCAATACGAGCAGAGCATCTCACAGCAACTGCTCTTCGCGCGACTGGCGGGATTCTTCGGACTGCTCGCGGTGGTCCTGGTGGCCACAGGGCTTTATGGAACGCTCGCCTACCATGTGAACAATCGCACAGTGGAAATTGGCGTACGCATGGCTGTTGGCGCAAAGCGTCCTCAAGTGGTCTGGATGGTGATGCGTGACAGCCTTCTCATGACGGTAGTTGGGGTTATCATCGGAGTCCCGCTGGCGATGCTGGTGGGAAGGGCGTTAATCTCCACGCTTTATGGAGTGAAACCTTACGACACACTGAGCTTTGCGCTGGCAGTGCTTGGCGTCGCCTTCGTCGCTCTTATGGCAAGCCTGATTCCGGCGCGCCGTGCAGCCAGCGTCGACCCGCTGACAGCATTGCGGACGGAATAACTCCTGCGCCTCTCGATGACACCCTGAAGAGGCACACGGCAATTCTTACTCACATTCATTGCATCGGATCGAAGACGTGCACGGAGAAAGTCCGACGCTTAGTGATACATTGAATTGCGTTGACTAATTCGCTTTACTTAAGGATTTTCAGTGAATTTTCTCGGAATGGACGTAGGTACGGGCGGCACTCGCGCGGTGCTGATCAACGAGCAGGGCCTGGTAGTGGCGGCGGCGGCGAGCGAACATGCCCCGTTTCGCAGTCCTCATCCAGGATGGGCTGAGCAGGCCCCGGAAGACTGGTGGCGCGCCGCGCAGGCAGCGATTCGCGAAGTACTGGCAACGAGCCATGTGGCTGCTTCAGACATCGGCGCAATTGGACTCACCGGGCAGATGCATGGCGCGGTCATGCTCGATGCTGAAGGTCGCGTATTGCGACCGTCGCTGATCTGGTGCGACCAGCGCACCGATGCGCAATGCGACTGGCTGCACGAACGCATTGGCCGCGAGCGACTCATTGAGCTCACCTGCAATCCCGCGCTGCCAAACTTCACCCTCACAAAACTCCTCTGGGTCCGCGACAACGAACCAGAAATCTTCGCCCGCATCGCCCACGTTCTTTGCCCAAAGGACTATGTCCGCTTTCGTTTGACCGGCTCTTATGCGATGGACGTGCAGGAAGCTTCCGGCACACTTCTTCTCGACGTGACGCATCGACGCTGGTCGTCGGAAGTGGCGCGAATCGCCGCGATCAATGAATCGTGGTTGCCGCAGCTCTTCGAATCGCAGGACGTCTGTGCTCACATTTCCGATGAAGCAGCATCTGCAACCGGACTCGTCGGAGGTACCCCCGTAGTCGCCGGAGCGGGCGATCAGGGAGCCGGCGCGGTAGGCATGGGCATTCTGCAGCCGGGCTCTGTGTCGGCCACCATCGGCACTTCCGGCGTCGTCTTCGCCGCTACCGCAGCCCCCACAAAAGACCCTCTCGGTCGCCTGCATACCTTCTGTCACGCAGTCCCCGAGCGCTGGCACGTTATGGGAGTAACGCAGGCTGCAGGCCTCTCATTGCGCTGGCTGCGGGATATCATTGCGCCGGGCACAAGCTACGACGTTCTCACCGTCGAAGCAGCACAGATCCCAGCCGGTAGCGATGGCCTGCTATGGGCACCCTATCTCCTCGGCGAACGCACACCGCATCTCGATTCGCAAGCGACGGCCGCGTTTTATGGCATCACGGCCTCGCATACCCGCGGACACCTGGTGCGCGCAGTGCTCGAGGGCGTGGCCTATTCGTTGAAGGACACATTCACTCTCTTCACTGAACTAGGAATCCCGGTGCAGGGCGTACGCCTGGGCGGCGGCGGCGCGCGGGGTCCGCTCTGGCGGTCGATCCAGGCTGATATTTATGGCTATTCCAGCGATGTCCTCGTGGCTGAAGAAGGTGCAGCCTTCGGCGCTGCGTTGCTCGCAGGAGTAGGCGCGGGCGCGTGGCCCGATACCGATGCGGCATGCGCCAATGCAATCCGAGTAGCCGAGCAGATTGCGCCCGACCCAGCGACCGTTCAGAGTTATGCCAATGGATACAAGGTATTCCAACGACTGTATCCGGCTCTGCGGTTCATTCGAGAAGGGGTGTGAACCAGGCACTCCCCATAGCGTCCAGGCTGTTCCATTTACCAATCGACTTGCCCGTCACCGAAGAAAATATACTGGCGACAATTGAATCTCTCGAGGTGATAAGGCTATGCCACGCATTGAACCCTGGGCTAGCTCTGTGTTTCCGATCTATTTCGGGGATACATCAATGCCGCGCCAACTTCTTTGATTCACCTGATTTCTATTGAACATTTCCCTTGCACCATCTACAAAGACTTGTATGCCAAAGCGCAAGTCTCCGGCTAAGGAACTGAAGAAGAGCGAGTTCCTTCCGGGCCGGCCCATCAGTCTGAAAGTGCTCGGAGATTATCTCGATCTTTCGCCAGCCACCATCTCATTGGTGCTGAATAATGCTCCGGGCGTGCGCTCGATTCCGCAGGATACGCGCGACCGTGTTCTTGCTGCGGCAAAGAAATTCGATTACCGCCCCAGTTTTTATGCGCGGTCGCTGCGCCGGAAGCAGTCGTTTTCCATCGGTGTATTGGTCCCTGAGCTAAGCGACGGTTACTCCGTGCTGGTGATGGATGGCATTGAAGAGGTCCTGGTTGAAGAGGGTTACTTTTACCTTACAGCCAGCCATCGGCGCAAAGCTGACTTGATTGAAGAATACCCGCGATTGCTGATGGACCGCTCCGTTGAAGGATTCATCGCAATCGACACCGCTTTGCAACACAGCCTTCCCTTGCCAGTGGTGGCAGTCGCCGGACACAAGAAGATTGAGGGTGTGACCAGCATCACGCTCGATCACAAGAGAGCCGCGGAACTGGCTCTGCATCACCTGTATCAGCTTGGACACCGGCAGATCGCCTTCATGCGCGGCCAGACCTTCAGTTCCGACTCCGAAGATCGCTGGAACAGCTTTATGGCGGTGGCGAAGAAGCTGGGCCTCGAGGTACATCCGGAGCTAACCGTCCAACTGGAAGTGAACGTTTCGTCGCCGGAGCTCGGTTATCCGGTCGTGCAACAGTTGTTAGCGCAGAACCGACCATTTACGGCATTGGTTTCATTTAACGACGTCGCTGCAATCGGCGCCATGCGCGCCTTTCGTGATCATGGCCTTCGCGTGCCGGAAGATGTGTCCATCTTCGGCTTTGATGACATTCAGGGAGCGGCGTATCACAATCCAAGCCTAACAACGATTCGTCAGCCGCTGCATACCATGGGGACTCATGCCGCACGCATCCTGCTGCAGCGCATCCAGGGAAAGAAGGACTATCCGGAACACGTTGCGATTGTTCCGGAACTGATCATCCGTGAATCAACATGCCCGCCGAATCCCAAACGGACGCTGCGAAAACGCTAGTGTGAAGTGATATTGATCGGTCGGAGGTTATACTTAGCCAAGAAAATGAGCCCTTCTCGTCGCCTCTTCACGTTTGCAACTCTCTGGATTGCTGTCCTATTTCTTGCCGCCTCAACTGTTTTCGCTCAGTCAGCCCCGCCGACAATTCTGCACGCAACGGAGGCGGCGAAGCTGCTGCCTGACGCAGTATTCTTTCGCGGCCAGTCAGCAACGGTACAGAGCCGTAACTCGGCTGGCATCCACTTCGCGAATGACATGTTCGTGCTGACGTCGCTTGTAGACAACTCGGGATATTCCAGCGGAGTGCAACAAAAATATCAGGCCTATTTCATCACCGAGGTTCCTCTGGACTTCAGCGGACAAACGCTGAAGCCGGGCGCCTACGGAGTCGGCATTGTGAAGGACCATTTCATCGTCATGGATATCGGTGCTCATGATTTGTTCACCGCCCCGGTAATTCGCGACGCCGAGTTAAAACGCCCCACGCCGCTGCAATTGAATGCTGACGGCGATCACTACCGGCTGTACTTCGGGCGCGACTATGTATCCTTCGCACAATCGAAATAAATAACTGGAAGCGAGTGATTGACTCATGAACAAACCCATTACGCTCGAAATCTGCCTTGAGTCGGTTGACTCTGTCATTGCTGCTGACCGCGGAGGAGCGAAGCGCGTAGAACTTTGCGCCAATCTGTTGGAAGGTGGCACCACTCCCAGTGCAGGAGCAATTCGCGCAGCACGCGAGAATGCAAAGATCGCCATCAACGTGATGATTCGTCCGAGAGGTGGAGACTTCCTGTACACGGATGCCGAATTTGCATCGATGCAGCACGATATCCGCGTCGCAAAGGAGCTTGGTGCCGATGGCATCGTGCTCGGACTGCTGCTTGCAGATGGCACGGTTGACGTAGAACGCACCCGTCAGCTCGTAGAACTCGCTCAGCCATTGCCGGTTACATTCCATCGCGCGATCGATGTTTCACGCGACCTCTTGGAAGCATTAGAAGACGTGATTTCGACAGGAGCCGCACGTGTGCTCACTTCCGGCGGCAAGCCATCAGTCGTCGACGGCGCAGCGGTGGTAGCCAATATGGTAGAACTTGCGAAGGACCGCATCATTGTCATGCCCGGCTGCGGCATTCGGCCCGACAATGTGCTGTCGATTCTTGAGACGACAGGCGCGCGCGAAGTGCATATCGCCCTCGAAGAAGAAACCCCAAGTCGAATGCACTTCCGGAAGACGGAAATACCAATGGGCGGAGTAGATGGACGCGAATATGTGCGCTTTATAACTCCCGAAGACGCAGTGCGCGGCGTGGTTGAAATTCTGAATCGATAAATCTCAGGAAGCGGGCAGGATAACGCCGCGGCATTCGCCAAAACCGATACTCGGATAACCTTCTCGCTCGCAATACCCGCGAAAAATCACTTCGTCGCCATCTTCAAGAAATTTGCGGACTTCGCCAGTCGGGAGTTGGATCGGCTCGGCTCCCCTGCGCGTCATTTCCAGCAGACAACCAGCAGATTCCTTTGTCGGCCCCGAGACAGTTCCTGATGCCAGCAAATCACCTGTCTGAAGATTGCAGCCATTGCTCGCGTGATGCGTGAGCATCTGGGCCAGAGTCCAGTACAGATCACGCGCGTTACCTTTGCTCAATCGCACAGGCGATTGGCCCGTTTCGCGCATGCGCTGCGAAGATAGGCAGACTTCCAGCGTGAGATCAAATCCCCCGCGTCGCACGTTCGCTTCAGAGCTGAGATAAGGCAGCGGTTTCGGATAGTCTGCGTCGCGCTCGAATGCCGGTGCGCGAAACGGCTCCAGCGCATCCATCGTCACGACCCACGGCGAAATCGTGGTAGCGAAATTCTTAGCGAGGAACGGCCCAAGCGGTTGATATTCCCATGCCTGAACATCGCGAGCCGACCAATCGTTCAAAAGGCAAAGGCCAAAGATATGGCTCTCGGCTTCAGATATGGGAATGGTTTCGCCCCGGGCGTTTCCTTCACCGACGAAAAAGCCTACTTCGAGTTCGTAGTCGAGCAAGCGGCTGGGGCCAAAGACCGGACATTCAGCGTCTGCCGCTTTGGTCTGACCGCTGGGACGCTTGATTTGCGTTCCGCTAACGACAATGGAGGATACGCGGCCATGATAGCCGATAGGCACATGCTTGTAGTTCGGAAGCAGGGGGTTATCCGGACGAAATAATTTGCCCACATTCGTCGCATGGTAGATCGACGCGTAAAAATCCGTGTAGTCTCCAATCGCGGCCGGCAGGTGCATCGTGACTTCTGAGACCGGATGCAACAGGCGCTCAACCTTGCTGCGGGTTTCAGCAGCAGCATCTGAACGAAGAATTTCGATCAGCAGTGCGCGCAGCGCCGTTGCACCTCGGCGCCCCTGCGACATTAGGGATTGAGCGTGGACGCGATACTTGCTCGCTGAAGTGCCGGATTCAGTGCCCTCAGGATGCCCTGTTCACCACACATCCGGAGATCCAGCACCTGATCGCTGATGGCTACACCGATACGTGGCTCGAAACTCCGAGTAGAGAAAACTCCGAAGGGCAGATTCTGCAATGGAAAGTCTGTCGCCCCATCATTGGCCGATTCAAGCCAGCTAGTCTCCATTTATCAGAGCCATCCAAGAGTCTTGAGGTCATCGACCGGCTCAGTGAAGGAACACGAACCGAAGCTGATAGCAAAATTCTGGCGGGCTGCTTTGATCTGCTTCGTGGAGAGGCGATAATTGCGCCATTTCAGTGTGTTCTTCTCCCATTGAAATGCAGTGGACGACTGCTCGTTGAGCACGTCGATCACCTCTTCGGTTGACGCACCTTGATATGCAATCATGGCTGCGACAAATACATTCACAAAGCCATGCATAATGGCTGTTGCGCTGTTCTCGTCATAAGTAAGTCTTTGCATGGAGCGCAACGGATGATGCAATCCCGCCGTCGCCTTGAAAGGAACTTTTGCTTTTGCGCAAGCGACGAGAAAATCCGCGACCTCCTGCGGGCTCGGAATCAGATCGTCCGTGACGCCTCCGGTCCGAATCTTTGCCCTCGCGGTTGATTTTTTCAGTACAGGCAGAATCTCCTCTCTCTGTTGCGCCGCGATTTCTACATACGCTGCCATGTCGGGTGGCACGGAAGCTAGCTGCGCCTCAACCTGCGCACCATTGTCACCCTTGAGTTCGATCGCATCGAGAAATGCCGCGCCCTCGCTGAACGCCGAGATAAGTCGTGTGTCTTCTGCCGCATCACCCGTGCTCAGCACACTCAGCAACCAGGGAGTCACCCGCTCGTCGCAGCACGTTTCAGCAAAGGCAGAAGAAAACTCAGCCAGCCTCTGCGCCGGAACAACGAAGCGGCCAAGCATCCAGGCTTCATTGCTCGCCCTGTAAGCAGAGTAGTTGCGGACGGCCGTCTGCATATCAAGAGACGTAGGCGGAAAAAGCCCCGCGTAGTCAATCAATCCTTCCAGCAGAGCAGGCAAAGCTGTCATTTTTCCTGCACCCATTCAACTACCAGCCTTGAAGTGCTTCTTCAAGCCCTGCCAGCACTCGTAGTATTCATGCTGGAGAATTTTCGTTTCCAAAGCGAACTTCGTCGGCCGCACCGCAAGCTGCGTCTCAAACATGAAAGCAAGAGTATTGCCCAGATACTGAGGCTTGAGATCAGCATTGCTCGCGCGCTCGAAAGTTTCAGCGTCAGGGCCATGACCCGCCATGCAATTATGCAGACTCGCACCACCCGGAACAAAGCCTTCCGCTTTCGCGTCATATTGTCCGAAGATGAGCCCCATAAACTCATTCATCATGTTGCGATGAAACCACGGCGGACGGAAGGTATGCTCCGCGACCATCCAGCGCGGCGGGAAAATCGCAAAGTCGACATTCGCAGTTCCTGGAATCGTGCTCGGCGCGGTAAGCACTGTATAGATCGACGGGTCCGGATGATCGAACGACACCGAGTTGATGCAATTGAAGAGATTCAAATCGTATTTGTAGGGCGCATAGTTGCCGTGCCACGCCACAACATCAAGCGGCGAGTGATCGATTTCAGCGATCCACAAATTGCCGATAAACTTGCTGACAATCTGGAAGTTGCCGTCACGGTCTTCATGCGCCGCGACGGGATAAAGAAAGTCGCGCGCATTTGCCAATCCGTTGGCGCCAATGGGACCAAGCTCGGGCAGGCGAAATTGCTGGCCATAGTTTTCGCAGACATATCCACGCGCAGACGCTTCCTCAAGAACAACTCGAAACTTCAGCCCTCGCGGTAGCAGACAGATTTCACCAGGAGCAACGCCAAGTATTCCCAACTCTGTATGAATCCGAAGCACGCCCTGCTGAGGAACCAGCAGCAATTCTCCATCGGCATTGTAGAAGAACCGATCTTCCATCGACTTGTTGATTGCGTAAATGTGGATACCGACTCCGGTCTGCATCGCAGGATCGCCGTTGCCGCCGAGCGTGATAATGCCGTCGATAAAATCGGTTGGCTCGGACGGAATCGGCAGCGGATCCCATCGAAGTTGATTGGGCGGTGTAGGAACTTCCGTGAATGGTCCGCTCCGGATGAGCCGCTCGGAATACTCTTCATACGGCTTATGAGTTACCGAAGGCTTGATGCGGTAAGTCCACGTGCGGCGATTCGCATGCCGAGGCGAGGTGAAAGAGGTCCCGCTATACTGCTCCGTGTAGAGCCCCAAGGGGTGCTTCTGCGGCGCGTTCTGCCCTTGCGGTAACCCGCCCGCAATCGCTTCTGTGGCAAACTCATTCCCAAATCCGGACTGGTACTTCAGTGCAGCAACCGGCATGCAGTCTCCTTCTGCGTAGGCAGTAAGTCAAAACCCTATAAGCTATCTGCTCGCCAGGCTCTTTGGCAAACGCGCCAGTCACTCTCGCTCGACAGCAAAGAGTTTCGGCAGAACCTCACCCGCTTTTCCAAGAATGACTTCAGTAAACGCGCTTGCATTCAAGGGTTCTTTCGGCCCAACATAATAAGTTCGAACGTCAGCCGCCGTTCGCAGGTTGCGTTGATTGGCCCAATGCACAAAGCTCGCCGCAGGATGAACATTTCCAGAAGTCCCAACCACAACCATCACACTGCAGCAGTCGATCTCGCGCATGATGCGATCCATTTCCAGTGGATACTCGCCAAACCAGACGATGTTCGGCCGCACCTGCGCACCGCAGGAACACGCCGGAATCTGCGCGGCAGATTCATAGAAGTTCCTGTCAGCGAAGACAGGCACACCGCAGTTCGATTCGCAGCGCGAAGAAAACAGTTCACCGTGCATGTGGACCAGGTTGCGTGATCCCGCCCGCTCATGAAGATCATCCACATTCTGCGTACACAGAAAGAGACGCTCGCCGATCTGCGTTTCAAGCGCGGCCAGAGCATGATGAGCAGGATTCGGTTCGCAACTCTGTGCATCGCGACGACGCTTAGAGTAAAACTGCCACACCAGTTCAGGGTCCGCCTCCCACGCCTCTGGCGTAGCTACGTCCTCGACGCGATACCCACTCCACAAACCATCGCTGTCGCGAAACGTAGGGATGCCGCTCTCGGCGCTGATGCCCGCGCCGGTAAGAACGAAGACGTGATCCTGCCCCGTAATTTGGATGGTCGCACTCACGCTTCAAGCGTAGCGGAAAAGCATCATAAAGCCGAAATCCATATGGCTCTGCTGATGACAGTGGAAAAGTGTCATACCCGGATTCGCGGCAACGAAATCGACTTCCGCTGTGCTTTTCCCTTTAACGACGAGCACATCCTTCATGAGACCGCTGACGGCGACGCCATCAAGGTTTGTAACTTCGAACGTGTGCCTGTGCAGATGAACCGGATGATCGTCAGTGCTTTCGTTACGCATCATCAGGCGATGTCGCTTGCCCTGTTGCAGCGCTACGGTATCCGTCTTCGGAAAAGACTTGTCATTAATCATCCAGTGGTCAAAATCACCGTGTCCCATAAACTTTGAACGAAAGACCAGCGGAATGCGCACATCTGGCTCCGCTGCTTTTTGTGACTGCGCGAACTGCGCGTAATCCCACAGCGTCTCGGGCGGAGGAAGCCATCGAGCCTCGCCTTGCTGATTCGCATACTCAATAACGATGCCCATGCCCGCTTTGCGAAGGTCATCGCGGGTCTCGCCCATGATCCACACGCCTGGCTGCTTCATATCTACGACAACATCAATCCGTTCTGCCGGAGCCAGTCGCATCGCTTGAACGCTTTTCTGGACGGGCACAGGATTGCCATCCATCGCTGCGACCCGCATCGTATGACCTGAACAAGCCAGCCAATGCGTCAACGTTGCGCTGGCGTTCAGAACGTGAAACAGAATGCGCTGCCCTTCCTTCACACGAATCGGCTCGCCAGCCCCAAGCATTTTGCCGTTGATGGTGGCATAGTCGTAGCTGACGTCCATCGAGGCATCTCCACCGCCGCCCATGTAGGCATTCCAGTCATGCAGCGCGACGAAAATCTCCTGATCGTAACTGCCTGCGTTCTCTTTAGGATCGATGTAAAAGCAGCCGAATTGTCCTGTATAGGTGGCCCTCTTCAAATTGTGCCCGGCATGGGTATGCGTGTGATACCAACGAAAGCCGGATGGTCGCGGCGTAAAGGTGTATCGCTGCCGTCCATGCGGCGGAATCGTCGGCGAACCTTCCTCCATGGAGCCGTCAACGTCTGATGGAATCCAGAGACCATGCCAATGCACAATCTCCCGAGCATCTGTCTGGTTCAACACATCGATCGTGATTCGTTTGCCTTCAGAGCATCGGATAAGCGGGCCGGGAACTGCCCCATTGTAGGCGATGGTGCGAATGTTTTTGCCTGGAGCAATTTCCAGATCGAGAGGCGCAATCGTAAGCGTCACATCTGCTGGCGATTGCTGCTCCCACGCCTTCGCGTGAGTGCTCAGACAGGTCTCTGCGGCGAGCACAGCGCAGCCCGAAAAAAAATCACGACGGTTCATTGCGAGCTCTGCGAGCTGCCGGGCTCGTGGTGGCCTGACCAGTCGAAGCGGCGGCCGATGATGGCTTTCACGATAAGGTGATCCGTGCTTCCTGTAACGCCCACACCCACACCGAAGTTGATCTCCCAGTTCGGGGATACGTTGAGGTCGATCGCGGGAAAAAACTGCTGCTGTTGATTGTGGAAGTCATCGAAATTCCCGAGCTGTCCATAAGAGGCATAGTACTCAAGCCCACCAGTAATCACCTTCGTGAAGTCATAGCTGATTTTCGCGTTCGGAGAAAAGCCAACTCCCTGAGAAACGCTCTCCCCGTGAAACGATCTCTCAAGCGCCGGATTGACAGCAAAATACCATCGGCCAATCTGCTTATCGACAATAGGGCGAATCTCCCAGGTCCACGTGTCCGTTGAAAAATCGCGCCGTTGATACCCTATTTCGGTCGAGAGGCTGACGCCCACCGGCCAATGCCAGCTATCTGGAACACGCACGCGCGGCCGGATGTGATCGCCTACCCACTGAACTCCCTGCCCGCTGCGGGAACTCGTGAAAATATAAAAGCCAACCTCAGACCAGTTCGTAAGCCCCTGCGTAATTTCTACCGTTTCGTGCAATGCATGATTGGTCGGATAAGTCCCGTCAGCCGTGTACTCCGATCCTGGAAGCGGCTTTGATCCATCGACAGTGAAGTTGCTGTGCAATTCGAGCATGGTCGTCTTCGGCGCAACGGTCTCAGAACCATAGACCTGGATTTCGTAATTGTCCTGTGCCGCGAGCGGTCTGACCTCAGCAAAAAGACAGAACAGCGAGAAAACGATGCAAGATACAGGATTTTCCTTCAGCTTCCACAAGAGAGTTTTAGGGGGCAAGCAGTTCTCCTGCTATTAGTTGATGACAGAATACTACCGGTCGAATCAGATGCATTTCCTATCGCCGTCATTAGCAAAACGAATCATTGAAGGCGCTCCTCGCGTCTTCCAGCTATCCTTGAACAGTGCTTCCTCCCGGTGATCAGCGGCTTGTGCAAATAGTAGATGCAGCCTTGGCCGATACGGCGCAACGCAGCGGCGAGTGGCTCGTTTGCCGTCCCGGTTGCACGCAGTGTTGTATTGGAGCTTTTGCCATCAGCCAGCTCGACGCCGAACGCCTGCGCATTGGGCTCGAACAGCTGAAAGAATCCGACCCCGAACGAGCCGCGCGTGTGCTTCAGCGCACTCAGTCATATATTTCGCGGGTTGCCGCCGAGTTCCCCGGCAACACGCAGACGGGAGTTCTTGACGACTCGCCGGAAGCGCAGGAAAGCTTTGCCGACTTCGCAAATGATGAGCCCTGTCCGGTGCTCGATCCAGAGACAGGGACGTGTGATCTCTACAGCGCACGGCCTATGACATGCCGTGTCTTTGGACCGCCTGTGAGGTCCGAGGATGGCCTGGGAGTATGCGAGTTGTGCTATCGCGGCGCCAGCGAGGAAGAGATTGCAGCGTGCGAGATGCATCTGGAAACAGATCGGCTGGAAGCTGAGTTGACTACGCAGGTTGAAACCTCCACCGGACGATATGGCAATACCATTGTCGCTTTTGCATTAGTGAAGTAGAACTACTGCTACAGTCATAACCAACACTCCCTAATCCTGAATCAGGAGATTTAGCTTTGATCCCATCTCTGCGTAGATATCTGTTCTCCACGTCCGCGGTACTGGCACTCTGCTTCGCTTCCGTCGGCTGCAACACAGTACAAACTACAATGCCGCCTGCTCCGCTGCACACCATCGGGTTTATGACCGACTTCGATGTGCGCGACGATGCAATCGGCATCTGCAAAGCCGTCATGGATGGAATTGCGCCGGGAGTCCGTGTGATCGATATTACGCACCAGGTCACTCCATTTGACATCGCCGAGGGCGCTCGGTTCCTCGCAGGCTCAGCGCCATATTTTCAAAAGGACGCGATTTTCGTTGTCGTCATCGATCCAACGGTGGGCAGCGCGCGAAAAGCCATCATCGCGAAATCAAAAGTAGGCCAGTATTTCGTGCTTCCCGATAATGGCTTGCTTACGCTGGTGCAGGATCGCGACGGCATTGAGGCCGCACGCGAGATCACGAATCCCCAATGGATGATCGGTTCCAAACTATCTTCCACTTTCCATGGACGCGACATCTTTTCTCCTGCCGGGGCCCACTTAGCGCGCGGAGATGACTGGACGCAGGCAGGCCCCGAGCTCGACGTATCAAAACTCGTACGGCTCGATATTCACTCGGCAACCGTCGATGACAAGGGCCTGCAAGGACAAGTCATCGGGACGGATGGGCCTTTCGGAAATCTCGTGCTGAACGTTCCGGCCGAAACATTTGTGAAACTCGGTTACCAGATCGGCGATATGGTGCCAGTCACATTGAATGGCCACAAATACGAATTCCCATTCGTGAAGACATTCAGCGACGTGCCGGTAGGCAAACCGCTCTTCTACATCGACTCACGCGGACGCCTAAGTATTGGCATCAATCAGCGCAATTTCGCCGAGACATACAAAATCAAACCACCAACCGAACTCTCTATTCCGAAAAAGTGACGACATCCAGCGGGAGCGTTCTTAATTCGGACGCTTCCTCTGCATCTTTATCAGCCGCAATGATATACAGATGAGTCGGACTCTATGCGGCATCGGACACAGTTCTGGGTCATTACATTTTTGATTGTCACTGCAACGCTGATCGCAGGCAGGCTATCCGCGACGCCGCAACCGCAGAACGCACAAGACCCAGATGCCGCATGCGCAAAATGCCATCGGCAGATTTACGACAGCTCTAAGCGAACACCGATGGCGCGGGCCAGCGGTCCGGCTGCCGACGGCTTGATTCCCGGTGACTTCGTGCATGCCGCCTCTGGCGTTCATTACCGCCTGTTTCTGCAGGATGGGCGCGCGTGGCTCTCGTATCAGCGGCCCGACGCGCCTCCCGAGCGTGCCCTCGACGGCAAGCAGGAGCTGATCTACTATCTCGGCTCTGGAAAGCGCGGGCGGACGTACCTTTTCCAGCAGGAAGGTTTCTGGTTTGAGATCCCGGTGAACTGGTACGCCAAAAAGCAGATGTGGGACATGGCCCCGCACTTTCTGCAGGCAAAGGAGATGCCGCTGACATTGCCCGTCGACTCCGGCTGCCTGCGTTGCCATGCCAGCGATGTGCAAACACCGCTACCGGGCAGCCGAAATCACTACGCCGGGTTGCCGTTTCTCCACGGAGGCATCGGCTGCTCAGCCTGCCACGGCGACCCATCCGCGCATCTCGCACAAAATGGCAACGGGCCGATCCTCAATCCCAACAAACTGGACGCCGTGCGCAGAGACTCCGTTTGTCTGCAATGTCACGTTGAGGGCGAGGTCACCATTGCCCGCTCAGGACACACACTGACCTCCTATCGTCCCGGAGACAATCTCTTCGATCACCTCATCTTCTTTGTGCACAAGGACACGACCGGGCCAGCGGGCCGCGCAACCAGCCAGTGGGAAGCTCTTCTCGAAAGCAAATGCAAACAAAACAGCGGCGACAAGCTCACTTGCACCACCTGCCATGATCCGCACAGCACCGTTCAACCTGCAGAGCGCGTGAGCTACTACCGCGCGAAATGCATCGCCTGCCACAGCGACGCTGCCTTTATCGCCAAACATCATCCGGAAAATCCCGACTGCGCCTCATGCCACATGCCGACTCAATCCACAGCGGACATCGCGCACGAGCAGGTCACGGACCACCGCATCCAGCGCCCGGCAGCACTCTCCGTTCAAAGCACGCGAGTTCCTTCAAAAGAGATCAGAACGGTCGCAAATCTTCCGGCAACAGCGCGCGAATATGGACTGGCATACGCGCAAATTGCCTTGCATGGCGATCCGTTCGCCATACAGCAGGCGATGCATTATCTCGAGGAAGCTGAGCATTCGGATGCAGCACAAGCATCGGACGCCGAGTTGCATACCCAACTGGGTTTTCTCGCCCAGAGAACTGGCGATGACAAACTCTCTGCAAGTGAATATGCAGCAGCATTAAAGGCAGACCCTCGCGACAGCACCGCCGCTGGCGATCTCGCAGTGCTCCGCGCGCAGGCAGGTGATCTCACCAGTGCGATCTCACTATGGCAATCGGCCTTCAACGAAGATCCTGAACAGCTTGCCGCCGGCTATGATCTGGCTGTGGTCGAGTGCACCCAAGGCAACGCCACGGCGGCGATGCAGGCACTGAATCGCGTTCTTCTCTTTTCGCCTGACGACACGCGAGCACATGCATTCTTGCTCGCGATCAAGAGCGGCACACAAAAGTGCCCGCAGCGCTAATGCTTTCCCGATGCATCTTGCAGCCGCGCCAGATTCGCGCGCGCCTGCGCGTGACCGGGAGCAAGGCGCAGCGCATGCTCAAAGTCGTCGCGCGCTTCTGCCGTCTTTCCAGCTTTTGCCTCCAACACGCCGAGGTTGTTCCAGCCATCAGGATCGTTCCCCTCAAGATGCAGAGCCTTCTGCTGTTCGAGAATCGCATCGTTCAACTGCCCAGTCGTCGTCAGCACCTGCGAGAGCAACGCATGAACCGTTGGATCGCTGGGCGTCAGTGCAGCGGCGGCTTTCAACTGCGTCGCAGCATCTCCAAAACGCCCGATCTGCGCATACGCCATCGCCAGATGCTCGCGCATCTCTGCGTCGTTGCCGTCCTGTTTGACTGCAGTTTCAAGCAAATCAGCCGCATGCGCCGGGTTACCTGCGGCAATCGCCAACTGCGCCGAGCCATCAATCGCCGCGGCATCGAGCGGATTCAACGCGAGCGCTCGCTCAAACTCAGCCTGCGCGGCATCGGGACGCTGTTCTTTCAACAGCGCAAGCCCTAACCCGCTGTGCGCGTCAGCATCGTCTGGTTGCTGCTCAAGAATCGCACGGAACTGCTGCTCAGCCCGCGATGCATCGTCATGATTCAGTTGCAGTCGCCCAAGGTCGAAGCGCGCATCTATCTGTTCCGTATTGACGGCAATTGCCTTTTCATAAGTGTCGGCTGCCTTCTGCCTGTCACCCGCTTTTTCGAATGCAACCCCAAGCGCAGTCAAAGCACGCGGATCATTCCCGTCCACCGCCACAGTCTTCTGGTAGTTGGCGATTGCCTCCTGATACTCACCTTGACCCATGTACGCGCCCGCAAGATTGAAGAGCGCAATCGAATCCCTCGGATCCTTGCGCAGTTTGTTCTCCATCCACGCCTGCTCCAGCAGGTAACGCGGATCGGGCCCATCCGGCCTCTGATTGACCGGAAGAACCTGCAGCCACAGGTGGCCCATCTCATCGACAGACCGATTGCCTGCCTTCACGCGAATCGGCGGGCTGTTCGGGTTATGCACGTTATCACTCGAATTGTCATAGGTGTATCGCATGTGCACGACCGAGCCCTTCGGCAGAAAAACCGGCACACGATACCGATATACCGATTGCCGGTCGATATCCCAGTTGCGAATCCAGATCAGCCACTTCTTCTGCCCCGATGGCAAAACGGCATAACATTGCAAGTCCTTCCCCAGATAATGCGCATGCGGATAAACGCCCAACACCTCAACATCGACAGGCAACTTCATCTCGTCTTGCACGACAAAGTCTCGATCCCCCGCAGGAATATCCAAGGCCTCATCATCCTCCAGTTGCAATAGCATCGGATGCTTCTCCGGCGGCTTATCCGTGAAGTACAAGCCGATCTCGGCTTTCATCGTTTCCGGCTTGCCGGAAGGCTTGAGGTGCATGTTCAAAATCAAATCATTCCCCGGATCGAGCCGCCACGGCATTCCCGCCACTTCTGTCAGAAGCGGCGTATCCGGCTTCCAGAAGAGAAAGTGGCTGTCGGGATCAAACGTAGGCCCCGCATCGACTTCCAATTCCATTCCTGCAACGCCATCCTGCCAGTCATTCGGATGAGCGCGACGAAACGACGCCGTTCTATCGATCAATAGATTCGCATGATGCACAACCTGCGGCGTTCCCGGAAGAATCTCAATCGCGCGCACATAGTGCGTCTGCTTGAGCGGATAAGGCAGGACAAAATTGCGAAAAACATCCGTCCCGGACGCAGCCAGAGAATAGGGCTTGGCGACTTTCAGAACCAGATCCGGAGTACCCAATTGCCACGTCGCGCCGTAGTGCGGCGGTGCCGGAGCATCTGCCGCGTCTCCCTGCGCCATTCCCGTCTTCACCCATTGCTGAATCAGCTTGACGTCTGCATCTGAGAGGCGACGATTATCGGCAAAGTCTCCGTACCCCGCCTCCGGAAGCCAGGGAGGCATATAGCGGCTCTGCGTCACTTGCAGCATTTGGGGCGCCCATCGACGCGCATCCGAGTAAGTCATCAGGCTGAAGGGTCCAGCGCCTCCGGCGTGATGGCAGGTAGTGCAGTTCTTGTAGAGAATCGGCGCAATCTGCCGGGCATAGGTCACAGAAATGTCTGCCGCACAGACCGGTTTGTTCGTAGCTCTCATCGTCATAAACACAGCAACTGCAACGAGAATTGTCGCGAAAGTGGCCCGCCAACTCTTCATGGTTCCTTTGTCACAATCGCGCAGCCGACCGGCGGCCCACCCGGCGCCGGAACAGGCTTGTTCTCCAGCCCCGAAGAAATCGCATCTTCCAGGTCATGATGAAAAGCATGCGGCCGCTCTGAGCCGAAGGCGAGATAGCGATCATCGATCCGCCCGTGGTATACCTCGCGCAAATCGTTTTCATCCCGCAGAAAAACCGCGGCCTCGGGCGTCACCGTCACGTGTGCCATGCGCACCAGCGATTGTTCTGTGTCGAGCACCACACTGGCATCGTCATGAAACTGCGTCGCATGCTGCTCGACCTTTGTCGCAGTATCGTCCGGATTCGGATAAACCTCCCAGAACGTCACTCCTCTGCCCGCGAACTCCTGCCGAAGTCGCGCCAATTCAGGGATGTAGCGATTCGAGATAGGGCAGTCAGAAGCAGCAAAGAAAAGCACAACCGCACGCGTTCCCCGCGGAGCAAGCGTTGCAATGGGTCTGCCGCTCAGATTCAAGCCAAAACGAGCCGCTTGCGCCATCGTGCATTGCGTAAACAACACGATTGCCAGAACCGAACAACACCTCACTGCAGCCGCAAAAGAAACAACTTGTTTCAACGTGTAGAGGTCTCTGCTCACACAAATACCTTAATCATCCAGATTCTTCCGGGTTACCAATCTTGACAACGGCAAGTGTCACTCGCTATAGTTCTGGCTCGTTAGCGGCAGTGTACCGCTATGTGAAACGGTAGTTATGCAACGGCCATGCACCGTTGCTTCCTGTTGTATTTGACGGAGCACCGTCTTCAAAGAGATTTAAGAGTCGCGCTTTTACGTATGCCGCCTCTCGGAACTTTCGGGAGGGATAAAGACGGCTGACGAAGAGCGGCAACAGTACGAACGTTTTGGGAGACCACATGATTACACGGATCAGCAAGGCCCTTGCCTGCGGTTTGGGTGCTGTTCTCTTTTCTTTCATTCCACTCACATCTCATGCACAAGCGATCTACGGATCGATCTACGGAACGGTCACGGACAATACCGGCGCGATTATTCCAAACGCCGCCGTTACGGTTACCTCCGAGGCAAAAGGCACTTCCTTCGACGTCGTAACAAATGCGGCGGGTGAATACTCTGTCCAGCACCTGATACCCGATACTTATGACGTCAAAGTGGTCGTCTCCGGCTTTCAGACCGCCGAAACGAAGGGAATTCAGGTTTTCGCCGACAGCTCTCCAAAAGCTGACATACAACTCGTTGTCGGGGCCGCAGCCACGACGGTCGAGGTCAGCGCGAGTGCCATTCCGGAGCTGAAAACGGATAAGGCGGACGTTTCCACCGAGTTCACATCGAACACGATCAACAATGTGCCCCTTCCCAACCGTAACTTCACCACCATTCAATTACTGCTGCCGGGAGCACAACAACTGAACTGGGCACACGCTTCGGATGAAAATCCGCAGGGCAGCTCGCAGATTCAGGTAGATGGCCAGGCATTCGGCGGCGTCGCATATCAATTGGACGGAACTGACAATCAGGACCCGATTCTCGGCATTATCGTCATCAATCCTCCGCTGGATGCGTTGGCGGAGACAAAAATCACCACCCAGAATTTCGACGCAGAATTCGGCAAAGCGGTTTCGTCGGTTATCGTCGCCAGTGTCAAGTCAGGATCGAACACCTTCCATGGCAGCGCCTTCGACTATCGCGAGAGCAACGCCAACCTGGCTCGCGAACCTTACAGCCAGTTCCCTGGCACGGTCTTTCCTCCTGGACTGAAGAACCAGTTCGGCGGCTCCATCGGTGGTCCGATCCTTAAGGACAGGCTCTTCTTCTTCGGCGACTATCAGGGTGTACGGCAGAAGGTCGGTACCGTAGAGACGGCAACAGTCCCGTCAGCCTATCTGACGAATACTTGCCTGGGCCTGACTGCCACGAACAACGGTGTTGCTGGTTGCGATTTCAGCGAGTATGCAACCTATCGTGGCGGCGCCGGCTCTCAGCTCATCTATGACAATTCCAGCGGAACAGCCGTTCCTTTTCCAGGCAATGTGATCCCTGCCGGTCAGGTTTCAACGCAGGCGCTGAACCTGCTCAAGATGTTGCAACCGTATGCGCCAAACACGACCGGATTAGGTGGCCTTTCCAATAACTACTCAGCAAGCGGCACGGGCCTCTTCAACAACAACCAGTGGGATGAGCGTGTTGACTGGCAGGCAAATCAGAGGACGCACGTCTTCGAACGCTTCAGCCGGTTTACCAGCGTCCTGTCAGGAACCACGATATACGGAGCCGCGGGCGGTCCGGGCTTCGGCATCAGCGGCTATGGCGGCGATTCCTAGGGGGCTGATGACAGCCTGGCAGCCGGCTTCGACATGGCCTTGAGCGCTTCGCTGCTCACTGACTTCCGTGTCGGATACTACCGCTACAACGTAATCGATGTCATGTATGACCAGAACACGCCCCTCGCAACGAATCTTGGGATTCCCAGCATGAACCTTGGAACCACCGACACCAGTGGCGCTCCTTACTTCAACATTGCCGATTTGACGATTTCTGGCGCCAATGGCCCCAACAATCCGACGAACGGCGGGGCGCAATACGGCAGCGGCCTCAACCTGAACCGCTGTAACTGCCCGCTGACGGAGCGCGAGGATCAATACCAGATTGTCAACAACTGGACCAAGGTTATCGGCAATCACTCGATCAAGTTCGGCGGCGATCTTCGCTATGCCCGCAACCTCCGCGTACCAAGCGACAGTAGTCGCGTGGGCATATTGAACATCGGTTCAGGCCCCACCTCCAACGGCACCGGTTCCGGAGGTCTTGGTCTTGCCACGTTCCTGCTGGGCGATGTCACGCCTGCTGCAGCGGTATGTCAGCACTTCGACTAACGCCAAGGAATTCCAGAAGCGCTTCTTCTTCTACGGGCAGGACACCTGGCATCCCAGTCCTAAACTAACGATCAACGCTGGGCTGCGCTATGAGTTCTACTTCCCCGAATCGGTGAATGGCAAGGGCAATGGCGCTCTCATGAACCTGAACGATGGCTATATCCGGGTCGCTGGATACGGCAATATCGGCAGCAATATGAACTGGAGCCTGCCCTCGAATGCATGGAACCCGCGGGTTGGCCTAACTTATCAACTTGACGACAAGACCGTCATTCGCTCCGGTTACGGACGAAGCTTTGATATTGGCGTCTTCGGTTCTATCTTTGGCCACGTGGTAACCCAGAACTCTTCCAGTTCTGGCAAAGCAAGCGGTCGGGAACAATAGCTCGACAGCCACCGCGTTCACCTTGGCTCAGGGACCTCCGCTGAATGTATTTCCAACTGTGCCCTCAAATGGATTGCTTCCAGCCCCGAATTATTCGGTAAGCACCAATGCCCGTCCGGATGGATTGCGGTTGCCGACGCTGGATGCGTGGAACCTGAGCATTCAGCGCTCCCTCACTTCAACCCTCTCTGTCACACTGGCGTATGTGGGCAATAAAGGCACACACACGTTGGGGGGTGGAGATAACAACAATACAAACCCGACCGAGGCAGGCATCTTTCTTCCTGCCGCACTCAGCGTCAACGGTCAGACCCTGCACTTCGACCCGAGTGTTCCGGGCAATACGATTGCGGCCAATGGTGGGGTTTCCAATACAAACTACCTGCAGCGCTACTATGGGGGCACGTTACCTGCCTGCCAGGATCCAAACTACACTCACTCCTATCGAACCCGGAATCCTACCAGGCATGTGCGGATGGAGCCAGCGGCATCACCTACTACTCGGATAACCTCGACACCCACTACAACGCCATGCAGGCAACCTTGGCCAAGCAATTCACCAAGGGGCTTTCTTTCAACGTGAATTACGCGTGGCAACACGCCTACAACTACAACGGTGGTTACTCATCATGGGACAAGAAGGCAGTCTACGGACGTGATGAAGCACTCCGTCAAAATCAGATCGTTGGCTACGGAGTGTGGGAACTGCCCTTCGGCAAGAAAGGCATGTATGCCACCAACGTTCCAACCTGGGCTGACGACATCATCGGTGGGTGGCAATGGAGCCCGGTCATGAACTGGGCAACCGGCCTGCCCTTCACCCTCAGCTATGGCGAATGCGGCTCCTTCCTTCCGGGCGGAAGTGCACCCTGCTATCCGAATGGAAACGGAAGCTTCCTGAAAACCAGCTTGGGGAGCTTTAAGCAACCAGCCATACCCGCAGCTACTACCAGACGGCGACTACCCCTCTCTACAATGCCAAGACCGGCGTCTACACCACCTATCAGGGCTTTTCCGCGAGCCAGCTTGATCAAATTGGCTCTGCTGGACGAGACAGCGCCTTCGGGCCGCATGTCTTCACCGCCGACATGTCGCTGCAGAAAACCATCCCGATCTGGGAGAGTGTCTCGGTGAAGTTCCGCATGGACGCATATAACGTCTTCAACCACATCAACGCCGGCAATCCGGGTGGCAGTCTCGACCAATCGGGAAGCGGCAATATCACCAGCGGACCGTTTATCAACGGCTCCACCAACCCGCGTCAACTTCAATTCAGTTTCCGAGTTGATTTCTAGCGCGATCGAGTCAACCCAAATGAGGGGAGCTACTTGCTCCCCTCATTTATTTTTGCGATACACTTCGTCCATCGCTATGCGCAAATGTTTTCTCGGATGCGCCTCCTTTTGGGCCCTTGTACTATTTGCATGGTCCTTGCACGCGCAGCAACCTTCCGCTGGCGGCCGCTCCACTTCTCCGCCACCCGCTGCCCGGTTAACTCAAGCTCAACAGCTGTTCGCTCAAGGTAGACTCGACCAATCACTCGCGGAATTAAGCACGCTCGATAATCAAACACCGGAGCCAGCGGGCGTCGAACGCTTGCGCGGCCTCATCTATTATCAGCAGAACCGTTTCACTGAAGCCGACGCCGCCTTCGCAAAGGCACTCGCGCAGGACCCGAAAGATATAGAAGCCATGCAGTTGCGCGGAGTGACGCTCTTTCGCATGGGCAAAGCCGCCGAAGCTATCCCGCTCTCTGCAACAGGCTCACGCCGCCGTCTCCAACACAAACATCGATCCTAATTACGTCCTCGGGGTCGCCTACATGCAGGTGGGGCAACTCGACGATGCCCGCCGCGCCTTCGCCGCGCAATACGGGTTCTCACCTGATTCCGCACCAGCCTACCTGCTCGCCGCTCGCATGTTCTTTCATCAGGAAAATGTGCCCGCAGCCCACGCCGCAGCCACCAAAGCCCTTCAGTTGAACAGCAGTCTCCCCCTTGCGCATCAACTCCTTGGCGAAATAGCGCTCGCTACCGGCGACATACACGGCGCAATTGCTGAGCTTGAAAAAGAGCAACAACTCAACCCGCTCAACGGAGAACTCTACGATCGCCTCGGCGACGCCTATCTGCGCAACCAGCAATTTGCCGATGCGCAGCACGCTCTCAATCGTGCTGTACTCCTCGAACCCAACGCAACCGGCCCATATATCCTGTTGGGAAAGTTAATGCTGAACCAGCAGAACCCGGTGATGGCCGTCATGTATCTCGAACGAGCCCGCCATATGGACCCCGGCAACTACATGACACATTTCCTCCTCGGGCAGGCCTATCGCATAGAGGGTCGTCGGGACGACGCAATGAGCGAATTTCAGGCTGCGGAGCGGCTCCAGTCCTCAAAGATAACGCCTCCAAAAACGGAGACGCAGCACTAACTCATGCGATCACCTGCTCCACTCCTGATTTGCGCATCGCTCTTTGCCTCTGCCCCCATCGTCCACGCGCAGAGCGATAATGCATCCGCAACGAATCTCGATCGGGCGAACGCAGCCTTCCACGCCGGATACGCCGCCGCATCTCAAGGCGACTTGGCAACAGCGCGACAACAATTTCAGTACGCCGTACAACTCGCACCGCAAGTCGAAGAAGGCCATAGCGCGCTGGGCGCAGTGCTCTATCGGCTGGGCGATTATTCCAATGCCATTCCGGAATTGGAAACCGCTGTTCATCTGAAACCGGAAGACCAGGCCGCGCAGGAAAACCTCGCCATGGCATATGCGCAGACCGGGGCATATCAAAAAGCGCTGCCGATCTTCGAGCACCTTGAAAGCGATCAAGGCTTGCAACCCCTCTCCGCCAACTTGCTCACGTCGTATGCTCGCGCGTTAGCCGCAACCCAACAGCTTCCAGCCGCGATACGCGAAACGCAGGCTGCGATCAACGCCGCGCCACAGAGCGCCCTTCTCTACGATCAGCTCGGATCTCTTTACGCGCAGATGCAGAATTGGCCGAAGCGCAAAATGCCTTCGAACAAGCGCTTCACCTCGACTCCCAACTCGCACAGGCACATTTGCATTTAGGAGTTCTGCTTGCGAGCCAACGCCAAATCCCTGCGGCATTGGAGGAGCTAACGATAGCTACGCAGCTTGCTTCAAAGGATGCCGTGGCACAACTGGAGCTTGGCAAGGCATTCACGCAGATCGATCAGGATGACAATGCGATTCCGCATTTCCAACAAGCCCTGACGCTCGATCCGAAACTGATCGATGCGGCAAATCAGCTGGCTATGGCCCTGCAGCGCACCGGCAAGGAGGCGGAGGCCATTCCGTTCTTTGAGAAAGTCGTTGCCGCGCAGCCGCAGAATGCCACCGCTCTCACTAATCTTGGCCTGGCGCTGGTGCAAACAGGAAAAGCGAAGGAAGCCGTTCCCGACTATCAGCGCTCTCTCGCGATCAATCCAAATGATCCCACCGCGCATCAGGATCTCGGCGTTGCATATTTGCAGGAGAGCGACGTGGATGATGCGATCCGCGAATTCCGCTCCGGACTCGAGCTCGCCCCGGACAGCCCCCAGCTGCACTACAATCTGGGCCTCGCCTTCAAACTCAAGGACGAGCTGCCTCACGCGATCACCGAACTGGAATCAGCGGAAAAGCTTGACGCCGCGTCGCCCGATCCTCCCTATACGCTCGGCATCCTCTACATGCAGCAGGGGCGCTTCGACGACGCAGCCTCGCAACTCAAGTCAGCTCTTGAGCGCCGGCCCGAGAACGGCGACGGATGGGCCATCCTCGGCAGTGTCTACAAGCAGCAAGGGAAGTACGAAGAAGCAGCGACCGCACTGCGCAAAGCCATCCTGTTGCTCCCAAATCAACCCGGCACACACATCACCCTTGCAAGCGTGCTGCAGGAGCAGGGCAAGAAGGACGAAGCATCAGCCGAGCGCAAAATTGCCGCCGATCTCACTCGTGTCGCCGTAAACCGCCAGCGCGCCACTTTCGCCACCAACACAGGTAATCTCCTCATGCAAAAGGGGCAGATTGCAGATGCCATCGACCGCTATCAGGACGCGATCAACAGCGACCCCACCTACACTGAGGCGCACACGCAACTTGCAACTGCATACGAGCGCCAGGGGCGAACCGCCGACGCAGCCGCAGAACGCGCCAAAGCCGCAGCACTTCAGTCCAGCCATCCATAACCTTGTGTACTGCGACAGAATCGAAATCGTACAATGCAATCGTCCCCGATGAATCGTCGCCGGTTTCTTCAATCCCTGAGCCGCACTGCACTGGTCCTGCCCTTTTCCGATGTATTGTTCATGGCCACTCCGCCCTGGAAGCGAGCGTTCCTCGCGGCACAGCAGGCGCAGAATCAGACCGGCGCAGAGCGCTCCTATGACACCAAACCGATGCCCCCACCCCCAGGACCTCATTCGCCGATAGAAGGCACGCCTCTCGGTCTCCAGTTCATCGACGTAGCCACGCAATCAGGCCTGAACGCGAAGACGATTTACGGCGGCGAAGGAAAGAACAAATATCTCCTCGAGACCACCGGCTGCGGCGCCGCATTCTACGACTACGACCAGGATGGCTGGATCGACATCTTTTTGGTCAACGGCTGGCGCCTCGAAGGCTTCGCAAAAGGACAGGAGCCGACGTGCCATCTCTTCAAAAATAATCGCGACGGCACCTTCACCGATGTAACCGCGAAGGCAGGCCTCGCGCGCAGCGGATGGGGCCAGGGCTGCTGCGTCGGAGATTACGACAACGATGGCCACGACGATCTCTTCGTCAGCTACTACGGACAGAACGCGCTCTTTCACAACAATGGCGACGGCACGTTCACTGACGTAACAGCGAAGGCAGGGTTGCTGCAGCCCAAACTGCGTTGGAACTCTGGATGCGCATTTCTCGATTACGATCGCGATGGGCATCTCGATCTCTTCATAGGCAACTACATCGATCTCGATTTGAGAACCGCGCCAACGCCCGAATCCGGCCCATGCACATACAAAAGCATCCTGGTTGCCTGCGGCCCTCCCGGATTGCCGGGGGGCAAAAACATCCTCTACCACAACAAGGGCGATGGGACGTTCACCGACGTTTCAGAAAAATCCGGCATGTGGAACACAGTCGGCAACTACGCGCTCAGTGTGGCCGTAGCTGATTTCGACAACGACGGCTGGCCGGACATCTACGTCGCCAATGATTCCACCGCCGCCACCCTCTATCAGAATCAGAAAGACGGCACCTTCAAGGACGTTGCGATTGAAGCAGGCGCCGCCTTTTCGCCCGACGGCAAACCACAGGCCGGCATGGGCGTTTCGGTGGGCGATTACAACCGCGACGGCAATCTCGACGTGGTCAAGACGAACTTCGCCGGCGATACCGACTCCCTCTACGCGAACCTCGGCGACGGCAGTTTTGAGGACCAGACCTATCTTTCCGGCTTAGGCGTCAACACACGCTATCTCGGATGGGGGATCGGCTTCTTCGATATGGACAACGATGGATGGCTCGACATCTTCGTATCGAACGGCCACGTCTATCCCGAAGTAAGCAGCTCAAAAACCGAAGCTCCCTACGCTGAGCACAAATACCTGTATCGCAATTTGCGCAACGGACGTTTCGAAGAGGTGACAGACAAGGGAGGTCCGGGAATCACCGCCGCCGTGCCAGCACGCGGATGCGCCTTCGGCGACTATGACAACGACGGCGACATCGACATCGTCGTCAATTGCGTCAATTCCCTGCCGCAGTTGCTCCGCTGCGATTCCGAGTGGAAGCGCAACTGGATCAAGATCAAAGCCATCGGCACAAAATCAAACCGCACCGGCATAGGCGCGCGCGTCAAAGTCATCGCAAAGACGGACCCCACCTCCACCAAGCCGTTGTTGCAAATCGACGAGGTACGCAGTGGCGGCAGCTATTATTCGCAAAGCGATTTGCGGCTGCACTTCGGCCTCGATCAGGCCAAGGTTGTCGACCTCCTGGAGATTCACTGGCCCTCAGGTCAAGTCGACGTCTTCAATAACCTTGAGGTAAACAAACTCTACACAGTGAAGGAAGGCGATAAGTCGCCAAAAGTAGAGACACTGACAGGACTGAAGAAACCCTGAAGGCGACTAGACGCGACAGAGACCTTCTGTGCAGCCAATCGGCACAATGCACAGGCGAGCTGTCAGCACCACAAGCGCGGTCCACAGAACATCCGCGCCCAGCAAATGGATGATCTGCATCCACGTCGGAGCAAGTAAAACAATGTCGGCTGCGCCGAGCGCATACTGTAGGGCAAGCAGCGCCACCACGCCGATCGCCAATTTGCGATTTCTTCCACTCCACGCACCGGTGAAAACAAGCCAGCAGATAAAAGCGCCCGCAATAAATCCCAGCGTCGGATGAATCCAGCGAATTCTCAATAACCACGCGCTATTCACAGAGAAGTCCTGCGCAAGTGCTGAGCGCAGAGATGTAGCCGGAAAAAGCGTATCGCCAAGCGCTGCGAGCGACCCGCTGACGCCTACAAAGAGCGTCGCCAGCATGCCGACAGATGCAATGCCAATGGAGCGGTGCTCAACACTACCGCGCATAAACCCCATAGGGCGCGAAAGGAAATGCGCCGTAAGCGCAAGCGCAGCCAGCAGCAGGAGTGTATTCGCCAGGTGCAGTGAGAGGTAGACCGCCCGCGACGCCGACTGGTCATGCGCAACCTTACCCAGAAGCACAAGAAGCGCTCCGAGAAGCGCCTCGTTGAAAGTCAGTATCGCGGCAGCAACAACCGAAACGCGCGCTATGTGACGCTTTGAAGTTGCCGCGTAGGTCCAAGCAAGCAAAACCAGCATTGCGATGAGAGCCACACCGCTCATAGCGCGATGCGTCAGCTCAATCATCGTTTCCATCCGAGGTGAATGTTGGATGACCGTGCCGTTGCAAAGCGGCCAATGCTCTCCGCACCCTGCGCCGGAACCGGTGGCGCGCACAATGGAACCCCAGAGAATGACAGCAACGTTATAAACAAGAACAGCCCAGGCAAAACGCTGCACTCCTTTTGAGTGCCATGCCTCAGCCCGGAAAAGCGGTATTGCGCTTGTAGTCAAAGAAATACCCGCCTGACAACCATTCTAACCATTCCCGGACTACAACTTTTTCGCCGCACGAGGAATCTCACCTTAGGCCATGAAAATCCACCCTGCGATCAAACATTTTGCTCCTCTGGCCTTGGCATCGGCCTTAGCTTTCGGCATTTCCACCGCATCCTTTGCGCAATCAGATTCAACCGCTTCGCAGGATATGAAAACTGCTGGAACCGATACCAAGGATGCCGCAAAGAGCACTGGCAACGGCGTCAAGAAAGGCACAACGAAGGGCTACCACAAAACGAAGGAAGGCACGACGACAGCCTACGACAAGACCAAGGAGGGCTCGACAAAGGCCTACGACAAAACGAAGGAAGGCACGCAGAAGGTCTTCGATCCGGACAAAGAACCCTCGACGAAAGTAAAGGATTCCAGCAAGGAGACTACCCAGAAAGCAAAGACAAAAGCAAGGAAGCCAACCAGAAAGTAAATGACTCAGCTTCACCGCAGTAAGGTAACAAATATCTTTACGCTGCCAGCAGAGTGGAAGCTTCTGCCCGTTTTCCAGTAAACTGATTACGCACCGAGAGCTTTACGGTTGACTCTTCCCTTTGGTGCAGTTCTTCGCCTCACACATTTTGGGCTTAGCAATAAGATTGCTACCGCAGCTTAAAGATAGGGTTCATATAGCGGGACATCATCTCTTGTTTTTGTGAGACGCACTTATAAAAGGGTTAATGAATGCGGATTTTCGTCAATGAGTTCTGCGGGCACCCGTTTCAGATTCAACTGAGCCGCGAACTGGCAATCCGTGGTCATGACGTAGAGCACGTCTATTTCTCCGGCAATACATCTACCCCCAAGGGCGCCGTCGAGAGCACGCATGTTTTTGAAAATCTGAATATCTGCGGCCTGAACATAACAAGGGAGTTCGACAAACACTCGATCCGCAGCCGTCGCGCCGCTGATATCGAATATGGAAAGGTTGTCGCTGAAGCGCTGAGCAGGTTCAAACCCGATGTCGTCCTCTCCGCCAATATGCCGCTGGACGGACAGAAGATCTTACTGAGAGCCACTAAAAAACAAGACGCAAAATTCATCTATTGGTTGCAGGATGTGTACAGCATGGCTGTCCGCTTCGTTCTGGCACGCCGGCAAAAAATGCTCGCAAACATTGGCGGCGCGTATTACGAGTCGATGGAGAAAAAGCTCCTTCAGCAGTCCGACTCCGTTGTCTGCATCTCCGATAGCTTCGTCGACTATGTAAAGCACTGGGGCATTCAGGAAAACAAAATCCACCTGATCGAAAACTGGTCTCCGCTCGACGAAATCACTCCCATGTCAAAAGACAATGCATGGGCACGCGAAAACGGCGTGGCGGATAAGTTTTGCTTCATGTATTCAGGCACTCTCGGCATGAAGCATCGCCCTGAGCTGTTGTTGGCGTTGGCAAAACATCTGGATGCAACACGCGAGGCCGTTCTTATCGTGAACGCGGCTGGCGCGGGCGCAGACTGGCTGCGCGAGCAAACGAAAGACCTGAGCCGTGATGCTTTTCGTCTGCAACCATTTCAGCCATATGAGCGGCTCTCGGAGGTGGTAGCAACTGCGGATGTTCTCATCGCGCTGCTAGATTCCGACGCTGGAAAATTTGCCGTTCCCTCAAAAACGCTCACATACCTTTGCGCGGGCCGGCCAATCCTCATGGCTGCGCCGAATGTGAATCAGGCGGCAAAAGTCATAAGCAATGCAAAGGCAGGGCTGGTGGTTTCGCCCGACTCTCCCGAGGAGTTTGTCGCTGCCGCAAAAGAGTTTATGAATCAGCCGGATGAAAGAGCCGTATACGCAAAATATGCGCGCGCTTATGCGGAGCGGCATTTCAACATCGGCTTCATCGCAGATCGCTTCCTGAATCTGATTCAGGCCTGAAATCAATGCACATCGCGGGCCCGTCGTCGAATGCTTTTCTCCCTTTCAAATTGTCAACTGCTCTTCTCGATACATTAGGAAGTAATCTGTGCTCACTGCAAATCTCACATCCCCGAAAAGGAACTGTAGGTGAAACAAATCGTCATCTTTGGCGGCACGGGCTTTATCGGCACTCACACAGCGCAGCGACTGCTGCAGCATCCCGAAGTCGACCACGTTGCTCTTGTCGATATCGGCCCTCCGCGAACCGAGCCGTATACGGCTGTCTTGCAGGCGGCGCTGGCATCCGGCAAAGCGCACTTTGTGCAGCACGATATTCGCCAGCCCGCACCGCTGGACAAGCTGCCAAAAGCTGACCTGCTTTTCAACTTTGCGGCAGTCCATCGCGAACCGGGCCACGAGCCCCGTGAATACTACGAGACAAATCTTCTGGGCGCTACCAATGTCTGCGACTACGCAACTGCGGTTGATTGCCGACATATCGTCTTCACCAGTTCCATCTCTCCCTATGGCCCCTCCGAGGATGCCAAGCACGAAGGAACTCTGCCCGTCCCGGAAACGCCCTACGGTGGTTCAAAGCTCGTCGCCGAGGAGATGCACAAGTCGTGGCAGAAGGCTCTGCCAGGAAGAAAGCTTCTGATCGTTCGCCCCGGAGTAGTCTTCGGCCCCGGCGAAGGCGGCAACGTCACGCGCCTCGTCCACAGCCTGGTGAAAGGCTACTTCGTCTACATGGGAAACAAAGACACGCGCAAAGCCGGCGGCTACGTAAAAGAATTAAGCAACGTCTTCCTCTTCGGCATCAACTATCAGAAAAAGAGCTGCGAAGGCGTGACCCTGCTGAACTTCTCCGTGCAGCCCACGCCGGCGTTAAGCGCGTACGTGGACGCCATTCGCAAAGTCGGCGGCATCAAACGCACACCGCTTTCGATCCCCCGCAAATTGCTTCTCGGTATTTCTTATCCGATTGACTTCGTCGCAAGCATCTTCGGCATCAAGCAGCCAGTCTCGCCCACGCGCATTCGCAAGCTTTACCGTTCCACGAATATCGAGCCCCGCCGCTTGCAGGAGCTTGGATACGCGTACCAATACACGCTCGAAGAATCATTCGCGGACTGGAAAAAAGACAAGCCGGAAGACTTCGAGCGCTGACCTCAGCCCGCGGCCAATTCCTTCGCACGCTGCGCCGCGCGCATCACCGCCTTGATCAACGTAACCCGCAGACCGCCCTCTTCAAGCTCGAGAATGCCGTCAATCGTGCAGCCCGCGGGAGTAGTAACCGCGTCCTTGAGCAGCGCCGGATGATACCCCGTGTCGAGCACCATCTTTGACGCGCCAAAGGTCATCTGCGCAGCCAGCAGCGTGGCCGTATCGCGCGGCAGTCCAACCTTCACACCCGCCTCGGCAAGCGATTCCAGAATGATGTAGATATATGCCGGACCCGACGCAGACAGCGCTGTCACCGCATCCATGTGCTTCTCATCGACAATCACGGTGCGGCCAATCGTCTCAAAGATGCGCGACGCCATCAGCATCTGCTCATCAGTGACATATTTGCCGCGGCAAAGCGCCGTCATACCCACTCCGAGCATCGAAGGCGTATTCGGCATCGAGCGGATCACAGGAATCGAAATCCCCGCAGCGTCTTCCATCGTGCTCGTCTTCACACCCGTCGCGAAGGAAATCAGCATCTTGTCCGCAGTCAGCACAGGCTTGATCTTGCCCACCAGATCCGCCACCTGAAACGGCTTCACGCCCAGCAGAATCAGATCAGCACGCTTCGCTGCTTCCACGTTGTCCGTTGAAACTTCAACACCCCACTGCGCCGAGAGAACCTGCGCGCGCTCTTCATGCGCAACCGTGGCAACCAGTTGGTCCTGCGTAAAAAGCTGCTGCTTCAGAAACGCCTGCAGAAGAATGCCGCCCATCTTACCTGCGCCAAGAACGGCAACGCGTAGTTGAGAAAGGTCTTTATTCATCTTACCTCTTTAAACTCGTTACATGATTTTGTCTTGCAGAAGCACGGCTTTTCGCATCGTGTTTCGAAAATGCTTTTGGGTAGAAGCACCGGCCTTTAGGCCGGTGAAACAGTATCGGCTATAAGGGGGGCTTTAGCCCCGGTGCATCGGGCCGATATCGAAACCTTGGTTTTAGCCTACACGACTGCTACTTCCCCTTCTGCTGCGCAATCCATACCGTCACCCGTTCATCCAGAACATCCAGCGGCAACGCCCCCGAATCCAGCACCTCATCGTGAAATGCCTTCAAATCAAACTTAGGACCAAGCTCTTTCTGTGCACGCGCTCGCAAGTCAAGAATTTTAAGCTGGCCCATCTTGTACCCCAGTGCCTGCGCAGGCCATGCGATATAGCGATCGACTTCAGCATTGATCGTCGCGTCATCCAGTCCGGAATGAGCCTTGAAGTAATCGACCATCTGATCGCGCGTCCAGTGCTTCGAATGCACGCCCGTATCGACCACAAGACGAATAGCGCGAAAGATGTCCGCCTCGAGACGGCCATAGTCCGAATAAGGATCCTGATAGAAGCCAACATCCTTGCCCAGACGCTCCGCATACAATCCCCAGCCTTCCGTATAGGCCGTGTAGTGCATGTACTTGCGGAACTCCGGCAATCCAGTCAGTTCCTGCGAGATGGAAATCTGCAAATGATGCCCCGGCAATCCTTCGTGATAAGCAATCGATTCGACATTCGCCAGCGAGCGATGCGCAAAATCATACGTGTTCACGTAGACCGTTCCCGGACGCTTCCCATCCGGCGTCCCATGCTGGTAATAGGCCGGAGCCTGATCTTTCTCGATGAAGGCCGGTACCGCCTCCACCACCAGTGGCGCCTTCGGCAAGCGGCCAAAGAGGTCCGGCAGCTTCGTCTTCATCTGGTCGATATCATGTCGATACAAATCCAACACTTGATCTTTCGTCGTCGCATGCAATTTCGGATTGCCGGCAATCGACGCGCGCAGAGATACCAGATCCTTGAAGCCCAGCTTCTGCGCAATCACCAGCATCTCCGCTTCATCGCGCTTCACCTCATCCAGACCAATCTGATGAATCTGGTCCGGCGTCAAATCGGTCGTGGTGCTCTGGCGCACGCGAAAGGCATAATACTTATCGCCATCAGGCAGCGACCACACGCCGTACTCCATGCGCCCCGCCGGAATATATTGCCCCTGCAGAAATTTGCCGAACCGCGTGTATGCCGGCAACACCTGCTTCTGAATCGCGTCCAGCATCTCCGCCTTGATGCGCTCCTGATCCGCCGCAGCAATGCTCGCCGGAAACTTCTTCAACGGCCGCGCAAACGGAGTATCCTCCGGCTTCTCCTGCGCAATCGTATTCACCTGCACCAGCACCTTCTCCAGCAGATACTTCGGCGGCACACGATGATCATCGACGCCCGTCATCATGTTGTCGCTGATCTGCTGAAATGCCGTCGGAACCTTCTTCAGCCGCGCAATGTAATCGTCATAATCCTTGACCGTATCGAAGCTGAGAATCGAGACCATCTGTGGCAGCTCGGACTGCAACCCGTTGAACTGGTCAACAGGCATCTCCCACGGCTTGAAATTAGCGGCCTCCTGCTCCTCCGCCAGCTGACGCGCCATCAAGTCTTTGCTCAACTGCTCCTGATCACTCAACCCGGTCGTATCAATCGCCGCCAGACGCAGCAGATAGTCACGGCCGCGCGCAAGCCGGTCGTTGTAGGCAGCCACAGAGTAGTCCGTGAGCTGGTCATTCCACTGCTTGTCCCCAATCGAAGAAGCAAACTCAGGCGAGTGTTGCAGCCGGTCTTCCCACATTTCCGCAAAGAGCGCACTGAGCGCCTTGCTACGGTCCGCAGCGCTCTGCGCGGCTTGCGCCTGTGCATGATGAGGAGTCGAAACGAACAAAAACGAGGCGAGAGTTATGGAAAGCAGCTTCTTCATAGCAATGAATGGCTTAAAGCGCAGTGTATCAGGGGCGGGTCAGAGATCGGGTCACGATCCTGCTGGCAAATGCTCGAATCTATGACTGCGCGATCGCGGTGAAGGTCTCGAGCACGGCCTGGCGAACATGCAACTCTCGCAGTTCGTCTGGGCCGAGCCTTTCGCTGCAGCCCGCAACCGTGCGCATTCCGCGCTCAACCAGTATCCGGCGAAACTCCGGATCGGACGTCGAAGCGGCAATGTCACTCAGGGCTCGCAGCAACCGCAGGCTCACTGCGATGTCACTCTTCGAATACATGCGGATCTGCTCAAAGGCTCCGTCCAGCAGGCGCTCAAAGTGCATCCATCCAACGCTCGCGCGGGGAACACCCGGCGGGTCGCAGAGCAGTTCCTCAGGCGGCTGGCGGGAGGCGAAGCGGATCAAGATACGGCTCAGTTGATCAACGCAACTGATCGCGGTCGTGGGGTCATTCACGGCGGGCGAAATTGCCTTCAGAGCAATATCGACGATCTGCAGGACTCCAAACTCTACGTCCTGCTGCAAAGTTCTCGTCGGTCCAAAGTCGAAGGTGGCCAGCAGCCGGGCTCTTCCTTCTGCCGGTATCCGGTTGCCCTTTGAGACCATCATGAGTGGTACCCCTGCCGGCACAAAATGACCCACCCGGCGCAAAACACGAATGCTGACGTGGTAGTGCTTCGCAAGGGCGATCAAGCGCTCCGTATCGATGAAGCGGATGTACCCGGATTCATCGCTCGAAATGGTTACCTCGCTCGGATTGGGTCGAAGCGCCTCAACGTGCATCAGGTGGTCCAGTCCGCGGGGCGACGGCATCAGCTCATCAATCATGTTTTCCGTTTCCTTCGCGATCTTGTCAACGATGTGATTAACGCTGATGGCTTGTGAAATGTGGTGAATGAAAAAAAGCAGCCAACCCACGCAGGTCAGCGCCAGCATCATCGCGCCCAGGACGGTCGCCACCGGCGCAAAGGGGTGGGGGAGCGAACGCGCCGCCGGGAGCGCCGCCATGCAGTATGAGAACGTGCCCAGGAAGACGCCGAGCGTCCACTGCGTCACTCGATCCTTGGAAAAGCTGACGATGATCCGAGGGGAGAACTGCATCGATGCCAGCGTAAGCGTCATCAGCAGGATGGCGAACACAATGGAGACCACCGTCATCATGGAGGCGGCGATGCCAGCCAGGATGACCTGGGCGACTTGCGGATCGGCATGCGACGGAAAGAGGGAGATTGGCACCCAGGCGCTGACCGCCGGAAACTGCTCTTCCAACCACGACAGGAGCGCACCTGCGCAACCCAGCGCCAGCGCAATGATGAGCGGGCGAACCAGAAAGCCGCCGCGAAGGTTGTACATGGCGCGGCGAATGATCAGCGGGAAATTTTTGCTCACGGACTTGTCTGGTCAAGTGTAGTAGGTTGAACCGGCGCGCAAGCAAAGAAAAGACCGCCGTGCCTCGAATCTATCGCTCCCGGGCCTGTGACGTGTGGACGGGTGCGGGTGCTCCATGTCTCGATTCTGAGACATGGGCCTCACCTTGCGCAGCAAGGCCGGGTAGGAGCATAGGCGGTCACAGAGCCGGTCAGGATGCCCTCGGCGAGTTCCCTAACGAGCCTCCGCAAGCTATCTCATATCTCGGTTAACGCTCTCAACGATGGCATCGCAATAGAATGACAGATCATATGAAACGCATCCTCGTAACTGGCGCAACCGGCAAAGTTGGTAGCCATTTCATCGATCGCATTCTGCAGTCTGAGACTCATCGCGATACAACGATTCGTGCGCTGCTTCACAATCGACTCCTCGAACCACACGAGCGGCTGGAGGAAGTAAGAGGGAGCATCTCGGATCGAGAGGTAGTACGCGCCGCCATGCAGGGCATTACGCATGTCGTTCATTGCTCGACCTGCAAGGAAACTCCAGACAATGTGATCGACGTAACCGTCAAAGGCTTGTTCTGGCTTTTAGGGGAATGTCGCATCAGCAAGTCCTTTCAGCAGATCATTGTGATTGGAGGAGACGCCGCCCTCGGTCATTTTTTCTATCCACACCCTGTGCCGGTGACTGAACGGCAAAAACACAGCGCATATCCTGGCTGCTATGCGCTCTCGAAGGTTCTCGAAGAAGTCATGCTGGAGCAATATTTCATTCAATACAACCTTGCGGGATGTTGTTTGAGAGCGCCGTGGATCATGGAGAAGGACGACTTCAGATATTCCCTCTCCTTCGGCGAAGACGTATTCGGAGGGCCACGGTGGCGGGACCTCGTCGGCACCCAGCGCGCTGACGAATATGTGAAGAACAACACCGTGCCGCTGATGCTCGACCCTGAAGGACAGCCGGTCAAACGCAATTTTGTCCACGTCAGCGATCTCGTGGACAGCATGATCCTCGCATTGGATCATCCCAAGGCAAAACAACAAACGTTCAATATCTGTATGGATGAGCCGGTCGACTACCGTCGAGTCGCCGAGTACCTGCGCGAGACGCGAGGGTTCCCTTCCGTCGAGATCAGGACGCCGTATTGGTCGACTTGGCTGGACAACAGCAAAGCAAAATTTCTGCTCGGATGGAGACCGCGCTTTAACCTCCATCGACTGATTGACGAAGCGTGGTCGTATCAGCGAAGCGAGGCCGACCCGCGGCGCGTGTGGTACCCAGGCTGAACGTCGAACCCAAAGTGAATATAAACGGCAACAGCCTTGAGGAATTTCCCTACCCTCCCATATCCTGTCCACGCACAACACAACCTCCGCGGCAAAGCGAGACAACATGCTGCCAAGCTCCGTAACCGATCTCAAGACCTTTGTACCCGCCCGAGACCCCGAACTCTCCCGGCAGTTCTATACGGATCTCGGATTTACGATCAATTGGAGCAACGAGCAGATCGCAGAGCTCCAGATAGGCTCCTTCCGATTCCTGCTGCAGACCTTCTACGTTGCCGAGCACGCGGGCAATTTCATGATGAGCCTGGCCGTCGAGGACGCGGACGCATGGTGGGAGCACATCCAACGCCTGGATTTCGCCAGGAAGTACCCGGGAATCATGTGCAAGCCCCCTCAGATGCAGCCGTGGGGAATCCGCGTCCTCTACCTGAGCGATCCCACAGGCGTTCTCTGGCACATCACAGATAACCGTAAGTCATAACCGACCGCAAAAAAAATAAGGGCCGACCGAAATCGACCCCATTCCAGTTACAGCAATAATCCGTCAGACCTATGCCATCACTTCCACCGCCGTGGTGACCGCTTCCGCTGCCTCCGCCAGGATTCTGTGGTGCAAGGTAAAGAGGGCCAGCTCAAGACGGTCTGAGACCCCGGTTTTGTCATAAACGGCCTGCAGATAGTTCTTTACCACCTGCTCAGTCGTCCCCAGTTTTACGGCTATCTCCTTGTTTTTACAGCCCTGCATAATATGACCGACAACCCTGATCTCTTTCGCTGTCAGTTGGTCGCGGACGCGCTTGCCTACGGGATCGTCTATAACCTGCTTCTGGTTCTTCTCCGCCGCCTGCAGGAAGCGTTCGCCCCCAGCCACTCGCCGTACGCAGTCCAGTAATACCGGACTGCTCACATTGCGATACAGCAGCCCCGCCACTCCTGCGTCAAGAAGAGGATGGGGTACATCGTTATTCTCAAGAAGGGCAATGGCGCGGCTGCCGGCGTTGGAAAGCCGCTCCATCAGCACCTTGAGGTTCGGTTTCAATGTGGCAGCAAACATCACCACCACTCCACGAAAAGCATCAATGGCCTGGTACAACCGGTCTGAGTCCGGGCACTGAGCAAGGATGCGAAAATCGTCTTCCATGGCTAGAATCTTCGCCGTCCCCGCGCGAAAGACCGCCTGATTGTCCGCAAGAATGACTTTATTCATCTTTGGTGTGCGTCCGCTCCCTATGAACGAAGGCAAGGCCAGGGCCCGCAAAAAGTGATACGGCCCGGGCAATCCATACACGCAGCCTGAACATGTTTCCAGACCGCCATAAACAGCATAAGGGTGCAACAGGACTTTTCCTTTTGCGCGGACAGGGGATTCCCCGTATTCCCCGTATAAGGAAGGCCTTTTATCACAACAACTTATCGATTGGAGGGAAGCAACTCCACACTGGGAACGCCATTGCGGATGAAAAGCTCTGCCACACGCAAACCCGTAAGGGCCTCAGGGCAAATAATGGGGCAGCAGATATGTTGCTCAGCTGCCCCGATTTAGCTACTACGACTTTGTTCTAATTATTGTACTTATTTAATTATTCATGAATTCTTGCATCCGCGACTGCTTCCGTCGTTGCTCCCGTGCATGGAGACAAAGAGAAGACGTGGCCATTCAAGCCCTGTTTTCGTGTGAGTGGGCAGTTTTCGCCCGCGAGTTGGATGCCCCATAGCGCCCCCTGAGTTCGCTGAAGGGTCTCGGATTTGACATGGGATCGCGCTGAACAGCAAGACTGGGTAGAAGCACGGGCTTCAGCCCTGTGACGCTGACCGCTTTATGCTTGCCCTGTCCCAAATAGCAGAACGGCGGCTGACTTATGCCGAACTGACCGGCAAAGGAACCGACTCGCGCCGCGGTACGGCTGCAGGGACGGGGCAAGAGGAAACTTTCTAAGCCTTATCATTGCAGAACTGCTTATGAGAGGCAGCCTTTTTTAGGCTGCCTCTTTTCCTTTGGAGGCAATACAGCACTCTTCAGAACCTTGAACAGTTCGGAGCCCAGCCACTCAAAGTTCTCGCGTGCCTTAGTTCCTTTCGTGATATTGGTGATTCATCTCCCCTCACACTGTGCTCCCCGCGCGAGGAATCGCAAGAAAATGGGCAAACAACACGGCAAGCACCAAAACAGCACCAGTCCCAACCAATGCAACCGCCCACCATCCACGCCACTGGGCAAAATTGTCGCAACTATCACTGAGCCGATCACGGTGCGACATCAGGACACGTCCACAGATAACCAGCGTTATACCGAAGAAAAAGACAGTCGCTTCGAACAGCTAAAACAATCGAAGCTTCTCAACAAGATCACAGCCATCGCCGCTATAGCAGGCATTGCCAGTGTGCTAGGTCTTATTGTCACCATCATTCAGTCTCGCAACTCCCTTCAGATAGATGAGAGGGCTTACGTCCTGCTCGACGCAAAGGAATTTAAGATAACACCAGACTCGCCGGACCGTCTCGGGTTTAAAGTTGGGTTCGCAAATACAGGGAAGACGCCCGCCTACAAAACCTATTCGTTTTGTTCTGTACATCCCGACATCAGCACCATTCCAGATAAAGACACGCCAAAGGAAACGGGTCTGATGATATTGGCACCATCCGGGATCGACTTGTGTTATGTCCCACAGGTTCCTGGGTCCATCGATGCCATTAAGGCTGGAGCGCGGCTGTATTTCTTTGGCACGGTCTGGTATGAAGACGCATTTGGACAAAGTCACTGGACACAGTTTTGTTAGTCATTATGGTGTGACCGGCTCGATGCGCTAGTCGTGGGTTAGGCTGGGTTTGTTTGAGGAACTACAGTCCAGAGCCACAAGCGGAGGGAACCGGTCATGAGAGAGAAGTTACGATTTTTGGGTTTGGATGTCCACGCAGAAACGATAGCCATGGCAGTGGCGGAGCCGGATGGCGAGGTACGCAGCCTGGGCACGATCGCCAACCGCGAGGATTCGATTCGGAAGTTCATCAAGAAGCTTGGTTCGCCCGAGCAGTTACGCGCTTGCTATGAAGCCGGCCCGACAGGATTCGTTCTGTACTGGCAGCTGGCGCAGTTGGGCGTCGAGTGCGCGGTGGTGGCGCCAACGCTGGTGCCGAAGAAGCCCGGAGACCGGGTGAAGACCGACCGGCGGGACGCGTTGAAGCTGGCGCGCAGTCACCGCTCCGACGATCTGACCGCGGTGTGGGTTCCGGACGAAGGCTCAGAAGCTTTGCGCGATCTTGTCCGTCAGCGGGAGGCGGCCAAGCAGGATCAGTTGCGCGCACGGCACCGGCTGACGAAGTTCCTGCTGCGCTCGGGCCATCGTCCGCCGCTGGCAGTAAAGGCCTGGACGGAGCGTTACATGGAGTGGCCCCAGCGGATCCATTACAGGCAACCGGCACAGGAAGCCACGCTGGTAGATTGCTTGAACGAAGTCGAGCACATCAACTAACCCCTGTATATAGAATAATTTACATAAAATCGGCTCGAAATTTTGACTAATCAGCGTGAAATGAGGAATTTAGCAGAAGTGGCAGGGGGCCTGCGAAGTCCGCGCAGTTCGAAAGACGAGAGCGAGTCGAAAGAACCCACGGGAACGCAAAGACACGTAACCCTCAATAAAAAGACGAATTTAGGAAATATGCCGGGGGGTCTAGGAAGCCAGACTCCCCGAATCCAGCAACCGGTATAAGGTCGAGCGGCTGATGCCGAGCAGCTGCGCCGCACGCAGCTTATTTCCGCCCGTTTTCATAAGCACCTGGTGAATGTGGCGAAGAATCATGCGATCGAGATTCGGGTCATCATCGGAGTCGACATTGCTTGGCATTTGAAAGGGTGATTGCACGGGATTCAGCAGAGGCGGAATGTCAATCGGGCGAATCCATTGCCCTGGACATTCCATGGCGGCATTCGTGATAACGGTTTCCAATTCACGAACGTTTCCCGGCCAGTTGTGAGAAAGCAAACGCGCAAGCGATCCCGGTCCCAGGCCGCGTAACGGTTTGCCATGAGCCATGCCATGACGCGCAACGAACCAATCCGCCAAAGGCGCAATGTCGTCGCGGCGTTCGCGCAGCGGCGGCAATTCAAAACGAATTGCGGTGAGCCGGTAGGAAAGGTCGGCGCGCAGGTCGCCACTCGCCGACAGTTGGCGGAGCGGTCTGCATGAGCTGACAAAGAGTTGTCGAGGGAAAAAGCTCTGTGTTTCGCGCGCGCTCCTGTGTTCCCACCACTCGAGGAAATCAACAAACCGCGACTGCTGTTCCGGCGTGAGTTCGCTGAGACGGGTAAGCAGAAGAGTGCCTCCGCGCACCTCCTCCAGCACCACTTGCGTCTCACCCGAGATAAACCTCGACGCCGAACACGTCACGAAGGATGAGTCTGACGCGGGTCCAAGCGAGTGCAGCGTACGCGCGGCAATCGCTTTGCCGGTTCCCGCTTCACCTTCAATGGTCACGATACGGAGGTGAGGCGCAGCCTGCCGCAGCGCGCAAACAGCCGTTGCATGATCAGACTTCGCCCTACCATATCGCCTAACGCATGTTCCCCGCCAACGGGTCGCGGCCCGGCGACGATCGCCTCCTCGGCTACGGTTTTCTCCATCCACTCCGTGAAACTCGCCACTACTGCTCTCCTGCGCACTCTCGCCGCAAATGCGGCAGCCTACGAAGTCCATATCGGCAGGAAAAGCGAAAGTGATAGATCGGAGTACCAGCAAAAAAGGAGCGCCAATATGGCGCTCCTTTCGAAGACAAAAAATCAATAAGTGATTAAGAATGAGCCTCTTCCGAAACCTTTCGAACGCGGGACGAAGGCTGGTCCGAAAAGATTCTGCCGTCGCGGATCATCACCACGCGATGTGCATACTCCGCGATGTCCGGCTCGTGCGTAACCAGCACAATCGTGTTCCCCTTCGCTTGCAGTTCATCGAACAGGGCCATGATCTCATCGCCGGTCTTCGAATCGAGGTTGCCCGTCGGCTCGTCGGCAAGGATGATCGATGGCCGGTTAATGAGAGCGCGAGCAATCGCAACACGCTGTCTCTGACCACCTGATAGCTCGTTCGGCTTGTGGTGCATACGGTCGCCCAAACCGACAGCCCGCAGAGCGGCCTCAGCCCGCTCGATACGCTCGGCAGCATGAGTGCCGTTGTAGATCAGCGGCAACTCGACGTTGTGTAGAGCCGTAGCGCGCGCCAGCAGGTTAAACGTCTGAAAGACAAAGCCGATCTCCCGGTTCCGGATACGGGCCAACTCATCGTCATTCAGATCGCTGACGAGATGACTGTTGAGCCAGTACTCGCCCTTACTCGGAGTATCCAGGCAGCCGATCAGGTTCATCAGCGTCGATTTGCCCGATCCTGACGGCCCCATGATGGCAACATACTCGTTCTGCTTGATGCGCAACGTCACGCCCTGCAGGGCGTGCACCTGCTGCTCGGACCCCATGTCATAGGTCTTCCACAGATCATGAACCACGATAATGTCACCGGGGCCGGGACCATATGGCGATGCATCTCCGTCGCCGGCGATGATTCGCGCTTCCGCTTCGGTGGCTGTTTGGGTTGTCATCTATCCTGCTCCTGATTCTTCCACTACCTACGAGGACGAAGAAGAATCGCTGTCGTCTTTGTTTACCGTCACCGGAGTCGTATCCCGCTTGACGAGCCCGTTGTCCTTTAGATTGCGCAAGACCCGATAGGTGCCCGTGACGATTTCATCGCCTTCCTTCAGCCCGCTGGTCACTTCAATATCCGTAGTTCCCGTAATGCCGGTCGTCACCGGAACAAAATGCACACGCATCTTGCCACTTTTATCGGTGCGTATTACGAAGACTCCCTGCACCTTCTGAGCATCAGCCGCAGATCCCGAAGCCGTGGAAGCCGACGCATTCTGAAGATGCGGCTTCTCTTTTGGATCGTCGGGCGCGCGAAGCGTGAGCGCCTGTATAGGAATCGACAGGGTATTCGGCCTGCTTGCCGTCGTGATCTTGGTCGTGGCCGAGAGACCAGGCTTCAGTAAGTCAGTGGGCCTGATCGACCGTGACGACTACCTTGAAATCTTTCGCCTCTTCCGTTCCGCTGGTGGACTGGCTGGTAGCAACACCCGTCGACCGCAGCAGGGCCTGATCGCCAACTTCCGTGACATGTCCCTTGAAGACCTTGCCCGGCAGTGCATCCACGCTCACATCCGCTTCCTGCCCGAGCGCAACGTTCACAATGTCGGTCTCGTCTACCTTGACCTCGGCCGTGATGATCGACATATCGGCGAGCGTCATCAGCGTCGAGCCTTGGGCATTCTGAATGCCGACGACCACAGTCTCGCCTTCGCGCACGGGCAGATTCGTCACCAGACCGTCAAATGGCGCAACACTGACAGTTTTGCTCAAGGCGTCTTCGTTAAAGCGCAGTGTAGCAACCTGCATTCCCAGGTGTCCGCGGGCTGATTCCGTCTGCGCCTTCGCCTGCACCAGCGCCGCATTGCTCTGGTTCAGTGTTGCCACATCGGTATCGTAAGCGGCCTTTTTGGCATCAAAATCGGCCTTAGAGACCAGTTTTTCTGCATATAACGCCGTATAACGATCGTAATCGAGCTTTTTCTGCTCGAGATCGGCCTTGGCATGCTCGACATTGGCCTCGGCTGTCTTTTCCGCTGCGATATACGAGGCGATATCCGTTTTGGCAGCGTCGATCGTCGCTTTTTGCGCGTCAACGTTCGCTTCCGGCTGGATGCTTTCGACCGTCGCCAGCGTCTGGCCCTTCTTTACGTGATCACCCTCTTTGACATAGAGGTGCGTAATGCGGCCAAAAGCAGTCGCGCCAACATTGACGTAGGTTTTCGGCTTGATCTGGCCCGTCCCGCTCACGACGGATGTCAGATTGCCGCGCACAACTTTCCCCGTAAGAACCTTGGTATAGCCGGATTGGGCGCGCACTACGGTGAGTGCGACAATCCCCGCCACGGCGAGAATGACAGCAACTATTATGATGATTTTTTTCAAAGCCAGTCTTCCTGTATATGCGGATCTCGAACGTCCTGCCCGTCCACTCGCCCAGAAGTACGCAAATCTGGCGGGCTCAGTTCCGCAAAATCGCAGCGTCAGTTGCGCTGGATTGTCTCCCCGCTCAGGTGCCGATAATGATATCAGGCCCAATTATTCATGGGATAGCACCGAATCGCATCTCTTTCCGTCTAAAACAATATGCAACGGCGCTTGTATTCCTTCTTCACGAATCCGTAAAATTGAGAGTGCGGTAGAGGGGTAACAGAAAAACAGTATGTTGAAGGGCCGTTTTCCAATTTTTCTCGCGATCTCCCTCGGAGCCCTCGCGATTTCTCAGGCACAGTCGACGACGCAAAACACTTCACAGGCGCCGGCACAGCCAGCGGCTGCGCAAGCCGATGTCCAGAATCCCTCGACGCCGGATTCCTCCAACGAAGATCCGCTCAAGCGTCAGCTTCCCGACAAGGAGCGCTTCAAGCAACAGAAAGAGTTGAAGCAGGAGTTGAAAGGCCCCTACAAGAAGTGGGTCGATCAGGACGTTCACTGGATCATTACCGATCAGGAATTGAAGGCCTTCAAGAGCCTCAGCAACGACGAAGAGCGCGACGCCTTCATCGAGGCCTTCTGGCAGCGCCGCAACCCCAATCCGGATTCCCCTGAGAACGAGTTCCGCGAAGAGCACTACCGCCGCATTGAATACGCCAACGAGCACTTTGCCGCCGGCAAGCCGGGCTGGAAGACAGATCGCGGCCACATCTATATCGCCTACGGCAAGCCCGACAGCACCGACTCGCACCCCAGCGGCGGCACCTATGACCGTCCCATGGATGAAGGCGGTGGCACCACGTCGACCTATCCATTCGAGATCTGGCACTACCGCTACCTTGAAGGCATCGGCGAAAACATCGACATCGAGTTTGTCGATACCTGCATGTGCGGCGACTATCACATGACCATCGACCGCTCCGAGAAGGACGCGCTGCTGCACGTTCCCGGTGCCGGCCAGACCATGTATGAGCAGATGGGCATGGCCAAGCAGTCTGACCGTTTCCGCGGCGGCCTTGAGTCCCTGGGCAATGGCCCCATGTCCAACATGCAGCAGAGCAAGCAGTTCGACCGTCTGGAACAGTACGCGAAGCTGCAGGCTCCGCCGGTCATCAAGTTCAAGGATCTTGAGCTTGAATCGTTCATGTCGAACCACAAGCTCCTCACCGGTCCGTACTTCCCGTTTGATGTGCGTACCGACTACGTGAAGGTAACCGACGACACGGTGCTCGTGCCGATCACCATCCAGATCAAGAATCGCGACATCACCTTCAACAACAAGGATGGAGTAGACACAGGCGAAGTCCACATCATCGGGCGCGTTTCGACGATCACCGGAAAGATCGTGCAGAGCTTCGAGGACACGGTTGAGGTCGAAGTTCCTACCGAGCTTCTGACGAAGACGCTCGACAATAAGCGCCTCTATTGGAAGTCGCTGCCATTGCGTCCGGGCCGCTACCGTGTGGACATCGGCATCAAGGACGTGAACAACCCGGACCACCTCGGCGTGTGGGCGCAGGCGATCAATGTTCCGAAGTATGACGACGATAAGCTCTCGGCTTCGTCTCTGATTCTGGCCAATCGCATGGAGCTCGTCCCCTCGAAAGAAATTGGCGCAGGAAATTTTGTCATCGGCAACACAAAGCTCTTGCCAGCAGTCACGTCGAATCCTACAATTCCGGCATCGTTCCAGCGGTCGGAGAAGCTGAATTTCTGGATGCAGGTGTATAACCTGGGAATTGACGAGAAGAGCAAGCAAAATTCCGCGACAATTCAATATCAGATTATTGACATGGCCTCGAACAAGGCAGTCCTCGACATGCAGGAAGACTCCAAGAAATTGAGCGCCAGTTCGGATCAGGTAACGCTGGAGCGGAGCGTCCCCCTCGCCAACCTTCAGCCAGGCAAGTATCAGATCAGAATCAAGGTGAACGACAGCGTCTCCAACCAGGAGATTGCGCAGTCGGCTCCGTTTACGGTGGAATAGCAGTTAGGACAAAAGGATCGAGCAACCATCAAGAGTTGCCGAGTCCTGAACAACAACGATTTTGGGGCAAACGGCCAGGAGTATTTTAGGGTCGCTTGACGTTTTCCAGGGTAGCAAGGAACTCCTGAAGACTGTCGACCGATTCTGGTGACGAACGAAATCGGTGAGGATGATAGTTCCCAATCTGCGAATCAAGATCGGTCCAGCGCTTGCGCTGCTGATGACTGTGCTTGCGTTGTCCGCATATGCAGAGGGTCCGTGCAGCTGTGTCGGGAGTCGTGCGCGACGCCAAAGGCGCGCCCGCAGGTAGGAGCCCTGGTCGAGTTGCTCGGCCCCAATCTGGTCGTCATTGCCAATACCTTCACCGACGATCACGGCCGGTACACCTTGCAGAACGTCTCGCCGGGAAACTACAGTCTCAAGGCTTCGGGATCGTTTTTCCTGCCCACCCTCCGCGAAAACCTTCGGTTTCTTGCCGATTCCAAACTGGTCGTCAATCTCACGCTGAATACGCTGTACGAAGCATTTCGCTGGCTTCCAGCGAAACCGCGCGCGGCTGATGAACCGCAGGATGACTGGACGTGGACGCTGCGCCTCTCCGCGAACCGTCCGCTGCTTCGCATGCTGGAAGATGGACCGCTGGTAGTAGTAACCGATGGCGATGGAACCGCCCCGGCGCTCAAGGCGCGGGTCACAATTCGCGGTGGCGCTAACGAGTTTGGCGATAGCGGCCTGCATCATGATTTCGAGATGCAGCGCTCAAACGGCGATGATCAGCAACTCATTCTCAGAGCCGATTTGAGTCAGGCCGAAAGTGCTTCTCTCAACACAGTGGTCGGCTATGCAAGGCAGCTGGCTCCCGGTCGCACCATTCGCACCGTAGCCGCCTTTGAAGATCGTCCCGACATTCAGAGCGGCTTCGATGGTCAGGGATTGCAGGCTGCGGTCCTCCGCTCTTCTGAAACCATCGACCTGATGAATGGAATCACGGGTGAAGTCGGCAACGAAGTGGAGGCCATTCATCTCGGAGAAACCCAGTTCGCCAATCACCCGTTTGCCGGAGTGAGCGTTCATGCGGGCGACAACGCAGTGGAGTACCACGTATCCACTTCGCCGGGCGCCCAGCATGCCAACGAAATTGATCGCCCCAGCACTCTCGCCCCTGCTCTGACGGAGAAAAACGGCAAGCTTCTTATCGAACAGGGACTGCATCAGGAATTCTCCTACGAGCGCCACGAAGGCAATGTGAGCTGGCGGATGACCGTCTATCAGGATCACATTAATAATCCTGTGGTCAGCGGTGGAGGCGTCCTCTCGCTCGCAGACTGGAACAGCGGCAACCTCCTTTACGATCCAAATACTGACCTGCTGAAAGTAACCGGGCAGAACTTCTTCAGCAATGGCGTGCTCGCCGAGATGCGGGACCGAATCAACGACGACACCTGGTTCACCCTTGCGTATGCCATGGGCGATGCACTGACCATGGATCCCGTCTCTCAGAAGATAACGCTGGAAGAAGGAATCAACAGCCTGCATCCGCAACGCGCTGGAATGCTCTCAGCCAGCATGAGCGGCAAATTGAAACAGGCCGGAACCCAATGGCGGGCTTCTTATCGTTGGCAGCCGACTGACACAGTCACGGCAGTCGATCCCTTCAATACTGAACTTCCTGATCCTTACCTGAGTTTCTATCTGCGCCAGCCTATCCGCTGCCACATGCTTCCGTATCGAGTCGAAGCCCTGATCGACGTGCGCAATCTGCTCGCGCAAGGCTATCGTCCCTTCCTGACGCAGGATGGCAGCACACTGTATTTCGCGCAGGCCGAGCGCAGCATTCAGGGCGGTCTTTCCTTCTCTTTCTAGATCCCCAACTCCGGAACCGCTGAGCAATCTCGCGAGGTAGTTTTGTGCTATATTTCTAAAAGAGCGTTCTCACAAAGAGCGTTTCCCATCATCAGTCCCGCAGCGTTTTTCTTCTGCGACATCTTGGACGCGTAGCTCAACTGGCAGAGCATTCGGCTCTTAACCGACAGGTTGTAGGTTCGATTCCTACCGCGTCCACCACTCAAAACAAAGGAATAGCTAGTGTTCATGCGGGTTTCACGTACTTTTACACTCCCGTTTGCGGCGGTGTATTTCTGCCAATGAAAGCCAATTAGAACCAATATTCCCCATTGAGTGGTACCAAAAAAGGTCACAGTCTTTAGGAAGGTTTTCGCCGCTCTGGACGCGGGTTTCGGGCAGGTTCGCCCTCTTGTGGAAAAAATATACTTGCGCAAAAAAACCTGAACGGCGTTATCGTGGCGGAATACGGAGCCAATTGAAATGCCAACTGAGGCTCAAAATCCGACGCTGGAAGCACGCTACCTGAGAGACAAGAAAGTAGAGCAGATCTACGGCCTAAGCCGTCGGCAGTTGCGTCGGTGGCGTGAGTGCGGCATCGGTCCCGAATTCAGGCGGCTCTCATACAAAACGCTCGTCTACGAGGTCCGCTCGCTTGAGGATTGGATCGCTTCGCATCCGGGCCTCGGCGACGGCGCACCACACCCAACTCTGTAAAGCCCTTCCCGGCAACATAGCCCAGCGAAGGCTCTTCAAAGCGGTATTCCCGACGACAACAACGCACCGCGCTCTAAAACTGGAAAGCCGCCAGAACGACGACTGGCGGCTCCCATAAATCACCCCCTTGGGAGGGGGGCGAACCATCATGGATTGCGTACAGTCTACTCTTCCTGATCGTCGTCAATGCAGAAAATTCAGTGAAGCCGCGCACCGCAGAAATGGCGGTGCGTGATGGCCTACTTTTGTCCTGACGATTTGTTTAGCAGTGAGCGTCTTGCCGCATGCTCGGATGATGCGCAGTTGCACTGGCCTCGGTTTTACCTGTTGGCGAGTCCATATGCGCGGTTCCAAATCGACTACGTGAAAATCGTCCGCACCGCTTACGCGCTCTTCAAAAAGCAGCCTACGAAAGAGCAGATCAATGGCTGGCTTGATGAGTACCACGATCACTTTTTATTGTTCGTCTATGACGATCCCGAAACAGGCACTCTCTGGGGTCAGTGGCTCACAAACAAAGAGGATTTCCGCCGTCATGCGACCTCGGAAGACAATAGAAGCCCCGAACCGGATGCAAAGCAGTTCGAACGCTTCCGCAGAGCATATGTGAAGCAGCAGCGAGCTAAGTCTTATCGTTTGTTCACCCTTTCAAAGATGCGACAAGATGTTTCGCCCCAAAAAGCGAAAACGCAGGACCATTCGTGCACATCCTTGCTAGGAAGTGGAAGTGGAATTGGAAGTGGAATTGGAAGTGTGTTGGCACACACGCGCGCTGGTGCGCGCAAATCATCTGGCGATGAATCGTCTGACGACGACGACTCGGCTGGTGCCGATACGCGCGTGAGCGCGCGAACGCCGTCTGGCGACGCGAGTGTGTCGTCGTCGTCTTCTCACTTTTCTTCAAAGCAAAAACCGAAACGTGATCGTGCAAGGAAGGAGAAAACGCAATGAGCAAGCTAATTTCGTCTGTAAAACAGCTGGCGGTATGGGTCGAGAATGACGAAGTCGTGATCGATCAGGATGACTTCGACCGTGATGGTGATCTGATCTGCAACAAGATCAGCGTCACTGTGCACCAACTCCCGCAACTGGTCGAGTGGCTATTGAAGGCCGCCGACGAACTCGAACCGGATCGAAAAGTCAATGAGAACACCCGAGCAGATCGCTGAAGATGAGCGCAGACTGCAGCGCTGCGCGGAGCTTGAAGGGCTGATCGAGCGCGTCGCGCAGAAGCATCCCGGGCTGAGTGTGCGTGAACTCGCGCAGCATCTGCCGCCAGCCAAGGCCGCGCGGCTGCTCGAGCTTGCTGACGAGTTGGCGATCTGGTCGCAGGAGGTTCACGCGCCATGACGTCGATCCAGCGCGCATACGAAGAAACAGAAGCCGCGAAGCTCAAGCAGATCGCCGCTGGTAAGGCACACGGCGGTGCTCACGACAAAAAGCGGGTTCAGACGAAATCATCTGAAGCCGCTCCGAGGCCGAAGCCAGCGCCATCTGTGGAACAAAATGTTCCAAAAACACCACAACACCGTGTGGGCAGTCTTCGGTGGTTTGCTGAAAGTCATCTGCTCGGAGAAACGATGTCGCACACACATGCGCGGCGACTTCTTCAACACGTTGAACACTGCAAGATCATCAAAGCCGTGCTCGGCGAGCAGGTGTATCAGGAAATACTTGCAGAGAAAAACGGGTTACACCTCGGACGTGAGCAGGTGAAGCAGTTGGCCTATATCGCGGAGGGACTGCCTACAAACGAAGTGCGTGCCCTCGTAGATGAACTGCGCGGGATGAAGCACGCCACACTAAAGGCGCGTAATCAGCTGGTCACAAGGACGTTCTACACGCGAATAGATGAGATTCACGACCGGGGAGGGTAGCCGGGGAGGGCGGGTCAAATCTGCTGTGGAGGCCCCCCGGTACCACGCCCGCAGTCTTGTGCGAAAAATCGCAGGTTCTGAGAAAAAACAGGGTCGCAAAATTCGGAGATTTTCAATGATGAAGGTCAACATTCGAACGGCAAGAACGCATTTCGGGCGACTGGTGAAGCGCGTTGAACAGCATGGCGCGAAATTTCTCGTCACACGCCGCAGCCGCCCTGTTGCGTTGATTTTGCCGCTCACGTCCGACGCGCTGCTGCTGCTCGACAGCGATGCGGAAGCCGACGTTGCGGAGGACTTCAGCTTCACAGCGGAAGTAGCCGCATTCGTCAGAAAACTGCCTGAAAAAAAGAGGAGGAAAAACAGTCATGGAAAACCAACCGCAGCCGCAACCCGATGACGTGGTCCTGATGGACGCGAAGTCGACGCTCGAGATGCTCGTTCACAAGATGGTCGAGCTTCAGCGTCGCGTCGAGCAGCTGGAAGCAAACCTCGCGCAGATCTTCGGGAAAGGCGGCACAGTGCAATGAGCAAGTACGCTGACATGGAATACCTCACCCACGTGCCTTCGTCGCTGCCGGACGACGGTCAAGTGCTGGTGCACAACGACGTGTGGCCAGTGGCAAAGCGGCTGGGCGTTCGCGGCTCACGCGCGTGGCTGCAACAGCCACAGCCGAGTCTGAAGCTCTGTACTTGCCCTTGGGCACCCGGGATCGCCCAGCACTTCTATTTGCCTCGTCCCGACCGTGAAGGAGGCGGCGCATGAACAGCTACGACCGCAAAGTCGCTCAGCTTGAAGCTCACGCTCGATTTCTCGACGGGCAGATGAAGCAGCTGGTCGCCGAGGGCGAAGCGCTCGTGAGCTTGCACTCGGCGCTGAAGATCGCATTCTCTGAACGGGTCGGGCGCGAGTATCGCGACGTCGAGGACGACTTCACGAGCGAAGACGAGCGGCGCGCCGACGAACTTTTGCTCGTGCTCTTTCCTGCGGATGGTGCATAATGCTTCGCAGACACTCTGCCTTCGCCAGATCGAGCAGCCCGAGGCACTCGACGCACGACGCGAATCCAGAGCAGCCCACCCAAGCTCGCAGACGCCCATGCTACTGCGCTGCGAAGCATCACCAGCGGAGTGTCTTCAAATGAAAAACGAAATGCAGCAGGTTCTCGATTCGATCAATGAGACGGTCGGCGGCTTCGTCACGAACCAGAAGAGCATGCAGCGTCAGCTGGATGCCATCGACTTGTCGATCAAAGACCGCGCCGTGGGAGGCATCGCGCGCGAGTCGTTGCTCGACAAACTGAAAAGCGAGGACAGCTTCCAACGCTTGGTGAAAGATCGCCGAGGCTCTGCAACGCTGACGCTGACGGGCAAGGACCTGTCGTTGTTCGAGCGCAAGACGACGATCACTGCGGTAGGTCAGGGCTTCATGCAGACGGGCGTCATGCCTATCGACCGCATCCCGGGCATCACGCCGGAAGCTCGTCAGGTGCTCACGGTGCGCGACGTTCTGACGGCGAACCCGACCGTGATGCAAGTCGTCGATTTCGTTCGCGTTCAGACGCCGATGAGCATCGCGTCGCCAGTTCCTGAAGCCTCGACGAAGCCTGAGAACCAGCTGAGCTTCGTCTCGCTCAGTGAAAAAGTCAGAACGCTTGCGACGTTCATTCCGGCTTCGAAACAGATCCTCGACGACATGGCCGAACTCGCGAACTTCATCAACACCAGCATCGGCTATTACGTCGATTTGTGCGAAGAGCAGCAGCTTCTTTTCGGCGACTCAACGGGCGAAAATCTTCACGGTCTTGTTCCGCAAGCCATGGCGTTCGACAAGACGCAGCTGCCAGCTGCTGGCGCGACGAAGATCGATGTCATCGGCTGCGCCATCGAGCAGATCGAAGTTGCGAAAGAGATAAATCCTTCATTTTTAATTTGTCATCCGAGCGATTGGTGGTCGATGAAATTGCTCAAAGATTCGCTCGGCCGCTACATCCTCGGCGATCCGCAGAGCACAACCACGCCGCGCATTTTCGACCTCGATGTGATTCCGACGACCTCGATGGTCAAGGGCAGCTTCCTCGTGGGCAGCGGCAATCCAACTGCTTCGGAGATTCGCGACAGGCAGGAGCTTGTCGTCGAAGTCTCGACCGAGCATGCGAATTTCTTTATACAGAACCTTGTTGCCATAAGGGCAGAGAAGCGGTTAGCACTGATCGTAAAACGTCCGAACTCTTACATCACCGGAACGTTCACAACGGCTGGTGGATCGCCGCTGAGCGCGACGTCGTAACCGGAGGCCCTCAATGCTGACTCAGGACTTCCCGCTGCGGCAGTTGAAGGTGCTGGACGATTCCGGCACCTTCACTGGCTACGCGTCGACCTACGGCGGTCCGCCTGATCTGGCCGACGACATCATCGAGCCGGGAGCCTTCGCGCAGAGCATCGCCTCGCAGGGCAAGGGCTATCCGCTGCTGTGGAGCCATAACACTGCCGAGCCCATCGGCCTCGCGAAAGTCTCCGACGATCCGAAGGGCTTGTTCGTGAACGGCAGCTTGCTTCTCGCAGATCCGCAAGCAGCGCGCGCGCATGCGCATCTCAAAGCCGGCACGATCAAAGGCATGAGCATCGGCTACGACATCCCGCGTGGTCAGGGCAAGGTCAGCTACAGCGACGATGGCGTGAGGACGCTGAAGGAAATCAAGCTCTACGAAATCAGTCTGGTTGCGATCCCGGCAAATCCGAAGGCGCAGGTTACGAGCGTGAAAACGCTCGGCGACGTCGAGCACCTCCTTCGCTCGATCACAGACGCCAGCGACGCCGACGTCGTGCGCCAGTTGAAGTCCATCGACGGTCAGCTGAGGCGACTGCTGGCGCGCAAGGACAGCAACTGCCAGTGCGACTGCCCTGAGTGCGTCGCTGGCGACTGCGCTGATTGCTCGAACCCTGATTGCGAAGACGCGAACTGCGAAGGCTCGATGGCCGCTCAGGGACTCGAGGAACTCGCCGCGCTGAAAGCGTTGGCGACGAGTCTGAAGAGTCTGGCGCAATGACCACCAACCCCGAAGCCTACGAAGCGCGGCATCGCCGCCTCTGCGAAAGCGCCGAGGAAGCGTTCGCGCTGCAGCAGACGGTCGATGCGAAGTACAGCGTCAGCCGCGCGGTCAAGGAATATGCGGTTCAGGTTCATCGAGCCATCGCGCGCCGCGATGGGATCGCCAGCTGCCACGCAGTCAAAGCCGCGCACGTCGCGATGAAGGCGCCCTTGACGTTCACGCGATCACGTCGCAATTGAACGCTGAATCACGAAGCGGAGAATCAGGCCGCAAAAATTCGCCTTCGCGCAGAACGACGTTGTGGGGAACTGATGAAGCAGACGCCGAAAGCAAAAGGCGCAGCGGATGGAACACCGGGGCCGGGACGAGGAAATAAAACGCGGTCGGATCATCCGACCACGTTTTCTAATAGCCAACCTACTCTTGCTGAACTAGGAATCAGCAAGCAGCAATCCTCCGACTGGCAAAAGCTCGCCGAGGTTCCGCAAGAGCAATTCGAAGCCAGATTGAATGATACGTCGCTGGACGTCGCGCTTGGTCAGATCCCGGTGCGCGCGGCTAAAATTCCGCGCATGAAATTCAATCAACTTGCACATCGCGGATATTCCTACGAGGGTCAGAGCCGCTGCCGAGATTGTGGCAAGCCCGTCGAGTTCTGGAAGCCGCCCTCAGAAGCGCGCCGAGCAGCCTACGATCCGATGATCAATGGCGCATCTCCGCTCGTCGAGCACCGCTGCAACGCGCATCCAGATCCGACGCCGGAATCCATCGCGCGTTACGTTGCGCGTGGCTGGTGAAAAATGCGATTGAGTCGGGCGCGCCAAAACCAGATCGTAGCTTTTCTTTCACTGATCCTGTCTTTGGGCGCTGCCGCTGCTGTTCTGTCGAAAGCGCCAGCGTGGGTTCCGGCCTCGATGTCAATCGTCGTTGTGCTGGCGGTCGCATATAACAGCCTCAAGAGCGGTTGATCGAGCGGCGTCACGCAATCGCGGACAGATTCAGCGAGTTCTCGCGAGTAGTGAAGAACGGCGCGCGCTTGGCTCAATCGTTGCTGAGAAAACCCACTAGAAACTAGTGAGTTTGTGGCCTGACGTTTTTTCCCTCGACCGCCCTTTTCCGGCTCTGGATAAAGCATCGCCAGAGCCATCGCTTTCTGGCCTTTTGTTTGATCACGACGCATGAGGTTTGCCGACACGATGAACGTCACCGGATCGCTGCCAGCAGGGAGCTTCGCGAAACGCGGCTCGACGTTCACCAGCTTGCAAGCCTCCATCACCATCACGCGCAATTCAGTCAAGCCCTTTATTTACGCGGCTCCGCTTGCAATCGTCGCGCACTCAAGCGTCAATGACACAAGCCCGACAGGAGAGGGCAACGAATGAAGAAAACGACGACGAAAAAGCAGACGACGAAAACCACCACCACCGCGCAGCCCAACCGCAAGCAGACGATCATCGACCTGATCAGCCGCGCCAAGGGCGCAACGCTCGCCGAGTTGATGCAGAGCACGGGCTGGCAAGCGCACAGCGTTCGCGGAATGATTTCGACCCTCGGCTCGAAGCACGGCCTGAAGATCGCGAGCAGCAAGAACGACGAAGGCGAGCGCACCTACATCGCAGCCGCGCCGAAGGCGAAGACCACGAAGAAGCGCATTGCGAAAAAGGCTACTCAAAAAGTTGAGTCACCTTCGGATCGCAACGCGCCCGAAGCGGCAGCGTAGAAGCAACCAGCACCCACCCACGCCCGGGACCGAAACGTCCCGGGCTTTTTCTCTCTTCGGAGGCCGCGACGTTGCCCCACGTTCGCGCCACGTTGCCCTGTGTGGGGCTTCTGCGCGCCGGGACGTAGGAACGGGCGAACACGCACGTCTGGCGGTCGAGCAGGGCATGACGCTGCGCGCGTATGCCGAGCGCATCGGCGTGAACGAGTTCACTGTTCATACGTGGAAGAAAGCAGCCGACGTCGCTGTTGTGGCTGGCCACAATTTCGCCGAACTGACAGGCTGCGTGAAGCATCTCGCCGCGATCCACGCCGCGCCGAAAGAGACGTGGAAGACGTGGTGCCAATTGGCACCAAATCACGGCAGCAGCCGCGACGGTTGGACGCCCAGCGCTTTCGCGATCTTCACGATGTTGCGCAGGCTCGGATTGACGAGCCCGCGCTCGACGCGGCTGATGTACGACCAGTGCAGCCCGGAGCGTTCCGCCAATCGCGTCTGAGACCACTTCTTCTCGTGGCGCACTGCGCGCACGGTCTAGCCGAACTGTCTGCTCAGGTTCTTCATCCCGGCAAGTCCGAAACCGGACTTGAATCCCGGCTACCATGCTGCGCGGCTGACCGCCCGGGCGTCTACAGACAGGAAGTCTCAACTTCGCGTTTTAGCCGCCCACGTTCGCGCACAGTTGCCCTGTGTGGCGTTTCTGGCTCCTCGGTGGCGCTACCCACGAGGCGAAAAACGGCGCGCTCTACGAGGCTGCGAAGGGCCAGGAATTTTCACCGCTTTTTACACTGTAAGTTCGGTGAAAAGAGAAAACGCGCCAGCCGAAGCTGACGCGCTGAAGATCCGCAAATTTTGCGGATTTGCTTTTAGTTCACCGTCGCTGGCTTCTCGGGCTTGTCCTCGAACTGCTGGGCAGCAGCGGCTTCGCGTTCGCGCTGCTGGTTGCGATACGCGACCATCTGCTCGAAGGCGCGACGCTGGGCTTCGAGATTCGGATGCGAGTAGCGCTCAAGCATCCGGCGCGAGACGTGACCGACCGACGCCATGATCGTCGCTGCCGACGCGCCCGATTCACCCAGCTGCGTGACGACAGTGTGGCGAGCATCGTGCCAGCGGCCCTGCACTCCCGCCCTCTCGCGGACCATCGTCCAAGCCGTCTTCAGCGTGGTGACGTGCCGCGTCTGGTCCAAGCGACCGCGCCGACCGAAGGGAAACACGAACCAGTGCGGCCTCAGGTCGCCGAACTTCTTCACATACCATTCGCGATGCTTGGTGAACGCTTCGAGAATTTCGCCGTTCAGCGGAACGATGCGTCCGCTTCCGGCTTGGGTCTTTGTCTCGCCGACGATGAGCAGGTTCTTCGCGAAGTCGATCTGCGACCAGCGCAGCGTCTTGATTTCGTTGTCGCGCATGCCGCCGTTGAGGGCGAGGTTCAACGCGAAGTAGAGATTCGGTGAGCGCGAACTCTTCGCAGCCGCCAGCAGCTTGTCCTGCTCGGTGACCGAGTATGCTTTGCCGACGTTGTCGTTCACCTTCAGGTGCAGTTGGTGCTTGCGCTTCAGTTCCACGCGCAGGTGATCGCCGCGCTGCTCCATGATCCGCAGCAGCAGTGTCACTTCGCCATTGATCGTCTTCGGCGACGCGCCTTCGTCGAGCCGGGTCGTCTGGTACTTTTTGACGGTCGTCAGATCCACCTGCGCGACCATCAGTTTGCCGAGATGCTCGGTGACGTGCTTCAGCGCATACGTCACGAACCGCGCCGACTTCGGGCGTCGCTTCTTGTGCTCCTCGAGATGCTCGTCGCCCAGTTCTTTGATCGTGCGCGCGCGCCTGCTTACGTGAATCCGTTCCCATGAACGCGTCGCGCAATTCGCGGCGCTCTCCGCTTCGGCGTCCTTCGCCAGTTGCTTGTTCTCGGTCTTTGCGCTCTCCCGAATCATCTGCCCTTCGAAGGTGAACTTGTACCACCACACCTTGCCTCGCTTGATTACTGCCATTGTCGTCGTCTCCAAGTCGTCGTTTCGCGCGCTCAGTTCGCTGTGGTACCAAAAGAGGTCACACTGCCCGTCGTGTCCCGAACGCATGTGCATGATAACGAAACGACTTGGATAAGGCGAGGGGTTCTACTCTTAACCGACAGGTTGTAGGTTCGATTCCTACCGCGTCCACCATTACAATCAATCAGTTAGGCCGCTTCGCTTCCGTGTCCCTATCCGATACCGGGGAAAATACCGGGGACCCCGCTTCAATTCCGGCCCCGTTGATGCTCTCCACGGCTCCGCGCAGTTCATTCAAAGAGAAGTGACCATACCGAGCAGCCATGAGCACCATTGTCGACGTACTCCACCCTACGATCTTCGCAACCTTGGCAATCGGGATTCCGGCATTCAGCATCCGGGAAACCGCAGTGTGCCGCAGATCGTGGAAGCGGCAAGCAAGGGGCGCGGTCTCTTCTTTTGGTTCCGTCTCTTCCGTCTCGCCTTTCAGAATCTTCGCTGCCCGCACTCTGGCCGCCTCCCATGCTTCCTTGATGCTCCCGATAGGCTTTGACGGGTCAACATGGTAAGCCTTCGGGCTGAATGCGTCCCCGCCCGCGCCGTACCGCTCTGACGGGAAGACGTAATGCTCCGGCTTACGCTCCGGGAAGTGCGTCGCCCAGAAACTCAGCGCGGCCACTCCCCTTTGGCTGAGTGGCACCATTCGCCCTGTACCCGCAGCCGTCTTGTCTTTGCCCCACTTCAGACAGCGATTCTCAAAGTCCACGCTGCCCCATTGCAGCGTCCGGATCACACCGTACCGCGCCCCGGTCTCAATCGCCAGGGTGACGAATGGAACCAGAGAGCGGGAGCGCGACTGGCCGCAAGCCTGTAGCAGCGCCGCTTCCTCTTCCGTGCGTGATGGCCCGCCCAATATCATCCCGCGTGGGCAGCATCTTCACTTCCGGCTGCAACCGCGCCCACTGGCCCGCGCGTTTCAGAATCGCCCGCAGTGTCCCGATTTCCAGATTGACCGTCTTTGGCGAAGCCTCTTCATCAAGCCGCTTTTGCTGGTAACGGGCAACGTCGCGCGCGTCTATGTCACAAATCAGCTTGCGGCCTAGCTCCGGGAGCAGATGCGCAAGGTTGGCCTTTTCGATTCTCACGGAGCGCGGCGCAAGCGTGGCTTTCTTCAGTTCCAGCCATTCATCGGCTGCAACGAAGAGCAAGAGGGGTTGCCGCTGTTTCCTGATGCCTGCCGCGCCCTCTTCCAGCACCCGGCGCCTCTTGTCTTCGATCTTCAGCGCAAGCGTCTTGGAGCGGGTTCCCGTGCTCTCCCGGATGCGCTGGCCGTGGAATAGAAAATCCATCGTCCAAACCTTGCTGCCCTTGTAGCGAAATACGGCCATAATTTATTTCTCCTTTTTTCGGCGGCACAAGGTCGCCTTTGGTGACTGCGCGCGTCAGAAAGCGCGGGTCTATCCCTGTCTTTTGGGCAACCCAGTGTTTCCAATCCTGCCGGGTAGCCACCGATTCCCATTTCTTCATCGCTGCCGATGCGCGGGCGAGCTTGCCTCTACGCTCGCCGGCAATCCGCTCACGGGTCCGCGCCACGGCTGTAGCTGCATTGCCGCATCTGCGGGAACAATAGACCTTTTGCGATGCTCGCTTTTTGATGTAGTAGCGGTCACATCGCGGGCAAGGGCCAGCGATCTTTTCGCAGCCAGGAGCGACGGTGAGCAGATGAAACAGCGTCATAGCCTCAGCTTCGGGCGTTAGTTTCCGTTTGTCATCTGCCCCCTTCAGCCAAACACGCTCTTCGCCTAACAACGCTTCCAATTCCGGATAATCGGGTACGAAAAGCAGTTCCGCCTTCGCCCCGTCCACCGGAATCCAGAGAGTGCGCATAGCTGCTGGAAGCGCGGTCCTCTGTGGTTCGGGCAAATTTCCATACAGCTTTTTCAGATTCGCACCCGAAGCCTGCCACGCTTCAACCCATGCCCGAAGGTGGAACCTCAGCCCACGATGAGTCTCAGAGTTCAGTGCGCCGCAGATTTCGTTCAGAGCTGCCTTGCCTTGGTCCGCAAGTGACCATCTCTTGCCCGTACCGGGATCAATCTTCGGGAAAAGATGCAGGAGCGTCTTGTCTCTGCGAATCACGGATTATGGATAGCACGTAATGGAACACGAAGGCAAGCAAATATTATCGACAGACACCTTGGATATTCCATAGCATCTATTTGGAGCACAGGGCAAATCTTATTTCAGGAGGAGCGAATGCCAGCATCGCTGCAAAGGTCGAAATTGAACACCCTTCCACAGGCCGCTGAGCAGCTTGGAATCTCGGTCAAGTGCCTGAGGTCGTGGATTTATCGCCGCACGATTCCATACGTCAAGGTAGGCCGCGCCGTGCGGATCTCTGACGAGACTATCGAGAAGATCATCAACCGTGGCACGATGCCCGCCCTTGAAGAACACCGCTGATGCCACAACCACCCCATCAGGCAAACGCCTCTGGGAAGCGTGTCGGGTAAACAGTAGAGTGTTCGGGAAATGGGAAGGCCCACGCTGCAACGTGGGCCGGAAAGGTGAACCTTGTCTAGCCGAAGTGTTAGCAGAAGATTTTGAAGACGTCCTTGTCAAACCATGTGAGCCGAACGCTGGCACAGATCCCGATGTAATCGGCAAGGCAGAGAGCTTCATCCAACGCTTCTGCATTCTGCCGGAGGCGGCCTATCTGCCGCTGGCATTGTGGACCGTTGCAACTCACGTCTCGGATGCGTTCGGCGCGTTCCCGTATATCGCTCTCACGTCCCCGGTGAAGAGATGCGGCAAAACCCGCGTGCTGGAAGTTCTGGAATTGCTTTGCGCGAAGCCGCTACGAATCACGTCTGCCAGTCCAGCTTCGATCTTCCGGCTGATGAAGGGCTCTCCGACACTGCTTTTGGACGAAGTTGAGCCGCTGCGAAACGCCAATCCGTCCGAAAGCACACGGACAATCCTGTCGATCCTCAATGCCGGACACCGAAAGGGCGCGACTGTGATGCGTTGCGAAGCGACAGGAAAGGATTGGGAACCAGTCCCTTTTCAGGTGTATGGCCCCAAGGCATTTGCGGCCATCGGCAGACTTCCCGACACGCTCTTGGATCGCTGCATCTGCATTCCCATGCAGAGAAAACAGGCGTCACAGCGTGTGGCGCGGTTTCTGTTCGCAAGGACGCCCTCCGAAGCAGAGCCGCTTCGCAAAACCATCGCAGAATGGGCGGAATTGCGCCTGGATGCTGTCCGCGAGTCATACGAGAGCATGAGCGATCTTGGCTTTCTTGAGGACCGGGAAGCGGACCTATGGATGCCGCTTTTCGCCGTGTGTACAGTGGCCGCGCCGGATCGCATCGAGGAACTGAAGAGATGCGCCCGGTTACTTTGCGGGGCCAAGGCCGCCGATGATGCAGAAGACTCTCACGCGCTCAAGCTGCTGGCCGATGTGCGGCGCGTCTGGGCGAACGGAAAGCCACACATGCTGACTGCCGCTTTGCTCGATGCGTTGAAAAGAATCCCCGATGGCCCTTGGGGAGAATTGGAGCCAAGAGAACTCGCCAGGGTACTCCGCCCTTTTGGGCCAACGCCCCGCCAGGTGCGGGTGAACGGTGGAGCTACGGGCAAGGGCTATCTGCGGGCCGAATTCGAGGGTGCATTTTCCCGCTATCTGGCCGCTGCGGAGTCGGAATCCGAAACATGCGAAACAGCCGTCATAAACACTGAGTAAGAAGCAGATTTCGGAAGGGAAACAGAGGGGACTTGTTTCGGGTAGAAGAATGCTCTAGGAGCTTGTTGAAATTCGCCGCAGTGGGGCGGATTCATTGGGGATTGGATCTTGTGCGGAGCTGAAATCAGTTCGAAACTCAGGCTTATTCAGTGTGTTTGTGCGGTTCCGAGAACCTCCATGGAGGCTATCTCAGGCGCTGAGAGAAGGTTTCAGGCACCCTGCTCCATGAGCCTGGGTAGGTTGTTGTTGGGCGATCAGCGTTGGCAGCCTGATCAAGTTGTGGGCCGCGCAACTGAAGACGAACAGCCAGTCCACTTTTTCCAGGCCGCGATACTTGACCTGTTGGAGAGGTCCGGTCTGCTTGAGCCATCCGAAGCACTTCTCCACTAGCCATCTCCGGCTCCGGCTGATGGCATAGCCTGGATGGCGCGTGGTCCTTCTGTCCAGGCTACTGCTGCGTCCGTTCTCGTACTTGGTGACATGCGGAGTTACGTTCAACTCCCGCACCGTGGTTACAAAATCCTTTGTATCGTAAGCCTTGTCTGCCCCCACAGTAATACGCCGGGAGCGGCCCTTCTGCTCGGCGTCCAGCATCAACAGCGCGGCGTCGCGCTCCGCATATCCATCAGCGTGCGTGACCATCGCGGCAGCAATCAGCCCGTTGCGATTCTCCACCAGCGCATGGCCCAGGTAACTCAGCTTCGACTCCTTGCCGCAACTCTTCTTGTAGAGCCGCGCATCCGGATCGGTGGTCGACTCGTGGGTGTCGTTCCTACGTTGCTGGCCGTGGAAGTTCGAGCCGTCACCATCGTCGGAACCGTCCTTCTTGCGGAAGCTCTTCTGCGACGCCCACGCCTGGATCAGTGTGCCATCCACAGTGAAGTGTTCGTCCGACATGAACTTCTTCCCCTGTCGGTTGACTTCGGCGAAGAACTGCTGCGCCACCTCGCTGGTCAGCAGCCGATCGCGGTTCTTCGAGAACACCGCGTGATTCCACACCGCGTCGTCCATACCCAGCCCCACGAACCAGCGGAAGAGCAGGTTGTAGTCGATCTGCTCGACCAGCATCCGCTCCGAGCGCACCGAGTAGAACACCTGCAGCAACAGCGCCCGCAGAATATACTCCGGCGCGATCGACGGACGGCCACTTGCTGCATACAGTTGGTCGAACTCCCCGCTGAGCGACAGCAACACCTTGTCCGTCAGCTTGCGCACTGCTCGCAATGGATGGTCCTCGGGCACTCGCTGCTCCAGCGACACATAGCTGAACATCCCATCCTGAACCCGCTCATCTCCTCGCATGCCACTTAGACGATTACCTCTCTCTCGCGGTCGCAGGAAGGAACCTATTTCAACAAGTTCCTAGACTCCGCGTCAATACTGCATTGTTTCGCTTGTTTCGTCTGAGCCTTGCTCGGGGCCTCTTCATGCCATTATCAGAGCGCGAAGCGGAGGGGGGATATGACGTCCGCAACTACGATCCTTTGCCAATTTCTTTGCAAGAACAGAAGTTGTCGTAGGTCCATCGTGCTCCCTCAGCATACGCTCTCGCAAGCATTTGAGCATCGAGACATCCCGCCCACGGAAATTCCGCGCGTAGCGCTTGTATGCGCTCGCTGCAAGACTGTCGAAAACTATTCGGAGGCAGACCTTCAGGGGGCGGGGGAAGGTGATACAGACCCCACTTGGGGAGTTGCCGAATTGCTACAATGCGTCGAGGGAAGTTGCCAACTTCTTCTACCAGTTTTCGCAAAGTGGAGTGGGACCACCAGCGTGGAAGACCGTTCCGTCGATGTTCACATCTGGCGTTGGAAACCCTTGACGTGCGAAGCTGGTCACGAAGTTCGGAAACCAGAATCGGTGTATGGCTATTCTTTGCTGCCATAGAGCGCACCCCTGCTATGATCTGAGTGCGGCCCAAAACTGTATTGCCCACGAAAGCCCCGCCCGCCAGCGGGGTCTTCTCTTGTATTCTGTCGCTCCCTGACCGTGGATGCTTCTCGCAGTTTCGGTCAGGTTTGCACCAGTATAGCCTCCCGTCAAGAATCACGAGATAAGAGTTGTGCGGAAACGCGCGGAACGACTTGTGTGTGAGGCTCAAGCACGCTTTAACCTAGGCACGGGGCGCAAGTAGCTTGCGCTAAAGCATCAACCGGCGTGCGGCCAATGCAAAACAAGGATTCCCCGTTATTGTGGCTTGGCTGAATGATCTTCAAACCACTTCCGCGCTCGCTCCTGTTCGCGGGACAGGTCGGCAGGTGTCAGGTTGGAAGCGGCTATGTCACGATCCTCCATAGAGGCAAGATCGACAGTTTCAAGTTTGCCAGCAACAGGCACATCGACCCTGAACCCGAAAAGAAATTGCAGCGGATCGACTTGGAAGATTTGTTTGCTCGATAGGTGCGCAATCTCGAACCAAAAGTAGGCCTCCGCGTAATCCTGCGGTACGCCACGCCCGGTGCTGTACAAGTACCCAAGACTAAGCTGTGATACAAGGTTGCCCTGTTCAACCGCTTTGCGAAACCACAACGCCGCGTGCGTATAGTCCTGTGGTACACCCCTCCCGAAGTAGTACAGGTCGCCTAGAAGGCGCTGTGCTCCGTGGTCGCCCTGTACAGCCGCATGGCAATACCAAGCTGCTGCTTGCGCGTAGTTAAGGGGTACACCGTGGCCGAAGTAGTAGAGGCCACCTAGAAGACGCTGTGCTTCGCACACACCCTGTACAGCCGCCTTGAGATACCACTCTGCCGCTTGCGTGTAGTCATGGGGCACACCTAGACCGTTGTAGTAATTCAGGCCGAGGCCAATCTGCCCTCTTGGGTCGCCCTGCTCAGCGGCTTTGCGATACCACGCTGCCGCTTGCGTGTCATCCTGTGGCACTCCTTCACCTTTTGTGTACATCATCCCCAGGTCGCATTGCGCCGTCGTGTTGCCACTAGAAGCTTGCTGTTTGATAGCGTCGATATTCTGTTCTCGAAGCCAACGGCGGTACCGTGAGCTCATGGTGCGTCCTTTCCCTGCTCCCTTATCACGCGCAGCATTTCCTCGTTACGGCAATCGAACCGCACTGAATCGGAAAATGCTGCCAGCAAGTGTACAAAACTACGATGAACATCAACGGACGCCATGAAATCGTTGTGCGACAAGTGAGAAAAATATGCAATCCGTGAGACAGCCAGCGTCTTAGCGCACGCCTCAAGCCGTGCTCTGAATCCTGGTTCGTGTTTCCGGCTTTACCGACTGCGTAGGCAAAGACGATTTGGGATGAGTGATGGGACATCCCCTAAGGGGAATAGCTCAGTGCTTCCAGAATCTGTGAAATCAAATACAGCAAAAATACCGCGATGCCCCCTGCTAGGAATCGGAAGACCAGTCTGTTTGAGAGAGCTTATCTGGTCGTCGGAATACCCACGATAAGTCTCGGTAAACTCTTGCATCTTTTGCTCAGTTCTCGTTTTCGTTACCTCAGTAAACGCAGCTCGTCTTCAATAGCGCTCAGCCTCTTCAGTAGTTCCTTATGATCTTCCTTTGTCCCAGAGATCGCCTTCTCGATTTCGGAGACCATGCCGTAGATCTCCTTTGTGCGGATGCGGAATTCGGAGTAGAGCGGAAACACCATCCAAAATACCCACGCGCACACGCCTATGAATACAATTTTTCCCTCATACGAATGAAGGCTTTCTCCTGATACCCAAGAAACCACGCCGACAATCGACGCAAGGAGCACGAACACGAATAAATGAAGCGGAATCGAACGCTCCTCCTTTACCTCCTGGTCCACCTCATCACGCCCCTTTTGAAACCGCAGAGCCACAACGCACCTCCCAGTCCTGAATTCGCTATCGCCCCACAACTGCCGCCAGAGAGTGGATGCGCTAAATATAGCGCAAAGGCTAATTCGATCATGAACGCATGGCAAGGGACATTTGCGTGGCGACTGGTGAGCGCATCAGGAAGCTGCGCCGCGCCAGGGGCTGGCGGCAGATTGATCTTGCCGAACATTCAGGCGTCCATGAGGTCCATATCTCGGATCTGGAACGCGGAGCGCGCGAACCGGGATTGCGAACACTCAGCAAGATCGTTGCTGCCCTCGACACCACCCTATCGGAGATTCTGAAGGGTCTGTGATTCATGCTTCCCGGGTGGCATTCAGCCGTGGAGCGCGCTTGGACGCGGTTCATGTTCAGCCAATGGGGGGGTACTAAATTAGTACATATCCATGTCTGGAGTTAGCGGAAGTGACTCAACTTTCCAGCATCTCAGGCTTTGCAGATGTCGGTTTCGCCATCTTTTGCATCGCATCTAATCGATCATCTCAATCCGGTGGGTGACCGAAGCCGGAATTCCCCCCACAATAGCCCCTGAAGGTAATCAACCCATCCCCGGTCTCTCTCCGCGCGTGTGTTGTGCTCCTGTGCGCTCCTGTACGTCAACTCATAACACTGGCGGCAGCGGAAAATCGCCTCTTCAGGTGGTAGGTATAGGCGCCCTACTTGCCTGCCGCATTCGCAGATGAACCAGAATCGCTCGCCTCCGAAGTGAGGCCGGGTGACGGCAAGGCGCACCGTTTGGCCGGGGCTGTGGTCATACATGCCGTCGAGGTTGAGCGGCTGAGGGGGAACGTGGATCGCCCTCCTGCCCGCACGGTCTGTCCAAGTCTCAAACCGCAGAGTGCCAAGCGGAACGCCCTCCGGGTCAGACTTCCAGGAGATTGATGACTTGATGTCTGGAGCAAGGTCGAACACACCAGCGAGACGGAATGCTGTGGCGTCCCAGTACAGGCATTCCTCGACGGTTAGGCGCGATGTCCAAGGCTGGCGGCCCACAGCATTGCCCTCCACTTTTCCTAAACCAACTGTGCCAGAGTTTGGAAATCCATCAAGAACGTATGTGGAAACCACGAAAATAGAAGGATTGGACCAGCACGGAAGGCTCACGGTGACAGAAAGAGCAGCCAACCACGCAACCCGGCACTGCATTTGATCTTTTCGGCTCAGCCTGGGCACCCAGGCACTTTCCACCACCATGTTGAGAGCCATTTTCCCGGCCCTGTAAATTCGGGCAAAAGGCGTCACAGCCTGCGCGCACACCCTAACCAAGACAACTAATGGCCCCGCTCACGCTCGACGGCCAGCGGCAGGCCAGGGGCCAACTCCAGCGGCGCACGGCAAAGCTGCTCGGCCAGCATCAGCGCCGTGCGGGAGGGTTGCGTAGCGCCGTTCAGCCATTGCTGTACAGCTTGGCGACTCACGCCAAGATCGCGGCCAATCGCGGCGAATGAATCGCCAGCAGATCGCCGCAGGTCAAGCCACGCCACAAATTCAGAGTGAGTGAGCATGTACCCAACTAGCCACACCCTCAGAGAATTTGCAATAGAGCACAGCGCGATTCGTCCCAGCGCATGGGCTGAAGGCATACCGGGGAAAATACCGGGGACCGTGGGCAGCAAACCGCAGTCATTGGGAGTAGTGGCAAGGGACACGGAACCCGCATAAACACAGGGTCCTGAGCACTCCAGAGTCAACCGCAGTCAATGGCAGAAATGGGCTTCCTGCAACTCTTACCGACAGGTTGTAGGTTCGATTCCTACCGCGTCCACCATCTCTCGCGGCGATTCCTCCGGCTGCGCCCTTCAGTTCCTGAAAGTAACCCAACGACTGCTGTCATCCTGAGAGGAGCGCGCAGGCAAAGGCCTATAGTCCGAGTCTAGGGCAGTTCCACCTCGAGAACCTTGTCAAGCCCTCGAGCCAAAGAAATCTTCTAACCCACACAATTCAAAGAGAAAAAAGCACCGCCAAATTGGCCTGCGATTTCCTATAAACTGTTAAACTGGATATAGAGAAAAGCCCGCCGAAATCGGTGGGCTTTCGTGTTTTAGGGCATCATTCATCGATTTCGGGGCAGAAGCACCGGCTTTAGAGGGTGCTGAAGAAGTCATGTCTTGAAGAGGCCCGAAAAAGGGTGGGCGCCCCATCCTTTCGCGCTTTTTTGTGAAAGGGTGGGAAGGAAGAATCTCAACTCGAAGGGGTTAGAAGCACCCGGCTAAAACCCGGTAAAATGATCGCTCTATCCAAAGTGGGCTTTAGCCTCAGGACCTTTTCTCAACTAGGCTTACCACCTGCCTAGCAAGGGCCCTAACCCACGCTCTATGAAGAATTTAGAAAAACAACAGGGGGGTACCCAGGCACGGCGAGCGCCGATACACATACCCAGGTGGCCATATCCTATCTCCTCGCGCGATTCAAGAGGTAGGGCGTGCCGAAGAAGGTTCGTTCGTAGCCCCAGAAAGCGTAACCGTCAATAAAAAGACGAATTTACAAAAACATACCGGGGGGTAGCCACCACGGGCTACACACCAGCAGAGAATTATCTCGCCGACCGATCCCGCAATATGCGGAAGGGTCGTATCAGGTAATAGAACACATGAAGAGCCCTCGGCAGACGGAGAACCGCGCGATCTCTCTCATTCGGCCGCAGGAAATTAAAGGAGAAAAACAATCTGACTCGATCTCGAAAATCGAGTAACTGAACGTTATACGGCACTCGTCCGCTGGGAGTGCTGCCCGGCGCAACAAACATGTTCTTCTGGATATGTAGTGCCAGGTTGAGCGCAGTGGAATCCGACTCGAACTTTTCAAGGATGTCCCGAGGCACTTCGGCATCCGTGACTCGATTCGCCAGCAGTACACCGAGTGCAAGAGCCCGCCACAACCCCGAGTCTTTTGCTTCCTGGATAGTCTCGTTCCATTTAAAGTCGGGCGTGGATGCGAGCAGCTGTGCAATATCGCAAATCCAGATCAACCGCGACCAGATATGAATGCTCTTGCTGCCATGCATGCAGAGAATCAGCAGCGTGGTCTCCGGATCAAGGTTGGGAACCTCGGCGCCCGCCAGCATCGCGACGCGCCGCCGAGGCCACACCCAATCCAGATCGAGATCGCGTCTGAACCTTGATGGAGTGAGATCAAGCCTCCAGCAAAGTTCGAGCACCATTCCATCTGTTTGCCGCTCGAAATGATATTCGTAGCCCTCCGAACCCTCCGGCGTTCCATCGGCACGCACAGAGGTTTTCAACTCATAACCTCTCTCCAGAATGAGAGCTGTTGCTCGCATCAGGTGCCGGTAGTGAATCAGTAAATCCAGATCGCCGGCAGAACGCGTCGTAAAGTCACGATAAACAGACGCTCCCAGCACGACACCTTTAAACGGTATGACGGGAATCATCTCGTGCTCAAATGCTTTGAGCACAGCGATCAATTCCACTGCATTCGCGAGATTGTGAAACACATTGCGGTCATATTCAGTTCGCAGGCGTTCCTGCACCGCTGATGGAACTGCCGACTCCATGTCCGCAAGTCGCAAGAACAACATCGGCAACACACGATGCTCCAGCGCTGCCTCGAGAAGCGAATCCCAGTCGCGCACCTTCATCGCGCAACGATGGATCTCTTCTGCATCGCTGGTCTGGCGCGCAATCGCGCGCAGCAGTTCGCAAGACTCATTATCCGCAGGCATCTATGTCTCTGCATTCCTTTGCTTCGCTGGAGTTATGTTGCAATATGTTGCAACTTACACTTCGAAACGTATCAATTTCTTTGATTACTACAAAGTACAAATCAAGTTACCAAGACGCTGACCGAAAACGAAACGATCTCATATACACTTCACAATACTAAGTGATCGTGGAGTGACCTCCCCCGCTGATGGAGTTCAACAGAGAGGTCAACATGCAGGTAGAGCGCACCAACTCAGATGCCTTGGTTGTAAATAAGCTTCCCGACGGTTCAACAGTCATTGTCGACGCAAAAAATGAGACGGTTTTCGCATTGAACGCGACAGCCGGCGCAGCCTGGGACGCGTGCAGCGATCCAACGACACTTTCCCGAGTGACGGAGCGCATGCAGCATTCGCTTAACCCAGCGATAACCGAAGATCTCGCCCAAGAAGCAATTCTGCGCCTGCAAGAGCAGAATCTCGTGAAGACATCCGGAAGACTGCCAAGTCGGCGGCAGTTCATCGCAACGATGGGCGCCGCAGCAGCCTTACCGCTCGTGGTGTCCTTACCGGTCGCGGAACAGCGGGCATACGCACAAAAGGCGAAATCGGCGCCTGCGTCAGCGCCACCTCCGAGTAATGGCAACGGCAACGGAGGCATCCTCGGTTGGCTCCTGGGCTTACTAGGGCTCTGATCACTGTTTCGCTGAAATGGTCCGGGAGCGGTCAACGTTCCCGGACGGCCAGATGAAGCCATCGCGGACGGGGCTCCAGCACATTGAGACAACCTCGCTCCGAAAGCGGCCCGCCTGCTGATCGCTTTCGCCGACTGCTGTGCCGATAACATTCAGGCTTGGAAAGTGGAATTGCAAAGACTTGCAACCTCATGCAGAAAATTGCAGCGAAAGTAGCACGGAATTAGTTACCAAAAGGATTGGTTGGATTACCGAGAAATCTAGCTACAAAAGCAGTAAAAACGCGTACACTCACTTCAAGCAGATGAGCGTGGATGACCCCCTTCAGAAACGCTAGAAGAGAGGTCAAGATGCACGTAGAGCGCACAAATTCAAATGACTTGGTAGTAAACCAGCTTCCCGACGGCTCAAGAATCATTGTCAATTCATCGAACGAGAAAGTTTTCGCCCTGAATGCGACAGCTGGCGCCGCCTGGGATGCATGCAGCGATCCGACCACACTCGCGAAAGTAACTGAAAGCATGCAGCACTCCTTCGGCCCTAGCGTCACCGGGGAAATTGCCGAAGCAGCGATTCTGCAACTGCAGGATAAGAATCTGGTGAAAACATCGGAGTCATCCGTACCGCCCAGTCGCCGCAAGTTTCTTGCAGCGCTTGGCACAGTGGCCGTACCTCTCGTTGTGTCTTTAACGATTGCGGATCAGCGAGCACATGCGGTCTACGCGGCGTCAAAGCCCACCACGGCTCCGTGTGCGAGCGTGAATCCTACGTGCAAACCCTGATGTCTGTTCGATTGCCTGAGGGCATTACCTTAGCTGAATGCTAGGCACAATCGTAATGTCCAGCATCCACGGTTTCAGCCTTCAGGCTTTCGGTACCGCCGTTCAAGCAACCACGACGTGCGATGACGCATATGCCGTTCTCGAACGTTACATTTTCCCATCCCTGCCAAGGGCGATCGGAGCCTTTGCGGACGCCGACCTTTCTATCCGGATTGATCGAGTTGCGGACCAGGTCCAGCTATTCGCGAATAATGTGCACACGGCATCAGCCAGTCAGGCAATTAGCCTGGTTCCCGACATCATAAGAGCCTTGGATGACGCGGTGATCCGACGGTTGAAGACTCTGCGCGCCGTGCATGCGGGAACAGTCGTCTGGGACGGACGGGCACTGCTGCTGCCCGGAGTCTCACATGCAGGAAAATCGTCGCTTGTTGCCGAACTGTTGCGACGAGGCGCTACTTACTTCTCCGATGAGTACGCGTTGATTGATGCAGAGGGGCGTGTGCATCCGTATCCACGGCCTCTGCTCGTGCGCAATGGCTGCCCCGAGCAGGTCCCGATGCTTGCGACCGAGTACAAAGCTCTGGTAGGAAACGCTCCGGCGCAAGTTGGCTGGATTCTCGCTCTTCAATACCTGCCCGCATGCCCGTGGTCTGTTGCGGCGATCTCGCAAAGCGAAGCGCTGCTGACCTTATTGCGGAACACGCCTCATCTTCTCGCGGAATCGCCGGAGATGGTGAACATGTTCCAATGCGCAGTTGCTGGAGTTGTATGTTACGCCGGACACAGGAATGAGGCCGCCCACGCTGTAGACCAGATTATGCAGTTGGTTGGCATGACTGCCTGACACGACCTGCTTTCGGGGCCCTCACTCCAAGCGCTGATCCGCTTCCACCGCAAGAACTTTGAAAAGGTGATAACTCCACGGGGGCAAGTCGAGATACAAGCCGCGATCCGAAAGCTCATCCCCCGGCCGATCATAGACAGCCGGTCCCATATGATCCTGAAATCGCCAACTGTGTTCTCCCAGTTCGGACCACGATAATGCTGCATAGCACTGGCTCTGATGATCGGAATAGTTTACGGCAACCAGTCGGCGCTCGCCTTGTGCATCAGTCCAGGAAAATGCAATGATCGATTCCCACGTCCAGTTTCCGTCCCATGCAGAACGGCAAGAGAGTAGCTGCCAATCTCCTTCACGAACTGTGCGATCGCGCAACTGCGCGAGCAGATTGCTATAGAAATCTGCGATTTCCTGATCGAGCGGCTCGACCGGACCGCGCCCAAGGTGCATCGAGATACGAACTCTCTTGCCCTGCAATTGCCCTTGATGGAAGAAACGCAGACCCGGGGTGAAGAACGTAATCATTGCAGCGGCTTGGTGAACACCCGCGGGAAACGTCGCCGCCGCACGAGGCTCGTCATGGTTTTCCAGAAAGCGCGCAAGTTTATCTTGAAAATCCAATCCCGCACTCAAGTGTCCACGAACAGATTTGGCGTTTCGTTCCGTCAGGCGATCGTATAGACGTTTGTCATACGTGTAGTCGAATCCCTGCTGCTGTAGAGTCCACTCCAGATCCCAATAGACCTCCGCCATAAAGAGAAAATCACGATTCCGGTGGTGCACTGCTTCTGTCGCCCTGGGCCAAAACGGGGCTGCTTGCAATCCCCAGGTACGCTCAAAGACCTCCGGCAACTCGAGCATCGCCATATCGCAGCGCACCGCGTCACACTGCGTCGCGATGCGCAACAATTCAGCGAGCATCGCCTCCTGGAAGTCGGGGTTTGCATAGTTCAGCTGGAACGTGTCCGGCCATCCGGGAAAGTACGGATCGCGACCGTACGCGAGAATTCGCTCCCCGTCCGCAGTGGAGACGCGGCAGTAGTTCTGTGGCTCAGCGGCGAGTTGTTCGGCTGTGCCTGAAACATAGAAATCAGGGCGCGAGGTAACCCAAGGGTGATCAGGCGCGGTGTGATTCGGCACGAAATCAAGCATCAATCTTAGGCCGCGATCCCGGAGACGCTGTCGCACACGCTGCAGTGCGTCGTCACCGCCGAAATCATGGTGGATGTGGTAGTCGCGGATCGCAAAGCAGGAACCGCTGACATCGTTCTCCTGGTAATCCGGCAGCGTTAAGCGATATTCATGGAGCCATTCCGGATTCGAGAGTGACACGCTCCTGGCAGCCGTTCCTGTCTGCCATACTCCAAGCAGCCACACAATGTCGAAGCCAGTCGCTGCCAGCTGGTCCAACTCAGCATCGGACAAATCATCCAGTGTGGCATGCCGCCCCAGTTCTGCGCTGATCTCCGCCAGGCGGACGCGCGTGTTGATCTGGTACAGCGACGGATAGCGAGAAAAACTCATTCTTTTCACTCCTACGCTGCCTACCGTGTTAAACCTTATCAGCAATCTGGTCAATACTTGTGAGGCAAAACCCGGTTGGAATGAGAGTCCGGGCAAAATTACCGGCCCGGCATTGCAAAAGAATTCTCAGCGTAAAATTGGCGCGTATTTTACACTGAGTCGCCGGATCTCTACGCCGGTAACTTGTCGTGCCGGTATCCAACGTCGCCCGCAACCAAGGGAGGACTTACCCATGACCACCGAACAGCCGTTTAACACCAATAATCAGGAACGCATACGTCGCGCCTTGGAAGTCGCGATCCACATCGGCCTGCTCGTTCTCCTGACGACAGCTTGCCTCTTCATCTTGCGCCCATTCCTCCCCCTCGTAACCTGGGGCATTGTGATCGCGATCGCAACATATCCCGCATACAAAAAGTTGCGCAGCGCCTTAGGCGGACGCGGGAAGCTGGCAGCGGTGATTTGCAGCCTGCTTTTCCTGACGGTATTGCTTGTCCCCGTTGCGTTGCTTGCGAGAACGATGGTCGAGGGTGCCCAAACCCTGTCCGCTCACATCAAGGACGGAACTCTTCATGTCCCACCTCCGCCCGCTAACGTGGAAACCTGGCCCCTTATCGGGAAGCCGTTGAACGGCGTATGGACTAAGGCTTCTACGAACCTGACCGGCCTGCTGCAAAGTCAGGCCTCGGAGATTCGAGCGATGGTTCCGAAGCTGCTCTCCGCTTCCGCGGGAATCGGTCTTACGGTTCTGCAATTCGTCCTCTCCATTATTGTTGCCGCAGTTCTGCTCGCGAATAGTGCGGGCTGCGCCACGGCGTCGCGCGCGCTGGCGAACCGCCTTTTTGGCGATCGGGGTCCCGAGTTTGAGGACCTTGCGGGATCTACCATCCGAAGCGTCACCAATGGAATTCTGGGGGTCGCTGTCATCCAGGCTGTACTGGCCGGAATTGGGTTTCTGGTGGCAGGTCTTCCGGGCGCCGGGTTGTGGACATTGCTCTTCCTCTTCGCGGCCGTGCTGCAGGTCGCAGTCCTCCTGCTCATTCCTGCCGCTATCTACATGTTCGCGATTGCCAGCACGACGAAGGCAGTACTGTTTCTGCTGTGGTGCATCTTTGTCGCTCTGATTGACAACGTGCTCAAGCCCTTGCTCTTGGGGCGCGGGGTAGCCGTTCCAATCGTGGTGGTTTTTCTGGGTGCGATTGGTGGATTCGTCGCAATTGGCATCATCGGCCTTTTCGTCGGCGCCATCGTCCTGTGTGTTGGCTATAAGCTCTTTCTCGCATGGCTGGAAGGCCCGGTCGCTGCGAAACAAGCGACCTGAAGTCCAGAGATCACAATGGCTTGCGTAGAACATAAAAGGCATTGTTGCGATTTGTATGCAGATGCAAGCGAAGAGTGATAATCTGCGGGCAAAGTGTTGGTTCTACACCTCAGCAGCAGAAAGGTAACCCCTATCATGATTTATAAACGGTTTTTTCTGGTGACCTTGCTGTCGACAGGACTGCTCTTTTCCGGGTGCAAGAAGTCATCGGATCAGGAACAGGCAACGTCGCAGCCTGCGGCGGCTCCAGCCGCCGAGCCCTCATCGACGCAGCCTGCATCCAGCCAACCCGCGCCAGCCGCAACAGCTCCGAGCAGCAGTGCTGCCTCTCCTTCGCCGGCAGGGTCGAGTGCGCCAGCTGCAGCAGCAGTTCCTGAGCCAGCACCTGCACCTGCTCCCCCGCCACCACCGCCACCCATTGTCGTTCCCGCAGGCACGACGTTGTCTGTGACGCTCGGTACTGGTCTCAGTTCAAAGGACAGTGCGGCTGGACAAGGGTTCACTGGAACACTGGCCAATTCCGTGTCCGTTGGCGGAGTGCGAGCGATCCCCGCAGGTTCTTCTGTAAGTGGCACCGTCACCGATGCTAAATCAGCGGGTAAATTTAAGGGTGCGGCAAGTCTTGGCATTACACTGCAGTCAATCACCGTCCACGGCGCCAGCTATCCCATCACCACCAGCGTTTATAGCCAGCAGACGACAGGCAAAGGCAAGCGCACCACCGGATTCATTGCGGGCGGCACTGGTGCCGGCGCTCTGATCGGAGGCTTGGCTGGTGGTGGCAAAGGTGCCGCCATCGGCGCAGTTGTCGGAGCCGGAGCGGGTACAGCTGGTGCAGGTCTCACAGGTAACAACCGCGACATTACGCTTGCCCCGGAAACGGTAGTCAGCTTCAAACTAGCGAATTCCATCACCCTCCCGCCGCATGAGCAGTAAGATCTCTGTGTGAAATAGAGCAGCCGCCGTATAAGGCGGCTGCTCTCGTCTGTGTAACCACTCGTCGACAAAATTCCTACTCGCCAGCGACTGCATATTTTCGGCACCACGCGCGGTCCATGTGCTCTTTGCACATGAGGGCTTGCCCCATGTACATTTACCGTTAGATTGAAGTAGAAGAAAATCGATTTATTCAGGAGAACCATGAACGGCTCACCACAGCAGGTATGCTCTCCAATCAGTAGTCTTGCTCTCCTTCATTCCATCAGCGATCCGCAACTCAGAGCCGCGGAATTGGACGAAAAGTGGTCCCGATTGGCTACCCTCTTTGATCAAGCCCAGCTGTCGGCGATCCTCCTGCAACGGAATGAAAACATTGCGTGGATCACTGGCGGACAAGTCGAGGCGCGGGTCGCTATCCCGCTTGAAACTGCCGTCACTTCCCTGCTTCTGACTCGCGCTGGGCGGAAGTATTACCTGGCCTCGAATAATGAGGCTCCACGACTGGCGGACGAGGAGTTTCCTGACCTCGGTTATGAGCCGGTCATCGCACCCTGGCATCAGGACACACTGGCAGAAATTCGTCGGCTTGCTGGTGCCGGAGTGATCGGCAACGATCACGCGCTGCCCGGCCTTGTTCCGGTCGATCTCGCTCCATTGCGCACACCGCTCACCGCCGCAGAGGTTGACCGTTTCCGCTGGCTTGCAGAACATACGGCTGCCATAACTGCCGATACGCTTCTTGAACTTGAACCTGGCATCACGGAAGATCAAATGTCTGCCGACATCGCGCAGCGTCTGCTTGCTGAAGGCATCCTTCCCTCTGTCTTGCTCATGGCCGTCGATGATCGTATCCGCAAATATAAGCATGCAGTCTCGCGCGGCGCGATTCTGGAGCGCTATGGGATGCTGAATCTCTGTGCTCGCAAGTGGGGGCTCGCTGTTTCCATTACCCGCTTCGTGCATTTCGGTGCTCCTCCGCAGCAACTGGTGAACGGATTCGCGGCGTGCGCAGAGATCAACGCGAAGCTTCTACATGCCAGCCGTAGCGGCACTACTTCCGCCGGGCTCTTCGCGGTAGCTGAGAATGCCTATCGCGAAGCCGGCTACCCCGGAGAAGAACAACTGCATCACCAGGGAGGCCCCGCGGGATATCTGGAGCGCAATTGGGTAGCAACGCCCAGCGGGCAGCAAAGACTGACCGAGACTGAGGGACTTGCGTGGAACCCTAGCATTCGCGGAGCCAAGGTTGAAGACACAGCCCTGCTTCGGAATGACGCGATTGAAGTTCTGACTCTCACGCCATCGCTACCACAAATCAATACAACCATTGACGGAATCACGTATCCTGCTGCAGATGTTTTGATTCGCTGATCTGCGATGTTTCTAGTGCAGGATTTGCGCTGATCCGAAGGGGTAATCGATTACATGAAAACCCGCACGGCGTTCCGATTGTTGGCTGCGACAACGCTATTCGCGACGATCGCATTCACTTCGTCGCATCCAGCTTTCGCGCAAGCGACTGAATATTCTGACAAGCCGCCGCTCTTGCTTGGAGCCGCGTGGTATCCGGAACAGTGGCCTGAATCGCGTTGGGATGCCGACCTGTCGCTCATGGAAGCCGCACACATCAACCTTGTGCGCATAGGCGAATTCGCCTGGAGTGCCATGGAGCCGTCAGAAGGCAAGTACGATTTTGAGTGGATGGACCATGCGATCGCACTCGCTGCAAAGCACCACATCTGCGTCGTGCTCGGCACGCCGACGGCCGCGCCTCCGGCATGGCTGACAACAAAATACCCCGACACACTGCGCGTTGATGAGAATGGCGTGCGTGACGAACACGGCAATCGCGCGCAATTCTCTTTCGTCAGTTCCCGGTATCGCAAGTTCGCGCATGAGATCGCCGGAAAAATGGCCGAGCGCTATGGCCACAACCCGAACGTTGTCGGCTGGCAGTTAGACAACGAATACGGCGAGCCTTCTTTCGATCCCGAAGCGAAAGCGCAGTTCCACACATGGCTCAAAGCCAAGTATGGAAAAATCGAAAACCTGAACGACCACTGGACCACGGCATATTGGAGCCAGACATACGACAACTTTGATGAGATTCCGGTTCGCGAGAAGGACGAGAACCCCGCTCTGCTACTCGATTGGAAGCATTTCGTCAGCGACACTTGGAAGAGCTACTCAGAAAACCAGATCAGCGCCATTCGGCCACATGCTGACAAGCGGCAGTTCATTACGACAAACACGATGGGATGGTTCGATGGATTTGATGCGTACATCGTCCACTCCAATCTGGATATCGCCGCATGGGACGACTACATCGGCAATCAGCACTACGACTACTTCGAAAACGGCGCCCGCCACGATCTCGCTCGCGGATTTAAGAACAAGAATTTCTGGGTGATGGAAACGCAGCCCGCGTTTGTGAACTGGCACCGCATCAATTCATCGCTGGCGCGCGGACAGGTACGCGACATGGCATGGCAGGCCATCGGCCATGGCGCCGACGCTGTTGAGTACTGGCAATGGCGCAGTGCATTGAACGGGCAGGAGCAGTACCACGGAGTATTAGTTGGCGCGGATGGCACTCCCGTTCCCGTCTATGACGAAATCAAACAAGTCGGAGACGAATTCGAAAAGGCAGGCAAGGCTATCGCGGGTACGACTCCGCAGTCTTCGGTCGCCCTCATCAACGACTTCGACAGCCGCTGGGCAATCGACTTTCAACGCCATAATTACAACTTCGATCCCATCGCGGAGATGGTCGCCTTCTATAAACCGTTGCGCAATCAAGCACAGGACGTCGACGTCATTTCAGTGCACGCTCCTCTCGGCAAGTACAAACTGGTTGTCGCCCCAGGCCTCAATGTACTGCCCAAAGAGACCGCTGACCATCTGCTTGATTACGTGAAACAGGGTGGCAATCTTGTGCTCGGCCCGCGGTCCGGCATGAAAGACGAGTACAACGCGCTCAACGTAGAACGTCAGCCCGGTCCGCTAGTCGATGCGTTGGGTGGTCGCGTCGAGCAGTTCTACGCTCTTGAGGATAAGGTTCCGGTCAGCGGTGATCTAGGCTCTGGTACGGCTTCACTCTGGGCAGAACAGCTAAGCACGAAATCACCGGACACACAGGTGCTGCTGCGTTATGGAGCAAGCAATGGATGGCTAGACAATCAACCTGCGGCGATTACACGCAAGGTTGGCAAAGGTAGTATCACCTATATCGGCGCATGGCTCGACGATGACCTTCTGGCAAAGGTTACGACTTCTCTCCTGCAGCAAAGCGGAGTGCAACCCGTAATTCCAAACAGTCCTGATGGAGTAGAAGTCTGTCTCCGTACCGGCTCGAATAAGTCGGCGCTGATCCTCATCAACCACAACACGACGAATACACGCATCGACCTTCCGCACGCAATGAACGATGTGCTCGACGGAACATCGCGCACATCCGTAGATCTTCCCGGATACGGCGTAGCCGTACTTGAAGGCAAGTGAATGGAATTGTCCTGAATAAAGTGCTGTGCTTCTTTCCAAAACCGATATCGCTTTGTTAGCCTTTGTCTTCAGCTTTTCCTGGAGGCAATAGGTTGCGCAGCAAATCAGTCTGGTTCATAGCTACATTAGTCCTTGGTTTACCTCTCGTCACAGTCTCATCGCATGCACAAGCCCCGGTTCCAGATAGCCCTGCGATCGAGCAGCGCGTGGACTCGATGCTCAAAAAGCTCACACTTGAGCAGAAACTGGAACTCATCGGCGGTGTCGACGGCATGTTCATTCGCGCTGAGGAGTCAGCAGGCTTTCCGCGCCTGAAAATGTCCGACGGCCCTTACGGCATCCGCACCTGGGGGCCTGACACTGCCTATGCCGCCGGCATCGGTCTCGCGGCTACGTGGGATCCCGATCTCGCGCAGCGCATGGGTGTGGCCATCGCTCAGGATGCTCGCGCGCGCGGAGTTCACTTCCTGCTTGGGCCAGGGGTAAACATCTACAGGGCGCCCATGGGCGGTCGTAATTTTGAATATTTCGGTGAAGACCCTTACCTCTCCGGACATATCGCTGTTCCATATATCGAAGGCGTGCAGAGTCAGGGAGTCATTGCCACCGTCAAACATTACGCAGCCAATAATCAGGAGTGGGACCGCCACAATGCCAGTTCCGATCTTGACGAGCGCACATTGCGCGAGATCTACCTTCCAGCTTTCGAAGCGGCCGTGAAAGTGGCCCACGTCGGCTCGGTGATGAATTCGTACAACCTGATCAATGGCGTTCACGCCACGCAGAATAACCACCTCAACAATGAGATTCTGAAAAAAGACTGGGGTTTCGACGGCATCCTCATGTCCGACTGGGTGGCAACCTACGACGCAGTGGGCGCGGCCAACGGTGGACTCGACCTTGAAATGCCCTCCGGCCAATATATGAACCCGAAAAACCTGTTACCCGCCGTTAAAGACGGCAAGGTTTATGAAGCGACGATTGATGACAAGGTCCGCCGCATCTTCCGCACCGCCATCCGCTTCGGTTTCCTCGACCGCGACCAGACCGATCTAAGTATTCCCTTCTACAACCAGAACGGCCGTGATGTAGCGCTCGACGAGGCTCGCGAAAGCATCACCCTGCTGAAGAACAATGGCAACCTGCTGCCGCTCGACGGCAGCAAAGTCAAAACCATCGCCGTGCTTGGTCCCGACGCATGGCCGGCAGTTACGGGCGCGGGCGGCAGTTCTACAGTAGAGTCATATGCGCCCGTCAGCATCATGACCGGTTTGGCAAACTTTCCTGGCTCGAAGGTAAAGATCCTCTATGCGCGTGGGCTACCAACTACGAAAGACCTCTTTCAGCGGACGCACTTCGGCACTACTGCCGCAATGTCATCCGTTGCCGATCCTTTCTGGGAGGATTGGTTCGGCAAACCCACTATCAAGGTTGAAACCTTTGACAATCCTACCTTCACCGGTACGCCGACGGTCTCCCAGGCCAATCACATAGCCGCCTGGGGCACCGGGGGATTCACGCCTCCTAGTAAAGCAAAGCGCAGCATCCGCTACACCGCGGATTACGTGCCGCAAACGAGTGGCGAGTACATTGTTGTAGCTGCAGCTGACGGCGGCGACACCTATAAAGTATTCGTCGATGGCAGGCAGATCATGGAGCAGACGCATCACGAAGGTCAGGCTCCGCAATCCACGCAACTGCCGCTGACTGCGGGCAAGGTTGTGAAAATTCAATTTGACTACGGGCCCGAGGGTAACAAGATTGCCGCAGGACTCGGAATTCACGCAATGGCCGACCTCGTTCCCGCGGACGCAAAAAAGCTCGCCGCCATGGCTGATGTGGCGCTCATCTCCGTCGGTTTCGACGCCACCACGGAAAGCGAGGGCATGGACCGAACCTTCACGCTCCCCTGGGGACAAGACCAGTTGATCGACTCCATCAGCGCAGCTAATAAGAACACGATCGTTGCCATCACGGGCGGGGGCGGTGTTGACATGCGCGCGTGGATCGACAAAGTTCCCGCGCTGCTGCACAACTGGTATCCGGGACAGGAAGGCGGACAGGCATTGGCCGAGGTCGTCTTCGGGGCGCGTTCGCCCGAAGGTCATCTCCCTGCCAGCTTTGAACGCGCATGGGAAGACAATCCGACGCACGACAATTACTATGCACCACCAACACCGGCTGGTCAGACTCCCCACGTGAAATACGCGGAAGGAGTCTTCGTTGGCTATCGCTACTACACGAGCATGAACAAGCAGCCGCTCTTCCCCTTCGGATTCGGGCTCAGCTACACCACCTTCTCGTTCAGCAATCTTGAGGTTTCGCCGAAAACAGCCTCAAGCGATGGAAATATTACCTTCTCGTTCGATGTGACAAACGCCGGCCAGCGAGCAGGAGCCGATGTCGCGCAACTTTACGTCGGCGATCCATCGGCAAGAATCAAGCGTCCGATGAAAGAACTAAAAGGATTTGAGAAAGTACGCCTCAATCCCGGCGAAAAGAAGCATGTCTCACTCACGCTTGATCGCCGTGCGTTGGCTTATTGGGACGTCAACAGCAACGACTGGCGGGTCGACCCTGGCCAGTTCACTGTCTATATCGGCGACTCCTCCGCTGATACGCCGCTCACCACCAACTTCACCGTCTCTCCATAAGAATAGAAATCCGGGTGTCCCATCTATCCTACTGATTTCGCAAAAGTTGTTCGGCGGCCTGCAGATCTTCTTCCGTATCTACGCCGATTGTGTCGAAAGGAGTTGAAGTCACATACACATCGATACCGTTCTCGAGGAATCGCAATTGCTCCAGTCGCTCGATCTCTTCAAGCCTGCTGGTCGTGAGTTTGGGAAAGCGATCCAATGCAGACTTGCGATAAGCATATATCCCCAGATGCTTCTGATACGGAATACCCCCGACACTATCCCGATCAAAAGGAATTGCCGCGCGAGAAAAATACAAAGCTCGCCCGTCGACGGCAGTCACTACCTTCACCGCATTTGGATTATGAATAAGTTCAGGAGCGCATGGCGTCGAAAGCGTAGCCACGTCGACTTCGGGCCGAGCCATCGGTTTGAGCAATGCATCCAGATGCTCAGGCCGAAGCATCGGTTCGTCGCCCTGAATATTGACATACACATCAGCTGCAATAGACTGCGCGACGGCATAGACACGGTCCGACCCGCTGGCGCAGTCTGCGGGAGTAAAAACAGCGGGAAAATTACGTGAATGCGCAAAGTCCATGATCTCTTCGGAATCGGTGGCAATCAACACCTGATCCAGTTGCGAGCATGCACGCGCCGCGCGATAGACCCAGGCCAGCATCGGCTCGCCTGCAATTTCGCGAAGAACTTTGCGCGGCAGGCGGGTCGACGCAAGCCGCGCGGGAATCACACCCAAAATGCGCAATGAGTGCTCCTATGACCGAAGGCTATCAGGACCTAGTCTAATCAATCGCGAGCAATAAGGGGCACTCCCAGCAGAATGGTGAGCAGCGCCAGATTCAGCCACGCGAACCAGTCGCCAAAGCGCGCATAGATTGTCGCGTCATGGCGGACAGGAACTGTAGCCACCACAGTTGCAAATGGGGCGAAGGCTGTGTCGCGTTCGGCAATCACACGGCCCCGATCGTCCGTTGCATACAGGATGCTCTTCTTCGCTGACCGTGCAATGCTGAACCCTCCTTCAACTCCGCGCATGATACCCATGCGGCCGTGCAGCCATCCGTCTACCGAAAAATCCCAGGCCGGTACGACCATTAATGCGACACCGTCACGAGCGTACTGACGGCTGAGAAGAGGAAAATCCATATCCTTGCAAATCTCGAGCCCCCACTTGCCGGAAGCGGCGGATACGGCGGTAGGCTCGGCAGATTGCCTGGCATCAGGTCCCGCGCACATCGCGCCGTACGGAACGGAAAGCGCCGTGCGATCGACGGCGGGTGTAAACCGATCTTCCCAGTGCGGCAATAAATGGTGCTTGTCGTATGTTGCCAGCAGCGTTCCGTTGGGTGCGTAAAGTCGTTCCTGATTCCACGCGAGCTTAGGCATGATGCGATCCACTCCCACCGCAATGAAAGCATGCGTTTGTTGTGCGAGTTGTTCAAACTTGGCGTCAGTTGCCGGTTCTGAGGCATCAGTAATCGGGCCGCTGTGTTCCGGCAATACGAACAACTGTATGCCCTGCGACGACATCGACTGCATTTGTTTCCCGAATCGATCGAAGGCGGAAGTCGCGTCTTCGGTTGTCGGAACGATGAGATTCATTGAGTCGTCTGACGCGATAAGACCGACCTTAATGGTGGGTGAATCCTTAGGTGTCGCTGCAAGACGCCAATAGCCGTATCCGAAGACGCAGGCGAGGATAGCGATCGCCGCAACGGCCAGGATGCGTTTTTGTTTAGCAGCGCCTGAACTAAAAAGCACGGCCACTGTGGCCGTAAACAGAAATATGGAAAAGCTGATGCCCCAGATACCCGTCACAGACGCAATCTGAAGAATCGGCAGGAAATTCATCTGTGAATAGCCGAGATTGCCAATCGTGCCATGAACCGATATCGCCGTGTTGATGTATTCATAGGCCACCCACAATGCAGGCACGATCAGCGCCGCCTGCACAAAGTGCCCTTTCAGCATTCGATTGCGAAACAACAAAACCGCGACACCAAAGATGCAAGCCGGGCCAACAGAGTTGAGAATCGAGACCCACAGCGGAACCACCAGCGCGAGATAGGCCCACTCATTTAAACTGCCAAGCGCAAAGCCCGCTGCCGCAACTAGAAACACCGAAGATGCGGACACGCGTGGAGCAAGCCAAAGTACAGGAATGGGAGCCAACCATATCAAGGGCCAGACTGGGGCAAGACCGGTTCCGAAAAAGAACAGCGCCGCTGAACAAGCGAGGCAAAGAGCAACAGTCGTGCTGCTACTGAGCTTTGAGTCCATGAATCAGTCTCCTGAGCGAACGACGTACGAGAAAACGGAAGTCCCCTTCCGATAGATGAAAGCGACCTCCTCGATAAAGCGAGATGTAACCGTGAGCGTGTGCCCATAATTCGAGAGCGATCTCCCAAACGTCATCACGTTTCAAGTACCCAGAATCCATGGCCTGCGCCACGAGATCGGCAATCGGATTGAGAGTGGGCGAGCGGCGAGCACGGAAATCATCCGGATAGCGCCGCGCGTTCGGACGCGGCTGCGAAAAGACATAATCGAAGATGCGGGGACGGTCGAAGGCGTAACTGATATACGAGTCCATGCTGCCCAGCAATCGCGATTCAATAGAGCCGCGCAGAGGGCGCGCTTGCATATAACCCAGAAATTTGTCGAACTCACGATCGACAACAAAATTAAGCAGCGCTTCCCTGTTCGGGAAATGATGGTAGATGGCCATCGGCGTAATCCCAACAGCCTGAGCCACACGCCGCATGCTCACAGCGTCCTCGCCCTCGCGTTCCAGAATTTCGAGCGCCTCTTCCGCAATACGGTCCGAGGTCGTTGCCGCTTTCATAGCTATACACTGTATACCAATTAACTATACGCTGTATACATAAAGAAGAATATTCTTGAAGAAAAACCGATCAAGAAGGATACCGCTGCTGATTGACCAGCCGCGGTATCGTCCGTATCATAGAAAGAGTTACTTTTCAGCGTTTTCCACCTGAAAATCGGCGGCGTAGCTCAGATGGTTAGAGCGTGGGATTCATAACCCCAAGGTCGGTGGTTCGATCCCACCCGCCGCCACCAGAGAACCCCGACAGCAAATTCCTCCCTAACTGGAGTATCATCTCTCTAACAGCTCCCGGCTGCCTGAGTGGTTTTATGTCTAAGGGTTTTAAGCGCGCTATTCTTGCGATTTCTGTGCTTTTGGTCATTGTTGTCTTCCTCGGCGGCTTCGGCCTGCGCGGGGTGCGCGCTGGAACACAAAGCGACGGCGCCTATCGCCAGGTTGGCGTCTATGAAGAAGTTCTGCATAAGATTCAAAGCGACTATGTCGTTGAGCCAAGTATCGCGAACGTAACCAATGGAGCGCTGCACGGCCTCCTGGAATCGCTTGATTCTGACTCCAGCTACCTGACCCCCGCAGAATACACAGCTTACAAAGCCCATACGAATGAAGGCACAGCGCAGGTTGGACTGAATGTCTCAAAACGCTTCGGATATGCCACGGTCGTATCGGTTATGCCTGGCAGCCCTGCCGAGCGCGAACAGATTCAGGATGGGGACATCATTGAATCCATTGGTGGACAGTCCACTCGGGAAATGTCGCTGGCGATGATCAGGTTACTCCTTGAAGGCAAGCCGGGAACGGATGTCACCTTTTCTTTGGTTCGTCCCAACCGTGGGAAGTCGGAGCCCGACAAGATCACTCTTACGCGCGCGGCGGCCGTGACGCCATCCATGGGCCAGCAGGAGTATGAAAACTCCAGCATTCTCTATCTGAAGCCAATAGTTTTAAGTAAAGAGCGCGTGAACGATATCGAAGATCGCCTTCGCGCAATGCCGAAGAACGGCAACAAGAAGGTATTGCTCGATCTTCGCGATGTAGCTGAAGGTGACGAAGCACAGGCGGTACGACTGGCGAATGCCTTTCTGCAGACTGGTACGATCGCTTCTCTCGAAGGCCAGAAAGTACCGAAGCAAACCTTCACCGCAGAATCGGGCAAGTTCATCACATCCGCGCCGCTTGCTGTGCTTGTCAACCACGGAACATCCGGCCCCGGCGAGCTGGTCGCTGCCGCGATTCTGGACAACAAGCGTGGCGATGTTGTCGGTGACCGCACCTTTGGTGAGGGCACAGTACAGAAGACGATTGAGATGCCCGATGGTTCCGCGTTGATTCTCTCCGTCGCAAAGTATGAATCGCCTTCAGGCAAGAAGATTCAGGATGAAGCCGTAACTCCGAATGTGATTGTTGCGCCCAGCATCGATCAATATCTGGCCGAGGATGAGGGCCCGGAAACGCAGAACGCGCAAAAGCCGGAATCCCACGCAGACGATCAACTCAATAAAGCGCTGGACCTGCTGAAACAAAAGGCTGCCTGATTTAAATCCTTAGCCGCAGCGGTTCTTGGTAACTGGACACCCTGTTGAATGAACGCGCTCAAGTAACCATCGGCGGTTTTCGCCCAGGCGCGGGACGACGCAAGATCGCAGGCGGCGTCGCGTTGGCTGTATTGCTTCTACTTGCCGCCGCCGTCGGTTCTCTATGCGGCCTGATGCTCGTCTACTCGGTCAATCTTCCCCAGGTTGATGACCTCACCCGATATCGTCCGAATACTACAACGGAACTCTACGATACGCGTGGACGCATCTTCGGCTCGTTTGCCTTGGAGCGTCGTGTTCTCGTCAATTATGGAGATCTCTCCCCGCTCCTGCGTGAGGCAGTGATCTCTATTGAAGACAAGAACTTCGAGAGTCACTGGGGAGTGAACTTCTTCCGCGTGATGGGTGCGGCCTATCACGACCTTACCTCCAAGAACCGTGCACAGGGAGCTTCGACTCTCACCATGCAGCTGGCACGGAACCTGTTCCTTTCGAACGAGCGAACTTTTGGCCGAAAGCTGCAGGAAGTCCTGCTCTCGATTCAGATCGAGCACACCTTCACCAAGCAGCAGATTTTTACGTTGTATGCGAACCAGATCTACCTGGGACATGGGGTCTATGGGTTTGAGGCTGGTTCAGAATATTACTTCAGCAAACATGCGAGGGATCTGACGTTGCCCGAGGCGGCGCTTCTTGCGGGGCTTCCCAAGGGGCCTTCAGAGTATTCGCCGGTGCTGAATCCGGACAAGGCATTCCGCCGGCGCAACATGGTGATCAACTCCATGCTTGAGGATGGCGTGATTACTGCGGCGCAGGCGAATGTCGCGCGCTCGGCTCCGCTGGGGCTGCATATTCAGACTCCCCCGAACAGTGTGGCGCCGTGGTTTGTCGAAGAAGTCCGGCGCGAACTGGAGCGTAAGCTTGGTTCCGATCAGGTGCATGAGGCTGGGTTGAAGGTCTATACCACTCTCGATCTCGATCTGCAGCAGGCGGCGAATCGCGTAGTGCTGGATGGGCTGGCTGCTTATGAGCGGCGGCATGGGTGGCGCGGGCATCTGCTCAACGTCATCGCGGGTGGGGTTGGCATGGAGGGATTCAAGCATCCGGACTGGGTGATTCCACCTCAGCCTGGGATGTACGTTCATGCGCTGGTTACGGGTGTGCTTCCTTATCAAGTAACAGCGCACGTTGGCGATGATCAGTTGGTTCTGACTCCGGATGACTGGCTCTGGACCGGCTTCAGAACGGCGGACGGCTTTCTGAAGCCTGGCGATATTGTCTATGTCCATCTGCGTGAGCAGGATGGCAATCTGCTGCGCGGCACGCTGGAGGAAGACTCCGGCGCGCAGGGCGCGCTGATAGCGATGGATAATGCCACGGGCGACGTTCTGGCCATGGTCGGCGGCCGCGATTTCAATATGTCTCAGTTTAACCGCGCAACGCAGGCCGAGCGGCAGACCGGATCTTCTTTCAAACCCTATGTTTACACGGCTGCAATTGAGGATGGCGCGACTCCCGGCGATAAAATCCTCGATGCTCCAGTCTCCTTCGCTGGCTACACTCCGCACAATTATGAGGGCAATTACCTGGGCAATATTACGCTGCTCAAGGCCTTTGCCGATTCACGCAACATTCCGGCGCTCAAGCTTGCCGAGCACGTCGGCATGCGCAAGGTGATCGACGTAGCGCACCAGTTCGGCATCACCGCGAATATTCCGGCTTTCCTTCCGGTTGCGCTCGGGTCGGTCGAGGTGACGCTGGAGCAGCAGATGGCGGCTTATGCTGCGTTTCCGAATGATGGCATTCGCATTGCGCCGCGACTAATCCGGCGGGTGACGAGCGCCGAGGGCGCTCCGCTGATGGAAGATATGCCGGAGGTCACGGAAGCCACGAGCACCAAGACTGCGCGCACGATGATGGTTCTGCTGCAAGAGGTGACACGCAGCGGCACTGCCAAGGATGCTGCAGTGCTGAACCATCCGCTTGGCGGCAAAACCGGGACAACCAGCGATTTTACCGATGCGTGGTTTGTCGGCTTTTCACCTTCGACGACCTGTGGCGTCTGGGTCGGCTATGACAATCGCCAGTCCCTCGGCGACAAGGAGACCGGGGCGAAGGCTGCTTTACCGCTCTGGATCGACTTCATGCGGGCAGCGATTGCAGGTAAGGAAGATGAGGCGTTTCCCGGCGACTTGAAGTCGAGTCCGATGCGTCTGGCGCAGGCAACGGTCAAGGCAATTCATTGAAGCCTGCACCGAGGTTGCAGCATCTATTTGGTATGTCGCAGAAACGTGTCATTCTCTACAGCCAGCCCGGATGCCCTCCCTGCTTTGCTGCCAAACATTTCTTCAACTCGCGCGAGATCCCCTTTGAATACAAGGACGTGACCGCCGATCCCAAGGCTCTGCAGGAGCTGATGGACCTGAACAGCCAGTCGACCCCGACGATTGTCGTCGATAACGAAGTCATGATTGGCTTCGACATGGATCGTCTGGAGCACCTGTTCGGCTGAGGCTCCCCCCTCCCCCCATTTCCGCTAAATTCCTCAAAATACAGGCGGTTAGGCCGATATTCCGGGCGTAGGCAAGGCTAAATTCCTCTCTTTATTCGACTTACACTGATGAGGGCTTCACGCCTTGCGTCTCTTTGTGTCGGTGCCATCCTCCCATCCCCCCTGCCATTTCTGCTAAATTCTTCATTTTGCAGATACTTAGTGGCTTTCGATCGCAATTTTCATCTAAATTGCTCTATTTACATGAGTTGGCAGGGTTAGAACGAGTTTCCGGCCAAAATAAGTCCTAATGAAAAGAGGCATGGGTTGTCCCATGCCTCTTCCTTTCTATTTTAGCAAATCAGAGCATAATTCCCTGCACTTTGGGCTGCTTCGTAAGTTATTGTGATAAAGCCGGTTGCCAGATTTTTTAAACATGAGGGGGCTTGACAAGCTGTGCGTGTGCTTCTGGAACGGACAGCGGTAGTCATGATGGCAGGTGTGGTCGCACTCTATGCCGGAGACTGGCTCGTCTATCGCTACCGCGTGGCCCATGGGACTGCCTTCGATTCAGTCGAGGTAAAACAGTTCCTCGCCGTTCCGCTGAAGAACGGGAGAGATGAGCTCGACTATACCGGCTCCGCGCAGGTGCCGTGTGTGCGGGCCATCTTTCCATGGGCAGGAGATAATCCCTGCTGGTGGGTCCGGCGGCATGCCGATAACTGGGTTAAGGTTTGAGGTTTGTACTTCCGCGTTCAACGTTCTCTGTGGGTGAATCCCATGTCTCAGAAGCGAGACATGAGCACCCAAAACCCAGGGGCTTTGCCAAGAAATTGAGCTGTGAGCCACCCACCCGCTAATCCTGCATAAGACCGTCGGGATCCCTAAACGCGGCCAACTTGTGAGAACTGATGTGCGATAGTCATGGACAAGGCACGCTTTTTCAGCACGATATTTTGGCAACGAGGAGCTTTTGATGGATCGGCGCCAATTCGCAGCTCGCTCTCTGGCCGCAACCGCGGGCGTTGCGCTCTGTCCCTGGCGCAGCTATGCCATGAGTCAAACCGCCGTAAGTCAGATGCCCGGTGCTGTACCTGACTCATTGATCAAGGAAGCGCGATTCCCTGAGGGATTTCTTTGGGGAGTTGCGACGGCGTCTTATCAGAATGAAGGCGCCTGGAATGAGGATGGCAAAGGCGAATCGATCTGGGACAGATTTACCCATACGCCCGGAAAGGTACGGGGAGGGGTGACAGGCGACGTCGCGTGCGATCAGTACCACCTCTTCCCACAGGACATCGCAACAGCGAAACGCCTGAACCAGAAAAGCTATCGCTTTTCCATTTCCTGGCCACGGATTCAGCCCACAGGAACCGGCGCCCCAAACATGAAGGGGCTGGATCACTACAGCCGTTTTGTCGATGCTCTTCTGGCGGCTGGGATCCGTCCGTGGTGCACGATGTACCACTGGGATCTTCCTCAGGGTCTTGAAGATCGGGGTGGATGGCCGAACAGGGATCTGGCGAATTATTTCGCAGACTACGCCGGTATCCTCGCCAAACATCTCGGTGATCGAATTACGGTGTGGGCACCCTTCAACATGCCTTGGGCTATTGCTTTCATGGGATACGCGGCTGGTGCATTTCCGCCTTGCCGGACAAGTTTCAACGATTTTTTGAAGGCGGCGCATACGCTGGCGCTGGCTCAGGGCGAAGCGCACCGCGCAGTGAAGGCCGCCGCTCCGAATGCAACGATCGGCAGCGCCTACGAGATGGCTCCTGCGTATCCAAAGACGGACTCGGAGGATGATCGCGCTGCCGCCGCCCGGTACCACGCCATGAACAATGTCTTTTTCCTGGAGGCGGCTATGAATGGCCGTTATCCAAAGGCTTTTGTTGGAGACCCTCCCTTTGACGTGATGGGTTTCAAGGCAGGCGACGAAAAACTTCTATATGCTCCGCTGGACTGGGTTGGTTTTCACTACTACACACGCCGTATCGTGTCAGACGCGAGCAAGGAGAAATTTGAGAACGGAGGTAATTTCAGCGGTACCGAGATCGAGAGCAATTCACCGGGCGGACGCGATCCCTACACACGCTTCCGTGCTGCGATGCCCACAGAAGGGCCGCTCACCGATGCCGGTCTCGAAGTGTGGCCACGCGGGATGTACGATCTCGTGACTCAAATTTCGAGGGAGTACAACCAGCCCATCATTGAAATCACCGAGAGCGGCTGCAGCTATCTTGACGGTCCAGATGAAGAAGAACATGGCCGCATTCCAGATGCGCGTCGCATTCAGTGGTACCGAGAGACGCTTGCGGAACTGGCTCGCGCGATCGCCGATGGAGCCCGTGTTCGCGCCTTCCATGCCTGGACGCTGCTCGACAACTTCCAGTGGGCAGAGGGCTACACGGAACGATACGGGTTAATCTATACAGACTTCCGAAACCAGAAACGCACGATCAAAGATTCTGGCTATTGGTATAGTCGAGTCGCTGCCTCGAATCGACTCGATGTATAAAACCACAGCGCAAAGAGATCAACAGTTTGAACAATCTGATACGGGAAAACACCCTTGTCTCAACCGACAGTTGGCGGCTGTCCCACATCTCGCTATTATTCTCCGGTGTGGCCCATGTCTCGCTTCTGCTTATCCCTAAGCGGCATAGCTGCGCGGGCTTCCTGTCGGCAAGTGAGGCTCCGGGTCAACTCCAGTTCTACGGTGGCACCCGCACACGACCGGAGTCTAATGGTTAGAAGGGTGCATCATGATGAAATACCTGGTCGCGGTTGTTGCCTGCGCAATATTCAGTGCTGGCGGTCTGCCTAAGCCTGAATCGCCATCCCCCGCCGCTGCGCTAGCCCAGCCTTACGAGCATTTTGGCTTTGATGTATTGCGGGAGTTGCATGCGCACCGGCCGGACGGCAATGTTTTTATTTCGCCTACGAGCATCGCGGTTGCGCTGGCTATGACTTCGAATGGCGCCAATGGAACGACTCGCGATTCAATCCTGAAAACGCTGCACTCCGATGGGCAATCCATCGAAACATTCAATGCTGCCAATCGTGCTCTGGCTGAGCAGATCGCCAACGCAAAGTCTGTTCAACTCTCGATGGCGAATGCGCTGTGGCTGCAACAGGAGCTTCCGGTCAATCCGTCGTTTGTGCAGGCGCTGCAGACGGCATACGGCGCGCAGGCCGAAAACTTGAATTTTAGAAGCCCTGCGGCAGTGCAGACGATCAATGGCTGGGTCGCGAAACACACAAACGATCGCATCGAGAAGATTTTAGATGCAGTCGATCCTTCGACGGTCGCGGTGCTTACGAACGCCATCGCATTCAAGGGCAAATGGAGCACGCCCTTCGATCCGAAGGCAACGCAGCCGCACGACTTCAGGACGGGAAATGGCACGACGCGCACGGTACCGATGATGAAGCACGCCGCGGAGTACGCGTACGCCAGTGCGAATGGGCTGGAAGCGGTTCGCCTGCCCTATGCCGATGGCACGTTTGCGATGTATGTTGTGCTGCCGCAGGATGCTGCCGGGATGCGGTCGTTTCTTGAACAGCTGACGCCGGATGGCTTTGCCGCGCTGCTCTCGTCGCTGCACAGGCAAGAGGGAACCATTGAGCTGCCGCGCTTTACCATCAAGTACGACACGACGCTGAACATGGTTCTCATGAAACTCGGGATGGGGATTGCATTCAGCGACAGCGCGGATTTTGGCGGCATCAGCAAGGCGCCGCGGCGCTTTCAGATCAGCGAAGTGCGCCATGCGTCATTTCTGAGCGTTGACGAAGAAGGAACTGAGGCGGCGGCAGCAACGAGCGTGGGCATACGCGCGACCGCAATGAGAATGGAGCAGCCGCCATTCCACATGATTGTCGATCATCCCTTCTTCGTGGCGATTCGCGATGAGCGGAACGGCCAGCTTCTCTTTGCTGGTGCGATCGGCGAGCCTGCGAGCTAGTCGAATTGAACAGGTTCGGCTGGTTGGATCGGTGACTGCTGGTGCTATTCTCGCTGTGATCAAGATCCCTGAAGTACATTCCCTCAATTCCGATTGCACGGGAGAACCATGCCACGTCTCGCACTGAAAGCCCACATCTGCTTGCTTATTCTTTCGCTCGTTGTGCCTCCGGTGAAAGCCGAGGAGCGTTCTTACGGACGCTCGATGGTCGTGACTCCTTACGGCATTGTGGCCACCAGCTATGTTCAGGCTTCGCAGGCCGGGGCGAGAATCCTTGAGCAGGGCGGCTCGGCGATTGACGCCGGTATCGCCGCAAACGCGGTTCTGGGTGTTGCCGAGCCGATGATGAACGGCATCGGCGGCGATCTTTTCGCGATTTACTGGGAAGCGAAGACGGGCAAGCTCTATGGGCTGAATGCCAGCGGCTGGGCGCCGAAAACGCTCACCATCGAGCATCTGCGCGCCAAGGGCATTACCGAGATGCCGCAGGTTGGCATTGATTCGGTCACTGTTCCGGGCGCGGTGGATGGTTGGACCAAACTGCACGAGAGGTTTGGCAAGCTGCCCTGGGCTACGCTCTTCCAGCCTGCAATTTTCTACGCGCGGCAGGGCTACCCGATGCCCGAAGTGTTGCACACATACTGGGAAGAAACTGTGCCGCGGCTCATGACCGACCCCGAGAGCCGTCGCGTCTACCTGCCGGGCGACAAGGCTCCTGCGATTGGCCAGGTCTTTCGCAATCCCGATCTCGCCGAGTCGCTCACGCTGATTGCGAAGCAGGGCGAATCGGCTTTCTACAAGGGAGCCATCGCGCAGGAGATTCTGAAGACCTCGGACAGTCACGGCGGTACGATGACCGCCGAAGACCTTGGCGAATTTTCAGCAGAGTGGGTTGAGCCCCTTTCGACTAGCTATCGCGACTGGAAGGTGTATGAACTGCCTCCGAACGGCGACGGAATCGCGGCGCTCGAGATGCTGAACATCATGGAGCAAACACCTCCAGCTCCCGCAGGACCGCTCAGCACGGCGGAGTTGCACACGCGTATCGAAGCGATGAAGCTCGCTTACGCAGACGTGAAGGCTTACGATGGCGATCCGAGATTCAGCACCATCCCCGTGCGCGAGATGCTGTCGAAAGACTTTGCCGCGAAGCGCGCCCGGCTGATCGATCCGGGCAAGGCCAATTGCACGGTTGCTCCCGGCGCGCTCTCTGGCAGCGATACGACCTATCTCTCGGTCGTTGATCGCGAGGGCAATATTCTTTCGCTGATCCAGAGCAATTATTCGGCCTTTGGCTCCGCGGTCACGGTGCAGGGTGGGGGCTTTATTCTGCAGAATCGCGGCGCCCTGTTTTCGCTGGATGCAAAATCGCCGAATGCGCTTGCGGGATGGAAGCGTCCCTTTCATACCATCATTCCCGGCTTCATGGAGCACGGCACTCAGCATATCGGATTTGGGATTATGGGCGGCATGAATCAGCCGCTGGCGCATGCCCAGTTTGTTTCGAATGTGGTCGACTACCACATGAACATTCAGGCGGCGATGGAGGAAGCTCGCTTTACGGTCAGCAGCCAGCTTGGGTGCAACATCCTGATCGAGTCACGCGTGCCGCCGGAGACGCTACAACAGCTGACGGCGATGGGCCATGTGCTCAACGTGCGCAAGCAGTATTCGACGACGATGGGCCGGGGACAGGCGGTGCTTCACGACAGCGCAACCGGAATTAATTACGGCGCTTCGGAGCCTCGCGCAGATGGCTCCGCCGAGCCTGAGTTTCCGGCGGGTGCGAAGCAGCCCTGACGTTCATGCGGATTTTGCATCCATGACCAATAAAGACCTTGTCATCTTGCCGGGAATAGAAAGCGCATCTCGTGATCGAGTGCGCAAAAAAATCTTGCAACTGTGCTGTGTGGAGGCTGCTCAAAACACGGTGGGGCTTCGCCTGAGTTTGAGCTCTGATTTCACATTTTTATGCAAATGCCGAGGGGATCACTATGAATGTATTTGTAGCGGGAGCCAGCGGCGCGATTGGCGTGCCGCTGGTCACCGAGCTTATCCGTCAGGGACATGCGGTCACGGGAATTTCGCGCTCGGTGGCGCGGCTTGAGCGCCTTGCGAATCTTGGCGCGACGATCCTTGCCGTCAATGTTTTCGATGCCGCAGCTCTGGAACAGGCTCTTCGCGATTCCAAGGCAGAGGCGGTGATCGATGAGCTTACGTCGCTTCCGCGCACTCCTGCGGAGATCCATAACGCTCTCGCCGGCGATTACAAGGTGCGCATCGAAGGTGGGGGCAATCTTCATCGTGCAGCGAAAGAGGCGGGCGTGCGCCGTTACATTCAGCAATCGAGCGGCTTTTTTCTGAAGGCGGGCGCTGGGCTTGCTACGGAGTCTGATTCGCTCGCTGTCGATGCAGGCGGCGATATTGCTTTCAGCGCACGCATGTATACGCAGATCGAGGAGCGGCTTTTTTCTACAGCGACACCTGAAGGCGTAGCGCTCCGGTATGGATTTTTCTATGGGCCGGGCACCTGGTACAACCCCGATGGCGCAACTGCGGACGCTGTTCGGGCTGGACAGTTTCCGATTGTGGGAGACGGCGGCGGCGTTTGGTCGTTTGTTCATGTGGAAGATGCGGCTGCGGCCACGCTTGCTGCTCTCACGGCCGAACCGGGTATCTATAACGTGGTCGATGGCGATCCTTTGCCGGTGAGCAAGTGGCTTCCGGCTTTTGCGCGCTGGGTAAATGCGCCACCTCCGCCGCATGTTTCTGAGGATGAGGCTTTCGCGGCAGGCGGGAGCGATGCCGTGTACTACGGGACAAAGCTGCGCGGTGCTTCTAACGAGAAGGCACGCAGGGTGCTGGGTTTTCGTCCGCGCCGGCTGCAGTGGCTCGATTAACTCGAATTACTCTTTGTGTTTCGTCTCTGCTCCCTCGACGATGAGAGAGCAGTGGAGTGCAATCGGCTTGCGAACTGCATCTTCCAGATTTCCGTCGAAGAAATCGCAGGTCAGGATGTTGTCGGGGCCGCTGTGGCGGGCAGAATAGACGTTCACGTTGAGCAGCACCGGGCCTTTTACCCAGGCGATCCGATTGCGCTTGATTTTCGTACCGGGCACGATCACGGTTCCGGCTTTGCCCGAAGATTCGATGTTCTCGATGCCCAGAGGAATTCTGCCAATCTCATCCGTGTGCTTTTCGGCGCCCGGAGCCGGGTCTCCGGAATAGGACGCGGAGACGATGATATTTTCGCGGAGCGCGGCGAGCCTTGCTGCCGCTTTTTGCGAGAACGTGATGTCGACTGAAAAGGTGAGGCCGTCCTGTGCGGCGCGTGTTGGGGCGTTCCCCATAAAGAGTGCAACGGCAATCAGAAGGCAGGAACTTCGTAGCTTTCTGAGGCAATCGTGAACGCGCTTTCTCACCCGCATAGCGATAGCGGCATTCTAATCGGCCTTTTGAAATGCAGGATCGAATTCGACTTCTACCCCGTTTTCCAGCGCGCGTATATTCACTTTTTCAAGCGACTCGACGATCCAGTCGGCTCCAGCAAGGGTTTCTACCGTATGCGAGAAGAGGGTGGCGAGCACTTTGCATCTCGCGGCGTGGCCGGCCAGCGCGCCTGCGCTTGAGTCTTCAATGACGAGGCAGTCTTGGGGATCGAGGCCCAACAGGGCTGCACCTTTGAGATATGGCTCCGGGTCAGGCTTGCCGTTCTTGACCATATCGGCGGTGACGAAGTGCTCGGGTACGGTGAGTCCGGCGTAGCCGAGGCGTGCGCGGGCGAGTTTCTCGGTTGCCGAGGTGACGACCGTCCAGTATTTCTGCGGCAGCGCGGCGAGGATACGCCGTACGCCTGCCAGCACTTCGATGTCGTCCTTGTCAGCAATTTCGATCTCTTCGATCAGCTTCAGCTCTTCGACGTCGTTGAGATCGGGGCGTAGCTTGCGGACTGTCTCAATAGCGCGCTGGCCGTGCGCGGTCTTGATGGCGAGTGCCGCGTCTACGTTGCGCATTTCGCCCCACTTGGCCCAGCTGCGCTCGACCGAGCCGAGCGAACTGACGAGTATTCCGTCCATGTCGAAGAGGATTCCGCGGACTTGCAGCTTCAAAGATTTCTCCTGGGCTGAGAACATCGCTTGCGAAAGAGCAACAGCAGATCCTTTGCCGCGCTCAGGATGACAGCCTTCAGTTAGAGACAGAGAGCACGGCCGAAGCCGTGCCCATTAAGAAATGACCTGTTCACGCTATGCGGACAGCTTGGCGAAAAAGTCGTTCATGCGCTTCGCGCCCTCTTCAATGTCGTCGTGCGAAACGGCGTAAGAGAGGCGGATGTGCTGGTTCGTGCCGAAGGCCTCGCCGGGGACGCTGACGACGTGGGCCTCGTGCAGCAGGCGGCCTGCAAGTTCCATCGCGGTCTGCGCACCGGGCTTGCCCAGATATGCCGAGACATTCGGGTAGACGTAGAAGGCGCCTTCCGGCTTGGTGCAGGTGATGCCGGGGATTTCGGCGAGACGCGCCAGAATGCGGTCGCGCAGCTTGAGGTAGTCGGCGCGCATTTCTGCGACGCAATCCTGTGAGCTTGAGAGCGCAGTAATGGCGGCCTTCTGAACGAAGTGTGCCGTTGAGGATGTCGACTGGCTTTGCAGCTTGCTCATGGCGGCGATGATCGGCTTTGGCCCGAGGGCGAAGCCGGCGCGCCATCCGGTCATGGCATACGTTTTCGATAACGACCCGAGCACGATGAGGTGCTCTTTCGCATCGGTGAATGATCCGCCGCTGACGGTCGCTCCGGTGTATTGCAGGTAGACATAGCACTCGTCGAGCAGCAGGTAGATGCCGCGCTCGTGCGCGAGCTTTACGATGCGTTCGAGGTCGGCAGGCGCGATGACGGAGCCCGTCGGGTTCGAAGGCGAGTTGAGAATGATGGCCTTGGTGCGCGGCGTGATCGCCTTCTCGATGGCGTCGGCAGTTACGCGGAAGTTCTCGGCTTCGTCGGTTTCGAGGTAGACAACTTTGCCGCCGCCATACTGGATGATGTCCTTGTACGAGACCCAGTAGGGTACGGGCAGGATCACTTCGTCGCCGTGATCGACAAGGACCTGAATCGCGTTGAAGATTGCGAGCTTTCCGCCTGTCGTAAAGACAGCTTCTTCGGGTGTGTAGTTCGAGCCAAAGTCGGCGGTGTGACGCTCGACAATAGCCTTGCGCACTTCGGGAATGCCGGAAACCGTGGTGTAGCGCGTAAAGTTTTCGTCGATGGCCTTGATGGCCGCGTCCTTGATGTGGCGCGGCGTGGCGAAGTGCGGCTCGCCTGCTCCGAAGTCGACCAGTTTCGCGCCCTGTGCGCGCAGCTTGGCGGCTTCCGCGGTCACGGCCATGGTGGCTGAGACCTCGATGCGTCCGATGCGATCGGCGAATGTCTTTGACGGGGTGGATGTCGTAGCGCTCATGCTTCTATTTTTTCAGATTTTCTCCGAATGCGGCGAGCTTTTGCAGAAATAACAGCGCGGTCACAGGGCGAGTTCCCGACAGATACCGGGCCGGATATCCACCTTCAGTGATATGTTGTGTGCGCTGTTCTTTTGCCCCGAAAGGACCTCACTATGCCTGACACACCATCTCCCTGGTCAGTCCTGCGGCATCTGGTTGCTTCCGCCGCCGCCTTCCTGCTCACTTGCGCCAGTGTCGCGCACACTCAGGTTGTACCTGTGCCCTCCACGCCGCAGATAGGCTCCTCTAATCCCATCACCGCCGAACCGCCGGTGCCACGGCCTCACAGCAAGCCGTGCGTCGTGCCGCTTTTCCAGAACATTGCATTTGCCGACTTTACTCCCAAGAGCTTCAGCTATGCGCCGCCCTCCGGCTGCCATGGCCCGTGGGCCAAGATCGTCTTCACCGCGGACTTCACCGTCACCGCCGGACGCCAGTTTGATCGCACAGCTGCTTTCTATCTGGGTCACGCCAACATATATTACGGAACCACCGCCGAGCCGCGCAGCGCTCTCAGTCCTTCGTGGCATGTAGAGCGCGACGTCACGGACCTGTCTGCAATCTTCAAGTCTGACCAGACAGGAGAAGCCAATATAGGCAACTTTGTTGGCGTGTCTGGTGGTGTGACCTACAACGGCATCATCTACGCGAGCGCTGCGCTTGAGTTCTACCCGGAAGGCTGGCCAGATCACGCGCAGAATGTGCCTGATATCGTGGTGCCCGTGAACGGCAGCGGAGGCGACGCCGGCACACTCAACACTACTTCCGACCAGATCACGCAGACGCTCAACCTGCCCACGAATGTCGAGCGCGTCTATCTTGATGTCATCGCGCAGAGCCAGTCGAATGATGAGTTCTGGTATTTCTGCGTTCCCAATGATCAGGCCGCCGACCTCGAAAGCTGTGGCAATACGCCCTTCCGCGAGACGGAGGTGACGATCGACGGGCAGCCTGCAGGTGTCGCACCGGTTTATCCGTGGATCTATACCGGAGGCATCGACCCATATCTGTGGGAGCCGATTCCCGGCGTGCAGACGCTTGACTTCAAGCCTTATCGCGTCGATCTCACCCCCTTCGCCGGGGTTCTTTCCGACGGCAATCCGCACAATGTAGGCGTGGGCGTGTATAACGCCAACAGCTACTTTCTGGCCACGGCCAATCTTCTTGTTTTCACCGATCCCGGGAAGCATAAGGTCACAGGCGGCATATTGAGCAACAACCTTGCTGTACCGAATCCGGTAGTCACCGAGAACATCGAGGCCGACCCAGCTGGAACAACGTTCACCGGTACGATCTCGGTTGCCTCGAATCGCTCTTTCACCATCAGCGGTTACGTCAATACATCGCATGGCCGCGTGGTCACTACCGTCGAGCAGAGCGTCCACTGGTTGAATAACCAGCAGTTTGACGTCAGCCCCACAACCGACATTCAGAATGTGCAGCAAACGTCGACTGTGGACTCGCGCACCAGCACGCGCGAGGGACCGTTTGTCACGACGAACGAGCAGCACTTCAGCTATCCGTTGACGATCGATTTTTCTTACGTCGTCAATACTGACGGCAGCTTCTACCAGACCACGACAAGCAGCCAGAAAGACCTTGTGCGATCCGACGAGGAGATCAACGGCTTCAAGGCTTTTGAAAGCACGTTGCAAAACGAAGTCGACGCAACTGACACCCTTAACTGGGACTCCAGCGGCAACTTCCTGGGACCATCGGGCAGTACGACCACGCAGACCTACCGGTCAAACGACTCGCTCGGCAACTGCTACAGCAGCACTTTGACGGCAAGCGCGCAGAAGCTGGCTTCCGTAACCGACGGTCAGGGCTGTGAGAATCACCGCCATTGATCCGCAAAAAATACAAGGCTCCTGCAAACGGATTGCAGGAGCCTTGCTTTCTGGGCACAGCCGGTCGGACTAAATTTCGTCGGCCTGCTGGCCCATGCTGAACTCATCAGCGTAGATGACCACTTTTGCCGGATGCGGCGTCTCCGAGTCTTTGTCGACAGTCCATTCGACCCTCGTGATCTGATAACCGCCGGAGCGATCGTCGCCAAGCCAGATAAATTCTCCGACGACAGGGATGCGCTGCGGCCAGTGGAACTCCACGGCTTCGGCGCCCTTTCCTAAAACAAAATAAACCGTAAATGGATAGCGTGGCACAGCTCTGGCCTGGGCGCCTATGACTGGCGACTGTATGCCTTCCTTGAGTATCGTTTCGCGGACAGCGTCGGGATTTACGCCGCGATCCAGCAGCAATTTCACCGCGCGTGAGTTGCAGTCGCGAAGCAGCCCGAGGAAAAGATGCTCGGTACCGATGTGCTTGTTCCCGAGGCGCGCGGACTCTTCAGCAGCATAAGCAAGCACACACTTGGATTCATCCGAAAGCGGCAAGTCGACGGACGTAGGGGTCTTTGGCCCTCCGTAGACGCGCTGCTCCATTTCCTGGCGGATGATCTTATGCCAATCTCCTCCACCAAGCCAGCGTGTGACGACGTGATTGTCTTCCCGGAACATAGCCAGGAGCAGGAACTCCGATTCGATATAAGGACTTCCGAATTGACTGGCTTCGTAGCGTGAGAAAAAGATGACTCTGCGCGCTTTTTCCGTGTATCGCTCGAACATTTGGTCTGTTTGCCTCCGGTGGCGGCTTGGCATCCCGCGCCTGCTCTGGTGAACCATTGCCAGCATAGCTGGCGGCGCTGAGGCGCTGCTGGATTTTCCGCTTTTTGCGGATGGGGATGAACCCATCCGCGACGAATTCTGCGCCTGCTGGGCATCAAGGATGGAGATATTCAGGCAGAGCGCGCGAAGAATCTGGAAGCAACTGCGGCTTAATGGCCGTTGGTTGGCACGCGCGCCTTTAGTCGATCGATGACGAACTGCGGGACTAATCCTTCGATGGAGCCGCCTAGCGTAAAGACTTCTTTCACTAATCGTGAGCTGACGAAGGAGTACTTGCCGTCGGGCATGAGAAAGATGGTTTCGAGTTCCGGCGCAAGGCGGCGGTTCATCAAGGCCATCTGCAGTTCGTATTCGTAGTCGCTGATGGCGCGGATGCCGCGCATCACGGCCTGCGCATGCTGGGCGCGCACGAAGTCGACGAGCAGGCCATCGAAGGTGGCTACGGAGACGTTGTCGAATCCGGCGAGGGCTTCTGTCAGCATTTCGAGACGCTCCTCTACTGTGAAGAGCGGGTTCTTGGAGGAGTTGCGGAGGATGGCTACGACGAGATGATCGAAGATTTTCGATCCCCTGGCGATGAGGTCAAGGTGTCCGTTGGTGACCGGGTCGAAGGTGCCCGGGTAGATGGCCTTTACGGTATTCACGCCAGATGAATTGTAGTCGTGACGGGAGAAGCAGACAATTTTTGCGACAGGTCGGACATCAGCCACGACCTGTCGCTTTGCCTCAGTACCAGATCAAAAGATTGCACCATCAAGGCCAGCAATAAACTTTATTCCCGGAATATTAAGTCTTTGAAGTTGCTTATCATTTGTCAAAAAAAGGTCCGACTGAGCTTCTGCGGCACTGGCGAGATGGATTGCATCGGCAGGCGGAATAGAGTTTTGAGCCCGAATGCTCCCATACACTTCTGCAGTGCTCATTTTGAACGGTATTAGTTCTATTTCATCACTCTCGAAATAGTCCTTTGTATCCTTTACTTTTTCGAACGCTTTCCTTTTCTGCGGGCCAATCAAAATTTCGCCAACCGTAAATACGCTTGTACAAAGTGTGTCACCGCGTCGAATCATCTCCTGATGAATCCGTTGCACCCGTGGGCCAAACTGAGTATGCCCTTCGAGAAAGTAGATAAAGAGCATTGTGTCCCAGTAGATGCGGCTCATTTCTTACCCCTTATTGTTCTCAGCTTTGTCATCTTCCTTTCGGAAGTGGAGCTTTTCCCGCTCGCTGCGTAGGAAATTTTCACCACCACCCAAGTCCCTGAAAACATCCGAGAGTGTTCCATAGAGTGTTTCGAGGCGACTCTTTTTTGGTTCCTCTTGTGCAGCCACCCTCTGGGTGGTGGCAAGGTGATAGGTGAAAACAACAGTTGTGCTATAGCCGGAGGGAGGGCCATCTTTGGAGACTAGCTCCAACCCAGTCTCTCGTTGGAATTTTTGAGATGAAAGCGTCGTGCATACAGATGGGACTCGATTAGACCAGTGAAGATCACGGTGGACATCCCCAGCTTTAATCCGAATGGTAGATTCGCCGCGCTGCTTTGCTGGATCCAAATAAGCCACTCTTACGTGCTTTTGAACTTCCTCATTCAAACCCATATTTCCTCCTTACCTACTCAACATACATCCTCCTACCTACTGCGTCGAATCACAAAAGAAAGAACCTGCGTAACAGGTTCTTTTCTTCTGTGCAAATCTTACTGCCGCCTGGCTGGCCTGACTGCTTCCTGAGCGGCTGCTGCTCCGTTGACTGGCACTGGTGGGATTTCCGTCGGTGCGGGCGCGCCGATTTTCAACTTCTGGCGGAGTTCGGTGTCGATTTTGGCGAAGGTGTCCTTGTTGTCTTTGAGATATTGCCGGACATTCTCGCGGCCCTGGCCGATGCGCTCGCCGGCGTAGCTGTACCAGGCTCCCGATTTCTCGACGATGTTGTTGGCTACCGCCAGATCAAGGATGTCGCCCTCTCGGGAGATGCCTTCGCCGTAGAGGATATCGAATTCGGCTTCGCGGAAAGGCGCGGCTACCTTATTCTTTACGATCTTGACCTTGGTGCGCGCGCCGACAACCACGTCGCCTTCTTTCACGGCGGAGATGCGGCGGATATCGATGCGGACCGAGGAGTAAAACTTGAGCGCGCGGCCTCCGGTGGTGGTTTCCGGATTGCCGAACATGACGCCGATCTTTTCGCGTATTTGATTAATAAAAATGAGGCAGGTGCGCGACTTCGAGACCGTTCCGGTCAGTTTGCGCAATGCCTGCGACATAAGTCGCGCCTGCAGACCCATGTGCGAGTCGCCCATTTCGCCGTCCAGTTCGGCCTTGGGCACGAGCGCAGCGACTGAGTCGACCACCAGCACGTCAATGGCTCCGGAGCGGACGAGGGCTTCGGTGATTTCGAGGGCCTGTTCACCGTAGTCAGGCTGCGAGATCAGCAGATTGTCGATATCGACGCCGAGTTTCTTGGCGTAGCCGGGGTCGAGAGCATGCTCGGCGTCGACGAAGGCGGCCATGCCTCCGGCTTTCTGGGCTTCGGCGATGATCTGGAGGGTGATGGTGGTCTTGCCTGAGGATTCCGGGCCGAAGATTTCAATGACGCGGCCGCGGGGTACGCCGCCTACTCCGAGTGCAGCGTCAAACGAGATCGAGCCGGTGGAAATGGTCGAGATCGGCACCACGGCCTCTTTGCTGCCGAGGCGCATGATGGAGCCTTTGCCGAATTGTTTCTCGATCTGCGAAAGCGCCAGTTCTACGGCGCGGGTACGGTCATCTGCCACAATACTTCTCCAGTCTTAAGGCGCTACTTAGCGCCAGAATACGCGTACTGATTGAGGAAAAAATGGGTCGAATTGAGGCGATTCTAGCACTCTTTTCCCAGGGGCGAAGAAAAAACAAAAACTTTCGTAATCTTGCCATATTCCGCGCCTTGTTCTCAAGGCCGGATGTCCATTTTCCGGATCAGTCCGTTCTCGACTGTGTAGATATGCTCCACCATGCTGTCCGAGAGCAGCCTTCCTTCCGTGTCGTGGACGACCTGATGGACGGTGACGACGACACGGCCGTCGACCTCTGTCCGAAAATTCTGCGGCTCCACATTTGAGCTGACAGCCTTGAACTGGTGCGTCCAGTAGTCGCGGACGGCTTTGTGTCCGTGAACGCGGCCGCCTTCCCAGCCATTTGGCCAGTCGACGTCCAGGTGCATTGCGGCGAGCACGGTGTCGATTTCGCGGCGGTTGAAGGCTGCGTAGATGCGGCGGAACAACTGCTCCATTTCTGCGGACATCTTTACCTTTTCAGCAGATCGACGGGCTCGTTTACGTCGGTGACTCGGAAATACTGAGCCAGAGCCGGATGCTGCTTTCGCACCGCTTCGTACATCTCCCAGGCAACGCGGCGGTAAGAGAAGTGGCCTTGCGGCTGGGAGCGCAGCTCGGAGATGTAGAGGGCTTCGGCGAAGTCCATTTTGAAGAGGGCGCGCATACGGGTGCCCAGCGGCAGCAGGTAATCGGCGGATTCTGATCCCAGCTTTGCGTGGGCTTTGTGCGCCGACTCGATTGAGGCTTCGTACGGCGCTTGCAGTCCGGCTTCGGCAACGCCTTCGGGGATGTCGTAGCCGTGGACCGTCGTATAGCCCTGAAGCACCTGCACACAGCGGCGGTGGCGGTGCATATCGCGGAAACCGCCGATGTCCATGAGGATGTCGAAGCGCAGGGTCTGTCCGGCGGAGAACTCGCGCAGCAGCTCGTCGTGTTTGCCGCGGTGGCGGGTGCCGAGGGCGATGATCTCGTTGATGCGGGTTGCGTTAAGGGCGGCGACGCGGTCGCGGAGTTGACGGTAGGAATAGTGGCAGGCGCCATAGAGCAGAGTCGTCGCGATCTCGGCTTCGAGCGATTCGTTGCGCTCGACCAAATCCACAACAGGAGCTGAAGCGATTGCCTCGCCCTTCATGAGTTCGGCAGCGGCCTGCGTCAGTTCGCGCTTTGTTTCGATTTCGTAAGGGTTGAGCGCGGCGTATTTCACCAGCGTGGGAGCGGTTTTGACTTCGCGGGTGAGCAGGGATTCGGCTTTCGCTCCCAATGCCGGATCGAGGGCGGAGATTTCGCTCTGTAGCTTCGACAGTTCTTCGCCGTGGACGTTCCAGGCCGCTCCGGTGGCAGCGGAGCGCAGGCGCTCACCCAGTTGGCGGATTTCGCCGTAGGGGCTGGAGAGCAGGCGCGAGACCTGGGTTTCGAGGGTGCGGGCGTTGACGATCTGGCCGAGCGAGGTATTGGTTGCCAATGGCAGCAGGTAGCGGGCAACGTCGAACGCTCTTGCCTTCAAAGTCCGGTCGTAGCTCTCCTGCTTCATCTCGGCTGGCTTGGCTACCTGCGTCTTCAGCGACTCGAACATGCCCTCGGCGAGTTCGTGATAAGCCGTAAACAATCCTTCAACAGATTCGCGGTAGAGTTGGGCTGCGTCGTGGTCAGTGCCGAAGTCGGGCATGTACCAGCCGCTTTTCTTGAAATTCTGATAGCGTGTTGAGCGTTCCTGTCCGTCCCAGCGCTGCTCGTCTACGAGCGAGATGGCGGCCAGCAGCGACAGGCGCTCGATGGCGAAGGCGATGTGGGCCAGATCCGCGATGGAACGGTGGCCATACTGGAAATAAAATGTATTGAGGAACTGTTCGGCGCGCTGGCTGCTGATCTCCTTGAGGGACTCCTTCATAGAGAGCGCTGAGCGCGAATATTTGGCCATGGCGTAGGCCAGCACTTCAGGATCGGCTCCGTGGACGGCAAAGACTTCTGTCGGCGACTGGGTATGCACGACTTCCAGATGGTGCACGGGATTGACGATATTTGATACGGCCATGACCGTTTAAGCATAAGATGGCACCATGAATTACGGCATTTGCCTCTGGAAAACGAGGCAGTTGTTCGCAAATCAGGTCCCTAACTATATCTGCGAGCCTGTTTTGGACCTGCAACTGTCTTGACGATTTTTATGCCACGGATCGCAGTCCGCGACATGAAGGACATACTTTCCGAGACCAGCCACCGGCCGTGGCCGCTGCCGCGCGCCGCGTGGGCCATGACGCAGCGCTGGAACGACCTGCTGTTTGCGCACTGGCCGGTGCCGGCTTCGGATCTGGTGCATCTGCTGCCGCCGGGGGTGGTTGTGGACACTTTTGACGGGTCGGCTTGGGTGGGCGTGGTTCCCTTCTGGATGGACCGCATCCGGCTGCGCGGGATGCCGCTGATTCCGGGCGCAAATCATTTCCCGGAATTGAATTTGCGGACCTATGTGCGCGAGCGCCACTCAAATATGGCCGGGGTGTATTTCTTTTCGCTCGACGCGGCGAATCCGGCGGCGGTAGCGGTGGCGCGGACCTTCTTCAGGCTGCCCTACTACTGGGCGCACATGAAAATCGAGTCGAAGGACCAGCGCGAATTTCACTACCAGAGCACGCGGCTGCTGACACTCGACCACATCCGCTTCCGCGCCCGCTATCGCAGTTTGCAGCAGCCGAGCGCCAAGGGCGGGATCGAGGCCTTTCTGACGGAGCGCTATTGCCTTTACACGACCGATAAGCGCGGCACGCTGTATCGCGGCAACATTCATCACATGCCGTGGCCGCTCGAGATGGCTGAGGCGGAGATTGAGATCAACGAACTGCCGAAGGCGCATGGAATTCATCTGCCGGACACCAAGCCGCTGCTGCACTATGCGCGCGAACTGGTGGTCTACATCTGGCAGCTGGAGCTGCTGCCAGCGCTGGCGAAGCATGCGGCGGGGCAGGCGGTTCCGGTGGCTAAGCCTTTGTAGCTTAAGGCCTGGATTTGTGGTCTCGCCACCCTTCGCTCCGCGAAGGATGGGGCACCCGCGTTCTATGGCGAAGCCTCTATAATTCTCATTTGCCATTTCAGAAGAGAAAGTTGAGAAGGGCCGTGCTGTCACTGGAAGGAAAAGTTGCGCTGGTTACCGGGGCTTCGCAGGGGATTGGGCGCGCTTGCTCCATCGCGCTGGCTCGTGCCGGAGCAAGCGTTGCCGTTGCTGCGCGGAATGAAGTCAAACTGCAGGAAGTGGTGAACGAGATCGCCGGTCACGGCGGGAACGCCAAGGCGTTCCCGATGGATGTGGCTAGTGAAGAGTCAATCAAGGCAACGGCTAAGGATGTGCTCGCCCATTTTGGCAGCGTACATATTCTGGTCAACAATGCCGGCATCACGAAGGACACGCTGCTGCTGCGCATGAAGCGCGCGGACTGGGATGACGTCATCACGACAAACCTGACCGGCACGTTCCTGCTGACGCAGGCGCTGGTCAGCTCGATGATGAAGGCGCGATGGGGGCGGATCATCAACATTTCCAGCGTCGTTGGCGAGACCGGGCAGGCAGGGCAGGCGAATTATGCGGCCAGCAAGGCAGGGCTGATCGGATTCACCAAGTCTCTGGCGCGCGAGCTGGCTTCGCGCAACATTACTGCGAATGCCGTCGCGCCGGGATACATTGAGACGGCGATGACGGCGGTCCTGGACGAAAAGCAGCGCGGCGCGATGCTGGGGCAGATTCCGCTCAATCGTCCCGGAACCGATGAAGATATTGCTCATGCCGTGCGCTTTCTCGCTTCGGATGAGGCGGCCTACATCACCGGTCACGTGCTGGACGTAAACGGCGGCATGTACATGTAAATTTGCCCCTTCGGCTACGCTCAGGGCAGGCTATTCAGGCAGACGCGCCTTCGGCGCCATTCGTGCCTGTTCGTAAGGTTGTGGCTTTTATTCGGTTGTAGCGACAGCGATATGCGGTCAGTCGTTGTAACTCGCGGCGTCTCAGCTGCGTCGAATGAGCGAGTCTCACCGTGACTGAAATGCTCATGAATGTTCGTCGTCTTACTTTCGCTGTTGCTTTGATTGCAGGGGTGCAGTCCATTGGCTTTGCGCAAACCGGCTCCTCGGATGCAAAGCCCGCGGTCGTCGCTGAACTGTTTACATCAGAAGGATGCTCCAGTTGCCCTCCTGCTGATGCGCTGCTGGCGAAAATGGACGGAATGAACTACCAGGGCAGTCCCATCATCGTTCTCAGCGAGCATGTGGACTACTGGGACCACGATGGCTGGCGCGATCGGTTTTCATCGGAACAGTGGACGCAGCGACAGAACGACTACAACCTGCGATTCCGGCTGGACAGCGTGTATACGCCGCAGATGGTGATCGACGGCTCGCAGCAGGTGAACGGCAGCAACGGTCCGCAGGTAGCGAACGCGATCCAGGCAGCTGCGGCCCAGCCAGGCAAACTGCAGATCGCGATCACGGATGCGTCGTGGGACAACGATGTGCTGCATGCGACGGTTTCCGTGCCTGACCTTTCTCCACAATCGGCCAAGGGCACGGTTCTCTACGCAGTGCTTGCCGACGATGAGGACACTTCGAATGTTGCGAAAGGCGAGAATTCCGGACGGACGCTAAAGCATGTCTCGGTCGTGCGGGTGATGGAGAAAGTCTCTTCGCTGCACGGGCCGTATTCGGGACCGGTCGAGATCAAGCTCCCTCATGGCGTGGCACACAGCAAGATGCGGCTGATTGTTTTTGCGCAAAAGGGGCAGAACGGGCAGATCTTTGGCGCGGCGCAGCGCGAAGTTTGATTGCGCGGGGGAAAGTCATTGAAGCTGTGCGTGGGCACAACACTGCCCGATGAGGCAATCGCCAAGGAGCGCTACGATCTCTTGGCTTGTCCCTGCTTTCGGCGCTTGCCCAGTTCAGCGTTGATTTCGGCCCCGGTCAACACAGCGAGAGACGTGATGTAAAGCCACAGCATGAGACCAATGACGGCGCCGAGGGAGCCGTAGGTCTTGTTGTAGTTCGAGATATGGCCCAGGTAGAAGCTGAGGCCGTAAGAGCCCAGAAACCACATACCGACGGCGATAGCGGCTCCAGGCAGAGTGGACCAGAAGCTGTGACGCGCATGCGGGCCCAGGTAGTACATCAGCTCCAGGCTGGCGACAAACATAATGATGGTGATCGTCCATCGCAGCACCGGCCAGATGTGGGCGAAGGTTTCCGACAAGGGAAAAAACATTCTCAGGAAATGGCCGAAATGCGGGCCGACGATGATAGCCAGCAGCGAAAGCAGCACCATGCCTCCCACCGTGAAAGTGAGCACCAATGCCTGCAGCCGATCGCGCCACCACGGCCGGCAGTCTTCGACGTCATAGGCGATGTCGAGAGCTTCGATCAGCGCGGAGAAGCCTCCGGTGGCCGCCCACAGATAGCTGAGAATACCGAAGGACAGAAGCTTGATGTGGCCGGGCTCAAGGACACTCAGAGCCACGGATTGCACGAGTTGGATGGAGTCCGGTGGGATGAGCGCAGCCATGATGCTCAGCAACTGGCTCACGACGCTGGTGGCAGGCATATACCAGAGCAGCGACGCGAAAACAATGATCAGCGGTACGAAGGAGAGCAGGAAATAGAAAGCCAGTCCCGCAGCAGCAGTAAAGACGCGCGTGCGCCTAGTTCGCTGGTAAACAACGACGATGATGCTGCCCGCCCTCCGGCAGCTCCGCCCGACCTCGTCCCGCAGCTTTTCTGTGGCGATCATGCGCGCAGCTTACTTGCTGTGATGAACATTCTGACAGGTTTGATCTATGTGCAGGGAGCCATTGTGCCGATTCATAAGTATTGGGATTGAGATGGATCTGGCACAGCAACGAATGCAGGTATTTTTTCGGCGAAAACCCGGAAAGCCTGAAGTAAATCCCTTTTCGATGAGAACCCTGCGTGGTTCCGGCACGGGTAACTATTACGAAATAAATAAAAAAGTTCTTGCTTCGGGCTGATTGGCATGTTAACTATGCAGCCAACACCATAACAAACCACCTTTTGCAGTTGAGAAAAGGGGATCTGTGGACATAGGACCACAACTATGAAAATTGGAATAACTATTAGGGGTTATCGGTTGCAAAAAGGGTTGTCGCAGGGTGATATAGAAAAGCGCACTGGCCTGCTGCGCTGTTACCTGTCAAGAGTGGAAAACGGTCATACCGTTCCCTCGCTTGACACTCTCTCCAAGATCGCTGGCGCGTTGGATTTACCGCTCTCACAATTTTTCGCAGAAGATACTCTCGGCCGCGAACTGAACACGCAGAAGCTTTCAGACGACGAGCTTCGCTTCCTGACACAGATACGCCGCTACTCTTCCAACCTGAACGACAGCGACCGCAAGTTGCTGCTCGCGATGGTGAAGAAGTTTGCGACTACGGCTGTGCGCTAAATCCAGCTGGGCGATCTTCCTTCCGCCCGGTCCCTATGGTTGACGAGGCCCCGCTACAGGAGCATGTGGCGGGGTTTGGTCGTTTGGAGCGCGCAAATCTACTTGACGGTATATCCTAGAACTGGGATAAATGAATGACGCGTAAACCCGCGTTGGGCGAAAAACCAATCTATTGGATCGGGTCATCGCTAAAGGACATCATCCGTTTCCCTGCTCCGGTTCAACGGAGCCTTGGCTTTGCCTTGAGCGCTGCACAATATGGAGGAAAACATCCCTCGGCCAAACCGTGGAAAGGAGAGGGACCGGGAGTGATGGAGGTCGTGAAAGACCATGATGGCGATACTTTCCGAGCGATCTACACGGTTCATTTTGCCCAAGGCTGTTTATGTGCTGCACGCATTTCAGAAAAAATCGACGCGTGGAATCGCGACACGGCAGTCCGATATCACGTTAGTGGGAGAGGGCCTGAAGATTGCGCAGCGGGACTACGAGGAAAGTTATGACCAGAAAGAATCTCGACAACGTCATAGCCAGTAGCGGCAATGTTTTTGCTGATATGGGATTACCGGATGCCGCTGAACTCGACACGAAGGCGCGTCTGGGTGTGGCTATACATAAGAGCATCAAACGGCAGCGGCTGTCACAGACTGAAGTTGCCGCTGCCCTGGGGGTAAACCAGCCAAAGGTTTCGGCGCTGCTGCACTACAAACTGGAAGGCTTTTCCGTCGAGCGTCTGATGAAGTTTCTCGTGGCGCTCGGGCAGGACGTCGAAATCGTCGTCAAATCCAAACCTCGCACACGCTCCGCCCGTATTGCCGTGAAAGCAGCGTAAAAGAAGCTATCGGCTGCCCAAATAGAACGAGTGAATGCCGAAGGCCACGAGCAAGAGCAGGAAGCTCATGCCGAGCACGGCCATCCAGCGGCGGCGCAGGAAGACCTCGCGCCTCGCGCCGATGCGCGGAACCAGCGGCACTGCGAAGGCAAATCCGCTGAGAAAGCCTCCCAGGTGGGCCATGTTGTCGACCTGCAGTGACGTGCGCGCGATCCAGGTACCCGCGCCGATCACGAAGTTGAGCACGGCAAACCAGATCACGCTCTTGCGCAGGCGCTGGATCTCGACTTTTGGCAGAGGCAGCAAAGGCGACTTGAGCAGCACGATCAGCGCGCCGGCGAGACCAAAGACAGCGCCCGAAGCTCCAGCGCCAACGATGCCGCCCGATCCTCCGGTCACGCCGGGATGAACGGCTGTGCTCAGCAGGTTGCCGGCGATTCCGGTCAGCACATAGGCAGCAAGCATGCCGAATGGGCCCATCAGAGGCTCGCCCAGACAGCCCGAGGTTCCACAGGCACCACATGTTAGTGGCCAGATGAATGATTCCGACATGCACGAAGGTCGCAGTCAGCAGGCGCCACCACTCGCCGAGAAGGAGTACATACGGGCCGTAGTCGGCGCCCCAGGTCAGAAGCTGTTCGGGCGTTGGGCGCAACGATCGAGACGCCGCTGAAAGACCATTCCCTAGAAAGACGAGGCAGTTGATGCCGACAAGAATGTAGGTCGCCGGTGCGTAGGCCCAGCGTGAGCGACTCGGCTGTGGCGGCATGGGCTGCGGTGGCGGAGGTTGGTAGTAATACGTCTGCCGCTGCTCTTCTGCTGTTCCGACGCCGGGATCGGGGGGCAGAATCTCAGGCTCGGCGTGGGCCGCATGAAATGGCGCACCATTCACTCTGTTGTTCTGCCATGCTTCGCTCATAAATTGCCTAATGTAACCTTACCCCAGTTTCGCTGAATCCGCTTTGCGACGCATCCACCGAAAGTGGTATGCCTGCGTATACGAAGCAGGATATGGGAAAGTCTTGAGGCGCACATGATATCGACGCTGTGGACCCTGCTCTACTGGGGCTGGGTTGGATCGGAAGTTGTGATCGCAGTGGCAACACGCACGCGGCGCGGCAGCGGGAATGTCCGCGACCGGGGATCGATGCTGCTTCTATGGATCGTGATCTTTGCATCGATCACGGCGTGCGAGTGGGTCCGGTACACCGTGCCTGCGACTATGTTTGGCGGCGCTCATTGGCTGCGGCCGGCTGCCCTGGCTGTCCTGGTTGCCGGGCTGGCGATCCGTTGGACGGCGATTCTCAACCTGGGGAAATCCTTTAGCGCGAATGTGGCAATTCGGGAATCGCAGAAAGTGCACCGGACGGGTCTCTATCGGTTTGTGCGGCATCCTTCGTACTCAGGCCTTGTGCTGATATTTCTTGCCGTCGGACTGCATGCGCGCAATTGGATCAGTCTGGCCCTGGCAGTTGTGCCCACGACTCTTGCGCTGTTCTATCGCATCCATGTCGAGGAGCGCGCGCTGCGCGAAACCTTCGGCGACGAGTATGCCGCGTACAGCCGGGAGACCAAGAAGCTGGTGCCCGGTATCTTCTGATACAAGCGTTGCCGCAATCTTAGGTGCATCGTCCCTAAGTAATGATGGGCAGGTGACGATCGTTTTTCGCACCAACTCTTCCAGCAAAATTATTCGCTACAACCGTCCTTATTCGGTGCTAAGGTAGCTCACACTTTCGGTAACCGATAACCCTGGTGCGGGTGCTCTTCGATTCTTGCCATAAGCAAATCAACCCGACGTGCACCGGAAGCATGAGTGAGGTCTTCACAAAAAAATTAGCTAGGAGATTCGTTATGCATGGAGCATGTCTTAGAAGTGCAGCATCTCTTGTCCGCAAGCCGTGTTCGATCCTGCTTGCAATCGCCGCAATTGTGTTCGGCCTGACAACCAAAACCCAGGCACAGTACCTTTCGACCCATCATGTGCGGGATGTCGTTCGCGACAATGTGGCCGCGCCTGTTGGACGGCTACCCTCGAATCAAGTCATGACCTTGAACGTTGTTTTGCCGCTGCGCGATCAAGCGGGCCTGGATCTGTTCCTGGAGGATATCTCTAACCCGGCCGGCCCATCCTACCGGCACTTCCTCACCGTGCCCGAGTTCACGGAAAGGTTCGGTACCAGCCAAGCAGATTACGATGCGGTGGTTCGTCTCGTGAAAGCGAACGGGTTCACTGTGATTGGCGGCTCACGCGATGGCATGGACGTGCTGATCAAGGGTCCCGTGTCGGCAATTGAGTCCGCTTTCCACGTAAGCATGACGACGTACCGGCATCCCAGCGAGAACCGCATCTTCTACGGTCCGGACCGCGAACCGACGACCAGCCTGTCGTTTCCTCTCTGGCACATCTCCGGCCTGGACAATTACTCGATCCCGCATCCCATGCTGGTGAAGAAGAGTGACTACGCGAAAGCCCACGGTATAAGTGCCGAGGCTGTGGCATCGCATGCTACGACCGGCTCCGGCCCTTCGGCTTCATTCCTGGGCAGCGACATGCGCGCCGCTTATTACGGTGGAACAGCCCTGACGGGCGCGGGTCAGAACCTTGGCTTGCTTGAGTATCTGGGCACTGACCTCGCCGATCTGAATACCTACTACAAGAACGTGAAGCAGACCAATACTGTGCCCATCACTCTGCTTTCCACCGACGGGACCAGCACATCCTGCTTGTACACGCGAGCAGGCGGCGACTGCGATGACACCGAACAAACGCTCGACATGACGCAGGCCCTCGGCATGGCTCCAGGGTTAGCCAGCCTTGTAATGTACATCGGTTCCACGGACACGGCGATCATCAGCGCCATGACAACGCACAATCCCTTGCCCACTACGATTGGCTGCTCATGGGGATGGACGCCGGCGGATGCCAGCACGCTTGACCCATACTTCAAGAAGATGGCGGCCCAGGGCCAGAGCTTCTTTGTCGCGTCCGGCGATAGTTCCACATGGTCGCGGAGAAATGAGGCATGGCCAGCGGACGACGCCAACGTCGTCGGCGTCGGCGGCACGGATTTGACGACCGCCAGCGCGGGCGGCGCCTGGAAGTCGGAGACGGCCTGGGTTGATAGCGGCGGCGGCATTTCGCCGGACAAGATCGCGATTCCCGCGTGGCAGAAGCTCTCGGGTGTCATCAACTCCAGCAATAAAGGCTCGACGACCTATCGCAACGGCCCAGATGTCGCAGCAAACGCCAATTTCACCTTCTATACCTGCGCCGACCAGACCGCATGCCTGGCGAATGAGTACGGAGGCACCAGCTTTGCCGCGCCGATGTGGGCCGGCTTTATTGCGCTGGTTAATCAACAGGCGGGAAGCCCGGTTGGCTTTATCAATCCGACGATCTACGCGCAGAACGTCACCTCCACCTATGCCACCGACTTTCACGACATCACCAGCGGCAAGTCGGGCAGCTATTCCGCGGTCACCGGCTACGACCTGGTGACCGGATGGGGCAGCCCTAAAGCCGGGCTGATCACCACTCTGGCTCCATAGCGCACCCATAACGGCGCAGGCAATAACCAGGGAGGCCCGACTTTCGAGTCGGGCCTCTTACAATTGCGCTGAACGTTGCTTCACCGTGTCATCATGAACGGCATGAGCCTTGTTCGCGGCCTGACGATCTTCGCGCTGGCGGCGCATTCATTGACCATAGCGGCGCAAACCTCCGCCTCTGGTCAATTGCGGCCACCCTCTTCGGAGAGCACTGCAAAACTCATCGGGGTTCAGTCGGAAATCGAGCAACTGCAAAAGCTCTCAGGCAGCACTGCACCCGCAGATCGCTGGCAAATCCTCTGGCTGCATCAGCACATCTCCGAACAAGTGATGGCCGCCTCGCTGCAGGTGGATGCAACCATCGCCCAGATCGACAACGAAATCACGCTGTCCAATGAGCTGCGCGGCTATCTCTCCGACCGCCGCGACCGCACCGTCGTCCGCGCCAATCTGCTTAGCTCATTGGTCGGCGGCTCCATCAGTGCAGTCAGTTCCGGTCTCGGACTCTCATCCGACTTGAGTAAACCTTCGAACGCTGTCGGCATTGCATCCGGCGTCTTCTCTACGGGGTTCGCTCTCATCGGAATCCACGAACGCAACGGCGGGAGCATGAGCTTCGATTTTCCTTCGAACATGCTGGCTGAGTTTTTCGGTCGGCCTACATTGCCGAACAGCGCCTACCCGCCAATCATATGGACTTTCTTGAACGAAGACTCTCCCATTCTGCCGGCCGGCGTCACCCGCAAGCAGGACTTGTTGCAGACGTGGGTCCGCGTGAGACGCATTGACTCGCTCGAGAGCAAAGAGAAGATCGATCACCTCACCAGCCAGCCATCCGAACTTCTGAAACTCAGTATCGACGACTATGAGGACCGCGCAGCCATGCTGCAGGATGTTCGCGCCAGAATCTCATACCTCAAACGCGATCTAGGAGTGCTGCTGACATCGCTACCGCCTGTAGTCACTGCTCCCTAGCAAGCAAAATTATGCTGTGTCAGCGGGCGAGAATCTGCTCCAGTTTCTGCAGGCTCGGACGCTCGCCGATGACGATAAGGAAGTCTCCTGCTGAGACCTGGAATTCGGCTGGGGGATTGAAGATCGTTTCGCCCCCTTGCTTGCGAACCGCGAGCACGACGACTCCGGATCTCCGCAATTCCATCAACTGTTCGAAAGTCTTTCCCGCAAATTCGCTTCCTGGCGCAACCGAAACCTGTTCCATCGTGATCTTCGGTGCTATATCGCTTCTGGCGAAGTCCAGAAATTCCACTACATGGGGCCTGAGCAACGCATCGGCAAGCTGGCGGCCCGCCATGGTGTAAGGGGTGAAAACAGTGTCGGCGCCCGCGCGGCGCAACTTTTCCCCGGCCTCCTCTTCGGAAGCCCGGGTGACGACCGTCAGGCCAGGGTTGAGAGTCTTCGCGGAAAGAATAATGAAGAGGTTTTCAGCATCGGAGGGTAGAGCGGCGATCAAACCCTTTGCTCTGAGCACTCCCGCCTCGCGCAGACTGTCATCGTGCGTAGCGTCCGCGACAATGGCGAGCATACCCCCGCTCTCAGCCTTGGCAACACGCTGCTCAGTGCGGTCAATCACCACGAAGGGAGCTTTGATCCGCTGGAATTCATAGCAAGCGTTCCGGCCCACGCGGCCAAAACCGCAAACGATAAAGTGGTCTTTCAGGTTGCTGATCATGCGCTTTTTCCTGCGTTTGCCATAGCGGTCCTGCAGTTCGAGTTCAATGATGGTTTGCGTCATGGCGCCGACTGACAGGAAGAGCGTGGTGACGCCGACGATGATCAAAAACATATTGAAAATGCGCCCCGCGTGGCTGACCGGTCGCAGTTCCTCATAGCCGATGGTGGTGATGGTGGCGAGGGTCATGTAGAGGCCGTCGAACCAGGAGTAACCCTCGATCCACACGAAGCCTGCGGTGCCCCCAACCATGATTGCGCATAACAATCCGGCAATCACGAGGAGACGACGGCCAACGCGACTATGCATGGTGTATGCCCCTGGGTTGATCTTCAGGCGATGGTATGCTTCTGCGGCCTCTTTCCTACGCCGGCACAACTCCCAGCTGCTGCATCAAGCTGAGGTTGTCCATCAAGATGCGGCTTTCCGCCATTTTTCCTTCCGCAAGATGGTCGATAACGATGCCTTTGACGGTCACGGCTCTGCCGGTAGCCGGAATTCCGAGAAACGGTCCCCGGTGCGTGCCGGTCCATGTAAATCGGCTAACCACGGTGTCTTCTTCAGCCACCATCTCGTCCAGAGTCCAGTGGAGATCAGGAAATGCGGCACGCATCAGAGCAATGATCTCTTTCAGCCCGTCGCGTCCCTGCTTCTGGCCGGGAAGAGGGTCGAGTTCGACGAAATCGATAGCAACAAGGCTGTCCGCCTGTTCCAGCCGCCCCTGGTTGATGACTTCCTGGACGAACCTCCGGATCACGGTCTTGTTCTCGGCGGTGTTCATTCTTTCGTCTCTTTCTCCTTCCGGAAATGCATCGCGTGAATGACCATGAGGTCTGCCCGGCTGCGCTGTCAAGCTTCTAATGTGAAGGCGCGTCGCTCGGATGGGTGGGTGCGCATGTGACAAGCCCCGCCGCGCTGCTTACAATCGTCTTTCACCCTTTCATTTCCAAGGAGCACGGTTTTGAGCAGCAATAAGCATGTGCGGCGCGCGCTTTTGAGCGTTACCGATAAGAGCGGCCTGGTGGATTTCGCCCAGGAACTGACGAAGCATGGTGTGGAACTGGTGTCCACGGGCGGCACGGCAAAGGCTCTGCGCGAAGCCGGGCTTCAGGTACGTGATATTTCCGAACTGACCGGCTTTCCTGAGATGCTCGACGGCCGCGTCAAGACGCTCCACCCCAAAGTGCATGGCGGCATCCTGCATATCCGCGAAAACGCGCAGCATGTGGCGGCAGTGAAAGAGCACGGCATCGAGCCAATCGATATGGTCGTGGTGAATCTCTATGCGTTTGAGAAGACGGCCGCGCGGCCGGGCGCGAAGTTTGCCGAGGTGATCGAGAACATCGACATTGGCGGCCCTTCGATGGTGCGCTCGGCGGCAAAAAACTTCGAAGACGTGGCAATTGTGACTTCGCCCGCAGACTACGCTGCGCTCGCCGAAGAACTTGCGGCACACAGAGGCTCGCTGACGCGCGACACGCGCTGGAGGCTGGCGAAGAAGGCTTTCGCCGTGACAGCCGCCTATGACACGGCAATCGCTAACACGCTCGAACAGATCTGGTCGCCCGATCCCGCAGAAGCGCCCGTCCAGTTCGTCGATCCCGCAACCGCTCCATTTCCCGAGGCGCTGCGGATCAACTATCCGCTGGCCACGAGCCTGCGCTATGGCGAGAATCCGCATCAGAAAGCAGCGCTCTATGCCGACGGCTCAGGCACAGGTATTGCGGGCGCGAAGCAGCTTCAGGGAAAAGAATTGAGCTACAACAACCTCGTCGATCTCGATGCCTGCTGGGATCTCGCGCAGGAGTTCGACGGGCCGGGCGTGGCCATCATCAAGCACACCAATCCCTGCGGCGCTGCGACGGGCGCAACCATTCTTGAGGCTTACCAGAAGGCTCTGGCTGCCGATCCAGTTTCGGCCTTTGGCGGTGTGATCGGCATCAATCGCGAAGTGGATGAAGCAGCGGCCGAGGAAATTGCCAAGCTCTTTGTCGAGGCAATTGCCGCGCCGTCATTCACCGACAGCAGCACTTGCGCGCTTTGGAGCGAAGAAGAATCTGCGGCTGGTCGAGGTGAAATCCGCGAAGACGCCGAGCGTGGTCAAGCAGGTTTCAGGCGGCATGCTGTTACAGGATGCCGACCACGGGCATATCACGGCCTCTGAATTGAAGACCGTCACCGAGCGCAAGCCCACCGAGGACGAACTGGCCGCGCTGCTCTTCGCCTGGCGCGTCTGCAAGCATGTGAAATCAAACGCAATTGTCTACGCGCGCAACGGCCAGACCATCGGAGTGGGCGCAGGCCAGATGAGCCGTGTAGACGCAGCAAAATTTGGCGCCATGAAGGCAGTTCTGCCTCTGGGTGGATGCGTAGCGGCTTCCGATGCCTTCTTCCCCTTCCCCGACGGCCTGGAAACGGTTGTTGCGGCGGGAGCTACGGCCGTGATCCAGCCCGGAGGGTCCGTCCGCGACGACGAGGTGATAGCAGCCGCCAACCGGCTCGGAGTCGCCATGGTTTTCACCGGGATGCGGCATTTCCGGCACTGATCGACTGGACTCAAAGCTCATGTAACCCTGCCTTTGAAGCCGATTCCGGTTTACAATCGTCTTAAGAAGAGTGAGACGCCGCCCCCAGATAAAGGGGGCGGCATTTACATATTTCAGGCCGAAGTTGCATGAGCGCTGAAAGCCACTGGCAGGGGTTCTCCTTGAAACTAATTCGCAAGGCTCCTTTCGTTCGCAATACCCGACTCCTCTCCGTGGCCACACTGGCCCTTGCGGCTTTTGGCTGCCAGCAGACCTACGCACAGAGCAAAACGCCTGCTCCGGCGGCTACTGATAAAGCTCCCGTGCAGCAAGCTGACCGCGCCTCAGCGTATTACCACTATGCGCTAGCGCACAGTTACGAGGAGATGGCCACGACCTATGGCCGTCCCGACTACGCCACCCGCGCGATTGAAGAGTACAAGCTCGCGCTCAATGCCGATCCCGAGTCGCCTTATCTGAACGCGCATCTTGCGGAACTCTATTTCCAGACAGGACGAGTGCGCGACGCCATTTCCGCGGCGCAGGACGAGATCAAGAAGAACCCCGAGAACCTGGAAGCTCACAAGCTGCTCGGGCCGCATCTATCTGCGGTCGCTGGGTAATATGCAGAACGGTGGTCCGTCGGACCAGATGCTGAAGCTGGCCATCGATGAGTACGCCAAGATCGTCCAGCTGGAGCCGAACAGCACGGAGAACCGCCTGCTGCTGGGCCGTCTCTACACGCTGAATCATGACTCCGCCCACGCCGAGGAGCAGTTCAAAGCAGCGCAGAAGATCGATCCTGACTCGGAAGACGTAGTTCTGAATATCGCCGGGCTCTACAGCGAGCAGGGCGATAACAAGCGCGCGATCCAGGTGCTGACGGCACTGCCGGAGGACGATCAGACGCCCAAGACGCTGTATGCCCTCGGCCAGACCTACGACCAGATGAAGGACACGAAGAATGCTCTGATCGCCTATCAGAAGGCATTCGATCTAGAGCCCGACAATCTTGACGTGGAGCGCGCACTGGCCCAGGCACAGCTCACAGATGGGCAGGATGACGCCGCGCTGAAATCCTTCAAAGACGTAGCCGCCGGCGATACCAGCGATCCGCAGTCGCTGCTGCGCATTGCCGAGATCGAGCGCCGCCAGGGCAAGTACGAAGATGCGCTGGCCACGCTGAAGAAGGCGAAAGATCTGGTCTCAGATTCGCTGGAGATCAACTTTAACGAAGCGCTCACTTATGACGCGCTCGGGCAGTACGACCAGGCATCGCAGATTCTGGAAAAGCTGGTCAGCGATTCGGAGCACGTGACCGGGCAGTACACCGACAGCGAGAAGAACAACCGCTCGATCTTCCTGGAGCGGCTGGCGAACGTCTATCGCGAGCAGGGCAAGACCGATCAGGCCGTAGCCGCCTACCAGAAGATTGCCGACATGGGCGGCGACTATACCCTGCGCGCCTATCAGAACATCGTCGATTGCTACCGTGACGCGCATGAGTATGACAAGGCCACGGCTGCGGCGCGCGAGTCTGTGACGAAAACCGCCAAGGACAAAGACGCCAACCGCGATGCCAAGCTGATGCTGGCCAGTCAACTCACCGACACCGGCAAAGTCGACGAAGGCGTCAACATGGCGAAGAGCATGCTGGACGGCACTCCTGCGGACGATCGCACGGTTCAGTTGCGTCTCGCCGAAATGTACACGCGGCTGAAGAAGTGGAAGGAAGCTGGCGAGGCCATCGACAAGGCCGACGCGCTCTCGAACAAGCCGGAAGACAAGGTTTACATCTACTTTCTGCGCGGCGCGCTCGAAGAGCGGCAGAAGCACTACGACGAGGCCGAGGCGCAGTTCCGTAAATTGCTCGCCGTCGACCCGAACAATGCGCTCACGCTCAACTACCTCGGCTATATGCTGGCCGATCGCGGCGTGCGCCTGAATGAAGCGCTGACGATGATCAAGAAGGCGGTCGAGCTTGATCCGCAGAACTATGCGTACCTGGATTCGCTGGGATGGGCCTACTTCAAACTGGGGCAGTACACGGAAGCCGAAGAGAACCTGACCAGAGCCGTCGCGCGCAACAGCACGGATCCAACTGTACACGATCATCTCGGTGAGCTTTACGAGAAGACCAATCGCCTGAAGCTGGCCGCCGCGCAATGGGAGCAGTCTCTGAACGAGTATGCACGCACAGTTCCGGCGGATGCCGATCCCGGCGACGTTAGCAAGGTGCAGAAGAAACTCGACAGCGCGCGCGTTCGTCTGGCCAAGGAATCGTCCGGCGCGATCGCGAACGGCAGCAGCAAGCAATAGCAGCCCATGCGACTCCCGGTTGGCTGCCGAGTCTCTGACGCCGCAGGCGATCCGCTTGCGGCGCGCGTTTTTCCGGAGCCGCCGCACCCCTATCGCTCGCCCTTTCAGCGCGATCGCGGACGCATCATTCACGCACGCGCCTTTCGCCGTCTTGCGGGCAAAACGCAGGTTTTTACACATCGCTATTCCGATCACTTCCGCAGCCGCCTGACGCACACAATGGAAGTGGCGCAGATCGCTCGCACCGTTGCGGCAACGCTCGGACTCAACGAAGACCTGGCCGAGGCGCTGGCGCTGGTGCATGACATCGGCCACCCGCCTTTCGGCCATGCTGGCGAGCGCGCACTCGACGATGCTTTGCGCGTCCACGGCCTGCGCTTCGATCACAACCTCCACGCGCTGCGCATCGTCGAACACTTTGAATTGCGTTATGCAGGATTTCGCGGGCTGAATCTGACGCTTGCCGTCCGCGAGGGTATCGTCAAGCACTCGCGCGATTACTCCCCCGCCGAGCATCCGGAACTCAGACAGTATTTTCTCGACCAGCGGCCGCCGCTCGAAGCACAGATTATCGACCTTGCCGACGAGACTGCCTACATCACCGCTGACTTCGATGACGGTATGGAAGCGGAGATTCTCGATCTCGATGACATTCGCAGAAACGTGCAGCTCTTCGAGCGCTTCTACGTGCCGATGGCTGCCGAGTATCCTGCGGCGCCTGCCAAGCTGGTCTTCAATGAAGCGCTGAAGCGTGTGCTCAACGCGCTGGTCGATGACCTCATCGCCGAAACATGTGGGCGGGTCAACATCGCCGACATTACAACACTCGAAGGCATTCGCAATGAGCCGCGTCGCCTTGCAGCATTCTCAACAGCGATGGAAGCGCTGCGACTCGAAGCCAAGCAATATCTCTACGCCAATCTCTACAACTGCGAAGAGCTGACGCATGACCACGGCGAAGCGGCATGCGTCATCACGGATTTGTTCGCGGCGTGGACGCGCAATCCGTCACTGCTGCCTGCAAGCCATCGGTCGCGGGTCTCGGAAGAAGGCGCGCCGCGCGTCGTTGCCGACTACATCGCCGGGATGACGGATCATTTCATCCTCGCGCAACATAGGGATTGGCGCGTCAAGCATCCTACCGTCTGAAGCTACTGCACTTTCCCATGGGGCCGCAGCCGTCGCAGCTCCTGCGCGCATGCAAGCGCATTCGTAGCCGCAAGTTTCAGGTTGTCGAGCGCAGCCCATACCCAGAAACGCCGCGTCGCCAGCTCACTGCCGTCAGCAGTACGGGCGCGAACGAGAATGTCATCCTGCCCGGCGGAGCTGAGATTGCTCGGCGGGTCGGAATCTCCCAGCACCACATCGACATGTTCACCGTTCAGAGCCGCTTCAAGATGTTCGAGGCTCACTGGCTCGTCGAATTCGAGCGCCAATGAAATGCCGTACCCGTGGAAGACCGGCGCATGCAGCAGCTGAATGCCTGCGTCCGGTAGATGCCCTGCTGAGAGCAGCGCGAAATGGCGGCGCACACGCGCCTCGCTGGCGCCCAGGTGCACCTTGGCCGATTCGCCAAGCGCGGGGAGCAGATTGAAAGCCACCTGCGCGTCGTACATTTCCTTGGGCAAAGACTGAAAGCTGAGCAGGCTGACGGTCTGCTGATGTAACTCATCCATCGAGGCGCGGCCATACTCAGACGCAGGTTCGAGCACCGTGGCCGAAGCAAAGCGCACACCGGCGACACTCTTCGCGCGAAGCAAAAGCAGGGCCAGGGCAACTGCTGCCGGATGCGCGGGCACCACAGCGGGGGTCTGCAGATCGGGCGCGGGTTCTCCTCCACCGCCATTTACTTCTTCGCGCGTCTCGTCCTGCACCCACGGAGCGCGGACCAACACCTTCGGCTCGCTCTCGAGCGCGTAGCTCATATCGATAATGCTGGCGCCCGCCTTATGCGCGCTTTGCCAGTGCTTGCGCGTGACTTCCTGGCTTCCCGCAAAGAAAGCGAAGTCGACATTCGCGAAGGAGCTGGGCTCGATACGCTGGATAAATGTCACTTCGTCGCCGACGGACTCAAGCTGGCCCAATGCGGCTTCGTCGTCCATCAGCAGAAAATCCGCTGCGCCGAAAGGCGAGTCGCTGAGAGCGTCGTTCAGTTCCTTGCCGCGCAGAGAGGATGCGCCTACGATTGCGATCTTGTATGTATCTGGCATTAGTTTGTCGGACTCATTGAAGCTGGGAGAGGTCTCCGCCCACGCCGCCACGAGTACGCTACTCGCGCCAGAATACCGGAGAACATGTACATGAGCGCCATAAGAATCAGCACATATTGTGAAAAGAAGACCAGCGCATAGAGCACCAGCCCGATCAGTACGATCCATTGAAAGGGGTGCCGGTTGGAAAGATTGATTTCCTTGCCGCTCCAGAATCGCCAGGTACTGACCATCAGAAATCCGATCAGCCCAACCAGCGCCATCCAGATCAACGCAACCCAGCTTATGGAAATCGGAATACCGCGAAAGAAGTGAATCACGGCAACAATCACGCCCGCGGCCGCCGGAATGGGCATGCCGACGAAATATTTTCTGCCGGGACGGCCGGGATTCTTGGGCACCGGGTCATTGCTGATGTTGAAGCGCGCAAGGCGGCTGGCCCCGCAGAGCAGAAAGAGAAAGCAGATGAACGCGCCAAGCTGCACAATCTGGTGCCTGTGCGCGGGGTTCGCCATGGCAGGCAGCGTGTGGAAGCCCCAGGTAAAAGCCAGGATGCTCGGTGCCACGCCAAAGGTAATCACGTCAGCCAGCGAATCAAGCTCCTTGCCAAAGTCGCTTGTCGTGTTGGTCATGCGGGCGATGCGGCCATCGAGCGCGTCGAACGGAATCGCAAAGCCAATGGCAATGGCGGCCCAGTCGAAGTGGTGCGGCTCCTGTACAGACCCCTGCAGGCTCTGCGTAATGGCGAAGTAGCCGGCCGCGATGTTTCCCGCCGTAAACAGCGACGGCAGGATATACATGCCACGCCTGCGCCGCTTCGTGGGTGGCTTCAAACCAGCGTCTCCACTTCCAACTCAGCCAGCATCGGCTCGGCCATGAGATCAGGAATATGAGCAAGCACGGTTGAGCCGCCCTTCACGGTGTCGCCTATCTTTACCCGCAATTCGGCATAGGCCGGCATCAATACGTCGACGCGCGAGCCGAACTTGATCATGCCGATACGCTCCCCGCGCTCCAGCCGGTCACCCGACTTTGGGATTGAAGACAATACGTCGCGCCAGCAAACCGGCAATTTGCTTGAACGCCACCTCGTGGCCGTCGTCGCTATCCATCACAGCCAGATTCTGCTCGTTCTTCTCCGCCGAATCAGGATTGAGCGCGTTCAGGAATTCGCCCTTCTGGTACCGCACCTCGCGCAGCGTGCCAGATACCGGCGAGCGGTTCACATGCACATTGAAGACGCTCAGAAAAATGCTGAGACGCAGGCTCTCGCCTGTGGGAGTCATCACGCGCTCGATAGCCGTCAATTTGCCGTCTGCGGGAGAAACGATCAACCCCTCGCCCTGCGGAATGGTGCGGCGGGGATCGCGAAAGAACCAGAGAAAGAACGCCGCCAGCAGGATCGGGATCAGCGCCCATATCCATCCACCGGTGAAAAAATACAACAACGCTGCCACCGCGAGCAGGGTTAAGCCGTAGAGATAACCGTCACGAACCATGAGAGATAATTCTCTCATTATAAATTTTTCGCTGCTTGGCCTGGCGCCGAAGTTTCGCACCGCAGTACCCGGCAGATACAGAGTACACTCCACCTGCTGCCGGATCGTACGGCAGTTGAGAACGCGGCGCTTAGCTTTACGCTACGTGATGAAAGACGCCGTGACGCAGCGCCTCCATCCTGGTCTTTAACAGATAATTTAAGCTTTTTCAAACGGACTTCTTCGAGTTGTTCCTCGGCTGAAAGGTAGGGTTTCTGGAGCAGGCTTTCCAGTTTCTCCGAATAGTGCCGGTGCTGCTCTTGCAAATGATGTATTGCCTCACTATTCGGCGACCCGAACGTTTCCATATCCATGGAACATACCTCCTACTTACTCTCTAAGACGAAAAAACTACCACTCGGGAGGCTCCACCGGCAACGCGTTTTTCAAGGAAGTTTTCCACCAGCTACCAGAACCTTGCCCATGAGGACCGCGTCCTCCTCTGGCGACTGGTAATAAGCTGGCCGTCAGGCCTTCGCGGCGCAAACCCGCCCGCTCGTAAAGCTTTATGGCTCTGATATTTGAGGCGCGAACTTCGAGCTCGATCCGGGTAGCCGCGTTCGCCTGCGCCCAATCGGCCACCGCGACAAGCAGTGCGCGGCCAATTCCCTGTCCCCGGAAATCCGGAGTCACGGCAATCGATTCAAGATCGCAAACGCCCGCGACCAACTTCCCCACGGAAAACCCCAGCAACCCGGTCCTCAGCCTCGGCTATAAACGCCAACCCGCAGCAGACGCACCAGACTCGCCTATCTGACAAGCAGCGCTCATATTCCTGAGATTCCAGTGCGGCGCCTCAGGAGTTTTCTGCTCTAAAGCAAGCACGGCGTCGATATCGTCCGCAGCCATGCGGCGAATCGTCCAGCTCATGCGTTCTGTGGCTTCGGGACAGCCGCAGCCGATTTCTGCCTGGCAAACAGCTCAGCATCGGAACGGCGCAGGTAATTGCCGTCGAGCGAAGCAAGATCGTCGAAGTCCCCGGCCAGCAACCGGGGCAGCGCTACCGCAAGTGCGTCGGATGCTGTGGGCGGAGCTACCAGATGCGCTTCCGGAAAAGCAGCCGCGACCTTCTCTTCACAGACTCGCCAGCTCGCGAAGAGGGGCTAATTCCAGTTCGCTCCTGCAATTCAGTCAGAGACAGGAGCGCTTCACGCGGCATAATCAGATTTTCGTGTCGAAAATAAAACTCGCCGCGGCCTGCATCGAGCGCCGCGTATTGCGTCTGCGCTTTCTGCGCCAGCACCTGCAGCCGCGACACAGCAATAACTGGCGTGGCGAAGACCTCAGCCAGCCCCTTCACCGCACTCACGCCCACGCGCACGCCGGTAAAACTCCCCGGCCCGTTCACGACAATCATCGCTTCGATCTGTGGCAAGCTGACTTGGTGGGTATCTAAGAGCTCGCGCAGGCGCGGCACCAGCATCGCGGAGTAGGTCTTTCCCTCAAGCTCTGCTGTACCAAGCACGGTGATCTGTTCGCCTTCTCTGCGGGCGAGCGCGATGGTCCCGGTGCTTCCACATGTGTCGATTCCTAAGAGCATTTACACATCCGCAATCGGATCCTGGCAGATTTCAAGCAGCACGCCTCCCGCGCTCGACGGATGCACAAAGAAATACAGATGCCCGCCCGCGCCGATCTGTATTTCATCGGAAATAAGACGCGCGCCTTTTGCCTTCAACTCCTCGAGAGTGGCCGAGATGTCATCGACATGCAGCGCCACATGATGCAGACCCTTCGCCGCGCTTCGCCAGAAACTTCCCAACAGGCGAGTCGTCCGCCGTCGGCTCCAACAATTCAATGCGGCTCTCATCGACCGGAATCATCGCCACGCGCACTTTCTCGTGCTCGACGGTCTCTTCCTGAACAACGCGCAGACCAAGCGACTCGTAAAATCCGCGCGCCGCCGCAATGCTCTTCACCGCAATTCCGAGATGATCGATCTTCGTCATGAAACCTTTACTCTATCGGATGTCATCCTGACCCTGAGCGCAGCGAAGGGGAAGGACCTGCTTTTATCTTTGCAGTGCCACAGCTCACAGCCTGACACCAACCGTTCTAGGCCTTCACCACACGAGCCACCAGCTCAGGCACCAGCTTATAAGGATCTTCCTGCTTTCGTGCCACCCGCTCGGCATGAGCTTCCAGTTCCGCGTCGCTCAGCCCATGCTTACGCACCTGTCGCATCAGCGCATGCCGCATCATCTCGGTGATGCGCTCGCGCCAATACTTCCTGCGGCGCGCCTCCATGCGGCCATCCGTCTCCAGCCATTCTTTCATCTGCGCGATGGCTTCGACGAGTCTATCGATTCCCTCGCCAGTCGATGCAATCGTCTTCACCACCGGCGGAACCCAGTCGCCGTGGCTGCTCGCAAGCGACTGCATCGCGCGCACTTCTTTCTCGACGCGGTCCGCGCCTTCGCGATCGGCTTTGTTCACGACGAATAGATCTGCAATCTCCATGATGCCCGCCTTGAGACTCTGCACATCGTCGCCCATGCCCGGAACCAGCACAACGATCGTCACATCGGACAGGCGCACAATATCGATCTCATCCTGCCCAACGCCGACAGTCTCAATCAGGATCACGTCCTTGCCGCTGGCTTCAATCACCGAGGCAACATCAGCAGTCGTCCGTGCAAGCCCACCCAGCGATCCGCGCGTGGCCATGCTGCGCACGTAGAACCCCGTGTCGCTCAAGATTTTCCTGCATGCGGATGCGGTCGCCGAGAATCGCGCCGCCGGTGAAAGGACTGGTAGGATCGACAGCGATTACGCCGACAGTAACGCCGGCGCCACGATAGTGGCGCGCCAGTTTATCGACGATCGTGCTCTTCCCTGCGCCCGGAGCGCCAGTAACGCCGATACGCAAAGCGCGTCCGCTGTAGCGGAAAGCAGCCGGACAAAACGTCAGCCGCAGAAGCCGCATCGTTTTCGACCAGAGAAACAGCACGCGCCAGAGCTCGTACATCGCCGGAACGCAGGCGTTCGATTAATTGCGTAACATCGCGCTCAACACTCGGAAGAGTTTTGCTCATCTACGCAAGCAATCATAAATGCGGTATTCAACCGCGCGACGGCATCACCTTAAGAATCTCGCGCGCGATCACCATGCGCTGAATCTCGCTGGTTCCTTCGCCGATGGTGCAGAGCTTCACGTCGCGATAGTACTTTTCCGCCGGATAGTCCTTGATGAAGCCATAGCCGCCATGCAGCTGCACCGCCTCATCGCAGATGCGCACCGCGACTTCGCTCGCATAAAGCTTCGCCATCGACGACTCGCGCGTCACACGCTGGCCTGCGTCTTTGAGCACGGCAGCTCGCAGCGTCAGCAGGCGCGCAGCGTCGAGTTCTGTGGCCATGTCCGCCAGCTTCCACTGCACACCCTGAAACTCCGCAATGGCCTTCCCGAACTGCCTGCGCTCCTTCACGTATCGGAGACTCGCCTCAAGAGCACCGCGCGCAATGCCAAGCGACAACGCCGCAATCGATACGCGTCCGCCGTCGAGCACGCGCATCGAGTCGACGAACCCTTCGCCAAGCTTTCCCAGCAGATTTTCGGCCGGAATCTCGCAGTCCTCAAAAATCAGCTCGGAGGTATCGCTCGCGCGCAACCCCAGCTTGTTCTCTTTCTTGCCGGGACGAAATCCCGGCATTCCCTTCTCAACGACAAAGGCCGAGAGTCCATGCGTGCCCTGCGTCTTGTCGGTGACCGCGATGACCACGGCCGCATCCGCATAGTGCCCGTTGGTGATGAATGTCTTGTTGCCGTTCAGCACCCACTTATCGCCTTTGAGCACAGCGGTCGTGCGCGCACCCGCCGCATCCGATCCCGAGTTCGGCTCGGTCAGCCCCCACGCGCCCAGCCATTCGCCGCTGGCAAGCCGGGGAATATATTTCCGCCTCTGCTCCTCATTTCCGGCGAGAAAAATGTGATTCGAGCAAAGCGAGTTGTGCGCGGCCACAATGATGCCCACCGAACCATCGACAGCGGACAACTCTTCAATCGCCGTCATGTAATCGACGTAGCCAAGGCCTGCTCCGCCGTACTCGACTGGAAAGATCATGCCCATCAATCCCATCTGCCCAAGCTGCTTCACCACATCAGCGGGAAACTCGCTGGCCTCGTCCCACTTCATCACATTAGGAAGAATCTCGCGCTGGGCGAAGTCGCGGATCTCGCGGCGCAGATGCTCCTGCTCGTCGGTGAGCTTGAAAGGATAGGTGGTAACTTCCGGTGCGGCTACTTCAGAACTCATGCATGACTCCGATGCGAAAATGATCGAGCGAAAACCTGTGATCGTAGCATTTTTGTTGCAGGTTTGTCGCTACATCTCCCTCAATGGTGTCTCAGTTTGAAAGGGTCGATCCGAATCAAAACCAATGATCATGCATTCGCTTAAGGAACTCAGTAGTAATGGGGTAGCCAGAAGCAGACCCAATGACCGAATCTACAGGACATTTTGGACACATGGCGGTCTGACCGTCATCGATCCATTCAATAATCTCCGATGGTGGAAAGGTCGAAAGGCAATAGAAACAGCCGCAGAGAGTACTCCTCTCCAACTCGCTTCGATGGTTAGCGGAATGCTTATGAGCGAGAATATGGTCTTCGTTCGGACTCATGAGTATAAAGGCGCTCTCTTTGCTAGTTTATGCCTCCAGAAATCAGAACACCCCGCTCACGCGGCAGTGGAACCTTCACCGAGGCCATACCAGCCGCGGTCGCACCCTGAATGCCCAGTTCCGCGTCTTCAAAAACAAGGCAATCCTGCGGCGCAACGCCCAGCCTCTCGGCGGCAATCAGGAAGATTTCCGGATCGGGCTTTCCTCTTTTGTAATCGCCCGCGCAAACCATAGTCTCGAAGCGATCGAGCAGATGCAGCGCTGTCAGCGAAGCCGTCACCGATTCACGCGTGCTGCCCGACACCACGGCGAACGGAATCTGCCCGTACTTATCCTCGATGTGCTCCAGAACCTCGGGTACGGCAGTGAGTTGCGGCAATAGCTCATAGTAAAGGCTCTCTTTCCGGTGCTCCACTTGAGCCACCGGCATGTTCAGGCCGCGCATTTCATTCAGCAACGAGATGATCTTCGCCACCGACAAGCCGCCCCAGGAGTAGAAAAGATCTTCGTCAAAATCGCAGCCCCACTCGCCCAGCGCCTTCTTCCACGCGATGTAGTGGAGCGGCATCGAATCGGCAACCGTGCCGTCGCAGTCAAACAGATACGCCTTGAATTCGCCTTCAGGCAGTTTCAATTTCATCCCGATATTGTTTCCTTTCTTCCATTTTATGGCCTGAAGTATGCGCGATGGGCGCGCTCGTCATACACTCATCCCGAACGAAAAATTACATTCCTGTTTGAGGGATAGATGCTACGGAAAATTCTTGCTTTCGCTTTCCTGGGGTTGAGCGCCTTTGCGGCTTTGGCGCAGGGGCCGGCTTCAAATTGGGTTGGGACGTGGGCCGCTTCGCCTGTAGGCTCAGTCGTGAATTCAGGCCAGCCGGGGCCTGCCAATTCCACCTACCGCAACATCGTGCACATCAGCATGGGCGGGCCTTCCGTGCGCGTGCAGCTCACCAATGAATTCGGCACAGAGGCGCTCCATGTGGGCGAGGCAGACATCGCCGTCAGCGCGGGCGGCGGCTCGATCCAGCCAGGCTCCGATCACGCCCTCACCTTCAACGGCAAGCCAATCGTCGAGATCCCCGCAGGAGCTTTCGTTCTCAGCGATCCGATAACGATGCAGGCCGCCCCGCTTGCCGATCTGGTCGTGAGCATCTACCTGCCCGATCAGCAGATTCGCAACACCACCTGCCACACCGCCGGACACTCCACCAACTACGTGCTGCGCGGCAACGCCACAGCCGCACCTACGGCCGACAACTCCAGCCCCATCACCTCGTGGTGCTTCGTAAAAGGAATCGACGTCAGCACCAGCGCCGCCGACCACGCTGCCGCCATCGTCACCCTCGGCGACTCGATCACCGATGGCGCGCAGTCCACCTATGACAAGAACCGCCGCTGGCCTGACGTGCTCGCCGCACGTCTGCAGGCCGATAAGAAAACCGCGCACCTCAGCGTGTTGAACCAGGGCATCAGCGGCAACCGCGTCCTCCACGACGGATACGGCCCGAGCGCCCTCGCCCGCTTCGACCGCGACGTGATCGCGCAGAGCGGCGTGAAATACCTCATCATTCTTGAAGGCATCAACGACATCGGCCGCCTCAAGAACCCGCACGAGCCCGGCGACAACATCACCGCCGACGACCTGATCTTCGGCCTGTCGCAACTCGTCACGCGTGCGCACGAGCATGGCATCAAGGTCTTCGGCGCAACGCTCACGCCGTATCTGCCCACAGGCTATTCATCACCGTTAGGGGAGCAGGTGCGCCAGGCCTACAACCAATGGATCAGGACCAGCGGCGTATTCGACGGCGTGATCGACTTCGACAAGATCACGCAGGACCCGGCGCATCCCGACCAGTTCCTGCCCGACTATGACTCCGGCGACCATCTGCACCCGAAAGACGCCGGATACAAGGCGATGGGCGATGCCATCGACTTGTCGCTCTTTCACTAAGGGAGCCGCGCAAGCCACTCACGCGCGTCGTCAATATCCACGCGCGTGAGCTCGTGCCCGCTCGGCAGCAATTTGTGCGTCACATCAGCGCCCGCCTTTCTGAGCATCTCCGCAAGCGCCGCGGCATTTTCAGCGTCGATGATCGGATCGAACTTCCCCGACGACAGAAACACACCCTTGCCAGAAAGATCTGGCAGCGTCTCAGGAACCAGCGGCGTCTGCCCTCGCAAAAGCACAGCGCCGCGCAAAATCTCCGGACGCAGCAACATCATCGCCGACGCAATATTGGCCCCATTCGAATACCCGACAGCCACAACCTGCGCAGCATCCAGCGCATGCTCCTTCACGGTCGCGGCGACAAATTCCGCCAGCTCATGCGCGCGCCGGACGAGGTCTTCTTCATCGAAAACGCCTTCGCGCAGACGGCGAAAGAATCGCGGCGCGCCATTTTCGAGCACCTTGCCGCGAGGACTCAGCAGCGCGCTCTCCGGATCGAGCATTCGTCCCACAGGCAGCAGATCATCTTCGTTGCCGCCCGTTCCATGCAGCACCAGAAGCGTGCGCTTGCTCTCCCCCGGAACAAACCGATGGATAAATGTCTCGGTCGCGCTCATGACTGCCTTTCCGCGGCAAAGTTTGGCTGATGCAGCTTCGGCAGCTCGCCCTCAATCTCTGCGCGATATTTCTCGAGCCACGGCGGCAGCTTCAGTACCTGGCCTAAAGCGTTCTCCGGCTCATCGCGCGCAAAGCCCGGCGGATCCGTCGCGATCTCAAACAACACGCCGCCCGGCTCACGGAAATAAATCGACTTGAAATACTGGCGGTCGAGCACCGGAGTAACGTTCAGTCCCGCCTCGCGCACCGTCTTCTGCCACTCCACCTGCGTAGCATCGTCGGGCACGCGCCAAGCCACGTGGTGCACGCTGCCTCCCGCCACCACTCCAGACAAAAACTCCGGCGTGCAGTGCAGATCAACATTCGAAGCCTCTTCGCCCTCGCCAAACGTATAGCGGAAATACGATCCCTCTTCCTTCAGTTTCTTCGCGCCCATTGTGTCGGTCAGCACCGCCGCCGTCTTCTCCATTCCGTCTTCACACAGCGTTACGGTATGGAAAGCGCGAATCGCCTCCTTGCCCGACACTCCATTCGACTCCCATGCCGACTTGCTCTCCGCGCCAGCGACACCGACGAGCTCCAGCGCCAGCCCATCCCAGTCGCGAAACGCAAGCACGGGCTCGTCGAAGCGCCGCGTCGGCTTGTCATATTCCACGCTGTGCCGTGTAAGTCGCTCGATCCAGAAACCAAACGAATCCGCCGGAACGGCAAACGAAATTGTCGTCGCCTGGCCGGTACCGCGGCGTCCGCGCTGGACGTGGCTCCACGGGAAGAAGGTAAGAATCGTGCCCGGATTGCCTTTGCCGTCGCCGAAATAGAGATGGTAAGTACCTGGGTCGTCGAAGTTGACGGTTTGCTTCACCAGCCGCAACCCAAGAACGCCGGCGTAGAAATCGACGTTCTGCTGCGCATCGGTGGCGATGGCGGTAATGTGATGTATTCCAGGAATCAGATCGGGCATGGCTCTCCTCCGCTCAACAGCAGATGCGTTTGGGCGAAATTGGATTCAGGGCACCACCGGAATGAGAAAGATGCCCTGCGGGAATGAACGCTCTCTTGCCAAAGCGGGACCGAATGACGCACAGCCCCTGCCGGCCAATCTAGCACGCGTAGTACCTTCCACGCATGTTGCGCGTTCGTTATTACTTTGCGTCGCATAGGAAATCACGGTGACCCTTCCTAGACTTTTTCGTACGGCAAACAATCCATGCGTCAAATATGAGATTTCCTGGACGAAAAGATGCAGCGGCATCCTGTCAGCGCTATGATGGTGCGGGACTTCTGCGGGCAGAGCCGCACGACGCCCAAGCCACAACGGCAACGCGAGATTCTGCCGGGACGCGCCTCGGTCATGCCGTAGCGTTTTGGACACATTAACGCAACTTTTCCTCCACGCGGTGTTTCCAATAAGTAGAGGTCCGGGGTTCAGCGAGATGGATCCCGGAACACGTCAGCTGGCTGACCGGAACGTCTGGTGGCGGTTTGACGGGGAGGTTTCACGATGCGTATATTGCGTTCCCTTGCTTTGCTCACGGTTCTCATAGTGCCAGCGGCATTTGCTCATTCTCAGGTCGCCGTAGGTATCGGTATCGGACCTGTGGTCGGTTATCCCGCTCCGGTCTACGTTGGCGGCCCGCCGGACTGCTCTTGGGGCTACTATTCTTACTATCCTTACGCCTGCGCACCTTACGGCTACTACGGTCCCGACTGGTTCTTCGGCGGCCTCTTCATTGGCGCTGGCCCGTGGTACTCCGGCTGGTATGGACGCCCGTGGGGATGGGGATGGGGTCATCCGTGGGGCGGCTGGGGCTGGGGTTCGCACACCTACTATGGCGGCGGCTATCGCGCCGGATACAGCACCGGATACAACCACGGCATCAGCAATGGGTATCGCAGTGGCGGAGCCTATGGAACCACGCACCCACCATCGACCGGCAGCGTGAACGGCTATAACGGCTACCGCAATGGTGGAGCCTACGGCCGCTCGCCCCTGAATGGTGGAACCCGCACGATCGGCAGCACCGGCTATCGCAGCACCTATAACGGCAGCTCGGGTTTCCGCACTGGCTACAACGGCTACTCCGGAATGCGCGCCTATAGCGGCGGGACGTCAGGATTCCACGGCTACAGCGGAGCATCGGGCTTCCACGGCTATAGTGGCGGCGGTTATTCAGGCTTCCATGGCGGAGGCTCCAGCTTCGGTGGCGGTGGCTTCCACGGTGGTGGCGGCTTCAGTGGCGGTTCCCATGGCGGCGGAGGCGGCGGCTTCCACGGCGGTGGTGGTGGTCACCGGTAATACCGATCACTCAAATTGCGAACAAGGCCCGCTTAATCGGTGGGCCTTTCGCTTTCTGGAAGGACTTTTCCACAGGCGGTAAACAACATTACTTGTCAAGCCCCCTGAGCTGACTTGTCGCGGCTAACTAGTGCTGCAGCAATCACATAGAGACATCCTTAGCCTGCATAGAATTATGGCAAAAATTGATATCCTGGAAGTAGGGATAAAAGAACCCACACTCTTATAGGCTGTTCTCGGTCAAATGCAGCCAACTACCATATAAATGAGGAATTTAAGAAGAAATGCCTGGGGGAGGGGAGGGGTCAATCGGCCAATTCCGCCGCCATGGCAGCAATCCGGCTTGCTGCATCGGGATGGGCCAGCGTCCGTGCGCGTTCCCCCATCGCCCGCAGCTCAGCCGAGTTCCCAAGCCTAGACGTCAGGGATGCAAGCAGGCGCTCTGGCGTCATCTCCGACTCGATCAGAAGAATAGCCGCACCGGCACCAGCCATAACCTCAGCGTTCTTCCGCTGATGGTCATCGGCAGCTCCGGGAAATGGAACCAGTAGCGCGGGCTTGCCTGCGGCCATCTCTTCGGCAACAGTACTCGCCCCGCTGCGCGAAAGGACGAGATCAGCTGCTTCGAAGCGCCGGGCCATGTCGTCGAGAAAGGCATGCACCTGCCAGCGTGACGGATCGGCTCCACTCCCCACGTACGCTGCCTGGGTCTGCTCGGCGTGACGCGCCCCGGCCTGATGCAAAATCGTGAGCCCGGGTATGGCTTCGAGCAGGCGCACCCCAATCTGCGGCATGGTCTGGTTCAGCACACGGGCGCCCTGGCTCCCGCCAAAGATGAGCAGGTGCGGAGGAGCGTTCTCCGGACGCGGCTGCAACTGAAAAAACTCAGCACGGACAGGAATGCCCGTCACCTGAGCGTTGCGGAAGTATTTGAGAGCAGGCTCGAAATTGACCGCCGCAGCGGAGACATGTTTTCCCACCAGCCGGTTCGCGAGACCGGGAAAGGCATTCGGTTCGACTGCGAGCGTAGGAATGCGAGCCAGAATCGCCGCGATCATCGCCGGCCCGGAGGCGTAGCCCCCGACGCCAATCACCACGTCCGGGCGAAACTGCTTCAGCAGCTTGCGGCAATGCAGCACGCTCATCGGCAGGTCGAGGAGGGTGCGCAGACGGGTGACGAGGCTGACATTCTTGAGCTGTCCAACCTGGATCAGCTCCAGCCTGTGCCCGGCCTGCGGCACCAGCCGCGATTCGAGCCCGCGCGCTGTGCCGACGAAGAGCAGCTCAGCCTGGTACTGTTTCTTGAAGAGCGTCGGCGATAGCCAGCGCCGGCATGATGTGGCCGCCCGTGCCGCCACCGGCAATCAACACACGCACGTAGTTATTCAATCTCCCGCGTAATGTTGAGCAGCACGCCGATCAGCGCGAGCATGATGAAGAGCGACGTTCCACCGTAAGAGATGAATGGGAGGGTGATGCCCTTGGTCGGCACCAACGCAAGCACAACGCTGATATTGAAGAAGGCCTGCATGAGAATCGTCGCTGTGATACCGAAAGCAAGGAAGCGCGCGAATGGATCCGTCGACAGAACGGCGGCGCGAATCCCGCGATAACCCAGAACGATAAACAGCGTGACGACAACGATCGCACCCAGCAGACCCAGTTCTTCTGAGATGTTGGCGAAGATGTAGTCCGTATGCGGCTCGGGCAGGTAGAAGAGCTTCTGCCGCCCTTCCATGTAGCCGAGACCATGCAGGCCACCAGTGCCAACTGCGATCAGCGATTGAATAATATGGAAGCCCTTGCCCAGCGGATCGGCCTCAGGATTGATGAATGCCAGCATACGATCGCGGCGCCACTTGACGCGGAAGAGCATGAAGTAGAGCACCGGAATCGCACCGAGTGCCGCATAGCCGAGATACTTCATCTCTATCCCGGCCAGATAGAGCATGAGCGCGGTGACACCGGCACAGACCAGCGCGGTACCGAGATCCGGTTCTTTCAGAATCAGCGCAATAAAAACAAGACTCGGCAGCGCTGCCGGAAGGATCGTTCCGCGCCAGTCGTCGATCGTCTGCATGCGCTTCTGAAGAAACCACGCAAGAAACAGCACCAGCGCCGGCTTCGCCAGCTCCGAAGGCTGAAAGGACAGGATGCCGAAACGAATCCAGCGGTGCGTGTTGTGCGAGTCGCGCATGAGAAACGCGGCCATCAAACAGATGACCGTGACAGCTACGACCGGAAAGACAACATTGGGCCGGTTGTATTTGCGGTAGTCGACCTGCATGAGCAGCGTCATGGCAGCGAGACCAACCGCCGCCCAGATCGCCTGGCGAATGACAAAACTGTACGGCGAGCCGAAGCGCTCCTTGGCCATGACGGCCGAAGCGCTGAAGACCATCGCCAGTCCAATGACGACGAGGACCAGCGTTACGCAGAACAGCAGCTTATCGACGCCTACGCGTTTTGCCATACACCCTGTCTTGCATGCACAAGCTCTTTAAAGACCTGCCCGCGATGCTCGTAATTTTCAAACTGATCGAAGCTGGAACATGCCGGCGCGAGGAGCACGATCTCGCCCGGCTGCGCAGCCTCCGATGCTTTGGCCACGGCCTGATCCAGAGTCCCGGCATTGACGACCGGCACAGAACCATAGATATGCATCTCGATCTTCTCTGCAGCCGCGCCGATGGTATACACGGTCTTCACACGCTCTTCGAGCAACGTGCGCAGTTGGCGGTAATCGGAGTTCTTGTCCTTGCCGCCGAGAATGAGGTGAATGCCTCTAGGAAAGGCAGCGATGGCCTTCGCCGTTGCATCCACGTTCGTCGCCTTCGAATCGTTGTAATAATCAACTCCGTTGATACTGGCGACAAACTCCAGCCGATGCTCAACCGCCTTGAACGATTCGACCGCTTCGCGGATGGCATTCGCCGCAACGCCAGCCAGCCGCGCTGCGCAAACCGCGGCCAGTACGTTCTCGACGTTGTGATGGCCCTTGAGCGGGATATTTTCGACTCTCAGAATGAACTCCGGCGCTGCCTGTTCTGAGGCACGGAAGACAATCGCGCCCTCGTGAACGAATGTGCCTTGGCGGACAACACGTTTCGCGCTGAACCAGAATATGCGCGACTTGGCCCGCGCGGCCATGCGCGAGGTCACATCGTCGTCGGCATTCAGAACCAGAGCATCTTCTGCGGTCTGATTCGCAAAGATACGCTCCTTGGCCGCTGTGTAGTTTTCAAAGCTGCCGTGACGATCCAGGTGGTCAGGAGTTACATTCAGCACGACCGCAATCTCCGGACGGAAGCGATAGGTCGTCTCCAATTGGAAGCTCGATACTTCAAGCACTGACCAACTGTCGTCGCTGCTGTGGTCGACCAAAGCGATCACCGGAACGCCAATATTTCCGCCAACCTGCACCGGCAACCGAGCGGCCGCAAGAATCGCGCCACACAAAGCGGTCGTCGTTGTCTTGCCGTTTGATCCGGTAATCGCGAGAGACTTGCCCTTCAGGTATTGCGAAGCCAGTTCCAGTTCGCCAACGATCGGCAGTCCAAAAGCTTTCACCTGCACCAGTTCCGGAGTATCGAGCGGTACACCCGGGCTGACAATGATCAGGTCCTGACGCCGAAAGGTCAGAAGCCCATGCCCGCCTGCTTCAACCGCAATGCCTTCTTCCAGCAGCGCGGGAATGTCTTTTCCCAGCACCTCGGCGTTGCGAATGTCGGACACGGTGACCTGCGCGCCCCGGCGACGCAAAAAGAGGGCCGCCGCCAGGCCGGACTTGCCGAGGCCAACCACCAGAACTTTTTTCCCTTTGAACTCCATGCTCTCGATTTTCCAGCCCGACAAGCTATTCTGTCACGCGAATGGCAAAGTTTAACGAAGCTTCAACGTTGTGAGTGCTAAGAGTGCAAACACCAGCGCGCCAATCCAAAACCGAGTGATGACCTTCGATTCCGACCAGCCCATTAATTCGAAATGATGATGCAGGGGCGCCATCTTGAAGATTCGCTTCTTTCGGAGCTTGTAGCTGCCAACCTGCAGAATGACGGAGAGCGCTTCCAGCACAAAAATTCCGCCAATAAATGGCAGCAGCAACTCCTGCTTGATTGCAACGGCAACCGTTCCGATGGCTCCGCCCAGCGCCAGCGACCCTACATCGCCCATAAACACTTCAGCCGGATGCGCGTTGTACCAGAGAAAGCCAATGCTCGCGCCAACCATCGATCCGCAGAAGATGGACAACTCGCCAACCAGCGGCATGCGCTGCAGTTCCAGATAATCAGAGAAAACCACATGGCCGCTCACGTAAGTGAGGACAGTCAGCGCGCCTGCTGCAATGATGGTGCATCCGATAGCAAGGCCGTCGAGGCCATCGGTGAGATTCACAGCGTTGCTTGAAAACACGATCAACAGCACCGTGAAGACGACAAAGGGCAGGAAGGCTATAAGACCAAAGTGCGGAATATGCCGCAGGGCGTGAATGGCAAAGTCAGGCTGCAGTCGCTTTACGAAGGGGACGCTGAGCTTGGTGGAATACATCCCCTGTATCTGCATAGCGATGAGAGCAATGGAAATCCCGAGGCTGGCCAGTATCTGGTAGCCCAGCTTGGCGCGCGCAGTGAGGCCAAGATTCCGACGCTTGACGACTTTGATGTAGTCGTCGGCAAAACCAATCGCTCCAAACGCCAGCGTCGAACCCATCACTAGCCATACAAAGGGATTCGAGAGATCGGCCCATAACAGTGTGGGCAGCAGAATTGCGAGGCAGATGAGCACGCCGCCCATGGTTGGCGTGCCGGCTTTCTTCTGGTGGTCTTTCGGACCCTCTTCGCGGATGTACTGGCCGATCTGGAACTCGCGCAGCTTTTCGATCACGAACGGTCCGATGATGAGCGCGATCAGCATCGCCGTCAGCGATGCGAAGGCCGTGCGGAACGTCAGATACCGGAAGATGCGGAATGGTCTGAAGTAGGGAAAAAGTTTCTGATACAGAAGCCAGTAGAGCAAACACTTCCTCCGGCAATTTGGGGTCCCCGGCGTACGCAGGGTTTCGCACGCTGGAGTGGGAAATTGCGGTCTTTCTCGTTCATCTTACAGATTACGTTGTTTCAAGAGCACTGAGCGCTTTCTCCAGCCGCACTCCGCGCGACCCCTTTAACAACACAACATCTTTTTCACGAAGATTTCGCTTAAGCCATGCTCCAGCCAGTTCCGGCGTTTCCACAAAGATCGCTTCAGAGCCACCCTGCTTCGCGGCTTCGACAATCTGCAATGCGGTTCCCCGAACTCCCAGCACAACATCGACTCCCGCCAATGCCGCGGCTTCGCCACAGCTCGCGTGCAGCGCAGCAGACTCGCGTCCAAGCTCCAGCATCTCGCCTGCAACTAGAATGTGCCGCTGGCCCGGCATCGACATCAGGGTCTGAATCATCGCACTCAACGCTTCCGGATTCGAGTTGTAGGAATCATTGATGATCGTGGCTCCGCGCACGTGGAGCACCTGGCCGCGCTTGTCCCCCGGCTCGAGCGTCGTAAGGGCTGTGGCGCAATCCTCAAGCAGAATGCCGGCTTCCAATCCCACCGCGATTGCGGCTAGAGCATTGGAGACATTGTGCTGCCCCAGTAGCCGGAGGCAGACTTGCGCCTCACGCTCGCCCGCACGCACTTGCATGCGAAGGCCTTCTGCGCCCAGCTCGTCGACAGACTCGACACGCGGATCCGCGCACGGCCCTTTGCCAAAATAAACGCTCTTGCCGCGGAAATCCCGGCCGAACTGTGAAACGTAGGCATCGTCACAGTTCAGGAAAGCTATACCATCCGCAGCCAGGCTGGCGATCAACTCATACTTGGCCCGCGCAACGCCTGCTATGCCATCGGGGAAATTCTCTGCGTGAGCATTGCCCACATTCGTCACAACGCCCCAATCAGGAACCGCGACATGCGTCAGTGCTGAAATCTCACCGATATTCGACATGCCCATTTCAATCACCGCCACTTCATGCTCCGGTTCGAGTCGCAGCAGTTGCAGGGGCAGGCCGAATCCATTGTTGAGATTGCCCTGAGATTTCAAGACGCGAAATTTGGCCGCGAGGACGGTGGCGATGGCTTCTTTCGTCGTCGTTTTGCCTGCGCTTCCGGTTATACCGATCACGCGCTTACCCCAGTGGCGGCGAACGGCGGCAGCCAACGTCTGCAGAGCGGTCAATGGTTCATCGACGATGACCAATGTGTTCTGGCGAGCTTGTTCCGGCAATTCGAGAACTTTATTCTTGGCGACCACCGCCGCGCTCGCTCCGCGTTCGAGAGCTGAAACGACAAAGTCATGGCCATCGAAGCGTTCGCCTCGTACGGCAAAAAACAGATCGCCGGGATTCAGCGTGCGCGAATCGATGGAATAGCCAGTCGCGGCGGCGTGTGTTTGCGCGTCCTGCCGGGGAACATGCAGCGTTCCACTCATCCAGTGCGCAATCTGATCAAGTGCCAGCTTCACTGCTTTGCTCCAGTTTGTGCCAACGCATGAATTGCGTTCGCGGCCACTTCCACATCGTCAAATTGAATGATGCGATCACGCAGCATCTGTGTTTTCTCGTGTCCCTTGCCCGCAAGCAGGACAATGTCACCCGGGCTCGCGTGCTCGACCGCTGCCTGAATCGCCTTCGCGCGATCGGCTTCGGCGATGAACTTGACGCCTGTCGCCTCCAGCCCCGGCAAAACATCGCGCAGGATCGCCTCGGGCTCTTCGCTGCGCGGATTGTCCGAGGTAAGCACGACAAAATCGCTTCCCTCGCCCGCAGCGCGACCCATCAGCGGACGCTTGGTCCGGTCGCGGTCACCTCCGCAGCCGAAGACCGTGATGACTCGTCCATTTGTTGGTTTCACGAATTCACGTGCCAGCGTGACTAGATTCCGCAAAGCATCATCGGTGTGTGCGTAGTCCACGACCACAGCGAAGGGCTGGCCGGCGTCGACCGTCTGGAAGCGTCCCGGCACATATGCCAGCGAGGCTGCGCCTGCGGCGATTTCATCTAGAGTCAACCCGCGGGCATAAGCGGCTGCGGAAGCCGCAAGCAAGTTGTAGACATTTATCTTGCCTGTCAATCGCGTCTGAATTGCTGCGCTTCCATTCGGCGCGATGAGTGTGAATTCCATGCGGGAGGCGGACATACGAAGATCATCGGCGCGAAACTCTCCAACTCCCAATCCATAAGAAAAAATCTCTGAGCCTGATTCCCGCGCTTTGATGGCAAGTTCCGCGCCATAGGGATCTTCAACATTAATGACAGCAACGCGCGGCACGACTCCATTCGATCCGTCGAAGAGCGTGCGCTTGGCGGCGAAGTATGCCTCCATTGTGCCGTGGTAGTCGAGATGATCGCGCGTGAGATTCGTAAAGATGGCAACGTCAAATGGTAGCGACCACACGCGCCCCTGCTCCAGAGCATGTGACGAGACTTCCATCACAGCCTCTGTTGCGCCTGCTTCGACACCTTTGGCGAACAACTCCAGGAGGTCTCGCGATTCCGGCGTCGTATGCGGCGACTCTGCCATCACACCTGCCACGCGATACTCAATGGTGCCGACCAACACAGTCTTGCGCCCAATGCTGCTCAGCATCGCATCCAGCAAAAACGCCGTCGTCGTCTTGCCATTCGTTCCGGTAACGCCGCTCAGGGCCAGCTTTTTTTCCGGATGTTCAAAAAAGTTCGCCGCAACAGCAGCAAGCGCTCTCCTGCCATGCGCAACTTCGGCTACGGCGATCTGCGGATATTTGACGGCGGCATCCTGAAACGCCATCGCAGAGTCGGTAACGACGGCGCTCGCGCCGCGCTCGATCGGCTGCCGCAATGTAGCGATTGCCATCGGTCGTGCCACCCTGCATGGCGACAAACAAAGAGTCCGGCCCCACTTTGCGCGAGTCATATTCGATGCCGCGCAACATCCGCAGACGAACCGGTACGCCGCACCAATCCGACTCCTCGCAAGAGCTCGTCAATGTACATAGGGATAAGTTGATTTTAGATCAGCGGGTGAAGCGCACCACAATCTCTGTGCCCGTCGGCACCATCGTTCCAGCGGCTGGAGCCTGCTCGCGCGCAATACCGGTACCCAGCACCTGCACCGCCAGACCAACTGAGCCCGCCTGCTCGATCACGCTGCGCACAGGTTGCCCAACCAGCGAAGGCACGGCGACCTTCTTGCCCGCATTCACGATCACTGAGCCGTTCACGACGGGAGCCGGCGGCGCGCTCCCAGGCATAGGCGGCGGTGGTGCAGGTGTTTCTGCGGGCTTCGGAGTAATGGTTTCGGCAAACACAGTCGTGGGCGAAGGCGGCAGATGCGATGAAGGCTCCGCCTTATTTGTCGCAACCTCCGTTGGCGCTGCATCCTTGGCGACGGGAGCTGCCTGCCCCGGACTTTGCTGTGATGCGCGTAGCGGGTCATCTGCCGGCAGATTGTTCACCTCTGCAAAAAGCGAGTTGAGATCCTCATCGTGCTCCGCGGGATGATCGTCTTCATCCTCAGTGTGTTGATTCTTCGCCTCAAGCTGTTGCGACTTCAGGTCCTCATCGTGCGGGACGCCGAGATATTCGAGAATTTTCTGTGCCAGGTCCTGAAAAACCGGCGCGCTGGCCTCGGCGCCGAAGTGCATGCTGTGATCCGGCGAATCCATCACGACGGCAATCGTGATCGCCGGATTATTCACCGGCGCAAAGCCCACAAACGAAGCGACAAACTTTGTCTTCGAATACGTGCGCGTCGCCGGATCGATCTTCTGCGCGGTCCCCGTTTTTCCCGCCGCGCTGTACCCATTCAAATGGATCGCGTTATGTGCCGTGCCGAAGAGCACAACACCCTCCATCATCTTCCGCATCTCGCGCAGCCGTCATCTCTGAGACTCACGCGGTGTGCGCCATCGGGCAGGGGATCAGGCAGATCGATCTCCGGATGAAACGCCACCGGCTGCAGCTTTGGATCGCCTTTCATCAGGTCCGTGCTCTTCAGCAGGATGTGCGGCGGCAGATACACGCCGCCATTCGCAATGGTCGACGCCATCGTCACCAGCTGAATCGGTGTCACCGCGACCTCCTGCCCCATCGGAATCGAGCCGATCGTCGTCGGATTCCAGCGGCGCGGCGGTTTCAGCAGTCCTCGTCGTCTCATCAGGCAGCTCAATCTCCGAGCGCTGTCCGAACCCGAAACCCTTGATGTATTTGTAAAAGCGGTCCGGCCCCATACGCTGCGCGAGCCTGATCGCGGCCACATCGCTCGATTCGGCCAGAGCCTTGGCCACCGTGATATTGCCGAAGTGTTCGCCGGGTGCATCGTGCACGATGCGGCCAGCCACGTTGATCTGTCCGCCGCCGCAATCCACCATCCCATCTGGCGTAGCCACATGCTCCTCGAGTGCTGCCGAGTATGTGACCAGCTTGAAGGTCGATCCCGGCTCGTAAACATCGCTCACCGCGTGATCGCGCAGCAGATCCTTCGTCGCATGGCGGAAATCATTCGGATTGAACGTGGGCCGGATCGCCAGGGCAAGAATCTGCCCTGTGTGCGGATCCTGCACCACGACCGTTCCATTCAGCGCGTGCGTGCGCTCCATGTTGCGATCCAACGCCTGCTCGGCCATGAACTGAATATTGGCGTCGAGCGTCAGAACAAGATTCTCGCCCGGAAGCGGCTCGCTTTCCTCACTGCCCAGCACATGCCTGCGCGCATCGAGAGCCGTAAGCATATGGCCCGGCGTACCGTGCAGATCATCGTCGAAGTTCTCTTCCAGGCCGCCGAGCCCGTTGTCATCGAGGCCGACATACCCAAGAACCTCCGACGCCATCTGGTTATCGGGATAGAAGCGCTTGAATTCCTTCTGAACGTAAACGCCCTTCAGGTTGAGCGCCTTGACCTTGTTGATGAGTTCCGGGTCCTGCTTGCGCGCCACCCAGGCGAAAGTTCCGCGAAGCATTGAAGCGCGCCAGGATCTGCTGCGACGAAGTAAACGAATCCGTCGGGTCGATATGAACGACCTTTGCCAGTGCTGCTGCAGTTGCCGGCCGCGCATCGCCAATCTCAGAAGGCACGGCATAGATCGAATCGGCGAGCACCGTCATCGCCAGTTCATGCAAATTGCGGTCGTAGAGCACCCCGCGTCGTGGGGCCACTTCAAAGGTGCGCTGCTGCTGCTTCGCCGCGCGCTCCACAAATTCGTGGTGGCGAATCACCTGCAGCCACACCAGCCGTAAGCCGATCAATCCCGCCCACACGGCAAAAAGGCCGACAATCCAAATCACGCGCAAACGGCGCATCGGGGTCACTACGCCCGTATGCGCCATCTGTGCGTTTTGGGATGCCGGGCTTGTCTCGGAATGGAATGAGAACTGCTTCACCGCGCGCTACCTTCCGGCTGATCCTTCGTCACTACGTTCCTCAGGATGACGATCCCTAGCCTAGCGGAGGGGGAACGCAGGAGTCATCTTGGCCATCACCGGACCGTTCTGATCGAGGCTTGCATCCGGACGAACCACCTGTCCCGGACGCGGAGCATCGAGGCCAAGCTGGCGCGCCATGCGGTCAATACGGGCCGGATCGGCAAGCTGTGCTTCGGTCAGGCGAAGCTGGCGGTTCTGCTCTTCCAGCTGCACCACCTGCTGCTTTTCTGACTCCACACGATAGCCGTACTCAATCGAAGAGAAGTGCTGCCAACCATAAACCATCACCAGCGCGAACAGCACAGCCATGGCGCAGGCAAAGGTGCGCATCTCGCGCACGCGCTGCGGATCGGCGGCCTTTACCAGCCGTGAATTGTCGAAGCGCTTCACGAAGAAGACTTCCGGCGTCGGCCCCCGGCGCGCGCGCTGCTGCTGCGCAAACAGGGACAGGTTCCGCTCGGCGGCCATTGCTTCCACGCTTCTTGCGGGGGGCCGTCATGATTCCATTCGTTGCGATTACCTGTGTCGCCATCTCTCTTCTCCAGACTGCTGCTTCACTTAGAACTTGCTTGTCTCCTCAAACGACCGGGCCTGGGCCGCTATTTCTGAGGAGGGACTTACTGAATGTCGTCTTACTAACTTTCGCCTTTTACAACGGTGGGACGACCCCGGCCCGATCCTTCAACTAAAACTTCCGATTCTCTTCTTCTCCGCCGCCCGCAACTTCGCGCTGCGTGCTCTTGGATTGCGATCCGTCTCCTCCGCCTCCGCCGTGACCGGCTTCCGCGTCAGCACTTCATAAATTCCCTGCCGCGCGCCTTCGCGCAGCGAATCTTTTGCACGCCGGTCTTCGAGAGAGTGGAAGCTGATCACCACCAGCCTTCCGCCCGGCTTCAGCAACCGGGGCGCCGCATCCAGCAGAGCGTCGATCTCCTCCAACTCGGCATTTACGTAAATTCGAAGAGCCTGAAAGGTTCGAGTCGCCGGGTGCAGAGTGTGCCTACTTCTGTCCGATTTCATCGCCGGGGCCGCAGCCGCTACGATTCTGGCAAGTTGTGCCGTAGTCGTAATCGGCCGGGCCCTGACAATGGCTCTGGCGATTCTCCGCGACCTCCTTTCCTCTCCGAATTCGTAAATCAGATCGGCAAGCTCTTTTTCGCCGGCCTGGTTTACCACCTGTTCGGCGGTGATGCCCTGGCGCGGATTCATCCGCATTTCCAATGGGCCCTCCGCCTGAAAACTAAATCCTCTGTGCGCCTCGTCGAACTGCAACGAACTGACTCCAAAATCGGCCAGCAGCCCGTCAAGACTCTCCGGCTCCAGCAGTTTTTCTGCCTGCGAGAACTCCACATCGTGCAGAACAACCTCCGGCATCGCCGGCCCCAGCGTTTCGCGCAGAGCATCCAGCCGCTCTCGCGCTATTGCCATCGCCTCAGGATCGCGGTCGAAGGCAATCAGCTTGCCGCGCGGACCCAACTGCCGCGCTATCGCCGTCGAATGTCCCGCAAGTCCGAGCGTGGCATCACAATAGGTGCCGCCCGGCCGCACATTCAGGTATCGGATCGCTTCTTTTAAAAGAACCGGCACATGTCGCTCTCGTTCCGTCATGTGCTCCCCCTTGGGGGCTTCATTTACAGCCCAAAACTTGCCAATTCTTTCTCATCTTCCGGCGTCAGCGGAGCCGCTTCCAGGTTCCGCTTAAAGTCTTCGTGGTTGGCTACGGTCAGATAGTTCTGCATCCCGAAGACCACTACGTCCGTCAACAAATTCGCCGACTCCCGCAAAATCTGCGGCAACAGAACCCGGCCCTGCGAATCAATCTCTGTGGTCTGGCCGTAATAGTTGATACGGTCCATCAGCTTCTTCTTCGCCGGATGGAAACTCGGAATCGCCGCCAGCTTTTCCTCGATCTTTTCCCATTCCTTCAGCGGATAGATCTCGGCGACCTTGCCATCCTTACTGGTTATGTAAAAAAGCGATCCGTAGTTCTCCGTAAGCGGGCGCTTGAATTCCATAGGGAGTTTTAATCTCCCTTTTTCATCAACGCGCGCTGGATGGTTACCACGAAACATTTCCAAACTTCCCTGCAACTGGCTTCTTTCTGCTCTATCGGGCCAGGAAACATAATTATGAGCTATTTTTGTTTCAAATCACCAGAAAACTCCTAAAAAGACTATTTCAAACCACTAAGTCCCACCGCCATCGTAACTCAGTAGATGCTGCGGTCAAAAGGAGTTTTGCTGTGGAGATTCGAGAAGTTCGTGACGCAGGAATATGCGTTGTCAAAGGTCCTGAATAAAGCTCAATGACTAGTAGCCGTCTTCCCGTCTGACCACTAGATAGAGTGTTTGCAATTTTGGTTCATCACCATACTTCGGCACTTGCCAGATTTTACGACTCAGGCTAGGCGATTTCGCCTATTCTTCTCCTTAGCGTCGCCGGAAATCTCGCCTGGATAATTCGCTGGACTTGGATCGTGATAATGAACATCCTAATCGCATGAACCTTACCAATTCCCTCTTTCGTCAGGTGGCGCGGCTCAACACCATCGGACAAATGGCAAGACTTCACTACCGAGCTGCGGATATAGCCAGTCTTGCCACCGCTATGAATTCGAAGGGCCACGAAACTGATCTCCTCGGCTTCCACGTCAGTTATCTGGATGAAGAGCCATTCCACTATGCGTTACGGGAAGTCTTTGTTCACGCTGATTATCTTTTTGAAACGGAGAATGATGCTCCCGTGATTTTCGACTGCGGCGCAAATATTGGCTTGGCCATGCTCTATTTCAAGCGCCTGTACCCGAAAGCGCTGATCTCCTGTTTTGAGGCTGATCCTGCGACTGCTGCCATTCTTCAAAAGAATGTCGAGCAAAACCATCTTGAAAACGTCTCGACCTATAACCTGATGCTCGCAAACGACAGCGGGGAACGTTCCTTTTACATTGGCGCAACCGAGGCGGGAAACCTGAGGATGAGCGGATCTGCAAATCGCATACCGAATCACCGTGAGATCCAGGTGAAAGCTGCCAAATTATCTGACTACGTCAATGGCCCGGTTGATCTTCTCAAGATGGACGTTGAGGGTGCTGAATTTGAGATCATTGCCGACCTGAAAAGCAGCAAAAAAATCTCACTCGTTCAAAGAATGGTGATTGAGTACCACCACAAAATTGAAGGCCAGCCATCTCGCATGTCGAAGTTCCTTGCTCTCCTCGAAGAGGAAGGTTTCGAATACCAGTTATCCGGGCATTGTTTGCCGGTTACGAGACAGAACACATTTCAGGACATTTTGATCGGAGCCTACCGGCCGTACCAAAACTAAGCGGTCTTGCGCCTCCGCAGATTCCGCTGAACGTAAAAGACAAGGTAAACAACGACAAGAATATTCACCAGAGTCAGGACAACCTTGACCCAGGTCGGGTGCCGCACGATCTCAAAAAACTCCAAAGGAAGAAATGATGCCGTCAGGATCAGGGTGAGGTACTCGGCCCATGTCTTTTCCAATACCAGGCCGATTCCTTCAGTAAAGTCGAGTGCGGCGTAGCAGAAGATCGCAATGCTGATCTGCTTCAGCCGATGCGCATCAATCATGGCCGCCTTATCCAGCACCAGATTCACGAAGCGGCTTTCCGGATCGAAGTGCCAGTCGATGAGCCAGCGCGTCAGCAAATCGACAATATCGCGATGCAACAGCTTCAACGCGCCGATTCCGAGCAGAATGAATAGCAGGCCTTTCAGCAGCTTGAAGCCGCCGATCACGAGAATCCAGCGATCGTGCTTACCGTGTGTCCCGGTTCCCGTCGCCACTTTCACATTCTGTACTTCAGTCATGCGCTATTCTCATCATAGTGCGTCCGGCGCGAACGCAGGCTATCGTTCGTAAACCTGACCTTTCGCAGTGCGATTTCGTCCAATTTTCATCCGCTGATTAAAAGCGAAAACCTTCCCGCTATCTCACAAGCCGTCTTCTCTCGGTGCTTCCTCACGAGGCGGTGAACATTCTCTCTTGTGTGTGCGAAATCTGATTCAGGTTTCGCACCATTCCTGAATCGCAAACCAACGCGATCTCAAAAGGATGGGTCACATTCGACGAAGAAGTTTCACGCAATGTTTGCAGCCGTTATTCTGCTCAGGGTTGGCAATCCACCCGCAGAAAAATGCGCGAGGAGGGCTAGAGGGGCCCTTTATCGCGCGAGTGCTTTGGTGCGTGACGTCCTTTTGAGATATGGCGCTAGCTTCTCGAGCGCACCTTCGACACTGATGCCGTAACGAGCGCGCAGTTGCTCGACTTTGCCGTGTTCAATGAAACGGTCAGGCCAGCCGATGCGCACAACAGGAATCGGTAACTGCATCTCGCTGAGCGCCTCCATTACGGCGCTGCCGAATCCACCCATCAGGACGTGATCTTCAAATGTAACAATCACGCTTACACGTTTCGCGTAGCTCGCCAGCACGTCTCGATCAAGCGGCTTGACGAAGCGAGGATTCACGACGGCGGCTGAGTACCCCTGCCCTTCGAGTTTGGCAGCCAGTTCGCTCGCCATGGGTAGTAGCGCACCCAGTCCAAAGATGGCCACGTCGTCCCCATCAGCAATCACTTCTGCTTTGCCGATGGGCAGAGCAGCCGGATGTTCTTTTACAACCGTGCCCGGCCCAGTACCACGCGGATAGCGCACAGCGCTCGGACCATTGTGCAGCATGGCTGTGTACAGCATGTCGGACAGTTCGTCTTCATCCTTCGGGACCATGTGCACGATGTTCGGAATACCGCGCAGGTAGCTGATGTCGAAGAGGCCGTGATGTGTCGCGCCATCATCGCCGCTCAAACCGCCTCGGTCCATGCAAAAGACAACAGGCAGATTCTGCAGGCATACATCATGCACAATGGGGTCGAAAGCGCGCTGCAGAAATGTCGAGTAGATGGCGCAGAAGGGCTTATAGCCGCGCGTCGCCATGCCTGCGGCGAAGATCACTGCATGTTCTTCCGCGATGCCCACATCGAAATACTTCTTCGGATGATGCGGCCGGAAGAGATCGAGCGCGGTGCCATTTGGCATGGCTGCGGTGATCGCAACGACCTTTTCGTTCTCGTTTGCCAGCTTGACCAAGGCGTTTGCAAATACTTCGGAATAGGTCTGCTGACCAACAGGCTTCGTTTCGCCTGTCTCCGGATCGTAGGGTCCCAGTCCGTGAAACTTCTTCTGCTTGTCGAGAGCCGGCTGAAAACCACGTCCCTTCTGCGTGATGGCGTGTAACAGGACGGGTTTATCCTGCGCTTTGAGAAACTGGAAGGTATCGATCAGCAGCCCGATATTATGCCCGTCGAGCGGGCCATAATAGGTAAGGCCGAACTCCTCGAAGAAGACTGAAGGCCACAACATGCCTTTAGCGGCCTCTTCTGCACGCCGTACTACACTGACTGCGGTCTTGCCCGTCTTGCCGAGGCGTTCCAGAAGACGCGCCGCGCTGTCGTGCAGGTGCGAGACATGCTCATTCGTGACAATCTTGTGGAGATAACGCGCGATCGCGCCTACATTTCGGTCAATTGACCATTCGTTGTCATTCAGTACGACAATCAGCCGCTTGGTCTGATCGGCGATGTTGTTCAGCGCCTCAAACGAAATGCCGTTCGTGAAAGCCGCATCTCCGGCGAGCGCGACCACATGCTCCTTACCGCCTGCGAGGTCGCGCGCGACCGCCATGCCCAGTGCCGCAGAGAGTGCGGTGCCAGCGTGTCCGGCTCCGTAAATGTCATGCTCGCTTTCCGTGCGTAGCATGAAGCCGTTCAGTCCGCCCGGCTGCCGAATCGTCTCGAAACGTTCGCGCCGCCCGGTGAGTAGTTTGTGGATATAAGCCTGATGGCTGACATCGAAGACGAACTTGTCCGCAGGCGTATCGAAGACATAGTGCATCGCCAGCGTCAGTTCAACGACGCCCAGGTTCGGACCAAGATGGCCGCCAGTCTTCGAGAGCGTCTGAATCAGCGTCTCGCGAATCTCCTGCGCCAGCGATTCCAGTTCGGCTACCGAGAGCTTCTTAATGTCAGCCGGTGATTGGATGGTGTCGAGTAAATGTCCCATTCAAGATAAGAGCGCTCATCCCTATAAACCCGGATGCGCGTGACCCGTTGCTCCCGTTAAACCATCAAAAAGGCCCTGTGACAGGGCCTTCGTACTGCGAAGCAAATGGTCGTTCCTTTGAAATGTAAGTATATCAAGTTCTTGAGCTTTATTCCGTAAGCGCAGCGAGCGCTTCTTCCGCCGGGGCTTCCTTGCGAAACTCGCCCTCCCATTGCGCCACGACGGCAGACGCCAGGCAGTTGCCTACCACATTCACTGTCGTCCGCCCCATGTCCATCAGCGCATCGATACCGAGAATGATAAAGATTGGCTCCTCCGGAAGGTGAAAAACAGACGATGTGGCCAACAGCACAACGAGCACGGCGCGCGGCACTCCAGCCACGCCTTTACTCGTCAGCATAAGCACGCCGAGCATGAAAAGCTGTTCCTTCACACCCAGATGCATGCCTCCTGCCTGTGCCACAAAAATTGAGGCAATCGCCAGATACAGTGCCGATCCGGCAAGGTTGAAGCTGTACCCGGTTGGAATTACGAAACCCACGATCCGGCGCGGAACGCCGAAAGCCTCCATAGCCTCCATCGCGCGCGGCAGAGCCGCCTCTGATGTGCTAGTAGCAAAAGCAATCGTCGCCGGTTCAGCAATTGCTGAAAGAAATTCGCGCACAGGGAGACGCGCCAGCAGCGCCGCGGGGAACATTGCGAGCAGCGCGAACGCAATCAGGGCGACATACAAGGTGGCAAGCAGCTTCGCCAGGTTGGCCATCACACCTAAACCTGAATGCGCGACGGTGTATGCGAGGGCCGCGCCCACGCCGATTGGGGCGTAGTACATCACAATGTTTGTGAAGGCAAACATTGCCTGCGTTAGCGACTCGGCAACCCGCAGCAACGGAGCGCGCTGTTCTTCTTTGAGGCGGCCCAAAGCCAGTCCGAAGATCAGCGCAAAGACGGCAACCTGCAAAATTTGATCGTCGGCAATCGACTTCGCCAGATTCTCCGGGAAAACGTGCAGCAGAACCTGATCCCATGAAAGGCGCGTATCTGGTTGAGGTCCTGTCTCCAGCTTTAACTGGCTGTTCGCGGTCAATTGTTGCGGAGCAACCTCCAGGCCCTCTCCAGCCCGTGTCAGATTGATAGCCACCAGTCCAATCACAAGGGCAACCGTCGTCAGCACTTCGAAATAAACCAGCGACTTCAAACCCAGACGGCCGACACTGCGCATCTCGCCATGACCGGCGATACCGGTGATGAGCGTGCCCAGAATCAGCGGCGCAACGATGGCCTTGATGAGCCGCAGAAAAATATCGCTGAAAACGCGCGCCTGCAGCGCAATGCGCGGAGCATCGAGCCCTACCTCGACTCCCGCAAGCATCCCCCAAATGATCCAGACCGTGAGAGATCTTCGCCAAAGCGCAACCGCCGTGAACGCTATAAGCGCGATCACGCGCAGCGACGTCGCCTCGATCGCAATCTGCGGGCGCCACGCCTGCAGTACAAGGCCGGCAGCAAAAACGGCAGCACTGGCCGCGCCCATCCAATACATGCCATGGCGTTTCTTCCCGACTACCGTCTCCTCTGGTTTCATTTCGTCCACTGTTGCTTAGCCAACCGACTCTGCTAAACGATACCGCATCGCTGCTAGCATAGAGCCTGTCAGTTTTACCTGAGCCACGAGGTTTTCACAATGCGTGCCATTGCCTTGCCTGTTTCGCTTGCCGGCCTGCTTCTCTGCTCGTCTATATTTGCTCAGCAACTACCGTTAGACCCTCTGGCCAGGCCGACTCCTCAAGCCAATATGTCTGCCGCATTGACCGACCCGACAATCTCGCCCGGAATGGCTTTTCTCTTCCAGCTTGAAGCGCAGTTCGCAAAAGACACCGCCAAAGGTGGAGGAAAAGCCTTCGCGTCATGGTTCGCCGAGGACGCAGTCACACTCGGCAACAAGGAAGCGCCCGTCCTCGGTCACGCGGCCATTGCCGCGCAAACTACATGGACTCCGGAACAGTATCAGCTGACATGGACACCACAAGGAGGCCAGATGTCCTCAGCCGGCGACATGGGATACACCTGGGGGCACTATGAAGGCCACTCAAGGGACAAGAACGGAAACCGGGTCACAACCAGCGGCCGCTACATGACGATCTGGAAGAAGCAGCCAGACGGGAAATGGAAGGTCGCGCTCGACTCCAGCAGCGAAGAACCGCCCTCAGCGGGAGACTGCTGCAAAGTGCCATAAAAAAGACCCGGCACGCGACCGGGTCTATGACCTTGATAGTTCTTCAGACCTACTCGTCCTGCTCGCGCAGTTTCGCAATCACGCTGAAATCCTCCAGGGTCGTCGTGTCACCCTTGATTTCGCCGTTGGTGGCCAACTCGCGCAGCAGCCGGCGCATGATCTTGCCGGAACGCGTCTTGGGAAGCTGTTCGGTAAAACGGATGTCATCCGGCCGAGCGAGGGCTCCGATCTCCTTCGCCACCCATGCACGAAGCTCGTCCTTCAGCTCTTTCGAAGGCTGATACTCGCTTTCAAGCGTAACGAAAGCGGCAATGGCCTGGCCCTTCATGGCGTCAGGGCGGCCAACGACCGCAGCTTCGGCGACTTTAGAATGAGCAACCAGCGCCGACTCCACTTCCATCGTGCCAAGTCGATGACCGCTGACATTGAGAACATCATCCACGCGGCCCATCAGCCAGAAACAGCCGTCGTCATCGACGCGCGCGCCGTCTCCGGTGAAATACGTTCCCGGAATCTCCGACCAGTAACTGCTCACATAGCGCTCGGGATCGTTGTAGATCGTCCGCGCCATTGAAGGCCACGGTTTGCGGATGACCAGCAGTCCGCCGTGTCCCGCCGGCACAGGCGTCCCTTCTTTTGTAACTACTTCAGGCACAATTCCAAAAAATGGCCGCGTCGCCGAGCCTGGTTTCGTCGGGACCGCTCCGGGAATCGGTGCAATCATGATGGCTCCGGTTTCGGTCTGCCACCATGTATCCACGATCGGGCAGCGCCCCTTACCAATCTTCTCGCGATACCACATCCACGCTTCCGGATTGATTGGCTCTCCGACAGTCCCCAACAAACGCAGCGAGTCGAGCTTATATTTTTCCGGGTACTGGTCGCCCCACTTGATGAAGGCGCGGATTGCCGTGGGTGCGGTGTAGAAGATGGTGACCTTGTGCTCGTCGATGATCTTCCAAAATCGATCCAGATCCGGAAAATTCGGAGCGCCTTCGTACATCAGCGTCGTAACACCATTCTGCAGAGCGCCATACACGACATACGAGTGCCCCGTAACCCATCCAATATCCGCTGTGCACCAATAGATGTCGTCGTCGCGCAGATCAAAAATGTACTTGCTCGTCAGATACGTTTGAACGGAATAGCCGCCGGTCGTGTGCACAAGCCCTTTTGGCTTCCCCGTCGTGCCCGAGGTGTACAGGATGTAGAGCGAATCTTCGGAATCGAGTTCCTCGGCAGGACAATCCGGCGAGGCCTTCGCCATCAGGTCATGCCACCAGCGGTCTCGTCCCGCCTGCATGTTTACAGGCGACCCCGACCGTCGGTAGACAACAACATTCTTCACAGTGGGACATTGCCCGACAGCTTCATCGACAGCCGCCTTGAGCTTCACTTCATTGCCGCGCCTGTAGGCCGTGTCCTGAGTCAGAATGGCAACGCACTCTGCGTCATTCACCCGATCAACGATCGCGTGTGCGGCAAATCCACCAAAGATGACAGAATGCACAGCGCCGATGCGAGCGCAGGCAAGAACCGCAATCGCCAGCTCGGGCGTCATGCCCATATAGACCGCAACGCGATCGCCTTTCTTGATTCCCAGCCCCTTCAGCACGTTGGCAAAACGCTGCACTTCGGCGTACAGATCGCCAAATGTAAGCTTGCGGATCTCGCCCGGCTCGCCTTCCCACATGATGGCAACCTTGTCGCGCTTGTCCCCCAACGCATGCCGGTCTACGCAGTTGTAGCTCAGGTTGATTCGCCCGCCCACAAACCATTTGGCCCACGGGAAGTTCCATTCGAGCACCTTTTCCCACGGCGCAAACCAGTGCAGCTCGCGCGCCGCCTCCGCCCAGAATCCCTCAGGGTCGTCCACCGACCGGCGGTACATCTGCTCATATTCCGCAAGGCTCTTGATGTGCGCCTTTGCAGCAAATTCAGGTGGCGGAGGAAAGACGCGATTTTCGCGCAGAACAGAATCAAGATTCGGATCAGGGCTCGTGGTTATCGACGACATGCCTCTAGCTGTACCTCTTCATGGAGTGGATCGAGGATGAAAGAACGAAGAAATTGAGTTCTTCGCCCGCAATCACGTTAAAGGTTGAGGCTGAGGGTAGGCAAGGGAAATCCTGTCTATACAGGCAGACATGGTCCGGAGAGCCACAGTTTTTAGACCCCGTTTCCTCTTATGAAAACTATCCGGAAATTCATTTGCACGTTTTTGATGGAACTTGCTAGCATCCGAGTCTTTGCAGTACTTTTTCACCTCGGAGATCTGCCAAAATGGGCCTCCTTTCTTTTCTGGATTACGAGCATTCAGTTGCCAAGCCTGGTTTCAGCCGGTGGCTTGTCCCCCCGGCAGCACTTGCGGTGCATCTTTCCATTGGCCAGGTGTACTCTTTCAGCGTCTTCAAGATTCCTCTGACACGGCTGATCGGCATTACGAGCTCAGCTCCCGGCGACTGGACGCAGCCCGAAGTCGGATGGATCTTTTCTCTCGCCATCGGCGTGCTCGGCCTCTCGGCAGCCCTCTTCGGTCCCTGGCTTGAGCGCGAAGGCCCACGCAAAGCCATGGCTTTTGCTTCCATTCTCTTTGCTTCCGGCTTCTTCCTCGCATCCTTCGGCGTTCATCTTCATCAGCTCTGGCTTGTTTACTTCGGGTACGGAATTGTGGGCGGCATCGGCCTTGGTCTCGGTTACAGCGCTCCGGTGGCCACTCTCATCCGCTGGTTTCCGGACCGGCCTGGCCTTGCCACTGGTATGGCGATTATGGGCTTCGGAGGAGGAGCTATGATCGGCTCGCCTCTCGCCGTAAAGCTCATGGGCTTCTTCCGCACATCGACCGATGTTGGGGTTGAAAAAACTCTCCTCGTCATGGGCGTTTTCTATCTTTGCTTCATGGCATTTGGGGCGGCTCTGGTGCGTGTCCCGCGTCCAGACTGGAAGCCAGAGGGATGGCAGCCGAAGCCAGCCGCTTCCGGCATGGTGACGTCTCACGGTGTTGCTGTTGGCCCAGCCTTTCGAACGCCGCAGTTCTGGCTGCTATGGCTTGTGCTCTGCATGAACACTACCGCCGGAATCGGCATTCTGGAACAGGCTTCGCCCATGATCCAGGACCTCTTCGGCATCTCCGCGATCGCCGCTGGTGGCTTCGTCGGCGTGCTGAGCCTGTTCAATATGGCCGGGAGGTTCTTCTGGTCAACCGTATCCGACTACATCGGCCGCAAGCCAACCTTCATGATTTTGCTGGGGCTGGCGATCATCGGCTACTCAATCCTGCCCTATACGAGCGCAGCGCACATGAACAGCATCGGGCTCTTTGTGTTGACCGCCGGAATCATGCTCAGCATCTATGGGGCAGGCTTTTCGACTGCTCCGGCATACCTCAAAGACCTCTTCGGCTCCTTCAACATCGGAGCCATTTACGGACGCCTGCTCACTGCCTGGTCAGTCGCGGGAATCCTGGGCCCTGTGCTGGTGAACTACATACGCGAATCGCAGCTCAGGCATGGAGTGGACCGGGCAAACGCCTACCAGCCTGTGCTGCATATCATGGTGGGCCTGCTGTTCGTCGGATTCCTGAGCAATCTGCTGGTACGCCCTGTTCCGGAAAAATATTGGGTCAAGGGTGAAACGCCAGTGGCTGCAGGAGGTCATTGAGATGAACGAAGAAAAGAAAAGCTCGCCGGCGTTGATTGCAGTTGCTTGGCTCGTCGTCTCCATCCCGGCCGCCTGGGGCGTCTACAACACGGTGCTGAACGCGATGAAGCTATTTCGCTAGCGAAAGCGGTACGCAGCGCCAAAGTTATAGGAGTGTGGACCGAGAAGATGGGGCGAGAAGCTCCATACCTGTTGCTCCCATTCCAGCGGACGAAGGTAGACGTGTGACGTCAAGCGGACGTCAATTCCATATCCGACAGCCCCAACCCAGTGAAATCCATCCTGACCGGGATTCGGGTTTGGACTACCGGACGAGGCGCTGAAATGACCAAACCCGCCGCCGCCTTTGATAAAAGGCGAAAGACGGTTGATATGGAAGATGTACCGGCCGCTGGCTAGAAAGCTATCTTCTCTGCGGCGACCGCCATCCCTGTCCAGCAAGGTCCGCCATGTGCCTTCGAGGCCGAAACCGGTGTGTGGCCTCACGAAAATGTTGTACCCGCCGTACACACTGAGACCATTCATGAAGACGGTCGGATAGGCCCAGTAATCGACATTTAGCCGTGAATATTCGGCGCCAATATACAGATGGTGAGCGCGTTCTTCACCAGAACCCACCACCTGGCTGTACAGAGGCAGAGATAGACCAAGACACAATCCAACGAGTAACGGCTTCAGCATGCAGAGCAACCCTCACTTGTCGAAAAATGCAAGTACTGCAGATTTGGGATTTCATGAAGAGCAGGCGCTTCCTCTTGGGGAAGTCGTTTGGATTTTAGCTGAGGTTCGTTGTCGTCCCGTGAAAATATCGAGTTATTTCTGCGATGGGAAGTTCCGACCGTTCACAGAACTAACGTAAAGAGCCCTCATCGAGTCGGAAAAAAATCAATATTTCTTCGCTACGGTCAAAACGGCCTCGCGATATCAATCAAAAGCTTGTCGTCTTCGGCGGTTGATTTCCGATTTCTTGAAGTAAAGGAGAAAGACTCTTGTCCAAAATATTGACAACAATATGTATGTTGGTTGTGCTCGTAGAATCCGCTCCGGTCTTTGCCGCAAGGCATGAGATCGATCAATCCACAGTCAAGACTGAAGGCGGATTTCCATACAAAATCAAGAGTCGGGCAGCTTCGAGCATTCAAACCGAGCAGGCAGGCTGTGTACTCGAAAACAACGGAACTAGGCCATAGCTCGATTTCACCTCTCTCGAGATACCAAAAAGCCAGTGAACAGTTTGTGCCCACTGGCACGATTCAGTAGCCCCCTCCCAGGCGCTGAGTCAATTTAGGCTTAACTCTTAGCCCGCTACCTGATACCGCTGCTGATGCCACTTCCAGGCACTGGCAACAATATCGTCCAGCTTGTCGAACTCACGCGTCCAGCCCAGCTCGCGCTCAATCTTCTCTGAACTCGCAATCAGTACGGCCGGATCACCCGGCCTCCGCTCCACTTCTTCAACCGGAATCGGAAGTCCGGTAACGCGGCGCGCTGATTCGATCACCTGGCGAATGGTGAAGCCCTGTCCATTGCCGACATTGAAGATGAGCGGGCTGCGCTCAGCGAGCGCCTCGAAAGCCAACAGATGCGCGTGCGCCAGATCCTGCACATGAATGTAGTCGCGAATGCAGGTGCCATCCGGCGTTGGATAATCCTGGCCGAAGACCTTAATGCTTTTGCGCTTGCCCAGCGCAACATCCAGAATCAGCGGAATCAGGTGAGATTCCGGTTCGTGGGCTTCGCCCCGGCCTTCGGTAGCTCCCGCGACGTTGAAATAGCGCAGACTCGCATAGCGAAATCCGTGAACGCGGTTCATCCAGCTCAGCATCTGCTCGACAAGCAGCTTTGACTCGCCATAAGCATTCGTAGGTCGCAACGGCGCATCTTCCCGGATCGGCGTCGACTCCGGCTCACCATAAACGGCGGCAGTCGAGGAAAATACCAAACGATGAACGCCCTTCGCTAACATCGCCTCAAGGAGCGTGAGCGTCGCGGCGGAGTTATTGCGGAAGTACAACTCAGGGCGCCGCATGCTCTCCCCTGCCTCAATGAGAGCGGCAAAGTGCATCACACCATCGAATGCGCTGGATGAGAAAATCTGTTCCAGCATCGATTGGTTGGCAAGCTCTCCCTGAATAAACTCTGCCCTCTCCGGAACCATCGACCTGTGCCCGTGGCAGAGATTGTCGTAAATGGTAACCTCATGCCCCTTATTCAAAAGGAGTTCGGCAACCGTTCCGCCGATATAACCTGCTCCACCGGTTACTAAAAGTCTCAAGCTGTCTCCTCACACCGCTAGGAATTATAATCATCTCAAAAACCACTTTTCCGCTTCCGAAAGAAACAACCCTCCGTATACTACGACCGTCCAAGTATCACGGGCACAAAGGCTTGCATTAGAAAAATTACATGGATGCAAGTATTTTCTGCGGTAATAGTTACGTGGTGCCCCGGAAATGGCAATATTGACCAGACTGGTTACCAGAAGCGTTACTTCTGTAATATAGAAGAATACAGATACAGCGCCTTCTTAACTTCTGATGGCCTTCAGTTGCGATATTGTACGATCACTTACCAACTCCGAGATTTGGAAGCCATCTTGCAACTTGATTCATAAGGATTGAGGGAATCGTGTCTTCATGGTTCATACGAGTGTTGGAAGACACTTAACCTGCAGAAGATCGAATAAAACCGTCGCTTTTGCGTCTGTTTTATCAAAGACTACTTAATTTCATTTGAAACCTTGAACCAATGAGCTTATGGCGAGAACAGATAACGATCTACTGAATCACGAGAATCTTGGCCTTCTACCTGAACCACAAGGTCGTTTGGGGTCGTTTGGGGTAAGCACAGTCGTCAACATTCTTGCTGGGGGTATTCTTGTCCTCCTTACTATGGCTCAGGTGCATCAGCAAAAGATGCATCAGTACCAGACCACTGAGCTCGTCTTCCCCGTCGAACAGCCCAAACCCTATATCCCGCCTGTACCGAAGGTAAAAGTAATTCCTCCACCACCCAAGGTTCAGGAAAAGCCTAAGATCTCCATCCCTAAACCGCAGCCGGAACCGCCGAAACCGCAAGTTGTGAAGATTCCCACCCCGGAGACTCCGCACCTGGTTGCTGCACCGCCTAAGGCGGTCACTCCTCCACCCCAACCCAAGGTGGGCATCTTCAAAAGTTCCGCACCTACGCAGGTCGCCAACAACAATTCTGCTCCGAGCCTGAAAACGGGTGGATTCGGTGATCCGGTGGGCGTCACGCCAAATCCTAATGCCAGCAGGCCGGCAACGATTGCAGCCGTCGGCTCCTTCGGCTCGGCTCCCGGTACGGCACAGGGTGCAGGCGCGGCCAGACAGGGCAGCGTTCACGGCACATCCTTCGGTTCGGGCGTCGCCAACGGAGTTCCTGGAGGAAAAGATCGCGGCGCCGTTGCGTCGGCGGGGTTCAGCAGTGGCGTAGTCGGCGGAACCGGCACTCCGGGTAGCCACGGAACCGTTGCAACTACCAGCTTTTCCAGTCCGGTAAATGTCAGCTCGGGTAGCCCGCATGCCGCCAAGGCTGAGAATCCTGCTTCTACTCCTATTGTCGTCGTCGCCAAGCCGCTCCCCAAATACACCTCGGAGGCAAAACAGCTGAAAATCGAAGGCGATGTCACGCTGGAAGTGCGTTTCACCGCTTCCGGACGGGTGCAGGTTCTGCGCGTAATGAATGGGCTTGGGCACGGATTGGATGAGCAGGCAAAGCAGGCTGCCGAGCGCATCCGCTTCAAGCCGGCGACCAGGAACGGCGAGCCGGTTGATCAGGTAAGCGTGATACACATCAGCTTCCAGTTGGCCTGAGCATGGGCGGCACGAGTGTCATGGAGCATTGCTGTCATTGCTGTTGTCTACATGAATGAAAGAAATGAATGAAAGAAAAACCAGGAGTTAGGAAATGTCCTTTCGCAAGTTGTGGGTGACCGGTCTGACGGTCTCTTTGGGGGTGCTTACAGTACAGGCAAAAACAGCCAAGTTTGCTCCTCCCGTACCACTTACTCCCGCTCAGACTGCCCTCGTCCAGAAGGCGATAGGGCAGGAGAAAGCGACGGTAAAAGCCATTCAGCAACACACCCCCGTCGTACAGACTTACATCCAGAACATGCGGCCTGATCCGAAACTTTATTCCGTGCCGGAGTCTGATCAGTACATGCTCGGTCGCGTCGATTTCGGCAAGACCTTCGATAACAAAGGCTACGAAACGAAGACCACCAAGCATGGGTTCTTCAAAGGCTCTTTCAAATATGTCAGCGGCCTGACCAAGGCATTCAATATTAGCTATTCGGCCACCGGCTTCATGGACATGATGTTCCTCGACCCGGTCAGCTTCGATACGCAGCACTACGACTTCGCCTTTGTGCGCCGTGAGTTTCTTGGCACCATCCGCACTGAAGTCTTCGACGTGCGCCCCAAGCCAAAAACCGGAGCGGGCCGCTTCTTCGGCCGCATCTGGATTGAGGATCAGGATGGCAACATCGTTCGCTTCAACGGCACCTACACTAGCAACGCCAACGACGAAGTGACACGCTATTACCACTTCGACAGCTGGCGCCAGAATATCCAGCCCGATGTCTGGCTTCCTGCCGCGATCTACGCGGAAGAGTCTCAGGGAGGAACCGGCAAAAAGGGAACAGGCTTCCGTGCCCAGTCCCACTTCTGGGGCTATTCTCTTAAGCTGCCAACCCGTGAGTCCGATGCTGAATCAATGACTGTCGAAAATGCCCAGGACCAGAGCGAGAATTCGCAGGATGTAAGCCCTCTGGCGGCGAGACGGCAGTGGGTTTCGCAGGCCGAGCAGAACGTACTTGATCGTCTGGTACAAGCCGGCCTTCTGGCTCCCCCGAGCGACTTCGATAAAGTCCTTGAGACCGTCACCAACAACATCATCATTGGCAGCAACCTTAGCCTTCCATCTGACATCCACTGCCGCGTGATGCTCACGACGCCGCTCGAATCCCTCGCAATCGGCAACACCATCCTGCTCAGCAAGGGCCTCATTGACGTGCTGCCGACAGAAGAAGACCTGGCTGCTGTATTGAGCTTCCAACTGGCCCACATCGTCCTCGGCCACCACATTGATACGCGCTACGCCTTCAATGATCGCCTGCTCTTCCCGGATGAGGCGACCTTCGAGCGTATCAACATGAACCACACCGCCGCCGACAACGAAGCCGCATCCAAAAAGGCCATGGATCTGTTTAACGGCTCCGTCTATCACGACAAATCGGCCAGCGTGAGCCTCTTCTACCAGCAGCTCACCTCCCGCGCCAAGACACTGCCCGCGCTCGTGACGCCGCGTCTCGGCGATTCCCTGCTCAAGGCTGACGGTACTCCATGGATGGCTGGATTCCTCAACCAGGGACCAAAGCTCAACATGGACGATCTCGCGCAGCGCGCCGCTCTGCCGCTTGGTAGCCATTTACGGACCGATGCCTGGGATGACAAGGTCTACGCCCTCAACGTGAAAGGCGACCAGATCTTGAATCCGGGCGATAAAATGCCGCTCGAATTGACGCCGGTTTACTTCCGCCTGCAGCGGTACCAGGCGCCGACTGTAGCTCCGACCTCGGCCAACGCCCCAGCGCCTGCGCAGACACAGCCGCAGGGCACGGCTCAGGCACAGCCGCAGGCTCCCGCAACGGAGAGCAACAACGCTCAGCCGCAACAGAACCCGCAGTAGGTCCGGAAGTTCGGGCCTGCTCTGCAGGACTGTGAACATAGGTCGAAAATTTCAATTTTTATTTGGGAGTATTCATTCCTTGGCAGATCACACTTTTGGAGATCGCAACGTGTTTCGAAAACTACTCGGTATTGCCCTTCTTCTCATTCCTGTATCTACTTTTGCACAGGTCAAACCCGCCGCTAATGGCGGTGGGTTGTCACTCTCTGCCGGAGCAGAGTATTCCAATTTTCAGCCGGACTGGGGACCTTATCGCCTGGATGGCATTGCCGTATTCGCTGATCTTGATCGGATCCTCTTGCGCAATCTTGGCGCAGAAGGCGAAGCGCGGTGGCTCCACTTCAATGGCTGGAAAGGAGAAACAGAAGCAATGTACCTGATTGGGCCCCGCTATCGGCTCATTCGCTTTCACGGCCTTTCGGGTTACGCAAAATTTCTGATGGGCGGCGGCTTCATTACCTATCCGGGTAACATCGGCAGCGGCAGCTACTTTGCCTTTACTCCGGGAGGAACCGCGGAGTACCGCCTGGCGCGTCACTGGATCGTCCGCGGCGACTATGAGTACCAGAGATGGCCCGCGGCTCCGGGAATTGCCTTCACATTTCCAAACCCGAGCAATGGCCTAACCCCAAACGGCTTTAGCGTTGGTGTTGCTTACAAAATCTTCTGACGCGCTGGCTCACCCAAAATAAAAGCCCCGGATCATTCCGGGGCTTTTTTGCGTTTTGATTAAGAGACTAGAAGTGGTAGGCCACGCCAATCGTCGGATTGCTGATGTTGTAGTAGCGATTCGTACGGTACTGTTCCAGACCGAAGTTCGGCGCTTTGACGACGATGCCGCGATACTCGGCACGAATGTCCCAGCTTGGGCTCAGCTCGTAAGCAATGCCGCCGCCGTACAACGCGCCGATATTGGTGCTCTGCTTCGCGTCCAGGTCGGTCGTCTTGTCGTCCTTGATTGGCCCAAATATATAGCCGCCGATACCCGCTTCCAGAAACGGGTTGAAGTTTTTGAAGGTGAAATTGCGCACATACGCGCCGGATATTTCCTGCATGCGGGCGTGCACGCGGATCGAGTTGAAACTCGTGACGTACTTCTCAACATTCTGGTTGTACTGATAGTTCAGCTCAAGCGCGCTGCGCGGCGTTAGCATGTAGCGATAGCTGGCTAATGCGCCCCAGACGCCCACCGTTCCATCCTGCTGCACTGTATTGCCCACTACGTGAGGTGTAAACAAGCCTGCCCAGCTTAAGCTCGCATCCTGCCTGCTTTCCTGCCCAAATCCAGCCGCTGCCGAAAATGACAGCAACGCCAAAGACAACAAAATCTTCTTCATCCGTTTCGTGAACCTCTCGCCTGCTAAAAGCACCGCAGGCGCAACGCCTCTCGGGCTCGTCGATTTAAAGTGTGGTGGACCGAAAGGCCCACCTCGCCATTGTACCTGCCGAACGCCGTTTTGCTATAGCCCAGCCTGTCATTAACTTATAGGGCGGCTTCAAGTTGTTTAGACGCACCGGATTTTTTCTCGTCATAGAGAAAAGGAGTGCCGCGATCCTCAGCCAGTGTTCGCACTACGCGCATAAATGCAAGAGCCGCATACGAAAGACTTCCCTGCTTACGATAAACAAGCCATAGCTGTCGCGAGCAATCCAGTTCAGGAACCGCAACCGTAACCAGCTCGCCGCGCGCGACCTCCGTCTGCACTGACAATGCAGGAACCAGCGCCACGCCGTTCCCGGTGGCCACGAAACGCTTGATTGCCTCCAGGCTCGGCAACTCCACGCCAATATTCAAGGGCGTCTTATGCTTCGCAAACGATTCTTCAACAAGCTTCCGCCGCGGCGACGCCACATTGTGTGCGATGAAATTCTCCGCGCCCAAGTCGCGGATGCGTACTTCTGTCTCCCGCGCCAGCACGTGCTTCGGATGCACCACGAAAACCAGATCATCGGCGTATACAGCGACTGCTTTCAGCTGCTCGTCCTCAGGCTGAAACGAGACGATACCAATCTCCGCTGTGCGCCGCAGCACTTCATCCGGAATGCGGCTCGCAAGCGAGCGCTGCACCAGAATCGATATCTGCGGACATTGGCGACGAAACTCATCCAGCACTGGCAAAAGATAAAGGCACGTGTACTCATTCGCAGCCAGCGTCAGGCGCCCGCGCTCCAGCGACCGCACTTCTTCAAGCGCACTCGCCGCCTCATTGCGCAGGCTCAGCAATCGCTCTGCGTACTCGCGCAGAACTTCTCCGGCTGTCGTCAACGTGCCGTCACGCGATGCACGGTCAAAAAGTGGCTCGCCAAATTCTTCTTCCAATTTGCGAATCACCTGGCTCACCGCAGGCTGTGTGCGGTGCAGGCGCACAGCGGCTCGGGAAAAGCTGCGTTCGACAACCACAGCGAGAAAAGTTTCCAGTTGGGATAATTCCATAAGGTTCTTACGGGCTTCCGAGCCCGGATACAGGCATCATAACGATAATTTATGGTAATTCAAAAAATTAAAGATTTGAATTATGCCTCGGCTTTTGCGAAACTGAGTGCAGTCGAGGCTTCCCCGATATGACCCCAGACGTCGTCCAAGACAGGCTTCTTTTCTTTGACACCACCCTTCGCGATGGCGAACAATCCCCCGGCTGCAGCATGACACAGCACGAAAAGCTGGCCATGGCCCACGCGCTCGAAGACCTCGGCGTGGACATTCTTGAAGCCGGCTTCGCCATCTCCTCCGACGGCGATTTCGCCGCCATCCAGGCCGTGGCTAAAGAAATCCGGAAGCCGCGCATCACATCACTTGCCCGCGCCAAGCGCGAGGACATTGAACGCGCCGCCGCCGCACTGGAGCCTGCCGAGCGCTCGCGCATTCACATCTTTCTCGCCAGCTCCGACATTCATCTGCAATACAAACTAAAGATGAGCCGCGAAGAAGCGCTCGAACAGGCAGCAAAAGCCATCACTCTCGCGCGCACCTATGTCGACGACGTTGAATTTTCGCCCGAAGACTCTACGCGCACCAGCATCGACTTCCTTTGCAAGATCGTCCAGGTTGCCATTGAAGCAGGAGCGACGACCATCAACATGCCCGACACTGTCGGCTATTCTGTACCGAACGAATACGGCGCGATGTTCCGCACCGTCCGCGAGCGCGTCCCCGGCGCAGACAAGGTCATCTTCTCCTCGCACTGTCATAACGATCTCGGATTGGCCGTCGCCAATTCCCTCGCCGCCATCGATGGCGGAGCGCGCCAGATCGAGTGCACCATCAACGGCATCGGCGAGCGCGCTGGCAACGCGGCTCTTGAAGAAATCGCCGCAGCCCTGATCGTTCGCGCCGATCAATATCCGGTCGAGCATGGCCTCAAGGCCGACCAACTTTATCCCGCGAGCCAGCAACTCGCAAAGGTCATCAGCTTCGCGCCCTCCCCCAACAAAGCAGTCGTCGGCAGCAATGCCTTCGCGCACGAGGCCGGCATCCATCAACATGGGGTGCTCTCGAACCCGCTGACCTACGAGATCATGACGCCTGCTTCCGTTGGTGTCCCAACCAATCGCATGGTCCTCGGCAAGCACTCGGGCCGCCACGCGCTGCGTTCACGCCTTACCGAGCTCGGCTATCAGCTCGCGGCCACTGATCTCGACGCAGCTTACCGCGCCTTTACCGAGCTGGCCGACAAGAAGAAAGCTATCTACGATCAGGACCTCATCAACCTCGTCGCGCACCACAAACGCCACGAAGACCTGATCTCGGCTGAACCAATCAGCGAAGCTAGCTGATCTGCAGCGACGAAGCCAGAAGCGCTGGCGTTCAGGTCAGCAAAATGAACGTGAACGAGAAAGACTCGGAGAACACGCAAAGATGAAGCTGAAGGTTCTTATCGTCGCCGGAGACGGAATCGGCCCGGAAGTCACGGCAGAAGCCGCGCGCATCCTGCGCTCCGTAGCCGAGTGGGGTGGACACGACTTCGAATTTCACGAAGCGCTGATCGGCGGCGCAGCCATCAAGGCGCAAGGAACACCACTGCCCTCGGCGACGCTCGATACGGCGCTTGAAAGCGACGCCGTGCTGCTCGGAGCCGTGGGCGGCAATGAGTTCAATTCCCTTCCGCCCGATCGCCGTCCCGAAGCTGGCCTGCTGCAGATTCGCCAGGCACTCGGCGGCTTCGCCAATCTCCGTCCGGCCTTCGCGCATCCGGCAATCGCCGCGAATTCGCCACTCAAACCCGAAGTGATCGACGGAGCCGACATCCTCTTCGTTCGCGAGCTTCTCGGCGGCCTTTATTTCGGCGAGCCGCGCCAGTGGGACCGCGAAGCCGGCTCCGCATGGAACACCATGCGCTACACCCGCGATGAAGTCACCCGCGTTGCCCGCGTCGCCTTCGATCTCGCGCAGAAGCGCCGCAAGAAAGTCACCTCCGTCGACAAGGCCAATGTGCTAGAAGTCTCGCAGCTCTGGCGCGCCACAGTCACTGAAGTTGCAAAGGACTACCCCGACGTCACACTCGATCACCTGTACGTCGACGCCATGTCCATGCACCTGATGAACACGCCGCGCACCTATGACGTCGTGCTCACAGAAAACCTCTTCGGCGACATTCTCTCCGACGAATCCGCCGTCATCACCGGATCGCTCGGCATGCTGCCCTCGGCGACCATCGGCGGACAGGTCAATTTGTACGAACCAGTCCACGGCTCCGCGCCCGACATCGCAGGCAAAGGCCTCGCCAATCCTCTGGGCGCAATTCTGACCGCGGCCATGCTGCTGCGCCACTCGGCAAATCTCGAACAGGACGCGCTCGCGATTGAAATCGCCGTCCGCAAAGTATTGGAGCAGGGCTATCGCACCGCCGACCTTGCCCGCAGCGAGAAGGACAAGAAGATGATCCTGTCCACACAAGCGATGGGCAAGCAAGTACACGAAGCCCTGAACGAAATCATCGACAAGCGGCAGGCAATGCACGCCGTGTAGGGTGGGTGCGGGCTTTTGCCCCGCACAAAAGAAACACAGTCATAAAGGGGCTTCAGCCCCTGAGGTCCAATTCAAGATGTCGCATCCAAGAACACTCTTCGAGAAAGTCTGGGAACAGCACCTCGTCGCAGAACCCGCGAACGAGCCCGCGCTGCTCTACATCGACCTCCATCTTGTCCATGAGGTCACATCGCCGCAGGCCTTCGACGGCCTCCGCATGGCCGGACGCAAACTCCGCCGCCCAGACCGTACCGTCGCCACCGTTGATCACAACGTCCCGACGACGCCGAACCGCCTCATCATCGAGGACGCTATCGCCGCCAAGCAAATCGATACCCTGCGCAAGAACTGCCAGGAATTCGGCGTCGAGCTCTACGACATTCAATCGCCCAACCAAGGCATCGTCCACGTGATCGGCCCCGAACTAGGCCTCACTAAGCCCGGCATGACCATCGTCTGCGGCGACTCGCACACCTCGACCCACGGCGCGTTTGGCGCGCTGGCCTTCGGCATCGGCACCTCTGAAGTCGAGCACGTCATGGCGACGCAGTGCCTGCAGCAGTCAAAGCCCAAAACCTTCCGCATCTCCGTCGAAGGTGAATTGCCGCAAGGCGTCACCGCGAAAGACATCGTCCTCGGCATCATCGGCCGCATCGGCACCGACGGCGCAACCGGCCACGTCGTCGAATACGCTGGCTCCGCCATCCGCGCTCTCTCGATGGAGGGCCGCATGACCATCTGCAACATGAGCATCGAAGCGGGCGCGCGCGCCGGCATGATCGCTCCCGACGAGACGACCTTTGCCTACCTCAAAGATCGCGGCTTCTCCCCCGAAGGCAAGGCGTGGGATGAAGCCGTCGCCGAATGGCGCCATCTGCAGACCGATCCCGGCGCAACCTTCGACCGCGAGATGCTCATCAAGGCCGAAGAACTCACTCCCTACGTCACCTGGGGCACCAACCCCGGCATGGTCGTTCCCATCACCGGACACGTGCCCGGCCCAATCGAGTCCCACTCCGAGGCAGAGCGCCGCAGCTTCAACCAGGCGCTCACCTACATGGACCTCAAGCCCGGCACGGCCATCGAAGACATCTCCATCGATCGCGTCTTCATCGGCTCCTGCACCAATTCACGGATTGAAGATCTCCGCGCCGCCGCCAAAGTCGTCACCGGATACCACGTTCACTCGCACGTCCGCGCGATGGTCGTGCCCGGCTCGCATCACGTCAAAGCGCAGGCCGAGCAGGAAGGCCTCGACAAGATTTTCCTCGAAGCAGGCTTCGAGTGGCGCGAGCCTGGCTGCTCCATGTGTTTGGGAATGAACCCCGACATCCTGCAGCCCGGCGAGCGCTGCGCCTCCACCAGCAACCGCAACTTCGAAGGCCGTCAGGGACGCGGCGGTCGCACGCATCTTGTCAGCCCTGAGATGGCCGCAGCCGCAGCCGTCACTGGTCACTTCACCGATATCCGCCAATGGGAATACAAAGGCGAGGAGGTTCTGGCCTAATGCAGCCATTTCGCGTCGTCAATTCCGTCGTCACGCCGTTGCATCACGCTAACGTCGACACCGACCAGATCATCCCCAAGCAGTTCCTGAAGCGCATCGAGCGTACCGGCTACGGCGAGTTCCTCTTCTTTGACTGGCGCCGTGAGCCCGAGTTCTTCGTCAACCAGCCGCGCTATCAAGGCTCGCAGGTTCTCGTCGCCGCAAAAAACTTCGGCTGCGGATCATCCCGCGAACACGCCGCATGGGCGCTCTTCGACTATGGTTTCCGCTGCGTCATAGCGCCGACATTCGCCGACATCTTCCACTCGAACGCCGGAAAGAATGGCATTCTTCTCGTCACGCTGCCCGAAAAAGATGTTGACCATCTGCTCGGTCAGGCCAGCCATCATGAAGGCTATCGCCTCACCGTCTCGCTCGAAGACGAAACCATTCACGACGACCACGGCTTCGAAGCAAAATTTTCCATCGATCCCTTCCGCCGCTACTGCCTGCTCGAAGGGCTCGATGACATCGGCCTGACCCTGCGTCACGCCGCCGCACTCGATGCTTTTGAAACGCAGCACAACGAAAAGTTCTGGCTTACCCCCAGAGCATAAAAACACGGAGAACACACTTGAGCCAGAACCCGAAATGGAAGAGCGGAGCACTCACTGATGGCCCCAGCCGCGCCGGAGCGCGCTCCATGCTGCGCAGCATCGGCTTCACTCCGGAAGACCTGCACAAGCCCATCATCGGCATTGCCAATACCTGGACGGAAATCGGGCCGTGCAACTTCCACCTCCGTACCATTGCTGAAGCCGTAAAACAGGGCGTGCGTGACGCAGGCGGCACGCCGATGGAGTTCAACACCGTCACCATTTCCGACGGCATCACCATGGGCACCGAAGGCATGAAGGCCTCGCTCATCAGCCGCGAAGTTATCGCCGACTCCATCGAGCTCGTCTCGCGCGGCAATCTCTTCGACGCTCTCGTCTGCATCGCCGGATGCGACAAGAACATGCCCGGCACCGTCATGTCGCTCGCTCGCCTTAACATACCCGGCCTCATGCTCTACGGCGGCTCCATCGCGCCCGGCCACCTCAACAACAAAGCCATCACGATTCAGGATGTCTACGAAGCCATCGGCGCCCACTCCGCCGGTAAGCTCAGCGACGCGGGACTCGAAGCCATCGAGGCCAATGCATGTCCCGGCGCCGGAGCCTGCGGCGGCCAGTTCACTGCCAACACCATGGCCATGGCCTGCGAATTCCTCGGCATCTCGCCCATCGGCTTGTCGGGCGTGCCCGCCTTATCTCCCGAAAAGCACGCCGCCTCGCGCAAAGCCGGAGCGATGGTCATGGAACTCGCCCGCCGCGACCTGCGCCCCAGCCAGATCATCACGCGTGAGTCGCTCGAAAACGCTATCACCGCCGTCGCCGCATCTGGTGGCTCCACCAACGCCGTGCTCCACCTGATCGCTATCGCCAATGAAGTCGGCATCAATCTCACCGTAGATGATTTCGACCGTATCAGCCGCAACACGCCGCTGCTCTGCGACCTGAAGCCTGGCGGCAAGTACGTCGCAACCGACTATCACAATGCTGGCGGCAGCCGCCTGCTTGCAGCGCGCCTCATCGAAGCCGGCCTGTTGCACAAGGACTCGATCCACGTCACCGGCCGCACCATTGCTGAAGAAGCAGCCGACGCCGTCGAAGCGCCCGACCAGGACGTGATCCATCCCGTCTCCTCGCCCATCAAGCCCACCGGCGGACTCGTCATCCTCAAAGGCAATCTCGCACCCGAAGGCTGCGTCATCAAGGTCGCAGGCCACAATCGCCTCGAGCATCGCGGGCCGGCGCGTGTCTTCGACTGCGAAGAAGATGCCTTCCGCGCCGTCGACTCCGGAAGCATCAAGCCAAACGAAGTCCTCGTCATCCGCTACGAAGGCCCCAAGGGCGGCCCCGGCATGCGCGAGATGCTTCAGATCACTGCCGCGCTCGTTGCCATTCCCGAATTGTCGGAGACTGTCGCCCTGCTCACCGATGGCCGTTTCTCCGGAGCAACCCGCGGCCTCATGGTTGGCCATGTCGCGCCGGAAGCCGCTGTGGGCGGCCCCATCGCCGCCATCCGCGAAGGCGACTTCATACACTTCGACATCCCGAATCGCAAGCTCGATGTCGAGATCTCCGAACAAGAGTTACAGTCACGGTTACAAAATTGGAAGGCCCCCGAGCCGAGGTTCAATCGCGGTGTCTTCCGCAAATACGCCGACACAGTTTCATCGGCATCGTTAGGTGCAGTCACGAATTAAAGGTAGGTGCGGGTTTTAGCTCGCACAATCACTGAACGGAATGAGAAAGGGGCCTTAGCCCCTGAGAAATACAGGAGTCCCCCAAAATGAGCCAAAGCTCACAAAACGACTCACCATCGCCTAACACCACTCGCCTCACCGGCTCGGAAATCACCTGGGCCACGCTCGTCGGTGAGGGTGTCAGCGATGTCTTCGGCTACCCCGGTGGGGCCATTCTGCCTATCTACGACGCGATGCGCAAATTTCCCATCCGCCACATTCTCGTGCGGCATGAGCAGGGCGCAACGCACATGGCCGACGGCTACGCGCGCGCTTCGGGCCGCGTCGGCGTGGCCCTCGCCACCTCCGGCCCCGGAGCCACCAACATGGTCACCGGTCTCGCCACCGCCATGATGGATTCCGTGCCCATCGTCTGCATCACCGGACAGGTCTCAAGCAAAGTGCTCGGCAGCGACGCCTTTCAGGAAGTCGACATCACCGGCATCACGCTGCCCATCACCAAGCACAACTACCTCGTCACGCGCGCCGAAGACATCGCGCCTGCGTTGCGCGAAGCCTTCCTCGTCGCGCGCTCCGGACGCCCCGGCCCCGTCCTTGTCGACATCACCAAGGACGCGCAGCAAGCCTCCGCCGAGTTCAACTTCGAAGCAGCCGCGCCGAAAGCCTACCGCCCGCATCCCATGCGCGGAGCCAACGCCGACTCCATTACCGACGCGGCGAAGCTCATCCGAGAAGCGAAGCGCCCCATCATCCTCGCTGGACACGGCATCATTCAGTCCGAAGCCTACGAGCAAGTCCGCACCCTCGCCGAGCGCATGCAGATTCCCGTCGCCTCGACGCTCCTCGGCCTCGGCTGCTTCCCCGCATCGCACGAGCTTTCGCTCGGCATGATGGGCATGCACGGTGAAGCCTGGGTCAACGAAGCCATCCAGAAAGCCGACCTGCTCATCGCCTGCGGCATGCGCTTCGATGACCGCGTCACCGGCACGCTCGCCAGCTACGCGCCGAAGGCGAAGAAGATTCACATCGAGATCGACCCGGCCGAAATCAACAAGAACGTAAAGGTCGACGTCGCTCTCATCGGCGATCTCAAGCAGTTGCTCGAAATCCTGCTGCCGCACGTCTCCACGCGCACAAATTCGCCCTGGCTGCGTGAGATCAATGAGAGCAAAGGCGAATGCGCCGTGCGCGACATCAAGAACCTCCCCGACAACGGCCATCTCTACGCCGCGCACGTCATCAACGATCTCTGGAACGCGACCGACGGCAAGGCCATCGTCGTCACCGACGTAGGCCAGCACCAGATGTGGGAAGCGCAGTACTACAAGCACGATGCGCCGCGCACGCTCATCACCTCCGGCGGCCTCGGAACCATGGGCTTTGCATTACCGGCGGCCATCGGAGCAAAAATCGCCTGCCCTGAAAAAGAAGTCTGGGTCATCGCCGGCGACGGCGGCTTCCAGATGACCGCTCCCGAACTCTCTACCATCGCGCAGGAGAACCTCGACCTCAACATCGCCATCATCAACAACGGCTTCCTCGGCATGGTGCGCCAGTGGCAGGAGTTCATCTACGACAAGAACTACGCCTCCTCGCCCATCCTCAGCCCCGACTATGTAAAGCTGGCCGACGCTCATGGCATCCCTGGCGCAACCGTCAGAACACGCACCGAAGTGGCGCCGGCGGTCAATGCGCGCGCGTGCTTCAAAAACACCATTTCTCATAAACTTTCTGGTGGAAAAAGAAGACTCCGTTTATCCGATGGTGGCCGCAGGCTCGGCACTGCACGAAATGATCCGCCGGCCTGACAATCCTATGATTGAAACAGCGGAAGACGCATAAGGAATAATTTGTAACCATGCTGCATACATTTGTTGCACTCGTAGAAGACAAGCCCGGCGTGCTCACCCGCGTCGCATCGCTCTTTCGCCGACTCAACGTCAACATCGTCTCGTTGACTGTTGGTCGATCGGAGCGCCCTGGCGTCTCGCGCATGACCATTGTCGCGCACTCGTCCACCTCCGCAGGCCATCGCATCATGGCCAGCCTCTACAAGCTCGAAAACGTGCTTGAAGTGGATGACATGGACCAGGTCGCCAACGTCAGCCGCGAACTCGCGCTCATCAAGGTCGGAGCAACGCCGCAGACGCGCTCGCACATCTTCGAGCTCGTCGAGGTCTTCCGCGCACGCATCGTCGATCTCGCGCCTGAATCGCTGATGATCGAAATCACAGGCGTCGAAAGCAAGATCGAAGGACTCATTCAGGTCCTCATCGAAAGTGGCGACCCGATCCTCGAAGTCTCGCGCACCGGACGCATGGTCATGCGCCGCGGCCACCACACCAGCCGCGTCCTCGAAGCCATGCGCGTCGCCGCAGAACCGGAAAACGAAACAAAGAACACAGCCGTCTTCGATCTGGTAGAAGAAGAATCGAATTTCCAGAAATAGCGAATCAGGTTAGAAGCACCGGCATTCATTGGGGTCCTCAGAACGCACAATGTTCGTGTTCTGGAGTGATTGAGGCCGGTGAATAAGAGATCTCACAAGAGAGGGGCTTCGGCCCCGGTCTATTCACACGAAGGGAAAAAGAATGGCAAAGACGTATCACGACCACGACGCGGACCTCTCCATCATCCAGGGGAAGAAAGTCGCCATCATCGGCTATGGCTCACAGGGACACGCGCACGCCCTCAACCTCAAGGACTCCGGCGTGCAGGTGCGCGTCGGCCTGCCCGCTAACAGCAAATCCATCGACAAAGCAAAGAAGGCCGGTCTCGAAGTCACCTCCATCGCCGACGCAGCTAAGTGGGGCGACGTCATCATGATCCTCACGCCCGACGAAACCCAGGCCGACGTCTACGCAAAAGAAGTCGAGCCCTACCTCATGCCCGGCAAGGCCCTCGTCTTCGCCCACGGCTTCAACATCCGCTTCGGCACCATCAAGCCGCCCGCCGGAGTCGATGTCTTCCTCGTAGCTCCCAAGGCTCCTGGCCATCGCGTGCGCGAAGTCTTCACCGAAGGCGGCGGCACGCCAGGCCTTGTCGCCGTCGAGCAGAATGCCAGCGGCAACGCGCTAGCTTTGGCGCTCTCCTACGCCAAGGGCATCGGCTGCACCCGCGCCGGCGTACTCGAAACCACCTTCAAGGAAGAGACCGAAACCGATCTCTTCGGCGAACAGGCCGTTCTTTGCGGAGGCACCGCCGCTCTCGTCAAGGCTGGATTTGAAACCCTCGTCGAAGCTGGCTATCAGCCCGAGCTCGCCTACTTTGAGTGCCTGCACGAGCTAAAGCTCATCGTCGACCTCATGTATCGCGGCGGCCTCGCCTACATGCGCTACTCCATCTCGAACACCGCCGAGTACGGCGACTACACCGCAGGCCCGCGCATCGTCACCGACGAGACCCGCGCCGCGATGAAGAAGCTGCTCGCCGAAATTCAGGACGGAACCTTCGCGAAAAACTTCATCGAAGAAAACAAGTCCGGCCGCAAGAAGTTCGACGCGATCCGCAAGGAAGAAGCCAAGCACCAAATCGAAGAACGTAGGCGCCGAGCTTCGCTCTGCCATGCCTTTCCTCGACCCCGTCGTCGTGAAGGATGGCACGCCGCAAGCCGCACAACCCGAACCCGTGCAGGCATAGCGTCAGCCAAACAATGGGTGCCCCATCCTGACGCAGTCAGGGTGGGGTATTTTATTCGGATCGAAGTAGATGCCGTGTAGCCGGGAGCAGCATCTAACCGAGCAACAATAAGAGTTAAGCGTATGACGAAGCCTTTTCTCCCCCTCGCCATACTTCTTCTCGCTCCCCTGTTCACACATGCACAGGCACGGCCCGAGTGCGCACTCAAGCCAAAGACACTCACCCAGATGCGCCGCTGTTATCGTCCGCTGCTCGTCTTCAGCCCCAGCGCAACCGATGCGCGCCTCATCAAGCAACAATCCGAACTCGACGAAGCAGCCGACGACATGATGGACCGCTTCGTCCTCTTCGTCCCAGTCCTCACAAAGTCAAGCAAACTACCAGCCGCCGCTCGACACGCCCTACGCGCTCCTCGACCTCGAAAGAACTCGCCGCCATCCGCGATCGTTTTCAGGTGCCGGAAAATCAATTTACGGTCTTGCTGCTCGGTGAAGACGGCACTATCAAACTGCGCAGCACAACTCCTGTAACTATTAGCCGTCTCAATAGTCTTATAGATGCCATGCCCGATCGAAAGATCGAAATGCAACGCCCGCACGCTAATTAGCGCAATTCAACGGTTTCTTGACGGCGATTCAGCGCATCCCGCGCTAAGATGTACCATCTATACAGGTAAGGGTCTATGAATACAGCCAGCATCGCAACTGCCCCCGAGAGTCTTGCCCCAAGGAATCCGACTCCCATCAGCGAGATCATCGCTGCGCTCAAGCGCGTCCAGCAATTGCAAGGCATGGAAGAGTTCGAATACGAGTGGCTGGCGACTCACGGCATTGAGCGCTTCGTCGAACCGGGCGAGACCATCTTTCGCGAAGGCGACCCTGCCGACGAAATGACCATCATGCTCAAGGGCGAGGTTCACGTGCGCCGCGAGCACAGCGGTCCCGCTGCATTCTGGATCGGGCGCTCCGGTCAGATCACCGGCCTTATGCCATACTCGCGCATGAAGACCTACGGCGGCCACGGCTACGCCATTGCCAAAACCTGGGGCCTGCGCTATCCAAAATCCATCTTCCCCGAAATGATCGCAGCCGTTCCGTCCATGACGCAACGCTGCGTCATCCGTTCTGCTCGACCGCGTGCGCGAAATCACCCGCATGGAGCAGCAGACAGAAAAGCTGAACGCGCTCGGCAAGCTCGCCGGCAACCTCGCGCATGAGCTGAACAACCCAGCCTCAGCCGCGCAGCGCGCCGCATCCGGCCTACTCGATGAGCTGCATGTCTACGGCCACGAAAAATTCCGTCTCGGCAGCCTTTGTCTTTCTGAAGCGCACCTCCTCGTCGTGCGCAAGTGGCAGGACGCCGTCGTCGAACACGCGAAGGAAGTTCGCGGCAATACCGCAGACATCGCCGCCCGCGAAGATCAGCTCTCCGACTGGATGCGCACTCACAACATAGCCGAGCCGTGGAGAATCACTCCCGAACTCGCCGAAGCAGACGTCTCACCGGAAGCGCTTGAATGTCTCACAGGCTTCCTCGATGCGGACGCTATCAGCGTAGTCCTCACCCAGCTTGCATCCTCGCTGCGTGCGCGCGGCATGGCCGAAGCCATGCTCGACTCGACGAGCCGCATCTTCGATCTCATCCGCGCTATCAAGGACTACTCCTACATGGACCAGGCGCCCATTCAGGAGATCGACATCCCGCAGGGCCTCGAAAACACGCTCACCATGCTGCAGTCGCGCTTACAGCACGTCGAAATCGAGCGCCGCTACGCGCCCGAACTCCCGCACATCAGCGCCTACGCCAGCGAACTGAACCAGGTGTGGATGGCCCTGCTCGAAAACGCGCTCGACGCCATTCAGGACCACGGCAAGATCACACTCAGCGTGCAGGTCTCCGGCGACATGCTTCTTATCGAAGTGTGGGACAACGGCCCCGGCATCCCGCCCGAGTTGCAGGACCGCATCTTCGAGCCCTTCTTCACCACCAAGGCACCAGGCCTCGGCCTCGGCCTCGGGCTCGACACCGTACAGCGCACTGTCCGCAAACATCGCGGCTACGTGCGCGTCCAATCCGAACCCGGAGCCACCTGCTTCCAGATCCGCCTGCCCATCGAACAACTGCAGGCGTACTGAAAACCGCTCAGGGCTGGGTTCCCCCTCCCCCCGTATTTTTGTAAATTCGTCCAAGATAAGGGACTTAGCGTGATTCGACTTCCCGCTCATTTCCCTGCAAATGAGAAAGGCTCGGGCAGATCCGCCGAGCCTTTCCTGTGTACAGGATATCAGCGGTGTCAAGTGTCATCGCACCGAACGACCGCCCCAACCCCGGAAGCAAAGCCGAAGGAGAAGGGTAGGAGCCCTATTAGAGCCTACTCGGCCCGAAGCGCCTCCATTGGATCAACAGCCGCGGCCCGCCGCGCAGGCAGATAAGCCGCCAGCAACCCGATCCCCAACAAAGTGACAGCCACAAATCCAAGCGTCCACCCATCCCGAGCACTCACGCCATACAGATAGCTCCGCACCACGCGCCCTGAAGCAATCGCCAGCGCCAGCCCAATCACCACGCCTGACACAAGCATCACCGAAGCCTGCCGCATCACCAGCCAGAGCAGATCGCCGCGCTGCGCCCCCAGCGCCAGCCGCACGCCCAACTCGCGCGTCCGCTGCGAAACCACATACGCCAGCAGCCCATACAACCCGGCCACGCACAACAGCAGCGCCGACCCGCCAAAAATCTCCAGCAGATGCGCCGCCAGCCGCTGGCTGCCGAACGAATCCTCCACCACCTGATCCATCGTCGTAAAGTTGCTTCCCGCCAGTGCGGGATCGGCCTGGCGCAGCACCTCGCGCAATTCCGGAATCATCTCCTTCGGATCGCGGTTGGTGCGCACCGCCAGGTCCATGGCAATACCATCGATCGTCTTATAGACGCCGCTCTCAGGCGTAATCTGCGAAATGGAAACCTCGATCTCAGGCTTCGACGGTTCAGCAACAGCGCTTTGCCGCATATCGTCGAGCACGCCCACAATCTCCGCGTCTTTCGCCGGAGTGATGTGCCACAGCTTCATCCCGATCACTTTGCTCAGGTCCTGCTGATTCGGCGAATACTGGCGCGCGAACGCGCGATTCACGACAAATACCGGCTGCGAAGATGGCGTGTCCTGCTCATCGAAAAACCTGCCCGCGAGCATCTTGAAACCGAATACCTTCTGCAGATCAGGCGTAGCAGCCTTGAGAAGCGCACCAACCTTCCAGGATTTTCCATCCTTCGCCTGGGACGCATCCATCTTCAATTCCAGATGAATATTGAATGTCCCTCCTAGCGGAACTTCTGTCATCAAACCCGCATCCTGCACCCCTGGCAGATGCTTCGCCCGCTCCAGCAGCGGCAGATACAGATTGTTCGTCATGTTCTGACCGGCAAATTTGTAACCGGGAATCTTCAAATTCGCCACGATGATGTGATCGGTACGAAAGCCAAGCGGCACATGCCGCAGCGCATAAAGTGTTCGCAGCAGCAGGCCGCAACCGACCAGCAACGTCAGCGAAAGAGCAATCTCGACAATCACCAGCACGCTGCGCATACGGTTCTGCCCGCGCGCCGCACCCGTCTGCAATCCCCCCTGCTTCAATGCGGGTTCAATCGGCGCATGCGCCGACATCCAAGCGGGCCAGATCGAAGAAATCAAAGCCGACACAATCGTCAGCGACGACAACGCTGCAATCATCCGCCAGTCCGGAGCAATCCCAATACCCACCCGAAATTGCAGATAATGTTTGATCCCGTCCTCAAACAGCCTCACCCCAACCAGGGCTAGCCCCAGGCCTACCAGCGCTCCGCAGGTACTCAGCAGCAATCCCTCTGCCATGAATTGCTGCAAAATCCTCCATCGTCCCGCTCCCAGCGCGCCGCGCACCGCAATTTCGCGCTGCCTCGCCATCGCCCGCGCCAGCAAAAGATTCGTCACATTCACGCAGGCGATCAGCCACAATACGCCCGCCGCCGCCAGCAATGTCTCCAAATCGCGCTTTGTGTCGTCCCCTATCAATGAATCGGCATAACTCTCCACCGTTACCGCCGAAGAATTTCGCCGCGTCTCCGCATCCACGTATCCCTGCGCAATCTGTTTCTGCAAAGTTGAAAGTTCCGCCTGGGCTCGCGCTTCACCTGTCCCACGCCGCAGTCGTCCAATCACGGTGTATCTTGGCGACTTGTCGCTGCGCCCTTCGTCATCGGCTCCCAACTGAGTCAGCGTCCATACCTGGGGAATTGCTTCCAGAGCATCGCCATAGGGAAACGCAAAGCCGCGCGGCATCACGCCCACCACCACAAGTGGCTTCCCACTCACCTTCACCGTTTTTCCAAGAATGGCAGAGTCTGCACCAAACATCTCGCGCCATGCGCTGTCGCTGATCACGACCGAATTCGCATCCGCTCCCTTTGCCGCACTTTGCAGCGAGGATCGAAAATCCCGCCCGATCTCCGGTGAAACACCGAGCACTTCAAACAAATTAGTGCTGACGTTATACCAGCCCACTATCTCGGTGCCCGTTTTGCCCTCCAGGAAATTCCGCCCATTTTCCCAGCCGTAAAACCCGATACCGTCAAAGCTCCTGCCCCATTTGCGCCACTCCTGCAGGTCGAGGTAAAGCGGATCGGAAGTCCGTCCATCCTGCTGCTTCAGTTCAATCGTCATCAACCTGCCCACATCCTTGAAAGGCAACGGCCGCAGCATCAAGCGATCCATCACGGTAAACATCGCCGCCGGAGCAGCAATCCCCAGCGCCAGGGTAGCAATCACTGTCACCGCAAACGCCGGAGACTTCCGCAACTGCCGCAACGCATAGCGCACATCCTGCAGCAGCCGCTCCAGCCACACCCATCCCCAAGCCTCGCGCGCAACATCCTTCACCAGCGGAATATTCCCCATCTCCCGCTCCACTGCCCGCCGAGCCGCAGCAGCATCCTCGCCGCGCTCTACTCTCTCCGCTGCGGCCATGCGGATGTGCGCCTCGACCTCTTCATCCAGTTCGTTCCGCTTCCGCCACCACATTTCAAGCTCCTGTTTGCCCCACACTTCGCGGAAAAGACGGGATCATTCCGTGCCCAGCACACCGCCAATCGCCGCCACCATTTGCTGCCACCGATCGCGGTTCTCCGCCAGCTGCTCCTTACCCGCCGCCGTGATGCGGTAGTATTTCGCCCGCTGATTGCTTTCCGTTACGCGCCACTCCGACTCGACCCACTTCTGCCGTTCCAGCCGATGCAGCGCTGGATACAACGATCCCGTCTCTACCTGCAGTACTTCACCTGAGCTCGCTCGAATCGCCTGGCTGATCCCGTACCCGTGCTGCGGTCCCCACTGCAGCGTCTGCAGAATCAGCATGTCCAGCGTCCCCTGCAAAAGCTCGATTCGGTTTTTGTAGATTTCTTTCGCCATAAAGATGTAGACACTCTACTACCAAGGTTGTAGCGTGTCTACATCCTGCTGAAAATAGCAGGAAAATGAATAGCCTTGCCGAAGACAAGGCCCCTAGGAGCGCCAGCCTTCAGGTAAGCGAGCAAAAGAATTGGGAAATTTTCGTAGGTCGCTGAAATTAATACCCGTTGGCGATCAGGTAATCGAGCGTCAACTCGAACTCAGGCTCAGCCTTCTGCCGCTGCTCGAAGAACTTCATCATCACATCCGCTTCCAGATTCACAGGATCGCCAGCCTTCAGCGTGCATAGGTTCGTATGCGAGTAGGTATGCGGAATGATCGCTACCGTAACCGTTTTGCCGTCGAATTTGGCGACAGTTAAGCTGATCCCCTCAATCGCAATCGAGCCCTTCTCGACCACGTAACGTCCGACACTCTCAGGAATCGCAATCTGCAGCCACCAGTCGGTCTTAGAGCGATCCGACTCCGGTGAAACAGGGGCAAGTCCTACCAGAGTGCCCGTCGCGTCCACATGACCCTGGACAACATGGCCGCCCAGCGGAGTGCCTGCGGGTGTCGGCAACTCCAGGTTGACCACTGTGGCCGGCCTGAGCCCGGCAAGTGACGTCCGCGCCACCGTCTCCGCCGCCAGATCGGCATGAAACAGAGGAGGATCGACCGAAGTATCGAGCGCCGTCAAGCAAACACCGCTGACCGCAACCGAATCGCCTGTCCGAAGCCGTTCCGCCAGACCCGGGGCGGACACTGCAATCCGCCGCATCCCTGCGCGCTCATCCACGCTAAGAACTTTTCCAGTCGCTTCAATCAGTCCAGTAAACATAGCCGTTATTTCCCCTTCACGATCCATGGATCTCGAAGATATCCCTCAAAGCAAACATCGTCGCCGATAGCCTTCCATGAGATGCGCTCAGGCGCAGCATCGATCCGCCCGCTCCCGGTCAGGAGCGGAACCGCATCGGCTCCAAGAAACCGAGGAGCATAGAACAAGCAAAGTTTGTCGACAATCCCCGCCGCAAGCGCCGCGCTGTTCAGCCGCGAACCCGTTTCCAGCATCGCGGTCAACACCTGCATTTCGCCCAGCCGCTGAAGAACCTGCGGAAGCGAAAGATGCCCAGCGACAGCCTCCACCCGCTCCAGCCGAACCCCAGCCTCTTCCAGCGCCCACACTCGCTCCGAAGCCGCCGAAGCATGAAACACCACCACATCGCCCTGCGCGGACTTGACCAGCTTCGAACCGATAGGCAACCGCAACGAGGAATCAAGCACCACTCGCAACAACGGCCTGCGCCGCAGCAGTCCGCTGCGGTCCGTAAGCATCGGATCATCAGCAATCACCGTATCAACACCGGTAATCACCGCATCCGAAGCATGCCTCATCCGTTGCACAACCGCACGCGAAGCCTCGCTGGTAATGTAATGCGTCCTCCCCGCCGGAACCGAACCAGGAGCGATGCGCCCATCCAGCGAAACACCAGCCTTTAACGTAACGAAAGGCAAACGATGCTGAATGTACTTGGCAAAGCCATCATTCAGAGCACGAGCCTCATCCCGCAGAACGTCCTCCGTGACAGAAATTCCCGCAGCCAGCAGCTTCGCAACACCTTGCCCATTTACCTGAGGATTTGGATCGCCTGTCGCAATCACAACGCGACCCACCTGAGCAGCACTCAGTGCATCCGCACAAGGTCCAGTTCGTCCCCGATGCGAACAAGGTTCCAGCGTGACGTAAGCCGTTGCACCGCGAGCCTTATCGCCCGCCTGCTTCAACGCCACTATTTCGGCGTGATCCAGCTTGTCGTACTCGTGAAAGCCTTCTCCTACAAGGCTTCCATCGCGCTGCACCAGAACACAGCCAACCGCAGGATTCGGTGACGACACACCCACGGATCGCTCTGCCAGCTCCAGCGCACGGGCCATCCAGTGAAGATCGTCAGACAAGACTATGCTCCAAGCAGCGAGTCAACAAACGCCGCGCTATCGAATGGCAGCAGGTCCTCGATCTTCTCGCCGACGCCAACAAAACGTACCGGCAGATTCAATTCGCGCGCAATCGCGACCGCAATGCCGCCTTTTGCAGTGCCATCCAGCTTGGTGAGAACAATGCCGGTCACGCCTGCCGACTCAGTAAACAGCCGCGCCTGCTGCAACCCATTCTGCCCGGTCGTGGCGTCCATCACCAGCAGCACCTCATGCGGCGCATCGGGGATGATACGCTGCGTCGTGCGACGCATCTTGTCGAGTTCGGCCATCAGGCTGTTCTTGGTATGCAAGCGCCCTGCGGTGTCAACGATCAAGACGTCGTTGCTGCGCGCCTTCGCCGCGTGCAGTGCGTCGAAAAGCGCCGCCGAAGGATCGCCGCCCTGCCGCGTCTTGATGATCTCAACGCCACTCCGCTGCCCCCAGATCTCAAGCTGCTCGATGGCAGCAGCGCGAAAGGTATCCGCCGCGCACATCAGAACGCTCTTGCCCTGCGCACGGAAATAGGCGGCGAGCTTACCGGTCGTCGTGGTTTTGCCAGTGCCATTCACGCCGACCATCATGATGACCTCCGGCGGCGTAACAACAGCACGCACCGGACGCTGCTGCTCATCGAGAATATTCTTGATCTGTTCTTTCAAGAGATCGCGCAGTTCCGCGCCATCGCGAATCTGCTGACGCTTCGCCCGTTCGCGCAACGCATCGATGATCTCTGCGGTCGTCGTCACGCCAAGATCGGAAGCAATCAGGCTCATTTCCAGGTCTTCAAGCGCCGACTCGTCCACTTCGCGCGTAAGCGCGATGACGCTTTCGATCCGCTCGCTCAGGCTGTCGCGCGTGCGCGAGACAGCGTCCTTCATGCGATCGAAGAGACCCTTCTTTTCTGGTTCGTTCAGGCTGCCAAACAGCGTTTGAATCATGCTGTTTTGAGTGTAACAAGCTACTCGTCGCGTCCAGGACGCGACATCAGCTCACGCATCGCCTCCAGTGGAGATCGATCCTCATGCAGAATCGCAGCCACTTGCTCCGTAATCGGCATCTCAATGTTGTGTTTGCGCGCAAGCCCCAGCGCAGCCGACGTCGTCCGCACGCCCTCGGCAACCTTGCCGTGCAGATCGGCAAGAATTTCAGCCAGCTTGCGGCCCTTACCCAGTTCGATCCCGACAGTGCGATTCCGCGAAAGCGAACCAGTGCAGGTCAGCACCAAGTCGCCAATACCTGAAAGCCCTGCAAGCGTCTCACTGCGGCCTCCGCAGGCAACGGCGAGGCGAGTCGTCTCCGCAATGCCGCGTGTAATCAGTGCGGCGGCGCTGTTATGCCCAAGACCAAGCCCTGAAACAATGCCTGCCGCAATCGCGATGACATTTTTGAGCGCGCCACCCAGCTCCACACCAACGACATCGTCATTTGTATAGAGTCGCAGAGACTGGCTGCCGAACTCACGCTGCACCAGCGCGGCCAGATCAGCGTCCGAAGAGGCGATCGTGATCGCAGTCGGCGCCCCGGCAGCCACTTCCTGTGCAAACGAAGGCCCGCTGAGCACGCCAACCGGCAGGCTGAGGCCGAATCTGCTGAGCACATCGACAATCAACTCGCTCATACGCAGCAGCGTCTCATCCTCGATGCCTTTGGTTGCACTCACCAGCAACTGGCCAGAGCGCAGAAACGGCGCAAACTGCTCATAGCTGGCGCGGACATGATGCGACGGCATCACGCTCACAACGATCTCGGCATCCTGCAACGCTTCGTCAATGCTTGCGGTTGCACGAATACTCTTCGGGATCGCGAACCCTGGAAGAAATATCTTGTTCTCGCCGCCCTCATTGATCGTCTCGCTCACTTCAGGCGAGTGCGACCACAGCGTCAGCTCATGCCCGCCGCGTTTCGCAAGGTTCAGAGCAATCGCGGTGCCCCACGCGCCGCTGCCCATCACCGCAATGCGCCTCATGCTTCGTTTGCCTTCGTCTTGCCGAAGCGATACTCCGTCCCGTGAATCAGGCGGCCGATATTCTGATGATGCTTCACAATCACGATCAGCGGCACGATCAGGATCACCGCAATCATCGACGCTTCATAAGGAAAATGCGGTGCCAGAAAAGCAAATACCGGAAACGCAGCGGCGCCGAGAATCGAACCTAGTGAAACATAGCGCGACAGCGCAAAGACCACGACGAACACCAGCAGCGACGCTACCGCCGGAAGCCACGCCACCGCTACAAATACTCCAAACGCAGTAGCCACGCCCTTGCCGCCTTTGTAACCAAGCCATATCGGAAAGATGTGGCCAACAATCGCTGCCAGCGCCGCAACCGCTGTCGCGCTCTGCCAGCGATACCTGCTGCAATGCATGCAGATCCAGCACCCAGCCCGCAGCAGCCACGGCAACATAGCCCTTCAACGCGTCTAATAAGAATGTGAGCGCGCCTAGCCCCTTCGCACCCGAGCGGACCACATTCGTCGCGCCAATATTGCCGCTTCCCTGCTCCCGAATATCTTCCTTCCGGAACAGGCGAACCAGCACGTATCCAAACGGAATCGACCCCAGCAGATAGGCAATCAAGGCCGATCACAAGATAAGTAACGACTGACATTGCGACTATGAGTGTAGCAGTAGGGCCCCGAGCTACATAAGCTTGCGGCGGATCATGTCGAGTGCCTGCTGGCTCGCATAGAATCGAATGCGCTCGCGATCACCGGAGAAATTCTTCTCGATCACTTCCGTCTGCACCCCATCGCTGAGAGCGATGTAAACGAGGCCCACCGGCTTTTCTTCTGTCCCGCCACCTGGCCCGGCAATTCCGGTAACGCCAATGCCATAAGTGCTACGGCAGCGGCGGCGAATGCCCTCTGCCAACGCAGTCGCCACTTCCCGGCTCACCGCGCCCTTCTCTTCGATCAGGTCTTCGGGCACGCCGGCGAACTCCGTCTTCAATTCATTGCTGTACACAACCGCTCCGCCAAGAAACGAACGCGAGCTTCCGCTGATGCGCGTCAGCCGTTCAGCAATCAATCCGCCTGTACAGCTCTCGGCGACTGAAAGCGTCGCGCCAGCGCATCTCCAGGTAATAGAGAACAATCTGCTCCAGCGACTCGGCATGCGTTGACGACGAATAGATCAAATCGTCCAGCTCTTCTTCAATCAGACTGGCAAGTTCATTCACCCGCGCTTCTGCCTCCTCCATCGTCGACTTCGTCGAGATCAGCGTCAGCTGAATATCGCCAAGATGCGCGAGAATCGTCGTCTCGACATCGGTGTAGCGCGTGTAAATCGGCGCAATGCGCGCGTCCGCGTGCGACTCGCCGATCATCGCCGCCTTGAGCGTGCGCGTGGCAATAAACTTCTGCGGCAAAATCTCGCGCAGCCGCGGCACGCATTGCTCATCGAACATGGGTTTGATTTCGCTCGGAGGTCCCGGCAGCAGCATGCCCAGCTTGCGATGCGTGCTGAAGACCGTATCCAGCCACTGCCCAGGCGCCGAGCCCCGCGGATTTTCCAGCACCGTCGCCCCGGCAAGCACGTCAGCCTGCTTCAGATTATTCTCGGTAAGTTGCCAGCGGCGCTGTGCGGCGCGCACATAGAGTTGCCCGACAATGTCTCCGTCTCGCTTCAGTTCGATGCCGAAGCGCATCCGCCCATGCCTCGCGCGTCAGGTCATCTTCCGTCGGCCCCAGGCCGCCCATCGTAATGATGATGTCGGCTCGCCCGAGCGCCGTGCGGATCGCACTCGTAAGGTCTTTTCTCCGATCGCCGACAATCGTCTTGAACGCAACGGTCACGCCCAACGCATTGAGCCGCTCGGTCAGATAGAGCGAGTTCGTGTCCTGACGGAAAGGCGTCAGCAGTTCGGACCCGATGGCGATAATTTCACATTTCATGCAGTGCGGAGGGCAGAAACAAAAGTCAGAAGGAGCGCAATCCTTCCACTCCTAAAGCTAAATGATACATGGCCGTGTTCGTCGCCAGAACTACATCACCGCCGGGAGCAAACGCAAGCCCCACGATCCCCGATCCGGCAACCGCCATAGCAGCATCGCCCGCAGGCGTAATTCGCACTACGCCGCGCCGTCCATGCCACGATGCTGCGACATACAGATTGCCCGCGATATCCACCGCCAGGCCCTGCGGCCGGCCGAGTCCGCGATAGAAGACGCGCGCCTCGCCGTCGCGGTTGATGGCATAAACACAGTCGTAGCTCGATGTCGTCGGTCCGGTGACGTAAAGCGTTCCATCACGATCAAATGCGAGATGGTACGCGGCCACGCTCGGCTCAAGTGTGGCAAAAACAAAAATCTGGCGATCCGGAGCAATCTTGAAAATCGTGCCGCTGCGGTCGCCTACATATAAATTCTGATCGGCATCAAACGCCAGACCTGTAGCAATTCCCATTCCTTCGGCAAATTGCGTGTAAATGCCGTTGGGCGAAACGCGAAGGACGGTCCCGTCATTGCGCGACGAGACATAAAGAAACCCTTCAGGATCGAGCGCCAGCCCTGTCGCGTTCATGATCCCGGTGACAAAAGGCCGCATCTCCCCATCGGAGCCAATGCGATACACAGAAACCGGAGTGCTCTGGCCGCGAGGACCAGAGAGGGTGGCGTAGATGTTTCCTTCGTTGTCTACCGCCGGGTTCGCGACCACATGAACATCGGTTGCGATCATTCCAGCAACCAGAACCTTGACGGAGTTGCTCTGCGCCCCGTTCTGCAAAATCTGCAACGGCCCGCTCTCCGCTTCTTCGGGAATTCGCAGCTTTAAACGCTTGCTCCGGCTCAGCAAAACGGACGCCGCCAACTGACCGAGCATCGCCACCGGCTGCCGCATCGCGAAGGGCCCGAGATTCGAGCCAGCCAGTTCCACTTCGCCGCCCGGCAGCGCCGCAGTCGGCACTACCGCATCAATTCGGGGAACATCTGATGGGTCCGCTTTTGTCGTTCGGGCCATATCTCGAAACCAGCGACTCATTTCCTATTCTCTTCGAAGCAAAACCTTACCACCAATGATGTACCAGAAGAAACACCAGCAGCGCATAGACGCCTGCTGCTACATCATCCAGCATGATGCCGGCGCCCCCATGCAATCGCTCCAACTGACGCGCAGGCCATGGCTTAATGATGTCGAAGGCGCGAAAAAGGAGCAAGGCCAGCAACGCATGCGCCCAATTTGCCGGGGAAGCCGCAAGCGCGATCCACTGCCCGCAAACCTCGTCCAGCACGACGTAGCCAGGGTCTTCGCGTCCGCCTTCACGCTCGACGATGGTAGCAGCCGGGATACCGACCAACAACGCCAGCAGAGCGCAGCAAACGGACGCTACCGCTGTTTGTATCGGAGAGAGATGTGCGAATCGCACTCCTGCAAACCAGAGCAGTGCAGCCGCCACCGATCCCCACGTTCCCGGCCCCGGCTTTCCAAACCCAGCGCCAAAAAATGTCGCCGCAGTCCATGCCCAGAGGGTCTTACTCTTCGTCGTCATGCTGGCGGCCGGGCTTCAATCCTTTCAGGTCTTCCAACACTTCAGGATCGAGTATCGGCGACGAGATACGATATTCGCCGCTCGCCCATTTTCCCAGGTCGATCATCCGACAGCGATCGCTGCAGAAGGGAAAATCCTCACCACTCGCCGTCACCAGCGTTCGGCAGGTGGGACAGCGCAAAACAGGGTCTTTTTTTGTGGCCTTCTTACTCATGCTTCCGAAAGTACGCGGGCAACCACATCGTAGTCGTGCGCTTCTGTGATCTCGCATTCATAAAAGCGTCCGGGCACAATCGCGTCCAGCGGCCCGAAGTCGTTGATATAAACCGTGCCGTCAATCTCCGGCGCATGGAACTGCGAGCGGCCCTCCCACAACAGCGGAGTCTCGGCCGATTCGCCTTCCACCAGAACCTTCACGGTCCGCCCCACCCACTGCTGCTTCGCCTTTTTGCTCAGGCCCTTCTGCAGCCGCATCAGCGCGCGCTTGCGCTGCTCAATCACCTTCGCTGGAACTTTTTCGCCGTGTGAAAACGCACCCGAGCCTTCTTCATCGGAATAACCAAAAACGCCAAGCCAGTCGAACTTTGCCTCGCGAACGAAATTCGAAAGCGTCTCGAAGTCCGCATCTGTTTCGCCCGGAAAGCCGACAATGAACGAAGTACGCAGCGCAATTCCCGGTACCGCAGCACGAACCTTCTCAATCGTCTTCAGAAAAATATCGGCGTTCGCGCCGCGCTTCATGCTCTTGAGCACCGGCCCCGACGCATGCTGCAACGGAACATCGAGATACTTGCAGATGTTATCGTGCTTCGCGATGGTCTCCAGCAGACGACCTGTGATCTTGTTGGGATACGCATAGAGAAACCGCAGCCAGCGCAATCCTTCAATCCCGGCAAGCTTGTCCAGCAGCATCGCCAGACCGTCTTTCAGGCCAAGATCTTCGCCGTAGCAGGTCGTATCCTGCCCGATTAGCGTAATCTCTTCCACGCCCTGCGACACCAGCCGCTCCGCTTCCGCCACAACCGATTCAAAGTGCCGCGAGCGAAACTTTCCGCGCAGATTCGGAATCACGCAGAAGCTGCACGGGTGATCGCAGCCTTCCGCGATCTTGATGTAAGCCGATGGCCCGCGCGTCGCCAGCAGACGCGGCGTGGTGTGGTCGTAAAGATACTGCGGCAGCGCGGCATCCGCGCCATCCCACTCCTTGCGCGCGAAGCGTCCCTGCGATTCACGCAGATCGCCTTCAGCTCGTGTCGTGGTGCGCCGAAAGAATATTGAAGGGAGACGCAGGCTGCGATGGCAGGAGCAACCGGGGCATCCAACCCCGCAGCCTCCAGAATCTTTTCCAGTTCGCCGGTGCCGACAACGGCATCGACTTCCGGAATATTCTTCCGAATCTCGTCGCGATAGCGCTCCACAAGGCATCCGGCAACGATCAGTCTCTGCGCTTTGCCGGTCGTCTTGTGCTGCGCCATCTCCAGAATCGTATCCACCGATTCCTGCTTGGCTGTGTCGATAAACGAGCAAGTGTTCACCACCAGAATGTCGGCAGCTTCTGGAGACGCAGTCATTTGCGCGCCTGCTCTGATCGAGCAGGCCCATCATCACTTCGCTGTCCACCAGATTCTTAGGACAACCAAGACTCACAAAGCCTACCTTGAGGCGAGGCGTCTGTAATGCGGTTTTTGGGGAATCGAGGACACTGATACCAGCGTCGTCGAGAACAGATAAAGTCACACTATTATTTTACCGGAAAGCGCGCGTTTACTCCGTGATGCACGCGAGCGAAACACGGAGTCAAGTGGTATCATTAGGAATGTGCCGGGTCCTACGCGACTCAATCCCGCCAACCCCGCCAGGCCCGGAAGGGAGCAACGGTAACGGGCTAGTGTGTGCGCAGTAGGTCGCCCGGTACATGTCTTCTTGCTAGCCCAGCCAACTCCTCCTGACACACAACTTTTACACTTCCCGCGCACTCAAACTGTCGCTTTGATAGACATCGAAGCACACACTCAGAGAAAATGATTCTTTATTTTGCAACAGATGGAGAACAGCCTTGAGCCTTACCGTGCGTCCTCAAACTTCCCGACGCGCCAAAATCAGTGCCCTCGGAACTTACGTTCCTCCCCGCGTATTGACCAACGCCGATCTCGAAAAAATGGTCGACACCAATGATCAGTGGATCGTCGAACGCACCGGCATCCGCGAACGGCACATTCTCGAAAAGGGTAAGGCCACCAGCGACATGGCCGTCGAAGCGGCGAAACTGTGCCTCGCCGAACGCGGCATCGAGCCTACCGAAATCGAAGCCATCATCGTCGCCACCGTCACGCCCGACATGCTCTTCCCCGCAACGGCATGCCTCGTTCAGGACAAGCTGGGCGCAAAAGGCGCATGGGGATTCGACCTCTCAGCCGCCTGCTCCGGCTTCGTCTATGCACTGCAGACTGGCGTGAAACTCGTCGAATCCGGCGCGCACTCCAAAGTACTCGTCATCGGTGCCGATACCATGTCCTCCATCCTCGACTACACCGACCGCGCCACCTGCATTCTCTTCGGTGACGGCGCCGGAGCAGTACTGATCGAGCCCGCCGAAGAAGGCGAACTCGGCATGATCGACTTCCTGCATGAAATCGACGGCTCCGGAGGCTGCTCGCTCTACATGCCCGCCGGTGGAAGCCTGCATCCGCCATCCGCAGAAACAATTGCCAACAAGATGCACTACGTCCATCAGGACGGCCAGGCCGTTTACAAATACGCCGTGCGCAAGATGGCAGAAGCAACAGAAAAAGTGCTCCACCGCTGCGGCATCACTGGAGCCGATCTCGGCTGCTTCATCCCGCATCAGGCCAACAAGCGCATCATCCTGTCCACTGCAGAACGCCTCGGCATGCCACTCGATCGTGTCATCATCAACATCGACCGCTACGGCAATACCACCGCCGCGACGATTCCACTCGCCATGCAGACAGCGCGCGAAGAAGGCCGATTGAAGAAGAAAGATCTCGTCCTCATCGCCAGCGTCGGCGCAGGCTTTACCACCGGAGCCGCGCTGCTTCGCTGGGAAATCTAATTCTTTTACGCAGCGCGCGCAGGCATACGAGCACCCGCTCTGCCCGCGCGCTGATCACGCCGATACTTCCAGATCCCAAATACAATCGCCGCAATCAGCAACCCGATGAACACCCACAAAATCACATCCGCCCATCCAGCAAGATATTGCGACCAGAGTCGCAATACACGCCGTCCATAGGTAGCACCCAGCCAGGCAATCAAGCTGTAGCGCACGCCGCGCGCAATCGAAAACGACCAGAGAAACTGCTTGCGTGACACACCCAACGCACCGGCGGCCAGCAGAAACGGCATCAGCGGAATCGGCGGAGGCAGAACCGCAGCCGTACAGACGCTCGTGACGCCATGCCGCTTTACCCATTTGCAGAGCGATTCACGAAAGCGTTTCGGCACATAACGCTCGAGCATCGCCTCGCCACCCTTTTTCCCGGCGCTCCATGTGAGATAGCCGCCCAGCATACTCCCTGAGACCGCGGCCAGAACCAGCAGCCAAAGCGCATCGGGTCGCGTCGCCAGCAAAAGCAAGAGCAGATCAGTGCTTCCCGGTAGAGGCAATGGAATCACAGACGCATCGATCACCGAGACAACAAAAACGCCGAGCACGCCAAAGTGAATGAGCCATCGTGGTATCGGCACAGCTTGCTTGTGCGCATGATGCGGAACAGCAGCATTCTGAAAAAGGCCCACGCAGATTGGACGCAACTTTGCGACTGCGAGTCGCGCAGGAAGCGAACTTTACAGGAACTTCAAGGCGGGAACGGCAGGCAGCGCGCCGCATTCCATTCCATAGCGATAGAAGAGCTGCAGTCCTTCCAGGCATGCATCATCAAGGTGATAGTGAATGTTGCGGGTCAGGTAAGTGTGAATCGTCTCCGCAGGCACAGCCAGCCGCGCAGACCACTCCGCAACCAAATCGTCGACATGAGCAACACCTGCATCTCGCGACCGCTGAAAATCATGCGCCACTGCATCAGAATTCACACCAGCGTCGCACAATCCCTCAGAACGCACCGCCCAGAAGGCAGAAACCCATGCCGATCCAGTCAGCGCATGCCATTCGTGACCGAGATCGAGATACGTCAGCTTCTCGCCTGTGCGCTCTTCGCGCGCTGCACGATCTTCCAGCGCCAGCAACGCCGGATCACCAATCAGCAGCGCCGCATCGGCAACGTTCAGCATCGTATCCAGATCAGGAGCGTGTGAAACAAACTCCGCTCGCGCATTCCAGTACTTGTGAAACAGAATCCGCGTATAAACAGCCGAAGTACGCGACGACGTATCCAGCGCAACTCTCTGCACGCCCCGCGCGTTATCCGAATGCTTCACGACCAGAATGATCGAGCGAATGTCTCCAACAGAAGCAATCGCGCATCCCGGAATCACCGCCAGCAACGGCGCAAAGGCATATGTCGCTACCGGAACCAGGCCGATGTCGGCGCTTCCCTGCACCAACTCATCGGCGCATGCAGCCGGAGTAGTTTGATGGATGGAATAACGTTCCGCGAGGCGGCTCTTGCCCGGCTCATGTTCGAAATCCCACATTAAAGGAGCGGGATTGAGAAAGTTGATGGCAGCAATTTTTAGACGGCGCACTCGTTAGTGTAACAACGCGTCGGTAACTTGACTTTGCCGCAGCCCGCGTCTACTCTCCGACCAAATCACAAAAAGAAAAAATCATTCAGGCAAAGCATCGCCGAAGGTGCGCGTATTGGGAACAACTGTCGACTCCGCCTTGCCCTCAAACGCCGAGACAATCGACCAGGAACGGCTCGCGTGGCTCGCTCTCGCTCTCACGCCCGGCCTCGGCCCGCGCCGCATCCTGCGTGCAGTGCGCGACGTCGGATCAGCGGAGCAAATACTTCATCTTCCTCTCACCGGACTCGAAGCACTCCAGTTTCCCGCAGAATCCGTGCAGTTCATCGCCGACGGCAAAGCACTCGATGCCGCGAACAAAGAACTCGAAGCTCTCCAGAAATCTGGCGCATCCTTTCTCACCTACGCTGATCCCGATTACCCGGAACGGCTGCGCGAAATCTTCGATGCGCCGCCTCTGCTGTGGATACGCGGCGACGCAACACTGCTCGCTAAGCCCGCAATCGCGGTCGTAGGCACGCGTCATCCAACTCCGTATGGATCAGGGCATGTCTGAGATGCTCTCACGCGATCTCGCGGCGCGCGGCTTGATCGTCCTCAGCGGCATGGCGCGTGGCGTCGACACATCCGCGCATAAAGGAGCGCTCGCTGCAAAAGGAAAAACCGTCGCTGTCTGGGGCACAGGCATCGACGTAATTTATCCGAAAGAAAACAAATCGCTCGCCGAGCAGATTCTTGCGAGCGGAGGCGCGCTCGTCTCCGAACTGCCAATGGGCACTTTCCCCGCTCCACAAAACTTTCCCAAGCGCAACCGCATCCTCAGCGGAATGAGCATCGGCGTGCTCGTCGTCGAAGCAGGCGAGCACAGCGGCACGCGCGTGACCGCGCGCTGCGCACTCGAGCAGAACCGCGACGTCTTCGCCGTTCCCGGCAACGTCACCACAAAAAACGCCTGGGGCCCTAACACGTTGATTAAGCAGGGCGCAAAGCTTGTCGCTACATGGGAAGACGTGTGGGAAGACCTGCCTTCGCAGATTCGTCTCGAAATCGAGTCCGAATGGGAGCTTGCATCGAAAGGGCAACCTGCTGCATCGTTATTTGAGGAAGCTCCCCTGCCGCCTGCCGAGACTCAGGTCATGAGCGTGCTTCGCCACGACGAAGCGTTGCAACTTGACGAGATCATGGAAAAGCTGGAGCCTGAGCTGAGTTCATCGGAAGTGTTTACCGCACTCTTTGAACTGGAGCTTGCAGGGCGCATCAAGCAACTTCCGGGCAAGAACTACGTTAAAAGTTTTTGACATTCCCGAAAGCGTTGATGTCATGTAGCGAATCGCAGGATTCTGCGTCTGTAGAAATGTGCGCGCTGGATTCATCGCGGCAAACCGTGATAGCTTCCATAAGAATTAAGTGCAGTCTGTAAGTTGGGCGAACGTTGCCCGTGAATTGAAGGAAAAAATGAGCAAAGCGCTTGTGATCGTCGAATCCCCCGCGAAAGCAAAGACGATCAGCAAATATCTGGGCAAGGACTACACCGTCGAAGCATCGGTCGGACATATTAAGGACCTTCCCAAGAACAAAATTGGTGTTGATCTTGAAGACGGAACCTTCGAGCCGGAGTTGATCGTTATCCCCGGCAAAGAGAAGGTGGTCGATCGCCTCAAGAAGCTCGCCGCGAAATCCGATCAGGTCTATCTGGCGCCTGACCCTGACCGCGAAGGCGAAGCGATCGCCGCGCACCTCGCCGACGAGTTGAGCAAAGTCGTCAAAAAGAGCGCGATCCATCGCGTCACCTTCAACGAAATTACGCCGAAGGCCGTAAAAGACGCCTTCCAGCACGCACGGAGCGTCGATTCGCATCTCGTCGATGCGCAGACAACGCGCCGCGTCCTCGACCGCATCGTCGGCTACCAGGTTTCACCTCTACTCTGGGACAAGGTCCGCCGCGGCCTTTCCGCCGGCCGTGTGCAAACCGTCGCCGTGCGCCTCATCGTCGAGCGCGAGCGCGAAATCAAAGCCTTCAATCCTGTCGAATACTGGACGATCGACGCCGAGCTTGAAGCGCAAAAATCAACTCCCTTCACTGCACGATTCGTCGGCATCGATGGTCAGCGTGCGAAGCGTCGAAACAGTCGACGCTCCCTCACTGCCCGATCAGAAGATCACAGACGAAGTCATTGCGCAGTTGAAAAAAGCCACGTGGTCGGTGCGCAGCGTCGACCGCAAGGAGCGCAAGCGCAACTCCACCGCGCCCTTTACCACCAGCAAGCTGCAGCAGGACGCGTCGAGCAGACTTGGTTTTAACGTCAAGCGCACCATGGGCGTAGCCCAGCGTCTCTATGAAGGTGTCGAGATCGGCAGCGAGACCGTCGGCCTCATCACGTACATGCGTACCGATTCCACACGCGTAGCGCCAGACGCCATCACCAACGTCCGCGACTGGATCAAGAAAAAACTCGGCACCGCCTATCTCCCCGCTGCGCCCAACGCATACAAATCAAAGAAGGACGCGCAGGACGCACACGAAGCGATTCGCCCGACCGACGCCAATCATCATCCCGACGAGATACGTCGCTATCTCAGCGACGAGCAGTACAAACTCTACAAGCTCATCTGGCAGCGCTTCGTCGCCTCGCAGATGACGCCTGCAGTCTTCGACCAGACGACCGTCGACATCGTCGCCAAAGCCGACCGCAACTACGACTTCCGCGTAACCGGATCGGTGCTGAAGTTCGACGGCTTCCTCAAAGTCTACGAAGAATCGAAAGATAAAAAAGACGAAGACGACGAAGCGCTCGCCAACAAACTGCCCGCGCTCGATGAAGGCCAGTCCCTCAAGCTCAACGAGCTGAAGCCCGAGCAGCATTACACGGAGCCGCCTCCGCGCTACAACGAAGCCTCGCTCGTCAAGGAACTCGAAGAGCAGGGCATCGGCCGACCTTCGACCTACGCCTCCATCATTAATACGATTCAGGACCGCGAGTACGTGCAGAAAATCGGCGGCCGCTCAGGCCGCTTCGTCCCAACGGAAATCGGCACCGTCGTCACCGATCTGCTGGTGAAGAACTTCCCTTACATCTTCGACACGAAGTACACAGCGAAGCTCGAAGAAGAGCTGGACGATATCGAAGACGGCCGCGAGAAGTGGACCGACCTGCTCACCGGTTTCTACGGCCACTTTGCCGAGGAGCTTCTGGACGCGAGCAAGCACATGGAAGACATCAAGCGGATGGAGAAGCCGACGGACGAGAAGTGTCCGCTATGCGGCTCGCCGCTGGTGCTCAAATGGGGCAAGTTCGGCTCCTTCTATGCCTGCAGTTCTTACGACAAGAAGAAGAAGGACAGCTGCACCTACACGCGCGAAAATTTTGAGGCGAAGCCGAATCTCCAGACCGAAGAATCAGGATGCGGAGCAGGAAGAGGAATACTGCGAGAACTGCGGCCGCGTGATGGTGCTCCGCAACGGCCCGTGGGGCCCGTACATGGCCTGCCCTGGCTACAACGAAGACCCGCCGTGCAAAACCGTTCGCCGCCTGCATCAGAAGCAGCAGCAGAAGCCGCCAGAGCCAGTCGACGAGATGTGCCCGAAGTGCAGCAGCCAGCTCGTCAAGCGTGTGGGCCAGTACGGCGAGTTCATTTCCTGCTCCGCATATCCCAAGTGCAAGTACATCAAGCAGAACACCATCGGCGTCATCTGCCCGAAATGCAAAGACGGCCAGATCGTCGAAAAGAAGGCCCGGCGCGGCAACATCTTCTACGGCTGCGAGAACTACCCGAAGTGCGACTTCACGGCAAACTACAAGCCCGTCGATCAAAAATGTCCGGATTGCGGCTCGCCTTACTTGATGGAGAAGACGCTCAAGTCCGGCGTCTACCTCGTCTGCCCGAACAACAAAAAGCCCGCTTCTGCCGACGACGAAGAGAGCACGAAGAAGCGCAAAAAGAAGGGCGAGGAAGAGTCGGCTGTAGCCTGTAGCTATTCGAAGAGGATCGGGGACGCTCCCGTAGCCGAGAAGCCTACCGTGGAAACACACGGCCCGCTGGTGGAGCAGGCAGTCTAAGAGTCAGCAAATGGGGAAACTATTGTGAGGCCCAGTAGCTCATGGCCTCAGCGTAGGTTCTTCCCTCAACCGTGCCCCCATTTGCAGACGCTCTGTGCACCACCCGCAGATTGTCAATCGCGTAGTCAATAAATCGCGGTTCGAAGTGTGGTGTCTGGTCCATGAAGCGGCAGGTTGCCAGAATCTGATCGGTAATGAACTTCGGCTGAAAGGCAGCGAGTTCCAGGCCTTTTTCTTCGGTGACTTTCTGCACGATGAAATCAAATGTCTCGTCGGATAGCTCCAGGCCGCCTCGCGCGCACTCCTGGTCGAAGATGCGCCTGTAGAGTTCAAGACTCGGCGCGCCCACTTCAATTTTGTACGGAAGCCGGCGCAGGAAAGCCGGATCCATCAAATCTTCGGGGTCGATGTTTGTTGAGAAGATCACCAGTTCCTCAAAGGGAACGGTAAAGCTTTTGCCCGTGTGCAATTTCAGATAATCAACACGGCTTTCCAGCGGCACGATCCAGCGGTTCAGCAAGTGCGCCGGAGTCACAAGCTGGCGCCCGAAATCATCGATGATGAAGCATCCGCCCAGCGCCTTCACGTGCAGAGGCGCTTCATAGAAGTTCGCCACCGGATCGTATCTTAGATCCAGCATCTCCAGCGTCAGCTCTCCGCCGGCAATGACGAAAGGCCTCCTGCAGGGCACCCAACGCGTGTCATATTCCTCCTGCCGAATGAAGGAGAAAAGATTTTCCTCCTCCTCGACTACCGGTGGCTGCTCCAGCATGGAATGGACGCTGGCGTCGTAGACGCGCATGATCTGTCCCTCTATCATCACTGAGTAGGGCACATAGATCACATCGTCGAAGACGCTGGCAAAGCAAAGGGCGACGGATGTTTTTCCATTGCCTGGCGGACCGTAAAGGAGCATCGACCTGCCGGCGTTCAATGCAGGCCCGCTTTTCTCGATCATGCTCACGTCAAAGACCAGGCTTCCCAGGGCCTCCCGGATACGCGGATAGGTCACCGTCTCGTTCGTGAGCTTCTGACGCCCGATCATCTCGGTAAACTCGTCGAGCGTGACCGGCGCAGGCCCGGCATACCTCGATTGCTGTAGCGCGTCCTGCGCCCAGCGGCGGCCCTCTTCCGTGAGGGCATAGCTCATGTCAATCAGATTCTCGGTTTCGCGCATGCCGAGAGCGCGCAGAAACTGGCGATCGATCGCCTTGGGGATCATTTCCAGCACGATGTGATACGGCAGCTTGATCGCGTCAGAAAATTGGCGGACCGTTTCCAGGCGGCCCGTGTAGATCAGCTTTATGAGAAGTGTCAGCAGTTCCGACTCGTGGATTTTGGTGGCTGCAATATTCGCTGGCTCAGTCGGCATGCGGTGGAGAAAGGCATCCAGGTCTTCCTGCGTCATAGCGCCCATGGCCACCAGCCGATCGCCCAGGCGACCGCCGTACTGGCCTTGATGATTGAGCGCCTCAGCCACCTGTTCGGCGGTAACGAGATGCGCTCCGATCAATAGGTCACTCAGTTGGATGCGCGCTTTCAAGTCGGCTCCCAAAACTACTCCGATTCCCTATGTCTCAACCAGTTAGCCAGAATTTAGGATTCGAACATCATAATATTTTTTCCGCACGATTCAGAAGCACTAAGTTGACTGTAACCGAAACGAAAGTAACTCACTTATGGGCAACTTCTCTTGGGAATCGATGATAACAGGTCACCTTCGAAGTAATCGCATTCAGTCTACCCCTCATCGACGGTCTCTGTGGTGCAAACGTAGAACTCTCTCCTCGCAGGCGTCGGTCATCGAACCATTTCCTGGCTCACGCGTTTACCTCAGCCGAAGCATCTGCTAATGTATACGGGATTAGGTTCACGGAAGGGTAACGAAGATAGCGATGGCAAAGGCAGTCTGGAATGGGAAAGTAATTGCAGAAAGTGATACTTACGAGACGGTTGAGGGAAACCTGTACTTTCCGGAGTCGGCGGTAAAGCGCGAATACCTGCGCCCGAGCTCAACAACCTCGACCTGTCCATGGAAGGGTCTGGCGCGGTATTACAGCCTGATGGTCGACGGGCAGGAAAATCAGGATGCAGCCTGGTATTATCCGGATCCTAAGCCGGCCGCCCGTAACATCAAGCACCATATCGCTTTCTGGCGTGGGGTAGAGATCGAGAAGTAGGCGTAGCCTGGCTTCATAGCAGGTTAGCTACATATTGTCCGGAGGTGGGGTATGCGTAAGTTTGTGCTTGCATTTCTGGTAGTGGCGATGACAATCCCGGCGCTCGCCGATAAAAAGCTCCAGGGGACAACCGTGCTCAAGGATTCTCAGCCCGCCGGGATCCCGGGTAAGGATCAAAAGCATCAGGCTTATGATCTCTCCTTCAGCACCACTGACAAGGCCTATACCTGCCGGACCGACCCCAACAAGTCAATGAATGCGATGGATTTCGTTGTGGGTAACAACGTGAAATACGAGATCGACGGCAATAAGGCCAAGATCAAGACCACCGAAGGCAAACAGGTGGAGTGCAAGATCGTAAGGGTGGAGGCTGTCCCAGCCACCCCGGCGAAGTAACAACCTCCGGCCAGTCGGCGCCAGGCTGACCGTCTTTCTAGCTCAGCGGTGGGGCAAGTCTCCAGAGGCGGAGTTAGCGCACAATTCAGGATCAAGCAGCCTTGGCCCCGGGCCCTGTTCGCCAAGCTTATCCCAGGGATTCCGCAACGGACAGACTCCCAGCGACAGGCAACCGCAGCCGATACAACCGTCCAGTTGATCACGGAGCCGGACGAGTCTCTGAATTCGGTCATCCAGGTCAGCTCTCCAGATTTGGGAGAGCCTTCCCCAATCATCGGCCGTCGGCGTACGCCCATCGGGCAGCTCAGATAGCGCCTTGCGAATGGACTCGAGCGGAATGCCCGTGCGCTGCGCCACCTTGATCACAGCCACGCGCCGCAGCACCTCACGCGGATAGCGGCGCTGGTTGCCCTGATTGCGCCAGCCTTTGATCAGTCCCTTGGACTCATAGAAATGGAGGGTGGAAACGGCCACACCGCTGCGCCGTGCCACTTCGCCTACGGTCAATTCCTTGGGAAAACGGCTTGGACTGGGTTCCAGCATTTTGTTCTTGACCTGAAGTTAACTTGAGGTTGTACGCTTTTCTTAGCAGATTTTGCAAGCAGGTTTTGCTGTAAATTTTGCGAGAAAAGGATCGAAAAGTGACCGAAAACATACTCAACCTGGCTCTTATTTATGGCAGCACCCGTGCCGGGCGCTTCTGCGATAAGGTGGCGGACTGGACAGCATCGCAGATCGCCAGGGCTGGTAATTTTTCCATCACTATCATCGACCCGGCAATCGATGATGGACCTGATACCGTGCGCCGACGTGTCGCGGAAGCAGATGCCTTCGTTGTCGTCACCCCCGAGTACAACCATGGCTACCCGGCACCTCTGAAGTCGCTTATCGACTCGGTGGGTGCGGAGTGGCACGCAAAGCCGGTGGCGTTCGTTTCTTATGGAGGAGTTTCCGGAGGCACGCGCGCGGTAGAGCAATTGCGGCTGGTTTTTGCCGAATTGCATGCCGTCACCATGCGCGACGCGGTGAGCTTCGCCAGCGCATGGGAGCAGTTCGATGGAGCGGGCAATCTGAGGGAACCTGCTCGCGCCGAACGATCGATGGCAACGATGTTGTCTCGACTGGGCTGGTGGACAACTGCGTTGCGTGATGCGCGAAAGGCGACGCCTTACATTCAGAGTGCGTGAATTTTGGTGGAATCGTTCGCTCCTGCCACCGGCTCCGGTGATTGCTATCTGTGCGCCATCTGAAACAAAGGCCGGAATCAAGAAATGATTCCGGCCTTTGTTTTTCAGCCGCAAGACCGCCGAGGCAATCGAAGACTCATGCGGGGTAATCAGCGACGCCCGAGGCGGTCATTATTGCGGCATCTTCCCGGCCTTCGATTGTTCCCGTTGCTGCTGCTGCATGGCGACGACAATCAGCGGCGGGCAACAGGGTTGCGTACCGTAACCGGTACAACTGGTGCAACAATCCGGGGCGTGGACTCGCGGGGCGGCAGTTGATGATCTGTCCATGGCACCGATGATCACCCAGGACCGAAAAGAAGCGCTGTGACCGGAGTCACACTTGTTCAAGGGGTTCTTGTGCTTGCGCCCGAGCCGTTCTTCAGGGCTGGTCCTTGTACATGCTGATTTCCGGCTTGCCTCCTTCGGAGATGCGGGCGCGGTACATCCCGGGCGTGTTGAAGCTCCAGACCATGTCTCCTTTCGTATCGATGGCGATGATGCCGCCGTCCCCTTTCATTTCGGTGAGCTGCTGCTGGATGACGTTGTCGGCTGCTTGCTGCAAGCTCATCCCTTTGTACTGGACGAGGGCGCAAATCGTTCGGGCAACAGTCAGGCGGATGAAGTACTCGCCGGTTCCTGTGCCGGAGACGGCGCAGGAGCGGTTGTCCGCATAGGTTCCTGCTCCGATGATGGGCGAGTCGCCGACGCGTCCCCACATCTTGGCGGTCAGTCCTCCGGTTGAGGTTCCGGCGGCGATGTTGCCCTGCTTGTCGAGTGCAACGACGCCTACGGTGCCGAACTTGTGGGCTTCGGGCGACTCGATTTGCGCTACTGGTTTCGTCGGAGCGGGCGGCGCTCCGGCGGGGCGCGGCGGGATGGCCTTGCCTTCCCTCTTCAACTCGTCGACCAGGTTCTGCCAGCGGCGCTCGGTGAAGAAGAAGCTCGGGTCGACCATTTCGAGGCCATTCTGTGCTGCGAACTCATCGGCTCCGGAGCCTTCGAGCATGACGTGGGGAGATTTCTCCATGACGGCGCGGGCGAGCGAGATCGGGTGTCGCGTGCGGGTGACTCCGGCGACCGCTCCGGCTTTCAGGTTTGAGCCGTCCATGATGGCGGAGTCAAGTTCGTTCCGCCCGGCGGCGGTGAAGACGGCTCCGCGGCCCGCGTTGAAGAGCGGATCGTCTTCCATGAAGCGGATGGTGGCTTCGACTGCATCGAGTGCTGAGCCGCCTTTGTCGAGCGTGTCGGCGGCTTTCTGGAGAGCGGTCTCGAGGTCGGCGCGGTAGGCGGCTTCCGTCTTCGGGTCCATGTTCTTGCGCTCGATGACACCTGCTCCTCCATGGAGGACAACGGCCCATTTGTGGGGTTCCTGGGCTAGGGTGGTCAACGCGACGAGGCAGCAGAAGAGAAGGCTGGCTGGCTTTTGCATGGAGGCATGATACATCGTGAACTCGTCGCCCTACTTTACAGTCCGCTTATGCCTTGCCTGACCCCTCTACCCCCCGGTATGTTTTTTGTAAATTCCTCTTTTTATTGGTGGTTACGAATCGTTAGGAATCCCTATGGTGACCGTTCATGCATCCGGCTTAAGGTCGGCTACGCTGAGAGCAGGCTGTTGGGGGGAACCCAGACATCACACCCCCACTCAAGCCAAAAGAAGGCTTGAATGGGGCACCAACCCTATGCTTTTCACTTAAATTCCTGAAAACAAATGGTATAGCGTTTAGGCGATTTGCTAAGTAGCTGAATCGAGGGAACTTATCCGTATATTCCTGATTTTGCTGGAGATAGCTTCGTCCAATAAGAAAACCCGCCTCTCAAGGCGGGTTTCTGGCTTCTATTCTTATTATAGCTGGGTGGAACGGAAAACATGCCAAATTGGCCGATGTTTTTTCCCTTTGGAATGAGTCGGTTACGGGAGGCTGATCAGGTTTTGCTCTTGACAAGGTCGCTGAGCGAAACTGGATCCGCTATCCTTCGCCGACGCTGCAGTGTCCGCCTTCGGAATCGATAAACTGTGCGAGTGAAGCGCCGAAGTCCTGTTTTGTCGGAGGCATGCTGAACTGCACTCCTTTGGCTCGCATCTCTTCGTAGAACTTTTCGAGATCCGGCGTGGTGAAGCCCAACTCTACCGTTCCGGGAGGATTTTTCTCGGATGCTGGGTGCAATCCGAGGGTGGTTTCGCCAGTGACGAATTCGCTCCAGCCGGGGGATTCAAACTTCAGAGGCAGGCCGAGGGTGTCGCGGTAGAACTTCACGGCGCGATCCATATCGCCGACGAACTTGATGACGTATCCGAGTTTCATGTTCACTCCTGACGCGGGGAGGATATCTCGCCGGATGTTTGGACGCAATGCGTTTTTTTCGCTTATTTCCCCTGTGACAAGTCGGTAAGGTGCTCTTGATCCGCGCTGCTGACTTCACTCCACGCCTTGGACTGACCGCAAGCATAGTTAACTTCGGTCGCGTTTCGGGCTGCAGCAGGAACTTTCTCCTGGTTGCTGACAGGGTCGAGGAAAAGCAAATAGTCACCCCCAAGATCAGCATTCATTCCCCTGTCGAGATAGAAGCCACCACTGTCGCGATAAGTGAACAACTCGATGCGGGATTGTGGTTTGCCTTTAAATGCAGTGACGACCTGAAGATGGTAGAGCGTCCAAGACTCGTCTTCATCGGACCAATGGTTATCAGCAGCTATAACCTTCACTCTCACTACCCATTTGGCGTCAAAAAATTCTTGTGAGAGCGTTGTTTTCGCATACATCTGGCCCTTGTAAATGCAAAGTGCGTGCACCGAGCACGTCGGAAGAATCGCAATGGTTGAACAGACGATCAATTTGATCCAATGCATGGGCATAGGATACTGAAGTTAAACCCTTTGTTCGATCTTTTGCCAATCGGCATGAGCCTAAGGTCTACCGATGTGAACTGCGGGCCTTGCTTTCGCAAGGCTTCGCACGAACGTTGTTCGTGCGGGTCCTTCGACTGCGCGCCTGCGGCGCTTCGCTCAGGATGACAAGATCTGTGGCTATCTTGGGAAAGCAGATTCTTCGCTCCGCTCAGAATGACAGCTTTCGATTGTGGTTTCGGCATTGAATTCTCTCCGAATCGGAGATCGGATATCCCTCGCGGAAGCCAGTTGCCCGTGCTAAGCTCCTCGGCGGAGATTGCTATGGCGGAAGACGCGAAGAAATTGGTTCAACGATGGTTTGAGGAAGTCTGGAACCAGAAGCGCGAGGACGCTATCACGGAGATGTTCGCGGAGGGCGAAGAAGCGCACGGTTTGCCCGATCAGGACTCTGTGATTCGAGGACCTGAGGAATTCAAGAAGTTTTATCGAGGCATGGTTGCGACATTTCCCGATATTCATGTGCATCTGGATGATCTGATTGCAGAGGGCGATCGAGTTGCTGTCCGGTGGACCGCGACGATGACGCATCTTGGGGATGGGTTTGGGCACGCTCCTACGGGGAAAAAGCTTAGTTTGAGCGGGTCTTCATTTCTCATTTGTCAGGAAGGAATGATCGTCACGGCATGGAACCATATGGACTTTACCCGGCTGCTTGCCCAGTTGCAGTGATATTTCGTTCTGCGCGTCGTCGTTTTGAATGTCCCCGATTGAGGGTCGTGCTTTCCCACCCCTTTTCGTACCAATCGATACAACAAGCAGATCCTTCGCTCCGCTCAGGATGACATCGTCTATTGGGGGGTGATGATTCCTCCTACCGGAACTCGCTCGGGGAGTTTCGTTGTGCTGGGGCGGGCTACTCCCATGGCTTCGGCGATCATGTCCACGTATTTGAGGCCGGCTCCGGTGTTGAAGATGACGACCTTGTCGCTTGGGCTTAGGAAGCCGGTTTCGATCAACTGGTCGTAGGCGGCGGTGGCGGCTGCTCCTTCGGGTGAGAGCAGCAGGCCTTCGTGGCGGGACCAGTCTAAGAGTGAGTTCAGGATGGTCTCGTCGGGGAGATCGACGACGGTGCCGCCGGATTGGCGGACGATGTCGAGGATGATGTAGTCGCCGTAGGGCTTGGGCACGCGCAGGCCGGCGGCGAAGGTGGCGGCGTTTTCGAACATCTGCGAGGCGTTGGCGCCTTCCTTGTACGCTTTCGCGACGGGGGCGCAGCCGCTGGCCTGGATGGCGATCATCTTGGGGCGCGGGCCGCTGACCCAGCCTAGCTGCTCCATCTCTTCGAAAGCTTTCCACATGCCGATGAGGCCGACGCCTCCGCCGGTGGGGTAGAAGACGGCGTCGGGGTAGGTCCAGTGGAGCTGCTCGACCAGTTCGTAGCCCATGGTCTTTTTGCCTTCGACGCGGAAGGGCTCTTTGAGGGTGGAGATGTCGAACCAGCCTTCCTTTTCCTTGCGCTCGTTGACGATGCGGGCGCAGTCGGAGATGAGGCCGTCGACCAGTGTCACGTTGGCTCCGTAGGCGACGCCTTCGAGGTAGTTGGCGAAGGGCACGTCTTTGGGCATGAAGATGTTGGCTTCGATTCCGGCGGCGGCGGCGTAGGCGGCCAGGGCTCCGGCGGCGTTTCCCGCGGAGGGGGCGGCGAGCTTCTTGAGGCCGTAGTGGCGGGCCATGGAGACGGCCATCGACATGCCTCTGGCTTTGAAGGTGCCGGTTGGGTTGGTGGCTTCTTCCTTGAGGAAGACATTGGGGTTGCGGCGGCTGGGGAGCATGGGGGTCCAGCCTTCGCCCAGAGTTACCGGGTCTACCTCGGGCAGGACATCTCTATAGCGCCACATCGATTGCTGGCCGCCTGCTTCGGGGCGTTTTGCTGTCTTCTTTAGTTCGTCCAAGTCATAGCGGACGTAGAGAGCTCCGGCGCATTTTGGACAGACGGTTTGGTATTGGCTGGCTGAGATTTGATTTTGGCAGCGGGAGCATTCCAGGAAGGCTATTGCGGGCATGGTTTTAGGGTAAATGAAGGTCTTGCTTTTCCGACCCTTCGCCCTTCGGCTCAGGGTGGGGTTCGGCACACCTAGCTCGTTCCGAAGAATTCGCTCGAATCCTTGTTCATGACTTCCTCTTTCGCGCTTGATAATACGAAAAAGTGAAGACAACTAACGCCATGATCCATTCTGCGAAAAAAATACCCCTAACATAGTTGCGATGGCGCATAAGAATGCCGGAAACACGAGCGACATGAAACTGAAGGAGGAGAAAACCAAAAATTGCAGCGGCACAACATAGTTGGTATAACCTGATTTGCCAATCAGTCTTAGGTGGGTAGTCTACCGAAATCTTCACAACTACCCATACAAGAAGCGACGGTAGAGGGGCGAGAGACAATACAGCCAAAAAGGAACGCATACATTAACCTCGGTTATTTCTTTCTGGCTGACTCGCCGCCATTATCTATTTTGCCCCGGTACCCATTTCCGTGCTGATACCACGCAAAAAGCAGGTCCTTCGCTCCGCTCACGATGACAGCGTAAATACTTAGACCTGTGCCCTGAGCCCTGTGACCTGGGCCCTGTAAACTGAAAAGTAATGTCTCAATTCCCTACCCGCAGCACTTCCCCTGTAAAACTGATTGCCATTGATATTGATGGAACGCTGTTGCCTACGCTCGGCACTATGATCGGTGAGCGCAACCGGCGGGCGCTGCGTCAGGCTGAGAGTGCGGGCGTGGAGATTGTGATTGCGACCGGGCGGCGGCAGGCGTATGCGGCTCCGCTGATTGAGCCGATTGGGTTGAAGCCTGAGACGGTCCTGATTACGTCGAATGGGACGGTTACGCGCACGCTGGCTGGGGAGCGGATGGACCGCACTCTGCTGCCGATTGAAACGGCGCGGGGACTGAGCGGGGCTCTGCGGCGGTTTGGCGGGACCACTGTGTTTACCTTTGATCGCGACGGGCGGGGCGAGCTGGTGATTGAATCGCTGGAGCAGCTGCATGCGCGCATTGCGCTGTGGGTGGATGCGAACCGGCCCTGGATTGAGGTGGTCGAGCCGCTAGAGCGGGCCTTTGATGCAGGGGAGCCTCCGGTGCAGGGGATGATTTGCGGCACGGTTGAGGATATGGATCGCGCCGAGGCTTGGCTGGCGGGGAGTCCTTATGCTGCGAAGATTGAGATGCACCAGACGCAGTATCCGGCGCGGAGCCTGAGCATTCTGGATATTCTTCCGCCCGGGTGCTCGAAAGGTGTGGCGCTGGGAAGGCTGGCAGAGCGGCGCGGGCTGCGGGCAGATGAGATTATGGCCATCGGCGATAACTACAACGACGCGGAGATGCTGAAGTTTGCGGGGCACGCGGTGCTGATGGGCAATGCTTCGTCAGAGTTACTGGCGACGGGACGGGAGCTGGGGTGGCGCGTGGCTCCGACCAATGACGAGGACGGCGTGGCGCAGGTGGTGGAAGACGTTCTTTGCAATCAATTGAATGTGAGCGTGGTAGAGTGACGGTCATGCGGCGGCGGACTCGGGCGGCTATTGGCGGGCTGGGCATGTGTGCCGCGTTCCTTGCGCTGCATGCTTCTGCCCGGGCTGCGGAGCATGTCACGCTGAAAAATGGCTTTGAGCTGATCTGCGATCACCGCGAGGCGGATGGCGACCGCATGCGCTTGTATCTTGATGCCGACGGCACGAACTTTGTGGATGTGGGCGCAAGCGAAATTGTTGGCGTCGAGCATGTCGATCTTCCGCACCCGAGAGATACGCCAGCCGCTTCGCCCGCCGGACCTGCAGAGGAAGCAAAGCTTACTCCCGAGGCCATGCACGAGATGCTCACCACAGCGGGCAAAGAGCACGACCTCGATGTGGATCTGCTGGCGAGCGTGGTGCGGGCTGAGAGTGGCGGCAATCCGCATGCCGTGAGCCGGGCCGGTGCGCAGGGGCTGATGCAGTTGATGCCGCAGACAGCGGCCGATCTGGGCGTGGGCAACAGCTTTGCTCCGGATGCGAATATCAGCGGCGGTACAGCTTATCTGGATGCGCTGCTGAAGAAGTATCACGACAATCTTGCGCTTGCGCTGGCGGCGTATAACGCTGGTCCGGCGGCGGTGGATCGGTGGCACGGGATTCCTCCGTACCGCGAGACTCGAGCTTATGTGGCGCGGGTGATTCATGAGTTCAATCGTCGCTATGCGGCCCGGATGGCGGAGCAGAGGCAGTTGGCTGGTGTGAGGGTTGCGGGTGGGCGCTGATTGGCTCAGATGGTGTATTGCTTTCCTATCCTATGCTTCGCATAGGATAGGGCACCCTTTTTCGTGCTGACCGGGGCAAATCATTGAGGAACGAAATCGTTTGAAGAAGAAGAGCTGGATTTTGTGGGTGGTGGTTCTGGCGGCCCTGATGGCCGTGGTTTTGGTGGTGCGGAGCCGCATCCAGTTTCGCTGGGATGTTTTTCTGGAGCAGCTGAAGCTGGCTGACTGGTCGAGGATTGCTGTTGGCATTGGGCTGATCTGGGTGGCTTACTGCCTGCGGGCGGTGCGGTGGTCGATCTTTCTGAAGCCCACGAAGCGTGTTTCTCCCTTTAAGCTTTTTGGCTCGATGGTGATTGGGTTTACCGGCGTTGCTCTCTTTGGGCGGCTGGCTGACTTGGTACGGCCTTATCTGGTTTCGCGGCGGACGCAGATTCCGCTGAGCGCGCAGATTGCGGTGTATACGGTCGAGCGCATGTTCGATATGGGCGCGATGGCGCTGATTTTTTCTACCGTGCTGCTGTTTTCGCCGGAGCGGCACACGCTGCCGCGTCCTGACCTGATCAACAAAGCGGCGCTGGGTGGATTGCTGGTGGCGGTTTTTCTGGCACTTTTCACGGTGTTTGTGCGGGTTTCGGGGAAAGTCGTCGCGAGGGTGCTGGGGCGCACATTTGGCGCGCTTTCGGCGCGGCTGGGAGAGCAGGTTGAGGACAAGATACTCGGCTTTCGTGATGGGCTGAATGCCATTGGGTCGATGGGCGATCTGCTGCTGGTGGTGATCATCTCATTGATCCATTGGGGCATGATTGCCTTTGCCTATCTCGAAACTGCGCGGGCGTTTGTTGCTGAGCCGATCCTCGCGAACCTGCATCTGGCGCAGTGCATGTTGTTGATGGCGGCGAGCATGGGCAGCTCGGTAATCACGCTGCCTATTGTGGGATGGTTTACGCAGATCGGGCTTACGACAGCGGCGATGCAGGCCTTCTTCAAGGTTCCGTGGGAACCGGCGCTGGGCTGTGGCGCGGTGCTGTTGCTGGTGACCTTTCTGAGTGTGATTCCGCTGGGGCTGATCTGGGCACGGTTTGAGCATGTGTCGCTTAAGAAGGTGACGGAAGAAAGCGAGCATGCGGGTGAAGAAATTGCGGCGCAGCATGAACATCAGCATTTAAGTGAGCCCGCGAGTTAACTTGCTGCTGACTTCGCAAATCGGCGCATCTAATCTCGGGGATTGCCCTTGATTTGTGTTTGGTGAGCTGTCGGAGCAAAAGCAGATCCTTCGCTACGCTCAGGATGACAAATATTGGGGACGGAAGATATGGGCAGAGAACGATCGGCGTTCAAAGGCGCGTTGGCTGGCTTGATTGGCGGGCTTGCCGGGGCGGGCGCGAAGCTTGTTGCTGAACAGATTTTTCCGCCGCGTGACTTGAGGCGGACGCCTCCGCAGGTTGTGCTGGCCGAGCGGGTCGCCGGTCATTCGCTGGTCGGCGACGAGAAGAAGGTGGCGCTCGAGAGTATTTACTGGGCTTTTGGCGCGCTTGCGGGCGCGGTGTATGGAGCCGCAGTGGAGTATGAGCCGACGCTTGGCGCCTGGAAGGGCGCGGCCTTCGGCATCACGCTGAACAAGATAACGCACGAATCGCTGTTGCCGAGGATGGGGCTGTCTACACCGACAGAGCAACAACCGGCGCGGGAGCGCATCAGCGAATGGGTTTCTCACGCGGTCTATGGCGTGGTGACGGACTCTGTGCGGCGAGCGGCGCGCAAGGCGCTGTAGTTGCACTGCTAAAATCAAAACAGACAAGATGAAGTGTCCTTACTGCGGGTTTGCGCAAGACCGTGTGGTGGACTCGCGCGAGAGCAAAGAAGCCGATTCGATTCGGCGGCGGCGCGAGTGTGAGCGCTGCAACAAGCGCTTTACCACCTATGAACGCATCGACGAAATCCCTTACATGGTGGTGAAAAAAGATGGCCGCCGGGAGAAGTTTGAGCGGCAGAAGGTGCTGAGCGGGCTGCTGCATGCTTGCGAGAAGCGGCCCATCTCGGCCGGCAAGCTGGAGTCTCTGGTGGATGAGGCTGAGACATTTCTGATGGACTCGCCTGAGCGCGAGCGAACGACGACTGAAATTGGCGAGCTGTTGATGAATAAGCTCAAGGTGCTGGATACGGTGGCTTATATTCGCTTCGCCAGTGTTTATCGGGACTTTAAGGATGTGCGCGAGTTTAAGGAAGAGCTGGAGCAGTTGTTGAGCGGTAAGGAGCACGGGAAGAAGGGGAAACCTGTGAGTTAGCACAGTGCTTTCCCACCCTGTCGCAAAATGCGCGACAGGATGGGGCACCCGGCATTTCGGGGGAGCCGGCAAAAAGCAGATCCTTCGACTGCGTGCTACGCACTCCGCTCAGGATGACAATTGTTTGCAGGATCGTTGACTTGCTTGAGCCGAAGGTGCGCTGGACCTGCTTCATCGCTGCATTTGAGAGATTATGACTGAGAAGAAGACACACAAAGTAACGTTGATTCCCGGAGACGGCATTGGGCCGGAAGTGACCGATGCGGTGGTTCGCATTCTGGATGCTACGGGAGTGAAGTTTGACTGGGAGCGCTTTGCCGCCGGAGCCGAGGCGTTTGAGAAGTACCAGGAATATATTCCGAAGGAACTTTATGAGTCGATTGAGCGCAACAAGGTCGCGCTGAAGGGGCCGGTGACGACTCCGATCGGTGGCGGCTTTGCTTCGATCAACGTGACGCTGCGGAAAAAGTTCGAGCTATACGCGAATTTCCGGCCGATCAAGAACCTGCCTGGCCTTGAGACGCGCTATCCGGGCGTCGATCTGGTGATTGTGCGCGAGAACACCGAAGATCTTTACGTTGGTCTTGAGCATGAAGTGGTGCCGGGCGTGGTGGAATCGCTGAAGGTGATTACGGCCAAAGCCTCGACGCGCATTGCGCAGTTTGCCTTCGACTACGCGCGTAAAGCGCATCGCAAGAAGATTCACGCCATTCACAAGGCCAACATCATGAAGCTCTCCGACGGCCTGTTTCTGAAGTGCGCGCGCGAGGTAGCCAAGAGTTTCCCTGAGATTACTTATGGGGAGCACATTGTGGACAACACCTGCATGCAGCTGGTTATGAATCCCTACCAATACGACGTGCTGCTGCTTGGAAACCTCTATGGCGATATCGTCAGCGATCTGTGCGCGGCGTTTGTCGGTGGGCTCGGGCTGGTTCCGGGGGCGAATCTCGGCGCTGACGCGGCCATCTTTGAAGCAGTTCACGGCTCGGCTCCGGACATTGCCGGAAAAGATATTGCGAACCCGACGGCGCTGCTGCAGTCGGCGATTCTGATGCTGCGCCATATCGGCGAGGATGATGCTGCCGATAAAACACAGAGCGCCCTCGAAAAAGTCTACAGCGAAGGGAAGACGCTCACGCGCGATGTGGGCGGATCGAGCGGCACGAAAGCCTTTGCTGATGCGGTGATCAAGGCACTGGGCGAAGTGGCGTAGCGCCCAAATCCCAATACTTTTCTCCCCACAAGACACGGAGTTCACGGAATGAAATATGCAATGAAAACGGCCGCAGTGGCTTGCCTTGCGCTGGCTGCGATTGCCGGTTGCAAGAAGCCCGCGGGCGAGGGCTCGTCGGAAGCAAAGCCGACGTACGTGCAGATCGACTGGAATACGGCGGGAACGATCAGCGGCACAATTCACTTTTCCGGCAAGATGCCGGAGCCGGTGCAGATTGATATGGCGCAGGACCCGGCTTGCAATCTTGGCCCGACGAACTTCACGGAGCAATACGTCGGCAAGAACGGTAATCTGCAGAACGTTTTTGTCTATGTGAAGGATGGCCTGGGCAACAAGCTTTATCCGGCGCCCTCGACGCCGGTGGTGATCGACCAGAAGGGGTGCCGTTATACGCCGCATGTGGTGGGTACGATGGTGGGCCAGCCGGTCAGCTTTACCAACAGCGACCCGACGATGCACAACATTCATATGCTGCCCACGGTTGGCGGCAACCAGACCGTCGACATCTCACAGCCGCCGAATGGCATGGCGGAGTCGCGTGTCTTCAGCCAGCCGGAACTGATGATTCCGGTGCGCTGTAATAACCATCCCTGGATGCAGGCGTTCATTAATGTGGTGACGAATCCGTTCTACGCCGTGAGCGATGCGGATGGACACTTTGAGATTAAAGGGCTGCCTCCAGGGACTTACACCGTGGTTGCCGATCACGAGGTGCTGGGAGAGCAGACGGCGACGGTGACGGTTGGATCGAAGCAGACGGCGGCGCAGGATTTTACCTTCGCGGCCAAGTAGGTCAGGGAAAGCTCAGGCCCTTACACGGGCCTGAGGCGTCCACGCTGTTCCTGTTGCTTTCCCGCAGACAGATAGACACACGTCAGGACTAGGGAATGGACAAAGAGCCATCCACTGAAACCCTGGTCCTGAACAATCATGACGATGATCAGAACCCGAGGGATCAGGACTGCCAGAGTTGGCGGTATCCATCCATGGAAAACACTGGGTGCCAAATCATGATGGAAATAGGCGATGAGCAACGAGACGCGGGGCAATAACAGGCTAAGCAGCAAAAACCATACAGGCAGGTCTTTCATGGACGGCTCCTCCTGCAGCCTGTGTATACGATACAGGCGGCGAGTATGTTCCGTATGCCGGTGTAAACCCTTGGGAACAAAGCCAAGGACCTTTGCGGTAACGCAGAGGCCTTTCTCTTGGCGGCTGTGGTTCCAAGGGGGTTCATCTGCAAACCCATAGCAGTTACACTATTACGTACAGCGAACAGCCCAAAACTGAGCGTTTCGGGTAGCGGTTGTACCCCCTCGCTGGTGAAAGAGGCACATGCAGCGACAGAAAATTGGCATTCTTGGCGCGACTGGAATGGTCGGCCAGCGTTTCATTCAGCTCCTTGAGCGGCATCCGTGGTTTGAGGTTGCGTGGCTTGCGGCGAGCGACAAGTCGAGCGGTAAGCGCTACGGCGACGCGGTGAAATGGAAGCTGGATACGGCGATCCCCGCCAATATTGCCGATATACCGGTATCTCCAGCAACATCTGAGGGCGCTCCGAAGATTATTTTTGCCGCGCTCGATTCTGATATCGCCCGCGAGTTGGAGCCTCAGTTTGCCGCCGCAGGGTGCGCGGTGATTTCGAATTCCAGTGCCTTCCGCATGCAGGAAGATGTACCGCTGGTGATTCCGGAAGTAAACGCCAGCCATCTGCCTCTGCTGGAAAGCCAGAGCTGGCGCAAGCAGTCGGGCGGGTATATTGTCACCAATCCGAACTGCTCAGCGATTGGGCTGGTGCTGGCGCTGAAGCCCCTCGAAGAGCGCTTCGGCATCGAGTCGATTTTTGTCAGCACGATGCAGGCGGTGAGCGGCGCGGGTTATCCCGGCGTTGCCTCGCTCGATATTCTCGGGAACGTCGTTCCCTACATCAAGAGCGAAGAAGAAAAGATGCAGGAAGAGACGCTGAAGCTGCTGGGTGCGCTTAAAGGCGACCGCATTGAGATGCTCGATGCTCGCGTCTCGGCGCACTGCAATCGCGTTCCTGTTGAAGATGGGCACACGGAGAGCGTGAGCATCAAGCTGCGCAAGACTGCGACGCGTGAGGAGATACTGGCGGCGTGGAATGAGTTCAAACCGCTTGCGGGGCAGGATCTGCCGACAGCCCCGGCACAGCCGGTTGAGTTTGTGGCGGCCGATGACCGTCCGCAGCCGCGGCTTGATCGCATGCGCGGCAACGGCATGGCTTCTACGGTTGGGCGCCTGCGGCCCTGTCCGCTGCTTGACTGGAAGTTTACGGTGCTCTCGCATAACACGATTCGCGGAGCCGCTGGCGCGGCGCTGTTGAATGCGGAGTTGCTGGTGTCGCTGGGCAAGCTCGATCCGGTGGCGGTTCCTGCATGAAGAAGCTTGTCGTTATGAAGTTCGGCGGGACCTCCGTCGAAGATGCGGTCGCCATTCATCGCACTGCTGGCATTGTCGCTGGACGCGCAGAAAAAGGGTTGCAGCCGATCGTTGTCGTCAGCGCGATGGCGAAGGTCACGGATCAACTGCTGGCGGCGGCGAATGCCGCGTCTCGCGGCGGACCGCAACGGCGCGCTGGCGATCACAGCGCGGCTGAGGAGCCGGCATAAGGAAGTGGCATGCCGTCTGACGGCGCAGGCACGGGGTGAAGAAGCCTCGGAATGCAATGACCTGACAGGCCCGGCGTATGCGGCTACACAGAGCTGGATTGGCGCGGAGTTCGACGCGCTCGATGAGATTCTGCGCGGACTGGCGGCTGTGGGCGAGCTGACGCCGCGCATCAGCGACATGATTGTGTCGTATGGCGAGCGGCTTTCGAGCCGGATGATTTCTGAAGCCTTTGCCGCGCGCGGGCTCGATGGCGTTCATGTCGATTCGCGCACCTGCATCATTACCGACGCGCAGCATGGCAAGGCGATTCCGCAGGATGCTCTGATTGAAGAGCGATTGAAAGAGCAGGTGCTGCCGCTTGCGCAGGAAGGCAAGACGGTGGTGATGGGCGGCTTCATTGGCTCAACGGAAAAGGGCGCGACGACGACTCTCGGACGCGGCGGATCAGACTTTACCGCTGCGCTGGTTGGCGGTGGGTTGCATGCCGAGGCGATTGAAATCTGGACGGATGTAAATGGAATTATGACGTCCGACCCGCGCGTTTGCCCGGATGCGCTGCGGGTAAAGACGATCAGCTTCGAAGAAGCGGCTGAGCTGGCTTATTTCGGCGCGAAGGTTCTGCATCCGGCGACGATTCTGCCGGCGGTGCAGAAGAATATTCCGGTGCTGGTGCTCAATTCGCGTAACCCGGAGAACGAAGGCACGCGCATCATTTCGCTCGCACCGCATTGCGAAAGCCCCTTCAAATCGATTGCCGTGAAAAAGCGGCTCACCATCATCGACGTGGTGGCCAGCCGCATGTTGATGTCGCATGGCTATATGCGCGCCATTTTCGAGGTCTTCGATAAGCACAAATGCGCAGTGGATATGGTTTCGACTTCGGAGGTCAGCGTTTCTCTCACCGTTGACTCTAACGAAAAGCTGCCGGAGATCGCTGCCGATCTAAGTAAGCTGGCTGATGTGAAGTATGAAGGCCGCAAGGCGCTGGTCTGCATGGTGGGTGAGAATATTCGCGGACAGAACGGGATCGCGGCCCGTCTCTTTGGTGCGATTCGCCACGTAAATGTGCGCATGATCTCGCAGGGCGCTTCGGAAATTAACATGAGCTTCATGATTGACGAAGACGATGCGGACGAGGCCGTGCGCTCGCTGCATGCGGAGTTTTTTGAGAGCCCCGATCCCGAGATCTTCGACGTCGAAGCGCGCAGAAGCGCGACAGCCGCAACAAAGTGAGGTAAGTGATGCTGTTCCTGGTGCTGGGCCGCGGCAAGACGGGCCGCGTCATCGCTGATGTTGCGCATGAACACGGCCATGGGGTTCGCGTTGTGGGCGAGGAAGAAAATCGTAATGCGATGGCGCTGACGGCCCCTTTTCTCGCGACTTTTGATGCGGTGATTGACTTTACAACGCCGGAAGCAGCTGTTTCAAACATGCGGGCTTGCCTGGCGAACGGCGCGCGCATGGTTGTTGGAACGACCGGCTGGTACGACCATCTCGACGACATGCGAGCGCTGGCGGCGCGCAAGGGTGCCGGCTTTTTGTACGGCACGAATTTCTCGATCGGCGTGCAGACCCTTTACCGGCTGGCGAAGGAGCTGGCGGTGGCTGTGCCCCACTATCGCTTTAAAATTATCGAGACGCACCACGTTCAAAAGAAGGATGCTCCTTCGGGCACGGCGCTATCGCTGCGACAGGCTGTGCAGACGGCGAATCCTTCGCTCAGTGTTCCGATTGAATCGAAGCGCGAGGGCGATGTTGCCGGGGTTCATATTCTCGAAGCTCGTACTGAAGACGAAGTGATTGAGCTGAAGCATGAATCGTTTTCGCGGCGCGCGTTTGCTGAGGGGGCGGTGCTCGCTGCTGAGTGGATCGCGGGAAAAACCGGCGTCTGGGATTTCAGCGAAATTGCCGGCCAACTGTCTGAAAAGAAGTAATTCCTGAGACCACTCTTTCCTCTACTTCATCCTGTAAACTCGATCAGTTATGGATTTGATAGGTTGTGGTACCGCGCTGGTTACCCCGTTTCGGGCGGACGGCGCGATTGATGAACAGGCGCTCTATGCGCTGGTGCAGTGGCAGATTGAAAGTGGCATCAACTGGCTGGTGGCTTGTGGAACCACAGCAGAAACGCCTTCTCTGAATGATGAAGAGTGGCTGCGGGTTGTCCGCATTGTGACCGAGGCGGCGGCGGGCCGGGTGCCGGTGTGGGTTGGTTGCACGCACAATGTGACTCGCGAAGCAGTGCAGCGGGCGCGGATTGCATCACAGGTGCCGGGCGTGACCGCAATTCTTACGGCGAATCCCTACTACAACAAGCCGGGGCAGGAAGGGCAGTATCAGCACTTTAAGGCGATCGCAAATGCGGTGAAGCTGCCGGTTGTACTTTACAACATTCCCAGCCGGACTGGGACGAACCTTGAGCCGGCAACCGTGCTGCGGCTGATTCAGGATTCCCCGAATGTCCAAGCCATCAAGGAATCGAGCGGCAGCCTGCCGCAGATTACTGAGCTGACGACGCAGGCTCCGCGCAACTTCAGCGTCTACGTTGGCGATGACAACATGGCCCTTGGAGCGATTGGCGTGGGAGCTGTGGGGCTGGTTTCCGTCGCGTCCAATGAAATCCCTGCCGAAATGACGCTTATGATCGAGTCGGCTTTGACCGGCGACTGGCCGGTGGCGCGGCAAATCAATCGCAAATACTTTCGTCTGATTCAGGCGAATTTCTGGGAAACAAGCCCGGCTCCGGCCAAAGCTGTGATGGCGATGATGGGGCGTATCGGAGAGCACTATCGGTTACCCATGGTTCCTGTTTCGCAAGCAACGCGCTCGCGGCTGGAGCGGCTAATTGGGGAGCTGGGACTGCTGGTGCATGCTCCACGAGAAGAGGGCGATTTGAGGATGTTCTGAGTGGCCGCGATTCGGCATTGGCGTTGCAGTCACCATCGAAGAGCGTTGCCGTTCATTCTTGTTCTGCCGCTTGCAGCATGTTTCGCCCAGACCGGACGCGCTCATCCTGCCTGCCCAATCGAGATCCAATCGCTGAGAAACGCGGCCCCTTTTTCATCTCTTGCACGTGACGAACAGGTGAAGGTGTTGCACGCCCTCGGTGACGACATTCAGGAGATGGCTGAGATTGACCTGGCCAGTTCGTTCTCCGGCCACTCAGCCTACAGGAACTATTTCATCAGCCGGCTCGAATTCAAGACCCTGCCCGGAACCACGCCAGCGGAAAAGCTACTGCTGATTCGCTATAACTCGAACACGATGTGCGGCACGGATGACAACTGCCCGGTGTGGATTGTTCGCCTTGCTCTCGCGGGCGGCCGGACCAGTGCGCAATCCATGGTGCCGTGGCAGGAAGAAATGGGAACAAGCGCTGGCGGCGGATGGGGAGTTGGGGTGCTTCCACATGCCGGCACAGAGTATCCCGAACTGATTCTCCTGACTCACCTCTCTTCGACACAAACAGGACTTGCCTGCTATCAGGAGTCGAAGCGCAATTATCGTCGCATCGACTGCTCGCCAGACTGCCAGCATCGCCTGGAGCACGGCGTAGACGAGGAAGCGGGGAAATAATCCCGCATCAGGCGAGTGGACGACCTGGATCGTCGCCCGTCCCAGGTCCCAGTTTTCATATGTTCCGTTTGTCAGAACACTTGCGATTCCCTGCACCACCGAACCATTGTTATTGGCAAGATTAAAGTTCACGAGATATTGAGCGTTTGCGGGGTCGTGGTGACGGTGACAGGGACCTTCTTTGATTGAATCGCGGCAGTAGAAGCGCTGGAAGCAGTCTTTTCACGGATCCCCCTTGCAACGGGATCACGGGGAGAGTATTGCCCCGAATCTTATCGAAATTCGCCGAAAACATGATCAACATTGGGGTTTGAAGTGTGTTTCTGATGCCATTCAATGTCATGGAATCAACGCACTATACTTGAACTGAACAATGACCGACCTTAAAAGCCGCATCGAACGCTCGTTCTCTGATTCCACTGTTGATCCTGCCTCATCCATGACTGCCTTCTCTGAGTTGAGAGATGCGCTCGAAAGCGGCGCGGTCCGCTCGGCTGAGCCAGATGCAGCTTCTCCTACCGGCTGGCGGGTGAATGCGTGGGTGAAGCAAGGGATTCTGCTTGGATTTCGCCTGGGGCAGCTTGCGGCTTCGGGGAGCGATCTTTCTTTCGTCGACAAGCATACGTATCCGGCGCGGCGGTTTACGCCTGAGCAGGGCATTCGAATTGTACCCGGTGGATCGGCTGTCCGGTCGGGTGCATATCTGGCGAAGTCAGTGGTGTGCATGCCTCCGATGTATGTGAATGTTGGCGCGTATGTCGATGAAGGCACGATGGTTGATTCGCATGCGCTGGTCGGCAGCTGCGCTCAGATTGGCAGGCGCGTGCACCTGAGCGCGGCGGCGCAGGTGGGTGGCGTACTGGAGCCGATCAACGCCAGCCCGGTGATTCTGGAAGACGATGTGCTCGTTGGCGGCAACTGCGGCGTGTATGAAGGCACGATTGTCCGCAGGCGCGCTGTGCTGGCGGCCGGAACGGTGCTGACGCGCGGCACTCCCGTGTATGACGTGGTGCATGGGGCTGTTCTGCGAGCCGAGGGCGAGATGCCGCTGATCATTCCGGAAGGCGCGGTGGTCATGCCCGGGGCGCGGGCCATCAACAAAGGAAAAGGGCAGGAATGGGGCTTGAGTGTCTATACGCCTGTGATTGTGAAGTACCGGGATGAAAAGACGGAGTTGAGCCTGGCGCTGGAAGATTTACTGCGGTAACGCAATAGAAAAGCAGATCCTTCCCCTTCACTCCGTTCAGGGTCAGGATGACAGCATCATCTTCATCTGCTGAAGCTTCAAAAATGTATCGGGCGCGCTGTGATTTACTCTAAATAGAAGAACCGTTTCACAGGAAATACTCATACGCCGAAGGCGTGTGTGCCTGAACGGCAGTCCCTTTAAAAATGGCTGACGCAAAGCTGCAAATTATTCCGCTGGGCGGATTAGGCGAGTTTGGCATGAACTGCCTCGCTATCCGCTACAAAGACGACATCATCGTCATCGATGCCGGACTGATGTTCCCTGAGTCCGAGTTGCTTGGCGTTGATATTGTCGTTCCCGACATTACCTATCTTGTCGAAAACCGCGAGCATGTGCGCGGCATCATCCTCACGCATGGACACGAGGATCATATTGGTGGGCTGCCGTGGATTCTGTCCGAGCTGAATGTGCCTGTGTATGGCACGGAGTTCACTCTTGCCTATGTGGAAGGCAAGCTTGAAGAGCACAAGCTGCTGGATGAAACGGATCTGATCGAGATTGCTCCCGGCGCGAAGTTCTCGCTTGGGCCGTTTACGGTTGAGCCGATTCGGGTGACGCACAGCCTCGTGGACTGCGTGGCGCTCGCCATCGACACGCCGGTTGGTGTGATCGTTCATACAGGCGACTTCAAGATCGACCTCTCGCCGCCGGATGGCAAGGCCTTCGACCTGCACACGTTCGCCGAGTACGGCAAGCGCGGCGTGCTGGCTCTGCTGCAGGATTCGACCAACGTCGACCGCCCCGGTTATACGCCAAGCGAGTGGGCAGTGAAGCCGCGGCTCGATGAGCTCTTTTCGCGTACGAAGAAGAAACTCTTCTTCAGTTGCTTCTCGTCTTCGATTTACCGTATTCGCATCGCGATTGATCTTGCGCATACGCATGGGCGGAAGGTGGCGATTGTCGGGCGGTCGATGGTTGAGTCGTCTGAGATTGCGCAGGACCTCGGCTATCTTGAGGTGCCTCCGGGCATCATCATTCATCCCGGGCAGATTGGCGATTACGATCCTGAAGAGGTCATGATCCTGATCAGCGGCACGCAGGGCGAGCCGATGAGCGCGCTGAGCCGTGCCGCTGTCGACAACCACAAGCATGCGCGCATCCTTCCCGGCGATACGGTCGTGCTGAGTTCGCGCGTGATTCCCGGCAACGAGAAGAGCATCTATCGCGTCATTGACCATCTCTACAGGCGCGATGCGCATGTGATCTTCGACGATGGTGCGTCGGGGCTCATCCATGTGAGCGGACACGCCAGCCAGGAAGAGCAGCGACTGATGATTAACCTGCTGCGGCCGAAGTTCTTCATTCCTGTGCACGGCGATTATCGCCACCTGAAGAAGCATGCCGAGATGGCGCAGAACATGGGCGTCGTGGATCTGGCGCTGGTGATTGAGAATGGCGACGTTCTCGAACTCGACAGCGATGATGCGCGGAAGACGGGCAAGGTCACTGCCGGACGCGTCTGCATCGATTCGGGATCGACGGCTGACGTGGTCGAAGACCTTGTCATCCGCGATCGACGTCACCTGAGCGAAGACGGATTCGTGCTGCCGATTCTGACGATCAACAAGCTGAGCGGCAAGGTCGAGCGCCTGCCGGAGATTGTGAGCCGCGGCTTTGTCGGCGCCGATCAGGAACTGATGGAGGCGGCACGCAATGTGGTCAGCCACACGCTTGAAAATTCGAGCGATGAGGAAAAAGCCGACTACGGCGTGATCAAGGAAAAGATCCGCATCGATCTGAAGCGCTATATCCAGAAAAACACCAGCCGGCGGCCGCTGATCATGCCGGTGATTCTCGAGATCTAGAGGAACGATCATGCGCGGGAAACTCCTTTTGATCGCGGTCAGTGCGCTGCTGTCTGCTCCCTTGGTTCACGCGCAAGGGGCAACAGCCTGCCCTTCCGCAAAGACGCTAGACGATCTCGTCAAAGCTCTCGATGATGCCGTGAGTGGGCCGACGGACAAAGATCGCACTTGTCTCCGGCAACTGCTGATTCCTGAGGCGCGCCTGATTCCAGTGAGCAAGGGCAAAGACGGCTCAATCGCACCGCATATTCTGAGTCTGGATGACTGGATTGCCTGCGTGAAGGCGAGGGGCCGCAAGGAGTTTTATGAGGTGCAGGTGAAATACCCCACAGATGTGTACGGGCATGTTGCGCATCTCTGGAGCACCTACGAAGTTCGGCCCACTCCTGACGGCAAGCCGGACATTCGCGGCATCAACAGCATTCAGGCTTTCTTTAATGGAAGCGAATGGAAAGTGGTTGAGATCCTGTGGCAGACGGAGACGCCTGATGAGCCGATTCCGTCGAAGTATCTTCCTTAATTCCCGATTGGAGTTCTTCCTTGCTCGTTTCTTATAAGGAAATTCGCGATGCACAGGAACGCATTCGCGGTGTGGCCGCGCATACGCCACTGGTACGGTTACAAATTCCGGACTCGCCGGGGAATGTGTTTGTCAAAGCCGAAGGTCTGCAGCCCATCGGCAGCTTCAAGCTGCGTGGTGCCTACAACAAGATCGCGCAGTTGAGCGAGGACGAGCGTAGGCGCGGCGTCATTACTTATTCGAGTGGCAACCATGCGCAGGGTGTGGCGTATGCGGCGCGGGCGCTGGGCGCGAAGGCAGTGATCGTGATGCCGTCGAATGCTCCTGCGGTGAAGAAAGCGGCAACGGCTGCTCTAGGCGCTGAGATTGTCGAGGTTGGACCGGCCAGTTCTGACCGCAAATCGAAGGCTGAAGAGCTGGAAGCGAAGTTCGGCTATGTGATGGTGCCTCCGTATGACGATCCGGCGATCATTGCCGGACAAGGGACGTGCGGGCTCGAAATTCTTGAAGATCTGCCGGACGTCGATCTGGTGCTGTCGCCCGTGAGCGGCGGCGGCCTGCTCAGTGGCGTGGCTACGGCGATCAAGCTCATCAAACCGGATGTGCGCGTCTTCGGCATCGAGCCGGAACTCGCGGGCGATGCGCAGGAGAGTTTTCGCGGCGGCAAACTTGTAAGCTGGCCTGCGGAGATGACCACGCGGACCATGGCCGACGGGCTGCGCACGCAGAGCCTCGGCAATTTGAATTTCGAGCACGTGCGCGCTTATGTGGATGACATCATCACGGTCAAGGAAGACGAGATTGCCGAAGCGATGCGTGTGCTGCTTTATCAGGCGCGCTTGACGCCGGAGCCCAGCGGCGCGGTGACGACCGCAGCTATCCTTTTTCATCTCGAGCAACTGCTTCCCTTCCGCAATGCCGTGGTTATTATGAGCGGCGGCAATGTTGAGCCCGAGGTGCTGCGGCGCGTTGTGTGCACCAATTAATCTAAAAGACGATGCTGCGCACCGTTCGAGCGACCCGGTACGTGACTCCTTTGCGGGAGGGCGGCTCGCTGCCGGCGATTATTGAGGCCGATGACCTGGGGCTGTATGTTGTGAAGTTCCGAGGCGCAGGGCAGGGGCCGCTGGCGCTGCTGGCGGAACTCGTGGCCGGGGAGATTGGCCGCACTCTTGGATTGAAGGTGCCGGAGCTGGTTTTTGTGGACGTGGACGCTGCGCTCGGGCGCAACGAGCCCGATGCCGAGATTCGCGATCTGCTGAAGCGGAGTGTGGGGCTGAATCTGGCGCTCGATTACCTGCCGGGATCGACGATGTTCGATCCGGCGGCGGGCGATGGTGCCGATCCGCAGCTGGCTTCGATGGCTGTGTGGTTTGATGCCTTTGTCACCAATGTTGACCGGACGCCGCGCAATCCGAACCTGCTGAAGTGGCACAGGCAGCTTTACTTTATTGACCACGGGGCAGCTCTGTATTTTCATCACAACTGGCAGAGTCTGGACGAGATGGCGCGGTCGCCGTTTTCTGCGATCCGCAGTCATGTGCTGCTTCCGTGGGCTTCGGCGATTGATGCGGTGGATGGCGAGGCGCACAGGCTGCTGGATACTGGTGTTTTCGCGGCGATTCTTGATTTAGTCCCAGCTGCTTGGCTTTTGCCGGAGGAAGGTGTTTCGGCGCCGGCGGCAAAGCGGGCGGCGTATGTGAGGTATCTCACCGAGCGGCTTGGAGCATCATCGATTTTCGTGGAGGAGGCGATGCGTGTCCGCGCAGAGCTCGTTTGATTACGCTGTGATTCGCGTTGTGCCACGCGTCGAGCGCGAGGAGTTCGTCAACGCCGGCGTGATTGTCTTTTGCCTGGAGCAGAATTTCCTCGCCGCCCGCGTACATGTGAATGCGGAGCGGCTGAAGGCGCTCTGGCCGGAGCTGGATGTCGATCTGATCCGTCAGCATCTTCAGGCATTTCCGAAAATTGCCGCGGGCGACCTGTCAGCCGGGCCGATTGCACACCTGAGCCAGCGGGAGCGCTTTCACTGGCTGGTTTCGCCGCGCAGTACGATGATTCAGGTGTCGCCGGTGCACACCGGTATCTGTGGCGATCCGGAGCGGTCGCTCGACAGGCTTTTTGAACGACTGACATGCTAGGAATTGAGCGGAGTTTTAAACCGATGTACACAGGAATCCGTCTGACGAGTGTCATGCAAAAACTACTGCCTGCTTGTGCTGTCTTTCTTCTCGGCTCAGCCATCGTGTGGGGCCAGAAAAACTCGCCTCCCTCGCATGGAACGAAGGGCACGGTGGTGCGTCCGGCCAACCTCTACGCGCAGGCAGACGAGTCGGCTGCGCGGGTGACTTCGGTGGCTCCGGGGCGAGAACTGGTGATTGCCGAACGCAGCGATAAGTGGCTGCGTGTGTTTGCGAATACCGATGTGGAAGTTGTGAATTCATCCGATGCTCCGGTCTTCGGCAACGAGACAAACGCCCAGCCGATCTCCGGCTGGATTATTGACAAGGGCGTGGTTACGCCTGATACGCCCAAGGGCGACGCGGTCCTTTTCGGCGAAGCTGTGAGCACGGAGACTCTGGCCAGCCAGTCGCATCCGCCGCCGGATGCGGCTCAAACCGCACGGCGGCTTTATCGCATGGTAGTGGACCTCTTCCCGCAATCGCCACGGGCTGCCGAGGCAATGTGGCGGGCGGCAGATATTCGGTGGCAACTCCAGAAAGAAGACTCGTTCTCGCGGCCCTCGGCGCATGAAAAGGAAAATTACCTGCGCGAGCAGATGGACGAGACCGAGATGAAGAAGATCCAGAGGCTCTATCCGCATACGAAGTGGGCCGACCTGGCCGCTTACGACATGATCGACAACAAGGTTTGCGGCGATTGGCAGGGGTCGGAGAAGTGTCCGGAAAAAGAGGCCGAGATTTACACAAAGTATGCGGATGAACATCCGGACTCGCCAAAGGCCGCGCAGGCGCTGTATCTGGCGGCATGGCGCGAGGCTTCAGCTGGCGATATGTATCAGTCCGATAATGACGAAAAAAAATCGAATGAAGCGCGGGCCCGAGCCAAGGACCTTGCGGGACGCGCGCAGGCGAAGTATTCCGACAGTGACTATGCGGCGCGCGCGGCAGGTTTGGTATACAAGATGGAGCAGCAGATTCCCATTTACGGAAGTGACCGCGACTAGAGACTGGCCGTCCAGGCGTTCGCGCTTCGCCCCCTGTTGGGTCAGAAAATGCTGAGAACAATCGATACACTGATTTGAGTAGCTCACCGGAGGTTTTTTGAACGACTACCTTGTTTCTGTTCTGCTTGGCATTGTTGAAGGTTTGACGGAATTCCTGCCGGTTAGCTCTACGGCTCATCTGCGCATCAGCGAGGCGCTGCTGCACATTAACCTCACCGATCCGTATTGGAAGATGTATACGATCGTCATCCAGCTGGGTGCGATTCTGGCGCTGATGCTGGTGTTTGCAGGACGCATCATCGAATTTCTGCGGACCTTTCCTGATGGGGAAGAGCATGACCGCACGGTCTGGAATCATCCGCTGACGTTGACGCTCCTTGCATTTGTCTGCACCGCCATACCCGCTTTTCTGCTGACGAAGACAATCGGCAAACATCTGGAAAACCTGAAGGCGATGGCGTTTGCGCTGCTGATCGGCGGCGTGGTGATGTGGGTGGTGGATGTATGGAGCAGTCGCGGCGAGCCGCACACGAACCATGTGGAACAGATGTCTACGGGGCAGGCCATCTGGATTGGCCTCTGCCAGGTGCTCTCGGCTGTCTTTCCCGGAACGTCACGCTCGATGTCGACGATCGCCGCTGGCCAGGTTGTCGGCATGTCGCGTCCCGCAGCGCTTGAATTCAGCTTTCTCGTCTCGATTCCGACGATGATCGCCGCCACGTGCTACGACCTTTTGAGGACGCTCCACCCCAAGCACGCGGAAGGCGCGGAGGCGATTGCTCCGCTGGTGATGACCGGGCACGGCTGGATTGTGCTGGCCATTGGCTTTGTCGTCTCGTTCTTTGTGGCACTGGGCGTCGTCGAGTGGTTTCTGCAATGGGTGCGCAAGCACGGCTTTACGCCCTTTGCGGTTTACCGGATCATTGTGGGCATTCTTCTGCTGATATTTGCATCAAGGCTGGCGTAGGACGGGGGAACAGGGCTCCCGTGTCCTGTTCCCTGTCTGGGTTCCCCTTCTCATTTTCCCGTCGGACCTGGACCTTGCTTCTGGGATAATAAAAGTGCTCTGGGGGTTCGGAAGGGTAGGGCCGTTTTCGGCAATGCCTCCGTGTGTCTCTCATGAAACCCCTCAAACTGGTTCTTACGCCTACGCGCAATCGCCGCCTGAATGAGCTGGTTGGACTTATGGTTCTGGTGGTCGCGGGCCTCATTCTTCTCGCGCTTGCTTCGTATCATCCAACTGACCCGTCGTTCAATACCGTCGTCGGCGCTACAGCGGCGCGTCCGGAAAACTGGATCGGAATCGTCGGCGCATATATCAGCGATTTGCTGCTGCAACTGGAAGGCGCGGCCGCCTTCTGCCTGCCGTTGCTGCTGGCCGCGCTCGGCTGGACGTGGATGCGTTCCCTACCCGCCGGATCGCCGTGGGCCAAGGCGATTGGCACGCTGCTGACGCTGCTCTTCGTCCCCGCGATCTTCGGCCTGATGCCGGGTCACCTGCACTTTCTCGGCGGACTGCCGATGGAAGGGCTGACCGGCCGCCTCGTGGTGGATGCGCTGGTTCGCTATCTGAATTTCCCCGGAGCCTGCATCTTCACCATCGCCATGGTGGCGGTGGCGGTCTACCTCTCGACCACCTTCAGCTTTAACACCGCAAAAGGCTGGCTCTCAATCCGCTTTGCATTCGTGATGGCGTGGCGTGACCGCTGGGCCAATTGGCGGCAGTCTCGTGCCCGAGCGCGCGAAGCCAAAAAGATGGCGCGGGCAGATGCCATGCGCGAAAAAGAGCTGGTGAAGGCTCGCAAGGCGGAGGCGAAACAGGAAAAGCTCAATTTCAAGAAGAAGCCAGAGCCGCCGGCCGAAGACGAGGCAGTTCCTGCGCATCGTCAAGGCGGATTCGCCGAGATGATGCCTGAGCCCGCGCCGCCGCAGAAGAGCGTCTGGGAACAGATGCCGCGCGCGACAGTGCCTGATCCTGAACCGGAACCCGAGCCACTGCCGAACATTGCCGTTAAAGAACGCGCCGATGCAGAAGTGAATAAGGTAACTCTGACTCCCAAGGCGCATAACGGATTCCGTCTGCCTCCGAGCACATTGCTGCATCGCAGCGAAGATACTCAGGTCGTCCGCGAAGACGAACTGCGGGCCGAGGCACAGGTGCTGGTGGAAAAGTGCGCCGAGTTCGACGTAACGGGACAGGTCGTGCAGATCAACCCCGGTCCGGTGGTGACGACGTTCGAATTCAGGCCCGAGGCGGGCGTCAAGTATAGCCGGGTTACCGGACTGGCTGAAGACCTGTGCCTTGCGATGCGTGCTGAGAGCATCCTGATCGAGCGCATGGCGGGCAAGAGCACGGTCGGTATCCAGGTGCCGAACCATGAGCGCGAAACGATCTGGTTGCGCGATGTCATCGAAGCGGAAAACTTCGGGCAGTCGAAGAGCAAGCTGACGCTGGCCATGGGCAAGGACATCAACGGCCGCATCGTGACGGCTGACTTGACGACGATGCCACACGTTCTGATCGCCGGATCGACAGGTAGCGGTAAATCGGTCGCGATCAACGCGATGATCATGTCGGTGCTCTTCAAGGCAACGCCGGAGCAGGTGCGTATGATCCTCGTCGATCCCAAGCGCGTTGAGTTGGGGATGTATGAGGGCATTCCTCATCTGTTTACGCCGATCATCACCGAACCGAAGCTCGCGGCGAATGCGTTGCGTAATGCTGTCCGCGAAATGGAACGGCGGCTGAAGCTGCTGGCTTCGCGCAGCGTGCGGAATATCGACCAGTACAACAAGCTCTTTGAGAACGGCACGCCGAGCCTCTTCGATGAGGAAGAGGAGCAGAAGCCGCTGCCCTACATCGTCATCATCATCGACGAGCTGGCCGACCTGATGATGCTCGATAAGGCAAACGTCGAAGAATCGGTGACGCGGCTGGCGCAGATGGCGCGCGCCGTTGGCATTCATCTGGTGCTCGCGACGCAGCGGCCTTCGGTGGATGTCATCACCGGGCTGATTAAAGCCAATGTGCCGACGCGCATGTCGTTCCGTCTGGCAACGAAGGTCGACTCACGCACCATTCTCGACTCGAACGGCGCTGAGTCGCTGCTCGGGCGCGGCGATATGCTTTTTCTGCCGCCGGGAACGTCGCGGCTGCAGCGCGTGCATGCTCCGTTCGTCACGGAAAAAGAAATCGCGGCGGTTACAGATTTCTGGAAGAAGCAGGGTGATGCGGAGTACGTGCAGGGCTTCCTTGAATCACCGAAGGATGACAAGGGCCGCGATCTCGACCTGGAAGCGGACGGCGAGGACGCGAACGACGAACTCTTTGAAGATGCTGTGCGGCTGGTGATGGAGTTCGGCAAGGCTTCGACTTCCCTGCTCCAGCGGCGTCTGCGGATCGGCTACGGTCGCGCGGCCCACCTGATCGACATGATGGAGCGCGACGGCATTGTCGGCCCGGCTGAGGGCTCGAAGCCGCGTGAGATTCTGAAGCCGCCTGACTGGCTGAATGAAGTCGAGCAGGCCATGCGATAAACTCACTAAAACAGGCTCCCTGTTTTGTGTGTCTTATTTATTGACTGAACGTAGCCCGCTCTGAACAAATCGCCGGAGCGGGATACGTCTTTTATGGGCCTGATTCAGGAACTGGCCGCAAGTCTGGTTAATCGGTCCCGCTTTAGCTTATTGTCTTGGAACGACACGCCTTGCCGACCGCAGTGCGACTACTCCCAAAGCTGCGACCACGATGACTAGTGCGATCCAGAGCAGCGCGGGGTGCCTCTCGGTGAACGGGCGCTCATCCGGGCGCGGCTTGAACTGAGGATTCGTCTGTTCGGGGCCCAGCGTCGCCTGGGCGGCGTCTTTGCCCGGCTGGAATAGGCTCGCGTAATCGTATTGCGGCGCGCTGAGCGCCGGGTCTCCGTAGTAGAGCGTGTAGTCTGTTCCGGGCATGGCGTCGAGGCACAGACTTCGTTTCCGCATCTGCAGACGAACTGTGCTTAAAGGAAGCGGGAGATCGTCGCCATTATGGATCTTGACCGTCCATCCGGTAGTTACAGGCACGGTGGTATTGCCAACGTCGATGCTGAGTTGCTCATCATCGATACGGCGGCCTGCATGCACGCCGTGCACGCGCCGAATCTCCCCGTCGTAGCTCCTCGCGTCAGGCAACGACCTGCCGTTCCTGATGGGAGCGACTTGAATGCTCACACTACGGTTGAAGTTCAGCGAACTGGCAACGGGCACAAATTCAATCCGCTCGACTGGGACATTCCTACTTACAGTAAATTCAGCGACAGATTCTCGTCCTTGCCGCAAGACTGCCTTCGAAGCAGCCACTGTTACATATTGCGCGGGTTGGAGTGGCTCGCGCTCAATGGACAATCCTGTGACGTCTTCGGGCTTTACCGGCCCTTCGATTCGGAAGTGGAGATAACGAAGATCGGAGAGAGGGAGATGCAGCGTCATGCTTCGGCCAAGCTTCTGGCCGGTAAGATCGAAGACCGTGTAGGTACCGAGTTGCGTTTCTCCGCCTGCATTCTGAGACTGACCGCCTGAGACATCGACTGATGCGATGAAGTCTTTTCCTTGCAGGTCGACTTGAAGGTTGCTGTAGCTGCCGGAGGGCATCTCGGCATCAAAGACGACTTTTCCGTTGCGCTTCCCCAGGTTGAGAGGCGCAATGTTGGCCTGCGCGGTGGAAACAGGCTCGTCGACACGCAACGCATAGGGCGTCTCCTGCCCGTCGCGGTAAAGACGCAGGTCGGCCAATCCAGCAGATGCATGGGCGAAGGTGGTTACGTCCAGCGCTGCACAAGTCTGCTTCTGCTGGGCAGGCAGGTCTTTTACATTGCGCTCGTAGCGAAAGTAGCGCTGCTCTGGCTGCGCTATGAGCAGGAAGAAAAGAGGCAGCCACAGGCGCGCGTTCATTCGACGCTCTTTCCCTGATGGCGCAAGTTAAGCCAGTCTCGTTGATAGGCGAAGCTGACAGCGAGCAGCAATGCTCCAAGGCCGAGGAAGCTGAGGATGCGATAGCCCTGGCTTAGCTGGCTCGTATCCACGAGAAAGACCTTGGCAATGCTGGCCGCGAGCAGAATAAGTGCCTGCCAGCGCAGGAAGGCAGATTTCCTCCAGAAGCCGACTGCGAGCAGCAACGCTCCAAAGAGCATGGACCAGGCTGAGTAGGTGAACTGGGCGTACATCCTGCGTTCGAGGAAGGCTCTCCATTGCCGGCTTTCCGGGAGATGCGACCACCAGTAGGAGTGAATCTCCAGACAGACGGCAATCATGATGAGCACGTTCACTGCGATCACAGAGCCGCCTGCAATGTGGAGCCAGGGGAACTTCTCATCTGGGTCGGAGCTGGCGGCAGTAAGCGCAATCCATGCCGACAGAGCAAAGGCCGCAATGCCTGCCAGATAGGTCGCGAAGCGCGCGTTGAAGATCACTGTTTCGGATGCGGCCGGGTTGAGCGTGATCAAAGCGATCAATCCCAGCACAAGAGCACACAGGGCGAGCACGCGAAGCAGAAGAAGATGCAGCCTTCGCGCGAGCCATAGCAGCACAGTTCCTTCCGCCAACCATCCAATGGTGATCCAGCGTCCGTGCGCTTCGAGAGGAATCGCCAGCGTTAAGAAAATTACCGCTATTGCCAGATGCAGCGAGGAGAGGATTGCCGGTTTGGCCTCCGGTCCGCGTCGCGATGGAAGCTGCAGAAGCAGCAAATAAAAAGCGGCGAATGCCACTGCCGTCCACGGCTGCGCCCATTTGCGTTCAGTCGTGCTTAAAAGGACATAGAACTCCAGGAATCCAAGAGCGGCGTTCGCCAGCGGCAACAGCACCAGAACCAGATTGTCCTGCGTGGAAAGGTGGGATGTGTCGGCAATCTGGAGGCCACGCAGAAGGCGTGGGGCGATGGCGAAGAGCAGGAAAAAGATAACAACGAAAAATGCGGTCAAGGCGAACTGCTCGTCGGTGTAGTACTGGATGTGCCAGGCGATGCTGAAGAAAACGGTGCCCGCGAATGCGCCCAGCAAAAGCCTTGACCAAGGACGCAGCGCAATGAGCGTCAACACGGCCGCATCGAGCACGAGCAGGTAACCGAAGAGCGTAAGCTCGTGGTTTTCTCCAGTAGAGAGCAGAAGCGGCGTGCTGAAACCGCCAACGATCGCATAGAGCGCCAGCAGTTCCGCGTCCTGCACCCAGCACATGAAGCCGTTCCATGCGGTCACCAGAATCATGCCGCTGAATGCCACGGCAGACGGGATGAGGTGATAGAGTTCAAACGCTGTCCATAGCGAGAGATACAGGATTCCGCTGCCGACGGCTTTGAGCGAGTAGGAAAAAGCGGGATATCCGCGGCTGCGAAAGCGCTCGGACCAGACGATGAGGCCCACACCTGCGATCAGACCGATCAGCACTCGACCGAGCGGCCCGATCCAGTGATTGTCGATGGCAAATTTAAGGAACCACGCCATGCCGATAAGCACGGCAAGTATGCCGACGCGATTAAAGACCTGAGAGCCGATGCGGCTTTCAAGCGAGCCGTCGGTGTGCTGTTCTTTACGCGCGGGCTCAGTCGAAGCAAATGCCGGAGGGTTGACTGCTTGAGGGGCGGCAGAGGGCTCTACAGGAACAGTTACGGAGGAAGCCGGAGCTGCTTCGACCGGTTCAGTCTGTGGCTTTATGGCCTGCTCGAGGCGCCAGACTCTTGCGGTAAGAGCGGCTATCTGTTTCTGCAGGTCCTCAACGTTGTTACTCATTCCCGTTCAATGTACAGGGAGCGCAAAGAAAATGGGAGCCGTTTCGGGGCTCCCATTTCAGTCCAGTGCAACCGTTAGTAAGTCAGCTTGAGACCAAACTGAATGATGCGCGGCTCGAAGGTGCTGGTGACGATGCCGTTGCTGCTGGGAGTGCCGCCTGTGATCGAACTGACAGGAACGGTTGCTCCCGGGGCAAAGGTAGAGGTCGTGGTACCGAGTGTTCCACCGAGGCCGCTGCTCGGCAGGTAGTAATTGGTGTGGTTGAAGAGGTTGTAAAACTCTGTACGGAACTCCAGCTTCATGCTTTCGACCGGCAGATTGAATTTCTTGTTTAATGCAAGGTCCGTCTGGTAGAAGGCTGGGAGTCCGGCCGGGGTTGCGCGAAGCGTTGCCGAAGGGGCTGAGCAGGTTTCCGGCTGCGTCCTTGGTCGGCGGCAGAACGAACGCAGCGTAGTTGATGTACTGAACGTATCCGGTGCCGGGAAGCTTTGTCTTTTTGATGAGCGGCTGATCCGGTACGCGGTCGGGCCGGTAAAGGTTGGCGCCGCGATAGCTGGCCGTGATCTGCTGTGAAACCTGATTGGCTGAGCTGGGCGAATAGGTGATGTTAAAGGGAGTGCCCGCCTGCATGGTGTTGATCCCGCTTACCTGCCAGCCACCGATCACCGCGTTGACGAATCCGTTGGTGTTGGAAAGGTAGGTGCGACCGCGACCGAAGGGCAGCTCATACACGAGACTGGTGACGTTCGCGATCGGCAGGTTGTAGTCCGACTGCGAATAGTCAGCGCTGATGTTGTTGCCATCTTGCGGTGATGGAGTGTTGCCTTCGAGCGAAGCGCTGGCGTTGTCCAGCGAGTGCTGCCAGGTGAATGAGTTCAGCAGCGTCAATCCAGCAACGAATCGCTGCTCATAGCGCGCCTGCAGCGAATCATAGTGCGAGTAGAAGTAGTTGACCGCCGCCGTGATGTCCGATGGCCAGTTGGCGAAGGGCCGCGCGAATCCTGCCTGAGGATTCTTCTGGTTGGCGTTCAGAAAGCCCTGCAGCTTTACGCCGTGATTGCCAACGTATGCAACGTCGAAGACGATGTTCTTTGCCAGCTGACGCTGCACGCTCAAGAAGTAGCTCTCGACGTAGCTGTCTTTGGTGTCTTTTGGAATGTAGGTGATGTTATCCGTCGCCTTATTGAAAACAGTCAGCGAGGCGGGGAAACCCTGATCGATGGTGACAAAGCAGTTCGTAGCGGGGTAACCTGCCGGGCACTGGGTCGCAGCCGATGGCTTCACCGCCTGCGAGCCGACGGAAGCAAACTGCGCCTGCGGAGCGTTGATGCCGAGGATGTCGCCGGAGCCAGCGCGGGTGTAGTGGGCGTAGCTTATGCCGAAACCACCGTGGATGACCGTCTTGTCGTCCGGTGCATACGCGAAGCCAACACGCGGCCCGAAATCGGTGAAATCGGGGTTGACCAGCGTGCTGCCGTAGACTCCGCTTCCGTGGAAAGGCGTAATGCCATTGCCTGCAACCGCTCCCGGAGAAATAGTAAGGACGGTTTGGGAAACCGGATCGAAGTTCGAGATGTAGTTATTCTCCTCCGAGTAAGGCGCGCCGTATTCCCAACGCATTCCATAGTTGAGCGTAAATTTCGGCGTGATCCGCCAGTCATCCTGCGCATACACGTTGTCCATGGATGTGCGGAGATGGGCGACGAAATAATTTGCCAGTGCGTATGAGGATGGCATGCCGAAGAGGAAATCTCCCCAGTAGTTGTCGGCTACAGGAGATCCGGCACCTGTGTTCGTGTAGTCGGAGGTGAAGCCAAAGGAACCATAAAGCGGGTTGTTGTCATTGACCGCCATCCAGACGTGCTCGTATTCGTAACCGAACTTCATCGAGTGCTGGCCCTTCACCCAGGTGAAGTTCACTTTGGGGTCGAGCAGGGACGGGTCCTGCCATTGCGGGTTCGTGCTCTGACGACCGAAACGCACTGAAGTTGGTCACGCTGGTGGACGGCAGACCTCCGGCGACGACCGGGTTGGTGGGCAGTCCCGGAATGGTAATGGAGTTGTTGCCGATCGAGAGCGAGAATTTGCCGGCCTTGGTGCGTGAGAGGCCGAGGCGAGCGTCGAGAACCTTGTTTGCGCCGAAGAGATGTGTATAACCAAGCGCTACCTGCTGATCGAGCACTCTAATCGTGCCGTTCGTCTGGCCGTCCAGCGGGAGCGGGATTGCGGGATAGTTGACGCCGGTCTCTTTGCGATCGCTGACGCGAAGGAACCATGAGCTGAGGGCATTCTGCTGCCAGTCAAGGCGCAGGTCACCCTTGTCGGAATTGTCGGTAAACGGAACCAGCAGGGCATAGTCGTTCGAGGCCAGGCCGGTGGTCGGTGATCCGGCGACAGGAAGAGGGATTTGCCGGAAGAAGTTGACGATCTCGAGCGATGTGGGATTAAAGTCGCCGTCCGGGATCTGCTGGCCTGCGGCGTAGGTTTGTCCTGTAATTGGATTCTTGACTGAAACGACGAGCTTTCCGTTCAATTCGTTTTGCGTCGGCAGCGTAAAGACGCCAAGAGGCTTCAATGTCTGGCGAAATCCTTCGTAGTCGACAAAGAAAAACAGCTTGTTCTTGATGATTGGGCCGCCGAAATTCATGCCGAACTGATTGCGGTTGAAGGTGGGCTTCTGGAATGGGACAGGACCAAGCGTGCCGGTGAGGGTGGGCTTGAAGTAACCGGCCGCATTCAGGTCCGTGTTGCGAATGAACTCATACAGGGTGGCGTGGAAGTTGTTGGTTCCGGCCTGGGAGGCAACGTTGATGGTCGCGCCTGATGACCGACCATATTCGGCGTTCGAGTTATTGGTGACGATCTGCCACTGCGAGACGGAGTCCGGCGGAATGGCGATGATCTGGTTGTCGAAGCCCTGGTTGCTCTCGCCGTAGGCATTGTTGTCCATGCCGTCGAGGAGGAAATTATTGAACATGCTGCGCTGGCCGTTCACGTTGTAGGCGCCCGCGCGGGTAAGGCTGTTGACGGAACTGGTCGTCGCCGCAGTCGGAGCCTGGCGCGACCCGGTGACGAGCGCCAGCAGGTCAGAATAATTGCGGGTAACCAGCGGCAGAGCCTCGCTCTGATACTGGGTAATGATCTGGCCGCGCTGGCTGGATTCGGTTTCCAGCTGCAACTGGACGTTGTTGACTTCAACCGTCTCTTGCGCCTGGCCAATTTGTAGGGTAAGGTCAATTCGCTGGCGACTACCGACAGAAAGCGATATATTATCAGCAACTGCGGTAGTAAAACCTGACATCGATGCGGTCACATGATAGGTACCGACACGCAAGGATGGAACTTCCCAGTTGCCGCTACTATCCGAGACGATTTTGCTTTCGATACCGGTGGCTGTATTGGTTACAGTCACCGTTGCTCCGGCAACAATGGCACCGCTCGTATCACGAATTGTTCCCACCAGACTGCCGTTTTCAAATTGGGCCCTGGCGGCCGAGGAAAACAACGACAGAATGAGGCTAACGTAGAGAATACGCAGAACCGCTGTTTTATAAGTTCGCATTATCCAGACGTTAACGGTGTAGTAATAAAATTTATTGAATAAGCCGTAAATGCGGGATGAATCTGCTTAGGTATGTCTAAAAATTGCTAACAACTGCAAGTTTCAGACCATCCGACAGCAGGCTGACGTATTCTCTAGATAGAACTTTCGATGAGAACTGATAAATTCCCCCGAGTGGCAGCCATTGAGGTTGAAAAGGCTCTATCGATCCGTGTTCTTGTTGCGGATCAGCACCCAGTTATCCGCATCGGTGTCGATAACCTGTTGCAGGCAGAAAACGGCATCGAAGTTGTGGGCGAGGCTGGCGACAGCGACGAAGCCATCAGCAAGACGCTCGAACTGCGCCCTGACATTTTGCTGCTCGCTCTCAATTTGCGGAATTTCCCGGGATTAGACGCGATGCCGGAGGTTGTGAACATCTCGCCGGCGACCAGAACCATTCTGCTGGCGAACATGATTTCAAAACAGGAGATCATGAAAGCCATGGAGCTGGGGGCCCGGGGCATCGTGGTCAAAGATGCCCTGATGGAGTCACTGACTCCTGCAATTCGCGCGGTGTCAGCAGGCTTGTACTGGATCCGAGACCGGCGCGTCCCCAATCTCATCGACGTGCTGAAGACTCTCACCGATCCGCCTTCGCCAGCTGAAAAGAGTAACAACCTCAGGCTCACGGCGCGCGAACTGGATGTTGTGAGTTGCGTTGTAAAAGGCTCCAGCAATCGCGATATTGCAACGCAATTCAGTCTCAGCGAAGAAACCGTCAAAAGACATCTCTCCAACATTTTTGAAAAGACCGGCGTATCTACGCGCCTTGAATTGGCGCTGTTTGCAATCGAGCACCAATTGGTTGCCTCGCGCTCTTAATTTTCCATAGATTAATTTTCCTCCGAATCATTGCTTTGGCCTCTGACGGGCCACCCCTGCTTCTGTCCGCGCATCCATTGCTATGCAGTGGATTGAGCGTGATCGCATGTACTCGCTTGCGTTTTTAGATAGCGAGCAAGGAGTCCGAAAAATATGAAACAGAAGGTGTTACTTTTTCTCCTCACATCTGCGTTGTGCGGTACAGGTTTTGCCCAAGAAGCGAATCCCACAGCGACCCAGCAGTGGCCGCAGGATCAGCAACAGAAACAATATCCGCAAGCAGAGATGCGCGACGGCGTTCCCGTCTACAAAGTGCAGGTGGTGGGCCGCGATATTCCAGCTATCAACTACTTCCATCGCAGCGGCAGCACCAAGATCGGATTGCAGGGCACAAGCCTGCTGCCGGAGGCGAAAGGCTCGGCCGTTGTCGAAAGCCGTCGGGGACGGTTGGTGATCGATGCGAAATTTGAAGGTCTTCGCCCTGCGAACAGCTTCGGCGTGGAATATCTGACCTATGTACTATGGGCCATCACGCCCGAAGGCCGCCCGTCCAATCTTGGTGAAGTGCTGCCCGATGGCTCGAAAAGTGAAATCACGGTTACTACTCCTCTGCAGGCTTTTGGATTAATCGTGACGGCAGAGCCGTATTACGCAGTCACCATGCCCAGCGATGTTGTCGTGATGCAGAACTTTGTTCTGCAAGATAAGACGCAAGGCATCATCGAGCAGGTGAATGCGCACTATTCGCTGCTGCCGCGCGGCGCCTACACACAGACTGCGGGCCAGCATGCGGTGCTGCATCCCATTACGCGTAATGAAGCGTGGCCGCTTGAGCTTTATGAAGCAATCAATGCCGTGCAGATCGCCGAAGCTTCCGGCGCCGACAAATATGCTCCCGATACTCTGGCGACGGCGAAGCAGAACCTGCAGAACGCGCAGGATCTGGAAGAGCACAAGAGCCGCCGGAAAGAGCTGGTCACGTATGCACGCGCTGCCGTGCAAACCGCAGAAGATGCGCGCATTATGACGATCCGCAAGAAGCGCGCCGAAGACGAAGCCAATGCCAAACAGCAGGCGCAGAATGCGCAGTTGGCTGCAGCTCAGGCTCAGGCCGATGCGAATCAGCAGGCTGCGGAACGTGCCCGCGCCGAAGCCCGTGCCGCAGAAGCTGAAGCGCAGGCTGCTAGCGCTTATCAGCAAACGCAACAGGCGAACGACCAGACAGAGGAACTCCGCGAACGCTTGAAAGCACAGCTGAACCAGGTTCTGGCCACTCGCGAAACCGCTCGCGGCCTCATCGTAAACATGTCCGACGTGTTGTTCGATTTCAATAAGTACACGCTGAAACCTGAAGCGCGTGAGAAGCTGGCGAAGGTCTCCGGCATTCTGCTTGCCTATCCTGGTCTGAGCCTTCAGGTGGAAGGCTACACGGACAACATTGGATCGGATGATTACAACCAGAAGCTCTCTGAAGAACGCGCAGATGCAGTACGCGACTACCTTGTGACTCAGGGCGTGGCACAGAACAACATCAGCGCAGCCGGATACGGGAAAAACAGCCCGGTCGCGGATAACACCACGAATGATGGACGGGCGCAGAATCGCCGCGTCGAAATGGTCGTCTCCGGCAACTCCATCGGGGTGCAGGAACAGGCTCCCGGGGCATCAGGCGCTGCGGCAATGCCAGCCACGAACAATTCACCAACCGCACAGAACAGCGGATATTCCAACCCTCCACAGCAGTAAAATCTGAACCCCTCGACACTCAAGGCTGCCGAAACTGGCAGCCTTCCTTTTGTTGCCTCAACCAGCGCAATCTTCTACATGGTCTAAATTGTTGCTATGAGACTCGCATTTCTTGGCACTGGTCAGATGGGTTCGGCCATCGCGGCTCTTCTTGTTAAGAATGGGCACGCACTTACGGTCTGGAATCGAACGCATTCTCGCCTGCAACACTTGATCGAGCTGGGCGCAACCGCGGCAGCAAGCCCCGCTGAAGCGGTAAAGACGAGCGAAGTGGTTTTTACTATGCCGATGGACGACGCGGCATTGGAAGAAATCGTCTTCGGCAGTAAAGGCATGCTCGCAACTCTGCCGGAGAACGCTGTTCATGTCTCGCTCAGCACCATCAGCGTGCCGCTTTCCCAGAAGATGACGGTTGAACATTCAACGCGGAAACAGAACTTTATTGCTGCGCCAGTCTTTGGACGTCCGAATGTTGCCGCTGAAGGCAAGCTGTGGATCGTAACCGCGGGAAAACATGACGCACTGGAAAAAGTGAAACCGTTGCTTGAATCTTTCAGTCGCGGTATTACTGTCGTCGGCGACAAGCCCTACAAAGCGCATGCGCTGAAGCTTGGCGGCAATTTCCTGATCACCGCAATGATTGCGGCGCTGAGCGAGGGCTTTGTCTATGCTGAATCGCAGAGCATCGATCCTGCGCTGTATATCGAGGCGGTGAACTCGGCTCTCTTTCAGTCACAGTTTTACGCAAATTATTCGAAGGTGATGCTTCACCCTCCGGAGATCCCCGGAGCGACTATTGCGCTGGGGCAGAAAGACACGCGCCTCTTTCGCGAAGCGGCGTCAGCAACGAATACACGCACGCCACTGGCAGATCACTTCCAGGAACAAATGGAAAAAGCCAGCGAAGCAGGCCTACGCGATCGCGACTGGGCTGCTGGATATTATCAGTTTGTACGGAGCATTTCGCACCGAAGCTCGTAAGCTCGATGCAGCATTAAGCAATGGTGATTATGAAATAGAAGCTAGACGCGCTTCGATTTCCGTTAGCGCTGCCTCCAACGCGGCACGCCGATGGGGACTGGAAGTGCGCTCATCGAGAATTCTTTCGCGCTGCAGTTCCAGTTCCTGGCGTTGACGCTTGCGCGCAGCCTCGGCTGCGGCGTTCGGTTTTGCGCTCAGGTGTTCCGGTTCTGCCTGCTTCTCTGCCACTTGTTCCTCCACGGATTTGCTTTCCCAACCTCTAGCCATACCTCTATGGTATCGCTACACCAGCGAATCTGCGAGGATGAAACGCACATCTAACACGCGAACCCACGTTACGTGAGATGGAGAATCTGTTATGAAACAGTGGCGAATCCCAGCATTTGGCATTGACAATCTTGAACTTACCGAGACGGCGACTCCTGAACCGAAAGCGGGAGAAGTGTTGGTAAAAGTGCACGCAGTTTCTCTGAATTATCGCGATCTGCTGGTCACTCTTGGCCGCTACAACCCAAAAATGGCGCTGCCGCGTGTTCCTGTTTCCGATGGAGCAGGAGAAGTTGTTGCTGTCGGTGAAGATGTAACACACGTGCAGACGGGCCAGCGTGTCGCTGGCATCTTCATGCAGAACTGGCTGGAAGGCGCAACGACAGCGGCAAAACACCGCGGCGCGCTCGGCGGCGACATCGACGGCATGCTTGCCGAGTATGTCGTGTTGCGCGAGACGGGCGTAGTGCCTGTTCCCGAACATCTGAGTTGGGAAGAAGCGGCAACACTGCCATGCGCTGGCGTGACCGCGTGGAATGCTGTTGTACATGCAGGCAGGATCAAGCCCGGGGACACGATCGTGATTCAGGGAACCGGCGGCGTTTCGATTTTCGCTCTGCAATTCGCCAAAGCGCTCGGGGCGCGCGTGTTAGGAACTTCTAGCAGCGATGAGAAGCTGCGTCGTGCAAGCGAGCTCGGTCTGGATGCGGGTGTCAACTACAAGCAGACGCCGGATTGGGCGAAATGGGTGCTGAAGCAAACACAAGGCGAAGGCGCTGATCTTGTCGTCGAAGTCGGCGGCGCCGGCACATTTGCGCAATCGCTCAAGGCAGTTCGGGTTGGCGGCACAGTGGCGCAAATCGGCATTTTGAGTCAGACGAGCGAACCTCTGGACATTATTCCCATCCTGCACAAACAGATTCATGTTCAAGGCATTTATGTCGGCTCGCGCGCAGACTTCCTTGAGATGAATAGAGCGGTTACGCAAACAAAACTGAAACCCATTGTGGATGAGGTATTTACGTTCGATCAGGCAAAGCAGGCCTTGAGTCGCATGCAATCCGGTTCACACTTCGGGAAGCTGGTAATCCGGGTCGACTGATTACTGCTTACTCTGATTGCTATTACCATTTTGAGTTTGGGCTGACGGCATCGTTCATGGTGCAATTGCATCTAAATGGCAGCAGCATGTCCCGGTGAAACGGGTTTTTACTCTCTATCACCATGACATTGAAAGAGGCCTTGGATGAGCATTCTGCGTGCGGTTTTCAATTTCTTCTATGAGATTCTGCTTGGTTGTCGGCACGATCATTTGACCCGTCCTTTCACACTTCAGCAACAAACTTATAAAGTCTGCCTCGATTGCGGAAAGCACGTATTCTATTCAGCTGATACGATGCGCCCGCTGAGCGGACGTGAGTTGCGTCGAATGCATGCAGTGCGCGGCGAATTGAAGGTTGTGCCAGTCGTTACACCGTCCGCTTCGCTCAACAGCGAACGCGACTCGCAAGCGGTTGCATAAAATTAGCATCGCCTCGATTTCTTGGCGCTTCGTGACAAAGTGGGATGCCGCACTGTCTAATAGATCTTGACGGCCTCCCGCTTCGCCGAATGTTTTCTTCCCGCAAATCCCGATTGTCTATCGTGTGCGCGCCGCTGCTTATGATGCTGGCGGCAGGTTGCGGTACATTTCCCGGGAGCAGTGGCGGCGGCTTCGCAATCTCGTCTTCAGCAGCAACGGTTACCACAACAGGCCAGTTGCAATTCAAGGCAACGCAACCGGATGGCACTCCCGCGGTGGTGCAATGGTCTGTGAGCACGACCGAAAATGGCACATCTCTCGGTGCGGGTTCGATTGACGCGACCGGTCTTTACACGCCTCCCAATGCGCTGTCCGCGGACAGCGCAGCCGTCGAAGTTGTAGCACATCTGCAGAGCGATCCCTCCCGCACCGCGAGCGAAACAATCACAGTCACTCCAGGATTTCTTCAGCCACTTCTGCCGGAAAATGCCGCGCTCTCGCAGGGCGGAACACTGGAAGTCTCAGCGCAGATCGCTGAGGTCGGCGGGGGCACGGTGCACTGGAGCCTGAGCGACGGCGCCATGGGCACGCTGAGCCAATCAAGCTGCCAGCACGGGAAGCAGCAATATACGATTTGCAAGATCAGCTATGCCGCAGCGGGCGCGATCTCCGGATCGCAATCAGCGCACATTATTGCAACCGTAAATGATACAAATACGCAGGCCACGCTGCATTTGCTCTTGAATGCCGACGGAATCAACTCCAGCGCCGCTTACAAATCAGGCTGCCCAGACCGGCATGATCTCGCTCGGAGCTTCAGGCAGCAACGATGGCGATTATGACGTCTATAAAGATGCTGCGGGCGAAAGTTATATCGCCGATTGCTGCGGAGGCACGCTTGGCGCGCTGGTGGAAGACTCTGAGCATAATCAATTCATCCTCAGCAACAATCATGTTCTTGCTGAGTCCGACCAAGGCAAGATCGGCGACACAATCGATCAGCCAGGTCTGATCGACGATGCCTGCCGCCCACTGAGCCAGCAGGGTTCCACGGTGCGGCCCGCAGGCACTCTGCGATACTATGTGCCGCTGGCAACCAACCAGTCCAATGTGGATGCAGCGCTTGCGGCAGTCTCCCCCGGCGCCGTGAACCCCGATGGCAGCATTCTGCAACTTGGACAGGACGGCCTGGGATTCGGCGCGCCTCTTGCCGCAGCGCCGCCAGTCGGTGGAACAGGCGAGACACTGAATGCGGCCAACCTCAATGGACTGCGCGTGGTTAAGAGCGGCCGCACAACAGGGCTAACCTGTTCAACGGTTGAAAGTGTCGACCTGGCCGTTAAGGTCGATTATTACAAGGACTGCGCCGAGACACAGCCTTATTACACCAAGACCTTCACCGGACAAATTGGCATTGGCGGCAACAGCTTCTCTGACAGCGGCGATTCCGGTTCGCTCATTGTGGATGCCGCAAATGCCCAACCCATCGGCCTTTTCTTCGCAGGAGGTACTGATGGAGATGGCAATGGATTGAGTGTGGCAAATCCCGTCGCAGATGTGCTGACTGAGCTGGGAAATCAGACGGGCTCGAAGCTGAACATCGTCGGCAGCAAAACAGGACACGCCGTCACCTGCCTGAATTACGACAACAACACAGAAACAGCGGCTGCGCTTCCTGCGCTTTCGCAAGTTGCGGAAGCGCAGGCGAAGAATGCAGCACAGAATGCTATGGCCGAACTAGTGAATCACGAGAAGGGCATCCTCGGAGTGGTTGCAGGCAAGAGCGCCGACAGCCCCGGCGAGCCGGCCGTGAACATTTATGTCGATAAGACAAGACCCAATGTTGTCGTTCCGCAAACGATAGCGGGGGTGCGCACGGCCGTCATTCTGACCGATGCGCAGAGCCTAGCAAACGGCAATGCGCCGAAGGTCTCTGCTGCTACTGCAGGCATTCACCTTTCGGCCAGCGTGCTAAGCGGCGCCGCAGCAGTTGAGCGGCAATATGCTCCACAATTGTTCGCGGACCCCGCCATTTTCGGCATTGGCGCTGCCCAGAGCCGCGACAATCCACAGGAAGCCGCGCTGCTGGTCCTTGTCGACATGGCGAGGACTGCGAAGGCAATGCCCGCAACACTCGGTGGCCTGAGAGTCCGCTATATGCAATTGCATCGTTTTCATGTAACGAAATCGAAGTACGCAGGCGCGCGTTCGGTCTCCAGCTGCTCTCTGCAGTCCCTCAAGCCCGTACAACTTCACTAGACTCTCTGCGAATCGGCCTGCAGGATTTCCGCCGGCTTTTCTTCCCCGCGCACTGCCGGGAAAAACAGCATGAAGATTGTGCCCGAACGCCGATTGCCATTGTTCTGACCATCTTCCGCAACACGGCTGCGAATATGGATCTTGCCATGATGCTTGCGAACAATTTCAGCACTCACCCACAATCCCAATCCTGTACCTGTCGCTTCTTTCGTGGTGAAGAAAGGTTCGAAGATGCGGCTGAGTACCTCTTCGGACATGCCACAACCTGTGTCTACGACGGAAACGCGTACACCTTCCACATTTGCATCGTGCCATGAGCGTGAGCGCCGCACGCTGAGCACGAGCCGCCCGGGCCCGGGCATCATTGCATCGAGAGCATTGCCAATGAGGTTCGCGAAGAGTTGCCGCAGCTCGCCGGCAAAGCAGAAAAGCTCTACGTCTGGCTCGTAGAAGCGTTGCACTTCCACCTGCAGAGAATTCACGCGCCCCTGATGCAGTGTGAGAACGGAGTCCAGCAGCTCACTGACCTTTGCGGTGATCGGCAGCGTTGACTGACGGTAGAAGCGAAGGGTCTGCTGCGCGATCTCAGAGACGCGGGCCACTTCATGCTGCGCCAGATCGACATAATGTTTTGTTTCAGGTGAGAGCGAGTCCTGCAGCCGGATCAAGTAAAGAAGATTCGTAACTGCTTCGAGCGGATTGTTGATCTCATGCGCAATCGACGCCGCCAATCGCCCTGCTGCAGCCAGCTTCTCGGTTTTGCGCAGCGCATCCTCAGAATTGCGGCGCTGCGTTGTATCGACGATGACAGCGCCGACCCAACGCACGGTATTCGAGCTGGTGCCAACCGGGTAGAGATTCACCAGCCAGCTGCGCGTACGTCCGGGATGTATATCGAGTTCGCCAATAAACTTCGAGATCCTGGACAGCGATCCCCTTTTCAAATACCGAATCGATGGCGCGTTGCAGCGTAATTGCAGCCGGCTCCGGAAAGAGTTCGAAAACTGTGCGGCTAAGATGCCGGCTGATGGAGCTATGATTCATGCTCGCGAGGAACTGGTTCACTCGAACAAAGCGGAATTTGCGATCAAAAAATGCGAAGCCGATGGGCGCATTGGCGAGCATCGAATCCAACAGAGCCAGGGTATCGTTCAGACCCGCACGTTGCTCCTCAATCGAGGTGACCATCATATTGAAGGCCATGGTGAGATCAGCTGCTTCATTGGACGAAGAAATCTGCAGCGGGAAGGAAGACGTGTCTTCCGGGTCGCGTACTACTCGTTGAGTAGCCCGCATTAACACGTTGAGAGGCTTAGTGATGGTGCGCGCCATGATTGTTGCCAGCAGCGTGCAGCCTAGGATTGCGACCACGGCTGAAACAAGCGTGATACGCAGGAGCGAATGCAGCTGGAGCTTGTCTGCATCCTCATTCGGATAGATCCAGACGAGAGCTCTCAGATCCCCATTTGCTTTGACGGGAGCAACGATCTCGCGGATGTTGTCTTTCAATGTGAAGAGTGTGGGCTTTTGCAGGCTGCGAAGATAATTCCGCTCTGTTGGTGTGAGATTCAGCTTGCCGGTCATTGAAGCATCGGTGCCAACCAGCGTGACGCCCTGCAGATCGGTAATCTGCACGCTGCCGATGCTAGGGTATTGCAGCATCGAACTGATCAACTTCTGCAGGCCTTCCGTCTTGCCTTCGGCCATGGCAGTGCCCGCCTGCAACGCAAGTTGCGACCCCTGATATTCCAGACGGCGATCCACGCGCTGCTGCAGCTCGTTTTGTTGTTCACGAACAAGAAATACGGCAAAAACAGCCAGCACCAACAGCTCAAACAGTACCAGGCTGGCAATTAATTGACCGCGGATTGTTCGAGGCCGAAGTAAAGCCATAGTCCCGGGAAAACTACCCTCCGTGCCGTCGGTTATCCCTCAGCTAATGGGAGAATATTGATTCAGATTACGCTCTAACTGTTGAGAGTTTTTCTTTTAAGTCTGATGCGATTTGACGGCCATGAAAACGGCCATTCTCAATGAAGATTTCATTCGTCCTCTCTCCGGCAATAATCACGCCGGCGAGATAGATGCCCGGCACGTTGCTTTCAAGACTCTTGCGGATCGCACGCAGGACAGCGATCCTCGCCTTCCAGGTCAATTCCCAGAGCCGTCAGAAATTCGAAATCCGGATGATATCCGGTCATGGCGAAGACGTAATCATTCGCAATCGTCATCGTGCCGTCCGGCGTCTTCACCGTGACTGAATCTTCGCGAATCTCTTCAACATTGCTTTCGAAATACGCGGTGATCTCGTGGTTCTTGATGCGGTTTTCAATGTCAGGAAGAATCCAGTACTTTACGTGCCTGTGCATAGAAGGCCCGCGATGCACCAGCGTCACGCGCGCGCCGTGCCGCCACAAATCGAGCGCGGCAATCGCCGCAGAGTTTTTGCCCCCAATCACCAACACGTCGAGATCATAGTAAGGGTGAGGATCGTCGTAGTAGTGGTGCACCTTGGGCAGATCTTCGCCCTGAATGCCGAGATAGTTGGGCAAATCGTAGTAACCCGTGGCTACAACCAGCTTGCGTGCATCATGCGCAAACTTCCGTCCGAAGCGATCGGTCACATGCACACGAAACTCTCCATCCGAACCTGTAATGGAGTCAACGTTCTGGTAGGGCCGAATATCGAGCTGGTAATGTTCGGCAACCTTACGATAGTACTCAAGAGCTTCGTTGCGCGTCGGCTTCTGGTTCACGCTGGGGAAGGGAATGTCGCCAATTTCAAGCAGCTCCGGCGTGGTGAAAAATGTCATGTGCGACGGATAGTGAAAGAGCGAATTGCACAGGCAGCCTTTGTCTACCAGCACGCTGCGCAGGCCGGTACGCTGTGCCTCAATCGCACAGGCCATACCCGTCGGCCCGGCACCAATCACAAGGACGTCGAATGTTTCAGGGGAGTGCGTGTTCCCGTCCATCTTTATAGATTAGACGATCGGCGGACGCGAAAACCTCATTTTCCAGGTGGGAACCCAGGACGCCGACAATAACAGCCCGAGTGGTGATTCATTTATCCTACAAGTAGCAAAGGATTTTCAAAGTTTTCATGGCGACGATCAAGCAGGAAGACCTGATTCAAAGCGTGGCGGACGCGCTCCAGTACATCAGCTACTACCATCCGGTGGACTACATCACCAACCTGGCGAAGGCATACGAACTCGAGGAATCGCCTGCGGCGAAAGACGCCATGGCGCAGATTCTTATCAATTCGCGAATGTGCGCCGAGGGCCACCGTCCTATCTGTCAGGACACGGGCATCGTGTCTGTCTTTCTGAAGATCGGTATGGACGTGCGCTGGAACGCTGAGTTGACGGTCGAAGAGATGGTGAATGAAGGCGTGCGCCGCGCCTATCTTCATCCTGACAACGTATTGCGCGCCTCGGTTCTTGCCGATCCTGCCGGAGCGCGCAAGAACACCCGCGACAACACTCCTGCGGTTGTAAACGTGCAGTTGGTCAAGGGTGGCGAGGTAGAGGTTATTGTTGCCGCCAAGGGCGGCGGCTCGGAGGCCAAGTCAAAGTTTGCCATGCTGAATCCCTCCGACTCGATTGTTGAATGGGTACTGAAAACAGTCCCGACGATGGGTGCCGGATGGTGTCCGCCGGGAATGCTGGGCATCGGCATCGGCGGCACTGCGGAAAAAGCGATGCTGCTCGCCAAAGAATCGCTCATGGAGACCATCGACATTCAGGACGTGATCGCGCGCGGACCACAGAACAAGATTGAAGAGATGCGCGTTGAGCTCTATAGGAAAATTAACGACCTCGGTATCGGTGCGCAGGGCCTTGGCGGTCTCACGACCGTGCTCGACGTGAAAATTCTCGACTACCCGACGCACGCGGCGAACCTGCCTGTCGCCATCATTCCCAACTGTGCGGCCACTCGCCACGCGCACTTGAGGCTCGATGGCTCAGGTCCGGTGGCACTTGATCCGCCGTCGCTTGATGTCTGGCCAAGGCTCACCTATGACACGTCGTTAGCCCGCCGCGTCAAGCTCGATACTGTCACCCGCGAAGAAGTCGCAATATGGAAGCCCGGAGAAGTCCTGCTGCTGAACGGCAAGCTGCTCACGGGTCGCGATGCCGCGCACAAGCGCATGACCGACATGCTGAGCCGAGGCGAAAAGCTGCCGGTCGATTTCACCAATCGCTTCATCTATTACGTTGGCCCTGTCGATCCGGTGCGCGAAGAAGTCGTCGGCCCTGCGGGTCCTACAACGGCAACGCGCATGGACAAGTTCACGAGACAGATGCTCGAGACCACCGGCCTGCTCGGGATGGTCGGCAAAGCCGAACGCGGGCCCACGGCAATCGAAGCCATCCGGGACCATGGCGCTGTGTACCTGATGGCGGTAGGCGGCGCGGCGTACCTCGTCTCGAAAGCGATCAAATCCTCGCGCATCGTCGCATTTGAAGACCTGGGTATGGAAGCGATCTACGAGTTCGAAGTATCAGACATGCCGGTGACCGTCGCCGTGGACTCTAAAGGCACCTCGGTGCACGAAACCGGCCCCAGGGAATGGAAGGCGCGCATTCAGTCCCGCCTCGGTGGCGTGGCGATTCTTGCCTAGTCTCCGCTTACGGGCATCTAATTAAGTGATGCCTGAACTACTGCAAGAGACGCGTCAAGAAAAAGATTCGCTCGGGTTGGTGGAAGTGCCTGCGCGCGCCTACTACGGCGCGCAGACGGCGCGTGCCATCGAAAACTACCCCATCTCGGGCATGCGCGCGCATCCGCAGCTCATTCGCGCAGTCGGCATGGTGAAGCGTGCCGCGGCTGAAGCCAACAAAGAACTCGGCCTGATCGACGAGCGACGCGCCAATGCCATCATCCAGGCCGCGCAGGAAGTGATCGATGGCAAGTGGAACGACGAGTTTGTCGTTGATGTCTTTCAGGCGGGCGCTGGTGTCAGCTTCCACATGAACACGAACGAAGTCATCGCCAACCGCGCGAATGAAATTCTCGGCGGTAAACTCGGCGAATACGCTTTCGTTCATGCCAACGACCATGTGAACTACGGGCAGTCGACGAACGATGTCTTCCCCACTGCCATGCGCCTGGCCACGCTGCTGAACCTTGAAACGCTGTATCCGGTGCTCGATGCGCTCGCCGGGTCCTTCACCACGAAGGCAAAAGAATTCGACGGTGTCATGAAGTCCGGCCGCACTCACATGCAGGACGCCGTCCCGATTCGCCTGGGCCAGGAGTTTGCGGCCTATGGTTTAGCAATCGAAAAAAGCGCGAAATTCCTGCGGCAATCTGCCGGCTCCTTGCGCGACCTGGGACTGGGCGGCAGCGCCGTCGGCACCGGCATCAATACGCATCCAGACTATCGCGCGAAAGCCGTGGCGAATCTCGCCGGCATCTCCGGGCAGAAACTCGTTCCCGCAGAAGACATGCGCTGGGCGATGCAATCGAACGCATGCATGGGTGAAGTTAGCGCCGCCCTGCGCGGGATTGCCCTCGAGGTGATTCGCATTTCGAATGATTTGCGGCTGCTTTCTTCCGGACCGAATACCGGGCTGAATGAAATTCTTCTGCCGAGCCTGCAGCCCGGCTCATCGATCATGCCGGGAAAGATCAATCCCGTTATGCCGGAGCTGGCCGCGATGGTGAGCTTTCAGGTCATCGGCAACGACACGGCTGTTGCCTACGCCGTGCAAGCCGGGCAACTTGAACTGAATGTGATGATGCCGACCATGGCCTACAACGTTTTGCAGAGCATCACGATTCTCGCCAACATGCTGCGGCAGTTCAACGAGCGTTGCGTCGTGGGTATAACGGCCAACGTGGAGCGCGCCAACTTCTACGCGCAGAGCACAGTTTCGCTGGCCACCGCGCTCAATCCTTATATCGGCTACGCCAAAGCAGCGGAGATTGTGAAGGAATCCATCGCTACAGGCAAGTCGATCATAGAAATCGCCCGCTCCCGGCACCTGCTGAGCGAGGCAGAAATTACCGAAATTCTCGATCCGATTCGCATGACCGAGCCGCAGCATCCATTGGAGTCAGCGAAAAAGCGCGACAAAAATTAAAGGCCGCGCACATGAGAGTCTGTTACGAAACACCTAGTGGAAGCTGAGCAGTCACTAGTGGAAGCTGAGAAGTAATGAGAAGATGCCCTCGCAAAAGTGAGGGCATTTTCTTTCATGGGATATATCCGTGGCGAGGCGCGGGAACAGGCGACGATGTTCCCGGTGACGTTGGATGAGTTGATTCCGGCGGACCACATGTGTCGGGTTATTGAAGCGTTTGTCGGTCGGCTGGACATGGCGAAGTTAGACTTTGTCCGGGCGGAGCCGGCGGAAACGGGACGTCCAGGGTACGACCCGCGCGACCTGCTCAAGGTGTACCTCTACGGGTATTTGCACCAGGTACGCTCTTCGCGGCGACTGGAGGTCGAGTGTCAGCGCAACGTAGAAGTAATGTGGTTGTTGGGACGGTTGCAACCCGACTACAAGTCGATTGCCGAGTTCCGGCGGACGCACAGCCATGCGGTCACGGAAGCGGGGGCGGAACTGGTGCGTTTCGCGCGGGCAGTGGGATTGGTGAAGGGCGAAACGGTGGCGGTGGACGGGTCGAAATTTCGCACCGTCAGCAGTGCCAAGAGTGTAGGGGAACGGGATGCAGTGAGGCGTTATCTGGAGCAGTTGAACCAAGCCGACGAGCAAGAGGAAATGGTGATCGATCCGAGCGCGGTACAGGCGGCGCTGGAGAAGTTGAAGAACCATCCGGAGCCAGAAGCGAAGATAATGCGCACCACAAACGGCTTTGTTCCAGCCTACAACGTTCAGACCGCGGTAGATGCCGAACACGCGATCATCGTGGCACAGAAAGTCACCCCGCACGGCGCGGATAATCTGTTGCTACTGACGATGGCGGAAGCGGCGAAAGAAGCGGTCGGCAGTCCGGAGTCGCTGAATTTGGTGGCTGACGCGGGTTATTCGAGCGGCGAACAAGCGGAACGCTGCGAGCAACGGGGCATCGTGCCACATGTGCCCGCGAAGCGGTCGGTGAACAATCAAGGAGACGGACACCTGTTTGATCGTCGCGAGTTCCACTACAACGAAACGACAGATACGTTTCGTTGTCCAGCCGGTCAGACGCTGAAGCGCAAACAGCTCTCCCGCAAAGATCGTGCGGTTTACTATGCGGGCCAACCGGAAATATGCGGTGCCTGTATCTTGAAACCGAAATGCACGCTCGGCACACAGCGCCTCCTCACCCGTCACCTGCACGAGGCTGCGCTGCAACGCATGGAACAGCGAGCCACACCCGAGATGATGCGACTGCGGCGCTCGGTCGTGGAACATCCATTCGCCTCGCTCAAGTACCTCATCTTTGGGTATCCGCGCTTCTTGTTACGCGGCCTAAAGGGAGCCCAGACCGAGATCAGCCTGGCCACGATGGTCTACAACCTGAAAAGGATGAGAAATCTGTTGGGCGGAGGCGGGTTACAAGCGGCGCTCAGTAAGTAATCCTCGCTACCCGCTCGCCATCACCACCCAAGACAAAGAGCGATGTCCGAAATTCCGAACACCGCTCCCTATCTAACCTCAGGCGCGCCCGTTTCGTAACAGACTCACATGAGCGCGGCCTTCATTTGCACCAAAAAACGCTACTGCCGTCCCCAGCGCCATACTGCGCTAGCTGTAAAACCGAGGTTGTTCTGTGTCGAGCTGCCATACCGCGTCATCAGATAGCTCGGAGTAAGGCGCAGAGCCAGCGTCGGGCTCAGGTTGTAGTCAACTGAAGCACCCGCGCTCAGGTTGAAGGCATTTCCGTCCGTATACAAACCAACCAATTCCGGAGGCAGTCCGCCCGTGCCTGTGCCGAAGTTGCCATGGCCAACACCCGCCAGCACCTGCGCTGTCCAGCCCCAGTGCAATCCTTCAAAAAAGCGGACCGACGGCCCACCCATAAACGTGTATTGGCTGATGCTGGGCTTGTAGACGCCATAGGGATTCGTGCCAGTAAAGGTAGTGCCATAATAACCGCGCCCGTCCACCGTGATGCCAATCTTGCCGAAGGCATAGTCGGTGATGCCGGCGTGCCAGCCACCCTCATTGATGTGCTGCAGATAATTGCCCGGACGGAAGCGGAGATAGTTGCCGCCAAAATACCCTTCGTATTTGTGCGTATAGGTGTCCTGAATCACCTGCTGATCGCGCAGTTTGCGGCGCGCCTTGACCCGCTCCTGCGCCTGGCGCAGCACCTGGGCGCGCTCCTGGGGCGATGATTGCGGCGCGGTTTGTCCTGCCTGGGTCTGCTCAGTTGACTGCGGTTGGGACTGTGTTTGTTGCGCTGACGCCTGATGTACTGCTAAGGAGAAAATGGTGATTGCCAGAACCGGGTAAAAACGGTTGGAACGAAACATGAATCTGAATGCCTCCACTGCCGGCGAAACAAAAATTGAGACAATCGAACTTCCTTCAAAAAAGCGGAAACGCGGTCTCTAGGGCCAAAGCTCCTTTTATTCTATTGCACGAGCGAGTTATTGACTCCTTCCGGTGCATTTTTGGGAGCCTGACCCCTTTCGAGCGAGCCGGAATTATGCGTGCTGTGACAAAGGACTTGCGCATCTTCCGTGCTCCTGCTTTCCTTAGGGAGTTGGCTGCACTCACGTCTGGCAGCCTCAGGCAAGCTTCTATCTCACGATTGAGGGCGCAACCTGCATGATGAAATTCCTGGTAGGGCTAATTCTAGGGCTGTTGATTCCTCCGGTGGCTGCACTGCTGTATCTCCGCCTGGGACATCCGCCGGTTGCTGTGGCTGATGAAGCCTTTATGCTTGAACGCCAGATCGTCCGCAGCCCGCTCCGCGCTCGCATCGACAGCGAAATGCCAAAGAACCCACCGATTTCGGCAAGCGAAACCAATCTGCTCATCGGAGCTCACATCTATCGCGAACAATGTGCGGCCTGTCACGGGCTCTACGGGCGCCCCTCGTCCTTCGCCGAGCATATGTATCCGGATGCCCCGCAACTCTGGCAGCCACATGGAGCCGGTGTTGTAGGCGTGAGCGACGATCCTCCGGGAGAGACCTTCTGGAAGGTCAGCAACGGGATCCGGTTGACGGGAATGCCGTCATTCAATCATGTGTTGAACGAAACGCAAATGTGGCAGGTTTCGCTGTTACTGGCCGGCGCTGACAAGCCGCTTCCTTCGGACGTGCTCGATCTGCTGAAACAGCCTTTGAATTTCGAACCGGCAGGCCAGACGCCTCCGCCAGTACCCGAGACAAAATAGCTAGACGGTTTAGACCGGGCGCAAATGATTCTCGCCCGGTCTTTGTCCCTCAATATTTTGACTTGATGGCGTAGGTCACACCCGCCGTGAACTGAAATGAATTCCGCTTTGTCGGTGGATACGTGAACGGCACATTATTCAGATAAGTGTCCAGAGTCCCGAGAGTAAAACCTAAATTCTTATACGCCGGGAAGGTGAGTGAATCCGTCTCTGCTACGGAGTAGGCGTGCGTGTTGTTCCACGCCGGAATATAGAGCAACTGCTGCGCAAAAATAATGCTCTTGGGCAAGTGCAGTGTGTAGTAGCCGCCGAACGTCGAGCCAATCAGATCCTGATTCTCGTTTGTCAGCGTGTTAAAGAAGGCCTGACGCTCGTACTGCACAGTGGCCTTCACGTCGAGTTCCTGCTTCGGCGTCTTGACGATGGTGTAGCCGATTCCACCGCCGTAAATCTGCTGCAGATCGAGGCTCTGGCTGTAGTTGTGATCGAAGGACAGCTGACCAAGGAAGTAGAAGCGCGGCGAGATGTATTGGTCCCGCTCGGCATCGGCATGGAAGATCGAGCTCTTCGAGTAGCTGGACGGCACAAAGTTGCCATTCGCATCTGTGTATGCAGGATCCGTAATCTTTCCATACGACTGCGTGTAGTCGATCGTTGTGCGGTTTCGCGGATCGAGCCAGCTTGCCGTCGGCACAACGCGCGCAAGAGCAACCGCTCCGTTGAAAGAGTACTGGTCCTGTGTGGCCTGTACGAGCGTCAACCCGAAGGTTGCCCCTCCGTTCCACGCCGAGAAAAATCCGGGCTCTCCACGCAGCTGCTTATTCAGGGTCGTCTCATCAACAACAAATTGCGCATTCTTGATCGGAATCGGCGCAATCGTGGCATTGGTCCCTGATTGGATCGTGATCTGCTGGTCCGCAACCGACGCGGTGCCGATCGGCACACTCGCTGGAATCTGGTGGTGCTTGATCTGCACGCTCTTCTCGATCACGGCCACTTTCTGGCCGGTATGAAGCTCCTTGATCTTGCTCCATTCCACACTGATGTCCCCCACAATATCGCTGTGAAAGGACACCGTATCGCCGATGGCGCGCACAAATTTTCCGGAAAGCTGATCGCCGTTCGTGAAGACGATGACGTCAGGCTGCGGCTTGTCGTCGGCAAACGCGCGGCCTGCAGACAAGAAAAAAGTAAACATCGCAACCAGCGGGAGGGCGGCAAGCCGCACTGCGCGGCGAGTGAGATTCAGCATACGGAACCTTCGCTCCTGAAGAAATTTCACACCTGCGAAACGTAAATCCGGGTTTGGGGCCTAACTTACTTTCTCTGATGCAACAACAGGACAAGGCAGTATGAAAACATCTCTCAAGGGCATGATACGCGATATGGCGTGGAGACGCCTTCGCGTGAGAATTGGTTTCTGTTAAAGGCGGGTCTGGCAGGTTGCGCCAAGACCTTCTAGAATCTAGCTATGTCGATCACTCGCCAGCAAGCCCTCGATTACTTCCACTCCGACGACCTCATCGGTCTCGGCATGGAAGCCGACGCCATGCGCAGAAAGCTGCACCCTGAAGGCGTAGTGACCTACATCATCGATCGCAACATTAACTACACCAATTTCTGCACCGAGTACTGCACCTTCTGCGCCTTCTACCGCCCGCTCAAGGGCAAACTGGCCGCCGAAGGCTACATCCTCGACTTCGAAACGATTTACCAGAAAATCGCAGAGACCGTTGAGATGGGCGGAACCGGCGTGCTGATGCAGGGCGGCCTGCATCCTGACCTGAAGATCGAATGGTTCGAGCGCCTGCTCAGAGGCATCAAGCAGCGATTTCCGCAGGTATGGATGCACTGCTTTTCGGCCTCCGAAATTCTCGCTATTGCCGAATACAGCAATCTGAGCGTGCGCGACACCATCATGCGCCTGCGCGATGCCGGACTCGATTCCATTCCCGGCGGCGGCGCTGAAATTCTTGACGATGAAGTACGTCATCGCATCGCTCGTCTCAAGTGTTCGACCGACGATTGGGTTCTTGTGCATCGCACCGCCCACCAACTCGGCATGCGTACCACCGCGACGATGATGTTCGGCGTCGGCGAAACCTTCGAGCATCGCGTCAACCACTTCGAGCAGGTACGGCGCCTGCAGGAAGAAACCGGCGGCTTCACCGCCTTCATCCCCTGGAGCTTCCAGCCGCACAACACGGCCCTTGGCGGCCGCGGATGGGACGAGGCTACATCCGTCGAATACCTGAAAGTGCTCGCGATCTCGCGCCTCTATCTCTCGAATATCGAGAATGTGCAGTCGAGTTGGGTGACGCAGGGGTTGAAGGTCCTGCAACTCGGGCTGCGCTTCGGCGGCAACGATGTTGGCTCGGTCATGCTTGAAGAAAATGTCGTGAAAGCTGCGGGGACTTCCAACTGCACGACAGAAGAAGAGTTGCGTCGTATCATCCGCGACGCTGGATTCAAGCCAGTGCAGCGCGATACGCTCTATCGCACGATGTTCCTCAACTGAGACAACCCGATTAATCCGGTTCGGTATAATCCTCAGACATGTCTGCATCAGGAAGGTGGAAGCGTCCCTTTTGTATCGCCGTCATTGCACTTTTCGTCTGCTCTGCTCTGTTTTCTTGTGCTCGCATGCCCAAGACCATCTTCAACATAGGTGCTAATGATTCGCTGGTCGGCATCGGAGCCCTACTCTACACAGAGTTCCTTTATCTGCCCACTCTTATATTCGCCCTGTGGCATCGCAAAATAGCCAGCTACATACTCCTTAGCACCGGACCTGTGATGGTTATCGGATTGATTGCCCAACGTTCATACATGCATGAAGTACGCGGTTTTCCTCTGGACCCCTTGCCATTACTGTTTGAAGAGATTCTTATTGGCCTAATACCGGCTTTCGCGGGGTTATTTTTGTTTCTAACCGACTTCTACGGCTGGCCATTATTGTTGAAGCGAAGACAGTCCAATAACGCTTCGTGAGCTGCAGGCTGAAGTGGGTCAGGAAGAGACGGTCACGTACAATGACCCTTGACTCACTTTGCGGAGGCTGAGGTCTGCTCACGAAGACGGCTCTACATATCACTACAATTGATCTGTCACACAATTTGGTTACGTTGCTGGCGCAGGCGAATCAGCACAGCCTTTCGCACTATCTCCGCTCGCACTACGGCGACCGTACCTTTGAGCATCTCTATCGCTGGAATGCCTTCGATACTGCGCTGCTGATTCCTTATTTCCTGGTAATGATCATCCTGGCGTTCTACGGATTGCACCGTTACCAGCTCGTCTACCTTTACTACAAGCACCGCAAGAACGCCGCCAAAGAACCGCCAAAACACTTTGAACAACTCCCACGCGTTACTGTTCAGTTGCCCATTTTCAATGAGCAGTTCGTCATCGACCGTCTGATCGAAGCCTGCTGCAACATGGAGTATCCGCGCGAACTCCTTGAAATTCAGGTGCTCGATGACTCGACTGACGAGACCCAAGAGGTTGCGCGAAACATCGTCGAGCAGTACCACGCGGCAGGTCATCCCATTGTTTACATTCACCGGACGGATCGTTATGGATTCAAGGCCGGAGCTCTTGATCACGGACTGAAGACTGCATCAGGCGAGTTCGTCGCAATCTTCGATGCCGACTTCGTCCCGCCGCGCGACTGGCTGATGCAGGTCATCCATCACTTTGCGGAACCGGACGTCGGCATGGTGCAGACGCGGTGGACGCACCTGAACCGCGACTACAGTTTTCTTACGCAGGTTGAAGCCATTCTGCTCGACGGACATTTCGTTCTCGAACACGGCGGACGCTCCCGCGCGAATGTCTTCTTCAACTTCAACGGAACAGCCGGCATGTGGCGCACGTGCACCATCGGCGAAGCCGGAGGCTGGCAGCACGACACGCTGACCGAGGACACCGATCTCAGCTATCGCGCGCAACTGAAGGGCTGGCGCTTCAAATACCTCCAGGATGTTGAATGCCCCGCCGAAGTGCCGATCGAGATGACGGCCTTCAAAACGCAGCAGGCTCGCTGGGCTAAAGGGCTGATCCAGACATCGAAAAAGATCCTGCCAAAGGTCCTCGAGAGCGACGTACCCTTCCACACCAAGCTCGAAGCCTGGTACCACCTGACGGCAAACATTAGCTACCCGCTCATGGTTATTCTTTCGACACTGCTGATGCCCGCCATGGTCATCCGCTTCTATCAGGGATGGTTTCAGATGCTGCTTATCGACTTCCCGCTGTTTATGGCATCGACGTTCTCGATCTCGTCGTTTTATCTCGTCTCGCAGAAAGAGCTTTTTCCGCACAAGTGGTACAAGACATTCCTCTACCTGCCGTTCCTCATGTCGCTCGGCATCGGCCTGACTGTCACCAACACCAGAGCCGTCCTCGAAGCACTCCTCGGCATCAAGAGTTCCTTCAAGCGCACGCCAAAATATCGCGTGGAAAAACGTGGTGAAAAATCGAAGGCGTCGAAGTATCGCAAACGCCTCGGCATCGTCCCCTGGGTTGAACTGCTCATCGGCTGCTATTTCGCGCTCACGATCTGGTACGCCATCAGCAACGAGAATTACTTCACTGTGCCCTTCCTGCTGCTGTTCGTTGTGGGCTACTGGTATACGGGTTTGCTCTCACTGCTGCAGGGCCGCTTCGAGCGCTGGCGCACCGGCGCGAATCTCGAAGAGTCCTCGCCGAAGCCGTTCCCTGTGGGCGTATAGCGCCCCTCGATTCATTTTCGTATTTGCAGATTCTCAAGCTGTTGCTACGATGGGCGTACTCCCGGTCGCAGCACGCTTTCTCCATCTATACCTAATCTGGATGACAACGATGAATGCTCGTGGTGTATCTACTCGCAAACGGCTTCTCCTGCTGGCTCCTATGGTTCTCGGCACCGTCATTCTGCCTGCAAAGGCCGACAGCATTGCCGACCTGAGCCAGAGCTTCTGGACATGGCGCGCCGTCGAGCAGCCTTTTACAAACGATGACATCCCCCGCCTCGATCGTCCTGCCAATCTCAAGATCGACTGGACTCCGGCGACCATCGCAGCACGCCGCAAAGAGCTGACTGAATTCGAGAACCGCTGGAAAAACCTGGCACCCGGAGCAAATACTCCGATTCCACAACAAGTCGACTATCGTCTGCTCGGCTCCGCGATCGCGCGAGTCAACTGGGAGCTGAACATTAACCGCGAATGGAAGCGCAATCCGATGTTTTACGTAGACCAGACGCTTGGCAGCGTCTTCATCCTTCTGCTGCCTCCGCCGCCCTTCAGCGCACAACGTCAAGCCGATCTCGTCGCGCGCGCGCAGTCGTTTCCAGCAACGGTGGCATCTGCACGCGAAAATCTCACTGACATGCGCAAACCCTTCGCGCAGCTGGCAATCGACGCACTCGACGATCTGCCGCAGCGTTTCAACACCATGCTGACAGCCCTCACTCCGCAGCTTGATCCGGCTGCCGCTAAAACCCTGAAGGACAGCGCCCCGGCAGCCATCAGCGCGCTTGAATCCTATCGCGAATGGCTCAAGCAGAAACTGCCCGCTATGCGTGAAGAAACCGCCATCGGCCGCGACAACTACATCTACTTCCTGCGCAACGTGGCGCTGATGCCCTACACGCCGGAACAACTGCTCACGATGAGCCGCCAGGAATGGGACCGGACTGTAGCGTTTGAATCGTACGAACAGGCGCGAAACACCGGCCTGCCGCCCATGCCCATCTTTCCTAACCAGCAGGCGCAGATCGAGCGCGAACAAAAGAACGAAGCGGAGATCCGCGAATTTCTCGGCGCTCGCCATATTCTCACTGTTCCCGGGTGGATGAAGCATTACCGCAACCTTCCGCTGCCCGCGTACGTTGCGCCGTTCTCCGAACTCGGCGTGACTGACGACCTTACCGGCCCAACGCGTCTCGATCAGGACGGCACCAGTTACATCCGCGTACCCAGCCTCTCGCTTGGCTACTTCAATCTCTCCACAGCGCGTGACCCGCGTCCTATCATCGTGCATGAAGGCGTGCCCGGTCACTACTTCCAACTCTGCCTTGGCTGGGCCAACGCCGACCCTATCCGCCGCCACTACTACGACTCCGGAGCCAACGAGGGCATCGGCTTTTATGCGGAAGAGATGATGCTGCAGGCAGGGCTCTTCGACGACTCGCCGCGCACGCGCGAAATCATTTACAGCTTCATGCGCCTCCGCGCCCTGCGAGTGGAAGTCGATGTGAAGCTCGCAACGGGGGAATTCACGCTGGAGCAAGCCGCCGACTATCTCTCGAAGACTGTCCCCATGGACCACGGCACCGCACTTGGCGAAGCGGCCATGTTTTCGAGCACGCCCGGTCAGGCTATCTCCTACCAGATAGGAAAGATCCAGATCATGCGGCTGCTTGCCGATGCGCGGCAGAAACAAGGCGAGAGCTTCTCCCTGCAAACCTTCCATGACTTCGTGTGGACAAACGGCAATGTCCCGCTCTCGCTCCAACGCTGGGAACTTCTCCACGATCCGAGCGATGTGCCAGCCATTCCCGACTTCGCATCAACGCCCAACTAAAGCTTCCTTGTGTGAAGCCGCGCGATAGTACACTCGTTGCTATGAAATCTTCCCTCGCGCATTGTTTGCCGTTGCGCTTTTGCTCGCCTGTGCTTCTCTGCATGCCCTCGATCGCCAATCAACCTCCGACTACCACGCCCGCCGCGTCGCCCTGGCTGACAAGCTGAATGGCGGCATCGCCATTCTCTTCGCTGCTGAAGAGCCCTGCTCCATTTCATGCCTGTACCGGCAGGACGAAGACTTCTACTACCTCACCGGATGGAACGAGCCCGGAGCCGCTCTGCTGATTCAGGCACCTGTAGCAGCGCAGGGCACTCATCCTGCGCGTCGCCTATCGCGAAATCTCTTCCTTGCCCACGCGCAATCTGCGCATGGAGCTCTATACCGGCATGAAGCTCGATGCCGCCACCCCTAACGCAGCGCAGATCACTGGCGTGGATGAAGTGAAGCCGATGACCGATCTCCCGCTTACTATCAATCAGCTGGCAGCCGAGAATCGTGCCATCATGTATCGCCTCTGGTCGCAATCTGACTCAGAACAGGCGAAGGCGCTCGCACTCTGGATCGCAACGACTCTCGGCATCGAAGTGATCCACCGCCATTCTCGGACGTTCGCACGCCAGTCCACCAGTTGCGCGAGATCAAAGACGCAGGCGAGATGACGCTTGCTCCACAAGGCATCCGACGCTTCGGTGCAGGCGCAGTTCGCCATGATGAAGTCCGTGCATCCCGGACAAAAAGAGCGCACCGTCAACGGCATCATCATCGAAAAATTGATGGAAAACGGCTGTGAGCGTCCCTCGTATCCGCCGATTGTCGGCTCCGGAGAGAAATCAACTGAACTGCACTACTCCGATAACAGCCAGACGATGCAGACCGGCGATGTGGTCGTTGTCGATGCGGCAGGCGAATACTCGATGTACGCATCCGACATTACTCGCACTGTCCCTGTGAGCGGACACTTCAGCGAGCCGCCAGCGCGAAATTTACGACATCGTTTTGGGGGCGCAGAAAGCCGCGATGGAAGGCTTCGTTGCCGGCAAATCCCACATCTAACGATCCGCACACACAAATACCCAGACTCTCTCGACACTATCGCTTTCAACTACATGAATGCGCACGGCAAAGACCTGCACGGCGAACCGCTAGGCAAATATTTCATTCACGGTATCGGCCACTCGGTTGGCATTGATGTGCACGATCCCTACGACTACACGCAGCCCATCAAACCCGGAACCGTCTTCACGATTGAGCCGGGCATCTACATTCCGGAAGAAAAAATCGGCGTGCGTATTGAAGACGTCTTCTATGCAAATCCTGACGGAAAGCTGGAGTGCCTGACCTGCGCGCTGCCGAAAGAAACTGATGCCGTAGAAAAGGCGATGCGCAAGTAATCTATGCAGATTGCGCATTCTTTCCTGGCGATCCTCGCAGGCTTCATCACCATCGTCGGCCTGATGGGGATCGTCACGGCTCTGCTGAAGCATTTCGCGCGCAATCTCACCCGCGACGACGCACCACCCGATCCCTTCATCATGGCAGTCAACGTCGCGATAGCCTTGATCTGTTCACTTCTTGGCGGATACGTCACTGCACGCTACGCGCAGAATAATCCGCTCGTTCACTCGCTCATGCTGGCGCTGGCGGTATTGCTGCTGAGCGCGCTCTCTGCTCTGCAGATGAAAGGCAAACAGCCGGTCTACTATCTTCTTGTTCTCACCACAATCCCGCCACTCGCAGTTTTGTGTGGCGGACTCCTGCGACTGCATCAGGTCGGCCTTCACTGGTAGAAAATAAAAAAGGGTGGAATATCTTCCACCCTTTTCCACAACCATGCGGCCGTCTTACCAGCGAATGCCGAACGTGACTGGGATCGTCGTAAACGTCCCCGTCCCTTGCACCGTAGCCGAGGCCGAAGGAGAGTCGACCCAAAGATAGCGCGCTTCGGCAAAGAGCCTGCTCTTGCTGTCAGGGCCGAATGCCCTCCACGTGATGCCTCCGCCAATGTTCATTCCTCCCTGATTGCTGGAGAAATGGCCGATCGTGACGTTTTCTGTACCGACAAAGCAGTAGCCGAAGTAATCGCAATAGAGTACAGGCTACCGGCGTAGTAAATGTCACGACCTTGCGGTAAAAACCGCCGCCACCAGTAAAATACCCGCCAAAGCTTCCCCTGGTTGGCAAATTGACCACCGGATCGATCGTGAATGACCAGACCCGCGTGTAGCCGCCTGGCGCGCCCACAGCCGCCAACGTTGCGCCGGGAATCTTATCGTCAAGAAACTGGTACTCGATTAGAGCGCCAAGCACTTTGTTAAAGTTCCATCCCCCGCCAAGCGTCAGGTTCCAGCCATAGGTTGAATAGGTGGTTGCATCGCTCACCGGCGCGTTGAATCCGCCTCCCGCCTTCAAAGGCAATCTTGCTCCACTTGCTTTCGTAGGCGGGATACTGCGAGTTCGTCTGCCCATACTGCGGCTTGGGTGACGGATTTGGAGCGGCTGCGAGCGAAGCGCCGTCAATATCCTCACCACTCAGAAATGACTTGTTGTCATCCGATGAGCTGACGGCCCCATGCGTGTCGTCCTGGGCCCTAGCAGTGATTGGAAGCGACGCCAAAGCAAGGGCAGCTACCGCAATGGCGAAAGAACGCAACAGTTTGCGCGAAGGACTGCAACTGACCACCATAGTTCCCTCAAGTGCAAATTTTGGGGGCTTCGTGGGTTACCCCTTTATTACCTATAACCCCAGTCGGATGCTTTTGATTCGGTAAATGATGCATTTGAAAGAAAATGCGCCTGCTCCATGACGGCAGCAGGCGCTCAGTTTCAAAACTTCTCAGTGAATATCGAACTGCTCCGGATGCAACGCAGGATCGCTCTTCACGATGATCGTCTTGCCGATCATCTCTTCAATTTCGTTCAGCCAGCGCGCATTGTTCGCCTTCAGCGTCTTCACCACTTCAGGATGCACACGCAGCAGCACATCATTGCGCTCCAGATGCTTCTGCATCTTGCGCATCTCGGTGTAGATCTCGTTGCAGACCGTCATCGGGCTCTTCATCATGCCCGTGCCCTGGCAGATTTCGCAGGGAACGCTCAACGTCCGTTCGAGCGACTGCTTCACGCGCTTGCGCGTAATGGCCACCAGACCGAAGTCGTTAAACTGCAGTACCTTTGATGGCGCACGGTCAGCCTTCAGCGCTTCTTCCAGAGCCTGCATCACTTTGTGCCGGTTCTTGCGCTCATCCATGTCGATGAAGTCGATCACGATGATGCCGCCGAGATCGCGCAAGCGAATCTGCCGAACGATTTCTGGAATCGCGTCGAGATTCGTCTTCAGAATCGTGTCTTCGAGACGCGCCGTCTTGCCGACATATTTGCCGGTATTGATGTCGATGGCAACCAGCGCTTCCGTCTGGTTGATCACGATCGATCCACCGGACTTGAGCCAGACCTTTGACCGCAGCGCCTTGGTGATCTCGTCCTGAATGCCGAACTGCTCGAAGAGCGGCGTTTCTTTGGTGTAGAGCTTCACACGCCGCACCAGCGAAGGCTGGAAACGGTTCAGGAAGCGCACGACGCGCTCGTATTCCGTCTCGCTGTCGACCCAGATCGTCGAGAAGTTGTCGCTCACCTGATCGCGCAGCACGCGCTCGACAAGGTTGAGGTCGTGATAGATCAGCGCCGGAGCCTTGCCATCGTCCGATCGCTGCTTGATGTCGTTCCACAAGCTGATCAGGAACCGCAGGTCGGCACGAAGCTCGTCTTCGCTCGCGGAAGCAGCCGCCGTGCGGACAATAAAGCCGCCTGAAGCTGTTCCCTTCTCGCTGATCAGAATCCGCTTCAGGCGCTGGCGCTCTTCATCGGACGAAATTTTCCGCGAAACGCCAACGTGATTCACCGTCGGCATAAAGACCAGGAAGCGTCCCGGCAGCGCGATGTGGCTGGTAATGCGCGCGCCCTTCTTCGCAATCGGCTCCTTGGCAATCTGGACGAGAATTTCCTGCCCCGGCTTCAGCAGCTCGGTGATGACCGGAAGATCGGTGACCTGCGCCGAAGCGCGGCGCGGTCCTCCACCACCCTGACGGCGGCGACCATGTCGTCCTCGTCCCCCACCGCCACGACGACGCTCGCGGGAATCCTGGCGACGGCTGTCCGTCTGCCCAGCCTGCTCAGGCGAAGCCTGCGCATCCGCGGAGACCTCGTCTTCGTCCGTTTCTTCTTCCAGATCTTCTTCGTCCTCGTCGAGTTCCTCGACGTACCCCTTTTCTTCCTCTTCAGCCTGCTCGGCGAGCGCGCCTTCAGGACCAAAGTTCAGGCGCTGATTGATGTGCAGGTCGCGCACCATCGCGCCAAGGTCGGCTCCGTTGATTGCGTGATCGAGCGTCTGCTCTTCCAGATCTTCCAGATCGTGCTCATCGGCGTGGGCATGGATCGGCTCGAAGTCATACTCCTCTTCGTCAATGACCTCTTCTTCCAGAAGCCCCGCTCCGGGAGCAAACTTGCGGTCATTTTCAGAGTCCCCCTCAACTTCGACAATCCCGGAAGCAATCGCCTCCGCCGGCTGCACTGCTTCTTCCTCTTCTTCATATTCCACAGAAAAAGCAGGCTCAGCCGCTTCTGGAGCAGCGACCGGCTCGTCTGCAACCGCTTCAGTCACATATATGGGTTCGCTGTGCGTCTCACGAACATGCTCTGCAACATGTGCCGTTTCCTCAACAGGTGAGGCACGTTCCACCTCTTCAGCTTCTTCAATGACACTCGAAATGCGGAATTCGCTGGGAGCCGCCGCATCCACGCGGTGGGACGCGGAAGCGTGCTCCGGCTCATACTCGTGCACTTCCTCGACGGTCTCGATCACATGGGGAAGCTCTTCCTCTTCATGCACCAGCGGTACTGGCTCAGCAATCACTTCAGAGGCAATCGCCGTCTCCGGCACAGCTTCGTGCTCCGGCTCAACGATGGTTTCCGCAACAGGCTCGTGCGTCTCTTCCTGAATGTGTTCGCTTACCGCGACCTCAGCGACATGCTCAGGCTCGAGTGCCTCGGGAAAGGCTTCGCGCGCATCCGTCTCTTCCACCGCAGGCACGGACGGCACAAAAGCAGCCACTTCGCCTGCAGGTACAACAGCTTCTTCTCTGCGATTGCTCCTCCGTGACCGCGACTCACCGGGAAGCAACGAGCCGCCGTCCCAGTCAATCGGTCCTTCTATCAAAGTCGACGGCTTCGAGGTGAAACTCCCCTTTACCGGAGCAGTCGTCGTGACGGATGCCTTCGGCTCAGTCGCCGCTGGCTGGCCACCATACTTTGACAGCGACTCGCCAGGCAGAATGATCGGTGTGGTTGCAGCAGAGGGCGCAGCAAAACTCGCCGCCGGAATCCCGCCCGGAGCGCCATGCTCCGGCAGAGCCACCGGTTCCCCCGAGATGCTCTCCTCGACTGCCTCGGGCGATTCAATGTGTCCATTGCCTTCCCGCGAATGCTGCGGACGTCCATCGCGTCCACGGCGCCCGCGACGGCCACGCCAGCGCCGCGTGCCCTCCGGCGCACGTTCACCGGAACCATGCTCGTGCGAGTGTCCCTCGCTCGAGGTTTCCGCTTCTTCTTCATGGACAGGCTGGGCTTCGCGGCGCGGCTCACGAATTGGCTGGGGCTGCGAGCCTCCGCCAATACGCTCGAAGTCCGCTGCGTCACCCTGCTCTTCGAGAAAATCGGTGACGTAGAGAAATGCGTCGCGTTCCAAGCCGAGGTCGACAAATGCCGACTGCATGCCTGGCAGAACGCGCGTGACACGGCCTTTGTAAATGGAACCCGCGAGGGTATATTCGTTTTCGCGCTCGTAGTAGATTTCTGCGAGCTGATCGTCTTCTAAAATGGCAAGCCGCGTCTCATGCGGCGTGCTTGAAATGCATATTTCCTTCGACATGCTGCCTCTCTTGCCCGGCAGCTCTTACCAGAGCCTTGGGCAGCGGACGAGGCAGATCAAACCGGAATACCGGACGAGACCAGAGATGACGGAGAGATGACCGGTATCCGCAAGAATTCAAGGGCTCGCCCACTCCGGGGCGGCGGTCCATGAAAGGGATGGGATATTTTCGGGAGGCTTTCCGGGAAATGTTCCGGGCGCAAAGAGTTTGTGACCGCTTCAACCAAATCAATCGGCGGGGTCGTTACCCGTCTCAGCGCGCTCATTCCTGATCCTGACCGGCCCGGTGACCCACCACGGCCGGCTAAATAGTTAACTTTCTTAAACTTCCTAATCCGTTCCGCACTCCAGGCGGAACAACCTGCAAAACTTTTCGCCTTCAGTTCACGAATCGGTTCATCCGGACGTTCATGACCATGCCCAGAGCCAGAAATGTGAACAGCACCGAAGATCCGCCGTAACTCATTAACGGTAAAGGAATTCCGGTGACTGGCATCAGCCCGATCACCATACCGATGTTGACCGCGATCTGAAAGATCAAAACGGCCACCACGCCCATCACAATGAGCGTTCCGGACAGGTCCGCGGCTGTTTGAGCGTTTTGAATCAAACGCATCAATATCAAAAAGTATAGCAGCAAGACGACCATCGCGCCGACAAAGCCGTGTTCCTCGCAAAATGCCGCGAAAATAAAGTCGGTATACGGAATCGGCAGAAAGTCGCCCTGCGTCTGCGTTCCTTTCGTGGCGCCTCGGCCGGTAACGCCGCCATCGCCGACAGCAATCAGCGACTGCCGGATCTGATAGCCCGTGCCCTGCGGGTCATTATCCGGATTCATGAAGCTGGTTAGCCGGGCTTTCTGGTACGGTTTCAATACTTTACCGCTCTTCCAGATCACCCCCACAGCCAACAGGCCGACGAGAAGAATGATTCCCGCCTTCTTCCAGTCAATATCGCCCAGAAACAGCCCGACGATGAGAATCGGCGAGTAGGTCAGGGCCGTGCCAAGATCAGGCTGCTTCAATACCAGAAGCATAGGAACGCCAACCATGGCCATCGCCTTGAAGATGTCCTTCCAGGTCAATTCCTTTCCTGAAAGTCCGACAATATAGCGAGCCACAGCCACGATCAGCACCAGTTTCACCCATTCCGATGGCTGAAAGTGGATGCCACCCGGCAGTTTGATCCAGCGTCGGGCCCCAAGCACCTTCGTCCCCACCACCAGTACCGCGACCAGCGAAACCACGCAGAATCCGTAGATCCAATGAACCCAATCCACCAGGATGTGGTAATCGATTATCGAAAAGATAAACATCGCCGCCAGACCGCCCAGCAGCCACAGAATCTGCATCTTGTGGAACCCAACGAACTTGGTATGGAGCGTAGCGCTATAAATCTCCAGAATGCTGATGACGGAAAGAATCATTACGAACCCGAGCAGGGTCCAGTCAAAATCGCGAAATGAAAGAAAGCGGCGCATGACGATTTATATTTTCTCCGCCGGCATGGCAGCAGCTTCATAGGCGCTCGCATTCACCGGAGGCACCGTCAGATAAAAATGGCCGCCCCACATCTCCGCCTGATCGCCCTTGGGCGTTACGATCTGCTTACCGCCAAAGATCTTTGGCTCCGTCGGATTGTCCCAGAGCGCACCTACGTCTACTTTCGCCGGAGTCTTCGCGATCAAATTGTTCTCCAGCCGCCGCTGCTTGTTCACATACGCCTCGATCACGCGTGCTGCCAGACGACCAGCCAGCTTTCCGTGTTCGCCCCCTTCAAACAAAATGCAGACTACGATGTCCGGATTGCGCCTCGGTGTGAATCCGACAAACCAGGCGTTATCTTTGACTGAATGCGCATGCCCAAGACGAGCCGCCAGCGCATTGCTCATCGTCTGCGCGCTGCCCGTCTTGCCCGCAAAATCAATACCTTCAAGATGCGCACTGGGATCGGTTCCATAACCGGGCTGCATCACGAGCGCCATCGAATCGGTAATCGTCTCCCAGCTGTCCGGATCGATGGGGATAACCTTATCCCCCGAGCCGGGGAAGGAGTCGTACATTGCCTTGCGGTAGTCGGCAGGCAGTTCATCGGGAAAGACAACGTGGGGGCGCTTCAGCACGCCGCCCGAAGCAATCCCGGAAAGCGCCCGCGCCATCTGCACCGGCGTCGCAGTGACGGCACCCTGGCCGATACCGACTGATGTCACCTCGCCCGGATACCACTTCTGATGAAAGTACTTCATCTTCCACTCGGCAGAGGGCATCACGCCAGCAACTTCATTGGGCAGATCGATTCCCGTTTTCTCGCCAATGCCGACGGCATGCGCCCACTTTGCAATCTTCTCGATCCCCAGCCTCGCCGCCAGCGTGTAAAAGAAGACGTCGCAGGACTGATAAATAGCCTTGTGGATATCGACTTCGCCGTGGCCGCCATGCACCCAGCACTTCTGGTATGTCCCAAACAAACTCACGCCGCCGGAGCAATGCACCTTCATGTCCTGGGCGACACCTTCTTCGAGACCGGCCAGCGACATGATGATCTTGAACGTCGAACCCGGAGCCAGCTGCGCCTGAATCGCCTTGTTCAGCAGCGGGTGCTCGGGGTCGGTGATGAGTTTGTTCCACTCCTCGCGCCCGATGCGAACCGCAAAATCATTCGGGTCGAAGATCGGCCGGCTGACCATCGCCAGCACCTCTCCCGTATGCGGGTCCATCGCGATAATCGCGCCATTACGGTCGCCCAGCGCATTCTCCGCCGCACGTTGAATGTCAACGTCGATCGTCAGCTTCAGGCTCTTGCCCGGAATCGCATGCTCCGTCCCCAGCTTGCCCACCTCGCGGCCATGGCTGTCGACAATCACATCCTGCGAGCCGTCCTGTCCGCGCAGGATCGCGTCATACGACTGCTCCACACCCGATTTGCCCACCACATCGCCCGGCTCGTAGTAGGCATACTGCGGGTTGTTGAGCATCTCTTCGCTGACCTCACCCACATATCCGATCAGGTGCGCGGCAAAACCGTCCTTGGGATATAAACGCCGCTGCTCTTCGACGGTTTCCAGCTCGGGAAACTCATCGCGATGCGCCTCGATGAATTCCTGCTCATCGGGGGTGATGTCCTGCTTAAGGGGCAGCGGCTGATACTTCGGCGCGGTGCGATACTTCTTCAGAATCGCCTCAATCTGCTCGACCGTCATATTCAGGCCGCGAGCAATGATCGGCAGATCGGCCATATAGTCATGGCCCTGCTCACGCACCAGGAAGCACGACACCGAAGGATAGTTGTCGACGATGAGCCGCCCCTCGCGGTCAAAAAGTTTGCCGCGCGGCGCAAGAATCGGTACTTTGCGGATGCGGTTGGCCTCGGCGAGCGCGTGATAGTTCTCCGCGCCCACCACCTGCAGCCGCCACAAGCCAAAGACCAGAATCAGCAGAATGCCGACGATCACATACTGGATGATCGTCAGCTTGATCCCTGGCAGCTTTTCTTCCCGATTCAGCATAACGTCGCTTCTAATCCTCAAGAATACTCGCTAGTATTCCTTGTGCTTTGCGAGATCGAGCAGCGCAAACAAAATCAACCGCCACCACCGTATTGATCACCCCGCGAATCAGCTCATGAATCCAGCTCCACGCATACGGCTGGGCAAGCAACCGCCGTACCAGCACCCAGTACATCCCGCTATGTAGAAAGACGAAACCGAAGGTCAAGAGTGCGCGCGTAACGTGACTTTCCGTATCAATGCGCACGCCCAGCGAGGCTGCCAGATAGCCAATGATCGACTTGCAGATGCCGAAGATGCCGAGCGGCTGGCGCGTCAGCGCGTCCTGCGCAATGCCGATCACCCCACCGGCCAGCGTTCCGGCAACCGGATTCCGCCGCGTAATCGCAAAGTAGATGGTCACCAGCAGAGGCAGGTCGAGAATGTCGAAGCGCTGAAAATGCAGCGAGACAAACGACTGTAGTCCAAGCGCCAGCAACGGCACCAGAATAAATACGATCAGAGGATAAGGCTGAATCTCGACGTCGCGACGCGACGCGGCAACAAGCCTGGCCATTATGGGCGGCCTCCCTGGGGTTGCGTCTGCGCCGGAGCTGTCTGCTGCGGCTTTCGGCTTCTGCGTCATCGTCGGCGGCGGACGGCTGCCGTCATCCGGAACCAGTTCCGGACTCTTCTTCTGAACAGGCGCGGTCGCAGGCGATGTCTGTCCTGAATTTGTCGCCGAAGCCGGCGCCGTGGCGGGCTTCTTCGCTCCCGCAGGCAACGGTCCGTCCACAATCACCTTTGTCTTCACCGCGGAATTCGCGGCACCGCCGGTAGCGGTTGTTGGCCGGGGAGTGGCAGCATGCACCGCGGCCGTTCCTGGGGAGGAAGTGCCGTTTACGGTCGACGCATGAATCGTTGCTCCATTCGATGTCGACGAGTTCGTCCCCATCGGTCGTGCAGCGGTTGTTGTGCCGCCACTTGTTGTCGTCGTGGCACGAAGTTGGGCTGTTCCCAGAACAGCGCTGCCATTCCCAGCCGCGCTATGAGCGGACGCTCCATTCACAGAAGCAGACGAGCCATTCGTCGCCGGTCGGACGGAAGTACCTGTACCGCCAGCAGTTGTCGTAACGTGCGACGACGTGGCCGGCATCGTCACCATCGGCGCGTGAGTGGGAGACGTTGCGGTTGTGGATGGATGAGTAGACGGAGTTGACGTTGATGAAGGAACTGCAGGGTGTGTCGCCATCGTCGCCGGTGGGCGACTCCCATCCTCGGGAACCAGCTCCGGCGCTTTTTTCTTGGGTACGGCGACCGCAGTCTCGGTCGCATCGCTGTCATCGGCATTGCTGCTCGAAGGCACAGTCGCATGCGGCTTCGGCACGCTGGCCGTGGTGCTCCCCTTGCCTTCAGACTGCGGCGCAAGCCGGGCGCCCGGGGTCAGGCTGTCCGCCGTTGGGGTCGTGTTAGGAGTAAATCTGTCCGGATGCAGCGCCGATGGAGGACGCATCGGCCGCGCTATGCCCTCACCCTCGGCGTCTGCCGAGTCGTCACTGTTTTCATCGTCGGTCTTCGGGGCGTCGGGATCGACACGGCTCGGCAACCGCTCGGCGAGAACTTCAGAGGCTCTCAGTTGCTCGGTATCCGCCGCCGCCTCGCTCTGAATCATGTCCAGCTTCTGCTTGGGCGTCACCTCGTCGCCCATATTCGTGACGACCAGAACCTCTTCCAGCTGAGAAAGATTTGCCGCCGGACGAATCAGAACATCCACCAGCGGATCGTGTTCCGGATCGTTCACGACGCGATCCACTACACCCACCGCCAGCCCACGCGGAAAAATCTGGTCGCCGCCGCTGGTAATCACTTTTTCGCCGGCCTTGATGCGCTCGTCCGGCATCACGTTCACTACCTGCGGCTGCCCCAAAGCATTCCCGCGCAGGATGCCCCGAATACGCGTGTCGGCAAGAATAACGCCGGCGCCACTCGTCGGGTCCGTGATCACAAGCACCTGGCTGGTATGAGGAAAGACTTCGCGAATCCGGCCGACGATGCCGTCCGGCGTAATGACCGGCATATCGACGCCTACACCGTCTTTCGAACCTTTATTGATCGAAAGAATGCGCGACTGCTCCGTGCCTGACGTGCCAATAATCTGCGCCGGCGTTGTCTGATAAACGTATTTTTCCTTGAATGCCAGCAACTGCTGCAGCCGCTGTCCCTGGCGCGCGTCTTCGACGATGCCGCCTTCTTCAATACGGAGGCGCTGCAGCTCAGCCTGAAGGTCCTGGTTTTGCTGCCGGACGTGCATGAGGTCGAGATAGTTGTCCCAGACGCCGATAATGCTCGCCCCGAGCCAGTGCACCAGCCGCTCCGGCGGCGAAACAAGGCTGATCGCCCAGTACCGGATCAGGCGCACGCCACCTGCGTCCGGCTGCGCATGCTCTTTCGGCAGCGGTCGGCGGACCTGAATGGCGACCCCGATCACCTGCGTCAAAAGCACCGCGATCAGGACCAGGGCGTTCTTATAACGGCTGAAGAAGGATTCCATGGTGATGATGCCCGGTGCTTAAGCGCGATCTGCGATCTGAATACGCACTCTTAGTCAATCTTGATCTTACGCAGCAAACGGAAGTCGCTGAGCATTTTTCCCGTGCCCAGAACCACGCTGGCTAACGGATCGTCGGCGATTGAAACCGGAAGACCGGTTTCTTCGCGAATACGCTTGTCGAGGTTCTTGATCAGTGCCCCTCCGCCGGTCAGGACAATGCCGCGGTCGCTGATGTCGGCGGAAAGCTCAGGCGGCGTCCGCTCGAGCGCCACGCGGATCGCATTCATAATGGTCGAGATGCACTCGCCCAGCGACTCGCGAATCTCGCTATCGTCGATGGTGATGGTCTTCGGCACGCCCTCAATCAGGTTGCGTCCCTTGATCTCCATCGTCAGCGGCTTCTCCAGGGGATAGGCTGAGCCAATCTCCAGCTTGATCTGTTCAGCCGTGCGCTCACCAATCAAAAGATTGTATTTCCGCTTGAGGTAGTTCATCACTGCCTCATCCATCTGGTTGCCGGCCATCCGCACTGACCGCGAGTAGACGATGCCGGCCAGCGAAATCACTGCAATATCAGTAGTTCCGCCTCCAATATCGACGACCATGTTGCCGGAAGGCTCCGTAATCGGCAGACCGGCTCCGATCGCCGCCACCATCGCCTGCTCAACGAGAAAAACCTCGCTCGCCTTTGCCCGATACGCCGAATCCTCGACTGCGCGCTTTTCCACCTGCGTAATCTCAGAGGGCACACCAATCACAATGCGCGGATGCACCAGCATCTTGCGGTTATGCGCCTTCTGGATGAAATAGTTCAGCATCTTTTCCGTGATCTTGAAATCGGCGATCACGCCATCCTTCATCGGCTTGATGGCAACGATGTTGCCGGGCGTGCGGCCCAGCATCTCCTTGGCCTCCTTGCCCACGGCCTCAACCTCGCCCGTGTTTTTATTAATGGCGACGATCGAAGGCTCATTCACAACGATGCCCTTGCCCCGGGCATAGACGAGCGTGTTGGCAGTACCTAAATCAATAGCCAGATCGCTGGAAAACATACTGAACAGCGAGCGCAGACCGTGCGACCGCGAAGAGCGCGAAGAAAAACCGTTCGATGACATGAAGAAAGACTTTAATAAGGGACTTCAATCCATTGTACGGCCATGGAGCAATTACTGCACCGACGGGGCAAGTGGAATTCTTAGGTTTTTCCAGGAATTCGTGCGTGCCGCACAATCTTCAGTAACGCAGGTGCGTTGCATGCAGCCTCGCGCGCCATCCTGTATCCTGCTAGGTTTGGCTTAATTTCGCACCCACGAAAGCAGATTCCATGTCACACAAGCTTTACAAGAACCTCATCGGCGGCGAATGGGTCGCCGCAAAAACCGGCAAGACCTTCCTCAACATCAATCCGGCCGATAAGAACGACGTCATCGGCGAATTCCAGTCTTCCGCCGCCGACGACGTTGACGCAGCCGTGAAAGTTGCCGAAGCCGCTTACAAAACATGGCGTCTCGTCCCCGCGCCCAAGCGCGCTGAGATCCTCTACCGTACTGGACAATTGTTGGAGCAGCGCAAAGAGCAGTACGCGCAGGAGATGACCCGCGAAATGGGCAAGGTCGTCGCCGAGACGCGCGGCGACGTGCAGGAAGCCATCGACACCGCCTACTACATGGCCGGCGAAGGCCGCCGGCTTTTCGGCCAGACCACACCCTCAGAGCTACAGAACAAGTTCGCCATGTCCGTGCGCATGCCCGTCGGCGTCTGCGGGATGATCGCGCCCTGGAACTTCCCCATGGCCATCCCCTCGTGGAAGCTCTTCCCCGCGCTCGTCTGCGGCAACACCTGCGTCATTAAGCCGGCGGAAGACACACCGCTCTCGACCTTCAACTTCGTGCAGACCCTCATCGACGCAGGCTTGCCGAAAGGAGTCGTCAACATCGTCACCGGATACGGCCCCGACGCGGGAGCGCCCATCGTCTCGCATCCCGGCGTGCGCGGCGTGTCTTTCACCGGATCAAGCGAAGTAGGCCGCATCGTCGGCCAGACCGCTGCCGCCAACTTCAAGCCCTGCTCGCTAGAGATGGGCGGCAAGAACGCGATGATCGTCCTCGACGACGCCAACCTCGATCTCGCCCTCGACGGCGCGCTCTGGGGAGCCTTCGGCACCGCGGGACAGCGCTGCACCGCCACCAGCCGCATCATTCTGCATGAGAAGATCGCCGCCGAGTTCACGGAAAAGCTTGTAGCCCGCGCCAAAGCCCTCAAAGTAGGCAACGGACTCGACGAATCGACCGAAATGGGTCCGCAGATCAACGAGCAGCAGATCGAAACGTCCACTAAATATTGCAAGATCGCGCAGGAAGAAGGCGGAAAACTCCTCTGCGGTGGCACACGCCTCACGGAAGGCGCTTACGCGAACGGGACATTCTTCGCCCCAACCGTCTTCGCCGGAGTCAAGCCGAAGATGCGCATCGCGCAGGAAGAAGTCTTCGGCCCGGTCGTCAGCCTCATCGAATGCGGCAGCTTCGACGAAGCCCTCGACATCGCCAACGGCATCCAGTACGGCCTCTCGACCGCGCTCTACTCGCGCGACGTGAACCACGCTTTCCGTGCCATGCGTGACCTAGAAGCAGGCATCACCTACATCAACGCACCGACCATCGGCGCTGAGGTTCACCTGCCCTTCGGCGGCGTCAAGCAGACGGGTAACGGCCACCGCGAGGGCGGCACCGGCGCGCTGGATTTTTATACAACATGGAAGTCGGTCTACGTCGACTATTCAGATAAGTTGCAGCGCGCGCAAATTGACTAAGAGGAGCGCGCACATGCGCGCTCTTTTCTTACTTCGCGGGAACCGGTTCTTTAACGCGTAAGGCTTTTCCTAGTACCTTCTTCTCTACCCAGCCGCGCACGATGTCTGTCCGAAACTCAGTCAAGCTCGCAACCGCATATGCATACACTATCGCCATCAGCAGCGCACCCAGTCCGTAAAGCAGATGCCGCGCATCCGGCTGCCATCTTGTCTCGCCTGCAATCAAAGCAGTCAGCAAAACAAGAAACGGCACATGCACCAGATAAAGCGTATAGGAAAACCTCGCTCCTACGCGGGCTAGATGTACACGAGTATTTGACGGAGCCACACTCTTCGCCCCAAGCAACAGCCAGATGAAGAAAAACGTAGCCGCGCCCAGAATGTAATCTGACGGCACTCCCTGCACAATGTGTGTCTTGGCCAGAAAGAACAACAAAGGAAAATAAACCACCGCGGCCAGCGTCCGCACAAACGAGCCGCAACGCGGAGCCGGAATCGCAACGAGCAGCGTCCCCAACAACCAGAGCGGAAACAACAGCAGGATCGTTCGTCCGATGAACCACGCGCACGCCAAAAACACCAGAGCATTCAGAACCCGCCAAGGCACGCGCATCCCCGGGCGCAACGCCAAAAAAGCGCAGGGAAACAGCACGTAATACCAGAACTCATTCGCCAAGCTCCACATTGGCCCATTGCTGCCGAAGGTCGGCACAAGAATCGTCTGCACGAAAAACAAGTTCCCAAAAAAGATCGTCGGATGCAGCAACGTCGAAATTGCGCCGAGCATGTGCGTGCCCGTCTGTCCCGCATATAACGCAGGCGCAAGGTGCAGACGCAGGCTGAGATTATCGAGCAATGCACCCAGCAGGAGCGCCGGAACAAGCACAATCCAAAGCCGCACCAGCCGATGCGTAAGGTAGAGCTTCCAACTCCACTCACCCCGCTGCGTCATGCGGAAGATACTTCCGCTGATCAGATAGCCGCTCAGCACGAAAAAAATGACCACGGCCTGGTGTCCGGCACCCGTCATCACATAGGGAACCGCCAGCAACGATCGATGCGCCGCAATCTGCGGATAGTCCACGTAAAGCAGGTTGCGCCAGTGCTCCAAACAAACGAGCAGTGCGGCAACAGCGCGCACAAGGTCGAGCTGTACAGAGGCGCTCGTGCTGGTGAACGGTATGCGGGGAGGCGAGCTCATCAGGCTACCTTTACTTTACAAAGATTCTTGCGGTTTTCCCCGGCCGTTGTTCTGTAATTTCCCGGCTGAACCTCGAAGCAGGCCGCTGTGCGGTATTCTTGTTTGTTTGAATGACGAAAGAATCGGCTTGATCAAAGTCACTCATTGAGACGAGATCAGCCGCTGAGGCGATACGAATGATCATCGGAGTTCCAAAGGAAGTCAAAGACCTTGAGACCCGCGTCGGCATTACTCCTGCGGGCGTAAAGGCGCTTACCGAAGCCGGGCATACTGTGCTCGTCGAAACCCATGCTGGCGATCTCTCCGCCTTCACTGACGACGAATACCAGTCCGCAGGCGCTGAGATCGTCGGCTCGGCCCACAACGTATGGGGCAACGCCGACATGATCGTGAAGGTGAAGGAGCCTATCGAAAAGGAATACGTCTTCTTCCACGAAGGGCTCGTGCTCTTCACCTATCTCCATCTCGCCCCGGTCCCCGACCTCACCGAGCAACTTCTCACGAAAAAAGTTACCGGCATCGCCTACGAAACCATTCGCGATAGAGCCGGCACATTGCCGCTCCTCACTCCGATGTCCGAAGTCGCAGGCCGGATGTCCGTGCAAGTCGGCGCCTCTTATCTCGAAAAAGAAAAAGGCGGGCGCGGACTGCTGCTAGGTGGCGTTCCGGGCGTGCCTCCGGCAAATGTCTGCATCATCGGAGGCGGCATCGTCGGCACCAACGCGGCAAAAATCGCTGTAGGCATGGGCGCAAAAGTCACTATCGTTGATCTGAATCTCAACCGCCTGCGAGAACTCGACGACATCTTCAACGGCAGGCTCTTCACCCTCGCATCCAACTCCTACAACATCGAACGCACTGTGCGGGAAGCCGACCTCGTCATCGGCGGCGTGCTCATCCCCGGCGCCGCCGCCCCAAAGATCGTCACCAAGGAGATGGTTGCAAAAATGAAGAAGGGTGCGGTCATCGTCGACGTGGCCATCGACCAGGGCGGCTGTATCGAAACGGCAAAACCCACTACGCACAGCAATCCTTCTTATGAAGTCAATGGCGTCGTCCACTACTGCGTTACCAACATGCCCGCAGCGGTCCCTAACACGTCGACACTCGCGCTGACCAACGCGACCTTCCCCTATGTCCTGCGTCTCGCCCAGCGGGGAACAAAAACGGCGATCCTCGAAGACGACGGCATCCGGGATGGCGTCAACACGTATGACGGGATCCTTACCTGCGAGCCTGTAGCCAAATCGCAGAAAAAAGACTGGAAGCCAGTCCGCGAACTGCTCGCATAGTTCGACGCAAACAAAAAAGGGTGGCTGAATGCCACCCTTTACTCTCGCCATAAAACATTACCGCCGCAACGGCACAGATTGCTCCAGCCGGAACGTCAGCAAAGTCTCCGCCGGAATCACGATCTCTTTGTTGCCGGTAAAAGCAGTGCCCGCGGTTCCAGCGCCCGCGCCAGCAAGCCCGCCGATCAACGCACCTTTGCCGCCCCCAGCAAGGCCACCGATCAGCGCGCCTAAGCCGGCACCGCCGCCAATGAACCCCGCCGTACGCTTGCCCTTGCCTTTCTCAACCCGTTCAACCGTGCTGGTCGCTATCGGATATGTACCACCTTCCGCGCGAATGCTGTCCAGCCGAACCGCAAGCTCTGCCTGCCCCTTGAAGCGGCCGAGCGACTTGGCGTCAACCACGGTGCCCGAAGCAGGCGCACCTGCGCGTACCACCGTCACTCCATCCACTACAACCGGATCCTCAACGGTAGCGTTGAAGCTCTCTCCGGCCTGGCTGATCTTCGATCCCAACTCCTGCCCCAGCGAAACGCGGATATGCGTGCCCGCAGGAATCACCAGCGGAGCAGGCGGAGGCGCGGGTGCTGGCGCAGGTGCCGCAGCAGTTTGCGCCGGCTCTGTAGAGGCAGGCGACGGTGCCGGTGCCGCACTCGATGAGGCTGGTGCTGACGCCGACGGAGACTGCGCCGGTGCCGTAGCCTCAGCCTGAGAACTCTGATCTGCGGCAGGCTGCGGCGCAGGGTTGGCGGCTGAATCTGACTTCTTGTTGCAGCCTGTGAACAGGAACATCGTCAATGCCAAAGTGAGCGCAGCCGAACTGCTTCTGAAGTTTTCCATAGCAATCCTTTTGATGCTTTTGAGAAATTCTGTGGTTGTGTAATCCGGACCGTCCTGCCTCGTCTTTCTAAAAGAGACAGATAGCCGAAGGCGAACGCCTATAATGCTTGAGTGCCAAAGATAAAGCACAAGCGAGTCACAATTGCCGTTCTTGGAGTCATCGTACTTGTGCTGCTTCTTGTGCTGGCATCGCTCAACGCGTTCCGGCTGAATTTTCTTTACCCGCACAGCGTTGCAGCAATTTTCCTTTTCACTACGCTCACGGTCATCGTCTTTCTGCTCTTTCTCCTGATGGTTGTGCTCTTGTCGCGCAACATCCTCAGGATCTATGCCGACCGCCGCAGCCGCTTGCTCGGCTCGCGCCTCCGCTCGCGCCTGCTTGTCGGGGCAATGCTGCTCTCTTTCGCGCCCGCCGCCTTCATGTTCTTCTTCAGCTTCGGCCTGATGAATCGCTCCATTGACCGCTGGTTCTCGCAGCCGGTGTCTGAGTCTGCGCGAAGACTCGACGCGCATCGCGCTTGAGCTCTCTCACTACGTTACGCAGAATGCGCGCGCGGAAGCCGAATCGCTCGCCCGCTCCGAAGCCATTGCGCTCAACTATCAGGCAGGAAATACAAGCGCACTGCTCGATGAAATTCGAACGCACCGCATCACGCTTCAGGGCGGCTTCGCCATTATCTATCGCGACGAGTCCCCGATCGTGCAATACCAGCTGCCGCAGGCAACAGGTCCGGTCAAAATTCGCGCATGGATGGACGATGCTGCAACCCAGGTACAGAGCGGACAGCCGCTGGCTTTGGTGATTCGCAAAGCCGCGCAGCGAACCGATGAACCGGTTGCCTTGATCGGAGACACTGACTACGCGCTCGGCATGGCAACGACCTCTGGCGGAGGAATCATCGTCGTCGGCCTGCCCCTTCCCTCGGGTCTAAGCAAAACGGTGGGCGAGATTCGCGCCGGCACCGAGCAATACTGGGCCGTGTATCGCGAGCGCCGGAGCATTCGCAGCACATATCTGCTCTTATTGCTCCTGGTTACCGCGCTCACATTTTTCGCCAGCAGCTGGCTCGCATGGTTCTTCTCAAAACAGATCACGCGTCCGCTCGAAAACCTGGCCAACGCCATGGACGAGATCGCCGCAGGCCATTACCAGCAGCGCGTCACCATCTCTGCGACAGAAGAGCTGGGCGAGTTGCTGCAGGCCTTCAATCACATGGCCGCCGATCTCGAACAGAGCCGCATGATTGCCGAGCAGTCTACAGAGCAGCTCTTCGAAGCCAATGCCACGCTCGAAGAACGCCGCCGCGAGCTGGAAACAATTCTCGAAACCATTCCCGGCGGCGTCGTCACCCTCGACGCAACGTTGCAGATCACGCAGGCCAATCAGGCTTTCATCGATCTTCTGCCTCCGGGCGCGCCGCAATCCCTCCAGGGCTTGTCTCTCACCAGCATTGTTCCGGAAGACATCGCCAACGAACTAACATTGCTCGCGCGCCGCGCTCAGCGCATGGGCGTTGCCGCTACTGAGCTTGAAATGCGCAACCCCAAGGGCAAGCTGAACCTCGCGGCGACCATGGCCATGCTGCAGCTCGGTCAGAATCGGCGCGGCTCCGTCCTCGTCCTTGAAGACGTAACGGAATTTCTGCAGGCGCAGCGGCAGCTCGCCTGGAAAGAAGTCGCGCAGCGCGTGGCGCACGAGATCAAGAACCCGCTCACGCCCATCGCCCTCTCTGCCGAACGCATCAAGAGACACCTTGATCGCAACGCGCCGGAATCGCCGGGCGTTATCCGCTCCTGCAGCGACGTCATCCTCGGCTCAGTCGAAACGCTCCGCACGCTTGTCGATCAATTCGCGGTGCTGGCACAGTTCCCGACCGCGCATCCAAAGCCAGCCGATCTGAATGTCATCGTTGAAAATGCACTGCGCCTCTTTGAAGACCGCCTCGGCGACATTCGCGTCAGCGTGCATCTGTCGCCTCAGCTGCCAGCCGTAATGGCAGATGCAGAAGCGCTGAAACGCGCTCTCGCCAACCTCATCGACAATGCCGCAGAAGCCATGCAGGATAGCCGTCTGCGCGTATTGACCGTCGAAACCGGACTCACCGAACATCACGAAATGGCGGAGGTCACGATCACCGACACCGGGCATGGCCTCACCGATGAAACCCGCGAGCGCCTCTTCCTTCCCTACTTCTCCACCAAGCAGCGAGGCACTGGATTGGGATTAGCCATCGCAGCAAAAATCATTCAGGATCATCAGGGAGCCATCCGAGCCGAACAGAACTATCCTCTCGGCGCTCGCTTCATCATCGAACTCCCGCTTGCAGCCATATCGAATGGCAGCATCAACAGCAGCGGCGACACGGCGCAAACTATCCCCGCCCATCCCTCTTTCGACAAGGCCGCTCGATGAACCACATCCTCGTTGTGGATGACGAAGCCGACATTCGCAAGCTCCTCGAGGAAATCCTGCGCGAAGAGGACTACGCCGTTGCCAGTACCGGGACAGGAAATGAAGCGCTGGTGCTGCTGCGCGATGTCAGCTACGACGTCATGCTCCTCGACATCTGGCTGCCGGACCGCGACGGCCTCGAAGTACTGAGCGACATCCGCTCGCTCGAAACCGAGAACAAGCCCGAAGTCATCATCATCTCCGGCCACGGCACGATTGAAACCGCAGTGCGAGCAACTAAACTCGGCGCCTTTGACTTCCTTGAAAAACCTCTCTCGCTCGAACGCACGCTCATCGTCGTCAAAAACGCCATCGAAGCCAAGCGCCTGCGCAGCGAGAATCAGGAATTCAAGCGGCAGCTCGCACTGCAAACACCCATCACCGGAGAAAGCGTCGCGGCGAAAGCGCTGCGCCAGCAGATCAAGCTCATGGCCCCTACCAATGGCCGTGTGCTCATCTTCGGCGAATCCGGCAGCGGCAAAGAGCTGATCGCGCGCGCCATCCATGCTGAGAGCCAACGCCGCGAGCGCGTCTTCGTCGAGTTGAACTGCGCCGCCATCCCCGAGGACTACATCGAAAGCGAACTCTTCGGCTATCGCAACAGCGCCATCCCCGGAGGCCCCGCCGAAAAACGCGGCACCTTCGAACGCGCCGACGGCGGCACGCTCTTCCTCGATGAAGTCGGCGACATGAGCCTGAAAACGCAGGCAAAGGTGTTACGCGCACTCGATGAACAGCGCTTCACACCGGTAGGCGCAACGCACGCCATGAGCGTCGACGTGCGCGTCATCGCCGCAACCAACAAAAACCTCGAAGAAGAAATCGCGAAAGGAAACTTCCGCGAAGACCTCTTCTATCGCCTCAATGTAATCCCCTTCTACGTCCCGCCGCTGCGCGACCGCAAAGAAGACATTCCGCTTGCTCGCACGCGACTTTCTCCACGCCTTTGGCCGCGAATATGGCCGCTCACGCCTCGACATCGCCGACGATGCAATCGAGTTGCTGAAGCAATACCACTGGCCCGGAAATGTCCGCGAGCTGAAGAATCTCATCGAGCGCGTCCTGATCCTGAACCCGCAGGCGCCGCGCATCGAGCGCAAACACCTGCCCATGCTCGTGCATCGCGGCGTCAGCAAGCGCAGCGAAGACTTCAGCACGCTCCACCAGGCACGCGAAGCCTACGAACGCGACTACATCCTGAAAAAAATCGACGAATGCCACGGAAACATCAGCCGCGCCGCCGAATCGTTGGGCCTCGAACGAAGCCATCTCTATAGAAAAATGCGAACGCTGGGCATCAGCGTCCGCGAATAGGAGTTCCTACTTTTCTTCGTCGGGCTTGCCCAACTCTTCCAATTGCCTGCGCCAGTCAAGCGACTCCACAAACCCGCGCCGCTCGCGCCAGTTCTCTTCCACAATCACGTGCAACTCAAGAAACACGCGCGTCCCCAGCAGCGACTCGATCTCCTTGCGCGCATTCGTTCCTATGCTCTTCAGCTTGCTGCCGCCCTTGCCGATCAGGATCGCCTTCTGTCCATCGCGCTCGCAATAAATCGCAGCCGCAATCCGCGTCAGCGGATTCTTCGCGTTCGCCTGCGGCTCTTCAAAGCGTTCAATCACTACGGCTGAAGCGTAAGGAACCTCTTCGCCCGTCTCCTGCAAAATGCGCTCGCGAATCAGTTCAGCAACCAGAAAACGCTCCGGCTGATCCGTGTACTGGTCTTTCGGAAAATACCGCTGCCCTTCCGGCAGATACTCCACCAGCTTCGTTACCAGCCGCTCCAGCCCATCGCCCTTGCGCGCTGAAATCGGAAAGACCTCGGCAAACGGATGCAGCGCGCTCAACTGCGCAATCAGCGGCGCCAGGGTCTCCTTTGTGATGAGATCGATCTTGTTGATCACCAGAAACACCGGGCAATCGAGCCTCTTGATCAGTTCAAGGGCAAAGGCATCCTCGCTCCCGCCCCGCTTCTTTTTCTGATCGTCACCCGCATCATCGATCCGGAAGCTCCAGCCGCCGCGTCGCATCCACCATCAGCAGGACCACGTCGCGGCTCTCCAGCGCATCGTGAACTTCCTGCATCATGCGCCGGTCAAGCCACGACCCCGGCTTGTGTACCCCCGGCGTGTCTACAAAAACAATCTGCGCCGCCGGATGCTTCCCCTTCTTCGCCGCCACTTCCACCACGCCATGAATCCGCGTGCGCGTCGTCTGCGGCTTGCTGGTAACAATGGCAACCTTCTCGCCCACCAGCGCATTCAGCAATGTGGATTTGCCGGTATTCGGCCGGCCAAGAATCGAAACAAATCCAGATCGCAACACTACTTGCCGCCCGTCGCTGGCAACAGCGGCATCCAGCATCGAATACAGCTTGCTGAAATCCGTCACCTCGGTCGCGTTCGTCACGCCGTGCTTGTCCGTCACAATCCAGACCGTCGGCGTCTGATGCACGCCAAGCCGCACGCCCAGGTCATAGTCCGCCTTCACCGCAGCAGCCAATTTGCCCTGCGGATCGATCACAAATGGCAGCGCCACGCCATGATCTTTCGCAAACTTGTCGGTGAATGCGCGCAGATCATCCGGCGTCTCAATGCTCATCTGATGAGCAAAGACCTCGTCGCGATACTCATCGCCCAGCTTCTGCGACTTGGTATCGAACCACCGCGCATTCACTGCCGCCTGTGAGCTCCAGCGATGGTACTGCAATCGGAAAATCATGCCGCTCCCACGGAATACGGTACTTCGCCACAGCTTCCTTCAGCAAAGGATTCTGGTGCGCGCAGCTCGGGCACTCCAGATCGGCAAACTCGATCAGCGCCACCTTCGCTCCCGCAGGGGGCTTCAGCGCGCCCTGGTCCATAGCCGCGCTGCTCTGCGACGCGCTCCCGAAAACCAAAGCGCACGCTCCAACGAATGCAAGAAAACTTCGCAACATAAATCCTCTCTCTAAATTCTATCGCGCAGTCCAACGCCATTTAGACTGAATTCACGCCTATGCGTTACCTGATCGCTCTGCTCGCCGTCGCCGGAATCGTCGTTGCCACTCTCGCGCTGCGCATCCACTACTCCATGGACGCGCCACCCTGCGACATCAACGCGCACTGGGATTGCGGCATCGTCAATCACAGCCGCTACTCCGCGATTCACGGTGTCCCCGTCGCCGCCATCGGCATCGCCGGATATGCAGTCATTGCGATCCTCGCTCTCTTCCGCCGCTACCGTCTGCTCCTGGCAGCATCGCTCGTAGGCCTCGCATTCACGCTCTATCTCACCAGCATCGAGGCTCGCATCCTCGAAATCTGGTGCCTCTACTGCGTCATCTCGCAAGCCATCATGGCACTCATCGCACTGCTGTCGATTGCAGCTGCCATCTGGTCGCGAAAAGCTACGGCGTAACGGCCTCTTCCTGCTTGCGTGAGACGCGCAGCCGCTCGATGCGCCGGTCTGTCGAAGCCAGCACCTCGAAGCGCAAGCCGTCTTCCTCCACCACTTCGCCCGGCATCGGAATCCGTCCCGCCACTTCGCTCACCAGCCCGGCGACCGTCGTCGCCTCATAATCTTCAGGCTTCTCCCAGCGCTCCCCGAACAGTTCTTCCAGCCGCTCGATGTCCAGATTTCCCGGCACCAGCCACGAACCATCCGCCTCGTGCTTCGGCGATTCCAGTTCGTCCTCTTCATGCTCATCCGCGATCGAGCCCACAATCTCTTCCAGCAGGTCTTCGATCGTCACCAGACCAGCCACCCCGCCGTATTCGTCAATCACGATGCGCATGTGCTGCTTCTCGCGCTGCATCTCGCGCAGCAGTTCGTTCACCTTCTTCGTTTCCGGAACGAAAGCAGCAGGCCGCTGAATGCTCGAAACTCTCCGCGTCCGCGCAGCTTCATCACTCACGCGCAGCAGGTCGTGCGCAAACGCGATGCCGGTAATCTGGTCCAGCGTCCCCTCGTACACCGGCACGCGCGACACTGGATGCTTCTCAATCAACTGCAGCAATTCGTCAAGCGTTGCCGATCCGGAAATCACAATAATCTCCGGGCGCGGAGTCATCACCTCGCGCACCACCTTGTCGCCAAACTCCACCGCCGAGCGCACCAGCTCGCGATCGCCCTCCTCGATGATTCCCTCTTCTTCGCCTGCCTCAATCAGTGCCTCGACTGCTTCAGACGAAGACGTGCTCTCCTCAGCGGGTTTCGGCGCCTCGGCTAGCGCTGCAATCGACAGCAGAAATCCGAGGAATACCGTAATTGGTAGAATGAGGTAGAAGAGCGGTTGCAGCAGCCAGCGCACGCGCACCACCCACAGTCCGCGTGTGCGCGTGAAGAACACAAACGGCAGGAGCCGGTTGAAGAGCGCAATCACCAGCACCACGCCCAGCACGGCCTGCCCAATTTCCGCGAATGTCGGCCGGTCCGTGACCGACGTTCGGTCAAACAACAGCATCCCGAAAATCAACGTCAGGCAAGCCAGCGAAAGCTGCGAAAGTACTGCCGCAGAAAGCATCAACCGCTCGCGGCTCAGCCCCAGCTTTGGCTCCACAAGCTGCTCCCACGCGTCAATGTTTTCCTGAAATTCGCGGGAAAGAAACTTCCCCATCTCCGAATAGAGCCGGTCCACATACGAGGCCAGCGTCAGCACAATCAGCAGCAGAAAGATCAATATGGCTGCTTCGACGGTCATCGCATGCGGCTCCGAACTTCCGCGCTGCTTCGCTTTCTTGCCGGAGCACGCACACCACGCGCTACCTTACTGCTCCGTTGAATCAAACCTACAGGCAAATCAAGTTCCTTTCGCAGTGCGCTCTCTTTCCGCGCCATCTGTCCTTTATCCGTTTCGTGGTCGAAGCCCGCCAGATGCAGCAACCCGTGCAGCATCAGGATCTTCACCTCCACCTGCAGCGTGTGGCCGTGCTCGTCAGCCTGCCTCTTCGCCGTTTCGAGCGAAATAGCCAGATCCCCCGCCTGCTTTGGAGCCTCACCCGGAAACTCATCAACCGGAAACGACAGCACGTCCGTCGCCTTGTCCTTCTTGCGAAAATCGCGGTTGAGCCCGCGGATCGTCGCATCGGTTGCCAGCAACACCGAGACTTCTCCGTGCAGGCCGACCGCCGATTTTGCCTTGGACAAAAACCCGCGCAATTCCCGCATCTTCAGCGCAGCCTTGCTCGCTTTCAACTCTGTCTGGCTCGATGCACTCGCGGCAGCTGGCTCGATCAGGATCATAAGGGGAGAAAAAGGGCTGACCAAAGCCAGCCCTTATATTGATGGTACCGCAACCGGTTTGAATCTACTGCGGTTTCGACGGCGCCCGCGTCTCGCCCGACTCCGGCAGCGTAAGCGGAAGCTCCTGCTGCGCGCGCCCAAAGCCATCGTAGGCGCGAATGATGCGCTGCACCAGGTGATGCCGCACCACATCCCCGTCCTCAAAGCGGATAAAGCGAATCCCATCCACGCCATCGAGAACGTTCATCGCTTCAATCAGTCCCGATTTGCGCGGATTCGGCAGATCGATCTGCGTGATATCGCCCGTAATCACAGCCTTGGCGTTGTTGCCTAGCCGCGTCAGGAACATCTTCATCTGCTCGCTGGTCGTGTTCTGCGCCTCGTCCATGATGATGAACGCATCGTTCAGGGTGCGGCCGCGCATAAACGCCAGCGGTGCCACCTCAATCACGTTGCGCTCCAGCATCTTGTCAACTCGCTCTGGCTCAAGAAGGTCATAAAGTGCATCATATAAAGGACGCAAATATGGATCGACCTTCTCTTGTAGACTACCCGGTAAGAAGCCCAGACGCTCTCCCGCTTCCACCGCCGGCCGCACCAACACAATCCGATTTACCTTCTTTGCCAATAGCGCCGCCGCCGCCATGGCTACACCAAGATATGTCTTGCCCGTGCCAGCGGGCCCGATTCCGAAAACCATGTCGGCCTGCTCAATCGCCTCGACATAATGGCGCTGGTTGAGCGAGCGCGGCTGGACCATCCGCTTGATTCCCGCCGAGCGCTGCTTGCCGCTTTCGACAAGGCTGCGCAGCGTTACCGCCGGATCTGCGACGACCAGCTTCAGCATGCCATGGAGTTCGCCATTCTGCAGGTTCACCCCGTTGCGGCGCAGATGCTCGTAGTCGGTAAAGATGCGTTCCACACGCGCAAGGCTCTCCAGCGAGCCTTCCACTTGTACGGCATCCGATTTCAGATCGATGCGCACATGGAGAGAATCTTCCATGAGTCTCAGATTTTCGTCGCGGGTCCCAAACAGGGGCTCAAGATTCGGCGTGATTTCCAGCGCTTTTTTCATCAAGCGGAGAAATAACCTCCCAGGTCGGCTGTGGGCACAGTCACCATGTGTAAGTGGTTTGTTAGGAATCGGGGGGCGGAAGACAGCGTAGTTGGCACCACATGAATTGGATGCGGTAACCGAAGCATCGGATTGGCAGTTGGCACCAAATCTTCGCCGTTTATGGGGTCAGAGTAGCGCCGCTCCCGTCTGCCGTCAATGGAGAATTGATGAAAAGACATCAAAACCGTATCGAACTGGTTCCCTGAGCTGCCGAAGATCAGCGATCTACTTGAGATTCGTCATCCCCACCGCGGCAGAACCAAGCGAACTCCCGCTCGAAGCTCCAACTGGTTGTGATTTCCCCGTTAAATACGTATCAATCACAATCAGAAACTTCGCCAGCCACGCCGAAAGCGCAGGCCAGGCCGGTCCCGTTACCAGGTTCCCATCCACGACGGCATCCGTCATCGCAACTTCAATATACTTCCCGCCCGCCAGTTCCACATCGGGAGCGGACGCCGGATAAGCGCTCACCTTCCTGCTCGCAATTACATCCGCGGCAGCCAGCAGCTGCGCTGCGTGGCAAATCGCCGCAACAGGCTTATTCTCATCGAAAAAATGCCGCACAATCTCCAACACTTTTCGATTCAGCCGAATATATTCCGGCGAGCGCCCGCCCGGAATGACCAGGCCGTCATAGTCTTCGGCGCGGACATCGGCAAAGGTCGTATTCAGCAAAAAGTTATGCCCCACCTTCTCCGTGTAGGTCTGGTCGCCTTCAAAGTCATGAATCGACGTCCGCACAAATTGCCCGGCTTTCTTATCCGGACAAACGACATCGACCGTGTGCCCCACCATCTGCAGCGCCTGAAACGGCACCATGATCTCATAGTCCTCAACGTAATCGCCCACCAGCACTAACAATTTCGCAGTAGCCATCGTTCACTCCTTCTCTATGTCATCACTTCCATTCTAGGATGAGAACGAAGCCACAGGACTCCATCAATTTCCTGTCAGAAGAATTGTCATCCTGAGTGGAGCGCAGCGGAGTCGAAGGACCTGCGGTTCTCATCTACATAGTTATGAAGTCAAAATAAGGAGCCCCCATGAGCCAGACCCAAGCCATCTCCGCCGCAGCCGCCGGAACCTTCATCATCGGAGGCGATCTCACCGTCAATCGCCTGGGCTACGGAGCCATGCGCATCACCGGCAAAGGCATCTGGGGACCACCCGCCGACAAACCCGCCGCACTCGCCACCCTCCGCCGCGCCATCGAACTCGGCGTCAATTTCATCGACACCGCCGACTCCTACGGTCCCAACGTCTCTGAAGAGTTGATCGCCGAGGCCCTCTACCCCTACCCCGCCAGCCTCGTCATCGCCACCAAGGGTGGATGGGAGCGCGTAGGCCCTGGACAGTGGGTGCACAACGCCAGCCCGAATCACCTGAGAGAAGCCGTCGCCGGAAGCCTCCAACGCCTGCGACTCGACCGCATCGACGTCTATCAGCTCCACGTCCCCGACCCGGCCGTCTCCTTCGACGCCTCCATGGAAACGCTTGCTGAACTGCGCCAGCAGGGCAAGATTCGCCACGTCGCCCTCTCGAATGTGACGAAAGAACACATCGAGCGCGCCCGCAAAATCGTCCCCATCGTCTCCGTCCAGAACCGCTACAGCTTCGCTGATCGCGAATGGGACTTCGTCCTCAACCATTGCGAGCAGAACAACATCGCCTTCCTGCCTTGGGCTCCTCTCGGCCAGAACCGCTCCGCCAACGCCGCCCTCGAAAAATTTGCCAGGGAACTCGGCGTCACCCCGTTCCAGGTAGCCTTGGCGTGGCTCCTCAAACGGTCAAAGGTCATCATTCCCATCCCGGGAACCTCGACAGTCGCGCATTTAGAAGAGAATGTAGCCGCAGCCGCGCTCATGCTGCCCGATGCTGTCTACGCTGAACTCGCGGCCGTTACACCGCCGCCGGCAAGCCTGCGCTGAAACAACTATCCACGCGCGCCTCGGCGCAAAGCTTCCAGATAGCTGTAGCCCCAGTATGTGTCAGGCAACAGCACATGGTCCTCAGTCCATTCGTTCCATGCTGCAATGTAGATGAGCTTGCGGCCCTTCGCATCGGCGACCGTATGCCGCGCCGCCCTCACCAATCGTTCAAACTGATCAGGCGACCGATTGATGGCGACCACCGCAAATTCTTCAAAGCGCGGACTGTCATCCCACCCGACCGAAACGCATGGATGAAACGGTACCGTCACCTTCGCCAGTTTTTGCTTCCACGACGCGATCGCCTCAACCGCACCCACCCCATACGGAATACGCGAGCCCGGAGGCTTACCGCCGTATGTCCAGCCAAAGGTCCCGTATTGCGTCGCGCTGTCGAAGCCAAACTCGTGAAGCTGCGTCTCCATGCGGTCGTAGCCATTTGCAACCTGCAGGTGGAGCTTCGGAATCCCCAGTTTCAGCGCACGCTCCCGCATGCGCTCGAGGCCCTGCTTTGCGCCGTCTGTATTCAGTTGTTCAATCAGCTTGCCACCGTCAAAAATGCAGAACAGCGGAGCATCGTCAATCCGAAAATAATTCGGCTGGCTGAAATAGTGCTCGGCACAGTACTCGGTCACGCGGTCAAAATCGGCCAGCGTGTGCGTCTGCGGGAGGATGATCGCCGCCTGGTCCGGCGATCTCGCCGGATAGACATTTTTCCAGTCATGGTTCGCCCACATGATCGCGAACTTCAGCTTGCTGCGATTTTCCGCCTTGAGAAAACCCTGCTCCAGCTGCTCCTGGTAGAACTGCGTGTCCTCATGCCAGTACCAGTCGACGAGCCACGCATCCACCCCATACATTGCTGCAAGGTCGATTTCCTTCGCCGCCCACTCCGGTTCCGCCTCGTTGTAGTAACCCCACAAGGGATAATGCGGCATGCTGTGTCCCGGGAAGAGCGGACGGGCATTTCGCAGCGCATCGAACTCCGTCCAGCCTTTACCGAAGTGCCTCTCCATATACGGCGACGGATGCCAACTCGGGAAGTTATACGCAATTACCTCAACATCCGCTGGCCTCTGCAACTGCTGCGTCTCCAGCGCCGCATACATGCGCTCGTCCGTAAAGTAGCCATCCACCGCTTCTGGCCCAATCAGCGCCGTAGGCAATGCCGGCCACACCTCCGTTGCACGATGCGCGCTCTCGGTTGTCTGTGCGCCAGCTGGTCCACTCAGGCCCGCTGCAATCCCTGCCTGTACCGCCGATGAAAGAAAGGTGCGTCGCTTCATGTAGCCCTGCCCCCACAATGAAATTCGTGGACAAGGCTAGCATCCGCAGCCGCACCCGGAAAAATTTCCCGCCGCCGTCGTCTTCAAGGCAGCGGAAACCACTCAACCCACTCTTCGCCGCGCCGGCTGGTATAGACGGCCCGTCGTCCTCCGGGATAAACCCAGTATTGCGACACTCCGGCCGCCGCAATCTCCGCCATGAATTCGACATAGCTGCTCTGCGCCTGCTGTACGCGCAAAAGAGCACGCCGCACGCCGTTCATGTCAAAAGCGTCCGCCACCTGATGCGAGCCGAATTCCACTCCCTCAACGTGCGACTCCCCGGTGGGCATGTAATACGTCTTCTCTTTGCGGTAGAGATCGGCATGGTACGACTCCACCCCGATCTCACCCAGCTTCTGCAAAACCTGAGGAAAGCGCAGCCTCCCCTCGACCGATCCCGCGCTGCACTCCGTCATCACCGCAACTGTCTTCGCATCCAACATCGTCTTCCTTCCTTTCTCTAGTTACTAAAACTTGTCATCCCGACCCAAGCGCGAGCGGAGACGCCGCTCTGAGCCTGTCGAGCGTAGCCATAACCTCGGGTGCCCCATCCTTTGCGTAGCAAAGGGTGGGAAAGCAATTCCCTACTCCACAGGAACGGCCGACAACCCATGCACCTCAACCGTCTTCCGCATCGCTTCCACCAACCGTTGTTTTTCGTCCGCAGAAAAATGCGAGAAGAACGCAGCATCGTTCAGATCCGCCAGAGCGGCAAGCTTCGGCACCAGTGCCCTGCCGTGATCCGTCAACCGGACAACCTGCGCTCGCCCATCGGAGTCATGCGCCCGCCGCGCAATCAGCTTCTTTGCCAGCAGCCGATCCACCAATCGCGACACCGGCCCCTTCGTCATTCCCATCGCGCCGGCAAGTTCCTTGGGCTGCATCTCGTCATGGTCGAACAGCACCCGCATCGCCACCCACTCCGACACGGTTACGCCCTCCGCCTCAGCCCTTCGCGCAAATTCTGCCGACACAGCATTCGACACATACCGCAGCCAGTACCCGAGATGATCCTCAAGCCCGCTGACTCGCTTTTTGGAAGCCTGTTTCATCACGAAAATAATATAGTTGCCTTAGCAACTATATGTCAAGAAGAATTCGACTTTTTCTGGCGAATACGTCCACCGAATCCAAATCGCAGGCTCGCGAATCTAATCCGAGTAATGGGTCGCCGTTTCGCAGAACTCGCATTTACCCCGCTCGTGAAAGCGCAGCAGGAGAAGCACGGGAGCCGCCAGGCCTACGCTCGCCTGGAGAAGTCCGTTATTCCCGGCAGCGATCTTGGCCCTGACGAGCAGCAGATGATCCGCACCCGCGACAGCTTCTACGTGGCTTCTGTCAGCGAAACAGGCTGGCCCTACATCCAGCATCGCGGCGGTCCCAAGGGCTTTCTGCACGTGCTCGACGAGCAGACCATCGGCTTCGCCGACCTGCGCGGCAACAAGCAGTACATCAGCCTCGGCAACCTCCAGCACGATGACCGCGTCACGCTCTTCCTGATGGACTACCCCTCGCAAAGCCGCCTCAAGATCCTCGGTCATGCCGAATTCCACGAAGACGACGCAACCGCGCACGAATTGCTCGAAACCCTGCGCATGCCGGAAGAAAAAACGCCCGCCGAACGCGTCGTCCTGATCCACGTTGAAGCCTTCGACTGGAACTGCCAGCAGCACATTACGCCGCGCTACACGCAGGAAGAGATTGCCGAGATCTTCGAACCGACGCGCCGCCGCATCGACGCGCTGGAGAAAGAGAATGCGCGCCTGCGCGCCGCTCAGCCGCCGTCATCCTGAACTGCACGAACAAGCAAGGAATCATCCCGCAATCGAACATTAGGCCGGACCGCCCACCTGGACAAGCAGCCAAATACAATAACTCTACCCATGCCGCGAATCATGACTCGACCCGTGCCACGACTTCTGCCCCTGCTCTTCCTCGCCACCTGCATCACTGCAACCGCACAGGACACGCAGCCGCCGCCCCCGCTCTCCTACGACTGCCAGCGCACCGCAACCCCCGTCGTCATCGACGGCAAACTCGACGACCCCGCCTGGGCCAGCGCCCCGTGGACCTCCGACTTCGTCGACATCGAAGGCTCAGCCAAGCCCACACCGCGCTTCCGCACCCGCGCCAAGCTGCTCTACGGCGACAAATATCTCTACATCGCCGCCGAGCTCGAAGAGCCAAACGTAACCGCCACCCTCACCAAACACGATTCCGTCATCTTCCGCGACAACGACTTCGAAGTCTTCATCAAGCCGCTCCCTGAGACCGAGAGCTACTACGAGTTCGAGATCAACGCCCTCAACACCAGCTGGGATCTCTTCCTCAACAAGCCCTACAGCCAGGGCGGCAAGGCCGACAACAGCTGGGACATCGCCGGCCTCAAAACCGCCGTCGCTGTGCAGGGCACGCTCAACAACCCCAACGACACCGACCACGGCTGGACTCTCGAAATCGCGTGGCCCGTCACCGCCTTCGCATCACGCCAGACCGTGCCGCCGCCGCAACCCGGCACAACATGGCGCATCAACTTCAGCCGCGTCGAATGGAAACCCGGTAACCCGAAAGAAGACAATTGGGTCTGGTCGCCGCAGGGTGTCATCAACATGCACGTCCCTGAACGCTGGGGCTATCTGCATTTCCGCTAGCGAAAACAGCCTCTCAATCGCGCTGTTGCACATCCCCTTGTGCACATCGCGCAAGGAATGAAAGCGCCAAAGAACCCAACAATTTATTGCCTGAGCAAAGCGCAACTGATGCAGTTACAATTTCCACAGAAAGTACGCCATTTCCACACGACAAAATTTGCGAAACCCCCTTGTAATCGCGGCGATCAGGAGTATCTTCAAATCAACGGAAGAGAGATCTTCCAGCGAAGAGAGTAGACAACGGACCATCAGGAGAACCGGCAACGGATCTCGCGAAGCAAACGGGCGACCGGGAGCTTTGGATGGAACCGGGAAAGCTCTTACAACGAACGGAGCGACGGGAGAGAGCGGGAAGCGCGGGCCGCAAGGTTCGCAGGTCCCGAAGGATGCCGAGGCGACAAAGTAGTTGTGATTTGGAAGCCGAACCAGATCTTCGAAAAAAACGGAAGAAGGGGCCGAGATCCCGCAAGGGAAATCGGCCCCTTCGCTTTTCTACAAAGAATGCGCCGTGCAAATCACGTCGCGCAGTGCGAATTCGGATCTTTGATGAAGCTCAGCTTGGGTGCAAAGGTAAAGGTTCCATTGCCATTGCCCAGCATCACCTCAAACGTGTACCCATCCTCGCCATCATAGGTAACCGCCAGATCGACAATTCCGTCTCCATTAAAGTCCGCAGCCGCCACCTGGGCCACCGTTCCCGGCATCCGCAACGGAAAAGACGACCCGCGCTGAAACGATCCGTTGCCCGCGCCCAGCAGCACCGTCACCGAACTCGCGCGCCAGTCCGAAACCGCCAGGTCCAGAACGCCATCGTGGTTGAAGTCAGCCACCGCGATCGACACCACCGACTCGAGTCTGGCCACATCGCCCACAGCCACCAGGTTGCCTGTCCCGTCGCCAAGAAACAGCTTCAGTGACCCGTCGTCGTCGCCCACAATCAGGTCCGCATTGCCGTCCCGGTTAAAGTCGCCCGCAACAATCGCCCGCGGCTCGTGCCCCAGCAGCGGCCAGGAGCCCACCCGCCTGAGCGTGCCATCCGCTTGCCCCAGCGATACCGTCAGAACTCCGGACAGATCGACCTCCGCAATGTCGGCAATACCGTCGTGATTGAAATCAGCCATCGCCATCAGGCGCGAAGCCTCGCCCGGATCATCGTCCGACGCACCCGCGGCCCGGGCGCACGCCGGTGCAAACGCTAAAACCGCTGCAAGGACGGGAATGAGAGGGCTCGGCCAGCAGGCGCGATGGATCATCGAGTTCCCTCCTGAAGAAAGACTAACGCGCACGCTGGGAGCTGCGCCATCTCTTCCCCCAATCCATCTTTCAGGGAAAGTCTACTCTCGTCGGACCTGAATCCAATGGGAGCCTTGGAGACAGAGCCTGGAAGCGAGTCTGGCCTAAAAGCCAGACGAAGTTGTTCCCTACAAGATTCTGCCTTCGGTCATCGAAGCGGTGAAGGAAGCAGCCATCTCGCGGCTGAAGCTATTCGACAGCGTGGGATTGGTCGCTCAGGCGTAGGGCTCGGATTCCTGAAGATAAACGCCGGGTTCCACCCCACCCCCGGTATTTTCTAAATTCGTCATTCTTATGGGGGTTGCGTACATCTCGTTGCCCGCGTCCTGGAAGACCCCACGATTCAACGACTGGAAGCCTGGCACCCTGATTTCCCACCCCGGTTCGTGTTTTTCGGGCAAATCCCGGGGGGCGGGAGGGTGTCTAAGTCTTTGAAAATAATCGGTTTCTGTTCTTTAAGTTGCTAAAGTATTGGAAAATCATGGTGTTCCAGGCAAAGTATTGTCTCCACGCGATGGTGGGCCTTAACCTTTGCTCTTCTAGTTCTATTTTAGCAAATTCTGCATAATCCCACGCCAAACTGCTGCGGATTTTTACCCTTTGGAATGTGTGGGTTAGGGGAAATCTTCGGGTTCAGGGGCTTGACATGCTTTGAGGTGAACCTGTCCCTCGACAAGGACGAGAGACAGCAGTCGTAAAAAGGCTCTGAGTTCCTGCGGAGCGAGGAGCATTGGCTGGAGCCTAACCCAAAGTCCGTAATTTTTGAAGATTACGTTCGGTCGGGAAATCCCGGGCCTGAAGGCCCGTCTTTTGCAGCGCATATTCCCCGGCCTGAAGGCCGGGGCTTTCACCTAACTGCTCGGAGAGACAACATCCACATCTACAACTTCATCATGAGCAAAACCCAGCGGTTCCTCTTCCTGCGGCGCATATCGGTGAATATCAGGCCTTGCGCAGCAAGGCGGGGTAGAAGCACTGGCCTTCAGGCCAGTGAATTAGGATGATCCTGAAAAAGGGCTTCAGCCCAGGGCCGTTAAATGTGCAGGTGCACGATCCACCTGAATGACGCCGCGGGCCGAAGAATAGGAGAAATCTTCAGCTCGCTCACACAAACTCGCTTGAACTGGATTTTCGTGAATATAGCTCACGTGATTGGCATAATCACCAGCATCTTTGATACGGCATTTTGTAAACCCGCTTTGCCATACATCAATTTTGGATCGGAGGCGAAACAAGAATCCTCCCTTAATAAATTGCATTGCCTTTTCAATCGAGACTTCCGGCGCTGGCGTGATGATCAAATGAACATGATCCGGCATAAGCACAAAGGCGTGGAGTTGATATCGGTCTTTAGCGCGGTCTTCGAAAAGCGGATTAAGAAGCAGGTCAGCATTCGAGCCAACCTGAAAAAGTCTGCGACGGTTTGCAGTTACAGCAGTCGTAAAAAAGGTTCTGAGTTCCTGCGGAGCGAGGAGCATTGGCTGGAGCCTAACCCAAAGTCCGCAATCTTTGAAGATTACGTTCGGTCGGGAAATCCCGGGCCTGAAGGCCCGTCTTTTGCAGCGCATATTCCCCGGCCTGAAGGCCGGGGCTTTCACCTGATTATTACAGCTCCTACTGACTTATGCCCCACTCTTTTGATGAAGGGACGAAGCGAATCGCAGCTGGATGGATCGGGTTGGTTATATAGGTTATTGGCTTTCCTAATTCCTCGCTACCCTTGCCTAAACCCCAAAAATCACATACACTTATATTTTGCGCGGGATGTGGCTTGTGTGTCTCTCCTGCCAGCATCCCATTCCCCTAAGGAAAGTTAAGGAAAACCATGGCAAACCATGTTTCATCGTTGAAGCGCGCCCGTCAGACCGAGAGAAAGACTGCGGTGAACCGCGCCAACAAGAGCCGCGTTCGCGGCAGCCTGCGCCTCCTGCGTGAGGCCCTCGCCAAGGGCGACGTCGCCGCCGCCAACGAACAGTTCAAGCAGACCGTCTCCGCGCTCGACAAGAGCGTGCAGAAGGGCGTCCTTCACGGCAACACCGCCTCGCGCTACAAGAGCCGCCTCGCCGCTCGCGTCAAGGCCGTAGCCGTCAAGAAGACTGCATAAGCCCCTCACCCCAGAACCGCGAAAGGCCGGATACCCCTTCCGGCCTTTGCTATTTCAACAGAACGCGTACGTCGCGGCTCCCATGAAGCACACGCACGATCTCCAGCGGCTGCTTCTCCGGGCGATAGACGATCAGGTAAGAAAATACCGGCCAGAACCGGACCGGGTGGTCCGTCAAATCGTCGCGCGTGTGGCCCGCTCCTGGCCGTGCAGCAAGAAGCCTCATCCCCCGCTGGAGCTCATTGAGAACGTACCGCGCAACCCGCACGCCTGCATCCTCTTGCAGGAAGTTTTTGATTGTTTGTATGTCTTCAATTGCTTCTGGCGAAAGAACGTAGCGCTTCACGCGTGGCCGCTGCGCTCCAATTGATCGAGTTGAGTGTTCAGGCTCTCAAAAACCGCTTCCCCATCGGTGGCCAGGCCCTCGTCAAGAGACTTCAGGCCAGCCGAAATCTTGCCGTGAACTGCCTCCCTGGTCAACTCAAGGAGATGATCCCGCTCATCGAGCAGCCGCAATGCCTCCGAAACGACTTCTCCCGCTGAATGGTAACGCCCTGTTTCCAGTTTGGCCTGCACCAGTTCCTCGGATTCGCGTGTCAACGAAACGTCCATTTTGTTTTCTCTCGACCACTCCTGAGTTAACTCTGAAGTTAGACGGCCGATAATTGGCTGTCAACCAGCCAGGCTCGAAAACGGGGTTCTAGCTGATCTCGAAAATATTCTCTTCCTTGGCCGACTGTGCCTGAGCCAGCTCGGCTACCTTCCGCGCCACGGAATAGAAATCCTTGGCCTTGGCGGACGATTCGCCAAGCAGCGCAATCGGCAAACCCTTGTCGCCGCCCTGCCGGATCTCCGGATCAAGCTCGACCGAGCCAAGAAACGGAATATTGAACTGCTTCGCCGTCCGCTCAGCGCCGCCCTTGGAGAAGATGTCAATCTGGTGATGGCAGTGCGGGCAGGTAAAGTGGCTCATATTCTCGACAATGCCCAGCACCTCGACATTGACCTGGTGGAACATCTCGAGCGCCTTGCGGGCGTCCTGCAGCGAAACATCGGAAGGAGTCGAAACGACGACCGCACCAGTCAACGGAACCGTCTGCACCAGCGAGATCACTACATCGCCCGTCCCCGGCGGCAGATCGACGATCAGAAAATCCAGCTCGCCCCACTCCACCTGTTGCAGGAACTGCCGGATGATCTGGTGCAGCATCGGCCCGCGCATCACCAGCGGCTTGTCGCCGGGAGAGATGAAGCCGACGGAGATGACCTTGATGCCATGAGCGAAGTTCGGCTCGATCTGGTTGTTCTGGAGAACCCGAGGCTGCTGGCTTGAGCCGAGCATCAGCGGAACGTTAGGCCCGTAAATATCGGCGTCGATCAGCCCGACCTTATACCCGAGCTTGGCTAGCGCAACCGAGATGTTCACGGCAAGCGTGGTCTTCCCTACGCCGCCCTTGCCCGATCCGATTGCCACGATATTCGCCACGCCCGGAAGCGGCTGGGGGGTGGGGGGCTGAGGTGCATGTCCATGTGCCATAAAAACTCCTGTTTCTGCGTGCTTTCTCGCGCTTCAATGCCGATTTTGTGCGCTAATTTGATCGATTAAGAGCGGCTTTGTGCCACAATCTTGCGCGCTTGTGCGCCAGTTCCTTCTGCCGCTGCTCGCGCCTGCGACCCGCATCCTCATACCGCCGCTTGTCTTCTTCGGTCACGGGCTCTAATACCGCAACCGGAACGCGCCGCCCCTGCGAATCTACCGCCACAAACGTTAGATACGCCGACGCCACATGCCGATGCGTCCCGGCAATGGTGTTCTCCACCCAGACCTTCACGCCCACTTCCATCGAAGTATTAAACGCCCGGTTCAGTGACGACTTCAGAATCAGCAAATCGCCAACATGCACCGGCGCAATGAAGTCGATGTGATCCATCGAAGCCGTCACGACATGCGTGCGCGAATGACGGTAGGCGGCCATGGCCCCCACCAGATCAATAAAGTGCATCAACCTCCCGCCCAGCAGATTGCCGAGGGTATTGGTGTCATTCGGCAGAATCAGCTCCGTCATCTCGGACTGCGACTCGGCAACCGTGCGCACGGGGAGTGAGTGCCCGGAAAAATTCATCAACCTTCGCCTTTCCAACCCCTTCGCAAAATGAGACACGCCCATAACAGGCGCTACAACATACATAACTGCTAGCAAAAGGGCTAACTACCAGTTTCGGCAATCGCGCAGATTAAAGCAACCGGCCCTGTAGTTTGCTTCCCCAGCTCTGGCACGAAATAATCAAGGCGATGGACAAGATCGCAGCGCTTACCGAAATACTCACCCAGGATCCAACCAACGCCTTCGCCCGCTACGGCCTCGCCATGGAGCACGCCACGCAGGGCAACGTGGACGTATCGCTGCAGGAATTTCAACGCCTGCTCGCAGACCATCCCGACTATACCGCCGGATACTTCATGGCGGCGCAAACGCTCGCCAAGGCTGGACGAACTGACGAAGCCAAATCGCAGCTGACGGACGGCATCGCCAGCGCGCGCCGCACGGGCAATCAGCATGCTCTGAGCGAAATGCAGGCAATGCTCGACGAATTGGAACTGGCCGGGTAGCTTCTCTTTGGCACGCTGAACCGGATTACGGCCGCCGTCGCGGCTCATCAAAACAAAGAAATAGCGGCAGGTTCCCTTCCTGGCGAAAACGCGCATAATGTGTATGGTCATGAAAGTCCCCCTGTTTCCGCTGGATGTGGTGTTGTTTCCGGGGACGCCCCTGCCCTTGCATGTTTTCGAAGAGCGCTACAAGGAAATGATCGCCGAATGCCTCACCGAGAAGAGCGGCTTCGGCGTGGTGCGCGCGCAACGAGAAGGGCTTGCTGTGATCGGCTGCATTGCGCGAATCGTGCGCGTACTCCATGAATATGAAGATGGTCGGCTCGACATCTTATGCGATGGCGGCGATCGCTTCGAAATAGAGCAACTCGACAATTCACGCGAGTTCCTGCAGGCGGAGGTCGATTTCTTCGCCGACGATGGAGATGAGTCTACGCGACAGCTGCGCGAGGAATGCCTGGCCCTGCACTTTGAAGTATTGGAGCTGGCGGGGGTGGGTCATCAGCCAGCGCACGTGAATCTCGACCAGCCAATCGCATTTCAACTCGCGTGGGCTTTGCCTGCCGATCTTGGCTTCAAGCAGCAACTGCTTGGCGTTCGTTCCGACTCCGAGCGGACACAGATGCTGTGCGAGTTCTACAAAACGATGCTACCCAAATTGAGGATAGGCGCGGTAGCCAACCGCGTGGCAGCCAGCAACGGCCAGGTAATGTAGCAGCATTGTCCGGTCTCCCAAAATAGTTTTCTCTCACAGCAGTGCCAAGAAAACGCGCTCTGATGGTGGACTTTACTCATTGAGTCAAAAAACAGGTCATACTAGACTGCAGGAGTCACGATGCCGACCAACCGACCGTTGCCGCAAACGCTTGGCGAGTTACGCAAGAGCTCTGCATTTTCTGAAGCACGTCTCCAAACGCGCAGCGTGAAAGATGAGCTGCGGGAAAACCTGATTGCACGGCTGAAGACGCGCGAGACGATCTTCCCCGGCATTGTTGGCTACGAGGACACGGTCGTTCCGCAAATCGTGAACGCTGTGTTGTCGAAGCAGAACTTTATCCTGCTCGGGCTGCGTGGACAGGCTAAGAGCCGCATCCTGCGCGCGCTTACGGCGTTGCTCGACGAGCAGACGCCGTATATTGCAGGATGCGAAATCCGCGACAATCCATATCATCCGCTGTGCAAACGTTGCCGTGATCTTGTCGCCGAGAAAGGCGATGCGACGCCGATTGCTTACATGGGCCGCGATGAGCGATACGTCGAAAAGCTGGCAACACCCGACGTAACGGTTGCTGATCTCATCGGGGATCTTGACCCGATCAAGGCCGCGCGCGGCGGCCAGGACCTGTCGAGCGAGCTGACGATGCACTATGGCCTGCTGCCACGCGCCAATCGCGGCCTCTTCGCCATCAATGAGCTGCCGGACCTTGCAGGAAAAATCCAGGTGGCGCTCTTCAATATCATGCAGGAAGGCGACGTGCAGATTAAGGGTTATCCGGTGCGACTCGCGCTCGATGTTGCGCTTGTCTTCAGCGCAAACCCCGAGGACTACACGGCGCGCGGCAAGATCGTAACGCCGCTGAAAGACCGTATCGGCTCGGAGATTCGCACGCATTATCCGGAAACGCTGGAAGAAGGCATCACCATCACCGCCCAGGAGACGTGGAGCGCTCGCGGCCTGGGCACGCTCGAAATTCCGCAATACATGCGCGAGATCATCGAGCAGATTGCCTTCTCCGCGCGTGAAGACAAGAAGGTCGACAAGCGTAGCGGCGTAAGCCAGCGCCTGCCCATTGCAACGATGGACCTTGTCATCTCAAACGCGGAGCGCAGAGCTTTGATGCAGGGCGAGTCGCTGGTCATGCCGCGCGTCGGCGATCTTTATGCAGCGCTGCCGGGCATTACCGGAAAACTGGAACTGGAATACGAAGGCGAAATGCGCGGCGCCGATACCGTTGTGCGCGAAATTCTACGCATTGCTGTCGCCAAAATATTCGACACGTATTTCGGCGAGACGAACACGCAGCAGATCGAGCAATGGTTCAATCTCGGTGGCACCGTCAAGTTCGACGATGACCAGTCTGCAAGCGCGATCGCAACTGAACTGAAACAAATTCAGGGACTCACGGAAAAGCTCTCGCCGCTGAAGATCAAGTCCAACTCCGATCCGGAACATCTGGTGGCTGCTGCCGAGTTCCTGCTCGAAGGCATGTACGCGCACCATCGTCTAAGCCGGACGGAGGAGCGCGGCTTTGCAGCGCAGGATAAGGCGCGCGGTCCACTACGCAGTGAGCGCGAACCGGAGCGCGAAGCCGACGATTGGGCCCAGCGCCGAACTCGCCGCGGCTTCAATTAAGTAGAGCCAAACCTTCGAATCAAGAATCCAGTTGAAAATCCTGCTTGCAGATTCTCATCGCTCCAATGTTACGCTCTGTAGCGTTATGAAAAGTAACACTACGAACGGTCATGATCCGGCCGAACTCGGCGAGCTGGAACGCAGCATGATGCAGCTGATCTGGCAGCATGCGGCAATGCACGGCGCCATCAGCGCGGAACAAGTGCGTGAAGAACTTGGGCGCCCGTTGAAGGATTCGACGATCCGCACGGTGCTGCGGCGGCTTGAAGAAAAAGGCTACCTGACGCACTCCGTCGAGGGCCGCACCTATCTGTATCGTCCTTCAGAGGCGCGGCAGAAAGTGGCTGGCCGCGCGGTGAAGCGCATCATCGACTGGTTCTGCGATGGGTCGGTGGAAGCTCTGCTGGTGGGCATGGTGGACTCGGACGTTCTGGACCAGAAGGAATTGACGCGCCTGGCGGAAAGAATCGCGGCGGCAAAGAAAGGAAAGAAATGATGACGGCTTGGGTTGTCGAATCCGCTCTTCGTTCCTTGATAATGGCGACGGTCGTGTGGACAGGGATCAAGCTGCTGCGCGTTCGCAACGTAGCGGTGCAAAAGACAGCATGGGCGCTCGTTCTGATGGCTGCGGTTGCAATGCCGGGCCTGATGGGCTGGAAGTTGCCACAGTCGCGTGCGGCAGTGGTGGTGCCTGTTCAGAAATTCGTGCCTCGGGTCGTCAGTCTGTCCGACTCGCGTGTGACTCCAACTCCGACCGCGAGCACAACCACCATCACGGTGCTGCCATCTTTGGCGGAGACTCCGGCGCCGGTCAAACACTGGGACTTCAGTCAATGGAAGAGCCTGATTGCGCCTGTGTATCTGGCAATCTGCGCTGCGCTGTTGTTGCGTCTCATTTTCGGGCTGATGATGGCCCTGCGTATCCTGCACCGCGCGGAAGACGCCTCGGTGTTGCTTGAGCCTCGCGCTTCCGTCCGCATCAGTACTGATATTCAAACGCCCGTTACGATTGGCTCCACGATTGTACTGCCGGAGTCGCACGAGGACTGGAGCCTACGCAAGCTGCGTGTTGTTCTGGCGCATGAACGCTCGCATGTGCGGCAGGGAGACTTTTATCTGCAACTAATCGCCGGCTTGCATGTGGCATTCTTCTGGTTCAGTCCGCTGAGCTGGTGGCTCAAGAAAGAGCTCTCCGATTTGGGAGAGGCGATCAGCGACCATACCGCTCTTGAAGAGGCGCAAAGCCGCGCCAACTACGCCGAGGTTCTGGTCGAGTTTGCTGCCATCCGCCGCAGGCCGCTAGCGGGAGTGGCGATGGCGCGCTCCAGCAAGATTCGTCGGCGGATCGACCGCCTGCTGATCGAGCAGAAATTCCGCAGCGCCTTTACCACCTGCAGGTGGCATCTGGCTGCTGCCGCGGCTCTGGTTCCGGCGGCTCTGGTTGCATCGATTGCGCTGGTCCGCGTGGATGCAGCCGAGGCGATGCCAGTTCCAGTGGCAGCGCTGCAGCGAATTGCTCCGGTTGCGCGGACGATCGCGACGATTCCTGCGCTTGCTGTGAAGGCGTCGATCCCGGCGGTGCCTGCGGCCGTTGTACATGACGCAGTGCCGGCACTCGCCCAGGCGAAAGCTCCAACGGAGCCGGTGCATGTTCAGGAGTTCACGGATGACGATGACAATTCTTACGCGATTGTGTCCGGCGATTCGACAAATGTGACGGGCTCATGGCGTTCCGGCAACTCCTTCAACAAGGTGAAGGGCAAGATGCACGGGAACTACATCTGGTTCGAGCGCGACGGCAAATCATATGTGATCGATGACCCGGCGCTGGTCGCGCAGGCGAAGGAATATTTCAAGCCAGTGGAAGAGCTCGGCCGGCGCCAGGGTGAGTTGGGTGAAGAGCAGGGACGCTTAGGCGATGAACAGGGACGTCTCGGGGAGGAGCAGACGAAGACCACTGCTCCCGCGCCCGATCTATCCAAGGAGATTTCCAGTATTCAGGCTGCGTTGCAAAAACTGCAGCAAAGTAAGCAGCTGGAGATGACTCAGGAGGACCTGGCTGGAATTCAAGAAAAGCTCGCCGACCTGGAAGGCCGGCTCGGTGATTTGCAGGGAACAATCGGCGATAAGCAGGCCAAACTCGGTGATCAACAGGCGAAACTGGGCGAGCAGCAAGCCAAGCTTGGGGAACAACAGGCTGCGCTCGGTGAGCAGCAAGAGGAGCTTTCAAAGGTAGCGTCGCAAAAGATGAAATCGCTGATTGACAATGCCATGCAGCACGGGAAGGCGCGGATTTTCGAGTAGTAATGACTTGCAACCACAAAAATGCCCCGGGACTTCGATGAAAGCCTCGGGGCTTTTTTTTGCTGCAGCTTTAGACGTAGAGTTTGGCTTTGGCTGTAGCAATCTTGCTGAGCGCCGCCCTGCGCGCCTTTCCATATTTGTGTAGAGCTTTGTTCTTCGGTTTTTCTGCCAGGGTGTTGGTTGTCAGCATGATTCCATCGATCCACTCGCGCAGGCTTTTATCCGGCGACGCAGGACCCAGGTTCACAATTTTGGGCGTGGGACCAAGGTATTGCAGCTGTTGCCACTCGTCGGCTTCATTGTTGACCCATGAGATATACCCTCCGGGCAGAATCTGCCGCGGAGCCTTGATCGCTCCGGTAAAGCTGTAGCGAGTGCCCGAGGTCTCCAGCGGATCATAATAGTGCGGCGTGATGAAGTCGGAGACCACGACGCCATTAATCGTATAGGCGAACTTATCGTCCTCGCAGGGATCGCACGCTTCTACCAGATAGCCATACTGTCCGGTTCCATCAACGATTTTCTTGCCCTCGATTTCGATGGCAACTGAAGATTGCACCCGATTGCCATAGGGATCAACCAGCATTTCCAGGGTTTCGTGACTCGCCGCAGTTGTCCAGCCCTCGTTGCTCGGGCTGGCGATGACTTTCGCATAAGGCTGCTTGTGCTTGTCGAGATGAAAACCGCCTTCGCCGGGAGGCAGCGTCTTCACAAGTTGTACCGGCCAGACGCCTGCGGGAACTTTATGGGGATCTGGAAGGTACATGACGGTTGCCTTGACGTTCCAGAACTGCGGCAGGTCGCGCGCTACCTGAATGTTGAGGGCTGCGGTCACGGATTGGACCAGTTCAGCATTGATGGCACCGGTCGTATCCACCAGGCCTATTTGAATTACAGACATAAGGATCCTCCTCGATTGGAATAGAGTGAAAAACGTGATGTTCACCCGCCTCGCGTCCAGAGGGGCAGTAAAAAGAAGAGAGGAAAAACCAGGCAGGCGATCGAATGCACGGAACACTACTACACGAAGAAAACGCATTACAACTGTTTTCTGTTCCTGTCAGAGTAGTGGCAGCCGGGTACAAACCGTTTCAGGCGTACGGCGGAAACGGATGGACGACGGAAATCGATGAACTGTAACCCTCCCGGCTTACAATCAACCGATGCAATCAATTTCGGAAATCGATGAGTTAAACGCCAGGTTTGGCCTCAAGGGTGTCGCAGAGATCGTAGCCGGTGAGGGCAATCTGCCGAAGGTGCGCATCTCTACGCAAGCGGCCGAGGCCGATATCTATCTCCACGGCGCGCAGGTGACGTCATGGCGTCCAGCGGGAGCCGAAGAGGTCCTCTTCCTGAGCAAGCACTCGCGGTTTGAAGAGGGAAGGGCGATTCGCGGTGGCGTACCGATCTGCTTCCCCTGGTTTCGCGCAAAGGCTGACAATCCGCAGGCGCCGGCGCACGGATTTGTGCGGACAAAAGGCTGGCAGCTGGAGTCGATTACGCAGGAACAAGACGCGGTTATCGTAGCGATGTCTACAGAAAGCGATGACTCGACCCGGCGTTGGTGGCCGCATGATTTTCGCCTGGTACATCGCGTCTCGATCGGCACGGATTTGAAGCTTGAACTCATCGCAACAAATACTGGTTCAACCCCACTGCGTTTTGAAGAGGCTTTGCATACCTATCACCGCGTTGGAGACGCGCAAAAGATTCGCGTAGCGGGCTTGGATGGAGTTACATTCCTCGACAATACCGACGCGAACCGTGAGAGTACTCAACAAGGTGAGATCGTCATGACCAAGCCGATCGACAACGCCTACGTGAGCACTCAGAACACCCTGGAACTAGTCGACCCTGTTTTGCACCGGCGCGTTCAGATTGCGAAGACGAATTCGCTCACAACGATCGTTTGGAATCCATGGGAAAGCGGAGCCAGAGCGTTAGCCGACCTCGGAGACGACGAATGGCGGCAGTTTGCGTGTGTTGAGGCAAGCAACATTCTGAATCATGCTGTGTCTCTCGCGCGGGGCGAACGACACGTTATGGCAGCGACGATTTCGGTAAACCCCGACTAGGCAATTCCTATTCGGTTATGACTGGGTGGCAATCTGCGACGCAGAACGCTCTTTCCAGTGGCCTCGCGTGAAATCAGGAAACTTTACCGGCGCGCTTCCATGCTCGACAGACTGGCAACTCAGCGGACCGGGCGCCGACCAGATCGCCGCATCGTACACATCCATGTCAGGAACCAAGCCCTCGCGCATGCACTGCAACAGGCGGTAGAGCATGATGTAATCCATGCCACCGTGACCACCTAGCTTCTGCGCAATCGCGCCCTCCTCTTTCCAGAGCGGATGCTGGTATTGCTTGTATGGATCGATACTGCCCCATTCTTCTCCACCAGCCTGACCGTCGAAATAAATCCGCGGTGGGTAGTCGGCGAAGACGCCCTTCGTTCCGGCAATCGTGTTGATTCGATCGTAGGGATGCGGGTTTGATACATCGTGCTTGAGCGTGATCGAAAAACCCTTCTCTGTCTTGATGAGCGAGACATTCATATCGCCTGTGATGTAGTGCTCTGCCCATCTCGGATCTGACTTGTCCAGATGAGCTTTGCGATAGGCATCGAGTCCGCGCTGCGGCGTGCTCACCGAAACGATGTAATCAAACCTGTCGCCACGCTGAATGCCCATGTAATTCGCGACCGGGCCCAGTCCATGCGTCGGATATAGGTTGCCATCGCGCTCCGTGTGCTCGGTACGACGCCAGAGGCCTTCGCCTTTGTTCGAGAAAAGTTCCTCGCGCAGATCGTGGATGTACGCGCCTTCTCCATACAGCAGGTCGCCGAACAATCCGGCCTGAATCATGCGCAGTATTAGCGTTTCGTTGTAGCCGTAGCAGCAGTTCTCAAGCATCATGCAGTGCTTGCGCGTCTGCTCCGATGTATCGACGAGTTTCCAGCAATCTTCGATCGTGGTCGCAGCAGGTACTTCGACAGCGGCATGTTTTCCATGCTTCATCGTCGCGACCGCCATCTCCACATGCCACTTCCATGGAGTCGCGATCACCACAAGATCCAAATCGTCACGCGCTACCAGCGCTTCAAAGGCATGGTCGCCATTTGTATAGAGCGTGGGCGCTTTCTGCCCAGCTTTCTCTATTAGCGACTGCGCATGCGTAGCTTTCTCTGGCACAATGTCGCAGATTGCCGTCACCTGCGCATCGGCTGCCAGCAGGTTCCCCAGCAGGCTTGTACCGCGTCCGCCGACTCCGATGATGCCGAGCGTCGGGTTCTTGCGTTCGAACGGTACGTTAATCATCGTGGCATTCAACGGCTTTTCGTCGTCAGCCACCTTGGTTTCCGCCATCGCTCCATGTGAAAGCCCCATGCCTACCGCACCCATCGTGCCCAGCCGGAGAAAACCTCTCCTGGAAACGTCGCCGAACACGTCCCGCATTTCGTCTGTCATCGCACATCCTGCATTTTAATAGTAGAACTTCAATCCCAGCTGAATCTGCCGTGGCGCGCGTGCCGCCGTTACATAGCCGAAGGTCGTTGTTCCCAGTACAGTTGCGTTGTTGCTGTTCTGCGGGCCCGGAGCTGCGAAAAGAAAATTCGCATGATTCAGCGTGTTATAAAACTCCGCGCGGAATTCGAACCACCGCTTCTCGCTGATTGGGAATCCTTTCAGCAAGGCTGTATCCCAGTTTTCCACGCCGGGACCGCGCAGTGTGTTCAATCCTACATTGCCAAACGATCCTTGCTGAGGATCAGTGAACGCGCAGGTATTAAAGAAAGTTCCGGCCACACAGGGCTTTCCGTTCGCCTTCAGCCCAGGCACCGCGTCGGGCCGCTGCTGGCCATCGGAATTAGCAAAGTTTGCATTCGCATCGGTGACTGTAAACCACGTTCCGGAGGAAAGCGTAATGATGCCCGACATCTGCCAGTCGCCAATGAAGAAGTTAGTGATGCCATTCGCATTGGAAGCAAAACGCTGCTTCCGTCCAAACGGCAGCTCCCACATATAACTTGAAACAAAGCGGTGCCGCACATCGAAGTCAAGATTCCCATACTCCCATTCCGGATGCTTGCTCCAGCGGAAGCCATCGTTGTTCTGCGCTCCCAGGTTGGCATTCGACGAATCACCGATCCCGTGACTGTAGGTGTAATTCACCAGCGCCGTCACTCCTCCGCGAAAACGATGCTGAAACCGCGACTGCAAAGCATCGTAAACTGAGAAGCCTTCAGAGTTCAGATAACCGATATATGCGTCGACATATGGGAATGGACGCCGGGGTGCATAGGGAGCGGAAGCGTCTGCGCTCGGCGCAGCCTGGTTGATGTTCGAGAAAGTGTAGAGCTTTGTTCCCTTGGAGCCGACGTACGCCACTTCAAACAACGTGTCCTGGCTGACCTCATACTGTAAGGTCCCGTGCCACTGCAAGGTATAGGGGGTGCGCAAATTCAACTGCATGGAGAAAAGGTTTGGCGTATTCGGATCGCTGAGCGAGGTCGAAGGGAATCCGTTGGAAAGCTTTTCCAAGCCTGGAACGGAGCAATCAAGCGCGCTACCTGCATAGGAGGACTGAGCACAAGGGGTGGTGAAATTCTGGCTGGAAAAATACGGTGGGTTAAAGCCTGGGCTTGGATTGCTGTAGGGCCCGTTTTCGTCGCCGTTAAAGAAAACTCCGAAGGCTCCGCGAAACACCAACCGCGGCGTGATCTGATAAGCGAGCCCGAGGCGCGGTGCAATGTTGTCAAAGTCCGTATTGACCAACTTATCCGACGCTGCGTGGTTTACTGGCAGAATCTGCGAAAGAATCGGCGTCAGGCTCACGTTACTGTTGTAAGGAATATCCAGATACCCGGTGATAGGGTTGAAGTTTGCCTGTGAGTTGTGCCGTTCAGTTACAGGTGAGAAAAATTCATACCGCAGTCCGGCGTTGATGGAGAGCTTCGGAGTAATCCGCCAGTCATCCTGCGCAAAGAGCGCGTATACCGTGCGGAAGTAGTCGACGTTATTCAGATTGTTGATATTGCCGCCGTCGGACTGGCCAACCATCATCGACGCAAAACCGCTGCCACCGGTTCCCTGTGCCGCCGCATTGTCAGTAAATTGAGTGCCAAAGCTCAGGGCGCCTCGCGGAGCAGCCGGCTGATAAATCGTAAATTCTTCCGGCCTGAACTCGCCTCCAAACTTCCAGTTATGATTTCCGACAATCAGCGTAAAAGTATCGGCAACGCTGTACGTGTTCTGTATTTCATTGGACGGAAGATAGGTCGGGCTTCCCACGGTCGACATGTCATTGAAGGTCAGCTGTGGTAATCCGCCATTGTCCGTGCCCTCTGTATACGGCACACCAGGGAAACCAACCTGCCCCGATACATCTTCGTTGTAATTGAACTGAAAACGGCTTGTGTGGAGTCGGTTATAGCCGAGCCGCAATTCATTCACCTTCTTTGGTGAAAAGATATGCGTCTCACTTACGGCAATGCTGTAACCATTGACTTCCTCAATCCCTGTGAAGAATCCACCGCCATCGGCCAGTCCGGAAAACGGCCCTGGAATGGTCGATGGTTGACGCCCCATGCTGAAGCGATAAAACGCGTTGTCATTGGGCGTAATCACCTGATCGACACGCACGTCACCCTGGTTTCTGTCGCGAATCAGAATCGGGTTCGATACATAGTTGTAACCAGCGCCGTTCACATTCGGCTCCGGATACAGAGCCGCAAGCGCCGATCCCAACGAGTCGAGCCTCGCTGCGGGAATCACATTTGAAGGCGTGCCGTTTGCATAGGCAAATGGCACCCTGCAGTATCCAGTAGGACTCGAAGAGCTTGCCTGCGTCTTTGTGGTGTCAAACAACTCGCCGGCATACGTCGGTATACCGTTGCAGTCGTTGTAACCCGTGGGTGAAGTCAAATCCAGCTGACTTGAAAAATCCCCAGTCCGCTGCGCATCTGTCGGCACAAGCGACGTGTAGGTCTGCCCCTGATCCACGCGCAGCCCCTCGTAATCCATAAAGAAAAAGAGCTTGTTGTGCAGTACTGGTCCGCCAAGCGTGGCGCCAAACTGATTCTGATGATAGGGCGGCAGCGTCGAATCGAAATAGTTCCGCGCGTCAAATAGCTGATTGCGCACGAACTCATACACGACGCCATGAAATTCGTTCGTGCCGCTCTTGATCGTCGCATTCACTACAGCGCCCGTCGCACGGCCAAATTCCGCGGCATAGGAATTTGTCTCTACACGAAACTCCTGCAATGCATCGACGGAGGGCATCACCACATAGTTTGCTTCGTTCAGCAGATCCGGCAGGTTCGAATTGTTGTCGATGCCGTCGAGCAGGAAGTTGTTCTGCAGTGACCGCGCGCCGTTAGCGCTGAATCCATAACCGTTCTCATCGCGCGCGCCCGGCTCGCTGACCGTCACGCCCGCTGTCAACTGTGCAAGCTGCACAGGATTGCGCCCATTCAGCGCCAGCGTCACCATCGTCTTGCTGTCGACAAGCTGGCTGCGCTCCGACGTTTCCGACTCAAGCAGCGGAGCAGTTTCCGTTACGTCAACCGTCTGCGTCACCGCGCCCGGCTGCAAGGCCACATCGAGCCGCTGGCGCTGCTGCACATCGAGCGTGAATGGAGTGATTTCCGATTTCTTGAAACCAGTTGCCGTCACCGAAACACGATAGGTTCCAATGCGCACCGGACTGATCGTCCAATCCCCCGTCTGGTTGCTGGTCGCGTGATACGTGTAATTCGTGTCAACATTCACCGCATCGACCCGCGCACCGGCGACGACGGCTCCCGAACTGTCAGTCACCTGCCCCGTGATTGAGGCCGTGTCTTTCTGAGCATGCGCGAAGTTGGGGGTAAAGAGGAGCAGTAGTGCAATAGCGGCGACACATCGAACGAGGCGAATCATCGGAATCACATTTCCTTTCACATTGAATCGCGGCGATACACATTACGAATTGTTGCTTATACTTTCGCGTAGTACCGGAGTTTAGGAGCGCGCCCGCCTCATGTCAACTGAAAACTGTGCCTCTGCAATTTCCCTTATCGCCCGTATTCGTCGCTCTAATAGGAGCGCAACCGGCCAGCCCAGCTTTGGCTACAGCGGCGAGCTTCCAGTGATTCTTTTGTGGAAAGCCGTCAGGTTCTGTACTATCATGCGAAATCTAACAAGGCTTTTCGTAAGGAATCGAAATACTGTTTATCCCAAATCGCCATCGGCGGGTCCATCTAAGGGAGAGTTGAGCATGTCCACAATCAGCGCAGAGTATCCCCCGGTAGTTACAACCGTGGCCGCCGAGGCCATTGCCGTGGAGGCGCCGAAGCGCAATGTCGCCGTTGACGCTTATCGTGGGCTCGTTATGCTCCTCATGATGGGCGAGGTGATGAACTTTGCCGCCGTCCATCACGCATACCCTGGAAGCCTTTTCTGGCGGGTGCTCGCATATAACCAGACGCACGTCGAGTGGGCCGGTCTCGGCCTGCATGACATGATCCAGCCCTCATTCACATTTCTGGTAGGAGTAGCCCTCCCCTATTCTATCCACAGCCGTATGCGCAAAGGCGAGAGCTTCGGACGGCTTCTCCTGCATACGATATGGAGGAGCCTGGTGCTGATCGCACTGGGGATCTTTCTCCGCTCCACGGAAGGTCCGATCACTTACTTCACCTTTGAAGACACGCTGACGCAGATCGGGCTGAGCTATACCGTTGCCTTCCTTCTGGCATTCTGCCGCCCTAAGTGGCAGTGGACGGCTCTGTTCGTCATTCTCTTCGGATACTGGCTGGCCTGGGCTCTCTATCCCGCGCCGGGCCCGAACTTCGATTACGCGTCAGTTGGAGTTCCTGCAGACTGGCACCACAACTTCACCGGCTTCACTTCGCACTGGAATAAGAACAGCAATCTCGGTCAGGCCTTCGACGTATGGTTCCTCAACCTGTTCCCGCGCACGTCTCCCTTCGTTTTCAACGAAGGCGGCTATCTCACACTGAGCTTCATACCTACGCTTGGCACCATGCTGCTCGGTCTCTTCGCCGGACAATGGTTCCGCGCCTCGGCCCCCTTGATCCCGCTGCGCCGTTTTCTGATTGCCGGCGTGGCTCTATTCGCGGCCGGTTTGTTGCTTCACTTCACCGGGATCTGCCCCATCGTGAAGCGTGTGTGGACGCCAAGCTGGACGCTCTTCAGCGGCGGCATCTGCTTCTTCTTCCTCGTCGCGTTCTCGTGGATCATCGATGTCAAGAACTACCGCAAATGGGCCTTCCCCCTGATTGTCGTAGGCATGAATTCGATTGCCGCATACCTCATCGCGCATCTATGGGAGAACTTCATTATCAGCAGCTTCCACATCCATCTCGGCTACAAGATTTTTCAAATCCTCGGACCCGGGCTTGAACCGCTCCTGCTCGGCATCGCCGTCATGCTGGCTTACTGGTATTTCCTGTTCTGGATGTACAAGAGGAAGATCTTTCTTCGTATCTGATTGCCCCGTTGCAGGAATGCGGTTTGAGTACTGGCGAAACGAGAATGAGCATGAGCGACGGCAGCCAAATGCTGATCGATGAGCGCAGACAGCACGTGCTTTCGCTGCTTCAACGCGATGGACGTGTCCTGGTCTCGGAACTCTCCGACACTCTGGGGATCTCGCGCATCACCATTCGCAAGGACCTCGGCTACCTTGAAGCAAAAGGCCTGGTGCAACGCACCCACGGCGGAGCACTTGCCCCGCACGGAAGCGCCTTGCTCGATCCCTCTCTGAAAGAGAAAGAACAACATCAGTTCAAGGAGAAGGAACGGATCGCAGAAGCTGCAGTCAATCTCATACAGGAAGGACAATGTGTTCTGCTCGATTCCGGCACTACCACCACCGCCATCGCACGGGCGCTGCGCAAATTCTCGCGGCTGACCGTTATTACGAATGCGGTGAATATTGCCGCCGAGCTCGCTCACACAGACTTCGATGTGATCCTCACAGGCGGCAGCCTGCGCAAGAACTCATTCTCTCTGGTCGGCCCGCTTGCAGAAGACGTTCTGCGTGAGATGCACGCCGACATCCTCTTCCTTGGCGTGGACGGTTTCGACGCAAAGGTAGGTCTGACAACGCCGAATGTCCTCGAATCGCGCGTAAACCGCGCCATGGTGCATGCGGCCCGAAGAGTCGTGGCTGTCTGCGACTCGACAAAATTCAGCCGCCGCAGCCTCGCTCTGATCGTTCCCGTCACCGCCATTCACACCGTCATCAGCGATATCCATCTCGCCGAAGAAGACGTGAAAACCCTCAAAAGTGCCGGAATCGAAGTGATTCTGGCCTAAAGTGCCCCATAGATCAGCGCTTTTGCAGACGCAGCGATTCCCAACTGCCGTCAGACGCCCAGCCACCATCCACAGAAAGGCAATGTCCATTGATAAAACCACTCTCGCGGCTATCCGCAAGAAAGGAAATCGCCCGGGCAATGTCGTCAGGGCTGGCAAAACGAGCCATCGGAACGCGGCCCGTTATATCGGCATCGCTGTAAGTTCCGCGCGCCTGATCGCCATCATCCATCTGGGTCTTCACCCATCCGGGGCAGACTGCGTTGACGCGTACTCCTCGTCCTCCCCACTCAGCCGCTAGTGTGCGCGTAAGACCAACCAGGCCATGCTTCGAAGCGTTGTAGGCTGCCCGATCCGCAATACCTAAGAGTCCCGCAACCGAGGCAACGTTGATGATCGAACCATGGCCCGCCGCGAGCATTTGTGCGGCGAATGCCTTCGCCAGCAGAAAGGGCGCGACGAGATTCACTTCCAGTACACGGCGATAGTCGCTGGCAGCGGTTTCCTCCGCAGGCGAGATGAAGCTGATTCCGGCATTGTTGACCAGCACTTCAGCGGCACCATAGCGATTCAATACCTCTTGCGCGAAATCTTCGACGACAACCTCATCGGATATGTCACCGGAGTAGCCCATCACCTCGCCGCCAGTCGCTTCAATCGCCTTCACTGTCTCTTCCGGTGGATGCAGGTCAATGATGGCGACCCGGAAGCTTCTCTCGGCAAGCAATTCACTCGTCCGTCGGCCGATGCCCTGTGCTCCTCCGGTGACGACCGCTACACGGCTGCGCTCACTCATCTGCGACATATCCTCCAAATCATTTCAAACCAGCTTATCGCTTCACTGGCAGCAGGCCGTAAACATCCAGTTCTCCCTTTGCGCCGACATACACATGTCCGTTCACCACGGTAGGGATGTTAAACCGAAGCGCATAACCGGCGCGGTCGCGAGCAGAATTCTGAGCGCTGTTGTACAGCTCATGAGCAACGTTCGAGGCATCACATGCATGCAGCACCGCAGTTCTGTCTCCTGAATTCCAGCCTTTGGAACTCACCACCCAGACAATACCGTCCCTGTCGCCATTGGCCGAGATCGTCGGCGTTGCCGAATTGTCTGAAAATTTGAAGATGCTGGTAGCTTTCGAGGTGAGTTTCCCATCCTTTACTTCAAAGTCGTGCAATGAATCGCCCTCACTCAAAACGAAGACATGATGGTTCCAGTAAGCCATCGATCCGAAAATGCCGCCCACCGTTGGAATCGTCTGTACAGCGTGCAGATTGCTCCCCGGTCGATAGTGGCCCAGATGATCGCGATCCAATATATAAATGAGAGGCGCTTTTCCTCCCACGACAGCGAGGTGAGGATGAGGACCCGGCTGATCCGGCAGAAGCATGGGACCGCCAGAACCGAGATCGTCATCACTTGCGTCCAGCTTATCGGCATTAAAGGGCGTGAAGTAGTCGACTGGTTTGAGGCTCTGTCCATCGAGCTTCAAGAATGTATCACCATAATCGCGGCCGTCGCCCTTTGCAGCATCGTAGGCTCCATTGCCTGTAGCAATATAGACATTCCCGTCCCTATCTGCCGCTGGGCCGGTGTCGCTCGCCCATATGCCGCTGTCATCCGCATCTGGCGAAGTATTAAACACCGCCTTTTGCTTCAGAGTCTGCGCATCGTATGCCATCACCCAGCCGTGGTAAGGACCCACATCACAGGAAGAGGCCCAGGTAAGGTACACCCTGTCATTTGCAAGCAACAAAGATGCTCGCGGATTTTCCGTAAGCGGCGCAAATTCCAAATTGCCTGAGTTGCTGCCTGCTCCTTGCCCTTTCACGGCGGCATGAATTTCCACAGGACCGCCAAATTTCTCTACGCCGGTAGTTACGGCCAGCGCATGGAGTTGCTGACGGTATTCAGTACGAGCAATCGTATGTGTATGCGCTGTACGTGACAGCACGTACAGCGTTCCCGACCTCGCATCGATCACTGGAGTGGATGTGATTCCAACCTCCGGCTCAATAAAGGGGCACTGGGTTGCCCATGCCGCAACCGTCGAAGCGCCGTTCTTTAAGAAACTCACCTGCCACAGTGGCGTGGACGGATTCCCATAGGCATCGAATGCATAGACGCTGTCGTGTTCCGTTGCGACAAACACCACATCGTGTCTGCCTTTACCCGGAATCTGTACTCCCGACAGGAACAGCGGTTGCGTATAGATATCACCGTCCACCTTCAGCGTAAAAATCTTCCCGAATTGTTGCGCATTGACGTTTCGTGGTGTCAGCGTAGTTTCGTTCAGATAGGCGCCGGTGCGCGCATTGTCGTATTGCGACGTCGTCATCTGCGCACCGGCAACCAATGCACAGGCAAAGCTCGCGACGAGCGAGCAACGATTGAGCCTCATGTCCACCTCAAAATCTACAGCGACTGGACGGTGCAGTCGCCGATTCCACGGTTATATAGATTACTACATACTGCCTGAGATCTCGATTCTACGAGGTGAAGAGGCAGCGCTATATAATTCATCCGCACGTCTCATTTCGAAACTCACGACAAGGAAGGCCTCGTGATCAACGACGTCACACCCGCGCAAGCAGCCACATCCTTCGAACGAATCCAATGCCAGTGGTGTCAGGGCATGAACGAGAAGACGGCGACGTCCTGCTCCGCATGTGGCGCGCCCCTCGACATCCGCAATGTCGTTAGTGACTCCGGATGGCGCGAAGCGCCCCGCATCCGCGACATGACGGAGATCCGCTTCATCGGCAGCACCTGTCAGGTGGAAGGCGAAATCGTGCCCACCGCCGAAATCAACCTCGGCCCCGGCGACTCTGTCTTCTTTGAGCACCACGTCATGCTCTGGAAAGACGTGAATGTGCCGCTGAGCGTCATGTCTCTCTCAGGCGGACTGAAACGCGCCTTCGCCGGCATGCCTTTCATCATCAGCATCGCCACCGGCCCCGGCCGCATTGCCTTTTCGCGCGACGCAACCGGAGAACTGGTCGTGCTCCCTCTGCACCCAAGCATGGAGCTCGATGTCCGCGAGCATGCCTTCCTGCTCTGTTCGCACAACATCAACTACACATTTGTGCGCATCAAGGGCCTCGCGAATGTTCTCTTCGGCGGTCAGGGCATGTACATGGACCGCTTCGTCACCACCAACACTCCCGGCCTCGTCATCCTTCACGGCTACGGAAACGTCTTTGAGCGCCGCCTCGCCGCTGGCGAAAGCATCCTCGTCGAGCCGGGCGCATTCCTCTACAAAGATGCCTCCGTCACCATGCAGGTCGAGTTTCAGAAGCTTGGCAGCGGATTATTTGGAGCCACCGGCATGAACCTGGCCAAAATGACCGGCCCCGGCCGCATCGGCATTCAATCCATGTACGTGCACCACAAAACGGAGTAGAGACAACCATGTTCTGCACGCGATGCGGATCGAAACTTACGCCAGGCGTAAACTTCTGCACTTTCTGCGGCGCCAAAGTCACCGCGCCCCCCGCCGCACCTGCCCCACTGCCGGTGGCCACGCCAGTAGCAACGCAACGGGCGCAGTCCATGGTCGCGCCGCAGCCTGCGCAAGCGCCAACTCCTCACGCATCGCACACATGCCAATGGTGCGGAGCGATATTCGATGGCGCCTCAGCCAATTGCCCGCGATGCGGTGCCGGCCTTCAGGCACGATCCACAACGCCTTCGCTCTCCGGCTGGCTCGAGCTGCCTCCGCGCAAGGACATGGCCAAGCTGCAGTTCGGCAACTCGTCCTGCCAGATCGAGGGCCTCTACGTTCCCGCCGCTGAAATGAACCTCGCCCCGGAGGACAGCGTCTACTTCAGCCATCACGTCCTTCTTTGGATGGACACGCAGGTGCGCATCTCGACCATGTCGATGAAAGGAGGCTGGAAGCGCGTGTTTGCCGGCATGCCCCTCATCATGGCCCAGGCTCAGGGCCCCGGCCACATTGCATTTTCAAAAGACGACCCAGGGGAACTGATCGCCTTGCCCCTCCAGCCCGGACAAGCTATCGACGTCCGCGAGCACATGTTTCTCGCCGCCACATCCAACATTCAATACGACTGGTTTCCAACACAGGTCTGGTATCAGGTCCGAAAGGACAAGGACACAGAAACCTGTTACCCGGTCGGCATGTTCATGGATCGATTCTTCGCGCCTGCATCTCCGGGATTGCTGCTTCTGCACGCTGGCGGCAGCGTCCTCGTCCGCACGCTTGCGCCGGGCGAAGAAATTCTGGTGAAACCGACAGCGCTGATATTTAAAGACCCGTCTGTCCAGATGCAGCTGCACTTTGAGCACCCCAATACGGGGATAATGAGCTGGGGTTACTGGACCAACCGTGCTATCTGGCTACGCCTGATCGGTCCCGGGCGACTGGCGATTCAGTCGGTCTTCGAGCGCGTCGAGCAGGAAGGCGCAAGCATCGTTTCCTACTCGTACGCAACAATCCAGCACTGGTAACAGTTACTGTTGTGCCCCGCCGCACTCCGGGCAAAACTTCGCCGCCCGCGCAATGGAATGGCCGCAGTTCATGCAGAACTTTGTGTCGCCCGAAGCCGCTGCCGGAGTTCGCAGCCGCGGCCGCGCCTCCGGCAGGAGCCTGCGTGGCCGCGCTCATCGCGTTCGCCATCTGCTGTCCCATCGCCAGCCCCGCACCCAGACCAACGCCCATGCCCGCCACGCCGCCTTCATTGGCGGCAGCAATCGGCAACGATTGTGCTGCCTGAAACTGCGTATAGCGGTTCATGTCGCCCAGCATATTCATGCTGATCTTCTGGTCGAGCATCTTCTGCAGTTCATCGGGTAGAGAAACGCTCTCCACGACGAAGCTGTCCAGCGCAAGCCCAAGACCGCTGAACACAGGCCCGAGCTCCGCCTGCATCATCTCCGCCATGCGCGACTGGTTCGCGGCCATATCCAGAAAATCGAGCGTGCTGGCGGCAAATGCCGTCGTCATGCGGCCCACTATCGTGTTGCGCAGCTGGCCATCCAGATCGTTCACGCCATAGACCGCGCGGGTGCCGCTGATTTTTTCATGGAATGCCTTCGGATCCGAGATGTGGAAAGAGTAGATGCCGTATGCGCGGATCCGCACCGCCCCGAACTCCTTATCGCGGATCGTGATGGGCGTAGCCGTTCCCCATTTGCGGTCGATCTGCAGCCGCGTTGAGAAGTAGTACACATCGGACTTGAACGGAGACTTGAACGCCTTGTCCCAGTTCATCAGGTAGGTCAGGATCGGCAGTGTGTTCGTGCTGAGCGTGTACAGGCCGGGGGCAAAGACATCCGCGATGCGGCCTTCGTTCACGAACACGGCCATCTGCGAATCGCGGACAGTGAGTTTACCGCCGGTCTGAATTTCCATATCTTCCATGGGGTAGCGATAGGCGAGCGTGCCATCACCGCTCTCGGTCCACTGAATAACATCAATAAATTGTTTAGAGAAAAAACTCATACGAATCCGCCTCGCCAGAAGTATAAGCTGCTCTGGCTCACAAAGTAACGTTTTTAGCCCTTGGAAGAGCGGCGAAACCGCAGCAGCTTCTTGGCTGCAGATATTTCGCCAAGCAGCTGTTGCATCTCTTCACGAACGGCAGAACTCGCCATGTTCGACCACTCGGCGCCGCTTTTGAGTACTTGCTCAGCACGCGCACTATCGTCCTCATTAAGTGCCCGGCGCGCTATGTCGATTGCCGGCGCTATCTGCGCATCGGCATATTGCTCATGCCGTTGCTTTATTCCCCGCTGCAGCTCCTGAACAGGAACAGCCTCTGGAGCGTTGCTGCTCTTGGCTAGAAATTCGTCGAGCGCGGCCAGCATCTCTCGTGGTTCAGATGTGGCATAACAACGTCCCAACGCCTCCATCGCTGCCAATTCCCTTCCGGCCATCATCCGGCTCTGATTGAGTGTCTCCTCAACGCGCTTTATCCGGAGCATGTAACCTGGCTCCGCTTCCAGCATGTGCATAGCTGCGTTGTATTGACCGATCGACAACAATCGGCCCGCGGACGCCAGCAAGCGATCGGCGTTCTGCTCGATTACCAATCTCCCTGCGTTTGCCTGCTTGAGTTGTTTGCGAAGCGCCGGCTCATCTACTCTACTGAGTACTGCTTCCAGCAGTCGCTCTGCACCCTCATAGTCTTTCTGATCGAGCAGAGCCTGAGCCTCAAGGTAGGTTCTCTCCACCAGTTCCTGGTGCACGCGCTGCTCTGCGGTTGCCTTGGCATAGTCCATCAACTCCACAATCTCGGGAGAAGAGAAACCGTCAGCCTGGCATTTCTCCAGAATCTTTACCGTTTCAAGATAGAGCTCGTTATTCAATGCCTCCCGGGCTTTCGACAGGTACTGGCGGAACTGCTCTTCCCTCGTTTGTTTCTGCAGGCGCTGCACCAGCGCCGCCTCAAAGGAGCGCAGGTTCTCGTCGCCGGGTACTTGTGTCAGAGCTTGTCGGATCCGAACAATGGCCTCTTCTGGGGCAAGCTGGCGGCACAGGTCGAGTGTTTCTTTCACAAGCTGCTGCCTGGTCAGCTCGCGGAGCCGTTGCTCAGTCTGCAGCTTGAGCTTTAGCAAAACAGGATCAGTAGAGAATTCTTCGAGAGCTGCGTCAAGCCTGGCGTTGAACGCCTGAATCTGCTCCAGCCTGATCGCCAGGGCCGCTTCCTGTTGCAGTTCAGCGCGCAGGACACGGCGGCGCTCCTGATCGAGCGCAGCATCCACTTCGTCTTTCAGGCGCAGTAGTTCCGGATCAGACGGAGTAAGCGCTTCAGCTTCCCGCAGCACACTCAATGCATCCTGATAACGCCGTTTTAGCAAGTGATCCCGGGCGGTTTGCTGCAGAGCCGCGGCGCTTCGCCTGCGTCCAGCGTCTTCTACTTCCTGTTCGAGCAACTTGCAAATGCGCAGGACCTTGGAATTCTCCCGGTCGAGTTCGAATGCCTTTCTTGCCCGGTCGCTCGCATCCTCATACTCTCCGGCGCGTCTCGCAGTTTCCACCTCACGCAGCAGCTTCTCCACCTCCTGCTGCTTGGACCGAACCTCCATCACTGCGTCCCGCACCTCCTGCACTCGCGGATTCTTGTCGTCGAGCCGCATCGCCTCTTCGCAGAGCTGCGACGCGCGATCCCAATCACGGATTTGCAGGCACTCTTCTATCTCCGAGCAAAGATGTTGCACTTTGCGATCAACTTCGCGGCGAACCAGGTACTTATCGATTTGCGATAGCAGCAGCTTGGCTCCGGCGTGCCGGCTTTCTGCTCTCAGGATCTCCTGCAAGAGCACTTGCGCCCGGGGGAACTCCTGCGCGTTGACCAGCTTCTGCGCTTGCTCGAAGAGTTCCGTCACATACTGCGATTTGACCTCGACCGCGAGAGTATTCAGGTCGGCGGCCATTTCATCCGCAGACAAATATCTCTCATACGGATCCTTTGCCAAAGCGCGTTCGAGAATGGCATTCACCTGGGGCACATAGTTGTTCGCTGGCGGATCAAGAGCAAGCGGAGGATAGGGTTCTTCCAGGATCTGGTGAATGATCGCCGGGTATTCGGCGTCGAACGGCAATCTTCCGGTAAGAAGCTGATAGAGCAGAACTCCAGTAGAAAAAATGTCGGAACGGCCATCGAACGTTTCACCACGGAAACGCTCGGGCGCCATGTAATGGGGAGTACCGACGAGTATGCCCGTCTTTGTCAGGCCGGAATCCGTCAAAGTGCGGTCCATGCGCGCAATGCCAAAGTCGACGAGCTTGACCACCCCATTGCGCAATACGATGACGTTTGCCGGCTTTACGTCACGATGAACCATTCCCTGGCGGTGCGCGTAGGACAAGGCGAGACAAACCTGTTCGATGATGTGCAGCCTCGCGCCAAGATGCAAAGGAACCTCTTCGCGGATGATGTCATCGAGCGGCTGGCCTTCCAGGTATTCCATAACGATGTATGGCTGGCCATTCTCGTCGCCGACGTCATGCACGATGACGATGTTTGGGTGCTGCAATTTGCCGGTGTGTCCCGCCTCCTGGTAGAAGCGGCGGAGCATGTCAGGATCGCCAGCAAATCCTTCGGTAAGCGTCTTGATCGCGACATCGCGTCCCATCATCGGGTCGCGGGCATGGTAGACGATGCCCATGCCGCCGCGGCCGAGCACCCTCAATACTTCGTACTTGCCGATTCTGTTGGGCTCGGTACCGCTCACTCTTCTTGATCCTCTTCTGCTGAAGCGGCTAGCTTACGAAATTGCTGAAGTTGAACTGATCGACGAGAAACTTCTGCGCGCGCCCGCGCTCGACCGTACTCCCCTGAGGAGTCGAGTTCAGATACAGGATGTAGAGTTCCGCCGCGCCATCCACGTCGCCTTCGCTCGCCTTCTTGCCTGCCAGGTCGAGCAGGGTGGCCGGAAGGTTGCCGACCTGCTCAAGCGTCTTCTTGATCAGGTCGTCGCGCACATCGTTTTCAAACGAAGACTGAAACGCCTTGGGATCGAGAGTGGTCCCCTGCGCGCGCACGCCGGTGGTATCTTCCGGCTTCACATCCTTGAGCAAGGTGTATTTCTTTTCTGCCGTCTTGGTCACCGGCTTGATGGGCACAACCACGTTGCCGCTGTTGTCGAGAACTCGGAACTGCAGCTCGACGACTTCATTAAATCGTGTCGTAACTTCGGTATAGGTATAGGGCCGCTCAATGTCTTCTGGGATACTCTTCGGGATCGCATCGAGCCTGGCGTGCGCCGCTTCAACCTTTGCCTGTGCCGCAGCCACCGCGTTGTTAGCGTTCTCGATGTCCTTCTTTTTGCCGTGCGCAGTCGCTCCTTCCAGGGCTCTTTGCTGGCTCTGCAACTCAAGCGTAGCGGACTCATACTCGCGGTTGGCTACATTCCACTTGTCGTTCGGAATCTCATGCTCACCTGCGCGATACTTTGAGTCCTTCGGATTTTCCTCCGATGTTGTATTCACCTCGTGACGGAGCACATCACCGATCAGCACAAAATTTGGCTCAATCGAAGCCGTTTCACCGGGGCGCACGACTTTGATCGGGAGTCCCGACGTTTCAAGGCCGGTAGCCAGGGCATCGGCAAGCTGAGAAGCAAACCCGGTACTGTCACGCAACGAAGTCTGATCGCGGAAACCGACTCGTATCGATAGCTTCGAGCGCAGCTGATATGCCGAAGTGTCGCGTGCAATCTCGTCCCGCACTTCCTCGACGTTCGATGCTTTCAGCTGCACCGCTTTGTTCAGATACGTCCACCCTACATTTGTGCCGATGCCCGCCGGTCTCTCCATATAACGCTTGCCTTGCTGGAGGTAGTAGGCGCTTAGCGCATCTGCCAGTGAGGCAATACGATCCTGGAACGAGGGGTTCTCCGTCAATGCGTAGCAGCGCTGTAGATAGGCATAGGCTCTCTCAACTCCCTGCTCATCGCTAATCCCACGGATTGGTTCGTGCGTCTTCTGCAATCCGATTGCGGCTTGTGAAGCGCTCTGTACATAGCGATCTTTGAGCTCATCCAGACGTTCGGTGCACAGCGCCCGCTGTGGTGCCGGCAGCATATCCAGGACCTCAAAAGCGCCAATGTAATCGCGCGAAGCTTCCAGCTCCTGGCTCTTCAACATTGCGGCCTGCACTGCCGTCTTGTCTCCGGTGATCTGCGCCTGCTGCTGTGCATTCTTGAGTGATGCCAGCACCTCCGCATTGGAATCGATGTCGGCAGCGCTTTGGTATTCCTTCACGGCACCTTGCCAATCGCCGGACTGGCCGAGTTTCTCAGCTCTATCCAAGTGGGAGCCATACACCGAATGCAGAACCGCGCGGACATCGGCATTCTCACCGCTGAAGGCACGAAGCGAAGTGATCGTCTGCAATGCCTGGTCATAGTTCTGGGACGCCATCTGGCTCTGCGCCGTCTGTATCGTTGCGTCAAATGACGCCCGTTCCTGCTGGCAGTCCTTGACGGCAGCAAGAGCAGCGGCGGACTTGGGATCTACGCCGGCTGCGGCGTTTGCCAGCGTCTGCGCAGTCACCAAATGCGTGTAACCCGGCTTCTCTGCGCTCAACGCCTGTCGATACTGCTGCAATTCCGTCTCAGAGCGCTTGGCCAGTGCCTCAACTTCATCGTGAACGTTCTTGCTGAGCCCCGTCGTGGCATCATCATTCGGGGCCGCGACCAGGGCCTGATCTGCGGCAGACTTGGCGCTCTTCAACGCCTCATAATTCGGGGTTCCCTTCGCCACCGACTCCCGGTACTGGGTAAAATTGCTTTCCCCGTCGCGAACGTAAAGGGCGGCAAGAGAGGACTTCGCCACCGCGGCATGAACGCCCGTCGGATACCCATCCAGATATTTCTGCCACAGTCCAATCGTTCCGCTACGCTCCGCTCGCAGATATTCAGCCAGCTCAGGATCCGGCGCAGCAACAAATACCAGCTTCACTCCGGGCTTTAACGGCGACAACTCGCCGGGTGTTCCGTCAGAGCCTGCAACGGCCTGGCCCTGGAGGTTGGCTCTGTCCGCAAGATCGGAGGCAGAAAGAGGGCTGTCCTTATCGAGTTTCAGATTGTCAGGCACCGCGCACGATGTATCCTGTCCGCGCGTCAGCAGAAGCACTCCATGCGAGTCGCGCTCAAGCGACATACCAACCGCGAGCGACACCTTCTGCAGTTTGCCGTAACTGTTCTTATCGATCGGTCCTGAACCGCCGCACAGGCGAACTTCCGTCTTGCCATTAATCGTTACGTTCGCCAGTTGAGCGTAGGCAGGACCCGACGTCCCGGGATACAGTTCGATGGCTGTAAGGGATGGCTCCTTTGCCCAGGCATTAACAGTCAAGGCAAATAGGCAGGCGAACAGACTCGCATAAAACGTTACGGAGAATGATGCGCGGACAGATACATATCGACGAACCGACAGCATAGCTTCCTCAGGGGGAGTAAGCGAAGTCGCGCACAAGAAAAGCGGAACTCTCCGCTCCCATGACCGTGGCCACCGCAACAGGTGTTTAGTCTGGACAGGTACTGTATCATTGCCGTGCAGTCGAAGCAATCGTAAGTTATTGCTGTATCTCATAATGCTCATGAATGTTCCCTCTCAGCACGGAACTGCCGACCATGAGACAGGCAGCCCGGCTTTCGAAAGCCCCTCAGCGACGCGGATGGTCATTCGCCTATGGCTAAACCCGAGACCGGCGTCCCGTCCGGGCACTTCGGTCCCGGACGACCGAAGCCGGCTCGGATATCTGCTACAAGACATAGTTACGAGTCGGCGAGGCACGTTGCAGGCCCAGAACAAAGAATTCATAACCTTTGGCTTCGGGAACGCCGCAACCGCGCTCTCCACCGCCAAACAACTGCAGTGGGCAATTCGTGGATATCGCAGCCACCCGTCTACGCCTGCCGCGGCCGCCGCGATTGCACTTGGCGCGGAAACCACCGCCGGAGCCTTGAAACTCTCCGACAAGGATTACTTCCGACGCGGGGATCTGGAAAGTCTGCTTGAGTTAGCAAGACCAGGGCAGATTCTCATTACGCATTCCACCTATGAGGACCTTCAGGAATTCTCAGCGATTGAGTTCCGCTCATTTCCCGAACGCGCAGGAGTCTATGAATATCTCTGGACCGAAGCAGAAAGGCTGGCAGAACTTAAGGAAACCACCGAGTTTAATGCCACCATTGTTCAACCGATCGCAATCCCGGAGGCGGGAGTCCGAGAAAGCGCTCCGGTTCCGATCTCGCCTCCGCCAACGCCGCCCGAGGCACCATCCCCGCCAGATTCGTTCATCTCCGGAGTCCGTGCACCTCTGTCGCAGACCACCGCGACAACCACTTCCCTGCTGCGCAACGGAGTTGTGGGGCTTCAGCAAATCCTCCGCCCCCGGTGGGCTCGCATCGCTGCCTCACTGATCGTAGTGCTTCTGATTGCCGCGGCGATCTGGCTCATCCACAATCACAGCATCAGATCGCATTCTCAGGCCGTTGCACCCTCGCCCGCACCAAGCGTCTCGACTCCGCCTGCGATTGTTTCTGCGCCACAAATAAAACCGCAAGAGCCAGCGACGCCCCCTGATATCAGTGGCACGGCAGCATCAAGCCAGCCCAACACTCCGGCTAAAGCACCCGCTAAGTCCAGGGGAACCCATACCGAATCCAACGCAAGTTGTTCCATTGCCGGCCAAGTGCCCGATTACATGAAGATGGCGGAAAGAAACCGCGCCAACGGCAAATACAAGGACGCAGAGCGCGAGTTCCGCGAAATATTGAGTTGTGACCCGAATAACGAAGAAGCGAGGGACGGTCTCAGCAAAGTCCTTCGAGCAGAGCAGGAACACTTCTGACCTCCGGGCCCCGAACTAGGAGGCAGACGCCCACTCCTAATGCCCATAATGAGAAGTTTGCGAGGATATTCAGCGATGACCTGATATCCATACGGGTCTCATTTTGTAATATTGGCGGGAAGAATGAATAATTCAGGACGGGATTCTGGCGGAGAGAGAGGGATTCGCCTCCCTTCTCTTCTTGCGCTATTAGTTTCAATCGGATACATTCGTAAGCCCAGAGTGGTATCCGTCATGGTATCCAGATGTAGACTGTCACAGTGATCGCCTAGCCGTGGCGTGACTGCTCCATCCGTCGACGATAAAGTCCGACTCCGACTTTTGGGCAGTTCGAGCGAGGCTGATTGACGCCCGCGGATCGGGCAACCAGCCGCTTGCACCCCGGTATGCAACCTCTGCCATAGGGTTTCAAGAAGAATCGGTCGCTAGAAAGTGCAGGATCGTCACCATCTAGAGAGAGGATGCGCAATCAATCTCTGGAGTCCTCACGCTCCTGTGGCTTCTGGATTCCGTGTTTCTCAATCCTGTAGATGAGTGTCTTGCGGCTGATATCGAGGTAGCGTGCTGCATGGGTTTGATTCCAATCGCATGTGTGCAAGGCTCTTAAGATGAGTTCCTTTTCAATCGCATCCAGGCTAATGCCCTGAGGTGGAAGATCGATCTCTAACGCGTCGATGTTTGCTTTTTCCTGCCGTACGAATTGCGGCAAGTCCTCAATCGATATATCGGTTCCTCGCGCCAGAACGACAATCCGTTCCATCACGTTCTCCAGTTCGCGCACGTTACCCGGCCAACGATACCTGACGAAATACGGCAATAAAGCAGGTGACAGCGCAAGGTCCGGTCGCGCATTCTTTTCTCGGCTTTTGCGGAAAAAGTGTTGCACCAAATCCGGTATATCGTCGGGGCGTTCCCGCAAAGGTGGCATCACCAGCGGAATCACGGCTAGCCGATAGTACAGGTCTTCGCGAAAAGTACCATCCTCGATCATCGCCTGCAGTTCACGATGCGTCGCAGCGATGATGCGCACGTCGACCCTGGCCCTGGTTGTGGAACCTATCTTTTCGATTTCTCCTTCCTGAATCAACCTGAGTAGCTTTACTTGAAGCTCGGGCGGCATTTCGCCGATTTCATCGAGGAAGAGGGTGCCTCCGTCGGCCAGTTCGATCCTCCCCTTCTTGTCGGCGATTGCGCCCGTAAACGCACCTCTCTTGTGGCCAAAGAGTTCGGACTCAAGCAGTTCCTTTGGTATCGCGCCGCAGTTGATTGTGACCAGAGGATTGTCGCTCCGGGAGCTATTGAAGTGGATGGCTCGTGCCAGTAATTCCTTCCCAGTGCCCGTTTCTCCGCGGATGAGCACTGTCGAATTGCCGTGGGCAGCCCGCGTCGCCATATCGAGGACTTCCAGCAGGACAGGGGAGCGTCCAAGGATATTTTCGAATCCGTATTTCTTGTTAAGGCTCAGGCGCAGGGTGCGCACCTGCTGCACGAGACGGATGTGATCCAGGGCACGACGCACAACCACCAACATCTCGTCTGAATGAACTGGCTTCGTAAGGTAGTCGTAAGCTCCTGCCTTCATCGCCTCTACCGCAGTGTCCACCGTTCCAAAGGCAGTGAGCATGATGATGACAGTTTCCGGGTGCTGCGACCTGACATGTTTGAGCAGCTCAAGGCCAGACATCCCCGGCAACTTCAGATCGGTGATGACGAGGTCAAAATGTCGAAGCTGCAGAACCGACAGTGTCTGTTGGCCCGATGCCGTGACAGCAACCTCGTATCCTTCGTGTTCGAGTTGCACTTGCAGTACTCTGCGCAGGCTCGGATCGTCGTCAACTACAAGGACTTTGCCGTTTGTCATATCTCGCGCTGCCGTAGTGGAAGTGAAACCCGCACTGTTACACCCTGGGCAGAATTGCGAGCGATTGTCAGTATTCCCTCGTGCTGACTCACAATCTGGTGTGCCACGGAAAGCCCGAGGCCCGTGCCGCTTTCCTTCGTTGTGAAGAATGGATTGAAGATCTTTTCCAGGTTATTCTCGTCAATGCCTCCTCCTTGATCCTGAACGTCAATGTTGATACTGGTTCCATTGCGCCGCGCTTCCAGCAACACAATGCCGCCAATAGGCATAGCCTGACACGCATTCATGACGAGATTGATGAGAACCTGTTTCAGTTGCTCGGGATCGCACTCCAGCAATAGCAATCCTGGTTCAGTGTGCGTTCGCAGTTCAAGCCGACTTGCGTCACACGAGTGACGAACAAGAGTCACGACAGAGTCCAAAATCTCACCGACCTCGACCACCTGCAACTCTGGTTGCCGTGGCTTGGCAAACTCGAGAAAGCTGGTAAGCAGGCGATTGAGCCGCCGACTCTCCTTCTGAATAATGTCTAGAAATTCGCGGCGTCGTTCCTCAGATTGAGTCTCGCGCTGCACCAGTGCAGCTGCGCCCTCCAGGCTCGCCAGTGGAGTTCGAATCTCGTGAGCCAGACCAGCGGACAGTTGTGCCAGTGCATAGATCCTCTCTGCGCGCTTCATTCTTTCAAAGTTTTCTTCCAGGTCTTGATGCGCCTGGCGCAGTTGATCGGTCGTTCTGCGAAGAACCGTCTCTTGTTTTCTGTGTCGATCAGTAAGCACACCCGATAGCAGCCCGACGACGCAGAACATGCAGATCTCCAGAAGCTGATCGACAACATCGACGCGACTTACAGTCCAGATGGACGGCGGACCCATGGCGAAGGCGCCACCAGCGAGCACAGCAATACCCAGTCCGCCTCTCCACCCCATAACGAGGCCGGCGAGGACAGTCGGGACATAGTACAAACGCTGAAGAACATAGACCCAGTGCATTTCGCCGGGAGCGGCGAGATGCTGCAGACCTCCTATTGTGAGGACCATGGCCGCAAGCCAGCTTAACCACATGCCGTGTCTCGTGTGCGACACAGCGACAATGCTGGGAGCTCCGCCTTTGAGGACATGAGGCAATGATGGATCCTCCACGACTCGCCGATGGAGTGAACCGGAGTGGCTACTTCAAGAGCAATCCAGCGTACACCGGCTTGAGCGTGACGGGAAGGCTCCGTTGCTGACGAGCGGTGTTTCAGCAGACATCTCATTCAGAACTCGGGTTGATTCCTTCCTAAGGATGAAGACTCTATCGGCATTCCTTCCAGCAATCGCAAGTCCGAAGCAGCACGCCGTCTGCTTGGTGTCATGCATGCTGCACTCCCTGAGCAAAGTGAGTAAATGATGGGACAAACCGACCTTGGATGTTCTTTGGCCTTCTATAGAATGCCCACTCTGATTTGCCCTATATCGGCCAGAGGTGGCTTATATAGGGCACCTCAAGAACCAGGTGTAACCTCAGAGCCTTTGTTTTGTGTAGTCAGCGATGGAAGGTGGTTTGCACTTGATGTCATCACAATCTCGCGTCCCATGCAGCGGCTTTGCATCAAGACCGAGGTTGGCATTGGTCCTGAACCGGTTCATCCCCCACTCAAGCCACTTGACATCGCAGCCCGGCTGCGCGAGGAGGAAAATTCAATGGCCGAAGATCATCCCACAATTCAAATGGTGCCTTGCTGTCCAACCCTGGAACCCTGTGCTACCTGTGACCAACTCGACTTCACTTATCGTCTGCCCTTCCGGCCATTGGTTGCCGCTGGCGACGCCAGACAGGTCGTCCCGGTCGAAGTGACACTGCATTTTCGTCTGACGCGATGCGCCGGACCACTTTCTCTGGGTGACCTGGTTTACAGCAACACACTGCTGCCCGGCGAAAAGGTGCGGCTATTCACAAGCGACCGGCACAGCCGATTCACGTTCGATAGCGAGACCAATCTTTCCTATCGTCAGGAAACAACATCGGAAGAGTCCTACTATATGGCCGGCATGGCCTACCAGATGAGCAATCTGAGCCTGCTCGACACCACGAATGCAAGTTCTTCCTTCAGCCAATCTTCGGTAAGCGGCGGCGGAGGAGCTGGAATTGATCTGGGAATTTTCAGCATTGGAGGCTCGGCTTCGGCGAGTTCATACAACGCCCACTCAGCCTCGTCCCTGGCCCACAGTCTCAGCCAGCATGCAGACTCTTCAAGCAAGCACGTTGAATTGGGAACGAAAGCTGCCAGTTCGACCTCAGTCGGCGAAGTGGCCACGCGCGCGCATCAGCAGGGCGAGTCGGAAGACCAATACGAGTCTGCCTCGCGGGAGTTCTCGAATCCGAATCATTGCCACGCGGTTACTTTCTTCTTCTATCGCATCAACAAGTGTCAGACCATCCGCTTCGAGTTGGTGAGCATTGACCGCCGGGTGGATGATCCAACGTCGCCTACAGGCGTATCGCTGAACGCGCCTAAGCCGGCAACGGGCGTGGCGGTTCGCTCAAGCCTCGTTCTGGCAACAGCCAACAGTCGTCTTGATGTCGCCAGCCGCGCAAAGGCAAGCGTGGCCGTGGAGCAAGGTGATTCGCCAGCAGTCGGTCTGGCCTCCACGCAACTTCGGGGCGCCACGCTGTTTGCAGGGCGGGAAGCCATTCCGGCGAACCTGCAGAAAGCAGCCTTGGTTGAGGTGGATAAGGAATTAGCTGCCGAGGGTCTACTCGACAAGAACGGCAAACCCAATGCCGAGTTCGTCAAGGCAATCTCATGGGAGAAGCAAATCGCCCTGCCAACACCGGGCCTGCTGGTCAAAGGCTGCCTCGATGAGTGCAGCATTTGCGAGCCCGAGTTAGAGAAAAAGATCGCTTTGGAACTTGACCGCATGCAGCTGGAAAATGAGCTGCTCAAACAAAAGATCACCCTGTTGGAGAAGTCTCAGGAGTACCGCTGCTGTCCGGGCGAGGCAGATCAACCGGCGCAACCAAACCCGTAATTCCTCACTGTGCTTCAAGACTCTCCATTGCTGGGTGGCGGCGAGTTCCCGCCACCCAGCTCTGCACAGCAACGATCGAGCTTCATCACTACGCCACATCTTTTTATGTGACGGCAAAAAGGAGCAAATGAAATGAACTTTGAGCAGACGGAACTGGAATCCCTGCACATCACTCAGGATAAGTTGTTGGCCTTTGTCCGCGACATGATTGGCGTAAACAGCGGACGCGAGGATGACGAACATCCCTTGCCTCCGGGCCCCTGGGATCCAGTGATCCGCGTGGCTTTGCAACAAGTCGACTCCTTTGGCCCGAGCCCCGAGCCCTGGAGAGTTTTTGATTCGAGCTCGATCCCGTCGCGAACGGTAAGGTCCGCCTTCGGCCCGCATCCGGAGCCCTGGAAAATCCTGCTCACGAGCATTCTTGCAAAGCACCCTGAAATCTATGACGCCATCGGCGGCGGGCACAGGTTCGGGGAGGAAGTCGCACTCAATCCGCAACCACTTCCCCCGCGCTATGCCTTTGTGGTGGCAGCTGCCCGGGCGCTGATAAGCCGCGCCGAGCTGCTGCAGGAGATCGCTGACGCTACTCGTCGGGAAGGCACACAGCAAGGCATCATCATAGTCGGCGGCTTCACCAGACGATTCACGGATGACTGGTGCGGCAATGGGTTCAGATTGCGGTGGCCGTTTCCCGGTCCACGCCCGCACTGGTTTACCGATAAGCTCTCCGGAATCGATTTCGTGGTTATGGCAACGCAGTTTCATCAAGCGGCAAAAGATGCTTTCAGCCCGGACCTGCGCCGAGACCTAGGAGATGCCAGCGCAAAATTTGTAGAGGCAGGATTGTCGAAGATGCGCTAACCCACAAACCGAATGACTTACCAGAGATAGACGCTCACTGTTGGTCAATTCCAGGTTTGTCAAAACACGGTGGCTGCATCTGGACAGGAGAAAATCCCATGAAGCAAGCCTATAGGGAAACCAGAGCGTCACGTCGATGTGAACGATTTCAGAAAAGGAGAGGCTCTTATGGCTCTGCAATCACAATTGTTCCACGGTGATCCAAAACTTGAAGCCGCTGCTGTTTCAGACCCTGCGCACATAGCGCCCGGCGCCACAGGTGCTCACGTGCGCAAAATTCAGCTTGCATTGAATCGTTTAGATCGCGCCGGCCTCACAGTTGATGACATCTACGGCCAACGTACGGCCAATGCGGTTCTGGCCTTCAAGCAAAAACGCGGCCTGATCAACCGCAGCTATCAAAGCAGAGCGGATAACATCGTCGGGAAGATGACGATTGCGGCGCTCGACCAGGAACTGTCTAAAAAGAAGGATCTTGGTCCGCTCGAGATTACCGTGTTCGGAGACAAAGCATCGCCTCCCGCCATTCGGCCTCCCGATCATCCGTCATTCAGACTTGGATTTGGATTCGACGCCGGAGTCGCTGACACTATTACCCCCGCGCTTCGAATCAGCTCCAAGCAAACCCGATGGGTCCCAGGCGTTACTGGCACCGTCCGCTGCGCCCAGACGGGAGGCGACTCTGTAGCAACTTGTACCAATAGTCCAGATCCATCGAGAGACACGGATACGGTCGACAATAAAGTCGCTTTTCTTTCAGACAGCTTCGGCCCCAGTAACCCCAGTGCATTTCCAAAACCTTCGGACGGCGGCAGGGTGTTACTGACTCGGGATCCGCATGCCATGCGTTTCGAGACGTTTCGACCCGGAGACGCGACCATATTCGTACGGAGAACCGACACGGCGCGGATTTTGTTCGTCGATGTCCGTGCCGATCGTCTGGGCCCGGTGAACCGTCCGCCGCTGACGAAGCTCACCGCGAACTCTAAATTCTTTTCGGCAGCGCAGGCGGAAGGAGGCGAGCCTGACCCAGGCAATGTGTTCACCGGACGACCGGTCAACCCGAAGCGTGGCGGAAGATTAATTAATCTCGGCGGCGATTCGGAAACTCCTGAGTTCGAGGACTATCAAATCGACTTGGATCACTCCCGGGGCATCAGCGTTCCGTTCAGGCCGTGGACGGACGACACCGATCCGTCGGTGCGCGTTCCAACCCAGTCAGCCACTCACATCACAATGCGCGGCACGCCGTTGTTTAATTCATTCATCACAGTGATCAAACGGATCGCCCAACCCAAATGCCGTTTTACATTCAGTGGCGGCCTATCGTTTCTTGACATCATTAGATCGCAACTTCCTGGACGAGAGCTTGAGCCGCCATTAATCGATCGCAGTAGGGGGAGTGTTGAAGTTGCTTGGGAACTAGATTGACAGTCACTCAGAATTGATGATGATTCACAATCGCCTCTGCCTTTTGAACGTTCCGTCAGTGTCTTCTTTCATTCACCGATGACCGGTCAACGGCGCAAAAGCCTCCTCTGACACAATCCCTCCGTCTCCCGATAAAGCGTACGCCACCGCTGCCGGCCCGCGAACATCGCTCAGCAGCAACACCTCAACCCGTCATGGCTGGATTTCTCCTGTCGACGAAGGAACAAATTTGAGTCGATGTTCACGACTGGGTCACGCAAGCACAGATATCACACCTGGGAAATCTGAATATAGCTAACCGGTAAAACTGGTGGATCTACGACATCGAGGCAGCAACAGTTGAAAGGACACGGCCATTAAGGAACACCTTCGAATTACCCACTCGGATGGGCTGGACCAAGTTGTGCGAGATCCGACGCCGCGCTACGTGCTGCTCGAACTGCCATCGCTTGGCTCGGATGAAATAGCTATATGGCAACATGAGCTCAAGAAACGATTGCACACATGCGGATGTAGCGAAGCTGCTGCTGCTCTTCTGATCAGTTTGGGCACAATCCTGATTGTCGCTTTTACTTCGTGGAACTCACTTAAACGTGCCCCCTTTTCCTCAGCCGCCATAGCTCTGAGTTGTCTTGTTTCCAGCGTGGCAGTTGGCAAAGTCTTCGGTAAGTTACGGGGACGGCGGCGATTGGTGACTTCCGTCGCACGATTACAAAGAGTGCTCAAAAGTCGATTGCACCACCACGATGTGACTTAGCCGAATTGCGGCTGCACGTTCTGAAGGAAAGACCATTGAGGAGTGATAGCCATGAAGGTTTGTAGAGATGTCGAGGAGTGGATTCAAGAAAACGTCGAACAGGAAGTTGAGCAACAGGAGGAACGCTGCAAAGAATGGCCATGGCCGTTAAGTTGGCTTTGCTCGATTGTGACCTTCATTGTCAAAATCGTGGTGGTAGTCGTAACCAAAGTCATTCGAGTGGTCTGCGAGATTGTCAACGTCATCGCTAACGCAATCGCGGCGCTCTTCAACTTGGTTTTGACGATCCCGATCCTCGGCCCAGCCATCAAGGCGCTCATTCGGGTCTTTACCGCTGTCTTAAGCTACGTCGTAGGTCTTGTGGACGGTCTCGGCCGGCTGATTGGCATCAGAATCACAAAACATCTGCGAGTCCATGTGATTCCCCTCTGTGAGGGAGTGGTGCCTCTGGCCAATGAGGAGCATCTCGCCGCCGCCATGACGGAGACCGCACGCATCTTATATGCGCGTGCACAAATCCGCGTGCACGTCACGTTCCATGAGCCGATTCTCAATCCTCCGGAGAATGCGCTCCGCATTGGCACGGGGGTTGACTTGATTGCGGACGAGGCCTGGCTCAAGGGCAGTTGGCATCAATTGCAGGCCATTAAGCTCTTCGAAGCAAACTTCTGGTCTCTCATCGGCATCGGCCAGCCAGTGATTGTCTATGTGGTGCGTGAAGTGGGCTACGACGGACCGGGAACGGTGGTTGGCGCTCCGGGGGATTCTTCACGGATTGGGTTGCTGTTGAGCGTGACTCCGTCGTTGACCGTGTCGCGGCGAACGCTGCGGGAATGGCGCTTACCCCGATCACGCCCTTTCCACCCACCGTGCAGTCATCTACGGTTCCTCCCTCGACCCCGAATTTGTTGTACTTCAGTAACGGAAAGTATGTCATCGCTCATGAGATTTGCCATTCCCTCGGCCTGTTGGGGCATGCGAATGGCGGTGCCGGCGACTTGATGGCAGCGAGCAATATTAGCGGAGACTCCCTATCCCCCTTCCAGGTAGGACTCGTTAGGAACAGCGCCCACGTAACATTCGTGTGATGCTGTGGCTCTTTTCTTGTCGCCAACGTGGGTTTTCAAGAAAGCTCCGGACCGGTGTATTGATCAGCCTGGCAAGATCCCTTCCGTTCATTCTGGCTTGCGTTACGATATATGCCTGAATCTGATTTTGAGAGATTGACTTGTACACCTATATCGATAGACATGTGAGGTCGCGCGTCCGCACAAGTATCACTCTGGCGATAAGCGCGTTGCTACTTACGATAGCTTCGACGACGGCTGCAGCGCAGACTCCACCAGGTAACGATCCAGGTAGTCAGAAGCTGTTCAATATGGAAATGGGGCCCAATCGGTCGATATTCCGGCCGTCAATGGACCCCAATCGCACAGCTAACGGTTTGGCGCTAATACCGCCAATGGGTTGGAATAGCTGGAACAAGTTCGGCTGCAGCATTGATGAAAAAGCTGTACGCGCAGTTGCCGACGCGATGGTGAGCACCGGCATGCGCGATGCTGGCTACCAATACGTCGTTATCGACGACTGCTGGCAAGGAAAACGTGACCCCGATGGTAATATCATGGCCGATTCGGTGAAATTTCCATCGGGCATCAAAGCGCTGGCAGACTATATCCACTCAAAAGGTTTAAAGTTTGGCATCTATTCTGACGCTGGCAGCAAGACATGCGGTGGCCGTCTAGGCAGCCAGGGCCACGAGTACCAGGATGCATTGACTTACGCGCACTGGGGTGTGGATTACCTCAAGTACGACTGGTGCTTCACCGGAACACGTAACAGCGAAGAAGCTTACGCGCTGATGGCCGATGCACTGCGTGCGACTGGTCGCGACATCGTCTTCTCAATTTGCAACTGGGGTGTGAATCGCCCAACAATGACCGATAAATCCATGCCTTGGGACTGGGGGCAGAAGATAGGTAATCTATGGCGCACTACTGAAGACATCTACGATGCCTGGGCTGGACGCAAGGGCACGAGCCTGGGCATGGTTAACATCGTCGATCTTACGGAGCCCTTGTACGGCTATGCAGGACCAGGTCATTGGAATGATCCAGACATGCTGGAGATAGGCAATGGTGGCATGAGCACAACCGAGTATCGCGGCCAATTCAGTCTATGGGCGATCATGGCGGCTCCGCTGATAGCGGGCAACGACATTGCCGCTATGGACGACGACACCCGCAATATCCTCACCAACCGCGAAATCATCGCTGTCGATCAAGACCGCATGGGCGTAGCAGGTCGCCGTGTGCGTGACGATGGTGATCTGGAGGTGTGGTCGCGGCCTTTGGCTGATGGTAGTCGAGCGGTTGTGCTGTTCAACCGCAGCGAGAAGCCCGCCGATATCACAGCGTTTTGGCCAGAGGTCGGTTATCCCACCTCGATGGCGCTGAAAGTGCGCGATCTTTGGGAGCACACATCATTGGGGACTAGAACTGAAAAGTTTAGCGCCAACGTGCCCGCACACGGAGTAGTAATGGTCCGTCTGTCGCAATGAGGTAAGCAATGACGCGAATGCAAAATCGAATATTACGATAATGATCCCGGGAGGCAAACAATGGGTGCCGGATTGACACAACACGTCCGGAATACGAACCATGGCTCCTCGATGAGCGCATCGCCCTTTTAGCAACAGCTGAGATGAATAACAGGACTGTGCATGCGAACGGCAACTCTCGTAAGGAGGGCGCTATTCCTCAGCGAAGGCGATAAAGCTGTGAGGTGGGACCTCGACTCTGAACTCAATACGCTCAGGGCCGCGAGTGAAACGGTTTCTCGGAGCGGCCTTGCCTTCGATGAGCTCGCCGGTGGCCAAATTTCTAATATGCGCTGGTGAGCCGGGGCTTGCTGTGCCAGATATGGAGAGCGTGACGGGAGCGGGGGCATCGAGGAATGACTCGACGCTGAATGTCTTGTTGTCATACGCGAAGAGGCTTATCTTAGCCGGGGCGTCCATCCAGACCGGAAAACCGGCCATGATGTAGCGCTTGATCTGCGTAAGCGCCAGTTGGGGCAGTGCGTAAAGATCGCTTGGATTCTCGGGGATGGCGAGGACGTAGAGAATGCCGTGGGAATACTTGTCCATGAGTAGGAGCGGCGCGCCGCCGCCATTGGCAATGCCACGCGCAACGGGCCAGGCATCATTGGTCTGAAACGCAACTTCCGGAACCAGGACGCCAGAGGCCGGCGTAGGGTCCGTGCCGAAACCGCCCCAGTACTGGTCCATCTTCAGGACATTGCCGGTGACGTGTAGTTCGGCGATCTGTTCGATTCCTTTTCCTTCCAGCGCTTTGAGCAGAGCCGCGGTGATGACCACATTGCCGCCTTGTTCAAGATGCTTCTTGATCTTGTCGACGATTGCGGGATCATATTTGGCCTGGACGGTAAGCAGGACGGTGTGAGCGTCGATTGGAAACTCCGGATGCATCTCGATAGGAAGGCCAATCATGCCGAGGTAGTTCTGAAGGAAGTCTTCGCCCAGGGATTGGTAGGGTTTGTAACTAGCGATGCCGATGGGGTGGCCGAGTTTGCCTACTACGGCGTTAACCGTGTTGAGCGCGTAGCCCGCAGCGGTGGCCCAGGTGATAGGTGCGGCGGAACCTGAGTCGGCGTGCCATTTTTCGAGGCCCGACTCCGTGAAGCTGGTTGCCACGCCGCTCCACTCCTTGCGATTGCCGATCTGGGCTTCGTGCAGCAGGTCGCTGTATTGGAAGAGCAGGATCTGCGGAGTTTTAGCCAACAGGGTGTCCCATAGCTGCTCGGCGTAGCGGTCGATGTAGCGAGTGCCGTAGACGTCGACCCATCCGCCGCCATTGCGGCCCGAAGCGATGTTGTCGAAGTAGCGGACGATCTCGTAGCTCTCGTATTGCTGGAGATGCTGATCGTTGAGGACCGGGTCGCGGGTCTCAGTGCCGGTGTAGATGCCGTCGTAGATCTTCGGCTCCTGGTCGAGATCGTAGCCATTTGCCGGGAAATGCTCATACCAGTTCGGGAACTTGATGATGACCCTGACGTGAGGATTCGCGGCGCGGGCCGGCCCGAGGACGAGATCGCGCGAAACATCGTCCATGAGCTTGAGTCGGAAGGCGGTCCAGGATTGGGTGCCTTTGGCGGCGATGTCGGAGTCGCGCTTGGTGTTGTTGAAGAAGAAGTCGTCAAGGATGATCTCGTCGAACTGGCGCGCGGTGATTTCGGCGACGTGCTTTACCAGGTCACGCCGTTTGGGGTCGGTGTAGCACATCGAGACGAACGTGCCGTCGAAGGCCGCGTCGGGTGAATCGAAGCCGGCGCTGTCGCCCGAGCCGACGTAGGCGATGCCGCCGGCGACCTGAACTCCGTGAGCAACGAAGAAGTCTTTAACCGTATTGAGCAGCGCTTCGTCGGCAACGACGCCACTTCGGTAGCTCTCGATATAAACCTTGTCGACGCGGACCTGGCTGGTGAGGTCATCCCAGGATTTTTGCAGGTACGCCGGGTCCCTCATGTGCTGAACGACGCCCACGGGAATGTATACCGCGACGCGGAAGCGGTCGTGGGCCGGTGGCTGAGCAGCATTCAGACTGAGAGATGCGGCGGCAAGCGCCAACAAACTAAGCAAACGAAAGCGAGTGGACATACTGGTCTCCTTAGACGGAGATACGAGAGGTTAGCCTTCGGCCCGAGCCAGTATATGCAACAGACTCGTTTGAAGTAAATCGTTTGAGTTATGAGAATAGGAGAGTGAGATGAACGGAACCCTCTTGACAGTTCTCAATGCCGTGTTACATTTGCTTCATCGAACATAGAAGTAAATGTAAGGAAGCAGATAATGGCTGCTGAAAAGTTCATTTCGTACCTCCGCGTTAGCACACAACGCCAAGGAAAAAGCGGGCTGGGTTTGGAGGCGCAGCGCGAAGCTGTGGCCGGATACCTGAACGGAGGACGATGGACATTGGTTCAGGAGATGATCGAAGTCGAGTCTAGCAAAAGAAGCGATAGACCTGAGCTTGCAAAAGCCTTAGCACTTTGCCGAGTTCACAATGCAAAGCTGTTGGTGGCGAAGCTAGACAGGTTAGCGCGAAATGTCGCGTTCATCTCTGCCTTGATGGAATCTGGTGTCGAGTTCGAAGCAGTGGACTTGCCTCAAGCAAACAAACTCACCGTTCACATCATGGCAGCAATGGCGGAATATGAGGCGGCCGCGATTTCTGTGCGCACCAAAGCTGCACTGGCTGCTGCAAAAGCGCGCGGTACACAACTAGGTGGCTATAGGTGGGAGATAAGCAGAGTCGCGTACAAGGGCAATGCTAACAGTGCAAGGGTACGTTCGGAGAAGGCCGCGAAACGCGCTGCTGATCTACTGCCAGTTATCGAATCCATCAGGGCCGACGGCGCAACGTCGCTGCACCAGATAGCGGCTGCTCTCAATGAGAAGGGCATTCTAACTGCTCGTCGCGGTCAATGGTCCGCTGTGCAAGTGCAACGATTGCTCTCTCGTGCCAAGGCCACATACCGTCTACTACGTAGCTAGGAGTGTCGTGCGTAACCGCACAGCACTCATCGTCGGTCCTGGAAGGTAGGCTTGGTACGATCGGGTACAGGACCGGCGTGGCGTATTTCACTGGAAAGCTGAAGCAGCAAGCTGCGAGAGGGCCGGGAGGAACGGCGTCAAGATCCTAGCTTGCCGCTCCGGCGAAAGAAAGATACTCACCCTTGATCCTATTGCGCAGCTCCCGCTGGGACGGGATCATCGTCATCCAATTCGTCGTCCGGACTTGGCTGCGTGGGCCACGTAGGCTGGCTCGTATTTCCCAACAGATAGTCCACGACCGCATTCCCATAGACAACCGGATTAGGATGGCTTCCCTGCATATTCTTGTTGATTAGTACAATCACGCCAACCTGGCCGAGCGGTGTAATGCCCGGAGCAGGCGTGGCCATCTGCGCGAACCTCACATAAGAACTGAAACCCTGCTGTCCGGTCATGCCGTTCTTGAACCAGCACGGATATATCTTCCCGTTATACGTTACGGAACCAACCTGCCAATCCAGCCCCCACTTCACTCCCTGATAAGGTGCTGTAAGTGCAATTTTCGTAACCCGCGCCCAGTACCGATCCACCGTATCAATCTGCAAATCGCCGTACATCGTGTTCATCATGTTATAGAGATAACCGCCGACAAACAGGCTCATATCGCCGATCGTCGACCGTATGCCGTGCGCCTTCCCTGTTGCCGGCGTGTTGTTCGCGTTATAGCCCTGCCCCACATCGGTAGCAATGTCGGAGTTGGTCGCTGACGAAAGCCCAAACCGCTTGCTGATCATCGTTGCCAGAGACTCGTCGTAATCGTATGGCGTCCGGTTCGGCTGGCTTACTGCAAAGGCAAGCGTGATCGTGCCCCAGTTCGAATAACTCGCCTTCTCGCCCGGTGTACAGTTCGGAATCCAATAAAGATCTGAATCATTGCACCAGGCTGCGATCTGCTCCGGGCATGGAGCGACGCCTTCTGGCGGATTCGCGTTGCCATTATAGAGACCGAAGTCCTGCTTCGCAGAGGCAGGAATAGTACTCTGCAGGCACGAGCTCATCGTTGCGAGTTGGCCCAGCGTTACCTTGCTGATTTTGCCTTTCGACTGCTTCACCGCATCAGGCAGCCATTGGCTCACCAGGGCATGCAGGTTGTAATTCGGCGCCGTCGCACTGCCGCCGCCTATGTCCTCTGCCATCAGTTCCGCCGTCAGAGGGTCGCCAGCCGTTGCATTCGTGTGAGCGATGCGCCATGCGAGCATCGTCCCCGTAAATGACTTCGTCACCGAGCCGAGACAAAAGCCCTTGGTGACTCCCAGACCCTGAGGACAGGTATAGTATTCCGGCTGAATTGACACATTCACGGTCGATCCGGACATGCTGACGCTTGTCTTCAGCGTAACGACCCCGACGTTGGCCAGATTCTTCTTATCATCCCCCCACGTTTCATTGACCATCTGTGTGATGGAATTGGTGATATTGCTGTCTGCACCCGCCTGAATACTTTCCAGCCGAATATTTGCCGCCACTGTGAATATCCTCCGAACGCGAATTGAACCCCACTCGCACCGGCTGCCTTACACCGTCGAAATCCGAGCGCCACGGATATTAGCAGACTTCATGGCGAAATGATTAAAGCATTAGTCTTAGGTTTCTAACTGGAGTTTATCGAGATTAATCAGAGTAAAGACAACGGCTCGGGAATACTCCATTACCTGGGGGCGGCCGCCGGTGAATCCGGCGAAGCGGCCATCTGACATCCTTACTTGCCGGTTAGGTGGGCAGATCATGCGTTTAGAAAAAATCTCACAGATTGCATTTGAATGCAAAGCCTATAAACTACTGAATATGCTTGATTTATTGGGTAACTGCAAGAAAAGGCAGGATGCGTCAAAAAGGTCTGGCGGAGAGAGAGGGATTCGAACCCTCGATAGAGCTTTAGACCCTATAACGGTTTAGCAAACCGCCGCCTTCAGCCTCTCGGCCATCTCTCCGGCTCGTGGTTTCTGTAGTTTATTACATGGCTTCAGTTTTGTCTGCCTGCAAGCTACCGCAGCGTCCGCAAGAGAGTTATTATGTCGGACACTGCGGGAAAGCAACCCAGAACGGTGGAGAGCCAGAGATGCAGCAGTTGGCCACATCCGAGAAGCGAGAGGGAGAGCGTTCCACCTCCGCCAATCCGCGGCTAAGAGTTAGCAGCCCGCTCGCCGACTGGCAGCGCCAATCTCTCACCCCGACTGACTCGAACCCGCGACATATATCGTCCCCTCTGGCCATTCCCCTTCGCAGATCCAGTCCGACCCTGATGCGGACACCGGCTTCCCGCCTTACCGTCAATCATCCAAATGACGCCTTCGAACAGGAAGCTGACCGCGTAGCCGATCAGGTGATGCGCATGCCCGATCCAGCGGCAAACGCGCCGCAATTTTCCGCTGCCGGCGCGGGCATCCAGCGCACGTGCACTGAGTGCGAAAAAGAAGACAAGGAAGAAGGCAAACTGCAGCGCAAGGAAGCGGGAGCCGCGCCAACCGTCGCGCCATCACTGGTTCATCAGGTGTTGGGCTCGCCCGGCCAGCCGCTCGACCGCTCGACGCGAGCTTTCATGGAGCCGCGCTTCGGCCATGATTTCAGCCAAGTGCGCGTGCATACGGACGCCACAGCGAGCAAGTCTGCAAACGCAGTCAATGCTCTGGCCTACACCGTTGGGAGCCATGTTGTTTTCGGCTCCGGACAATACGCGCCTGCAACCACCACAGGCCGGAGACTGCTGGCTCACGAACTGGGCCATGTCATGCAGCAGACGCAAGGCTCCGATATGAGCAACGCTCCTTCGATGCTGCAGCGTCAGGATGCAGGGTCACAAGCCGACGCAGGTGGAGGCGCGACTCCCGATGCCGGCACCGCAGCAACAGCAACTCCCGACGCAGGCACAACCACGACTCCAGATGCAGGCACCGGCACACCTGCCGCGCCGCCTACCGGAGCCCCGCCCGCGGCTCCTGCAGCAAGGGTCATCAGCGTGGAGGTCGAGAATCAGGCCGAGGCCATCACATATCCGGAAGCAAGCAACCTCGGCGCCGCAGGCCGCTCTCACTGGGTCACCGTCGCTGGCCGCCGGCCCGACGTAGTCGTGCGCGCCAATCTCGATCCCGCCGTTCCCGAAACCGATCCCGCAGCAGCAGGCGTCGCCTGGGAGAGCGAACCCGGCGGCGTGCTGACTCCCGGAACAGGACCGCTGCACGTCACCCTCTCCGTACCGACGGCGCGCAAGCGCGTCGTGCGCGCCCGCCTGGGAGCCAGCCACGCGGAGCTCACAGTATGGGCCGTCTTTGTACAGGTCTCCTCCGCCGGTCCTGCAAACCCGCCAACCGTAGTCAGAACCGCGAACACACTCAACGTCGATGCCAACATCAATTTGACCGGACGAATCTTTCCGGCATCCATCATCACCGACGCGGACAGGCCATCGTTAGACGGCCCCAACACGGTCAACCCACCAGGTGGAACCAACGTTTGCGGAGGCGCTCTCGCTGGCGGAGTCGACCACAAGTGGGACATGAGCCGCCAGCGCCGCCTCGCTGTTGTCGACCCCGCGGGACTTTTGCCCAACATGATCGCAACCATGAACAACGGCTGCGTCAACAATCTGAGCGTTTACCCCGCCACTCGTGAAGAAGGCAACGACGACGCCGGCACTGCGGATGAGAATAACGATCCTTACGCAAATGCCGGTGTCATTACCAGCACCGACGATCCCACCCGCCCCTTCCCTGACGCAGTGGGAGCTAACGGCGACACCTTTGAGGAACATCTGCAATTCAAAGAGTTTGCGCGCCTCGAATTCCACCGCACCTGGTGGAACGTCTCCAACTTCTTCCCCTGGCGCGTTCACTACCGCATTCAAAAGCTTGCAGGACAATGGCAAGACAATGGTTCCGACGCCGGCCCTGACAACGCTGGCTTCTAGGCTTACATCTGCGGCTAGCCCACGCAGGCAACCATTTTGCCGCGCCTCTTTTCCGCGCCGCTTCAGGATTCCTCTCCCGTCAACCCCGGCATCGTACCCATAAGAAGGCCTCTTTGCGGCCTCGCAAGCTTTCTACAAAACCGAGGGTTCCTTCATGATTTCCAACACACGCAGCAATCTTGAAAACGAAGTAGTAGTCGCTTATTTCGCCAACAGTTTAGACGCTCAACGCGCGATCGACGACCTTCTCTCTGAAGGATTTGAGCCTCGCCAGATGGGTGCAGCCTTCCGCAGCGGGATCGCAGCATCGCCAGTGACTGAAACCGGGGAAATCGGCAGCAAGACAGTGCGCTCCGCTATTGATTCCGATACGGTAGGCTCCGGTCCGGCGTCCGACACACGCGCAGTGACGCCAGCAGGTCTATCGACCGGTTCCGGCAGCGTGATCAGCGGAGCAGGGCGCCCCGGCCCAATCCCCGGCTCAGACATTCCCCATCACAGATCCACCGCACCGCTGAAGACTTCGGCGACCGTAACGAATCCTCTCCCCGCCACTGGCGGTCTTCATGAAACGCACGAAGAACGACAGTTGGTGGCAAAAGTTGAAAAATCTCTTCAGCAGCGACGCCGCAGTGGAAGACCGAAGAAAAGGCATCGCCAGCGACACAAGCATGAACTTCGGCACCGGCGAAGGACACCTGGCGACCTTCCCGGATGACTATGACTACGCATATTCCGGTTCCGCCTTTGAAGGCGCATTTTCCGGAATGGGTGTCTCGCAATCCAACGCGCGCTCCCTTGTAGGCGATCTGCGTCAGGGCGGCGCCATCGTCTCGGTAGACACAGCGGGACGTCTCGCCGATGCCGAGCGCGTCCTCGAACGCAACAACGGCCGTATTCGCTATGAAGCCGCAGCGGAGTCCGCACAATGGAGCGATATCCCCGGTGAGAGAGTGCGCGTCTTCGGCCGGCTCTCGCGCAGCTATCCAACCTATCTCTCGGGATCGAATATTCCCGGCCGCAAAGCATCGTAAGTAACCCATCAACCATCACCCGAGCGGCAGTTCATCTCCTCAAATGAACTGCCGCATTTTCTTGTAAATTTCCTGCTCATTTCTTTTAAAGTTCGTGTAGTGCCTGCTTCATCGCGGAGGAACCTGAAGTCAACGCCGTCGCTACACTGCCGAAACCAAAATCGCGCATGCGCCGCATGCGTCTCGTGCCACTCATCGCCGCAACGTACTTCATGGTTTCCGGCGGGCCTTACGGAATCGAAGACATCCTCGGCAGCGCCGGCTACGGCAAAGCGCTTCTCATCCTCGCTCTCTTCCCGTTTCTCTGGAGCTTTCCCACCGCGCTCATGCTGGGCGAGCTCACCAGCGCCATCCCCTCTGAAGGCGGATTCTACGTCTGGGTGCGCCGCGCCATGGGCCCATTCTGGGGATATCAGGAAGCATGGCTCTCGCTCGCGGCCAGCATCTTCGACATGGCCATCTACCCGACACTCTTCGTCCTCTATCTCGGCAAACTTTTGCCAGGATGGACCGCAGGCTCGCGCGGAATCATCTGGGAACTGGCCCTCGTCGCCATCTGCTGTCTCTGGAACCTCTGCGGAGCGCCAGCAGTCGGCGAAGGATCGGTTACACTCTTCGCGCTCCTGCTCTCGCCCTTCGTTGTCCTCATCGTGCTCTGTTTCCTCCGCAGCCCGCATTTGCAGCACCCCACCACCGCGGTCGCCGGAGGCACCATCAGCACTGCGATCATTGTGGCTTTGTGGAATTACATGGGATGGGACAACGCCTCCACCGTCGCGGAAGAAGTCGAGAACCCGCGCCGCAACTACCCTTTTGCGATGATCGCCGCCGCCGCGCTCGTTGCCATCTCCTACATCCTTCCGGTACTCGCCATTGCCCATGTCGGAATTCCAGTAGATCAATTCACCACCGGTTCGTGGACGGACGCCGCTCACTTGCTCGGCGGCCCGTTGCTCGCCGGCGCAGTGGTCGTATGCGGAATGATCAGCGGCCTCGGCATGCTGAACGCTCTCGTGCTTTCGTACACGCGTCTGCCCATGGTGCTCGCGCAGGATGGCATGCTCCCGCAATGGCTGGCGCTAAAAAACAAGCGCGGAGTTCCCTGGGTGGCGATTATCATCTGCGGCATCGCCTGGGCTGGCGCCCTCGGCTTCCGCTTTGAAGAACTTATCTCAATCGACCTCATCCTCTACGGCAGCAGCCTTCTCCTCGAATTCGTCGCCCTCGCCGTGCTGCGCTTCAGGGAACCAGACCTGCCCCGCCCCTTTCGCGCCGGAAGTCTCTTCATGGCCTGCACACTGGGAATTCCTCCCGCGCTGCTCATCGGCTACGTGATGTACGCCGCGCGCGACGAGCGCATGGCACACATGCCCGCGCTCCTCTTCGGATTCCTCATCGCCCTCGCCGGCCCGGTCTTCTACTGGATTTCCCGTAAACGCTGGGGCCATAAATCTATCACCGAATCCGCGCTCGCCCCCAGCGGCGACTAACTTTCGCGGAAACGAAATTCATTTCCAACTCATTTCCTGCAAAGGCCATTCTTAACCAGATAGATTGGAATTCGTCTTTAGAGGCTCGGTCATAAACGCCAGGCTCGTCGTCCAAGCCTTAAGTACGACAGGAAAGGAATTTCACAATGGGCAACCCATGCTCTACGCCGCCTCCTGCGCCCTGTGTTCCCGCTGTAGCAGACACTCGCGTGCTTCACTGTTTCAGCCGCCGCTTTAATGCCGCAACCACACAAGCCATCGTGCCCATTCCTCCTCACACGACCAACGGAGACGAAGCCGCTTACGCGGACAAGTGCGGCACCTATACCAAGTGCATCAAACAGGACAGCCCCGGCAAAGTAGATCTCGCCGCTTACGGCACTTTCAAGACCGCTCTGGACAGCGGCCTCTTCGCTGATTTCGAAGCGATCCAGCTCGGCGGCTCGCGCACCCTCAACGGCCCCATGGGCTCCTATGCCTTCACCTTCATGGGCACCGACTGCAGCCAATTCGGCGATGCACTGATGCCCGCAAATCAGGAAGACCTCTTAAAAATCGTTCCGCCACCGCCCGCGCTTGCCAGCAAAGCCTATGCAACCGAACTCGTTGATCTCTACTGGTGCTCTCTGCTGCGCGATGTGCCATTCACCGAGTACCACGAGAACCCCATCGCCAAAGAAGCAGCCAAAGAACTCTCCTCGCTGCCTGAGTACGCAGGCCCCAGGGTCAACGACAAAGTCACGCCTGCCCTGCTCTTCCGTGGAACATATCCCGGTGAAACCATCGGCCCGTACATCTCGCAGTTCCTCGTTACACCCACCGTACTCGGCGCCCAGCCCATCGATCAGAAATACATCACCTACAAAGCCGGCATAGTCTATATGACCGATCTCGACACATGGCAGGATGTCCAAAACGGGATCCCGACCGGCCTTCTCGATCAGCCCGACCCCGTGCACCGTCACCTTCACAATGGCCGCGGACTCGCAGCGTTCACTCACGTCGACGAACTGTTTCAGGCATATTTCACCGCATATCTCGTGCTCCACTCTCTCAACGCGCCCTTGAATCCCGGCAACCCTTACGTCAACTCCAAAACGCAAAATGGATTTGGCACCTTCGGCTATCCCGACTTCATCGCCGTATTCCCTCAGGTAGCGAAGATCGCACTGAACGCTGTCTGGTACCAGAAATGGCTCATCCACCTGCGCCACCGCCCCGAGTCCGGCGGCGGCATGGTTCATCTCATCAAGAACGGCGTTACCTTCGACGGCAAGCCGGACGACATCATCTTCGACTCACTCGCTCTCAAGCGCAGCTTTGAAAAGTACGGCACTTATCTGCTTTCGCAGCCATTCCCCGAAGGATCGCCATCGCATCCCGCCTACCCCACCGGCCACGGCACCGTTGGAGGAGCCTGCATCACCATCCTCAAATTCTTCTTCGATGGCGGCTGGGCCATCCCCAATCCGAAGGTTCCCGGCAAAGATGGCACCAGCCTCGAAGCCTGGGACGACAACCCGGAAACGGGTGGCCCCGGCGTGCTCACGGTCAATGGCGAACTCAACAAACTCGCCCACAACATCACCTTCGGACACGGACTGCACAGCGGCATCCACTGGCGCAGTGACAGCGACATCTCCATGCTCCTCGGCGAAGCTATCGCCATCGGCTTCCTCCAGGATCTTGCCTGCACGTACACCGAGCCCTTCACTATCAATTTCACCAAGCTCGACGGAACCACAGCCACTATTTCCAACCAATAGCGCCCGCCCGCAGAGACTGCCTTTCACCGCAGTCTCCGCGCCTCTTCCTCCAAACCCAGGCGTATCGGTGATTGACCACCCCAAACACGCTTCAATAGACTTTCAACAGAGTTCCCATCGAATGTCGTTTCGCCTGAATCTGAGCACATCCATCGCCCTCGCCGCACTCCTCGCATCCAGCCTGCTCCAGGCCACAGCCCAGCAGCAATCCGCCAAAGTGCCCGCAAAGCAGCAGCTGCCGAACACGCAGCCTCCGAGGCAGGAAAAGCCGCCAGCACTCGTCGATCCCGCCGGCCCAACCGTAAGTCTCCAGACCAGCGAAGCGCTCTTCGATGTCGCCGTTTCCCTCAACGCCTGCGGATATGACAACGGCATCGCCGAATCAGACCCAATCCGCACCCGCGTCCGCGACCAGGTCAACCAAGCACTACTGCAGTCAGAAGCAGCGCGAACAGCCCGCGACAAGCTTTGCGTCTTCATCAACCAGCACCGGCTCGGCGAAGCCAGCCGCGACCTCGCGCAGTACGTCTCCCTCGCTCTCTATCTCACGCCTCCGCCTGAACTCGCCCTCAGCGTCGAACAGGACGATATGCCCCCCGACTCCACGCAAGTCATCGACATGCTGCCTCTGCTGCACAGCTTTGTCGATGCCGCGCAGCTTCATCTCATCTGGGTGGCAAACCACAACGACTACGACGAAGAAGTAGCCAAACTTCACGATCCCCTGACCCAGATGATCGTCAAGACCAACGTCTATCTCAAGATGCCGGCCAGCACCTACACCGGCATCCGTTTTCTGGTTGTGCTTGAGCCAATGCTCTCGCCAGCCGAAACCAACGCCCGCGTCTACGGCCCGGATTATGTCGTCGTTGCCTCGCCCGTCAACGGCGCCATCCACATGCAGGACGTGCGTCATACCTACCTGCACTACGTGATCGAGCCGCTGCTCTATTCGCGCGCCACCGCCATGGACCGCCTCCTGCCTATCCTCAAAACGGTCCGCGACGCGCCTCTCGATTTCCAGTACCGCAGCGACATCGTCTCACTCGTCATCGAATGCCTCATCCGCGCCGTTGAAGCGCGCACCATGGACACCGGCATTACCGAATACAAAATCCCCGATGACACCCGCCGCGCCGACCTCGAGCGCGAAACGCAAAAGCACAACGCCTCGGTCCAGCGCATCGCCGCGGTCCGCGAAAACGCCGTCAATCAGAGCATGGTCTCCGGCTTCGTCCTCACGCAGTATTTCTACGATCAGCTCATGAACTTCGAGCACACGCCCGACAGCCTGAAAGAAGCCATCGGCCCCATGGTCTATGGCATGGACATCGATCAGCAGATCCATCGCGCGCGCGATGTCCACTTCGCCGAAGAAGGCTCGTCCGACGTCATCCGCACAACCACCCGCACGCCTCACGGACTCGACCTCGCCGAGATCAAGCTGCATCAGGGCGATCCTGCCGGCGCGGAAAAGCTGGCGCAACAGGCCCTCGCCGAGCACACCCCCAACCCCGGCCGCGCCGACTACATCATCGCCCTTACCAGCGTTATGCAGGGCCGCATGGACGACGCCGAAAAGAGCTTCGAAGAAACCATCCGCCTCTCAAAAGACCCGCGCCTGGTCGCCTGGTCGCACATCTACCTGGGCCGCATCCACGACATCCGCGAAGAACGCGACGAAGCCCTCGTCGAATACAAGACGGCATTGACCGTCCGCGACGGCCAGCCCGACACCAAAGCCGCAGCGGAAAAAGGAATCAAACAGCCCTTCGAGCCGCCACACAGCGCTCAGCATGACGACGACAGTGATGATAGCAACACGTCATCAGCCACGAAGCCGGATGCACAAACGCCCGCCACTCAACCGCACGAGTAAGCGGGCGTTCTTAAACGCTCTAAACGTTAAGGAGTCTGTCGAAGAATGTGCGGTAGCGCTGCAGTGCCAACCGCAATTCTTCTGTGGAAACACTATCGCCGCGATCCCACTGCTTTTCCAGGGTCGAGCGCTCATTTGCAAAGCCTTCTGTGAGACGATCCATCACCGTACCAACCAGTTTGTCAGCTTCCTGCACGGCCCATCGCGGTTCATCTACAAAACCCGTCTGAACACGCGCCCACCGTGTGCGTAGGTCGCCAACATCCGCCGTCGAAAACAGCGCCGTTGGAGAAGCTACAACCTGCAGTGATCGAGACCTGTTCAGGTCTTGTTCTGCACGATCATCGTTGTTCTGGTAAAACTCGCCTTCGCGAATATCCTGTACGCCCGCGCGATCTACGTACAGCTGATCCTCCTGTCGACTCAGTTCCGCCATCATGCCACCTCTCGTTTCACGCGCACCGAATTCGTTTCCAGCAACTCGTCGAACAAGGTGCGGTAGTAAATCATTGAGTTACGTAAGTCTTCCGTCGTCGCTTCCCCACGTTGATGCCGCAACGCAACTTCATGGGCAGCACGATAGTTATCCACTACACGTGGATAGTGCACGGAAATATCCGCCGCCCGCTGCTCAAAATCAGTCATGGGATAGCCGCGGAACTGCATAAGCCGCGTCACTAAGGTATCGGCTTCGTTCACCGCATCAGACGGATCATCTACGAATCGTGCCTGGATGATTCTCCACTCCGTGATGAAGCGTTCGCGCTCGTCCACCGTTAGAGTTCGCAGCGAGAACTTCTCTACGCGCTTTTGTCGTTCCGCCAGAACCGTTTCTGCTCGCGTGGCGCCCTGCTCTTTCACTACCCTGTCGTATTCAGGCCCGAAATTCTTACGCAGCACCACCGTGCGCTGACGCTTTCGCATTACAGCCCATACGACAATAAGCAGCGCAATCACGGCTACTGCTATCACTACGATTATCTTGGGATCCATGCTCCCTCCTGCTACTCCTGAAGGAGATGCTCCTCTCTGTTCACCTGTTGTACTGTTCGCATCGCATGGCTTGTGAATATCGTCGCGGCGAAGCCAGATGTACTCGACGGCAAAATGGTTTCCTCCACCGATCGAGATAATTCAAAAGCGAACCGACTACGGCTGCTAGCCCTTGGGTCGCGCATCCAGACCGAAGTCGCGCTCCAGCGTGCTGTACCAGTTTTCGTCATTGCCGCCATTCAAATCCACCCAGGCTTCATCCGCCATCTGGCTGCGCCATTGCAGGAAAGGCGCAGCATCAGGTCCAACCGGGTGACGTAGCTGCCACGTCCCGCTCTCAACAATCTCTAGAATCTTTTGCCCAACCAGAGAGGGCGGTACTGGATGCTTCAGCGAAGCCTTGAACAGCGCAGCGAAGCGATCAAGCTGCGGGTATAGCGAACCGGGCAGAGGAAATTCGACGCGGCGCGCCATCGCGGTATCAATAATGCCGGGCTCGACGATCAGCACCCGAACGTTGAACGTCTTCATCTCGCCAGCCAGTCCTTCGCTCAGTGCCTCGAGCGCCCACTTTGTAGCGCTGTAAGGCGTCAGCGGCGCATTGGCGATGCGCCCGGCGATGGAAGTCACGTTGACGATGCAGCCGCTCCTGCGCTCACGCATCTGCGCTGCGACAGCCTGAATGCAGCGGATGGCTCCGAAATAGTTCGTCTCCATGACCGCCCGAAAGTCGGCGAGCGAAAGCTCTTCAACCGAGCCCATCTTCTCGACACCGGCATTATTGATGAGCACATCAATCGGGCCGTGGTCTTTATGGATTTGCGCGATGGACTGGCTCACCGACTCATCCGAGTCCACATCCATAGTCGAAACCGTGACCGGCAGCCCTTCCCGCGCAGCCGTTTGCGCGAGTTCAGGAGATTGCGACGGATTGCGCATCGTCGCATTGTACGGTGTGGCCGGCGCGGCCAAAAGCAAGCGCCGCCTCGAAACCGATTCCCTTGCTTGTCCCGGTAATGAGTACCGATGCCATAGTCGTCTCCTTGAATTTTTCACGGGGGTTGCAGCAGATGAGCTCTTTCGGAGAACTAATCTAGCAGAAAAGTCGTCAACATGGTTTGCCAGCGAACGCTCCGAGCGATCAAGATTCGCGGCGTCAACGCTGCGATCAGCATGGTATGGTTATTGCCACGTCTGCGGGACAGTCTTCCGCCAGATTATAGCTTCGGCCTGTTCACTGCGCGAACGGCCTGACGCCTCTTTGATTTTGTTCCTTAAGGATCTTTTAGTATGGCTCGATTTACCCGTCTGCTTCGCCACGCGTTTGCGCTTGGCTGCTTCAATCTTCTGGCCAGTTTCGTTCTTTGCGGATTCGCCCACGCCGCCGATCCCCTGCTTCTCCGCAACCCTTCACTCAGCCGCGACAAGATTGCATTCCTCTATGCCAACGATGTCTGGACAGTCTCGCGCGACGGCGGCGAGGCCCAGCGGCTCACGTCTTCCAGCAACGTGACCGTAGGCCCATTCCTCTCGCCTGACGGATCCCAGCTCGCCTACACCACACGCGACCACGGTCTCAACGACATCTATATCGTCAGCGCCGACGGCGGCGTGCCGCGCCGCATCACCTGGAATCCAGCGGGCAACTTCATCGCCGGCTGGAGTTCGGACGGCAAAGACATTCTCTTCGCCTCGCCGTTCGCTAGCTACTCCGACTTCTTCCGCCTCTTCCGCGCCCATGCCGACGGCACCGGAACGCCGACCCTTCTACCGCTCCCGAGCGGAACGCACGGCTCATACTCCGCAGACGGAAACACACTCGCCTACGTGCCCGTTCTGCAGTGGGAAGCTGCATGGAAACACTACCGCGGCGGCCAGACCACTCCCATCTGGCTCATCAACATGAAGACCCTCGACATGGTGAAAATCCCGCGTGAGAACTCGAATGACTCAGACCCGGTATGGGAAGGCAACACAGTCTACTTCCTCTCCGACCGCAACGGCCCAGTCTCGCTCTTCAGTTACGACACAGACACGAAGGAAGTGAAGCAGGTTGTCGAGAACCACGGCTATGATTTCAAAACCGTCGCAGCCGGTCCCGGCGCGCTCGTATATGAGCAGTTCGGTTCGATCCACCTCTACGACCTCGCCACGCACCAGGAACACACCGTTCCTATCACCATCCACGGAGACTTGCCCTCGCTCACCCCGCGCCTCACCAAGATTCTGCCTGCCGAAGTCCAGAACCGCGCCATCTCGCCCACAGGCGTGCGCGTCGTCGCCGAGGCGCACGGCGACATCTTCACCCTCCCCGGCGAAAAGGGCGACACCCGCAACCTCACCAAGACTCCCGGCACCGCCGAGCGCGATCCTTCATGGTCACCCGACGGCAAATCCATTGCCTACTTCAGCGACGCCTCAGGAGAGTACCAGCTCTACATCCGCGATCAGGATGGCCTGCAGCCGCCCAAGGTCATCGACCTCGGGCCCGACCCGTCCTACTTCTACAGTCCCACCTGGTCGCCTGACTCCAAGCACATCGCCTACTCCGACAAGCATCTGCACCTCTGGTACGTCGACGTCTCCGGCGGCAGGCCCGTCAAGATCGACACCGGCCTGCGCGGCGGCTTCGGCTCCAACACCGAAATCTCCTGGTCGCCCGACTCGCAATGGATCGCCTACACGCGCGACCTCGAAAACCAGCTCAACGCCATCTTCTTCTATTCGCTCGCCTCGCACACCTCCACACAAATCACCGATGGCATGAGCAACGCAGCACATCCCGTCTTCGATCCCGGCGGCAAGTACCTCTACTTCACCGCCTCCACAAACAACGGCCCATCCGACGCCGGCATCGACCTCTCTTCACTTGATCGCGCCACCAACAGCAGCGCCTATGTCGTCGTCCTCGCCAAAGACGGCGCATCGCCGATACCGCCCGAGAGCGACGACGAGAACAAGAAGAAGGAAGAGGAAAAGAAAGACGCCGACAAGAAGGACGACAAAAAAGACACCGACAGTCAGGACAAAGCTGCAGCCAAGGGTGACGAGAAGAAGGATGAAAGCAAGAAGGAAGAGAAGCCCAAGCCAACAGTCATCGACCTCGCCGGAATCGGCAATCGCATCCTGTCTCTGCCCATCCCGGCGCGCAACTACGTCGCTCTTTCCGTCGGCAAAACCGGCGTGCTTTTCCTCGCAGAAGGCAGTCCGGTAGGCCGCGCCTCGTCAGGCGATGGACCGCCGATCCGATCGCTCTGGCGCTTTACGCTCGAAAAACGTCAGACGGAAGAAGTCCTTCGCGGATTCGATGGTTTTGACGTCTCTTTTAACGGTGAAAAGCTTTTCTACTGGCACGAAGACAACTGGTTCCTCGTTCCCACGGCCGATCTCAAGCCAGGCGCAACCGAGCAGGGCAAGCCCGTCAACAACGGCGGAATGATCGCCATGGTCGACCCGCGTGCCGAGTGGAAACAGATGTACCGCGAAACCTGGCACATCGAACGCGACTTCTTCTACGATCCGCACCTCCACGGCGTTGACCTCGCCAAAATCCAGACCAAATACGAGCCCTACCTCGCCGGACTCGCTTCGCGCGACGAGTTCACCTACCTCTCCATCGAAATGCTCGGCGAAATCGAAGTCGGCCACATGTTCGTAGGCGGCCCCGACCAGCCCAAGGACGGCCCGAAGCCCGGCCTGCTCGGTGCCGACTACACCGTAGAAAACAACCGCTATAAATTCGCCAAAATCTACAACGGCCAGAATTGGACACCGTCCCTCACCGCCCCACTCACGCTGCCCGGCATCAACATCGTCGAAGGCGAGTACCTCCTCGTCGTCAACGGACGCGAACTGCACGCAACCGACGACCTCTACAGCTTCTTCGACGGCACCGCTGGCAAGCAGACCGTCATTCGCGTCGGCACAAAGGCCGACGGCAGCGATGGTCGCGATGTCACCGTCGTTCCCGCTGACTCCGAGCACGGCCTGCGCAATATCGACTGGATCGAATCCAACCGCCGCAAGGTAGATCAGCTCTCCGGCGGAAAAGTCGCCTACATCTATATGCCCAACACCGGCGGAGCCGGCTACTCCAACTTCAATCGCTATTTCTATGCGCAGATCGACAAGCAGGCCGTCGTCCTCGACGAGCGTTACAACGAAGGCGGCTTCATCGCCGACTATGTCGTCAACGTCCTTGGCCAGAAACCCCTCAGCGGCGCAATCGAGCGCGACGGCAAGCCGGTGCACGATCCGGAAGGCGCAATCTTCGGCCCCAAAGCCATGATCATCAATCAATCAGCCGGTTCCGGCGGCGATGCCATGCCCTGGTACTTCCGTAAAGCAGGCCTCGGCACTTTGGTCGGCACCAAAACCTGGGGCGGCCTGGTAGGAATCGGTGGCTACCCCACGCTCATAGACGGTGGCGGAGTCACCGCGCCACGCTACGCCATCTACGGCCTTAACGGCGAATGGGAGGTGGAAGGCCACGGCATCGCCCCCGACGTGGAAGTTGAAGAGCTGCCGAAAGATGTCGCGGCAGGCCACGATCTGCAGCTGGAACGCGCTGTTGCCATCGTCATGGAACAGCTGAAGGACCATCCAGTGCCCACACCGTCGATACCGCCTTATCCCAACTACCACCAGCATGATGGCCTGGGAAACCATTGAGTCTTTTCTCAGATGCCGCACAAAAATGGGTGGGCCATCCTATCGCGCTTTTTGCGATAGGGTGGGAAAGCACGAACCCGCCCAACCAGAATGCCCCCACCTCTCCTCTTTGAACTGCGTCTAACAAATCGACTACAGTAAAAGAGGACTGCATCGCGAATGGGGCAACAGGCTTTTCAACCGCTCGAACGCGCACTCGGACACAAGTTCGAGCACGAGCACCTGCTCGTGACAGCGCTGACCCACAGCTCCCTCGCCCACGAATTTCAACTCACCGAAGCAGGCAAAACCGACCAGCCGCCACCCGAAGACAATGAACAGATGGAGTTTCTCGGCGACGCCGTCATCGGTCTGCTCGTCGCCGAATCTCTCTACAAGCGCTTTCCCGAACTGAGCGAGGGAGAACTCACCCGCCTGCGCTCCGCCCTCGTCAGTCGCAAGCATCTCGGAAATGTGGCAGCCCGCCTCAAGCTGGGCAAATACCTGCGGCTCGGCAAAGGAGAGGAGCGCAGCGGCGGCCGCAAAAAAGCCGCTCTGCTCGCCAACTGTATGGAGGCCGTCATCGCGGCCCTCTATCTCGATGCCGGACTCGAAACCACCCGAGCCTTCGTCGAGCGTGAAATCATCGCGCCCTCTGTCATGGAGCTGCAAAAAGAGCTGCTCGAAGGCCGCAGCATCGGCGACCACAAATCCGCTCTGCAGGAATTTCTCCAGGCACAGAAGGGTAGTCAGCCCGTCTACATCGTCAAAGCCGAAAGCGGCCCCGACCATCGCAAGCGCTTCACCGTCGAAGTCCGCCTCCCCGACAACGGCACACCCGGCAAGGCCCTCGCCCGTGGAACCGGAACCACCAAGAAAAAGGCCGAGCAGGAGGCCGCCCGCCGCGCCCTCGAAAAACTGGCGTCGTCCGCAACTCAAATTCCCGCGGAGGCAACGGCCACGGAGTCTGCCGGTGAATGACCCCCAGTTCACCTTCGCTACCAGCGTAGAGGCCCCGCCCGCGCCACAAGCTGCGGAGTTGCAAACAGCGCATCAACCGGCGCGAATGTCCGCGCCCCATAAGCACCACGTCGTCTACCCGACCTTCCTCGACACCGGCCGTTCGCTGCTTTCCATCATCGTCGTCGCGCTTTTTGTGCTGACCTTCATCGTCCAGCCCTTCCGCATTCCGTCTGAATCGATGGAGCACACGCTCCTCGTCGGCGATTTCCTGCTTGTCAACAAAATGATCTACGGACCGCCCGGCGTCTGGAAATGGCTGCTTCCCTACCGCCAGATTCAGCGCGGCGACATCGTCGTCTTTCACTTCCCGCTCGACCCCACAGATCATGTCGTCAAACGCGTCATCGCCGTCCCCGGCGATTGTGTCCACCTTCATGACGGACAGGTCTTTCTTAACGGCCAACAAGTTACCGAGCCATACGCCGTCTATGAAGCTTCATACTCTGACAGCTTCCGCGACCAGTTCCCCACAATGCTCTACACCGATCCCGGCGTTGACACCAACTGGTGGATGGAGATGCGCCGAGACGTGCAGAATGGCGATCTCATCGTGCCGCCCGGCCACTACTTTGTCCTCGGCGACAACCGCAACCACAGCCGCGACAGCCGCTATTGGGGATTCGTACCCCGCCCCAACGTCGTCGGCCGCCCATTCCTGATTTATTTCTCCATCCGCAAACCCTCTACCACAGATGTCCCCGACCTTCCGGGTGATAGACTCGGACACGATAAGGACCCCGTGACCAGCGTCGTAGATTTCGCCCGCTGGGACCGCATGTTCCGCATTGTCTGGTAATGGAGTCGTTGAATTTGGTTTGTTTTTTGGGGTAGAAGCACCGGGCTTTAGCCCGGTGAATAGAGGCGAAAGTCAAAAGGGGCTTTAGCCCCTGAGGTACCGTTTGGCACTGTAGCAAGACAGAGAGATATGGAACAGATTCTGGAAAAAACGCAGTCAGAAAAGAAACACACCCACCACGAAGAAACTCCCCTCGAGTTCATCGCCTCCATCTGCAGCGTGCTCGTGCTGGGCCTCTTCGCGCTCACTTTCATCTTCCAGAATTTCGAAATCCCATCAGCGTCGATGGAAAAGACTCTGCTCATCGGCGACCACGTCCTCGTTGATCGTATGACCCTCGCGCCGCCCACAAGATGGGCTCCCTTCGTTCACTACCGTGACGTAAAGCGCGGCGACATCATCGTCTTCTTCAAGCCGGTTGTCGACACGCCCGGTGGCGACCACATTTTCCTGGTCAAGCGCGTCGTCGGCATCCCCGGCGATCGCATTCACCTGCGCAACGGCATCGTCTACCTCAACGGAGTGGCCCAGGATGAACCTCAGGCCGCTAAGCCCGGAGAAGACGGCTATTTCCCCTACCGCGACGATTTCCCTTCCGTCCCGCCGTCACAGGCAGCCGACGTAACCGCGCAGTGGAGCGTCGATCTCCCCACCCACATTCAGGGAGATGACTTAGTCGTCCCGCCCGGCCACTACTTCGCCATGGGCGACAACCGCCCGGTCAGCCTCGACAGCCGTTACTGGGGCTTCGTGCCAAGAGAAAACATCGTGGGCCGCCCGCTCTTCGTCTACTGGTCGTTCGTAACCCCCGAAAACCAGATCGACAAGACATCAATTGGCGACCGCATCGGATTCATCTTCCACATCGTCATCCACTTCTTCGACCAGACCCGCTGGAGCCGCACCTTCCATCTGGTGAAGTAGAATTGTGCTCTTAAACCCACGTTTCTGACACGAAAACGGCACTTATCCCGCCGCTTTTGTCATCCTGAGCGGAGCGAAGGATCTGTTTTTTCGCCAGGAGGAGCACGAAAAGGGGTGCCCCATCCTTTCGCAAAGCGAAAGGGTGGGAACCACAAACCCCAACCCAGCAATCGTCATTCTGAAGCGCAAACCGCCGAAGAATCCAAGTGATACGGGCAAAATCACAATCCGCTAGATGATAATGTTCAATCAGCAGTGGAAGCGATGAACGAAAACCCGCACAAATCCCAGGCAAAATACTGGATTCTCTTCACCGCCCTGCTCCTGCTGGCCGCGGCCCTGATCCTGCCGCCACTCATCAACATGAACCGCTATCAGAGGCGCATCGCTGAAGCCATCAGCAACAGCCTGGGCCGCCCCGTTCATCTCTCTTCCGTCACCCTGCGCCTGCTTCCCCGACCGGGCCTTGAACTAAGTGATTTCCTGGTCGAAGAAGACCCGGCCTTCGGAGCCGAACCGACACTGCGCGCGCCAAGCGTAGACGCCTCCATCCGCCTCACATCACTCTGGCGCGGACGCCTTGAAATCGGCCGCATCAGCTTCGACCAGCCGAGCCTCAACCTGGTCCGCAACAAAGAAGGCCGTTGGAATATCAGCACCATGTTGCTGCAGGCCTCGCATATCCCCAATGCCCCCACCGCGCAGCGCCGAGCCGGCGGCTCCCCTCGCTTCCCATACATCGAAGCCAGCACCGCCCGTGTCAACTTCAAAATCGGCAGCGAGAAAAAGCCATTCTCCCTGCTCAACGCCGACTTCGCCATGTGGCTGGCAAACCCTAACGAATGGCGCCTGCGCCTCGAAGCCCAGCCTGTACGCACCGATCTCGACCTCGACCTTTCCGACACCGGCCTGCTCAAAGTGGAAGGCTCGCTTCAACGCGCTCCCGCGATCGACAGAATGCCGATTGATCTCGAGACTGAGTGGTCGAACGCGCCGCTCGGTCAGATCGCCCGTCTGCTCATCGGCCAGGACACGGGCTGGCGCGGCAACATGGACATCAATGGCACAATCAAGGGCGATGTCTTCAACCCCCAGTTCAAAATCCGCATCCAGATCGCGGCTATGCACCGTCAGGAATTTGCCCCGCTCGATCCCTTCAACGTAGACGCCACCTGTCAGGGCAATTACCGCCATGATTCCCGTTCGCTCGAAGACCTCACCTGCCTCTGGCCCATCGACGGCGGCCACCTGCTTCTCACCGGATCGGTCCCCGACACCGAACACCCGAAACCCAGCTTCAACCTCCAGATTCAAAACATCCCCGCCGCCTTCGGGCTATCAGCACTGCGCCTCGTTCGCAACGGCTTCGCCTCTTCGACACAGGTCGCAGGGATCCTCGGTGGCAGTCTGGCCTACACTGAGTCACCCCATGAAACCCTGACCGGCGATTTCACAGCAAACGGACTCGCGATCAACATGCCAGGCATGGATGCCCCCCTCACGCTCCCCGCTTTCCATCTCACCAGCGCTGCTGCCCCGCCAGCCCGGCGCCCGGCAAAAAGGAGATCAATTCGGCCCGTTACCCCGGTATCGCTGCATCTCGCAACCACAAGCATCCCATTCGGAGGGGACGTGCCGCTCACCGTCTCCGGCGACTTCACTCGACAGAGCTTCTCGCTGCACTTCACTGGCGACGCGGCCCTAGAACGCCTTCGTCCCGTCACTGCAAACATCGGCCTGCTCCACAACGCCGCATCAGCTCTGGCGCCTCAAGGCGCCGCGATCCTCGACCTCACCGTTCACGGCCAGTGGATGCCAGCCAATACCTTGGGAAATCCCACTTCCGGAGTGACAACCACCGAGGGCTCCCTCCGCCTCAAAAACGCAAAATATCAGGCGAGTTTTCTCCCAGAGCCGGTAGAAATCATCTCCGCGCAAGCAGCCCTATCGCCCACCCAGATTGTCTGGAACCCGGTTTCTATCGTCTTTCACAAAATCCCGGCAACGCTTTCCGTCAGCGAGCCGATTCCGTGCTCTGCTCCGTCATGCGTCCGCGAATTCTCCATCTCTACGCCGCAGCTTGACGCTGCGGCGCTCCAATCCGCAGTGATGGGCGCAGGCGAGCGTGGAGAATTCCTGCAGCAGATCCTCGCCCGGCTCGACCGCAACAAAATCGAGTGGCCCGCGCTGAACGGCAGCATCCGCGCCGCAACATTCACACTTGGCCCGCTCGCGCTGCACGACGCAAGCTGCGAAATACGAATCGAAGGACGCCAGATCCAGTTCAAGTCCATCGAAGCACACTCGCTTAACGGAATTCTGCAGGCGAACGGCACGATGGATGCGACCGGCAGCACGCCGCGCTATACCTTCGACGTGCAGCTTCTCCACGCAAGCGCCGCTGGACTCGCCACTCTCTGGCACGAGCCACCGCTCACCGGCACCGTAAGCGCAACCACTCATTTGGAACTATCGGGATACTCAACGGAAGATCTTGCTCAGTCGGCGCAGGGAACCTTTCATTGGGACTGGACGCAGGGAACGACGACTTTGATCCCTGCGGCCCTGACGCACTTCGACCACTGGAGCGCCGATGGAACCATCAGGAACAAGCAGCTCATTTTCGATCAGTCGCAGATTGTCAGAGGACCCGTAAGACAGACCGTCTCCGGCAGTATCTCCTTCGATCGGAAACCTAACCTCACCATCTCCGACCACGAAGAAGTAGCCCACGTAGCCAAAGCAGCCCAGCACAGGGGAATCGATTAATACTGTCATCCGGAGCGTAGCGAAGGATCTGCTTTTAGGCGCGCACGCGGCGGCACGAAAAGGGTGCCCTCCTTTCGCTTAGTTTGCGAAAGGAGGGCACCCAGAAATCTCAGATTCTAAGAAAAAATGGATAAGGAAAAATCTATTTCTGAGCCCCGGCCTCGGCCAGCTTCTTCTCTTTATTCTCAACGAAATTCTTTGCAGCCAGCAGAACACGATCCCGCGCATACGCTGCATCGTGCCATCCGCGAACTTCAACTCGCTTCCCCTCAAGATCCTTGTAGATCGAGAAGAAATGCGTAATCTCCTTGAGCATGTGCGGATAGATTTCTGAATAATTCCACACGTCCGTATAACGGGGATTGTTCTTGCCAACCGCCAGCACCTTCTCATCGAGAACGCCCTGGTCCAGCATCTCCATCAGCCCGATCGGACGCACCTGCATCACGCATCCCGGAAAGCTCGGCGCATCCACCAGCACCAGCACGTCCAGCGGGTCACCATCGTCGCTCAGCGTCGACGGAATAAACCCGTAATCTCCCGGATAGTGCACTGGCGAATACAAATTGCGGTCCAGCCGGAAGACATGCAGCTGCTTGTCGTACTCGTACTTGTTAATGCCCTCAAACGGGATCTCGATAACAGCGTTGATCACCTCGGGCAGTTTCTCGCCAATCGGTAGTTCCAGATAATTAACCATGCAAATTCCAGTGTACGTAATCTGTCTGAAGTTGGCCCGTTGCCTTCCAGCGTGCAGAAGGCGAATTACGCCAAGGGCGCGTATCGCGGGACGCGTAGTCCTTTATAATCGAGCATAATGAAGGCTCATGTCTACGTGACACTCAAGAGAACGGTACTTGACCCCCAGGGCCAGACCATTCAGAACGCACTCAAAAAGATGCAGTACAAGGCCGTGAAAGACGTACGCCAGGGAAAATATTTCGTCCTCGACCTCGACAACTCCCTCGACGCCGTAGCCGCCAAAGAGGAAGTGGAACGCATTGCAAAAGATGTGCTGACCAATCCCGTCATTGAGGAATTCACCTACAAGCTGGAAGAAGGCGCATAGGCGACTTCTTTGACACCTCCCGTACAATCTGAAATATGTGTGGCATTGTCGGCTACGTAGGCAATAAAGAAGTTGTCCCCGTCATCATTGAAGGCCTGCGCCGCCTCGAATATCGCGGGTATGACTCAGCCGGAATCGCTGTCGGCGGAACAGGCAATGGCCTGGAACTGCGCCGCGCACCGGGCAAGTTGCGTAACCTTGAAGAAGTCCTTCAAGACCGCCCCATCCACGGGACTTACGGGATAGGCCATACCCGCTGGGCCACTCACGGCCGCCCTACGGAAGAAAACGCCCACCCGCATCGCGACTGCACCGGCCGCATCGTCGTCGTGCACAATGGCATCGTCGAGAACTACCTCGCCCTCAAGCACGAGCTCGCTGCCGAAGGTCATAAATTCGTAACTGAAACAGATACAGAAATCATCGCGCACCTCATCGAGCAGGAAATGTCCTCGGCGGCAACCTCCGGCAAGACCATGCCGCTCGAAGAAGCCGTGCGCCGCTCCGTCGCCCGTCTTACCGGAGCCTTCGCTATTGTCGTCATCTCAGCCGACGAGCCAAATAAAATCGTAGCCGCACGCTTCGGCCCTCCCGCCGTGATCGGGCTCGGCGAAGGCGAATACTTCGTAGCCTCAGACGTCCCCGGAATCCTGCACCACACCCGCAATCTCTACTTTCTCGCCGACGGTGACATGGCGGTGCTCACTCCCGCCGGCGTACGCCTCACCGACTTTGCAGGTAACCCTATCGAGCGCCCGGTGCAGCGCATCCAGTGGGACCCGATCCAGGCAGAAAAAGGCGGCTACAAGCACTTCATGCTCAAGGAAATCTTCGAGCAGCCGCGCGCCATCCGCGACACCACGCTCGGCCGCATCTCGCTCGATACCGGCAAAGTCTTCCTGAGCGAAATGAAGATCAGCGACGAGGAGTTCCGCCGCGCCACCAAAATCAACATCGCCGCCTGCGGCACCAGCTGGCACGCTGCCACGGCCGGCAAGTTCATGATCGAGCGACTCGCCCGTGTTCCGGTCGAAGTCGACTACGCCAGCGAATACCGCTACCGCGACCCCATCCCAGACCCAACCGCGCTCGGCCTGCTCATCACGCAATCCGGCGAAACCGCCGACACCCTCGCCGCGCAGCGCGAAATGATCGCCAAGGGGTCAAAGACCATCGCCATCTGCAACGTCGTCGGCGCCATGATTGCGCGCGAAGCCTACGGTACCATCTACACCCACGCTGGTCCGGAAATCGGCGTCGCCTCCACCAAAGCTTTCACCGCACAGCTCGTCGCGCTCTTCCTCTTCGCCGTGCATCTTGCACAAAGCCGCCAGACCATCTCCGAAGACGAAAGCCGCGCCCTGCTCGAAGAACTCACGCTGCTACCGGGAAAGGTAGAAGAGATTCTCCGAACTGTCGACAGCGAGTGCGAAAAGCTTGCCCGCGTCTATTCCAATGTCAGCGATTTTCTCTTTCTCGGACGAGGCATCCACTACCCCATCGCACTCGAAGGCGCGCTCAAGATGAAGGAAATTTCCTACATCCACGCCGAAGGCTACCCGGCGGGTGAGATGAAACACGGCCCCAACGCACTGATCGACGAGACGCTCCCCGTCGTCGTGCTCGCCACCCAGGACAAGAACAACCGAGACTCAAAGCTGCGCTACGAAAAGACGCTTTCAAATATTCAGGAAGTCACCGCCCGCTCAGGCAAGGTAATCGCTGTAGCCATCGAAGGCGATAACCAAATTGGCCAACTCGTGGATCACGTCCTGTACATCCCGCACACATCTGAGCTGTTGTTGTCGGTGCTGGATGTCATTCCGCTGCAACTGCTCGCCTACCACATCGCTGTAAGGCGCGGTTGTGACGTGGACCAGCCACGCAATCTGGCTAAGTCTGTAACGGTAGAGTAGAGAGCCACCGGCTGGCTCCAAGTACCGGAAAAACGCTACAATGTTCTATTGGAGAGTTTCCCGCCTGGCCGTGAGAGCCGGCATCTGTAAAATCCCAGAACTACAAGAGCAAGGAGTTTCTTTTTATGGCGATTCCCGCCACACAAATGCGTCCGGGCATGATTATCAAGCACAACAATGAGCTGCATGCCGTTTTTTCTGTAGAGCACCGCACGCCCGGCAACCTGCGCGCTTTTATCCAGGCCAAGCTGCGCAGCCTGCGCACGGGCGCAATGTTTGAGCACCGCTTCCGTTCGGCCGACGCGATTGACCGCGTTGTAGTGGATGAGATTCCGATGGAATTTCTCTACAACGACGGCGATGACTACTACTTTATGAACACGGAGAACTACGAGCAGACGCACCTGAAGCATGACACGCTGGGGGATGCGGTTGAATATCTGACGCCGAATCTGCAGATTACGGTTTCTTTTTTTGACGGCGTGCCCGTCGGAATTGAGCTGCCGCAGACCGTCGAGCTGACCATTGTCGAGACCGAGCCGGGGTTGAAGTCGGCTACCGCTTCTTCGGTGACGAAGCCTGCGAAGACCGAGACCGGATTGATTGTTCAGGTGCCTCCGTTCATCAATGAAGGCGAGAAGATTCGCGTGGATACGGCCGAAGGGGCTTACCTGAGCCGGGCGTAAAGTTCTATGGATTGTTACGAACGGTGCTGCTTCGGCTGCGCCGTTTTGTTCTCTATTGAGCGCGGGCGGTTAGAGCAGCATTTTCCAGTAGACTACGCGCATGCAATTTCTTTCGCTTAGCCGCCGACTCGTCGACAAGTTTCCTCCGGAAGCTTTTACTCCCGAATTGATTTCCGGCGAAGGGGCTCGTGTTCGTGAATTTTACGCGAGCGGGTTGATTCGGCAGGTTTGGAAGCGCGGGGATACGCCTGGGGCAAGCATCCTTTGGGAAGCGACATCGAAAGAGGAAGTACAGGCGGCGATTAATAGCTTCCCGCTCTTCAAAGCCGGAATGCTGGAGGTGGTCGCACTGATTCCGCTGGAGCCCTACGCTGGCTTTGGGCCTGCAGTCTGAAGGTGCCTAGTATCCGTGATTTATGGGTTACTTTAGGGGCACCGCGTAATCGATACGTTTCCCTCCAAAATGCACTAAAATTAAAAAGGACAGGACTATCCTGCCACAGATTTTGGCAGATAGTCTGACGCCGAGGGAATCATGTCTTCCGATTTGCGGATCAGCCCGCGTGAACGGCTGGTGCTGACCACCATCATCGAGAGCTACATCACTACAGGCGAGCCGGTAGCGTCGCAGGCGGTTGCACGCCAGTTTGCCGATAAGGATGGCATGAGCTCGGCGACGATTCGCAATGTGATGGCGTCGCTCAGCGATGCCGGGCTTCTCGATCAGCCGCATACTTCGGCGGGACGTATTCCCACGGCAAAGGCATTTCGCTTCTACGTGGAGCAGTTGAGTGGGGTTTCGCGGCAGCTCCCAATGGCGCTGGAGCGGCGCGAGCAGATTGACGACAGCTTTGCCGGGATCAGCAGCAGCCAGCAGTTTCTGGAACGCACGTCGCATGTACTGGCGCTGATTTCAAGTGGTGTTGGCGTGGCGCTGACGTCTGCGGCTGAGGTGCACGCGCTGGAGCATATTCACTTCACGCGCCTTACCGCAGGGCGGGTTCTCGCGGTTGTCGTGACTAAGGCCGGCCTTGTCATGGACCGGATGCTGATGCTCGATCGCGATCTGACGCATGTGGAGTTAGAGGCGTCGGCGCGGTTCCTGAACGAGAATTTTCATGGCTGGTCGATTGATCGCATTCGCACAGAGCTGACCGGCCGGATGGAGCAGGAGCGCAGCGAGTACGATCGGCTGATGCAGTCAGTAAACGAGCTTTGCCGAAAAGGCGCGCTCGATGGCGACGGTGGCTTGCAGACGATTTTCGTAGAGGGTGTGGCGAACCTGCTGGCCAGCGAACTGGATCGCGAGCGGCTGCGCCAGATGCTGGCGGCGCTCGAAGCGAAGCAGCGCATGGTGGAGTTGCTGAATGCGTATGTGGACGCGCGGCAGCATACGGTGCGCGTGGTGGTGGGACTGGAAGAGGCGATTCCGGGAATGCAGGACCTGGTGCTGATCGGCTCACCGGCGAGACTGGGCGCTGAGAATTTCGGCACAGTTGCGGTCATCGGCCCGACCCGCATGCAATATCAGGAAACGATCAATGCGGTTTCCTACATCGCGCAATTGTCAGACAAGATTTTTCAGCCTCCTCAGTAGGGCATCTGAAACAAGAGCGAGTAATGGGTGGTGCGTGGGCCGACTGCGCTCCGCCGAAGGTTGAATAGATATGGGCAGAAAAACATTGGACGAGAATAAGGTGAACGAAGAACGGAATCAGGCAACGACAGCAGCAGTGGCAGATGAGCCGCAGGTTGAAGCGATTGTGCCGGCTGAATCATCCAATTCAACAGAAGAACTGGAGCGGGTAAAGGCCGAGCGTGATGCGTTGGTTGACCGAATCGCGCGGTTGCAGGCGGAGTTCGACAATGCCCGCAAGCGCGAGGCGCGGGAACGGAATGAGTTTCGCGACTTCGCGGTTTCCGGAGCGGTGGAGCAGTTTTTGCCGGTGTTGGATAACTTTCAGCTTGCACTCAAGTCGACCGGCTCCGCCGAGCAGCTCCGCACAGGTGTGGAGCTGATTGTGAAGCAGATGGAAGAGGCACTGCGGTCGCTGAATGTGCAGCCGGTGGAAACGGTCGGCACGACCTTTGACCCGCGCGTGCATGAAGCGCTCGAAATGATCGAGCGGCCTGATTTGCCGGACCATCAGGTGTTTGATGAGGTCCGCCGCGGCTACAAAATCAAAGAGCGGCTCTTGCGGCCCGCTCTCGTCCGCGTAGTAAACAACCCGCAGCAGAAAGAAGCATGAGCCGAACAGCAAACGTGACTAAAGCCGATTACTACGAAGTTTTGAGCGTAACGCGGACTGCCTCCGACCAGGAGTTGAAGACCGCGTACCGCAAACTCGCGATGCAATATCACCCGGACCGCAATCCCGGCAACGCCGAAGCCGAAGAGAAGTTCAAGGAATGCAGTGAGGCCTATCAGGTTCTGAGCGATCCGCAGAAACGCGCCGCGTATGACCGTTATGGTCATGCGGGTGTGAGCGGAGTGGGCGGCAGTAACGGCGATCCATTTGCCGGCATGGGCGATATCGGCGATATCTTTGGCGATTTCTTCGGCGAGATGTTCAACATGGGCGGCAATTCCAACCGCCGCACCTCACGCGCGCAGCGTGGGCGCGATATTCGCTTTGACCATGTGATCGAGTTTGAGGACGCGGTCTTCGGCAAAGACGTGCAGGTTACGATTCGCCGCGCAGAGGCGTGCGGTACCTGCCATGGAACGGGAACGGCCAGCGGGCGCGGTCCTTCAACCTGCTCACAGTGCCAGGGGCGCGGACAGGTTCGCTACCAGCAAGGGTTCTTCTCGATTGCGCAGGACCTGCAATGCCTGCGGCGGCACAGGCAGCGTTGTCACCGATCCCTGCACGACGTGCCGCGGCGACGGGCGCCAGGAAAAGCAGCACACGCTGCAGGTGAAGATTCCCGCCGGCGTGGAAGAAGGAACGCGCATTCGCTACCAGGGTGAAGGCGATGCCGGACGCTATGGCGGCCCCTCGGGCGATCTCTATATCGTTCTTTCCGTGAAGCCGCATGCGTTCTTTGAACGCGAAGGCAACGATCTGCATTGCGTGATTCCGATTTCGTTTTCGCAGGCAGCGCTGGGAGATGAGATTACGATTCCGACGCTCGAAGGCGATACGAAGCTGAAAATTGCCGAAGGCACGCAGAGCGGCAAGGAGTTTCGTCTTCGCGGAAAGGGCGTTCCTTACCTGAATGAGCATGGACGCGGCGACATCGTAGTGCAAGTTGCGGTCCAGACCCCAAAGAAGCTGACCAAGCTGCAGAAAGAGTTGCTGCGCCAGTTGGGTGAATCGCTCACCGTCGAAAATACTCCGACTTCACGGAGTTTGTTTTCCAAGGTGAAAGAGATGTTTAACTAACCAGCGGTCGGGTCACAGCGATCAGGTCACAGGCGCTCCGGCTTGTGACCTTTTTTATTCCAGCAGCGCTGCAACAACTGCCGTTGCGGTGATAGCTGCAGTTTCCGCGCGGAGAATCCGCGGCCCCAGGCTTACAGACTTCCAACCCTCCGCATCGAAGAGAGCTTCTTCTTCAGCAGTCCATCCACCTTCAGGGCCGACGGCCAGATGGATTGACGGCATTTCCTCCCCCGCATTTCTTATTGCTTCCTCGACAGCGTTTCGCAGAGTCGTCGAACGCTCCTGTTCGGCCAGCAGAAGTCTCGCGGCGTCGCTGGCTTGACGTGCCGCTGTTTTGAGCGGCAGCACATTGTCGATCGCGGGAATATCTGAGCGCCGCGATTGCTGCGCGGATTCGCGGGCGATACGGCGCCACCGCTCGACGCGGTTCTGTGCTGACTGAGCAAGATGCTTTTCGCTGCGGCGCGCGATGATAGGGACGATGCGTTCAACTCCCAGCTCCGTCCCTTTTTCGATGGCCCATTCCAGGCGGTCAAACTTAAAGATCGAAAGCAGCAGCGTAATTGGAAGCGCCGGGTCGGCCTGAACTTCAGCGACGAGGTTGAAGCGGACCGAGTCACCCGAGATTCCTGCGATGACGCCATGCCAGACGCGATCGCCGGCCACAATGTCATATTCCATTCCCGGCTGAGCGCGCAGTACGCGGATGAGATGCGACGCCTGCTCTCCGGTGAGCGATGCCGTGCTCTCGTCCCAGCTGTCGGCAATCCATCTACGTCTAGTCATCAGAGTTTCATTGTCGCAGAAATGCGGAATGCCGCAGAAACACTAAGGGGGACGCTATTGCGTCCCCCTTTGGTGTTGCCTTGTTTCTTTGCTTACTTCTTCTTTGCAGCTTTCTTTGCTGCCTTCTTCGCTGGCTTCTTTGCTGCTTTCTTGGTTGCCATAGTTTTCTATTCTCCCTATTCGTGTACTGCAACAACAAATGCTGCAGTTAACGAATGTATAGAGTTCTCCAAAAAGAGTGTCAAGAAAAAAATGATAAACTTTGCGATCTTGTGTTTCATTCACGACCGCCTTCATGACGAAAGTGATCGGAAAAAACTTAAAACACGTGCGCGTGTTTGAGAACCATGAGGGCAATTCCGGAAAAAATATCCTGCCATGCGTGCGCCATCATACCCGGACGAAGACTTCCTCGCTTGATTGCCAGAATGCAGAAAAGCGCGCCATACAGGGTGATCGCAATCATTCCGCTCACACCTTCATATCCGTGCGCGATGCCGAAGAGCAGCGAGGAGGCGAGCACTCCGATCCATATCTTGCCGCTCGCGCGCGAGAACTGCTGCAGCAGATAACCGCGAAACGTCAGCTCCTCGCAAATTCCGGCGGAGATGCTGAGTATCACCCATAGCAACAGCTCCAACGCATTTTGCGGCGCCAATTGCGCGAGAGCTTTTTGCGGCGTGGAGAGATGCGCAAGCCTGAGAACGGCGCCGAGGCCGCGAGAATAATCATGGACGCGATCCAGAAAGCGGCGGCGATGACGAGATCGTCTCTCCATTCGCGCAACATGGGTCGGCGCGCGCCGAGAAGCTGGCGCAGCGGAGTCCTGCGCATGCGGATGCCCCAGAGCGACGAGCGCGGCGAGAATCCATTCCCATGCAAGAGTGGCCAGATATTGCGGAATGTGATGCTGGCTGAGTGCGTGATGCGCCGGCTTGAGGCTGCCAAGCAGTGAGAACGCAAGAAGCGGCACGATGAGCAGAACTGTATGCCACCAGGGCGCGATTGCCGGCAGTGTTGTTTGTTGGCTATTTTCTGTGGCGTTTTGTTCACTCATCGCGTCGGGCCTTCGATTGATTGTTACATCTCCGGCTTGATATCTTCGTGTGTTTGCCGTCTAACTAAAGTATGGGGTTTGTTATGGAAGAAATTGTGATCGTCTCTGGCGTGCGCACGCCGGTTGGTAAGTTTCAGGGCTCGTTGTCGGATCTTTCCGCGACGCAGCTGGGCGCAATTGCCGTGCGCGAAGCCGTACGGCGCGCGGGCATCGACGCCGCAACGGTCGATGAGTGCATCATGGGCAATGTTGTTTCCGCCGGGCTCGGACAGAATCCGGCGCGCCAGGCTGCGCTGCATGGCGGATTGTCGCCATCCGTAGGCGCGATGACGATCAACAAAGTCTGCGGATCGGGATTGAAGGCCGTTGCGCTTGGCAGCACAGGCGATCCAGACGGGCAACTCGGAAATCGTTGTCGCGGGCGGAATGGAGTCGATGACGAACGCGCCGTATCTGCTGCCGAATGCGCGCAGCGGCTTCCGCATGGGCAATGCGATAGCGGTCGATTCCATGGTGAACGATGGTCTGTGGGATTCGTTCAACAACTATCACATGGGCCAAACAGCGGAGAACGTCGCAGAGAAGTACAAGATCACCCGCGAGGAGCAGGATGAATACGCGCTGAACTCGCATCGCAAGGCGGCCGAAGCATGGAAAGAATGCCGCTTCAAGTCGCAGGTTGTTCCCGTGGAGATTCCGGCGAAGAAGAAAGGGTCAGGCCCCACACGTTGTTTGAGCGCGATGAGTCGATTCGCGAAGACGCCAGCCTAGAAGCACTGCGCGCTCTGAAGCCTGCCTTTAAGAAAGATGGCACGGTGACGGCGGGGAATGCTCCTGGCGTGAACGATGCGGCCGCGGCGCTGGTGGTGATGTCCGCAGCGAAAGCAAAGGTCTCTGGGACTGGAGCCGATGGCGCGCATTCGAGCGCAGGCGACGAGCGGCGTCGATCCTGCGTGGGTGATGATGGCTCCAGTGACCGGCGTGCAGAAGGTTCTCGCTCAGGGCCGGATGGACAGCCGACAGTGTTGATCTCTTCGAGTTGAACGAAGCGTTTGCCGTGCAGGCAATTGCGGTAACGCGTGAGCTTGGAATTCCGTTCGAGAAAGTGAATGTGAATGGCGGCGCGGTGGCGATCGGGCATCCGATTGGCGCAAGCGGCGCGCGGGTACTGGTGACGCTGATCTATGAAATGATCCGCCGCGACGTGCATCGCGGAGTGGCGGCGCTGTGCCTGGGTGGCGGGAATTCAGTAGCGATGGCGGTGGAGCGCTGACCGGCGTCGAACACTCAGATCGCTTCAGCGAGCGGTTTACCGGGCGCGTGGAGAGCTACCGGCAGTTCCGGCCTCGCTATCCCGGACGCCGTAGTTGGCCTGCTCGAAGCAGAATGCGGACTGACGACTTCCTCAGCCATTGCGGATATCGCCGCAGGCACGGGGCTGCTCGCGGAAATCTTTCTGGCACGCGGCTATGACGTAATCGCCGTCGAGCCCAACGAAGAGATGCGCGCAGCTTGCGAGACCCTGGTCGAGCGGTATCCGAGGCTTCGCTGTGTCGCTGGTACCGCCGAGGCAACCGGACTGCCTTCTCATTCTTTCGACCTGATTACAGTTGGGCAGGCACTGCACTGGTTTGATCTGGAAAGCACCCGGGCCGAGTTTGCCAGAATTCTGCGGCCGGACGGCTGGTGTGCCGTGATCTACAACGAGCGGCGATTAGGTGGCGATGATTTCCATGATGGGTATGAAAAGCTACTGCGCGAATTCGGCATCGATTATGAGGTGGTGCAGCGGCATCATCTAACTCCGGACCAGATTCAGGGCTTCTTCGCTCCCGGCGAAATGCGGCGCGCAGTTTTCCCTAACGCGCAACTTCTCACGCTCGACGCTTTAGAAGGACGGATCATCTCATCGTCCTACATGCCAAAACCTGGGCATGCGCGGTATGCCGCGATGCGGGCTGCGATTGCCAACCTCTTCGAGAAGCATCAGGAAAGCGGACGTGTGCGATTGGAATATGACTGCTCGGTTTCTTACGGGCAGTTGATGTAAGTCAGCACTCGATGACGTTCAGGGCCAGACCTGCCAGCGATGTTTCCTTGTAGCGCGACTGCATATCGAGCCCGGTGAGATACATCGTCTTGATGACCTGATCGAGCGAGACTTTGTGGCTCTCCAACTCATTGAGCGCGATGCGGCAGGCATGCACAGCCTTCACCGCGCCCATCGCGTTGCGTTCGATGCAGGGGATTTGCACAAGGCCGCCGATAGGATCGCAGGTCATTCCGAGGTTGTGCTCCATGCCGATTTCCGCAGCATGTTCTATTTGGCCATTGGTGCCGGCTCATTGCGGCCATCAGTCCGCCGGCAGCCATCGAGCAGGCAACACCGACCTCTCCCTGGCATCCAACTTCCGCGCCACTGATCGAAGCATTTTCTTTGTACAGAATGCCAATAGCCGCTGATGTCAGGAAGTAGCGCAGAATGCCCTCGTCGTCGGCTCCGGGAATGAAGTCCCGATAGTATCGCGCCACGGCTGGCACCACGCCAGCGGCGCCATTCGTCGGAGCAGTGACAACTCGACCGCCTGCGGCATTTTCTTCATTCACAGCCATCGCATACACAGTGACCCAATCAAGCGGCGCCAGCGGATCGACAGACCCTTTTTCCCGAAGACGCGCGGCGAGGCGAGGCGCGCGTCTTCGCACATTCAGGCCGCCAGGCAAGATCCCTTCCGTCCGCATGCCGCGATCGATGCAACCCTGCATCACGCTCCAGATCTTCAGAATGCCGGAGCGCACTTCTTCCTGCGAGCGCAGTGCCGACTCGTTTTCAAGCATCAGTTCCCAGATGGTGAGCTGTTTTTCGGCCGCCATCTCCAGCAACTCTGCCGCGCTCTTGAAGGGATGGGGTAACTCAGCAGTGGTCATGATGGAACTGGCCGCGCCTTCCGCATCAGACACAATAAAGCCGCCGCCGATCGAGAAAAAGACTTCGCTTGCGACAGTTACGCCGGTATCGTCGAAAGAGGCAAACCGCACGCCGTTGGGATGCTGCGTTTGTGCGCCTTCCGGAAACATCCTGTCGCGATGAAAAAGCAAATCCGTTTCTTCGACAAATCGAATCGCTTTGTGACCCGCGAGCAGCAACTCGTGCGACCCGCGAATCTGATGCAGCTTTGGTTCGATCGTCTCCGGATCGATGGTGGAAGGCTCTTCTCCCGAAAGTCCCAGCAATACGGCACGATCGGTGCCGTGGCCGAGTCCTGTCAGAGCCAGCGAGCCATACAAATCCACCTGCACGCGTGTGGTGCGATCCAGCAGCTCAGCGTCTTCAAGAGCGAGAACAAAGCGCCTCGCGGCGCGCATCGGACCCATCGTGTGCGAACTGGATGGTCCAATGCCGACTTTGAAAAGATCAAAAAGGCTCGTCTTCACGAAGTCTTATTTTAGCCGCTTTGGTAGAAGACTTTGTTTTCGCGCGCTTCCGTGGAGTCTTTTTTTCAGGTGCGACCGGCTCGTTGCTGCGAATGTAGGAAGCCGCCGCCATGAACCGCACCGAGGGCTTGCTGTCGTCGAACGCCGCGGCCAGCGCGTCGGTGACATCCTTGCCGTGAAACTCGCCGAGTGCGCGAGCCGAGCCTGCTCGCACAAGATAATTTTTGTCGCTGAGCGCTGCAATAAACTCGGCCTTGGTTGCGTCTGAATGGTCCTGGGCAAGCAGATTCACCGTGAGCACGCGCGCCGAGTTCGCATTATTGGACTTCATCATCAGCCGTGCAGCATCGAGCCCTATGCCGAATGGGCCAAGCAGCGCATAAGCGCCTTGCATGGCGCCAATTCTGGCCAGGGTCGCAGGATCGTGCAAATCCTTATTCGCCTCACGCTTCTCTGTCTGCACCAGTGAGCCTTTGGTTTTACGATCGCCGGCAAGCACGCCATAGAGTACGTTGATGCCGGAGGGGTCGTGCATCTTCCAGAGAGAGACCGCAGCCGCAAAGACAACCTCAGGAGCCGGGTCATCGAGAGCCTGCCGCAGAACCGGGATGAGATTCTCATCGAGCATGCTTCCTGTCGCTACCACCGCCGCCACCCGCACGTCGACATTTTGATCCTGAATGGCATTCTGCAGCGTAGCTTCGGCACGCTTCACCCCAGTGAGGGTACCTATCGCATTCAGCGCGTCGATGCGTGTTTGCTCCTTCGAATCTTTCGATCCGGTTTCAAGCATCTGCCATGCGGTTTCCGTCGTGTCAGCAGGGCTTTGGCCGGTAAGCGGACGATTGACCGGCTAATCGGGCTCTTCTCCCGTGTCGCCGACAACACCGTAGTCGTTCGGCTGTTGTTGCTTGGGAGGATTGGCCTGGGCCAGCGCGGCGAGTCCAAGGCTGAAACAGCAAATCAGAATTGCCAGGTATCTTTGAAGACGCATAACAGTCCTTTGAATTTTCTGTTGCAGAAAAGGTGCCTAAAGTTTGCCTGAACAACTCGGCGAACAAGCTTCTTTCTCATTTCGAGACTGGCGGCGATGCTATACTCCAGCCACTTATCAGATAAAAATATGCTCTTTAAGGCTCTTAGTGCCGCAGTCTACGGCATCGACGCCAACATTATCGATGTTGAAGTTGACTTTTCCGGAATCAAGACGAACGAAGACCACTTCCACACCGTCGGGCTGCCGGATGCGGCCGTGCGCGAAAGCCGCGACCGCGTCCGTGCAGCAATCAAGAATTCCGGCTTCGATGTGCCGTCGACGCACATCACCATCAATCTCGCCCCCGCCGATATCAAAAAAGAAGGCTCCGGGTTTGATCTGCCCATGGCCATCGGCATTCTTGGCGCGTACGGCGCACTGCAGCTTCGCGACCTGAGCCAGTTCCTTCTCGTAGGCGAGTTGGGACTGGATGGCGGCTTGCGGGCCGTTTCCGGAATGCTGCCCGTTGCCGTCGCCGCGCGCGAACGTGGCATTAAGAATCTCGTCATCCCCAAAGCCAACGCACGAGAAGCGGCGGTCGTCGAGGGCGTGAACGTCTATCCCGTCGAGTCGCTGAATGAAGTGCGCGAGCTACTGAATGCGGCCGGAAATGGAGGCATCCACACCGAGCCGCTTCGCCTACAGGCAGCAGAGATGCTGGGAGAGCTGCAGCACTTCCATGTTGATTTCGCCGACGTGCGCGGTCAGCAGACAGCGAAGCGCGCGCTGGAAGTCTCGGCGGCAGGCGGACACAACATTCTGATGATCGGGCCGCCGGGCTCAGGCAAAACGATGCTGGCGAAGCGCCTGCCGTCGATCCTTGCGCCATTGAGTTTCGAAGAAGCTCTCGAAACCACAAAGATCCACTCTGTCGCCGGAGTGCTTGATGCCGACGCCGGCCTGGTAACGCAGCGGCCTTTCCGCTCACCGCACCATACCATCTCCGACGCGGGTCTGATCGGCGGAGGAGCCATGCCACGCCCAGGCGAAGTTTCTCTGGCGCACAACGGCGTTCTGTTTCTGGATGAGCTGCCCGAGTTTCCGCGCAACGTGCTCGAAGTCATGCGGCAACCGCTCGAAGATCGCAACGTAGTCATTGCGAGGGCATCCATGTCGCTGACGTTTCCGTCGGCGTTCATGCTGGCGGCCGCAATGAATCCCTGCCCGTGCGGATATTTCAATGACAAATCACGCGAATGCTCCTGCACTCCTCCCATGATCCAGCGCTATGTCTCGAAAGTCTCAGGACCGCTGCTCGACCGCATCGACATTCACATCGAGGTACCTGCCGTGCAGTATCGCGAGCTGCGTGCCGGAGCGGCAAGTGAGAGTTCGGCGGCTATCCGGGCACGCGTCCTGGCCGCGCGCGAGATCCAGCGCGAGCGATTTACGAAAGCATCCGAGAAGATCTACTCGAACGCGCAGATGAGCACGAGACAAATTCGCGCCTTCTGCGAACTGGGTCCGGATGCGGAGCGGCTTCTGGAGCGCGCAATGCAGCAGCAGGGGCTTACGGCCCGCGCCCATGATCGCATTTTGAAAGTTGCTCGCACCATCGCCGATCTCGAAGGGGCACCGTCAATTGCCGTGCCACATATCGCCGAGGCGATTCAGTATCGAACGCTCGACCGAAGCTATTGGAGCTAGTCGTACCGCTCAAAGATAACTTGCTTCCGCTGCCAGCCCAGTTCTTTAAGCCTGTCACGGTTGGCAGAAACCATGATGTTCAGCCCGCAAATGTACGCGTGGATGTCGAAGCCCGTGGACTCCCCCACGGTCACGACCGGCGCGGAATGCCCCTGGCTGGCGCGCTCGCTCACAATTCGGGCAACATGATCCTGCACATAGCCGCGCAGGCCTTCCCAATCATCGTTGGCGCGGCTGAGGGTCGATAAGTAGTGGAAGTTATGGCGCTCCGCAGCGACTTTCTCAAAGTATTTCTGATAGTAGAGTCCAGTCCGATAGCGCGTCCCATAGACAAGCCAAATCTGGCGTCCTTGGCTGCGATCTTCACCGTTTTCTGGAAAAAGCCACTCAACAAATCCGCGTATCGGTGCAATGCCAGTACCTGTAGCGATGAAGATGGAGTCTGTCAGCGGCTGACGCAATGTGAACAGTCCATGCGGTCCGTGGAACTGCACGGCCTGGCCGGGTTCCAGATCGCAAAGCAGATTCGAAAAAAAACCGTCTTCGACACGGTTTGCGCACAGGTCGAGCTGGTTTGCGCGCGGCGCTGAGACAATCGAGTAGGCGCGTGTCTGCGTTTTGCCTTTGCCGTCAACCGCGATGCAGGAGATGAATTGACCCGGCACGAAGTCGAAATGCGAAAGCTCATCGATCGAGAATTCGAGGTGATAGCACTGTGCAGGACCGGAGAGTAATCGTTTCTGCTGAAGCCTGGCCGTAAGAAGCTGTCTGTCCAAAGTTTGCACTCTCTTTAGGAAATTATCGCCTGTGCTTCGCTGCAGCAGCAATCTCGGCATAACAGGAGAGCCTTGCAGATATACTCGATTCACAAGACTCTGAACGCAAAAACTGAACTACCTTATGAGCACACAGCCGCAAAAGTACACCCGGAATAATCCATACATGTCTCGCATGCTCGTCAACGTATTGATGACGACAGCCGGCTCCGAAAAGCAAACACGTCATATTGAGCTGGAGCTTGAGCCGGGTATGGAATATACCCCTGGCGATGCTGTTGGAATCGTGCCTGAGAATCGCCCCTCCGAGGTAGCCGAGGTGCTAGCAAAGCTCCACTTCAAAGGCGATGAGCGCGTGCTGGATCACTACAAGGTTGAAATCAGCCTGGAAGAGGCGCTGCGCACGCGCCTGGCTATCGGCAAGCTTACCCGCAGCGCGGTGAACGCCTATGCAAAGGTCGCTCCAGGCTCGGTGCCAGGACTCGATGCTCTCAAATCGCTGACCCTTCCCGACAACCGTTCCGCAGCGGAGGAGTACATCTGGGGCCGCGAGTTTATCGATCTCATCACGGAATATCCCGGCGGAATCACCGCGCCGCAGCAGCTCTTCACTGTGCTGGCGCGCCTTACTCCGCGCATGTATTCCATTGCGTCATCGCAATCTCTGGTGAAAGACGCCGTGCATACGATCGTGCGCGTTGTGTACTACACGAGCCATGAGCGCGACAGGCAGGGGCTGTGCTCCGGTCATCTGGGAGAACGTGCGCCCGAAGGTTCAACCATGCCCATCTTCCTGCATTCGAACAACAACTTTCGTCTTCCGGAAAATACCGACACGCCGATCATCATGGTAGGTCCGGGCACAGGAATCGCGCCGTTTCGCGCGTTTCTGCAGCACCGCAAGGCGCACGGGCACAAGGGTGAGAACTGGCTTTTCTTTGGCGAGCAGCGCCGTGCTTCAGATTTTCTTTATCGCGAAGACCTGGAAGGAATGTTCAACGAAGGCATTCTGACGCGATTCGATACCGCCTTCTCTCGGGACCAGGCGCACAAAGTCTATGTGCAGGACCGCATGCGGGAGAACGACGCGGAACTCTACCGTTGGCTCGAACGTGGAGCGCATTTCTATGTATGCGGCGACGCAAATCGCATGGCGAAAGATGTAGAGACCGCTCTTCTTGATGCCATTGCCAACGGTAAGAATTGCACACCCGACGCAGCCCAGGAATATCTCGCCAGCATGAAGAAAGCAAAACGTTACCAGACCGACGTTTACTAGTCCCGCGAGACGATTCAACCATTCGCGATTTCGCGTCTGGTCCGGCATCGCGAGCGCAGGCCCGCAATATCGCCTCCTTTCGATTCGCATTTTGAGTTGTCTCGATCACATCCGGCGGTTCATACTTCGGTGATGGCGGGAGCCGTGCAAGATGAGCCTACCGGCCGAAACGATACAGAATCATAGCCACAATTGGCCTACGGCGATCGCGTCGCTCATCGTCGGCAGCGCATTCTTCGCGCTTTGGTTCTGGCTGCTGCCGGGCTGGCTCGGCTTCCATGTTGACACAGCGAGCGTGGCGCCCTGGCGCTGGATCGCCGTTATCCCATCCGTCCTCGGCTTCGCAGTGGCAGTGCGCTGTATATGGGACTTCGGTTGGACTGGGCGCGGAACGCCCGCGCCGATTGCACCACCACAGCGGCTCGTCGTTGTCGGCTTCTATCGTTATGTCCGCAACCCCATGTACGTCGGCTTCTTCACCGGATGGGCCGGCCTCTGGATCGTCTTCGGCCGGATAAACACGACAGCAATCACAGTAACCGCCGTAGCCGCATTAGGCGTAGCCTTGTTCGTAATCTTTTACGAAGAGCCAACGCTGCGAGGAAAGTTCGGCGCCGACTACGAAGAATATTGCCGTAACGTGCATCGATGGCTCCCTCGCCTGCGTCCCTGGACATGATCCGCCAAATGAGAAAGCACAACATGCGCACGATCACTTACGGCGGAGCAGTCAGCCTCGACGGATTCCTCGCCGGTCCCGACGGCTCCATCGACTGGCTGCATTTCAGCAGAGATGTCCAGGAAGTAATGACCACCTATTGGAAGGATGTCGACACTATTCTGATGGGACGAAAGACCTACGAGGCATCGGTCGCTCAAAATCGCGCAGCAGTTGAGAAGACAAAGAAGAACGACTCCGGCAAAACCAAAGAGCCGACCATGCGCACCTACGTCTTCTCGCGCACCATCCAGTCCATCGATACGCCCGGCGTGGAGCTCGTATCAACCGACGCGGCCGAATTCGTACGCCATCTCAAGCAGTGCCCGGGAAAACAAATCTGCCTCATGGGTGGAGATGAGCTCGCGCAATCTCTCTTCGCCGCGGACCTCATCGATCAGGTCGGTCTGAACATCCACCCCATCCTCCTTGGCTCCGGAATCCCCACCTTCCGCGACCCCGGACATCGAGTCCACCTTGCCCTGACCGAATGTCGCCCGCTCGCAGGCGGCTGCGTCCTTGCAAACTACAGAGTCCTGCATCCGAGATAACGGCATGCGGCGATTTGCCATGCATCCTCGCCCGCATGTACGGTACCTGAAGCTTGTCTCGATGCACGGTTTTCGCGAGAGAGCATTCAGGTCCAATCGCACACAGGGAGAAAAATAATGGCTGGATCAGCCCCACCAACAAAGATCATGATCATTCGTCACGCCGAAAAACCTCCCAATCCGCCCAACAAGACCGGGCCGTGGGACGTTCTCGCAAATGGACAATCCGGTGGCGGCAAGTCCCTGATTGTGCCCGGATGGCAAAGAGCCGGTGCCCTCAATGCCTTCTTCGCTCCATATAAGTCAAAACCCTCAAATCCGGAGATCGCCGCTCCCGATTACATCTATGCGGCCGATCCCAGCGGAGAAACGCAGCGGCCATGCGAAACCGTAACGCCTCTGGCGGCGTGGCTCAACTATTCACAAGACAGTCCGCAATTCAATGTTTCTTACACTATTGGCGGCGGCGAAAAGGCTCTGGTCAAAAGCCTGCTTGCCCTCAGCGGAGTAGTCCTCATCTGCTGGGAGCACGACAACATCATGCCCAACATCATGCAGGCCATCAACAGCGCCGTTCCCATCACCAACTATGCATCCATTCCAAATCCTTTCCCGAATGTCTTCTACCTTGTCTGGGTGTTGGATCTGGATGGCAAAGGCAAGAACTATACGTGGACCTCGGTCAACCAGAATCTGATGGCCGGAGACGTAACCTCGGCGACGAAGAATGGCGGCACTCAACAACATAAGCACAAAGGCCATTCCTCATAGCAAGCAGCACGTTAAAGATCGAAGAACATCATTCAGATACATTCGACTCCGTTTATCTTCATTTCCTCCCCCATGCGGATGACTGCCACCCTTTTCCTATTGCACATAAAGCGCGCGCGATTATTGTATTTCCCGAAGCGAAATCAATGAAAACGGTGCTGCAATGGCCTCCATGCCCCATAGCCGCAACAAACACGCAGCCAATCGTGAGCAACAGCGGCAACAGATGTCGACTGGTGCCTCATCCAATACAAAATCGTCTGTAGTTGTGATAATGCTGAGGCCTGCAATCACTGCGAGTAAGAAGCCATGCGTTTTCGATAAGGCACGAAAGGAAAGACCGATTGCCGGACAATGTGTCCTATTTAACCTTGGATAATAGTTACTTCCGCCGGAAAATGGCGCAGTTTTTTGATGCTGCCACCGACGCCATCGTATTTTTGGACTGCAACTACAATTTCACCTTCCTGAATCGCCGCGCCCAGCAACTGCTCTCGCCTTTTGGCGACCTTCTCGGCGCAAATCTCTTCGAACGCTTCCCCGCCATCGTCTACGAGAATTCTCCCTTCGTCGAAAACTACCGCCGTAGCATGGATCGCGGCGAGGCCGGTGAGTTTGAAGCCTTTTACCCGGAACCCCTGAACCTCTGGCTCCGCGTTCAGAGCTATCCCGCCGACGACGGCATCATGATCTTCTTCCGCGATTTCACCCAGGAGAAGCTCTCGCAGGAAGAACTCCGCCGCAAGAGCGAGGAAGCCGAGCGCCAGCATGCGGAGATCGAGACCGTCTACCGCACCGCTCCAATCGGACTCGCGCTCTTCGACACCAAGGACTTCCGCTACCTCCGCCTGAACGACCGCCAGGCAGCCTTCTTCGGTCTCAAGCCGGAACAGATCGTCGGACGGACACTCACCGAAATGGCTCCCATCGAAGGCCTCAAAGAGCTGTTTGATCAGGTTCTTCAAGGCAAACCGGTCATCAATTATCCCCTCGAAGGAACGCTCATCACCGATCCTGATAACTACCGCTACTGGACTGTCAGCTACTTCCCCGTCTTCGCTCCGGATGGCTCTATTCAGGCCATCACTGCGGCGTCGCTTGAGATTACGCAGCAGAAGAAAGCCGAGCAGGCTCTTATTCAAAGCGAGAAGCTCGCCGTGGTAGGCCGTCTGGCCAGTTCCATTGCCCATGAGATCAACAATCCGCTTGAAGCCGTCACCAATCTTCTCTATCTCGCGCGTCACTCCAAAGATCTAGATAAAATCCACCAACACCTGGACGCGGCAGAGATCGAGCTGCAGCGGGTTGCTGCCATCACCAGCCAGACCTTGCGCTTTCACAAGCAGGCCACAAACCCACAGGAGGTCACTCCCGAACAGCTCATTCAAAGCGTTTTGCTTATCTGTCAGAGAAAAATCGCAAACTCAGGTGTCGCAATCAGCCAACGAAACCGCGCCCTGAAACCAGTTCGCTGCTTTCAAGGTGAAATACGCCAGGTCATCAGCAACCTGGTCAATAACGCCATCGATGCCATGAGCGCGGAAAATGGCCGCCTTATCCTGCGCACGCGTTTAGGCACAAACTGGAAGAACGGCGAAGCAGGCGTCGTCATCACCGTCGCAGACACCGGCAGCGGCATGAGCCGGCAGACGCTTGCAAAGCTCTTCAACCCCTTCTTTACCACAAAAGGCATAACCGGAAACGGCCTCGGCCTTTGGGTCAGCAGAGAAATCGTCGACCGCCATCGCGGACTATTGCGCGTCCGCAGCAGCCAATCGCCGGCACACCACGGCACCGTCCTTAACTTGTTCCTTCCCTTCAACGCCGTCGTTCGCTAGTCACTAGCTTCCTGCCCAATGACGATGACCGATCGGCAAAGCAAGCAAGGCCGCAGAAATCCCTCTTGGCGCCCCCTGTAGAATGCGAATGGACGCTTTGCACATGACCGGAAATGCAAACACAGAAACCCTCCTCGCGCACATGCGAACCATGACCGATGGAGACATCTCCGTGCTCGAAGCGAGTGTGGAGACACCGGACAGTTCGATGGCGACATCGCCGGGTTCCCCAAACGATGTGCTATGGTCCGCCATGGAAGAACTGGGATGGATGCGCAGGCATGAAGAGAGTATTCCCCTGCCCGGAACAACACCGTTCAGGCTGCTGACATATGCCATCACGCCCGAGGGCCAGCAGCCTATCTCCGAGCTCTTGTCCAAGCTCTTGAAAGAGCGGTTATAACAGAAATCCCCAACCCAACCGTCATTCTGATGCGCAATCCGCCGAAGAATTCATGCGGTGAGCAAAAAGCCAGAGGTCTATACTGCTCTCAATCATGCATCGAACCCTCGGGTTTCTTTTTCCGCCATTTCCTTTGTCAAGCGGGTAACCCTTAAAAAAAATAATGACAATCCCTTTGACGTAGGTCGGTCTTGGTCTTGGTCGTTCTCGTCCTGCGTAGCAGGACCTGGTAGAAGAGCGGGGCTTCAGCCCCGCGCCATGGTCCGTGATAGACGGGCTCTAGCCCAGGTATTTTCCTTCATGCTCCTTCCTCTGTCAAGGGGATGATCCAAAAAATAATTCCGAAGCCACTGATTCTAAAGCAAATAAAGTTTAGTTAATTTGGCCTACCATTATGCCTTGATCCGCTAAACTGGATATAGGGGAGTTTTATTTAGACGTCCGCGATAGCCATTGGAAAGAAGGACTTTACCCACAATTCACGTAAATTCAAGAATTTAGCGCGATTCTCTCCCCAGACCGAGTGTTTTCAAAGATTTAGCCACCCTGGGGGATTGCGGCTACCCCTTCCCGAACAACTTTGCAAAAAAGTGACCAACACTGTGGAAGAATCCACCAGACTTCGCCGGCTTCTCCTCGGGAGGCGCTTCGGCAGGAGGCGCAGCCGTTGCCACAGTCGGAGGTGGAGTTGCAGCAGGGGCCGCGGTCGGCGCCTTCGGGTCCGCACCATTATAGATAAGCGGGACTTCCACCTGAGCATGCGGCGTCCCCTGCGGAACAACCGGCTGAGACGGGGGCGGCGGCGGTGGCTTCAACCCCTCGCTCTCGGCCAGTGGAAACGCGGTATCCGCCGGAGTCGAGGAAGGCCCGCCCACTGGCTTGCCGTCCGCCTTGGCAATCGCAACCGGGGTGACCGGAGGACAACCGCACGGTTCCGATTCGTTATCCACCACCTGCTCCAGGCTTCCGTGCTCAAAGAGCACGCGCTGGTTGGGTTTCACCCGGTAAATGCCGCCCTCAAACTGGCTGGTCACCGTTATATAAGGAGCGTTGTCGCCATGATTGTCGATGCACGTATCGCCCTTCTGGTTCACGCGCATCTTCAAATCCGCGTCGCCCGGACCGGAAACCAGGATCCGCAGATCCGGAGTCAACAGAACATCGGAGTACGAACCAGTTTTATAGGAGGCCTCAAGCGCGCCGCGGTCGAGAGACAGCATCAGCGCAGTCGAATCCTTGCCGGAATCGGGAACCACCGAGCGGTCCCGCGTGAGGTGAACCGTGGTCGAAGCACAAAGCCGTATTTCGCCGCCGCGAGCCAGTGTTACGTGTGCGGTCTTGTCCCCGGCTGTAATGCTGCCGTCGTTCCCGATCGTAGCCTTGCCGTTGACAACCTCAAGCGACCCGGAGACCGTAACGCCATCGGTAGGAACGTAGGCAATCGGCTGCTGCTGGCCCATCGCAGCAAGAGAGGAGAAACACGCCGCGCCTGCAACCAGCCAATACCTCACAACCATGAAAACTAAAGCTCCAAAAAATTCTTGATCAGCCGCTTGCCGTCCTGCGTCAGCACGCTCTCAGGATGAAACTGAACACCCTCGACCGGGTATTCGCGATGTCGCAACCCCATAATCGTACCGTCAGCAGTCCGCGCCGTAACCTCAAGTTCGTCCGGCAGGTCCTTCTCAGCCACGATCAGCGAGTGATAGCGCGTGCATGTCATCGGATTGCGCAATCCATTGAAGATCGTCTTGCCATCGTGCTTCACTTCGCTCGTCTTGCCATGCATCAGCTGCGGCGCGCGAACGACATTGCCGCCAAAAGCCGCGCCAATCGCCTGATGCCCAAGACAAACGCCAAGAATTGGTACCTTGCCGGCGAAGCGCCGCACCACATCAATCGAGATGCCCGCATCGTGCGGCGTACAAGGCCCGGGCGAGAGCAGAATCCGCTCAGGTTCCAGCGCCTCCACCTCGTCCACGGACAGCTCATCGTTGCGGCGAATCGTCATCTCCGCGCCAAGCTCGCCCATGTACTGCACCAGGTTGTAAGTAAACGAATCGTAGTTGTCGAGAACAAAGACCATGAGACTGATTTCAGTGTAACTCGCAGCCGTCAGGAGAGCAGCTTGCTCATAAAGATCGTCGCCTGCGGATTGTCGTTATATCGCTCGCAGGGCGAATACCCATGCCGCTGGTAGAACCGTATCGCAACCATCAAATCGCTCTTGGAATCGAGATAGAGGCTTTCATATCCATGCTCAATCGCATATGCCTCCAGTGCCCCAAGCAGCGCCTCGGCAATGCCCTGCCCTCGACGATCTGGCCGCACGTACAGCCGCTTGATTTCCGCCCCGTTCTCGAGATTGGGCAACCGGTGCAACCCGATGCAGCCCACAATCTCCCCATCGATTGTCGCCAGCCAGATTCCCGTTCCGTCGGCAAAGTATTCCCGCTCAAACACAGCCCGATCATCGCGCACAAGCACGCTGACAGCATCGTAATATTCAGAAACGATGTCGTATGCGGCCTCCAGTTCCGTCAATGTGGCGCGATGGACCTTCACATCAGCAGGGTAAGCCATTGGCGGCGACGAAAGCATTCCCTTTGTGCTAGCCTTGCGTCCAACAGACAGAGATCATCGCCGAATGGAGGTCATCCAATGAAGCTTGTGATTCTCGCTCTTATCGCAGCCTGTGCCATCCCCGCTACAGCTCAAAGCAGCAGCCGTAGCGAGGAGATTCCCGGACTCGTTGTCGTCCCTCCAGGCGCAAATCCAGATGACACAAACCTTCAAATCGGATGTCCCGTCGCTTTCACAGACGTAGCGCTCAAGAACAAAGCGCGCTACATGCCCATAAGAGAGGGCGCACCGGACAACAGCCTCGCCTTCCAATACAAGAACCAGAGCGGCAAGCAGATCAAGTCAATTGAGGTCCGCGTCGAATTGAACATAAAGAGGAGTATCTACGACCTCGATGCCACAACAATCACACGCGACATGACGCTCACCGGGGACACCGCTGACATGCTGCCGCTCAACATCATCGTCTACAGCCTGGGGAAAATCACTCTCCAGCAGGTGAACTACGTCGGCGGCAAAGTATGGACTCCTAAACCGACCAACAACTGCAGCTACTTGAGAACTAACACGCTGGAAGGAATTGCAAAATAGCGAAATAAAAACGAAAAATTCGAAAGCTTCAAACAAATACTTTATTGAAAACATTTCGAAAGACCGCGGTATTTCTCATTGCAATCATTTCTTGCGCCTCACTGGCTCATGCGGAAGAGCCAGATAAGGTGAAAGCCGCATTCCAAAATTACGTTGTAACCGTCGAGCAACACTTCGACGCGCAAAACGCTTCCCGCGAAGGCTACCTGTGGATCGATCAGGACGCGCAACGGCGCGAAGCAGTCCGCAAAGGAGAGATCTCTGTCCAGCAAGTCCGCGCACCAGAAGTTGATGGAGGCACAATTGAGGATTGGATCGGCGGCGCATTCCTGCCCAACACAACACTCGATCACGTCCTGAAAGTCGACCAGGATTACCCAAACTACACCAGGTATTACGCGCCAGAGATTGTGCAAGCGCGCTTGATTTCACATCAGGGGAATCACTTCGAGGTCTTCTACCGCCTGAAGAAACACAAAGTCGTAACCGTGGTTCTCGACACAGTCCATGACATCGACTTCCTGCCCCTCAACAGCGATCGGTATAGCGTGCGCTCCCGTTCTGCAAGCGTGCGCGAAGTTCGCAATGCCGGAGAACCAGACGAACAAGTATTGGCCCAGGGCGAAGGATTGGGATTCCTGTGGGCAATGAACTCATACTGGCACGTTGAACAGCGTGATGGAGGAGTCTACATCGAGTGTGAAGTCGTGACGCTGGCCAGATCCATTCCGTTTGGCATGGGAGCACTGTTGCGCCCAACGATCGAGTCGTTCGCATCCGAATCGCTCGAAAACACACTCAAAGCCAAACGGCGTGCCGTGCTGCGCTCACCATGATGCTCACGGAATTGTCACGCTGACCGTGTTCGACGCGCCACTTTCGACGCCGGAACCATCGACACTCGTTACAAAGTAGTTGTAGGAAAGACCGCTCTGGACTGTCGTATCCAGATAAACAGTCTCGGCTGCCAGCGATGTGTTGAGCAGTTGATATGCGGAACTACTTGCGGGCGCGCGATACACATGATAGCCAACGAACTGTACCGGAGAACTTTCGGGGGCGTCCCAAGTGAGATCAACTTGATGATGGACTGTATCGCCGGGGGCCTGTGCCGCGGGAGTGCTGACGCCACAGCCAGAAATGAGGAAAATAAAGCAGCAGAACACAAACATGATGCCGCCGCACCTGCGACGGATTCTCTTCCCAAAACCGACTGGCATGATTTGAGATCATACAGTCGTCAACCGAGAATCCACTAGAGTTCATCTTCAAAACGCGCGACATCGCGTCACCCCCATTGAGTTCGAGGCGGCTGCGAAACTGCCAAGTGAAGGTATGGACTGCTCTGGGAGTGGCGATGGCTACTACGGAATGGTGACATGGACCCTGTTAGACGGGGGGCTCTCGATTCCAGAAGCACTCACGCTTCTTACAGCGTAGTCATAGCTGCGACCACTCTGGGCCAGATAGTCTTCAAAAGTCGTATTTTTTACTAGCGAAGAGTTCAGTCGGTGATATGGATAATTCTCGCCAGTGGAGCGATATACGTTATACCCAACGACTGCAACCGGAGAATTCTTGGGGGCATCCCAACTGAGGTGTACGTCGTGGGGCTTGGAACTGCATCCGGAAACAAACAAGACCACGCAGCAGACAAATATCAAACTCCTGAAGCACCAACGACCGCTCCTCTTCTCACAATCGATTGGCATGTTTGAAAATCATACCGTTGTCAACGAAAAGGCCGCCAGAATTATTGCTGAGATCTCCCTGCATGAAAAGATGGTGGCAGAGAACGCGCAATGAAATTGAATGGTAGGCGAGACAGGGATTGAACCTGTAACCCCCGGCTTAGAAGGCCGGTGCTCTATCCAATTGAGCTACTCGCCCACAGTGTGTGCTAACTCCATTGTAATCGTAGTAGCGGCCTGAAGTGCTGCACGAAGAATGGCTCGAGCAGCATCTCCCGTAGCACCACATGATGCAACATAAAGTGTCAGTGCGTACCCATCGCGCTCATCCACGATGGAGGGTCGAATAACAAGATCAATGCGGGCCTGAGGCATCTGGATGCCTCGCATTTTGTCTGTTGCCGAGCGAACCCACGTCTCATGGGCTGAAAAAGATGCGAAGAGCGAGGCGAGGCACGCGATGATGTCGATGTAGCACGCAACTCCCTGGCAGGCGTCTTCCTTCTTCGCGTCAAACTCCAGCGGATCAATCTCGTCTGCAGAGAGCAACCAGAGGTCGCACTTGGAAGTTAAGACTTGCGAATTTTCTTGATTCAGTCTGATCAGGGACTGGGCCAGAACTGGCAAATTCACTGTTTCGCTAAATCCGGAGGCAAGCGAAGGATCATGGCGCAAATCGACAAAGCCTTCCCAGGGCACGACGATCATCGGAAGATCAGGGCCGATCTCGACCGACCAATCAGCTTCCATGAACTCGATCGGGCACGGTTGCAAGCAGGAAGCCGAGCAGGGTCTTCTCTGCCCAGTAACCGTCGTATCCCGCAGTTGGAGCCAGAAACGCGCAGTGACCGCCGTGCCTTGTCTCAACAAAATTGACGTGAGGATTATCTATGAGCGTCTGTCGCGTCTCTGGGAGCATGCGAATAAAAGGATCGTCGAGGGAATGCACAATGAGCGTCGACACAGTCAGTTGTGATGCGACCTTTGAGCTGGCGACAGAATAGTAGTAATCGTCGGCGTCAGCGAAGCCGCCAAAGCGTGCCACCACCTGCTCGTCGAAATCGCGCATGCTGCGCAGTCGGCGCAGCATGCCGCTGGCATAAAACGGCAAATAGATCCCTGGAAATAACTCGGCTTTCCGCCGGATCCGATCAATCATCGAGCGCAGGAAATACTTCTCGTAGAACCGATTCTGTGGCTCGTGCAGTGCGGCAGAAGATGCAGCGAGATCCATCAGCGGCGATATCCCGACAACCGCTTTGAGGACTGATGGCGCAGCACCCCCGAGTTCCCCCGCATACTTCAGCACCAGATTGCCGCCCATCGAATACCCAATAAGAGCGACCGCCTGCAGCCTTTCGCGCGAAACAATCTTGTCCACTATACGCGCCACGTCGATCGAACAGCCGGAGTGGTAAATGGCAGGCGAAAATCTGTCGGTACCACCGCAACTCCGCATGTTCACGCGGACAACATTGCACCCGGCAGCCCAGGCGCGGGTCGAGTTGCCCAACACATATTGTGAGTTCGAGGAACCCTCAAGCCCGTGCACCAGAACCACCGTCAGGCGCTCGCTGCGAACCTCCGCAGGCTGCCAGTGGCAATGAGAAAGAACGCGTGTTGGGCCATACAACTCGTGCCCTGCAATTGGGCCTTCCACTTCAACCAATACTTCTTCCGGCTCTGGCAGCGACCAGTGCCGCGGCAGAAAGTTGCCAGCCAAAGTCATCACATGACCGTTGTTCAAAAAACGGCGTGGGATGAAATCGCTGTGCCAGCCATTGGCAGGTGTGCGCGCAAACTTGGAATAGGTCTTAGTCATGGCCCGTAAAGCCTTTTCATAACAGCAGCCGCTCGGAGAGCGCCGGTTGGCTCATCTTCATGTTTGAAGTATGCGAATATATCACCCTTTCGCGCCGCTTCGCGCAACCGTTCACAAACTGCACTCATCTCTTCAGCTGAATAATTGCTCTTGCGAAGACGAAGGCACGCGAAATCTGCTGTCCGAACCTCCGGAGTTGCCAGCTCATCACTTTCTGCTATGCAGAGCGCGGCATTGTGCCTACCGAGGACAGCATAGACTTCGTCCGTGAACCATGATTCGTGACGAAATTCAAAAGCCATTCTCAAGTTTGAGGACGCTGCTTCTTCTAGAAAGGACGCAAGCAGTTCAGCATCGGCCTTGAAATTCGGCGGCAGCTGGAACAGCGCCGCTCCAAAGCGCTTCGCCTCGATCACCGGTTGAATCGAAGTCGCGAATTCGGCCAGAGCATCACCACAATTCCTAAGGCGGGAAATATGGGTGATGCGTTGTGGCGCCTTGAATGAGAACCGGAAGTCGGGCCCGGTCGCAGCAAGCCAGGAAGCAGTTGTCGTCGCGCTGGGCAGACTGCGAAAGGTGTAGTTCACCTCGACAGAGTTCAGCTGCGTCGCATAGTACTCTAAGAACTTTTTGGCAGAAACTTTTGCGGGATAGAAATCAGGCTTCCAGGTAGGGTAAGCCCAGCCGGAGCAGCCAACAAATATGCTTTCCGGTATAGGCTGTTGGCTGATTTGTGAGGCAGGAGTCAAGCGCGTCTGGGGCGGCTAGTGGGGATCGAAGCTGAACCACATATTGCCGCCTCGTAAGTTATAGAATACACGTTGCCGTAATTGCCATCAATACCTGGGTTGCCGGGGCACGTTGGCCCACATTGGCCCACGGCGGAATCAGAATTTGACTCATTTGCTAAACGCGGCGAAGGCTCTGAGGGCTTCGCATGTGCGCGCGGCGGATCATTCCTCACCGTTGTCATCATGATCATCATCACCGCCGCAGTGCGCCTCTTCAATGAGGAATATCCGCTGTGCGTATTAGGACGGCTCCGTCCGGTTCGACACGGCCAGAGAGATATTTTCGTCGTGCGATATCTTCAATGGCCGGACGATTTTCGCCGAACAGTTCGAGCTTGTTCCTCTTGTCGCCTTGGAAGTGGTCATCGAGCGCCTCTCTGCTGATGGCGCATCGTATGCGCTGTGTCCGGTCCTGACCCCAGAACACGACTACGTCCCGACTGGTGTCATACCGTTCTTCCGGAACTGGGAATACCAATTCCTTGTTTTCCCACGCGATCTGCCATGCCGCGAATTCGCTCGGTCGAACCTGAAGACGTGCGAAGTTTCCCTCATGCAGGCCGAGAAGATCGGACTCGGCCATTTCCCTGAATCTGCCTCGCTCATCCGCTGCGACATTGTTCTTCACCCATTCCGCGATATACGCAGTTGCCTCCTTCCTGTCCATGTGTCGCCGCACCACGTCGCCCACAAGCTGACGCAGCGCCTCCCGATGCCGTTGTCTGAAAGGATCAGGATCGCCCATGGATTGCCTCACAGCCGCGTAACGCTCGGCCGACCGCTCATAGGCCCAGATGAAGACATCTTTGAGCAAGTCCACCTTGTTCAGCTCATAGATGCCCAGAATGGCGTCTGTGTAGGTCGAACGCGGAACATCGGTAAACGACAGTGGCGACAGGTTTGCCTTAATAAAGGGAATGTTCGCTGCCAGACGCGATACACGTTTGTTCACATCATCGAAGGGCTGAAGGTACGGCAGTTGCACCATGGCGAAGAACGATTGCTCGAACGGGTCATGGATTGCCTGCGCCGTTGCCAGCAACTGGTTGAAGCACTCCTCTATCAATTGCGGGACTTCGAGAGGATGGAAGGCAGACTTTTCAATGCCGACCGCAATGCGCCGTAGGCGTCCAGCCGCCGCCTCATCCGGTAGTAGGTTCTGTGCCAGAATCCCGTGGAGGTTCAGAATCGTATAGCGGTTAAAACCGATCTCATCCGCCGCGCTCACAAGAAATGCGATGGCGTCCTTGTGATTGAGAATCATCTGGGCTTCCAGCCTGTTCCGCCCCTGCGTCTCTTCGCCAAATTCAATCAGGCGGCGGGTATCAAGCAGCGAGTAGGTATTCCCCTCGAGTCGGCTGGAGTTCCAGGACAGATCGATGAGCAGGCGGTTGAGAATCTGCTTCGCATAGGTTCCGGCCGCTTCAACGGCAGCCTTTGTCTTACCTACTTCCGCTAGATGCGCCCGCTCTTCCGGAGAGAGATAGAAGCTCGTGTTGGGTCGATAGCCGTCGAGAAACTGACGGTTATACCCCACGGCCTTTCTGGCCCCGGACGGCTGCCGCAGATACTCGCGTATCTTCGCGCTTTCGGCGGAGAGAGGCACCCGTACCTCCTCCGGCTTTTCCTCTTCTGGCCCCGCTTGCCGGGCAGCCGTTTCTTTCTGCTCCTCCACTGCACTCGAAAGCCGGTATCGCGCGGCCGGCCCTTTGCCTTGCTGCGTGAGCCTCCCATCCTCCACGAGGCTTTTCAACCAATATTGGAGGGTTCGTTGCGGGACCTCTTTCAAAGCCTTGGCAATTTCGCTTCTCCGCGCGCCATCGGTACTTTGCCGCACGACATCGACTACTGAAGCTAGTTCTTCCTCCCGCAGGCGTTTTGGCATGCCTCCTCCGTTTTGTTGCGCGACCACTCTATCGCGCAATTAAAACACCGGATCGCGCAATAATCAAGCAAATCGCGCAATAAAATTGGAGGTCGCGCAATATTAACTTGCACGATTTTCCGAAATCTTGCGCGATACGCCCCAACAGGGCAGATCAATGTGAATAGCAATGAAGTGTTGCAACCGTCTTCTGTTTGATAAGTAACGCGACAATGCGTTCGTTAAACTCAAGCTCGATGCCCTGAGCGTTGACGAACTCAATCAGGTGGTCGCGGTTTGTTGGCTGGAAGGCGCGCCAAGCCTCAATGCCCCTGCTTTATTGAGTCTATGGACAACATATCTGTAGCCGCACGTGGTCTTAGGGTACGAATCGGCACGGTTTACGATTCAAGATTCAAGCAGTATGAACTCCGGGCCGAAGGAGATGTATTGCTTGGCCGGGCACCGATCGGAATTGAGCCCCTTCAACTCCTTAGACGGTTGACCACCACTGCAGATCTTTACATGAGGATGGATTAGTACGCGATGGTGTTGGCCCCGGCTGCGGCCAGGGCCAAGCAGCGAACGCTCCACGAAAAACACATCGTCATCGCCGGCAACACAGTACACCTTTGATTACGACGCGCAGACGACTCACGAATTGCAGTGCGCCATTGCTCATGCAACCGGCGTCGAGCCGCCGATCGAGATTCTTGATGTCAAGGCTTGCCTTGCCAATATTTCTCTGACGCTGCGAATCGCTTTGCGACTGGGTTTTCATCTCCCTGCTGGCAGGCTTGAGTGGTAGACTCTTTCGTGATTCAACGTGGCAATCTGAACCAACAATACAGCTTCGGGACAGACTGCCAGATGGGGTTCGGCAACAACATCGGTCGGGCCTACAGGCAATCGGGGGAAAGTCGTTATGATGGCTCCTCAAGAGAAAACGCAAAGAGCCAAATTGGCCAAATTGGTCGGCGCCTTGAGGCTTCGCCTCGACGATCAGATAGAAAACGAATACAACGTCGACTCCTTCGTCCCCCTGATAGACTTCGGGACGCTCGCCGCGCCAAACACTCAGATTATCTATGGTAGGAACGGGACAGGAAAGACTCACCTACTCAAGGCCTTTCATCAGCACTGTCGAGTAAATTTCGCGACCGAAAAGGTGTTGCCTGTATATATCGATCTTAAGACATTTGGGTTAAGCACCATTGGAGGGCAGCTTGATCTCAAACAATTAATTCACCGCTATTATCGATTATTTGTTGCCGCAATAGTGGACGCCTTGATCCAACTCTCCGATGAGACTTTGACTGAAGACGTTCTCGAGAAGATCTTCGGAGGAGAAGTTCACGATAAGCGCAAACGAATAAAGCAGAATCTAATGGCATTGCACGAAATCTTCGATGCGCGACGCATCGAGGAGGGCATGACCAAGTACGCACGCAAGGTAGAGACGAGTAGAGAAAGCAATACGGGAATCAAGGCCGGGCTGAGTGTATCAGTCTCTGGTTTCGAACCCAAAGCGAAGACGGAAATTGGTCTTTCTGCCGAAGAGATCGATAAAAACAAGGATGCAGTCGAATTGATATTTGGAGGTCTAGCAGTCATCGATTATGACGAGATCCGTCAGGCCCTCGAGGGGATAATCGACGAATGCGGAGCTAGGGCGATCTGTGTCCTAGTGGATGAATGGTCTTCGATCGAACTGAAAATTCAGCCCATCCTGGCAGAGATGATCCGCAAGACACTCTGCGTGTCAAACAGGATATTCGTCAAGATTGTGGCATTGAAGTTCTTCACGCGAACGAGTGCGTCCCTAGATCCTCCCCAAGTTATTGGTTTTCAGCCCGGGATTGACATCTTCCCCGTTGCTGATCTCGATACTCTGCTGTGCTTTGATTTTGACGAGAAATCACAGCAATCGGTCAAAGATTTTCTCACGTTGGTCCTGTACCGCCATTGTGCTGTTCTTGACCCCGACATCAAAGCGAAAGACGTGGTGGAATTTGAGAAACATATTTGTGATCATGTGTTTGAGAGTCCGGAAGCATACCTTGAAATTGTGCGCGCCTCGGAAGGCAACCCGCGGGACTTTTTGAGTCTCCTGACCGTCTGTTGCAACAATGCGAGTCAAGGTACTGCCTCGGTGTCGCAGAGAAACGCAGTTCGGATAGCAAGTTCTCACTTTAGTACCTCGAAAGCACCGATCCTTCAGGATGACACGGCCGAGAAATTGTACCGTGAGTTATTTGAGAAGGTCGTTCAGAACAAGCGGAAGCTCTTTTTGCTCTCGGCGGCCAAAGCTGGGCGCGACGCGCGGATCCAAAAGCTCTGGCATTACCGCTTTATTCATTTGGTTGTACCAACGTATACGGTGATTACTGATTCTGGAATTCCTAAGGAGTACTCGGTTTTCTCGATGGATTACGGAAAATTGCTGGCGCTTAAGACGCACAAAGAGGGTGAGAAAGCGTTCAATGCGATTCAGCAACTGTGTTCCTTTTTCGACCCAGGGATAGTAGCGTCGGTTCTAAGAGCGGCATTGGAGATGGCTGGTCTGAAAGAGAACTTGATCTCTGTAGCTGGCACCATCCTTGTGGGGAAGGTTGAGACGGCTGATTTAGATGAGGAGAATCTTGTGAAGACTTGCGTCTACGATGGTCTCCTCTGACGGAGCGTCGATTCTTTACGCGACATGTCAGGTTGTGAAGCCACGATTCTGAGTGAATTAGACAATTGGCAAGTGAGGCAAGCTCATTCGATCCACTGAGAGCGGATACGACCGCTACCCGCTACAGTTTTCCGCTACAGCGAATTTTCACCGGGATGCGATGATGGGCTAAATGATTGATTTATTGGTCGGGGCGGAGGGATTCGAACCCCCGACCCTCTGCTCCCAAAGCAGATGCGCTACCAGACTGCGCTACGCCCCGACTTCATTTATTGTACCGTACACGCGGCCCATGTCAGACCGTGTCGGTTGAGTCTTAAGCATGCAGCTTTGCTGCTAGATGTGATGCGCCAACCACTCGGCGAACCAGATCAGCAGGATCAAAGGCACCATGAATATCGCAGTTACACAGATTCCCAGAAAGAGCAAAAAAGCCCAGTCTTTCCAAGTGTGCTGGTGTGGCTGTTCCAAGTGCCGCGTCATCAATGCGTAATTGCGACGGTTGGCTTTCCAGGCGATGTCGAACATATCGCCGAGCAACGGGATCGAGCCGACCACAATGTCGATGCCGAGGTTCACGACCATGCGCGCGAGTGTAACGTAGGGAACCCCGCGAAACCACGCGGCGATGATGAGAATGCAAGAGGCAAGTCCGGCGAGCACGTCGCCGAGCCAGGGGATGAGGCCGATGATGCCGTCCAAGCCGAAGCGAATAGAAGTGCCCGGAATGCGGAACCAATCGTCGAGCAGATGGGACAACAGGTCGAGATTCTCATCCGCAAAAAGATTACTGCCCACCCGCGCGCGCGGAGGCAAGCTCTTGCTGATCGGCGGAAGAATATCAGGATCCATGCGTTTACTATGTCTTAGATGCCGGTCCGCTCGCTGTCCAGACGAAAGCGCGAAATCAGGCCGCAAAATGCTACAATGAATACTTGTATGGCGGCTATAGTTCAGCGGCAGAACGCCTGACTGTGGCTCAGGATGTCGTGGGTTCGATCCCCACTAGCCGCCCCAATTCACATCTGCCTCTTCTTCAATAATTTATCAATTCGGCTATTTCCTCATGGGCCAATATGGGCCAATGTGGCATAATTTCCGATATGCCGTTGGCCCTCTATCGACGTCATCGTCAGGAGTGCAAAGGCGGTCATCCGCACAACTCACGCACATCGGAATACGACGAACGCAAGAAGGGCTGGAAACGGTGCGAATGCCCCATATTCGCGTCAGGAACGCTTCACACAAAATTCAGGCGGCATAATACCGGCCAATGGGAATTCGAATCGGCGCGTGCCGTCGCAGCAGCCCTCGAGCGCGCCAGGTCATGGCGAGCCGCTGTCCAGGAAGCAGCTCCCGCCGAAGAGCCTAGGACCGCTCGAATCACCATCGAGAATGCAACCGAGGCGTTCCTTGCAAAATGCAGGAACCGCAACATCGCTCCGAACACTCTTGCCAAGTACCGCACGTTTACCAACCAGCTCGAGTCCTATTGCAACAAACGCGGGTACGTCCATATCGATCAGCTCAGTGTCACCGACATGGATCGCTTTTACGCTAGTTGGAAGGACGGAACCCGGGCTAAAGCCAAGAAGCTCGAGCGGCTCAAATCGTTCATCAAGTTCTGTGTCAAACGTGAATGGCTCGTCAAAGACATAGCCGATGACTTGGAAGCGCCTGAAGGTTCTTCAATTACAGTTCCAAAATCCCCCTTCAGCGATGAGGAACTAGATCGCCTCCATGTCGCCTGCGACAAAATCGGACCGCAACTCAAGCAGGGACCAGGCTATCGAACATGGGGTGGCGAAGATGTGAAGGACTTTATCTATCTCTCCATCTACACAGGCCTGCGCATCTCAGACGTGGCAACCTTCGATATTACAAAACGCCTCAAGGGTAATGACGTCTTTTTGCGCATGCATAAGACGAGGCGGCCGCTATTCACTTGGATACCGGACTGGCTTGTGGAGCGGCTGCGCGCGCGACAGGAGGTTCATGGCGCGACAATCTTCGCCGCCGGCGTCACCCGCAACGCAAAACAGCTTTGCGATATCTGGCGGAACAAGCGACTAAGAAAGGTTTTTGAACTTGCTGGACCATGGGAAACGCCCCCACATCCCCATAAATTCAGACACACGTTCGTTCGGATCCTCCTCGAGAAGGGCGTGCCGATCCCCGACGTCGCCGAATTGATTGGGGATTCTGAGCAGATTCTTCGCAAGCATTACGCCGCTTGGATACCAGGTCGTCAACATCGCCTCTCCCGCATTCTGCAGGAAGCATTTGCGGATCGTTCCAAAGCCAAAGTGGTTTCAATCCGTTTAGGTTGAGCAATAATTTAGTTGAGGAATATTCTGCCTTAGGAGTGAGCGAGAGAGCTCTTTGTAGGTCTATGGTACGAGTCATCACCAGATGCCAAGCGCGTGTGAATCCGCTCTGCAACCGAAGCAGGCACGCTATATGTGGTGTGGTACTTGCGTCTTCCCATTCTGATTTTCACCACGCCCGGTTCGTCTATCAGAATCTTTCTCAGGGTTTCGCGACCGATCCCCCAAAGGCCACACAACTCTGCAATCCGGTAATGGCGTTCGAAAGTTGTGCTTTGAGTGCTCAATCTCAGTTCTCGATTTCAGACGCACCAAGTACGTTCATCAGCTGAACGCCTCGTCGGCACGGAAGCGCACGATCGTCAATCCCAGCGGATTCACAGCGAGTTCGTTGTTCTTCACGTTCTCGCGGAAGACATAGGTGACGCTGGCGGTCCATCGTTCCCGCTTGATTTCGGAATGATCCGCAGGGTTCGTAAATACCTTCTCGAATTCGATTCGAGCTGAATATGGCGATTGCCGGAGATCATCAAGAACGACACTCCTGATTTCGACATCGACATACGGAAGCGATCCCTCCTTCGTATAGGTTGGAATGACATTGTCCTTACGTTCCTGCTCGATGACTGCGTGCTGAACGTCACCGTTCAGGAAATAGAGAGCGTTCGTTTGATCGCGCTCGATGGTGAAGCGATTGCGGCTGAAGTAGAGCTCAGTCCAGCGGGACAGGTAGTACTTGTTCTCGGCTTCCTGGGGACGATATTGAAAGTTGCGATAGTCGATCGCTTCAGCTCTGCCCACGTCGTTGATTCGCACGATCATCGGGTGCATATCTGCCAGGGCCCGCTGGCTCTTGAAGACGAGGCCCGCGAGCACGAAAGAAACTGCGGCCAATACGAGGATCGTTACCTTGAGATAGGTATTCATGACGATCGGGTCGCCGTATTGCTCGAGATAGCGCTCCGCCGCGCGACTGATATCGGAGGTCTTTGCTTGAGTAGCAGTCATTGCCAAATCTCCGTTACTTCATGAACCTTGCTGTAATAAATCCAGTTGCCATCCCCATTCCCGCGTCATGGCCCCCGCTACTGCCAGAGAAGATGGAAGCCGTGATCGCCGGAATCTTCAAGAGCAGGAATACATTCACGAGCACTAGAACGATAAGAAGCGGGAAGTTTTTTACGAAGTCAAGTGGATTAGTGAAGGTGATTCCGCTGGCGAAATAGCTCAAAAAGAGGTGCCCTAGGACACTCATGGTTGCCGCGGCCACGACCTTGTAAAACGAAAAGCTGAGGAATGCCTTCAGCCAACCCCAAAAGAGAAAATCCAACCGTTCGACGACCAGGAAAGGAATAAAAATGGGTCCAAGAATACCGATGATCGTTCCTGCAATTGCGCCGTATCCTAGAATGACTGCGACAAATGCCGTGAGAGCACAGAGCAAGATTTGACTGAAGATGTAGCACACGAAGAGATAGGGCGCTGTAAGGGCGACCATGCTTGTCCCTGATTTCGAGAGAGCCGCATCAATCTCTTGAAACATAGCGGAGATCGAATCATGGCCGATAATTTGGGCGAGGTTAGTCGTCCCTTGACTAATGAAACCCTTGAGCGAATAGCCAATTCCTGGAATCGCGCTGTCGTAGAAATTACGAAGCAATAAGCAAAGGTGATCAGCACGAAAAAGTTGATAAACTTTGCCATGCCGAACCCCGGTCCTCCCTGCGAACATGCGAGTGCCTCTTGCACGCCAAACCAGACCAGCATGATCGTCGCTAAAGCGATCACAATGTGTAGACCTATCGAATCAATCGTGGGCGACATCGTAGCACTCAGGTTGTCGCATTGCTGCGCTATAAATGTAAGTATCTGCTGTCCCATGTCGCCCTCCGACGCTAGTAGCTAAAGACCTTGTTGATTCCAATTGTGTCGGTCGAGGTATGGCTTTTGTAATTCGCCTCATACCCGTCAGCGGCCTCCATCGTGAGTTTCAGGGCATCCTGCTGTTGTTTTTGCTCAATCATTTGCTGGAGTGTCTGTGCCTGTTGCATTTGGCTAGCTTCCTGTTGCGTCCGCAGCTGAATCAGGAGAGCCTGGTTGATCCTCTGCAATGTTGCTAATTCGGTCTGCTGCGTTGGGTCGATCGAATGGCTGGCTGCCTCGAGATTTTGAATATCACTCTCACGTTGAGGAGCGCTCGCCCTGACGCTTCCGAGAGTTTGGAGCGTGGTAGCGTTGACAGTATCGCCAAGGTCAACTGTTGCCCCCTGTGCTGCAATAGCCTGTTGTCCTTCCGCATCGAGTTCGTTGAAACCGGAAAGCTGCCCGGTATGCGGGATACTCGCCTTCTGATTCGCAGCGGCCGCCCCTGTTCCGGTCATAGCAGCGTTCATCCAATCGACGACGTTTCCATAGGTATTCGCGGGTTGAGTGAAAGGAACCCACAACTGCCTTCCAAGATTTGTGTAGTTTGAATATAGAGAAGACGGTGCAGATGCCATGCGCTGCGCGAGGTTATACGCTCCAATCACACTTTGGGTCGTTTTTAACGCCGTCGTGTAAAGTTGGTTTGCCTGAATGATTTGTTGCACCGCGTGGGCCGACTGTGTCGGATCGTAGACGATACCGGATCCAAACTGAGCGTGACACGGCACCGTGGTTGCGACCGCGAATGTGGCGACGAGAAGTAATTCCTTCATTGTCTGTCTCCTTATCGACTGAACATTGAGAAATGTTGCACCCATTTATTAGTTGACCTACCGGTTCTGTAAACCGAGGAGCTTACGTGTTATGTCGTCCTGCTCCGACGCGAGTTCTTTGCAATGTGGACTGTTAAGATTTGCCTCTATCTGTTGACGCCGTTGCGCGGCCGCAGCCGATTCTTGCGGTGTAGGTTTGTCGCCCAGAGCAGCACTGATACCGGTGGTATCTTTTTCATCAAACTTCGGACAATCTTTGTTGTATTGAGCTGTCACGGTCTGCAACTGATTGTTGAGATCCTGCTCTTTTTGTTCTTTGCTTTTGCATCCAGCAAGAACAAGTACCGTAACGGCGGCAGCGATCATTTTTTTCTGCATGTCATCTCCTAGAAGGTTTGAGCAATCGTGTGATTTTCATACGCAGGCAAGAGCATGTCCTGCGTAAAGTAGACTTTTACGCGATGTCCCTCCCGGATCGTGATCGTGGGAGGGATCTGCATGAAGCGATCCATGATTGTGGTTGCGGACTGTGACACAGAGGATGCGGCGCCGTTGGTGAAGACCTGGGGGCCTGAGCCGCCATAGACACCTCCGCCTTGCGTAATCTGGGCAGCTCCCGCGATCACTCCGAGAGCGATCGATGTTCCGAAGATTTCGAGGTAGTGGTTGTCTACCTTGTCCTTCAGACCTTCTTCTCCGATTTGGTCGAGACCGTGGAACTGGTCGAGATCGACCGAATAGCCATCCGGCATGATCATGCGGTGAAAGACAACAGCCAGGCGCCGTTGTTGGCCGAAACCAACTGATCCGATCTTTCGGGCTTCGCCAAGCACGATGGTCCCCTCGGGGATGAGCACATGCTGGCGATCGTGCGAATAGACCGGATTCGAGACGAGGACTTTGACCGGGCCCACCGCGTCACCATCGAGCCGGTTCATGAGAACGGTGTCCATCGTCAGGCCTTCATAGATGACATATGGCTGGCCGACGGCGGAATCGATGTTCACTTCCAGGTTGTGCTTTGCAGCGGGTGGGTCCGTTGTCGGCGATAGCTGTTCTCCTGCCGCCCGCGGCGCAACGAAGTTGCTGGTAGCCGCGGGTGCGGAGTCTGCCGGAATTTGATCGGAAGCCAATTGATAACCATTTGGCGCCACGCCTTCCTGTCCCCGAGATTGCGCAGGCGAATCAGTTGGATGAACGTAGGCCAGATTGGAGGCGAAGCGAGAATCATAGGCCAGCTCGCGCTCTTTAGCCGCGAGTTGTTGAGCTTGCTGCTGCGCTGGCGACAATTGAGGTTGCGCAGAGTTCTGCTGTCCGTAAGGCGATTGCAAGCATGGCTGCCCGGGAACACACGGGATGGGTTGCCCGTTTGGGCCATACGCTGCGGCCACGACCTGCTGCGCGGGCGTCGCATTTGCGAACGTAGGGTCCGAAGTGGTCAACGCATTTGCAGCCTGCTGCTGTTCTTTGAGCCTCTCGGCGGCAAGCTGGTTCTTCAGATCCTGGACATTGTTGTCGGTGTTGTCCTGAACCATGGGTTGCGGCGGCGCATCTTTGCTCGCCGCAGTTTTACCGTTAGGCTGTTTTCTTTCCAGCGGTGCTGAAAACAGCGGCGAGGATAACAAGAAGCGCGGCCCCGAGGTAAACGAGAACCTTGAGATTCTTCTGCAGAACTCCCTTGGGCTCCGCTGCATTACGACGCAGCTCGGGTAGTTCCTGCAAATCACTGTTCAGCGGTGGCGGATTGCTCGGACTCTGCATGACATCATCCTTTGCGCGAGAAATCCATGCGTTTCTTGCCGAGTTCTACATATCCGGAATCCATGACCTTCGGGATAATGTACGTTCCTTCCCGGAGATCGTAAGTAACCAGATTAGGCTTACCGTCTTTCATTTCATAGACGCTGAATTTCTCGGGCGCGGTGGTCTTGATATAGGTGAACTTGTCGTCGTGGTAGATCGACTGGATGTCGAACGGTGCTTCGTTCGCTTTGTAGGAATAGTCGAACTTTAACTGCAAAGGATAAGAGCTCTTGTACTCGTCGACTGCCTGTTCGACATGAGACTGCAGCGCAGCCAGTTCCTGTTTCGACTGTTCCAGCTGCGCTGCGGGGATGAACTGCGAAGGCCCGGCGGATGCCACGATCGAAGAGTGATCTGCCGGCTGAACCAACACTTTCAGGTCCGGTGTCTGGGACGTGTTTGAGACATCCTGCAGAGTAAAGGAATAAATGTTGCCCTTGTCGGTGATCAGGTTCAGGTTGGAGCTGATTCCTTCTTTGGCCGGATGGACAAAACAAAAGTTGCTGACGACATCGACGACCCAGAAGTCCTTGTCGCCGGTGGCCGCCTCCATGATCTTTTCCGTGGCGGGCACCTCAATCAAGGTTGTGTATTTCAGCTTGGCATGGATGGGAACAATGTCCTGCGCGTGGTATTGCACAGTTCGCGCCGAGGCATCCTGTCCCAATGCGGTGGAAGTCGAGATGGCGGCGAGAGCGAGAACGAGCGGTATGCGATGCATGTCTTCCTCCTAGTGGTTAATTCCAGCCAAAGTGCGGCGCTGGAACGGATAGTCCTGAGCGAGACGGCGCAGCCCGTCGGCGATCCCGAAGCGGGCGAAATAGTCGCGCTTCTTCAGGTTGTCGCGCGCATTGTTGGTCGCCATCCAATGCGACACCGAATCCACGTTGAGATGAACCTTCTTCGAGGACTGAGCTTTCCGGATGAGCATTTGACCTGGGGGAACAAGGCCGGCAATCAACTCCAGTTCGGTATCGTTCAGATGGAAGGCTTCCTTGTACAACTCGCGATCCATTTCCGGATTGGCCAGGAAGATCTTCGTAGGGCAGCTCTCGGCAACGATTTGAAGCATGCCCGACTCTTCGAGTTCTTTGATCGACTGCGTCGCCAGGATCATGGCGGCATTGTGCTTTCGCCACGTCTTTTCTGCCTGGACGATGTACTGCCTGATCGTTTCGTTCCGCATGAAGAGCCACGCTTCATCCATCAGGAACACTTTGAAGGTAGCGAGCTTTCGTGGATCCGTGATCTCGTTACTGGCCCGATGCAGAACGTAAAATAGTAATGGCTCTAAGACATCGGGTGCGTCACCCCAGCCGTTGAAGTTGAATGTCTCGAAGCGACTGAAGGAGAGCGTGTCCTCAACGTTGTCGAAGACGAAGCCATATTGGCCGGCTTTGGTCCAACGGTGCAGCCGCTCTTTCAATTCACCGATGATGTTTGCGAGATTCGAAACGGTGCGCTGCTCAGGCTCCAACATGTAAATGCGCTCGATGGCCTCCCACAAGCGGCGTTCCTCCTTGAAGTCCAGGCGATAACGTTGAGCGTTTCCTTCGACGAGCACACGGAACAGACTGAATAGGAACTGAAGATTCTCTTTCGTCGGTTCCAGTGAAAAGGGGTTGATGGTGAAGTCGCGTGATTCCTGCCCGACGTTGAGATACGTGCCCCCGAAGATATGCGTCAGCGACTGAAAACTGCCGCCGATGTCGAAAATGTATGTCTGTGGTGCGTACTTCTGAGCGTTTTGCAGGATGAATGAAGCAAAATATGACTTCCCAGATCCGGTCATTCCCAAGATGAGTGTGTGTGCGACCTCACCGTTGTGAAGGTTCAGGAAGTATGGCGTGGCGTTGTCCGTCTCTAGCACGCCGAGGTACTCCGCGCTCAGATGCGAGTTTGTTTTTTCGCCTGGGAGGATGGTGAAAAGGAACGAGAGATCAGCGTAATTACTGTTCAGCAGGTAAAGCCGGCGGAGATTGTGAACGTAGTTTCCAGGTACCGTAGCGAAGTAAGCATTGAGTTGGTTATAGGTTTCCGTGAACAGATTGCCATCGGCATTCGTGAAGACAGCCGCGAACTCCCCCACCAGGCGATCGACGACAGGCTTGTCACGATCGGAGAGAACGATGGTCAAGGAAAAATCGCCGAGCGATTGGCCATCGCCCAGTGCGCGCAGGCAATCTCCCAGGTTCTCGATGTCTGCCTGCTTGGATTCGTCGACCAGTATGTCGCGGGGGTTTGTCTTCGTAGTGTCATTACCCAGCTGTGAAACGAAGCCTGTCTTCGAAATGTTGAAATGCCGGCGACGCTTGGTGACCTCTTTACGCGCCTTACTCTGTGAGACCGGAACCCATTCCGTGACCACGTGAAAGTTCCCGGGAATCTTCAGCAACGCATCAAGAACCAAGGGCCGTGTTTCGGCGATTGCTTCCTTCATCGTCAAGATACGAACGAAATGATCGCCGACACGGAGATGGTCACGCTCCGCTTCGATTTCTGAATTGGCAACCTGGTAATCGAGAAACTGTGTCGACTTGGGATTACCGTCAATGCGCCAGTCGTCAAAGTTCAGCAGTCGGCGAAAGAACTGCAGCTGTCCAGTTTGGTCGAGCGTTTCAATCGAGACGAAATCGGACAGCTGCCGGACGAATGCCTGCACACGCTGATGAAGTGCGGCACAATCTGTTTGAAGCTGCGAACGTAGAAGCGTCTTCATACTTCCGTTCGAGAATTGTGCTCTCAGTTCTGACACGCCCCCGGCAGGATCGGTGACGAGGCGTGCGATTCCTGGGCCAATCCCTGTCTTCGAGCGTGCGCCTTCGAGCAGCATGCAATAGAAGATTTCGACAGAGTAAAGGCTGTCGCGCTTCGCATCAAAGAATCGGTGGCGCTGATCGATAGCCGTCGCTACGACTGGATCGTCAGACTCGGCGAAGGGAATCTCTGGACGATTGTGCTTGAAGAGATATTGGTAGACGTGGAAGCCGGGACCAAAGGCCTTGAGTGCCGCTTCCAGTCGCTTGACTGCGTATTCCTGTTCTCCGCTATCTAAAGACTCGTAGTCGACGCCGCCGACACGTAGGATCATCCCGACGTCTCCGCTCTTGGTCAAAAACGTGGTCGCATCCCAGAAGCCGTACAGATTGATCTGCGCATTGAGCGATGCAGCTTCTTTCCACGGTTTGAGGGCTCGGGCGATATTCAGCATCAACGCACCTCGACCATCGGGATCTGCTGTTTTGCCGCATCGTAGCGAGTCTTATAGCGTTCCGCCTTCGCCAGAATGCGAAGAAATGCCGGGTCGCTGTTCGTCACCCAATGCCCGAAGGCAAATCCGCCAACAAAGACAGCGATCCCGGCGAGGATGGAATTGAAGAGGTTGAAGGCACCGACCGCACTCACGCAGACGAGGTAAAAGACAGTGCGTTCGACACCCAGGTAGGTCAGAGGCTTGTGCAGACTCTTGAATACTCGATTGGTTCGTTTGCGATTTGTCTTTGCGTCTGCCATCTTCGCCCTCATTAGGTGAGCGAGTTGACGAACACGAAGCTCTGGCTAAACTCCCCAGAGCCAGGAAAGGACGTTGACTGCAAGCACCGCGATGCCGGTTCCTGCAGCCACGCCCGCGAGCGCTTTCTTGGCTCCGGGCTCACCGTGAGCAAAGCCGTAGCCGCCGATCACGATCGCGATCAGACTTGCGACTTTCGCGATCGTTCCCGTGAATAGGGTTTGCAAGGCCGTGAAGCCGGTGTCAAAGGGAGAGCCGGCCGCCTGGGCGTGCGCAGCGACCGGCATGAGCAGGAGCAGCAGGAAGATCGCTTTCGAGTCTTGCAATGCTCGAAAGTGTTTCTGCCATGCGGGCGAAAGATTCATGCGTGTACCTCCGTTGCTGTGAAATTGACCGCAAGTCGAGCGGGTATGCCCCAGAGATTGGCGCGAAGTCGATTTATTGTCCAAGGCTTTGTTTGCACGCCTTAATGCGTAAAACTCATCAATACGGTGTGCGTCGTAACCGTGCGGAGTAAGACAACACGGTTCGGCTCGTGCGCTTGTGGAAAAAATTTAGCCCGCAATCGCCAGATTGGCTCCGCCAAGTTCACGCGCGATGTCTGCGATCATCTTCTGCACGCGGTAGGAGGTTCCCCGGCAATAGGTAATGACCAGTAGGAGCGTTTCGAGACCCTCGATCGGAGAGCATTGGAGATCCCGAGGAGCGTCGCCGCAGACTCCGCCCGGCACAATCGCGATGCCGACACCGTCCTGAACGAGATTGAATGCTTCGGACGGAGAACTCGCTTCGGCCGCGATCTTCGGCTTGAGGCCCACAGCCGCGCACTGGGCAAAGAACCACTCCTCAAGAACGGGATCTGTGCGATCGGAGCATGGCATGATCAGCGGGTGCGCTCTTAATTCGATGAGTCCAACTGCGCCGCTGAGATTCGCCTGATACGCGCGAGGCCATACCGCGAAGAGAGGTTCTGAACGCAAGGGGATTTCTTCGAGATAATGTTGGCCGGACGGCCGCACCATTACGCAAGCTTGGCATGCGTCCGCAATCAGAGAGTCCGTCAATTCCTGAGCGGACGCCCGGCGCAATTCAAGGTGCACGGAGCGGAATCTTACGCTCTGAATCGCGCGGATGTCCTGTGGAATCGTTGGAACTACAAAAGGTGAGTAGCCGATCACGAACGTGGATGCCTTACGTCGGGCTCGCAGGCGTGCCAATCTTTTCGATTTCTCGAATTCAGTAACAAACTTGGCCAGCATTTGTTCGAGGTCCATGATGAACTCGACTGCTTCCTCGGCAATGGCTACATAGTGATTGGTGCGGACGAAAATCTCGATTCCAAGTTCGTCCTCGACTTCTCTCACCTGCCGGCTAAGATTCGATGGGTCAACGTGCAGTCGTTCCGCCGCCTTCCCGAAGTGCCGCTCGCGTGCAACAGCGAGAACATATTCGAGTTTTCGGAGTGGGGGAGTACCAGCCATGAGTTCACCACCAGGTTGAAATGGTCCTCACAGAACCGCAGAAGATAGAGACCCCTGCAACTGACTAAAGGCACTTTGAAAGGTCTCTTGTGGGGGCAAATGCCGACCAATTCACCGAGAATTCACGAACGGCAAGCGTCCGGAATTTGCCCTCTACTTATAGAGCGTGTCGAAAACGCCAAAAGTGGACACATGCCACAGCTTTTTTTGTCAGACCCATTCATGAGCAACATGGCCCGTCGTTGTTAAGGCACCTATTTCTTGCTTGCGAATCGATTCTTGCCACGTACCTGAAACGGCGCCGGATTTCGTTGGGCCAGATCAAGCGGCCTCGTGCGACGATCAGGAGCGGATGGCTGCAGGCGCCCCGAATGGGTACTATACTGCTCCAATTTCTGATCTTATGTCAATATAGCGCTATACAAACACGTTTGCTATATAAACGTCCTTCGAGGCCGTTGACCTTCCCGGCCTGAAACTGTACTTTCCGTTCTAATGACGGACTTTGACGAGATTTATCGTGGAGTGGGACGGAAGATCCGTCAAACGAGAGTGAACCAGAATCTAAGCCAGGATTCCTTGGCCCAGCGTCTCGGGATCAGCCGTACATCGATGGTCAATATTGAGGCTGGCCGGCAGCGCACTCCGCTGCACGTCCTGTGGCAGATCGCTGAACTACTTGAAACCAAATTGACTTTGCTGATTCCCACGCCGGAAGATCTGCTTGCGCCGCAGAACCAGACCGGGCTCGACAGAGAGATGATGAAGCAGATCGAGGAAGTGGCCAACGGCGATCCGGCTACCATCAAAGTCTTGACAGGCTTTGTGACTAAAAAGCTCAGAGGGAACGTCAATACGCCGAGCGATGAGAGGAAGGCGCATGGCAAGACACAATCTCGAAGAAAGAGCTGAAAAAACGCTTCGCGATACGGAGGGCTATCGGGTGCCGGTTCCGATTCACCTTGTGGCCCAGCGCCTGAATCTGACCCTGGAGGCTGCCGCTCTTGGAGACAAAGTTTCAGGGATGCTGGTCGTCGACGGAGACCAGGGAGCAATCGGTTACAACTCGGCCCATGCCCGCGTCCGGCAGCGGTTCACGATTTCTCACGAAATCGCCCACTATCTCCTACATGCGAGAAGAAACGGCAAGGCGCAATTGTTCATTGATAAGCAGGTAACGTATCGCCGCGACGATCAGTCGTCTGCCGGAGTGAACCGTGAAGAGATCGAAGCCAACCAGCTCGGTGCCGCGCTCTTGATGCCGCGTGGCTTGGTTCAGCAGGAGATCCGGGCGCGGGATTTAGATCTGGACGATAGCGAGGCGATTGATCTTCTGGCGAAGCGGTTCCAGGTGAGCACCGCGGCAATGTCCAATCGTCTCCAGAATTTAAGAATGCTCGCGTATGAAAATTAGGGACAAAAGTCAGGTTCGCACTTTTACTTGTTTCTTGAATCCCAGCCAGCCGACAAATATATTGCCCGATCCGCGTTCTGAGTCAGACGGACCGATGTTGACGAATACCGCAATGGGCAAGAGCCTCAGGCCTTTAGAGCGAGTGACCTGCCAGAGGATTGGCGAGTTTTCGGCAGAGGTGCATAAGTCAGAAGCAGTTCCCTTGTGCAATCCAGTAATGCCAATCTTCGAATCCCGGCTCAGTGAGTAAATTGGCGATTTGTATTAACCCCGCGCCGCGGGTAGGTGAAAGCGTGTTAGATTTTTTGGCAGGACAAATTGCATGTTGCGCACGACAGTCACAATGCTTCCGCTCAAGTCAGCACAAAATAGGTGCGATGGATTGAATCCCCATAAAGCAATTGTCCTGCCAAAACCTCACCGGGTTTAGCACAAATCGCCGTATCCACAATGCTCGCTCCAAAATCTTCTGCAGGCCGAACCCTGCCTGTCGAGCACTGTCGATACGGCGCTAGAGATTTCGGCGCTAGAGATTTGGCGTAAACAGAGCTTATCCCTAGAACGTGGTTGAAGCCTCTGGGTGCCTCCTTAGCATTTGACTTCCCATTACGTCTAGGTATACCGTGATTGGATACCAAGAGGTAGAGGTATCAGATGGCTCGGTACGACCTTCAGGGAAGTCTAGATCTGCTCGTACTAAAGACGCTGGATCAACGCGGCAGCCTGCACGGCTATGGCATTGTTTTGCATATAGAGCAGGCCAGCGACGCGATATTGCAGGTCGAAGAAGGATCGCTCTACCCGGCTCTTCACCGTATGGAACAGAACGGGTGGATCGCCTCCGAGTGGGCGCAGTCGGAAAGAGGGCGAAGAGCAAAGTACTACAGATTGACAGCTGCCGGGCGCAAGCGGCTAATGCAGGCAGAACAGGATTTCGATGGCCTTGTGAAAGGCGTCCGCGCTGTCCTTCGGTATGCGTGAGGTCTGGAATGGGAATGTTGAATCGCTTCCTCAACCTTTGGCGGCGCGACCGACTGCAAGCAGATATCGAAGAGGAGATCCGCTCGCACCTCGAGATGCGGACCGAAGATAATCAGGCATCTGGTATGTCTCCTGAGACTGCGCGACGGTCAGCACAATTGCGGTTTGGAAATCCGCAAACAATCGAGGAGCAAACCCACGCGGCCGATGTGATGCTCAAGTTGGATGAGCTGGGCCGCGATCTGCAGTATGCGGTGCGCCAGATGCGGAAGAACCCTGGCCCTGCCGCGATCATGGTCATCACCCTGGCCCTCGGCATTGGCGCAAATAATGCCATGTTCAGTTTTTCCGATGCGATTCTGCTGCGCCCGATGCCGGTAACACGCCCGTCAGAAGTCATGACCGTCGCCGACACTACTCGGGATGATCCATCGGGAGGTTTTTCCTACCCTGATTATAGGGAAATCCGAGCGGCCAATCGTTCTTTCTCTGAGCTGCTCGCATATCGATTGACTACTTTGAGCGTCGCGACCAGAGCGAGTGAGCCACCGCGAGTGCGGCAGGCCATGATGGTCAGCGACAATTTCTTTCGTACGCTGGGAATAGAAACCTTTCTCGGGCGAGCGTTTACCTCGAATGATGCAACGTCGGGCAGGGATCCGATTGCGATCGTTGGCTACGATTTCTGGGTCGGTGAGCTCGGAGCCGATCGCGGCGTGATCGGTCAAACACTTCGCCTCAATGGAATTGCATTCACCATTGTGGGCGTGGCACCCAAATCGTTTAGCGGAATAGATCGGTTCTTTCCGCCCTCGCTCTATGTTCCATTATCAATGTGGGGGCGTCTGGAAAACACAAAGGAGATGCCGTTGGAGGACCGTGCGCGGCATGAACTGAGTGTCCTGGGGCGTCTCGGGCCCGGCGTTTCGCGGCGCTCTGCGCGGCTCGAAGCGACGGCGCTCGGCCAAAACCTCGAGCGCTCATATCCGAAAACCGACGCTGGACGGCGCATCATGGTCTGGACCGAACTGCAATCCATCGTTGCCAAAGAACCGTCGAGGTTGGCAATGGTGGCGATGTTGTTGGGACTTTCGGCTATTGTCCTGGTGATTGCATGTATGAACGTGGCGAATATCGCACTGACGCGCGCGTTGGCAAGAACACGCGAAATCGCAATCCGCCTCTCAATAGGCTCAGGGACGATGCGTTTAGTGCGGCAATTGATGACCGAAAATCTAGCTCTCGCGTTGCCGGGAAGTCTGGCTGGCCTGGCTTTTGGATACGGGGGAGTTCTGCTGCTGAGAAAAATACAGATTCCCAGTGACCCGCCATTCGTTCTGGATCTGCGGATGGATGCACGCCTGTTGGCGTTCAACTTGATTGTCGCGGTGTTCAGCTGTCTCCTGTTTGGACTCGCTCCGGCATTGCAATCGCGGCGTGTTCGGCTTGTTTCGGCACTCAAGAGCGGTGGAGTCGACGGCGCCTCGCGCACGCGAGGGCGGAACGTTCTCGTGGTAAGTCAAATTGCGTTGGCGATGGTGTTGCTGTCAGCAGCAGCCGCACTTTTGGGAGGCTTTCGGAAGATGCTCACCGCCGATCCCGGCTTCAGGACCGATCATTTGGTCGCGGCAGCTCTCGACCCCTCGGTACTCGGCTATTCCAGCGATCAAACGGGAACGTTTTATCGAAGGCTTGTTGAGGAGCTTCAGTTGTCACCCGGCATAAAATCTGTCAGCTTGATGGAATCGGTACCGCTTTCGTTGGACCAAAGCCGCATCACGGTAGTGCCGGAGGGTATTCAATTGCCGAAAGGGCGCGAGAGTGTCACAGTCCTGGGCGGAGCAGTGGACCAAAACTATTTCAGCACCCTCAAGATCGAGGTCACACGTGGACGCGCCTTCAACGCTGATGATCGAGCCACAACGCCGCGCGTTGCGATCATCAACAACGAGTTTGCAAAAAGATACTGGCCAGACCAGAATCCGATCGGCAAACAACTTCGACTGAACGGCCGAGACGGAACAACGGCAGAGGTAGTGGGTGTAGTTAAGACCGTGCGTTACCTGTTGCCATGGGAGCAACCTCAACCCTACGTTTACTTGCCATACGAGCAAAACCCACGCTCAGCCATGAGCCTCGTTGGCGAATCAGCTGACAATTCGACGGCAATGGCGGCACGATTACGCCAGACCATTCAGAAGCTCGACCCGAAAATGCCCTTCAGTATTCGAACGGTCGCTTCGTTCGCCCAATCGACGCTCAGCAACTGGTTGATACTGATCCAGCTGATCACCATAATCGGCGTTCTGGGGCTGATCCTTGCCCTGGTCGGCCTCTATGGTCTTGTTTCTTACGCGGTGAGCAGACGCACTGCGGAAATCGGGGTGCGGATGGCGATGGGCGCCAGCCGAGGCAATATATTGAGGCTGGTGCTGCGGCGAGCCACTGTCCTCAGCGTAACGGGAGTAGCTATTGGAATTGCGCTGACGGCAATGGCCGCACCGGCACTTACAGCAGGATTCGTGGGGTTGGGCGCAATGAATATGGCCACCTACCTTGCCATCGCGGCCTTGCTGCTGCTTGTGAGCATGGCGGCATGTTATGCCCCGGCAAGACGAGCCGCAAACCTCGACCCGGTGCGAGCATTGCGTTACGAATAATGGCGGGGCTTTTGGAAATCAGTAGCGGAGAGATCGGATCCGGATCCCGAGTATCCGTCCGACACCAGGTCCCGAGTGATCAGCGACGGAGTTTTTCGGCCTCAATCGATGACTTCAGGCCTTAGCGCTCTTCCAGCGACCGCCGGAGCGATCAACTTCGATTTGATACTTGGCGATTTGGCGGAAACGGGGAATCGTTCTGGAGGGGATGGCCACCCAAATTAGTCTGCACGTGACGGGGCATACCGTCGGCTAAATTCCAGCGATCAGCTCGAAATATTGCGGCTCGCCGGTTTTTTCCTCTCGCGATTCATTTAGCCTGGACCCCACGCATGAATGCCTAAGGCACACCATTGAACTGCGCAGCGAGTTTTTTCATTGCTGCATTTTCGCGGATAACTTCACCAGCCTCTCGACTGTGCAAAGCTATCTCTGCGGCGATTGAGCGACCAAGAATCCGTTGATCAATATTGCCAAACGACCCGGGCACGAGGCTTCCCAACCAACCGGCCCAGGCCGGGGTGTGAGCGTTGCCGACAATGATGCCGGGGCGAAATATGGCGAGGCGCGCAAAACCGACATTCCGCACGACGTCTTCCTTCATGCCTATTATCCGCGCGTAGCGAAACCGGCTGCGGGCTGTGCTTCCTGCCGCTGAAAGTAAGCAAACTGGGCGATTCCGGCATCACGGCAGCCACGCACAAAGGCGCCGACGACGCCGAGCTCAAGTCGTTTCAATTCTTCTTCGCTCCAGCGCGTCGATCCAGAACCGACTCCCACACAGCTCACGGCGCTGACGGGGCCTTGGCTTAAGACTCCGCGGGCAAGGGCGGCAGTGCGCTCGGCAAAGTCAGCAGCGCCAGTATCAAGAACGACGTTGCGCACCCGCGATCGCGGCGCAATGGCCTTTCTGGTGACCATGACCACTTCCCGGCATCCGGAAAGTGCCAGCAGTTCCGCGACAGCTGCACCGCCGACTTGTCCGGTACCACCGAGGACAATTGCGGCAAAGTTCCGCTTCACAAATAGGACCTCTCCTCAGGTAAGAATCGACAGCCCCGTTCTCCCCAGGATGAAAGCATACTTTGTCTCGGTTCTGAATTGAGCCAGTGAGGCATGGCTTTTCTCAATTTGCGCGATCGGGTCAATGCCCTCATTGACTGTGACCAAATAGACAGCCCCGCCAGGCACTCCGTTGCTGTCGGAACCGGCAGTGATAGGGTTTTGGCAAGGCCGAATCTAGTGTTGCATGGATGAACCATCGATGCACTTGACGTCGGGGTTCCAGGGGGCAAAAAGACCGCTTGGACTCGGCTTCCAGGTCCAGACGTGAAGGTACCAAAAGCCGATCGAATCCGCTTTCGTGAGGGCTTGCCCCATGATGCGCGGCGGCTCGGTTGATTTCCAGGCGGAGATCGGCACAAGGAATTCGACGCCATTCAACTGAAAGGTGCCGGCGGGCATCTTCTCGTAGACCAGCACCTCCGGATGCTCTAGGTCGAGCGTCGTGTCTAGGAACTTGTTGAAATTGGCCGCATGGTGGCGGATTTCCTTGTGTATTGCAATTTTGAGCGTTTGAAATCCGTTTGAAATGCGCGTCTGGCCAGGGTTCACAGGGGTCTGCGGGCCTGAGAAAGCGGCCCCGAGGCCCTCCCCCGTCATTCAGGCACACTGCTCCCTGAACCTTGTCGGTGCCGGTTGGGACATGAGCCTGGGCAAACGGATCAGGTTATGCGCCGCGCAACTGAAGACGAACAGCCAATCGACCTTGCTCAGTCCGCGCAGTTTGGTTTGGCGCAGTGGTCCGGTCTGCTTGAGCCAGCCGAAGCTCTTCTCGATCAGCCAGCGGCGGTTGAGACTGACGGTGTAGCCCGGCTGGCGCGTCGTTCTGCGGTCCAGGTTGCTGACGCGGCTCTTGTCCTTCTTGGCCACATGCGGGGTCACATTCAGTTCCCGCGCCGTACGCACAAAATCCTTCGTGTCGTAGGCCTTGTCCGCTCCCACGGTGATGCGCCGCAGGCGGCCCCTCTGCTTGCGCTCAAGCATCCACAGCGCCGCATCACGTTCCGCAAATCCATCGGCATGCGTGACCATCGCCGCGGCAATCAGCCCGTTGCGGTTCTCCACCAGCGCGTGGCCCAGATAGCTCAGCTTCGATTCCTTGCCATAGCTCTTCTTGTACAGCCGCGCATCCGGATCAGTCGTGGACTGGTGCGTCTGGTTGCTGCGCTTCTGGCCATGGAAGTTGCTCCCATCGCCGGGCCCGGAACCATCCTTGGGGCGAAAGCTCTTCTGCGATGCCCAGGCCTGGATCAGCGTACCGTCCACCGTGAAGTGCTCGTCGGACATAAACTTCTTCGCTTGCTGGTTCACTTCCGCAAAGAAGCGCTGCGCTACCTCGGAGTTGAGCAGACGCTCGCGGTTCTTGGAAAACACCGCGTGATTCCACACCGTATCATCCATGCCCAGGCCCACAAACCAGCGAAACAGCAGGTTGTAATCAATCTGCTCAACCAGCAATCGCTCCGATCGGATGGAAAAGAATACCTGCAGCAAGAGCGCTCGCAGAATGTACTCCGGTGCAATCGACGGCCGCCCCGAGTCCGCATACAGCGCCTCGAACTCCGGGCTCAGCCTGCGCAGCACTGCATCCGTCAGCTTGCGTACCGCTCGCAACGGATGATCCTGCCGTACTCGCTGCTCCAACGACACGTAGCTGAACATCCCGTCCTGCACCCGCTCGTCTCCACGCATGTCTATTCGACGAATGGCCCCTGTGCAACGCCGCAAACCCAGTACCTATTTCAACAAGTTCCTAGAAGCGCGTTGTTCTGCCAGTGATAGCCCATCGCACCTGCCGGTTGATGTTGGACGCATCCGGTGACTTGCTTGTAGCCGGCCGCTTCGGCAGCCTCAGTCGTCTTGAACTTGGCGGTCGCATCACGAATTGTCATGATGTCGCGATCAACTGCCTCGCCAAAGCTGCTGGGAAGGATGCCCGGCGCCTGGCTCTTGTCTGTGGCATTTGTTTGCGCCACAGTTCCGCTGACGAATAGACACATCATCAGCAGCGTTCTTACGATCCACGTATTCAGCCGGGTTACTTTCGGTCTCATCATCATCGCCCCTTTGGAAATCGGTGTTTGTTTCACGCTGGCCGATCCTAAGCAGCTGCCGAGGGGACGGGTATATGGTTTTGACAGACGGCACAGCAGAGATGCCGAACTGGACTGAAGCACCGGAGAGCGCGGTTGATCATCGTGTCCATAATGCTTTCTGTGCTGATGAAGTTTGGCAGCAGATGTCACGGGCTCCTATGGCGCAGTGGGACGGGAGGGAAGAAGCTCCAGAGGGAGCGACGCCATGCCGTGCACGTATCGCCATCCTGACGGGGTCCGTACATAGGTATCGCTAAACCAGACGTGCCATTCGAACGGTTTTCCCTTATCGACACCTTTCAGCCAGAGTTTCGACGTTACGACCGCAGTGTCGCCCCACACTTGAACGGTCTTATCAGTGTCTTCGTTGTGTTCATACTGGACTCGCTTCGTTCGCGCGTCATTGAGCAGGTCTGCCTTGTTGTGGGTCTCTCCAGTGCCCCAAACCACAACGAAATCGTCGGCCAGGATTCGGCCCATAGTATCGGCATCGTTGTTCTTGACCGCAAGCTGGTACTCAGTGTCGAGCGCCGCTACTGTGTCTTGATCTGATTTTGACTCCGCGCTGGCGGCTGCGCCTGTGAGCATCGCGAGCGCTCCAAGCAGAACAATTCCGAGCTTCGTTGTTTTCATAGGCCATCTCCTCGGCATTCGGCTAGTTGGGTTGCGGTTTGTCAGCTCGCGCATAGACTGCGAATCAATGACGTGAGCCGCTGCGGGTTGGCGTTCAACGCAGCTGGTGACTTGCTTGTAGCCGGCCACTTCGGCAGCCAGGGTCGTCTTGAACCTGACAGTCGCGTCACGAACGGTCATACGTCACGATCGACGACCTCGCCAAAGCTGCTGGGAAGAATGTCCGGCGCCTGGCTCTTGTCTGTGGCATTTGTTTGCGCCACGGTTCCGCTGACGAATACACACATCATCAGCAGCACGCTTACGATTCACGTATTCAGCCAAGTTACTTTCTGTCCCATCCTCGTCGCCCCTCTGGAATCGGTTTTTATCTGACGCTGGGCTCAGCCTAGGCGGCTGCTGAGGAGGCCGGTACATGTTTTTGACAGACGGCACAGCAGAGATGCCGAACTGGACCGAAGTCCTGGGGAGCGCGGTTGATCCTCGTGGTGAGCCACTTCGTCAAACGCCCGCTCAAGGCTGAGGCCAGCCGTGGCAGAATGAAGCAGTCATGTCACCTCAAATGCGTCAGCGCGTACGGCTGATTGCGGGAGTCTGGCTCGGCTGGACGATTGCCGGACTTTTCTACATCATCCAGGAGACGGTGCCCCGGCTCTATCGAGGCGGCGCCGTGCCGTGGAAGTATGTGTTCGTCGACTGGATGACGGGCATGTATGTTTGCGCCGCGCTCACGCCGGCGCTCCTTTGGCTGGGCAATCGGTGGCCGATCGAAGGCCGAGCCACCAACGCCGGGTTGCATCTTTGCTTCAGCGTGGTTTTCTCGATCTTGGCCACCGTCATTGAAGTCCCGATATTGTTACTGCTTGGCGTCTTCCCAGCGCCAGCGCCTCCTCCGTCGATCGCCGCGGGAATCAGAATCATGCTGTCGTTCGGCATCCAGGGTGGTGTCATCCGCTATTGGGCCGTAATCGCGCTTCATACCGTGTACCGGTCGCAGAGAAACGCCAAGAGTCGCGAGCGGGAGGCTTTCGAGCTGAAGGTGCAAGCATCCGAACTCGCCCAGCAGCTTGCAACAGCGCAGCTGAACTCCCTGAAGATGCAGTTGCAGCCGCATTTTCTGTTCAATACGCTTGGCGCCATCATGGTCCTGATTCAGCAGCAGAAGACTGCGCAGGCCGAAGCCATGGTTGAGGAGCTCGGAAATCTCCTTCGCCTTACGCTCGATGACGTGGAGGCCCAGGAGGTCCCGCTTTGGCGGGAGCTCGAGTTCCTGCGGTTATACCTCTCGATCGAACAGGTTCGGTTCGAGGACCGGCTGCGGGTGCGCATCGCGCCGCCTGCCGCGCTGTCCGAAGTGCTCGTGCCGCATATGGTGCTGCAGCCGATCGTTGAGAACGCGGTTCGCCATGGTCTTGGTCAGAGCGAGGAGGCGGTGACAATCGAGGTTGTGGCGGCGACCTCCAACGGGTCACTGAACCTCATCGTGTCCGATGATGGGCCTGGACTTCTCTCGCCCAGGCCCGGCCGCTCCGGAATCGGGTTGACGAATACTAGAAACCGGTTGGCGCGGCTCTATGGCGAGAGCGCGCATCTCGTCATCGAGCAAGCAGCGGGCCGGGGTGTGCAGGTTACGATCACACTGCCGATCCGGACGGTTCCACCCGAGGGCTCACGGTGCGATTGAGCATCCTCGTCGTGGATGATGAGCCCCTCGCGCGCGAAGGGTTAAAGCTGTTGCTCGGCCGTCAGCCCCAGGTAGAGTCTGTCTCGGAAGCGCGAAACGGACGAGAGGCGATTGCTCTCATGCGTGAGAAGAAGCCGGACCTGGTGCTGCTCGACGTGCAGATGCCGCGCACCGATGGGTTTGCGGTGGTCCGCGCCATGGGAGCAGAACGCATGCCGCCGGTGATCTTCGTGACCGCCCACGACCAGTATGCGATCCGGGCGTTCGAAATCGCTGCGATCGATTATCTCCTCAAACCGGTAACCGAGGAACGGTTTGCGCTTGCGTTCAAGCGAGCCATTGGCAGACTAGAAGGCGCGCCGCACGAAGATGCGACAAAACAAGTGCTGGCGATGCTCGACACCATCGCGAATCCTCCCCGGCAGCTCGAGCGATTCGCGGTTCGATCCGGCGAGAGCACCATTTTCGTGCCAGTCAACGAGGTGGATTGGATCGAAGCCTTCCAGAACTACGTCCGGCTGCACGCAGGCCCGGCAACTTACCTGCTACACGTACCCATGAACACCATTGAGGCCGTGCTCGATTCCAACCGCTTCCTGCGTATCCATCGATCACACATCGTCAACGTCCGGCGTATCGCGCAGCTGTGGTCGATCGCGCACGGTCAGTATGCGGTCGAGCTGAGGTCGGGGCAGCGCTTGCAATCGGGGCGCACCTACAGCGAGCGCATCCGCCGCGCGCTTACAAACCCCTTCTGACTGCGTCCGTGGTTTTCTATCGCGCTCATTGACCTGAAGTGGATGAGTGAGTTGGCGATAATGCGACAACTGAACGGCGGACGCTGAAGCCCGGCATCCCAGCCGGGCTCTCGTTTTCTGGCCCTCTGCAGGGTTGCTTTCCCCCTCCGATTCGATTATTCGTCGCGCAGCAGGATCATCGGGTCGACGGCGAGAGCGCGCCGGGCGGGGATCAAGGCTGCGACAATGCCGACGCAGAGCATGGTGAGAATGACTCCGCCGAGGATGACGGGGTCCTTTGGCGTGGCCTGATACACAATGGATGAAAGAACGCGGGTAGCCAGGACACCGAGGATCAAGCCGGCTACAGAGCCGATGGCGAGCAACCGGAAAGTGCGCCCCAGGGCTGCGCTGAGCAGCTTGCGCTGATCGGCGCCGAGCGCAATGCGGATGCCGAGCTCGCGGAATCGCTTGCTGACGGTGTAGGAGGCCATGCCGAAGATGCCGGTAATGGCGAGCATCGCGCCCAGAAGGCCCAGAACACCGAGAGAGACCGTTGCCACACGGGCGGCGAAGAGGGCTGAATCCAACTCGCTGTTCCAGGTCTTGATCTCGAGTGGCATTGCGGGATCGAGACCACGCATCGAGTGCTGCAGGGCGGCGGCAATCTCCTGCGGGTCGCGCTGTGAGCGGACGATCAGCCAGGTGTTGCTGGACACATGTTGCAGGAAGGGAAAGAACATCGCCGGCTTCTGATCTTCGGTGAGGGTCTGGTACTTGCCGTCTTCCACCACGCCTACAACTTCTGCTCGCTGGCCTCCCCAGAACTTGAAGTGCCCACCGATCGCTTTGTCGACGGACCCGAAGACCTTGCGGGCAAATTCGCGATTGACAACGGCCACCAAGGGAGCCTTGTCCTGGTCGTGCATGGTCAAATTCCGGCCGGCCAGAAGCGCGGTCCCGGCGGCGTGGAAGTAGTCCGGCGAAACGCCGAAATTCTGGGCATCGGCGGCCGCATTCGTGGGCCGGAAGTCGGTGGTTGTGTCGGCGAATACGTCGGAGTCGTTGCCGCCAATACTGAGTGGAAGCCGATCGGCGTATCCCACAGCGGTGACCCCGGGAATCGCCGCCGCGGCATCCAGCATGCGCTTCTGCATCTGCAAACGCTGCTCGCCACTATATCCAGCCATTTGCAGATCGGTCTTTACAAGCATCACTCCTTTGGGCTGGATGCCGTAATTGCTTTCGAGCGAGCGCGCCAGTCCGCGCACAGCGACGAGCGAAGCTGTCACCAGAACAGCGCAAATGGCGATTTGTAGCCCCAGCAGCACGTCTCGTAACGTAAAACGGCGTGCGCCACCCAGATCCGCAGCGCCCGAGCGAATGATCTGCCAGGGATCGGAGCGGAGCACCTGGCGCACCGGAACCATGCCGAAGAAGACGCCGCTGAAAACGGCCAGCAGGAGAGCCAGGGCGTAGGTCGCCACGTCCGGATTTACCGGCACATTGATGGGGATATCGGGAATCGGCCGCCAGGTGCTGAGCATGCGCAGGATGGCTACGGCTCCCGCCATGCCCACAACACCTCCGGCCAGCGAAAGCACAAGGGCCTCGGTGAGAAGCTGGCGGACAATGAGCTGGCGGCGCGATCCAAGAGCCATGCGGACCGCGATCTCGCGAGAGCGGTCGGCCGCGCGGGCGGCGAAGAGACTGCCCAGATTCGCGCACGCGGCGAACAGGATGAGGCCGGCCAGAAGCATGAGGCCAGCCATGAACGCGCGGGTGGGCTTGGCGAGGGTATTTCCGGCGAGTCCGGGCCGGGATAAGGAAAATTTCAGGCCGTCATCCGATTTGGGATACGCCTTGGCCAGAGAAGCCGCGATAGTGTTCAGGTCCGATGTGGCCGCCGCCGGCGTCACTCCAGGCTTAAGGTGGCCGGCGATCCAGGCCGAATGATTGCCGCGTTCCTCCAACGAATACCAGTCGAGAAGTTGGGGCGTATTGACGATGGGAACCCACAGATCGGGCGCGAAGAAGAGTTCAGTGCCGCGGAAGTCCGGCGGCGCAACGCCTATGATCGTGAAGGGGTGTTTATTGATCTGCACGGTGCGGCCCACAGCGGCGCGATCACCGTTGAAGTAACTGTGCCAGAGGGCGTAGCTCAAAACGATCTCCGGCATGCTGTTCTTTCCATGCTCTTCGGAAGCATGGAGGAGCCGGCCAAGATAGGGCTGAATGCCGAGAGCATCGAAGTAATTGCCGCTCACCATGTAAGGCCAGACCACGGTTGGGTTTCCGCTGCCGGTATCGAGCCCGATGCCGCCTGTGATGTTATAAGTAACCAGCGAATCGAAGCTGTGGTTCCTGTCGCGCAGGTCGAGGTAATCCGGATACGATTGCGACGGAGTGGTTTCTGACAAGTAGTTGCGCTCCACCATGAACAAATTGTCGGAGTGCGGCACATGAAGCGGTCGCAGAACCAGCGCATTCAGCACGCTGAAGACGACGGCATTGGCGCCTATAGCAAGTGCCAGCGTCAGCACAGCGGTCAGGGCAAATCCAGGCGCTTTTCTCAGCTGCCGTAAGGCAAGTCGCAAATCGGCATTCATACTTCCCCCTGGTTAGTAGGGCGAGATTATTCTTCCTCGCGTGCCCGAGCTTATATCAGCCTGTACGTTCGTTCGAGAGCCGGGGTTCCGTTTGAAATTGCCCTAGGTTCCCGATTGGTGACTTCAAGGGTTTTAGCACTCATCCACTAAATGATGACTTTAAACGGTCGGTTTGATACTCGGCGATTATGCACCAATCCGAGGGTGCAATCAGACACCGACAGGGATACCGAAACGCCCCTTTGAAGTTCGACTGTGTAATTTCATTCAAACTGGTTGAGATCGGTGTCGGGTGCGGGATGGCCCAGTGCTCGACACATTGCTACGATCTGGCCCTTGTGATGAAAGGCATGGGTCAGGACATGGTGAAGAATGAGTGCAGGAGTGCGGATGGCGATATCTCCATCCGTGAAATTGAGTTCGGCGTCGCTGTTGAGCTGTCGATCCGTCAATCCCGACAAATACGTGTGAGTCTGCTGGATGACTTCCTGCTCGAAGAGTCTCGCGTCGGAGACTGCGGGACATTGGGTAGGAGTACGATCGATGTACGAAAGCCCTTGTAACGTGTGGATCCAGAATCCCTCGCAGTTAAAAATATGAATCATCTGCTCGCGCAGCGTAGGGAACCCTACGGCGGGCAGCACTTTCCCATAATCGGTCGCGGGGATTGAGGATAGGTGATCTAGCAAAAGGCTGAGACATGCATGGGTCCAGCCATGGAATTTCCGAATGCCGTCGAGGGTGAACACGGTCTCTCCTTCTCAGTCATGCTATGGGTGACGGAGAGCTAAAACGCAAACGACATCCGATGCCTTCCCTTATTCACCACATGCCGACTCTTGGGGAGTCAGCCTCGGTGAGCGCATTGGAGATTTGTACTAAACCCGCTCCGCGGGTAGGGGGAAGCGTGGTAGATTTTTTGGCAGGACAAATTGCATGCTGCACACTGCACTCACATTGCTTCCGCTCAAATCAGCGCAAAATGGCTGCGATGGATTGAATCCCCATAAAGCAATTGTCCTGCCAAAACTCCATCGGGTTTAGCACAAATCGCCGTATCCACAATGCTCGCTCCAAAATCGTCTGCAGCGTGAAACTCTGCCTGCTGAGCACTGTCGATACGGCGCTATAGATTTGGCATCAATCCAGAGTCATTCCCGGCGAAAAGCGCGCTAGACGACACCAGCCGAACGCCTGACTAAGTGGCGCTGAGCGAAGCGAAGGGACCGGCAAGCTTACTTGCCGGCGTCCGCTTCGGCTGCAAGTTAGGCGCGCAATTAAAGAGCGGGCAGCGTCGATTCGATGCATGGCATGATGAACGAACGCTGACGGATCTGCAATGGCGGGGCCGGACTGCGAATGGCTGAAGTACATCTACTGCTGTGAATGGCAGTTCATTTACTCAAGTTGAAATCAATGTTGAATGCTTGTCTCTTCAATTCCATATTGTATTGCTGCTCTAAGTACGTCGATTTTTATATCTGTTAGTGTTTTGACTTTAATGCAATACCCCGTGACGCTTGCTTTGCCGAGTTCCTGCCCAAATGTCTGGGTTAGGTACTTCTTGTCATTTACTCCCATAATGTAGACGGAAATGCCTGTTGTATTCGCACTTATACCGATTTGATAGAATTCCTTGGTTTTTCCATTGGCATATTTAATGGTTTGAGATCCATATCCAATGTTTGGGTTGGAAACGGTTTTTCCTTTCTCGTCTTTTCCATCTAAGAACCACAATTTACATGTTGGCATCAACGCCAAAATAATGTGATGCAACTGCTGCATTTCGCTACGTTTTGGTTCCGGTTGAGTGGCAATATACTCCTTAATTTGTTTCTGCAAGTTCATGTAAATCTCCTTGGCTTAGCGGTACCAATCCAGTGCTCCGGGAACCACCGGATTGGAGTCGGCTTGCTAGGCTGCGTAAATCGATCAGAATGATACCGGGTTCTGTTTACTCATTGCTAGCGCTCTGAAATCTCGGCTGACGACTTCAGATGGTATGAGAAGGCCGGTCTCCGGCGGGATGCGATAAGCTCCCAGGTTATCGACGCGCTCAGGGCGCAGGAGATAAAAGAGACCGGCAGTGAAGAAGATTACCACCAGAACGATATGTCGGAGTAGCAGGCTGCAAGATCGGCAGTTGACGATTGGGCTCGATGTTGGCGATCGGTCGAGCTTCTATTGTGTGATCGACGGAAAGGGCGAAGTGATTCTGGAAGCAAGGGTCGCGACTCGCCCGGAAGCCTTGAAAGAGACCTTCGGCAGGATGCCGCAGAGTCGAATAGCGTTGGAGACGGGGACGTACTCACCATGGATCGGCCGACTGCTGTCGGAGTTGGGACACGAGGTGATCGTGGCGCATGCGCGCGATGTTCGTCTGATCGGGGAGAGCCGACGGAAGGACGACAAAATAGACGCGCGGACTCTCGCCCGTCTGGGGCGCGTCGATCCGCAACTGTTGTCACCGATTCAGCATCGCAGCGCTGAGGCGCAGGCTGATCTGTCAGTGATTCGGGCACGCTACGCGCTGGTGCGAGCCAGGACCGGGCTGATCTGTGCAGCCAGAGGGCTAACGAAGTCTTTTGGAGAACGGATCCGCGGCCGCAACCCGAAAGCGTTCAGACCGGAGATGGGAGAAACGTTGAGCCCGCAGCTGCGGGTTGCACTGACACCGCTGTTGCATGCGCTGGAGACGATGACGGAGCAGATCCGGGAATATGACGCCCAGATCGAAAAGCTCGCCGAAGAGAGCTATCCAGAAACTGCGCTGCTCAAGCAGGTGAAGGGCATAGGAACGCTGATCGCACTGACCTACATCCTGACGCTGGAAGATCCGCGCCGGTTCCGCAAGAGCCGCGACGCAGCCTGCTACGTGGGAGTGTAACCAGGCAGACGGAACTCTGGACAGAGCGAGCCACAGCTGCATATCACCCGGGAGGGGGATTCCTACCTGCGCATGGTGCTGGTGCAAGGGGCACAACATATCCTGGGCCCATTTGGAGAAGACTCCGATTTACGCCGATGGGGACTGAAGCTGGCGGAGCGTGGAGGCAAAAACGCCAAGAAGCACGCCATCGTCGCAGTGGCACGGAAACTGGCGGTCCTGCTGCATCATCTCTGGATCAGTTGTGAGGCATACGAGCCGCTGCACAATGCACGGAAGCGCAGACCAGCAGCGGCGTAGATCGGACAGAAGAGCTTGAAAACACCGCAACAAGAACGCCGGGTTCCGGCGACTGCGCCCTTGCCCTGGCCCCTGCTCCATCCGTGGAGCGAGAGGGCGTACTTCAGATGGCAGCGCCGGCTGTATCGAGAACACCAATGTGCACCGAGCGCATGAGTCGCTCACGAAGAGTGCGGATGGAAGGGTGGACGACAGCTTAAACCTGGCTCGAGAGTGGTGAACACAGGTCGCGAAAGGAGCATACGTGTGTTTTCCTTCGCCCGGATCGACCAGCTATGGCTGGCCGCGGCGCCCGTCAAGGCTCCAGATGAACTCGCTGCGCTCGGCCTTGACCGCCGCCTCGCCAGCCCAGAATCACCTAATATCCGGGCGAAAGAAAACATCAGATATGAACTTACCCAATCACAAAAGCTCTTGACATCGACCGGCCTTCTCATGGAAGGGCAATGCGCTCATTCACGAGTCCACGAATGCATCGGCGATAATGCGCCAATTTGAAAATCGAAACGCATTGGTCACTACAAGTCCTAGTGCTGTATCTGGAGCGCCCACCAGGCAACAGTGGGCAGTCGCATGATCTGGTTGGGCGCTTCGGATACAGCGACTTGAAGGAAGCCGCCCTCATGGAAGGCTATGTACTTTGAATGGGCCTGAAGGGGTGCGGATATTTAGGGAAGCTGCAGGGGTGGGTGTGATCGGAGGCTTTGCGGGCGGGATGGAGCGATGAAGCATCGCAATGAAACGTCAGGCGAGGTCTTAAGAGAGAGGTGACCGGGTGGCCCGGCTGAGATGAGGCAAAGAGTCTGCGTGCATGCCGAGGCACGTGCAACGTCCGAGGATATGGATAGAGGTTCATGCAGCGCACCGGTCCGGTTGCGGTGGTGAGCGAAGCAGGAGCTGCGCGGCGGAGAGCCTTTCGATGACGCGCATGGTAGCGCCGCAAACTGGACAGTTCCAGAGGGAGTCAGGCGGCTCCGGGGAAGGTGATGCCGGCGAAGTGGGTATGGTCTCCGAGTGGCTGAGTAGTTGAGAGCACAGCGGCAACAGAGTAGAGCGGTTCCGGTTGGCGAGGAATCCGAAGTTACGGATGCGCACGAAGCCTGGTGGCAGCAGGTGGAGCAGGAAGCGGCGCAGGAACTCGTCGATGGGCAGAGTCATGAGCCTTTTCTTGTTGCCGTGGATGGAGTCGCGCCAGCGGAAGGTGACGTTGTCATCGGAGAGAGCGACCAGTCTGGAGTTGGAGATGGCGACGCGATGGGTATAGGCGCCGAGATAGCGCAGGACGTGTTCGGGACCGCCGAAGGGTGGCTTGGAGTAGACGACCCAGTCGTGGTGGAACAGCCCGCGCAGCCATGCGTTGAAGGCTCGTGGTTGGGCGAGCGGCAGGAGGTTACCGAGGAACTGGAGTTCCCCGCGATGGAAGGCGTTGCGAAGTCCAGCGACGAACTTGCCGCGGAATACATGGCTGAGTACGCCGATGGGCAGAAAGAAGGAGTGTCGCGAGGAGATCCATCTGGAGTGATCCCGTGCGAGGCCGCCGGCGGCAACGACGCAGTGGACATGGGGATGAAACTGCAGGCGCTGATTCCAACTATGCAGCACACTGAAGAAACCGACTTCGGCTCCAAGATGCCTGGGATCGCGAGCGACCTCAAGCAGGGTCTCAGCGCTGGCGTGAAAGAGCAGGTTGTAGACGAGCCGCTTGTTCTGTAAAGCGAGCGGGGCCAGTTCTCGCGGCAGAGTGAAGACGACATGCACATAGCGGGTGGGCAGCAGTTCTCGTTCACGCGCCTTGAGCCAGCGCAGGCGCGCGTTGCCCTGGCACCGTGGGCAATGCCTGTTTCGACACGAGTTGTACGAGATGGCGGTCGTATGTCCGCAGTCGGTGCACCGATCGCGATGTCCGCCCAGCGCGGCGGTGCGACAGCGCGTGATGGCCAGCAGCACTTTTCGGTGTTGCCAGTTGATCCACTTGCGACTGTGTTCGATAAAAGACTGCCCCGCACAGCGAACGATGTCGGCCATCTCCAGCGGAGGCCGGCTCATGAACTGTGCTTGTGTCCTCCTTGTCGAGAGAACGTGAGGGCATCGAGCGGGCTGACGGTCGCGCTGAGATGCCGTTGGGACAGATGCAGGTAGACAGTAGTGACCTCGAGGTCGCGGTGGCCGAGCAGTATCTGGATGGTGCGCAGGTCGGCGCCGGCTTCAAGCAAGTGTGTCGCGAAGCAATGGCGCAAAGTGTGCGGATGGATGTGCCTGTTCTGAAGGCCAGCCCGTTCCGTGGCAATCTGGCAGGCAGTCCAGAGGACCTTGGTGGTGACAGGGTAACTTGCCGTGTGCCAGCGGTTGCCGGGAAAGAGCCACTCCTTGGGCTTGCGGCGGAGGCCGCGCCAATAGGTTCGCAACGCTTCGAGCAGCTTCGGACTAAGCATGACGTCGCGGTCCTTGGCCCCCTTGCCTCCCCGGATATGCACCACCATCCTCTGGCTGTCGATGTCGCTGACCTTGAGGTGGGCCGCTTCTGCGCGACGTGCGCCGGTGGCATAGAGCGTCATGAGCAGGATGCGATGAAACTGCGAGTCTGCCGCGTCGATCAGACGTGCGACTTCCTCCTGGCTGAGCACCTGCGGAAGGTGCCGCACCTTCTTCGGATAGGGCGTCTCCGCAATACTCCAGCCGCGCTTCAGGACGTGAATATAGAAGAACCGCAGAGCCGCCAGTCGCAGGATGACGGTGTTCGGGCTGAACCTGAACGTGGTGAATAGAGCCGCCTGATACTTGCGAATCTCCTCAGGGCCAAGCTGATCGGGCCGGCGATGAAAATATCGGCTGAAGTGCTCAACACCGTGCAGGTACGAGCCGATGGTGGTATCGGCGAAGTTGCGCCGCCGCAACTCCTCAAGCATGAGCTGACGCAGTTGGTTCACAGAGAATCCTCCTTCTCTGCGTCCCAAACTACCCCGGCGGCCTCAAGTGTCGGTGTACGAACACGCGCATGCGTCCGCCGCACAGCGGCTTCGTTCAAGTCGGCTTTGTGTTTACCAATCCGGATCTTCAACTGGCGAGAGCAGGCCGATACTCTTATCGACGCGAATTTTGCGATAATTGGCAATTTCCGATTTGCAGGTTACAACCAGAAACTCCGGTTTTCGGACCGGTCATACGAGTGGTACATTCGATCCGATCGCACTTGATTTGACGGGGGCTGTAGATGGAACCGCTGCGAATGCTTTTCGATCGTCCGCGCATTCCACACGCGTTCGTAACGCCTCTCCGGTGTATTTTCCTCTTATCGGTGTCCCTGTTGCCGCTGGCCGAGGCGCAACAGGCGAGTTTTCGCATTGCGCCGCTGCGGCCAGTAGAGGAATTGCGCGCGGAGGCGCTGAAGGCCAAGCCGCCGGCAGAAGAAGGGACTTTCCGGCATCCGGACCTGGTGGAACTTGTGAAGCTCGATCCGACTATAAAACTGGATGTCCGGTATGCGACCACAAACAATTGTTTAGGTACACCGGTTTACACGCAGGCGCGGGCTTTTCTAGAGCGGCCCGCCGCGCAGGCGCTGGTGCTCGCCAATCACCAGCTGAGGGATCAAGGATATGGTCTGATCATTCACGATGGCTATCGTCCGTGGTATGTGACCAAAGTCTTCTGGGACGCGACACCGGATGACAAGAAGAACTTTGTGGCCAACCCTGCGGAAGGATCGAAACACAACCGCGGATGCGCGGTAGATCTGTCGCTCTACGACCTGAAGACGGGCGAGGAAGTACAGATGCCGAGCGGCTATGACGAGATGACCGATCGTGCCTATGCCGACTATCCGGGCGGTACAGCCAATGAGCGCGCCCGTCGTGCGCTGCTGCGTGAGGCCATGGAAAAGCAAGGCTTCAAAGTGATCCCGGATGAGTGGTGGCACTTCGATTACAAGGAATGGAAGCTCTACCCGATCATCAACGTGAAATTCGAGGATTTGGGCCAGTAGCAAGCCCGCCCGGTGAATGAGCAAGAGGCGCCGCCTGTTGTGGAAGACTCCACGGGCCGGCTAAGCGCTGATATGCCGACTTGGGCAATTGGACGAGCACAGGCAGCCGAGGTGGATCGAGCCAGAGGAGCAGGGATTCGAGATTGTTCCTGGTCATGGCGGTGCAGCCGGCGGTCCCGCGGTCGGGGCTGTGCCAGATATGAAGAAAGACGCAAGAGCCGCCTCCCGGCCGCGGTGCGGCGCGTCCCGGAACGGTGGCGTTGTGATCGATCACGATCCCCCAGCGATAGGATTCCCCAACATCGCGCATATGCTCGGAGCTATTCCAATCGACCGCGACAGTGGAGCGGTCGACGATCCGGTTATAGTTCTTCGACGATGCGTCATCCACGCATTCAATCGATTGAGTGAGGACGAGATAGGGCAGCTTGATCCCGGGTAGGGGCTGGGCTGCGTAGCCGAATGCGGTACCAAGGGCGAAAACGCCAGCGGGAGACTTGCCATCCCCCTCTATCTTGACTGGCTCGGATTCGACGCGGACACCCGGTTGCCCAGCGTCGATGAGGCCGATGCCCCAACCCATGCCCTTGCTGCCAACCACGATAGGGATGGGCTCGCCCACGGAGCGCCATGACTCATGTGGATCATCGCGCTCAAAGCGCTCCAACCAACCCTCGACTGCGTCCCAGCCAGGCGTGACTACCACGATCATCTGTGTGGAACGCGGGAAGGCCAGGGGCGCAGGAGGTTGAGCTGCGGATGAGACACGCGCGGCAAAAAGGGGCGCAAAGAACAATAGCAAAAGTGCAGGCTTATTCATCAAGGGAAGTGTACGGCAAGATGGCTCTCGATCCGCGCAAGCTTTTCGAGTGCCTTTCGCTTGGCGTCGCTTCGAGTGCCCGTTGGGCAAGCGCAACTTTCTGTTTGCCTCTTAATTTCAAAGAAATGATAAAAGCGAAGTGAGACGAATAAGTGACAGGCGAACCGCGTTGTCGTCTATGTCTTTGGGAGACGGTACGCTTCGATAGCCGTCTTTGCGAGAATCCAGTCTCGTTCGTCCGACGACAACTCAGCGATGGCGACTCTCACACTGTCGATCCATCGCCGATAGGAAGAGGCCAATGTTACGACAGGCCAGTCCGAGCCGAACATCAGTCTTCTTGGGGTGAAAGCTTCCAGGACGATTTCGATATAGGGAGACAGTCCTTCATCGGACCAGGTATGCCAATCTGCACCTCCATCCAAGTGGAAACTCACTCACTGGAAATCAGTAAACGCTAGGGCGTTAAGTCTGGTAGAAATGCGTTCATCTCGCGGATAACACCACCAGAATTCGAATTGAACACACAGAGATCGGCACCGGGAACCGAGGAAGATCTGGGCGCTCCATTCCCGAGGAGGGGTTTCAGCAAAGAGGCACCACTTCGAAAACCGCTTCCGGGCGAGCGGAACTTCAGCGCCTTCGCATTTGACTCGCGGGACGGCCATCGATCTGCTTGGAACTTCCCAATTGCTGATATCCCGGATGCACCCCACGCACAAGTCCCTGCTGATCGGCGATTCGCAACAATAGATTGGCAAGCTGGTCGCGCTCCTCCTTGCTGAGCGCAGAGAGTAAAGCGTCCTGGTGTTCCCGAGCGACTCTGCCAATCCTTTCCAGGGCTTCTCCACCGGCTTGTGCGAGATGAAGGGAATACAAGCGCCGGTCATCCGGATTGGCTCTCCGCTCCACGAACCCCCTCTTCTCCAGGTTGTCCAGGATCGCCACCAGTCGGCTGGGATGAATCTTCAATTTGGCTGCGAGCTCCTGCTGGCTCAGTCCGGCCGCAATGCGCAGCAGCCGCAGGATTCCTGCATCTGGAGGTGTGAGATCGAGAACCCCCAATCTTTTAGCAAATTGCGATGCGGCATGCGCTCCAAGCTGGGCAAGCAGGAACGCCGGTTGTCCTTTTTCCATCTCGCTGCGACTCATCTTGAAAATAATTATTGCACATTTGATTCGTTTATTATATAAATGATTTTGTTATGAAATCTACTCCGCGATTCCGTGGCCCATCTTTGATTCTGCTCGCGACGGTTCACATACTGCTTTTCGCGGCCGGTCTCGCAGCAGCAGCGGCGCTCCGACATGGGCCGTCTTTTGTAACCCCCTTTGCGCCGGCCGAAGCATTGCGCTCCTTCTTTACGCAAAGCCCAGCGGCCGTGCGTGTGAGCAGCTTCTTCCTGTTCGGTTCTGCTGTGCCCCTTGGGATTTTCGCTGTCACAGCCGTCAGCCGACTTCGCTACATGGACGTCCGCGCAGCCGGTACGAACATTGCTCTGCTCGGCGGCCTGACCGCCACAATCGCCTTGCTTCTTTCTGGCATAGTGGGCTGGGTCCTGTCTGTGCCCGAAGTTTCGGCCTCAGCACCAGTCGTGAAGGCGATCGATTTTCTCAACTTCCTGCTCGGCGGAGTCGTTTACGCCGTCGGGTTCGGTCTGCTGGCTGCTGGAGTGTCCGTCACAAGCTACTTTATGCGGCTACTTCCGCGGTGGCTGGTCGCTCTTGGAATGCTCGTTGCGTTAGCGGGAGAACTCTCCTCGATCAGCCTGATCGCGTACCCAGCCAACTTTTTCATTCCAATTACCAGATTCGTGGGCTTCATCTGGATGCTTTCGGTTGCTGTAGCACTGACGAAGGATCGCAATGTACGACAGGCTGCGAATGTCGGCGATTCTCCATAGATCACGTCACTCGTAAATCAACGTGAGTAGTAGAACTTCTGGCCTGTTCAGCTTGAAAGCGCTCTGACCGAGCGTCTCAGGGGAAGTGTGACTCGTATTTGTTCCCAACGACGAACCGAACCCAGCGGTCCAGCCCGATCGCAGCCTGGCCCGGCGCGTCCAACGCGGCATGTTTCCGCAGAGCGAAGAGAGGTCAACATGTTGAATCTGTCTCAAGAGTTTCTTTGTGGTCTCGCGCTCCTTGTAAGCGCGGCCACAGCAAGCGCATCGGCTGCTCCCGTGGACGGCGATCTGCTGAGGCTGGTTCCCGGCGGCGCACAAATTGTCTCCGGCATTTCGGACCCTGGGACATCCTCTTCAACCGGCCGACTTCTGATTGTGGTGACGGAGAACAATCATCGAGACTACGACGACTGTCTCGCGTTGCTCGGAGTCGATGGCGAGAAGGCGATCAACGAGGTCATTGAGGCCGCCGCATCCTCTAACACTGGCGATCTGAGTGATCATCTTCTGATCGTCGCAGGGCACTTCGATCGCTTAGGAATCTTCAAAGCAGCGCTCGAAAATGGATCCACGCGGGTGGAATACAACGGGGAGCAAGTTCTTGTTGTGAAGCCATTCGATCGCGAGAAGTATTCAATGAACCCCCCAGGGTCTTGGTATTTGGCGTGCCAGGCATGGTTGCAAGAACTCTGGACCGGTATGAGCGCAATGAGCCTGCCGACGCGATACTTATTCAGCGCATCGCGCGATTGCATCCAGATGTCAATTCCTGGAGCATCATCGCCATGCCACCGCAGATGCTGACCGCGCACTTGGCTCTCGGAAGCGTCCCCGCTTCTCTTGAAACGATACTCAAAGATGCTGATGAGGTTGAATTGGGAATTCACTACGGCCGAATGACGAGAATCAGCTTCTCGATTCACACGCGCGCCGGTGACCTCAATGGCGGCCTTCTCTCCAGAGCTCAACCAATCCTGGCGAGCTTTACTCCAGATCCCCATTCGCATCTGCAAATCGGAATGGAGGAACAAAGCCGCCTCCATGGCTGGATGACCGTACCAGAGAGGCAATTCGATCAATGCCTGGTCGCTTTGGAACACAGTCGATCGGGCAGCCGGGAATCACGAGCCGGAGAACGACAATGAGACGCCAAGAGTCCCAAAGTGGCCGCGTGTTCTGCGCGAAGGGTGTAGGACGTGCGTCCCAATCCCCTGTCGGGCTGCTCGACTTCGCTTCGTCATGGTTTTGTGTCATCGTGCCAGGCCGTCACACAACTGAGGCGCACACGGAGGTGATCAATCAATGCGTGACTATCTGCTATTCATTGTGAAAAACGCCTTGCGCAGCAAGCGCCGCGCCTTTCTGACGATGGCGAGCGTGGCCCTCTCGTTCTGCCTGCTTGCAGTCCTGATGGCGCTCTATCACGCGCTCTACCTGGCTCCGCCTGCAACTCCCGGCCAGGCTCTTCGACTGGTAGTTCACCATAAGGTTTCTCTCACCCAGGACTTGCCCTTGTCCTACGAGAGAAAGATCGCGGAGATCCCTGGCGTCAAGGATGTAACAAGCCTGCGGTGGTTCGGCGGCACCTACAAGGATGCGCGCGACCCCAGGAACAACTTCGCGCAATTTGGAATCGAACCTGCCCATCTCTTCAACGTCTATCCCGAGTTCTCCATGCCACAAAACGAGATCGCCGCGTTCGAACAGCAGAAGACAGCCTGTGTCACATCGCGCGCTCTGGCGACCAAGCTTGGCTGGAAGATCGGCGAGCGCATCAATTTAGTCGGCACGATGATGCCGATGACGCTGGATCTGACGCTGGTGGGCATCTTCGACGATCCGGGCGATACGGAAGTCCTCTATTTCAACCGCGACTATCTCCAGGACAGCCTGCCTACAGCCGATCCGCGCAATGACATGGTGCAGCAGTATTACGTCGAAACCAGATCGAAGGATGACGTTGCAAGCGTGGCGTCCGCAATCGACGCGGCATTCGCAGAATCGCCAGCCCCCACGCGGACCGAAAGCGAGCATGCCTTCATGCTCAGTTTCGTCTCGTTCGTAGGTAACGTGAAGCTCTTTTTGCTCGCCATCGGTGGCGCCGTCACCTTCAGCATTCTGCTTGTTTCTGCCAACACCATCTCCATGTCGGTCCGGGAGCGAATCCGGGAAGTGGGAATCCTCAAGACCCTCGGGTTCTCATCGTCTGAAGTCCTGGCAATGATCCTTAGCGAGTCTGCGTTTATCGGCTTGGTGGGCGGCATTGTGGGCTGCGCGATTGCCGTTGTTCTCAGTCTGGGAATCGCGCAGGCCGCCCATCATGGCTCCGCGTTCGTGCAATCGTTGCGATCGTTTTCCATGACGCCGCTCAGCGCATTCCTCACCATTCTGGCGGCTCTCGCAATCTCGGCTCTCAGTGCTCTTGTACCCGCGCTCACTGCGGCGCGTGCTCCGATCGTCGAATCACTCAGGCACACGGGGTGAACCATGAACATTCCTCTCACCTATAACTTTCGCAATCTCGTCGTCCGCAAGACAACGACATTGATGACGGTGGCCGGCATCGCGCTTACCGTGGCTGTCCTCGTGTCGTCGCTTGCACTTGTGAACGGGCTCCGGGCTACCTTCGCGAACACGGGAAACCCGCTTCAGATTCTGGTCCTTCGCAAGGGAGGCAATTCGGAGCTAGGAAGTTCCGTCTCTCGTGAGTCGTACGAACAGTTGCGCACCATGAGCGGGATCGCAAGGGACACGCCAACGAGCCGATGGCGTCGCTCGAAATGGTCCAGGTGATCAATCTGCCCAGCGTGGATGACCCCAAGGGCATGAACGTCACACTGCGCGGCCTCCTCCCGGTTGGCATTGCGATGCGAAACGTGCACCTGGTGAGCGGCCGATGGTTTCAAGCGGGGCATCGGGAGATCGTCATCGGCAAGTCCATTGCACAGCGCTATCCGGATGCGCAGTTGGGCCGGCATCTTCGCTTCGGCAAGGGCGATTGGTTGATCGTCGGAATTATGGATGGAGGGCAATCGGCGCTCAACAGCGAGATCTGGGGTGACCTGAACCAGGTCAGCTCCGACTACAACCGCGAAGACAACCTCAGCTCGCTCCTCGTCCGCGCCAGCGACGCGGCAGCCGTTCCTTCTCTGATCAAGGCAATTGGCGCCGATCGGCAATTGAATCTGACCGCTCTTTCGGAGCCCGCGTATTACGCCAGTCAGACATCATCCGGTGCGCCGCTTGGAATTCCTCGGAATCCTCGTCGCCATCATCATGGCCTTCGGCAGCAGCTTTGCCGCTATGAACACTATGTATGCAGCGGTTTCGCGGCGGACCCGCGAAATCGGCACGCTCCGTGTGCTCGGATTTTCGCGCATGAGCATTCTGGTGAGTTTTCTCATCGAAGCGTTGTTGCTTTCCATCGCCGGCGGAATCCTGGGCTGCCTTATCACCCTGCCGTTGAATAACGTCACGACCGGCGTCGGCAACTTCTTCACGTTCAGCGAAATTGCCTTCCACTTCCGCGTCGGCCTGTCCACCATGGCCATCGGCGTGATTTTTGCGGCAATCGTCGGGGCGATAGGAGGGTTCTTCCCGGCGCGAAATGCTGCAAGGAAGGAAATCCTGGGGGCGTTGCATGAAGCCTGACCTGGATTCCGAGTTGGAAGGTCTGCGCATTGAACGAACTCCGCCGCCGGGCCCGAAGAAGCGGCCCGGAGCACGGTTGATCATTCTGGCTGCGATCGTCGCGATCGGAGCGGCCGCTGTAATCACCGCCTACGAACTTCACGATTCGGCACCGCTCGTTCAGGTGACGCGCGTGATGGCGGCGCAGATCCCGGCCGGCGAAGACAATGCTGTGGTTCTGAACGCCACCGGCTACATCATTGCTCATCACCAGATCCAGGTCGCTTCCAAGGTGAGCGGGAAAGTGGCCTGGATCGGCGTCGAGGAAGGAAGTGAGGTCAAGAAAGGGGAGGTGCTCGTTCGGCTCGAAGATACCGAGTATCGCGCCCAGGTCGAACAGGCGAAAGGAAACCTCGCCAATCTTCAGGCAAAGCTCCTGGAACTTGAACACGGCTCGCGTCCGCAGGAGATCACCCAGGCAGATGCGAATCTCGTGCAGGCTCAAGCAGATCTGACGAACAGTAGGCGTTCTCTTGACCGCAATGCTGCGCTCTACCACGAAGGAATCATCTCGCGGGCGGACTTCGATAATGCGCAGTACAACTACAAGAATCTTCAGGCCCGGGTGGACTCCCTCACGCAAGCCTACGATCTGGTCGAGAAAGGACCAAGGCACGAAGAGATCGATGCCATGAAGGGCCAGGTCGAACAGGCCGAAGGACTGCTCGCATTCGACGAAGACCAGGAGAATAACACCGTCATCCGATCGCCGATTGACGGGCGCGTTCTGGAGCGCGCTGTAGAACAGGGCGAATTCGTCACCAACGGGTTTGTCGGCGACAAGGGTGCGAAGGGATATGTCGTCACCCTCGCCGATCTCAATGATCTGCAGGTTGAGCTTGACATCTCGCAGACCGATTTTTCAAAGATCCACATGGGCAGCAAAGCGACTGTCACGACCGATGCCTTCCCTGACCGCAAATACGAAGGTCAGTTGGTGGAGATTGCACCCATAGCCAACCGGCAAAAGGCGACTGTCCAGGTGAAGGTGCAGATCCTACGCCCCGACGATCGACTCCGGCCCGACATGAACGCGAGCGTCGCATTCGTTGATCCGGCGGCGCCGCACCAGAAAGGAACAGCCAACCCGCTCATCACCATTCCCGCATCCGCCGTCAAGGACCAGAGCGTCTTTGTTGTCTCAGAAGGCAAAGCCGTTCGCCGGCATGTTCAGATTGCCGGCACCGCCCCTCAGGGAGTTCGGATCTCTCAGGGCCTGCTCGGAGGCGAAGACCTAATCTTGAACGCGCCCGCAAACCTCAAGGACGGAGAAACAGTTCGAGTCGAAGGAGAACACCCATGACAGACACCATCATTGAATGCCGCGGACTCACCAAAGAGTTCGTCAAGAACCAGTTTCACGTCATTGCGCTCAAAGATGTGGACCTCGCGATCGAAAAGGGCGCCTTCGTGGCATTGATGGGGCCGTCAGGTTCGGGAAAGTCCACACTGCTGCACCTTGTCGCGGGGCTGGACAAGCCGACGTCGGGCGAAGTTCGAGTCCTCGGGATGAATCCTCATCAACTTCGCGAACGGGAGATCGCCCGCTGGAGGAATGTGCACGTGGGCTTCGTTTTTCAGTCGTTCAATCTCATCCCCGTACTGACCGCATTGGGCAACGTCGAACTTCCGTTGCGTCTCACCTCGCTGTCGCCGGCAAAACGCGGAGAACACGCCGAACGGGCGCTTCGCGTTGTCGGGCTTGAAGGGCGACTGCACCATCTGCCCAGCGAACTCTCGGGTGGCCAGCAACAGCGGGTCGCGATGGCCAGGGCGTTCGTGACCGATCCCGATCTTATCCTCGCCGATGAACCGACAGGAAATCTTGATGCGGCATCTGCCGACGAAATCCTTACCTTGCTGGCGCAATTGAGCAAGAAATTCGGCAAGACTGTTGTGATGGTAACCCACGATCTGCACGCTGCGGCCTGCGCCGATGTCGTCTACCACCTGGAAAAAGGGTGCTTGCTTGCCGGCAATCCAGCGGCAGTCTCTGCCGCAGGTTCTATCCAGTCAGGACAGGTGGCACGATGAAGATTCTCACCTGCCCGATGTCCGGGACCAAGGGGAAACGGATCACCGAGAGCGAGGCAGGAATGATTGAATGAGCGGAAAGACCTAGTACTTTGTATCGGCCTCTCGATCTTCGGATAGGGTGATTCGCAATTTGTCCCGTTGCTGTGTTGAAACATCTATGAATCCTAAACCCGCTGGAGGAGAATATGTCCTGGCATTTTTTATTCGCGGTATTGATTGTCGGCATCACTGCGTTTGCGCCACCAGCCTGTGCAGGTCAGCAGGCTGGCGCGTCCCCTTTGCATACTGGAGACCCTTTCCCGCAAGTCTCCGGACAGACACTCACGAATAAGCCGCTGGCGTTGCCTGCCGCTGCGGCAGGTAAGCCCGCCTTTGTCGTCTTCTCCTTCAGCCGAGCAGCGGGTAAGGACGCCCGCTTATGGAACGAGCGCTTGTTCAAGGACTATTCCAATTCCAATGCAATCGCTGTACCCGGGTTTCAAGTGATCGTGCTGGAGTGGATGCCCAAGCTGATCCGCGACATGGCCGTCTCAAGCATGAAGAGCAATATGCCGCTCGCCGTGCAGGACCGGACCATCGTGTCGTACGTGGACGAAGCGGTCTGGAAGCAGCGCTTGGCAGTCTCCGACGACAATCGCGCCTATCTCTTCCTCCTGGATCCGGACGGGCGAATCCGATGGAGCAATTCGGTCGGATTTACGGACTCTGAATACACGCGATTGAAGGAGCTACTGGGAAACATGCTCCAATCGCATCCATAATTTAAGCCATTGTGCTGCCAAATCATCATGGACGCGGTGTGGGCGCCGCGCTCATCGGGCATTTGCAGAAGCAGAGCAGCCCGCAGATGCTGGTCGGCACGTGGGCTGCATCGGAATGGGCCATTCGCTTTTATGTTCGCCATGGCTTTGAGGTGGTTTCGCTGGAACTGAAGGACAGTTTACTGAAGACCTACTGGACGATCCCGGAACGACAGGTTGAGACGTCTGTAGTTCTGGCGAATCCTGCTCTGTGTATCACCTTGAGAAAGGGCGCTTACTCCCATAGAAACGTGTTGCCGTTTTTTGAATTACAGGTGCTGGCTTGCAGAGGACGGCGAAGGTAAGCGGGGGTGCGAGTGGTAAGGATCATAACGCGGGCTTCTAGCGCACGCTGCAGATACCGGGGATTCCCCGTAGATTGCGACCTTAGCAACAGCCTGCACATCCTTGTTCGTGGCGAGGTCAGCACTGTAGCGCAACTGAAGCGATGGGGTGGTAACGTATGAACCGGAAGAATTGGACGGGTACGGCAACCTTCTGGAAAACCTTGCCGAATAGTTCATTGCTTATTTTCCTTGCGGCGGTTTTCTGCCTTTTTGGATCGCTCGGATTCATTCTCGACACCAGGAACCCTCAGGAAACCACCGTGAGCGAGCTGATCATAAACGTGACTGGAAGGTCCTACTTTGCGGTGTGCTGGGCCTTCTTAGGCACCCGCGGAATGCTTAAGTCCATGATCCCGCTTGCGGCAGTGCAAGTCTCCGCACTTTGGCTGCTTCATCGCGTGTACAGCAATATGCCGAGCGTGGCGATGGATACTGCGGCATTCAAGGACAGAGTAAGGGTGGATGCCGCCGGCGTCCTGATCTCTGTCATTTGTGGGTATGTGTTGTTTCTGCTGTTTTTCCAGCGGGAAGGCAAGCGCTTCTTCGCCGCGCACACTGAAATCAGGCTAGCGGCTGAAATTCACCGCTCTCTTGTACCAGAGCTGTCGTTCAAAACCAGCGAATTCGAATTGTTCGGAGCCTCTTTTCCGAGCGGAGCGGTCGGTGGAGACATTGTCGATGTAGTTGCGGATAACAGCGGATGGTTCGCTTACGTCGCAGATGTTTCTGGGCACGGTGTCCCTGCCGGGGTGATCATGAGCATGACAAAAAGTGCTGTCCGCATGTGGCTAGCATCGCGGGCACACGACTCGGCGCTGCTTTCCGATATGAACAGCGTACTCAAGCCGTTACTGACACCAAACATGTTTGTCACCTTTGCCTATGCAGCGTGGGATGGGGGTCCCAATCTTGCATTCTCAACTGCCGGACACGTTCCGCTTCTGCAGTGCCGAGCATCCTCTGGAAGGATTGAACAATACTCAGTCGCGAATTTACCGTTGGGAATTCTGCCCGATCAACGGTTTGCCTCAGGGACGCTGCACATGGAGCCAGGCGATATCCTTGCGATCGTCAGTGATGGCTTCACAGAAACGTCCGACTCCAAGGGTCGTGAGTTTGGGATGACCGGTATAGAAGAAATTGTTCAGAGCGCGGGAAACAAAGATCTCAAAGATATCTCCGCGGAACTCAGAGTACGGGTTCGCGACTACGGTGAACAGGGAGACGACCAGACAATACTCCTGGTTCGGCGGCTTGCTTGACGCCGCTATGGCTCCGGGTTGGGTTCTGGGTGTGCACAGCGATCGCTGTCGCCGCGGTCATACGGCGCATTGTCGCGCTTGCGATGCCTTTGTCCACCGGGCCGCCCCAGCTGGTCGAGTTGGATTTTCACCTGGGCCGAGCGCTGGCTGTTTCCGCTCGGAGTCGTTGTCGGCATGACTGCCTATGCCATGAGCGCCTATGCCGTTGGCGGGTGGACCGAGCGCAGTGCGGTTCTCTTCTTCAACAGCGTCTTCTTGTTCTCTCTGGCACGCGCCTGGCTCTATAAAGTACGTGGCCAACAATTATTGAAGAGGCGTCGGCTGATAAGAGCGATTGCCGTCCTTCTCGGAATTGCAACGACGCGGCCGGTGATGGGCGGCTTCTTTGCCACCAGTCGAATAACGCACCTCGGTCCCCACCAGTTCTTCGGGATTGCATTTTGGATCGGCTTTTCCGTCAACTGGATCATCATCGAAAGCTGGCTTCGGCTCAGAAACCAGCCGGCGCGAGCCTGAACACATTCGACGCGTAAGGAATGATAAGCAAATGCGCAAATTCCATAGGCGAGTGAGATTCGCTTGTTCAACAAGTGTTCAGATCGACCGGGAGCGAAACAAAAAAGTTCTTATACCTCGCTTGTGGCCATGCCAGAGACTGGAATTCTTGAGCAAGGAGGAACAGAACGAATGGAGACCATGAACACCCGATCATTCTCAGAACCAGAAGTCCTAGTCAGTGGTCGCAGGCTCGGCCTTTCTGTGCTGGCGAGCATCGTTGCGGCGGCCGGCGTTGGAATCATCACCTACTACGGCCTGGCGAAAACAATGGGCGGGTTGCTCGGAACTGCACTGCCACAGATCGTTACCTTTGCCGTGTATGCAACTCTTGTGGCTGTCCTCTGCTATTCGTTTCGGCCGCTAAGTCGCCCTCCCATTGCGCTCCACTTTACCGGCGTCAAGGACCTGGTGTTCGCAGTCGGTGCAACCATCGTACTCATTGCCGCCTGTGCGCTTGCGTATGCATTGCTCGGTCTGTTTTTTGGAGGGTTCGTGCATCTGCTCGCGCAATTAATCGCTGTGGCGACTGACGCCAAACGTCTACAGGGCCAGAGTTCATCCGCCTGGGTGATAGCGATTCTTCGCGGCTGTTTGCTCGTCCCTATTTTTGAGGAGGTCTTCTTTCGAGGACTCCTGCTCTCGTGGCTGAATCGGCATATGCGCTTCGTTCCTGCGCTCCTCGTACATTCTGCGCTCTTTGCGGCAATGCACGTCTACCCGGTTGTGTTCCCCTATGCCTTCCTCGCTGGGATTGCCACTGGATACGTTCGCCGTGCAACTGGTTCGACATTTAACACAGTCCTGATCCACGTGATTAACAATGTCGGCCTTCTCACCCTCGGATTGCATTTGTTCGGCCACTGAAACCGCACTGCGCTAAACTGTCTCAATTGGCGCATCATCGCGAAAGCGCTAGCTGTGGTCCGATCGGTCCCGATATGTCGGCAT
>CAWHWJ010000016.1:0-449830 GCA_963833015.1 uncultured Acidobacteriaceae bacterium | reverse complement strand
CAAGACTGGAATCTGTAGATCCGCGATCGGGGTGAGTGCCTCGGTGGCTTCCTGACCCTGGAGCGTTTATGAGGACTCAAGCCACTCATGCTTCAGCGATGCATAAAGATAGGTATCACGCCAGACGTTTGCTTCAACGCGGCTTTCAGACACTACCGGCGCCACCTTCTGATCGCGAGATTAGGATTTAAGCGAAATGCCAATCTGCCCTACTGTTTGGGTCCATCGTTCGAATAATCCACGCGCACGGTTAGAATTTCGTAAGGGTGGATGGGAACCTTCACCACATCGCCTGCGACTGTCAGCGAAGCTCCCTCCGGCGTCTCCTGCATGTTGGTCACGATAGCCCCGGTTGCACCCGAGGGCACGTGGAACTCCGCCGTAGTATCCTTTCCGGCCCACTCATATGCGCGGAAGATCAGACCCTGCGCATCCTCTGCCTTCTTCACCGCTGTCAGCACCACATTCTCCGGTTCCACTGACGTAAACGAGTGCTCCGCCGACATCGTTCCCGCATGCGCAGCGGTCACTACTGCCGTCAGTGGATAGTTGTACTCATACCCATGACGCACCGTCAGCGCATCCTTCCAAGTGCCAGTGTGAGGATAGAGAGCGTAACTGAAATGATGGTGCCCGCGGTCGGCCTCCGGATCGGGATCGACAGGCGACCGCAGCAACGTAAGCCGCAGCACATTGCCCACTGCGTCGTAGCCGTATTTCGAATTGTTGAGGATGCTCAGTCCATGCTGCTTGCCGTCGGGTCCAACTCCGCCCAGGTCGGCCCAGCGCATCGCCGGAACCTCAAACTGCGCCTTCTCCCACGAGTTGTTCCGGGTCGTTGGCCGCTCGATGGCGCCGAACGGAATTTCGAACGTAGCGAACGGCCCGGAAGCCATCAGGGGAAACGCTGCCTTCAGCAACACATGTGTTTCATGCCAGTCAATCTCGTCGTCGATGTCGATCTGCGGGGCCATCCGGTCGAGGCGGATAGTTTGCACGAACTTTGAGCTCTGCCAGGTCTGCTTCACGCGCACCGCATCGCCTCCAACCAACTCAACGCTGTCCGGATGGACGAGCAGGGTTGGCGGTTGGTCCAGCGTGCCGGGATCAATATTCCATGCGTCGTAATCTTTCGGCTTGTCGTTGAAAGCCTGAAGCTGGTTTCCGCATGCTCCTGCGGCAAGCGTCTCAAAGGAGGAACGCTTGTCGTAGAGGCTGGTGATACATCCGGTCTTCTTGTCGATCGCGACACGCAGGTAGCCGTTCTCCAGCACGAATCCGTCGCCCTGCTCGCGCGCCTCGGGCTTATGAGCACCACTCGTCGGATGGCCGCCTGCGGCAGCCGGGATGATCTGCAAAACCTGGTAGCCAAGCGCGGGCACATCTGCAACCGGAACGCGATACCCGGCAACTCCATCATGCATTTCGACGGGAAGTTCCGCGCTTGCATGCTCGATGCCGCTGATGGGATCGCGAATCTCGAATCCGTTCGGGTAGCCCGTGACCGGGACCTGTACTTCGCCGCTGCGGGTCCAACCGAGGGGATTGAACACGACTACCGCCTGTCCCTGCGTAATCTTGCCTCCAGCGGAAGTATCGATGCGCTGTATCACGGTCTCCAACGCACCGGCCGAGATTTCATCCGTCGACCAGCGAACGGCGTCGTAGTCTTTTTGCGCATCTTTATAGATCACGCCGATCCCCGAGCCCGCCGCAAGATCGTGGAACTGGTTGAAGAGCACCTTCTTCCAGTCTTCGGTCAAATCGCTGCCAGGGTACGCCCGGCCGGCCAGGACCCAGGCGAGCGACGACCACTTCTCCGCGTCCAGCACTTCCACTTCGGCGTCGCGCATGTTGCGCTTGTGGTTCGCCTGCGTGGTATAGATGCCGCGGTGATATTCGAGATAGAGGTCGCTGGTCCACGTCGGAATAGAGACCTTCCCCGACACTGGCGGGGGAGACTTATACCCCTTTGCGATCGACTCGTAATTCCACGACGGGCTCTCGGGCGCAATCTGTTTTTCGATGGAGGAGAAGAACGGCAGCGCCAAGCCAAATTCGTATTTGGGAACGATGTGATCCTCACCATCGGCAGCTTTGCCGGCCCAATGGAAACCTTCGTCCAGAAGGGCACGCGTAGGCCCGCCGCCATGATCGCCTACTCCGTAGATGTCCATCATCTCCATCGTGCCTGGAGCCATTTTCCGCCGCTCCACAAAATCGTTGCTTTCCCGCAACGGGTTCAGGTCGGTGCTCAATCCCGGAGGAAAATACGTCAGCACCTTCGACCCGTCGGGCGACTGCCACCAGAACAGCTTGAACGGCAATTGGTTGGTATCGTTCCACGTCATCTTCGTCGTCAAGAAGTAATCTACGCCGCTCTTCTTGTAGATTTGCGGCAACTGCGCCGTGAACCCGAACGAATCCGGATTCCATCCGATCTTCACATCGACTCCATAGGCCTGCTTGAACCATCGCTTGCCTACTAGCAGTTGCCGCACCAGGCTTTCGCCGTCGGGTAGGTTCAGGTCCGGCTCAACCCACATGCCCCCGACCACTTCCCAGCGCCCCTCTTTAATGCGCCGAGCAATCTCTGCATTCATGTCAGGATATTTCTGCGCCAGCCATTCGTTATAAGCCGCCGCCGACTGCGTGTAGGTGTATTGCGGATACTCATACATCAGCTGCAGCGCCGTGCCGAAGGTGCGCTTCACCACGTCCACGGTCTCTGTCCACGGCCACAGCCATGCGGCATCGATATGTGACTGCCCGGTGAGGTGGAAGGTGACCTGCTGCATGAGTGGCCTCAGGGGCTCCAGCTTTGCATGCGCCGCCTTCAGGCTGGCGTCAAACTTGGCCTGATCGTGCGCATCCAGTGCACTCACATCAACTGCGCTTATGGCGTCGTTCAAAGCCGCCATGGGCGCTGGGTCTCCCGCCACCAGCGAGGGCACGAGCCGCTTGGCCGTCAGCAATTCCAGCCGGAAGTCTTGGGGATCGGGCCGGCTTGACGCTGCTTCCACCCGGAGGGTTGCGCCAAAGACGCTCTTTACTTTCGTCGTGTGCAACATCTTCATTGCTACGGTCACCGTGTCGCCGGGCTTGGCACTTTCGAACATCACCACCGGCTCCAGATCATCGCCCATGGCTACACGCCGTCCATCGAAATAAAGAATTTCGGGGATCGGTGAGTCCGCGTTGGCGTTCAAGTGAAACCATATCCGCGCCCCGGTCAAGTCGTAGCCATTCAGATCAGCGGGCACACGATAGGTCTGGCGAAGCCACACCGCATCCGTGCCTACTTTGCCATCCTTGGCCAGCGGCTGCCAGTCCGATTCATTCAGGCTCACGGCTTCGCCGTGCGCTACATCGCCGACATGCGTCTTCCAGATACCATCAGGCACGGCCTGCAAAGCAGACAGACGGCCGATCACCGCCGAGATTACACCCGACTGTGCAGGGGCGCGCTTCCAGTTGAGCGGAAAAGACTGACCTTGTGTGAAGCTGCCGTCGATCTGGCTGCCGTCCTTGCTGAGCATACCTTCATAGGTCACGTGGTAAGCATCGATCGAGAAGGTCAGCTTGGAGCCCTTGAAAGTTGTCATCGTGGTCGCGGTGCCGTATTCACCCTGATCGATGCTGTCCACCGTCGAGGTGAGGCTGCCGTCCCGGCTGGCGACGATGTGCAGGGCCAGGTGAAGCTCAGTGCCGTCTACGCTCAGCGCGGCAGCCCAATCGCCCACGATTCTTGTACCGTCGCTTGTCCCCTGAGTAGCGCCCCAATTCGCACAGAGGAGATTGACTAAAAGAACGATTACAACGAGAGGAATCCGAGAGCAAATCTTCAAGGCAGTGTTCAAGATCAAAATCCCCCAGGGAGCATACTAAGCCCTGAGGACCGGCGTAGCGCGGTAAACCGTGCGGGACCGATGAAAGGACGCGCACAGGTGCCCTGGGAACATGGCCGCACTACGCTAACTCAACGGCAAAACGGATCAGGCCTCGAGCCTGCATCGATGCGATCGATTTGTGCAGTTTAATCGGCGCATGGACTTTGTGAACAGGGCGTGCGGGCCTTTGATCCTTCCCAGATCCTCTCAAGGCAAGCGCGTCGGCGATCTGCTGCGGGGCCGTCAACATCCACTCAGACGATGTCGAGTCAGAGGGACTTCTCACTGAGGTCGTGCGCTGGGGGGGCACTAGTCGGCCGTCGTGGTGAGCCTAGAGACTTTTATGGATCTACCGTCGGGTTCCTATTCGCGAGTTGAGCCTAGATCACCTTCAATTCGAAATAACTACTTCAGGAACATCCGAGCATACGATTGGCTCCGCAGCCGATCAAGACCAGGAAGTTGGCATGTCCTCACTGAAATCCTGAAATGCAACGGCTGCTGAGGCGGCCAAAGCTGGAACCAAAAATTGCGCAGGGCTGGAAGGGGCGGACTCTCTAATCATTTGCAAGTGGTTCGAGGGGAATCCAGATTTCGACCGGGCCGATAGGTGTGCCGGCTTCCGAGATACTGGTGCATCGCTCAAACTCCGGCGCGTTCTTCTCTCGACGTCCAGAGTTGGCCAGCCATGGGCCTAACAACCAGGTCCAAGTGTCGCGAAGCAAAGCCGTCTCATTTACACGAACGACCGCATACTCTCCCGCCTCGAGAGTCAGAGACTCACCACCCACCACACTTCCCGCGCCTCCATGTGCAACGCCGGTAAGATAGTGAATCTTGCGGTCGCCAGTGCAAGGCGACGCGCCGTAGAAGTTTGAGCTGCTCTCGAGCGCGGGATTGTCCACCAGAAACGAGCGCCATTGCTGCGGGATGCCCTGAGAGGCTTCCGCCTGCGAATTGTAGGTGGCCATTGTGCCGATCAGCAATACTTCTCCAGTAGTCCGGAAGACAGGATTCGGTCGATCTGTCATGGCGCTAGGGTACTACAGGTTGGCGATCACATCGTGGTCTCGCCTCCGCCATTTCGGCTTCAGGGAAGCGATCAGACAGGGGGCCTCAAGTCCTCATAAGCGGCTTCTCGTCAGCGATCCATGCGGATTGATGTTCGATTACGATGGAATGCGACGGCATCAGTCACAACCAATGGTTTGAGGAAATGCATGAAAAAAGCTTTCGGACTTGAGGTGCCTGAAAACCTGCAGGATATTGTGCGATCTTCACACTGTGCTTTGATCGTCTACGACATGCAGGCAGGCATCGTTCGTCAGATTTCTTCCGGGTTGGAGATCCAGAGGCAGTGCGTCGTGCTTGTGAACGCTGCGCGCAAGGCCGGCTTGAGAATTTTCCACACACGTCATTTCTTCCTGCCATCCGCCGCAGCGGGTGTTGCGCAGCTACGCCGGGCCATGGTGTGGCAGCGCAAAGACGAGCCGCAGGAGACGACGTGCTTTATTCCGCAAGGTTCTCCGGCATTTCAGATCGTGCCTGAACTTGAGCCGCGTGAGGGCGAAGTTATCGTCGACAAGATCACGATGTCGGCCTTCGAGGGCACGTTCCTCAACCTGGCTATGCGCGACGCCGGCCTTGACTCCTATCTGATAGCGGGGATTGCGCTGGAAATCGGAATCGAGCCCACGGTTCGACAAGGCCTGGATTTGAACTACATTCCAGTTGTGATCACCGACGCCTGCGGTTCAAAGACAGAAGAATTGAAGCATCGGTCGCTGAGAACACTGGAAGAAACCGGCGAGGTTTTTATGGCCTCAACCGCCGATATTGTCGCACTCCTGGACGAGCGCTAAACCGGATTGTCTGCGCACCAACGCCGTCATCAGCCGCATCTAACTGGCAAAACTTGCGAGGTATGGTCATGAAAGCAGTTGTGCTTCACGAGTACGGCGGGCCCGATAAGCTGAGGTATGAGGACTGGGACGATCCCCAGGCGGACGACGGCCAGATCCTTGTTCGCGTCAGCGCAGCCGGAGTCAATCCCATCGATTGGAAGATTCGCAGCGGCGCCATGAAGACTTTCATGCCGGTGGAACTGCCCACCATCCTCGGCTACGACTACTCTGGAGTCGTTCGCTCAGTTGGCAAGGGCGTCGAGGGCTATGCCGAGGGCGACAAGGTCTTCGGGCGCGCCGGCAAATGCTATGCCGAACTCCTTCTGGCTGATCTCGCAGGCTTGTCGAAGCTTCCAAAGGGCCTTGATCCCATTGAAGCCGCCGCGCTCCCGGTGGTGCTCAACACGGGTGAACAACTGATCGTTCAGGCGGGCAAGGTTCAGCCTGGCCAGACGGTCGTCATCACCGGCGCACTGGGCAGCGTAGGCCGCACCGCCGTCTGGGTGGCGAAGAAGGTCGGTGCGCACGTCATCGCCGGTGTCCGCGGCTCACAGAAGAAGGCGGCGGAGGAGCTCGGGGCCGATGCCCTTCTGGCGCTCGATAACCGCCAGGAGATGGACTCACTCGGCGTTGTCGAGGTTGTAGCAGATACGATTGGCGGCGTCGTCAGCGACGCGCTCCTGGCTAAAGTCAAGTCGGGCGGGACCTATGCCTCGGTGGTAGGGCCTCCCCCAAATGCCAAACTTTACCCTGCCGTCAAGGTGGAGGCTTTTGGCTCCCATCCTGATGCAGCGAGCATGCGTTCGCTCGCAGAAGATATCGCGAACGGAAAGTTCAAGATTTCTGTCGATCGCAAAATTCCGCTGGCCGACGCGGCGAAAGCACACGCTGAAGCGGAGAAGGGTGGCGTTGGGAAAATTCTCCTTTTGGCGTGACCGTACCGGGGACCTCAAGTGCTTCGTCTGGATCGATGCCGTCCGGCGTGCGCATCATCGCAATCTCGACGCGCTGATCGGCAAGTCCGGTGACACGTCCAGCCCATTCTCCTTCGATCGTGGCCCTTCCTTCGAGCTCAAGGCCGAGCTCTCGGAAGAAATCAATCGTCTTTCCGAGGTCATCGACGACGATTCCTACTTTATCCATCCGTTTGAGCGCCATGCGTCGACTGTACACTCGACTGCCGCCCTATGCCGATCAAATCAGCAAGTATCCACTTTTGAAACGGCCTCAACGGCTCAAAATCCAGATTCAGCGCCATCATTGTCGTGGGCAGTGTTTTGCGCCGAATACGAACCGTGTCTCTGTCGGAAACCAGGAACAGAGTTTTTTGAGATCGCCTCGAAGGACCACGTATACCCAAAGGTTCCTAGGAGTGCCAAATTGCACCTTGTTGTGGCGTTTTACGCATCAACATTGACGAAGAAAGCCTTGGACAGATAGGGAAAAGGCAGCCATCATCGCGTCATTGGAGACATGATGGCGCTGCCCTTTTCAACACGCTCTGCTCAAATTGGTATCCAGAACCGCTTCCCGGTTATTGAATTCGAACCTCTGTTAGATGCGATCGAGGCGGCGGGCCTTCTGCGCATGCATCCCAAGACGCTCAAGAAGAAGGCGCGCCTTGGCGAGATCCCAGGGCGGCATGTCGGCAAGTACTGGCGTTTTCGCGTCTCCGATCTGAACGATTGGTTGTGGCGTCAGGAGCGGGGCGGCTATGGTGCGCGAGTCCTGTAAGTGGCAATGGTGCGCGCACTGCCGCTGTGCGTTCCAGATAGGCCGGTCAGCGAATTGTCTCAGCTGACAGTTTTGGCGCGGATCCTGTGCCGGACTCGGATGGGTGACTTTGGTCCGGAGGGCGTCTGCCGTTTCGCATCCCGCTCTCTGCTCGGTCACAGCTTTGGGGCAGAACCGGCGCCCGGCGGCAGCTCGCTCTTCTGCTTCGACTGACCACCCCACCAGGTCAAAAGCGGACCTGGCGGGGCCCCCGGTGCACGTCGCCGGTGGGTTACGGTTTCCGCTCGAAATCTTGTTCGCAAAGTGCGGCGAAAAGATTTCTCCGGAGCCTCCGTAAATGCAGAGCTTCGGCCTTGGGAGCCGGGCCCCTCGCTGGCTTCGCTCAAGTGTGACCCGAGCAAGATGCGGGAATTTCAACAAAAGTCGGAGTAGGAATCGTGATTGCTCGCAACCCCCTCCACGGATCCGGACGAGCGGATTTCCCGCATCCGGCTCTTACCTCAGGTGATGACGCCCATGCGGCGCAAGGGAAAAGGATGATAGACATGCGCAGGAGGCAGCCAGCGGTCGATCAAGCGCCGCATCCGTGTCCAGCGAAGGCGGGCCCTTTGGCTGCGGTGCGACAGCGACCGGTACCAGAGCCAACCGACCCGTTGACGGAACAGATTCAGCGCTGCGCTGTTCATGGGCACTCCGTAGTAGCGGAAATGCCCACCTACAACCGAGCGCAACCATTGGCCTACTTCCGGGATGGGAACGTGCATACGCTGTTGCAACTCAGTTTTCACCTCGTTCAACTTCGCCTGCAATCGCTTGCGAACTGTCTGCCGCAACACCGTGAAGTAGCCGTTGCTCCACTTCTTCGCGCAGATATGCGTGAAGCCGAGGAAGTCAAACGTCTCCGGCTTTCTTTCACCACGCTGCTTCCGGTTCTTGACCGCATACGGTCCGAACTCCAGAAGGCGCGTCTTTTCGGTGTGCAGTTCGAGATGGAACTTCCGAAACCTCTCGGTGAGTTCCGCCCAGAACCGTTCCGCATCCGCCTTCTTTTGGAATCCGACCACGATGTCGTCGGCGTACCGCACGACGATTACATCGCCGTGCGCCTGCTTTCGACGCCATGCCTGGACCCACAGATCAAAGGCGTAATGGAGATAGATGTTCGCCAGCAGCGGCGATGCACTGCCGCCCTGTGGCGTTCCTTCCTCCATACTTATTCGCGTCCCATCTTCGAGCACGCCCGCGTTCAACCATTTCTGGATGAGCCGCACCACGCGCCGGTCCGCTATGCGATGTTCGATGAACTTCACCAGCCATTCGTGCGAGATCGCATCGAAAAAGCCGCGGATGTCCAAGTCGAGCACCCAGCTCACATGCTTCGTCAGCAGTCCCGTGTAAAGCGCATCCAGCGCGTTATGCTGGCTTCGCCCCGGACGGAACCCATACGAGAATCCGAGGAAGTCTGTTTCATAGATGGCATTCAACACCTCAACCGCCGCGCGCTGGACGATCTTATCCTCCAGCGCCGTAACACCAAGCGGTCGCAACCGCCCGTCAGTCTTGGGGATGTACACCCTACGCACCGGCTTGGCCCGGTATGCTCCCTGCTTCAACCTATGGGAAAGGTCCTGGAGATTTTCCTCAAGAGCCTCGCCGTAGTGCCGCCACGTTTCCCCGTCTACGCCAGCAGCAGCCTCTCTCTTGAGTCTGAGATAGGCAGCGTGCAGGGCTTCCGGCTTGTATACGTGGTGCAGGAGCGCAGTGAACCGCATCTTCTTATCCTTGCTTGCTGCCTGACGTATCCGCTCCAGCGCACTGGGCGCGTCGATCCGGCTCGGTGTCCGGGATGCGTTTTGCTGTTGCGGATTCCCTTTGGTCAGTCCCCTTCCCTCCATCTCCTCCGCCGCCGGTTGCCCAGCTTTGTTCGGAGACTTCCCAGGTACTTCGGGCCTGTCCGACTTCCCGCGTTCGTTCATCATCGGCGTACATCCTTAGACTTCCCGATGCGTCCCAAAGTATCTTCCACTCTGGGCGGACGTGGGATATCCCGGTTCCCGTGCGAGGTGCTTCCGTACGTGCACGGGGTCTGTGACCGCGCGGGATTCGGATGCGCCTCGCAGTATCGGCGCATCCGATGTTGCCTTCCGCCATCTCCGACGGCGTCAGCATCCCGGAGGGTTTCTCTTTCGCGGCTGAATACCCGGCCCGCACCTTCCCCTATCAACGCTTCGACGCCGCCCTCGCGAGCGGCTCCGCATGACTCGGGGCCAGTGTGGATCGCTAATCCTTCACTGTATGACTCTTTCATTCACTACACCTCGCCGGTTTTACCGGCGCACCGGAGACACAATCATGTACCAGAACAAAGCAATCCTCATCGGCTTCCTCGGCAAAGATGCAGAAGTTCGCAATGCCAACAACCGCAGCTTTACGACCTTCTCGCTGGCTACCAAGTCCTCCTACAAGGACAAGAAGAAGGGGGAATACGTCACGCACACCGAATGGCACCGTTGCGTCGTCTTCGGCAAGCTTTCAGAGTTCGCAGCCACGCTCTCGAAAGGCGCGCACGTACAGGTGGAAGGCGAGATCCGCACCCGGGAGTACGACAGCAAGAAGACGGGCGACAAGGAAGCCATCACCGAGATTCGGGTTGATTCGATTCTCAAGCTGGACCGCGCTGAGAAGGGTAGCCCGGAAGACAACGAGCAAGATGACCAATCCGGAGAGGGTGCGGCGGCCTAGGCCGCTCCTCTTCACCCGCGGAAGCCTGGCGGTGACGCTGGGCTTCCACCACTGTGAGGGTAGCGTTATGAGCTTCGAATTGATCCTTCCGTTCCTTCGCCCTATTGAGCCGCTGCTGCTCGATGAAAGCGTCAGCGAGATCATGGGCAATCCCGATGCGTCATGGTGGTACGAACGCGACGGGATGATCTTCCGCGAAGCGACGATTCAATTTGATTCAGGCAGGCTCCGTACCGGACTTGAAGTGATCGCCAATCATCTCGGGAAGAAGCTCGATGAAGACAATCCCGTCCTGCACGCTCAACTGCCCGATGGGAGCCGCCTGGCAGCCGTCATTCCACCAGTGGTCCGCCCTGCTCCGGCGCTCACGATCCGCAAGTTCACCAGCCGGCGATTCACGGTCGATGACCTGATCGCTCGCGGCACCATGACGCAAGCTTTAGCCGACTTCTTGCAGGAGCAAATCCGCAGCGGGAAGACGATCTTGATTAGCGGCGGAACAGGGAGTGGAAAGACGACCTTGCTCAACATACTGGCGCAGGCGATTCCGGATCGCGAGCGCATCGTTGTGATCGAGGATACGTCCGAGCTTCGGATCCAGAAGCCGAATGTTTTAGCCGTCGAATGCCAGACCGATACCTTCAAGGCAAGGATCTCTTTCGACGATCTTTTGAAGTCGGCATTACGCTGGCGTCCGGACCGGATCATCCTCGGCGAAGTTCGCGGAATCGAAGCTCGAACGTTGCTCGATTCCTTCAATACCGGCCATGCTGGATCGCTGGCTACCATCCACGCGAACTCCGCCGAAAAGGCTCTCCATCGCTTCGCCAATCTGGTCATGCGTAATCATGCGCAAACCACCTTTACCGACACGGAAGCAGAGATCGGAGAATCGGTCGATTTCGTGGTCCATATCGAGCGTCAGCCGGGTGGCCGAGTGATTCGGGAATTGTTGCGGATGATCGGCTATGACCGGGACGTAAAACGGTTCTTAATCGAACCCGTATTCGAGGTGCAACATGCCGCAGCTTAGCCATGCAATGCAGGTCGGTTTGGCCCATGAATTCCTCACCCAAAGCTTCACTCCTGGCGAGACGTTGGCGGTCCTCTTGAGGGGCAAATTCCCGGTTAAGACCCAACAGCGAATCGTCCGGTTTGAGTGTGCCGTTGCGCCTCGTTATCTGCGCTGGCTGGCTTACGAAAACGCCCGCGGCGCGAACGTCTATGTGGCAGCGAACCCGTTACGCTTTGGCAGTCGGAAGCGCACCAAAGAATGCATCGATGAGGTCCGCCATCTATATATAGATATCGACTCCGATGGAGATGCGCGATTAGCCGCGGTTCGGGAGTCTAAAGCAGTCCCCATACCCAGCGTTATCCTGTCCACATCGCCAGGCAAATACCAGGTCCTCTGGCAGGTCGATGACTTCCGCTTTGCCGAGCAGGAACGACTGCTCAAGCTGCTGGCTATTGCTTTCGGTGGAGACCCCGCTTGCACCGATCGCAACCGGGTGCTTAGACTGCCGGGCTTCCTGAATCACAAGTACGATCCAGCCCACCTCGTCACGGCAGAATATCTGAGCAATTCCTTCTCGAAACCGGGTGACTTTCACCTGGACGATGCCCCGATTAAATCCATGCCGATCCGTGAGCGGAATCAGGTGGGAAACGCGCCCGATCACAAGACCAATTCAGAGAACGATTGGGCTTGGATCTTGGGTGAACTCGCGAGCGGAAAGGATGCCGTAAAGTTGACACGAACATTAGCTGAATTCCGTTCCGATAAGCCGAATCCGTTGTACTACGCCCAGCGAACCGTCGACATCGCTTCAGCCCGCCTCTGGCTGCTCGACGGCATTCCGTTCTGCGACATCGTGACGATGCTCGAAGTCCGCCGCCGCTTCGAGATTCCGAGCACGTTGAACCTAGCGCGGGCACATGAGATTGCCCGCACCGCGCAACGCATGATTACCAGGCAGAAGATCGCCTGAATATCTACCCCAAGGAGAAACACTATGCCACTGCTTGAAGTCATCCAAAGCCGCCAGATCACCGCATTCGTTCGCTTCGACGAAACGAACGCCATGCTGGTCGATCAGTATGCGGCGTTCATTCACGCCACCGCCGACGACGTCGTGAACAAGGCGCTCAACTACGTCTTTGCGAAGGACCGCGACTTCCAGGACTACCTGAAGTCCTCTGATGCCCGTCACATTACGCCAACCCTGCGCATACGCAGGACCGGCATCCCCGCGGAGCCCAGGAGCAAGTCCGTAACAAAGTTGTTAGCAGGGGTGGAGTCAATAGAGTCAGCCAGGGGAGGAAAGCCATGACTCGGACCCAAATGCAGTGGAGGAACGAAAACGGTGCTCCGCACCGGCTGTATCTCGACACTCCACCCCTGAAAGGGTACTGCCAAGGAACTTTGGTTCCTCGTTGCGAACGTTATCAAGTCTCAGGCGTTAGCGAAAATCGCGTTCCTTGCTAGGAACAAGTCAATTGGAGCATGCATGCCCATACAAACCGAAGAACGCGAGAAGAATTTGCGACGCCTGAGGGGAAGAGTGGCGCGCTCGCGAAGCATTGGTACGAAGTTGACGCCTGATGAGGAGCGTCAGATCTTGGCGGCGGCCGAGGCAGAGGGGAAAGCGCCGAGCGAGTGGGCACGTGATCTGTTGCTGCGCGGGGCAGTCGCTAGCAATCGCGAAGAGATGGAAATGCACCTGTTTACCGAGCTTGTTGGTATCCAGATGCTCCTGATGAATGCGCTCGAACCACTCTTGCGCGGCGAGAAGATGGCTCAAGAACAGCTCGCCGCCCTCTACCGCCGAGTCCAGACGACTAAGGCCGCGCAAGCGCAGGAACTACTTGCCAAACGTGGTCAGAACAAGGAGAAATGACTATGGCGACCGTTCAACAATGGGGACGTAAAGAGTCAATTATCTGGCCGCCGCGTGGCTACGTTTATACCCTCGGAGCATTCATCTTCGCGTGTATATTAGCCGGTCTATTCATCTGCATCCGTTATCAATATGGTCTTTCGCCTCTCCAGCGTTACTACCTCCCGTACTACTTGCGGACCGAGACTGCCGGCCTGACTCATCCCGTCAGCCAATACCAATTGCTTTATGTTTCGGACGGTGAAAAGCCGGGCAGAGCTGCCCTGGACAGCGATTTACAGCCGGGCTCAACTCCCCAATTCGGCGGCAAGCCGTTGCCTCTGATGCTTACACCAGAGGCGGCGAAGCACGGCACGTTTTATCTGATGCGCGAGAGTCTCCACAACTATCAAAACAAGGCGCTCCATGCATGGATCGCTCGTTGGATTTATCAGGATGTGCCGATCTACAGGCTCTTCACGATGCAACTCGTCTTTGGTGCCGTTGCGTTCGCTCTGCAACTCCCATTCTCAATTCGCAAGGACATTCGGCGAATCAAGGATCTTCGCTATGGACGGCGCCTGAAGGGTCCAGTCCTTGTGAATGGCAAGCAGTTCACAAAAGCTGTGGCCGGGAACGGCGTCGGAATCACGACGAACGATTCAAAGCTGCCGTTGCGGATTCCGCGGGATGCCGAGAACAAGCATTTCTTGATCGTCGGGGACACCGGGAGCGGCAAGTCGAGCGTCATTCGCCAGATGCTCTACCAAGTCGAAGCACGAGGTGACAGCGCCATTGTTTACGACCCGGCTTGCGAATTCGTGAAGCAGTTCTACGATCCGCATCGCGGCGACATCGTCCTCAATCCTCTTGACGCTCGAATGCCATATTGGAACCCTTCCAAAGAGCTGCGCCGCAAAGCCGAAGCAAAGGCACTGGCAGTCTCGCTGTATCAACCAGAGGGGCTCTCCAATCGGTTCTTTGTTGAGGCTCCGCAGAAGATATTTGCTCATCTGTTGACGTATCTTCCGACGCCCGAGGATCTGGTCAACTGGATGTCCGACCCGGCTGAGATTGATCGTCGCGTCAAGGGAACCGAGTATTGGATGCTGATCGATCCGAAGGCTCCGCAACAGAGGACCGGCGTTCTCGGCTCACTGAATATGAGTGCCGACAGCTTCCGCCTGCTACCCAAGGAGGATGAGACAAGCTCGGCCTGGACGGCTACACAGTGGGCCGAATCCCGGCGAGGGTGGATATTCATCACATCGCGTCCGACCATGCGCGAGGCGCTCCGTCCTCTAATAAGTTTGTGGATCGATACGCTTGTGTTGCGCCTTCTCAATGAACCGATGCCGGACCAGAAGCCTGTCTGGTTTGTGATCGACGAGTTAGCCAGTCTGCAGCGTTTGCCACAGCTCCATACCGCCATAACTGAGAATCGGAAATCTCAGAATCCTGTGATCCTCGGATTCCAGGGCCGCAGCCAGATGGAAGCTCGCTACGGGCAGGATGCCGAGGCGATGCTCTCGCAGCCCGCCACCAAGATATTCCTGCGCACGACCGAACCGCGCGCTGCCAAATGGGTAAGCGAAGCAATCGGCGAAGTCGAAATTGAACGGCTTAGGGAAACGCATTATGACGGCTCGCGCGCGGGCAAGAACTTCGCTCTTGACCGGCAGACCGAGCCGCTCGTTCTGCCTTCAGAGGTCTCAGGCCTGGATGACCTGCGTGGCTTTTTGAAGTACGGGAATCATGTCGCACGATTCTCGTTCCCGTTTATCGCTCTTCGGGAAAAGAACCCCGGATTCGATGAGCGGAAAATGGACGATTTGATCGTTCCGACAACGCCACTTCCTCTAGAACCGGAAGGGATGCAAGGAAATCTGCTGTCTCCGGAATACGCGGTCCAACCGTCCGAGCACCAGATGGAGTAATCACCCATGCTCACCATTTCAAAGCCGCTGTCTGCGGGTCAGGCACAGACCTATCACCAGAAGGAATTCACCGCGAAGGAGCAGAACTATTGGTCGCAACGCGGTGTGATCGCCGGCGAGTGGCAAGGCCGTCTCGCGGCGCAGTTCGGTCTTGCGGGTGCGGTTTCTGCAGAGGACTTTACAAAGCTCAGTCAGGGACAGCACCCTGAGACAGGCGAACAACTTGTTCGACAGCGAGCGTCCTACGAGTACCAAGACGCCGACGGAAAGACTGTGAAGACAATGGAGCATCGAGCCGGATGGGACGCTACCTTTTCCGCCCCAAAGTCCGTTTCGTTGACAGCTCTTGTCGGAGGCGATGATCGGGTGCGTGAGGCGCACCGCAAGAGCGTCAGCACAGCCCTTGAACAGCTCGAATACTATGCGCAGGCCCGTATCGGGGGGAATCATCCACCAGAGACCACAGGCAAATTCGTTGCTGCCAAATTCGAGCACGATACAGCTCGTCCGGTGGATGGGTATGTTGCCCCACAACTCCATACCCATGCGGTAATCTTCAATTTGACCGAGCGCGAGAATGGTCAGGCGCGCGCAATCCAGCCCCAAAGTCTCTTCGCGTCGCAGCAGTTCGCCACTGCCATCTATCAATCTGAACTGACCTACCGATTGAAGGAACTTGGCTACGAAATCACCGTTGGCCGAAGCGGAGCGCCGGAGATCAAGGGCTATACCCAGGAATACCTCGACGCTTCCAGCCCGAGGAGCCAGCAGATTCGTGAGTATATGGAGCGTACCGGACGCAGTGGTCGGGAGGCGGCCGAAATTGCCGCGCACTCCACCCGCGACCGCAAGGAAATTCATTCTCCCGGCGAGGTAATGGCCGCGCATCGCAAGCTTGCAGCCGACTTCGGGCACCAGGCGGATGCCGTTGTTCGTGCCGCACGGGAACAGCACCACCAGTATCAGGAGAAGCCGCCGCGGTCGGTTGATCGAGTTCGGGAATCGCTGACCTTTTCTCGCGATAAGAATTTCGAGCGTGAGGCTGTCGTGGACGAGCGGGTTTTGATCCGTGACGGACTCCGCCGCGGCATGGGCGATGTGACCTACGCACAAGTCCGCGGAAATCTCAATGCTCGAATTGCATCCGGAGAATTCCAGGCCGTGGAACGGGCGCAGATGCCAGGCCGTCAATTCACGACGGCCAAGACAATTGCGGCTGAGCACGAAATCGTCAGCCGCGTACGGGAAGGCCGGAACCAGGTCAATCCGGTTCTCTCACGATCTCAAGCAATTTCCGTTGCCGATCAGCACCAGCAACTCAACCGCACCCAGCGGAGCGTGGTTGAGGATGTGCTAAGTTCGCCAGACCGTATTCAGGGGATTCAAGGTTTCGCCGGATCGGGCAAGACCACGACGCTTTCCGTCATCCGTAATGCTGCGGAGACTCAGGGGTATCAAGTCGAGGGTTTTGCCCCAACTTCCCGCGCTGCGCGCCAGCTTGGCGAGGCCTGCGTTCCGGCCGGAACACTGCAGGGATTCCTTGCCAAGTCGTCAGTTCCGGCCATTACAGAGCGGAAGCACTTCTACTTTGTAGATGAATCGAGCCTCGCATCCACGAACCAGATGCGTGAGTTTGTTTCCCGACTTGCTCCCCAGGACCGTGTGTTGCTGATCGGAGATACGCGCCAGCATCAGGGCGTCGAAGCAGGCCGCCCATTCGAGCAATTGCAGGACGCTGGGATGCGCACCGCGAGACTCGACGAAATCGTCCGGCAGAAGGACCCAGCGCTGAAATCTGCCGTCGAATTACTTGCGACGGGTCAGGTCTCTGCCGCGCTAGAAGCTCTTCAGAAACAGGGACGCGTCAAGGAAATTCCCGACACAGATGAGCGCATCCGAACGATTGCCAAAAACTATACTGAGGCGCCTGAAAAGACGCTCATCGTTTCACCCGATAACACCTCACGGCGCGAGTTGAATGCCGCCGTTCGGCAGGAATTGAAGGCCAATGGTACGATTGGGCCCGAAGATCACGCCTTGCGAGTGTTGATCCAGCGCCAGGAAATGACCGGGGCTGAGCGTTCCTGGGCCAGCCGTTATGAGGTCGACGATATTATCCGTTATGCGCGCGGCAGCAAGAACTTGGGGATCGAAGCAGGAGAATACGGAACTGTAGTCGGCATAAACTCGGCCGCCAACGTGCTTATGGTAAAGAGATCCACTGGTGAACTAGCCAATTACGACCCGCGCCGTCTCACCGGCGTCAGCGTCTATCGAGAAGTCGCCCATGACTTCTCTCCGGGCGACCGTATTCAGTTCACCGCTCCCGACAGGGGACTGGGGGTCGCCAATCGCGACCTTGCTGTCATAGAGTCCGTCGGACCTGATGGACAAATTGCCGCCCGTCTCCACAACAACCGACGCGTAGAGTTCAACGCCAGTGAGCACCGCCATTTCGATCACGGCTATGCGGTAACAAGCCATAGTTCCCAGGGACTAACCGCAGAGCGAGTCTTGGTCAATGCCGACACGGGCGTTCACCCGGACTTACTCAACTCCCGCTTTGGTTACGTCTCCATCTCGCGCGCCAGTCACGAGGCGATGCTCTTCACGGACGACATGACGAAGCTCGGCCCGCAACTGAGTGCCGATGTGTCCAAAACCACAGCATTGGAAGTCGGCCGAGCGCAGTCTTTCAGTCATGGGGTGGAGATTTGAAAACCTTTGCGAGATCTTGCAAACGATATCTGGACGCGAGCCGGTTCGACGCGAAACTTCCGAGAGTTGGTCATCTACATCCCAAGCCGGCAATTCATCAGCTACACTGATCGGGCAGCGTCAAATGAGGATCTCTGATGAGCAAGTCAATCGTCGATCCGGTGCCGTCAAAGAAGCCAGAGCCCACCCTCCTCCAGCCAGATAATCACAACAAAAAATACGAGTCGCTGTTCAATGAAATCGATACGGGTCAGGTTAAGCTGCCAATGTTCCAGCGTGAGTTTGTCTGGGACAAGGAGCAATCTGCAAAGCTCATCGATTCCATCTTGAAGGGCTACCCAATCGGCACGTTCATTTTCTGGAAGACCAAAGACGAGTTGCGTAGCTACAAGAACCTCGGCAATCACAAGCTTCCAACCACACCGCAAGGGGATTACGTTCAGTACGTCCTGGACGGTCAACAGCGGATTACGTCTTTGTACGCCATCCGCAAAGGAATACGCCTGTCTAAAGAGGGACGCGAAATCGATTATAAAGACATCTTCATCGACCTTGACTACGACCCGTCCACCGACGATCAGATCATAGTGACCGATCGAGTTGAAGGAAAACGATATGAGTCTGTTCATGGGCTTCTAAGCCGTCCATTGGGTGAGTTTTTTAGAACTCTTCCTCACACGGAGGCCGAAAAACTTGAGCACTACAAGACTAAGCTTACAAGTTACGATTTTTCGTCGATCACAATCAAGGATTACCCAATAGAGATTGCGTGCGAAGTATTTACAAGAATAAATACTGGCGGCAAATCTCTAACCCTGTTTGAAATACTCGTAGCCAAGACCTACGATGAAGCGCAATCGTTCGACCTGGCAGAGAAATACGATCTTTTAGTTTCCGGGAGTGATGAGGACAAGGAGTGCCTTTCTGAAGCCAAGTTCGAAACCGTCTCGGAAGCGGTGATCACGCAGTGCGTGGCCGCCATTATATTGAAGGCAGTTCGCAGCAGAGATATTCTTAAGATTTCACGGCCAACCTTCATTGCAAATTGGGAGCCTATGAAGAAGGCGCTCTTTATGGCCGTAGATTTTGTACGAACCGAACTACGTGTGCCTGTGTCTCAGCTCCTGCCGTACCCGGCAATCCTGGTCCCGCTGTCATATTTCTTTCACAAGAATGGCAATAAAAAGCGTGACCTTGAACGCGTTTCGCGCCTCGAACAATTCTTCTATTGGGCCGGCGTAACCTACAGATACAGTTCGGCGACAGAATCCAAGATAGCCGAAGACCTTATACGCATGGATGCAATCGTTGGGGGAAAACACCCAACCTACCCCTTGACCGAACTTGAAGTCAGCGCCGAAACAATCGGCGAGACGGATTTCAGAGCTGGGAACGCCTTCTGCAAGACGATCCTGTGTCTTCTTGCGTATCAGTTGCCAAAGTCGTTCGACACAAACGGCATGGTGATCCTGGACAACAGTAACCTAAAGATCGCGACCAGCAGGAACTATCATCATTTTTTCCCGAAGAAGTATTTAGAAGAGCGTGTGCCTGGGAGCATGCCTGGGAGCACTCCCAATCTGATTGCGAACATAACTCTAATCGACGGCTATTCCAATAAACACAAGATAGGTAAGAAGCCGCCAAAATCCTACATAGGAGCGTTCGCGAAAGGTAACAAAAAAATTGCCCAGACATTGAGGAGTCACTTGATTTATGACCGTGAAGCATTTGGAATTGAAACTAACGACTACGACATCTTCATTGAGAAGAGGTCTTCAGCCATTGCCGCTGCGCTAAATGTAAAACTGTCTTGTGGGGGCCCAGACGTGTCGGCTGGCTAATGCATCACTACAATGTCTGTCGCCTGTGCAAAGAACTACTACCTTTGCTAAAACAAGATGCCGCCGGAACCCTCTCGAATCCCTCTTACATCAGGACTGAGCCGAAAGTAATTAGCCAAAGCTGGTATGCGTTGGTCGAGATAGATGATGCTTTCTTTCGCGGTAGCGATCGCTTCTGCAGCCTCATTCCAGGTGAATCCCGCCACTCCAGCGTGAACGGCACGGTTGCGCTTTCCCGCTACGATGGCCCCCCATCGTGTATAAAGCGCGCCACCGACAAATGGAGTGTAGGCTAAAGTATTCTGGTCACAATAGCTCTTCGTATGCAATTCAAGCCGCTTGAGCCGTTTCGTAACACCTTCATACTCGGGATCACTCTCAAGAGTGGTCCACGCATCCGCAGGACTAGCTCCTAACGCAACCAAGACGCGGTGTAACAGATAAAGTACATGGACTTCAACAGCAGTCGCGGCATGAACAATCGTCAGCTTATAATCTCGGTCCAGTTGCAGTGAACGATATGCCTCCATAATGAGGTCATAACTCAGTGGCATTTCATAATCGGTCTGAAAAAACTGCCCCAGCGTGCGAAGCGCATCATTGTCGATTTGGCCGCGTGGGCCAAGATGCTCCAGACTGTGAAGAGGAAGAATGTTGGCACCGCCAAGTCCCAACTGACACAGAAATGTACGACCGTTCGATAAAGTTGCGAAGAGTTGTGCAGGGCTTAGAGCTTGCTCTTCTGCTGTCAGCGGGCTGATATGGCATGTCGCAAAATAGAAATTGCGATCAGCCGATACACGACCAACTCGATAGTCTTCAGTGAAGAGACGGTATTTGTCCAAGAAGCGATTGAGGATGTTCGTTGCGCGTTGAAGGAGGTAGCCATTCTTCAGAGCCAAAACGTTGAGCTCATCTTCCAGAAATGTTATCTGAGCTTCGGAAAAATACTTGGTTTCCGCGAATCCACCACCGGCGCCGGAATGGATGTTCAAGGTGGCCTTCTGCGTGCCGTCTATGAGGCGGGATGTAACGACGTAGCTGTGCTCCTCCCTCGGTCGTTCAAACTCCTGCGCCTTGAGCTTGAGTTTGCTAAATGACTGGCCCGATAATCGGAGTGTCGCGGAAAAAAGAGCGCGCCCCCTCCTTCATAGTCGGTTGAACAATAGCAATTCCTTTGACAGGATCGAACACCGTATAGCAGTTGTTTGGAATAGCGAGACTGAATGGAATATCCATAATGACGGTGATGAATCCTGGCCCGCGAGGCGCTGCGGGCGGCTGACGCAGCGTGTTCATGCTGTATCCTCCCCGGAAACATTGAGCTCTTCGACCAAATTTCGGATCTCTTCTGCGCTTACACCACTAATGCGCTTCACGTATTCCTCCGTCAGATATTCGCCGGTCGGCCCCTTTGGAAGGCACACGTTGCAGTAGCTTTGCTCCACACCTTTAACAGCCGTGATGACGAGTTCATTCGCAAACATATGGAGTTCGATTTCTGTGCCATCTTCCTCTTGCCGTAACCACTCATGGAGAGCGGCGACGCCTGTTGCACAGCCATCGTAGAAGCGATGGATGCAGTTCTTGGCCGAGAAGCAGCTATGCTCCAGCACAAGCAAGTAATAACCTGTCGTCCAGTTTTCAAGCAGTTTCTTATGGCCCGGTTCCCCAATAAAACCCTCGCGGCAATCCTGAATAGAGAAAATCTCCATTCCTATGGAATGAAGTTCCTCCAAAGGCTCTTTGACGGACTGAACCCAAGACCGCATCAGCTCGGATTCATCGGGGCTGAGATATTGAAGATCGGAAAAAATCGCCTCCAAGAACTCCTCCGCGCGTTCTTCGAGGTCACTACGGAGCGGAATCAGCATGGTGCGGTACAACCCGCTGTGATGAGCCCCGTTGAACGCTACCCGTAGGTCTTCCGCCCGGCGAATCACGAGAGAGCGTAGAGGCTTTACTTCGGCAATTCGGAAGGTTTGCACCAATTCTCGCAGCTCCATCCCGAAGGCTGCACCGATCGCCATCAGCGAATCGAGTCCCTGTACTTCGTCTTTTTCAATTCGCGCAATGGTCCGGGGAGCAATTCCAGCGACTCCCGCCAGATGTTCCTGCGTCCATCCCCGCTTCTGCCGCTCTTCTCTGATGCGTTTTCCGTATCGGATTGCGGTTTTCATCCCATCCTCCATAGATCGACTCTGTTCCAACGAGGACAAAAAGAACATGTCAGAAACCGGACAGTCGTAAGTCAGGTCGGTAATAGACCTTTACTAAAGGATAGTTCAGTGGCCTTTTGAGGGAGGAAGTCTCCTCCCTATCTGCGGCCGCGTGCGCGTCCTTCGTCACCCACCTTGCGCTGCGCGTTCAGCGAATGGAATCGATGGATGGCATATCGATCCCCAACCAACATTGATGGCGAATCCACGGGAATATCCAGAGGAGATCTGGGGTATCGAAGATCCGCGCATCACCTATGTTCCCGAGTTGGAGCAGTATGCAGTGGCCTATACATCCTACGCTCGCGGTGGTCCGGGCGTTTCGCTCGCACTGACCAAGGACTTCAAAAGCTTTGAGCGATATGGCGTGATCATGCCGCCCGAAGACAAGGACGCTGCTCTGTTGCCGCGGAGAATCGGTGGCTTCTGGGCTCTCATTCATCGGCCGATGACAACGCTTGGCGCTCACATGTGGATTTCATATTCGCCAGACTTGCAACATTGGGGCAGCCACAAAGTGATGCTTGAGGCGCGACGCGGAGGATGGTGGGATGCAAACAAAATCGGGCTTTGTTCCCCGCCAATCGAAACTGCGAAGGGCTGGCTGACGATCTATCACGGTGTGCGACATACAGCATCCGGCAGTATCTACCGGTTAGGTCTTGCTCTGTTCGACCTCGATAAGCCACACATCTGTTTACAGAGAGGAAACTCCTGGATGTTTGGCCCAGAAGCTCCCTACGAGCGGGGAGGGGATGTTAACGATGTTGTGTTTCCCTGTGGACAAACCATCGGAGAGGATGGTGACACCATTCATCTCTATTACGGAGCAGGCGACTCATGCGTGGCGATGGCGACTGGCAGCGTCCGCGCTCTTCTCTCTTGGCTGGATTTTAACTCAGGCGTAGGAGATGGAAATGATTCTTAATGTACCGATCATCGAATTGGAAAGGGCTACCTGAAATGAATTCTGTAGAACTTAACTGGCCCAGCAGTGTTCCACGGATACTTTGGATGCGTCGGAATTGTCCTCGCTGTAGCTCGATCGAATTCCAGACGGCCGACTCGCATCCTCTGGATCGGCTTCTGAGACTACTTGCGTTGTCTCCGATTCGCTGTGTCAATTGTTGGCGACGGTACTATTGGTTTGGGAAGAGAAGAACAGATAAAACATGACCGCTGCCGAAACGATATGGAGCGATGCCCCACTGCATCAGGACCCAAAAGAGAGAGCATAATGGACAGCCTACAATATTCATCCAGCTACACGTCGAATGATCTGTTGTTTAGTTTGGACGGAGGGCGTTCTAGGCGATCACTAAATTATGAGATCGTCGCTCAAAGCGCGGAAGAGGTGCAGGACACCCAGAACGCTCCTTCAGTCAGCATGGGACCCTACCTGATCGAATCTGGACAAACGCAGCTTCTAACCACAATTAGCATCTAAAGCGAGCGCGGAGAAAGCCGAGAGCAGGTGCGCCTGCTCTACATGAATGCGGTCGCACTTCGAGTCTGGAAAGCCATGGGTAAGAAACCAAGCCTGATCGGCGCACAGTATCGTCCATCACGAACCTCCCTATTGGCGTTTGGCGTCCCGTTCAGTGAATAGGCAATTGCTCGATCCCTTTCACGTTCGTGGAATGAGAATCCAGACTTTACTGCCTGCTCTTAGTTGACACAAATCACATCCTCGAAAACTGAGATCTGTAGAGTAGCAAAACTATACTGAACGTCGCGAACGTCCCCTTTCAGGATAGGTACACCCGCCTTCATTGCAGCGCCTCCTTTCATTAGGCAATCCACCTGGACGAGTAGTCCGCATCTCGGACAAGTGCCTTTCCGCCTTCGACTGGCGATATAGCCGCAGGATATCTCGCTTGCTGAGAAGGTCAGGCTAATCCGTCTTCTGTGGGTGAATCTGTGATCGACCTCCCACTATTCGATCCGCAGATGGTAACCGCGTTTGACCGAAGCTCCCTCGACCACACCACCGTTGGCAATGTACTGCTTGATAGCGCTATTCGATGGCTCGCTAGACTTGACGGAAGCGGCGAGCGGTTCTGCCAGCGTCTTGGGCAATGCATCGATCACTTCGAGCCAGAGGGGACCATCTATCTTTGCCTCGAAGCGGCGTAGGTCATCAGGGACGCTGTCAGGCTGAGTGATCACCACACTGTCCTGGGAGTTCTTATTCCGCTTCAGCGTGAATTCGTGGCTCTCGATCTTCTTGAGGTCGTGGCTGGCGAGGTAGTAGAGAACCATGGACTCGGTCCGATCGATCTTGTTCTGCGCCCTCCTGGCACGAGCAGCGTACCTTGCCGATTCCTTCTTGCAGTATTCGGCGCGCGTCTCCATCACCCGGAGAAATCTGCCGATCCGATCGATCTTTACATCCATGGCCTGACAGAACAGTTGAAACCGCTCCATTGCTTCGGCGCTCGCTTCGCCCTGCTCTTCGATCTCGTCCTGAATCTGGTCGAGCAGCGCATCGAGTTCGAAGTCTAGCTCAAGCAGAGAATGATCCGTTGCGACCGCTGCGGGTGACGAGGGCGCCTCAGTAGTCGGTTGAAACGGAATCAGATATGTAGCTTGGGTCGCCATAAAATCTCCGGTTTTGTCATTGAGAGCTCCACGCATGTGAGCCTGTGGACTACGGCCCACGAGCTCACATGGAATGGTTCAGGCGAAGAGCAACATCTGCTCTCCTTCCGTGTGGCCGGTGGGCCAAATCTCGGAAGGCTTCTGCTGCCTCTTCGGGGTGGGCTCGACGAGATGCGGTGAAGGTGACGATGCTGCGACCGGCTCGTGCGGCAGAAGAGGTAACGATGGATCGCCCTCTCCCGCTCCCTCCGTCTGCGATACCATGTGCTGGGCACGTTCGCGCTTAAGATCTGCCCAGACGGCATCGGCTGACTCACCGACGCGTCCGCGTTCGACCAATTCGCGCGCCATGGCGCTCATCATGTCTTCGTCGCTCTCGAGAGAATGAATGCCTTCGCCCGAGAACTTGCCCTCCATCATCAGCGCCACCAGCATCTTCTTCCCCATCAGGCGGAGACACGTGGTCTGTGTCGTCCCTTTGGAGACGAAGAACTTCACCCGCACTGGATGCTTCTGTCCGATGCGCCACGACCGGCGCGAGGCCTGTCGCAGCGTATGCAGCGAATATCCAGTCTCGTAGAAGTAGAGGGTCGGGAACGCGAGAAGATCGAGACCAGTCTCTACCAGCTTCGGATGACAGATCACAACCTCAACACCGTCCTTAAGCTGCTTCTCGTACCAGAGTTCTCGCTTGAGCGTCGGGACTGTGGGCCGCAGTACAGCGACACGCAGCCTGGCCTGACGTAGCACCCTCTCGAGGCGAGCGGCAACATCGTGCTCCCCGGTAAAGGTTGCATAGACCTGACAACGCCGTCCTTTCTGTAGCTCTCCGCGGATGTCCTCGATGAGCCTGCGCTCTTTGGCGTACACGAAGTCTTCTGAAAGATCCGGAGCTGTCGTTACCAGGAACGGCTCCAGACAACCGAGATGGGGATTGAATCGCTTGCCCCAGATCTCCCCGATACCAAAGGGATGGTCGGGGTAGAGAAGCAATCGATGCATCATGAGGCTCATCAGGCTTCGGTTTCCGCGGTTGTTCTTGACCGCTTCGCGTATGTCGTGTTCGATCCCCGCATACGCCTTGCCCAGTTCCGCATCCATCTCCACCTCGATGACGCTCTCTTCATACGAAGGCAGGTATGCGGCGATATCCTCGAGTGTCACGAAGGCCGTGGACGCCATGAGGAACTTGCCGAAGACCAGCGGTGATGCTCCGGGCTTTCGCACCTGCCGCACTGTCGTTTTCTGAGCTCGAGTGCAGGCATTGTCGGCGTCCGATATCTTCTCGATGGATTCGAGAACGCCATAGCGTTCAGCAAAGTCTCGTCTTCCCGAGCCTCCGGCCGCGAAGCCTTCTGCCACCATCTGCCGCGGTGTCATCCGATAGAAGAGATTGAAGAGGTCGTCGGCGTAGCCTCCCATGAGCGATAGAGGACGCCCAGGTTGTTGCCCTGGGCTGTCTCCTGAGCGAGCTGGTGCAGCTCATCCGCGATGGCGTAATCCCACCAGCCCTTCATGTAACGGCCGATATACCCAAGCGGCGCCATGCGCTGAATCTTCTGCCGATCGGCTTGCCACATGGCGGAAAACCCGGCAGTCCCATCCTTCTGACGTGTGAAGTGCTCGAAGATCTTCTTCTCCGCAAAGTCGACACGGCTGAGATATCCGCCCTCCGATCGAGGAATTGCGCAGCCAGTATCGGGATTGGTAACAAGGCCTTTTTCCCGGCCTGATTCCGCGACCGTATAAGCATGCTTCCAGTGGTAGCTGAGCTTGCCCGTCTCCCTGCTTACGATGAAGTACGCCGGGCCCGGGCAGAGTCTCTTCCACCCGGACCGGCCCATGGTTCGCAGTTCGAAGAGTGTCGTCTTCAAGCCTTTATGAACGATCTGACCACCGCGCTGCTTCGCCTCGACGACGCCGTGCGGCCGTGTCGGATCACCGCCATTGCGGAGATCGTAGATGATGAAAGTCCGGGCACCCGGAATCGTCTCCAAAACCTCCCGCGCCCACTTGAAGACGAGATGGGGCGGGCACATGGCGATGGCTGTGTAGGGCCGCGCTGCGGAATGCGTATGAGCGACAGCAACCGACATTAACGTCTTACCGGTTCCGCATTCGCCCACGATGATCGCCGATCGTGCCGTCTTGAGATGCCTGGCGACACCAGCGATGGTCAGGGCCTGCGCTGGAAGCGGCTGCCGCAAGAGCGTCTTTAAGGCTGGAGGAAGCGGATCGCTTGGCCCCTGCAGCGGGGGGTACATCTCGACGATACGTGCCCCGAGCTCCTGGGAGAAACTTCGAAGATATGTGTAATAGCTATCCACGGCGGGACTCCAGAAGATGGAAATGAGCACGAAAAACGGCCGGGTTGACCGGCCGTTCGGTGGAGTGGGATTGTAGGGGATTGCTGTGATTATTCGTGGACGAGAGCGGTCTCTAAGCGTCGCTGGTCAACGCCAAAGAGGACGCCTGCAGCGCTTGCCTGATCGTGTACCTGGGCCAGAGCACGGGACCATTTTTCTCCGGAAACGGCAGCAGTCCCAGAGATCGTGCCCGCCCAATCCTGGCGAGCAATTCGTCACGCGTACCATGGATCACTGCCGGCGTGCAGCCGATGCCGTCCAGCCGCTGAATTTTCTTCTCCTCCCACAGCGCTTCCAGCATCGGCCCGCTCCAGCGTGGATCCGCGGGTAGCCCAAGAAAGCTCACTAGGGTTGCCCATGCGAGTTCTCTGGTATCCGGCCCGAGGTGCAGGATGAACGTCCGTCCTGCGCTTCCATTGGCATGAAGGGAGGTCGAGACAGCGACCAGATGCCGAAGGGCTTGTTTGCGCCCTTCGAGATTGATCGAACCGCGATAGCAGATTGCGTCGGGACCGAAGCCCACCACCTTCTCGCTGCCGTCCGGAGATGTCACCGTAAAGGTGTGCTTCTCATAAATCGCCGCCGTGATTGCGCCCACCTCGGCGTCGCCGCCAAACAGGCTGATCAGATGGGCGTCGTCCCCCTCCCCAACGTAGCGATCCACGTGTACGGAAATCCTGGTGTTCGTGCTGCCTGAACTTCGGCGATACTCAAGCCGCCCCATCCGCAAATGTGCGTTCTGCATCGTCGTCCTCTCTCTTTTTGTCTCCGAGCACAAGCGTTCGCCCATCCTCGTAGACCAAAGCCAGTTCATTGGTGAACTGCTCGCGCTTATGGACTTCGGTGTAGCCTTTCTCTTTCACTTCGAAGACGGTTACCGATTTCACCGAGCGCCAGCGTGCGATGTGCCGCTCATCTCCCTGTCCAAAGACACCGTTGAGCAGGCCGGCCGTGCAGAGAAGGCCCACATGACCCGCGTGCAACGGAGTAATCGGTCGACCACCTGCCATCTCCTCCTTTGGGAGTAGGAGAGCTTCAACCTGTTTCCAGGCAGACGAGTGGACGATGAGGTCCTCAACCTGATCGAGAGGCAATCCGCGATAGACGAGCTGCGTAGATCGCGATTCCGGCACGCGATAGGGCATCTCATTGCCCCGAAGCGTCGGCATATCGCGCCACACCATCTCCTGCAACGCTGTACGGTTGCGGCTGTAGTCCTGGCCACGCATCTTTTTGCGAACTCCGAACAAGGCCACCTGATCGAAGCGTACCGATTCCGGATCGGTCAGCCGGAAGACTCGAAGGTCAGCGAAGTTTTCGGCCAGCAGCGGAATGGAGGAGTCGAGCCGCGACTGAGGTACCACCATCAGCAGCACACCGCCCTCTACCAGCCAACGATAAGTGTGTTCCAGGAACAGAAACTCCATCCGCTTGTTGTCCATCGGCCCGATCTCTGAGTCGTACGGAGGATTGAGATAGAGAAACGAAAAGCTCTCGACCTTGGCAATGGCATTGAAGAGATCCCCATGAATCGTCCTGATACCGCTAGCCGCGGCAGTAGCAGCGCGGTTCGCGTCAAGTTCGACGCCGTGCTTTTCTGTCTTTGCTCCGTCAGTCAGTTGATGGAGCGCGTCGCCCGTGCCGACGCATGGATCGACAACGCTTGTGGTTCCGGCCGTGAAGTCCAACAGTTTCCGCAGGCGCTTGCCTTCCTCCGGCGGCAGAGGGTAGTAGCCTAGCTTGATCCGAGCGGCGTTGCGCACGATTGCCTCCCAAAAAATGAAAAGCCCCGCTATTTGCGGCTAAACCGAATAGAAATGGCACTAAGTGCCAAGTTGGGTTTTAAATCTTTGTGACTCGACCCATGACCCTGATTCCATGAACAATCGCTGCAGTCAGGCCCGCAGCGGCGCGAGTGGATTGATCCGCGTCTGCGGAGCTTCGCGTACTCCGCCTTATTGCTTCAGGATGGGATATCGGGGGTGGCGACCGCTTTGTGTTCCTCTGTGCCCGGGATGTAGTCGCATATCAGAACGGTGAGATCGTCGTCCTGTGAGGCGGACCAATGCTGCACCGAAGAGACGATCTGATCCGAGGCAGCGGCTGGCGCAAGTTCAGCCGTCTGCCGCAATAGCGCCGACAACGCATCTTGCCCAAAGAAATCTCCCTGGGCGTTGGCGGCTTCGATAACGCCGTCCGTATAGAGTAGGAGGCGATCACCCGACTCCAGTGGGTGTGCCGCGTTGGCATACGTAGCAAACTCGAAGGCCGCGAGGATCAATCCATTTTCGACGATCTCCTGCACCCTCCCGTGGCGCAGCAGAAGCATAGGCGGATGCCCCGCCGCCGAATATTGCAGCCGCCCCGACATCGCATCGAGATGAAGGTATGCGGCAGTGACGAACTGGTTCTGCGTATTTCCGAAAAGTGCGGCGTTCATCCCCGCCAACAATCGAGCGGGATCGGCAGCGTTAGCGCGCTGCGAAGTGGCCGCAAGCTTCACCATCGAAGCGATGAGCGCGGCGGGAACGCCGTGCCCGGAGACATCGGCAATAAGCAGTCCGGCCTGCCAGGCGTCGGCCACGATGAAGTCGTAGAAATCTCCAGCAACCGACGTCATGGGCACGTAACGCGCCGCGACGCAAAAGTTGGCGGAGTCGGGGAACCCGGCGGGCAGAATCGACAACTGCATCCGCCTGGCGACTTCAAGTTCTTTCTGAATCTCGCTCAGCTGCAGGTTCCGCTGCAGGGTCTGCCGCGCCGCCACATATCCCAGAGCCGCCAGAAACGCCACGAAACCAATCGCCTCAATGTTCGGAAGCCGGAGCCCCAGTACGCTCCGGATGTTCTCCCATAAAATGAAGGCGACAAAAATCAACCCGCCTCGGCGGATCACTATAAGATCCTGATTGTCCGCCTTCTGGCTTAGGGACCGCGCGACCACAACAATTAGAAATGCGCTGATCAGGACGTTCGCGGTCTGAAAAAAGATGCGGTGGGGTCCGAAGACGGCCGTCGCAAGCGACAAACAGCCAAGCACAATTCCCACCGCGTAGCCCGCGATAGCGGCCTGGCGGCGGAACAACCCCGCGGCCTTGAAAAAAAAGAAAGCCGGGATCGGAACGATGAAGTCAATCGCTGCGCTGAGTCGTGCATAGAGTGCCGAGTCCTGCATGGTCAGCCCCATCAGGTTCGACACCAACCACATGCGCAGGCCGTACAGAACGGCGAAAAGCGCAAAGTAGATCAGCACCGGATCGAGCTTGCGGCGGATGGCGGAAAACGCCGCCGCGACCAGCCCCACCGCCACGATCGCCGCCCCGAGAAAGAGGTTAAGGGCATCGCGATGAAAGGCCTGCAAGACCTGGTCCGCAGTCATCTCGGGAGCGAGGACGTACATCAGAGAGGATGCTAAATCATTTTCGCTTTGCTGAGAGAAGTAGATTGAATCCTCGGTGGGGCTGCGGTTTTCATGCGATATCGCTGAACAGCAGTAGAATGGTTGGATATCGAGAAGAGCTATGCTTGGACTTCAGACGATAAAGAATCAGGCTGACGTGACTCACGACAGCATCACAATCTCGCGAGATTCGCGCTTTCGAGCCGCCATGGTGCTGGCTCTCATTGCGGATGCTCTCCAAATCGTCGTTTTCCCCCTATTCGTTGAAGGCGCGGCATCGCCTGCTGATGACATACTCGATCTCGGCATTGGAGCTTTGCTGGTTCGCCTTCTTGGCTGGCACTGGGAGTTTCTGCCGTCGTTTTTTGCCAAGCTCTTGCCCGGAGTCGATTTAGTTCCTTTGTGGACGATGGCAGTTGCCAGCGTCTATTGGAAATCGAAGAGGAGCGCGGTGACTATCGAAGGAAGTCGTGCGGAGCACCCGACGCAGAGCGATCCTCGGTGTGTTTAAGCCGGGAACTGCCAGTGATCATTGATTCGACCTCATCGGGTGTTGGATTTTGTCTTCAGCGTCAGAATTCACAAGTTTTGTGAACGCTACCTGACTTAGCGTTATCAATCGTCTCAGAAGCCATTGCCACGACGGCGTGGTACCGTGACGTGAAAGGGCATATACACGCATGCGTACGCCCTCACAAGTTGACGTGAGTTGTCGTTTGAACGCTAACCGGGCTAGGTTCCGACTGCGCGGAGTCGAGAAAACTGGATCGGGAAGGAAGCCCGCCCCGGAGGGTCGGGGTCGCGGTTGAGGATCGGTTCTACCCGCAGGACCGCTTCACTGCCGCAAACACCACAACGATAGGGCCGGGAGTTGGAGATCGTGTTGCAGTTCTCGCAGTAAACCGCCTGATGCAGCGGAATACTGCAGATCGCTGGTTCCGTACGAATTTCTAAGACTTTTGCCATCGAGCGTCACCTCTAGGAGGCGTTGTCGCCTGCTTCTTTATGTGGTTTGGCTTTGAGAGGCGGCCACAGACAACGAACGCCTCATCATCGTTTGTGAGTCGACGGATCGGGAAGTGATCGACTCCGAAGGTCTCGATGATCGTCTCTTTGTGGCCCTCACAAAACACCTCTTTGTCGATCACCCAGGCCGCTGCCCGCCTGCACATCGAGCACTGGATGAATGTCATGGTTCATCTCAGAAAAGAGAAAAGGGATGCGATCGCTCACATCCCTTCGGTCCGATCAGGTATGGTTTGTCAGGCGACGGACAGTTGCTGAGCAGCTTGTGTCATCGCGTTGACCAGTTTCTCGAGGACACCGAAGTTCGGTATCCTGGTCAACGATTCCACGCCGTGGTCATCGAGGATGGCGTAGAACTCCCTTTCAGGAAGTGCGGCCGCGATCTCACGTACGCGAGCCATTCCGCGGACGCCGCTTTCCATCCACTTCAGCACGTTCTGCTGCACATGCTGATTTGGAATCTCCCGGGCCGAACGGGCCTGGGCCATCGCCAGGATGCTCCCAAAGAGCGCGTCGCCAAGCTCTCGCCGAAAGCTCTCGATCTTCGTGGTAACACTCGCATCGAGAGGGCCCTTCTGCACAGGGAGCCTGGTCTTGTTTTCTTTGCCTGACGTCTCGCTCATCCGATGCGAAGGCATGGCTGCCTTATGCCCTTTCGGCAGTGCCCAGGATGGCAGTGTCGGAATACTCTTCGGCTGCTTATTCTCGTTCAGTTCGACCCACATCTCAGCGAAGTCGTAAAAGTAACGGCCGAGACCAAAACAGCTACAGGCCCGCTTAAAGGCTTGGGCCTCCGCACTGGTCATTGCATTTTCATCATCAGCCCACTCTTCACCACTGCCGCTGTGGCTTCCCACTCCGGCGATGGTCACGGTGCACGTCACCAGCACCTTGCCCGTTTGGATGGTCTTGTCTTTCTTCAGCCTGATGACAGGCGAGATGGTGTGGACTGCATACTGCCGGGTCCAGCCACTCGCAGTGACAACTTCGTTCAGCCGATCCGTATACGCCCGCGGATCGGCGTACGGTGTGACGCGGCCCTTCCTGCCGTCGCGGCTTGTTGCGGCAACAAGCCACTTCACGTCCTTCGGAGAGAACGGCTCTTCAAGACGCAGCAGGGCCTCCGCATTGTTTTGCGTTTGTTCCATAATTCACCTTTTGAGGAAAGAGGTTTGAGATCTTAGGGAATTCCGAGGCTTTGAAACGAAGCGATACGATTCGTCAACCCGATTTGTGTTTGGGCTTGAGGGGGATGCAAAGTATCATCCACGCCAAAGGAGGGCCGGAAGTTAACCGACCAGTAACTGACGGTTGGGCGGTGACACTGGAATAAAGTCGAATTTCGGATGCCAACTGGTCAACTCTGGACCGATCTGGGCTACACTCTGGACCGTGAAAATCCTCAGGTATATCGAGCTCAAAACCGGATTCTCTGGCAACGGACCCGCACGGATTGGCTACGCGATTCAATTGAAGACCGGCCTCACCCAAATGCGTCGGATCGGGTACGATTCTCGCAACTCGAAAGAAGGTGGCAAGGTGAAACTTGAGCGCGTACGGCAAATCATCCTGGCAATTGTGGGGCTGTTGTATGTGGCTTTGCTTTATCCGCTCTATACAGATCTGGCACACTCCTCGTGGCTTGTGGCGAAGAACTATAACGAAATCGAGCCGATGTTTCTGAGCTTTTTCATCTCCTTGGGAGTCTTTCTGCTGTTGGCCGCGAGAAAACCCGCAGCGTACCGGACCCTGATCGCTTTCGCGGCATGGCAGAGTATCGCCCATTCGTTCGTGATGATCATCGAGACTGTTGAAGCCTGGAGTCACGGGGTGCATCGTAATTTCACCGATGTGGTCGTCACCCGGCGTGATTGGGGTTGTCTTGCTGGCCTTTGTGCCAGCAAAGCAAACGGCGATTGCTTAGCCATCGCAAACGCGGAAGGAGAGACCCCACTCCTACATATTTCGACGAATGCGACTTCCTCGGCTGAATGAACGGCAATAACTTTCTCTTGATCACGAGGTGGGTAGGCTCTCGTTTTCATCCTTTCGGTCGTGTTGTCGGCAAGCCTTACCTTGGGATACTTCAGGGTTGCCGGTAATCCGCCCAAAACCCAGAAATCTACCCCGCCCCCCTCCCTGGCTTCCGATCATCGCCGAAGGCAAGCACAGCTACGATCTCGAATACCAGCTGCCCACGAAAGCGCCCTGATCCCCAACATCATTCTCAAGCGTCGCTTCCCGCCTACTTCTTAGCCGGGCGCGGCATCGGCGTCACCCCGACCTGCTCCTCCGCCGTATACGGCGCTCCATAATACGGGAAATCCTTGCGAATGCGCCCGCGGTCGGGAGCAAGTCCATCGACAATTGGCGTGTTGGTCGCCAACGTCAACATCACATCCAGCGCATCGTCACCGAGCGCGCGCCCATTGAAGCTGCCCACCTCAAATGCGGCGGACGTTCCAAGCTCGTAAGGCAACGTGTCGGGACAAAGCCGTGTAGCAATCAGCTTCCCGTATTCACCCGGGTCCGCCGCCGAACCGGCATAGGTCGTCATCTTCTCCGCAACATCCGCGATCGACTTCGCGAAGCGCTCTAGATCTTCAGACGGAACCGACGCATTGAATTGTTCTTTCGTCTCTTGATCGCTCAGGAAGAGATGCGTCACCATAGGCAGGCCCCAACGCGAAACTTGTACCTCCGGCGCGTGGCCAAAGAGGGAGATCGTTGCCCATGCGCTGATTTTTCCCTTCCCAATCAGTTCGCTCGGCACTTCCAACACAATCGCCGTGATATTCCGCCTCGCAAAGGGATCCTGCTGATGCAGAAGAGCGTCCCCATCGTAGCGCTGGTCCTGATAGAAAGCAGTCATAAATGTGCGGAATCCAGCATTTGCCGCAAATAGCTCTGGAGCAATCCCAACATACGCACGAAGACCCGAATCAGTCGCGACCGAGCCGGATTCACCCTCAACCAGACTCTCTCCGGCATCACCACGAAGAGCATCGTCACCCGTCGCCTTCCGCACTACAAACGGCTGAATGTGAGTATGCTCACCGCCATCTCCGTGTCGTGGTTCGCCAAACCTGAACTTGAACGTAACCTCTTCCCTTGCATCTCCGTTCAGGTCGAATCGGAACGCGTAGAGTCCTTCTGGATGAAGCGTATCCGGAGCCGATAATCCCACATCCGGATTCACGGTCATAGCCATCACCGTCTTGCCCGAGGGGCCGTCAAATAAATAAAAGTCGCAGAGGTTGAGGCTCGGATCTTCCCTCGCCAGTTTGGTATCGAAATGATGTGACATAGGTTCTCCTCTCTGCCAATCCCTATGGTCAGCCGCGAAGAATAGGGGCTCCGAAGGGAGCGCCCGTCAATCCGCCGTCAACCGTCAGCTCGATCGCATTGATATACGACGAATCGTCTGAGGCAAGGAAAAGCACCGCCTTGGCCAGATCTTCCGGCTTGCCCCAACGGCCAAGTGGAACCGTGGAGGAGAAAAAGTCGGAAAGTTTTGCGGATTCCTCTTGAGTGGCATTAGCGCCCGGCCCGCGTTTCCAGATGGGAGTCTCTGTCGCTCCCGGGGCCACCACGTTCACGCGAATCTTGCGCGGTGCAAGGTCGGCGGCGATGGACCGCGCCATCGAGACGAGTCCGCCTTTGGTGGCAGCGTAGGCAGCCAGGCCTGGTTGACCGAGATAACTCTGCACCGATCCGTTGAAGATGATGCTGGCGTTGTCGTTCAACAGAGGAGCGGCGGAGTTGACGGTGAAGAATGCGCCGTTGAGGTTCGTACGAATGACGTTCTCAAAGACAGCCTCGTCGGTACTGCCAGTCGGTGTCCTGCCGGAGATGCCGGCATTGGCGAATACGATGTCGAGCTTGCCGAAATCCTTGGCAAGTGCTGAGAAGAGCTGTTTGCGATCTTCGGCAACGGTCACGTCGGCGCGATAGCCTCGCGCGTTGGCTCCCAGTTCGGTGACTGCTGCATCCAGCGTCTTTTGATCCCGGCCGGTAATCGCGACTTCAGCGCCTTCAGCAACGAAAAGGCGGGCAGTGGCCAAGCCGATGCCGCTGTTTCCGCCGGTGATGAGAGCCTTCTTGCCTGTGAGTTTCATGATTCCTCCTCGATCACTGGGCCATCAACTATGCTGCCCTCTTCAGCTAACCGGCGACGAGTTGCTGCCCGCCGTCGATGTCGTAGGTCGCGCCTGTGAGGGCTGTGTTGGTCATGATGTGTACGGCGAGCGCGGCCACGTCTGCGGGTGATACCACGCGCCGGATGGGCAGCGTGGCGCGAAGCTGATTGCGCCGGTTGTCGAGCTCATCGCCGAGGAGCGATGCCGACAAACCTGTGTCGACGAAGCCGGCGGCGATGAGGTTGACTCGGACGGGCGCGAGTTCGAGCGCGAGGCTGGCGGTGAGGGCGGGGAGCGCAGCGGTCACTGTCGGCACCATTCCCAGTCCGATGCGTTGGCGACGGCCGCCCGTGCCGCCCATGAACACCAGCGTGCCTCCCGGTCGTACTTTGTGGACGGCGTGACGCGCGACCTCGAGCATCAGCAAGAGGTGCGTGTCGAGGGCGCGGCGCGCCTGCTCGAAGTCCATATCAAGAAGGCGCCCGTAGTGCGGCTGTCCGGCTGTCACCATCACATGGTCGATCGTGACTGGCAAGTCAGTGAAGAACCGCTCCAGCGCGGCAGGATCGTCGGCGTCGAAGGCCGCGATGCTCAGCGCTTCGAGTTCGCCGGCGGCGCACTTAAGCCGCTCGGGATTCCGGCCCGTGAGGATCAGCCTGGCCCCCTCAGCGCGTGCTCGTCGGGCCGTTTCGAGCCCAATGCCGGCGCTGCCGCCGATGACAACGACAGTTTGCCCGAGGAGTTCCGGTTCCCGCCGGATGGGAACGGTGGTTGTTGCGGTGCTCATGATTCCTCCAGGAATTCGCGATCGAGAGCCTCGACTTCCCACCGGGAGCGATGTCGGTCCCGGCGGAGTCGTTCATTGCGGTAGCTCTTTGCCGGACTGCTCCGCCACCATGTAAGCCGCATACCAGTCGAACCAGTTCGCGTCGTGCTGCCCGGTGCGCTTCTCGTGCTCCCCGTGAGCTGCCTCCGCACGCCGAAACGCGCTCGCCAGATCGTTCGCCGATGCAAACGTAGTTGCCGTGTCATCGATGCGACCGGGCAGCCGCGTCGTGATTTCCTGGAACAGCCAGCCGTTACCGTCCGGATCGCGGAGCGAGGCGAACGAGCGGTAGCTGCGATGCTCGGAATCGGGTCCGGTGACTCGGATCCGTCCAAACAGGTAGGGTTCGTCCGGGCCAGAGTACACGTCGTTTGCGCCGTGGAACACTTCGCCGACTTCAACGCCGCGATGGAGCAGATTCTTGCGGGCGGCCTCGATGTCATCGACGATCAGATAAAGGCCCTGAGCCGAGCCGGGAGCAGCGGCGGTGACGTTCTTGCCGAAGATGACCGAGCACCCGGAGCCAGGCGGCGTGAACTGAATCACGCGAAAGTCCTTACCGTTGTCGTAGTCGGCGTCGAGTCGCCACCCGAGCCTCGTGTAGAACTCCTTTGCGCGGTCGACATCCGAAACGGGGATAACGACGAGTTCACACTTCATGTCGACGCTCGCGACGCTCGCCTCGCTGGCGGCGTCGTTCGCTTGGACTTCATACGTCGCGTTTGCCATGTTCTTTCCTCCTTTGCGTTCAACTGAATCGAAGATCATCAGCCGTTGAATGCGAGCGACAGACTACAGAATCAATATTCTCTGAGGCGTGACGTTCGATACCGCTTGCGGAGAAACCCTCTCCTACCGGTTGTGAGCCTCGAACTGGGATCACGGGCAGCGTGGAGGAGCTCCCACGGAATGCCTCGTCTTGATCAGGAGATCCATTCGCTTCGCCCTTTGCAGAGTCGCGAATCACACTCCTCAATTCATAATTCACACGTTTTGTCGTTGATGTTCTCGACGCTTAAGCCCCGTATCATGCCAATTTTTGAACGGCGCTTGGGCGGGAAAACGTCTGGCTTGAGAGCAAATCGAGGAAATCGGGTTCGCCGATCTCTCTACCTGGGGCCCTGCCGTTCGTGAGTAACTTTATACGACGAGCACGAGAAGCCGAACGCACAAAGTATATACCCATAGTGCAGTGAAATTTGCAAGGTGACTGTTATTAAGACGAAGGTATCGGTCGGAATCTTGGGATTGGAGCAGGAATCTTTGTCACGCTCTAACGGCTCGAAAACTAGATAATTATCGGTTTTTGGTAACAGGGCAATGCGCGTTTCCATGCCAGACCGGTCGAATGAACGCTCGGTGATCTGTCGTCAACGCCCACGAGAAAAGCCCCGTGGAATCTGCCGAGCGGGGCCCTGGAAAATGGCGAGGGCCGCTGCTCCGCGTTGGGGTTGCCGCTCGGATTTCAGATCGCCGGCGCCCCATTCGCTGAATCCACGGTATTGGCGCTGGCGCATGCATATGAGCGCGAAACAGCATGCACACGCGGCATAGCAGGCAACTATGCCACTAGCGGCGGGCCAACATACTGCATTTCGAACCGTGCAAATACTTCTGCGTCCATCTTTGGCCCGTTCGGCACCGCCACATATCGGAAGAACTCCTCCATCTTCCCCGCGGGAGTAAACGCAATCAACATGTGCGCCGGTTTCTCGCCCACCCCTGAAAAAGCATGCGGAATTCCGCGTGGCCCCAGGATCGATTCCCCGGCACGCAATGTCGTCCGGCTGTCGCCAACCTGAAACAGCACCTCGCCCTCCATCACGTAGAACCACTCTTCCTGATGGAGATGAAAGTGCCGTGGAGGACCGCCCTTCATCAGGTTCTTGTGTTCAATTATGAGTAAGCCGCCATTGGTCTCGCGTGGCACCGCCTTAAACAGAATCGTGCTGTATCCCAGCGAGTGCGTCTCCCCAAACCGGTCTTGTCCCGCTTCTACCGGATGGATCCCGCCAGTTGGCGGAAGCGCACTCTGGCCGAGAGCAAAAGCCTCAAACCCTGCCGCTGGAAAACCTGCTGCTGGAAGCAGGAATGCTGCGCTCTTGAGCAAATCACGACGCTTCACTGGGAATCTCCTTTGCTTCAAAGTGACATGAATCAACCGCGCGGCAAGATTCCATTTCTACAGCCCGGAGATCTGCGTAGCGTGGAAAGCGCCCAAGTATAGAATGGTTTGGTTCCCAACCCTAGGAAAATTGCGGTGCCGTGCGGCTTTTCCGCGTCCGTGTCGCCGGTCCGTTCTCAACTGACGAGAACAGGCGTGGGTGTTGAAAAAGTCGGCCGTGTTTTCTGCGACTCGGCGTGGACCGTGCGCTTAGGCGAGGTGGTGTTGGCGTCGCCGGTATTCAAGCAGTGGTATGAACCGGGGATGTTGTCGGTCCAGTCAGGAATCTGACCAGCCGTTTGATGTTCTGGGCAGTGGCGGCAAGGAAGAACTGCTCCTGGACGAACTTCAACCTACGCAGCCGCAGACGATGGAGGCCGATGTGGCACTTCAGTTCTGCGAATAGCGACTCCACCTTCTTTCGCTGTCGCTGTGCATACTCGAACTCCGGTGTTGTCCAGAGATCACGCGCTCGTTGCCGAGCAGGTTCGTTCATATGGATGGCAAGATACCGGAACGGGCCGGTGGTGCACTGAGACCTTTGCGGACACGGGCCGCATTTCTTGCGCGTTCCGATATAGCCGAAGGTCCGATTCCTTTCGTTGCGGCCGCCATAATTTAGTTGCTGACCTGCTGGGCAGATGTAGCTGTTGCTCTCTGGTAGGTAGGTAAAGCGTTCAGGACCGTAGAAGGGACTTCGTGTTCGCCCGACTGCGTCTCTCGTAGGCATGTATGGAGTAATCTCCCGGTCTGCCAGCCACTGCAAGAACTCACCGTTGCCATAGCTTGCATCGGCCGCAATGGATTCTGGTTTTCGCCCTTGCCATTGGGCGAAGCGTGCGATCATCTCCCGCCCGGCTCTAGACTCTTCGCTCAGGCGAGCACCTGTCGCTTGCACGCCCACAACGATGCAGCTGTGATTATCGACCAGGTAATTGTTGTAGTACCCCATGCGTGCTGGCGTGCCACCTTTGGTCGCATAAGTTGAATCTGGATCAGTGGTGGATACCTTGTCCTGATTGTGTGTCGGCTCTTCTACTGGGTTCTGTCTTTCAAGTTCAGCCAGGTATTCGCGCACGGTTCGATTGACCTGCGCGGCTTCGGCCAGCTGTTCTCGTGGGATGCGGCTCTCCTTGGAAGCATTTGCTTCAACGAAAGTCCCATCGACGGACAGCTTGTCTCCGCGTACCAGTCCAACCGCCATGCACTGAGCTACCACTTGCTCAAACAGCTGTTCGAATAGCTTCGATTCCTGAAAGCGCCCGTGGCGATTCTTGGAAAACGTGGAGTGATGCGGAACTTCCTCGTCGAAACCAAGACCCGTGAACCAACGCCACGCAAGGTGCATGCGCAACTCTTCCACAAGCTTGCGTTCGCTGCTGATGCCGTATAGATAGCCAATCAGCAAAATGCGAAGCAGGAGCTCTGGATCAATCGAGGGTCGACCTATATCGCTGTAGCTGTCCTCGACACGCTGGTGAACGAAGCCAAAATCGATGTGTTTATCGATCAGCCTTAACAGGTGATTCTCTGGAACCTGATCTTCTAGTCGGAAGTAGTAGAACAGCGATTCCGAACGGGCGTGCCGACCCATCATGCGCGTTCATCCCCCTGGTAATGGCCATCCACGACAAACATGGTCAAACTATGCTGCTAAACACCTCGAATGGCCATACAGATCTCATCGAAATCGGCCTTTTGTACCGACTTTTTCAACACCCACAGGCCGAAGCACTCATTGAGCCAAATTCCGATTCGGGCAGAGGTTTACTGGGCAGAGGTCGTGGGTTCGATATGGGTTCGATAACGATTCCCGATCGTACCGTACAGCGCCAAAAGAAGCCATCCGTGACGCTTGTTTTCTGTAAGTTACGACCTTCCTTTTCGCTGTCACGGCAGAGGTCGCGGGTTCGAGCCCCGTCGTCCCCGTCATAGAGCTATTCGGACGTCTGTTCGCCGCTAACGCGAGCTATTCGTACCGCAGCGCTACCATCGGATCCACGCGCATCGCACGCCGCGCCGGAAAATAGCATGCCGCCAGCGTCACCGCCGTGAGGAGAGCCGCAACACCGACAAACGTAACTGGATCGGTTGCACTTACATTGAAGAGCAGCCCTCTCATCAGATGAGTCAGGCTCAGCGCGCCTAATACGCCCGCGGCGATGCCGATCAGCGCCAGTCCCATCCCCTGCTGCATTACCAGCGACAGGATGCTACCCCTCTGCGCGCCCAGCGCCATGCGGATGGCAATGTCGCTTGTTCCCTGCGTCACCAGGAACGACATCACGCCGTAAATGCCAATCGCCGCCAAGATCATTGCAAACGCGGCGAACGCACCCAGCATGGTCATCGCAAAGCGCTGTCTCGCTAAGGAATCGTGCACGCGCTCCTGCATCGTCGCGATGTCGAACACCGGAATGTCTCCATCGAGAGCGTGCACCTCTTCCACAATCGAATTCGTTAGTGCCGCCGGATCACCCGTCGTACGCGCCGTTACAAACATTTCGCCATTGAGCCATGTGGCGTATGGGAAATATGTAACCATCTTGGTATCAATATCCAACCCGTACTGCTTCACTACTCCCACCACTCCCACAACGGTCAGCCATGGCTCCTTGTCGCCTTGCCGGATCCGCTTGCCGACCGCATCTCCCTTCGGCCAGAAGCGATCTGCCATCTTCTGATCGATCAGCACTGCCGGCTGTGATTTGTCTGTGTCCGCTGCAGTAAAGAACCGCCCTGCAATCAGCGGAATCTCCATCGTGCGGAAGTAGTCCGGAGTAGCCGAGCGCTTGTCCACCTGCAACTCGGGTGCATCCTTTGGCGGCACGTATCCCTCGATCTGCATGCCTCCCCATCCGATCGAAGGCGTCAGCGGAAGGGCCGAAACCGCACCAAATCCGGTCACGCCGGGCAGGCTGCGCACCCTGTTCTCAAGCTCGTTGTAGAACTGAAGCCTCCGCGTATGGTCTTTGTACTTCGGCCCTGTCGCCGCAACCTGCATTGAGATCACTTTGTCCGGATTAAATCCAGGCGGCACATTCACCAGGCGCACAAAGCTGCGGATCAGCAAGCCGGCGCCTGCAAGCAGTGTGAGCGAAATCGCCAGCTCGGCAATCACTAGCGTCCCACGAAGCTTGTCGCGTCTCACCCGCAGTCCGCCGCTCGTCGAGCTCCGCCCACCGGCCTTCAACGCCGTGTTCAGATCCACGCGAGAAGCCCGCAGCGCCGGGGCCAGCCCAAAAGCAACTCCTGTAAGAATTGAAATCCCGAGCGTGAACAGAAGCACCCGGTAATCCATTCCCAGTTCGTCCATCCGCGGAATATTCCCCGGATGAATCTTCTCAACCACGTACAAACTCACCGCCGACACAGCCAGCCCCGCCACTCCACCCAGCAGACTCAGCAGAACGCTCTCCGTCAGCAGCTGCATTACGAGCCGCGCCCGCCCGGCGCCCAGAGCCATCCGCATGGCAATCTCCTTCTGACGTCCCGTCGCTCGCGCCAGCAGCAGGTTGGCCACGTTGGTGCACGCGATCAGCAGCACCAGCGCCACCGCGCCCAGCAATATCAACACTGAGCTCCGCACATTACCCACAACCTGCTCGGTCAGCGAGACCACGCTGATGGTGAAAGTCCGGTCTCGATGCTTCTCCTCGCGCAGCCGCGCCGCAATGATGCTGATGTCGGCCTGCGCCTGCTCGATCGTGACTCCGGGTTTGAGCCGCGCCAGAACGTTGTAGTCTTCCGGCCCGTAATTCAGCTCTTCCTTCGCGTCCATCGGCAACGGCATGAAAATCTGCGCCTTGTCGATTCCCCCGATCACTGGAATCACCTCATGGCTCAGCCGGAACTCACGCGGCAGAACGCCAACCACCGTGCGCTGCTTGCCGTCGAGAGTAATGCTCCTGCCAACCAGCGCCGGATCGCCGCCAAAGTACTGCTTCCAGAGCCCGTAGCTCAACACCGCCGTATCCGGCCTACCCGGTCGATCTTCATCTGCCGTAAAAATGCGCCCCAGCATGGGCTTCACGCCCAGCATGGACAGCAGGCTCGATGAGGCTTCAATCCCATCCACGTTCACAGCCTTCGAGGATCCGCTCAGCGTGTACCCGCCGCCAATCGCAATCGCGGTCTCGTCGAAGACGTGGTTCTGCGTCCTGATGTGGTGATACTGTCCCGGCGAAGGCCAGTCCTGAGGAATCCCGATTCCCGGGGAGCGCAGCCACAGAATCGCCAGCCGTTCGGGGTGCGCATAAGGCAACGGCTTCAGCAGTAGTGTGTTAGTCACGCTGAAAAGCGCCGTGTTCGCGCCAACGCCGATCGCCAGCGAAAGCACAATCACCAGCGTCACCCCGGGATTCTTCATCAGCATTCGCACGCTGTATCGCAGGTCCTGCATGCGCATCTGCGTCCTTCCTCCTTTCGCAGCCCACATCACATCGGCAGGTTACAAGACATTATCCGACCAGACAGCGCGCCCATTAAGGAAAACGTGAGGCTATCCATTCCCCATTGAACGTTTACGCAGCCCGCTTCCCGCGTGTTTTTTTCTTGCTTGTAGATCGTGTTTGTTTCCCGCTCTGAGCAAGGCTATTCCGCAGAGCATCCATGATGTTCAACACCTTTGGGCGGAACGGCTCTGGCTCGGCCTCTGTTAGCGGCTTGCCTTTGCGCTTCGCGTCGATCAGTTTCTTGACTGCTGATTCGTAGTCATCTTTGTAACTAGTCAGATTGAACTTCGATGTATTGCCCTGGATGAGTTGCTTTGCCAGTGCAAGTTCTCTTGTATCGACAGAGGTTTCCTTTATGCCTGAGAGAGATGACTTCGGGTCACGCAGCTCAGCCTCGTAGCGAAGTACATAGAGCATCAGGCCTTTCAGTTTGGGATCCGCCGGAGCTCCGATAGCCACCAGGTGTTCACGCCCGCTGAAGGCGATCTCACCGACACCGTAGGTGTTCGTTTGCTCGAGCGCCTTTCGCATAATGCCGAGTGCTTTCAATTGCACTTCATCCTTTGGGGCTACGAAGTACGGGCGATCGAAAAGCTCAGGAGACAAATCGTCGGCCTTGACGAACTGTTTGATCTCCATGGTAGCCGCGGTTGGGATACAGAGTGCCTTCAGTTCATCCGGATCGACTTCGATATATCGGTTTCTGGCGTATTCGTAGCCTTTGACGATATCAACCTGCTCAACCTCTCCACGGGAATCGACGTTCTGATGATGAATCCGCTGATGGGTCTTCCGGTCGATTTGGTGGAACTCGACCTGACGGCCAGGATTTGTGGCTGGAAAGATCTTCACGGCAATCGAAACCAGCGAGATTTGGATCGATCCTGACTAGGTTGGGCGCGTGGGCATTGTCTCTCCTTCAAAACAGGACTTTTTGGACAGGATGCTCCCGAGATACAGAGAGTTATGGGCACCTTAATTCGACTAGGTTTTCCAGACCGAGAGGCCCCACCGTTTTCTTTCAGGTCCCCATCACCTGCGGATCAAACAGCAGCGGAAAGAACTGCCCCTTCATCTTCTGCCCCTTCGGAATCACCGACGCGCCGGTCAGTAGCGGCTCGTCGCTCGCAGAGCGCACTCCGTCGCGGAACACATTCACCACCGTCGCCCGACGCGGCCGGTCCGAGCGGTTCTCATAGGACCCATGCACCGTCAACGGATGGTGGAACGAGCACTGCCCCCGCTTCAATTCGATCGGCACCGGCCGGAACGCCTGCTTCTGCTCCTCATCCAGCACCGTCATGATCTCGTTCATGTCGCCCGCCAGCCCCGTAATCGGCAACAGGTTCCACCGGTGGCTCCCGGGGACGTAGTACAAGCAGCCATTATCGCGCGTACTGTCGTCGAGCGCCATCCAGCACGTCAGGTGCGCCATCGGCTCCGTCCGCGTCCAATACGAGTAGTCCTGGTGCCATGCCACCACGCCGCCGTGATGCGCTGGCTTGCAGAAGAGCTGGTCGTGCCAGAATCGCACCGCACCGTCCAGCAGTTGCGACGCCGCTACCAGAAACGCCAGACTCCACAGCACGTCGTGAAACGCCGGCCCGGTTCGCCACGCGCCCAGCGCGTGGAACAGGATCGTATCCGGATTGCTGGACTCGTTCGAGTGATACTCGTGGAACAGCTCTTGCGAGGGATGCGCCGGCTCCATCAGCCCCGCCAGCTCTGTGCAGAGCACCTCCACCTGATGGTCGTCGAGCACCTGCACGCCAGCCAGAAATCCGTCGCGGTGAAACGCCTTCACCTGGTTCTCGCTGAGGCGATATTGCTGCCAGTCCTGCTTATGCGCGGGTAGCGACCCAAGCGCGCCAGTGGGTGTATGCAACTCCGAGTAATCCTGCGTCATGGGACATCATCCGTAGAATGGGGATCGGGCCTGAGCAAGGCCCTCGCCGCCTTTTCTACATCACCGCGGCCACGGATGACAAACCAATCGCCGGGTGCCTCTGTTTTCGCTTCGGGGACCGAAGAATAGCCTGCCAACGACCTGACCAATGCGACATCCCCTGCAGCGAGTTTTCTTACTTCCCAATTTGTGTTGTGGATACCATTGAGCAATGCGAAGCCGGCAATAAGAAATAGCTGAACCCCTACGCGACCTGCAACACCATCTTAAGAGTCCGACCCGGAGATTCTGTGATCGCGTTGAAGGCACGTTGTCCTTCTTCGAGCGGCAACACTTTGGTCCACGAAGTCAGATCGATTTCGCCTGCTGTCAACAGAGCGAGAGAGCGTTCGAAATCCACTGGCGTGTATGCGAAGGACATGGTTACACGATGCTCTTTGCGAATGCTGGTGACAAAATCAATCTCACTCCTCTACTCCCCCATCCCCAAGAGCACAACCTGCCCACCGGCTCGGCAAAGGTGAAATGCTGCCTGCCGGGCGGATGAGGAGCCGCTGGCATCAAGGACGAGATCGAAACCCCCTCCAGCAAAGCGCTGCGCTTCGTCACGCCCCTCCGCTGTTGATACATTCACAGCTAAGGTTGCACCCATATCACGCATTGCGGCCAATCGCGCATCATTGACGTCCTGGACCAGCACCTCGCGCACACCGATTCGCTTTGCCGTGAGCAACGCAAGCGCACCCATGGTTCCCGCGCCTACAATTCCCAGCCGGAAAAACGGCTGTGGAGATGCGAGCCGGAACAGATGAACTATGTTCGCCAGAGGCTCGGCCAGCAGTGCGCGAATGGTAGGCATCTCTTCAGGAACCTCATAAAGCTGATCAGCACGAACGGATACGAACTCAGCAAAACATCCTGGGACCTGGTCCAACCCAAGGAGTCTCCACGATGAACAAAGATTCAGTGCCCCGCTCAAACAGGCGGTGCATCTGCGGCAGCTCACAAGCGGATTTGCCACGACCCTGCGGCCATCGCTCAACCGCCCGACGAGCTCATGGCCGAGCACCAGAGGAGGTACGCGACGGCGGCTGTGTCCCAGAAAACCTGACATGTCAGAGCCGCAAATGCCGGCAGCCTCTACCGCAATCAAAGCTTCATCGGCGTGAGGTTTTGGTCGCTCACGCTCCTGCATCTCCACTACTCTTACCGCGGTGTAGACAAGCGCACGCATCCGATCATCTCCGCCGAAATTGATATTGAATGAGTGCCGATGTGCTAGCGGCACGACGATAGAGTACTCTCGAGACTCGCGTATGGCCACCCGCAGGCGAGCGTGTGATGAAGTTTCAGAAGCTCATTCTTTGACATTACCAGTTGGTAATTGAACCATCCGGCCTGAAGTAGGTTTGCGCACGTGCTGTTACTGGCTCCGTAATCTCAGCAACCTGTTTTAGCTGTTTAAAATCCAGTTCCACTCCGAGACCGGGCCGCTCGTTTGGATAAAGCTTGCCGTTCTTGAAGTCGAGGCATACGGGTAGGTGAGGGAATGTGCGTCCTTGAAAGTTGTACTCCATCAGAACCGGCCCTGAATAGGTTCCCAGAGAGTTGACAAGGGCTGCTGTGGCGATGGGGCCTGTGAAGTGGGGAACGATGCCAATGAAATGGGTTTCGCACAGAGCGGCAATCTTCATCATCTCCGTTATGCCACCAACGTTGGGCAAAGTAGCCCGAACAAAGTCGATATCATGATGTTCGACGAGCGGGTTGAAGTCCCAGCGATTACCCCACTCCTCACCCGCGGCAAGAGGTACATTGACTTTGCTGCGCAGAATAGGCAAGTCCTGTAAGAATGCCTCTGTGCGGACCGGATCTTCCACAAAAAAGGGAGCCAGGCTCTCGATTTCGTTGCAGCCGCGGATAGCATCCGACAAGTCGAAACGTTGGTGAAAATCGATGATCCAGTCTCCATCTTTTCCTACACCCTCTCTTGCTGCCGCGCATTCTTCTATAAGATGAGTGATTCGTTCACTCGTGTTGAATGTGCTTTCATTGCCCGACAGATCCATCGCTCCGAAGCGAAAAGCACGATAACCAGCTCCGATGGTGGCGCGAGCTCGTTCTTTGATGGGGGTATCGGGGGTAATGCCCGGAATAATTCCCGCCGTGTTATAGCATTCGCAATAGTTACGAACCATTCCGCCCAGTAATTCATGTACAGGTAAGTTCTGTACTCTCCCCTTAATGTCCCACAATGCCAAATCCAGTGCACCGATCGCATGCGTTCTCTCGCGGCCTGCCGGATAGAAGAACGCACGATTCATGTCTTGCCATAATCGCTCGATATACTGTGGATCGCGCCCGATCAGCCTTCCAGCCGCCTGTGACAACAGGTCCCTTGACCCACCTTCGCCAATGCCCGTGACTCCTGCATCGGTTTCAACTGTGATAACCATATCGCTCTGATTGAACAAGGGATTGGGATTCGGAGGCAGATACGCCCTCACCCGCGTGATCTTCATCTTCGGGAGACTGGCAAATGCGCGAAGACTGCTGATTGCAGCCGTTGTCAGCGTGGCCGAAAGCGATTTAAGAAATGTGCGTCGTTTCATCAGGCAAGGGCTCCTATGGCCTTATACAAAACGCAGTCAGTAGACGCTACAGGTTTCTCGCCAACTACCTGCTATAACCACAGTTGTTCAAATGATTCAAGCACACGAACTTGCCCAAGCATAACTCTGATCTTAACCGTATCCGACGATGTGATTCTGTGCGAAGCGTACACTCGTCGCATAACAGATCTTAGCCAGGAGGGGACGAATGAAATGTTTCGTGCTCGCGGCCGTATTCTGCTTGCCCATTCCGCAGTTTGCTCAACAATCAGTGCCTGAGATCAAGTTCGAGGCCCAGACGGATTTTTTCAAACTGCCGCCGGACCTGTACTTCGGTGAGGCTGCAGGCGTGGCGGTCAATTCCAAAGGGCACGTTTTCGTCTTCTCCCGTGGCAGCACGATCGGACCCGCCTATGGCGCGGCAGCGGCGCAGTTGCTCGAATTCGACTCCGTTGGGAAATACGTTCACGAGATCGGCCATCATCTGTACGCATGGAGCTTTGCACATGCCGTAAAAGTCGATAAGGAGGACAACATCTGGGTCGCGGATAAAGGTTCGGATATGGTCATCAAGTTCAGCCCAGAAGGTCGGGTGCTGATGGTCTTCGGACGCAGGCAGGAGGCTTCCGACGAGGGTACCGGTCCACTTAAGCATCCGAAGCCGCCGCTTGCACCGGTCGACGGTGAATTTCGCCAGGTCACCGATATGGCTTGGGACGCGGCTGGCAATACATATATCAGCGATGGTTACATTAATTCCCGGATAGCCAAGATCGACAAAGACGGAAACTGGATCAAGTCTTGGGGTGAGCCGGGGACTGGTCCAGGCCAGTTCAATACGCCACACAGTATTGCTACTGATGATGCCGGTAACGTGTATGTGGCGGACCGCGGAAACGGGCGTATCCAGGTCTTCGATGGAGATGGTAGATTTCTGCACGAGATCCACATCAACGTGCCCTACGATCACAAGATTCATCCGTGGATGGGTAACATGCCTTCCGAAATTCCCGCCAGTTCAGAGGCATCGGCGCCATTGAACAAGACGATGTTGAACGGCTCACCCTGGGCGATTTGTATTACGCCAGGTCCCCATCAGGTGCTTTACGCATCGGATGGTTATCCGGGACGCATCTATAAACTCACTCTGGATGGTAAAGTGCTTGGCGTGCTTGGCACCACTGGCCATGGTCCCGGCCAGTTTGGCTGGATTCACGAACTTGCGTGCCCGTCCGAGAACATTCTCTACGCTGCCGAATTGTTGAATTGGCGCGTGCAGAAGTTGATCTTGCAGCCCACGCAATAATCTCGTTTCAAACGCATGCTTAGAGAAATTGCCGTCCAATAAGCAGCGCCAAGGGTATCCAAAAGGCATTCAGAAAGCCATCCGTAGCCTCTGTTTTCAATAAGTTATCGCCTCCCTAAGCCCTTTCACGGCGATGAAAAGTGACGAGACGGGCAAGCATGTCTAACTAGTAGGGTCGCTGTGTGTTCAACATGCTGCCATTTCCGAATGAATCCTGGACAAGAGATGAGCCGTCAACTTAACTCCACCGTGGGACGAATTACCCCCTCGCAGCTGTGCAAAGAACTTAACACAGACGAACCCGCGTCGTTATAGTAGGTGCGACTCCGAGCGTAAGCTCCTGTAAGCTGGTGTTCGTTCTCTTCGAATTCCAATCGGAAGAGAGGTTAATCACCAATTTTTATGTGGTTCATTGAGAAAGTCGAGATTACCGGTGGATTCCTTCCTGGCTTGTCGGTCCAGCTTCCTCAAGGCCTCACGTGCATCATTGGGCCACGCGGCAGTGGAAAATCAACGCTAGCTGAATCACTAAGGTTCGCAGTCTGTGGCCTATCGGCCGCCCCAAAGCATTGCGTCGATCTCGTCCAGGCGAATCTCGCCGGCGGAGCTCTTGTAACGATCACAGCGCTAGCTGAAGACGTGGGCCGATACACAATTAAACGGGGCCTTAAACAACAGCCGGTTCTACTCGCACCGGGGGGAAGGACAATTGACTCAGTCGATATCGATCGAGGCACGTTTTTGCCCCTGGATGCCTATAGTAGTCCTGAAATTGAAGCTATTGCCGACGAGGTTCTCGGTCAGAGGCGCAGAACCCTTTTAGACGAGCTTCGTAGCGAACAGATGCGTACGATTCATCTGTCCCTGGCCGAGAGTGCACGTGCGTTAGATGCGAACGCGGATCTTATTAGAACAACGCAACGTTCAATTCAGGATCTGACAGAACAAGCTGAGGAACTCGGAGATGTCCGTGCAAGCTTAAATGCTCTCCCGCCATCCGACCATGAGTCGACGGCAGAGTTTGTCCGAGTTTCGCGTCAGCAGCAGCTCAATCAACGTGAAACTAGCAAACTCGACGCTTTCGATCGAGAGCTTGGATCGCTCGATCAAGGCCTTGAGCAGCTAAAGAAGAAGACGCAGATTGTGTTCAAAGCCCGTCTTGCAGAGGAGCATTCTGCCAATGCAGATACCCTTCGCCAATACGACAACCTGCTTGCATCGACCTTGGATAGCATCGAAGACCATTTCTCGACGATCAGCACTCAGATTCGTGAAGCACAGAAGACAATAGCGAAGGCAAGAGATGGCATCACCAAAGCCCACTCGGATCATGCCAGCGAGCTGGCGAGATTGACCGCCCTTAACCAGGCGGCAAGTGAGCAAGCTCGAACACGAGCAACGCTCGAACAGCAGCTCGTTAAACTCCACTCCATGGAGGAGCGGCGTTCTGAACTGAACGTTGAGTTGAAGACTCTCCTGGATCAACGCAAGTCGCTTAAAGCGCAACACATCCTCACGCGAGATCGAATTTCAACGATCCGCGAGGAGGTTGCTTCCGAACTCCAGCGAGAGGCGGGCAAACGCGTACGCATCCGAATCATGCGGAATGCTGACCATCTGGCATACCAGCAGATGCTCACAGATGGGCTGCGCGGTGCGCGGGTTCGGAATCACGAGGAGATCATCGCCACACTCATGCAGCTGAGACCGGAACAACTTGCCCAGCTCATCCAAACTGACGACGTGGAGTCGCTCGAGGAGCTTACGGCCTTCGGACGTGAGCGTTCTCGCAAGATCCTCGATGCATTCAGGGAGAGCGTCGACCCACTTACTCTTGAGGTAATCGCGATCGAAGACAGAGTTGGGATCGAGTTAAATGTTTCGTCTGCGGGAAAGGCGAATTTCAAAGACGCGTCCGATCTTTCCCGTGGTCAAAAATGCACAGCCCTGCTACCGATTCTCTTAGCGAGAAGAGATAACCCTCTGATCATTGATCAGCCAGAGGACAATCTCGACAACCATTTTATTTTTGAAACGGTAGTAAACGCGGTCCAACGGTTGAAGAAGCGTCGGCAGATGATCTTCATTACCCACAATGCGAACATTCCGGTATTGGCAGAAGCGGATCTTGTGCTGGTTATGAATTCAGATGGTCGGATCGGAGCGATCGAGAGGTCCGGGACCGTGGATGAATGCCGCGAACAGATCATCGAGTTGCTCGAAGGTGGACGGAAGGCGTTCGAACTTCGCTCGAAGCGTTATGAAACCTCCTGAGATTTTCTATGAGGAGCTACGGAACCTAGTAGTGGAGGACCCACGTGAGGCCCGGAGACTTTTTCACCAACTCTTGGATTCCGGTGGTCCAGCTCTTGACCACTTTCTTGGATCCATCTCCTCTCCCGCGGACGGCCGCTTGCGGCAGCTTGTTGCAAATGCACCGAGGAATCATCGCGATAGGGAGCGCCTCATCCCGCATCTCATTGCGTGGCAGGAGAGTGAAACAGATGAGTTTACTCAACGCGCCATCTCGCACACTCTCGATATTCTTAATGTACGGTCAAACGCGCAGACGGCTTTGGCATTGGAGGTAGCACGTTTGACGACCGCCATCGGACGGGAGATGGCACAGCGAGAACGGCTGAATCGAGAGTTGGAAATTGCACAGGAAGTGCAGGCGTACCTCTTTCCTCAACATCTTCCGCCGGTGACACGTCTGGACTATTGTGGACAGTGCCGGCCGGCGCGAGAAATAGGCGGGGACTACTACGACTTTCTCGAACTGGCCGAAGGTAAACTCGGAATTGCCATAGGCGACGTATCCGGCAAAGGTATTGGTGCAGCGCTTTTGATGGCAAGCCTCGAGGCTACTCTGCGTGCCCAAGCAGCGGTAAGACATGACCTAGTCGACTTGATAAAGCAAGTGAACCGGCTCGTATCTGAGGCTTCCTCGGCGAACCGCTATGCAACGCTGTTCTACGCCGAATACGATCCTCGAACTCTGCAGCTCTCCTACGTAAACGCCGGTCACAACCCACCTATTGTCCTGCGGCATTCTGCTGCTGGGTGCGAGGTTATGCGCTTGGAAACTGGTGGTCCAGTAATCGGACTCTTGCGGCACAGCTATCAGCAAGAAACCTTTTCGCTTCGGACAGGAGATCAGGTTGTACTTTTTACTGATGGCATTTCTGAGTCGATGAACGTCCACGATGAAGAATGGGGCGAGAACCGATTGATCCAATGCATTGAGAATTGTCGTAGACTGTCCGCCCATGAGGCGATGGGCAAGATTTTCGCCGCCACGGATATTTTCTCCGCGGGTGCATCCCAGCACGATGACATGACATTGGTTGTCTTGCGGGTCTTAGACTGACAGGGTTGCCATCAAAAGCGAGGATTTCTCGGTACTCGATTTGCGCTGACCTCGATATTGATCAAGGTAAGCCCTTGCCAATTTGGTCTCCTGATTCTTGAGGGGACCGGAACCTTTTGCAGGAAATCGAGACGCGGATAGATTGAAGAGCGATATAGCGGAGCGACATAGGCATGCAGATTTCGTTGGAAGGCAAGGTTGCGGTGGTGACAGGGGCGGCGTCCGGCATCGCTTACGCAGTAACGAAGGCCTATCTGCAGTGCGGAGTCGCAGGCCTGGTAGCGGTTTTTCGAGAAGCGGACAATCCCGACAAGCTCCAATCACTACAGGGAAGCTTTCCCGGAAAGCTCGTGCTCGTCGAGGGCGACGTAGGTGAAGAAGTTACGGCTGCAGCATTCACCGGGACAGCACTTCAGAATTTCGGACGTCTCGACATTCTGGTGAATAATGCCGCAGTGAGTGTGGTGAAGGCGCTGCACATCCATACTCCGGAAGAGTGGGATGCAGTCATGAATTCCAACGTGAAGAGCTTGTACTGGGCTGCGCGGCATGTGGTTCCGGTGATGATCGAGCGGGGCAGAGGCCTGATCTTGGTCAGCGGTTCTATTTCGGGCGAGATCGGTATTCCCACCCAGGGAGCCTACGCAGCTTCAAAGGGCGCCCTGCATCAGATGACGCGCCAGATGGCGATTGAATATGCGAAATACGGCATCCGTGTGAACACCATTGCGTGTGGCACAGTAGATACTCCTATCGTGCACCGGTCTGCCGAGGCTTCGGGCAATCCAGAGCAGTATTGGGCGATGTTGCGCAATGCGCATCCCATCGGGCGGATTGCGAACGCTGGGGAGATCGCAAGCTTCTACGCGTATCTGGCGAGCGATCTAGCAAGTTTCTTCACCGGAGCAGTCCTTATGTTGGACGGCGGTTATACCGCTCAGTAGAGGGCACAATGAAAAAAATGCTGGCTGCCCGGTATCTAGGGCCCAATCGTCTGCAGGCCGCAGAAATACCGGTACCCGAACTCGCAGAGGAAGAGGCGCTCGTGGAGATCGAGGCTTGCGGATTTTGCGGATCGGATGTCAACATTGTCGCCGGCACGCATCCGTGCGCGAAGGCGCCGCTTACGCTGGGACATGAGCTTTCAGGCAAGATTGCCGAGGTCAGAAGTCCGAGCAGCTCACTGCGTACAGGCGACAAGGTCACGGCGTTTCCCTTGATTTCCTGCGGGCGATGTCACGCGTGCATGCACGGCAATTCTCATGTATGCCGCCAGCTGAAGCTCTACGGGATCGATCTGGACGGCGGCATGGCGCAGTTCGTTAAACTCCCCGTTTCTTCGCTTATGCGCCTGCCTGCTGAAATGCCTGCTCGAATCGGCGCGCTCGTTGAACCGCTGGCGGTAGCGGTTCATGGAGTGGGACGAACAAATCTTGCAGATGTGAACGTGGCCGTCGTTCTTGGGGCGGGTCCTATCGGGCTGCTTACTGCGCTGGTTGCGCAGGAGAGCGGAGTCTCTAATGTCGTAATCAGCGATGTGAATCCCGGAAGACAAGCTTTGGCCCGAAAAATCGGATTAAATGCCATCGAAGCGGGCGAAGGGTTGCGGCGGCTGGTGATGGAATCGTCAAACAACAGCGTCTTCCGGAGAGCAGCAACAGCCATGTGAATTGCATCGAAGAAGGCTGCATTGGCATTCCCAGGCTCAATTGTGGAAAGAGAGTTGGAAACTGCCTCAGAGTCCGTTGTAAAGTCTTGAACAAGACGCGGACGACCATCAAAGGTAATGATACCCACCTGATCGCGTGGACTCGTAAGAATGCTGTCCAGCAAATCGTCAAGCCGAGCTATATTACCGAGCTGGGCTGCAGCATTATGGCCGGTTTGTATGACCAAAAGGAGTGACAGCGGCTGAGCGCCGGGATCGCTCTCAAGGTCAACCCGTTGCTCAATCCCATCGTCCTTGATTAAGAAGTTATCCCCTGACAAACCATAGGCGACTTCGCCGGCCTTCGACTCGACGAGCGCAGGCACCATGATCTTGATGCCCGCGCGGCTGGGCGCACCTGATTGCCCGTAAGCGAGCATCGCCCCAAATACGGCAAGACCGAGCCATAGCTTTCTGCTCATTGATCCTTGGCAGTATCAGTAGCATGCACGATGCATTGGCTCACCTTGACCAAACTGACTAGTATAGTGCGGAAATATATAGCTTGATCAGCAAATGATTTGATGAGCTTAAAGGATATCTATGTTAAGTTGTTTATCCTTGTCGTGATCTTCCATAAGTATTGGTACAAGAAAAGAGCGGAGCGTCGAGCGTGTCTGTTCTTTGCATCCGGGTTACTTTGCGATTGTCTTTCGGCAAAGAATCCCCCGAATGTGATGTCTATTCATTTCAGCGAACGTCGCGAGTTCTTCGATAGGCCCACACACTACAGCTAGCAATTATCAGAAGAACAATATAGATCGGAATGTGTATAGCTGTAGCGAACCCGGTAAGCGCAACAATCGGGAGCCACGGGAAGATGGACCGCAGGGCAGTCACCTTCGACTCCTTGCCAAAGACTCAAGCCAGAACAGAGCAACTATGAATGCTACGCTTCCGGAGAATGCAGATCCCATATGCGCGCGCCATATGGGAATGTCTTGACCATTAGGCGCACCTGCGTTCCGGATATTGTCATAAATGATTTCAGCAGCTTGGATTGCAGCAAAGGCAAACAAAGCTGCGATCGCCACCGCCATTGACGTGGTATCGGACGGTCCTCTTCTTGGCTCTTTTCTCTTTTTCACCTTAACGACCCTAATCAATGCATTCGGCTCCTAGCCTTTTATCGTTAAGACCGGACACGGCACGTCCACAATCAGTTGAAAAGCTCTCGACCTTATCATTTCCACTCCTAAATGGGAGGTCTTGCGGATGGCTAGCACTAGCAGGTCGATGGAGCGGTCCTGGATATGTTCGAGAATTCGATCATGTGCTTTGCCGACATCTACAAAGGTTCTTGGATCGCAAAACTCTCGCGCCTGTTGACTCACAAGAGCATCCAGAGCGCCGTAGAATTGTCTTCTAAGATCGGATAACCGATCGGGATGCTCAACAGCATCTGCCTGAATCACGTTGAGCACATCGATCTCCGCTCTGAAGGCTTCCGCAAATGAAAGCGCGAAGGGCATTACGTGGGCCGCAGCAAGAGTGAAGTCCGTAGCATAGAGGATGCGCTCGAATGGAAACGTCATGGAGCGCGCTGACGGAACTTGCGGGCCCACCGTGAGAGAGGGCCAGCGACTCGACCGGAGGATCTGCTCAGCAACTGATCCGATAACTCCTCTTTCGAATCGGGTTCCTCCATGTGTTCCCAGTACAATCAGGGATGGTGCATGTTCGTTGGCGAGATGAGGAATCGCTTCTCTCGGATCCCCCTCCAAAAGAACCGGAATCGCCTCGATTGAACTAGATCCTAGCTCAAGTGCCTTCTTCGATAAGAGGAACTGCAGATCTTTTCTCTGTTGGCTTACGAGTGATCGGTCGACCTCCACTTCCATAGCTGCTTGTGAAAGAGTGAAACCATGTGCCACAAGCAGTTTGGCTGAGAAGTATCTCGCCAGAAGGCCTGCGTACAGGCCGGCATTCTGGGAACAAAGAGAGAAATCGGTCGCATACACAATTGAATTCAAATTCAGTTCGGGTCGGTCACCGATCACTGGCACGCTAGTTATCTCCCACAGAAGAAGGTTGATCCGCAAAATGGCTTAAATGAGCCCACCAAGATGGTGGTGAGCCATACTGTCAGACAACAACGAAGCACATTCATTCGTGCAGACTTCCCTTGTGCACGGTTCCTCCTCCGTTCTCGATCGCCGATACTTTTCTCGATTGAATATTCGTCTTGACTCTGTCAGTCACCTGGGGTTTGAGTGCGTTTTGTTCGCGGAGTATCTCGAGCAGTTGACAACCGGTCCCTTCGGCTCGGGTCCATTGAGAAGGACAGTACTGAGGTGACGCTTGATAGGGCCCTTGTCTAATGTGATCACTTTCACGCTTCCCAGCTTGAGCGATTTCTCAAGGGCCACGCAGGGTACGAATCCTACACCAAGTCCTGCCTCCACCGCGGCGATGATACCTTCGGTCGAAGTTATGTCGATGGAAGTACGCAACTGCTGACGTAAGACGCCATTATGTTCGAGATACTCTTCCACAAAGTGACGCATTCCAGACCCGACCTCACGCAGTAATATCGACTCTTGAACTAATTCCGCCGCCCGAAGCAACGGCTTTTTCGCCCATCTGTGATCTGGCCGCACGATAAGCGCCAGTTCATCTTCGCCGAAGATCTCAACTTTCAGATCTGGGCGAAACGCCGGCGCTTCTATGAGCCCGATAGCGATCTGATGTGTGGTCAAAGCATGCAGGACCTCATTGCTACTGCCGCTTGTGATGTGAATGCGCAGTCTTGGCCACTCGCTTACCAAATGAGGAAGGACATTCGGCAATATATAAACAGCGATGGTATGAGAGGCGCCGATGCTCAGCTCGACGCCTTCCTGACCGCCAAAAGGGGCCAGAGCGGCAATGGCGTCATTCGTGATGGCTTCAATTTGCCGCACATACTCCAAAAGGGTTTTTCCCGCTGGCGTGAGGGCGACGTCGCGTCCAATGCGGTCAAAGAGCGCGATCCCGAGACTCTCCTCCATAGACTTGATGTGAGCGGTGACAGCAGGCTGAGTGAGACGAAGTTCATCTGCCGCCCGGCGAAAATTAAGTGAGTCTGCAAGGACGCGGAATACCCGCAGCTTGAAGTTTTCGATCATGGAGTCGCTCCGATCTGATAGTTGAGCGTCGCCAATGCGAGCCGGTATTGATACTGAGCATTGGTGTCGCCGATTGCGGCATCGGTTTGTTGATATTGCGCCTGGCTCAACTCGACGATCGAGCTTAAGCCCATCTGATAACGCGTCTGGGCCAAAGTGAGCGCAAGGTTAGCCTCCTTGAGAAGTTCCGCAGTTACAGAAACCCGCTGAAATGCCGTGTTTGCGGCGAGCCACGATGTGCGAATGTCACGAACGATCTGATCGCGCAGATCGCGGCTTTGCTCTGAGGCAGCCTGCGCGCGGATTGTTGCTTCTTTCGCTTGCGCGGAATAGAGGAAGCCGTTAAAGACGGGGATGTTCATGTTCACTCCAATGCCGCCCCACCAGTTCGCCGTGTAATATTGGGCCGGGCGAATGGGGACGCTGCCAGCCGTCCCCGCCGCGCTGATAGTCGGGAACAGCTGATCCCGTTGCGCGTGGCTGAACTTGACCGCCGCCTGCTGGCTGTAATTCAACGCTTGCAGATCGGGCCGTTGCTGTAGCCCAAGTTGAATGAGTTGCTCTGCGTCCGGCGGCGGCTGCTGCAGCGAGGTGGTTTCATCGGTCAGGTTGTACGTCACTTGTCTATCCAAACCCAGGACGGCATCTAATGCAGCCATTGTGGAATCGGCATTATTCTGCGCGTCCAGCAATAACAACTTCGCCTGCGAGAGATTGACATCGGCAAAGCTCAAATCGAGCGTTGATTTCAACTTATTCTTTGTCATCTCGCTGACTTGCTTGTCTGTGGTGCCCCGCGTATCGACGTTCTGTTGCGCGACTTTGAGGAGGGCCTGAGCCTGCAACGCATTGTAAAAAGCCTGATCCGTTGCAAGAACGATATCTTCGGTAGTCGCAAGTGCGTTGGCGTTCTGTGCTTTCTCCTGCAGCTTTGAGGAAGCGACTAAGCTTCTGGTTTTCCCGAAGTCCGTGATTAGTTGAGTGAAGCCACCGCCAGCACCGGCATGCTCGAAGAGACGCGACGCGGTAAGCGACCCAGCTGAGATGCGGCTCGCATCTTCCGCATCCATAGCCGTGATGGCAGCATTGGCCGTGGGCAATTCCGCGGCTCTCGCCTCACGGACAACCTGATGTTGCGCCAACGCAAGTAAACGGCCCATGCTGATTCGCGGATTGTTTTTGATCGCCATCTGCTCGGCCTCGGCGCGTGTCAAGCCCGGATTTGCCCCGGGCTGTGTGTTTGTCTGCGCGGGTGATGCCGCGCTTTGCATCGACTGATCTTCCGTCGCAATACTGGCGGTCGCAATCAGTTTGGCCTTTGGGGCATCTGGAAGCAGCGGCTTTGTGACAGTAGTCTGTGCAATTAGAGTCCCGGTGAGCGCCGACGCCAGCAACACACAAACGAGCTTAAACAGATTGCTTTTTGAATTCTTCTTCATCTCTTATACCTCTGCGGGTGTGGCCTTCTGTTCGCGTCTGCCATGGACCAGCAGATATACAGCAGGAACAAGGAAAACAGTGACGACAACGGAAACGCCCAGGCCGCCGATAATTGCGCGAGCTAGCGGCGCGTACTGCTCGCTGCCGGCTTCCAGCCCCAGTGCCATTGGCATCATGCCCAGCAGCGTGGCGAGCGAAGTCATCAGGATGGGGCGCAGCCGAATCTTGCAGGACTGCACGACAGCCTCAAGCAGAGGCTTGCCTTGTTCATGCAGGATGGTCGCGAACTCGACAATCAAAATACTGTTCGAAACAACGATGCCAGTCATCATGATCACGCCCATTAGCGACATGATGTTCAGCGTGCTGTGAGTCATCAACAAAATCAGCACGACACCAGCTAATCCTGGTGGAATGGCCATGAGGATGATGAAGGGATCGATGAAGGAGGTGAACTGCGCCATGAGGATCAGGTAGACCAGCGCGATCGAAAGGAGCAGTCCAATCGCAAACCGCGTGAAGGACTGATTCATATTCACCACTGCACCCCGGACTTTGATGCGTATGTTCTTAGGCGTATTCATGCCGTCGATGATTTTGTTCACGTCGTGGCTCACTCCAACCAGAGTCTCTGTTGAAGGCATCACATAGACATCGATGACACGGCGAATCTGGTAGTGATCGACTTCCGTCGGAGTATTAATCTCCTTGATGTTGGCAACCGATTGCAGAGGTGTATACGCAGTTACATTCGACGCCCGCAGTGGAATTTGTTTGAAGTCATCCAGGCTCATCTTGGCGATCTTCTGGTCGAAGTACTGCACGGTGAGCATGTAGTTATTGCCGGTCTTTGGATCGATCCAGTAACTAGGCGCGATCATTCCATTCGAGGTCATCGCAGTGATCACGTTGTCGACGACTTCTTTCGGGCTGATGTTGATCAGATTCGCCCGCTCGCGATCGATGTTAAGCTCGAGGCCTGGATAGCGCAGGTCCTGGGGTATCAGGACATCGCTTACGTTGTTAAGCCTCTTCACCTGCTTGGCGATATCCAGTGCAATCCCAAACGATTGGTCAAGATCATTGCCGCTCACTTGAATATCGATCGGCGCTGGCAGGCCCTGATTGATAACCGAGTCCACCAATCCGCCGGCCTGGAAATAGGTCGTCAGCTCGGGCATGTCAGCAGCAAGTCGACGGCGTACACGATCCATATATGCGTAGCTGCCTGTCTTGTGGTCCTCTTTAAGACTGACTTGCACGAAGGCAGTGTCCATCGCGGAGTTGCTGGTGTAGATCGCGGATAAATCTGGCGTGATGCCGATATTCGACACGATCATGCCGAGATCACGAGCATGAATGACTTCGCGAATCTCATTTTCAACTCGCGCAATATATTGATTGCTTAATTCAATGCGCGTTCCACTGGGACACTTGATGTTGATGACGAACTGTCCGGGATCCGTGCGGGGAAAATACGATCTGCCGAGAATCGGGAACAAACCAATCAGAACAGCTGCCACTCCGGCAAGAATGATGGCCGCTGTTCTCCCCGGGCGCTTCATGGCCCGCGTCACCTGGAGTTCGTAGTAGTCCAGCATCCGGTGAAAGTACTCGTTAAACTTCGCTTCAAATCGCCGGAAGAGCGATGGCGGCTTTGCTCCTTCGTGCACATCGTCATGTGAAAGGTGAATAAACTTTGAGCAATAGAGCGGCACCACCGTCATTGCGAAAATGTAGGACGCGAAGATCGAAAGGACCACGCCGAGGGCAAGATCGGTAAAGATGTACTTGCTCACACCGGCGAAAAACGTGACCGGAAAGAAGACGATAGAAGTAGTCGAAGTAGCTGCCAGCACTGCAAGCGACACTTCCATCCCGCCTTTTTCCGCAGCGACAAGCGGTTTTTCACCCATCTCCATGTAGCGGAAGATGTTTTCGAGCACCACCACGGAATCGTCAATCAGGCGCGAGAAGGCTAGGGCGAGGCCGCCCAGCAGCATCGTGTTAATCGACCCACCCATCGCGTTCATAATGAGCAGGCAAACAAGAGCCGAGAGCGGAATTGAGAGTAGTACCGCGAACGTAGCGCGCGGGCTTCCCAGGAACACCAGAATCATCACGCCTGTAAGCACAAGACCGATGCTGGCTTCTTTGATCAAATTCTTGATCGCGCCCTTCACAAAGATGGACTGATCGAAAACAACAGCAGTCCGGAGCGACGATGGAAGGTCAACCAGGTTCTTGATCGCCTGCTTCATTCCATCCACGATCGTGATCGTGTTGCTGCCGCCACCCTGCTTCAGCACTGGAATGTACACCGATCGCTGTCCGTCGATGCGCACGATGTTGGTCTGAATGGTGCCGGCGTCTTCCGCTTTGCCTACATTGGCGACCATGACCGATGCATTCCCCACTGATTTCAGCGGCAAGGCGTTGATCTCCTCAGGCGTTGGCACCTGACTGTTGGCATAAATGTTGTAGTCTTTCTCGCCGATACGGACATCACCCGCAGGTAGGATCAGGTTCGATTGATTCACCGCATGGACCACATCCATCAGGCTCATGTTGTAGGCCTGCAATTTCACCGGATCGACATACACCATAATCTGGCGATAGCGCCCGCCGAACGGCTGCGGTACAGACGCTCCAGGAACGTTAGCTATCTGATTACGAACCTGGAACTGGGCAAGGTCCTTGAGATCTGTCTCGTCTAATCCTTTGCCCTTCAACGTGACCAAGCACACTGGCTGGCTGGACGCGTCCATACCTAACACAACGGGAGGCAGCGTACCAGGCGGCAATCGTCGCAAGTCTGCCATCGCGAGGTTGGCGATGTTGCTCAATGCCGCATTTGGGTTAGTGCCTGGCTTGAAATAGATCTTGATGAGGCTTACTCCGCTAAGGGAACGGGACTCAATGTGATCGATGTTGCTGCCCAATGTGAAGAAGCGCTCAAACGTGTCTGTGATGTCGGCTTCGATTTGTTGCGGCGGCATACCAGAGTAGAAAGTGGCGACAACAACCACCGGAATATCGATCTTAGGGAACAAGTCCACCGGCATCCCAAAGATGTTGGTAATGCCGACCACGACAATAACCATGCACACCATGATGATGAAGTATGGATACTTGAGTGCAAATTTAGGCATCTACTTCCCGCTCCATGCCCAGATGCTTAGGTGCAGGGGGGTTCATCTTCTTTTCGCGCCTGGCGTGAATGACAAGGTAAACGGCGGGGACGAGGAAAACCGTGGCTACCACGGAAACGCCGAGTCCTCCAATAATTGCCCGAGCAAGGGGCGCGTATTGTTCACTCCCCGCCTCCGCACCTATAGCCATCGGAATCATGCCGAGCAGAGTGGCGAGAGAGGTCATCAAAATCGGGCGGAGACGAATTCTGCAGGATTCAACGACTGCCTGTGCGAGCGGCAGCCCTCCTTCGTGTAAATGTCCTGCAAATTCGACAATCAAAATGCTGTTCGAGACGACGATACCGGTCATCATGATCACTCCCATCAGCGACATGATGTTCAGCGTGCTGTTCGTCGCCAGGAGAATGAGCAACACGCCTGACAGCCCCGGCGGAATCGCCATGAGGATGATGAACGGATCGACAAATGATGTGAGCTGAGCCATTAGGATCAGGTACACCAGCAGGATCGAGAGAACCAGACCAATGGCGAACCGCTTAAAGGATTCGTTCATGCTCACGACTGTTCCACGGACAGTGATGCGAACGTTTTGCGGTACTTCGACCGTATCAATGAGCTTGTTAACCTGTCGATTGACTCCCTGCAGAGCCTCAGTCGACGGCATCACATAGACATCGATGACGCGACGAATCTGGTAATGATCGACCTCAGTAGGCGTGTTGATCTCTCGGATACTCGCGACTGATTGCAACGGAGTGTAATTGGATTGATTGCTGGCGCGGAGAGGAATCTGCTTAAAGTCATCCATGCTCATGTTTGCGATCTTCTGATCGAAGTACTGAACGGTGAGCATGTAGTTATTCCCCGTCTTCGGATCAATCCAATAGCTCGGCGCAATCATTCCGTTGGAAGTCAGCGCCGTAATCACGTTGTCGACAACATCCTTCGGCGAGAGGCCAATCAGGCTGGCGCGTTCCCGGTCGATGTTCAGTTCGAGACCTGGATATCTGAGATCCTGGGGAATCAATACATCGCTCACGCCATTCAGCTTTCTTGCCTTTGCTGCAATGTGCTGCGCGATCGCGAAAGATTGCTGCATGTCATTCCCGCTGATCTGAATGTCTATGGGTGCGGGGAGCCCCTGGTTAATTACCGAATCGACCAGGCCACCAGTTTGAAAATACGTTGATAGTTCCGGCAGGTCAGCTGAGAGTTTGCGCCGCAGCCGCTCCATATATACGTAACTTCCTGTCTTATGGTTTTCTTTAAGGCTTATCTGGACAAAAGCCGTATCCATCGCCGAGTTGCTAGTGTAGATGGAAGAAAGATCAGGAGTGATGCCGATGTTGGATACGATCATGTCCAGATCTTTTGGAGAGACGACTTCACGAATCTCCTGCTCAACTCGAGTAATGTATTTGTCGGCCAATTCGATGCGAGTTCCGCTGGGGCACTTGATGTTGATGACAAATTGACCTGGGTCTGTGCGCGGGAAATAAGCTCTGCCCAAAAACGGAAATAAGGCAAAACTCAGCAGTACTCCCCCGAGGATGAATAGCGTCGTGGCAAGCGGCCGCAGAATGGATCTGTTGACTGTAATTACGTATCGGTCCAGCATCCGCTGGAACCAGAAATTAAATCGGTAAACAATGCGTCTGAAAATCGATCGCCTTTCCCCATCTTCCATTTGCTCATGTTGTACGTCGCCAGCATTAATGAAACGAGCACAGTAGAGAGGCACGACAGTCATCGCCACCATGTAAGACGCGAATAGGGAAAATACAACCGTCAGGGCAAGAGAAGTGAAGAGATATCGGCTTACACCATACAGAAGAGCGACCGGGAAAAATACGATTGCGGTGGTGAAAGTAGCAGCGAGAACCGCCAGCTGCACTTCCTTGCCTCCAATTTCCGCAGCTACTTCCGGTGATTCTCCTAATTCCAGATGACGGAAGATATTTTCAAGCACAACCACCGAGTTGTCGATCAGCCGCGAAAATGCGAGCGCAAGACCCGCAAGGACCATGGTGTTGATGGAGCCGCCACCTACTTTGATACACATAAACGCAGCTAAAGCGGAGAGCGGAATCGATAGTAGTACGGCAAACGTCGCGCGAATGCTGCCGAGAAAGAGCAGGATCATCAGCGCCGTCAACACCAGCCCGATGCCACCTTCGTTTGCCAGATTCTTGAGCGCGGATTTAACGAAGAGAGACTGATCAAATACGACGGCCGTCTTTAGTTGTGATGGCACGTCGACCAGACTTTTGATGGCCGCCTTCATCCCATTGACAATTGTGATAGTGTTACTGTCGCCGCCCTGCTTCAACACCGGAATATAGACGGACTTTTGCCCGTCGATGCGGACAATGTTCGTCTGGATTGTGCCAGAATCCTGTGCCCTTCCAATGTCGCGGATAAGGACGGACGCGTTGCCGACTGACTTCAACGGCAACTCATTCAGTTTCTCGACATTCGGGACTTGGCTGTTGGCATAGATGTTGTAGTCTTTCGGTCCGATGCGTACATCGCCAGCCGGCAGAATGAGGTTCGAATCATTCACCGCGTGAACCACATCCATCAGGCTCATGTTGTAGGCCTGCAACTTCACTGGATCGACGTACACCATGATTTGGCGATAACGCCCGCCAAATGGTTGCGGTACTGATGCTCCTGGAACATTGGCGATCTGATTTCTTACCTGAAACTGGGCGAGGTCTTTAAGGTCCGTCTGGTTCAGCCCCTTTCCCTTCAGCGTAACCAGGCACACCGGCTGGCTGGATGCGTCCATTCCCAGCACCACAGGAGGCAAAGTGCCGGGAGGCAAGCGTCGCAAATCCGCCATGGCAAGATTCGCGATATTACTCAATGCCGCATTTCGATCCGTGCCCGGTTTGAAATAGATCTTGATTAAACTTACGCCGGTTAGAGAACGCGACTCGATGTGATCGATGTTGTTGCCCAATGTGAAAAAGCGTTCGAAGGTATCAGTAATGTCAGCTTCGATTTGCTGTGGTGGCATACCGGAATAGAAGGTTGCAACCACTACCACTGGAATATCGATCTCTGGAAATAGGTCCACGGGCATCCCAGCGATATTGGTGATGCCGACCACGACAATCACCATGCATACCATGATGATGAAGTAAGGATATTTAAGGGCGAATTTAGGCATTATTGCCCACCATCTACCTGCTCAACGTCTGTGTCGCTTGTTGGCAGTTGCTGTAATTGAGGCTTAACGGTTTCCCCTATCTGATACCTCGACTGCCCTCCCGTAATAACGCGCTCGCCCTTGTTTAATCCACTCTTGACCTCGACCAGAGCCGAACCTTGAAGGCCAAGTTCCACCTTGCGCGATTCAATCCGATTTTGGTTATCCACCACCAATACTGTGGACTGATTGCCGCTCTTGATTACCGCCTGGAGCGGAATCGTCAGCACATTGTCTTTGTGCTCCAGCTCGAGCGTGGCGTTGGCATACATCCCTGGAGACAGTGACAGGTCCTTATTCTCGACATCAATTTCCGTCTCCATCGTCCGTGTCGACAGGCTCACGTCCCTCGTGAACCGGACAACTTTCCCGACGAGCGTGCGGTTGACAGCATCTACACGCAGGTTGACCAGCGCGCCTTCATGGATGAACTGCACAGCATCTTCAGGAACAGGCAGTCGGAGACGAAGGAGGTCGCTCTGCGAAAGCTTGACCACAGGCAGCGTCTGCACATCGGAAGAGGTTCCTGCCTGGATAAGAGCGCCCGTATCCGCGTACCGCCAGATAATGACGCCATCAAGCGGGGCCGTCACTTTCGTGTAATCTGCCAGATCGCTGACGCGCTCATTGTCTGCTCCGGCTACTGCGGACTGCTGCTGAGCCGCCGCCAGCGCAGCTTCCGCCGCGTCGATCTGCGCCTGAGAGGCCAGGTCCTTCGACTGCGCGTCATCCAATTCCTGCTCCGCAATCAGTCCCGGCTGTGCCGCGGATGCCTGTTTGAGGCGAACATAGTCTGCATGCAGAGCCGCGTGTTCCGCCTTCGCACGCGACACCTCATGCTCCGCGCGTGTGATTTCATCCTTGCTATGCGCCAATTCCGCAACCGTGCCTTTTAGCTGCGCGTCCAGCTCCGGAACCTCGAGTACAGCCAGCACCTGCCCCTGATGCACCCTGTCGCCGATATCGACATAGATATGCTGGATATAACCCGACACCTTTGCATGCACATCAATCACCTGGTAGGGCTGAAACTGTCCCGCCAGATTCAACGTGTGTGTGATCGTTCCGCGCGTGACAGCAGCTACCGTTGCAGAGGGAATTTCCGCGGCACTGGCCTCAGGAGTCTTCGCCTTTGAATTGCACGCAATCACGCCGAGGGCGATAGGCAGAGAGAGTCCTACGGCTAGGATCAGGGAGCTTCGCTTTCGCATATCTTGAATACGCCTTTTTAGGTTTCGCCGGAAATTTGCGTGGCGGAAGTCGTTCCCGGCGGAGAAGACGCCGCGGGCTCCCGGCAATGAGAACAATGCCGGATGCTCAGGAGAAACTAAGTAAAACTAAGCGAAGACTGGAGGGGGACGGAAGAAGAAGGAGTTCAAGCTGGCTTGACTGGGTGGTCGCACCGGCTGATTCGTATCCGAATATTTCCCGAAGAGCTCGGGGCGGCGCAGTGAGATCCACGCCGGAAAGAGCGCGAACAAAAGACTAAGCAGCGCCATCTGCATGGTCTTGTCGGGAACCGTGGTCTCCTTGATCAACGGACTCTCGCTTGCCCGACTCTGCTCATCTCTTGCCAAGAGTTTCGCTTGGGGAATTTCGTGCGAAATGGCTTGCGGTGGATCGTAAAGCGAAAGCTTATATTGAAGACCCCATGTGAACACAGCAAAGGCCAGTCCCAAAAGCACAATTGTGAGTCGAGAGGCGCTTGCCCATGTTGTAGGCTTGAAATTCATAATACGAGACTGTGATAGTGCGAACCCAACCCGGTGAGAGGCTAAGATCGCATTCCTTAGAAAGCCCGCCTATTCTTTGATAGTACAAGAGAGAGAAGGGTGGTCTAAATTATTTTTTATTGTCCATAACATTTAATCGTTCATTCCCGCTGAAATGCATTTGCCTTGAAACTCATCGCTCAGAACTCAAGATCGTCTCCCGCGGACATCAGCAGCAGGCTGCAACAAAAGAGTATCTATCGCTCGGTTGCATGTGCGACGAGCCATTGGAATCCGATCTAAGCGATGACTTCCAGCAAAAGTGCATCGGCAGCGTATAGCTCCAACGGGGATTCTCGATCTGAGAAACAATGGTTACTCTGGGTCCTACAGTCTGCTGACCACAACCAACTCCAGCGGCGCGGGAGGACCCTCCATTAGTCTGAACAGCATCCTTCTACCAGGTGCCAAATACACCATTACCGGCTACATCATGCTTTCTCCCAGTGAATCCGCCACCACTGCCAACTTCACCATGAAGCGCAGCGACCCAAGCTGTTCCGGCGGGACCTGCTATGACACCATCGGCACCTACCAGGTGCCCGTATCCGACTCAGGATGGGTACAGATTGGCGGATCCTACACCGTCAGTACCGCCGAAACTGGCCTAACCCTCTACGCCCAGTTAGTCGGAGCCGCCGCCGCCCAATCCTTTTACCTCGACGAGGTAGTTATCACAGAAACAGCACCACCCCCGGGCGGAACCCCAATCGCGACCTACAACTTCTCGGGCGGAGGCCTCGATGACTGGACGCCCTTCGGTTCCGCGACCCTGACCAACACCGCCCCTCCTGTCCTCGATCCGAATGGCGACGCCCGCAGCCTTTCTTGTGACCAATCGCACGGCAACCTACATGGGACCAAGCCTTAACCTCCTGAGTGTGCCTAACGTCGTAGCCGGCGCAACCTATCAAGTCACCGCCTATGTCCTGCTCGCCGCTCCTGACACCAGCAATCCCACCGCGACCATCTCGACCAAAACCGCCGACTGCGCCACCTCCGGCGCCTATGGCAATCTCGCCACCTCCGTGGCACTCTCCAGCACTGCATGGACAAAGGTCCAGGGCACCTTCAGCTTCAGTGACCTTCCCGGACCGCCCACCAGCCTCGTCCTCTACGTCCAATCCAGTAGTGCAACCGATTCTTTCTACATTGGCGACGTCATAATCAGTGAGCTCTCGCCGCCGCCCCCAAGCCCTAGCCAGCAGGACAACTCGGGGATTACTTCCACATTCGAAGATGGTGGCCTGGATGGCTGGAGTTCGCGCTCCGGCAGCTCCACGCTGACCAACAGCACCGCTGCGGCGCACACTGGCACGCATAGCTCCTGACCACAGGTCGAATCGCCAACTACGACGGGCCGCAGATCAATGTCAGCAACAAGATGTATAACGGCTCGAAATACAACATCAGCGTATGGGTCATGCTTCTGCCAACTGACGGCTCGAGCCATGTCATCAACATGAGCCTGCAACTCACGCTCGACGGCAACACAAGCTATCCCAGCGCAACCGGCTACCCGGGTGTTACTGTGCCAGCCGACGGGATGTGGCACCAGATCAGCGTCACAGGTTACAACATGGCGAGTAACTATGATCCCGGCAGCGCCTATCTGTATCTCCAGACCGTGCCCTCATCCAGCAACGATCTCGTATCGTTTTACATCGACGACTTCCAGCTCACGTATGTTCAACCGCCTACAGTTCAGACCGATATCCCATCGATCTACAAGACCTTCGCCGATTTCTTCCCCGTCGGCGCTGAGGTCGACGCCACCGACCTCTCCGGACCGCATGCCCAGCTCCTGACCATGCACTTCAACAGCATCACTTCGGGCAATGACATGAAGTGGAGCTCCGTTGAGGCGACAAAGGGCACCTACACCTATAGCAACGCTGACGCCGAGGTCGGCGAGGCCGTCTACAACAACATGATGGTGCGCGGACAGAACCTCATCTGGTCCACAGGAGAGCAGACACCGGCCTACGCTACTGGAGACGGCACCAATTCAGCCGCCAACCAGGCAGTTGTCACCGCCAATATCCAGGAGCACATCCAGAGTGAGGTGCAGCACTTTGGCACTCAAGTCTACGCGTGGGATGTGGTCAACGAGCCGCTCGATCCCACTCAATCCGATTGTCTCGAACACGGTCCCCTTCTATCAGGTACTGGGCCCCAGCTATATCGATATCGCGTTCAAGGCAGCCAAACAGTATGTTCCCCCGGATACTAAGCTTTTCATCAACGAATACAGCACGTCGGATCCCAACCGCCTGGCATGCCTTGTGCGCGTTGTGCGCGAGCTGCGCGAGAGGGGCGTTCCAGTCGATGCCATCGAGCATGAGATGCACAACGCCATCAACTAACCGTCCGTCGACGCGATGGTTCAGGCCATCGAGACCGTCCACGAACATTTCCCTGAGTTTGATCAGCAAGTCACCGAACTGGATATGAGCGTCTACAACGCCGGCGACACCACTTCGAATTGCGGCAACAACATACCTGCATCCGTCCTCGCCGAACAGGGATGGCTCTACAAGCAGTACTTCGACGCTTTCCGGCGGCTTAGGGGCAAGCTTAGCGCCGTGACCTTCTGGGGCATGGCTGACGACGACACCTGGCTGGACAGTTTCCCTGTCGATCGAACTGACTATCCACTGCCCTTCGACATGGGATTGCAGGCCAAGCCGGCCTACTGGGGCATTGTCGACCCGACCCACCTGCCCGGCTACGGTCTCAAATTCTCGATCACCGGAGACACCGCCAATCCCCACGCCCGCATCATCACCCTCGCCGCAACCAACGGAGACGTCGGCCCCGCCTACGCAACGCAGATTAACAGCTTCACTCTCCGCCAGATCTCGGGCCGCCCCTGCAGTCCTGTAGTCAAGCCCCCAACGCCTTCCCAATTCTGCTCGGAGACATCGCCGCCGGAAGCGCAGCGAGCATAGCCTTCACCATCAACTTGGCCGGATGCGACCACTCCGCGCGCTTTATCGTGAAAGCGCCATGGAGTTCATCTGTCTACCACACCGGCACATTCGTGTTCGAACTGGAGGCGCGTCAAGACCACGACGACCACTAGATCCACAATTCTTCTAGGACTTCCGCCGAATTTATGGACAATCTTAGCGGTTGTACCTAGCTTACGATTGCCGAGGCGTGTGGCCGATGAACTTGTCAGCCCACTGGATGAAGTACTTCATGTTTGGGGCGTCAGTATGACCCCCATCATGCTGTCGCCAGGCAAGCTGCCCATCCAGCAAACCCTGATTTACCGGTGGCATCTTTGCCGTGTGATAGTCGCCTTCTACTTTCAGGCCATCTGCACCTAGAAGAGTGAAGACCCGGCTCGCGTCGACCGTGGCCATGAAGCTCCCCTCGTGATCGAGCCAATGTGCGTCGCCCTTTTCAGGGATGCCATAGCTGATGAATGTGAGCCGTGGGGCGCACAGCGCGATCAGTTCGTTCGAGTCAACCGGGATGTCGCCGGGTGTCTTGCTGCCGAATGTCGCTTCGGCTGCGCCATAATTCATAAAGTTGCCAGCCATCCAGTAATATTCGCCGCCGGTCAGGCTCTCCACTGCTTCACCGTAGTTACGACGTAGCGGCGTGGCGCCGCCCTTACCAGATGAACCAACCAGCACCATCGCAAATCGCTGGTCGAAGGCCATCGTCACCAGAGCGGCTTTACCGTAGCGCGAGACGCCTTCGATGCCGACGTGTTTTGCGTCCACGGCAGGCTCGGTTTCAAGATAATCGAGCCCTCGGCTGGCGCCCCACGCCCAGGCACGCAATGCCCCCCAATCCTCAGGTTTGCGCGGTTGTCCTTTATTTACCAGCCCAATGATTCCGCGCGTGATCCCCGAGCCATCGTCGGCCTGAACGCTTGCAGGGTCGAACAAAACAAATCCCCATCCTGCGGCAATCAACTGCCATGTATTGGGCAGGCCGCCGTCCTCATTTCGCTGCGGAAACTGGAAAGGTGTGGGTTTCACCAGCTCCCAGGCAGGATGCTGCTCAAAGACCTCTTTAAGGGATGGGTCCTGTTGCACGAGCAATGCCTTCCATGCCTTGTTCACGCGGGTAAAGTCATCATTTGAGGGCTCATTTGGATATGGAAATCCAGCTCGACCAAACATCATCAGCACGGGGACAGGACCCTTTTGGACAGCGGGAAGCACTAGAGTCATGTGGATTTTCACGCTGATCGCGGGATACAAAGAATTGTCCACCTGTCCGATCAGGTCCTTAACAATAACCGGATTGAAGCCGATCATCTCGTGATCTACGGCCTCTACTGTCCAAGCCACGTTTGGCACGTCGTTCGGGACCCGGCCATAAACGTACTTCTCATACATGTCAACGATTTCGGGACGGCGTTTTTCCCACCACAACTTCGCAGTCGTTACCTTCTGGCCATCGTTGAGCGTGAGCGGATCGGGTAGATCGGGAAATGGATTGGCCTTTGATTCGTCATAGTTAGCGTGATTTGGAGCTTTCTCATCGCCACTCGGTCCGGGTCGCAGAGCCTTGATCCCAAGCTGGTCCATCATATTCTGGTGATCCTGATCCGCAGTGAACGTAACGGGAGGGGGTCCAACGGAACTCTGCGCAAAAGCCTCTATCGAGCTTATTGCGGCGCACACAGTAGCGAGGGCCACGAGAGAAGATGTCAGAAGATAACGCATATTCGTCCTCGCAGATCGATATTCTTGCTGCATTCTGGAAAAGCGATTTACTTCTGCGTTCATCATAATCTTTGGGCTCCGCCACACGCCCAGATTTTTAGACGGGAAGCGCCTGGGTGCCGAACTGACACGCCGGAACGAAGGTTTTCGATCATGCCCAACGGCAAAGTCGAGTTCCCATAAGTTGAATTGAGCTTGAGCAGACGACTTGATTAACAGTGTCCAGTCATTGGCATCAAGCGGATCTGATTGCGCTCGCCGTCGCAGGGATAGAGGTGGCGCGGCGCGCTCCCCTCTGGAATACGAGCGCGGCAGCGCCGCGGAGCCGGGCGATCTCACCTTCATGGCTGGGTCGGATCTGGGGCGAACTCCCGGCCAGGGTAAGGTCAGCCACTGCCTTCTCGATCACCGGCCCAAAGCGATACCACGCGGAGGTCAGGTCGCCTGCAATCAGAATCGTACTGGGAGAAAGGCCGGCTATGATCATCCGCAATCCGCGACCAATCCACTTGGCCTGCGTGGTCAGCGCTTGCGCGGCAGCTGAATCGCCTTCTTCGGCGAGTTTGAGCAGTTCCTGAAAGGCGACGAGTGGTTCCTTGGGCCGAAGCTCCCGGTAATACCGCAGAGCGGCCCGGCTTGAACTGAAAACCTCCCAGCACCCCTTCTTTCCGTAGCCGCAACGGGGACCATTAGGATTTGCGAGATTGTGCTTCTTCCAAGGCCTGAACGCCTAGCCAGATCGGCGCGCGAAATAGGCTGGCCGGCTCGGATTTTTTACAACCCTCCAGGGTAGTATGCAGTCCGCAAGGAGGCTCCCCAATTCAATGATGTGTTGACTAAGGTTTGGGGTGCTCACACGGTGAAAATGGGGGCGTTTACGCAGAATACCGATAACTTCCAGAGCACCTTCAGGGGCGGAAACCTTACTATTAACGCGGGACAAAATCCGAATATCATTACCGGAAACCAGCTTGGCTCGCCGCATAGCCCCGTGGCCAACCTCACCATGGGCATCCTGACGGGCTACAGCGAAAACAATGCGTCTCCCATTGCCGATACCGCCTACCAGGCAACAGCGTTTTTCGTGGCCGATACCTGGAAAGCAAGCAGACGCCTGACCCCTGGAGTAGGGCGCGCGTGGAGCACATCGGCCACTGATACGACCGTGATCACATTGGAATGGCGGTCTTCTGACATGCTCTCTCATTGCTTCGACCTTGCGCAGTGTCTGCGGGTCTGCAGTAGCTGAAGAAGCAGATGTCGCGGCTTCTGGTGCAGGTACTCGACCATCCTGTGGTCCTGATGCATCCAGCAGTCCGGCCAACTTGTTCTTATCCTGCGTCAGCGTTTCGTTGGCCAGCCCGCGTGACATCCATCTCCGCTGCCAGCTGGCTGAGCTGCGAAAGCATGACAGTTTTTTGACCAGGGAGATTGTAGGTCAGGACGTGCTGCGCGGTCACCAGCGGCGCCGAGACATCGTTCACCTGGGTAACGAATCGGTATGCACCCCATCCGCCACGAACAACGGTGTTGCCATTTCCAGATATCCTGACCGGGTGCTGCCTGACTTCAATAGTGGCAAGTACGCTCCGGGATATTACTGGCATGCCATCGATGCGGGCGCTCCGCTGAGCGGTCAGCCCAACCGCTTTGCCTATCTCGATCCCCGATTGGGCCTTGCCTACGATCCTCGGCGCCGGCGCCACGAACAACACCCTCCTCGCATAGCAAATCGCTCTACGCTACTGATGCTCTCCGGTGTGGCCATCCAGAGTTTTCTCCGCATGATGCATGCGCCTCTCGGCTACAATCCGCACAGCATTGGGCGCCCATTTCTCGCAACCACGCGATGGTTTTCATGACCCTACACTTCTGCTCTTTTCTTCGCTGGATGACATCTCGTGCTCCTCTACTTTTGTTTAACTTCTCTGGGGTACACTGTGCCCGGCGAATTCGCAACACTCGTTTAGCGAGTGCCGTTTGACACCAGATCCTGGATAGAGGATTTTCCAGCACTGAGCATTAGACAAGAGTCCGGCCTGCTTGAATAAGCAGGCCGGGTTCATCATCAGAAGATGATCTTTGCTCCAAGCTGCGTGTTGAATGGTTCACCGGGACCAATTCCTGGAGCCCCGTTGTAATCACCGATTGTGTCAGAGATTATGCCGAAGCCCGAACCGACCGTATTGGAAGGCGGAGCAAAGTTCTTTCGGTTGAAGAGATTGAATGTCTCAACGCGAATCTGTACTTTGACTCGTTCGCCGATGCTTCCTGTTTTGAAAACGGAGAAATCAACATCTTCAAATCCAGGACCAAAGAGCTGGTTTCGCCTGGAGGCGCCGGCAAATGTTCCCGTAGGCCCATCTGTGAATGCGTTCGGGTTGACCCATGTTACCTGCTGGTTGGCGAAGTTATGACTCACGCCTGCATACGGGTCGGACAAAACCTGCACGGCACGCTGGAATCCCTCGCCTGTTCCTGAGTTGTCAGTAGAACTCAGAACTGAGAAAGGTGTACCACCGTGAAGTGAGATCAGGCTATTAAGCTGCCAGCCATGCGACAGCCAGTGCGGGCCCGTGGACGATCCCGGCACCTCGTACGTCACATACGTGCTGAAAGTATTTTTGACGTCATAGTCGCTGTTGCCGTAATCACCTCTGATATTTGTGCTGTCTTGCGGAAGAACGTTGCGCCATTGCGTTCCTTCATCCAAGCTGTGACTCCATGTGTACGAGGCCTGCGTGCTAAGGCCGTGCCAGCTCTGAATGCGCAATACAGCCTGTAACGAGCTGTAGTTGGAGTCGCCGACGCTGGCAGCTTCGTTGATAGCACCGTATACCGGGAACTGAGCAGCGTAGGGACGGCTGATTTGTTGTACATAAGGATCCACGTTTGATCCGGCAGCGTTCGGAGCCGGTTGATTGATGTCGTGCAGCAAAATTAGCTTTCTGCCTGTGGCGCCGACATAGCCAAGTTGCGCAACCACTTTCGAGCCAAAAGCTTTCTGGATATTCAGGCTGTAATTCACGTCGTGCGGATTGCGAAGATTCTGGTTGACAGAAAACAGGCCGCAGGGGCTTACATTATCAGGCGTAACGACGCACTCCGTCGCCGGATCTGCTCCCGTTGGAGCCAGCAACTGACCAGGCACGATCACTTGTTGGGGAACTCCGAGGGTCAGGACGGGGTTCGGTCCGGCAGGATTTCCCTGAAGGCCGACTGCTCCACCATTGCCAGGGTTTTGCGACAGGAAGATATTCAGGTTCGGCGTATCGAAGAAGAGTCCAGCGCCACCGCGAATCACAATGCTGCCATCCTCCTTCGGCTGCCATGCAAATCCAACGCGTGGACTTACGCTCGTATAGATCGGCGGATAGACCGAGCCGATCCCTGCACCCTGAAAGACAATGCCGCCTTTGCTGGGATCGAAGACGGATAGGTCCTTATTGCCATTGTGGAGAGGGCCTTCGTAGTCGTACCGGATGCCGTAGTTAAGGTTGAACTTGCGCGAAAGCTGCCAGGCATCCTGGCCAAAGAGAGAGAAAGTGTTGACGAAGACCTGCCGCTCCGGATCTCCGCGAGCGATAGTGCCTTTTTGTAGATAGCCGCTGAGAAAATCGGCGAGGATGAGCGTGTTGGTATCTGCATTCAGATCGCTCGGGGTAGGATTGGTGGCCCATGGCCCCTGCGTTCCAGAAAAGATGAAGGAGCCGCGCTGGTCTGTGTGATAGAACTCGTCGAGCTGTACCTGGCGGAATTCTCCACCAAAGCGGAACTGATGCCTGCCGACTGTCCACGAAAGTGCGTCCGTTATGTGCCCAGTGATATCGTTGCGTCCGAGCGGAGGAGTGACACCGATTTGTCCGAGTTGAGACGACGCCTGCTCGCCGAGGTTAATGTTGGGAGCGCCGAGTATCGATGCGCCAGTATTGAAGCCGAGTGAGATCGGGTCGAAGTCAGTATTGAGATCGAGGAAGACCTGATTGAAATAATTCACGCCGACCAGAACCTGATTGGTGATCGAAGGCGATAGCTGCGAGTTCACAACAATCGCGTAGTTCTGAATGTGGGTCGGCGCAGTCTGGTAGTACCACAGCAGATTTGAACCGGCTGGAGCTGCCGAATCTCCTTCGCCTGAAAACCAGTGGAATGAAATGCTGTTGTGGTCGTTAATGTTGTAGTCGAGTTTGAATAGACCGTTGTAGCTGTAGCCATATTCAGGGTCAGGGCTGGCGTAATTGTTTGGCGCTGCTGGCCCGGTCAGCGCGCTTGCCGGCCACATCGTGTTCAGCAAGTTTTGCGTCGCGCTGTTGATTGGTACATTGTGTTCAGTCAGCAAAGCTTCGGCCAGTGCCTGATAAGCGGTGGATGGTTGAGTGGACAGGCCTGAAACTCCGATTACAAAATCCTGTTTCTCAAAGGCGCCGAAGAAAAATAGCTTGTCCCGGAGAATAGGCCCGCCGACGGAGCCGCCGACATTGTAGTTACGGACCTTCTGCTTGGTATCTTGAAACGGAGAACCTGCTCCAAAAAATTCATTTCTGTTGAAGTAGTAGGCCGTTCCATGGAACTGGTTTGTGCCAGACTTCAGACCCAGGTTGACGGTGCCGCCGGGGTTGCGTCCCGCTTCAGGAGCGGATTGCGTTTGGACGGAAAAGGACTCGATCGCGTCGATCGGCAGGATGACGCCGGCAATGCCGGACACACCGCTCTGATTCACGGCTGGAATGTTGTGCCACGCGTCGTTGTTGTCTACGCCATCAATCTGCCAATTGATCTGGTTGGCGCGTGTGCCGTTTAATGAGCCATCCGTTCCGTTTGCAGAATAGCCGGCAAAGCCAGGCGTGAGGGCAATTAATTGTGTGAAGTCTCTGGCGTTCAGCGGAACATCCTGCATCGATTTTGCCGCAATCGTGCTGGTCTGAGTGGGCGAAGTGGTATCCAAAGCCAGAGCCGAAGCCGAGACCTCGACGGTTGTGTTAGCCGCGGCGGGCGAAAGCTTGACCGGCAGGTTATAGACTGCACCCGCCGATACGGGAACTTTGGTCGTCTTTACCGTCTCAAAACCCGTGGCAGAGACAGTAATGGTGTAGTTGCCCAGGGGTATGTCCTGAAAAGTGAATTCGCCGGCGCTGGACGATACGGTTTGATGTAGTTGTCGCGTGTCATCATTGATGGCCTGCACGTTGGCTCCGGACACCGCTGCGCCTGAAGCATCTGTCACGATGCCACTAATTCCACCACGAAATGTCTGAGCGCTGCCCGGTAATGTCCACAGCGACCATGCAGCCATAACGATGGCAAGGCACTGCAGCCATCGCGTCATTCGGATTTGCATTTGGACCTCCAGTAAATACTGTTCAAAGTAAGAATTAAGGATTCGTTCGTCCATCCTGAGCGCGATGAACTCGCGTTAGATGATATGTTTCAGGCGATTCCTCGAAAGAAAACTAGAACGTACAACAAGCCGTGATTTGGAAGCGATGAAGGCGCTCCGCGGCATGGTGCACGTCGTTCTGCGCAAAACGAAGAGGGGAATTATAGGGAATTGCTGAGACTTCGATGTACAGACAATCGGGCATGTTGTTCGAATACCTTATGAAGGATCGTCAAAGAACAAGGAACACACAGTGCGATCAGCAACAACAGTACGCGTTGCCACGATTTGGAACAGCGGAGTTTCCAGATTTCATTTACAAAAAATAAATATTGCCCTTAACAGTATCGTAGTCCGCTCTTTTGCGCAATAAAAAGACAGGTCGAATTGGGGCATGCTCCGCCCTTGGGCGCAAGTTCTTAAATCATTGTAATTAAAAGACATCATACGGAACGGGGGTGCCTAAAAAGCAATGACTTGGAACACGTGATCGTGCCCAACTGCCGGAGGAACTCCTCGTTGCCCTTACTCTGCCATTGCTCAGGCGCGATGATGATCGTGATCGGTTCCGGGCCCTGGGCAATCGGAAGTGCTGACAGGCAGGAAACATACGCAGAGCGCCAACCTGCTCATGGCAACCTTGCTAACAAGTGTCTTCATGACCCCAACGTATGGACCAGGCACCCGCTTTGGCGAGCTAAAGGTGACGAGACGGACAGGAGTATTACCAGGCGGCCCGGACGTTGCGTTGGTTCTTGGTGACGTTCGGAAAGCATCAGCTTTGACGAACGCAGCCTGGCATCACTATGAGTTCAATCGACGATCGCTATTCTGACAGGCGATCGAAGGTCTCTCTAGTCGTTCGAAATAAGGGAAGGCCTCCACTTACTGCCCCATTCCGACGGGTTCTGTCCCATGACGAAGTGCAGAATTCCTCCAGCCTGGATCTGCTCCCAAGTGATGACCGGAATGTCTAGCGGTTTTCCGTTAAGGGTTGCCGATTGAATATAGACATTCTTCTCTGAGTTGTTGGTCGCTGTTACACGGAACGTCTTTCCATTCGCCAGCGTGAGTGAGATCTGCCCGTACATTGGACTTCCAATCATGTATTCTCCGCTCGCTGGATTGACTGGATAGAAACCCATCGCAGTAAACAGAAACCACGCCGACATCTGGCCACAATCGTCATCTCCATCCAGGCCACCCGGACTCGGCTGATATTCCGTTGCGGCAATCTTGCGCACTATCGCCTGAGTCTTCCACGGCTGTCCGCCAAAGTCGTACAAGTAGCCGTAGTGGTGACTCGGTTCGTTGTTGTGCACGTTATGACCGCCACTGAAGTGCTGATCCAGCTTCTTGTCATATTGTTCTGCTCCGCCCATCAACTGGATCAATCCTGCCTGGTCGTGCAGTGGCGACCACGTGTAGACCCAGGCGTCGCCTTCCGTCCACCCGGAGACAGACCGACGCTGGTTGTCGTCCCTGGCACCACCGATGGGTGCCCATTTGCCGTCCGACGTCCTCCCGTTCATCAGTCCTATGGCAGGGTTGTAGAGGTTACGGTCGTTCAAAGATCGCTTCAGAAAGAAGCGGTAATCCTCCGTTCGCCCGAGGGCTTTCGCAATCTGCGCGACGCACCAATCATCGTAGCTGTCCTCCAAGGTTCGCGAAGCCGCTTCGTCGGTCTTGTCCGTTGGAATATAGCCAAGCTGCTTATAGTAGGTGAGTCCGGCACGAGCTTCGTACGGGGTATGCTCTTCACGGTCCAACCATCGTCGGGTGGTATCTCCATCCGGCGGTGTCATAGCGTCCTTATAGACGGCCTGCCATGCTACCTGTCGATCGAAACCATGGAATTCTTTTCTGAACGCTTCGGCGACGAGCGAGTCCGCATGCGTTGCAATCATGATGTTGGTGTAGCTCGGATTTGGCCACTTAGGCATCCAGCCGCCTTCTTTGAAGTTCTGCAGGAGGGCTGTGACCATGCCGTCAATGCGTTCTGGAGCGAGCAGCGTAAGCATGCTGTTCTCGGCACGGAAAGTGTCCCATATTGAATAAGCCGTATAACTCTCTCCAGCGTGGATCGTGTCGTCAAAGGCGCTGTAGTAGTGGCCATATTCAGAGAAGATTCGCGGATACAGCAGAGCGTGATACATCGCCGTGTAGAGTCAGCGTCTTGTCCTCATCGGTCGCTCCGCTGACCTGAATACGCGATAACTTCTGGTTCCACTGCGCGCGGAGATTCTCTCTGCACTGCTTGAAAATTCCATCCGGGTATTTCGTGCTGGAGATTCTCACGCGCCTGCTCGATGCTGATGAATGACGTACCGACACGCAACCTGAATAGTCTGCCCGGGTTTGAACTCAGCGTATGCCCCGCGGCTCGACTCAGCTTTTGCATCGTCCATGCCGTACGTTTTCATGTCCATCGGGCGCCTGCTGGAATTGGACCACGAAGTAGCCCTTGAAGTTCGGCAGTGCAAAGGGCCCCAGATGCGCATCCATCCGATGCGGGTTATAGCCTGTAATCTCGCGCGTCTGCAGGATTGACCGACGCCATTCCTGCAATTCCAGGCCGCGACGCTTCGATGATGACGCGGGCTTCTGCGGTCTTCGGAAAAGTGAATCGCAAAATTGAACAGCGCTCCGTAGCCGTCATCTCAGCCTGAATCTTTCTGTCAGCGCCAGCATCCAGCGAAACGCGATAGTAATCCGGCCGCGCGGTTTCAGACTCGTGGCTATAAGGAAGCTTTCGGGACTCGGGTGTAGTACGCAGTTCGCCGACCTGCGGAATAACCGTCACGTAGCCGTAATCTCCCATCCAGATCGCCGGCTGATGGGTACCGATGAAGCCCGAGATCGTGGTGTCATCGAAGTTATACGACGTGACACTGATCTTGTTCTGTCGCGTCTGCGGCGTCCAGTCCGTCATGCCGAACGGCGTTGTCACAAAAGGCATGGTGCCGCCGTACCCGATAGTGCTGCGCTGAGTGCCGATCAACGGATTCACGTACGACACAGCATCGTTTTGGGCGGCTAAACATGAGAACGAACCCAATGTGAGTATGAAAAGAGCAGCTGAAAACCTGTTCATCACGGGGAATTGTATCCTGCATGCATCCGCTGGCGCCGAATTCTACAATTACTCACGAGAATCTTAATTTTTTCAGTGTTGCTTTCATTGACTCACTCTATTGTTTGCCCAACACGTCATAGAGCGCCTGGACTGGCTTCACGTCGGCATCCTCATCAGCTACAGAAATGGCCAGGATTCGAATCTTGTCATTTGCTGGTAATGTAAGGGTGCTTGCCTGTGTTGTCAGCGGTATTCCATATGCAAAAAGATAGCTATATTCGTACGGTTCGTTGAGTCCGTCCGGAGTGTGGTGATGCGAGGCATACCATGCAAGGTCGTCACGCTTGATATAACCCGGACGAAGCCCGAGGTAGTCTTCCGGATATCGCGGAGACCAGTTCGGTGAGCCTCGATAGCTCAAGTCCCATGTGGCATGGTTTGCCGATACGGCCCAGTTCTTGCGTAATGGAACTTCTTTCGAGGAACCATTGTTGCCAAACTGCCGGACAGTCACTGTGTCAGGAGCGGGCTTCCAGAGGCGCGTGTCCCATTGGCCTATGAATCCGCCCCAGTTTTCAATTGTGAGTTCAACCGGCTTATCACCAAGTCTAAAGGTTGCCTTCTGATCGCCATCATCTGAGGCGGCAATGATGTAGACCTTATTGAAATGGCCCGAAGGCAACTGAATCGTCTGGCCATGCGCCGCGATTGCATTTGGCTTCGATGCGCCTGCCGCCGCCAGTTTGAAGTTCACTCCCCCAAACGTGATTTGCGCAGGCAACATTTCGGCAGGAAGTGCGTCGCCTTTCGCGTCGAAGCCACCCGTTGATTTCGTGTCATCTTCACTAGCTGTCGCCAAGTCGTACTTCAAATCGATCGGCTGTGATTTGACTCCGTTGAGCTGCACAGGAGCAGCACCAAGTTTAAGGGCAAACGTTCTCGGCTGATACGCATTGAACGATGTTTCAAGCGAACCATCGACAACATTCGCTGAGCCGAGAGGCTGTTCCTGGCCGTTGACTTCCCGCACCGTTGTAATTGGCCCCGCAAACTTCACCCGGACGTTCCCGGATGGTTTGCCATCTAACTCCACCATCCGCAGGATGACCTCGTCACTCATCTCTGCTTTCTTCAATGCGAGTACTCGGACGCGAGGGTTGTCCACAGTCACGAGCGAGAAGTTCCGGCCAAGCGCGCCGTTATGTTTCCCCGTCTCAAAGGCGATGAGAGGCGAACTCAATTGGTATGCCTGCCAGTCTGTTTGCGCCTGCCTCCAGTCATTCGCGTGCCCGGCAATGCCGAAGACAATTTCGTGATGCCCCCAGTCCTGATTGAGTTGATCGGAGTATCCGCGTCTCTGATCCCCTGGCGGAAACCCTGGAGAGCGCAACAATGTAAGTCGAATCGTATGATCGTCGCGTTTGTCAGAGCCGTTTTTCGCGCCAGTCAAAATTGTGGCGCCGTAAGAGCCGCTCTGGTCTGTGAGATCGATCCAGTGGTGTGAAGCGACCTCAAACTGACGATCATATGCATTCGGACGCTGGATGGTTCCGACTTCCCAGTTATAAGTCGCCATCTTGTTGCTGGCCGAAAGTGAAAAGACGGCTTTGAGATTTGCCGAGAGTGATTTCCAGTCGATCGAGTTACTGAACTCCACTCGATTCCCCGCGTCCCCTGCAGACAGGCGAATCGTCTGCACGAATTTCGATCCTTCGGCTTCGCGTGCGACCTCAATCGCGACACGGACTGGACCGTGTTCAACGATACGAATCTTAGCCGGACCACTGACATAGGAGCGCGGCGCCGCTTGTTCCTGATCGAAATCCATATTCCATGCAGGCCATTGGCGCGGCGCATCATTTGATATTGCCAATCGAATCGGTGACGAGAGCAGTTCTTTGTTCAGTTGCTTGTCGAAGATGCTGGCTACGTCGCCGTCTTTATTCAGTGCGACTTTGTAACGTGGATTCTCAAGCGAGGATTCTGTAACTTTCAGCCCAGTTGAAGGCTCGGAGGATTCCCCACGACGAACGTCGTATACGGAATATCCAATCGACGGCGTCCTGGCAAGAAACAGCACTTTACCGTTTTCCGTTTGCGACGGAACCTCTTTACCGTCGGGACCGGTTACACGCACATCTTTTGGCTGTCCGCCTGGGAACGAAATCGACGCTTCTACAACATCTTCGCGACCGATATTCAACGGGTTGTAAACGACAACCGGCACTCCGTCGACCTGTGTATTGAGGCCCGATGCGATAGACTCTGTTGCGCTTGTCAGCACAGATGCAAACTGGTTCAGAGCGATCACGTCGTCGTTCTGCGCAAACTCGTAGGATCGAGGAGTAGCTGTACCAGCTCCAGTGTCATGGAATTGGCCGCCCATCACCAGCGTCCAGGCATCATTCAGTCGCTCTTGCGGATAAGGGCGTCCGCCCATCCACGCGGACGCAATCGACGCCTTTTCTGCAGCGTCCGCAAGAAGCTCGTTTTCGCGGTTCCAGCGTTTGTGATATGCCTCCGAGGTAAGAGATCCCGCCGAGTGGTTGATCAGCTCCAGATCACCTTTATATCTCGGCATTCGCGAAGCCATCTCAGGCTTGATGTCGAGGAACATCTGGTCCGCGGCTGAGGAGACGACACGTACCGGGCCATCTCCCATGCGAACTGGCGTGCCGTTGGCTGGCGGTGTGGAGTTGTCCGCGGATGGCAGTACAGCTTCGCCTTGAGTCACCATCGCCTCAAGAAGTTTCACGGATTCTTCATCGACAGCGCCGCCGATATCGCCCGTTCCAATGTAGTGGTAGTCCGCAAAGACTCCTGTAGCTTTGCCATCAATGTCGATGCGCTTCACCCAGTCTGTTTCCGGTTGAGGGGGTCGACGCCCGCCATTTGAATTCAAATCGGAAGCCGGAGGCGGTGGCGGAGTCTTGCTCAGATCAGAACGAATGCGGCTGCCGTAGCCTCCTGGATTGAGCGCAGCTAGAACAGTTTCGCCATCCGGTCCTTCCCAGATACCCACGTTAAAGGGAATACCTTCAGGTGTCTGCTCTGGAGAATCAGGGCCTCCTACCTGTGGAGCAGGTTGCCAGGCAGCGCTGAGCTTCTGTGTTGAGAAGCCTTTAACACCGGCATGCGCGAGGATTGTCGGCAACGAAGCCGGGAACCCAAAGCAGTCGGGTAGCATATATTCAGCGCTGGCCTTACCGAACTCTTTCCGGAAATATGTGTTCCCATACAGGACCTGGCGAATGATCGATTCCGCGCTCGGCAGATTTACATCTCCTTCCTCCACAGAAGAACCTGCAGGGTACCAGTTGCCGGCGGCGATGTACTGCTTCATCTTTGCGTAGTCGTTTGGATAGTACTCCTTCATCAGGCGATAGCGGTTTGCTCCGGTCCAATTGAAAACGTAATGCGGATATTTGCCGATGTAATCGAAGTTCACCCGCATTGTCTTCAATAGATATTCGCTGATCGTCTGCTGAAAATCCCATCGCCACTGGGTATCGAGATGAGCATAAGGAACAACATAAAGCGTAGGTTGTTTCGTGATGTCGGGCGCCTTCATGGTTTGTGCAGCACCCGATACAAATGCCGCTCCAACGATAGCGGCAAAAATGCCTTTAGGGGAAAATGACATGCCTGGCTCCGGTTTCTACAGTTACAGCCTTCTCGGAAAGATATTCATTTGCTTGGATGGAATCGCTACCATTTTCACGACAACCCACTTTACTAAGTTGGAGCGGGATGCTGTCAAGTAACGGGAGGAAAGAAGTCGGTCGGGAGGGTGTCTCCAAGAGCCGTGTTTCCCCCGCAACTCCAAATCGCCAGGTGCAACAGACGCGATTATTGCTCAATCGCCGAAGACAACTTTACTGCCAATCCTGTGACTGCAAGCGGGTAGTGTATCGCTGCGCAGGCGCAAGAGTGGCATTTCCGAGACGGGCCAGGGCCGTACTCCTCAGCACCGCAATTCCGGATCGCAGCCATTAGCGGACTATAAGGATGCCCCTTCGATTTTCGCCGGGTTGCGAGCATCCGCATTTAACACTTGGGGCTGTGGGAGAAACTGGAATCTCCACCTTGGCCCCCCGGGGTATTTCTGGCTAAATTCCTCTTTCTGCAGGTGGTTAGCTGCATCCTAGTGGAACTGGAGCTCCCCTGCGACCTTCCCCCCAAAAGGAAAAGCCCGCCGGGTCGGCGAGCCTGTTCTCTCTGTATCTAGTTTAGCAATTTGGGCCGTAATCATACGCCAAAATCGGGCGGCTTTTTTCTTTTTAGAATGTGTGGGTTAGAAGATTTTTTTGGCCTTGGGGCTTGACAGAAATTTCCTCTCTGTCTATTCCAACAACTACGAATGTAGCTGTCGTTCTATTCGAAGAGCAGCGACGGCGTCTCCTCTGCGTCGCGGAAGTTGCTCAGCCCGACGCCCACGAGGCGAAAAAGTTGGTCTGGCCCGAGATCGACCCTTTCCCGCAGTGACAGGGCAATCGCTGTGAGTTCTTCGCAGGAAGCCGGTGGACTCAAGAGGGTATGACTCCGCGTGAGGATCGTGAATTCGCGCGTCTTCAGTTTCAGTACTACGGTACGAGCCATGCGCGAATTCCTGCGCGAGGCTTCCCAGACCTTCTCGGAAAGCCGGCGAATCAATGCTTCCGTTTCGGAGAGGCGGACATCGCGCTCGAATGTGTCTTCGGCGGAAATCGACTTGGTGGGCCGGTCGGATACGACAGGGTTTTCATCGATGCCGCGGGCAAGCTCATAGAGACGCGTTCCATAGCGCCCGAAGTGCTCGTGAAGCACCGTTAGCCCGACAGTACGAAGGTCGCCGACCGTGGCCACTCCCATCTGCATGAGCTTTGCCTCGGTCACCTTCCCGACTCCGGGAATGCGGCCCACAGCGAGAGGGAACAGAAAGTCGTCGATTTCCTGAGGTTGGATGACGAAAAGACCATCGGGCTTCCGCCAATCCGAGGCGATCTTAGCCAGAAATTTGTTGGGAGCTACGCCGGCCGATGCGGTGAGCTGAAGTTCATCGCGGATTTGCTGACGGATTGCCCTGGCGACTCTTGTCGCTGTCGGCAGACCGATCTTGTTCTCGGTCACATCCAAGTAGGCTTCGTCCAGCAAGAGAGGTTCGATGGCATCAGTGTGCCGCTTGAAAATTTCGCGTGCGGCCCGGGAGGCCGCCTTGTAGCGCAGGAAGTCAGGCGGAATGAAGATCGCATCAGGACACAATCTCTCTGCACGCAACGCAGGCATTGCAGAACGCACTCCATACTTTCGCGCTTCATAGGAAGCCGCGCAGACGACGGACCGATTGCCACGCCAGGCCACGACCACGGGCTTGCCGCGCAAAGCTGGATCGTCGCGCTGTTCGACCGAGGCGTAGAACGCGTCCATGTCAATGTGTACGATTTTGCGAATCGAACCCAAGGCACCATGATAGTGCGCGATCCAGGTGCAAGAGAACGGCGCTACACCGCGCGCAAGAGCATGCAGGTAACATCGTCGTGTTGGGGTGCGCTTCCGACGAAACGGTCGAGGTCAGTAAGGATGCTGTTCAACAGCGTGGATGGTGTCAACATTACGCCCGAATGCAACATTGCGATGAGGCGAACTTCTCCGTACTCTTCTTGACGGATGTTCTCCGCCTCGACTACGCCATCGGTGAAGGCTACCAGCCAATCGCCGGGCCTCATTGTGACCTCGCCTGATTGGTAGTTGGCATCTTCCATGATGCCGAGCGGCACTCCTCCCGTCTCCAGGCGTTCGATTGCGCCCGATTGCCGCCGGAGGATGGGATTATTGTGCCCGGCATTGACGTAGATCAACCGGCGCGATGCGGGATCGAACTCTGCGATAAATGCAGTCGTAAAACGGCGCCCCTTCTGGCTGTTGCTGCAGGCGTAATGATTCATCCTGCTCACCAGTTCCGTCAATGAGCTTGGAGTGCCGCTCAGAGTCTTTAAGCTCGCCTGGAAGGTCGCCATCAACATTGCAGCCGGCACACTCTTGCCCGCAACATCGGCAATCGCAATGAGAAAGGTGGCGCTTCCTGAACCGAGACAGGGGCGAGCGAAAACGTCATAGTAATCTCCGGCGACCGTGTTGGCCGGGCGCGTGGCAAAGGCAATCTCCAGCCCGGGCACTTGCGGCGGTTCTGACGGGAGCAGCCATGTTTGAATTTCCTTTGCAATCTGCAGATCCCGTTTCATCACCACGCGGTCGGCAACCTCCAGGATCAACAACGCGAACATCAGAATGCCGCCGTAGAAATGAAAGTCCAGCCCAAAAACCTTTGCTTCGCCCGAGCGGGTCGTCCAAGTCCATTCGCCACCAGGAATGATGACAAGCGCCAAGGCCACAAGCAAAAGAACGCGACGCGCAGGCGTAAGCTTCTCCACAATGGCCCAAAAGAACTGGCTGGCTATGCCGAAAAAGTGCGAGCTGTGGGTTACTCCAGCGGCGCGTGTGGAATCGACTTCCTGGGAATAGAGGCGGTAACTGGAGTGGGCGTCTTTCCGGAACTGCGACCAGAGTTGGCTGACCTCCATGCCTTCGGTGACGCGTTGCCAGAACTGGTCGACGCGATCTCTGACAGCATGTTTTTCCATCTCCGGTTACTCCATCCTCAGTTGTGATTTGTCAGTATCAGTGAACCAACTCCGATTCTAACTATTTCAGTCCCTAATTCGAATCGGCGATGTCAGTTGCTCCTTATTCTCCTGAGGAGGGTTCGCTGTGGATAAGACTCCCCACCGCTTTTTCTATTCCGTGCAAAGTGCATTGCTGGTTTTACTCATTACAGGCGTGGGATGCTCACGGAAACTATCATCGTCGGGGATACATCGGGTGGTGCAGGATATTAGGCAAGTGCGGTTTCGTGGAGTTGCCGATCGTGCTCAGGGAACGTCAGGACATTAACGGATATTGGCGCCATCACTTTTCCAGATGAGATTCATACCAGTTCAGGATGCGTGAGAGTGAGTCGATCTGATGTTCGCGCTCTGTAAAGATATGCGGCTCGCGTGGATACCGCACCATGACTGCATCGCGCCCGAGAAAACGAAGCCCGTTGTAAAACTCTTCGCTTTGCGAGATGGGCACGCGCGGATCGGCTTCTCCATGCATGACAAGAACAGGGGTGTGGCATTGTTCGAGATAACGAACGGGTGACTGTTCGTCATATACCTTGCGGTATGTCTGCAGATCGCCGAAATATCCGCTTTCGAAACTCGGGGAAATGTCGGTTGTGGTGGCCATGCTGAACAGGTCCGTCACGCCTGCGCCAACCATCGCAGCCTTGAAGCGATTGGTGTGCGTCACGGTCCACGCGGTCATGAAGCCTCCGAAACTCCAGCCGCCAATCGCTAAATGGTCGGGATCTGCGATCCCTCTCGTGACAAGAGCATCTACGCCGTCCATAACGTCCTGAAAATCGCCACCTCCCCAGTCCTGAAAATTGGCTTCGGTATATGCGGGCCCAGCGCCATCGGAACCGCGTGGGTCGGGCAGCAGCACGACGTATCCATGCGATGCCAGCATCGCCGCGTAGTTATACCAGTTGCCGTGCCAGCCAATTGTCCATGCTTCTTCAGGGCCACCGTGAATATGGACGATGGTCTTGTAGCGCTTCCCTTCTTCATAGCCTGGCGGCAAGTCCACTACGCCGTGAATAACGCGTCCGTCTTTCGAGCTCTTCCAGGTGATCTCTCGCTCAGTGCCAAGCTTCCAATTCTTCACTTGAGGATTCGTGTCACTAAGCGCCGATGCGCGGCCGTTTGCATACACCCATACCTCGTCGGGTTGAACAGGCGTTTGTCCGAGGAATGCGATCTTATTTCCATCGCTGCTCACTGCGATCTCGCCAGCTGACGTCGTCACTCCTTCGAGAGCGCTTGCTTTTCCCGAAACCGCATCGATTGTCAGCACGACCGTGTGTGCTTGCTGGGTCGCTTGCGCGATCAGGCTTTTACCATCCGGGAGCCATTCCATCTGCTCGATTGTGCCGGGGAAAGAATCCTCAACCAAAATTGCCTTGTTATCGTCGAGGCCGTAAATCACGTGCTCGTCTGTAATTTGTTTCGCTCTCATTCTAGAGAAGGAAACGCGGCGGCCATCCGGCGACCATCGAGGTTGGGTATATCCGGCATGTTCTTCGAGAGTCTTTTCAACCAATGCAGTCGACGCGCTCAGAATTACAATTTTCGAAACACGCCAGTAGTCGTCGATTCTTGGCGTTGGAGAAACTCGGGCGATAATTTCGGAACCGTTTGGAGACCAGTCGAAGGCATCGATGTTGATGTCCGTCTTCGTCAGCAGACGTGCCTGATGCTGCGCGACATCGTAGATCCATAGCCTGTCATATTTGTAGTTTTGATTGACGACGATCTCATCGTTCTTCTGTTTCTTTCGCTCGCGCTCTTGCGCTGTGTCCTGATCTGTGCGAATCAATGCGATGTATTTCCCATCCTTCGACCATCTGAACTCCTTAATTCCGCCGGCGATGTTTGTCAGGGGCATTGCCTCTCCGCCATGAAGCGAAATCAGCCACAACTGCATGCCGGGATCAGAACCATCTTTCTTGTCATCGTGCGGCTCAAGATCAGTCCTGCCTTCCACGCCGGTTAGCGAAAAATGGAACGGGGCCTGATTAGGCTGCGCCAGGGGATTCTTGCGATCGGAGAGAAAAACGATGGATTCGCCATCCGGGGACCATCTTGGATCGGTGTCGGTTCCTGCGCTCATGACAAATGGACGGGCATGGCCTGCTTCATCTGTTGGGGCGATCCAGATATGCGCATCCTTGTGCTCCCCCGCGGCTACGGGAGTGTTAACAACGTAGGCCACGACTTTCCCATCGGGAGAGATTTGCGGTTCGCTGACTTGTTTCAAGTTTGCGATGTCGGCCGGATCAATGATTTTCGCTTGCTGGCCGAGCGAGAACGAAGCATGGGCAACTGAAAGAACAACAAGCAACGAAGCAGATTTCATTCCTGGCATCCCTCTCATGAAAAAAGACAATGATTGTTTTTAGCGCTCTAGGATCGCAGCATGCGCGCTGGGACCCGACGCCACCACATAACGAACCCAGAGAAGAACAAGATGCCGGGCATGAGACCAACCAAGATCCATGCGATTCGTGACCAATGTCCGGCGAATGTTCCGAAGTGAAGCGGCCTTACGAAGAGCACCACGCGAATGGCTAGCGATTGGTTGCGCGAATCTACATCGCTGAGCACCTTGCCGCTGTAGCGATCAAAGACTACCTGTGCATATTCCCCGCGATCTTCTGCATGGGGCGGGTCCAACTGCACCGAAAGAGGATCGGACGGCATTAGCGGGAGAGCGAGCCCGCGCAAAATGCAGTCGGGATGACGTCTCAACGCTTCTTGCACAAGCCGTTCGATCGGCACAGAAGCTTGCCCGGCCACGACCGTTGATCGCGGTGGCACAGACATTTCGTGCCACATATGAAGATCTCCCCCGAGCACAAAGACCATTGCCGCTGCCATTGGCACAAAGAAGCAATAATAGACACCGGTAAATGCCTCGATCGCAAGTGGAATGCTGGACCAGAAGCCAAAAACACTGTGTACATCCCAGTTGAGACGAAGCCACCGCGCCTTCCATTGAATCTTGAATCCGCTGCGGAGGCGATGGCGGCCAGGCCACCATATGACGATGCCCGTCATACAAAGCAGTAGAAGCAGCGCCGCCCCGATGCCATTGATGATCGTGCCGGTTGGACCTCCCAATAGGCGAAAATGCAATTCGGCGAGCCAGTTCATTACGCCGGAAGCTTCACCGATTGTGCCGAGTTCCCTTCCGGTTGCCGGATCAAAGTAGGCGAGAGTGAGATGAGTTGTTCTGTGCTCCGCTGGGGGCACCAGGTAGAACACCCACGGCTCTGGACGGCGGGCGTGTGGCTTCTCCTCAATCGAGGCGTAACTGATCAACCATCCTGGATGAGCCCCGTGAGCGGCAGACAAAAGCTCATCGGTGGTCAAACGCTTACTCTCGGACGTAGTGGCAAACAATCTTGGAGTCAGGATCTTATCGAGCGAGTCCTTGTAGACAATCGCGCTTCCGCTGATGCCCACGAGTGTTGCAATGATGCCGACGCTGATTCCGCTCCAGAGGTGAACCTGAAAGAGCGCACGCCGAATCCACGTCTTCCGCGGATGATGCCAGAATGTCGAGAACCATCGAGACGAACGATCTAGCCTCCGTGCTCTCTCATCCACCGCCAGGCTCACTCTTCCTCCTTTCGTCCTGCAATCGATTAGCTACCAACCATCTCACTCAGGAGGTCCGAGCTGCCAAAGCAGAAACGCGAGCTCATTCGCGGTCTGATCCACTTCTGCCGCAGTAGAAAGAGCGCTGGAATGTCCTGATTTCGTGTCGTACAAAAGCAGCACAGGCCGTCCAGAACTGGATGCGTTTTGCAGCATCGCCGTCATCTTTCTCGCGTGCGACGGATCGACCCGTGTATCGCCATCGCCGCTGATGAGAAGCACAGCGGGATACTTCGTCCCTTTCTGCACGTGATGATATGGCGAGTAGGCGTAGAGCGTGCGGAACTGCGCTGGATCGCTGGCAGAGCCGTATTCTGTAGCCCACCAACGCGCGATTGAGAACCGCTCATAACGCACCATGTCGATCAAGGGGTAGCGCCCGATCGCGGCCGCAAACAGATCAGGCCGCTGCGTAATACAGGCCGTCACCAACAGGCCGCCGTTGCTCAGTCCCTGTATCGCAAGCCTGCTCGGCTTTGTGTAGTGATTATCAACCAGCCATTGACCGGCGGCGATAAAGTCATCGAACGAATTCCGTTTCCGTTCGAGTTCTCCAGCCCTGTGCCATGCTTCTCCGAACTCGTTGCCGCCACGGATATTGGCCACGGCATACACTCCGCCATGTTCAAGCCAGACACCAGTCTCAGGCGAGAAAGTTGGCAACTGGGCCCAGTTAAATCCGCCATAACCATACAGAAGCACCGCAGCATTGCCGTTCTTCACGAAATTCTTTTTGTGAGCCAGGAACATCGGAATGCGCGCGCCGTCTTTCGACTTGTACCAGACCTGATCGACAACGACATCGGCTAGCTGCGCAGGCGTCTGCGGGGCGGAGATAGCAACCGTCTTTCCCGAGGAAACAGAGTAGGAGAAGAAGGTTGTTGGCGTCTGAAAAGAGGAATAAGAGAAGCACACGATTGGGGACTTCCAGCTGCTGTCAATCGTCACTACCGACCCCATGCCCGGGAGCGAAATGCCTCCAGCCGCTTTGCCGTTTTCGTCAAACAAACGCAGCTCAGAGTGAGCGTCGTTCATGTAATTCACCAGCAGCTTGTTGCCGGCAAGCCTGAACATCTCAATCGCAGATTTATCTTCGGGAATCAGCGTCTGCCAATGCTCCGGCTCCGGATGCGACACATCGGCAACCTTGATCGTTCCATTCGAAGCCTTCCAGTTGGTCTGGATGAAGATCCGGCCATCCGCGGCGTCGGCGGTAAATGTGGCAGAGATATCTTTCACCAATGTCTTAACTTCGTTATGCTTGCGAAGGTCTTTGAAATAGATGTCCGTCGACCCTGAAGCGCCGTGCAGCACATGCAGGAGCAGAAGATCGCCGTCACGGGACAGAGACACGACAAGAATCATTTCCGGCCCAATTCCCTGCCCGAAAAGAAGCGCATCGTGTTGCGGGTCTGTGCCTAGTTTGTGCTCGTAGACTCGAGGGCCTTGATCTTCAAACTTTACGTAATAGACGCGGGAGCCATCCGGAGTCATCGGAAGTGACCAGTAGATATACCGCGCCTCCGGCAACACATCCGGCAAATCCTTGTTTGTGACCACATCATAGAAGCGGATGCTCAGCTGATCACGGCCGCCTCGCCGAACTCCATAGGCGACCGTCTTTCCGTCCTCTGTAACATTCAACAGATCCAGCGTCTCCGTGTGATCGCTGCTCCAGTTGGATGGATCGAGCAATAACTTCTCCGGGCCCGATTCGCCTTCACGTAGATAGAGCGCGGCAATCTGATGGCCGGGAACTTTCTTCAGAATGAAATAACGCCCCTGCCGGTAGATAATCCTCTGAGCCTCTTCGATATCAGTCAACGCGTATACATCGTTGCGCAGAGCATCCATCTCCGGTTGCCGGCTCAACAGAGACGAGGTGTACTCCTGTTGCGCTTTGATCCATGCACGCGTTTGCTGGCTGGTTGAATCTTCGAGCCACTGATACGGATCACTCACGGATATGCCATGAATCGTTTCCACCGTGTTTACCGAGGCAGTCGTTGGCGGTGGCGGAATATGCGCCGACTGCGCAGAGGCGGTTGTGACAGACTGCACCGCGAGTCCCGAAAGGAATGTGCAGAAACAAATCCACTGCATAAACGCTTGGAGCTTTACATTCATTCTTTGCATGGCACGTATCTATTTGCACTTGCGATAAAAACGGGGGAGCACAGGTCACACCAACTGCGCTCCCCTCCTGGAAAAGCATTCTAGAATTGCAGCTTGAGGGCAAACTGCAATGACCGCGGAGAGCCAATCTGATACAGGCTGCTGAACCCGCCGTCGGCACCGCCCGAGCCCAGGCTGTCTGCCAGAGTGTGCGCGGAAATTCCAAACAGCGAATTGTTCAGCAGGTTCCGTCCATCCGATTGCGTGCCGATATCTCCAAACATCGGATGGTTGAAGATGTTAAAGGCCTCGGCGCGGAATTGCAGGGAGACACTCTCATGAACCGGAAATGTCCTTCTGATGGCGAGGTCTTCCTGAACGGCGTCATAGCCGCGCAATTGATTGCGGCCAAGGTTCCCCTGTGTGAACAGGTCTGTCGGCGCGGAAAAGTGAGCGGGATTGTAACGCTTCCCACCAGGGCAGCTCGCTCCCCCGTTGGCTGCTGCGCACTCCGACCCATAGACATACAAGGGCACGCCTGTTATGACGTTGGGGCGCTGGTTGATTGCGTCATTGTTCCAGACCAGGCCAAAAGAGTATTCGCCAGTCGTGATGTTAATAGGCTGCGCAGAGTTCGAGCGAAAGAGACTGTCTAGCGCCCATCCATTGGTTAAATATCTGACGACGCCGTCGCCGCCGCGAATTCCCGGCAACTCGTAGCTCACGGCCGCAGAGAGGGTATTCCGTACGTCATAGTCGGAGTTCCCATAGTCAAGACTGGGACTGTAGACCGTGTAGTAAGGGTTGGGCAGTGCAACGCTGGAACCATTGTCGAGCGCATGCGCCCAAGTATAGGACACGAGGATCTGCAGATGCTGCCACATCCGTTGCCTGAACTGCGCCTGCAATGAGTTGTAGTTCGAGTGGTCCTGATTCGTAACGACATCCAGATATTGAAAATTAGGATTGCCACCCATGTCAGGTTGCAGCATATCGCGTCGCAGCAAATCAGAGCCGACATTGCCCACATATCCAAACTGAAAGGCGCGCGATTCGCCTAAGGCCTGTTCGAGCGAAACGTTCCATTGGTAAACTTTTGGATCTCTTAGATTCGGCTCGAAAGCAAAGACAAAACTGTAAGGCGGATCCAAGGTAAAGGGTATCGGAGCCGCGTCGGCCACGCTCACTGGATAGGTTCCGGCCGCTCCGTAAAGATAATTGCTGCGGGAGTAAGGGAATCCTAGGGTTCCCTGAGCGCCTTGTTGATTTCCGAGCCCGTAGAAGATACCGCCCGCGCCTCTGAAAACAAGTTCCTTACCGGGAGTATTTCTTATGACATAAGAAACGCCGAGGCGTGGCGCAAAGTTATGCTTGCTTGCGTACCACAACGGAGTTCCTTTTGGCGCCAGCACCACATTCGGAGGATCGTTCAGATTGAGAGCCGTATAGAACGGATGGCCGGAATCCTCACCCGGCGGCGGATCGTAGTCCCAGCGAACGCCATACGTGAGCGTAAGTCTTGGCGAAACCTGCCATGAATCCTGCGCATATAGAGAGAGATCATAGAAGACCGGACGTAACTCAGAGGTGTCCGTTGTGTCGATGCCTGCGTAGTCAGGAACATGCGTCAACACAGCTGCAAATGAATCGAAGTCATAACTTATGTCCCATGGGCGGTAGCCGTTCGTCGGCGTAAGACGGCGATAGTCCACGCCAAACTTCATATTGTGTTGGCCCTTTGCCCAACTAACTGTATCGATGAAATTCAATTGACGCTGGTGATTGGTCGCGTCATTGCCCACATAGTAGTCAGTGCTGCCATCGTTGAAGAAGACAGCAAACACAGACGTAGCCGTTGTGTAGGTCGGATTCGACTGGAATAAATATGCGTCAGACGGAATGGTTGCGCCTCCGAAGTTCGTCGCATTCACGACCGTCGCGCCTTTGGCATGGCTGAGATTGAAGCGGAAGTCATTCACCAGGTTGTTCGTCGGCGCATATGTGAGACCGGCCGTTTCTGTATCGACATTTGCAATGGTGTGGCTCAGCGTGGACCGCGTATAGAAATCGAAGGCTCCATACTGCGCACCGTTCGATGGTGCATAATCGCCGCGCACAAACACATTCAATTTCGGACTGATGGTGTAATCCAGCCGCAGGCTTGTTGCGTTGAGTGTTGAAGGATTGGAGAAGGTAGTGGCGAAGATCGCAGTGTCGTCGCCTGGCTCGTCGTTGTTTGGATAGCCTGAGAGCCCATGGCTGGGCAGCGGGTAAGCATCGAGCAAGGGACCGACCGTTGAATCTGCGCGGGCGCGAAGTGATGTTGACGGCACGATATCCTGCCTGGATTCCGGGACGCGCAGCCGCAGACCTTCATACGAAAAGAAGAAAAAGACCTTATCACGCCAGATGGGGCCGCCGATCACGCCGCCGAAATCGTTTTGTTTCTCGGCAGCACGTGGAAGACCAGCATTGTTGTTGAACCAGTTGTTGGCGTCAAAAACCTCGTTGCGGAGGTATTCAAATGCCGTTCCATGGAATTGGTTGGTGCCTGAGCGAGTAACAATCGATAGTTGCGCGCCCGGCGTGCGGCCGTACTCCGGGTCGAACGACGATGTCTGGATCTTGTACTCCTGCATGGCATCGATGGAAACCAGGCTATTGTAACCACCGTTGTTACTTGTTGCCTGCTGCGCGCCTGCGCCTGCAGAGCCTAGATAAACGTTACTTCCTTGCGTGATGCCCACGTTGGCGCTCACGCCGTCAATTGAGAAGTAGTTCGCGTCTGTACGTTGCCCATTTACGCTGAACTGCCCGGAATTTGTATAGTAGGTTTTAGCAGTCACGTTGCCCGGAGTCAGAGCGATGAGCGCCTGAAAACTACGCCCGTTTAATGGCATGTTCTCTATAAACTGACGGTCTACCGTTGTCGTCACAGCAGCTGAGGTCTCAAGGTTTGCTCCGGAGGACGCGCTGACCGTCACCGTTTCATTCGATGAACCGACTGTAAGTGTAAAGTTGATCGCTAACTTATCCTGGACATGGAGATCGACGTCCGGATTCACTTCTGCCTTGAAGCCCTCTTTCTGAACGGTCAACTTGTAGTGACTGGGGTGAAGAGTTGAGAAAACGAAGCCGCCGTTGTTATTTGTTTTCGCAAGAATAGAAATACCCGTTCCAACGTTGGTTGCAGTTACTGTGGCGTCTGCAACTGCCGCTCCCTGCGAGTCAGTGACTTGTCCTGTGATGCTTCCGCTCTCTATCTGGGCGCGAAGCCATGGCGATGCAAAAAAACACATCACCAGTATTCCCATTGCGAGTTGCAGGTTACGTTTTCTCAAGGCGAACCTCCAATGAAGGAATAATTGCGTTACTGTATCGTCTACTGCTGCTTTCGAAACCCCTGTTTAAGCTTCTTCCGCGTGATCGTGAGATCAGCCTTCGCGACCGGCATTTTGTTTACGAATCATCGAGGCCAGCTCGAGTTCATCTTTTCCGGATCGCTGTTCCAATTGCTGCGCAACTGCCAGCGCATCTTTCAGCGGCTCATCCTGGCCGAGCTTGAATTTCGCTTCGAGACGCTCGATATGCAGTTGGAAGCCGAGAATCGATTTGTAGCGTCGCGTAATTGCCTCGCGCTCAATTTCGCTCGTCTTCCAACCGCCGGCAATCGGCGCCTCCATAACTTGAGTGAGTCGTTCAACCGATTCGTCCAGTTGTGGCTCACTCTGCAGCATGACTCTGCCATAGCAGTGAACAGCTGTGTAGTAATACGTTGACGGCATATCCCGCAGCGGATACCAACTCGCGGTTACATAGCTGTAAGGCCCTTCAAAGATGGCGAGCATCGGAGTGCTTGCATCACTCAGCAATGCCGCATGTTCGTTCGCCCTTGCAATATGCCCGATCAACACACTTCTATCTGAACGCTTGTGATCGAAGAGCAAAGGCAGATTTGTTGCCATGGGTCCGTTCGCTCCATTACTCACCAGGAGTGCCCAGGGATTCTTCTCGATCAGTTCAATTGCATCCTGCTCTGACGATGGCCTCCAACATGGCCGAACAAACATCCGAGTGTCTCCTTATTCCCAAAATCTATTTGCCAGTGCTGGCTGCGCTTGCTTGACCGCGCTCATATACAACCTCGCCACCTGACACAGTCATCTCGATCTTCACGTTCTCAATCTTCACGGGATCGAGGTGAAAGATATCGTCTGAAAGCACAACGAAATCCGCCAGCTTCCCCGCTTCGAGCGAACCCTTGTCCTTCTCCTGGCTTTCTGCGTAGGCAGAGCCAACCGTGTATGCATGAACGGCCTGGCGCACGGTTATTTTCTGTTCCGGGATCCAACCGTCAGGATGCTTTCCGTCGAGCGTGCGCCGCGTCGTCGCCGCGTAAATGCCGGCCATGGGATCAATCGGCGCGACAAACCAGTCGGAGCCAAAGGCTAACGTCGTGCCCGCATCCAGCAGAGAACGGAACGCATACGTGGTGAGCGATCTCTGATGACCGATGCGTTTTTCCGCCCAGCGGCCATCGTCGATGCAGTGGTATGGCTGTACCGAAGCAATCACATGCAGTTGGGCAAAGCGCGGTATGTCCTCTGGTCGCAGGTGCTGCGCGTGCTCTATGCGCAACCTGCGGTCCGCATCGCCATCTTCCTTTTCCAGCCGCTCGTAAAGATCGAGAATGGTTTTACTTGCGCGGTCACCGATCGCATGCGTCGCAATATGCAGGCCTGCGCGATCAGCCCCGAGCATGTTGGCGTACATCTGCTCAGGATTACGAAGTTCGTCGCTGGGCCCACCGCTCGTGTCCGGAGCATCATCAAAGGGCTGGAAAAACCATGCCGTGGTCGAACCGAGAGATCCATCTGCAAAAGCTTTCACAGACCCAATCACGAGCCGGTCATTGCCGAAATTTGTCATGACGCCTAGATCGGCAAGCCGCTGATACTTGCTCAACGGGAAGCGGGCAGAAATGCGCACTTTCAATTTGTTCTCTTCGAGAAGCCTTTGATACCCGCGCACAATCAACGCCTGCATATCCGCAGCTTTCGAGCCTGTAAAGCCCATGTCCTGCACACTCGTCACACCGTTTTCTAGGGCATATTGCTGTGCAGCCAGAATCGCGGCATCCACCTGTTCATCTGACGGCGGTGGCATGACACGCTCCACCAGGTCTTTGGCGGCATCCTTGAAAATGCCCGTTGGGTTCCCATCTTTATCGCGGACAATCACGCCGCCGGGAACATCCTTTGTTTCCTTCGTAATTCCTGCCAGCTTCATCGCGAGAGTGTTGGCGAGCATCATGTGTCCGTCGGATCGATTGACCCACACAGGATTGTCAGGCGTTACATCGTCAATGAGCTCATGCGTTGGCAAACGCGCCGGAGTCCATTTCTCATGGTCCCAGTTGCCATCCACAATCCATTCGCCCTTCGGTCGTGTGCGTGCAAAATCTGCGATCCGCTTGCGAAATTCTGCTTCACTGGTCGCGTCCCGCAGTTGAACGCTGGCCAGGCTTTGACCACCCCAGAAGAAGTGGACATGCGCGTCATCAAATCCAGGAACAACGCGACGCCCTTTCAAATCGACAACCCTAGTCCCTGGGCCTGCCAATTGACGCATCGCAGCCGAACTGCCAGTCGCCACGATGCGATGATCGCGCACTGCGATCGCTTCCACCTCAGGCTGCTTGATGTCTTCCGTCCATATCTTCCCGTTGATTGCAATCAAATCCACACGCGATTGCGCCCGCATTGCGGTAGCGATAGAGATCAGGATGGTGCTGCATACCAGCAGCAACAGCTTTTGCATGACTTGTCCGATCTATATAAAGTCCGCCGCCTGCAACTACTCCTGCGAGCACTACAGAAGGCAACGTGATGCTGAAGAGAAACCACCCCAAACGCCGAAAACAGAAGAGCGACAACCGCCAGTTAAGAAAATCGGGCTGTGGATGTGTGTGAACGTATAGTGAATCGTGGTTCCAGTAAAGGTCCAGAAAGCGACGATATACTGGGTCCAGATTTTGAGGACCCATGAAAACTTTAGGAACCATTGATCTCCGTCGGGACCAGGCTGCTTCGCTGCAAGCCGAACTTTCCACCCAACTGAAGCAGATGATTCAGCGCGGCGAGCTGTGCGCCGGCGAGCGTCTTCCATCGAGCAGGGAGCTCGCGGCCACGCTGCATATTTCCCGCAATACGGTGATCGCCGCCTACGACGTACTTGTGAGCGAGGGATACCTTGAAAGCGAGTTGCGCAGCGGCGTCTACGTTGGAAGGGCCGCACAGGCCTTTCAATTTCAGCCCCCTACTCGGGCTCGCAATTCCAAGGCTGCGAACGCACAACACCCTGGACCGAATATGCATTTTCGGGAACCCCTGCCCTTTCGGCCTGCACAACCTGACGTTCGCCTCTTTCCCATCAAAATATGGAACCGACATCGCGCGCGCGTTTTGAAGCGGAGCGCAAACATACTGCACTATCAGTCTGTATTTTCTTCAGGGCTTGATAGTCTGCGACAGAATATTGCCGAGTACCTCCGAGATAGTCGAGGTGTTCGCTGCGATTGGCGCGAGATTGCCATTACATCTGGCTCCCAGCAGGCGCTCTTTCTTCTCGCTCATCTGTTGATCAAACCAGGCGATCGCATCTATATGGAAGATCCCGGTTATCTCGGCGCGCGTCTCGCATGGAAACAGGCAGGCGCTCAAATCCTTTCCGCGCCCATCGATAACGAAGGCATCTGCCTTCCACAATCCGAGGTGCAGCCAGTCTCGCTGATTTACGTCACGCCCTCGCGGCAGTTTCCGCTGGGAACCTGCATGTCGCTTGGCCGCAGGCTCATGCTTCTGCAGAGCGCGGTTCGGCTTCAAACCTGGATCGTGGAGGACGACTATGATGCGGAGTTCCGCTATAACAGTTCACCTCTGCCAAGCCTGCAGTACCTCGATGAAAACAGGCGCGTCATCTATGTGGGCAGCTTCAGCAAAATTCTTTTCCCATCTCTCCGCATCGGATATGCCGTTCTGCCTCCGGAACTGGTCGATCGCTTCGCTAACTTGAAACACATCGCAGAAGATCATGGTCCGCTTGTCGATCAGGCCACGCTTGCCGCCTTTATGGATAGCGGCGCTTTCCATACGCATTTGCGGCGATGCCGTCGTCATTATGCGGAACGGCAGGAGAGCTTTCTGGATGCAATCGCCAGACACTGCCTGCCTCTGAGTTTTCCAATAACAGACGGCGGTATGAACGTAGCTGGATTGCTCCCGGACGGCACGGACGACCACTGCTGCTCGGAACGACTTCGTCAGAATGGACTCGACATTCCACCCCTGTCCAAGTACTCCATTTCGAATGTGCGCCCCGGACTGCTGTTCGGCTTTACCGCCTTCGAGCCACGCATCATTCGACGCGGCGTTGAAAAGCTGGCGAAAGTACTTGGGAAAGGCGCGATCACACACCCTCTAATAAAGAGACATGCTTCAAGATAAAAGTCAGGCTATTGCTTGCCGCATAGATAGTGATTGAAATGAGCTTATTTTGTCGCTAGTGGCTGCGACAGACTAGAACTCATCTCATAAATGCCTCAGTAGAATCAGAGACGAGGCGAGTTGAAGCATCCCGAGAAAGTTTTCGGCGTAACGTTCATATCTAACGATCAGACGCCGGAAGTTCTGCAACCAGGCAAACAGCCTCTCGATTTTCGACCTGCGCCGGTATCGCTTCAGCCGGCGTCCATCCTGAGTTGAATTCCTTCGGTTCCGAAGATGTGGAGCAATGAGTTCAATGCCGTAGAACCTGAGTTCTGCGTCGAGGCGGTCGGAGTCGTACGCGTTGTCACCGATCAAGTTCTGCGGGGCGTCGGGAATGACCATCTGTAGCAAGGTAGACATAGCTAGTTTCACTTCGTGGGGAGTGGCACTCTCCGCGCAAACAGAAACTGGCAGCCCATTACGATCTGCAACCGCCATGATCTTTGTTCCGTTGCCACGTTTCGTCTTTCCGACCTTGCGTCCACCTTTTTAGCTGACGCGAAACTCGCGTCGATCAATGCTTCACTGACATCAATGGCGCCTCGGATACTGAGTTCCTGCGCAAGGGCCGTCATGATCCGAGTCATCACGCCGGACCGAACCCATTGCTGAAATCGCCGATGACAGGTCTGGAACGAGGGGTATCGGTCGGGGAGGTCCAACCAAGGTGCGCCAGTTCGTAAGACCCACAGAACGCCGTTCAGCACGGACCGGCGGCTCTTCCAAAGTCGCTCTCGGCCATCACGTCGTTTCCTGGGCCTTGGGATTAGCGGGTCAAGGGTCTGCCACTGTTCATCCGTTAGGTCACCTGTATTTCGCATTCTTGTGTTGATGCCGTTGCTGGGACTTCGGCGCAGCACCAGGTCGTCGACGGCCCGCGGAATTACTTCCGGTTTGCCGACAGCCCTCCCAGAACTCAGATGGAAACGTAGCTCGTCGGCTGTCAGTACAGTATCCTGCGTTGATGATCTCAGATCGATCCTCCATGCGATCGCCGAGGCGCCAGGGACACTTCGGATTACCTTCAAGTCATTGATCAATCATCTCCTCCTAAAAGTTTGGTGATACCATTCTTTCCGCCCGCATTGTTCATTGCTTGTCCGTTCTTGGTGTGCAGTGGATCAACCGCTATTTGCGTGAGAGCTCGGGAGTCATAAATGGGTTTTGGGATCGGTCGGGTCAGCTTCAAACGCTGGCCAGATGGCGCTACGGTTATCGATCCAAACTTTTTGGCGCGATTCTGTGTGAGTCGCTTCCAGATTCTGATTCAAATCCTGCTCTTGATGATTGTCGGGTCCGCCAGTTGCTGGGGCCAAACAGCTTCAACGGGCGCCGTGATCGGAGAAGTGTTGGATCCGTCAGGGAGAGCGATTGTTCATGCTTCAGTCGAGGCCAGGGACCCGGATACGGGGATCGGTCGCTCGGCTTTGACCGATGAGGAGGGTAGCTTTGCGCTGCCGCTGCTTCCACCTGGGACTTACCGCGTAACGGCCACAAAGGCTGACTATTCTCAGGCGCAATCGATCTCTGTGCAGGTCCTTGTCACCGAAAGCATTCGTGTGTCGATCCCGATGAAAGTCGCAGGCATCACGCAGAAAATCGAAGTTCAGGCCAATGTCTCCCAACTCCAGAGCGATTCGACCGCGCTTGGACGTGTCGTCGACAATCGCTCGATCCAGGCACTTCCTCTCGTGACGCGGAATTTCACGCAGATTGTCGATCTCTCACCGGGCGTCCTTAGTGGTGTGAACAATGCCAGTGAACTGGGCGCTGGCAGTGGAGGGCTGGCGCAAATCGGTCCCAGCAATGATGGGGTTTTCGTTCACGGGTCACGCTCCTATGACAATGGTTATGAATTCGATGGCGTGCCGGTCACCGATCTTCAAGCCAGCAGCAATGCGAGTGGTGGGATTCCTATCCCCAATCCCGACTCCATCCAGGAATTCAAAGTTCAGACCGGTCTATACGACGTTTCTTTCGGAGAACACGCAGGCGCCAGCGTCAGCCTCGTGACCAAATCGGGGACCAACAACGTTCACGGAAGTGTTTTCGAATTCTTCCGCAACAATGTACTGAACGCGAATGATTACTTTCTCAAGAGCGCAGGTCAACCGCGCCCGGACTTGAAACAGAATCAGTTCGGATTTACGGCCGGAGGACCAATTCGCCGTGACCGCTTCTATTACTTCGGCTCATACCAGGGAACAAGGCAAATTAACGGTCTAGCGTCGGGGCAGGTGCGGATAGGCTGCACTGCAGACGTTATCATGCCTCCCCTCACCAACGATCGCTCTGCGCAAGCGCTTGGCGCATTGTTTGCAGGTGAGAGCGGAGCTTTTGGGGGCGTGGCGGTTCAGGCAGATGGTTCCAACATTAATCCTGTAGCGCTGGAAATCCTGAACTTCAAGTTGCCAAACGGGTCCTATCTTATCCCGACTCCTCAGATCGTCAATCCCTCGTTGCCGCTGGCAAGTGAGGGATCAAGCATTACCAGCAGTCCTTGTCGGTTCAATGAGGATCAATTTCTCACAAATCTGGATGCCAACCTATCGCAAACTTCCAGCCTGGCAATTCGGTTCATGTGGTCCAATGACGCAATGAATGTCTCGTTCCCCGGGAACCCGAACAATGGAACGGGCAATATTTCTGGCTTCGGCAGCAGCATTGACAATCACTTTCGCGTATTTTCGGTCTCGTGGACACGAAACTTAGAACCACAATTGCTCAACGACTTGCGGTTCGGGTACACCAACACTCTTGGTGCTAGTACAGCTCGGGCACCGTTCCAATGGTCTGATCTCGGGGTTGCGGCTGGCGCCATGAACGACGAGAATGGGCTGCCTAGCCTTGGAATCGTGGGCTCGATCAATCTGGCCTGTGCGTTTCCACGCACCTTCAATCAAAAGCGCTTCTATCTTTCTGACAGCTTCACCTGGTCGTACTCCCAGCACTTGATCGAGATGGGCGGTTCTCTCTCGCGAATTCTCGATGACGTGAACATCCCTGGTTTTGGAACATTTGTTGACTTTCTGAGCTGGCCCGATTTTCTGCTCGGTCTGAACGCTGAACAGAATGGAACGAATCTCTTCAGCAATGTTTATCAATCGATCGATGTTTACGGATTGATGAACCGCGAGTATCGCAGCTGGAACGGATCGTTCTTCATTGGGGATCATTTCCGCGCAACGGATACACTTACGCTCGACTTCGGATTGCGATACGAGAGACTTGGTCAGCTCGATGATGCCCTAGGCCGCAACGCCAGTTTTGATATTAACCGGTCCGATCCAAACCCTACTTCGACAGGAAGCATGGCAGGATACATCGTTGCTGCAAATTACCCCTACGCCGTGCCGGCGGGTGTAATCCGTGCGGGTAATAATTCCGCGAATTTTGGGCTGGGACAAAATGGACTGGCTCCTCGGATCGGGTTCGTATGGCAACCTGCACGCTGGACATCCAAGGTCGTAGTTCGATCAGGCTATGGTATCTACTTTTCGCAGCCGACGGGACAGACCTTTTTTCAAACCGTCTTTGGAGCACCCTTCGCCCTCGCGCGCGTCAATACCGGCCAGGACAATGCTGCCGCCACCTTTAGTAATCCATTTCCCCAGCCGTTTCCGACGCCGAGCTTCTTTCCATATTTTCCTCCCTATTCACCAACGAGCGAAATCGCGATCGATACAGTGTCTCCCGACTTTCGTCCCGCGATCGTTCAACAATACGGTCTGAATCTTCAGCTCGCACTTGCCAGGAACTGGATGCTGGAGGTCGGATATGTCGGAACGCTGGGTACTCACTTGCTAAGAACCCGTTCTCTGAACCAAGCGCTATCAGCCTCGCCAACGGACCCGATTCGAGGCACCGTTTCGAATTCAGTTGCAAACGTCGGCCTGCGGGTGCCGGTGCAGGGGGTCACGCCGGACGGCATTGCGCTGGTCGAATCCGCAGGCAATTCTTCGTACAACGGTCTGGAAGTCAGCTTGGACAAACGACTCAGCCAGGGCTTGCAACTGCTGGGCTCGTATACGTATTCCAAAACGCTGGACAGCGATCCAAGCAATGTCAATGGAAGCTCAGCAGGAGCCACTATTATCAGGGGAAATCAGGATTCGTCGGCGCTACGCTGGGGCCGAACAAGTTTCGACCGGACACACCGCTTCGTGTTTAGCGGCGTTTATACGTTTCCGTCTACATCTGAGGGCTGGGAAAAAGCATTATTCAGCGATTGGTCCACCTCAGGCGTGCTTACGTTGCAATCCGGAACCGCGCTTGCCATTGCCTATAACAATTCGACGAATGTGTTTGGCATCAGCGAAGACCTGGCGCAACTCGCGCCGGGATGCAACAAAGGAAATCTCGTTACTCCCGGGTCGGTCGAGAGCAAACTAACGAGATATTTCAACACCTCGTGTTTTACAAAGCCACCGATTATCGGAGCTGACGGGATTGGCACTGCATTCGGAAACAGCGCATCGGGAATTGTGGACGGCCCGGGACAATTCAATATTGACTTGGGACTCATGCGATCTGTACCGATTCCTTGGCCGAAGGAAGGCAGCAGCCTGCAGTTTCGAGGGGAATTCTTTAGTGCCCTGAATCATCCGCAGTTTTCGAATCCGAACACCACATACGCATCATCCTCCTTCGGAATTATCAGCAGCACGTCCGTTAATCCTCGCGTGGCACAGTTGGCGGTTAAGCTTATGTTCTAAATCCGGCTCCAACGTGATGAGAGACCGCAGATCAAGAGACCCGCTACATAGCGCCGTCGCGGCGCGTTACAATTGTTGCAATTTCTGGCAGCCAGGCGCGGAGAAGGCTCCGTGGTGCATTCCTATTCTTTTTCGAGCTGTCCGGCACAGGACGAACTATGCTGACCTCAACCCCGGCATAATAACAACTCAGCGCAAAATGTTGGATATGGCTGAATCTGATGAGGACGGTTCGAGTCGAGACAGAGCGCGTTAGGTCCAGTTGGTTTGGTAATCGGGGGCGCCATACGCGAGTGCGTCTTGCGGCTCTTGTCGTTTTGCTGTGCATTCTCGTTTCTCCCGTCGCCGCACAGCCCAATGCGAAGAACTTACTCGTACTCAACACCTTTTCCGACCAGAGCCTTGATAACGCAAATTACATAAAATCCGCGATCCGAGAGCGCATTCCGGGCCCCGTCAACTTCTACGTCGAATATCTGGAAAGCTGGCGTTTGGGCGATGATGGTTACGAGAAGGCCGTATCCAATACTTTGAAACATGAGTATGTTGGGCAGAAGCTGGACCTCGTCCTGGCGGTGTCGTACCCTGCACTCCAATTCCTTCTTCATTATCGTGATCAATTGTTTCCCGGTGTGCCGATTGTGTTCTGGGGAGTCGATGCTTCCAGGATCGCCGGGCAGAGATGGCCTGGAGTGGCTGGTGTGACGGAGACAGTGGATGTCCGGGGGACAATCGACCTGGCACTGCATCTTCACCCGAAAACAAACACCGTCGCGATTATCACCAACAATTCGAATTTCGACAGATATTGGCTGGGTGCGGTCCATACAGAGCTGCTCCGCGATCAGGACAAGGTGCGGGAAGTTGATCTGGTCGCGCTCCCAGCGAATCAGCTACTTCAAGAGGTTGATTCGCTGCCCCCCCACACCATCATTTTGTATCAACCATCGCCACAAGAATCGGTTCAGCCGACGATGGGAATCTACGAAATTCTCTCAGCGGTAGGACAGCGGTTCCCAACCTATTGCATCTTTCCCATACACTGTGTCAATCACGGTGGCATCGGCGGTGTCTCCACCGACATGCAAGACCAGGCTGCGTTGGCGGCTGAAGTCGCAAGACGGGTACTCTCGGGCGAACAGCCAGACAACATTCCCGTGATGCACGACTCCGGAAGCCGTGCCCGCGTGGACTGGCGGCAACTCCAGAGATGGCACATTTCGGAGTCGGCTCTACCGCCGGGAAGTCTGGTCTTCTATCGGCAGCCGACCCTCTGGGAACACTATCGGGAGTTCATCGTTGCTGCCATCGCAGTTATTGTCACTCAGCTCCTGCTAATCGTCGGCCTGTTGTGGCAGCGGGCACGAAAACGGAAGGCGGAAGCGGTCCTGCGCGAGAGCGAAAAGCGCTTCCGGGTGATGGCTGATACTACGCCTTCGCTGGTATGGATGTGCGACTCAAAGGGCAGGATTAGTTATCTGAATGACCGCCGAATTGCGTTTACCGGGCCCGATCCGGAAGCGGGATACGGTGACACCTGGATGGAATACGTCCACCCGGACGATCGCAGGAATGTTAAGGACATTGTTTCGCAGGGGCTCGCAGATCAGCGGCCTTTTTCGAATGAGTACCGGCTGCGCCGGAGCGATGGGGCTTACCGCTGGATGTTCGATGTGGCGTCTCCGCGGCTGAATGGGGATGGATCGTTTGCCGGATTTATCGGCTCGGCGATCGACGTGACGGATCAGAAGTTGGCGCAGGACGCTCTGGAGCAGGTGAGCGGTCAACTCATCGAGGCGCAGGAGAAGGAGCGCCGGCGGATTGCGCGCGACCTGCACGACGATATCTGCCAGAGGCTGGCGTTGCTGTCGATGGAACTGGACCAGGCTAACCGCAGCGCGAACGAATCGACTGATACGACAAGGCAGCGGCTGACAGAGATCCGGCAACATTGCGCGGAGATCGCGGGTGACGTACAGTCCCTTTCGCACGAGTTGCACTCATCGCGACTGGATTACCTGGGAATTGTGGCCGCCATTCGGGGTTTCTGCCACGAATTTTCGAAGCAGCATGAGGTCAGCATTGAGTTCACTGACAGGGATGTACCTGCGGACCTGCCGAGAGAACTTTCGCTGTGCCTGTTCCGGGTGACGCAGGAGGCGCTGCATAACGCTGTGAAGTACAGCGGGGTTAGCCAGTATGTCGTAGAGCTGGCGGCGACGGAAGACGAGATTCAGCTTGTGGTGAGCGATTCAGGCGGGGGGTTTGACGTGGACGCTGCAAAGAAGAATCGCGGGCTGGGGCTGGTGAGCATGCATGAACGGGTGCACCTGGTACACGGAAGCTTCTTTGTGGAATCGGAGCCGGGGAAAGGGACGAGAATCTTTGCGGTCGTACCGCTGGTTCGGCAAACTCACCAATCTTCACAAGAGGGAGCTGTTGAACAGCCGGAGGGCGTGACCGGAGCGACATGAAATGAGTGGCGCCCTGCGCATGAAGGGTTTAGCACTTGACCACTCTCAGCCTTGACACTGTTGTGGGCGCCATTCAGTGCCAGAATGCTATGCAAACCCTGTGCAATCTCGGGGCAGGAGTCTTAATGGCATTGATTTTTCAGTTCAGGTCGCGATGAACGGAAACTGATTCCGAGCTGGTGTAGTGTAGAAGCCCAACCGGCTTATAATGCCGGGCATGCCCGTCGACTTGCGCGAGTCGTAATTTTCGCCGCAGCTTGCCTGTTGTCCGAAAAGCCGCACGTTATCGCGCGCTGGTTCTGACGATGCAACGATCGTGTTCGGAGGACAGAACTGTGTGGTGGATCAGCTATCGGGGTGAATCGGGGCACGGCGTCGACAACATCGGCGTCTTCGAGGACGACGGCTCCCCGCGTAAGATACATCCGCTGCTCCTCGATCCATCGCCGGCCGCGCATCCGCTGCACATCGCGCGCGGGTTCGCATTGGTGGGCGACGACCTCTACATCGCGAACGCGTGGCGCAAGGATAGCCACATTGCGCTCTACCACCGGCACGGCGACACCTTCCGCTTCAAGGAAGTGCTCGCGAAGACCGAGCACGTTGCGGCGATGGTGCACCCCTTCGACGTGGAACTGGGGGACGATGGTTGCATCTACGTCTCCTGCCAGGACACCAACACCGTGGTGTCTCTTGTGCCGGACACCCGCAAACCCGCGTCAGTGGCCGCGCACCTCCGCAAGCACTATCCCAAGGGGAAGTTTCTCCCCGGCACGCTCGTCGCATCCAGCCAGGGAAGCCTTCCCGAGTACGGTGACCGCACGCCGCTTGATGTGCCATCGCCTCTCGGCCTCAAGGTGGTGCTCGACAAGCGCGGCAAGCCACGGCACTCGGTGCGTGGCATTGTCGTGCACCGGAAGCACCTGTACGTCGCGGACGAAGCCGGCGATGCAGTGAAGGTCTTCAATGTGCGGTCCGGGAAGTTGATGGCCCACATCGCGGGGCGGGCGCTGGTGGCGCCCGTGCACCTGATCCTGCACGGCGAGACGCTTTATATCGGCGCCGCGGGCACTGGCAGCATCCTCGCGCTGGAACTAACGCCCAAGCCGCCGAGCGGCAAGCTTAAGGCGCGCGTGGTGATCGACGGAAAGCTCGACGCCCCCTCCGGCTTTGCCGTCGGCCCCGACGGCGATCTTTACGTAGCCGAGCGGAAGAAGCAGCGGGTGCGGCGCTTTTCCTCCAAAGGGAAGAACAAGGGGACGTTCATTGATGACCTTCCGGACATGCCGGAGTTCCTCGTCTATGTTCCCTGAGAAATCCCAAAGCGGTTACATTCTCTCCTCCTCGTAGGACGATGGCGACGACGGTACCGGTCTTTGGAAAACTTCATTCGCATTTCCAATATGAACCGCTCCGGCCACTTGAAACGTGCATGAAGAGCCAATTCCCATAGTCTGGATCGGTCATTCGGAGCGGGAGCAATCAAAAGCTTTAGGTTAGGCAGAAGGCCGTACGCAGGTAGTTGTTGAAAAATCGCTGAACCTCCAATTGTGACGGATAGGTGGGCTGGCGTAAGCGTTAGCCCGTCGTGAACTGCCTGCAATGGCTCGTATGGCTGCGAGGGAATATCACACCTCTTTACTTGAGAGCCTTCGGGGGACAGTGCGCGTCATAGATCGCCTGCATCCGCTTCAGCCTGAGGACTCCGTAGAACACCATAACCACCATAGCGATAACCAGGACTCCGCTGAATTGCCTTTCCAGCATGTACTTGTCTTCGCGATAGGCGACGTAACGGGCGATGATCAAGCAGAAAGTGCCGATGTTGATGATCCAGTTCACCGCCTTCGGCACGACGAAGTGCAGTGTGCCAAAGCCAGCGAGCTGGTAAAGCATAAACGGCAAGACGGCTACCATCGGCAACAGCTCGGAAGCACCCAGCGCGACATCGACAGCGGCGGGCTCTCGGGCGTGCAGCAGTGCACTGTGCGCGAGTTCATGGAAGAGCGCCGGTATCGCGGCTAAGAATGGCACCACGGAGAGCAGTTCAAGGACCAGGGACCCGCTCCAGGTGCTGACCTTCGACGAAGGATCGGCGCCCGGACCCGAGGATTCCGTGCCAATATACAGTCCGCCGACGATGGCGGCTGCGCTGGACAGCATCAGCAACTCGACAGTGATTCCGAAGCTGGCCGGTTCGCCGGCCTTGATCAACAGCAGGCCCATGAAACCAGGAAGGTAAAACATGACGCGCACCAGTCGCGCCCAAACGCGCGCATCTCGTTCTGGTGGCAGAATTGGGAGCGGGAGTCCGTCGATTCCGATCGTTGCCCTATCTTTAGCCATTTGAGTCTCCTAAAAGTGCTGGAAATTGGCTTGACTACAACTGGTCGACTTGCGATGCGTCGTTCGCTGTTTTCAGTAGCCGGTGCGTCAAGCCTCCTTGGTCGTGTTAACGGACAGTATAAGATTAGGTTTGCTAGACACGTAACTGTCTCTTGCGACAGGGGTCCTTTAACAGCCATGAGCCCTGCACCTCTCACGGGACAAAGTACCAATTCCGAATCAAGAACGACCTTAATTTAGATGATGAAGAAGCCATTGGCTTCCTAGCCAAACGCTTTCATGTGAGCTCTGCAGCTATGACTAATAGGTTGATGAACTTTCGTATGCAGCGTTGACCCCCAATTGCGCAAACTTTTCTCGAGTTCAGCGTGCAGGACAAACGCAGAACAGGAAAGACGCCTCGATCTGATGCCGGCGTATCATCACCATCTTCTGTCAGTCGGGTTAAGACATTATTTTCGCTTCCAACTTACGCTCGAAGATGTGCTGGGCGTACGGAGGGTAGCGCACGGCGGGATCGATAATGGTGCCGTGATACATGACCCCGCGGGCGTTGGTGAACGCCTCGAAGCCCCACCTGCCGTGGTACTTGCCCATCCCCGAGTTGCCGACACCTCCAAACGGGAGTTCAGGGATCAATGGGTGGATGGCACAATCATTGACGATCGCGTCACCCGATTCTGTCGCATCGAGGATGCGTTCGGCGAGATCGAGGTCCTCGGCAAAAACGTAGAGGCCGAGCGGGCTAGGCCGGCTATTAACCCATTCGATCACGGCCTCGACTGAATCTATCTCCAACACGGGAAGGATCGGACCAAAGACTTCCTCCTGCATAATCGGAGAGTCGGGCAACACATCTACGAGCACGGTTGGCGCGATGTACAGTTCATCGGCATCGATCTCTCCACCGACTGCGACCTTGCCGCTGCCGAGTAGCCCAGCGAGACGATCGAAGTTCCTGCGGTTGATCACTCGTCCGTAGTCTGGACTGAGTTTCGGATCGTCGCCGTAGAAGTTGCGGATCGCGTCTCTCAGGTTGTCGATTAGAGCATCCTTGACCTCGGGCCACACGATAACGTGGTCGGGTGCAGTGCAGATCTGACCTGAGTTGAGGTAACGCCCGTAGGCAATCCGGCGCGCCGCCACCTTGAGGTTGGCAGTCGAGTGAACAATGGTGGGGTTCTTGCCGCCTAACTCGAGCACGCACGGCGTCAGGTTCTTGGCGGCTGCCTGGTGAATGATCTTGCCGATCGTGGGGCTGCCGGTAAAGAAAATGAAATCCCAATTTTGTGCCAGCAGAGCGGTAGTTTCGGGCACAGCGCCTTCTACCACAGCAACGGCTCTGGGGTCGAAATACTTCGCGACTAGTTTAGCCGCGACTGCCGAGCATGCCACTGCCAGTTCCGACGGCTTCAGCACCGCGGTATTCCCGCCCGCGAGCGCCGCCGCCAGCGGTCCGAACAAGAGCATAAACGGTTCGTTCCATGCGCCGATGATCAGCGTTACACCTAGCGGATCACGGCGAACAAGAACATGTCCTGGTTCGAAAACCAGGGGCATGTGCACATGCTCGAGCGCCATCCACTGATCGAGGTGTTCAAGCGCGTAGCCAGCTTCATTGACGTTGTACGCGACGTCCATCAAGTCGGCATCAACGACATTGCGGCGCAGATCCTTCCAAAGTGCATCGCAAAGCTCATTGCGGTTCTCCGTGAACATCGCCTTGAGCGATTCAAGCTGCGCCTTACGCCATGGCGACGAGCGAGTGCATCCGGACAAGAAGTATTCACGTTGTGAGTTGACAAGGGAGGAGTAATCAAGGCTGGGCATCGTCATTGGTCCTTTCGTGCATTTGTGCACGTGAAGATTCCACTGTGGTTCATTTAGCGTAGTCGATGTGCGTTCAAAATTCTCGCTTTTGTCCCCCACTCTCGACTTGTCGAGATCCAAACGGAGACTCATGAGCACTAGTCCATCACGGCTGCGGCAGTTAGGAAACTGTCTCTTCGGACAGTTGGTTCGTTCAACTTCCGTGCCATCTCGTTTTTGGCAAACGGCCTAACGACGATATCCCCGGAAGTACGTATCGGTGCGGTCTGTGGTTGGTTGCCTGTCCCATGTGACAGTAGTCAGCCTGCGTTTTAGGGCCAAGAATGCTCGCTGTGGAGCCAATAGAGTTCGTCGAGGGCTACGAGCAGCCCGCGTCAGCGGAGGGAATGGGGCTTGAAGAATCTCATACTCGTGAAATTCGCTGTAGAGGCATTGGCTGGCTTGGCATTTCTAATTTTTCCAAGCGCGCTGTTTCTCATTTTGCTCGGAGTACCACTGGATGCGTCCGGAGCTTACGCCTTTCGCATGTTTGGCGGAGCAATACTCGCAATCGGGGTCGCATGCTGGTTAGTGCGGGAGGACAGTGCGAGTGGTGCCGCGAGGGGACTCGTTACGGCGACGGCTTTCTACGATTTCGTTTTCGTCGCCCTTCTCTTGGCTGCGCGCTTCGTTGGAGGACTGTCCGGCATAGGCCTGTGGTCAACAATAGTACTTCATTTGGGATTGGCGGTTTATTGCCTGTTCTGTCTCAGGCAGGGCTCAGTTGTTCGTGTGAGATGAATCGAGGTGAGCTATGTACCCGGAAACGGGATGGTACAGCTTTGGCGTCGGAAATTCAGGGCCAGTATTCCAGGTCTTCTTTACCAGGAGGTCTCATGCAACGAAACAAGATTATCGCTTGGAGCATCGCCGCATTGACCGTGTCTCTCTCCGGTGCATACACGACGATGCACATGAAAACTGTGCGAGCAGCAGCAGCGGCGCAGGCTTCATCTGACCATGTCATCTTTCTCGATCAGGGGTGGTCGAATGACGTTCGGGAGGGGTACTACCACATCTCGCAGGGCACAACGGTGATGCCGTATGACATCTTTCTTAACCTCGAGGCCGCAGGCAGCCAGGACCTTTTTCGCTCAGATGCGAATAGCGAACGGTATGGCCTGACGCCCGACCCGGCAGACCCCAAATGGAACCCAGATGGCTTGCCAATCGGGCTGGGTAAGACCGCGACGACTGAGGGTCCATGGAAGGGTGAAGACGTCGGGATAAACTGCGCCACTTGCCATAATACGGAGCTGTTTTATCAAGGGAAACGGGTTCGTATCGATGGCGGAGTCGGAAATCACTTCGACCTGGAAGCGTATGTATTTGCTCTCGATGACGCTGTACAGGAAACGCTGAAGGATGCAGCAAAGTTTGATCGTCTGGCAGCGCGAATGGGAGGTTCGAATGCGGACGCAAAGAGTGACCTGCGTAAGCGTTTCGAAAGTACCGCCGATCGTATCCATAGTTTCCGAACCCGCGTTCTGCTCACTCCCTACCCCTGGGGACCGTCGCGAATGGACGCCATCGCTCTGATCGTTGCCCGCGTAACTTCAACAGCGCCTGATATTCCTCAGAACTGGTCTGCTGCCCTCGCGCCAACCAAGCCTCCCTTCCTCTGGAATTCCCCGCAGGGCTCATGGACACAATGGCGCGGCGTGCAACAAGATCCAATCAATCGCAACCTTACCGAGACCATGGGCGTTTTCATGTCCATGAATCTGACGGCGAAGTCCCCTGAAGAAGGTCTCTTCGATTCGAATGCTCGCCTGAAGAATCTCGAGGAGATTGAGGACTGGCTGACTCATCTGGCGCCTCCCAAATGGCCGGAGGAAGTGTTTGGAAAGATTGATCGCGCCAAAGCGGCGCAGGGAAAAGTGCTCTTCGCCAAGTACTGTGCGGAGTGCCACAATTCGTATCCCTATACGTGGACGGAACCCAACAAGTACGGCAAGCGCTTCCTTAAAGTTGGACTGGTGCCAGAAAGCTATGTGGGCACGGATCGGATGCAGTTCGAGGACGTCAGGCCGTTTGTGCAGACTGCTCACCTGGCTCCGTATCTCCCCGGACCGCTCAAGGATAAGGCGCTTATTCCAGGCGGCTACCTCTACGTCGGATTGCAGGAAAGCATTCTTCATGTTGCCTTGTCGAAGGTCAATCAGACCGAAGAGGAGGCCGTTAAGATGCACGGCTACAGGGAACTTCCTGTCCCACGTCCCTCTCAAGTTCCCCACTACAAGGCAGCACCACGTGATGGTGTGTGGGCGACTCCACCATTTATGCACAATGGGTCGGTGCCCAATCTCTATGAGATGCTCGTTCCGGCGGCGCAGCGCACGAAGAAGTTCTATCTGGGGCGGGACTTCGATCCGGTCAAGGTGGGTGTGGACACCTCAGGGAAATCCGGAACCTATCTCATTGACACCTCACTCATTGGAAGCTCGAATGCCGGGCACTCCTTCGAGAACGCTCCCCTCGGGAATGGCGTCATTGGCCCCCTGTTGACCGACGAAGAACGCTGGGCGCTTGTCGAATATCTGAAGTCCATTCCTGAGGAAGCAGGCCGGGTGACGCCATTCGGCGGGCCACCGAACGCGATCACCGGACACGCCAAGTATGCGAACCAACCGGAAGCTCCGCAACGCTGAACTGATCGCCAGAGGAGGGGAGCAATGTCAGACCATGTAGATGGACCACGGCAGATCGGTGAGCCTGCAACTGATCTCACCGATCTGTTCGCGTTCACCAGCCCGGAAAATCCTGCACACACGGTGCTGGCCGCGAATGTATTCCCTTCGGCGGGTGTGACTGCGATGTTCTCCAACGCGGTAAATCACTCGATCGTGATTCGCAGGATGACAGTGGCCGGCACTGGCGAGGACGCGAAATTTAAGCCAAGCGACAAAGAGTATCGCTTCAGCTTCCGGTTCGATGTTCTTGAACACGCAAATGGCGACTCGAAGCCGGTGCAGCGCGGCACCTGTACCAGTCCCGATGGCCAGATGCTACCGTTCGTCGTCAACGACGAGAAGGGGGCATCGACTGCGGATGGAGTTTTCCGCGTATTTGCGGGCTTGCGCTCTGACCCGTTCAATCTCGCGTGGGCACCCGCAGTGCTTAAGAAGCTTCCCAATCTGTTGCAACACGACAATGTGCTTGCGATCGTCGTCGAGTTCGACACGCAACGAGTACTCAGTCCAGGTGAAGGGTCGCTTTTTGGGGTGATCGCCGAAATCACCCCGTTACCCGGACGCGCCAGTCCGATCGGGGTAAACCCTCCCCGTTACGATTGGGTTGGCCGTCCGGAACAGACCAACATGCGATTGAATAATCCTGCGATTGAGGGGGAAGACGATCTGCGCGACCTATGGAATCAGCAAACACCCTTTGAGATCGCAGAAGAATTGAAGCCCGTATTTCACCAAAAGCTGGTGGAAAGTCTGACTAACTGGGATATGCGTGACGGGAAGGCAGATTGGTCGTCCGGGGCACTGCACGCCGCGGCCAATGTCTATCTCGATGATTTCCTGTTGTTCGACGTCTCCAAGCCGACGAGTGACACCAGTTTTTTTGAAATTGAGAAAAGCACACTTCGAGGAAAACCCTACGCGACGGGTGGCGGACGCACGGTTGACGCAAATGTGGTCGACATCATGATCACCTGGATGGTGAATGACGACAGGGAGTTCATGCAAGGTGGAGCAACGGGCGCGACGAAGCCAGGCCTCAAAGTGTTTCCCTATGAGGCTTCACCGAATACGGAGTTGCAGACTGTTGCCGACAACGTTGATCTCGCGGCCTCTCCGGATCAGGTCTGGGCTCTCATCGGCCAATTTGGTGGAATGTGGCATCCACTGATTGCCAGCGTAAAGCTGACGGGAGAAGGTGTTGGTCAGTTGCGCACAATCGAGACGATCGATGGCAAGCAGATTATTGAGCGCCTCGAGGCGGAGGATAGTTCACAGCGGCTCTATCTCTATACAAATGTGAGTGGACTTGGAGTTGTGGCTTACACGGGAACGTTCGACCTGAAACCAAAGGGAAGCGGGAGCTCCGTGGAATGGCGAGTCCAGTTTCTTGCCGACAACCAAGCGACCCTTATTGTGCGGACCATCGTTGCCACTCTCATGAAAACAGGATTCGAAGCCCTCACAAAACGCTTTGGAGCACTGAAATGATCGCAGCGCCGGAAATCGATTTACTCTATTCGCTCACGGATGGCGCGATTGCTGTCAATAACCTGGATAGCGCTCGCCAACGCTCCTGGAGCCAATTCTGGCGTGATCCGTTGCGCGAAGGCACTCCTGAATACATCGTTGAACAGGAGCAATTGACTGCGCAGTTCGTCGGGGATCTGGCTGCCCTCGACCGCCTCGACAGTTTGGTCCATCATCTTGATCGCGTGGCCGCGGAATCGCCGCGAGCCGCCCTCATTCATGCCAAAGTCGCTTCGATGGCTCACCGCTTTGCCGAAGCAAAGAGATATCTCGAAAGGATCGCGAATTGCGGCGACTTGTCTGACGCCGTAATTCGCCTGTCCTTGAGCATCGACCATGCCTGCGGAACCGAATTGGAAGGCGTGCTTGAGGCCAGACGATGGATGGCTGCGAAGTCGAGGCGCTTGGAAGATCTAGTACCACTAGCTGCGTTGCACGCTGATCTTCGTGAGTTCGACGATGCCGACAAGATCTACCAAAAGGCGCTGAGGGAATACCGGGACACCTCGCCGTTCGCCGTGGCATGGGTCTGCTTTCGGTTAGGCGTCTTATGGGGAGAGTTGGTCCCCGACCCACAGGATACTCGGGCGGCACAGTGGTATCGAAAGGCCATCGAGTGTTTGCCTGGTTATGTGAAAGCACGCGTGCATCTGGCGGAGATCTGTTTGCGGTCCGGGCTTACCGAGGAAGCGGAGGCCCTGCTGATCCCGGCCGTCTTGACCGGCGAGCCCGAGGTGTCCTGGCGTCTGGCCGAAGTGCTGGCCGCGATGGGCCGGTCCGCCGAGGCCGAGGAACAGACGCAGGCCGCGCGATCCGGCTTCGAGGTACTTCTCGGAAAGCACCTGCTTGCTTTTGCAGACCACGGTGCTGAGTTCTACTCCAGCAGCGGCAACGATGCTCGAAGGGCCTTCGAACTCGCGAACGTCAATCTCGTGAACCGTCCGACGCTGCGGGCCTTCGAACAGGCGCATGCGACAGCAATAGCCGCTAACGAAATGCAGACGGCATTTGAAATCTTTGCCGGCGCTCGAAAACGCTGGGGCGGAACCACCGCCTTTGCACTATCGCCATTGGCAGCTTGATTAGGCGCAGACATTCAGATAGGGGAACGGTATGGTCATCGACCGTAGACACTTCATTCAAGGAGCGGCATTCGTTGCAACGGTGCCAGCCATAGCGGCCCTGATGCCACTTTCAACTAGAGCAGCCTCACAGGCTTCAATCGGTGAACGAGTGCCACAAACGCCTACCGCTGGAGAGGATGCGAATTCGATCGTATTTAAGATCGATGGCTGGGATAGTTGCGACACCACGAGTTCTACCGGCAATGTGCTGTTGATCAGGATCAATCAATCATGGCGGGCAGCCTGGCGATGACATGTCACATCAATCCACCTTATTTGGAATCCTCGTCGCATTGTCCCTGTCCATCTTCTCATGGTCAGGCACCGCGGGCCAGTCGTCGACGTCCCCTACAGAGAATGAGGCCTGGCCGGAAGCTGATGCACATGTGCAACTGCCGTCCAGTTGGCGCGTGCTCTCGTTTGTCGGACTGGAGCAGGCAGCGGGTTATCCCTTCCAGCAGTGGTATGTGGCGGCGGGGATCGGTCGTCAAGTCAAACCCATTCTAAGGCCGCACTGGGAGAACATCGATCCAGACAAAGAGCACTATCTCATTTTAGGTGTCGGCTATGAGTTCCTTCGCACGACTCAAGCGGGACAGGTGAAGCACGAAGACCGCATAACGATAGACATGACACCCAGCATTCGCCCGCTCGCAAGACTCCTGCTACGCGACAGGAACTGGGTGGAGCTTCGTTGGATCGACGAAAACTACTCGACGACTTATCGAAATATGGTGTCAGCCGAAGTGGACTTTCTTGTTCATGGTGTCCGTTTCACTCCCTACGGCACGGCGGAGGTCTTCTATGACGGGCCCAAGCATTCCTGGGACCAGGAATGGTACACGGGAGGTGTTCAGGTGCCGTATAAGCGGGTTTTCATGCTGGAAACCTATTACCGGCGAGAACACTGCCCGAGCTGCACGCCGGAGAACTGGAATGCGGGAGGAATAACGCTGCACTTCTTTTTCGAGAACACGAAATGAGCTGTGAGGAAAACTCGGTTTTCCACTTTTTACGCGCCGTCACAAGTTCGGGCCGTGAGTGAAATGTTCCAGCCCGTTTGGAAATTGATTTATGAGATACGTTCTACCGTGATCCAGAGGTCTCAATGGAAATTGTTTGTCCCGCGGGCACGGGCACACTCACCCACGTTATGACGCGGCCAGGACTCGAGGAATCTGATTGGGTCTTCATTGGTTGTCCCTGCACCATCAACCTGGCAAACGTTCCCGGAAACTCCGCCTTCCATAACAATGTGGATTTGCCCTGATTTGTGAAGGTAGTCTTTGTCAAGCCATCGTGACGCACCCAGATTACATTGCCTTGTACAGGTAAGTTGCGCAACTCGGCCCACGCTGTGTTCGCAGTCAATTGCGGAAGGGTCGAAACAACGACTTCCTGCTTCTCGGGCGCTTCGATGTTTACACCCATGAGGCCAGTTACGATAGCACCGATGACGGAATACGATACCTCGGGATACTCGCGGCGATCGCGGCCGGGGCGGCTCAGGTCCATGATCTCTGCATAGGCGGCTTCGGGTTCGTTGTAGCGATAGAGAATTTCGGCGTAGTGTGATTTTGGTTCGACTGCACTCTCTGGTTCTTTCTTCATCTGTTGGAAGAGCATTTGCAGAGTTGCGGAGGTTTTGGCTCCGGCATCAACTGCGTTGTAATAGAGCGGGTCTGCGCCAGCCATACCGTGGAAGTGCTGGTCTTTATCGAGATAGGCGTAGAAATACTTACCAGACGGATTCCACCATGCTGTGTTGATCAGCGACTTCACATCGGCAGCGGTTTTGAAATACGTCTCTGCCTCTGTTTTGTCTCCGCGAATCGCCTGGATGAAGGCATAGGCGCGATAGCCGGCATATTGCGCAGCCAGCAAGTCGACGCCGAGTTCGATGTCCCTGCGGCTCTCTTCATAGCTGGGATCGCCGCGAAAGTAAGGAGGCGGCTTCACGCTGATTTTTCGTGTCATGATGCGGTCTACGCTCAAGTCCCAGCGCTCTACATAATCTGTAACTGTGTGGTTGTAGAAATTCAGGAAGACTGGGTCATCGATGTAAGTTTTGTCGCCGGTCCAGAGATACATTCGGTAGCAGGTGTCGAGAATGTCGAAGTTTGCCGGCAGGTTGTACCAGAATTCCTTGTCGCTTTTGTAGTCGACGGGCGCTGGGCGATTGAGACGGTCGATTTCCCAGTAACTGCACCAATCTTTGGAAGCCGAGATGTTTTCGGCAAAACGGCGAAGCATGTTGTGCGTGTACTTTTCGAGGCCCAAAGCCTGCGCGCCAAGAGCCTGATGGGAGACATCGCGCATGCAGAAGGCCTGCCGTCCCGGAAGCGCAGCTTCATACCACGGACCTACTGGATCGTTGTCGAACACATAAGCCATCGCTTGCTGCTTGGCCCAGTCGAAGGCCTCAACCAGACGAGTGTCTGACGATTTGAGTTCGAGAGCAGAATGCGGACGCGCATCCTTCGCGGATTGGGCCAGCGCAGTTACAGACAGGGCTACAACTGCTATGCAAATTGCAAGGATGCGTCTCGAAAAATAACGCCATAGAAGCTGCGTGGCAGGCACAAGATTGTCGCCTTCCCACTTTGCTCCGCGAGATATCTTTTCGTTGCTCCAGGCTCGTGGCGCGAAGTCACTCGTTGCCAGAGCGCCTAGGAATTTTCTACGATCTACCACCCCTTGTTTCCCCTCTCCTTAATTTCTACATCACTGACGTGTCCAACAGGCCTGCTGCGACAACAACCGGTGCCCCTCATCTCTGAGCGACGCCGTTTTAAGCCCTGCATTCGAGCCTGGAACGTGAGGTGAAACCCCAGCTGGATACCGGGGGTCACGTCATAATGAGGTCCCTGCGGATTTAACTCGCCGGTGCTAGGCGGAGTCCATTTTGTACTGAAATTCTGACTCGTGTTGACATCCGACCCAACCGGTGAGAAGCTTAGGTCGGATGCCTTCCCAAAAGAGTGCCGCTGATCGTATCTCCCTACTACAGGGGACTCTCGACCTGCTGATTCTGAAGACCCTCGTGCTGGGGCCATGCCATGGCCAAGGTGTAGCACGGTCGATCCAACTGCAGTCGGAAGAAGCCTTTTTCGTTGACCATGGCTCGCTCTATCTGGCCCTGCAGAGGCTCGAAGACAAAAAGTGGATCAGCGCCAAGTGGGGAGTGAGCGATAACAACCGCAAGGCGCGGTTCTATTCGCTGACGCCGAAAGGCCGCGAACAGCTTGTGGAGAAGACCAACGAATGGCAGCGGCTGACAAGGGCGATGGAATTGATTCTGGGGGGTGGCACGGGACCGAGCAGCGAGGAGGCCTAGCATGTTCAGACGCAGGCGCAGCGCAGACGATTTTTCCGAGGAGATCAAAGCGCATCTGGAACTCGAAGCCGACGAGCTGAAGCGCGAAGGCCTGAGCGATGACGAGGCACACCGGAAGGCAAGAGTTGAGTTCGGCAATGTACAGGTGGCGCAGGAGCGCTTCTATCTGAGAAGCCGGGTGGTCTGGTTCGACAACCTGGTGCGCGACGTCAGATTTGCGATTCGCCAGCTTGCAAGGAATCCCGGTTTCGCAACTACCGCCATTCTTGTGCTCGCTCTCGGCATCGGCGCCAGCGTAGCCATCTTCGCTTTTGCAGACGCGGCTCTGCTGGAGCCACTTCCGTATGCGAATCCTGGCCGGCTGATGTCTGTGAACGAAAGCAGCGTTGAGTCGCCGCTCTGGCCGCTCTCGTATCCGGATTTTCTCGACTGGCAGGGACTGAATAAGTCTTTCAGCTCGCTTGATGTCTTCGCCCCAAGCGGCTATCTTCTGCGAACCAGCTCCGGCGCGGAGCCGGTTCAGGGCGGCCGCGTAAGCGGCGGATTTTTTCAAACTCTCGGTGTGCATCCCATACTGGGTCGCGACTTCTATCCCGGTGAGAATAGGCTAGGCGGCCCAAATGTGGTGATCCTGAGCTATGGAGCATGGCTCCATAGCTTTGGCGCACAGCCCAATGCGGTTGGGCAGACTATGGATCTGGACGGTCAGGCCTATACGATCATCGGTGTCCTGCCCCGGTCGTTTTCCTTCCCGCTCAGCAGCAACGCGGAGTTCTGGGTTCCCATCAACGTGTTGAGTCCTCACGAGCATTCGCGGACCTTCTATGCCTTTCTCGGAATAGGACGGCTGCGTGACGGCGTTACCGTGCATTCAGCGGAAGCCGAAATGACAGCCATTGCAAAACAACTTCAACGTCAATACGGCATCACTGGTCGCGACCTTAGCGCCAACGTCGCCCCCCTCTCGGAGATCGTGGTCGGCAATGTGCGACCCATTCTGCTGACGCTGCTGGGCGGCGCTGGCCTGCTCTTGTTGATCGCATGCGTCAACGTGGCCAGCCTTGTGCTTGTCCGCTCGGAGAGCCGCAGGCGCGAGTTTGCCGTGCGCGGCGCGCTGGGTGCAACATCGGCACGGCTGGTGCAGCAGTTCTTAACCGAAGGGCTCTTGCTTGCCGCAAGCGGCAGCATTGTCGGGATGATCATTGCTGCTGGACTCGTGCGGCTTCTTGCACGCCTGGTTCCCAAGGACATGGCATCCAATATGCCGTTTCTCGAAGGCGTTGGCTTAAACGCGCACGTCGGCGCATTCGCTGCCGCAGTTGCCTTGCTGGCTGCGCTGCTGTTGGCCGCAACGCCTGCATCGCGGCTCTCATTTCGGAAAGTGCGTGACGGATTGGCCGAGGGAGATCGCGCCGCCGCTGGTCTGCTGTGGCGCAGGCTTGGGGCAAACCTCGTCGTCGTTGAACTGGCGGTTGCCGTCGTGCTGCTCGCAGGCGCAGGGTTGCTGGGGCGAAGCTTCTACACCCTGCTGCATGTCCCGTTAGGCTTCGACCCAGCCCATACGGCAACCACCCAGGTCGAGGTCCCAGGGAGTGTTTACAAAAGCGATGCCCAAAACACCGAACTTTACCGGGAGGTTGTGCGACGCGTCTCAAGTCTGCCGGGTGTTGAGTCGGCGGGACTCACCCAGATGTTGCCTGTGCAATGCAACTGCCCCACTGACGGGATCAAGATTGTGGGACGACCGTATCACGGCGAACACAATGAAGTGAACGAGCGTCACGTGAGCCCGAGTTATCTGCCCATGCTCAAGGCGCGCTTGCTCCGTGGCCGCTTCTTCACCGAAGTCGACGACGCTTCGCGGCCGGGAGTCGCTGTCATCAATCAGGCGCTGGCGCGGAAGTATTTCCCCGACCAGGACCCGACCGGCCAGAAGATCGCGAATGATGAGGGCGGGCGTCCCACTGAGTGGGAGGTCGTTGGCGTTGTCGATGACGTTCGCGAAGGGCCGCTCGATCTCCCAATCGCGCCCACCGAATATTTCCCCATCAACCAGACAGGCGACCACTACTTCAATCTCGCCGTACGCTCTTCGCAGGATGCCTCCGCTCTCCTGCCAACGCTCGTAAGCACGCTCCATCAGATCGATCCGAGCCTGGGCGTATCCGACGAGGCGACCATGAACGAAAAAATCAACGCGACGCAATCAGCGCTGCTGCACCGGTTTTCGGCATGGCTGGTGGGCGGATTCGCAGCCGTAGCGCTGATCCTCGGCGTGGTCGGTCTTTACGGAGTCATTGCATACTCAGTGAGCCAGCGAACACGGGAGATCGGCGTGCGCATGGCGCTCGGAGCCCAGCGCAGTTCCGTGTACGGGCTCGTCATGGGGCAGGCGGGGTGGCTGATTGTAGCCGGGCTGGCAATCGGGCTCGTCTGCTCAGTTGGAGCATCGATGCTAATGCGCAGCATGTTGTTTGGTGTGCAGGCGTGGGACGCGATCACTCTCGGCGGGGTGGCAATGTTGCTCGGCATGGCGTCGATTGCAGCAAGCTTCCTGCCTGCGCGCCGTGCAGCATCGGTGGATCCGGTGAAAGCCCTGCGCGCTGAGTAGTCGACTAGGGCCTGTTAACCCTAATAGGGCTAACAGGCCCTAATATTGAATTAATGCCAAGACAGACTTCAGGTGCTCTTCGCGCCTCTATCCTCGCAAGCTACTGGGCGCCGGTTCTGGCAATTGCCTCGCTACTTGCATCCTGCATTCTTTGGTCAGCCAAGAAACTGCCGTGGGGTGACGAGTGCTTTACTTATATTGAAGTTCGCGAGTCTTCTCCGATGCACCTGTACCACGCCGTTCAACATCTTGGCGGCGCGGGAATGCCGCTTTTTTATCTCACGGCATGGCCCTGGGCGCATCTGTTCGGCCTGAGCCCGCTGTCACTTAGGCTCTACTCCTCAGTTGGGATCTGCGCGGCGTTTGTCACCCTTTACCTGGCTCTCCGACCGCGTTTCACGGCTGCGGCAGCATTTATTGCCGTTAGCCTCGCCATGTTCAATAACTACATCCTGCTGCAGCAAAACGCTGAAGCTCGCACTTACGGACTCTATCTGTTTCTGGCTGCGCTTTCTGTCGGAGCCTGGCTCCGTGTGGCAGAAACCGAACAGCCATCAGGGAAAATGCTTCTGGCACTCTGCCTAAGCCAGGCGGGACTCGTCTTAGGCCACGTCCTTGGACTCATGTTCGGCGCCATGATGCTGATATCGCTGATCATCTCGGATCGACTGCGGAGCAGCCTGCGCCCTAAAGTGTATTTCTGTCTTGCGGCTGGGTGGCTCGCGCTTCTTATTTGGCTCCCCGCGATCCGGGTGTCAGCTGCGGTTGCCAAACCACACGGATGGAATGTCACGCCCCAGTTCTCTGACCTCGCTGCCCAATTATCCTTCCACTCCTTTATTGGACCTTTCGTTGGCCATCCGGTGCCTTTCCTCATTGCTTTTCTGCTGGGAATTGAATGCATCGGAGTGCTGATTTTTGCAGAAGCAGTGGCGCTCAAGCGGTCAGGTCGCCCTCCCTGCCCGGCGCTCATCCTCGCCTTCAGTCTGCTTCTTGTTCCACTGATCTTGTTTGTCGTCTCACGCACAATTACGCCTATTTTCGTTCCGAGATACCTGCTCCCCTCGATCTTCGGAATCGCGATTCTTCTCGCTTCCTGGCTTAGCCGCCGGAATTTGGCGCAGAGTAAGTTTGCTTACGTGTTCGCCGCAATCGCTCTCCTGCAACCGATTGCAACGGCGCTGGCTGTCAAGCCATTTTACATTGACGTGCAGAGATTCGAGACCGTCGCAGCCAACCGGCCTGTAATTATTGATTGGCTATTGGACTTCACGGCCATCCTGCGTTCGGGCAAGGACTCCAACCAAATCGTCTACCCGCTGGATTGGGATGCGGCTCTGCGCGGAAACCAATATGAAGTACCCGACTATCACCTTATGCGGGCATACCAGGAGCAGGGCTTTCTAACCGGCAAAATTCTGGATACTCCAGCCATCCTTCAGAAATCATCGTTCCTGGTCCTCGACAACTCCAAGTCCAATTGGTTCCACGAAAGGATCGCCTCTGATCCCTGCTTTACGTGGCAACCGATTGCCCACTTCGACAGCACAGGAGATACCAGGACCTTGATAGAGGTGGTACGCTCGCAATCCTGTCAGGGGTGAAGAAGCTGGACTCTCATTGACCAGCAAGCGAAGTCATCACTGCCGTCAACGCTGACTGCCAGTCAGGCAAGGAAACTCCAAAAGTCGATCCCAACTTCTCATTGGAAAGAACCGAGTTGGCCGGTCGCGTCGCCGGGGTTGGATATTCGCTCGATGAAATAGGAATGACCTGTGGCACTTTCTCGCCACTCTGTTGATGATGCCGCGAAAAAATCTCCTGGGCAAAACGGCGCCAGGTTGTCTCGCCACCGCATGTCATGTGGTACATGCCGAAGGCAGGCTCCGTCGTAGCCGCTTTGTCCACTGTGGCGCGCGTAGCATCCGCGATAGCCATGGACGAAGTCGGCGCGCCGAATTGATCGTCGACAATCTTCAGTTGATCGCGCTCGCGGCCCAGCCGCAGCATGGTGCGCAGAAAGTTATTGCCATGCGGTCCGTAGACCCAGCTCGTGCGAAAGATCAGGTATTTGCCGCCAACCTCCCTGATCGCATCCTCGCCAGCTAATTTTGTATGCCCGTAAACATTCAGCGGATTGGGAGCATCACTCTCCACCCATGGCGATTTTTTCGAGCCATCAAAAACGTAGTCCGTTGAGTAATGCACGAGCAACGCGTCCAGCTTCGCAGCTTCCTCTGCAAGCACACGGGGCGCTTGCGCATTGATTGTCATGGCCAATTCTGGCTCAGACTCGGCCCGGTCGACTGCCGTGTACGCCGCTGCGTTCAGAATGATCGCTGGTTGCAGTCGAGCAATCATAGGCCGCAGTTCTTCAGGCGTGGAAAAATCAGCGACCTTGCGGTCGCAAGCGATCACCTCTCCGGCGCCGACAAAACTCCGTTGCAATTCGGTGCCTACCTGGCCACCCGCTCCGAGAATCAGAATGAGCCGCTGCCTGCTCATGCAAATAGTTCAGCCTCTTGCAGGGTTTGTCCTTGTTGATCCTTCTCAGATACAACGGCCTCTTCCGCAGAGACGGGCCACGGAATGGCAAGAGATGGGTCGTTCCAAAGCAGGGTTCTCTCATCAGCGGGCGAGTAGTATCCAGTGACTTTGTAGGCAAAGCCAGCCATCTCCGACAGTGCGACAAACCCATGTCCGAATCCTTCCGGGATCCAAAGCATGCGCCCATTTTCGCCGGAAAGTTCCGCGCCAACATATTTTCCGAAGGTCGGCGAACTGCGCCGCAAGTCAACCGCCACATCCCATACGGCGCCATGCGTCGCGCGCACGAGTTTGCCTTGTGTGTTCCGGATCTGATAGTGAATGCCGCGAACGACGTTTCTCTTCGACAAGGAAAAATTGTCCTGCACCCATCGTGTCGGCAGTCCGGCCTGTTCCATAAGACGCTCGTTATAAGTCTCGCAGAACGCGCCGCGCGCATCCTTAAATATCCGCGGCTCCAGGATCAGAACCCCAGGCAATGCAGTTTTGATTATGTTCATTCTCTAAATGCCATCGGATGGGAAATTGGGTTCATTAACAAGAGACAGGAGATATTGCCCGTAGCCACTCTTGCGTACCGGCTGCGCAAGAGCCTCAAGCTGTTGAGCCGTAATATATCCGTAACGGAAAGCAATCTCTTCGGGACATGCAATCTTCAATCCCTGCCGCCGCTCGATCGTCTGAATAAAAAGCCCTGCTTCGAAAAGTGAGTCGTGGGTTCCCGTATCCAGCCATGCCATCCCGCGGCTCATGAGTTCGACATTCAATGTGCCGCGATCAAGGTAACAGCGATTCAGATCTGTAATCTCAAGCTCGCCGCGAGGCGATGGTTTGAGCGCAGCAGCAAGATTCACCACGTCATTGTCATAGAAATAGAGACCTGTGACCGCATAACGTGACTTGGGAGTCTTCGGCTTCTCCTCAAGGCTGATGGCCCGCCCATCTTTGTCGAATTCAACTACGCCATATCTTTCCGGGTCATGGACGGGATAGGCGAAGACGGTTGCGCCCTGCGTTTTGTTCGCCGCTTTCACCAACTGCGCGGAAAGCGACTGCCCATAAAAAATGTTGTCCCCCAGAACCAGCGCGCACGGTTCAGACCCGATAAAGTCTTTGCCAATAATGAAAGCCTGAGCCAGACCATCAGGGCTCGGCTGCACGGCATACGAAAGCTGAAGTCCCCACTGTGCGCCATTGCCGAGCAGGTCCGCAAAGCGAGATGTATCCTGCGGCGTTGAGATGATGAGGATCTCGCGGATACCCGCCAGCATGAGCGTTGTCAGCGGATAGTAGATCATCGGCTTGTCATAAACCGGTAGAAGCTGCTTTGAAATGACGTGCGTTACCGGATAGAGGCGCGTCCCGGAGCCGCCTGCGAGCACAATCCCCTTCATCGCGCGACGCGCTCCGCGTAGTTGGTCTCAATCCACTGGTGGTAAGCGCCGGAGCGCACATTCTCTACCCAGTCCTGATTAGCTAAATACCACTCCACTGTTTTTCGAATTCCTGACTCGAATCGCTCAGCCGGCTTCCAACCAAGCTCCTGCCTGATCTTGCGAGCATCGATTGCGTAGCGGCGATCATGACCGGGACGATCCGTCACGTAAGTAATCAGCTTTCTCCGCGAACCAATCGGGTCGCTGGGGGCCAACTCATCCAGCAAATCGCAGATCGTCGTGACCACATCGATATTCTTCCGTTCGCTCGAGCCGCCAACGTTGTAGGTCTCGCCTAACCTGCCGCGGTCGAGCACCGCCCGGATCGCAGAGCAGTGATCTTCCACATACAGCCAGTCCCGAACATTCTTGCCATCGCCGTAGACTGGCAGCGGTTTCCCCGCAAGCCCATTCAGGATCATCAACGGAATAAGTTTTTCCGGAAAATGATATGGTCCGTAATTGTTTGAGCAGTTCGTAGTCAGAACCGGTAAGCCGTAGGTATGAAAATAGGCGCGAACCAAATGGTCAGACGATGCCTTCGAAGCAGCATAAGGACTGTTGGGTGCATACGGAGTGATTTCAGAAAATGGCGGATCGTCAGGTCCGAGCGATCCGTATACTTCATCGGTTGAAACATGGAGAAAGCGGAAACGCTTCTGCTCATCTGCGCTCAGCTCCGCATGATAGGCGCGCGCCGATTGCAGCAGAGAAAATGTGCCAAATACATTCGTTCGGATAAAAGCGTCAGGTCCGACAATCGACCTGTCTACATGGCTTTCCGCGGCAAAGTGGACAATTGCCTTCGGCTTATGCTCCCGTAGCAGCTCTGCCACCAGGGCTTCGTCCGCTATGTCCCCATGAACAAAGATATGACGAGGATCACCATCAAGGGACCGCAGGTTATTGCGATTGCCCGCGTATGTCAGGCTATCCAGATTAATGACCGGCGAACCAACTTCCCTGATCCACGCCAAAACAAAATTCGAGCCGATAAACCCAGCTCCACCCGTCACCAGGGTCGAATCTTCTTTATTCATCATTCTCAGGCTGTCTTCTTGGTCCAGAGTGCCTTGCGAAGAATATTAAGACGCTCGCTCTGTTCCGGATCCTGTCGCAATCGCTCCATGCCTTCACGGAAGAGAGCCACGAAGATGCCGATAAAGAATCCAGCCACGGTTGCGATGATGGTGATCAAAGCTCGCTTCGGCGATGACTTGTAATCCGGAACAATCGCAGGGTCCACGACCTGGATCAGAGCTCCTTCTTTTGCTTCATCCAGTTTGGCAAGCTCGAACTGGCGCGCCAGAATCTCAAAGATCGTTTCGTAATATTTCACGTCGCGCAGCTTACGGACATATTCAATCCCCGCTTGCGGCACCTGCCCTTTGGGCACAATCAGGCCAGCAGTGTCGTCGCCGTTCCCGGCAAGTTTTGCCAACTCAGCACGCAATCCATCCAATTCCTGCTGTGTCTGCACTACATCAGAGTTCTGGCCTGTGGCATACGTACGCATGGCCTGAAGCTGGACTTCTTTCGCACTAATCTGGGCGCGAAGCATGGCGGCAGACTCAATCAGAGCGCGGGCCTGGCTATCCAGCTGAATCATCCCGGTCTTCTGCTGCGTTACCTTCAACGCTTCTTCCGAATTCGCCAGATTGTCCTTCGCCTGTTCCAGCTGCTGCTCGAAAAACAGCCTGCGCTGTGCCGCCTCGCCTATCGCCAAGTGCTGAGAGAGTCTGCGATATTCGTCTACGTAAGCATTGGCGATTTCGGCCGCGCGATTAGGATTCTTATCCTCTACCGAAATATGAATCAAGTTATCTTTTGTGCCGCTCTCTACCGTCGCGTGTTTCTCGAAGGCCTTTCGGGCCGTAGACATGTATTTCTGCCGGTATTCGGCCATCAACCCGAAGCGCTGAATCATGGCGTCTTCGACCGTCCGGCTCTTGAACATCGCTACGTACATGTCGTTGGGATTCTTCAGCCCCACGCTTGCTCCGGCAAGAGCACCGAGCGAACCCAGACTTCCAATCTGCGACATGAGCGCGGAACTCAGCGATGAGTTCTGCTGCGGCGGCATCACCGTCGTGATAGCAGTGTAGGTCTTCGGCAGAATGAGCGCAGTCACCAGCCCGACAATCAGGCAGGCCGCCGTAATCTTGAAAATCAGCCACTTACGGCGGGCCAGGATAATGAGAATATCCAGGAGCGATATTTCATCGTCCTTCTGTGCGAGGGATGCCTCAGATGGAAGCGTCTCAGAATGTAGATCTCGGATCTCGGTAGTCGTTGTGTTCATTCCCTGCGCTTCTAGGCCGTAATTTTGGCTCTGCGACGAATCGCTGTGCCGAAATCGCTGTATCGACCTTGGCTAAATTCTACCCGCAAGCACAGATCATCCCCAAATGACTTCTGAAGGAGAACCGTAGAGAAGTCCACAGCTTATATATAGGCACCTGTCAAGATATCAACATTCATATGACATCCTTATGACATCTTGCCCGGATGTCCGGTCACATCTCCTTGGCCGTCGGAATCCGCGCAATGACCGCGCGTCGCCCAGAGAATTCCGCCCACAAACACAACAACAAATAGAAGGAGTACACCCATGGTGTTCGGCATAATCACCTCCTGTTTCCATTATGAACTCAAGAGGTGCTGCAAGGGTTGCGCAGATTCTCTCAGACTTCGACAGCTTCCGCCTCGCTCAACTCCAAGCGTCTCTCTTCAACCCGGATGCGTGACGATGTAACCAGAGCAACCGCGATCACAACTGCAGCCATTCCAGCTTATTCGGTGCGGATCAGATGCTCACCCAGCAGGATCGCCCCAAGAATTACAGCAACGACTGGGTTTACATACGCATAGGTCGCCACTTTGGCGACTGGAACATGCTCCAGGAGCCACACAAATGCTGTGTATCCAACCAGAGAACCAAACGTCACCAGGTACGCGACCGCGCCTACCGCCCCAGGCGTCCAGTGGGATGCTCCCCAGCCACCGACCGTGAACGCGAAAAGCGCACTAGCGATCCCTGCAGCCAGCATCTGCCATCCGGCTGCGACCATTGGATTTACGGGCAGTTTCAGTTCCCGCGAGAGAAGGGAACCAACTGCCCAGAGGAACGCCGCGCCCAGCATGATGGCGCATCCCAAAACCTGCTGGGGCTGTCCCTCGCCTCGTTCTCGCAACGCGGGCCACAACAAAGCGATGAGGCCGATGAAACCTAGCCCAAGACCCATCCATCCACGAGCCTGCAGCCTTTCACCGCGAGGCAACAGCATGCTGAGCACGGCGACATAGAGAGGCATGACGGCAACCAGCAAAGCTGCAAGGCCGCTGGCAATGTATCGCTCCCCAAAGACGAGCCCTATGTTCCCTCCGCCGAGCAGAATCACGCCAATCAGAGAAAGCCAACCAATCTGCCGCGCCGGCAGCCAGACACACATTCCACGAATGCTGCAGAATGTAAGCATCAGCGTTCCGGCGATAAGAAAGCGCATTCCACCAAGAACCAACGGGTGCAGGTAGTGGACGCCCACCTTGATCGCTGTATAGGTCGAACCCCAAAAGAAATAAACGCAGCCAAACGCAAATGGAATGACCAGCGAAGCTGTGTTGCGGCGCTTCATGAGCGGGTGCCTCCATCCTACAAGCACTGCCAAAAGTGCAGCGTTGAATGAAAGATGATTCTCCCGGCCATTCGCTCGATAGATTGTCCAGATAGAGACAATCTGCATCCAAGATGATCGTCTGATTTTAAATCGCACTTCGTGTCACTTGAGCGAAGTGTCCACTTCCTGCTTTCCGCCTCATCCATCCGCATGCTATCCTCAGCTCACACAGGGACAACATGCGCACCGACCGGCACATCGCCGTTGTGAGCCCCGCCTTCAGCCCCAGACGCTGGAGTCAGGCTTTTGCGCGTGCCATTGCTCCCCGCAAGCATCTCCGCGTTCTGCCTACCCGGACGCGACCTAGCCTCTTCGGCAGCGATTAGTCGCCGCTGCCCGTGACGCTCGACTGCGCACTCGGCAAAGAAAAGAAACCCGCCAACCGCGTCAGTGTCATTGCCGGAAGAAGACTCCTCCCGAAAGCAGCCGAATCGCCTCATAATGCGGCGTTCTTAGGAAACGAAAACAAGGCTGAAGCCTAAACCAAGGCCCTACAAGGAGAACCCCATGCAGTCGACCGAGATTCTGAGCAAATTTGGACCAAAACTCAACGGCCCCCTGCCCGGACCGAACGCAAAGCGCATCGTCGAAGACGATGACCGTCTCGTTTCGCCCAGTTACACCCGTTCCTATCCAATGGTTGCGAAGCGTGGCCGCGGTCTGCGCGTCGAGGACGTAGATGGCAACGAATTCCTCGACTTTGCCGCAGGTATCGCTGTCACCTCGACCGGACATTGCCACCCTGAGGTAGTCGCCGCCATCCAGAAGCAGGCCGCTGAGCTGATTCACATATCCGGCACCGACTTCTACTACGAGTCCCTGGTCACGCTCGCAGAACGCCTCTCGGCGGTGGCTCCCATGCCTGCGCCGCACCGTTTTTATTACGGTAATTCCGGTGCGGAAGCTGTCGAATGCGCCCTGAAGATTGCCCGCTATCACACGCAACGCCAGCACGTCATCGCCTTCTTCGGTGCGTTTCATGGACGCACAATGGGCGCGTTGTCGCTCACCGCGTCGAAGCCGCAGCAGCGCCGCCGCTTCTCGCCGCTCGTCCCTGGCGTCACGCACGTGCGCTACCCTTATGCTTATCGCGGCTGTAGCGGAGGCCCACAGGAAGAAGAGAAGTTCGCGCTCGGCTGCGCCCGCTACATTGAAGAAAAGCTCTTCAAGACGACTCTTGCGCCTGAGGAAGTAGCAGCCATCTTCGTCGAGCCCATACAGGGTGAGGGCGGTTATGTCGTTGCACCAACAATTTTCCTGCAGGAGCTGCGCCGCATCTGCGACAAGTATGGCATTCTCCTCGTCGCCGACGAAGTTCAGTCGGGCGCCGGCCGCACCGGCAAATGGTGGGCCATCGAGCACTCCGGGGTTGAACCCGACATCGTCTGCATGGCTAAAGGCATCGCTTCTGGCATGCCGCTCGGCATCTGCATGACGCGCGCCGAGATCATGGACTGGAAGCCGGGCTCGCATGCCTCTACCTTCGGTGGAAATCCGATCTCCATAGCTGCTGCGCTCGCTACTATGGACATCCTCGAGCGCGAAGGCATTGCCAATGCAGCCAGCCTCGGCGAGCAGATGTTGAGCTGGCTGCGCCAATGGCCGACCAAGCATCCCATTGTCGGCGATGTCCGCGGACGCGGGTTGATGATCGGCATCGAGATCGTCAAAGACCAGACTACGCGTGAAGTTGCCGGGCAATGGCGTGATCGTATTGTCGAGATGGCTTTTGAGCGCGGTCTTCTTATCCTGGGTTGCGGCGAGACCTCTATCCGCCTCGCCCCGCCTTTGATCGCCAATGAACACGAAGCCGAGATCGCGCTCGACATTCTGGAAGAGTGCGTTTCGCTGGTTGAAACCGAACAGCTGACATCGAGCCCGCTCGCCAGTTCCGCAGTGTAAACAGTGTAAGATGTGGTGCCAGAGATTCCCACGACTCTCTGGCACTCCTTTCAGATCAGGCCTCCATCCGTATCATCCTTCTCACTGGAGAAGTCCGTATGATTACACGTCTATGGCAGGGCTACACTACTCCGGAAAACGCTGATGCGTATGAATCATTCATTCGCATGGAGGTATTTCCGAAACTCCACGAAGTCCGCGGATTTCTTGGCGGCAAACTTCTGCGCCGCAATCTCTTCCAGGAAGTGGAATTCGTCGCACTGACGCACTTCGACTCGCTCGAATCGGTGCGCGCCGCCGCAGGCGAGGAATACGGCTATATCATCATTCCCGAGACCGGACGCAAACTGCTCTCCCGCTTCGATCAGCGGTAGCCATCTACGAGGTCGTTGTCGTTAACGAAGTCTCCAAGCTGATTAGCCTACTTGCGCAAAGCCTGTTTGCGAAAAACGACACCTGCAGCAAGAAAGAGAAGAGAAACCGCAATTGCCAGTAGCGCATGATTGCGCGACCCGGCATGCAGATGAAGCGCAGCGTCGATCCACCAGACCACCGCGCCGACAAACCAGATGATGTAAGAATGCTCCCGCACCTGAATATTTATTTTGATGCAGTAGATGAAAACGGACGTTAAGTGCTGGCTCGCAGTCTCTAAATCCGCACCAACTCCTGCTGGATTCTCCCCGTCACCTCAGCCTTATCACGAGAAGTCATCATGTTGACCTCGCTGCGAACCCCAAACTCCGGCAGATAAATTCCCGGTTCCACTGAGAAGCAGGTAAACGGCAGAATCCGGCGCTCGTCATGCGTTTCCAAATTGTCGAGATGCGCTCCGCCACCATGCAGTTCCGTGCCAATGTTGTGCCCGGTGCGATGCGTAAAATAAGGCGCGAACCCCGCTTCACGAATGACATCGCGCGCCGCATCGTCAGCCTGCCATCCCGCAATCGCTTTCTTCTGCGCGAAAGCTTCCTGTACGGATCGGATCGCCGCATCCCGCGCATTCTTCACCGTCTCAAATACCTGTTTTTCGCGCTCAGAAGGTTCACGCCCCACAACGCCCGTCCAGGTAATGTCATACCAGCAGGTTCCCGGACGGTTCTTGCGCGCCCAGATATCGATCAACAGAAAATCTCCGTTCTGAATCCTGCGTGAACGCGCAGCCGTCGGCTCATAGTGTGAGTCGGAAGAATTCTCGTTGACCGAAACGTTCGGGCCGTTTTCCGTCACCATCCCGGCCCGCTCGATCGCCTGCTGAAACCACACCATCATTTCGTATTCCGTGATGCCGCTCTTCAGCCTGCGATCAATCGCGCGAAATCCTTCTGCCAGAATCTCATCGAGCGCCTGTTGCGCTTCATAGTGGCTGGCGATCTGCTCCTCAGAAAGAACGGCCTCGAACTGGCTCACCAGATCAGCCGAGCTGACGATCGTCTTCCCCATCTCGCGCAGGAGTTCCACGGTACCAGCGTCCACCATCGAGACATACATGATCGCGTTCCGCGGAGAATATTGCATCGCAATGCGCTGGTAAGGGGCAAGCATCGCCTCCAGCCCACCCTGCAACTCCTGCCACGACGAGTACTGCGTCTTCCCTCCCGGCAGGGAATCGAGGCGGGCCTGCTCGATGCGATGCACCAGCTTGTGCGGCTCCCCCTGCGCCGGAATCACGTAGTACCAGCGGCGGGTAATATGTGCATGCGGATCGAGCTTGAGAATATGTTCACCGATAGGATCACGGTGGTGATGATCGTAAAAAAGCCATGCGTCCAGCTTCAGGTCGCGGAGAGCGGATTGAATCTCTGAAAGGTTCATCGTCGAAAGCAAAGTCTATCGGAAATCTGGCGCCAGCGTCAGGCAACCAGGCGCAAATAGTCTGGCCTGTCCGCAATCGTGCGATGGTGGAACGAACGCACAATCGCCCGATCCCGCAGAAAAAAGACGCCGGGCATTTGCGAAGCGTCTTCACGAATCAGCCCGATCCCGTGCTTGATCATCGCGTTCTGCAGCCACCCTTTCCACACAGCGTGCTGAAAAATAATCTGCAGCAGCGATACGCGTCCCAGATCGAAGACCGGATTCCGATAAAACGAACCATCGGGATTGCTGATTCGCTCTACACCGGAAAGCTTGTAGTAATCGAAATAAGGCTTTGCCCTCTCAGGCGTTCCCAGGTGCACAAAGACCGGCCGTATTCCCCGATCGGTCAACGCACCATGAATCTGCGAAACGTCATCGATTGCCTGCCTGCAGAACGAGCATCCGAAATGCCGTAGAAAAACCAGCAGGACCGGCCCGGCGTCCACCAGTTCGAGCAGTGTGCGGCCTGATTCCGCCCGCACATCCGCAAATGCCGCGGCAATCTCATCCTGCCGGTCTCTGACGTCCGTTTCCAGATACATCACTCCGCCTGCGTCGTATTCTATGCCCACTGCAATGCATTCCGCATTTCCCACTCCAGTGCTAGCTTGTTCAAGGACCCCTCAAGGAGGATGAAACATGAATGTATCGCGGCGCGGATTGTGCCAGACTCTCCCCTTCATCATCAGCGCTTTGGCAGGCGATTCACTCGCACAGGAAACAAATAACCAGCCAATTCCATCGTTTGCGTTGCCCTTTGACCAGATGACCGCGCACACGAATGGCGGCAATACCGCGCGTCCCATTCTCAACGGCATCACACATTCCGGAACGCATCTGGAAGTACACGAAACGGTCCTCGCCCCGGGAGCCATGCCGCACCCGCCACATCACCATGTTCACGAAGAACTCTTCCTTCTATCCAAGGGAACGATAGAAATCACCATCGCCGGAAAGAGCACAACTCTGGGACCGGGATCAGCCGCCTTCGTCCACTCCGGCGAAGAACACGGAGTCCACAATACAGGCCAGGAGCCGGCACAGTATTTTGTTGCTGCCATAGGAACAGAAACCTAGGATGGAAGAAGCCGCAGCGCATTTTCGCGATACACCTTGCGCAGCACATCGTCCGGCAGGTGCAGTCCGTAGATATTCCAGCGACCCTGCCGCGAAGCATGCGAAGGGTATTCAAAGTACTCGTCCGCTGTTTCCAGAAAACGGAAATAGAGACGGTACATTTGCTCTTCAGGCAGCAAATCCGAGCCGAAAAGAATGCGGTCCGGATATTTCAGAAACAGCTCACGCGCAGTGTAAGGCTGCCGACCCAGCTCCGAGGCCCGCGCGCTGATGTCGATCGAAACATTCGGATAAGTCTCAAGCAGCCTGAACGCGCGAGCAAGATTCTCCCCACTCTCTGCCACATGCGCCGCTACAAATGTTGTCTTCGGATGCCGCGCAATCACACGGTCGCGCTGATCGAGCAACTCCTGCTTCGAGTATTGTGACCCATAAAATCCCCAGTCCGGGTGAGCCGCCAGTTCCTCATACCGTTCGTTCTGCGCATCAATCGGTAGAAAGAACGCATCCGGATCAGCTGTATGAAACATCACCGGAATCCCCAACTCTGCCGCCTTATCAAAAATCGGAGCGAGCCGCTCGTGATCCACGCGCAGTAAATTGCCTCCGGCATCACGCACGCTTAGCCCCAGGTCTTTCCAGAACTTGATTCCCACGGCGCCGTGCTCCACCAGCGTCTCCAGCCGCTGCAATGTTCGCGAGACAAAATCCGGCTCAGTCACATCCGACCAGTCCATCCAGCCAATCGTCGCAAAGCGCTGCGGATCGGCAGTGTGAAACTTGTCGATCAACCGCAAGGCCTCATCCCCGGTCTTCATCGTGATGTTCACGATCTTTTCGATCCCGCAGGCATCCATCACGCGCAAGACATCGCCAGGCTCCAGCGAATCCAGATGATTGTGGTAGTCGATGGCAGGAAACCGAGCGCGCTCCAGATGATGCTCTTCGGTGACAACCATCGACTTCGGCTGAAAATCGCTCAGCGGCAAATCGACCTCCGCCTTGGCCGAAACCATCGCCACAAACTTGTCCTGATCAGTCATGCTCAACCTGCCGCTTCACGCTCAAACCGGCAAACATGGCTCGCAGATCGCGAAAACCCTTCACCGCCACAATCAGCGTAATCACTGCAAAAGCCACTCCAGAAATGATGAGCCACGCGGCCCAGAAATACATCCATTCGTTCATGACGCATCCCCGTTCTGCACCGCAAGTTCAGGCACCATGGGATTCGCGTCTTTCTTCCCAAGCAGCGACCCTATCAGCAATCCAACTGCCGACAATCCGAAGGCAGCAAACCCGGCAAAACTCTCGCTCTTATGCAGAAAGAAAAACGGAACGATCGCGCCGGCCGCGCCCATCAGCATCGCGCAATAGCCACCAGTAGTATTTGCACGCTTCCAATAGAGCCCGCCAATCACGCAGATAAAGGCGCCAGCAAGAAAAATCGTCCCAGTTATATTCAGATATAGATAGACCGCACCCGGCGGCGTATAGAGCAGTCCCCAGAAGATCAGAAACACCCCTACGGCAAAATTACAAATTCGATTGATCAGCAACTGCGTCGCGTCTCTCACCGGAGGCCGCCCCATTTGCTTCCGCACTGGAGCAATAATGTCCTGAGAAATCACCGCGCTCCAGCCGAGCAGATACGAACTGTTCACTGACATCGTGGCCGCCAGCATTCCAGCAACCACAATCCCGCGAATCCCCGGGCCTAGCAGCACGGCCAGCATTGCCGGCATGGCATCGATCGGCGCAAGCGCCTTCCCATGCACCACTGGCTGCGGAATTCCCGCAACCAGCGCCCCATGCCCCAGCAAAGTCAGCGCCGCAATCCCCCAAAGCATCGGCAGCATCCCGCGCCCCAGAAAAATAAACCCCGTCCAAGTCATCACGCGCTTTGATACTTCCGGGCTCTTCGTCGAAAACATACGCATCGCAGTCGTCTGCCAGCACGTATGAATCGAAAGCCAAAGCAGCAGCTGCCACACAAGAAAGCTGAATCCGAACTTTGGCGCCGTAATGGGATTGAATCCGCTCGAACCCATCACGCTGGTCACCTTTGTCACCATTGCATGCCAACCGGCAAAATGAACGGCATAAATTGTAATAATGATGGTTGCAATTGAGAGCAACACGTATTGCAGGTAATCCGTAATTACGATCGAGATCATGCCGCCGACGGTCGTATAAATCAGCTCCAGCAGTAGAATCGCAATCATCGTAGCCACCAGATATTTCTGGTTCAGCCCGCTGATCACCGTAAGAAATTCCCCCTCAATCTTGAGGAAAATCCCCATATTCAAAATGCCGCCCAGCGCCACCAGAAACCCAGTAACGATGCGAAGCCCGCGGCTGTACTTCACTTCAAAATACTCAGGAACCGTCATCAATCGCAGCTCTCGCAGCCTGCGAATCACAAAGCCGGTGCGGCCCACGAAGATCATCGCAATGCCCGAGATCAGCGCCGCCGAGAATGCAGCGAAGCCGTAGCGATATCCCAGCTCGCTGTTGTACATGAACGTGATCGTGCCAATCTCGGTCGCGGCAAGCGTCGCAATCCCGATATAAGTCCCAAGCTCTCTGCCAGCAACGAGAAAATGCGCCGTGTTCCCGACGTACTTACGCCCCAGCAGCCCAATCAGCATGGAGGCGGCCAGGTAAACCACGACAATGACCCAATCGATGGTTGCGAAGTTCATTCTCTACCGTGTCACCGGAAAATTATGCTGCTTCAAAAACCGCTCGGTAAATTCGCGATCGCGAAATGCTTCCGTCCCGCCTGGACGCTGCGTCGACAAGGCCCCGGCTATGTTTCCGGCCCTCGCGCAGTCTTCCAATGGCAATCCACGAAGCCAGGCAGAAAGAAACCCCGCATTAAAGCTGTCGCCCGCGCCAATCGAGTCCACCGGCGACACCGCAACCGGGGCCGCTGTATATCTCTCTCCGCCAGCCTGCACCAAAGCTCCGCGCGAACCAAGCTTCACCGCAATACACGGAATCCGCCGCGCAAGTACCTCAATCGCATCCTCCAGCGAATCCCGCTTCGCAATGCGGCATATCTCCGTCTCGTTCGGCAGCAGCACGTCCACCAGATCCAGCAGTTCCTCCAGTACGCCTCCCCACTTGTCGTCCGGGTCATCATTCGTATCCAGCGAAATCGTAAGCCCTGCGCTCTTCAGTTCGCGAAAGAGTTCCGGCAGGTCAGCAGCAAGCGATCGGTGCAGGAACAGCGACGACAGATGGAAATGACGGGAAGATTTCAGGTACGCAACATCCAGGTCCCGTCTGCTCATATCGCTCATCGTGCCCGGATAAGTCAGAATGTGCCGTTCCTTTCCATGATGAAGCAGCACGGTTACGCCCGTTGATTTTCCATTCGCGGCAAAAGCAACACGGCTGAGGTCCGCCCCGCTTTCACCCAGACGCGCCAGCGCTGCTTTGCCGAGTTCATCCTTGCCCGCCAGCGTAACGAACCCAACTCTTGTCCCCAACACGCTCAGATTGTGAGCAAGAATCGCGGACGAACTTCCCAGAGTCATCTGAAAATCGGCAGCCAGCAGTTCCCGTTCCACCGGCATGTCGTGTGGGAGGCCATAAAGAATCAAATCCAGATTGATTTCGCCCGCAATAGTGATGTCAAACATTGCAATAAAGTCCCCGGGACACTGCGCTCAGAGCATTTCCGCACAATCCGAAACTAAAAGTCAATAAAAGATTGCAAACGAAATACCATGTTCAGAGAAACTGGAGAATGCTGTAGATAAGGCTTCGATTTCCCACACCCCAAGCATGGCCTCGGAGGTTGAACCCGGTAAATGTGCAAAAATGAAGCTCCGCTATTGAAGGCTGCTTGAGCCGCAGTCCATCACGAATTCCTTACCACACATCATGCAATTCGCCCCTGACTCCTGAAATCTACTAGGATTCTGTGTAAGCCGCGAGATTAGGATTGCCAGCATGCTTTAAATCGTAGACATCTTCGATATATTTCGGTTTATTATTTTTAGTTACGACATTCAGGCCCGTGTACTACAATCGAATTCCAAATTTTAACAAGGAGCTTCCGCTTGCAGGACGCACTTTCGGCTCTGATTTCACTCTCTCCGCAGGAAAAAGAAGCACGGGGCCTCATCGACACGCCGCGAGAAATCCAACAGCAGCCAGGCACCTGGCGCAGCACCCTGCATCGCCTTGCCTCGCTGCACGATTCCCTCCAGGCTTTCCTCGGTAGCGTCGGATTCAGGTACGGGGCCGAAACTTTGCCCACTGTCATCCTGACCGGAGCCGGAACTTCGGATTACATCGGACGCGCATTAAGAGACATTCTCCACAAACATTGGAGATGCGAGGTCTCGGCTATCCCGAGCACCGAATTGTTGACAAACATGGATGACATCGTCCTTGATGGCAGGCCTTACCTGATGATCTCCTTCTCGCGCTCCGGTGAAAGCTCAGAAGGAGTGGCGGTGCTCGAGCAGGCTCTTCGCCGATATCCGGAACAGATTCGTCACCTGATCGTGACCTGCAACGCGTCCAGCGCCATGGCGAGTTTTCCCGGCGTCTTCACTATCAAGCTCGATGATGCTGTGAACGACCGCGGCCTCGCCATGACCAGTTCGTTCTCGAATATGGTAGTCGCCGGTCAATATCTGGCGCACATCTATGCGTCAGATCAGTATGCTCCGCTGCTTGAAAACCTTTCCGTAATGGGCGAGGAATTATTGCCAAAGGCCGCCGACATGGCCGCAACACTGGGAAAAAGGAAATTCACTCGGGCCTGCTTCCTCGGCACAGGCTCGCTGCAGGCGGTTGCCCAGGAGTCCGCTCTCAAGGTGCTCGAATTGAATGCGGGAAAGGTTGCAACCCTGTCAGAATCGCCTCTGGGGCTGCGGCACGGCCCAATGTCTTTCCTCAATAAACAGACTCTGGTCGTCGCCTATCTCTCAGGAAATGATTATCGCCTGCAATACGAGCTTGATCTTCTCGAAGAGGTCCGCAGCAAAGACCTGTGCGGAGAAATCCTCGTTGTCGCGCCACGTCCGGCTGACCGCATCCTTAAATTGACGCATTATGCTCTGACCCTCAATGAACCTCCTGATTTTCCCGATCTGTGCCGTCCGCCCGTTGATGTCGTCGTCGGCCAGCTTCTTGCTCTGTTCTTCTCAATCGAGAACGGCATCACTCCAGACACGCCCAGCGATGGAGCCATCAGCCGCGTCGTTTCGCATGTAAGAATCTATCAACCCTCCAGAAACGGGAACAAATGAAGAGGATGAAAATCGAGCTCGGAGCTAAACCTCTGCATGCGCAAATACTTCTGTGCGCGCTGGTTTTCCTGGCGCAAGCTGCCACAGCAAATGCACAGGATTCCGGCAAGGCAGTCGCAACGATTCATGGTTCCTCCTACACTCTCTCTAATGACACGATTGCGGCTTCCTGGATCATCACAGGCAACAAATTAGCTACCGTAACGGTTACAGATAAACAAAACAAAACCCTGCTGCTGCTCTCGAATCCTTTTGCACTCCTGCTTAAAGACGGGACCATCTACAATAGCGGCACCCTGCAAATCGACGGTGCGCCACAGATGCAGGCGCTTACGTCAAATCCGGAGGCCTCGCGCTATTCGGATCGCCTTGCGGGCGAAAAATTCGCCCTACCGTTTGTCAGCAATGACGGGAATCTGCATCTCACCTGGTCGGTCGTTCTGCGCGACGGCTCGCACTACATCCGGCAATTCGTTACGGTCACCTCAGGCTCCCACGATGTACCCATCAGCCGTGTGCAATTGATCGACCTGAATCTCCCCGGCGCGCAGGTAGTCGGCTCCGTCAAAGGCTCGCCCATTGTATTTGGCAACTTCTTCCTGGGCTTCGAACACCCCCTGTCGGACAGCAAAGTATCGAACGACCGCGCTACTGCATACATCGATCGTGATCTTCCTCTTAGGTCCGGACAATCCGTAACCTACTCATCCGTCATCGGCATCGCGCAGGCAGGCCAGTTACGCCGCGACTTCTGGAGCTATATCGAACGCGAGCGTGCACATCCGTACCGCACCTTCTTGCACTACAACTCCTGGTACGACCTCGGCTATTTCAACCCGTATGACCAGGCTGGCGCGCTCGACCGCATTAATACGTTCGGCCGCGAACTGCACGAGCAGCGCGGCGTAACACTCGACTCCTTCATGTTCGACGACGGCTGGGACAACCACGCCTCGCTCTGGAGCTTTAACAAGGGCTTCCCCAACGGCTTCACGCCCATACGCGAAGCCGCCGACAAATACGGCGCTGCGCCGGGCATCTGGATGTCGCCCTGGGGCGGCTACGATGGCCCGAAAAAAGAACGCATCCAATACGGCAAACAACAGGGATTTGAAATCGTCGACGGAGGCTTCGCACTTTCCGGATCAAAATATTACGCGCGCTTTCGCGATGTCTGCATGGAGATGATCCGCAAATACGGCGTAAATCAATTCAAATTCGATGGCACCGGAAACGCCGACAGCGTCTTTCCCGGAAGCAGCTTCGACAGCGACTTCGCCGCAGCCATCCATCTCATCGGCGAACTGCGCGCAGTCAAGCCGGACATCTACATCAACCTCACCACCGGCACCTATCCCTCACCGTTCTGGTTACTGTATGCGGATTCCATCTGGCGCGGGGGCGAAGACGATGATGTCGCCGGCGTCGGTCCTTACCGCGAACGTTGGATCACCTATCGCGACGCCGATACCTACAACCACATCGTCAAAGCCGGCCCGCTCTACCCGCTCAATTCCCTCATGCTGCATGGCATGATCTACGCACAGCATCACAAAGAATTGAGCAAAGACCCCAGCAACGATTTCCGCAATGAGATACGCGATTACTTCGGCAACGGCACGCAGCTGCAGGAGATGTACATCACGCCTTCGCTGCTCACGCCAGCCAACTGGGATGATCTCGCCGAAGCGGCAAAATGGTCTCGCTCCAACGCGGACACACTCAAAGACACACATTGGATCGGCGGCGACCCCGCATGGCTCGAAGTCTATGGGTGGGCCTCATGGACGCCGAAGAAAGGCATCCTGGTCTTACGCAACCCTAGCGACCGACCACAGAGCATCAAATTAGATATTCAGGAAGCCTTCGAACTTCCGGCGAATGCGCCTCAAAGCTACAGTGCTAGGAGCCCGTGGAAAGATGACGCTAGCAAGCCGAGTATCGAGTTACGCGCACACAGCCCGCGTGAATTCCAGCTCGCGCCATTTGAGGTGCTGACGCTCAATGTCACGCCACAGTAAGCGAATCTATTTCGCAACGCAGGACGAAGCACCGGCCAGCTTCTGTCCCAATAATCGAGGCATGTAGAAGCGAAAGAACTGATCGGAATCGGAGTTCAGACAGACATTCACATTCGCAGCACCTGAGCCTTCACGCGTAAAGCCCTTATCGTCAACGTCGATGTGCAAAGGTGTCACAGGACACAGTTCCGGCTGCACCGCGTACGCCGCGGCAACCGCGTCAAACATCGTCGGCGTAATCTGATGCGTACCATGCTGCCACTCTGCAATCAGCACCTGCAGCGAATCGGTAAGTGGAGTGCTCACCGTGCTCAGCATCGCCCGTTTCACTTCGTCGAACTTCAGCTGCGTCGAATCGAGCGGCATCATATAAATCCGTACGCCGCTCTTCACCAGCTTCTGCGCAGCCGTCGGATCCATAGCGATGTTGTACTCCGCCTCTGCAGGACGCGCGTCCCCTAAGCCAATAAACTCGTCATAGCCGCGACGAATCGACCCGCCCATCAACACCACGCGCTTCAGTTTCTTGAACGTTGCCGGGTCGCGATCAATCGCTGCGCCAACGTTTGTAAGAGGCCCAATCGCGATCAGCGTAATCTCGCCGGGATTCTTCCTGATCTGATCCAGCAAAAAGTCGACCGCATTGCCATGCGGATGCACTTCTCCAGCCTTGGCCCACACTTCCTGGGTAAAGGCGTTATTGGTCGCCGTCTTCACTCCGGTCGCAACAGGAATATCGATTCGTCCTGTTTCGCACAATAGACGATCGAGCATGCGACTCCGCAACTCCGTATCGCCCCAGGCAGAGGTCAAACCAAGAATATTCAGCTCCGGACTCGACAAGGCCAGGCCAACAGCCAACACATCATCAATGTCATCGCCGATATCGGTATCGATGATGACCTTCTGCTGCTGCCCGAAAGCACTGACGCAACCGGCCACGAGGAGCCACGCCACAAAACCAGCGAAACGTCTATTGATTGACATACTTCTCCAGCCATTTCAGTTCTTCGCGCACTTTGATGTACCCATGCCACGGATTCTTATCCAATCCGTGCCCCTCGCCTGGAAATGCCAGAAATGTGTGTGGAACATTGATCTGCTCAAAAGCCCGCTCCATCAGCACATCCTCAAGGAAGCTCACGCGCACATCCGCATTGCCGCCCACAAGATGCGTCGGTGTCTTCACCTTGTCGAACTGAAACAGTGCAGCCTCCGACTGATACAGTTCAGGCTTCTCCCACGGAGTGCCGCCTAAATACCACCCGTCATCGTAAGTCTCATCATCATTGCCCCAGTTCGCGGCATGCTCTACAGCGCCCGCACCCGTCACCGCGGCCTTGAAGCGTGTCGTCTGCGTGATGAGCCAGTTCGTCATATAACCGCCGTAACTGTAGCCGCCAATCGTCAGATGGTTCGGATCGGCAATCCCATCCTTCACCAGCGCATCCACGCCGGCAAGAATATCCTTCCCCGGAACGGAAACAAGGTGCGGCGCAATCTCCAGCATGAACGCATCGCCATATCCACTCGAGCCGCGATAATTGGGGCGAAACACAAGCCATCCATTTGCAGCCGCCAGCGTCGCCCAGTCATACCAATCCGCGCCAAAGCGGTTGCCATCGGCATCCGCGGGTCCACCATGAATCAACGTAAACATGCGCAGATGCTTCGCTCCCTTCTTCCCCGGCGGATAAATCAGCACGCCCTCAACCTCAGTGCCGTCATCCGATTTCCATTTGTAAGTCGTCCACTCCGGCTGCGCCCGCTCGTGAAAAATTGGATTGAAATTCGTGATTGCCTTCGCCTGATCCAGTTGATCCGCACCATCGGCCACAAACACCTGCGTTGGATCATTGATCGTCGAGTGCAGCGCAACGAACTTTTGTCCCTGCTTCGCCGCGTCGATGCTCGAATACGAACCAGCAATTCCCTTCAGCGCCTCAGCTTTGCTCCCGTCAATCTTGTAGAGTTGCTGCTGCGTGCCAGTCAGCCCTTCAGCAATGATGCCGCCGTCGCTCGCGAGCGTGTACTCCTCCAGCGATCCCTTAAAGTCCGCCCCCAGCCGATCCGCCTTCCCACTCGCTGGATCGATCACATATAAGCGTCCCTGCACATCCTGATACTTTCCATCCAGCGAACCCGAAGCAGCGCGCACATTGAAATAGAGAAGCTTGCCATCCGGCCCCCATCGCAGCCCGCTCTCCACCGCCTGGTTATGCGTCAACTGCTTCGCATCGCCGCCATTCACGCTCACCAGAAAAATCTCGCTCGCCTCTGGCCCTTCCATGCGATGCGACACTGACTCCGTCTCAAACGCAATCTGCTGCGGAGCGACCGCAATCTCTGAAATCTCGCGCTCGTTTTTCGTCAGCACCTTCGCCAGCTTTGGCAGTGGCGACTCGTCTTCGTCTTTCTCTTTCTTCGTCGCAGCTTTCGGCCCCGGAATCTTCTGCACCTCAGCAATCGCCTGCTCTACCGGAATCGCCAGCAGAAGATCGCCGCGCTCCTGCTCGCGCCACCGGATCACATCTTTCCACTCGTCCTTGCGCGCGTCTTCCTGCGCTTTTGTTAGCGGCTGTTGAGTGGAAAAGAAAATCTTGGTCCCATCCGCCGACCATGCAAACGCATGCGCATCGAGCTTTTCCGTATACAGAGGAATCGCTTCCCCGCCAGCCACGTATATCAGCCACACGCGTTCCGTGCTGTCCTTATCATCGTCTTTGGCGTCAGTATCTTCGTCCGCCAGAGCTCGCGATGAGATAAACGCGACGTATTTCCCATCCGGCGACCATTCCGGCGACGAGTCGTAGCCCGACTGCGTAAGCTGCACGGTCGTTCCCGTCTTCTGCTGCCAGAGCCACAGATCATCACGAAACCGATCATGCTGCCAGTCCGGCGAAGAGGTCCAGATGACAGCAGCCTGACCGTCCGGAGCGATTCTCGCTTCCCGGACTTCAGTCGCATTCATGAACTCATCCAGCGTGATCGGCTTCGGCTTCTGCGCGACACAAAACGACGCGCAGAGAAAAAACAAGGCGGCGGCAGCTTTCTTCACTCTCTCTAACCCTTTTTCGTAAACAGATTTCTGATTGACGATAACATCCGCATCCACGCGCCTCCAAGCCCAGAGCCTTATCCTGCGCGCTTTCTTTCCCAAAACCTGCATGCGATCTGTTACTTTTTGACTTTACTTGAAAGGGGAAATACATGCGTTGTTCCGCTGCGCTCAGCCTGCTTGCGCTCTGCGCCTTCACATCTGCCGTCACACCCACCCGCTGCATGGCACAGGTCGACGAGCAAACGAAGCAACTCTCGCACGACATCTTTCAGCAACTCATCGAGATCAACACCACTGACTCCGTAGGCAGCGTCACCGCCGCCTCCGAAGCGATGCAGCAGCGCTTTCTCGACGCCGGCTTCTCGAAAGAAGATATGTTCCTCGGCGGCCCCAACGATCGCAAAAAGAACCTCGTCGTTCGCCTTAAGGGAACAGGCCAGAAAAAGCCGATCCTCTTCATCGGCCACCTCGACGTCGTCGAAGCGCGCCGCGAAGACTGGACCACCGACCCATTCAAGTTCGTCGAGAAAGACGGCTACTACTACGGCCGCGGCACGCAGGACATGAAGGAAAGCGACGCCATCCTCGTCACCACCTTCATCCGCCTCAAGAAAGAAGGCTACAAGCCTGATCGCGATCTCATCCTCGCGCTCACTGCCGACGAAGAAGGCGGCAAATCCAACGGCGTCGACTGGCTCGTCAAGAACCAGCGCAGTCTCATCGATGCGGAATACGTCATCAATCCTGACGGCGGCGGCGTTGACGTCCAGAACGGCAAAGCCATCAATATGGATGTCGACGCCACCGAGAAGCTTTACGGCGACTACCAGCTCACCGCCCTCAATCCCGGCGGACACAGTTCACTGCCCGTGCCCGACAACGCCATCTACCACATCGCCGATGCGCTCCAGCGCCTGCAGAACTACACATTCCCCTTCGAGCTGAACGCCATCACGCGCGCGTATTTCGACAAGATGAGCACGCTCGAATCCGGCCAGACCGCAAAGGACATGAAGGCGATCCTCTCCACACCGCCCGATAAAGCCGCCATCAAGCGCCTTTCCGAAAACGCGGAGTATAACTCCATCATGCACACCACCTGCGTCGCCACGCGCCTCTCTGGAGGCCATGCCAACAACGCGCTGCCACAGACCGCGCAGGCCAACGTCAACTGCCGCATCCTGCCCGGCCATTCGCTCGAAGAAACGCGTCAGGACCTCATCCGCATCTTCAACGACCCGAAAGTCACTGTGCGATATGTCGATAGCGGCGGCGACGTATTCGACCAGGCGCCCGACCGCAAAGCCCTGCCGCCCCCCGCATTAATACCCGAAATCATGCAGCCGCTTGAAGCAATCGTGGCAAAGATGTGGCCCGGCATTCCCGTCATCCCGACGATGGCCACGGGAGCATCAGACGGTGTCTACACCAACGCCGCCGGCATGCCGACTTACGCCATCTCAGGCATAGCACTTGAAACCAACGACGTCCGCGCCCACGGCAAGGACGAGCGTCTGCCCATCGACTCCTACTACCGCGGCGTCGACTTCTACTACCAATTCGTGAAGGCGCTTTCAGGCGGCGCTTAAAGCGATTCCAGGCTTCACAAACAAAAAAATGCCTGAGGCCGAGCTGGGCCTCAGGCAGTGAAATAAGTCGAAGGATTTAGAAGTCGTAGCGAAGACCGAACTGCATGCGCCGCGGCAGATTCTGCATCGCGCTATAGACGCCGAGATTTCCGCCCGTCAGCCCCTGGCCCATGAAAACCCCGTTGCTATTGAAACGAACGCTATTGGTGACGTTAAAGACCTCCCAATCGAACTTGAGAGATCCATATTCTCCGAAATGCCACGACTTAGAGAGGCCTGAATCGATACCGAAAATTCCATCGGCGCGGAAGTTATTACGCTCTCCGGCCTCGCCCGGGTAAGGAAGACGGACCGGACTGCCGGTAGCTACTCCATTGTTGATGCCATTCGGATCGGTAAACACCTGCGGAGCGCCACCAGCATAGTTCTTGTGCGTCAGTTTGCTCATTGCTGCCTTGTCGGTCACGACTCCGTAGCTCTCGATCTGCCAGTTAGTAGTCCAGCCGGGTTCAAAAAGGCCGAAGGGCAAAGCGCTGGCCCACCGATTGATGCCCGACCACTGCCATCCTCCAATAAGAGCATCGACTGCGGCGTTGTCGGAGCTCATGAACTTCTTTCCCCGGCCAATGGGAGTTGGTAAACCCAGTCAGCAGTAATGAGGTGACGCGTGTCGAAGTCCGATAGACCCCGGCTGAGCTGCGGCTCGAAAGCTGTTGGTGATGTTGCTGAAGTTGCCGCCGCCACCGTTGAACTCGGTTCCGCGCTCCGTGTCCGAGCCCATGTCGATCGATTTGGAGAGTGTGTAGCTGAAATCAAGACTGAGACCGTAGCTGGTCGGATGCCGCAAGATAACCTGGCCGGCGTTGTAGTAGCTCGTGCCAAGGGAAGACAGCACATAGAGCGACGAGAACTGGTCCTGCCAGAAGCGCGGTTGAGCAGGGACAGTTGTATGACTGCCCTGTTACCGGACTGCTGCAGTAAAAGTCGAGATCGGCGAGAGCTGAAGTTGCTCCCAGGTTCGAGCGGAACGGGGCCCACTCGAGGTCGTAAACGGCTTGGGTTGCGCTCTCACCTTGATATTCCGCGTTCGCCATATAGGAAAATACATCTTCGAAATACTGAATAGACGGTACATTCACGGCCTGATCGTTCCCGCTGTACGGCCCATTCCCGCCATTCAGATCCACCTGGTGAGAGAGCTTCGCGCCCGCCGTGTAGTAGTCGCCCCGCGCCTTGCGGATCGACGTAATCGACCGGCTCGGCAATATCAAGGCTTTGCAGCAGATGACGGCCCAGGCGGCCAACATAGTTCACCTCAACCGTGAATCCGGCAGGCAGTTGGCGTTGCACAGAGAAATCCATCGACTCGGAATAAGGCGTCTTCAGCTTGCTGTCCAGGCCCCATTGAATCGCGAAATTGTCCCTGCGGGTAAAGATAGGGAAAGCTTGTCGTGGTGGGCGCCGGCGGAAGGCTGATGTTCGGAAGAGTAGTGCGGTTGATGATAGCGCGGCGACGTATCGTAACTATAAACACCCGCCGGATTCGAGAGAGCGCGGAGCTAAGCCCGAACGAACCTTGCTGAGAGAAAGTATTCACAAGCGCTTCGCCGTAGTGGTCGTAATACAATCCAAAACCGGCGCGGATCGAGGTTTTCGTATCAGGAGAATAAGCGAAGGACAAGCGAGGCGCAAAGTTATTCTTCTGCTTCGGCCAGTAACCGGGCTTGCCATAAAACGGCCCATTGGGGGCGAAGCTCAGATCAGGCTCATAAAAATACTCCCTGAGCTGCGGTCGCTGCCCGCTCCAGAAACCAGTTGTGCGTGTCAACGGTCGGAGCCAGCTGCTGGCCATGAATTTCCCAGGGCGTCTGAAGGATAGTTTGGCGCAGGCCGAAGGTCAGAATGAATTTAGGAGATATGCGCCACGCATCCTGAACGTACCACTCATATTCATTCGCCTTAAAGTTTCGATTGATGAACGCGCCCTCGGGAAGCAGGGAGCCGCTTGTAAGGACTGGAAATTGCGTAATTCTGCACGTCGGTGATCTGTGGAATAGTGCCGATAAGGTTGGCATAGGCGATGTTGTAAGAATTCTGGAATCCGCTGTCTAGCGGTGCACCGCCGGCAGTATCAGGTGCAGGGAGCATTGCCGGCGAGCCAATATGGATTCGAAGTTGCGCTGTTGTACGAGTTGTCATCGGTTCCGCGGTTTTGATGGACGAGCCGCCAGTTCCCGCCAAACTGGAGCGTATGCTTGCCTTTGGTCCAGCTCAGGTTGTCTACGATGTTATTTACCGGTACGCTGTAGATCGTTTTGCGGGTCTCATCCGTCAGGGTATCGAAAAAGCGGAAGTCTGTGTACTCCCCGGTCCCTCCGCCGGTCAAACCGTAACCCTGTCGAATGTAGCCATAGCGTAGGTCGTTCACAAGGTTTGGAGTGAACACAAATGTGTAACCGGCCGCAATGCCCTTCGAGTTATCGATCTGTGAGTAAGACGCGGGCTGGCCCGGGAACTGCTCGACAGCGCTGAATGTGTCTTTCTGAAGGTTGCCGCGTACGAAGATGCGCTGCTTTTGGTTGGGGACGAAGTCAATGCGGCCGATGCTCGTATTCAGAGTTACCGGATTGGGAGAAGAGAACGTGTAAGAGCCGGTATTCAAACCGTCTCCCGCCGCAGTACCGTTGGCCGCCGGGTACTGATTAAGATAAGCAAGCACATTTTGATTGGGCCCAGGTCCGGCTGGATACTCGGAGGTACCGCATACCTGGCAGCCCGCGTCGAGTGCTGTTACCTGTGCAGGCGTGATTGAAGCAGTTTGGCCGTTGCTCAAATAGGTGATGATCCCTTGTTGATAGCTCGCGGTCGGAGCAGTCCTGGTAACAATCTGATTCTCCGCCTGTCGCTGGCCTTCGTAGTTACCGAAAAAGAACAGCTTGTCTTTTAGGATCGGGCCCCCGACTGCGACCCCGAAATTGTTCCGGATCAGCTTGGGCGGCGTGTTGGACTCTCCGCTGTTCAACTGCGCTTCCTTGTTGAACCAGTCATTGGCAACCGTCAGCGTTGGACGGTTATACCAATATGCGGCCCCATGAAAACTATTGGAGCCGGACTTCGTGACCATGCTCACCTGCGCCCCCGATGAGCGTCCCTGATCGGCGCCCGAAAGGCCGGTGGTCACACGAAACTCTTCGACCGAGTCCTGGGTCTCGCGCAATACACCGGTAAAGGCGTAACCGTTGACCTGATCGTTGTCGTCGAGCCCGTCGACGGTAATATTGCCCTGGTCGGAACGGCCGCCGTTCACCGCGCCGCTGCGAGGATCGTTCATCAGCTGCGAATTGCTGGGCCTGCCGGAATCCTGCCCAAGATAAAGCACGCCGGGCTGTAGCGAGAGCAGATCGGGCACATTACGGCCCTCACTCGGCAGAGCCTGGATCATCGTGTTGTTCATGGAATTTCCGAGTGAGGCGTCGGAAGTGTTCAGGCTCTGCGCCTCCGCGCTGACGTTGATGACCTCCGTGCTGGCCTGGACCGACATCGTGAAATCGATGCTCGCTGGCTGATTTACCAGCAACTCGGCCGTCTTGGTCTGGTCGCCGAAACCGGATGCGGAAACTTTGATGTTGTACTTCGCCGGCGGAATCTGGTTGAACTGATACTCACCGGCGGCGTTTGACGTCGCCTGCAATACCGTTCCAGTCGTACTGTCGGTCAACGTAACCGCCGCGCCCGGAACAACCGCCCCGCTCGGATCCTTGATCGACCCGCGCAATGAAGTGCTTGCAGTCTGGGAATAGATAGTGGATGTCAGGGAAAACAGGAATAGGAGAACGCAAAATGCGTATCGCTTGGCCACAGGTTCCTCCAGAAAACAGAACATGACCGCTCATCGGTGGCGGTCTAGGTTGTTGTTATCGTTGCTATTTGTCTTGCTAAATACGAAGCTCAGTGATTGGTAGGATTTCCATTGTGTGCTCATCACCGCCGAATTTCAACACATTTCGGCTCGCGTTCACACCTCATGAAAATCGATCGAAGACCCCACCTTAGGAAATCTTGATTTGGATAAATTAAACACCCATATGAACTTGTGGATATGTACTATTAAAAATACTTATTTGGCGAATAATCGAGAACCTGCAGGGCTCCGCCAGTCCGTGCAGGATTTGCAGTCAGATGGTTGAGACGATTTGTCGCCGTCATGATGACAAAATGATTCCGTGCGCGCAATTTCGCTGACCCCGTATACCCCGTTCTGCTATGTTTTCCTTTTCCATCGATAGGGGATCCCATCGAATCGTCGCTTTCCCAGGATCAGACACGTGCTAGCTCACCGTTTTCTCCGCCAGATACTCCTCGCCGTTGCAATCATTTCTCCGCTGACCCACTTGTTGACCCTCGCGCAGGCCTCACCCGCCGAAGTCAAAGTCGATGCCGCAACCCTCAACAAGTACGCCGGCCAGTACCGCTACGACGACGAGCCCGACATCACACTCTCCTTTTTTCACGACGGCAACCAGCTCGCTGTCGAATCCACTCGCATCCCGCATACACCCCTGCACGCGCTCGCGCCGGACACCTTCGCCACCGCCAACGGCAGCACCCACTACATCTTTCTCAGCGACGCGTCAGGCAAAGTTATCGGTCTCAATCGCATCGCTGGCAAAGAAGAGCTAAAGGCCACGCGCATAAGCGACCAGCCGCAGCACAACCACTTCCGCCCCTATGACCGCCACGAAGCCATGATCCCCATGCGTGACGGCGTCAAGCTGCACGCCGTCATCCTTCGCCCCACGGACACGAACGAGCCGCTGCCCATCCTCATGCAGCGCACGCCCTACGGGGTCGACGAGTCGAATTCCAGCTCCATCAACGGCCGCTATACCGAGCTCGCGCAAAGCGGCTACATCTTCGTCATGGAAGATATTCGCGGCCGTTACGGTTCCGAAGGGCAGTTCATCATGAACCGCCCCATCGTCGACCACCACGATCCCGCGTCCGCTGACCCGAAGGGCATCGACGAAACCACCGACGCCTACGACACCGTTGCCTGGCTGATCAAAAACGTCGCCAACAACAACGGCCGCGTCGGCGTCATGGGCATCTCCTATCCCGGCTTCCTAGCTATCGAATCCGCGATCGACCCCAACCCCGCCGTCAAAGCCGTCTCGCCGCAAGCCCCCATGACCAACCTCTGGATCGGCGACGACTTCTTCCACAACGGCGCGTGGCGTCAGAGTTACGGATACGACTACGCCATCGGCCTCGAAACCAGCAAGGAAAACTCCTTCAGCAAAATTAACGGCGACGCCTACGACTTCTTCCTCGACGCAGGCTCGCTCACGGGAGACATAAAGAAGTCCGGCTTCGGCATTCTCCCCACCTGGCAGGGCTTCATCGACCATCCCGCCTACGACCACTACTGGCAGATCCGCGCCGTCGAATCCCACCTCACCAAAGTGACGGTACCAACATTAGAAGTCGGTGGCTGGTGGGATCAGGAAGACATGTGGGGCCCGCAGGCCGAATATTTCGCCCTCAAGCCGCATGACACGCACAACGAAGTCTTCATGGTCCTCGGCCCCTGGAACCACGGCCAATGGGCGCGCACCACACGCTTCCTCGGCGACGTAAACTTCGGCGCAGCCATAGGCGACCAGTTCCGCGCTCAGATCGAAGCCCCCTTCTTCGCCCACTATCTCAAAGACGAAGGCACCTTCGACCTCAAAGACACCGCCAGCTTTCAGACCGGAACCAACCGCTGGATGCGCTACGCCGCGTGGCCTCCAAAAGAAGTCACAACGAAGAATCTCTACCTCGACTCCGATGGCACCCTCAGCTTCACCAAGCCTGGCGGCGACGACACCTCCACCTTCACCGCCTATACCTCCGACCCATCCAACCCAGTCCCCTACCGCCGACGCCCCATTGAAGCGACTTACGCACCCACTGGATCAGGCTGGTACACCTGGCTCGTGCAGGATCAGCGCTTTTTAGGCAAAAGGCCGGACATCGCCACCTGGACCACGCCCATCCTAGATAAGCCCGTCACCATCACCGGCGACATCGTAGCCGATCTCTTCGCCTCCACTACCGGCACCGACTCCGACTGGATCGTCAAAGTCATCGACGTCTACCCCAACGACCCCGCCCTCGGAAAAATGTCCGGAGCCGAGCTCATGATCGTCGATGAAATCCTGCGCGGCCGTTACCGCCAGAGCTATGAGCACCCTGAAGCCATCCCTGCCAACACGCCCGAAGAATTCAAGTTCAGCCTCCACGGAGCCGACCACGCTTTCCTCAAGGGCCACCGCATCATGGTGCAGGTCCAAAGCACCTGGTTCCCGCTCTACGACCGCAACCCGCAAACCTACGTGCCCAACATCATGATCGCCACCCCACCCGACTACAAATCCGCCACGCAACACATTTACGGGTCAGCCGAGCACCCGTCGCACATCATCCTCCCCATAGCAAACGGCAACTGACGAAGATCCCATCGCGGTGTAGACTCGTGGGCGAAGGAGCATACCCATGGCGCTCAACGCATACCTGACACTGAAGGGCCAGAAGCAAGGCGACATTCATGGAGGCGTGACCCAGAAGGGCCGCGAGGGTAGCATTCTCGTTCACTCCTTCAGCCAGGAGATCCTCAAGCCCCTCGACCCCACGTCAGGTTTGCCCACAGGCAAGAGACAGCATCAGCCCGTACACATTGTCAAAGAAATCGACCAGAGTTCTCCGCTTCTTTGGACCGCGCTCGTCAACAACGAAGTTCTGGTCTCATGGCAACTGAAATTCTGGGCCCCGGACGCACAGGGTCTCGAAACGCAGATTTACACCATAACCCTGACGAACGCGACCATCCCCTCGATCCTCGAGTACATGCCCGATAACACGGACCCCGCGAAAACCAAGCTCCCATTGCTCGAAGATCTCACCTTCACCTACCAGAAAGTCGAATGGGTTTGGACCAAAGGCACGATCACTGCGGGGGACGACTGGGAATCGCCCGTATCCTAGGACGTCGGCTTTGCGCATTAGGTTGATGATGTCCGAAAACCGCTAGTTCAGGCCATCGCAAAATGCGAAAATCCATGCATGGAACTGCCCGATCGTGAAATCTGCTATCGCGCTCTGCAGAGCCGGGACTCCCGTTTTGACGGCTTGATCTTTGTCGGCGTCTCATCGACGGGTATCTACTGCCGCCCTGTCTGTCCGGCGCGCACACCCAAGTTTGCGAATTGCAATTTTTTCGGCTCAGCCGCAGCCGCGCACGATGCGGGCTTCCGTCCATGCCTTCGTTGCCGGCCGGAGACGGCTCCTGACTTTGCTCCGTGGCGCGGAACCTCGAATACAGTTTCTCGCGCCGTGGCACTTATCGCGGAAGGTGCCCTCGACGGCGACGCTAACAGCGTTGACAGACTGGCTGAACGCCTGGGTTTGGGTGAGCGTCAATTACGCCGTTTGTTCCTTCAGCACCTTGGAGCGTCGCCCATCTCCGTCGCACAGACGCGGCGAGTGCTCTTCGCAAAACAGCTCATCCATGAAACCCGGATGCCGATGACAGAAGTCGCAATGGCCGCTGGATTCGGTAGCTTGCGGCGATTCAACGAAACATTTCGCGACTTGTTCCATCGTCCCCCGAGCGCTTTACGCAGAACGAACTCCACTAGGCGCGAAGAGAAAGACGTCACACTTCGGCTTCGCTACCGTCCGCCTTATGACTGGAACTCTATTCTCGACTTCTTGCGGGCCCGCGCAATTCCGGGCGTCGAACTCGTGGACGGCAACTGCTACCTGCGCACAGTTGAGGTAGATGGCAGGATGGGAAGTATCGAGGTGACTCACCTGCCCGATCGCCAAAGCCTTGGAGTCAGCATCCGCTTCCCCGACGTCGGATCGCTGCCTGCCATCGTTGCTCGAGTGCGGCGCTTGTTCGATCTCGGAGCGGACATCGAGACCATCGACGACCATCTTTCCGGCGATCCTGTGCTCGCTCCCTTAGTAGCGCAACGTCCCGGGCTGCGAGCTCCCGGCGGCTGGGACGGTTTCGAGATAGCAGTACGGGCAGTCCTCGGCCAGCAAATCAGTGTAGTTGCTGCACGTCGATTGGCGGCCCAACTCGTCGCTCTCCACGGTCGCCCCGTGCCAAAGCCCTTCCTCATTCACTCTGAGTTGTCTCATGTATTTCCCACAGCGAAGCAGCTGGCCTCGGCCTCCTCCATAGGACTAGCCATGCCGGCTGCGCGTTTAACAGCATTGAAAGCGGTAACCGAGGCGTCCTTGGCTGATCCAAATCTCTTCCGCCCCTGCGGCAGCGTTAAGGAAACGGTGACGCGCCTGCGAACAATCCGCGGGATTGGCGAATGGACCGCCCAGTACATCGCCCTTCGCGCCATCCGCGAGATGGATGCATTCCCAGCGACTGACATTGGACTGCTCCGCGGCGCGACTTCCACGAACGGGGAGAAGGTCACGCCTGCGAATCTCCTGAGTCGCGCCGAAGCCTGGCGACCGTGGCGTGCCTATGCGGCACAACATCTCTGGGTAGCAGGCGGAAACGCTGCCGCAAGCCACTCAGAAAGGACAAGACCATGAGTCTCGCCTACAAGATGATCGATTCACCGGTAGGAAAGCTGAAACTAATCGCAAGTGACAAGGGCCTTGTAGCCATATTGTGGGAAAAGGACGGTCCCCGTCGTGTGCGCCTCGGCGATCTGGTGGCGGATGAGCAACATCCCGTTCTCACGGAGACGGAGCGGCAGCTCGGTGAATACTTCGCCGGGAAACGAAAATCGTTCTCCATTGCCCTCGATATGAGAGGTACTCGTTTTCAGAAAGATGTTTGGGAGGCTCTGCTTGCCATACCGTTTGGAGAGACGAGAAGCTACGGACAGCTTGCGAAACAACTGGGAAATCCTCGTGCGACACGGGCTGTCGGAGCTGCAAACGGTAGAAATTCGGTATCCATCATCGTGCCTTGCCATCGCGTTATTGGATCGTCCGGAAAACTTACCGGCTTCGCGGGCGGACTGGACACGAAAGCCCATTTGCTCAGCCTGGAAAAGAAGGACAGCAAGCTACTCAGCTGAGCCTAAAGATCAGGTCTAAGTAGGGTTCCCACGGCGATAAGGTTCCCGGTTCGTGCTAGCTGTTCTTTTGGCGCTTCTCTGCTCAGGCAAAAGCACGTCACTAAAGTTAAATTCAGATGTTTGCTCGCCGCCTGCTTTTGCCTTGATTGTCACTGAGCCCTCCGGTGAGAATTCAAAATCGTAAGTTGCATAGCACGGTCCGCAGAGCCAGTAGTGCTCCACAGAAACATTGTCGTCTTTCCCACGAATGACTCTGACGACGCGCCCATCTTGCAGATAATGAAGTTTTCTTTTGCAGACCGGATTGAAGCATCGATCAATCACGAGATACCTCCAGAACCTTTGATCTTTTGTCTAATGCGACAGATCACTAATAAGTGTTACGCGACAAATACCTTAAGCAGGACGGATCATGCTCGTGGCCACCCCGAATCTTTATGACTTGGAGCACCCTCCACCGGATCGCATCCTCTGGTCAAACACTGTGTGATCGTGGGGAAGGACTTCGCGCCCGGCCCGTCGTGCAAACAAAGATTCTCTTTTGATCCCGAATAACAAACAGTTACGTGTAGGGCATTACTCAACTGACCGGAAAGTTCCTGCATAGCCTTTGGACTCATCTCAAGGACTTCTGTTCCGATTTGTCCCGTACAATCTTTCGCGTCGTTCGTCTCGCCGAACATGTCGTTTGGAATTGTGTCAGAACAGAGAACCTGGACTTCCTTTTCGCCAAAAGAGACGGTCGCGATCTCGCGCTCGTGCCGGGCCGTGCACGATGCCGCCCCATCGATCCCAAGCTGGTTGCGCGCATAGGTCTCAACCGACAGCGGCCAGGTATTGCAACATCCAAACGACCGCCACTTCTTCCCCTCGCCCATTTCGCGTACGCTTTCCTGAAACCCCCACTTCGAGCACGTTGTGTCCTGGCCCCATCGCTGGGCACAGCCCGTATCGCACTTTGGAGCTTTAGGAGCCGGCTGCTTCGGCTTTTTCTCTTCCTCTACAGGTTTTCGAGCTAACGCTGGATCACCGCTGCCGGATTGCTGGACTACATGAGTCAGTTCATGAGCCAGCAGGAAGCGACCATCCGCGCTATTGGAATTGAATCTTCCTGAGCCAAAGACAATGTCGTTTCCAACCGTGTAAGCCGAGGCATTCACCGAGCGTGCTGAATCCGCGGCTTTCGAATCGGTATGCACGCGCACCTTTGCGAAATCATGCCCAAAGCGAGGCTCCATAAAGGCGCGTGTGCCGGCATCCAACGTCTGGCCCGGCGAGCGAAGAACATCATGGACGATGGGAGGCGCCATCGCCGGCCCCGCTCCCGTCGCGGAACGGTGTACTTCGCCCTTTGTTTCTTCTTCGCATTCGGCGCATTTGCGTTGCAGCTTTTTCTGATCGGATGCCGCGCTGACCGGCTGTACCGTCTCAGACGCTGGCATTCGCAGCACTTGTTCGGCTATGCGATCAGCTTCTTGCTCGTTCCGGCTATTGGAAGCCAGGCGAAGGGCATGAGGTATCAGATCCCTGCCGCGTCCAGCTATGAGCGGGCGCCGGTGTTGATCGAACGCAGTCGACAGCCGCGAGTGCGCGTGAAGCGATTTGGAATCGACTTGCCCTTCCCGCCTGCCAGCTGTCAAAACCTCTCTCATCTTTCCTCTCAATTCAAATCAACCTTAGTCATGGACCGAGGCTACAGAATCTACAGTCAGACTTGCCCAGCCTACTTCACCGCCGCCCACGGTGGCTATCTGATCGTCAGTAAGAGCAAGAGCCACCGCGTTGGAATCAATCTCAGCACTGCCTACGAAACTGAACTTGTCGTTCTCTATCAATGCAAAGTGCGCCTTGCCCCAGGCTTCCAGTGCAACTACGAGCCTGCCATCTGGCGAAATCGCAGCATGCAACCACGGCCCGGACCACGTGTCGAGGATCCCCCACGTCGCAGTATCGATCCATGAGATAGTGCGATTCAAATCCAGCACCATCAGCCGCCGCTCGTTTCTCGGAGCATCGATGGCAGCCACATTTGCACCGTCAAGTACGATCGTCGCTATGTGCTTGCCCGAATGATCGAAAGCTTCTGGAGTGTTCAATCCCACCACGGCCGCGTGCTCCCCCACCCAGGCAGCTTGCGGCGCCAACCTGTTTCCTTCCCATAGTGACGCTACCGTGGCCCCAGTTTCACCACTAAAGAGAGTAGCGCGTGCGGGATGATTCGGATCACCGGTACTGAAGCTGGCGACGAGCCGGTCACCTGAAGGAGACCAGGCATAGACATGCGCGCGTTCTCCTCCTCCTGGCCACATTGTGGGCTGGGCATTCTCCAGTCGTCGATATTCTCCCGACACAAGATCAAGAAATCCCGGCCCCCAATAGACCTTCTGCCCAACGAATCGAGGAATTCCTGGGCTGGAGAATAATGCCTCTACATTTGCAACACGCGTGCCACCCTGCCAGACACACAGCCGGGCAGAACTCGCGATTGCCATTCGATCCTCATCCAAAGCGAGCGATGCGCCTCCATCCGAAGAACGTACGCGCCAGGAATCAATTTGAATCGAAGACATAATTTCTTGATCTCCAAAACCCTCAACTCGCTTTGACCCAAAGTTATGGCGGCGACAACTCGCCTTGCAGGATGAATCCCAGCCTGCCGTTTATGTCCGCAGCCGCCCAGCCGCCGGAGAAGCCCATCACATGAACTGCGGATGTGTTGGGCAACGTAACAAAGGATGGATTGCCTGCCGCCGGTCCCCTCCGCACCTTGGCATTTGGAGCGGTGACATGGGCCAGATACGGACGTCCGCTGACAACAAGTGTGTTGGTCGCGCTGCCGGGCAGCGCGAGATTGGCAATCGGCAGCGGCGCTCCGCCCCCTACCGCCGGAGGAGCCGCCGCAATGGGAGCAAAACCCAGATCGTCGAGAACCTCCCGATCGGTGAGACCAGCCGCCTGGATCGCCGCACTGACCGCGGGCGTGAATGCGGCTGGCGCATTCGGCGGATGCAAGACCTGACCGGTGAGAAAATTTCGCACGTTAGCATTGGCGGGGTCGCGGGAGAACCATGCCAGCGCCAGACGAATCTGTTCGACCGTGGGAGCAACCCCCAATGGCAAAAGCGCAGCTGCATGCGGACCAATAATCCCCAGATCGAGAAATGGCGCAATGGCGTTGGCGCTCAAATTTGTTGCCAGAATTCCGGCTAGGAACGTAGGAATCATGGGCGCGCCCACCAATGCGAGGCGTCCCTGATCGACAACGATGCGCAATCGCTCGGTATGCTGGGCCGGAGGATTGGTGTAAGGAGTCAATGCAGCGACGCCGGCATAGACAGCCGCGGCAAATGGCTGTGGATTCAGCCTCGTGCTGAAGGCGTTCGCGTTGATCCAATCGAACTGAGCCCAGTAAACGAGAAATGGAACTTCAGCAACGTTGGCCAATTCGTTGACCTTCTGCAGATCCACTCCAAGCGGCACCAGGGCTGCCGGAGGCAACGCCAGACCGACCATGAGTCTTGTCATTTGGTCATACCAGTTGCCTGCTACAGCTGGCATACCCAGTCTGGTACGGAGAAGCAACTCTGCCAATATCTTATTTGTGGCGCCCACTTCGACAGCCGCACGCAGCACTCCCTCCGGTTCGAGTCCGCTCTGTGCATATGTGTTGGCCGAACCGAAGGCATTCGGATCTGCAGGGTAGTTAGCCTTAAGATCGCCCGCTGCATCGAAAACGGAAGTGATGCTTGCCACTCCCACCGATGCTCGGGCAGCCTGCACGCGACCTGGTGGAATACCAGCAGCGATGGCACGTGCGTCGGTAAAGGCAGCAAGATTCTGCTGCGCTGCCACAATTCCCGGGATCGCCGCCGCCGCCGTTCCGGCGGGCACATGAGCAGCGCCCACAAGGCAGCCCACATACAGAATGCGAGCCGTTGCCGGAGGCATGTGGCTCATGAGCGCATCCAGCAGCGCTGTGGTGGGAGTCGGCGGCGCTCCAACAGGCTGACCGGCGACCAGATCCTCGGTGGGATACGTTACCGCGCCATTGTTGACAACCGGCGCACCCGTTCCAGCCAAACCTACCGTTTGCGTGGAACCGTGACCGGCGATGAGCACCTGCGAAATGCGCCGCACGCCACCGACCTTCTGTCCCCACGTCGAAGTAATGTTCGGAATGCGAGCAGTGATCGAAGCAAGTGTTGGAGCGCCTTCAATCATCAGCACCAGATTGTTAGGGGAGGCCAATACCAGGTCGTTGAAGAGATTGGCAGCGCTTTGGAATGCAGCGGGTGCGTCAGTGCCGGTATGGAGCACCAGGATGAGACGTTTCACTCCGGAAACGTCTGCAAGATTTGCTACCAGTCGCATCAACATCAGAAGCGGGAATCGATGAAGATTTCTTACCCACCGTTCATCAGGAATTGCGCCGCGAAGTAAAGCAAGCGGAACCAGGCCCGGCGCGCCGAGCGATCGCAGAAAGTTGAGTACGCGCTCCATTTCCGGACCGCGCGCTCCCGGTGCGGGAGAGAAACTCTGTTCGATGCGCGGTTGGTAGTCATTCCAGTATTGCGTCAAAATCGGCAGCAAGCCCTGCGTCCATAATTCGACCAGTTGTACCTGCGCGACAGTGAACTCGAGCACAGCAGGTGGAATGAATGCCTCAAGGCCAGCAAGCGTTCGACCGATTGCAATTCGGTCGGCAAGTGCCGGGAGCGGTGGAAATATGCGAACGGTATGACCGGAAGCGTGCGTGCCCTGGCAGAACTTGATCAGAGGCGCCCAGTCCGCAGCCGCAACACCCCGAAGAGCAGATACCGTGACATCTCCAATACCCGAAAGAATATGAGGGCCTTCTTCCGCCCGCAGCAAGAGACTCCATAAGAAGTCCCGCCTCATTCCTGCGGTCAGCGAAGGTTCTACAAACCAGTCCGATTGCAGCTGCGTATACGTTCTAAACTCCGTCAGCTTCATGCCGGGAACAGGAGGCACCGCAGCCGGATTGCCAAAGATCTGCGCCGCAGTGCGACGCGCCACAGGCGACGGCGCTACCTGCCGAAAAATCGTTGTGGGAATTGCTTCAGTGGGAGCCTCACAGCCGTTTTCTTTCGAGGACTCTCTCTTTCGGCGCACCTTTTCCGCGCCCTGTTGCTGGACCACGTGAGCGAGTTCATGCGAAAGAAGCCGGCGGCCAACCAGATTTTGCGGCTCGTACTGCGCGTTGGCAAACACGATATTGAAACCTGCCGTGTAAGCCAGCGCATTGACCGCTTTAGCAGAATCTGCGGCCCGGGCATCCGTATGAACTCTCACCCGGCTGAAGTCATGCCCAAAGCGTGGCTCCATAAAGGCGCGCGGTCCGGCATCGAGCGGCTGGCCCGGTGAACGCAAAACTTCATGAACGACGGGTGGTGCCGTAGCCGGTCCTGTGCCGGTTTCTTTGCGATGCAGCTTGCGCTCTTCTTCTTCCTCGCATTGCGCGCATTTGCGGTGTATCTTACGATCTTCTTCCTCTTCGCAGTGCGCACATTTGCGATGAAGCTCCGTCGACGGCATGCGCATAATTTCATCCGCCATGCGGTCGGCTTCCTGTTCGTAAATATCGCCGGGTTGATTGACTGCGAGTCCGGAGGCGGGAAAGCGCATCAGCGTGAGAGCAGCCGACCGGGGAGGTGTCGCGAGCGGCGAGAGAGTAGTCGCAGCTCTCCAGAGAGATTGTGCTTGTCTCGCATCAACCTGGCGCTCATTCGCGAAGAGACGCAGATCGGGCGACGGCTGTTGCTCGGCCTGATTCTGCGTCGTCACAGATGCACGCGTCATCGACTCACCAAATGGAGACAATACAGTTTAGACATAGCTCAGCTCACGACAACCCCATTTTTAAATATTCATTTTGACCCTGTGAGTGACATCCGAAAATATCATGGAGAGCTTGTCGCCTTTGGTCGCCGGTTTCCGATTTCTTCTGTAGAGGAAACAAGGAGACTAGTTGCAAATGAGTACAACACAGATTCGCACATTAAATGCGAAAGTCAGACAATTCGCGTCACAATTGCAGTATTTCGTAATCGCTCTCACTCTGTTGAGCGTTTATCCCCTGCAAATGCTGGTACAAGATGCCCACTCGCACGCGACGACACCGCAACATCAGGAACTATCGCCCGAGCAGAAGAGCAGGCAGAGTGCTCTTATCAAGATCGTTCGGGACTCAACCGAGCGCTATAAGGACGTTTCTGCAGCCGAGGCTGATGGCTATGCTCTTCAATTCGGTTGCGTCAGCGGACCCGATTCAGGCGCAATGGGACTTCACTTTGTAAATGGAACTCTGGTGAACCGCGGCGAGATCGATGCCACGCACCCCCAGATCGTGATCTACGAGCCGACAGCAAGCGGAGGCCTCAAACTGATCGGCGCCGACTATCTGGTGCTTGCCGACGCTTGGGACAAGAAGAATCAGGGCCCGCCGGAACTCATGGGACAGCTCTTTCATTACTTCGAGTCCCCCAATCGCTTCGGTCTGCCCGCGTTCTACACGCTGCATGTCTGGGCGTGGAAAGACAATCCGAACGGTGCGTTCGTAAATTGGCACCCCGACGTTTCGTGCGAACAGTACGGCGGCCAGAGTTTCTAAGTAATCAAGGGCGCCTGAAAATGGCGGCCTTCGTATCTTGCCTGTGCACCGAGAATGCACGCAGCCACAAATGATCAAGCACCAACTTAATGAAGGAGACAAGTCAAAATGAGTACAACACAAACACCTGCTATTGATACGAACCAACTGAACGCTTTTCTCGGTCAATTCGTGACCGATCTCGGCGCCTCAGTTCATGCGGGCATGGTCGTCATTGGCGAGAAGCTGGGGCTCTACAAAGCGCTGGCCGGGAATTCCCTGACCTCTGCACAACTAGCCGCCAAGACGAAGACCGACGAGCGCTATCTGCGCGAGTGGCTCGCTTCACAAGCCGCGGGTGGATACATCACCTACGATGAAAAGGCCAAGAAGTTCAGCCTGAGCGAGATACAAACTCTTACCCTGGCGACGGAAGACAGTCCTGCATATCTACCTGGAGCATTTGAGCTGGCTCTGGGCTCCCTTGCTGCGGTTCCGCGGATAGCAGATTCCTTCCGCACCGGCGCCGGAATGGGTTGGCATGAGCATGTCGACGGCGTCTTCCACGGCTGTGAAAAGTTCTTTCGTCCAGGCTATGTCGCCAATCTTGTGAATTCGTGGATTCCCGCCCTTGATGGTGTCAAAGAGAAGCTGGAAGCCGGCGCTCGAGTCGCCGACGTCGGCTGCGGGAAAGGGGCTTCTACCATACTCATGGCACAAGCATTCCCTAAATCTCAATTCTTCGGATTCGACTATCACGACAAATCGATTGAAGCAGCGCGCGAGGCCGCGGAGCGTAGCGGTGTTGCCGATCGTGTCACCTTTGGTGTAGCGAGCGCGAAGGAGTTTCCCGGCAAACACTACGACTTCGTGGCTGTCTTCGATTGCCTGCATGACATGGGCGATCCTGCCGGCGCAGCCGCGCACGTTCGCCAGTCCCTGTCGAAGGATGGAACATGGATGATCGTCGAACCTTTCGCCAATGATCAGTTGAAGGACAACCTGAATCCCGTGGGACGAGTCTACTACTCGTTTTCGACTCTGCTGTGCACGCCCTGCTCGCGGTCGCAGGAAGTTGGACTCTGCTTAGGCGCTCAGGCGGGCGAAGCGCGCATCCGTGAGGTTGTAACCTCGGCAGGCTTCAAGCGCTTTCGTCGTGCGACCGAAACACCCTTCAATATAGTCTTCGAAGCTCGGCCGTAATCTTGCCGAGAGATGAGTCGGGGGGCGGGGGCTGTTCAAGGTACGCTATACTGCTCCCCCTACCCATTTCCTATCCGGAGAGCCTAAGTGAAACGGATTGTCCTCGTCGCCATTCTGCTCATCTCTGCAAGTCTCGCCGCTCAAACCAGCTCTAAGCCCGCAACCTCATCGAATCCAAAAGTCAGGGCGATCACCGGCTTCGTTCGCATCAATACAGAGTCTTATCAAACGCAAATCGCTAGTGCTCTCGTCGTCCTGCGCAAAGCGAAGGCCGAATTCGAGTCCGCCGGATATGAAGTGGAAACATTGCGAATAACGACGCAACCGCTTGCGCAACTCGTCGGTGGAATCCCTGAAGACCAGGCACTGGCATTTCTCAAGCAGCTCGACGATCTCTCTGTAAAAGAAAATTTCATCCCCAACGTCGGCCCTGCGATGTTGCATGACAGCGACGATCAAGCGACGATGCATCTGCTGGAGCGAGCGCTCTCGACTTTGCCAAACATCGAAGCCAGCACCATCATCGCCGACTCGGACGGCATTCACTGGAAGACAATTCAGCGCACAGCTGAACTCGTGCAGTACGTCAGCCAGCACAGCCCTCACAGCCAGGGAAACTTCAACTTCACAGCCACGGCAATGCTCCAACCATATTCGCCTTTCTTCCCCGGCTCTTATTTCACTGAAGAAGGCCAGCAATTTGCGATTGGATTCGAGGGCGCGAACGTAGTGCATGACGTGTTCGTAAAAGACAAGGGAAAATACGATGCCGCTCTCGCCGACCTCACCGCCGCGCTCACCAAACACGCAACTGTGGCGGATACCATCGGTAAGAACGTTGCAAAGGAAACGAGCTGGAATTTTCTCGGCGTCGACCCAACGCCCGCGCCTCTTGGGGACGTCTCGATCGGAGCCGCCATTGAAGCATACACAGGCGCAAAGTTCGGCTCCAGCGGCACGCTCACAGCCGCACGCATCATCACCGCAGCCGTAAAGGCCGTGCCGGTCGCGCAGGTCGGCTACTCGGGTCTCATGGTGCCCGTCATGGAGGACAAACTCCTGGCGCAGCGCTGGGCCGAGTCCACCTACAACATTGACTCGCTGCTGGCGTACTCAGCCGTTTGCGGCACCGGTCTGGACACGATCCCACTTCCGGGAGACATTAGCATTGGGCAGATGAAGCGCATCTTCAGCGACGTTGCCGTGCTCGCGACGAAATGGAACAAGCCGCTCTCGGCACGGTTGCAACCCGTCGCAGGCAAGAAGGCGGGCGACAAAACTGACTTCAGGGATCCCTATCTGTTTAACACGACCATACACCCACTCCCGTAGACAAGGCCATGAATGCTAGTGGATCGGTGACGAAACTGGTATTTCCTCGAGCTTGTATTTCTGTTTCTGCGCGCCTTCAGCCTGCGCTGCAGCTCGTAGCTCGGTGAGTTGTTTAAGCAGAGCCGGGACCTGATCTTTCTCATCTGTCTTCCGCAGCGAGAGAATCAGATGATAGATCGCCTGTTGGTCTTTCGGGTCGACCGCAAGGGCCGCGCGAGATTCTTTGATAGCCAGCTGCGTCTGCCCGCTCTGCTGATAAAGTGTCGCGAGTAGGTCGTGCGCCGCAACCATACTCGGATCGAGCTTCGCAGCGCGTTCCGCTGCCGCCACCGCCTCCTTATATTCGGGCGTGCCCTCTGCTTTGCCTTCCTGCGAAAGCGCCTCCGCTAACAGATATTGCGTGAGAGCATCGTCTGGATGAGCCTTAGCAGCAGCCCGAAAGCTATTCAGCGCCTCGCCCGATTTATGTTCCTGCGACTCAACCATCCCTTCCGCAACACCAGTAAATGAAAGGTTCGGATCCAGGCGATTGGCAGTGTCAAAGTCAGAAGCCGCCTCGTGAAATTGCCCGAGCTGGGCGTAAAGAACTCCTCGCGCTAAATAGAGACGGCCTTCGCGTGGCAGCTGCGTCAGTCCCGCGTTGAGGATATCGATGCCCACCCGCATCGACGCGTGATCGAATGAGATCGAAGCGAAATTGAGATAAGCCTCAACGTTTTTCGGATCGGCAAGAATTGCCTCCCTCAACAGTTGCACCGCGTGCGCCGTGTCATTGATCGATTCATCGATGTTCGCAGCCAGCATCAATGCGCTCTCGTCGACTGGTGAAGATTCGATTGCTGGCCGTAGAGTTTCTAGCGCATCAGAAGCGCGGTTCGCTTTCCACTGCGCTATTGCCAGATTGAGTCGAAGTTGTTGACTCGTGGGTTGCAGGGCCAGCGCCTGCTGAAACACCGGCACGGAATCCTCATAGCGGCTGAGCATCACGAGGCAGGACGCGTAGGCGCCCAGCCCATTTGGCTGATTTGTCAGAGCCTGCAAGCCTTTTTCGAAATCGCTGACTGCCTGTGTGCAATTCTTCTCTCGATATTCCAGAAATCCCAGCATGGCATGCGATGTTGGATCATCCGGTCGTTGAGCCAGCACCTTAAGAATGAACGGTTTTGCATTGAGACTTCCTGCCTGAAATTCAATCTGTGCTGCGCCTTCAAGAGCCGGCAGATAAGCAGCATCCAGTTTCAACGCATGCTCAAAAGATTTCAGCGCGGATGCGGAATCAGTCTTGCCGGAGTATGCCATTCCGCGCAGCGTCCAGAGACGTTTATCTCCAGGTGTTTCTTTTAGAGCGGCGTCAGAGAGGCTTAACGCTTCATCGAATTGATGGCTCTGCAACGCGTTGACAATAGCACTGACTGGGGATGCAGATGGATTTGTTTGGGCGACAAGTGTGCGACTCGCGCATAGAGCTAACCAAATAAATAAGGCGAGTCGACAAGGTTTAGTCTTTTTTTGCCGCTTCACCTTAACTCTGAATCTCCGATGCGCAGATGGTTCGCCTTCATCATAACTTCTGATGAGCGTCGTCCGTCGAAAAAGCCCCAGGGCGAGCACGATACCGATGTGCTCGCCCTGTTGGGAGGGCAAGTGATGCAAAGGGTAGCCTGTTTCTAAAAGTTGATTCGCGCTCCTAGCAGCATGTTGCGTGGTGGATTCGTCGAAGACGTCTGTCCAAAGGTGCCATCCTGTAGATTTGTATCTACGCCCGTCAGATTGACACGGTTAAATAGATTGAACGTATCGAAGCGGAGTTCAAGGTTCACACTCTCCCAGATTGCGATCACCTTCTTGACCGTTAAGTCGGTGTCTGCGTAGCCCGGATTGCGGAATTGATACGGTGTCTGATTGCCTTCCTGCCCTGGCACCGGCAGTGCGAACTGGCCGCATGGAAGTATGCCGCCCGGACAAGTCGGGAAAATTCCATTTCCTACTTGATAGTCTTTTCTGCTGTGCTTCTGCTTATAACTGGTCACGTTTGGATAATCGTTATTGTTGCCGTCGGCGTTGAAGTCGCCACTACCCGGAGCAAAGCGCAGGTTCCCGGACGCCATTTCAGCTGCATAGTTTTGCGAGGTGAGCGGCGAACCGTCTGCAGCAGTTGTGCTGATCGCAAGCGGCGCACCCGTGTAGACCGTGAACGGATAGCCGGATTGCAACACCGTCGTGCCCGCCAGGGTCCAACCACCGAGAACGTGGCGCGCGATGCCATTTGCTAAATGATCTCCCGGCAACAAATAGCTAACACCCAGCGAGAATCGATTCGGCACATCCCACGGAGACGGCGCATAGAAGTGATAGAACGGATACGCTATCGGATAATTTTCCCAGTTATCCATGGCCTTTCCGTGAGTATAGGAAGCCGTCAAGAATCCGCGCTGTGCAAAGCGGCCCTTCACGGCTGCAATCACTGCCTGATAGTTACCGATAGCTCCATTAAATGCATAGTTGATTCCACCGAAGCTCGTGTTCAGGCGAGTCTGCGTACCAGAGCCCGTGTACGCGCCAGATGAATCGAAGTTGGGATGTTGCAGCAGATCGCCGGAATACGCGTTTACGTCGTTCCCATAGGAAGTCGCGCCTGTATTTCCACCTCCGACCACCAGATTCCCTGAGTGAGATCCGACGTAGCCGATGCTGGCGACCATATCGCGAGTAACTTCGTGCTCAACTGTGAGCGTCCAGTTCAAGGTAAACGGCGATGAGAGATCCGGGTCGACTGCCCCTACGCCAATCTGCGAACCGACAATGCCGCCCTTCGCATCAAGAGGCTGTCCTTGAAAGGCAGGGTAAGGAAATCCAAACGGGTACTTGTTTTGTGTTCCGTAGCCAAAGATGGGAGCAGCTGTCGAACCATTGTTATAGAAGGTAGGCACGATGGGCCCAGGCGGATTCGAGCCCAGCCCGTTCTCTGCGTTTCCGAGCGTGAAGTAATCGTGATAGAGTCCCATTCCTCCGCGAACCACCCATGCGGCATTGCCGAATGGATCGTAGGCGAATCCGCCACGCGGACTGAAGTTCCAGTTGAGATCGTGATTGAAGACATGGTTTTGCTGCATCATCACGCCATTCGCAACCTGATCGCCAAAATTGGAACCACTGGCGAGATGAAAATTGGCGAGCACCGTACCCGTCAACGCAACGTAGGGATTGCCATAGTTATCCCAGCGAATGCCGTAATTCAGGGTGAGCTTGCGCGAGGCCTTCCAGGTGTCCTCGGCAAAGATACCTGCCGTAGTCTCCTGATACCCATAGTTTCGATTGGCAGGCTCGCCCGTTACCGGGTTATACGCAAGTCCAGATTCACTGTAGGGATTGTCATTGATCAGGTCGATCATATTCGTGTAGTTGATCGTGGGCTGACCGTAGGCTCCGGCGAAATAAGCCAGATCATCGCCGTGCCATCCTTCATAGCCGACTTTGACAGTGTGCGATCCCTGAATATGCGTGAGCACATCGCGCCAGTGATAGCTGTGCTGAATGTAGTCGCCGAGTGCGAACCCATCGCCGAAATTCACGCCTAATCCAGTTACATTCACAACAGGGACGGTAAAGAGTCCGGAAGAGGGGGCAAAACCTTCGATGCGGTTATAACCGAAAAACGCTTCGTTCAAAGTCGAAGGGGAGAAAGTGTGCGTCTCGTTCCCTTGCAGCGAAAACGTGTAGTAGTTGTTCGTCGTCTGGAAAGCAGGACGGACAGCAGGGCCGCCCGTATCGATCGTGTCGCGATAGAAGAGCCCATACACGCGGTCCTTGTTGAAGTATTTATCGATGCGGATGTTGTACTGTTTCGAGTTGTTATAGCTGGAAGAATTGAAGTTCCCTTGGTCGAACACTGGCGTGCCGCACGGGATATTATCCGTGCTTGGCGTCTCGCAGCCAGTGTTCGCGGCAACATTCTGAGGACCAAACGCCTGCTCCGCAGTCTGGAAGACATTCCGAAACGTTGCGTTCGACGGTGGGTATTTTGTGAGGAGTTGGACCTCGGGACTATTCGGCTGTGTGGCTTGCGCAAAACTCACAAATGCCGGATCTTCGTAAGTCTGCAGAGACGATCCATTCGAGGCCAGCGAAAGGTACGGCTCGTAGCTGACGAAGAAGAAGAATTTATGGCGCGGAATAACGGGACCACCGATGCCAAATGACATGTTGTTGGTGTGATAGGGAGCGAGCTTCTGTGGCTGTGGTACTCCGAACTCGCCTCTCGCCTGCAAACCCTGATAGGTGTAATACTCGCTCGCAAATCCATGAAACTGGTCCGTGCCAGAGCGGGTAGTCATCACCGTCTGGAGTGAGCTTGCGCGGCCATAGTCAACATTGTAGGTATTCGTCTGAACTGTGGTCTCAGCCAGCGAATCGACATTGGGTGTGAGGTTAAGAATACCGGGTCGAATGCTGCTGGTCACGTCTAGACCGTCGACTACATACATGTTGCCATTCTGTCCACGGCCATTCGCGCTAGCGTCGATAAAGTTTTCCGGATTAAAGTTGGTCGAGGTTCCTGCTCCCAGGCCGGTAACTCCCGGAGTGAGAGTGATCAGAGCCGTAGGATTGCGCGCGGCAAGCGGAAGATTCTCAAGGGCAGTTTGGTCGAGCGTCTGCTGATTGCGACTGTCACCCGTATCCAGTAATGGTGCCTGCGTCGTAACGGTAACACTGGTGCTGACCTGACCAACGGAAAGGGTCAAGGAAACGTTTCGAGTTTCAGCAGCATTGACCACAATCTGCGTGCTTGCTGAAGCAAAGCCTTGTGCCGAGGCGGTGACGGTGTAACTCCCAGGACTAAGACTGGCGAATCTAAAAACGCCGCTTGCATCACTCGTTGTTGTCTGGCTGACTTGATTGTCGACATTGGTGAGAGTGACGGTAGCGTTCGGAACCGATGCTCCGCTAGGGTCCTGCAAACTGCCCTGAACGCCCGCGGTGAATTGCGCCAGCGCCACCGATGCGGTCATAACGAAAAGCCGCGCGATCGCTTTCACGGTCCCCCTGATTAGCCCGCGCGCAGTCGAAGGATAAAGTTTCTGAAAGGCATAGCCGCTGGATCCGATCTCTTTTCTACGCATGTTGACCTCGAAGTGTTAAACGCAAGCTTTATATCCAGCCTCCTAAAGTCGACGTTTGCCTCGCTTTAGGTTTTGTAATCGCTTTCATAGCTTGTCGAGACTGGTTTTTTGCGTCGGAGGTGAGGCTACTTATTGGAATAGAGAGTGCGCATGAGCCACCTGGGTAAGCGCTGCATAGTCCACATGGACTACGGTACTCGCGACCTTGCTGACTGCTTAATCATGCAGATAGACTCCAGCCATCTGCTTCATGCGATTCCCAAGCTATCGAGACATCGACGCACGGCGTGGTTTTCTTCACCGCAACCGCACCTGGATCTTCTCACTTGCCCTGATCCTGCTTTCCGGCTGTCATAAACCCGCACCACCAACGATTGCCGTCATTCCGCGGACAACCGGCACAATGATGTGGGAGCCCGAACACGGTGGAGCGCTCGCGGCCGCACTTCCGCTCGGTGCGCGCGTGTACTGGAATGCGCCGACTCGGGAAGACGACGTTCAGAGCCAGATCGCATTGGTAGAACGAGTGGCCTCGGGAGACTATCAGGGATTAGTCCTCGCCCCCGATCATGCTCTCGCATTGGTCACACCGGTCCGCAGAGCTGTCTCGCGCGGCATTCCCACGGTAATCATCGGCTCGCCTCTCGCGATTCCACCCGACGGAGGGCTATGGTACATCCTGAATGATGAGGAGACGGGAGGGCGTATCGCCGCGCAGCGAATCGCTACGATGCTGCACGGTCAGGGATCGATCGCCATACTGGGCATCGATCCCGACATCAGCGGAATCATGACGCGCGCTCGCAGCCTGGAGCAGTTTCTGGCCGAACACTATCCGAAGATCCGCATCGTGGCGAATCAAATGGGTTCCTTCAACGTCCCTCATGAACAACAAATGGCCGACGAAACACTGAAGGATAATCCGGACCTGGATGCGATCGTCACCTTAACAGCGACAGCAACCCATGGTGTTCTTTCGGCAATCGGGAGCAATGCATCGATACATGCACGCGTAATCGCATTCGATCCCGATTCCATGTCCTTCGACAGCCCAAATCTCGATTGCGTCATTCTGCAGAACACGCAAAAAATGGGTGCTGAGGCCGTACGAATGATCCTTGCGCATCTTCAGGGGCAGCCTGTGCCACCGATCACACAATACGAGCCGATATTAGTGACAAGGGAGAATGCGAATACCGAAGAAGTTCACAAACTAACCTCGATGGATTGGCGGCCTGCCTTGATGCAATGGAAATGGAGTGTCCGCCAATGAGCTTTGCCCCAGGCACGCGACGTCACATCCTGATACCCCTCGCGCTGGCAACGCTGCTCATCGCCGCCGCCCTTGGCCTCTTCGCATATTGGCGCAGCCCGACGCGTGGGCTTCCCTATCACGACTCTTTCGCAGCCGCCAAAGCCGAAGAGTGGAATGCCTTCGGCGGTACGTGGGAAGTAGTGAATGGCTCCATGCGCAACGACTCAGACGAGCGCGGCGCTAAGCTGCTCACCGGTTCAACTCACTGGCAGAACTATTCGATTGAAGCCGATGTCATGCTGTTGGGCCTTGGCGGCGATGCGGGCCTCATCGTCCGGTCCAGCAACGAAGAAGAAGGCGTCGATTCCTATAACGGCTACTACGCCGGCCTCCGTACTATCGATAACTCCCTCGCGCTGGGCCGCGCCGGCTATGGATGGATGGAAGTCAAGTTCCCGCTGAAGCCTCAGGGCCTGCCGGTGCAGGCTTCACGCTGGTATCGCATGAAGTTGCTGGCCTATGGCTGCCAACTGGTTGCATCGGCAGTTCTGCTGGACCATGGGCCACCTACCGTGGCTTCGATCACCGACCAGGACTGTATCCGCTCGGGTCGCGTAGGCTTGCGGTCATACTCAGCAGGTGGAGTGTGGCGCAATGTGGTCGTTCGGCCGGCCACGCAACGCGATGTCGACCAGATGCTTGCCCTCGGCCAATCTCCCGAAAACACGTCGACACAGAACTCAACGGCCAACCTTCCTTCGCGCGGAGTCTTGTTGGCACCACCGATGGACAACCAGCCGAGTGCGCTACCCTCAAGCCCGAATACACAACCCATCAGCAGCCTGCGATTGGCATCGCTGGCGAAGCAGCAGACAGCAACTGTCCGCGGGATCGTCATACTCAATTCGCCTGCGCTATTTGTACAGGACTCAACAGGCGGCGTAGCTGTACAGCAAATCCACGCGCAGCCCCTCAAAGTGGGCGATGAGGTTGAGGTCACAGGCCAGGTAAGAACGAACGCCTTCAGCTCGACCCTGGAAAACGCCACAATTCGCGTTCTGTGGGAAGCCACACCGATGCCTGCCGTCTCGGTCACTGCATCGCAAGCTGCGACGGGAATGTTTGATGCGACATTTATCGAAATCTCAGGGCGCCTGCAGCACAAGGAGTATGGCCCTGGGGATGAAATTATTTTCAACTTCGACTCAGGCCCACAATCGTTTCGCGCCATCATGAATCGCGGTCGAGGGAATTATCTTTACGACAAATTGAAGCTCGGCAGCGTGCTGCGTCTGCGCGGTGTGTCCGTCGTCGATCCGGCATATACGCAATCCGTCACACCTTTTGCCGTGCTGGTTCGCTCCAGTGATGACGTTGAAGTGCTAGCGGGGCCGCCGTGGTGGAGCGCCGGGCACGTTGTGGCCGCCGCAATCGGCCTGTTGCTTCTCGCACTCATCATCAACTTTGTCTACCATCGCATCGAAAGCATGCGCCTGCGCGCAGTGGTCGAAGAACGCGAACATCTCGCCTACGAGATGCATGACACGCTGGCTCAGAGTGTTGCCGGCATCGGCTTCCAACTCGAGGCCATACGCATCGGCACGCCGGAGGAATTGTCGAAGGTCCACCGGCAACTGGATCTCGCCAGCGAACTTGTGCGGCACAGTCACGCCGAAGCTCGTCGAAGCATCGACATGCTTCGCCCTCAACAGCTCGAATCCGAAGGGCTGCTCAATGCCCTCACTCGCTGCGCGCAACGCCTCGTCGAAGGAGGATGCGTACAAATCATTGCCGTAGCGACGGGAGATGTACGCCCGTTGCCTCTGCGCATTGCAGACACCCTCTATCGTGTCGGACAGGAAGCACTTGCAAACGCGGTGCGGCATGCACATCCCACCGCGATTACCATCAGTCTCGAATACATGAAAAACGCCGTTCACCTCCTTGTTGGCGATGACGGCTCCGGTTTTCTCGGCGCCGAGAATCTTCAGGGATTTGGTGTATTGGCCATGCGTAAACGAGCGGCCAGCATTTCAGCCAAATTTGAAATCCGAAGCAGCGAAGGCAAGGGCACTCAAATCCTGGTCGCCGCTCCGCTGAAGCCTCGCATCACATTCGCATCGTGGCCAATGCATTTGTGGAACTACTTAAGGGAGCACACTCGCAATGTCGCAACCGGCAACAAAACCAATCCGCATCCTTATAGTCGATGATCATCCCGTCGTGCGGGCTGGACTAACCAGCATGCTCGGTACCCAGGCGGATCTTGAGGTGGTCGCTTCCGCCTCAAGTGGCGAAGCCGCGCTCGCCATGATCGGAGGAATCGAATCCGACATCGTGCTGCTTGATCTGCGCATGCCCGGCATCAGCGGAGTCGAAACGATTCTGGAAATGAAGCGTTTCGGCTACGGCGCGCGCATCATCATCCTCACCAGCTTCGAGACCGATGAAGACATCTACCGTGCCGTGCAGGCCGGCGCTCAGGGTTACCTGCTGAAAGACACTTCCCTGAAGGAAATGGTCGAGGCGATTAAAACGGTCCACGCAGGAAAACGATATATACCTCGGGACATCGCCGCGCGCCTTGCCGAACGAATGATGCGAGCCAATCTCACTGCTCGCGAATTGGAAATCCTGAAAATGCTCTCGAAGGGGTTAACCAACAAGCAGATTGGTCATGCGCTCGGCATCAGCGACAACACGGCAAAAAATCATGTCAACAGCATCATCGAGAAGTTGGAAGTTTCAGATCGCACGGAAGCCGCAACTACAGCGATCCAGAGAGGCCTCATCACGATGGAAGAATGATGTAGAACCACATAGCCCAGGTGGACTATAGACCGGCGGCGAGGAACAAATAAAACTGTTCGGGCGTGGTATGTGCAGTTCAATCTTTCAAGTAATCATGGATTGCAAAGCTTTTCCCATCGCGCAAGCTCTCTGGAGATAGTTGCTCACTTGCTCAGACGCCGTGATTTTCTGGAACTCCTCGCCTCAATTGGCGCCGGCTCCGTGGTTCATCCGGGGTTTGCCAATATCTTCGAAACAGCCCCCGGACTCCCCAAAGGCGACTACTCACCCGGACGTATTCCGAATGAGTTTTCGCTGTATCTCGCCGGCGAAGAAGAAGCCCTTAGATCGGTCCCGGCAGTAAGCGGCATCGGATATGGCGAGCTGACAGCTAAAGCCAGGACACAATCGGCCACTCTCCATCCCGGAGATGTGCTGGATGGCTGGCGGCTCATTACAATTGCCGGAATCAATGGAGTCACCACTGCTGTCTTCGAAAAGCATGTCACGCACCGGGGCGCGATTGCGTATGTGACTGAACAGGGGGGCAAGATTGCCTGGATCCCGAAGTTTATCGGCAGCCTTTCAAAGATACGGCCGAGGCCAACAAATACTCCTCACGGCGTCAAGCTGGAGCGTCCCGCCCGCTACATTCCCGGACCAGACGTAGCAGGACTCTACCTCCTGAACTCATCCGAAGATCCGTGCTATGAGAATGTCGCCGCGCTCGGAGCTGAATACATCGGTTGGACGCTCGTCGCGAATGAGCAGGGAGGCCCTAAAGTCTGCCTTTATCTGGAGCCAGATGGCAAATCACGTGAGATAGCAGGCAAGCCCGATGGCGATGGCGTATGGGAGCAGGACCAGATGGGAGCGTATTTCGATCCGGCCTCGCTTCTTTCAGACGACAACCCGAAGATATATGAGTACACAACTGGCTTCAGCAAGCGCACGTTATTGGGCGGCTACCTTCCCGTGGCTGATATCGGCGTCTGGAATCCTCAATACCAATGCGGCTATGAGACGATGCTCCTTCTGCCGCCGGGCACCGACGCGAAGCCTCTCGGCAGGATTCGCGCGATGATCCCGGAAGACGAGGCCGCTCGTTATTCCGGCAGGCATCCCATTGCGAAGGACGCTGATGGCAGGATGTATCTGGACAGGTATTGGAACTGCACTCCGCAGTCCTTCTACTCTGAACTTGCCGGGATATGGAACCGCTGGTCGTCGCTGTATGAAACGGCTATGCCGATCAACATTCCCGATGAGTGGCTGCTGAACGCCGCGCGTGCCGGCATCACGTTGTCACGATGCAGTTATCGAGGCCTCGAGCCCACATATCAGATCGGAGAGGGTGCCTATACCAAAATTCCCGAGCGCAGCCATGCTCTCTTTCCTGTAGCCCAATATGAATTTATCTGGGCACAGCAACTCTGGAATCTCAACGATGACGCCGACACATATTTTCAGTACTACCTGGACAAATACATATTGCCGAGCGGCGACTTTGTGTACAACACTCAGGACCAGGTAGAAGCGCCTCTGAATATAGGAGTTTTCCTCGCCAACTCCGCGCGATCCTACGAGTACACACACAATCTCGATGCCTTACAGAAACGGTTGCCGATCCTCGATCGCATGATCGATTTCGTGCTCAAGCGATACGCATACAGTCAAGAAACATTTTCTCCAGGCGACCGGCGTTATGGGCTCATCTACGGATCGCCGGAGGCTGATCTCGGCGATCCGAACAATGATTTTCCGAAGTCGCATCCGCTCTACTACCAGAATTCTGTCTGGATCTGGCGTGGTCTTAACGAGCATTCGCGCTGCCTGGCCCTTGGGGCACAAGCCAGTCATGATGAAGCGCTCAATGCGGCTGCTGCGCGCTACGCGGCGATTGCCAAAGAGATGCGAGCGAATATACAAGCATCGCTGGAAACAACCCTTTCTCTTCGCGCACCGGACATGAAAGCCGCAGGTATTTCTCCCTTTACTCCGGACGATATCGATCACCGGCCTACAGAATTATCGAGTTATGAGAACCATAGGTTTATGCAGGACTGGTTCCTTGCAGACTGGGGAGACCCCGCACTGGATCTCGGCCACCTGAAGCATCGCGAGTTGGCAGGCATGCAGATCATCGGTCTCCACACGGATGGGGCACAGGCCCGCACATCCAATTTCATGGATCACGGAAGCCTGGCAGTAAAGATTCGTCAGGAAGACTATCGCCCATTCCTGCTGAACCTCTACGCTCTTGTTTGCTACGCCGCCGACTCCGGCAACCGCTACGCGCCAGAGGACGCCTTCATTCCCGGAAGCTATGCGGGCGAAGGAAATCGGTACGGATGGGCTTCGGTAATCAACGGCACCTTACAACCAGCTCTCGGCCTGCGCTGGCTTCTCTGCTACGAAGAATCCGACAACGATGTGTGCCACCTTCAAAAGGCCGCACCTAAGCACTGGTTCGCGAGTGGAGAAACGATTTCGGTTTCCAGATGCCCCACACGCTTTGGCGCAGTGAGTTGGTCCACCCGAGCAATCTCTGACCGTCACTGGAAAGTTGTGCTCAACGTCCCCAATGGATTCACAGGCGACGTCGTCATCCACATCCACCCCAGAGATGGAAGACCGCCCCAAACCACATCTATGGGAACCATCGCACGCGACACTATCTTATTGCCGCGCGATACTTTTAAGGCAGGATCGCAACTCGAACTTGATGTCACTTAGAAACAAACGATCTCGCCGCTATGCCACTTTCCTCAACTTACTCACGCGTCCTACTTCTACCCATTCGACCACAAAGATATTGCCCGCATGATCGAAACAAGCCCCATGGGGACAGACGAACTTACCCGGCGTGAAATGATCGCGCGTGAGCTTGCGCGTCGCCATGTAATCGCTTGAAGAATCGTCGCCGAGATTCGCGATGATGTAGTTTTTCTCGTCCATCAGCGTGACGCGCGCAAACAGATCGGGTACAACCATATCGCCGTTCTTGTAAATATTGAAATGGCACGGCGCGTTGGTTCCGTAGAGAAAGTCGATATGTTTGCCGTCAAGCGTGAACCGCTGAATGCGCTTGTTGCTGCGATCAGCGACATTCAACACCGGCTCGGGACCACGCGTATCCAGGACGATGCCGTGCGGGCAGAGAAGCTGGCCGGCATCCTTGCCCGGGCCGCCAAAAGTACGCAGGTATTCGCCTTTACTGTTGTATTGAAGGATGTAGCTCGAACCATATCCATCACCAACGTAGATATCGCCATTCGGCGCCACTGCCAGATTAGTCGGACTGTACTTCAGCGGCTTGCCGTCTGGCCCCGGCTTCGAGTAAGGTTCGGACTCCTTCGGGTAACCCAGCGCGAATACTTCTTCGCCATCCAGCGTAGTCTTCACCACCAAACCGCGTTGAATGTCGCACAGGTATAGAAACTCGCTCCCGCCTTCCTTGCGGATGTATAGCCCATGCGCGCCGCCGCGAAACTCCTTGCCCCAGCTTTTGACAAACTTTGCCCTGGTGATCGAACACCACCATGCTGTCCGGCTTCTCGCTCGTGGCATAAACAGTGTGGTGGATATAAATGTGACCCTGCGAGTCCTCGCAAACGCCATGCGTGTTGCCGTATTGAATATCAGCAGGAAGCTCGCCCCAGTCATGCGTGACTTCGTAGGTATGTTCTCCGGAGCCCAGAACCGGCTTTTTGCTGCCGGATTTATTCGTGGCGCCAAGAATCATCGGCGCAACCAATCCAGTTCCAACTTGAGCGAGAAACTTGCGACGGGATATCGACACGCGTATATTCCTTATCGGTTTGGAGAAGCAGGCTGATCTTGGCCCACACTCGCCGTCTGCTTGCTCGCTGAAACTTTCAGCAGCAGAGGCGCGGAGGGATGCATCGTAGGAGAATTTGACTCCACCTGACCCACTACATAGATCGGCTGGTCGATCGGCTTCGCCCACTCCTCGGCATGAAGCGTGAAGGTGCGGCTCGTCTGCGCTTCGGTCACCAGCACGCCGTTCAATCCAACATTCACAACTTCAACGCCGGGAGGAAGATTCTCAACGGAACAAGGCACTCGCCCCTTGAAACCATTCTGCCGCGCGACATGCAGTGTGACTGTAACTTCCTTACCCGGCTCAATCGCGACTTCCTTGGTTTCCGTCGTCACCACCACATCTGGCGGTGGAATCACCGACGCAAGCTGCAGTTGAGGATCTGAGTCCTGCATCCTTGTTCGCGATTCTGATCAGGTCATGATCATCAACGATCTGCATGACCCACAAATTCGATCGGTACCGGATGCGCGTCCAACGATGCGTCAGAGACCGCAGACAAGACAACTACAGTACTCTTCTGTCCCGGGGGAATTGTCGCCGGAGTCGCCGTGATCCCCTGCGGCAAGCCTTTCACCTCTACTTGAATCGGGCCCTCATAGTTTCGCAGCTGAGTAATTGCAACTGTTACCGGTACAGATCCGCCTCTTGGGATGTTGGGATTCGCCGGCTCCGCGCTCAACTGATAATCCGGAGTCGCATCGCGAATCGTCAGCCGATAGGCAAAGTCTCTCCCCTCCATGCCGCGAACATCTTTGAGGTGCAAAAGGTACTCACCATCCGCCGGAGCGACAAAGTCCAGCTTCGAGTCCGCGCCATATCCCGGGCCTCCGTCATCATTGCGCCACGTCAGATGAAAGACCGGCAGGCCATTCGCAGGAAACTCGGCATCGGGAGGCAGAATCTGCGCTTTATAAACCGGCGTGTTCACTGCATGAACGTCCGGCGATGTTCCCAGGTACGCCACGCGAAGATCGTCCATCCCTTCTAACGTGGAATCTGCATCGGGCTGATCGGGGATGAACCTCAACCGATTGAGTTCGTCACCCACCATCAGGTAATCGCCTTCGTGCAGTCCGGAAGTCGACACGAGTCGAATTCCCGTCGTGCGCGAGTCCTTATCGGAGAGCGTCGTGGTCGTCTCATTCAGGCAGCGGATGGTCGCCCGTGGAATCGCATTCCCTTCCGCGTCCAGAACCTCGATCACCGAGTCCAGCGAGGACCCTAGCCGCGAGGCCGCAACATCGATACTCAGGCGTTCGCCCTTTCTAGCGCGAAAACGGAAATAATCCTCATCCGCCTTTCCTCCTGCTTCGTTTCCACCAGCGATGCGGCCGTTGATGGTTACCGGAAGAGAAACAACTTGCGCCTGGGCAATAGTGCCGTTGGGCTCCTTCTCCGGCACTTCAGGCTCGCTGCCAACTGCGAGCTTCACTATATTCAGAGACACTGTCGCGCCGTTCTTGAATGCAAGCGGAATCGTTGTCCATCCATCCGCAGACTTCGGCGCCTCGACTTTCACCTTGTGAGCGTCACCTAAATTAACGCCTTCGACAGATACTTCCGTCTCCTCGCCCGCGCGCACCCCAAGTGGAAAAACGCTGGTGATATAGGGCAGCGCTCCCGCATTCAGCCGATAGAAGCGATCCACCCCTCCGCTCTGCTCGCGATCTGAAATCGCCAGAGTATATAGTCCGTCCTTGGGCAGCTTGTAGTGCAACTCAGCATCGGGATCATCATCATACTTGCCCGCTTCAGCCAGCACTGCCCCTGAGGCATCGCTCAACACCAGCTTGGATTGAAGCCGCGAACCCAGCCGCGAAGCCTCCACCTGAAAAACAATCTCTTCGCCCGCCTTCCCCTCGAACTCGTACCGGTCAACACTTCCCGGTGAGGCAATCGTCCCAACAAATGTGGCCGGCAGTTGCGCCTTTTGCGGTTGAGCGGCAGAGCCCGAAGCCATTGGCTTGCTTGCAGTCACTTCCGGCAGGGCCCCAATGTCGAGGACAACCATATTGGTCGTCCCAAGCGGCGTCCGCACGCGAAAGCGATGAATCCCCGGCGATACATCTTTCCCCGCCACAACTTCAAGCTTCGCCGTCTGCTTTTTACCAAGAGGAACCTGAGCTCCCAGATCCTCGCCAGCTCGTGGTCCGGTAATTTTCTCCGGCACATCGGTGATCTCCGTCAACTTGCCGGTAACGCCGGGCACATCGAAGATCACTTCCTTTGCGTCAGAAAGATTTCGCCCCTCGACATTGAAGGTCGACAGTGGTTCCCCGCTCCATGCCTGCAGGTAAAATCTTCGAGATGCTCGGAGGAATGATGGGTTCCTCAGCGCGAAGAGTTGGAACACATACCATTCCCGCTATGAAGACCACCTCGAAAAACAGATGTTTTGTTCTCATTGCTTGCTCTCGCTACTTGGCACCGGCTTAGTGTTGTTCCCGGTGGGCGGTTGCTGTAATTCAAAAGCCATCATCTGCCCCCGCTCTTCCTTATAACTATCCGCGTTATACAAGCTCAGGGTGCCGTTAAAGCGGCCTGCGGCCAATTGCTTTCCATCGGGACTAACGCTCAAGGCCTCCACCCAGTCAGGTTGATGATCGATGACGCGGATCGGGTCGAGTGTGGCCGCATTGCGGAATCGAATCGACCCATCCGATGAGGACGTAATAATCGTCTTCCCATCCGGCGACCAGACAAGCGAAAGGATTGCAGTCCTCGTCGGCGATCAACGATTGCTCGAGGTGCCCATCGTCACCGCCCAGCCGCCACACATAAATAGTCTTGTCGTAACCGCCTGCCGCGACGCGATCACCGCCCGGAGAATAAGCAACTGCTGGTCAGCCCATCGGAAGCGTCACTCAGCGTATATAAGCGGTGTCCAGTGGCAACATCCCAGATCTTTACGGTTCTATCCTGCGAAGCTGTGACCAGCCGCTTCCCATCCGGGCTGAACGCGACCGCAAAGACAGCGTCAATGTGGTCTTTCAGATTGGAGACCTCTTTGCCGCCGGCAACATCCCATAGCTTCGCCATCTTGTCATAGCTTCCGGAGGCGATAAGCTTTCCATCCGGGCTCCAGGCAATCGAATAAATGCAGTCCGTGTGCCCGCGCATCGTTTTCAGCAACTGATGCGACTGCACATCCCAGATCTTGATCTCTCCCCAGCGCTGCGGAGGGCCACCGCCCGCAGCAAGCATCTTCCCGTCCGGACTGAACGCGATCGAACGCACATAGTCCGCGTGTCCCGAGAGCGTAGCAATCACCTTCCCATTGCTGGGATCGAGAAGGCGCACTTCGCGATATCCACCGACCGCGAGCAGCTTTCCATCCGGCGAGAATTTCACCGAAGCCACCGGCGAGACGACCGGAACCTCCGTCTTGATTTCAGGAATTGGAGCAGCCGTGAGCGTCTTCGCCGCCTCAGATCTCGCCGGGCCCTCGGCACCCGCATCAATCCACGCCTCAATCGTAGCGATATCCGCGGCCGGAAGAGGATCAGCGCCAAACGGCATGCGCGGCTCAATCTTTCCTTCGATCATCAAAGACAGGCGGCTTTCACGCGCGTTATGGGGAAGAATCACCGGGCCGTCCATCCCGCCTTTGATCAACGAATCATAGCTCTCCATCACCAGGTCGCCCATCCTCGTCGAGCTCGTGTGACAGGCAAGGCAATTCTTTTGCAGAATGGGAGCAACATCCGAGCTGAAGTTCGGCGCCGGAGCAACTCCCTTGCTGGATGCAAGTGTGACTCCGGAATGAAAAACCGTCCAGAATATGACAAGGATCATGCAGACCAGAACAAGTCTGATGGATTTGACAACGAATCGGAACTTCCCTGGTTTACCCGGCATACATCTGTGACAAGCCAACACTGACAAGCATCGCCTATAAATTCGTATCAATGATTGAACATAAACTCTTCGCTCGTTAACAACGACCACGACATATCGATCAGCGCCGCGCGGCGAGCATCCTCTACACCTGGAATCTTTTGTTGCTCCGCCACAGCGAGGTCGCCCACCAGCGCCGTGCGTTCCGCGTCAGTCGGATGCCGGCTGAGCGACGCAAAATAGAGATAGTCCACGATCTGCCCATCCGAGAACCCAAGCTTCAGCAACATGTCGATCGAACTGCCCGAAGCCCGCAGTTTGTCATTGAGCGTATCCCCATTGATGATGTGAAGCGCCTGCGTGATCGTAGGAACAGAAGTGCGCTCACTCTCCCGCGTCTGCTGCCGCACCGGGCGGCCAAAGGCAGTCAGGAAATACGACTTCACCGCAGTATCCGGCAATTGCATGCCTCGCATACCTATGGGGTATCCTTCGAATTTCTCCGGAACCTGCGTGACCTGCGAATAAGCATCCAGCAGCACCTCCGCCGGCAGGCGTTTGATGACGTAATGCGAGCCGTACTTGTCATCGTCCACATTCTCTTGCAGTGGCTTCGATGAAGTCTGATAGGTCGCCGACTGCATGATCGTGCGTATCAGGTAATCCACGTCATAATTGTGCGCGACAAAATCCTTCACCAGCTCATTCAGTAGTTCATCATTGGTGGCAGGATTCGTATCCCGCAGATCGTCGACAGGCTCCACCAGGCCTCGTCCCATGAAGTTGCGCCACACACGGTTCACAATATTACGGGCAAAGAAAGGATTCTCCGGCGAAGTGAGCCACTTGGCAAAATACTCGCGCGTGTCGCCCGGCACAGTGCTCGCCAGCGCCACAGCATCCAGAGGCTTGGGAGGTAGCGGCATCATGAATCGGTCATCCATGAATTCGCCCGTCGGCGCCGAATACACCGTAACACCGTTGAGTATCGACCCAACGCCAGGACGAAAGCCGGTCGAGGCAAACGTCTTAAGCCTCACCCGCGCAAACAAGTTGGCCATGCCGTAATAGTCTTTCTGAGTCCACTTCGCCAGAGGATGATTGTGGCAATGAGCGCAGGTAATATTGATGCCCAGAAACGCCTGCGCCATGTTCTCCGAAGTATCCAGCGGATCGCGATGCACTACCCAGTAGTTCGCCGCACCATTTTCCTGCGTGTTGCCGGTGGCCGTTATAATCTGGGCGACAAACTTATTCCACGGCTTGTCGTTCGCTACGCTGTCGTGAATCCAGTTGTAGTAGCTCCACATCTCGCCGTTTGAAAGCCGGTTGCTCGAAACCAGCAGCAGATCAGACCATTTGTAAGCCCAGTAGTCCACAAACTCGGGCCGCTTCATCAGGCTGTCAATCAATTGGTTGCGCTTAGTCGGCGACGAATCTTTCAGAAACTTCTCGACTTCTGACGGACTCGGCAGAATGCCCGCCGCATCCAGATATGCTCTGCGAATAAATGCGGCGTCGCTCGCCGGAGGCGAAGGCGGTATGTGCAACAATTCCAGATGCTTCAGAATCGAATCGTCGATGAAGTTATTGCGCGGCGCCTTGCTGAACACCGTGCTCGATAGCTTGTATGGAAAAGGAATCCGCAGCCGCGAAAAAGTAACGTGGCTCTGATACCACACCGTAACCGGTGCCTCGCCATAGCCATGCATCGTCACGTGGCCATCGTTGCCAACCGTGGCGACGCTTTCATCTCCGCTGTCATACTTCGCCCATCGAGTTACATCCGCAGTGTGGCCATCCGAAAACACAGCCGTTACCAGCAACTGCTGCTCCGCGCCTGAACGGAGCGAAGCCTCCGGAGGAAGCACGCGGATCTCGGTAACACGCGCATCAGAATCGCGTGGAGGCGGCATTCCCTGCGCAATCCATCCCGCAATCACCCCATACTCAGGCGAGTCGGTAGTAAAACGCTTGCCACCTCCATGAGGAATAGCCAGCGTCGGCTTCAGCAGGATCAGGCTCTTAGCCGGCTCCATCGTCTCCGTGCGCCGCGCCAGCGCCTGATGCGTAAGCGTGTAGTAGTCAGCCTCTGGATCGTAACCGCGCAGCGTCAACTTGAAGCCGTTCTTCCCCGCAGCCGCGCCGTGACAAGCCCCTGAATTGCAGCCCATCTTCGTCATCACCGGCAGCACGTCATTACGAAAGCTCCAAGTCAAGACGCCAGCATAATCCTTCACACTCAGCGGCGCGCTCGCCTGATGACCTTCAACAACGGCTGTGATCGTCGCCTGCCCGTCCGCCTGCGGAACGGCGAAATTATCCTTGTCCACTACTGCGACCTTCGCACCCGAGATCGCGATCCTGGCGCGCGAAGTCAGTTCTTCCTGATGACCGTCAGCGAAAGTTCCTTCAACCAGCAGCCGTTGCGTGGAGTGGCGTCCGGTAATTGATACAGTGGCAGGCACAATTTCAATCTTTGTAAGAGCCACCAGCGGCTGACGAGCCCGTGTCAGCTTATGAGTCTTCGCATCGGTCGCAGCGTCCTCTGGCTTCACCATCTCTGGCGGATGAAACGGGCCATCGCTCTTAGTCTGCGCCTGCACAACGGCCTGATCCATCGCAAGGCTAAAAAATACGCACAAGGATGCGAATCCACCAGCGAGTGCGGCGAAGAGTAGAGCGTCCCGAAGCTTCATAATGTTCCCAATGTTTCGATCAATCCACCTTCGCACGATCTAAATGAGTAACTCGTCGATCGGGTCGAAACCATGATCCACAAGGCGCACCACGCGCCCCTGCGGAGTCTTCAACTCCATGTCCACCGGAATTCCCAGGCACTTGTAAACCGTGGCCGCAACATGGGCAGGCATCACCGGACGATCCTGCGGCGCTGCACCGATCGCGTCCGATGCGCCCACAACCTGTCCACCCTTGATTCCGCCTCCAGCCATCACCACCGTCCAGCACTGCGGCCAGTGGTCGCGCCCGCCCGCGGGATTGATACGCGGAGTGCGTCCAAATTCACCCGTCGCCAGCACCAACGTCGTATCAAGCAACCCAAGCCGGCTCAAATCCTCAAGCAGCGAGCTGTACGCGTTGTCAAACATCGGACCCACCAGATCGCTGTAGCAGTTGATCGGGCTGAACGGAGCAGAACCGTGAATGTCCCATGTAATGTCGTTGAACACCGTCTCAAACATGTTGAGAGTGACAAAGCGCACGCCCCTCTCCACCAGTCGCCGTGCAAGCAAACAACCCTGCCCAAAGCGATTCATGCCATAGCGCTTGCGAACATCATCAGGCTCCTGCGTCAGCTCGAAAGCCTCGCGAGCCTTGGTCGAAGTCATCAACGTATACGCCTGGTTGAAGGTCGAATCCATCAGCTTCGCGTCCTGGTTCGATTCCTCGAAGTACTTCACCGATTGGTCGATCACTTCCCGCCAATTGCGCCGCCGGTCAACGCGCACCGCAGAAATGTAGTCGGGCGGAAGCAGGTCAGGCACCTTGAAATTCGGATCGGCAGGATCGGCATTCAACACAAACGGATCGTAGCTCTTGCCAAGAAATCCAGCCGTGTCGCCATGAGGCAAGTTGCCTCCGAGTTGGCCAATTGTGTAAGGAATCAAGACGTTCGCAGGCATATCGCCCTTGGCGCCCTTTTGGAACCGCAGCACCGACCCGTAGTTAGGCGACTCAAGACCGCCCTGAAACAGCCTTCCCGTCTGCATCATCTGGCAGCCGGTATCGTGGACCGCCGCCGCCGTGTGATACACCGATCGCAGCAGAGCGAACTTATCCGCATGCTGCGCCATACGCGGAAATATCTCGGAAATCTGAATACCGGAAACGTTCGTCTTGATGGGCTTGAAGGGTCCGCGAATGGAGGCAGGCGCGTCGGGCTTCATGTCCCAGGTGTCGAGCTGGCTGGGGCCGCCAACCAGCATCAATTGAATGCAGCTGATGTCCTTGTCCGGCTTCACCTGCGCCGCAGCCTTCAGCTTCAGAAACTCGGGCATCGTAAGGCCGAGGAAGGCAAGCGATCCCGCGTGCAGAAAGTCGCGTCGCGTCACTCCGTCGCAAAAATGAACCCGTTTATCAGCGTCGAGCCGAAACATCAGCCTTTCCTCGCGAGGCTAGGGCCTCACCGGAACTCACGCGGAATTATAGTCCTGCGATACGAGCCTGGATAACCCACTCTTGCGATCGATACAAGAGACGCATGAGAGTCCGCCGATTGCCCCCTTCAAGCACGATGCGGTATACATTCTCCCAATGCGAATCTGCACGAAATGCTCCGAGTTTGCGTTGCCTCTTTTTCTTGTCCTGCTTGCTGCTTACCACGCGCCAGGCATGGCGCAGGCTCAGGAGCAGCAACCGCGCTCACCTGACTATTCCGAACTTCAAAACCGGCTGGCCCGCGGTTGGAACACCTGGGACACGCATAGCGTAATGACCCAGGTTCTTTTGCCAGATGGGCTCGCGATTCGGATTGGAATCAAACATCAGGACACAGTGTGGGCAGAGAGCTTTCTTCCCGCTGCGCTCATTGGCCGTCAGGGCAAGGATGACGAGCGCGTTGTTCCAGGCCCCCACTCCTATGACGGCAGCTATACAGATTTGAAACTCCTGTGGCGAGACCATCAGATCCGCATTCAAAGCGCGCATGACGGAGAGGATCTCGTGCTGCTGGTCACACCTCTGTCGTCGCCCAGTCACGCCCATCTCCCCGCAGAAGTCGTATTTTCTGCCGGGATGCTCTGGAATCTGCCCGGCTCGGTTACAAAGAATGGCGATCTACTGGAAGCGCGACTCCCCAATCGAACGATTTCGATTTATTTGTCCGGTAAAGACACCGGCGACGTGAGCGTGCCAATCTCCGGCAGTTACTTTTCCGCGGACTTGACGCAGCCGCTGGGCCTGAGCACCGGCAAATCGCGCTCCGTAGCGGAGATCCAGGCCATACTTGAGCAGCAAAGACGCGCCTATCAGCAATCGGTCGCGGGTTTCGGGGAGCGTGCCCCGGTAGCCGACGCAATTCAGACCGTGATTGGTTGGGACACAATCTACGAGCCGCAAGGCCGCCGCGTGATCTCGCCCGTCAGTCGCATCTGGAGCGTCGGATGGGGTGGTTATGTGCTCTTCGACTGGGACACGTTTTTCGCTGCCACTCTTGCCGCGGTCGGCGACCGTGATCTGGCCTATGCAAATGCAATCGAGATCTGTCGCGAAGCTACCCCGCAAGGATTCATTCCCAACTACGCACGCGGTGGAGGCTGGAAAAGCAACGACCGCTCGGAGCCTCCCGTCGGGGCAATCACCTTGCTCGGACTCTACGAGAAGTTTCATGATCGGTGGCTGCTCGCGGACACCTTTACTGCTCTGCTCACCTGGAATCGCTGGTGGGCACAAACTCACGATCGTCAGGGGTACTTGGTCTGGGCCAGCAATGGCGAAAATCAACCGGCAAATCTCGACGACGCCAGTCGGGGCACCCGCCAAGGCGCCATCCTCGAATCGGGACTCGATAACAGCCCCATGTATGACGACGCCGCCTACGACGAAAAAACCCATCAGCTCATGTTTGCCGACGTTGGTTTGATGGGGATGTATATTGCCGACTGCGACGCATTGGCAAAGATAGCGGACACGCTCGACAAAGCCGCAGAGGCGAAGGAACTCCGCGACCGAGCCGCCAAATTTCGTGCCTCGCTCGCCACCTTATGGGACAACAGCTCAGGAATATTCCTGAATAAGGACCTGCGCACGGGACAGTTCAGCCATCGGCTTTCGCCTACGAATTTCTATCCGATGCTCGCTCAGGCCGCCACGCCGGAGCAGGCGCGACGCATGGTGAACCAGCATCTTCTCAATCCGGAAGAGTTTTGGGGACAATGGGTGATCCCGTCCATAGCCAGAAATGATCCCGCCTTCAAAGACCAGGATTATTGGCGTGGTCGAATCTGGGGACCAATGAACTATTTGGTTTATCTCGGTCTGCGAAACTACCACGACGAGCCAGACATTGACCGGGCCCGGCGGGAGCTCTCGCAGAAGTCCCTCGCCTTATTCTTGAGCGACTGGCAAACGAACGGCCACGTTCACGAGAACTACAACGGAGCAACCGGCAGCGGCGACGACGTAAGCAACAGCGATCGCTTCTACCACTGGGGCGCGCTCCTCGGACTCATCGACCTGGAAGAAATGAGCCCGGCCTCAACGAATCGGTAGGCAGCGCCTGGGCAGGTAAAGATCTTCACCGACACTGCGGAGATCCCTCGGCGCGCTACCGCACTAATTTCTTGTCAAGAGGGGACGCGCCTCAAGAACCATTTAAACCTTTACTTTTCAAGTACTTACAAAGAAACACGAGCTGAACGTAATTTCCCCCTAAATTGTTAGAATAGAAGTAGAGCTGATAACGGGATCAGGTTCCCATTAGAGCCTTACCAAGACGGGCAGCCAATTGGATTGCATGAGCAATCTAAATACAACAGAATGAACACTTTGAAGATAAGTCAACTATAATCAATATTTTACTGAATATTGCTCCAAAGAAGTAGTCTTTTCAAAGATTTAGCTACCTGGGGGTAGGGCAACCAAGGACCGTCACCCGCCACATGTACCAGACTCCGACCCATCGAAAGATCCTTTATGTATCCGACCTGCAGTTCGGAGGCACAGCCACCTACCGTCTGCAAGCCCTGCGGCGTATCGGTCAGGATGTCATCCCCTTCGACCCAGCACCATGGCTCTCCCAGTCGCGCCTGCTGTCGAAACTCCGCTACCGTTACCCCGTCGGCCCACTCGTAGCCGCGGGAAACAAGAGCCTCTTAAGCGCAGTAAAGGACCACAAACCGGACGTTGTCTGGTTCGATAAGCCCCTCATTTTCACGCCAAGAACCATGCAGGAGATCAAGGCGACCGGCGCAAAGACGGTCTGCTACAACCAGGACAATCCCTTCGGCCCACGCAATGACGGCTGCTGGATGCAGTTCTACCGAATCCATAAGCTCTTCGACCTCAATTGCCTCTTCCGCAAAGCCGACGTCGTCCGCTATCAATCCTGGGATCTGCCCCACATCGAACTCCAATTCAGCTTCGACCCTCAGGAGAACTTTCCCCCGCCCGCCAGCTGGAACGATGCGCGGCGCCCGCGAGACATCTCCTTCACCGGCAGCCCCTACGACGACAGGGCAGAATTCCTGATGGCTCTGGCTGAAAAACAGGAGCTGCCGGTCCTGATCACAGGTCCAAACTGGCCTCGAAAGCTGAATCAGAATCAATTGACGAAATATGTAACAGGCGGACTTCTGACCTCCGCCGCCTATCGAGAAAATATCTGGAAATCGAAGATCAATCTGGCCTTTGTCACCCATGCGAACGAAGACGACGTAGCCCACAAAGCCTTCGAAATTACCGCCGGCGAGTCGTTCCTCCTCGCCGAACGCACACCCGGCCATCAGGCCGCCTTCGAAGAAGACAAGGAAGCCGTCTTCTTCTCCATCGGTCGAAGAGTGCGCCGAGAAAGCTCGCTACTACCTCGGCCACGGCGCCGAACGGGAAGCCATTGCCCAACGAGGAAGAGAGCGCGCTGTAAGGTCCGGCTATGACAACGACACGCAGTTGAAACGAGCACTTTTGAAACTGGACGGGATAGAAACACCACCAACTATTTAGGCGCCGGCTCATCAACGGTCACGTACTGGTCGCCTTTGACATCCTTAAGTGTCTGCACAATGCCACTCGGCCAGCGAATTTCAACACGTCTGCGCCGACGCATCTCTTGCCCAGACCAAAGTGAGCGCGCGGATCGCTCGACGACAGATAGCCAACGCTCGTCGTCACCGTCTCCCACTGCGGCCCAGCTGAAGTCGTGATTTTGATAACCGCGCCAATGCCGTCCCGGTTGCTCTTATGTCCTACGAGCTTGATGCCAAGCCAGTGATTGCTGGTCTGAGTCTTGTTAAGCAGCACATGCGCCGGACCACCATTCTCGGTAACAACGGCGTCGAGGAGTCCATCATTGTTGATATCGCCAATTGCCATGCCACGTCCGACCCAGCGCTTGGTAAACACATCCCCTGACATAGCCGAAACATCAACGAACTTGTTGCCGTCCGCGTTCCAGGCCAGCAGCAACGGTTCGCGATAATGCAGCTGCGGAAAGGTCTTCTCGATCGTGTCCAGATCGTGCCCCTGCGCAATCAGGAGGTCCTTGCGCCCATCATTGTCATAGTCAAGAAATCGAATACCCCAACCCGAATGGAGCAAGGTCATCGCACCAACGCCGGAGGTGTAGCTGGAATACGTAAACGAACCATCGCCCGTGTTCTGATAGAGCGCATACTTCTGGTTCGCAAGATTGGTCACAACAATGTCCGGCAAACCATCGTTGTTGTAGTCGGAGAAGTCGACACCCATACCTGCGTAGGTGCGGCCCTCACCATCTACCGCGACCTCGGAGTCGAGGCCAACCTCCTCAAATGTGCCATCACCCTTATTGTGAAAGAGGTACTCGACCATCGAATCGTTCGCAACGAAGATATCCGGATGACCATCGTGATCGTAGTCGGCGATAGCGATTCCCAGATGCCTTGGCAGGCTTGTCGAGACCGAGTTTATGCGCTTCTTCGGTGAACGTCCCGTTGCCATTGTTGTGATAGACCAGCATCGAAATGGGCTGGAAGACATCAGGATGACAATAACCGCGAAAACCTTCGCGATGCTCTCCGCACCACAAGTCCTCCCAGTCCCACTGGATATAGCGCAGAACAACAAGATCGAGAAATCCGTCACCGTCGAGATCAACCCAAGCCGCGCTTGTCGACCAACCGCTACCCGCAACGCCAGCCTTTGCCGTCACATCAGTAAAGGTGCCGTCCCCATTGTTGTGATAAAGCTTGTTTCCTCCATACGCAGTAACATAGAGGTCCTCGTGTCCATCATTGTCGTAGTCACCGACGGCAACACCCATGCCGTAGCCCACTCCCTGCAGTCCGGCCTTCTCCGTCACATCTTCGAACGTGCCATCAGCTTTCTGGTGATAAAGCCGGTTCCAATATTCAGGCCCGGTCTTCTGCGGAATTGTGCCCTTTGCGGTTGGATCGCTGAAAGGCGCGCCATTGACCAGGAACAGATCGAGACGCCCATCATTGTCATAGTCGAAAAGAGCGACACCCGAACCCATCGTCTCAATCAGATATTTCCTCGATGTATGCGGAGCCTGATGCTGAAAGTGAACGCCAACAGCATCCGTTACTTCGACAAAGTTGCCAGGAACCGGAGTCGCTTTCGCGGTATTTTGAGCGTGGCTGATCGGAGCGAGGAGAAATGCGCTGCAGGCGAGAACGCAGTCGATGACAAATGTTTTACCCCGTTGTTTCCGGCAAACCGGTGTCATTTTGCTTTCGTCTCTTTGCCGGATTTGTCGCAGGCAACACACAACTCGCCAACGATTCCTTTGCCTTCCTGAACCGTGTAAATGCGATCGATGTTCGGAAGATTCAGCTTCTCGATTACTCCGCTCGGCCAGTGAATTTCGACCTGATCCACCTTTGTCGCATCTCCCAGTCCGAAATGAACGCGCTGATCGTTGGATGAGAGATAGCTTCCGCCACTTAACACGTCATCGCGCCGTTTCATGCCATTAGCGGTCAAGTAAACTGCGGTCCCCACAGCATCACGAGGACTCTTTGGACCGCCGATCAGCTTCAACTCCACCCAGTGATGTGTATCGGCGTTCACGTTGCGGAGTAAAACAGGCATGTTGTCGACAGCGTTGATGACAACATCGATCTTGCCGTCATTAAAGAGATCGCCAAACGCCGCTCCTCGGCCGGGAATCACGTCAGCGAGCCCTGTTCCCTTCACCGGAGGAACATACTCGAACTTCTGCCCCTTAAGGTTGTGAAAGAGCAATGGACGCTCAGCAAAACTTGTTCCCCAATCGTACTTATCAACTTGTGGATAGACGTGCCCATTCACCATGAAAATGTCTTTCCATCCGTCGTTGTCGTAATCGATGAAACCGACGCCCCAGCCGAGAAAGGGAATTCCCTCTTGCGCAATCCCCGCGTGATAGCTGATGTCAGTGAAATTCGCATCCCCGTCGTTGTGGAAGAGAACCTTGTAGTCATCCGAAAAGTCGGTCGCGACGATATCAAGCCATCCATTGTTCTGGTAGTCGCCAACCGCGATGCCCATGCCGGCGATCTCCCGGCCATCCTGGTTGAGAGCAAATCCTGAAGCGTAACTGGCGTCTTCAAAAGTGCCATCGCCTTTGTTGATGTATAGATAGTTAGGCGTTGAATCGTCGGCAACGATAAGGTCGACCTTGCCGTCGTTATTCAGATCAACAAAGATGGAAGAAAAGCCGTAATACGCATTCGGGTCGCTGACCCCGGCTTTCTCGCTCACGTCCGTGAATGTCCCGTTTCCATTGTTGTGGAAGAGATGATCATGCTCTCCCTGAAGTCCTCTCGGACCGCACATTGTAGGAACACCGCGAAACTGGCATCCGGCAAAAGCTACCGCCTTTGTGCCCGGGACGGGCGGATTGTTGATGTCATAGTGGATGTAGCCAGGCACAAAAAGATCGAGGCGGCCATCTCCATCATAGTCACCAAACGTTGCGCCCGTTAGACCAGTTACCAAGAGTGACTCCGGCCTTTTCCGCAACGTCAGTAAAGGTTCCGTCGTGATTGTTGTGGTAGAGCCGGTTCTTTCCGAAATTGCCGACAAATATATCGGGCCATCCGTCGTTATCGTAGTCTCCGATAGCTACTCCAAAGCCCCAACGGTCGTTGGTTACGCCGGCTTTCTCTGCAACATTGGTGAAAGTACCATCGTGATTGTTGTGAAACAGTGCAGCATGCGGCGCGACGGCTTTGCCCTTTTCTGCTTCATAGGTCGAGCCGTTTACGAGATAAATATCGAGCCATCCATCATTGTCATAGTCGATCAGGCCCACACCTGAGCCATTCGTCTCAATAATGAATTGTTTGTCCGGAACTCCCATTTGATGGCGCCAGGTCGTCAGACCAGCCTGCTTGCTCACGTCCTGAAAAATGATGGGACCGCTGTCGACAAATCCACCAGCAGTAATCGGCCGATTTTCCGCATCATGGATGGGTGCGTGAACGCCGGCAGTGCTGTTGCCACCCATCGGAGCTTGACCAGGGGGTTGCGTCTGGCCACGCATTGACGAAACCAAGAAAGAAGAGAGAAACAAGAGGGCCAAAAACACACTGCTGCTCTTGCACTTTGAGTGCTTTTTTCTACAACGGGACACGCGCTGAATATAGCAGATTTTCAGCGTTATTCGTCTCCACCAGAAGATGGGGAGCTTGTGAGCTCGCGAATCAACTCTACTTCGCGTTCCCGATAAGGCTTGCCGTCGGCATGGAAGATATCGTGGAACCAGACGGTCGGTTGCTGAAGAACGTACGGCCGCTGCCATGAGTCCCATGGCAGATACGTCTGCGTTTTGCCAGCGACGAATCCCCAATTGATAGCCGCTACATGATATTTCTTTGCGAGAGGAAGAATTGTGTCGAATGTGCTGCCCGCGCCGCGCGCCATATATTCTGTGCAGATAAGCGGACGATGGAATTGCGTGAGCCATTGAATACGCTGCTCAAATTCCTCCGGCCAACCATAGTTGTGAAATGAGATGACGTCCGATTCTTCAATCTGAAGCCGGGCTATCGCGTCCATTTTGTCGAGTGAGGACCAATCGCCAGTCCAAACCCCGCTGGTGAGCGGCTGATCGGGATGTTCCTCTCGCGCCCAGGTAAATACCTGAGGCAGGAGAGCAAGCACTAACTGATTCTTATTTCTCGGATCATCTTTGCCATAAGAGCTATCGTTTCCGTTGCTTGGCTCATTCCACAGATCCCAAGCCAGAATGCGATTGTCTTTCGCGAAGGCTCCGATCACTCCTTGCACATAAGTCTTTCAGACGCGGGTATTGCGAAGGATCTCGCAACGCTTTCTCGCCAGGGCTCTGAACCCATCCTGAATTGTGGACGCCAGGAATGGGCGGATGTTGCAGGCCCAACTTCGGGTCTGGGTCCCAGCAGGAATCGAAAAGAACGAAAATTGGCTTAATGTGATGCTTGTCGGCAATCGCGAGAAATGTCTCGATTCGCTGACGGAAACCCGCAGCATCCTGCTGCCAGAGCAAGTCGTGCAGGAAGACACGCATCGTGTTCATGCCGATGGCCTGCGCCCAGCCTAACTCCTTATCGATTTCCTGCGGATCAAAAGTATCCGCCTGCCACATCTCGAGTTGATTGATCGCGTCTGCGGGAATGAAATTGCTGCCTACCGGCCAGGCTTGTCTCGCATACCAAGCTGTTAGCCCTTTCTTCGGACCATCTCTGGGCTTGAGCGCAAATCGCCGACAAGGAGGCAAGGCAAATTGCCACCAGCACAGTAACGTTAAACCGATGTCGCAAGGCAATCTCTTGACGCATATCCAAATCATAAAATGGAAGCGATTACACTATCTATTACTTTGCTGTACTATCCATATCGTCACAGAGTTTATTCCTTTTGGGCGGTAATTGCGAAAATCACGTAGAAGCTGAACGGATATTCTGCTTTCAAGCCTTCCAGGAATGTCAATGAACATAAAAGAAGTTGCCAAGCTCGCCAAGGTTTCAACTGCTACCGTTTCACGCACTATTAACGGGTCTGATAAAGTCACACCCGAAACGGCTGAACGTGTGCGTAGCGCCATCGAAGCGCTAAAGTTTTATCCCAACACAAACGCGCGAGCGCTAGGATCTGGCCGAAGCAGCCTATATGGGCTGATTATCTCTGACATCACCAACCCGTTTTTCCCCGAACTGGTCAAGAGCTTCGAGGACATTGCCGTTCAGTACGGTCAGGAAGTGCTGATCGCGAACACTAACTACGATCCGCATCGCATGGAAGTCTGCGTAAGTCGCATGTTGCAGCGAAAAGTAGACGGTGTAGCGATTATGACATCGGAAATGGCGGACCACCTGATCGATGAATTCAACATCCGCAGAATACCCTTAGCATTTCTTGACACGGCGACTCCACAGAAAGGCATCAGCAACATTTTGGTAGATTATGCAGCCGGTATCGATGCTGCGGTCGAACACCTGACGAACCTGGGACATAAGGCCATCAGTTTTATCTCTGGCCCCATATCACTCACGTCAGCGCGCATCCGCAAGGGCGCATTTATTCAGAGCCTGAAACGCAATGGAATCAGACTCGAACCCCAATTCATTGAGGAGGGCAATCATCGGACCGACGGGGGCCACGATGCGATGTTGCGTCTCCTCGATCAGAAAGTCCGTCCGACGGCGGTTCTTGCGTCGAATGACATGACAGCGATCGGGGCAATGGGGGCGATCTTTGAGCGTGGGTTAAGCATTCCGAACGATATTTCGATTATTGGGTTTGATGACATTGAGTTGAGTGCATTCACGCAACCAGCATTGACGACGGTTCGCCTCTCCCGGCAGGAAATTGCCAAGATGGCATTCCGCGCGCTCTACAACACCTATCAGGCTAACTCAATTATTAAAGGAGTCGAGTATACAATCCAGCCGACCCTCGTCGTGCGAAAGTCGACAGGACCGAAGCCGGCACGCAAACATTAGAGAATCTCTCTTGTCGTCCAACTTCGAGTGAAGATTCTACAGCAGTGAGAGAGTGCCCCTTGTCGGCTTACTCGATTCTTTCGTGTCGGTAACCAGCGGCGGACAGGACATCTGCTATTTCACGGATGTGCTCATATCCACGCGTTTCGAGCGTAAAGTCTATGACTGTGTCACCTAGATTCACTCCGTAATAAGCGCGGTCATGCGCAGTCTGCACGATGTTTGCCCGCACATCGGCAAGTATCTTCGTTAGCTGATGCAGTGCTCCCGGCCGGTCAGTCAAATGAATCCGCAGACGCGTGCGCCGACCATCTTTTACAAGGCCGCGCTCAATGATCTTTGCCAGAAGACTTACGTCGATGTTGCCGCCGCACACCAATACCGCAGTGCGATGACCGTTGAGCGATGTTTTTCTCTGCAACAGTGCAGCCAGCGCGACTGCTCCTGCACCCTCCGCCAACGTTTTCTCGCGTTCCAGCAGAATGAGAATGGCCTTTGCTATTTCCTCTTCGTCCACAGTAACTAATTCATCGACATAGCGTTGTACGAGAGATAGAGCTTGCTCGCCCGCTCGGCGTACTGCTATGCCGTCGGCGATAGTCGCTTCAGCAGGAACTGTAACCGGCTTACCCGCTTCTGTTGCGCGCAGCATCGAGGGCAGCCGCTCCGTCTGTACTCCGATGACACGAATCTTCGGATTGGTCTCCTTGATAGCACAGGCTACACCGCTGATGAGCCCGCCACCGCCGATTGGCACTACGACTGCCTCAAGACCCTGTACCTGTTCCAGCAACTCAAGGCCAATGGTTCCCTGCCCAGCAATCACCTGTGCATCGTCGAATGGATGCAGAAATGTCATCTGATCCGCTTCGCCCTGGCGCGTGGCCTCAGCGCAAGCTTCGTCGTAATTTGCTCCGTGCAGGACAACCTCTGCGCCGAATCCAGCGGTGGAAGACACCTTCACCAGAGGGGTCATTAACGGCATCACGATCCGCGCCTTGATGCCGCGCTGCGTTGCATGAAATGCGACGGCCTGAGCATGATTGCCTGCGCTGGCTGCGATCACGCCTCGCGCCTTCTCCGCATCAGTGAGAGTAAGAATCTTATTGAGAGCGCCACGCTCTTTAAATGCTCCAGTGCGTTGCAGGTTATCCAGCTTGAGAAACACCTGCTGTCCCGTCATCTGCGATAAAGCCGCGGAATGTGGTGCCGGAGAACAGTAGATAAAATCGCGAATCCGTGCTCTTGCTGCTTGTACGTCCACTAGCGACACGCCCATCGTGCAAGCCTTCCTTTGTCCGAAAATAAAAATGCCACCAACCCGTTGCGGGTGGTGGCTTTGTGTTTCTTTTAAAGTCTTGTCGCCTACGCACCCGCATGTTGTTCGAAAATAATTCGAATCATGCGAATGCAAATGGAGATCGCAACCGTGCCTGCCTGCTGAACAGGAGCAAAAACTTCGCGATGCACGTTGTCGACTTCCATTGCGGTTGACTTAATGAGTATCAAAGCGGAGAGGCTGCGTCAAACTTTCACGCCTGCGACGAAGACGGCGTGAGGTCGATGGCTACCGAAAAAATACGCCAGTTCGCGGTAATCTTCTGCGTCGTAGATCGCGAAGTCAGCAAATTTCCCTGGCTCTAGACTGCCGATCTCGTGTCCTCGATTGAGGCTCCAGGCTGCGTTAATCGTTGCTGCTGTTACCGCCTCCGCCGGTGTCATCTTCATCTGCGTACAGGCAAGTGACAGGATCATCGTCATCGAAGTCGTAGGCGATGAGCCCGGATTGAAGTCCGTGGCAATCACGACCGGTAATCCGGCATCGATCATGGCTCGCGCAGGCGCATACTTCTGCGAGCCGATGGCGTAGACAGAGCCCGGCAACAGCACAGGCTGTACACCGGCTTTTTTCATGACAGCGATGGACTCCGGCGTTGTTTGCTCCAAGTGGTCGACGGTTTTCGCGCCGAGCGATGCCGCAAGTTCGACCGCTCCGCTCGATGTGAATTGGTCGGCATGCACGCGCAGGCCCAAGCCATGATGTTTGGCCGCCTTGAGCACGCGCTCCGCCTGAGCTACGGTGAAGACTTTCGACTCGCAGAAGATATCGCAGAACTCCGCCAGCTTTTCCGCAGCGACCTTGGGAAGCATCTCAGTTACAACGAGGTCGACGTACTCATCCGGATGGGCTTTGTACTCATCCGGAATCTCATGAGCGCCTAGGAACGTCGGAATGCAACGGAGCGCGGTTATTTCTGATACACGGCGAGTTGCGCGTAACAGCTTTAACTCGTCGTCTACGGTCAGGCCATACCCGGACTTCGCTTCTAACGTTGTAGTGCCACCTTCCAGAAACCTACGAGCGTGTTTCTGCCCAACATAGACCAACTCGTCTTCTGTCGCTTTGCGGGTGCTGCGAACCGTGGAGCGGATGCCGCCTCCGCGCTCAGCGATTTGCTGATAAGTCATGCCCGCACAGCGCATTTCGAATTCGTCGGCGCGGTTGCCGGCGAATACTAGATGCGTGTGCGCGTCGACGAATCCGGGCATTACTACTCGCCCGCCTGCGTCAACGGTTTCAGCGCTCGTCGCTGCGAGAGGTTCTATCTGTTGTCTGGGCCCAACGGCAGCGATGTATCCGTTCTGTACCAGCATGGCGCCGTCGTTGACGATCTGAAGGTCTCTCAATTCAGTGCCGATGCGCGGACGCTGGGGGCCGGCCAGAGTTACGAGTTGTGAGCAGTTCGTGACGAAAACGGACGATGGAGTCACGCACGGTCCTCGTGGATCGGCACGCGAATTCCCTTTTCCGCCGCAAAGTCAATCGCCTGCTCGTAGCCTGCGTCGACGTGGCGTAGCACACCCATGCCGGGATCGGTGGTCAGCACGCGTTCGAGGCGCTGTGCGGCCAGATCTGATCCGTCAGCTACAACGACCATGCCAGCGTGGTGGGAATAGCCGATACCTACGCCGCCGCCGTTGTGGATGCTTACCCAGGATGCTCCTGCGGCGGTGTTGACGAGAGCGTTCAGCAGGGGCCAGTCGGCTACGGCGTCGGAGCCATCGAGCATGCCTTCAGTCTCGCGGTACGGCGATGCTACTGAGCCCGCGTCGAGGTGGTCGCGCCCGATGACGATGGGGGCGCTGATCTCGCCTTTGCGGACAAGCTCGTTCATGGCGACGCCGAACTTTGCGCGCTGTCCGTAACCGAGCCAGCAGATGCGCGCGGGAAGTCCCTGGAAGTGGATTCGCTTCTGAGCCAACTCAATCCAGCGGCGGAGGCTCGCGTCGTCGGGGAAGAGTTCGAGGACTAATTGGTCAGTCCGGTAGATGTCCTTCGGATCGCCGGAGAGAGCGACCCAGCGGAATGGGCCTTTGCCTTCGCAGAAGAGCGGGCGGATGTATTCAGGCACGAAGCCGGGAATTTCGTAAGCGTCTTCGACTCCGGCGAGCTTGGCCTGAGTACGCAGGTTGTTGCCGTAGTCGAAAGTGACAGCGCCCATGCGCTTCAGTTCCAGCATGGCCTTGACATGCTCTCCCATGGTTCGCATCGAGTGCCGGGTGTACGCTTCCGGATCGCGCTGACGGAGCTCGACCGCTTCGGTTAGGGTCATGCCGTTGGGGACATATCCGTTCAGCGGATCGTGGGCGCTGGTCTGGTCGGTCAGCACGTCGGGGACGATGTTGCGGCGGATGAGTTCGGGCAGCACGTCGGCGGCGTTCCTTACGAGTCCGACGGAGATGGCTTTGCCGTCGCGCTTTGCGGCGTCGAGGATGGCGAGTACTTCATCGAGGGACCATGCGATGTAGTCGCAATAGCCGCTCGCCAGCCGCTTCTCGATGCGGGCAGGATCGACGTCGATGCCGAGGAAGCGCGCGCCGTTCATGGTGGCAGCTAGGGGCTGCGCACCGCCCATTCCGCCCATTCCAGCGGAGACGACGAACTTGCCGTCGAGCGAGCCGAAGTGACGGCGTCCGGCTTCGGCGAAGGTCTCGTAGGTTCCCTGCACGATGCCCTGGCTGCCGATGTAAATCCAGGAGCCGGCAGTCATCTGGCCGTACATCATCAGGCCCTTGCGCTCCAGTTCGTGGAAGTGCTCCCAGTTCGACCACTTGCCGACGAGGTTGGAGTTGGCGAGCAGCACGCGCGGGGCGGCTTCGTGGGTGCGCAGGACGCCGACCGGTTTGCCGGACTGGATGAGCAGAGTTTCGTCGTTCTCCAAGCTCTTGAGTGCGCGGACGATGGCGTGGAAGCACTCCCAGTTACGGGCTGCTTTGCCGGTTCCGCCGTAGACGACGAGCTCGTCGGGGCGCTCGGCCACTTCCGGATCGAGGTTGTTCATCAGCATGCGCAGGGCAGCTTCCTGCTGCCAGCCCTTGGTGTTCAGGCTTGTGCCGCGCGGGGCGCGGATGACTTCGGCTGTTGTTTCCAGCATCGTTCCCTCCTAATTTCTCCAGGCGTCGAAGGCGCCAGTTCTGATCTGCGTCGCCAGACGCTCTATATCGGTTGATAGTATTCGGTCTTCGGCGAGGCGTGGTACGCAGTTGCGGACGGCTGCTCGCGCTTGTTCGACTTCGCGGGCGGGTTTGAGCGGCTGACGGTAGTCCAAGCCCTGAGCGGCACTCATCATCTCGATGGCGAGGACGTGTTCGGCGTTCTCGACGACCTGGCGCAGCTTGAGGGCTGAGGTCATTCCCATGGAGACGTGGTCTTCTTTGCCTCCGGAGGTTGGGACGGAGTCGACACTGGCGGGATGCGAGAGGACTTTAGCTTCGTTGAGGAGCGCGGCGGCGGTGACGTGGGCGATCATCAGGCCGGAGGAGATTCCCGGCGTGTCGGAGAGGAATGGAGGGAGTCCTTCGTTGATGTCCGGGTTGATGAGTCGGTCGATGCGGCGCTCGCTGATGCTCATCAGGTCGGTGAGGGCGATGGCGGCGTAGTCGAGGGCGAGGGCGAGCGGTGCGCCGTGGAAGTTGCCTCCGGAGAGGATGTCGCTGTCGCCGAAGATCAGTGGGTTGTCGGTGGCCGAGCCGGCTTCAGTTTCGATGACTTCGCGGACGTGGGCGAGGGCGCCGCGCGCGGCTCCGTGGACCTGCGGCATGCAGCGGAGACAGTAGGCGTCCTGCACGCGGGGGTCGTTGTGGCGGTGCGATTCGCGGATCTCGCTGTCTTCGAGGAGTTGGCGGAGATGCGCGGCGGCGGCGATCTGGCCGCGATGAGGGCGCGCCAAGTGGATGCGCTCGTCGAAGGCGGTGGGCGTGCCGCGCAGGGCTTCGAGGGACATGGCTCCGGCGAGGTCGAAGAGCTGGGTGACGCGCAGGGCGCGGTCGAGCGCGAGCGCTCCGGTTGCGGCCATGGCTTGCGTGCCATTGAGGAGAGCCAGTCCTTCCTTGGCTTCGAGTATGACGGGGGCGATTCCGGCTTCGTGGAGGGCGCAGCAAGCTCCAGTGCGATTGCCGTTGTAGAGGACTTCGCCTTCTCCGATGAGGGCGAGGGCGAGGTGGGCGAGTGGCGCGAGGTCGCCGCTGGCGCCGACCGATCCGCGCGATGGGATGATGGGGTGAATGCGATGATTGAGCAGCGCGATCAGCGTCTCGAGAACGACGGGGCGGATGCCGCTGTGTCCTTTGGCGAGGACGTTGGCGCGGAGCAGCAGCATGGCGCGGGTTTCCGGCTCGGGGAGCGGTTCGCCGAGGCCGCAGGCGTGGCTCAGGACCAGATTGCGCTGGAGCGCTTTGAGGTCGCCGTTTGAGATGCGGACGTCGGCGAGTTTGCCGAAGCCGGTGTTGATTCCGTAGGCGGTTTCGCCGCTGGTGACGACTCTTTCGACAACTTCGCGGCTGGCTTTGATCTTTGGCCAGGCTTCGCTGGCTACGGTGACTTTGCGGCTGTCGCCGGCGACGGCGGCGATTTCTTCCAGGGTGAGCGCTTGTCCGGAAAGCGCGAGGGATGTTTCTACTTCCATGATTTTGCGATGGTAGCGAGCTTGGTGCTGCTCGTACATAGCATTTCCACGGAAATTAAGGCGATTTACAATTGTTCTGTTCTATTTTGGAGCCAATTACAATGGATTCAGCGGAAATTATGGATGATTACGGCAGAAAACTGCTTGATGAACTGCGGCGCGACGCGCGGGCTTCATTTGCCGACCTTGGGCGGCGGATCGGGTTGTCGGCTTCGGCCACGGCGGAGCGGTTGCGGCGGATGGAGGATGCCGGAGTGATTCGTGGGTACACGGTTGAGGTTGACCGTGAGGCGCTGGGATTGCCGATTCTTGCCATTGTCCGCATGACCTGTGATGGGCCTCGGTATCATCCTTTCCTCAAGTTTGTGAAAGAGCTGCCTGAAGTGCAGGAATGTCACCATGTGACGGGCGGCGATGCTTTCTTTCTGCAGGTAACGGCTGCTTCGATTGTGGAACTGGAACGGGTGATCGAGCGGCTGCTTCCGTATGGGATTCCGACTACGAGTATCGTGTTTTCGTCGCCCGTGGCTCGGCGGGGGTTTGATCTTTCGCGGGGTCGGGGGTGATGCTTCTCCCACATCCTTGCCTCCCCCGGTATGTTTTGTAAATTCGTGCTTCTATTGGCGGTTGTGGATCTGATTGGTGCGCGCTGCGCGCGGTCTGGTTAGACCCATCCTGTCTCCTCGAACGGCACGAGGAGACAGGATGGGGCACCCGTTTTTCGGCTACGGCCTGGATGGTTGGCAGGACAGAGCCTTCTGCTTTTCGCTGGGCTTCGGCTTCTCGTTCTGCTTGCGCTTGTGCCTGCAGGGCTTCGGCTTCGCGTAGGAGGATTTCGCCGAGGCTGGGTGGGCGTCTTTGCTCTTCGATCTCTTCTGGATCGGGGCTCTGCAGGGCGGGGCCGATGAGGGTGCCGTCTTCGTGCTGGTAGGTTTCGCGGACCGTTTGTGCGGGTGTTGCTTCTTTCGCGGCCATGAGGCTCCGGTTGCGGTGGTTCTGCGAAGCTACCTGCAGGCCATAGATGAGGATTTGGGCGCGGCGCGGGTCGATGCGGTTTGCGGCCAGGGCTAGGACGATATCTGAAAGGGCGAGTTGGATGGCGTCTTCTAGCGGGGGCAGGTTATGGGCCGTGTCCTGTGGCGGGATGTAGGGTTCGTAGGCTTCGTCTTTCCGTGTGGGGCGCTTGCGGGTGTTGCCGTGGAAGTAGCAGAAGCTCTGGTCTTTCAGCGCGGGTGACTGGCATTTGCGTCCGCTGGTGAAGATGTGTCGGCATTCGTTGTACATTGGGTGACTCCCCCCCGGTATGTTTTTGTAAATTCGTGTTTTTATTGGTGGTTACGGAACTTTATATGGTGTGCTTCACGCGGTCTGGTTGGACCCATCCCTTCACAGGCTCAGGGCAGGCTCTATCTCCTCGAACGGCGCGAAGAGATTGGATGGGCACCCGGTTCCTGACCTCGTCGTTTCTAGGTGGTTCCCCCTGGTATGTTTTCGCTAAATTACTCAGCTGGCTCAGGTTAGGGGTATCTCCCACATCTCTCTCGACCCAGAACGCGAACGTCACGCATTCCGCATGGAGAGCGAGGCAGTAGTGGAAGCGGCCTTGCTTACGCAAGGCAACAAGCGCATCTGCGATGCGGGTTCCTTCGGCAAGCTCAGGACAGGCTCTTCGACTCTGCGCTGCGCGCTCCGCTCAGGATGACATCGTTGAGCATGGTTTTCTCCGAAAACACAAAAGCCCGCCATTGCTGGCGGGCTTTTTTCTCTCTATTCCTATTTTAGCAATTTTGACGAAATGGTCGGCCAATTTCCTGTCGCTTTTTTCGCTTTGGAATGTGTGGATTAGGAGATTTCTTTAGCTCAGGGGCCTTGACAAGGTTTCGGAACTACCCCTCGCTCAAGCCAAAAGAGGGCTTGAGCGAGGCACACCCCGCCTCTCGTCAGGTCAGAGCTTTGCCTTCAGGTCGCGAATGAACTCTTCAACCTCTGCCCGGTCACCATCTCTTTCGCCTCCGCCCAAGTCAAGGTACTTCTGAAAATCAGCAATGGCGTCGCGATGCTCAGACCGATCCCTCTTCAATAACGCCCGGTTGTAGTATGCATTGATGTCGTCGGGCTTCAGACGGATCACCTCGTCATAATCGCTCAGCGCGCCCTCCACGTCGCCTTTCGCTTTACGGGCAACGCCGCGGTTGCTATAGGCTGCTGCGAGGTCGGGCTGCAGACGGATCGCCTCGTCATAATCCCCCACCGCGCCCTCCACGTCGCCTTTATCGGCACGGGCAGCGCCGCGGTTGTTATAGGCGGCAGCGAAGTCGGGCTGCAGACGGATCGCCTTGTCATAATCGCCCAGCGCGCCCTCCACGTCGCCCTTCGCTTTACGGGCGTTGCCGCGGTTGTTATAGGCCAACGCGTAGTCGGGCTTGAGACGGATCGCCTCCTCATAATCCCCCAGCGCGCCCTCCACGTCGCCTTTATCGGCACGGGCAAGGCCGCGGTTGTTATAGGCCAACGCGAGGTCGGGCTGCAGACGGATCGCCTCTGTGTAAAAGCGAATCTTCTCGTCCAGGTCTACTGCGCTGAAGCCCCGCTCGAAGTAAGTCTGGGCCGTAAGCTCTTCTTCCTGGACTGCGGGTGCAGCTTTCGCTGCAACCTGCTGTTCTTTTGCAGCCTCCTGTGCCGGCGGTGAGGCAGGATGGGAGATTGCATCCAATGAGACATTCAGATATCGGGTTCGGAGCTTCTCCATGGCCGCAAAAACGTACTCCGCGGGTATGCCCACTGCCTGATATTTGGGAATCAGTGCGAGCTTGCCGGTAAGCTGGCTGGCAATGGCAGGAGTGTTAAAGTCGAAGCCTTCGAGGATAAGAGGGACAATATTTCGTTTCTCGTCCAGGGCGGTTTCGATTTCGCAGCGCAGCCAGTCGCCAGGCTCGGAGCAACGTTCGAGTGCCGACGGCGTGAGGACTACGAGGAAATGTGCGCGGGCGCGGACATTTTCGAGGATCACGGTCTCGAAGTCGCCAGCAGGGATGCTGGTGTAGTCAAAGAAGACGTCGTAGCCGTGCAGGGTGGTCCTGATAAATAGCGAGCGCCCAAGGGAAGTTGGTGCGGCGGTAGCTGAGGAAGACGGTTTTTTCGACGCGTCCCATAGTTCTTTGCGGGTGCATTGGGAACAATACCAGAGAATGGACGATGGCGGAGAAAGCTGGATTAGTCCACATGTGCCTTTTGTGCTGATCGATGCAAATCGCAAGTCTCTCCGCTCCCCCTTCACTTCGTTCAGGTTCGGTCGGGATGACAGATATTTCATTGAGAGTTGTGCTTTCCCACCCTTTCGCAAACTGCGCGAAAGGATGGGGCACCCGGCGACTGAAGCCAGATGAAGTCTTGAATGGGCCACTGACCAGTACGTTCTTAACCGCGGTTCAGAGTTTCGCTTTCAGTTCCCGAATCATTTTTGTTACTTCGGCGCGGTTTTCATTGATTTCGCCGCCGCGCAGCTCGAGGTATTTTTCGAGATCGGTGATTGCGGCGGTGTATTGTTTGTTGGCTCTTTTGGCCTGGGCACGGTTGTAGTAGGTGTCGGGGATGTTGGGCTTTAGCTCGATGGACTGATCGTAGTCGGCGATGGCTCCGGGGATGTCTCCCAGGGCTTTGCGGGTAAGGCCGCGGTTGTTTATGGCGGTTGCGTGGCGGGAGCGGAGGCGGAGGGCCTGATCGTAGTCGGCGAGGGCGCGGTCGAAGTCGCCCTTGTCGTAGTAGAGATTGGCGCGGTTGAACGAGGCGGCGGCGAGGTTGGGCATGAGGCGGATGGCTTCGTTGAAGTCGGCGAGCGCGCCGCGGACGTCTCCTTTGTCGTAACGGGCGAGGCCTCGGTTATTGTAGGCGATGGCGTAGTTCGGTCGCTCGGGAATGACTTCGTCAATCGCGGTTGTTGCCTCGGCATTCTCGCCGTCATCGCCTGCGTTGCTGGGGTCGTGGCCAACGTCGAGGTAGCCGGGTTGCAGGCGGATGGCTTCGTCGTAGTCCTTGAGTGCTCCCGCGAGATCGCCTTTGTCGTAGCGCGTGATACCGCGGTTGTAGTACGCGGTGGCGTAGTTTGGCTTGAGCCGGATGGCCTCGTCGAGGTCGGCCAGCGCCTCGGCGATTTGACTCTTGGCCTGGTAGGCATTGGCGCGGTTGTTGTAGGCCTCGGGGAAAGCGGGCTGGAGGCGAATGGCTTCGGAGTAGAAACGAATTTTCTCGTTCGGGCTGGTGGCCGAAAATGCTCGCTCGAAATAGGTCTGAGCGGAGAGCTTTTCCTCCTGCACTGCGGGGGCGGTGCTGGCGGCTGCCTGCTGCGCCTTCGCAGCTTCCTGCGCGGGCGGCGAGGCGGGGTGCGAGACGGCTTCGAGGGCGATATTCAGGTAGCGGGAACGGAGGCGGTCCATGGCCTCGGCAAAGTATTCAACCGGGACGCTGAGGGCTTGATATTTGCGAAGCAGGGCGAGCTTGCCGGTGAGCTGGTCGGCGATTGCGGGGGTGCTGAAGCTGAAGCCTTCGAGCATGAGCGGGATGATGTTGCGTTTCTCGTCGAGAGCGGTTTCGATTTCGCGGCGGAGCCAGTCTTCGGGTTCCCCGCAGCGATCGAGCGCGGAGGGCGTGAGCAGGACGAGGAAGTGGGCGCGGGCGCGGACGTTTTCGAGGATGACGGTTTCGAAGTCGCCGCTGGGGATGCCGTTGAAGTCGAAGAAAACGTCGTAGCCGTGCTGGGTGAGGTCCTGAAAAATGGCAAGCGCGCCGAAGGCGTTGGTGCGGCGGTAGCTGACGAAGACGGTTTTTTCGATGCGTCCCATGGGCGGCGGCACTCGTGCCCCATTCTCAATGAAATGGACGGGGCGTGGGAAGTTTTCTGCAGGCGAGGTTTACACTCGATGCGTTATGACGGTTGTGATTTCGTTGCTGCGCGGCGTGAATGTTGGCGGACACAACAAGATCAAGATGGATGCGCTGCGGGCGCTTTATGTGTCGCTGAAGTTTGAGGATGCGACTACGTTCATTCAGAGTGGGAATGTTGTGTTTCGGACGAAGGAGCGGGATCTGGGGAAGATCAGTAAGCGGATCGGGGATGGGATTGAGAAGAGCTTCGGGTTCAGGCCGGAGGTGATTCTGCGGACGGCGGAGGAGATACGCGGGGTGGTGGCGCGGAATCCGTTTGTGGCGCGGACAGATTTTGAGCCGGGCAAGCTGCTGGTTTGGTTTCTTGCTGCGGCGCCGGAGGCGGAGGCGCGGAAGAAAGTTTTTGCGGTGAAGATGGAGCGGGAAGAGATACGGGTAGAAGAGCGCGAGCTTTATATCTATTTTCCGGATGGGCAGGGGCAGTCTAAGTTGTCGATGGCTGCGGCGGAGAGGGCTCTGAAGGTTTCGGGGACGGGCCGGAACTGGAATAGTGTGCTGAAGCTTTTGGAGATGGCGGAGGGGTTGGAAGGGGCTGGTTGATGTTCTTGCTTTCCCACCCTTTCGCAAACTATGCGAAAGGATGGGGCACCCGGTTTCGTGCTGATCTCTTCTTGCTCGTAGAATTTGTTTTTTTGTGTTCCCACTTCGATTTCAGAGACAATCGCGGACATGAAGATTGTTCGCTCTGTTTTACTTCTCACTCTTAGTTTTGTGTGCGCTGCTGCGGGTGCGCAGTTGCTTCCTTCGGCGATTACTGCTGATCCTCCTCAGGACAAGGCTCATCCGGCGGCGATGGAGAGCTTTCAGATTTCCAGCCATGGCGAGCCGTTGAATGCGCTGATGTATATCGCGGCGGGCGCGGGGCCGCATCCTGCGGTGATTCTGCTGCATGGTTTTCCGGGGAATGAGAAGAATCTTGATCTGGCGCAGGCGATTCGGCGCGCGGGGTGGAATGTGCTGTATTTCAACTATCGCGGGTCGTGGGGGACGCCGGGGGATTTTTCATTTACGCATTGCATGGAGGATGTGGCCTCGGCGCTGGCTTATCTGCGCGATCCTGCGAATGCGGCGCGGCTGCGCGTGGATGCGAAGCATATTGTGCTGATCGGGCACAGTATGGGCGGATTTATGACCGAGTATGGAGCGGCGCATGACGATGGCGTGATGGCGGCTGGATTGATTTCTGCGGCGAATTTTGGCGCGATGGCTGCTTCCGTGGTGGCGAGCGCAGATGAGAGTGCGGCTCCGGCGCAGATGGGCGAGCATCTGGCGAAGGAGGGCATGGCTCCGCTGCATGGATGCACGCCGGAGGGGCTGGGACGTGAGGCGGTGACGCATCGGGTGGAGTGGGGTAACGAGGCTTTAGCCAAGATGCTGGTGAAGCGACCGGTGCTGGTGATCAGCTCGGATGATGGGCTTGCCGGGCAGGCTAAAGCGTTTGCCGATGATCTGATTAAAGATGGAAATATGCAGGTGACCGAAGTGCATATGGCGACGGACCATCCTTATTCTGACCAGCGTATTGCTTTGGAGACTGCTGTCTTGGTGTGGCTGGCTGGTTTGCCTGTGCGGTAGATGGTGCTCTCCCACCCTTTCGCAAACTGCGCGAAAGGATGGGGCACCCGGGTTTCGTGCTGAACGATGCGAAAAGCAGATCCTTCCCCTTCGTTGCACTCAGGGTCAGGATGACAACATTCATTTGGGCAGAGCGAAGTGTTGTTCTTAGACCGTCACGGATTCGGTTATTTTTGCCAGGTTGTCGAGGCAGCCGTTCCAGCCCTCGTTCGTGCTTGGCGATGGCTTCTGCGTTTCTGGAAGCCTTCGTGGGTGATGGTGACCTCGGTGCCTCCGCTGGCTTCCTTAAATTCGACGGTGACCAATGTTTCGTAAGACGGGCTTTCTGAGCATGGGGTCCAGGTAAAGGCGAGAAGCTTGTTGGGGATGATCTGCTTGTAAGTTCCTTCGACGTGGAGCATGCCTGATCCTCTGAGAACTTTGATGCTATAAGCCCCGCCGACTCGCAGATCCTGGGTAGCGGATGCCACAACCATGGGAGGAGGCGCAAACCACTTCTGCATCAATTCAGGTTTGGTCCAGGCCTCGAAAAGCTCGGCTGGAGAGGCTTTGATGACGCGTTTGACTTGCAGGCTGAGAGGATCACTCATTTCTTTTCTCCTTCAAAGTAGGTCTGGAGAGCATCGAGGCTGCGGTTCCAGAATTGTTCGTAGTAAGACAGCCACTCTTCGGCGGTCTTGAGGGCCTGGGCGTTGAGGCGCACGACCTGGAAGCTTCCTCGCTTTTCGCGATGGATGAGGTCGGCGGATTCTAGCACCTTGAGATGTTTGGATACTGCGGCGAGTGAGACGCGGTACGGTTTTGCTATTTCTCCCACGGTTCTTTCCCGGGTCGAGACGGCGCGGAGGATGGAGCGGCGCGTGGGGTCGGAGAGTGCGTGGAAGATGGAGTCCAGCTTTGCCGTCGAGTTAACCATTTGGTTGAATGTTAGTCCTGATTTATTTTACTGTCAACCGTTTGGTTGAATGGTTTTCATAGGGATTATTTGGGGTGATGCTGCGTGCCTGGCGCAAGAGTACGGTTCGATACCTGCTTTCGCAGGTATCGAATTCGCACGAACCTTGTTCGCGCGGGTCCTTCGAATTCACGCTGCGCGCTCCGCTCAGGATGACACCTTTGTGGTGCTTTTATTAGGTGAATTGGGTCATGTTGATGTCTAGTTTGTAGGTTTCGCCGTGGGACAGGAGTTCGTCCCAGGTGACTTCGCGTTTGGTGTAGCCGGACATGCGGCCCAGCATGCAGCTGCGGGCGCTTTCTACGCCGGCGGCGATCTGGTTGTGGAGTTTTCCTGACGTGATGCTTTCGATGAAGCCTTTGTCTTTTTCTGAGTCGGCTTGGGCGAGGTTGTCGCTGAAGGCTCCGTTGGCGGCGAAGGAGCCTGTCGGTTGCTGCGTGTCGCTGCCGGACCATGTCCATGGGTTGTCGCCGAGGATGCGCAGCGGGCCGGAGTAGGGCAGCTCGGCGATTCCCTTCGATCCGAAGATGCGCTCGGAGACGTCGAACCATTTGCCGGGGCAGAACTGCGTCGACGAGAAGCTGACGTGAACGTCTTCAGGATAGGTGTAGATGACCTGGTAGTTGTCCCACGTATCGCCGGCGTGGGTGATGACGCTGCGGCCTCCGGTGGCTACGGCTTTGACGGGATGCGACTGGAGGGCCCAATTGCAGATGTCGATGACGTGGATGTTCTGTTCGAGGAGGATGTCGCCGGAGAGGTTGCGATACCAGAGCCAGTTGCGGAGGCGCTGCTCGTCGGCGGAGGCGTTGGGGTAGTCGTGCTCGACGGCGGGCGGCGCGTTGTAGTGCGCGGCGATGCTGGCGATTTTGCCGAGTTCGCCGTTGTGGATGCGGCGGACGATTTCGACGAAGGGCGGCGCGCTGCGGATCTGGAAGCCTACGTCGACGCTGACTTTGCCGTCGGCCAGCTTGGCGATTTCTAACGCCTGTTTGGTTTGCGCGATGTCGACGCCGACGGGCTTTTCGCAGTAGGCGTGCTTGCCGCCTTTGACCATGGCTTCGAGATGCTGGACGTGGAAGAAGGGCGGCGTGGAAATTTGTACGGCGTCGACGTCTTTTGAGGCGGCGAGTTCTTCAAAGGCTTTGTAGCCGCGGAATTGGTGCTCGGGACCGGCGTAGCCGAGCGATTTGTTGAGATCGTCGAAGTAGGCTTTGCCTTTTTCGAGCTGGTCGGGGAAGATGTCGGCGATGGCGACGATGCGGGCGCTGGTGTTCTTGGCGAAGGAGGTGGCGACGGAGGTGCCGCGGTTGCCGCATCCGAGGAGCGCATAGCGGACGGCGGAGTTGGCCTGATAGCCGAAGGCGGTTTTGGGTTTCAAGAACATAAGACCTGAGGCCGCAGCGGAGCCGGTGATGAATTTTCTTCTGTCCATTTTATGTGTGCTCCTTGCTGGAGAAAAGCCCGGGGCTAAAGCCCGTTGATTCTCGACTGCTATTTCCCCGGCCTAAAGGGCGGGGCTTCTACCCTGAAGTGCCACTACTAACTGCCGTGGTCTCCCACCCTTTGCTTCGCAAAGGATGGGGCACCCGAATTTCTCACCCGTTTTCGTTATCCGTTTTGGATTTTGGTGATGATGCGTTCGAGGTAGATCTTTTCGTTTTTTACGTCTTCGATTTGCTGCGGGCCTTCGGTTTCGCGCTCGATGGTGACGGCTCCGGAGTAGCCGAGTTTGTGCAGCTTGGTGAAGACAGCTTCGAAATCGACGAGGCCCTTACCGATGAGGACTTCTTCGCCCAGCTTCATGGGGTCGGTGGGCCACTTGCCGTCTTTTGCGTGGATGGCTGTGGACGTGCGGGCCGATGATGTCGACGGCGTCGACCGGGTTCGCCTTGCCGTAGAGGATGAGGTTGGCGGTGTCGAGGCCAACGCCAACATTGGGCAGGTTCACGTCCTTGATGGCGCGCGCCATGGTGGTTGGCGTTTCCTGGCCGGTTTCCATGAGGAAGCGCTGGCCGTTGGCGGCGCAGTGTTTCGCTACGTCCTGAATGGCGAGGACGGCTTCGTCGTAGAGTGGGTCGCGTGGGTTCTCGGGGATGAAGCCGCAGTGGGTCTGGATCTGCGTGATGCCGAGGAGTTTGGCGAAGTCGGAGGTTTGTTTGAGGGCATCGATGCGGGCGGCCCGGCTCTCACGAGGCACCAGTCCGATTGTCGATGGGCCGTCTTCGAAGTCCCAGACCAAGCGGCCGGGGCCTACTACTTCTGCTGTTGTGGCGGTGACGCCGTATTTCTTGAGCAGGCCGCCGAGCTCGTCGGCTAGTGCAGGTGTGTACTTGCCGATGTAGGCGTCGAGGGAGAAGAAGCAGTTGGTGAAGCCCATGTTCTTGACGCGCGAGATGGTCGCTTCGGGGCCGTCGGCTGGTTTGATGAGGAGGCCTAACGCCATCGGCTTGAGGTTGCTCTCGGGTTCGGCGAAGCCGAGACGGTTTGCTGCCAGGGTGGCTGCTGCGGCGCCTGCGCGGTTAGAAATTCTCTTCGATTCATTGCTTGTCGTTCTCCAGTGGCAACGATTCCATTTGGGAAAGGGTATCAAGTGGAGAGGTGCTTGTTGTCCTGATCTATTGAAGCCACTCGCCGAAACGACCAAGTTGTCTCGGCTGAATAGAGGAAAATTCAGAATTGGATGCCGAACGGGAGAAGGGTTCGATTTCTGCTCCGCAGAAATCGAATTCGCCACGAACTTTGTTCGTGCGGGTCCTTCGACTTCGCTACGCTTCGCTCAGGATGACATCGTGGTTGGTTAAATATGCGTGCTCTCCCACCCTTTCGCAAAATGCGCGAAAGGATGGGGCACCCGTTTTCGTGCTGCGATTAAAGAGGAAGCAGAGTCCTTCCGCTTCACTGCGTTCAGCGTCAGGATGACAACTACTCTGGAAATACACTTTTGAGCCTTTCAGGCCGTAGTAGGCGATGTAGAGGTAGCAGAGGATGGGCAGGATGAAGGCGTGGTGAATGCCGATGCGGTCGGCGAGGATGCCTTGCAGCTCGGGGATGATGGCTCCGCCGACGATGGCGGTAACCAGGAGGCCGGAGGCTTCGCCGGTGAGCGGGCCCATTTCCGCAATGCCCAGCGTGAAGATGCTGGGGAACATGATGGAGTTGAAGAGGCCGACGAGCAGGATGCTCCAAATGGCGACGTGGCCGAAGGTGAGCATGGACATGATGACCAGAAGAGCGGCAACGCCGGCGCAGAGGGCGAGCAGCTTTCCTGTCTCGACTTTCTGCAGAACGGCCGAGCCGATGAAGCGGCCTACCATGGCTCCTCCCCAGTAGAAAGGGTACGAGGGCTGAGGCAGCGAGGGCGCTGAGCCCGCCGATGTCAGGCTGGCCGAAGTAGTTGATGAGAAAGCTGCCGATCGAGACCTCAGCGCCGACGTAGACGAAGATTCCGATGGCGCCGAGAACGACGTGGCGATGACGCCACATGCTGTCTTTCTTGTCTCCCATGGGGCGGTAATCCTTTGTCGTGTCGAGGCGCGGGAATTTATAGAGCGCGATGGCCAGGCCGAGGATGACGAGCGCAAGCGCGATGGCGAGATACGGAAACTTGACGGTCGCCGCTTCCTGCAGGCGGTAGAGATGGAGTTCCTGCGGGGAGAGCGTGGTTACGTCCTCTGTGTGCTTTGCTGCTTTGCCGAGAATCAGCAGACCGCCGAGGAGCGGGCCGATGACGGTGCCGAGCGAATTGAAGGCCTGGGTAAGATTCAGGCGGCTCGACGCGGTGTTCGACGGCCCGAGCACCGAGACATACGGATTGGCCGCGACCTGCAGCGCAGTAATTCCTGCGGCGAGCACGATGAGCGCGGAGAGGAAAAGCGGAAACGAGGGCACGCTGGCGGCGGGAATGAAGAGCAACGCGCCGACGCACATGGTGAAGAGTCCAGCGACCATGGTGCGCTGGTAGCCGATCCATTCGACCACTTTGCCTGCCGGGATGCCGAAGGCGGCATAGGCGCAGAAGAAGACGAACTGTATGAGCATGGCCTCTGCGTAGTTGAGCGAGAAGATGGATTTCAGATGCGGGATGAGGATGTCATTGAGCGAGGTAAGAAAGCCCCACATGAAGAAAAGCGTGGTGACCATCGCCATGGCGCTTTTGTTGGTTTCGCCGGGAGCGTGGGTGGTGACCGAAGAGCTGCTTACGTTTGTGATTGCCATGCCGTTTTCGGACCCTCAATTGACGCAGTCTGATGGCGCTTGCTTTTCTGCTGAGATGCAGGTGGAAACAAGGCCAACGCTGATAATAAACGGACAAGGCAACAACTGGCGCGGGGCAAAATGATGGAAACGATGCCAAGTGGACATTTTGGCGCTGTAACCGCTTGCTTCACCTAGAATTAAGATTGAAACTTTCACAAACAGCTGCGCGTCTTTCCGTTTAAGCCGTGAGGTTTAAGCCTCTTCCTGAAAGACATTGACATCTATCCACTTATGCCACTTGTAAAGACATCTTTGGCGCTTGGCTTATTCGCTTCGACGGCGTTTGCTTCTCTTGCGGTAAACCCGATATTTGCCGAGACGGGCCAGACGACCCCGGCATCGACGGCGCGACTGCTGGGAACGGTAACGGGCGTCAGTGGCGACACGATCACGATCAAATCGGATGCCGGCGTGGTGTCAACGATCACAGTGAGCGATGCGACGCGCATTGTGCGAGCAGAGCCAGGCCAGAAAGATTTGAGCAGCGCGACAGTGATCCATGTTCAGGACCTGGCAGTGGGAGATCGCGTGCTGGTACGGGCAACTCCCGGCACGGCTGAGAATACGTATTCAGCGCAGGCTGTGATCGCGATGAAAAAGACCGACATTGCGCAGAAACAGCAGCAGGAGCGCGAGGACTGGCAGAAGCGCGGGGTGGGCGGCATCGTGAAGTCCGTGGACGCGGCCAGCGGCACGGTTGTTGTGGCCGTCGGGATCGAGAACGTATACGATTCACACCACACCGAAGACGATTGTGCGGCGGTATGCGCCGGATTCGGTGAAGTTTGACGATGCGAAGGTTTCGACCCTCGACCAGATCAAGCCGGGCGATCAGTTGCGCGCGCGTGGAGATCGTAGTGCGGATGGGACAGAAGTTACGGCGGATGAAATTGTTGCCGGGTCGTTTCGGAATATTGCGGCAACCGTGGTCAGCGTGAACGCTGCCGGACAGACGTTGACGGTCAAGGATTTGGCGACGAAGAAGCAGGTGGTGATTCGCTTCACTCCGGATTCGCAGCTGCACCGACTCGCGCCGGAGATGGCGCAGGGCATTGCGGCACGATTCAAGGGCGGAGCGGGCGGCGAGCCGCCTGCTGCGAGTGCGCAACCTGCTCCCGCGGCGGGTAATGGCGGTGGGATGGCTGGCGGCAGGCCGGGTGGTCAGCGCAGCGGAGATCTTTCACAGATGCTGCAGCGGGCGCCTAGCGTGCAGCTTACTGATTTACATGCGGGCGACGCGGTGATGATTGTCGCAACCGAAGGCGCAAGCGAAACGGCTACGGCGATAACGCTGCTGGCCGGCGTGGAACCAATGCTCCAGGCTTCGACCAAAGCAAGCCAGAGCCTATTTTCTTCTTCCTGGAGCCTGGGCAGCGGCGGAGACGCTGGAGCCTCGCAACAGTAAGCACATCTTTTACGTCGATTTTTGAAACTCTTGGAGAATTTGTGAAGCAAAGAGTTCTTGTACCCTATTTTTCTGTATTGTTGGCTTTGTTGCTGACTCTTGGATCAGCGACACGCATGCTGGCGCAGGCTGCGAAGGGTTCTGTGCGCGGGCAGGTGACCGATCCTTCGGGCGCGGTGATTCCGAATGCCAATGTTAGCCTGACGACGCCTGACGGCCACACTGTCGCTACCGTTACGTCGAATGCGGGCGGAACGTATCAGGTCAATAATCTGACACCCGGAACCTATATCGTGATTGCGAATGCGCAGGGATTTGCCGCGTCGAGTTCGAAGGCGATTTCTGTTACCGCGGGACAGACAAAGCAGTTTGATGTGTCGCTTGCGATCCAGGTGGAGAAGCAGCAGGTGCAGGTGAATGCCGAGAGCACGACGGTGGACACGAGTCCGGACAGCAACGCGAATGCGGTTGTGCTGAAGGGCAAGGATCTGGATGCGCTTTCTGACGATCCCGACGAGTTGCAGAATGAACTGCAGGCGCTGGCGGGGCCTTCGGCGGGGCCGAATGGTGGACAGATTTACATTGACGGATTCACCGGTGGACAGCTTCCGCCGAAGTCATCGATTCGCGAGATTCGCGTGAACCAGAATCCCTTTTCGGCGCAGTATGACCGGCTGGGTTACGGGCGCATTGAGATTCTGACCAAGCCAGGCACGGACAAACTGCATGGCAGCATCAACGCGCGCGGGACGGATTCTGCGTTTAATGCGGCGAACCCGATTCTGAATTCAAATCTGCAGCCGGGACAGCCGAAGATTCCGTTTCCGGATTACTACACTTATTTCCTGAACGGCAATGTCGGTGCGTCGCTTACGAAGCATACTTCGTTTTTTCTGAATGCGTTTGGGCGCGATATTCAGAACGTGAGCGTGGTCGATGCAGTAAATCCTGCGACGACCACCGATCCGAATAATCCGCAGTATCTGAATACGACGGTGAGCAATCCGAGCACACGGATTGATATCAGCCCGCGCTTTGATATACAGCTGGGCGAAGCGGATACGTTGACGCTGCGCTATAGCTTTACGCGCAACACGCAGTCGAATGCGGGGATTGGCACGACGAGCCTGCCCACTGTTGGATACAACACGCACAACGTTGAAAACGAAATTCAGTTGAGCAACAGCTGGGTGATGAGCCCGAGAGTTGTGAACGATATGCGCTTTGAATACACGCGCACACACGCGCAGCAGACTCCGCTCTCGACTGATCCGACGATTTCCGTGCAGGGCGCGTTTACTTCGGGCGGTAGCAACAATGGGACGCTGCGCGATAACCAGGACTATTTTGAGTTGCAGGATTACTTCACTGCGGCGGAGGGTGCTCATTCGTTGAATTTCGGCGCGAGGCTGAGAGCTACTCGTGACGCCAACTACACCAATGCGGGAACGAACGGGCTTTATACGTACCAGTCGCTTACGGCTTACCTGAATAACCAGCCGCAGAAATTCCAGTACACGCAGGTGAACAATAACGCGTACACGGCGCGGGCTACGCTGTTCGATTCAGGGCTGTTTTATCAGGATGACTGGAAGCTGAATCCGCGCTTTACGTTCAGCTACGGGCTGCGCTGGGAGGCGCAGAACTACATCCACGACATTAACAGCTGGGCTCCGCGCGTTTCGCTGGCCTATGCTCTCGACGGCGGGGGCAAGAAGCCTGCAAAGACAGTCCTGCGCGCCGGCTATGGCTGGTTCTACCAGCGCTGGGGTGTAGCGAACAGTTTCGGCGGCGGGGGCAGCACGCCATTTGTGATCTACACGATTCACCACAACGTACCCGCACCGGGTGAGCAGTCGAATCAGCAGATTGTGATTCAGTCGTTCGATCCGAGCGATGCTAATTCGAATCCGGCCCCGACGTATTACCAGATTGACTCGCATTTCCGGGCCGCCGTCGACATGCAGGGAGCGATCGGCGTTGACCGGCAGATTACGAAGAATGCTACGGCAAATGTGACGTATCTATACAGCCAGGGCATTCATCAGTACCTGACGAACAATGTGAGCGCGACACCCTTTGATACGTCGAGCGATACATACATCGATGCCGTTGGACTGGCGGCGCCCAACGAGAACTTGTACACCTATCAGTCGATCGGCTTTTACAGGCAGAGCCAAGTGATCGCCAGCGGCAGGGCGCGCTTCCGGCGCTTCAGCCTCTTCGGCTTCTATGTGTACAACAATGCGCGTAGCAATACGGGCGGCGTGAATTCGTTCCTTTCGAATGCGCACGATCCGAAGCTGGATTATGGGCGCTCGGCTTTTGACGTGCACAACCGCTTCATCATCCTGGGCAATATTCAGGCGCCGTGGGCGCTGTCGTTCTCGCCGTTTCTCGGTTATAACTCTGGCACGCCGTACAACCTCACGATCGGCGATGATTTGACGGCAAACAACCAGTTCAATGCGCGGCCTACATTTGCGGCGAGCTGCAGCGAAGCGGGCGTGGTGGAAACGCGGTTCGGTTGCCTGAATACGAATCCTGCGGGCACGAATGAGCGGATTGTTCCTTATGGATATGGGACGGGGCCTTCGAATATCAGCCTGAATATGCGTGTTGCCAAGGTGATTGGCCTTGGGCCGAAGATTGAGGGTGCGGGGCCGGGCGGCGGCGGCCCGGGCGGTGGACGTGGGGGGCGTGGCTTTACGGGCTTGAGTGGCAATCAGGGCGGACCGGGACGGCTGGATGCTTCCGTCTCGCGCCGGTACAACCTGACGCTGACGGCTTTCGGAGCGAACATCTTCAATCACCAGAACCTTGGCACGCCCAATGGAACGCTGCTTTCGCCGTTCTTCGATAAGTCGCAGTCCCTGGCGGGGGGCTTCTTCGGGCCTCCGACGGCTGGCAACCGCAGCATCTTTCTGGAAGCTGCGTTCAACTTCTAAACCTTTGGCAGAGGCGGTTTCTTGACTCGTCTCAGCCAAAGCTATAGTCTTTTAGACAATGGTTCGCTCCTCCATGCCGGCGATTTGTTGCGGGTGTTGTCCTGCAATGCGCCGGACTTTGAGTGAATGATCCCAGCGAACATTTAAGTTCCTAAGATTCACATAAAGCCCGCGTATCAGCTCAGACTGACGCGGGTTTTTTTATTTCTCTACACAGGTGCATCGATGACAGTGGCTGCTGTGAAAGAAACCAAGGCACAAAAGATTGAGCGGTTGAAGCGCGAGAAGAATCCATGGGAAGCCTTCAACGAAGTGCGCGAATTTGCGCGGCAGGGACGCGCGAGCGTGGTGCCGGAGTGGGCTTCGGCCTACTTCAAGTGGTGGGGTATTTACACGCAGGGCGATGGCGTGGGCGCTGTGGGCGGCAAAGGCGGCGAAGGGCTGGCCACGGATTACTTCATGCTGCGGATCGGTATTCCCAACGGAATCATCAGCGCTGATCAGCTGCGCGTGATTGCCGACATTACGAAGAAGCATGCGCGGAATGTTGCGGATATTACCGTCCGGCAGAATATTCAGCTCCACTGGCTGACGATTGAATCGCTGCCCGAGATTGTGGATGCGCTGGATGCGATTGGGCTTTCGCCCAAGGGCGCTTGCGGTGACGTGGTTCGTAATGTAACTGGGTGTCCGCTGGCGGGGATTGCGCACGATGAGGTTCTGGATGCTTCGCCGCTTGCGGTCGAAGTTGCGCATCAGCTTACGGCGAATCCCGAGTTTTACAACCTGCCGCGCAAGTTCAAGATTTCCATTTCCGGCTGCTCGGTGTGGTGCAATTATCCGGAGATCAATGACGTTGCGCTGACAGGCGTTCGCCGAGGCAATGAAGTTGGGTATTCGCTGCGGGTGGGCGGAGGCCTTTCGAATGAACCGCATCTGGGTGTGAGGCTGGATGCGTTTATTAGACCTGAGCAGGCGCTGGATGTAGTGCGCCGGGGCACTGAGATCTTTCGCGATCAGCAAGGGCTGCGCGAAAGCCGCGACCGCGCGCGGTTGAAATATCTCTTTATGCGCGAAGGGTGGACGGCGGAGAGTTTTCTGCGGGAGCTGGAATCGCGGCTTGGGTATCAGCTTGATCCGGGAGTGGATGAGAATGCGCCGGAAGATATTCTGCGTGACCATGCCGGGATTCATCGGCAGAAGCAGCCGGGGTTGAGCTATGTGGGGGCTTCAGTATTGCGCGGACGGCTCACGGGTGATCAGCTAGCGGCGGCGGCGGAGCTTGCGGAACTTTATGGATCTGGTGAGCTGCGGGCGACGGTGATGCAGAATCTTATCTTCATCAATGTACCGACGGAGAATGCCAGACCCCTGGCGGCCGAGCTTGGGAAGATTGGGCTGCGCGTCGAGGGTTCGACCTTCTGGCGCGGCGCAATTGCCTGCACCGGCACGGAGTTCTGCAAACTGGCCATTACCGAAACGAAGGGCTTTGCGCGCTGGCTGGTGGACGAATTGGAAGAGCGAGTGCCGGAGTTCAACGAGCAGTTGAAGCTGCACGTAACCGGCTGCCCGAACGGCTGCGGCCAGCATTGGATCGCCGACATTGGCCTTGAAGGCAAGAAGATCAAGCACGATGGCAAGATGGTTGACGCCTACTACTTCTGTGTGGGCGGGGCGGTTGGCAAATATGCGGCAGTCGCTCGGCCGGTTGGATATCGCGTGCCTGCCACTGAAGTTCCGGACGCGCTAGAGCGGCTGCTGCGCACATATATTGCAGAGCGGGAACCCTACGACAACTTGCGCACTTATTTCGGACGGCATACGGAAGAGGAACTGCGCAATCGCTTGTCTGGCGAATACATTGAAGCGGTGGAACGGGACCTGCCGACGGCGGCGGTTCCGCATGGAGTTGCAGAATGAGCCTCTTTCCTATTTTTCTGAAGCTGCAGGATCGTCCGTGCCTGGTTGTGGGTGCGGGTGAAATCGCCGAATCCAAGATTCACAGTCTGCTGGCAGCGGGGGCGCGCGTTACTGTAATTGCTCCCGAGGCGAAGCTTGGGCTGATTACTCTTGCGGATTCGGGCCTCTTTACTTGGCACCAGCGCGAGTATGTGGCTGACGATCTGGACGCCGTGTTTCTGGTTGTGGCTGCGACGGATTCACTAGCGGTGAATGCCGCCGTGTATCGCGACGCGGTGGACCGCAATATTCTTTGCAACGCCGTCGATGATCCGCCGAACTGCGACTTTTACTTCCCTTCTGTTGTAAGACGCGGCAATTTGCAGATTGCTATTTCTACGGCCGGAGAGAGTCCGGCGCTGGCGCAGCGGCTGCGCAAGGAAATCGATGAGCAGCTTCCGGATGATCTGGGCCCCTGGCTGGATGATCTGGGTGAGTTGCGGCGCGAAGTTCTTGCTGTGTTGCCTGCGGGTGAATCGAGAAAAATGATTCTGCATGAGCTTGCGCAGCGGCAGGTGTGCGGATCGGCTCATTGCCCGTCACGGAAATTTGCGCTGCAGAGCGAGGAAGTGCTCGCGCATCAGTAATCCCCACGTCAATGATCGTAGAGCATGCTGTACATCAGCACTGCGAGCACGATGAGGCTGATGACGACGTAAAGCCGGTCTTTCTCGGCATAGAAACCCAAGGCCGCAAACGCCACGCGGGCAATCGGCGTCGCAATCAACAACAGCAGGCCCAGCTGAATGATGGCGTTGCTGTTTCGGATTGAAAGATGCGTGACGATTGCGGTTGGACTGCGGAGCTCGGCGGCTTCGCCGTGGAAGGTGGAGTAGTCGGGACGCGGACCGCGTCTCTGGCTTAGATATAACAATCCCCCGATGAGGACGACGGTGGCTGCGATGAGCACTCCAGCGCGCAGCAGCTGGCCGATGGCAACTTCCATCTTCTGATCGTTCATCATTAGAGCCTGCCTGTCATGCTGTTGTAGATCATCTCAATGCCTAACAGAACGATCACGCTGGCGAAGACCAACCGCAATGTTTTGACTTTTGCCTTCACCAGCATGCGCGAGCCAGTGAGCGACCCAACCAGCACGCCCAGCATCACGGGCATGGCGAGGCCGGGTGATATGTAACCACGACTGAGATAAATTCCCGCACTCGCTGCAGCCGTGACGCCGATCATGAAATTGCTGGTTGTGGTCGAGACTTTGAAAGGCAGGCGCATGGCGCGATCCATGGCGAGAACTTTGACGGCCCCGGAACCGATGCCGAGGAGGCCGGATAGAGCTCCGGCAACGAACATGAGGCTGAAGCCACCGGGAACATTCTGCGCGACGTAACTTTCCATTCCGTGCGGGGTGGGATAGCTGCCTTGCAGATTGAACTTGAGCGCCAAGGCGTTTGGTTCGCGATGTGCTTCTTCGGGATGACTTTGGAGCGAGGCGTATGCGGAATAGAGGAGTACCGCACCGAAGATGATACCGATGAAATGCGTGGAGACAATCGCCGTGAGATACGCGCCTACGAGAGCGCCGAGAGTAGTCGCGATCTCAAGGAACATGCCGATGCGGACATTGGAGAATCCTTCGCGAACATAGGCAGCGGCGGCTCCGGAGGATGTGGCGATGACGGAGACGAGGGAGGCGCCAATGGCGTAGCGAATGTCGACATGGAAGAGCAGCGCGAGGACGGGGACGATGACTACTCCCCCTCCAAGGCCTGTAAGCGAGCCAAGCAGGCCGGCAAGCATTGCGCTACCAAAAATCCAACCTGAGAATTCGAACGTGTTCATGGTCCAGAACCAGCCTACAGCATGTGGTGCGATTGCCGTTTATTCGATCTTGAGGATGGCTACTGTGTCTTGCGGGACGATGAGAGATGCCTGTTCCAGCTTTATAGCGCTGTCGGAGGCCAATAGCATGCTTGCTCCCGCTGAGAGATAACGCTGCAACGGATAGTCGCCGAGATTGGCTGCAACCTCGAGTGAACCTCGGCGCAGAACGAGCCACTTTTCGTCCTCGCTATATTCGACTTGTATTTCTTCTAGCGAGCCGTTTGTCAGATCTGGATGGGCCTTGCGGAGCGCGATGAGGTTTCGGTACCAGGCAAGCATCTCTGCATGTGGCTGCTGGAACTGCTCGTCCCAGTTCAGTTTTGATCGCAGAAATGTTTGCTCGTCCTGCGGGTCGGGGATTTCGTCCGGATTCCAGCCGAATGCGGCGAATTCTTTCTTGCGGCCTTCGGAGACGAGCTTTCCTAATTCTGCTTCGTGGTCGGTGAAGTACTGGAACGGCGAGGTTGCGGCCCACTCTTCGCCCTGGAAGAGCATGGGAACGAAGGGCGCAGTGAAGACGAAGGCGGCGGCGATTTTTGCGCGGCCTAAGTTGACGAGATGGCTGAGGCGTTCGCCTTTTGCGCGGTTGCCTACCTGATCGTGGTTCTGCGCGTAGCCGAGAAAGCGCCATGCGGGAAGTCTCTTCAACGGGCCGGCCTTGTATGCGGTCGCGGTGTGGCGCGTAGATTCCGTCGTAGACGAAGACTGACTTGAGAGATTTGGCGAGATCGGCGATGGAGCCGAAGTCGGAGTAGTAGCCACTGCGGTCGCCGGTCAGCACGGTCACGAGCGCGTGGTGGAAGTCATCGCTCCATTGCGCGTCCATGCCGTACCCGCCTGCTTTGGGCGCATTCAACGAATCTGGGATCGTTGAGGTCGCTTTCGGCGATGACGACGTAGTGCTTGCCGGTCTCGGCTTCTAATGCGCGGACTTCTGTTGCGAGTTGCTCCATGAAGTGGATGGCGGAGCGGTCCATGTAGGCGTGCACGGCGTCGAGGCGCAGGCCGTCGAAGTGATAATCGCGCAGCCACATGATGGCGTTGTCGCAGAAGAAGCGGCGGACTTCATGGCTGCCTGCGTCTTCGAGGTTGACGGCATCTCCCCAGGGCGTGTTGTGCAGGTGGGTGAAGTATGGGCCGAATTTGCCGAGGTAATTTCCGGACGGGCCGAGGTGATTGTAGACGACGTCGAGCAGCACGGCGAGGCCGTGTTCGTGGCAGGCGTTCACGAATCGCTTCAGTGCTTCGGGGCCGCCATAAGCTTCATGCGGGGCGAAGAGGTCGACGCCGTCGTATCCCCAGCCGCATGTTCCGGGAAATGCGTTGACGGGCATGAGTTCAACGTGGGTGATGCCGAGGTCTTTGAGATATGGCAGATAACCTTGTGCGCGTCGAATGTTCCTTCCGGATGTGAAGGTGCCGATGTGAAGTTCGTAGATGATGGCGCTTGGCAAAGGCGGTGCTTGCCATTGCTCGTCTGTCCAAGCGAAAGCTGCGTGATCGACGATGCGTGATGGGCCGTGCACTCCATGCGGCTGCCAGGCGGAGCGTGGATCTGGAACTGCCGGCTCGCTGCCATCGATTACGAATCCATAATCTGTGCCGGCGCTTGCACTGGGCACGTCTGCCTGCCACCAGCCACCAGCTGGTTTTTTGCATGGCGTGGACAGTGTTCTCGATCTTGACGCCGACTGTTTTCGCCTTGGGCGCCCAGACTTTGAATTGATGCATCGTTGTTTCTTCCCCGTTTTTTTATTCGTTGTAGTAGCGCGAGAGGCCACCGTCTACATAGTAGGTCGCTCCGGTGATGTAGCTTGCTTCATCTGACGCAAGGAATGAGAGCGAGGGCAGCTACGTCGTCAGTGGTGCCGATGCGATTGAGGGGAAGCTGCTCAAGCAGTGCGTTGAGTCTTGACTTTGTCGTCCAGGAGCGGCTTGCTCATCGGCGTGGCGATTGCTCCGGGAGCAATGTTGTTGACGGTGATCCCAAGCGGAGCCCAGTTCAACAGAGAGATTGCGCATTAACATGCGCAGGCCACCTTTGCTGGCACAGTAAGAAGTGTGGCCGGGAAGCGCGATATCTTCATGCACTGAACTGATGTTGATGACGCGGCCGGGCTTTTTCTCAGCTGCCAGCTTGCGGACGAATGCCTGGGTGACAAAGAACGGCGCTTTGAGATTTACGTCGATGACGCGGTAGAAATCTTCTTCCCTGGCATTCGAGAAACGACGGTTCGAATCCGATGCCTGCATTGTTGACGAGAATGTCGGCTGAACCGAATCTTGCCCACGCCTCGTTGATCAGCGAGGCGACTTCGCTGACCTTCGATACATCCGCCTTCACGACTGATGCCCTGAGCACCGGCGGCTTCAACCATCTTCAATGTTTCGCTGTGCGCCCTCATGCGGGGCCAATGTAGTTGATTACGATGTTCGCGCCATCAACAGCAAAACGTTTCGCAATGCCCTGCCCTATGCCTGAGCCAGCCCCTGTAACGATCGCAACCTGCCCCTGTAAGCGGCCCATATGTCGCATCCTGTCAGTTTTCTCGATGGATACTTACTCGTTTCTAGATGCTACAGGAGGGAAAGGGCTGGTTAAGAAAAACAATGCGGGAGCCCGAGCGGCTCCCGCGCCACGGCTCGCTGCTTACGACTGTGAAGTCGAATGCTTGCCCGGCTTAACTTCGATTTCATTCACAACCTGCTGGACGTTGGGTACTTCCTTTGCCAGCTTGCCTGCTTCCGTCTTCTGCGCGGCGGTCTTTACGCTGCCTTTCAGAACCAGGGTTCCGTTCTTGGCAGAATAGTCGATGCTTTGATCGTCGAGGTGCTTGTTGGCTTTCAAAGATCGCCTTGTAGTTGTCCTCGATCGCACTATCGAGATTCGAATCGACTGCTTTGGCCTGGCCTTCTGCGCCAGTGGGACGTACGCCGATTTCGTTCGCTACGGAGTAGTCGGGAGCCGCCTGCTTTGCGAGAGCCTCGGCTTGTGACTTCTGATCTGCCGATGCGACATCGCCGGTCAGGGTCATCACGCCCTTGTCCTGATCCTGCGAGACGCTCACGTCGCTGAGGCTGTTGTTGCTGAGCGCGTTCGTCACCGCTGCCTTCTCGTCGGGATGCGCGGATTTGTTATTACAGCCGGAAACCACCAAGGCACCAGCGAGAATCGCAACCGATCCGGTTAGGAATTTGTACTGCTTGATTCTGTTCATGGTTTTTGCTCCTGAAAGAGAGAACGTGCCTGCTACGTTTTGTTCAGATGCGGGATGTATGTGCTTTAGTATGTCCGCAGTTACAAAAAGAAATTGAGAATGTGCGGGGCAACCCTTCCATGGCGATTGGCATAGCAGATGAAATGCACGGCACGGTGCGCATTGGAATTTCAGGATGGACGTATGAGCCATGGCGAGGAGTGTTTTATCCCGAACGTCTTCCTCAGAAGGAAGAGCTCGCATACGCTGCCGGGAAGTTTCCATCGATTGAAATCAACGGCACTTTCTATTCGCTGCAACGACCCGCTTCATTTGCGCGATGGGCGAAAGAAACGCCGGATGATTTTGTCTTTTCCGTCAAGGCGACTCGCTTAATTACGCATGTACCGCGAAGCTGCGAGATGTTGAGATTCCGCTCGCCAATTTTTTCGCATCGGGCTTACTGAATCTTGGCAAGAAGCTTGGCCCGATTCTCTGGCAGTTTCCGCCGAGCTTCAGATTTGATCGCGGACTTGATGGAATCATTCTTTGCGCTATTGCCGCGAGACACGATGCAGGCGGCTATGCTGGGACGAAGTCACGATGTCTGGATGAAAGATCGAGCGCTGACTGAAGCTGTGAGCAAAATGAATATTCGTCATGCCATGGAGATTCGGCACAAGAGCTTTGCGACGCCAGAATTTATTGAGCTGCTGCGGAAATATGAAGTGGCGATGGTGTGCGCCGATCTGTGGAGTGGCCGCGCATTTGATCGATGTGACTTCGGATTTTGTTTATTGCCGGCTGCATGGCTCAGAGGAACTCTATGCGAGCGGATACAGCGACGAGGCTCTAGACGAATGGGCTGAGCGTATTGCGACGTGGGCCCGCGGCGGTGAATCTGCGGTGATGCGAAGGTCAGTTCTGTTCCTGCTGACGTGCGCGAAAAGCGGGATGTGTATGTTTATTTCGACAATGATACGAAGGTGCGAGCGCCTTTCGATGCTTTGGGTCTGACGCGAACGTGTAAATAAACTTCTTAAATAACTCTTTCCTTATCAATTGGTTGCCAATATCGCGAGGCGGGATTTCCACAATTCATCCAATTTTCTCTTGTGCAATATTGCAATCCGCGATATAAGTATCGCGGATTGCAATATGAAGCTCGGCGAGAAAATCCGTTACCTGCGTGAAGTGGAAGGCAATCTGCGTGGTCTGAACCGGGCCATGACGCAGCAGGAACTGTTGAAGGCGATTCGCTCTGAACTTGGTGCCCCGATGAGCCAGTCGTACCTGTCGCAGATTGAGAGCGGGGCGCGACCGCACCTGACGAACACAACGCGGCAGTTGCTGGCGAAGTTCTTCAAGGTGCATCCGGGGTACCTGGTGGATGATCCGGATGGCTACCATCCAGAGTTGCTGAGCGACGCGCGCACGCTCGAAGACAAGCTGGATCTGTGGCTGGTAAGCGGCGCCGAGCGGTTTCGTCGCGATCCGGCGCTGCGCCAGTCGCTGTTGGCGCTGGCGCGGCACAAAGACACGAGGCGGTGCCTGTTGCTGCTGGAAACGGTGATGGAGACTCCGGGGCTGGTGGAGAGGCTGCTGGAGGTACTGCGGCCAGAGCGCGAAGAGGCACCGCGCGCAAAAGAGCAGACGGTGAAAAGACCGTCTGGAAAGGAGAGTCGGAAATGACGTGGGAAGGTTTCTACCTGTTTTGCTTTGCCCTTGGGCTTTGTCTCAGCGCGATTGCATTCGTAGGCGGCTTCTCGCATTTTCACATTGGCCACATGCATCTGCATCTGGGCAAAGCAGGGCATGTGCATGCAGGTGCGAGTCATGGCGGGAATTCGAACGCTGTTAGTCCGATCAATGGATTCACTCTGGTGATCTTTCTCTGCTGGTTTGGCGGCAGCTGGGTATCTGCTGGAGCGGTACGGCGGATTTGTTGTTCCGATGGTGTTGCTGCTGGCGACGATTGCTGGAATTGCGGGAGCGTCGGCGCTGTTCTGGTTTATGGCGCATGTGCTGGCGTCCGCATGAGCACGCGCTGACAGCGGAGGAGACGGCGACGATCGGCATGTTGGGCCGGGTGAGCGGAGTGATTCGCGATCACGGCACGGGCGAGATTCTGTTTTCGCAGAATGGCAGCCGGCGGTTTGCGGCTGCTCGGAGCGAGAACGGGCTGCCGATTCCGCGCGATACGGAAGTAGTGGTGATGCGCTATGAGCAGGGCATCGCCTGGGTGCGCCGCTGGGATGAAGTTGGGGACGAGTTGAAGTAGGTCCCTTGATCTGATTCCCAGGAGCGCGGTTGAACTTTAACGAACACGGTTTTCCCAGTGGAAAGGACTGGGATCACTATGACAAACACAATCATCATTATTGTTGGATTGGGTTTATTGGCCATCATCGTTCTGATGGGCCTGCTGGCCAAGATGTTTCGCAAGGCAGGGCCGAACGAGGCGCTCATTGTTTATGGATTTCGCGGGCCGCGTGTGGTCAAGGGCCACGGCACTGTGATCTTCCCCATGGTTGAGAACTGCCGCGAGCTGTCACTGGAGCTGATGTCGTTCGACGTGGCTCCGCAGCAGGATCTCTACACCAAACAGGGCGTGGCCGTCACGGTCGAAGCTGTTGCGCAGATCAAGGTGCGCTCGGATCAGGAGTCGATTCTTACGGCGGCAGAGCAGTTTTTGACGAAGACGCCGCCGCAGCGCGAGGGGCTGATTCGGCTGGTGATGGAGGGCCATCTGCGCGGCATTATCGGGCAGCTTACGGTTGAGCAGATCGTAAAAGAGCCGGAGATGGTTGCCGATCGTATGCGCGGAACCTGCGCCGACGACATGAGCAAGATGGGCCTCGAAGTTGTTTCGTTCACGATCAAGGAAGTTCGCGACAAGAACGAGTACATCACCAACATGGGACGGCCTGATATTGCTCGCATTCGTCGCGATGCCGATGTTGCTGCGGCAGAAGCGGAGCGCGATACAGCGATTCGCAGAGCGAATGCGCTGCGCGAAGCGGCGATTGCGAAAGCTGCAGCCGACCAGGAGCGCGTGATTGCGGAGACTGCGTCACTGGCCAAGCAGGCGGAGGCACAGCGGAATCTCGATATCCAGAAGGCGCAGTTTACCGAGCAGAGCCGCAAGCAGGAGGCGCAGGCTGACAAGGCATATGAGCTGCAGACGAATGTGATGCAACAGCAGGTGGTTGCGGAACAGGTGAAGGTGCAGCAGGTGGAGAAAGAGCAGCAGATCAAGGTGCAGGAAGCGGAAATTCTGCGCCATGAAAAAGAACTGATTGCGACGGTGCTGAAACAGGCGGAGATTGAGCGCCAGCGCATCGAAAATCTTGCTGCTGCTGAAAAATCTCGTCTGACGATCGAAGCTGAGGGCCATGCTTCTGCGATTCGCGCGCAGGGTGAAGCCGAAGCCGCGGTCATCTTCCAGAAGGGCGAGGCCGAGGCCAAGGCGATGAACGTGAAGGCCGAGGCTTACCAGGAATGGAACCAGGCGGCGGTTGTCGATCGGCTGATCACGAACATGGCCGATGTTGTGCGGGCAATGTGTGAACCACTGGCGAAGGTGGATAAGATCACCATCGTTTCTACAGGCAATGATTCTGCGGCTGGGGTGAATAAGCTGACGGGCGACGTCACGAAGATTGCCGCCCAGGTGCCAGCGTTGTTTGAAGCTCTCTCGGGCATGGACATGCATGAGCTGATGAGCAACGTGAAGAGCATGCGTGCGCGCCCGAATGGATCGGCGACTGTCGATGGCAAGTAACCGTTAAATCCGGGCGGAGCTTTGCGGCTTCTCACCCATAGACCGAGCTCCCGCCCACTTACTTTTTCGAATAAGGAGGAAGATATGGCACTCCTGGAACGCGTTGCAGCTTTGCTGCGCGCAAACGTGAATGACCTGATGGATAAAGCGGAAGATCCGGAAAAGATGCTGAAGCAGCTTGTGCTCGATATGGAGAACCAGTTGCTTCAGGTAAAAACGCAAGTGGCGATTGCGATTGCCGATCAGCATCTGCTGGAGAAGAAGAAGAAAGAGCATGAGGGCTCCGCTGAAGAGTGGCATAAGAAGGCTGAGCTTGCTGTGAACAAAGGCAAAGATGATCTTGCGCGAGCTGCTCTTGAACGCGCTTTGAGTCATGAGCAGATGACGTCGGGTTTTGCTCAGCAAATTGAAGATCAATCGACGGAGGCGGATTCGCTGCGCACGGCGCTGCGGAAGCTGGAGCAGAAACTGACGGAGACGCGCAGCCGCTGCGAGATGCTGATTGCGCAGCATCGACGTGCTCGCGTTATCAGCAAGGCGAACCAGGTTCGTCAGAAAATCGCCGCTACGCAGAGTGGGGCTGGCAACGGCGCGGGGATCGATCGGCTCCGGCTGCGTGTTGCGGGAACTGAGGCAGAGAATGCCGCGAATCACGAGCTTCTCGGAGGCGACTCGCTGGATGACCGCTTCGCTGCGCTCGAACGTGAGGAGCAGATTGAAGGGCTGCTGCGGGAGCTCAAAGAGCGGCAGGGCAAAACTGCTTGAGCGCGTTCGCGGTTGACCTGGCCATGTTCGTGAATGTTTGCAGAGCATGGCTGGGCGACCGTGCGGCTGATTCCGACAGCGTCACGATTGTGGCTCGCGGCTTCGGCGCGCAGCTGGATTTTGCAAAGTTGCATCGTATGTCTGTACCTTTGACTGGAGCTATGACCGATCCACATAACGTCAATCTGCAAGCGGCTGCACGCCAGTGCATGCTGGAACACGGTTTTCATCCTGATTTTTCCAAGGCAGTACAGCAGGAAGTACACTCTCTAGAATCGCACCCTCAGCCGACATCGCAGACGCTGGTGCCAACTGATTTGCGGAATCTGCTCTGGTCGTCGATCGACAATGATACGTCGCGCGACCTCGATCAGATTGAATTTGCTCAGGAGATTGAAGACGGCGCCTTCCGTATCCAAATTGCGATTGCGGATGTAGATGCTTATGTGCCCGCCGGCTCTGCCATCGATAAGCACGCTGCAGAACAGACCACTACTTTGTATACCGGAGTGCACAATTTTTCCATGCTGCCGGATGAACTTTCGACCGGGCTCACCTCCCTGCTGGAACATGAGGACCGCTTGAGCATTGTGTACGAGTTTTCCGTCGAGGGTGGGTGCTGCGTCGGCACAAGCAATATTTATCGCGCTCTGGTTGAGAATCACGCACAGCTTGCATATCCCTCTGTCGGCGCGTGGCTGCAGTCCGGCAAAGAAGCTCCGCCTAAGGTCTCCGCTTCGGATGCTTTGCGGGAGCAACTCCAACTCCAGAATCGCGTTGCGCAGATGCTGCGCAAGGAGCGTTATCGTCGCGGGGCGCTCAATCTGGAAACGATTGAGACGCACCCAATGGTGATGAATGGAGAGCCTGTAGCTATTGAGACGCAGCAGCGCACGCTCGCCAGTGATCTGATTGAAGACTTCATGATTGCGGCCAACGAAGTTGTGGCTAAGAGCCTGGAGCGGGCCGGGTTTTCTTCTATCCGGCGCGTGGTGAAAACGCCAAAGCGCTGGGACCGCATTGTTGAACTGGCCGCGCAGCTTGGGACGAAGCTTCCGGAAGCACCGGATTCGAAGGCCTTGCACGATTTTCTCTGCGAGCGACGTGCCGCTGATCCCGATCACTTCCCTGACCTTTCGCTGGCTGTGATCAAGCTGCTGGGCTCGGGCGAATATGTGCTGGAGCGTGTTGGCGGGTCGGCGGAGGGACACTTTGGGCTTGCGGTGCAGGATTACACGCATTCCACGGCGCCGAATCGCCGCTATGCTGACCTGGTGACGCAGAGGTTGATCAAGGCGATGCTGGCGAAGCAGCCGTCTCCTTATTCCGATAACGATTTGGCTGCAATTGCACAGCAATGCACGAAGCAGGAAGATGCCGCGCGCAAGGTGGAGCGGGAGATGGGAAAGCGGATCGCGGCTGTGGTGATGCGGAGCCGCATTGGACAGACATTCACGGCGATTGTGACGGGCGTGAATGAGCACGGTTCGTTTGTTCGAACCACGCATCCTCATGTTGAGGGAATGCTGGTGCGCGGACAAAAAGGCGTCGATGTCGGCGACAAAATTACTGTGACGCTTGTGCATACCGATCCGGAACGGGGATACATCGACTTCGCCCGGAGCTAACATGCGTCCTCACCTTGCCAGTCTTGTCGATGACTATCGCCGCCGTGGAAATGCTACCGCGGTTGTTACGTATCGGGGTAATCGGCGGATAAGCGCGAGTTACGGTGAGATCGCCTCGCTGGCAAAGCGCTTCGCTGCGGAATTAAGGCGACGCGGGATTGCGCCGGGCGAACGCGTCCTGCTTTGGGGACAGAACAGCGCGCAGTGGATTGGCGCTTTCTTCGGTTGCATTTTGCAGGGCGTTTTGGTCGTGCCGCTGGATGCAGGCGGCGGCATCGATTTCGCGCAGCGTGTTGTTGCTGACACCAGCCCAAAGCTGATTGTTGGCGATGAACCATTGATCGCGACTCTATCTGATGCGATTCCCAAGCTTGTGTTGGATGCTCTTGAGAGTGCGTTGCCAGTGGATCTGGAAGGTGTAGTTCCGGTGGATTCGCTCAATCTTGATACGCCGCTGCAGATACTTTTTACTTCCGGCACTACGGCAGAGCCGAAAGGCGTGGTGCATACGCATCGCAACGTGCTCGCGAGTGTTGCACCGATTGAACAGGAGATGCAGAAGTATCTGCGCTATGAACGGTTCGTGCATCCGCTGAGATTTCTGCATACGCTTCCGCTGAGCCATGTCTTTGGGCAGTTTATGGGGCTGTGGCTCCCGGTGCTGCTTGGCGCAGAAGTTCATTTCGAGTCGCGCCTGCAGGCTCAGCGACTGATTGACCTGATGCGTCATGAACGAATTTCTTTGCTCGTGGCTGTTCCTCGCGTGTTGGCACTTATGCGCTCATACCTGCTTTCCGAGTATCCAAATCTCGAGTCAGAAATACAGCGCGCGCAAGGTGAATCGGCCTGGCGCAGATGGTGGCGTTTCCGCAAAGTTCACCGCTTGCTTGGACTGAAGTTCTGGGCGTTTGTCTGCGGCGGCGCTTCGCTACCTGGCGATCTTGAGAGCTTCTGGAACACGATAGGGTTCGCGCTGATTCAGGGATATGGAATGACGGAAACCACTGCGCTGATCACGTTGAATCATCCTTTCAAGATCGGTAAGGGCACGATTGGCAAGGCGCTTCCGGGGCGTGAGGTTCGCATCAGCGATGAGGGCGAAATTCTGGTACGCGGCGATATGGTTTCCACCTCGACGTGGCAGCACGGTGGGATGACGCAAGCCTCCAGGGACTGGCTGGCCACGGGTGACCTTGCCCGCAGCGATGAAGAAGGGCAACTGCAATTTCTTGGGCGCAAGAGTCAGGTTATTGTTACGTCATCAGGATTGAATATTCATCCGGAAGATGTTGAGACGGTTCTCGATCGGCAGGAAGGTGTGCGCGCGTCTCTCGTTGCGCCGGTACATACGCCGAACGGCAACGAGGCCATGGCGGTGCTGCTCTTTCGCGGGCCGGAAGAAGATGCGGCGAAGGCGGTGCGGCAGGCGAATGCCGGTCTTGCTGAGTATCAACGCATTCGGCATTGGCGGGTCTGGCCTGAACTGGATTTTCCGCGGACTTCGACGGGAAAAATTCAGCGGGGAAAGGTCGCGCAATGGGTGAGTGCACACCCTCTCACTGAAATCGTAACTGTTGGAGATACACATGACGATGCGCTGGTTGAGTTGATTTCCAGTGTGACGCGCATGTCGCCCACTACGACAAGTGATGAGGCTCGCCTCGATGAAGACCTTCATCTGGACAGCCTCGGGCGAGTTCAGTTGCAGAGCGAGTTGGAACGGCGCATGGGTATCATGCTGGACGATGCGACGATTGCGCGCATAGAGACGCTCGGAGAGTTGCGTCGAAGTCTTGGACTGAGAGTCGGCAAGGAGGCTGATGTTCAGGCATCGCTTGCTGAGCCTGCAGGTAGAGAAAGGTCTGGGCATGCGGTCTATCCGCGATGGCCCTGGGCATGGCCGGTTGCAGTAGCCCGCGTTCTTTTTGTGGAATGCGTGATGCGTCCGCTGGTCTGGTTCCTTGCGGCACCGAAAGTTGAGCGTCCCGCGAATATGAAATGGCCCGACGCGCCGTTTCTCATCATTGCCAATCACATCACGGCATACGATGGAGCGCTGGTTCTCTATGCGATGCCGGGCCGCGTGCGGCGCAGGGTTGCGATTGCGATGGCGGCGGACATGCTCGATGACTTTCGCCATGCTCGGGGACAAGGATCATGGTTTCTGAACGCGCTGGCTCCGGCGGCTTATTTGCTGATTACCGCGCTCTTCAATGTGTTCCCTCTTCCACGCAGCGCCGGCTTTCGCGACAGCTTTGCGCACATGGGCAAGGCGCTCGATGGGGGCTACAACATCATGATCTTTCCGGAGGGACATCGCTCCGAAGGAATCCTTGATCACTTTCGTCCTGGTATTGGGCTGCTGGTGCAGGAATCAGATGCGGAAGTGGTACCGGTGGCGCTGCGAGGTCTTGGCGAGCTGAAGCAGAGCGGAAAACGATGGTTTCGCTCCGGCAAGCTATCGGTTCGTGTCGGTGAGGCCATTCAGGTCGACAAAAACCTGCCCGCGGATGAAATCACTACCTGTCTGGAAAACGCTTTGCAGAAGATGCTGGAGTAACAATCCGGTCGCGGCCTTCCCCATGTTGATTCGGCCTGCCTGAACTGCACGCGCGACATTGCAAGCGATATTTGGTAGCTTGAGGTTCAATGACGGTCAACATCCATCATCTGGAATTGTTGATGCTGCTGTTGCTGCTCTTCGTGGTCGGACTGGCGGTGCTGGCGCGAAAGATCGGACAACCCTACCCGATTGTTTTTGTGCTTGGTGGGCTTGTACTGAGCTTTCTGCCCCCCGTGCCCGACGTTGCGCTGCATCCCGATTTTGTCTTCCTTGTTGTATTGCCGCCCCTTGTGTTCGCCGCGGCACACAATTCCTCGTGGCGCGATTTTCGCGAGAATATGGCGAGCATTCTCATGCTTGCCTTCGGACTGGTTGCTTTTACGGTGATCGGCGTGGGGTTTGCCGCGCACTTCGCTTTCTCGCAACTCACCTTGCAGACGGGCCTTGTGCTGGGAGCCGTCGTTTCTACCACGGATGCGCTTGCGGCAGGCAGCATTGCGCGCAAGCTGGGCATTCCGCGCCGCATCGTAGACATACTTGAGGGTGAGAGCCTCATCAACGACGCCAGCGGCCTGCTTGCGCTGAGCTTCACGGTGAACATCATTCTGGATGGTCACGCGCCATCGTTCAAAGCGGCGGTAGGCCAACTTTTGTATCTGTCTGTTGGCGGCGCTCTGATCGGGCTTGGCGTGGCATGGCTGCTTTCACGGCTGATTTTGAGAATTGAAGCGGCGCAGATTGAACTGACGATGACGCTGATGACGCCCTACGTGGTCTATCTGCTGGCGGAAAGACTGCATACATCGGGCGTAATGGCGACGGTTGTCTGCGGGCTGTATCTGGGCCACAGGACGACGGAACTGCTCTCGCTCAGCGCGCGCCTCGAGTCGCCGGCTGTGTGGAATACGGTGGATTTTGTCCTGAACGGCATTGTTTTTTTGTTGCTCGGGATGCAGATCGCGTTAGTGCTGGCGGGGATTCACGGTTTGAGTCTTGGCCAGCTGATCGCGGGCGGATTGATGGTCAGCCTGATTGTGATTGGGCTGCGTTTTCTCTGGATTTATCCGGGAGCATGGATTGGGCAGAAGGTACGGCAGTTTTCATCGGGGACCGCCGTGCCCTCGATCGACAAGCGCCACCTTTTTGTTGTGGGATGGGGCGGGATGCGCGGCGCGATTGCTCTGGCGGCCGCTGTTTCTCTGCCAGAGACATTGCGGAATGGCCAGCCGTTTCCGGCGCGCAACATCATTATCTTTTTTACCTATTGCGTGATTCTGGTGACGCTCGTTTTCCAGGGACTTACCTTTCCATTTGTGATTCGAAAGCTGGGCCTGGCTCGCGGAGAAAAGGTGGACTGCGAAGAAGAGACGGCGGTAAAGACGATGATCCAGAATGCGATGCAATATCTGCTGCAGGAAAAAGCAAAGGCGCCGGACGAAAAGGAGGTCTACGAAGCACTGGAGAGAGCTTACAAACGCCGCCTTGCGCTGCTTAAGAATACGCAGGACACCTCGAAGGAAGAGTTGTTTACGCAAGCGCGCCGCTATCTTGATGTTGCGCGCGCGGCGCGAAATGTTGAGCGGCACACAGCCGCCGAATTGCTGGCGGCGAACAAGATCAACGATCTGGTGTATCAGCAGCTCATCATGGACATTGACCTGCTGGACGCACGGTATGCTCCTCCATCGTCTTCTTCCTGACGGATATCAGGACCCGCCCGGGTTTTGCACAGATAGCCCAATATCTTGGATTGACTCCGAAGAAAAATGCAGGATATAGTCGTTTTACTTTGTGGTGCCTGATGGTTCGCCGTCAGGCTGAAAAGGGAATCCGGTGCAAATCCGGAACTGCCCCGCAGCGGTAAGCAGGAACGAACGCCTCACACAAACGCACTGGTTCGGCCACGGACTGGGAAGCGGAGGCTGGTAGGAAGCCTGCAAGTCCGAAGACCTGCCATAGAGATACGCTCATGCGCCTCCGAGGGGAGTGCCGGGTGATGATGGTTTTTTCTTTCGTCATTTCCTTTCATTTTTTTCGCGGGCGGAAAGGTCATTTCCGTGTCCGAAGTGCAGACGACTCTCGCCGACGTCGTTCCTGGTTTTCCACTCCCTGAGCCTGTTCCGCAAATGCAGGTGCGGAAGCGCAATGGCTCATTTGAACCAGTCGATGTGAACAAGATTGTGCGCGCGGTGCAGCGATGCTGTGCAGGGCTGACGCATGTGGACCCGATGCGCGTGGCCAGCCGCACGATTGGCGGTCTCTATAACGGCGCGACAACGCGCGAGTTGGATTCGATTTCGATTCAGACTGCGGCTTCGCTGATTGCGGAAGAACCGGAGTATTCGAAACTAGCGGCGCGCCTGCTGCTGGCGACGATTGTGAAGGAAGTTGCCGGGCAGAATATTTATTCGTTCTCGCAGTCCGTGGAACTGGGCTATCAGGAGTCGCTGATCGGACGGGCGACGGCTTCGTTTGTTTCGGAGAATGCGCGCAAACTGAACAATGCGGCGGATGAGAATTTCTCTGATCGATTCGAATACTTTGGCCTGCGCACGGTCTATGACCGCTATCTGCTACGACATCCGATCACGCGCAAGGTGATTGAGACGCCGCAATATTTTTTCCTGCGTGTTGCGTGCGGGCTGGCAGTTACGGTGCCTGAGGCCATCGATTTTTATCGGCTGCTTGCGGCGCATGATTACATGCCGAGTTCGCCGACGCTTTTTAACTCGGGCACACGGCATGCTCAGATGTCGTCGTGCTATTTGATTGATTCGCCGAAGGACTCGCTGGAGTCGATCTATGACACGTACAAGCAAGTCGCGCTGCTCTCGAAATTTTCGGGTGGCATCGGGCTGGCGTTTCATCGCGTGCGCTCGGAAGGGTCGCTGATTCGCGCGACGAATGGGCTTTCGAATGGGATCGTTCCGTGGCTGCGCACTCTCGATGCTTCTGTCGCGGCGGTGAACCAGGGGGGCAAGCGCAAAGGGGCTTGCTGCGTGTATCTGGAACCGTGGCATGCCGATGTGGAGCAGTTCCTTGAGTTGCGCGATAACACGGGCGATCAGGCGCGGCGCACTTACAACCTGAATCTGTCGAACTGGATTCCTGATCTCTTTATGCAGCGCGTGGATGCGGATGGGATGTGGTCGCTTTTTGATCCGAAAGTTGTGCCGCATCTCTGCGATCTGTATGGCGATGAGTTCGCGAAGGCTTATGAAGCGGCTGAAGCGGAAAAGCTTTATGTGAAGCAGGCGAAGGCGCGCGATCTGTATGCGCGCATGATGCGCACGCTGGCCGAGACCGGAAACGGCTGGATGACCTTCAAGGACACGACGAACCTCAAGTGCAATCAGACGGGCGCTGCGGGCAACGTGGTGCACCTGTCGAATCTGTGCACCGAGATTACCGAGGTGACGGCGGCGGCTGAGACTGCGGTCTGCAATCTCGGGTCTGTCAATCTGGCGCGACATGTCACGAACGGGCGAGTTCGATTTCGAAAAACTGGCGCGTACGGTTCGCACGTCTGTGCCGATGCTGGATCGCGTGATCGATATCAACTATTACCCGGTGGACCAGGCGGCTTCGGCGAACAATCGCTGGCGGCCGGTTGGGCTGGGCGTGATGGGGCTGCAGGATGTTTTCTTCCAGCTGGGGCTTGCCGTTTGATTCTGCGGAGGCACGCGCGCTCTCGACGCAGATTCAGGAAGAGATTTACTACCATGCGCTTTGCACATCCTGTGAACTTGCAGAAAAGAGCGGCGCGCATGAAGCATTCGGCGAAACGCGAGCGGCGAAAGGCGAACTGCAATTTGATTTATGGAAGGTTGCTCCGGCCGACATGTCGCGCTGGGATGCGTTGAAAGAGCGCATTGCGAAACATGGACTGCGCAATTCCCTGCTGATTGCAATTGCTCCTACGGCGACGATTGCGTCGATTGTTGGCTGCTACGAGTGCATCGAGCCGCAAATGTCCAATCTGTTTAAGCGTGAGACGCTTTCGGGGGAATTTGTGCAGGTGAATCGCTACCTGGTGGATGAGCTGAAGCGGCTTGGGCTTTGGACGGAGGAGATGCGGACGCGCATCAAGCTGGCTGAAGGGTCTGTCCAGGGGATTGACGAGTTACCGGAGGCGGTGCGCAGGATTTATCGCACGGTATGGGAGCTGCCGATGCGGGCGATCATCGACATGGCTGCAGAGCGGGGCGCATGGATCGATCAGAGCCAGTCACTGAATTTGTTTGCCGAATCGCCGAATATCGGGCGGCTTAGCTCGATGTACATGTATGCGTGGAAGAGCGGCGTGAAGACGACGTATTATCTGCGCTCGCGTCCGGCGACGCGGATTGCGAAGACGACGGTGCTGCAAAGCGTGTCTGCCGTTGCCTGCTCACTCGACAACCCTGAGAGCTGCGAAGCCTGCCAGTAAAGGAGCTGTGCCATGTCTGAGTCTTCTGTAAAAGTACCTGAGTCGATCCTCGATCCGGGTTTGTGCCTTACGCTGCGTCCGATGCGGTATCCGGTTTTCTTTGAGATGTTCAAGGACGGCATTCGCAATACGTGGACGGTGGAAGAAGTTGATTTCCAGACGGATCTTGTTGATTTACGCTCGCGGCTGACGCCTGCAGAGAGGCACCTGATCCAGCGGCTTGTGGCGTTCTTTGCCACGGGCGACTCGATCGTGTCGAACAACCTGGTGCTGAATCTTTACAAGCACATCAACTCGCCGGAGACGCGGCTGTATCTTTCGCGGCAGCTTTTTGAAGAGGCTGTGCATGTGCAGTTTTATCTGACACTGCTGGATAACTACATCCCCGATCCAGCGGCGCGGGCTGAGGCGTTTGCTGCGGTAGAGAATATTCCTTCGATTGCGAAGAAGGCGCAGTTCTGCATGAAGTGGATGGATTCGATTCAGCAGCTGGATGCGCTTGAGACAGTCGAGCATCGGAAGCAATTCCTGCTGAATTTGATTTGTTTTGCTGGATGTATTGAGGGGCTGTTCTTCTTTGCGGCATTTGCTTATGTTTATTTCCTGCGCTCGCGCGGGCTACTGCATGGTCTGGCTGCGGGAACGAACTGGGTTTTTCGCGATGAGAGCTGCCACCTGGAATTTGCGTTTGAGGTGGTGAACACGGTGCGCGGGCAACATCCTGACTTGTTCGATGAAGAGATGGAGCGGCAGGTCGTCGCGATGATTTCGGAAGCGGTGGATTGCGAGACGCAGTTTGCCGAGGATCTGCTTTCCGGCGGCGTGGCCGGGCTTTCACTGCGCGATATGCGCGAGTATCTGCAATATGTTGCTGATTCGCGTCTGCAGCGGCTGGGGATGAAGCCTGTGTTTAGCTCGAAAAATCCGTTTGCCTTTATGGAGTTGCAGGATGTGCAGGAGCTGACGAACTTTTTCGAACGGCGCGTCTCTGCCTATCAGGTTGCAGTCGAAGGCGAAGTCGTTTTTCACGATGATTTCTGAGTGCGGCAACCAAGTTGGGCAGTCTTCCCTCCCACACAGAGGAGGGAAGATTTATGGCACTTCTTGGCGGCGTCGGGGGTGTGATTCTTCTCTGCATTCTTGCGGCAGTGTGGGCCACAGGCTCGGCGACCACCAGGCAATTCAATTTCCGCAGTAGGAACAGGGGCGTGGACCGTCAGGAGCCTCGCCCGCGCGCCTCGGGTCTCAATTAGCGTACCCACTTTCGCAAATTACTTTTCCGAGGTACAGTAGCCCTCATATCCACTATGACGGCTACGACTGTTACGAATCCTTCCACCGCCGGTGTGCAAACGCGGCTCATTTCCCTTGATGTGCTTCGCGGTATCACCATCGCCTTCATGATTCTCGTCAACAATAATGGCGATGAACGCTTTGCCTACTGGCCTTTGAAACATGCACTCTGGAACGGCTGGACCCCGACGGACCTTGTTTTTCCTACGTTTCTGTTTGTTGCCGGGGTTTCGCTGGTCTTCTCATTTGAATCGCGACTTGCGAAGGGAGCGTCGAAAGGGTCGCTTCTGCTTCACGCGTTGCGGCGCTCGATCATTTTGTTTGCGCTGGGGCTGGTGGTTAACGGCTTTCCTTTTTTCCATTTGTCGACTCTGCGCATTTACGGCGTGCTGCAACGCTTCGCTGTCTGCCTGTTTATCGCGAGTGCAATTTATCTGTACAGCAAGGGCAAGAGCAAAGTCGCGACACTGGTTACCGTTCTGGTTGCGGCGCTCATTGGCTACTGGATCATCATGCGGTGGATTCCTGTGCCAGGATACGGGTTGCCGACACGCGATATTCCCTTGCTGGATAAGGATGCGAACTGGGTCGCGTATCTTGATCGCCACATCTTTCCCGGCCGCCTTTATGAAGGCACGCGCGATCCTGAAGGGCTGCTGAGCGATCTGCCTGCATTGGGAACAGCACTGTTGGGCATGCTTACGGCGATATGGCTACGCGCGAAGAAAAGCACGCAGACGAAGTTCCTAGGCCTATTCGCAGCCGCAATTGCAGGGCTGATTTTGGGGAAAATCTGGGGACACTGGTTCCCGATTAACAAGAAGCTCTGGACCAGTTCTTATGTTCTGTTCGCTGCCGGATGGTCGCTGCTTGGGCTGTCGATTTGCTATTGGCTGATCGAGATCAAGAAGTGGTCGCGAGGCTGGACGTTTCCGTGGGTTGTCTTCGGGTCGAATGCGATTGCGGTCTATGTCTTCTCTGAGTTGCTGCCCGCACTCTTCTACGACGTGCACGTGGGCAGCAATCATCACACGCTGGGACAGATCATCTATGCGCACGCCTTCGGGCTCGTTCCGGACAAAGCGTTTGGATCGCTGCTCTATTCTCTTTGCTATGTGGCTGTGTGCTTTATTCCCGCGCTGATTCTTTACCGGAAGAAAATCTTTATCAAGATTTGACGGCTATTGGAGCAATGCGCGGCAGTGGCGTGCGATCTGCTTTTCTTCTTCGGTCACCGTGACGCGAACGGCAATCTTGCTGGCATCGGTCGAGATGACTGACGAAGAGGAGTTGTTGCGTTCTGCATCGAGCGCAACCCCCAGAAAATTGAGCCGTTCGCAGACATTGGCGCGCACCGTGGAACTGTGCTCGCCAATTCCTCCCGCGAAGATCAGTAAATCGAGGCCGCCGAGGACAGCAGCATACGATGCAATTGTCTTGGCGATCGATCGGCAGAAGATTTCGATGGCCAGACTCGCGTTGTGGTCGCCTTCTTCGGAGGCTTTCTGCAAGACACGCATGTCATTCGTGCCGCCCAGCGCTTTCAATCCTGCATTGTTGATTGAGTAGCGTTTCGAGCGCGTTCGCATCAAGTTTGTGAACGCGCATGAGGAAAAGCGAAACGCCTGGGTCGAGATCGCCCGTACGTGAGCCCATGGGAATGCCACCGGTTGGCGTGAGGCCCATACTTGTATCGACAGACTTTCCGTCGGCAATCGCGGCCAGGCTCGCGCCGTTTCCGAGATGGGCTACGACTACTTTTGGTGGCAGGTTTTTGCCCAAAGCGTAGACGATCGACGCGTAGGACAACCCGTGAAATCCATAACGTCTTACGCCCTCTGCGAAATATTCCTCAGGAATCGCAAACCGGTAAGCAGCCTCGGGCATGGTTTGATGAAACGCCGTATCGAAACAGGCGAACTGCGGCACCTCGGGGTAAATCTTTTCCGTGTAGCGAATGAGTTCGACGGCAGGTGGAATATGCAACGGAGCGAAGTGCACGGCTTTCTGTAGCGCCGACAGCACTTCAGCGGTGATTCGCTGATGCGCTACCAGATGCGGGCCGCCGTGCACAAAGCGATGACCGATGGCTGCCGGCGAATCGTATTTCAATGCGGCGAGCCGTTTTGCAATCTGGCTGAAGGCCGTTTTGTGCGAATCAAGGTGATTTGTTTCTTTGAGGACGTTGTTTCCCTGCTCGTCGAAAATTTCGAGTTTGCCATTTTCGCTGCCTATGGCGTCGGCGTTCCCGCGAGCAATGGCGTGCTCATCTCCATTCTTGTTCACGAACAATCCGAACTTGAGTGAAGATGAGCCGCTGTTAATGACGAGGATCGGCTTCATGCGTTATCGCCGCCCGTGTCCTGGCTCGTCGCTCCCTTTCCGCCGGACCAGCTCCAGTTGCGGACTTCCGGCAGGTCTTCTCCGTATTGAGAGACATAGAGCTTATGCCGCTGGCGGATTTCGGTAAATTTCTGCGTTGCAGCATCGGTCCTCTGGCGCAACCGGGGCACGCGGCGCACGGCATCGAGCGCCAGAGTGAAGCGGTCCATGTCATTGAGGACGCACATGTCGAACGGTGTGGTGGTGGTGCCTTCTTCCTTGTAGCCGCGGACGTGAATGCTGTTGTGATTTGCTCTGCGGTAGGTGAGGCGATGAATCAGGGTTGGGTAGCCGTGGAAGGCGAAGATGACGGGTTTGTCCTTGGTGAACATGCGGTCGAAGTCTTCGTCGGGGAGGCCATGAGGATGCTCGGAGACAGGCTGGAGCGTCATCAGATCGACGACGTTCACGACGCGGATCTTGAGATCGGGAATATGCTCACGGAGCAGTGAGACGGCGGCCAGCGTCTCGAGGGTCGGCACGTCACCGGCGCAGGCCATCACTACATCGGGATCGCCGTCGTCGTTGCTGGCCCAGTCCCAGATACCCAGCCCCGCGGTGCAATGGCGAATCGCCTGGTCCATGGTGAGCCATACCGGAGCAGGCTGCTTACCGGCGATGATGAGGTTTACATAATGCCGGCTGCGCAGGCAGTGGCTTCCTACTGACAGCAGCGTGTTGGCGTCGGGAGGGAGGTAGATGCGCACGACGTCGGCTTTCTTGTTGGCGACGTGGTCGATGAAACCGGGATCCTGATGGCTGAATCCATTGTGGTCTTGCCGCCATACGTGCGAGCTCAGCAGGTAATTCAGCGAAGCAATGGGCTTGCGCCATGGTATCTCGCACGTTACCTTCAGCCACTTTGCGTGCTGGTTGAACATTGAGTCGATGATGTGAATAAAGGCTTCGTAGCAGGAGAAAAAGCCGTGGCGGCCAGTGAGCAGATAGCCTTCGAGCCAACCCTGGCACATGTGCTCGCTGAGAATCTCCATCACGCGGCCATCGGGCTCCAGGTTTTCGTCTACCGGCATCGTTTCGGCGATCCAGCGCTTTTCTGAGACTTCGTATACGGCGTCGAGGCGGTTTGAAGCGGTTTCATCAGGGCCAAAGACGCGGAAATTCTTGCTCTTGAGGTTGGCCTTCATTACATCGCGCAGAAAATAGCCCAGAACGCGTGTCGCTTCGGCTTCGGTCCCGCCCGGCTCTTTGATTTTGACTTCGTAATCGGCAAAATCAGGCAGTTCCAGCAGTTGGAGTAGCAGTCCACCGTTTGCATGAGGGTTCATGCCCATGCGCAGCCTGCCCTTGGGCGCAATCTCGGCAAACTCGTCGCGGAAACGGCCTTGGTCGTCGAAAAGCTCCTTTGGTTTGTAGCCGGAGAGCCATTCTTCCAGAAGCTTGAGATGTCCGGGATTGCCGTGCACTGTCGCAAATGGGACCTGGTGCGCTCGCCATGTGCCTTCCACTGGCTTTCCGTCCACTTCTTTAGGACCGGTCCAGCCTTTGGGGGTGCGCATCACGATCATCGGCCATGCTGGGCGGGTCGGATCATTTGTCTCACGGGCTTTTTTCTGGATGGCGCGAATCTCCGCGTAGACCTTGTCGAGCAGCGCGGCCATTTGCTGGTGCATTGTTGTTGGATCGCTGCCTTCGATGAAATATGGGTTGTAGCCGTAGCCGCGCATCAGCGCTTCGAGTTCGCTTTGCGGAATGCGCGCTAAGACTGTGGGGTTGGCAATTTTGTAGCCGTTGAGGTGCAGGATCGGCAGGACGGCACCATCGACGATGGGATTGAGGAACTTGTTGGAGTGCCAGCTGGTTGCGCAGGGGCCAGTCTCGGCCTCGCCGTCGCCGACGATGCAGGTAACCAGCAGGTCAGGATTATCGAGGGCTGCGCCGTAGGCGTGCAGCAGAGAGTAGCCGAGTTCGCCGCCTTCGTGGATTGAGCCGGGAGTCTCCGGAGCGACGTGGCTGGGGATTCCATAGGGCCAGGAGAATTGGCGGAAGAGACGTTTGATGCCGTCTTTGCTCTGTTCTACGTGCGGATAGATTTCGGTGTAGGAGCCTTCAAGATACGTGTTCGCCACGATGCCTGGGCCGCCGTGCCCGGGCCCGATGATATAGATCATGTTGATGTTGTGCGCATTAATGATGCGGTTCAGGTGCACGTAGATGAAGTTCAGACCGGGGGTGGTTCCCCAATGACCGAGCAGCCGGGGCTTGATGTCGTCCATCGACAGAGGCCGCTCAAGCAGCGGATTGTCCTTGAGGTAAATCTGGCCTACAGACAGGTAGTTGGCGGCGCGCCAGTAGGCGTTCATCTTATTTAGGAGTTCAGGTGTAAGGGGCTCGCTCACGGTGCATCCTCCTCGGGGTTAGGTAGATGACGGACGGTCAAAGAGATGGCTGACCGTAATGAAGCACTTGAGACGCAACCTGCCAACATACGACGAGACAGGTTAATTGCACAACCAGCTGTGTCTCTTTCCGGATTGAGGCAGACTCTTCCTTAACGACGCGGGATTTTGAACGCATCAATATTCGTCGTTAAGTAGTTGCAGGCAAATGGGCCCGAGCTGGTCTGTGAGTTTCCGTATAAATGTTTTTTATCTTCAGCATTTGATGGAGATGGGTAGCCGGTGTTTTCTCTTTGGGCGTCCTCGCCTTCTGCGATATGCTCACGGAAACATAAGCTTTCCAGTGCCGAATTTTTTCACGGCTTGCTCAACTTCTGGGGTCGAGTTGTTTCACTTACAGATTAGATTGGCGACCGGCCGCATAAGGCTGTTCGCTGAAGTGTTTTCCGAGGCACAAAACTTTGCGAGGCCATGCATATGTTTATAAAAAATTCCCTAAGGATTGCATTCTGTTTTCTCTTCAGCATTTTGATACTGGGGGTATCTGTTGCCCGCGCGCAGCAGACTCTCGGCGCTATCGGTGGTACGGTCAACGATAATTCAGCCGCGTTATTGAGTGATGTAACGGTAACCGTGGTCGAAGACCAAACCAAGCTTACCCGCGCAACGAAGACGAATAACGATGGCGGCTATCAGCTCGTCAACCTGCCCATTGGTACGTATAGGGTCACGTTTACTCACGATGGCTTCGAGACACAGAACGTGCCCTCTATCGTGGTGCAGGCCAACCGCACGGTTTCGCTAAATACGACACTCAAAATCGGCGCCATTACCACGTCCGTGACGGTAACGGAAACTCCGCTGCTCAATGCGGTTGATACCACGAATGGTTACGTGCTTGAAAAGGCTCAAATAGACGCGATTCCCTTGCCGACCGGGAGCTTTACCGGGCTGGCGATTCTTTCGCCAGGCGTCAATGCAGAGTTGCCGGGCGGAACGGGGGCGAACAGCGGCCTGGGCAATGCGCCAATCTGGGCCAACGGCCAGCGCGATACCTCGAACAGTTTCCTGCTGAATGGCGTAGACGCCAGCAACCTCTTCAACGGCAAGAGTACGAGCCAGGTAGGATCGGCGCGCGTGGTCAACAGCACGGGCGTCGGCCAGTCGGGCGCCGGAGGCGTCATTCAGTCGAGCGCCTCGGTCTATCTCGCGATTGGCAACTCCATTCCAACTCCCGCGCCGGAGACACTCCAGGAAGTGCGAGTCAATGCCTCGATGTATGACGCGCAGCAGGGCTCTACAAGCGGCGCACACATTGACATGAGCACAACGTCCGGGACCAACGATTACCATGGCGGAGTTTACGGGAATCGAGGCACGAACTGGATCAACGCAGCGCCCTTTTTCTTCAAGAATGACGATTCGATCCCGGCAAACCAGAAGAACCCTGACTTGCATCGTTACGTGCTAGGAGGTACCTTTGGCGGCCCTATCATCAAAAACAAGCTTTTTGGATTTGTAGCGTACCAGCATCTGCATGTGTCCGATCAGGAAATCGGCGACTCGTTCCTGAACGTGCCCGTCGGACTAAACGACAACAACCGCAATCCCAGCGGTCTTTCGAGCATCGTCAATGCTCAATTTGGATCAAATCTCAGCAATATCGACCAGACGGTTTTGGCTCTCTTCAACTCGCCGGCGCTGCCCGGCGAACCTGGCAAATGGCTGATTCCGAACGACACGGGTTCGGCCAACCTGTCTGCTACCCATGCCTATGACGCGTTCCTTCCCGGAACCGGCCGCTTTACAGCCGACCAGGCGGTTGCCAATCTTGATTTCAACTGGACCGCCAAGGATACGATGGCGGCGAAGTACTACTATCAGCACGATCCCACCGTCGCGCCATATGCGTACTCGAATGTACCGGGCTTTAGCCAGCTTCTCGACGCTGGCGCTCAGGTTTTTTCCCTCAACAACAGCTATCTGGTCAAGTCCAACCTAAGCACAACGCAGACGATCGGCTTTGGGCGCGAAAAGATCTACGCCAATAACCAGCAGGCATTCACGCCACAAAGCATTCCCGGCGGCAACTATGGAACCGCCGCCATCAATACTTTCGGTTCCACTTATTTCCCGGGCATTTCGGTTGTGAATGTGCTGGGAGACGCTGCCTATAACGCTGGCATCTCCACCGGCATTCTGAACATCGGCCCCAACGCCGAAGCACAAGGTTCGAACACAGGTGTCTTTCAAAACCGCATTCAGCCTTCGGCCAACGCGATCTGGGTGCTCGGCAAGCACACCCTCAACTTTGGCACCAACTACAGCTATACCCAGCTCAACACGATCGATAAGCGCACTGGCACCGGCACGATTGCAGCCGATGACCTGAGTCAATTCGTTCAAGGCCTGGTGACGCCGGGCGGCTCTTCGACTGGCTTCTATGTCAGCTCTTTCCTGCAGGGCAATGCCAGCCGCTATTACCGCGCCAATCAACTCGGCGTATATCTACAGGACAAGTTCCAGGTGACTCCGACCCTGAGCCTTACCGCTGGGCTCCGCTATGACTGGAATGGCGGTCTGACGGAAAAGGAAGGGCGCATCTTCAACTTCGATCCCAGCCTGTACAGCTATAACGCGACCGCTGACACCATCGATAATCCCGGATTCATTATCGCCGGCAACAACAAAAACGGAACGGCGGGAGTCAGCAACACTACCCTCACGGGTCGTCAGTGGGGCATCGGGCCGCGTGTTGGATTGGCCTGGCAGCCATCGAAGTTCGACGGAAAAGTAGTCGTCCGCTCCGGTTTCGGCATGTATTACGATCGTGGCCAGCTCTTCACCTACTTCTCACCCGGCTATGCCATCGGCACTGTCACCGGCGGGCCGTTCGGCGTGAACCAGCAGCTTCCCTTTGTCACAGCACAGACCTGCCCTACCTCGAGTTTGACTTACTATGAGGGGTATCTGCCGACCTGCGGCGGCAGCGATGTGGAAGGTAATCTGGAGAACCCCTATGGGTCAGTGCAAAGCCCAGCACCCACGAATCCGAAGTCCTCGGATCTGATCAACTATCTTCCCAATCTTGCCGCGATCAATAACTATGCGCAACCAATCTCGCTCGGTGTCTATGACCGCGCGAATAAACTGCCTTACACCTTCAACTACACTTTGGACGTTCAGTGGCAGCCGCGGAACGACATCGCGATCGAACTTGGCTATGTTGGCAATGTCGGCCGCCATCAGGTCATTCCGGTGCCCTTCAATCAGCCGGGAATAGCCAATCCCAGCGCGCCCATTCATGGCGATAGCTATACCTATGGTTATACGGTGGGAGGGCAAAACCTTCCGGATGGCACTCCCTACCGCGCGGACTTTGAAGGCGGAAACGTAGACCACCGAGTTCCGTATATCGGATATGCGGCGGAATCCATTGATTACAAAGCTGCCGGCGTTGACGCCTACAACGCCCTGCAGGCGCATGTTGAAAAGCGCATGAGTCATGGGGTTCAGGTCGGCTTCTCCTATACCTACTCCCACGCCTTCGACGAACAGAGCGGCCTCGGACTCTTCTACAACGGCAACAACCCGCTTAATCTGCAGGATGGATATGCGTCGGCCGATTTCGACCGCACGCACGTCGTTAACTTTAACTACATATTCACGCTTCCCAACTTCATTCACGAGCACTCGCTGGCAAGCTATGTAGTAAACGGCTGGTCGCTGGTGGGTCTGACCGTGCTGCAGAGCGGGCAGCCTTATAGCGTGATCGACTTTACCGGCTCGGTCGGCAGCATCTACTACAGCACCAATAACGGAATCACTAACCCCATCGTTCCTCTTGCTCCAGGCTGTACGCCTAAGACGGCCCTGACCGGCAGATCCGGAGGCATTCGGCAATGACGACGCGGCACTCAAAGCTTCATGCTTCACCGTTCCGTTGCTCGCTCCCGGTTCCTACAGCGGTGGTATCCCCTCAACCGACCCCTTCGAGACGGACTTCACTCATGGTCAGCGCAACATCTTCCGGCAATCATTCCAGAAGCGTGCCGACGCCTCCCTTGTAAAGGTGGTCAATTTCAAAGAGCGCTACAACCTCAAGTACACGTTCGACGTTTACAACCTTACGAATACAACCAGCCTGGATATTCCGGGGAATGAAGTCTCACAGAATCAAAACTACAACTCATTTCCCGTTTACCCGAACTCCGGCCCGGGCGCGCCGACACAAGTGCTGCCTACTACCTGTGATTCCAAAAATACCGGGTTCTACAATTGTCCATTCGGAGTGGGCGTAGTGACTCACACCATCGGCAGCCAGCGCCAGATTCAGATGTCGCTGAAACTCACCTTTTGACGTGAGTACAAAAATCAAAGAGGCAGCCTTCGGGCTGCCCTTTATTTTTGGTGGCGTAAGATTTGTAACTGTTACTGACGCTTATTCTTTGCCGGGTTGACGACTACGACAGGACGGCGCAGCGGCACCATAGCAGAGCCCTGCTGCTGGAAACCATGCTGCATGCGGCTGAGCATCTCGCTGCGCACATAATCGACAAAGCCCTGCATCTGGCGGTTCATCTCTTCCATGCGCTCGCGCATCTGCAGAATAATGGCAATGCCGGCGATGTTCACGCCAAGATCGCGCGCGAGATTAAGAATGAATTCGAGCCGTTCGAGGTCTTCATCGGTGTAGAGGCGCGTATTGCCTTCTGTCCGCGATGGCTTCAGCAGTCCTTCACGCTCGTAGAGACGCAGCGTCTGCGGATGGATGCCGTACATCTCAGCTACCGCCGAGATCATGTATGCGCCTTTCGATCTGCGTTTCGTTGGCATCGCTTACTGCGCGAATAATCGCGCCTCTCCGTTCTGCACCTGGACTGCTCCAAACCTGATGTACCTGGGCAGGATTCCGAGAAACTGCCCTCCGCCTATTTTGTAGGGCACGAAGGCCTTTATACAGTACCCACTTTGGTGCTCGATTTCTACCAGCAAGGCATCGGAGAACCCTTCCGTCGAGGCTTTGCCCAAGGTGACATTTGCCGCCGTTGCCGCTGCGATGATCTCTTTTTTGCCGCTGCGCTCAACGAGTTGGTCGTGCAATAGCTCGAGCAGCATGGCGGGATCGGGCGGCATGTCTTTGCGAGGAACAGTTTCGTTCACGATCTCGCGCTTCTCGTTTAGAGAAAAACCGAACGGGCCGAACTCGCCGTACTTGCGCAGCATGCGCTGCGCATAGTGGACGGCAGCGTTTAACAGTTCGTTGGCGTCATCGCGGATTTGCGCATCCTCGGTCACTGCGCGTTCCCTATCTTGGCCCAGATCGTTTCGCGCGGATCCTCTTGATTGAGCTTGGCAAATTCGCGCAGGATTTCCTTCGAGCGCTCGTCCTGTAGGTGCGGGACGACGATTTCAACGGTCACGATCTCGTCGCCGCGCTTACCTTCCTGGGTTGCGGAGGGAACTCCACGCTCGCGCATGCGTAGCTTCTGGCCGGATTGTGTTGCCGGCGGAATCTTGAGCTGCGCACGGCCATCGATGGTGGGCACTTCGATCTTTGCACCCAGCGCGGCTTCAGCGACCGTCACCGGTACAGTGATGTGAATGTCATCGACTTGACGCGTAAAGACGGGATGCGTGCCCGCTCGGATAATTAAGTAGAGGTCACCCGGTGCGCCGCCGTTGGTCCCGGCGTTTCCTTTGCCCGCAAGACGAATGCGCTGGCCATCGCGCGTTCCCGGCTTGATGCGGAAGTCGATGTGCTCGGTCCTAGCCACAGTGCCTTCGCCGTGGCAGGTTGGGCAGGCATTTGTTACTTTGCCGGTGCCGCCGCAGCGCGGGCACTGGATGTTGAACTTCATCCGGCCGCCCATCTGCGTGACCTGGCCGGTGCCGTTGCATTCGGGGCAGGTGTGCGATCCGCCTGTCGTTGCTTTGCCTTTGCAAGTCGGGCAGACTTCCTGACGGTGGATTTCGAGGCGCGTGGTGCCGCCGCGTATCGCTGTCCAGAAATCGACAGTTACCTGGTATTCGAGATCAGTGCCGGGTTCGGGACCGTGTTGCGGCTGGCGTCCGCCCTGCGAAAACATGCCGGAGAAAATGTCGCGGAAACCACCCCAGCCGGTGGACTGTGAACCGCCTGCCTGAGCGCCGGATGATGCAAAGTCGGAGAAGTCGAAGCCGCCGAAGTCGAAAGGGACTTCCTGACCGCCGCGAGCGCCTGCGCCTTGTCCGGCACGCGCTGCCGCTTCTGCGGCGGCGGGATCGATCTGGTCGGAGTAGAAGCCAAACTGGTCGTAGATTTTGCGCTTCTTCTCGTCGCTCAGGACGTCGTTGGCTTCGGAGATTTCCTTGAACTTTTCTTCGGCCTTCTTGTCCGGATTCACGTCCGGATGGTACTTTCGCGCAGCCTTGCGAAATGCTTTGCGGATCTCGTCCGCTGTTGCCGTTTTCTTGACGCCCAGTGTGGCGTAGTAATCTTTGTGTTGTGTTGGTGGCATTGCTTGCTCGCCGCCCTCGCTTTTTACTTCTTCTATATCGTACAAGGCTGGACGTACCTCCAGCCAAGCCGACACATATAGATGCAACTCCGCCGAAATCGATGCACAGCCCTATTGCGCGGGAATCACCAGATACTGCTCCAGCTTGCCGTCGGGCATGGTGAAGGTCGTCACGCGAAGCTTCTGCGGGCTGTCCTTAAAGGTGACATCGAAGGCGTGGAAGGTCATACCGCCGCGCAGCAGCTCTGTCGACTGGTGGAAGGTCGCGGGTATTCCCAGCGGCTTGAGGCTGGAAGAGAAGTCGGCGAGCGCCTGCTGATCGAAGTAGGCGTTGCAGTTGTCCGTGAAGAGCGTGCGGTCAATCTGGCCCTGCTGCAAGCCTTTGAAGATGGTCAGCGCCTGCGCCTCAGCCTGCGCTGACGACTGTGTATCGAGGCCCAGGACAATCGGCGCCAGTTGACGCGCGATGGCGGCAGCAGCCGGAGAAGCATCCTGATTGGTGAAGACAATGATGGCGGCCTTGTCGTCGGGGAAGACGATGTTTTCTGAAACGAAGCCGGAGACTTCGCCGGAGTGCTCGATCGATGCATGGCCCAAACGCGGCGCGACGAAGACGCCGAGTCCGTAGTGGCTGTCGGTGCCGTCTTTGAGCTTCACCGAGTCGAACATCTGCTTGTAGGAGTCGGCGGCGAGGAGAGAACGGTTCATCATGCTGATGTTCCACAGCGCGAGATCGTGCGCGGGCATCGCAAGCTCGCCGGCGGCGAACATCCAGCCTGCTCCTTCTTTCGGTGCGGGGCGGAGCGGGCCGAGGGCATAGCGGATATATCCGGCGGCGTCGGTGTCGCCGAGTTTCGCGACGTCGGTGTTATAGACCGATTTCATCTCGAGCGGCGTGAAGACGTTCTGCTGCAGAAAACGCATGAGCGGCTGGCCGCTAACCTTTTCTACGATCACGCCGGCAATGACGTAGTTCGTGTTGGAGTACTGCCACTTGGTACCTGGGTCGAAGTCGAGAGGTTTCTTCGCCCAGGTGTCCATGATGTACTGCGCAGTCGCGGGCTTGCGCATGGGCGGCATCAGGTAGTCCTGCGGCCAGTAGTCCTGGTAGCCGGAAGTGTGCGAGAGAAGCATGCGGATGGTGACCTCGTCGCCGCGTGTGAGGCCAGGAACGTACTTCGAGACGGGGTCGTCAATGGAGAGCTTGCCCTGCTGCTCGAGCAGGAGGATGGATGCGGCGGTGAACTGCTTCGAGATCGAGCCTACCGAGTAGCGCATCTGCGGTGCTGCCGGCGTTGGCGGATCGAGGCGCGCTTTTCCGTAGGCGTTTGTGTAGACGATCTGGCCCTTCTGCACGATGGCGATCGAGGCTGAGGGTACGCCTGTGTCTGCTAGGACTTTGTTGGCGGCGGTATCGATTTTGCCGCGCAGGTCGGCGGAGATGGTGTCAACTGGCTGCGTGAAGCTGCTGGCAGTCTGGGCGTGCAAGTACTGACCAGGGCTAAAAGCAAGAGCGATGAGCAACAAAGCAGGAAGGAGTGCCATATTGACTTTTCTTATAGACATGAAGAGTCAGCCTAGCAGGATGCAAACCTCGTGACCACAGAAAATCCCAAATGGTTCACTTCCGAAACCTTGCTTCCTCAACTGCCAACAAGCCACCCCAAGGCTGCTTCTGGCCAACGAAATTGGACTCTCGTACCATGCTTACCTTGTCGGAAACAGGCATGTTTAGCCCTGAAACGGTAAGCACAAATTGCGTTCCTCCCGCGTCAACCGCGTAGTTTACAACTCCGGGCTGACCAAGTGTCATTTTGGATGGCGCTCCGTCGTTTTGGATAAACACTATCCTGTATGGAATAGCTCTTCCGACAAGGGTGTAAGGAGAATTCGTAGTGGCCTCGGAGGATACGGCATTGTCTAACTCCATAGTCGTGACAGGGAAATGTCCGTAGTCGTCCCCCCATTGCATTAGCCTTCGGTCGATGCGCCACAAAAACTCTCCGTTGCTATCCCGCTCGGCTCCAGCAATTGGTAGCTCTTCCAAGCCCAGCAAAGAGCCATGTCCTCCATGAACAGCGGGTATAGCCATGCAACTTACGGGCTCTAGAATTAGAAATCCGGCCAGCAAAACTACAGCAAATTTCGGCCAGTGTTGGACAAGGAGAATTGTGCACGCAAGGCACAAGATCCAATTTGGAGCAAAGAGCGCGCTCATCACGGTATATGGCGTCCACCATTTCGCAACTACGAAGAATCCTTGCGGAGGATGTTTCACCTGCCACCAATCGCGCAGAATCGCGATCATTACATCTAGCTGAGAGCATGCAATAACAAGACAAATTGTGAAGAGAATCCAATATGCAACCGCCAGCTTAGAATTTCTCACCCGTTATCTCCTCGCAAAAGATACGAACATCAATTCAGATCAGTTCTGATGGCGCAATTTGGTATGCTCAGTTTCAATCATTACGACCATGACGACTAGGCGTGATTTTCTTTCCCGCAGTGCCATGACGGCGGCAGGGCTTGGTGCTGTGGCCGTGAGCCAGCCTTCGCAGGCGCAGCTTGCTGAGAGCGTAAAGCAGATGCAGCCACCGAAGAAGCCTGTCATTGTGACGCGGGATACGGGTGACAGCAGCGTCGATGAGGCTTACAAGATGCTGCTCGACGGCGTCGATACGCTCGATGCCTGCAATCACGTTTGTGTCGCGCGGGAGAACGATCCCAACGACCACAGCGTGGGGTATGGCGGGCTCCCGAATGAAGACGGCGTGGTGGAGCTTGACGCCTGCTGCATGCATGGGCCAACGCGGATGGCAGGCTCGGTGGGGGCGCTGCCGAATATCCGTCATGCCTGCCTTGTTTCGCGGCTGGTGATGGAGAGAACAGGCCACGTGATGCTTGTCGGTCAGGGCGCGGAGCGCTTTGCCGTGATCGAGGGCCTGAAGCGCGAAGACATGCTCAGTGATGAGGCGCGCAAGATGTGGCTGCTGTGGAAAGAAGACCGTAACAGCCATAACTTCTGGGGGCCACCGTTGTCGAGCCCGCAGTGGAAAGAACCAAGTCCACCGCCAACCCTGAACCACAGCGCGATTCCGCGCCATCCGGGGCCAGAGTGGGCCGAGGTGATTCGCTCGCGCTCAAAGCAGCTTATGGGAATGGCCAGCGATCTTGGCATACCGGAGCGCAAACGGGCTTTTGCCGTCGAACAGGTGTTGTGGCCGACGACTGGGACCATCCATATATCGGTGGTGAACGCTAAAGGCGAGATGTCGGGCGCTACCACCACTTCTGGCCAAGCGTGGAAGATTCCCGGAAGGCTGGGCGACTCGCCGATTATCGGAGCAGGTTGTTACACAGATCAGGATGTGGGCTCGGCGGGCGCTACCGGCTCAGGCGAAGAGAACATCAAGGTCGCGGGCGCTCACACCATCGTCGATTGCATGCGGCAGGGGATGACTCCGAAGGAAGCCGGCCTCGAAGCGCTGCGGCGAATTGTTCGTAACTACAACGGTGACATGAACAAGATTCGCTATCTCGACATGATTTACTACATCGTGCGCAAGGACGGGGCTTATGCCGGGGTTTCGCTCTGGAGCACGACGGCCAGCGGCACGCCCAAGGTCTTCTCCGTGCATGACGGGGAAAAGCGGGTTGAGAAGTGTGCCTGGCTGCTTGAAGGGACTACTACGAACTGATTTCCGTTCAAGAACGACTTCCAGGTTTACTGCGTTGCCAGACTAGGCGGAAAGCAGATCCTTCCTCTTCACTATGTTCAGGGTCAGGATGACAAATTAGTGGAGATGGGAAGGCGAATTGCCGTTCTGAAACACTTGTCTGTTACAAAGAAACAGGAATGAAAAATCTCCTCCAAGGCTATCTACGGTTTCGCAGGGATGTCTTTCCGAAATGGAAGGACCATTTTCATCTGCTGGCGGAGAGCCAGGCTCCCGATGTTCTGTTTATAACCTGTGCCGATTCGCGGATTGTTCCCGATCTGATTCTGCAGACCGAACCCGGAGATGTGTTCATCTGCCGCAATGCCGGGAATGTTATTCCACCGTTTGGAGAGACGCCCGGTGGCGTTTCGGCAACGGTGGAATATGCCATTGAAGTGCTCAAGGTGAGGCATGTGATCATTTGCGGGCACTCCGATTGTGGGGCGGTGAAGGCTGTGCTGGACAAGAAGGACATGAGCCGCCTGCCGATTACTAATAAATGGCTCAAATACGTCGAGGCTGCGTGGAAATACCGCGATCCGGGCGATCCGATGGGGGATGAGCGGGCGCAGCATACGACGCTGATCCGTGCCAATGTGATTGCCCAATTGACCAACCTGAAGACGCATCCCGAAGTGGCCGCTGGGCTGGCCAAGGGCACCTTGCAGGTTCACGGCTGGTACTACGACATTCTGACCGGCGCTATTCAGGCTTACGACCAGCAGGCGCGGAAGTTCAGGCCGCTCGAGGACTCGATTCCCGAATAGTCAGGCTTCAAGCAGCCCGGCCCTATAGACGAATTTGAGGTTCGGCTCCATTCCCTGTTCCAGTTCTTCGACAGGAATCTGTGGGAACTGGATTCTCAGGGCTTCGAGCAGCTCGGAGCGGTCGCGCGTACCGTCGAGTTGCAGCAGGCAGTGGCGGCCGACCTCGTCGGTGAGATCGAGCTGGACGTGCCAAAGGGTTGAGGTGTAGTCGCGCGATCGGGCGTCGAGCCGGCTGGTTGCGGTGGCCAAGGGGCGCTCGGAGATCTCCTTTGCCAGCGGAGGGACCCAGAGGTGCAGCTCGAGCATCTGCGCGGAGGCCAGTTGCAGCAGCATCATGGCGACCCTGCCGGGATCGTTCAGGCCGTGTTCCGCGAGGATGGCCGCCAGCTCGTTGAAGGTCACGGTGTGCGGCCAGGCCGCAATCAGTCTTTCCATCACAGCGATAGTTGGCGCCTGAACGCAGTGGAGCTTTGATCCAGTGATGAGGGTGTAGAAGCGGGCCGAATCGCTCTCTCCCGGTTCTGAGGTGAGGGGTGAGGCACAGAGCATGCGGTCGAATGAATCCGGCGGGAACTTGCGCTTCAATTGATGGTGCGAGCGGCAGAGGAGGGTTTCGCGGTAGGCGCGCATGCGGGCAAAATCGAGCATCTGCTCCTGTGCGACGAGGTCGGTGGATGCGGCCTGGATGGTGCGCTGGAATTCCGGCTTGAAACAAGGATCGTTTGGATTGGGAAGCTCGGATTCGGAGAGGTATTGCAGTCCGTGCCGGCTGGCGTGCTCGATGAACTGGGAAAAAAGAACGGGGCGATAGGCGGCGCTAAAGTCGTCATGAAAAAGGACATGCGGCCTTTTCACGCTTAATCTCTTCAGCTGTTCTTCGAAAAACGCGCGATAGACTTTGCCCTCCGGCTGGGTTTCTGCCACGGCGGCGATGAAATCGACTCCGGCCTTTATCCTCTCGTCGGGATCGGCGATTCCCCGCGCGCGAAAGAGCATCATTTCCCGAAGCATCAAGCGCAGATAACTGCCCGGCAGCGCGTTGTAGCTGACGAATGCGACGCCGTTGGGGGTCAGCAGTTCTCCGCAAAGAGCGAGCAGACGGTCACTTACCGGTTCGGGAACCCAGGCGTAAAGGCCGTGGGCGATGATGTAGTCGAATTCGCCCAATTCCGGGCCTACATCGAGCAGATCGGCGGCGAAGAGGCGGATATTTTTCAGGCCCAGTTCGTGGATGCGCTCCTGACCCCGGGCAATGCACTCAGGGGCAAGGTCGAAGCCTACAAACTCAGCTCCGGGAATGGCATACGCCATCGGGATGAGGTTGGCTCCCTCGTTGCAGGCGATTTCAAGGACGCGGCAGGTGGCTATGGGTGGCGGCTCCAGTCCGTAAAGCAGGGCCATGACGGCGAGCTGGTCCGGGTGGGTGTGGGCATAGGCGAAGCCGGGGTACTCGACGGCGTCGTAGACGAATTTCGCGTCGACGGATTCTTCGGAGCGGATGGAGTCAGCCATATATTCGGACTTTGAGGTGCCTTGTTCTATTTCATGAATAGTCGCTGCGGCAAGCAGGACGTTTCGGGCGAGACTATAGTAAGCGAAATCAATGACTTAGAACAGAGAGAAAAGGCTGCATCCTGGGTATAATTCTCTGCATCAGATAAGTTGACAATAAATGACTCAAGTGCGAAGCTAAGAGAGTTACATCAACGCTATAGCCAGCACGACGAGGCAGTGGGGCAGACGATTATGGCAAAAATTATTGGAATTGACCTGGGTACGACGAACTCCGTCGTAGCCGTAATGGAAGGCGGCGAGCCTAAGGTGATCGCCAACGAAGAGGGTGGCCGGACTACGCCATCCGTGGTTGGCTTTACCAAGAGCGGCGAGCGCCTGGTGGGGCAAGTGGCGAAACGCCAGGCCATCACCAATCCTGAGAACACGATTTACTCGATCAAGCGCTTTATGGGACGGCGCTTTGATGAAGTCAGCGATGAGATGAAGATGGTCCCGTACAAGGTCGTCAAGCAGGGCGACCACGTTGCCGTGGAGGCGCAGGGCAAGCTGTACACCCCGCCGGAGGTCTCGGCGATGATCCTGCAGAAGCTGAAGAAGGCGGCTGAGGATTATCTTGGCACGTCGGTGACGGAAGCTGTCATCACCGTTCCTGCGTACTTTAACGACGCGCAGCGCCAGGCGACGAAAGATGCCGGACGCATTGCTGGTCTTGATGTAAAGCGCATTGTGAACGAGCCGACGGCTGCGGCGCTTGCTTATGGCCTGGACAAGAAGAAGGACGAGACGATTGCCGTTTACGACTTTGGCGGCGGTACGTTTGATATCTCGATCCTTGAAGTCGGCGAAGGCGTCATCGAGGTGAAGTCGACGAATGGCGATACGCACCTGGGCGGCGACAACATCGACCAGAAGATTGTGGACTGGCTGATTGATGAGTTCAAGAAGGATGAAGGTCTTGATCTGCGTGCTAAGGGCAACGAAATGGCCCTGCAGCGCCTGAAGGACGCGGCGGAACGCGCGAAGATTGAGCTTTCGACTGCGCTTGAGACGGAGATCAATCTACCGTTCATCACTGCGGACGCGAGCGGACCGAAGCATCTGGTGAAGAAATTGACGCGCTCGAAGCTGGAGCAGCTGGTTGAAGACCTGATTCAGCGGTCGCTGGAGCCCTGCAAGAAGGCGATGACCGATGCCGGCGTGGACGCGAGCAAGATCGACGAAGTGGTTCTTGTCGGTGGACAGACCCGCATGCCTCGCATTCAGCAGGTAGTGAAGGAGCTCTTCGGCAAGGAACCGCACAAGGGTGTGAATCCTGACGAAGTTGTCGCGATTGGCGCCGCGGTACAGGCTGGCGTTCTGTCTGGGCGAAGTGAAGGACCTGTTGCTGCTCGACGTGACGCCGCTGACCCTCTCGATCGAAACGCTGGGTGGAGTGGCAACGCCGATGATTCCGCGCAACACGACGATTCCGACAAAGAAGACGGAGACGTTCTCGACGGCGGCGGATTCGCAGACGGAAGTTGAAGTGCACGTGTTGCAGGGCGAGCGCCCGATGGCAGGACAGAACCGCACGCTGGGCAAGTTCAAGCTGGGCGGCATTCCTCCGGCTCCGCGCGGCGTTCCGCAGATCGAGGTTACTTTCGATATCGATGCAAACGGTATTTTGAATGTAACGGCGAAGGACAACGCCACAGGCAAGGACCAGAAGATTACGATTACATCATCTTCGGGCCTGAGCAAAGAGGAAGTAGAGCGCATGGCCAAGGACGCGGAGGCGCACTCGGCCGAGGACAAGACGAAGCGTGACGAGATTGAGGCGCGGAATGGCCTCGATAACCTGGTCTACAACATCGAGAAGATGCTGAAGGAGAACGGCGATAAGGTTTCCGGCAGCGACAAGACCGATGTAGAAAATGCACTTTCTGATGCGAAGAAGACACTCGAAGGCGCTCCTTCTGCATCTGAGCTAAATGCAGCCCGGGAGAAACTGACCGCGGCATCGCACAAGCTGGCTGAGGCGATGTATAAGGCCAACGCAGCCGGACCAGCGGCAGGCGCTCCTCCACTGACGGAGCACAGGCAGCGGCTGGCACGGCGGATGAGAAGAAGGACGAAGGCGTCATCGATGCTGAATATGTGGACGTTGACGAGAAAAAGTGATCGAGCGCAGTAAGTAAGACTTGAAAAGGGCGCGCTCAAACGAAACGTTAGCGCGCCCTTTGTGTTTATAGAAGTGAAGATTGGAGTACTTGCTAAAATGACTGACACACTTTGGAAATGCGAACAGTTGCGAGCGGGGCAGGTTTATAACACGCTCATGTTCAACACGCGCGAAGAAGCTGAAAAATTCAGGGCGCAGCTGAACAGGATGGAGCCGGATATGTTTTGCCGGATCGAGGCCGTTCCGGTGCGGATGGTTTGGAATTAAGCGGTTCGACGGAGTCATTCTGACGCCCTGAAGGGCTTATGAATGACTCCTTGCTGTTTGCGGTGGAATTTCGGAAGTTTTGTTGTAATCTTCGAGCTTATGCCCGAGGGGAATGAGATCCATCGGTTTGCGGAGCAGCATGCTAAGGCCTTTGCCGGTAAGCGGGTGCGGGTGGATTCACCGAATGGTGGATTTGGGGATGCTGAAGTTCTGGATAGGCGCAAGCTGGTGCGCGTGGATGCTGTCGGCAAGCACCTTGGTTACAACTTTGGGCGTGACCTGATTCTGCATGTCCACCTGGGCATGTATGGAGATTTTCATCAGGGCACGATGCCCTTTCCTCCGGTAAAAGGCGCGCTTCGGCTGCGCATCTACACCAAGACAGACTGGATTGAGCTGCGTGGCGGGACCAATACTTCAATCTTTACGCAGGTGAAGTGGGACTCGCTGCTACGGCGACTGGGGCCTGATCCGCTGATTCCCGATTCTGATCCCAAGCCCGCGTTTGAAAAGATCGCCAAGCGCAACACTCCGATTGGCGCGCTGCTGATGGACCAGTCGGTGATTGCTGGGATCGGCAATATCTATCGTGCAGAGTTGTTGTATCGGGCTCGCATTCATCCGCTGCGTCCTGGGAAAGATGTCGAGCTGGCTTCGCTGAAAGGCATCTGGAAAGATGCGAAGAAGCTGATGGGCGAAGGCGTGAGGGACACGCGCTATGTGACCACTCTTGCGAAGGACCGGCCGCATAAGCGCGGACCTGTGTGCGAAGATGAAGAACGGTACGTTTACCGCAGACATGGGAAGCCTTGTTTTGTTTGCGGAACGACGATCGATCGGGCTGAACTGGCTGGGCGGACTGCTTACTGGTGCCCCACCTGCCAAAAGAAATAGAGCCTCCTTTTATCATTTCCCCGTAGACTGGTTTTCCGAGGGAAATGTGCTGCGATACTTCTTGCTTTTGCCTGCTTTGGGCCTTCTTATCGCCTCTGCTGTGATGCATGCGCAGGACGCAGAATTCAAGGACCATTACAAGGGCACTCCGTATGAGGATGTGCGCTACAAGGGTGGAGCGCAGGCGATTCCGGGGCGCGTGCAATGCGCTTACTACGATCTTGGCGGGCCGGGTGTTGCGTATTTCGATACAACGGAAAAAAATCTCGGCAGCGGAACGCTGAATCCTGCGGACGGGAGTTATCTGAATCAGTTCCGCATGGATGAGGGCGTCGATACCTCCTATACCAAGTTTCACGACCAGATCGACAACAATCCTTACAATATGGTGAAGCCGCCGGAGAACCAGCTCTACGTGGGTTGGACGGAGCCGGGCGAATGGTTCAACATCACTGTAAAAACGAAGCGAGCCGGGACTTACAAGGCTGACCTGCTTTACACCTCGAATCGAGGCGGCATGATTTCGATGGATGTGAATGGATTTCCGGCGAGCGGGCCGCTGAATATTGTGTCGACGTTCAATGCATCTGATCCCATTGCGTGGCGGCAGTGGCACCACTGGAATCTGCAGCGAGACTTGGTGCGGCTTCAGTTGCCAGAGGGTGAAAGCGTGCTGACGATTCACATTCTGACGCAGGGAAACATGAATCTAGCCTATTTCGATTTCAAAGAAGTCAAATGAAAACTTTCATCAGCGGATATTCTCGCTTGCCGCGCATGCATGCCGCGTGGCTTCTTGTGCTGCTTCTCTTTAGCGGCACTCTATTGTGCCGAGCGCAGTCGCCTTCGCGGTTGCCGCTTCATACAAGCGACTATCAGATTCTCGACGTGCAGAATTCTCCGGTGCGGTTGAAGTCGGTGAACTGGTATGGCTTTGATCAGAAGGAATTTGTTGCGGGTGGGCTCGATCATGCGCCGCTGGCTACGATTGTTGGTCTGATCAAGAGCATGGGATTCAACTCGGTGCGACTGCCGTGGGCAAATGAGACGCTGGAGAAGAATCCGATTGTCGTGGACTATGCGATCAAGGCCAATCCGCAGTTTCGCGGCAAGCACGCTATGGAGGTGCTGGACGCCGTGATCGATGCGCTGGCGAAGGCGCAGATCATGGTGATTCTGGACAACCATGTGAGCCGCGCGGACTGGTGCTGCAAGGATGATGACGGCAACGGGCTGTGGTACAGCAATGCGTATCCGGAGAGCGCATGGCTGGCTGACTGGATGACGATTGTAAGGCGCTATCGTAAGCAGCCGTGGGTCGTTGGCGTTGACCTACGCAATGAGCTGCGCAGTGGCGCGGCGTGGGGAGGCACAGACAAGAAGCTGGACTGGCATGCGGCAGCCCAGCGCGGTGGCAATGCCGTGCTGACGGTGAATCCGAGGCTGCTGGTGATGGTTGAAGGACCACAGTATTCGACTGATTTTCGTGGCGCGGAGCAGCTTCCAATTATCTTCAAGGTGCCGAACCGGGCTGTGTATTCTCCGCATGCGTATTCTTTCGGCGCGCAACAGCAGCCGAATTACGCCGAATTAAAACAGGCCTTCGATGAACGCGCGGGTTTCCTGCTGCATACAACACCTGCCATTCCGCTATGGATTGGCGAGTTTGGAACCTGCCAGACGCTGACGCCTTGTGAGGGCGATCCAAAGGGGACGTGGATTCGCGGCTTTGTCCGCTATGTGAAGGAGCATCCGGAACTGGGTTGGAGTTACTGGGCGCTGAACGGAACGCAGTCGAGCGGAGTCAGCCGCAAGTACGACGCTTTGGAGGCCTTTGGGCTGCTCACGACGGATTATCGACATATTGCCGCACCGAAGCTGTTGGAACTGTTTCGCTCGATCGGTCTGCAACCGCAAGAGTAAAGTTGGTGCAGCGCGGAAAGTTGTTCCCCGCCAGATGTAAACCTGTATATACTGCTTTCACCTGCTTCTATTCCTGGACCTGAGAGAAACACATGTCATTGACCCTGGCGGACTGGCTCGTTATCGCCGGTTACCTGCTGTTCAACCTGCTGATTGGCCTCTATTACCGCAGCCGTTCGAGCGGCTCGACTGAAGACTTTTTTGTTTCGGGGCGCGATGTTTCGTGGTGGCTTGCCGGGACATCGATGGTGGCGACGACTTTTGCGGCGGACACACCGCTGCTGGTGTGCGGGCTGGTGGCGACACAGGGCATCTCAGGCAACTGGATCTGGTGGAGCCTGTGCCTGAGCGGCATGACTACGGTGTTCTTCTTTGCGCGCTACTGGCGGCGAGCGGAGATTCTGACCGACGTTGAGCTGGTTGAGATTCGCTATGGCGGCAAACCGGCGGCGTTTCTGCGCGGATTCAAGGCGATTTATCTTGGCCTGCTGATGAACTGTTTCATCCTTGGCTGGGTGACGCGGGCGATGGTGGATATCATTTCCGTCGTGCTGGGGCCGGTGATTGCGCAGGGACGCGTGTTGCAGTTGAGTATCGGCGGACATGCGCTGATGCATTACACGTTGGGCGATCCGCGACACACCGCGCTGGCGATCTGCATCTTCATACTGGTTCCCTTCACCGGGCTCTATACATTCATCGGCGGGCTCTGGGGCGTGCTGGTCACGGACCTTTTCCAGTTCGCGCTGAAGATGGCGATGATTATTGTGCTGGCGTGGCTGGCGGTGTCGCAGATGGGCGGCATGCATGCGCTGAAGCTGCAGCTTGCCGTGGTTGGCGAGGCAACGCGCGCAGCGGGGCAGCCGACTTCCAACGTGATGTCGTTCCTGCCGGACTTCCATGCCGGGCTAACGACTTCGAATATCTGGACGCTGCCCCTGTTGACGTTCCTGATGTATATCGGCGTGCAGTGGTGGGCGGCGTGGTATCCGGGCGCAGAGCCGGGCGGTGGCGGCTATGTGGCGCAGCGCATGTTCAGCGCAAAGAATGAGCAGCATTCGCTGGGCGCTACGCTCTGGTTCAACATTGCGCATTACGCGCTGCGACCGTGGCCGTGGATCGTGACTGGGCTGGTTGCGCTGGCGGTGTATTCGCCGCACGGCGGGCTCCATCCGAGCGCAGCCTATGCTGCCAACCCGCAGCAAGGGTACGTGATGGTGCTGCGCGACTACCTTCCTCCTGCGCTGCGCGGGTTGATGGTGGCGGCGTTTCTGGCAGCGTATATGTCGACGATCGGCACACAGTTGAACTGGGGCACTTCGTATCTCGTCAATGATTTTTATCGCCGCTTCTGGGTGCGCGAGGGCAGCGAGAAGCATTATGTCTTCGTCAGCAAGATCATTACTGTGATTCTGGTGCTGGCGAGCGGCTACGTGGCCAGCCAGCTGACTTCGATCAGCGCAGGATGGGAGCTGGTGCTGAATCTGGGCGCGGGCACAGGCGCGGTTTACATCCTGCGATGGTTCTGGTGGCGCGTGAATGCTTGGAGCGAGATCTCGGCGATGATTGTTGCGGCGGTTGTGGCCCTGGGCTTGTCGAAGGTTTCGTTCACCGGCAATGATGCTGTTGTCTTTGCGAAATCGACCTTGATCACAGCTGGCGTCACAACGATTGCTTGGCTGGTCGCGACATTCGTTACGCCTGCGGAGAAGGAATCGACGCTGCTGAGTTTCTACCGGCGTGTGCATCCCGCAGTGTATGGCTGGAAGCGCATTGCGTACCAGGCTCCGGAGCTGCCCGAGGTACGCGACTTTGCTGCGAATGCCTTCGATACGGTGATGGGATGCGTGCTGGTTTACGGGACGCTTTTCGGGCTGGGCAAGTTTATCTTTGGCAACTGGATCGCGGGGACGGTCCTCATTGTGCTGGCGGCAATTGCTGGATATTTGATTAAGTGGGACCTGTCGCGACGTGGGTGGGAGACGCTTTCGGGTGTGAAGATGAAGGAAACGCCGGTGGTGGGGCGGTAGCCGAAGCCTCACAGGGCTACATCACGATGCAGCCCTTCTTTTCTTTCGAAGGCTGCTGATTAACGCAAGAGCAGCCGCGGAAGTATAACCGAGAACTCCCCGTGCGGAATCTTTGGCATGTTTCTTAATTGCCGCCGGTGGTGGTTCTGTGAGTGTTCGCCTTGCTGTCGACCTTCGGGTAGTAACCACTGCGGGTGCGGACGCTGAGTTTGCCGTGTCCGGGGGCGGCGGCCTGGACCTTCACGATGCGGTAGCCGCCCTGGCTGGCAGGCTTGGTTGAGTGGTAGCCGATGGTGTACTGGTTGCGGATGTCGTGCGCGACTTCGGCGCAGATCTGGTCTACATTATCGAGCGACTTGGGAAAGTAGGCGATGCCGCCGGTTTCGCTTGAGAGTAGCTGCAGGGCGCGTTTGGCGCGGTGAGCTTCGCGACCTCCCCCGGAATCGCCGAAGAGCAGGCCGATGGAGTAGACCACTGGACCCTGCAAATCCTGCACGCGGCGGATGGTCTGTTCGAGGTTCAGGCTCGAAGCGTTGTCTTCGCCGTCAGTGACAATCAATAAGACTTGCTTGGGCCGCCTGGCACCTTTCGCGAGCTGATCGGCCGAGGCGACGACGGCGTCGTAGAGAGCTGTTCCACCTTTGGAGTCGATGTGGGCCAGGCCGTCGCGGAGTTTTCCGATGTCGGAGGTAAAGTCCTGATCTATAAAGGCCTCGTCAGAGAAGTTGACGATGAAGGCTTCATCCTGCGGGTTGGAGGCTTTGACCAGATCCAGTGCGGCGGTGTTTACTGCGAGCCGCTTGTCGCGCATGGAGCCGGAATTGTCGATGAGAATGCCCATCGAAACCGGAATGTCCTGGTGCTGGAAGGCGGCGATGGTCTGCGGTACGCCGTCTTCGAAGACGTGGAAGTCGTCCTGCTTGAGGTCGTTGACGATGCGGCCGTTGTCATCGAGGACGCTGGCGTTGAGCACGACTTCATCGACATCGCGGCGGAAGGTGAAGCCGCCTCTTTCTCGATCGAGATTGGTGCCGGGCTTTACCGTGTTGGGATTCGAAGGGCTGACGGGCTGGTTGTCGGCGGCGTCGGGCGAGACGATGGGATCGCGATCAACGGTGAGCGAGGGCTGCTGTTCCGGCTTCGATGGAGGTTGTTGAGGCGCGGGCGCTTGGGCCTGGACTACATAACAAGACGCGGCGAGGAAAAATAGGAAGAAAATATGCCGTTTATTGCAAAGGTGCATAGTATCCGGTACGAGCATGAACGGTAAGCTGAGGTAACCCGGGAGGTGGCACCAGCTTTACTTTCACTTTACGCCACTTGCCGTCCTTCCGTTCGTCGTCCGGCCTGTATCCAAGGACGTATTCATTGCGCAGCTCGGCGCTTATCTTTTCGGCAATGTCACCCATCTCGGCAATGTCGTCGACGCGGAAGAGTCGCCCGCCGGTTTCTGAGCAGATGTCGTTGAGCAGCATGGGGCCGAGGCGCTCTTCAGTGGTGGCCGCATAGGGGTCGAAGATACCGATGGAGTAGATCTGCACGCTGGACTCGCGGACCGTGGCGCGAACCTCGTTTTCCGTGTAACGGCTGCGATTGTCTCCACCATCGGAGACGATGAGCAGCGCGCGCCGCTCATACTTGGCCTGCTTCATTTTGCTGAGGCCGAAGTAGATGGCGTCAAGCAGGGCCGTGCGGTGCTCGGCGTGGACTGTAGCAAGGCGCGCCTCGATGTCCTGCGGCGACGAAGTAAAGTCCTCGATCAGTTCAGGACGATCGTTGAAACCGATGACGAAGAATTCATCCTGCGGGTTGGCCGTGTGCATGAATTGAAGGATGGAATCGCGTGCGCGGATAACCTTGTTGGCCATGCTGCCACTCAAGTCGAAAATGATGCCGATGGAAACCGGGGCATCTTCCTGCGAGAAGGTTTTGATGGTCTGAAGCTTATTGCTTTCATAGAGGAAGAAATTTTCCTTTTCGAGGCCGGTTACGAGGCGATCCATTGGATCGGTGACGATGAGCGGGACGAGCACGAGATTGACGTCAACGCGAATGCGCTCGTTGTGGCGCGCCGTCATGGCGGCCTCGCCTTCGAGCGGCAGGGGGGCTGCGTTGGGGTCCGGCTTCGGAGGCGGGGGTTCAACATGAACGTTGTTGAGTGGGTCTTCCTGCGCGTGGGCTCTGGGCGCGTAGAAAGCGAAACCTACCGCAAGCAATATCGAGAGGATGACTGCAGAGAGGCCGTATGCAGTTCCAGGGGTAGAGCGAGCGTTTTTGCGCCCCAGCGAGAGCGCCATGCGTATGTACCCTCGTCCTTCTTGAGCAGCATCGTAGCACGAGGCACCGATGCCTGGCCTATGAAGATTTCGATGCCATGAGAAGAAATACGGCGAAACGTTGTCCTGCGGGGATGAATGGATGGAAGCAACCGGGGAATGGTGCGTGGATGCGGAAATTCCTGTAAATGCGTGGGATACAATGCAGACAGCGCAATAGTTATCCCATCACATTCACGCCGGTTTTTCAGGCATTTCTGGAGTTACGACCGCTCGCATGGCCCGCATTTACCCGTTTCGCGCATTACGCTATAACCCTTCCCTTGTTCGCGTTGAAGATTGTGTTACGCAACCGTATGACAAGATCACGCCTGCCATGCAGCAGGCGTATTACCAGAAGAGCCCGTATAACCTGGTGCGCATCATTCTGGGGCTGCCGGAGCTGTTTGACGGCAAGGAGACGGGCGACGTTTATACGCGCGCCGCGCGCGACTTTACCGAATGGCGGGAAAGCGGCGTTTTGGCTCAAGAGTCGGAGCCCTGCGTATTTGCGTATTCGCAGAAATTCACCGTGCCCGGATCCGACGGCAAAGTATTGGAGCGGCGAGGCTTTATCGCGCTGGGCGGACTGCACGATTACGCGGAAAAAGTGGTATTCCGGCATGAGCAGACCTTGTCCAAGCCCAAGTCGGACCGCCTGAACCTGCTGCGGGCGACGCGCGCGCACTTCGGGCAGATTTTCATGCTCTATTCCGATCCGGGACTGACGGCGGAAAAGCTGCTCTTCGACGAAGACGCTACGCCTGATATTGAAGTGACCGATGAGTATGACGTGCTGCATCGGGTGTGGAAGATCAGCGACGAAAACACGATCAACATTCTCGTCAGCGAGCTGGCGGACAAGAAGCTGATCATCGCCGACGGGCACCATCGCTATGAGACGGCGCTGAATTATTCGAAAGAACACGCGCCGGCACAGGCTGCATCAAGCGAGCGCAACAGCTATTCGCTGCCGCAGCCCCCGTATCCGGAAGCCGCGGTGATGATGACCTTTGTGAACATGGATGCCGAGGGACTGGTGATTCTGCCGACGCATCGCGTGGTCTTTGGGTTGAAGGACTTCAATCCGGCCGCATTTGTTGAGCAGGCGAAAGCTTATTTCGATATACAGCAAATTGATTCCTCCGAAACAGCTGAGCTGAAGTCGAAACTCGCCGCAGCGAGGTCCGGCAAGACCGTGCTGTTGGCTGTGACTAGGAACGGCAACTATTTGCTGACTGCTAAAACCGGATGCGGTTGCGAAGGCGCTCGGAAATCTTTCCGAGCGGCAGCGGCAGCTTGATGTAGCGCAGCTTCACGGGCTGGTGCTAGAGCAGTTGCTGGGCATTACGCCGGAGGCGATTCGCGAGCAAGACTAACCTGCGCTATTTGCGTGATGCGGGTGAGGCCATCGAGCAGGTTGGGCGCGGCGATGCGGATGTGGCATTCCTGATGAATCCGGTGACGATGGCGCAGCTGCGCGAGGTCGCGTTTGCGGGAGATGTGATGCCGCAGAAATCTACCGACTTTTTCCCTAAACTATTGAGTGGCCTTGCGATCTATCCGCTGGATTGATTTACGGAAAACACTGCTGACCCTGTGCGCGCTGCTCGCCTCTGCGGCAGCGGCCGCGCAGGAAGCCCCTCCCCAATCGAATCTGCCTGACATGGGCAAGCCGCCTGCAGTTCCTGCAGCGCCAAGAGCGCAGGTGAATGCCACAATATGTGGTTGTGCTGGATGCGGCGCATGGCGACGGCGATGTAGGCGCGCAATTCAGCGACAAGCTGCTTGAAAAGGATTTAACGCTTGGATTCTCCGTGCGGCTGCGGCAGGCGCTTGCTTCGCACGACATTCAGGTGGTCACGACGCGCGATGCGGACGTTGCAGTACCGATGATAACGCGCGCGGAGACGGCCAACCATGCGATGGCTGCAGCCTGCATCACGCTGCATGCCACGGCCACAGGAAGCGGGGTGCATCTGTTTACCTCGTCTCTGGAGCCGACTGCTTATACGAAATTTCTGCCGTGGCAGAGCACGCAATCGGCTTATGTGACGCAAAGCCTGCGGCTGTCTTCTGAAATCAGCACCGCGCTGGGACACGCGGCTGTTCCAGTTACGCTGGGACGAACCTCGCTTGTGCCCATGGACAGCTTCGCCTGTCCTGCGGTTGCGGTGGAGATTGCTCCGCTAATCGGAGGTAACACGACTAAGGCCACTCCGCTGACAGACGTAGGCTATCAGGACAAGATCATCGATGCGCTGACGGCGGCGTTGACGCAGTGGAGAAACGACTGGAGGCAACAGCCGTGATTCCCCGCTTCCAGCGTTTTCTTTTTGGGGCGATGCTGCTCGCGGCGGTTGTGATGGCGATTGTACTGATCCGCATGCGCGAGCGTGCGCATGACCGCTTGATGATGGCGGTTGATAGCCAGCCTCTGAGTGCGCCGTCTGCTGCGCCTGTAGAAAAGATCACACTGCTGGTGGCGAACGATCTGGATGGATCTTTGATTCCGGTGGAACGTAGCTTTCCCATGCCGAAGGACCCGAACGCGCGCGCGCGTGTGTTGATGCAGAAACTGCTGGAAGAGTATGCCGCGCCGAAATCGACGCATCCCATTGCGAATGCTTCCGGCGTTGAAGAGGTATTTCTGATGCCGTTGCCACAACAGAAAGGCGCGAACAGCGCAGGAGAGATGGCGGTCGTGAATCTGAGTGCAGCCTTTTGTGCAGGCGCAGCCTTCGGGGATTGAGCCGGAGACGCTGACACTGCTCTCGATGATTGCGACGCTGCACGCGAACCTGCCGCAGATTACAGAAGTGCGTTTTCTGGTGGACGGGCAGCAGAAAGACACGCTTGCCGGGCACGCCGATTTGACGCGCAGCTATCTTGCGTCGGACACGCAGACGGCGGTGCGGCAGTGAAGATCGGCGTCTTCGATTCCGGCGTTGGCGGATTGACGGTGCTGGGCGCGCTGATCAGGCAGCTTCCCGCGGCGGACTACATTTATCTTGGCGATACGGCGCGGCTGCCTTATGGATCGAAGTCGCAGGTAACGATTGCGCGCTATGCCGTTTCGAGTGCGCGCTTTCTGGTCGAGGAGGGTGCGGAATTTCTTGTCATCGCCTGCAACACGGCGAGCGCACTGGCTCTCGCCGCAATCAAGGATGCGGTCCGAGTTCCTGTGCTGGGCGTTATTGAGACGGGTGCGAATGCGGCGCAGGTTTCGTCACTGACCGGCGATGTGCTGGTAATAGCAACGGATGCCACGGTGCAGAGCCACGCCTATGAGCGCGCGTGCGCGGAACATAGTTTGCGCGCTCTTGAGAAGGCGTGCCCTCTGCTCGTTCCTCTGGTGGAGGAAGGATGGATTGAGCATCCGGTAACGCTGGAAGTGCTGCGGATTTATCTTGCGGAGTTGCTGGAGCAGGCGAAGGAGCGCGGACTGAGTCCGGACACGCTCGTGCTGGGCTGCACGCATTACCCGCTGCTACGACAGCAGATTGAGCGCACGGTTGCGGATTTGCGCGTGATCGACTCGGCTGAAGTGACTGCTTCGCAGGTGACGGCCGCGCTCATCGATTATGTTCATGATGGAACCGGCGTGCGCAGATTTTATGCAACGGATTCGGTTGAGAAATTCAAGCGCATGGGTACGCGGTTTCTGGGGGAAACCATTGAGTGCGTCGGGCTGGTTGACCTTGGCGGCTGATATGCTTACGTGTTTGGAGGAAAGAGTTGCATGTTGAATCTTGAGGGAAAGATTGCCGTTGTTTTTGGAGTCGCGAATAAGCGCAGCATTGCCTGGGCGATTGTGCAGAAGCTGCACGAAGCGGGCGCGAAGCTGGCCATCGGCTACCAGAATGAGCGGCTGAAGGCGGAGGCCGATGGATTGATTGCGGAACTGCCGGGCGCGGAGGCTTTCCAGTGCGACGTATCGAATGACGCTGAGATTGCGCAGGTCTTTGAGCAGTTGAAAGAACGCTACGGCAAGCTGCATGTGCTGGTGCACAGCGTCGCCTTTGCTCCTGCTGAAGAGTTGAAGAATGACTTTCTGCAGACTACGCGCGAGGGCTTTCGCGTGGCGCACGATGTGAGCGTCTATTCACTGATTGCGTTGAGCCGTGCGGCTGCTCCGCTGATGACAGATGGCGGCAGCATCATGACGATGACATACTACGGGGCGGAAAAGGTCGTTCCGCATTACAACGTGATGGGTGTAGCCAAGGCGGCGCTGGAAGCGACGGTGCGGTATCTGGCTTCGGATCTAGGTAAGCTGAACATTCGCGTGAATGCGATTTCCGCTGGGCCAATCAAGACGCTGGCTGCGCGCGGTATCGGCGGCCTGAGCGACATGCTCAAGGCACACGCAGACCGCGCTCCGCTTCATCGCAATGTGGAGCAAGCAGAGGTTGGAGGCACGGCGCTCTTTCTCGCATCTGATCTAGCAAGCGGTGTAACTGGCGAGACAGTGTACGTCGATTGCGGCTATAACATCATGGGCTTCTGACATTTATCTGCCCGCAACAGGTCGCGCATACGGTTGCATTTCTGGAGGCTCAGAATGCCTGTCTATAAATACAGCGTGCTCAAGGGCGATCCCAAGTCTGGAAATTTATCTCCTGAATCGCATCCACATTATCTGATCAATGTGGATGCGGGCGGGACGACCTACCAGGTCGCAGTCAACATTGAATCGACGGACGGATCGCAGGTTCTCTACTTTATAAACGAGAATTTCACACCGCCTGATGCGGGCGCGCTCGACTCTCTTGCCACGGGTATGACGCAGTTGTCTGTGCAGGGCAATCCTGCGGTTGACTATGTACGCAGCACGGCGAATGGCCAGCCGATCGTGACGCTCAACGAGATGCAACTGCTGCCGCTTCCGGGGCAGTCGGCTTCTTCGAATCTGCAGAATGCCGTCATTCAATTTTTGAATCAGGCGATTGCCGACGACAACGGCACGATCTATGCATTTGGCAGCCAGTACACGGATGGCAGCGGCATCCATGACATTCATATGAATCAGGGCAATCCTCCGGGCAGCTACGAACAGGACAATGGCATCTGGCAGGATGGATTGCTGGTTTTTGAGCTGCCCGCGAGCGGGACGTGGACGGCGATCTTCATTGCGTTCCAAAGCGAGTCATGGACCACCGACAACAACGGCAACCCGGTGTGATGCCGGTTATGGCAGCAGGGGCTGATCGCTTTCGTCTTTGAGTGCCACTCCAGATTGGCCTATGCGGCACGCCGCGAGCATCAGATGATGCAGCTTGTGCGCGGTTGCTTCGTAGCTCAACCCCTCCGGACGGATGTTGGAAATGCAGTTCCTGTCTGCGTCTGTGCAGCCGATGCGTGGATTGTACGTGAGATAGATGCCGAGACTATCAGGCGAACTCAGGCCAGGGCGTTCTCCTATGAGCATGACCGTCATTTTTGCTTTGAGAAGCTCGCCAATTTCATCGCCGAGTGCTACGCGCGCTTGCGTTGCGATGATGATTGGCGCGATGTGCCAGCCTTCGAGTTTGACAGTGAGTTCGCGCAGGACGGGAACTGCGTGGCGTGATGGGGCGATGGCAGAGAGGCCGTCGGCGATGATGAAGACGGCGGAGGACGTTTCGCGCTGACTTTGATTCGTCAGCAGGAACCGGCTTTGCATGCGTTCAGCTTGCGACCGAGGTCGGGGCGGCGAAGATATTCGGCTCGATCGCGGGCTGCGCTTTGTACTGGGATCGATTCAAAGCCGGATGCGTTAAGGTCGCGCTGCAATGCTCTCGACATCGAGCGTGTTGTGAACGGCGTCGCGAGCTTGCGCGTGGGCGAGGGCGAACTCTAACACTTCACCCGTCGGCAGGCTGTCCCCAGCGCGGCCGAGTGCGAGACGCGCGTTGGTGAAGCTGCGCAGGCGCGTCCACGGATTCTGTATGATTTCGCTCATGCACTCTCAAGCAATCGCGTGGCGCTGGGCGGCAGGCTGTCGGCGAGACTGCCTGAGCGGTCGGTGATGCCCATTTTTTCGAGCCACGCTTCGAACTCCGGCGCGCGCTTGAGGCCGAGGACGCGGCGCACATAGAGCGCGTCGTGAAACGATGTGCTCTGGTAGTTGAGCATGATATCGTCGGCGCCGGGCACGCCCATGATGAAGTTCACGCCGGCGACGGCGAGTAGCGTCAGCAGTGTATCCATGTCGTCCTGATCGGCTTCGGCATGGTTGGTATAGCAGATATCGCAGCCCATGGGCAGGCCGAGCAGCTTGCCGCAGAAATGGTCTTCGAGTCCCGCGCGGGTGATCTGCTTGCCGTCGTACAAATACTCCGGCCCGATGAAGCCGACGACTGTGTTTACGAGCAAAGGCTTGAACGCGCGGGCAACGGCGTATGCGCGGGCTTCACAGGTCTGCTGATCGACTCCGTGATGAGCGTTGGCGGAAAGCGCGCTTCCCTGCCCGGTTTCGAAGTACATGACGTTGTCGCCGACTGTGCCGCGATGCAGCGCGAGCGCGGCTTCGCGGGCTTCGTTGAGCAATGCGAGATTTACTCCGAAGCTGGTATTCGCTTTTTCCGTGCCTGCGATGGATTGGAAGACGAGATCGACGGGCGCTCCCTGCTCAATGGCCTTCATGGTTGTCGTGACGTGCGTGAGGACGCAGGATTGCGTCGGGACTTCGTATCGCTCGCGGAACTTATCGAGCATGTCGAGCAGCGTTGTCACAGCGGCGAGGCTGTCGCTGGCTGGGTTGATGCCGATGACGGCGTCGCCGCAGCCATAGAGCAGTCCGTCGAGCATCGATGCTGCGATGCCCTTTGCGTCGTCTGTCGGATGATTCGGCTGCAAGCGCACGGACATGCGTCCCTGCAAGCCGATGGTGTTGCGGAAGCGTGTAACGACGCGGCATTTCTGCGCGGCGAGAATCAGGTCCTGGTTGCGCATCAGCTTGGAAACGGCTGCTGCCATCTCGGGCGTAATGGCTGGCGCAATGCGGGTGAGGGTTTCTGTATCCGTGCTGGTGCCGAGCAGCCAGTTGCGGAAGTCGCCAACTGTGAGATGACTGATTTCGGCGAACGCGCTGGGATCGTGTGTGTCGATGATCAGTCGCGTGACTTCGTCGGAGTCATAGGGAATGACGGCTTCTTCGAGAAAGCGCTTGAGCGGGACTTCGGCAAGCGCCATGCGCGCGGCGATGCGCTCTTCTTCGCTTACGGCCGCGATGCCTGCGAGCTCATCGCCGGAGCGGATAGGGCTGGCCTTGGCGAGCAGTGTCTTTAAATCGGTGAAGCGCCATATGCGGCTGGCGATGGTGTGCGTGTAAGCCATGGACTAATCTGCGGCCCGCTCGCGCTGGTGGCGCGTAAGCAGGAAGTAGATAAATCCTGCACCGAGCAATGCCAGAAACACAAGCGCGACGAGGCGATTGTAGTAAAGCATTGTTCCCATACAAAGAACGGAACAGATCAGCGCGAAGGCGGGAAAGAACGGATACAGCGGCGCTCTGTAGCTGCGGTGCAAGTCTGGTTGCTTGCTGCGCAGGCGGAAGAGCGCGAGCATGCTCAGGATGTACATCAGGATCGCGCCGAAAACGGACATGGTAACGATGTTCGCGGTGAGCGTTTGCCCGCCGAAGGTGATGAGCTGGTCGCTGTAGATGGCGGCGATGCCGACGACGCCTCCGGCGAGGATTGCAAGCCACGGCGTTTTGAAGCGCGGATGCACATGAGCGAGAAAACGCGGAAGATATCCGGCGCGGGCGAGCGCGAAGATCTGACGCGAGTAGCCGAGGATGATTCCATGGAACGACGCGACGAGGCCGAAGAGTCCGAGCCACACGAGCATGTGCAGCCAGCCGCTGCGCGCGCCGACGACGATCTTCATCGCCTGCGGCAGCGGGTCGTTGATGTTTGCGAGTTTCGTCCAGTCGCCTGCTGCCCCTGCGAAGAGCATGACGCCGAGGGCGAGCGCTACCAGCGTGAGGATGCCCGCGATGTAGGCGATGGGTATGGAGCGCTTCGGGTCTTTGGCTTCTTCGGCTGCCATAGCAACGCCTTCAATCGCGAGGAAGAACCATATCGCAAAGGGGATCGCGGCGAAGATTCCGGGAATCGCGTGCGTGCTGAAGTTGTTCTGGCCTGCCCATCCTCCCTGAAGAAAATTTGCGAGACGGAAGCCAGGCGCGACAACAGCCATGAAGACCAGCAGTTCAAAGATGGCCAGCAGCGTTACGAAGAGCTCGAAGGTCGCGGCGATCTGTACGCCGATGATGTTCAACGCCATAAAGACGAGGTACGCGCCGAGAGCTGCGTGTTTTGGCGCCAACGATGGGAACTGGACGTTAAGATAGGCTCCGATGGCGAGCGCGATGGCCGGTGGTGCGAAGACGAATTCAACCAGCGTGGCCGCGCCGGCGAAGTAGCCCCCGATGGGGCCAAAGGCTGCACGGGCGTAGGCGAAGGGTCCGCCTGCATGCGGAATGGAACAAGTCAGTTCGGTAAAGCTGAAGATGAAGGTCGCATACATGGCCGCGATGACCAGCGATGTAACGAGAAAGCCCAGCGTGCCGGCGTTGGCCCAGCCATAGCTCCAGCCAAAATATTCGCCTGAGATGACAAGGCCGACGGCGATGCCCCAGAGTTGCCATGTGCCGAGAGTCTGCTTCAGATCGTGATGTGTGGTGACGGGCGGCGATTCGATGGCTTGCGACACGCTTGCAGGGTCCGCCTTTGCGGTGGAGTTATATGAGGGCGCTTCGCGCCAACTAGACTACATAGATAAAGCAGGTCCTTCGACTCCGTGCCTACGGCACTTCGCTCAGGATGACAATGCTAGAGAGATTAGTCCTTGAGCGTCAGCGTAATTTTGCGCGAGTCGCCGCCTGTTGTTTTCATCACGATTTCGCCGTTGCTGCGCTTGGCGACGCTGGGGAACTTGTCACCCCATTCGACGAGAACGATGCTGTCGGGCGTTGCGATCTCGTCGAGGCCAAGCGAGTCGAGCTGACGCTCCTGCTCAATACGGTATAGATCGAGATGGTAGAGCATGACCGGCTCGTCCTTGCCGTTCTCGTGATGCGTGCCTTCGTATTCGTGGATGAGCGTGAAGGTCGGGCTCGTGACCTCGTCGGGGTCGGCGGCGTCGAGGGCTTCGGCGATGCCTTTGACTAGAGTGGTCTTGCCCGCGCCCAAATCACCTTTCAGGATGAGAAACTTTGGCGGCGTGAGCAGTTTCGCAATTTCACGGCCAGCACGGATCGTATCGGCGGCGCTGTTCGACTCGAACTCGTGGACCTTCGTGCCTATCGCCTGTGTCATCGCGGCATCCCCTGTATCCAAACATACCCGCCTTTGTCCTCAGAGCGAAAGCGAAAAGCTGTTGAAAGATGCGCAATCGTATCAGTGGCAAGCAGGGTGTGCTCGTCCTGCTCGCGGACGGCAAAGTCGGCAGCGAGGCCGTGGAGGTAGACAGCGGCGTTGACCGCTTCGCCCGCCAGATGCGGGTATTGCGCCAGCATAGCCGCTACGATGCCGGTGAGGATATCTCCGCTGCCCCCCTTGGCCATACCGGGATTTCCGGTGGTGTTGATGGCGATGGAACCGTCGGGATGGGCGATGAGAGTACGCCAACCTTTGAGTACCAAAGTGACGTGATTTTTCATCGAAAATTCACGAGCCAGCGTCTCGCGGTTGGCCTGAACTTCGCTGGTGCTGATGCCGGCGAGGCGCGCCATCTCGCCCGGATGGGGCGTGAGGACGAATATCCGGTTGCGGCCATTGATCTTCTCCGGGTGCTTGGCGAGGATATTCAGCGCGTCGGCATCGAGGACGGTGGGAAGCTTTGTTTTTTCGAGCAGGCCGAGAAGGAATTTTTCTGTCTCGGCTGATTGGCCGAGGCCCGGTCCGATGGCGAGGACTGTCTTTTTGTCGAGAAGCTCGTTGAGGGTGTCAGTGTCCAGATTGCTGCTGCTGATCTCGCCCTGATTACCTGCGCGAAGTGGAATCGTCATCAGCTCGGGCGTGACTCTGGCAACCGAGTCGAGGATCGGCTGCGCTACGGCTGCGGTGACGAGTCCTGCGCCGGTTCGCAGCGCTGCCAGCGCTGCCATCGATGGCGCACCGGCTTTTCCGTAACAGCCACCGATCACGAGCACATGGCCGAACTTGCCTTTGTTGCTGTCTGCGGGGCGCGGCGTTTCGGCGATTTTCTTCGATGCTCCGGCCCAGGTGAGATCAAGGCCGGATTCGATGGCTTCGTCCGGCGATCCGATGGGCGCGACGACGATGGGCTTATACGCGCTGTTTACCAGATTGCCGCAAACGTGGGCGAGTTTCGGCGCGGTGAAGGTGACAACAGCATCAGCGCGGTAGGCTCCGTCTACGAAATATTCGCGGGAGTCCGAATCCCATCCAGAAGGAATGTCAACGGCGACAACAGGAGCGGCGAGGCTGTTGATTCTGACTGCGAAGTGCGAGAGCCACGCCCTTGAGTGGAGGCTTGAAGCCTGTTCCAACAATCGCATCGAGAAAAAGCTGCGATTCGGCGAGTAGTTCGGTCACGCGCGCGGTAGCGAGCGTGGCTTCGTCGGCAGCGATGATCGGAGCAATCTCCAGGCGCTCGAACATCGCTTTGGCGTCGCCTTTGAGTTCGTCGGGATGGCCGAGCAGCAGCAACTGCACTTTGCGGCCGGCTTCCGTCAACATGCGCGCCGCTACAAATCCGTCTCCACCGTTGTTTCCTTTGCCGCAAAGGGCGGTGATGCGTAGCGCTTCCGGAAACTCGCGCAGCACAAAACGTGCCACGGCTCGGCCCGCGTGCTCCATCAGCTCAAGTGACGGAACGTTGTAGTGGTCAGTGGTGACGCGGTCAGTGGTGCGCATTTCGTCTGCGGTGAGAATCTTCATGACGTAAAAATCGTAACCGAAAATGGAAACGGCCTCCGTGATGGAGGCCGCTGCTGTCTGAAATTAAGATGCGTTATTCGGTGACGCCGATGGCTGTCTTTGTTGCCGTCTCCGATGGCTGCTTGGCGGCGAAGTAGCTCTTGTCCCACAGATTGCGGTAGAAGAGGCCGGTTAGTTCAGCGGCTTTAGGGCCGAAGGTCGGGCGTCCGCCTTCGAGGAAGAAGACCGTCACGATGCGGCCGTACTGCGTGTCGGCATAGGAGGCGAACCAGCCGAAGCGGGTGCCGTTGTTCGAGCAGGTGCCGGTCTTGCCCATCACCGGGAACTGGTTGAAGTTGGCGCGCAGCGAGCGGGCCGTGCCGTACTCGACGGCAGCGTGCATGCCGTCCTGAATTTCAGGGACGAGCTTGCCGATATCGAGCGTGCGCTTGATGCGCGGCTGGAAGTTGAGGACTTCTTCGGGAGTGGTCGGATGCTGCAGGTAGTAGAGCGTTCCCCCGTTGGCGATCGAGGCGACCAGCGCGCCCAGTTGAAGGGGCGTCATCGAGACGCTTTCGCCAAAAGAGCACATACGGCCCACACCGCCCTGGCTCTCGGGCAGTTCCTGATCGGGATAGACGCCAAGCTGCTCGTTCGGGATGTTGTAGCCGGCGAGTTCACCCAGTCCGAACTGGTTGGCGTAATGGCGGACGCGCTCAAAACCGAGATGGCGGCCCAGTGTTTCGAAGTAGAGATTATTCGAGTGTGCGAGTGCCTCGGTGAGGTTCATGTGATACGAACCGCCGAGGTTGACGGGCGTGTCCTTGGTAATGATGCCTTCATCGAGAGCAGCGAGCGCAACGGAGAGCTTGATGGTCGAGCAGGGCTCGGCGCCGCTCGATAGAGCCAGCTTCTGGTTGACCATAGCCAGGATGCGTCCATTGCTCGGATCGATGGCAACGACCGTGCCGTTCATGTTGCCGAGGGCATCGATGGCTGCCTGACGCACGACCGGGTCTTCTCCGCCGATGATGTCGCCGTTGGTCAGGTCAACATCGGCAAAGGAGTTGCCGGTAAAACGCTCATAGGAGCGATGATGATGCACGGCGAGGCTGGCGCGGGTCACATGTGCATGGCTGGCGGCTGGCTGAGGCGGAGCGCCGGCTGTGCTGCAAATGCGAGATGTGCTGCTGCGCGCTGGCCGATTCCTGAACGTGAGCGCGCGAGCGGCGAGGGTGGTGGGTCGTGCTCGTATCGCCCGCCAGGAGCGACGCAGGCAGGGCGATCAACCCTGACAGGAAAACGAGGTGTGCTATGCGTTTCATCAATCCATTCACCCTGGCCCAGATTTTTCAAGGCCGTTGTATTCTTATCGGCCTTCACTGCATCTTGCGCATAGAAACAGCCCGAACTTCGTACAAATAATTCTGTCACCCGACCGAATAGTTCCGGAATGGCCTGCCCCGTTTCCATTTTGGAGTCACGGAACACGCTTCCAGATGCACAAATAAACCCGGCTGCAGCAGAAAATATGCCGGATTCTTTCTTTTGACTACTCTACTTCAGGATGGGTTGTTGTCGAGACTTATCTTCATTTTACCCACCCAAATCGTCCTTTCAAAGCCCTCCACGGCGCATAAACGCCGGGATATCCAGATTTTCGCCCGATTCCTCTTCATGCATCTGGCCGAAAATGTCCGTTGGCGGTGCAGGCTCGGCTACGGCGACAGCCACCGGCTCCGGTTCGGCGGCCATTTCAAGCTCTGGAACATAGTCAGGCTCCGATACCGGGACCGAAGCCGCCGGCTGTACTGGAACTGAAACCATTGGCCTGCGCGGCGCTTCTTCGTCCTCGCTCATAAAGCGCGGCGTCTCGACCACAGTTTCTACGCGGGTTTGCACGTGTACGCGGGGCATGACCGGCTCGCGCAGCGCGGCAGTCAGCATGCGCTCGCGACGCTCGGGCATTTCCTGGCGGAAGCCGGTGGCGATGACGGTGATCTTGACATCGTCGCCCATCGACTCATCGAGCACCGCGCCGAAGATGATGTTCGCGTCTTCGTGCGCGGCGTTCTGAATCAGCGTAGAGGCAGCGTTCACTTCGCTCAGCTTCAGCGAGCTCGACCCGCTGATATTGATCAGGATGCCCTTCGCTCCGTCGATCGCGCCGTCTTCAAGCAGCGGCGACGCCATTGCCGCCTGGGCGGCTTCGATCGCGCGATTTTCGCCGCCGCGCATGGCCGTGCCCATGACGGCGTAGCCCATGCCGGCCATCGTGGTCTTCACGTCGGCGAAGTCGCGGTTGATGATGCCAGGGATGGTGATGATATCCGAAATGCCCTGCACGCCCTGCCGCAGCACGTCGTCGGCGATGCGGAAAGACTCGAAGAAGCCCGCGTCTTTGGCGACGGCGAGCAGTTTCTCGTTGGGGATGACGATCATCGTGTCAACCGAGTCGAGCAGTTCCTGCATGCCGCGGTCAGCCTGCATCATGCGGCGCTTGCCTTCAAAGCCGAAGGGACGCGTCACGACGGCGACCGTCAGCGCGCCCATTTCGCTGGCGAGCGACGCGATGACCGGAGCAGCGCCGGTGCCGGTGCCGCCGCCCATTCCGGCGGTGACGAAGACCATGTCCGCGCCTTCGAGCGCTTCGATGATCTTCTCCGAATCTTCAAGCGCGGCGCGGCGACCCACGTCTGGGTTCGCGCCCGCGCCGAGGCCGCTGGTCAGCTTCATGCCGAGTTGCAGCTTGACCGGCGCCTGAGAAAGCTGAAGTGCCTGGGCATCGGTGTTCGCGACGATAAACTCGACGCCTTCAACGCGGGCCGCGATCATGCGGTTGACGGCATTGCCGCCGCCACCGCCCACGCCGATGACCTTGATCTTCGCTCCGGTGGGGAGCTGTTCGTGGTACTGAATGCGGATTTCTTCTGAAGGGTTCATGGCGATTGCTCCTACAAGCTTCCTGCGAAGATGGCGCGCAGTTTAGCGCGCAGTCCCTGGTCCTCCGCCGCACGGGTCACGCTGGTGCGGTGGGCATACAAAAGCATTCCTACTAATGTGGCGTTCTCGGGGGCGATCAACTCCTCCGGCATGCGCGAAAGCGGCACCGGCGTTCCGATGCGCGCCGGTACGCGCAGAAGGCTTTCAGCGGTATCAAGCAATCCCGGCAGTTGCGAGCCGCCGCCGGTCAGCACGCAGCCCGCGCCTAGGGCTTCGAGCACTCCGCCCTGGCGAAGATTGTCGCGCAGCAACTGGAAGAGCTCACGCGCGCGCGGCTCGAGGATTTCGCTGACGTAGCGTTGTCGGACTGTACGCGGCTCGTGGCCTGGCAGTCCGTGAAGTTCAATCTCGTTCGACGACGAGACGCTCGTAACGACGGCGTGGCCATAGTTGCACTTGATCCACTCGGCTTCGGGTGCGGAGACATGCAGGCCAACGGCGAGATCGTTAGTAAAGTGGTCGCCGCCGATGGGAATAACGGAAGTGTGCGCGACCGAGCCTTCGAAGAAGACGACTAATTCTGTTGAGCCTGCACCGATGTCGATGAGGCAGGAGCCCAGCTCACGCTCGTCGGCGGAGACGGTGCCTTCGGCAGCAGCAATAGCGTCGAAGACGGATTCCGTGACTTCAAGACCAGCCTTGTTCGCGCAGGTGACAATACTCTGCAGGGCGCTGGCCGATGCAGTTGAAATGTGCAGGTTGACTTCGAGACGATTGCCGACCATGCCGACGGGGTCGTGGATGCCGGGCTGTTCATCGAGGATGAACTGCTGCGGCAGCAGATGGATGATCTCGCGGTCGGATGGCAGCGATACGGAGCGGGCGCGGTCAACTGCGGCGCGCACATCTTCGCGTGTGATCTCGCGCAGGCGAGTGCCCAGGCTGACGCCGCCACGGCTGTTCAGTCCGCGAATGTGCGCGCCTCCGATGCCGACTACGCACCGGTCGATGGTTCCCTGAGCCATCGTCTCGGCTGTGGTCGCTGCCTTGTTAATGCAGTGCGTGGCCTGCTTCAGGTCGGAAATCAAGCCCTTGCGCATACCGGTCGAGTCAGCGATGCCGTGGCCGCGATAGCGCAGCGCTCCATCATGCAGTTCGGCTACGAGAACGCGTGTCTTCGCGCTTCCCACGTCGAGCACCGTCAGCAGTTGTTCTGTCTGGCTCATGCGTGCTTCCTGTGGGGGTGGGTTATCGGTCGCGCTTTCGCAACCGGCTGTTTCGGCGCGGGTGCGTTCGGTGCGGGAGTATCCGTCGGCATTGCGGCAGGCGTGGGTGCGCTGTCGGCCATCTTCAGAACGACCTGACGGTCATAACGCAGATCGACAGAGGCGAGGCGCGGATACTGCTGCTTCCACTCGGCGAGGTGCGACTGGTATTCATGCCAGCGGTTGAGGAAGTTGTCTTCGCCGAAGTGAAGCAGTATTTCGGAGTTGTCAGAAGAAACCAGCCCCTGCACATCCTCCGGATCGGAGATGTCGATCTCGCTCAGGTTCTTCGAGAGCTTCTCGCCCGTCGAATCAATTTCGTCCATGAACTTCTGATAGATCCGCATACGCGGGCCGCGCGTGGAGAGCGGATCCTGCGGATTGATGCCGGTGACGACGGGGAAGGAGTAGTGCTTGGCCGTGAGCGCGGCGGGCTGCATGTCCAAGATCACGCCGTCGGCGTCGACCAGCTTGATCTGGTTGCCGATACGCGCGAAGGCGATGGGCTTGCGCTCAACGATGGAGACGCGGAGCTGATTCGGCAAAACGCGCATAACCGTGGCATGTGCTACCCATGGCACTTGCTCCAGTTGCTTGCGACGCTCCGTGAGCGGAACGAAGAAGAGATTGCGGCCGATATCGGCGCCGAAGACCGTCAGCAGGTCGGCCCGCGTCAACTGGCTGTTGCCATTGATCTGGATGGACGAGGCCGAGTCGATGCGGAAACGAGGATCGTGATCGAGAAAGTCTTTAACTGCCAGCCCCGCAAGAACAAAAAGTGCAATCACGACCATTGCCAGAAAGCCAAAGATGACGCGCCCGGGGGTAGTCTTGGTCAAAAACGCAGGCAGAAAACCCTTGCGTACCGGCACACGCTTGCGGGAACGCAGGAATACCTCTTCGCCCTCCGCGTCATCGTCTTGCTGTCGAGGAACCGGGCGTTGAGGTCGCGTGCGTGGAGGAGCCGCGGGACGCAGGAACTCGTCCGCGGCCTCATCCTCGGCCAGCGCCGTGCCATTTCTGTATGCGTCAGTCTTCGCCACGCCCGAGCAAGGTCGTGAGAGTCGCCACCCAAACTATACCGTGAGGGCAACTGTGGATTCCGGGGAAATCCCGTGAGGAACCTCGGAGGGTAATCCCGAAAGAAAACATCTGGCTGGGAACAAAATCCGCACACGCCGAAGTATTTCCTGATAGGGCTGGCTTTTCTTGATGCCGTTCGAATGTGATAACGTTATCAGTTGGCAAAGCGTAGGCCAGAAAGCGTAACTCGTTCGGCATGAGCATTTTTTCGATTGGCATTGACCTTGGTGGCACGAACCTGCGCATTGCCGCCTTTACTTTCGAATGGGAGCGGCGGGGAGCGATCACGGCCCCAACGCGGGTACAAGACGGTCCCGGCGCCGTGCTGGCAGATATGTGCGCGGCGGTGGAGAAGCTGGTTGCGGAGTGCGGCGGACGAGGGGACCTTGTCGGCGTGGGACTCGGAAGCCCGGGGCCGCTGGAATTGCCTTCGGGACGGCTGCTGCTGCCGCCGAATCTGCCTGGATTCGAAGATCTTGAGCTCAAGACTGAGCTTGAAAACCGGCTTCAGGTTCCGGTTGTGGTTGAGTGCGACGCCAATGCCGCTGCGCTGGCCGAGTGCCATGCGGGCGCGGGCAAGAAGTTCGGCTTCCACTCGCTGTGCATGTTGACGCTGGGAACCGGCGTTGGCAGCGGCATCATTCTGAATGGTCGTGTCTGGCATGGCTATGCCGGGATGGGCGGCGAGGCCGGTCATGTGCCCGTCTATCACGATGGGCTGATGTGCGGCTGCGGAACGCGCGGCTGCCTTGAGCAATATGCATCCGCAACGGCGATTGCGCGTGCCGGGCAGAATCTTGTTCATGCAAGACCGCGGAATGGTTCCGGGACGATCACCGCGCGCAGCATTGCCGAGGCAGCGCAGGCCGGGGATGCCGAGTCGCAGGGTGTCTATGACCGTGTTGGCGAGGCGCTCGGCATTGGCTTGGCTAGCCTGGTGAGCACGCTGAACCTACCGCTTTATGTTGTTGGCGGCGGAGTCGTGGCGGCGTGGGATCTTTTTGCTCCTTCGATGTTCGCGGAAATCGAGCGCGGCAGCTATATCTATCGACTGACGAAGCCAGCTGATCCTGCTGTTCCGCAGGCGGGCAAGACGAATGTGTTTCCTGCCGAGCTTGGGTCGGATTCGGGACTGCTGGGCGCAGCGATGCTTCCCTTCTTCCAATCGTTGAGCAGTTGACGTGGTTTTCTCGCAGATGTGCTGGTCGTAGTGCGTTGTTTTGTGTGCTTTTCCCTGGGATCGCATGGAACGTAAACCTACGATGAACGACGTTGCGCGCGTTGCGCGCGTGGGAACGATGACGGTTTCGCGCGTGCTCAACGGCTCGGCGAACGTCACGGAAGAGACGGCCAAGCGTGTTTACAATGCGATCGAGAAGCTGGGATACCGGCCCAACGAAATGGCGCGTGCGCTGCGCAGCCACAAATCGCGCACGATCGGGCTGATCGTTCCTTATCTCTTCGATCCTTTCTTTGCCACTTGCGCGCACGCGGTCAACACGGTGGCGCGGGAACATGGGTATTCGGTCATCCTGACCACTTCAAATGACGACCCGGCGACGGAGTACGCCGAAGCGCAGTCGATGCTGCAGAGGCATGTCGAAGGGCTGCTGCTCATTCCGGCCGATATCCGCAGGTCGCGGGTCAGCCAGGCCGAGTTTGCAGGCACGCACATGGTCACGCTTGACCGGCCGGTCCATGACGCCCGCATCGATTCGGTTCAAGTGCAGAACCAGAGCGGGGCCAAGCGCGCGGTGCAGCACCTGATCCAGCAGCACGGGCACAAGCGCATCTTCTTTCTCGGCTTCAACAAGAACCTGTACACGGTGCGGGCACGGTTTGAGGGCTACCGGCGGGCGATGCTTGAGGCCGGGCTGGAACCGGAGGCAACCTTCGACTGTTCCTCGGAAGAAGCGACGGCGGAGATTGTTGCCAGCCATCTGCACGGCAAGAACCCGCCAACGGCGTTTTTCACTGCCAACAACCTGACAACTCGCTACACGCTGCAGGCGCTGATCGGGAGCGGGGTGCGGATACCTGAAGAAGTGGCGCTTGTCGGCTTCGACGACTTCGAGTTGGCCGAGGTTCTGCACCCCACCCTGACGGTAGTCCGACAGCCGGCGTCGGAGCTGGGTCGGGTGGCTGCGAACTTGCTCTTTGACCGGATCAAGCGCGATGAGTTCCCGGAGGAGGGGAGCCGGGTGGTGCTTCCGGTGGAACTGGTAATTCGGCGGTCCTGCGGGTGCAAGGCTGTCCGCTAATACCCCCACCCCCGATTTTCTGTAAATTCCTCTTATATCGGAGGTTACGAGGATTTACCGAGGTTGCTTTTCAAGTGTCGATTGCGATCGCGGGTCCCTTCCTCTCCCTTCGACCGGTCAGCTCAGGGCCTGTTAAAGCCCCCTTACTCTTTTCCTAAATTCGTCATTCTGCAGAGATTAGGTTGTTTTTGGCACTTCATTACGTCTAAATTCCCTGTTTTGAATTACTTGCAGGCAAATATAGAAAAGGCATGGCTTCTGCGCCATGCCTTTTTGCTTTTCTCTTCTCTGTTTATTGTAGCAGACTCCAAAGAAACTCCTTCAGGTTTACCCCCTGTCTAAGCTATTCATACCAAGATAGTTATGAGACAAAATCATGGCGTGGGGCTTGACAACGTTTTTGGCCATTGTTTCCTGCTGATGCGTGAAAAACGGATCCTTCGCTGCGCTCAGGATGACAGCGTTTCCGGAGACAGGAAGAAATCGGCGGGAGCATTGGAGGTCAGGAATAAGTCAAACTACTCCCTTCGAGTGATGGATGACGGGGCGTATGCTCTTGATCGTATGAATTTTGCTCCGGATCGATGGCGACGTGGCGTGGTGCCACTGGTGCTACTTTTTTCCTTTTTTAGTGGCTCGCTTGCGGGACAGCCACTACAGGCCTCCCATGTGGACGACTTTGCCGGGCATCCCCGCGTGGTCGTGATCAGCGACATCGGGGATGAGCCGGACGACCAGATGTCGTTTACGCGGCTGCTGCTCTACTCAAACGAAATTGACATTGAGGCGCTGATCGCGGCGACTTCGACCTGGCAGAAGACCGTGACGCATCCCGAGACGATGCATAAGCTGATTGAGGCTTATGGGCAGGTGCGGGGGAATCTGCTGCTGCATGCGCAGGGGTGGCCGTCGAGCGGGGATCTGGACCGGCGGGTTTTTACCGGGCAAGCGGCTTATGGGATGGCGGCGACGGGGCTGGACAAGATGTCGGATGGTGCGAAGGCGATTCTCAGCGCGGCGGATCGGGATGATCCGCGTCCGCTGTGGGTGTCAATCTGGGGCGGGGCGAATACGCTGGCCGAGGCGCTGCTGTATGCGCGGGCCAACCGCAGCCCCGACGATATGAAGAAGCTGGTTGCGAAGCTGCGCGTGTATTCGATCTCGGACCAGGACGATGCGGGGCCGTGGATCCGGCGGGAATTTCCTGACCTGTTTTATATTGTCCAGCCCTCGACACCGACAAGCGGCGAATACTACTACGCGACCTGGACGGGAATCAGCGGAGACCGGTATTACCGCAATGGAGCGGGCGCGGATTTTACGATGGTCACGAATGAATGGCTCGATGCGAACATTCGCAGCAAGGGGCCGATGGGGAAGCTGTATCCGAAATTCATGTTCATTATGGAGGGCGATACGCCGTCGTTCCTGAACCTGATCGACAACGGGCTGAGCTCATGGCGCAGGCCGGACTGGGGTGGATGGGGTGGGCGCTACGTTTATCGCCAGCCATATGGAGAGACGCATCCGATCTGGACGCAGGGCGGCGACGAGTTCGGGCGAGTGACTTCGCAGGACACGGTGACGGGCGTGGATGGCCGAGAGTATGTGTCCGATCAAGCGACGATCTGGCGCTGGCGCGAAGCTTTTCAGAATGACTTTGCGGCGCGCATGGACTGGACGGTTGCTGACTTCGCGCATGCGAATCACAATCCGGTGGTGGTGGTGAACGGGCAGGGCGGGACGGGGCCTATTGTGCTTGACGCGGAGGTGGAGAAGGCTATCACGCTCGATGCGGGCGGAACACGCGATCCAGATGGGCAGGCTCTGCACTATCACTGGTTTCACTATGCTGAGGCTGGTGTAGCAGACGGGAATCTTTCCGATGTGTCTCTTACCGGGGCCGATACGGCGAAAGCTGTCGTGATAGCGACGGCGGTGTGTCGGGCGAAGTGGCTTCCGCTTGGGCCACCGTGCTCAGGCGATGGCGTGGCTCACATTATTCTTGTGGTCACGGATGATGGGTCGCCTCGGCTGACTTCTTATCGGCGGGTGATTTTGCGGGTGCATGCGGCTCATTGAGCCCTACTCCCACATCTTTTTCAAGATGTGAGGCACCCGGCAATTGATCGCATTGTTCACTGTTCGTCATGAGCGTTTCTCCGGTCAATTCTTCTACATCCTTTTGTGCTGTTTGTCGGTTGGCTTCATCAGGCGATCGCTCGTCAACAGTCGGTTGAGGAAGCTCCTGAACTAATTCCTCCAAGTTGGGAATCGGCGCTCCAATTTGCCTCATGAAGTCAGCGAGAGCAGGAGCAGTCGCCAATGCCCGCAAGGTTTCGGGCTGGCTCAAGAAAGCCTGCCTTACCTCCGCTTCCGAATGCGTCCGTAAAGCAAACGCAGCTTTCGCGATCTTCGTAAGTTCGGGATTTTCCCGGACTACCTTCTGAAGTGGGAGAAGTGGTTGAAGGGATTGGTAAATGGCTGTTCGCCCGCTGCGCAATCTCGAAAAGTACGCGACTGAGCGTGCTATCGCTTGCTCCTGGAACGCGGGGAAAAGCGAAGCAACAGGACCAGCATAAAGTACGAATACCAACCAAGCCGTGAGTGAATCGAGGGTTTGGATCGTGGCCGGTACCTTCAGTGTAGAGGGATCGGGAATACCGGGGATTGCGCGCGATGCGCTAGCCAAGAGAACTTCCGAAAGCGATACATGGGCAGGAGACAATGCGAACTTGATGGCAATAGCCCAGAACAGGATTGAAATTGCTCCCAATGCAGCGAGGTTAAGCATGAATCTGAGGAGCACAACGAGTGCCGTCCTCCGTCGCGCCGCCTTGCCGTGAAGCCATCTCGACCATAGCCTCAGGTTTCGCAACAGAAAGAAGCCAGTCCAGACCTTCAGATTCAACTGCCACTTATCTAGAATCTGTCCAGTTTTAAAGCTTTCGGAGGAATCACTAACGAATTTGCGAGCGCTAGCACTCATCGTTTCTATTTGAGCCCATGGACTTTTATCTGTTGGTAGAGCAAATGTCAGAGCGCTACCTACTCGTGAACAAAACAACAGCGCTGTAAGAACCAAGGCAAGGAATAGCGGATAACGGGCTGACGTCTGCCCATACAGAACGAACCAGAGTAGCAACAAGCACAACAATGGAAATCCCCAAGCCCGTTTGGGGGTCGGAATACCAGATTTCCGCGATTTCTTGAACGATTTGTCTCTTATCTTCCGATAGGGCTCCAGCCTGTTCCTCAACAAGATCCTCACAAGGAACACGATAGGAAGGAATGGGATGTACAGGAAGAACCCAACTACCTGTACCCAAGAGAAACCGCAAATGGTAAAAAGCCATAGCAGTTTCACACAGACAAAGAAGACTGCCGGATTGGACGGAGCAAATCCGAAATTTGTAAGAGAAGTACTTAGATACAATAAAAGGACATCTTCCAACTTATGCAGCTGTCCCCGAAACCCAAGGACGACGGCAAGAGCCCAAATCCAGATCCAACTAGCCGTCAACCTCCACGTGAATTGCTTGAAAACAAAGGGTACCTGCAGAACCTTCCTGAATCGCTTACGAAAGGCTTTGTGCCGCCTTCGCTGATTCCCTGGGGTGTCCATGCGAAGTCAACTATAAACGACTCAGAATTCAGAGCAATTTGTCTGCACCTCCCATTCGCACGCACTAGCTCGGTAATCCTCTAGGGTCGACCATTTCCGGTCCTTTTTGCTTTTCCTCAGATCGGCCGAATTTTGTAAGCCATTAGACACTGCAAGGCCGCCCGCGATCTTCGCTACTTGATGCCGTCGAGAATCGAGCCGACGATGCCGCCGACGACTCCGCCTTCGGTCGCGGCTCGCGCTTCGCCTTGCGGCATGTATTGCATTAGCTGATGCGCGAGCTTGGAGATGGGGAGCGTTTGCAGCCAGACGCGGCCGGGACCGGTGAGCATGGCGAGGAAGATGCCGTCGCCTCCGAAAATCATGTTTTTGATGCCGGGGATGCGCGTGATCTGGAAGGAGACGGTGCCCTGGAAGGCTCCGACGTGGCCGGGGTGAACGCGCAGCATTTCGCCGGGGGCGAGGTCTTTCACGATCACCTCGCCTGAAAGTTCGAGCCATGCCACGCCCTGTCCACTGACTTTTTGTAACAGGAATCCGTCGCCGCCGAAGATGCCTGCGCCGAGCGACTGCTGGAAGCCGACGCCGAGCTCGATGGCCGCGGTGGCGCAGAGGAAGCCGTGGCGATGAATCATGTAGTAGTGTCCGCCGTTGACCTCGACGGGGACGATGTGGCCCGGGACGCGGGTGGCGAAGGCGACCTCTCCGGTGGCGCCGATGGCGCGGTACTCGGTCATGAAGAGGCTGCCGCCGCCGGCGACGCGGCGAATCGCTCCGAAAAAGCCGCCGCCGCCCATCATCTGCGTATGGGTCATCAGCTGGATGGAGTTGCTCATCCAGGAAAGCTCTCCGGCTTCTGAGATGACGGCGTCATTCGGCTCGAGCAGCAGTTCGAGAACGGGCATGGTGGTTCCAGTGATACGGCTCTGCATGTGCGGTGCGACTCTCCTGTGCGGGGCTAAGGTGCTACGCCTCGAATGGTACACGATCTATTTGCGGATTTAGCCGCGCTCGTATCCCTTGCGATAGCCGCGCATGTAGGCGTCGCGGTAGGCAGACTGATACTGCCCGAACGGGCCGCCGAGTTGTGAATAGTAGCCCGGAGTGTCGGCGTATCGGCTGCTGTAGGTGGGGCGAAAGCTGTGGCCTTCGATGCGGTCACGCTCGCCATTCTGCTGTCCGTCGGAGAAACCGTTCTGGTGCGCGGTTTGAATGAGCGGCGGAGCGGCATACGCAGCGGGCGGAGGCGGCGGCGGTGCGTAATACGCCTGATGGCTGGAGCATCCGGCGAGCAGCGCGAGTGCTGAGAGCAAGAGCAATCCGGCAGTGGTATATTTCATGGCTTTCGACTCCTGTATCACGCATGCATAAACGCGATGGTGCGGAGGAGGTTGTCGAAGTCTTTTTGCCGCGACCCGGGTTCACATGAAATTTGGCTTGCGCTCGGGGCTACTTGAGAGCAATGGGGCTCGCGGGTTTTGGTTCTGCGCCCGAATCCAGATACTGGACGATGAGCGAAATACGGCGGTTGGATGGATCGAGCGGGCGCTCGGGCAGGCGGAGCTTCTGGTCGGCATATCCGCGCACCTGAGACACCTGATTCGGCCTCAGGCCCGCGTCCTGCGTTGTGCGGCGGGCTGCGTTGGCGCGGTCGGTGGATAGCTCCCAGTTGGAGTAGCCGCTGGTCGAGCTGAAGGGCTGCGAGTCGGTGTGGCCCTCGATGGAAATGGAGTTAGGGATTTTTCCCAGCTGCGCGGCGAGCAGCTTGAGCAGCTCCACTCCGTTGGCGTTGAGCTGGCTGCTGCCGGTGTCGAAGAAGGTGCCGTTCTTCGATTCGAGCAGGTCGATGCGCAGGCCTTCTGGAGTGACCGTCATTTCAACCTGATTGGAAACGCTCTTGAGGTCGTTCATTTTGCGTATCGAATTTTCCAGACGCTCTTTGAGCTGCGAGATGTTTTCTTTCGTAATGGGCAGATTGTCGGCGGAGCCGGAGCGGTCTGTTCCTGTGTCGGCGGAGCGGCCGCGCGGGTCGTTGAAATATCCGGCGACGGCCTTGCGGTCGGGGTCGCTGCTGCTCATGAGCCAGAGGACGATGAAGAGCGCCATCATGGCGGTGACGAAATCGGCGTAGGCGACCTTCCATGCTCCTCCATGATGCGCGGAGTGCGCGGCCTTGCGCTTGATGATGATGGGCGGCTGGGGCATGGGTTTTTCTCAGGCTGTAATGACGGCTTCGGCTTCCGCGCCTTCGATGGGCGTGGCGGCGGCTTCGCCACGGCATGCGGCTTCGACTTCGACGAAAGATGGCCGCTCGTGCAGAGGGATGGCGCGGCGTCCCATTTCAATGGCGATGATCGGCGGGTCGCCCTTGATGGCGGAGATCATAAGGACGCGCAGGACGTGCAGGAAGTCGCGCTCCTCTTCGGCGATCTTGGTCATGTGCGACCCGATGGGCCCGATAAAGCCGTAGCAGAGCAGGATGCCGAGAAACGTTCCGACGAGCGCTGCGGCAACTTTGTGGCCGATGGCCTCGGGCGGGCCACCGAGAGCGCTCATGGTGATGACCACGCCGAGCACAGCGGCGACTATGCCGAGGCCAGGGAGCGAATCGGCCATCGCGCTCAGCGCTCCGGCGGACTCCGTTGCGCCGTGGTGGCGGACTTCCATGTCGAGTTCGAGCATCTGGTCGACGGAGAAGGGCTCGGCGTTGTTGCTGACGGCGAGGCGCAGCGTGTCGCAGACGAAATCACAGATGTGCTTCTGCTTCAGGAATTCAGGGTTGGCTTGAAAGATGGGGCTATCAGCGGGGGTTTCAATGTCGGCTTCGATGGCGAGCATGCCGGAGCGGCGGGCTTTGGTGAGCAGGTCGTACATCATTTTGAAGGCTGCGAGATAGGCCTCTTTGCCGTAGTGGGATTTGCCGAAGACCCCGGCTGCGCGCGCTGCGATTTCCTTGAGCAGACGCAGAGGGTTCGCGATCAGCAAGGTTCCCGCTGCGGCGCCGCCGATGATGATCAGTTCAGCAGGCTGCATCAGCACGAGCAGCGGGCCGCGCTCCATGAGGAAGCCCCCGAGTACTGCTGCGATCACAACTACCATTCCAATAATGACAAACACGATGTTGCCGCTCCAGACAGGGGCTTCGCGAGGGACACCTTTCCTTCGGTGCCGATGCCTTGTTTTGTCTATCGGATCGAGGCTTGCAATCTTGATGGAAAGACGGGCAACTGGCCCGTGAGAATCGGGCGCGTTCCCGGATTGGGAATTCCGGATTACTTTTGCTTGGGATTCGTCACTGGCAGCTTCACGACGAACTCTGTATTGCCCGGCTCGCTGGTGAAGCTGATCTGGCCGCCGTAGTGGCCGGTGACGACGCGGTGCGCGATGTCGAGACCGAGCCCGGTTCCGATGCCGACGGGCTTCGTCGTGAAAAAGGGTTCGAAGACCTTGGCGCGATTTTCCGGAGGGATACCGGCTCCCTGATCGGCGATTCCGACGCAGACCCACTCGCCTTCCATCCAGGTACGAACCGTGATCTTGCCGAGCTCGTGAGATGCATCGATCGCATTGTCGAGCAGGTTCGTCCAGACCTGGCTGATGCCCGAGCCGCAGGTTGTGAGGACGGGGATGTCGGGAGCGAACCGCTTTTCGATCGTGACCTGTTTCTGGCGGAATTTGTGACCGAGGATGGTGAGGGTGCTCTGGATGGTGTCGTGAATATCGAGCTTATGCTGCTTGTTCTTGTCTTCGTAAGCGTATTTCTTGACCGCCATGACCAGCTCGGTAACTCGCGCGATGCTTTCCTCGATGGTGCCGACGAGCTGCATGTTGGAGATCAGGGCTTCAAGGTAGTTCAGGGCGTCGGAAAGCACATTTCCGGGAAACGATTCCTGAGCGCATTCAATATCGCCGCGCGTCCAGCCTGCGGCGACGAGCGTGGGGGCCATCTTCCAGGCATTTTCAACGCCGATGCTTTCCAGCCACTCGGTAAGCGCTTCCTCAGCATCGCTTTGTTCGAGCGAAGTCATCGTCTGCGCTTTGGGAGGGCCGAAAACTTCTTCCTGCAATTCCGCGAGGCATCCGAGCTGGTCGGGCGAGAGCTGCGCGCGGGTCATGCTGAGGCTCAGTTTCTGCTGGCGCGTCATGTTTTCCCGCAACTGTGAAGCGGCGCGTTTTGCCGCGGCTCCGGGATTGTTGAGCTCATGCATGAGGCCGGCGGCGAGGGTGCCCAGCGAGATAAGCTTTTCTCGATGCAGCGTAAGAGCCGTGTATGCCTCAATCCGGCGCGACATGTTTTCGAGGACATTTTTGCGTACAACCGGGCAGGTGGACATCAGGTTCCAGAACTTCTCCGGCCGTACGCGACCGAGAGTGCTGTCCGTAACCGCTTCGCAGGTGGATGTAGGCGACGAGTGGCCTACCAGAATCGCGACCTCGCCGAATGTGTCGCCTTCCTTGACGATGGCGATCGGCATCTGGCCGCCATCGCTGTCTGTCTTATACGCGCGCAGCTCGCCGCGCAGCAGGACCCAGAAATATGCCAGCCCTTCGCCGGCCTTAAAGAGCACTGAACCCGCCGGAAAATCCAGCACCTCGACATCGCCAAGACAGTCAAGGTCCTCCGCCGAAGTTTGCGAAAAAGTGGGGATTCTGTGCAGTTCGGTATAAAGTTCCCGGGCACTGATGATTCTTGCGTTGGCGGTAGCGAGTTGTTCGGCCATCTTGATGTTATCGGGTTCCTAAAAACGAGCGAGATACTGGTGCATAAACTGAACGGAGATCGATCCCTCTCCCACGGCTGAGGCGCAGCGTTTCACTGAACCATGCCGCACGTCCCCGGCAACAAAAATTCCAGGAGTGCTGGTTTCAAGCAGATACGGCGCGCGGCTTTCCTTCCATATCTTCGGCATCTTGCCTTCTATCAGCAGGTCCGGGCCCGAGAGCACGAATCCGTTGGGGTCGCGCATCACAGTCTCAGGCAGCCATTCCGTCTGCGGCGCCGCGCCAATAAAGATAAAGAGCGATGAAGCTGAACAGACCATATCTCCCTGCGGATTGTGCACCTTTATACACTCCAGGTGGCCGTTACCCTGCACTTCCCTGATCTCGGCCCCCGTCTGAACCTCAATATTGGATGTGGCAGCAATCTGATCGATCAAATATTTCGACATACTCTTTTCGAGCGAAGAGCGCACCAGCATCGTAACCTTATGAGCGTACTTGGAAAAGTGCATTGCGGCCTGTCCGGCAGAGTTGGCACCACCAACGATATATACATCTTCGTTACGACAGGAAATTGCCTCGGTCTCGGCTGCGCCGTAGTACACTCCTGCGCCCGTCAACTGATCCAACCCGGGAATATCGAGCTTGCGGTAGTTCACTCCCACGGCAATCAGCACCACATGGCAGGAGACTTCCCTGCCGTCGGCGAGCTGGATGAAATGGTAAGGACCTTCTGAGCGGATGGCTGAAGCTCTCTGCGTAAGGAATTCGACGCCAAACCGGGACGCCTGGGCGTAGGCGCGACGGGCTAGGTCGGCCCCGCTCAAGCCTGATGGGAAACCGAGATAGTTTTCAATCCGCGAGCTGCTGCCAGCCTGCCCGCCGGGAGCCTCTGGCTCGATCAGCAGGGCTTTGAGTCCTTCCGAAGCGGCATACACGCCGGCGGCCAAACCTGCCGGACCCGCTCCGACGACGACCAGATCGTAGAACTCTTTTTTCGCCTGGGTCCGCAGACCGATGCGCTCGGCCAGTTCGGTCTGGGTGGGCTGCATCAGCGATGTGCCGTCAGGAAAAAGTACGGCCGGGAGCTTGCGGTCGTTGACCTTGAAGCGCTCCAGAAGCTGAATCGCCTCGTCGCTCTTCTCCGGGTCGAGCCAGACGTAAGGAATTTGATTGCGTGAAAGGAAATCGCGCACCAGGTAGTCATTTTGCGACCACCGGGGACCGATGACCCGCAGGCCTTCGAACGGCGGCTTGTACCCTTCTTTCCAGTTTTCCAGCAGATCGTCGAGAACCGGGTAGAGCTTCTCCTCCGGCGGATCCCAGGGCTTTGTCAGGTAGTAACTGATCTTGGCCGTGTTGATCGCCTTGATCGCCGCCTCGGTGTCTGCATAGGCCGTCAGCAGGGCTCGCTTTGCCTCGGGATAAAGTGCCTGCGCTTTCTCCAGAAACTCGACGCCAGTCATGCCGGGCATGCGCTGGTCAGAGAGGAAAAGGGCAACGGCATCGCCTCGTTGCTGCAGCTGCGTGCAGGTGTCCAAGGCCGCCTGGCCTGAGGCGGCGCGCAGAATGCGGTAGTTTGCCCCGTACTGGCGGCGCAGGTCCTGTATGACTGCTTCGAGGACGCTGATATCGTCGTCTACTGCGAGAATGACCGGCTTAGGCATGCTGCTTCCAGTTTAAAGCTTTGGCATTGCAAAGATAATCCCGAGGCCGCGAACTGCGGCAAATGGGCTGATGAAAGGGTAAAATACTTACTTGGACGGCTCCCAAGGCAGGGCGACTTCTAAGTCGTGCCTAAGTGGATAGCTTCTGCAACCCCCTAGAGAACTGCGCTAATAATAATTAGTATTCCTTCCAAATTTTTATTTCCAAAACGGTACTTACTCATGTACGCTTACTTCCACTAAATCAAAAAGTTGTTGACACAAGGGATTTCTCAAAGAAAGAAACCCTTTTCCGAGCCCTGAATGTTCCCAAAAAGGACACTTAGGACCCTGAAGTTCTGCGTAGTCGATGAAGTTATGGCGGCCTGGGAACTAGTTCCAGGTTGCATTTGAGCTGTATTCACGTACTGGACCTTGGACTCTTTCGTTTTGGGCCAGCCAATGCCTTCGTTACGGGGAACGGACGCACGCTAAAAACCTATGAACAAAATTATTCTTGCGGATAATCAGGCGATCTTTCGCGCAGGCACGGCGAAGATACTGGCCATGGAAGACGATTTTCGCATCATCGCTCAGTGCCCGGATTCAGATCGGTTGTACCAGGCCATTGACGCTTTTCGGGGCGTGGTGCTGATGTTTGCATCCACGCTGAAAACCGACCTCAAACTGCTGATGGACAGGATTGCCAGCGCCGGCAGCCGTTCTATCGCAATTCTCGAAAACAACGACTCAGCCCAGCCCTTTCTCGCAGCAGGAGTAGAGGGACTGGTCTATCGCAATGTGAGCGGCCCGGCCATGCTGGACTGCGCACGACGCGTCGCCGGGGGGGAACGCTTTCACCAACCCGCTACCGGAACCCTGGAGTTGCAGGAAGAGGACGCTGTAGGCGCACGTGTCCGCGACCGCCTCACCTCGAAAGAGATGAAGATTGTCGCTCTCATTACGCAGGGATGCAAGAACAAGGAAATCGCCATAAAGCTGGGAACAACCGAGCAGGTGGTGAAGAACTATCTGCGCAGTATCTATGACAAGACGGGGGTTTCCGACCGGCTGGAGCTTGCTCTCTTCACCATGCACCACAAAATGCTGGCGGAAGCGGCGGCGGCTGTAGGCGATTTAATGATGCAAACAGTGTAAGTTTCAGCTTGCACTACTACCGAAGGGCCGATTTCGATCGGCCCTGTTTTTTTGGATCATCAATATTTTCCCGTTGGATCGGCGGACGGGTTCCGCACGACGCCATGAATAGCCTGCGGCCCGAAATGTGTCGTCGCAGGCCCTCCAAAGACCAGCGTAATGTTTGAATTCGCGATCGAGTACTGGCTCTCAGACGCTCCGGTGACGCAGACCTGCAGCGTTGATGACGGCGGGTCCGTCTCGAAGGGGGCAATGCTTCCATTCCCCGTCATCAGGCTGACTGTGCCGCTGAACTGAAAGCCCGTCGTGGTGGCAGGGCTGAATGTGGGGCAGCCGTCCATGTTCCAGGTAATTGCTGCGTTCGTCAGCTTGATGTCGTGCGTGTGAGCGTTCTGGCCGCCCTTGGTCGCATCGAGGACACCCGCTGTGGTTCCATAACCAGACATTGTCATGTCGGCTGAAAAATCGGCGGAGGCGCCTGATTCGGCGCGCCCATCGCGGTGGACGTCCAAGGTCCATTGACCATGCATTTCCCATGGTCCCCCTTTGACAGTCGCGGGTGAATAATCATTAATTAGGCCGCTGAAGTGCGCGGCCTCGGGCTTCTGGGCCAGAGCAGGACTGGCTGAGAGCATCGCAAGGATGAAAAGCGCGCATAGGGCCGAAGTCAGGGTGTTGCGTTTCATGAAGGGTCTCCAGTTTTAGATTGGCGCCTGAATCACCGAAAATTCACAGACCGCTCAAAGCCGAGCTTCCCGGGAATCGATAGAACTGAGCCGAACTTCGGCGGCTTCGCGCCTGAACTGACGACACAATGGTGCACTCTGCACAGTTTGTTCAAGCGGCAACTCGCGGAACTGCCACATGCCGTCTAATGCCGTCTTTTGCAGTGAGGCTGGCTGACAGGGGTACAATTGGCTCATTTCCCCCGCGCTGAGCTCGACTGCCCCTGGAGATCCCTATGGGTGAGCCGTCGTATCAAGTCCCGCCTGTCGAGAAGCCCGCCGGAAAGCGGCTCGATTCGTGGAAGGAAATCGCCGCCTATCTGAACCGCGACGTCACGACCGTCCAGCGCTGGGAGAAGCGGGAAGGAATGCCCGTCCACCGGCACGTGCACGATAAGCGCGGCTCTGTTTATGCCCTGACCGAAGAGCTCGACGACTGGATTCAGAGTCGACGTTCGCGTCTGGACGAGCCCGAAACGACGCCTCAGCCGGAAATGCCTCCGGCCCTCGCGATTATCGATGTCGGAAATGCCGAGCGGAGGACTCGCCTGTGGTTTGCGCTGGCCGCCGTTCTTTGCATCTGCGTGGCGGGCGCTGCCTGGCTCGTAGTCCGGCATCGCGCAACTGTTACGGTTCAGCCGAGGATTCGGTCGCTGGCCGTGCTGCCTCTGCGGAACTTGTCAGGGGATCCTGCGCAGGACTACCTGGCCGACGGCATCACCGAAGCCATCATCGGGCGCCTCGCCAACATCCACGATCTGCGGGTGATCTCTCACACTTCCGTGATGCGCTTCAAGAATCCGCAGCTCTCCATACCGGAGATCGCCAAAGCACTCGGCGTCGACGCTGTCGTCGAAGGTTCTGTGATGAAAGAAGGCGACCACATTCGCGTCACGGCGCAGCTGATCCGCGGCGCAACCGACGCGCATTTCTGGTCTGAGACCTATGACCGCGAAATGCGCGATGCGCTCACCCTGGAGAGCGAATTGGCGCAATCCATTGCTGAAAAAGTGGAAGTCACGGTCACCGGGGAGGAACACCAGCGGCTCAGAGCCGTACGTCCCGTTGCGCCTGAAGTCTACGAGAGCTATCTGAAAGGCAGGTTTCTTTTAGAACAGGGAGAGAGAGCTGAGGTTGAGCCAAGCATTCCTTATTTCGAGGACGCCCTCAACAGGGACGCGACATTTGCACCAGCTTACCTGGGCCTGGCAGAGGCCTATACCATCCTCGGAATGGTCGCTGCCGGAGTTCCTCCGGAAATAACGCGGCCGAAAGTCACGAACTTCGCCCGAAAAGCGCTGGAACTCGACCCGAATCTTGTTGAAGCCCACGTAGTGCTGGCAAATGTCCTGCAAGAGGAGTGGCACTGGACTGAAGCGGAAGCGGAATACAGGCGCGCCCTCGAATTGAACCCGAATAACGCCAAGGCCCACTCGGGGTTTGCTCTATGGCTACTATGCCAGGGACGTACGGACGAAGCTGTGACCGAGATCCAGCGCGCCCGGGCGCTGGACCCAGTTGGGGTCTCCGGTGGCAGCGTGTCGTGGATTCTGTTCCAGGCACATCGGTACGATGACGCCATCCGCGAGGCAAGCAGCTCATTGGCCATACAACCGGACAACGGGGCCGATCTTACGACCCTGGGATTTGCGCTGGTCGCCAACAATGAGCCGACAGATGCAATCCCCATATTGGAGAAGGCAGTCTCTCTCTCCTCAGGTAGTCCTGCCGCAACCGGCGTGCTGATCAGAGCGTACGCCCACGCCGGGCGGCGCAGCGATGCGCTGCGGCTCCTCGAGGAGCTGAACCGGCGCAGGAAGGCAGGCTACATTCCTGCGGCTGCATTTGTGAACGCTTACCTGGGTCTTGGCGACAACGAAAAGGCTTTCTATTGGCTCGAGCAGGCCTACAGGGAGCAATCGAATATCCTGCAGTTCGTCAAAACCCATCCATATTTCGACCCGATCCGCAACGATCCGCGATTCGCTGACCTGGTGCGCCGGGTCGGGCTGGCTTAAATCCCACTGGATCGGGAGCCTCGCCTGCGTGAGGCGCCAGCGCCGTCTATCGCAGCTTTTCGGCAACCGACTTCGCTTGGGTGAACAGGTAGAGATAGTCGGGGCCGCCGGCCTTCGAATCGGTGCCGGACATGTTGAATCCGCCGAAGGGGTGCGCGCCCACCATGGCTCCGGTGCATTTGCGATTGAAGTAGAGATTTCCTACGAAATACTCCCGGCGGGCGTGGTCGATCTTCTGGCGGTCGGTGGTGTAAACGGCTCCAGTGAGGCCGTATTCGGTGTTGTTGGCGATGGCCAGGGCGTCGTCGTAGTCCTTCGCCTTGATGATCGCGAGGACCGGGCCGAAGATTTCCTCCTGCGAGATGCGCGCGTCGGGAGCGACATCGGCGAAGACGGTCGGCTCTAGGTAGTAGCCCTCTTCGGGAGTCTCAACCACATTACCGCCCGCGATCAGACGGCCTTCCTTCTTGCCGGTTTCGATGTAACCCTGAATCGTCTCCATCGCGCCGGCGCTCACCACAGGACCCATATTCGGGTTCTTTGTCGGGTCGCCTACCTTCAGCTGCTCCACGCGCTCGCGGACGCGTTCGATGAAGACGTCGTACAACGGCTCTTCGACGATCGCGCGGGAGCAGGCCGAGCACTTCTGGCCGCTGAAGCCGAAGGCGGAGGCTACGACTCCGGCGACGGCGTCGTCCAGTTCGGCATCAGCGCTGACGATGATCGAGTCCTTGCCGCCCATTTCGAGGATGGTGCGCTTGATCCAGATCTGGCCGGGCTTGTTCTTTGCCGCGCGCTCGTGAATGTCGAGACCGACTTCCTTCGATCCGGTGAAGGCGATGAAGCGTGTCTTGGAGTGCTCGACGATGGCGTTGCCGAAGGTCGCGCCGGAGCCGGGGCAGAAATTGACCACCCCGCCGGGCATGCCTGCTTCTTCGAGCACGTCAACAAAGCGCGCGGCGATGGTTGGTGACTCGCTCGACGGTTTCAGGATGACGGTGTTTCCGCTCACGATCGCTGCGGATGTCATGCCGGCCATGATGGCGAAGGGAAAATTCCACGGTGGAATGACTGCGCCTACGCCGAGCGGGATATACAACAGCTGGTTGCGCTCGCCGGGGAGTTGGATGGGCGTTGTTGCTTTCGAGAGGCGCAGCGCTTCGCGGGCGTAGAACTCGAGGAAGTCGATGGTCTCGGCTACGTCGGCGTCGGCCTCGGCCCAGTTCTTGCCGACCTCGTAGGTCAGCCACGCGCAGAATTCAAACTTGCGCTCGCGGATGATGTGCGCCGCATTCAGCAGCAGCGAGGCGCGCTCTTCGACGGGCGTGTGTTGCCACGTTTCATAAGCCTTGAGCGCAGCCTGCATGGCCTGCTCGGCATGCTCGGCGCCTGCCTTCTGGTGGATGCCGACGATCTGCGCGGGCTTAGCGGGATTGCGCGATTCTATTTTTCCTGTAGTACGCACACGCTCGCCGCCGATGACCAGCTCATACTCGTGGCCGAGAAGATCGCCGACGTGCTCCAGCGCGTCTTTCATAGCGTGCGCGTTTTCGTGCTTCGAGAAGTCCACGAAAGGCTCGTTGCGGAATTCGCCCTCAGGCGAACGCGGCAGAATGACTGTGGGGATTTCTAAGGTAGCCATAACCCACCAGTTTAGCGCAATTCCGGAGCGCCGACTCTGGCAAGAGGGCTTGTCGGGAACTTGCGATAAGATGCTGCGGTGAACGGCTGGCGAAAGGAAACTGTCGATGAATGAAGACCGGTTTGCCCGGTATCCGAGTTTAAGGGGCAAAGTTGTGCTGATTACTGGTGGCGGATCCGGCATCGGTGCTTCCCTGGTTGAGCACTTTGCGCATCAGGGTGGGAAGGTCGCTTTCCTGGATGTGGCGGAAGAACCTTCGCGAGAGCTGGTGACGCATCTTGCGGAAACGGCTGAGCATGCTCCGGTCTTTATTCCTTGTGATTTGACCGATATTCCCGCGCTGCGTCTGGCGATTCAGAAAGCGGAAGAGGGAGTCGGCGCGATTGAGGTGCTAGTGAACAATGCCGCGAACGACCAGCGCCATAAGTGGGAGGAGGTAACGCCGGAATACTGGGACCGGATGATGGACGTGAATCTGCGCCATCATTTCTTTGCCATTCAGGCGGTGGCGCCGGGGATGAAGGCGCGTGGACAGGGCTCGATCATCAACCTGAGCTCCATTTCCTGGGTGATTCCGAGCACCGGGCTTCCTGCCTATGTCACGGCGAAGGCGGGCATCGTTGGGCTTACCCGGACGATGGCTCGCGAACTTGGCCCTGCGGGGGTCCGCGTGAATTGCGTGATGCCGGGGGCGATTCACACGGAAAAGCAGCGGCGGATGTGGTGGACACCTGAATACATGGAGAAGATCATGGCCAGCCAGAGCATCAAGCGCCAGCTGATGCCTGACGATGTCGCCCGGCTCGTACTCTTTCTGGCGTCGGACGACTCTTCTGCGATTTCGGGCCAGAGTCACATCGTGGACGGAGGCTGGGTTTAATTTTCATCCAGTGACAAGCGCGATTGCGTACCCGTCATAGCCCTTGCTGCCAACCGTCTGCTGGGCGGTGCAGAGTACCCGCGGCTCGGCAGCCAATCTTTGGAAAAGGCTGCGAACGCCCTGAATGTCGGCGTCATCACTATCGGCTTCGATCACGCGGCCGTCGCGCACCACGTTATCCACGATGATGAGGCTGCCTTTGCGCGAAAGCCTGAGCGCCCAGTCAAAGTAGTGGGGGTTGTTGCACTTGTCGGCGTCGATGAAGATGAGATCGAAGGCTTCGAGGCCTTCGGCGGCCAGTTCGGGCAACAGCTCAAGGGCTTTGCCTTCGCGTAATTCCACCATGTCCGCGAGCCCGGCGTTCGCGATGTTATCGCTCGCAACCTCGGCGTGTTTCGGATCGAACTCCATGGTGATGAGCCGGCCATCGGGAGGCAACGCGCGCGCGAGCCAGATGGTGCTGTAGCCGCCGAGCGTGCCGATTTCGAGGATGTTCTTCGCATTCACCAGGCGCGCGAGCATGTGCAGCAGCTTTCCCTGGCTGGGCGTGACGCTGATTGCGGGGAGATCGGCCTCGGTGCAGGCGGCGAGGGTTGCGTCCAGGGCCGGATCGGAAGGCACCAGCTGGTCATTGATGTATTCGTCGACGGCAGTCCACATTTCTTTGTTCATCGTTTTTTCTCGGGTCAGAGTGGGAGGTAGAGGTATGGGTCCTTGCGCTCGAATGCTACGGCCGCAAGCGCAATGAGCATGGGGAAACACTCAAGAGTGTAGCGTGGTTCGGGCGCTTCAATGGTCGCCAGCAAAGCGCAGCGCAACAGGATGAAGAGCAGCATGGCTCCGGCGAAGCGCGGCGAGCGGGAAAGGCCGACCAGCGCCAGAACCAGATAGGCGAGATTGAGCGCGGCGTAGGCATAGGCAAATTCAGTTTCAGTGTGATGCTTCGAATACTCCCACCAGCGCAGCTCGATCCATAACAGCTCCGTGCGCGGGCGCAGCCACATATCGGCCAGCCGCAGCACCGGCATGGCGATGTAATAGCGGAACGGATTCGCGTCGATACGCTGCTGTGCCAGCGCGGCGAAGCGATCATCGATCTCCGGGCTGAGCGTCATCGTCTGGTTATAGTCGGCAAAAAGCTGCTTCGTCTTGGCGTACTGCGCAGACGAATCAAATGCACGCGACGGCAGGTTGTTTAATTTCAGCTCATCGCTGTTTGCGTTCCAATAGATTTCCCAGGTGCAGGCCAGATCCGCGCAAACCGTCTTTGTCCAGCGATTGAAGCCGGGATTCGTATACTCACCGGGGTCCATAGCGTAGCGCGGAGCCAGCGGCTGAATTACATGGAAGGTCTTCCAGTTGCGGATGGCCCACGGGATGAACGGCAGAACGGACAGCACTCCGCAGACAACAGCCATGCGCAACATCAGACGCGTGCCCCACAGCTTCGCCCCGTAGACGACAAGCGCCGGGCAGAGAGCGACGGCCAGCAATGCGCCGTCGGGGCGCAGAATCGCCGCGTAGCTGAATGCGAAGGCAAGCAGCAACACCCAGCGCCATTCCGGGTTCTCTAAGAGGCGCGCAAAGCTGAAGAGAGCGAGCGCGATGGAGAAGAGTTCCAATGTTTCCGTAAGCGGCGTCGCGGCGTAGTTCGCGGTAAAGGGACAGAGCGCAGCGAGCCATAGAGCGACCCATGCTGCGCGGCGTGATGCGATTTTCGCGGTGAAGCCGGCGATGAGCAGGCAGGTGATGAGGTCGACGACCGTCTGTACATACATCACTGCGTGATAGTGCTCCATACCGAAGAGGCGGAAGCAAAACACCAGAAACAGCGGATAGCCGGGCAGTCGGATCAGTGTTGGGTCGAATGCCTTCGGCATTCGACAGGCCGTAAATGCCGTGCGTCATCCAGTTCTTGGCGATGTCCCCGTAGATGAGCGGATCGCCCTGCACTTCCGGATAGGCATGGATGAACCAGAGCCGCAGTGCGGCCCCGGCAGCGAGCGCAAAAAGAACGATCCACCATTTGCGAGGAAGCGCAGCCAGCATGCAAATGAATCATACAAGGCAAGGCACGCTTTCGAAGAGGCCGAACCAATACAATAGAAATTGAGATAGACGGGAGCGAATGAAACAGGTTTTTTATGATCCGCAGCGGAAACGCTGGAAACGGTTGCGACGCGTTCTTGACGTGAGTGCCGTCGTGCTGACCGTCGTGCTTGCCGTCTTTGCCTTCAGCGTCATCAAGCGGCAGTCGCTGCCGGAGCTGCTGCTGCCTACGCAGAAGCGCAACTACAAGGCGCTTAAGACCGCAGCCGGATCTCAAAAAAACAGCCCAGCGGCCAGCGCGGCGGCGGACGCATCGCAAGCCATCCGACATTCCGCTGAACTCGGATGAAGGTCTGCGCGCGGCGTTTCTATGTCAATGATCCGCCGAGCCTTTCATCGCTGAAGGCGCATATTCACCAGATCGACCTGCTCTTTCCCGACTGGCTGCATGTCAGCACTGCCGATGGAAACTTGCGCGCCGCCACCCCGCTCTTTCCTGTAAGCGTTTACGACGTGGTCGATGCGAACGGGGTGCACGGCGTCGATCCGGAAAACTCACGTAGCCCGCGCCATCGCCGCCGCCAAGGAAGACACGGAAATCTTCCCCATGCTGAATGATTACGATGTCGTCGCCGGACAGTGGAATGGGGACGCCATCGGGCAGATGCTGGAAAATCCAGCCGCGCGGGAAAGCCTGCATCTGCAGCTCGATAAATTTCTTTACGCAAATCCAAACTATCGCGGCATCTGCCTGGACTTCGAACAGGTTCCGGAAAAAGATGCGAAGCTGTACGCCGCGTGGATCGGGGAGATTTACAACGATTTGCGGGCCAAGAACCTGCGCCTGTATGTCAACGTGCAGGTCAGCACACCGGATGAAGTGCTGAAGTCGATCGCCAAAAACAGCGACGGCATCATCCTGATGAATTACGACCAGCACGAAGAGACCAGCGAGCCTGGACCGGTCGCAGCACAGGATTGGTTTGAAGGCAATCTTGCCCATGTGCTCAAGCTTGTTCCCAAGCAGAAGATCATTTGCGCTCTGGGAATTATGGCTATGACTGGTCTACTCCTCTGCCGGAAAAAGGCAAGAAGCCGAGTAAGAAGGTTCTGGATACGGATGATTTGACCGTGCAGGAAGCATGGCAGCGCGCCTCCGATGCCGATGCCGATGTGCACCTGGAAGGCGACGAGCTGAATCCGCACTTTGCTTATGACGATGAAGACGCGCATGTGCGCCATCAGGTGTGGTTCCTGGATGGCGTGACGGCACTTGAACGAGCTGCGGGCAGCGCGGCAAATGGGCCTCAGAACTTTCGCGCTGTGGAGGCTTGGCTCGGAAGACGGATCGATGTGGGCGATCTGGGACCACCCCGGCGCGCACGGATGCTCCGCAGCTGCTGAAAGACGTGCCGCCCGGGCACGATGTCAACACCGAAGGCGAAGGCGACATCCTGCGGATTGTCGCTCGCCCTGAAAGAGGCTGCCGCACCATCAGCATGGATGCGGATAACTTCACCGTCACCGACGAGCACATGGTGACGCTGCCCCACTCCTACACGCATCGGGCAGTACGGCTATCAGCCGAAGAAGCTGGCGCTCTCGTTTGACGACGGCCCTGACCCTAAGTGGACGCCGAAAATCCTGGACGTGCTAAAGCAATACAACGTGAAGGGCGCGTTCATGGTCATCGGCGAGCAGGCACAGGAGAATCCAGGCCTGCTGAAGCGCTATGTGCGCGAAGGGCCATGAAATCGGCAACCACACCTTCACGCATCCGGACATCAGCGAAATTTCGCAGCGTCAGCTCGATCTCGAACTGAACCTGACAGAGCGCCTCTTCGCCGCCGAAACGGGCGTCCAGCCGCTCTATTTCCGGCCTCCGTACTCGATCGATCAGGAGCCTGAGACAAACGATCAGGCCGCGCCCGCCGACCGCATTGAGCAGATGGGCTACATCATCGTCGGCAACAAGATCGACACCGACGACTGGAATGAGCATCCACGCAAGACACCTCAGGAGATTGTGCATAACGTACTCGACGCGCTGGCAGCGATGAAGGACAGGCCGGATTTCCGCGGCAGCATTATTCTGCTGCACGATGGCGGCGGCGATCGCTCGGTGACGGTTGAGGCACTGCCTCTGCTCATCACCACGCTCCGCGCCAAAGGCTATGAATTTGTCCCCGTCTCTGAGCTGATGGGCAAGACCACCGCCGAGGTCATGCCGCCCATCGCGCCGCAAGCTGCGCTGGCAGGCACGCATTGATTCGGTTGCATTCTTCATCTTTGGCTTCTTCAGCCATTTTGTTGTGATGGTCTTCTTTGTTGGCGATGTGCTGATGAGCGCGCGCCTGATTCTGGTCGGCCTCTTCGCGCTGATCGAGCGTCTGCAGCGCCGCAAAATTCCCGATGTTGGTGTATTCGAGCCGCGGGTGGCTGTGCTCATTCCCGGCCTACAACGAAGAGAAAGTCATTGTGCGCACAGTGCGCTCGGTGATGAACTCCGACCTACAAGAATCTGCGCATTGTTGTCATCGATGACGGATCGAAGGACCAGCACCTTACGATGTTGTCCGCGAGGCATATCCGGAAGAGATTGCCTCCGGTCTAGCTGACCGTTCTTGACCAAGCCCAACGCGGGCAAGGCCGAGGCGCTGAACTTTGCGCTTGAACGTCTTGACGAAGAGTTTTATGTCGGCATCGATGCCGATACGGTCATCGCGCAGGACGCAGTTTCGAAGCTGGTCTGCCACTTCGCCGATGAGCACATCGGCGCTGTTGCCGGAAACGCCAAAGTCGGCAACAAGGTCAATCTATGGACGCGCTGGCAGGCGCTTGAATACATCACCAGCCAGAATTTTGAGCGGCGTGCGCTTGATCTTTTCAGCGTGGTCACAGTCGTTCCCGGAGCCATCGGCGCATGGCGCACGAGCGCCGTCATCAAGGGTGGCGGTATCCGATCAATACCGTCGCCGAAGACGCTGACCTGACGATGAACCTGCTCGAACAGGGCTACAAGGTCATTTATGAAGACCGTGCGCTTGCCTTTACCGAAGCGCCGACGACGATGAACGGGCTCATGCGGCAGCGCTTCCGCTGGTCCTTTGGGATTCTTCAGGCCGTCTTCAAACATAAGCAGGCGTTTCGGAACAATATCGCGATGGGCCTGTTCGCGCTGCCGAACATCCTCATCTTCCAGATTCTGCTGCCGCTGGTCTCGCCCTTCATCGACATCATGTTCGCCGCGGGCATCATCCAGTATTGGTGGAACAAGCACTATCATCCGGAAGCGGCCAGCCCGGCGAGCTTTGAAAAGCTGCTGGTCTACTTCCTCGCCTTCCTGCTTATCGACTTCGTGACATCGATCCTCGCATTCACGCTGGAACGGCGTCACCCCGCCAACAAAGGCGATGGCTGGCTGCTCTTCCATATCTGGCTGCAGCGTTTTTCGTACCGGCAGATCTTCTCGCTGGTGCTTTTCAAGACGCTGAAGCGCGCTATTGACGGACGCCCCTTCAACTGGGACAAGCTCGAACGCACAGCGAAGATGTCGCAACAGACGGAAAAGATTGCGGCGGGAGGATAAGAAAGCCTCTGGTCGATAGCCATCGCCTGCAACATACCGTCATTCTGACGACCAACGGGAGGAAGAATCTCAGCGAGCTATACGCAGCTAAGATCGCTAGATCCTTCGCTGCGCTCAGAATGACGGCACTGTGATTTTTGCTTCGCTTGGAAAGTGGCGCCGGAAATTAGCTTATTTGCTTTATAGTCTGAGTGCCGGATGCAAGCTTGATGGCGAAAGCGCTTGCGGGAACCTGGTTCATCTGGATATTCGAGTAGATCGCGGTGCGCGTGTCGCCGCTCTCCTGAAAGAAGATCTGCTTGAGCGAAATGGCGCGCGCCGGGTCGATCCAGATGGTGATGTGCGTGAACATCTGGTTGCCGCTCGCCTGCTTCGGAGCCAGATCGAGCTTCGCCGTCTGTACCCCGTCGATGGCTTCCATCCCCTGGAGATTGATGTTCCAGTTGGAGGCAAGGTCTTTGCCGCTGCCGCCGAAACCGAGGGTGAGGAAGCCTTCATATTGCTGGCGGTTCGCGCCTGCCGAGAAGATCGTCTGCTGCTTGATGGTCGGCTGGTAGTACGCAAGCTCGCCGTTCTTGTACAGAATGTCCTTCGGCGCGGGCTGGCCGTTATCGGTCTTCACGTGCGCGATCATCTCGGTGCCGCTACCGGCGCGGCGGAAGGCTATGTTGCCGGTCGTGATCTCGTGGCTCTGGACGACAGCCGTGAGCTGGTCCCAGGCGAAGTCGGCCTGCGCGCTCTGGAACTTCTGCGAGGCGGCATCCATCTGGCTGAGGACCTTCTGCAGATCACCGCTCTGCGCCAGCGCAGAACCCGCAAAAAGGAAAAATATGACGACAACAACAAAATGACCGGTCTTGTTTCGATTCATAGTTCCTTTGAACGACACGATTGCATTGGATGCGGGCCAGGCCTCTAGCGGTGCGCCCAGACTTTATAGGCTGTTACCCTGCCGCTGGCGTCCTTCAACGTGTCATAGTGGTCCATAACCATCGGGCCGGAAATGGGCATGATGCTCTGCTCCAGGCGGTCTTGAAATGGCGTCGACGAGCTGCCGCGCACCTGCTCCGCCGGGATCTGATAGGTGAAGGCGTTCTCGCCTGCTGAGCGCACGACAACCTCGCTCGGCGCAAAACTGCCTACCGAAGGATGGTCGCCGTAGTTCCATAGATGCGGCGTGATAAAGATGAACGCAAGGATCAGGGTGACCATTACGTCGTAGTGGAAGCTGCCGCGCTCATACGTCCAGAAAAGATAGCTTTTTAAGATACGACCCATTGGGGGAACTCTCTCTTCCATTCTACTTGGACGCGATGGCAGAACGGGGTTCGACGACCGTCTGCCCGCCCATGTAAGGCACCAGCACCTCGGGCACGCGCACCGATCCGTCCGCCTGCTGATAGTTTTCGAGAATCGCAAGCCACGTGCGGCCAGTCGCCAGTCCGCTGCCGTTGAGCGTATGCAGAAATTCCGTCTTGTTCTTGCCCTGTGGACGGTAGCGGATATTCGCGCGTCTCGCTTGGAAGGCTTCGCAGTTGGAGCAGGAAGAAATCTCGCGGTACAGTCCCTGTCCCGGCAGCCAAACTTCCAAGTCATAGGTCTTGGCCGAGCCGAAGCCCATGTCGGCAGTACAGAGCAGCATGCGGCGGTACGGTAGCCCAAGCTTTTCGAGAATCGCCTCGGCGTTTGCGGTCAGTTTTTCAAGTTCGTTATAGCTTTCTTCCGGCTTTGCGAATTTCACGAGCTCCACTTTCTGAAACTGGTGCTGGCGGATGATTCCGCGCACATCTTTTCCATACGATCCGGCCTCAGAGCGGAAGCATGGTGTGTACGCCGTCAGAGACTTTGTCAGCTCAGTTTCATCGAGCACTTCGTCGCGATGGAGATTCGTCAGTGGCACCTCAGCCGTTGGAATAAGCCAGTGGTCGTTCTCGCGATACTGCCCTTCCTGGTAACCCTGCTCATCGACGCAACGAAAGAGGTCTTCGGCAAACTTCGGCAGTTGCCCGGTTCCGAAGAGCGACCTGCTGTTGACCATGAACGGCGGCAGAACTTCTGTGTATCCGTGCTCGCGCGTATGCGTGTCGAGCATGAAGTTGATCAGCGCGCGCTCCAGACGGGCGCCCTCGGCCCAGTACACGGCGAAGCGCGCGCCGGAGAGCTTTGCGGCGCGTTCCAGATCGAGGATGCCGAGCGCTTCGCCAATCTCCCAGTGCGGCTTGGGCTGGAAATCGAACTTGCGGCTGATCGCCCCAGCGCTTGATCTCGACATTGTCGTGTTCTGATTTCCCCACCGGCACAGACTCGTGGGGCAGGTTCGGAATCCGCGGAAGGATCGCGCGCAGTTGCTCTTCGGCTTCCTTAGCCGATGCGTCGAGCGCTTCCAGCTTTTCCTTGAGCAGTCTCGTCTCTTCCATGACAGCAGTCGCGTCCTGCCCGGCCTTCTTGAGCTTTCCGACTTCTTCACTGAGCTTGTTACGCTGCGCTTTCAGCTGTTCCGCTTCCGTAATGCGCTCGCGGCGACGAGCGTCAATGGCGAGAAAATCCCCCAGCAGCGCGGCGGGGTCCTGTCCGCGGGCGCGCAGTTTTTCTTCGACCAACGGCAGGTTGGCCCTTACAAATGCGAGATCGAGCATAGACTTCCAGCTTACTAGAGTGGTCGGCTGCCTCAAACAGGACGCGGTCTGCTTATCTGCGAGTTGCTTTCTTCGCAACGACAATTGGCTGGTAAAACGACGTGGCTTGCGGATCCAGCCACTCGACAGCGTTAAAGCCTGCGTCTTTCAGCGCTTCGTTCAACTCCGTCCGCAGAAGAGCGCGATAGCGGGAGACGAAATGTTTTACCTGCCAGCCTTCATCAGTTTGCAGCGTGATGTAGATGTGGAGCGCATATTCATCGCCTTCCCACTGCCATACCTGATGCACAAAGCGCGTTTTGCCATCCTGCACAAAAAACGATGGAGGCTGCATCGATGGGCGTGTACGGCGGAGTGTGTCGTAGTCCCGTATCGTTGCGAGGATGACTCCCGAATCCTTCAGCTTCGCCCGCATCTGCAACAGCGCCCGCCTGAGATCTGTTTGTGTCATTAAATGCGGCAGCGCATTGTCGCCAACCAGAACTGCATCGAAGCCGCTTTCGGGGACGGTGCTCAGGTTGCGCATGTCGGCGACGTGAAATGGAATTTCGAGACTTCTGAGATGTGATTCTTTCCTGGCCCGTTCGACTGCGTGACGGCTGAAATCAGAGCCGACCAGTGCATGCCCTCGCTGGGCCAGCCCCAGAGCCTGCGTTCCGATGCCGCAGGCGCAGTCGAGCAGAAACGCTGCGGTCTTGCCTGTATAGCGCTCCAGCAGCGGCCCGAGGACTGAGGCTTGCCTGGCAATGCTGCTGTCCCAGTCTTCAAACATGAGATGATATGACGCCGCCAGATCGTCGTAGAAATCTGCGATTGCTTCGCTCATTTTGACCCCGTCGGCTAGGTGATGACCGGCGTCTCGGCCATACCTGCCGTTCCAAAGACCCGCACGTAACGCTCGACCTCCTCGGGTGGTCCGAGCGCCTTCTTGAAATTGTCGGAGAGTTTAACCGCAGGGCGGCCATCGGCATCGTTGAGCTTGCAGACGAGGCTGGCAGGATCAAAGGCGTCATCGCCGCGCGGATTGCAGTTGCGGAAATCGTTCGTCAGCAACGTGCCCCAGCCTCCGCTGAAACGGATGCGCCGCTCCGGCAGCCACTTCTTCTCGTCGAGGAAATCAGTGGCATCGTGAAAATCCTTCGGCGAAGCATTATTACGCAGTGTTCCGGCGAAATAGGCATGGAGGCTGAGGATATCGTCCACATCGAGCGAATCCGAGGCGATGAAGAGCTTCTGCTTCGGATCACGGCCGCGCGCTTTGAGCCATTCGATGTATTCATCGCCGGCGACGAACGGGTCTTTGCTGTCAGCACGCTGTCCAGTCCAGTCCGCAACCCAGTCGGGCGCGTTGCGCAGGAACTGCGTCGTGCCGAAGGTGTCCGGCAGCATGATGAGCAGTTCGCCTTGATAGGTCTGCTGCCAGAGATCGAGCAACCGGTATTGCGACGCCTTCAGCTCGTCGTCATCTTGGGCCATGGCGGCCAGCGCCATTGGCAACTCATGCGCGTTGGTGCCGATGGCTTCAAGGTCATGCTTGTACGCAAGATAAGTATTCGATGTCCCAGTGAAGCTCGGGCCAAGCACATCGGTCATGGCGTTGACGACGTACTCCTGCCACAGAAAGCTGTGACGACGACGCGTCCCGAAATCACTGATGCGAAGGCTTGGAACACCGCGCAGCCGCGCCATCTTCTCCCATAGCCGCGTCTTAGCCCGCGCATAAAGAATGTCCAGCTCAAGCTCGCTCAGGTCTTTGAGCGCCGCACGCGTCCTCAGTTCGTTAATGATGGAAAGCGTGTAGATTTCCCATAACGTTGTGGCGGTCCAAAAGCCCTCAAACGTCAGCGATATCTGTCCGTCGCGCGTCGTCAAATCATAGTCTGACAGACTAAAATCCCGCTCCAGCCATTCCAGAAACGCGGGCTCGAAAATTCCACGACGGCCGTAGAAGGTATTGCCGGCGAGCCAGATCAATTCCGATTTATGAAAGCGCAGCTTGCGTGTTTGTTCCAGTTGTTCACGCAGCTGCTCGATATCAATCAGTTCGGCGAGCTGCACCTGCATTGAGCGGTTGATGAACGAAAACGACGCGCGCGTCTTCGGGAAATGCTTCCAGATGAACTGGAGCATCAGCAGCTTGTAGAAGTCCGTGTCGAGCAGAGATCGGGTGATCGGGTCCAGCTCCCAGTTGTGGTTGTGCGCTCGGCGCGCGAGGTTAATGATCACGATGGCTACACTTTACTTGAGTCAGAATACTTTTGCCGCGAAGCACGTACAGAGCCCGCCCGGCAAGTCTCTTGTTACCATGAATATTGGGCCCTTCACGCCCAGCCCACATCATGCCAATGCTGAACCGCCTCTTCTCCCTGGTTTTGATCTTCGCTCTCACTGCGGGGCTTGCGCCTCGCGCAAATGCCAGCGCCTATGACGCGCACCCGAAACTCGTTGTGATACTGGTCATCGACCAATTCCGCGAAGATTATCTGCAGCGTTATCGTGCCGACTTCAAGCCGAAGGGCTTTCGCCTCTTTCTCGACCATGGCGCGTACTTCCCCGACTGCTACTACAAGTATTCGAACCTGTTGACCGCGCCCGGACATTCGACGATCGGCACAGGCGCTTACACGGACGGCCATGGCATCGGCTCCAATGCGTGGTGGGATCTCGACCGCAACAAGGATCGCCCCGTCACTTCGGTCGAAGACGAGCGCTATGCCATTGTCGGCATGCCTGCGGGCAGCGAAACGGGGCCGGGACGTTCGCCGCGTAACCTGCTCGCGTCCACGGTAGGCGACGAGCTGCGCCTCGATACCAAGGGTGAAGCAAAGGTCTTTGGTGTCTCGCTGAAAGACCGCGCCGCGATTCTGCCTTCTGGCGCAGCGGCAAACGGCGCATTCTGGGTGGACGAAGCAACGGGCCGCTTTGAGACTTCGACCTACTACATGCCGCAGCTTCCTGACTGGGCGACTGCCTTCAATGACAGTCAGAGGTTGGCGCAAGCCAAGCAGGAAGCCAATCTCCCCGACACCAAGGATTTTGAAGGCCAGGTCGGGGGCACACCGTCGAGCATGAACTATGAGTTCGATTTTGCGAAGGCTCTGATCACGGGCGAGCAGATGGGCAAGCATGACGTGACCGACATGCTGACTCTCAGCATCTCCGGCACCGACATTCTCGGCCATCGCGTTGGGCCGGATGCTGATGAGCAGCGGCAGATTGTCGACGCGCTCGACACTGACCTCGACGGATTCTTCTCATGGCTCGACAAGAATGTTGAAGGCGGCCTTGGCAATGTGTGGATTGCCGTCACCGCCGACCACGGTGTTGCGCCATCTCCGGCGGTCGCAGCACAGCTTGGCATGAACGCCGCGCAGATCGACACGAAGAAACTCGTCGTTAATCTCAACGACGCGATGAACCAGAAGTTTTCTCCCGGCGAGAAAGTTGTCTATGTGCTCCCGAAACAGGAGCTGCCGTACCTCTCGCTGAACCGGCCCTCCTTCGAACGCGCCGGAATCAACGAGCAGGAAGCTGAAGCATGCCGCACAGGACGCGCTGGAAGCGAGCCTTCGCGTCACTGACAAAACCCAGTGACGCAAAGTTGCCGGCACAGTCCAAGTTGCCACCGCGTCCGGTGCTCTATCGCAGCTACACGCGCCTGCAACTCGCGGGTGGCGATCTGCCGCACACTGAATTTGGTGACCTGCTCGCGCACAGTTACACGACAAACGGCGGATGGTATGTGCGCGTCGTGCCTGCGGCCTTCCAGATGGGCCTGATGAAAAACAACGGCACCACGCACTTCACTCCGTATTCGTATGATCGCCATGTCCCGCTCGGTTTCTACGGAGCGCCCTTCGCAACCGGCATCTATCACGGCCGCGTTGAACCGGTTGACCTCGCCGCAACCTTCGCGTCGCTGCTTGGCGTAAACCAGGCGTCAGCTTCAGTCGGACACATTCTGACGCAAGCCCTCAAGCCCGCTTCTGAAGTGACGTATCCCAAACCGGTTCCGGTACGCAGCCGACGCGGCACGCGAGCTGCAGAAAAAACTCCGGCTGAGAAAGCTCCCGCTAAAATCTCCAACGGAGAAGCCGCAACCGTGAAGCCAGATATGAAAGTCCGCTTCGCCGGCATCGAGCTGCGCAATCCGGTCATTGCAGCCAGCGGAACGTTCGCTTACGGGATCGAATTTGAGGATATCGTCTCGCTCGACAAGATCGGCGGCTTCGTCACCAAAGGACTTTCGCGCGAGCCGATGGCGGGGAACCAGGCGCCGCGCATTATCGAAACCGCCGCTGGCATGATCAATGCCATCGGCTTACAGAACATTGGGGTCAAGGCGTTTATCGAAACCAAGCTGCCCGCGCTGGCCCGCTATCCTTCGTGCGGCATCATCGCAAACGTCTTCGGCTACGAGGTCGACGACTACATCGCTGTCATCGACGCTCTGAATGAAGCTGCGCGGCATCACCGCCTATGAGCTGAACGCGTCCTGCCCGAATACCAAGCATGGCGGACAGGTTTTCGGAACAGACTGGCGGCTGCTCGGCGAACTCGTCGTCCGCACAAAAGAAGTGGCGAAGCGGCCTCTAATTGTGAAGCTCTCGCCCAACGTCACGTCCATCGCCGCAATGGCGCGCTGCGCTGAAGACGCGGGCGCCGACGCCATTTCACTCATCAATACCTTTGTGTCGCTTTCTATTGACGTAGAAACGCGCCGTCCGCGGATCGCGAACATCACTGGAGGACTCTCCGGTCCCGCCATCAAGCCCATCGCCGTTCGCATGGTCTGGGAAGCGGCGAAAGCCGTACACATCCCGGTCATCGGCATGGGCGGCATCACGACGCCTGAAGACGCCGTCGAGTTCCTGCTTGCCGGAGCCACCGCTGTTCAGGTCGGCACGGCGAGTTACGCCGACCCGCGCGCCGTCGAGAAGATCGCGCAGGGCCTTGAGTCATGGTGCACGCGCCATCACATCGAACGCGTGTCGAGTCTCGTCGGCGCAGTAAACATGTCTCCGATCGAAAAAGAACCTGCGGCAGCCGAGTTGCCCGCGAAGGCGAAGGCATGACGACGCCCGCAGACGCGCCGCTCACGATTACAGGCCCGGTGCAGGATCTCTCCACGCATCGGCTGCCACCGAATTTCCGTGGCCGCCCCGCCTGGTTCGTGCAGATCTGGTGGCTGGTGCAGGCGCTGCTCTTTCATCCTTCGCCGCAGGTGATGTATGGCTGGCGGCGCTTTCTGCTGAAAGTCTTCGGGGCGAAGATCGGCAAAAACGTTCTGGTGCGTCCCAGCGTCACTGTGACTTACCCATGGAAACTGACCATCGGCGACGATAGCTGGATCGGCGACTACGTCACGCTCTACACGCTCGGACCCATTGTCATTGGCCGCGATGCGGTCGTCTCGCAGCACTCTTATCTCGCCGCCGCATCGCACGACTATACGAGGCCATCCTTCGATATTTTTGCCAAGCAAATCACCATTGAAGACGAAGCCTGGGTCGCGGCGCATTGTTTCATCGGCCCCGGCGTCACCGTCGGCCGCGGCGCGGTGCTTGGCTCCTGCAGCGTTGCTTTTAAGGACGTTCCCTCCGATGATGGTCTGCATGGGCAATCCGCTCAAAGTGATACGCCCCCGCGTCGTCACGGACGCGCCGGGACCTCACTAAGCCAGGGAACTTCTTCGCTGATTCCGGCGTATTCTTTTACGTGCAAAGGAGTGAACTGCACGTGATCAAGTTTCTTCTCTGGTGCATTCTTTTCGTCTTCTGCTGGCCGCTGGCGCTGCTTGCGCTCATCGCCTACCCGTTTGTCTGGCTGCTGCTCTTGCCCTTTCGCATCGTCGGCATTGCTGTGCATGGCGCGCTCGACCTGGTAGCAGCTCTGATCTTTTTGCCCGCCCGCGTGCTGCGCGCTATCTAAGACGCCATATGGCAATTTTTGCCATTTATGCTAGGATGATGCCGGGAACCAAAATCTATGCCTACGCGGAACATCCATCTTTCAGCTGAACTCGACGCCTATGTGAGCGAAAGGATCGAGAGCGGTCAATATGCCAACGCGAGCGAGGTGCTTCGGGCCGGGCTCCGTCAACTCCAGCAGTCCGAGATGGAAGACAAGGCCAAAATCGAAGCCCTTCGTACTGCGGTGCAGATGGGAATCGACAGCGGGGTCGCGAAAGGTGATGTTGTTGGCAGACTGCGCGAGCGCATCCAGGATCGTGCCACAGCGAACGCACGAAAGAGCGCTTGAACTCGATCCGATATTCAAATCGCGCTGAAACCGATCTCGCCGAAATCCTCGACTACTCTACGCACAGATGGGGTGAAACCCAGGCCCTTTCCTATCTCGCGGAGTTCGTCACCTGCTTTGAACAAATTGCGAAGATGCCGGATTTGGGAAGGGCTTGCGACACGATCCATCCCGGCTTTCGGCGCATCGAGCAAGGAAGTCACGTCGTTTTTTATCGGCCTGAGCGGAATGGTGTCTTCATTAGCCGAGTCCTTCACCAAAGCATGCTGCCATCCCGGGCACACCTCATTGACACGTAATTAGCCATCGCAATCGTGTGCCTGCCTGATAGAAAAGCCCTCGCCGAAGCGAGGGCTTTTTCACCAACTTCGAAAATCAGGCTGCTTTTCTTGGCAGTCGTCCGCGGTTCTGCAATTCGCGTGCCTGAGCCATGGCCATGCCGGTGATGTACACCGGGGCCGGCGTCGCAATCGCAACGAGTATCCACGCAAGCGCCGATACCAGCAGCCCAACAACAGCGGCTGCCTGCAGGGTCAGCACGACATCAATCTGGTGCAGGTGCAGGTTCATGACCGCCCAGTTGCGCAGCGGCTCCACACGGTGGATTACAGACAGTGCCAGCAGAAATGCCAGCGTCGAAAGAGTTGCCAGTCCAATCAGAGTGACATCAACAGTGCGATGCAGGCGCTGGCGCGAGCGGCAGTGCTGGCATTCCACAAAATGTTGTTCGAAATCTGTGCGCATCTCCGGAGAGATCCCGGATATGTCATATCGCCAGCTGGAAAGTATGTCGCCGATGACTTGATCGGTACAAGGTGTCATGTGAATCCGTTCTCCGCCCTAACGTTCTGAGTGGTAACAGTTTTCCTTTGGGCCCATTCGGCCCAGGAGAACTACTACCAGGTAGCGGCCAGGGAATCTTACTTAAGTATAAACTAGTCCCGTTACAGCACAATAGGCTCTGTTGCCGTTCGTTGTTCTGCCAGCACTAACCTGTTTCCTAACAAGCTCATACGGTCGCGCAAAGCGTATTCTGCGGCGACCCGGGCAAGCTCCGGAAGGTTATTACTCTCTGATAGATGCGCCAGAACCACATAGGACGCTTGTCCGTCGTAATGCGTCTCAAGAAATTTTGCGGCGGCGTCATTCGACAGGTGGCCAACTCTCGACATCACTCTTTGTTTGACGGACCAAGGGTATGGACCGTCACGCAACATTTCAAGGTCGTGGTTAGATTCGAGCATCAGCACGTCGCATCCGCGAAGCTGCAGGCTTACGTTCGGCGGCATGTAGCCTAGGTCAGTGGCTATACCAACACGGATGCCTTCCGTCTGGAAGACAAAGCCAACCGGATCTATAGCATCGTGCGGGATCGTAAAGGCGCTGACGGAAATATCGCCAATAGAGAAGTACGTCCCCGCACGAAAATATTCCACACCCGGCAGAGCACAAGGATCGGCCTCAGCTTTTTCGTCGGCCTTCAATTCCTCTTCCTCCGCTGCGCACTCAGCCAGTTCCGCTTCACGGTAGAAGGGGTTTTCCGCGTCAGCTTCCAGCTGCGTTGCGCTCGCCTCTGCCTCAGCCTTTTTTCGCGCCGACTCTTCCTGACGCTGCGCGAGCCACTCTGCGTAGGTCATCCGCTTGCGCGGTGTCATCCAGCGCATCCATGCGCGATGCGTCGCTTCGGTAAAGTAGACAGGAATCCCGAGCTTGCGCGCTGTGACCTGCAAGCCCTGCACATGGTCCTGATGTTCGTGTGTGATGAGGATGGCGTCGAGCGTCTCCGGATCTTCACCCACGGAACGCATGCGCTTGAAAATCTCGCGGCAGGACATGCCCGCATCGACCAGAATCCGCGTGCGCGTGCTGGAGACAACAGTGCTGTTGCCTTTGGAGCCGCTGGCCAGCACCGTCATTCGAACCATGTCTTTCAGAATACGCCCAGCGTGTGTGGAAGACGCGGCAGAAACCCGCTCAGGAACCTGCCTTGACTACAGCGGCGTCTGCAAGCAGGACTCAGCTGTCTTTGCGGTAGAGAAGATCGCGGATCGCTTTGCGCCGCTCTTGGTTCATTTCACTCTCGGCCTTGCGATCGCAGACAGTCCCGGATTTCGCTGAGGAATCCGCTGCATCCGAGACGCTGCACCCCGGGCAGCGGTTGGCAAAACCGGGTTTGTCGGGCTTCAGCTCGAACTCTTCCCCGCAGACGACGCACACTTTTATGGGAAAAGGCATAACTCTCTATGATAAAAGAATCGACGCCGTCAGTGGAGGGGTAGGCATCGCTTTACCCGTACCGTTCGCGGCAGACTTTCATCCACTCTTCAGCACGCTCCTTGCGGTCGGTAAATCGCGTGGAAAGAATTGCGCCCCATATCGCTCCTTGAAGATCGCGCGCCTTGAAAAACGGACTCAGGCTCTCGAGTTCGACAGTGCCGCCGTAACTTGTGAGCGCCGTCTCGCGGTCTTCGCCCGAGGTGCGGACAAAGCAGGCCACGTCCCACTCAATCGGGCCGCGACAGGCGTCTTCGAAATCTGTCCACAGCAGGCCGCGGCTGGTCTTCAGCAGATTTTTCTTATGCGCGTCGCCGTGCAACGGCTGTCTTGGAAGTCCGAGTTCGTGAATCTCTGCGGCGATCTTGAAAAAACCACGGCGCAGGATGGCCAGATCCTCATAGCTCACCGCATCCCACCGCTCGACCTCGTCCAGCCACCGCGGAATCTCCGAAAACGGACTGAGATATCGCAATTTACCGGGATATGTACGCAATGCCCCATGCAATTCGCGTAAGAACGGCCCCACCTCTGCGACTGTGGCCACATAACCAGCCTCATGTTCGATGAACTCCCAGAAAGTGAGGGCCAGTCCATCATGCAGGTGCGGCCCCGGTGGGAGTTCCGCGCTCGGCGGGACCACAGGAAAATTCCGGCGGGCAAGAAATCCGGCAAGGTCGAGATCGAGCGCCAGCCAATCCTGCGCTGGTTTACGAACCAGCCCCGTCGTGGTCGCTACGCGCGCTACTATGGGCGCAGGCGTCAAATGCACCAGCACATTGCTGCCATCGGCCAGCACTTCCGGATCGTCGCACCGCAACCCGAACGAATTCGAGACTGAAACGGCCGCAGCTATCGCGCGTCTGCTGAGATCATCCATGTGTCCATCCTATCGGGCATGCGTTCATCCTATTGGGCATGCTTCCATCCTGGCTGGACGAGGAGGGCTAGAATGGACTGCACGGAGGTAACACCTCATGGCAGTGGCGTCAGCAAACAGCTTCGCTACGTTCGACCTTTCTCACGAAATCGCAGACTCGGAGCGGAAAAAACCCTGGCAATCGGGCCTCTACGCCAAGACCCTATACAAGAGCGATGACTTTCGCACCGTGCTCATCACCATGGAGCGCGCCGCTCACATGAAGGAGCATCACACCGACGGAACGATCTCTATTCATGTGTTGAAAGGCTCCGTCCGCGTACATGCGCAGGGGCAGACGCATGACCTGGGAACAGCAAGCCTCTTCACACTGGCTCCGTCCATCAAGCATGACGTTGAAGCGCAGGAAGACTCGGCATTCCTACTGACTATTTCATGGCCAACAAACGAGAAACTGCGTTCGCTCGAACATCGCGGCTACGGCAACTACATAGGTGTAGAAACCGCGCCCGCTCTTGCGCCCCAGCCAGCCCGCGTCCACCATGCGGATCAGCAGTGGACATGGCCGGTACTTCGGATCGCCCAGGCCATCCTGCAACACGCGCATGATGTCGAGGCACACATCGAGGCCGATGAAATCCGCCAGAGTCAGCGGCCCCATCGGGTGCGCCATGCCCAGCTTGAAGACTTCGTCCACAGCCTCGGGAGTCGCCACGCCTTCCATCACCGCGATACATCGCTTCGTTGAGCAGTGGCATCAGCACCCGGTTCGAAACGAAGCCGGGAGCATCGTTCACTTCAACCGGAGTCTTGCCCAGCCTTTTCCGCCAGCACCTTTACCGTGTCGTAAGTTGCCTGCGAAGTAGCGAGCCCGCGAATCACCTCGACCAGCTTCATCACCGGCACAGGATTGAAGAAGTGCATCCCGATGACCTGCTCAGGACGCTTCGTCTTCGCAGCCAGCCTTGTGATGGAAATCGAAGAAGTGTTTGAAGCGAGAATGACGTGCTTGCGGCAGGATCGAATCCAGCTCCGCAAAGAGCTGGCTCTTGATCTCGAACTTCTCCGTCGCCGCCTCGATGACGAAATCGCACGACGCAAGCGACTGCCGGTCGAGCGTGCCCTTGAATCCTCTGCAGTGACGCGGCAGCTTCGTCCGCAGTCAACTTGCCCTTGGCGGCTTCGCGGTCGAGATTCTTCCGGATCGTCTCCAGCCCGCGATCGAGAAACCGCTGCTCGACCTCGCAGAGCCGCACATCAAATCCGCTTCGCGCAAAGACATGCGCTATGCCGTTGCCCATGGTTCCGGCGCCAAGCACGCCGACCATCTTGATCTCACTCATTCCATCACCTCAAAACAAATGAGTGTATCAAGACACGCGAGATCTGAAAACTGAACTAGGAAATCTTCACCAGAACCGCGGTGATATTGTCGCTTCCGCCTGACGCGTTCGCATCTTCAATCAGCCGCCGGCACGCTGCCTGAAGATCGGAAGTGTCGCCGCTCAACAGCTCCGCGAGTCGCGCCTCGGAAACTTCCTTCGAGAGCCCGTCGGAGCAGAGCAGGAACAGATCGCCATGCTCGGTCGGCACTTCCTCGATATCGGGTGTCACCGTATCGCGCGTGCCGATCGCCCGCGTAATCACGTTGCGCAAAGGAGACATCTCCGCCTCAGCGGGGGTCATCTGTCCCAGCCGCACCTGCTCGTCCACGAGCGAATGGTCCTGCGTCATGCGCTCCAGCGCGCCCGCGCGAAAGCGATAGCAGCGGCTGTCGCCCACATGCGCAATCCAGACGCGGCCCTCGCGCACCAGCAAGCGACACCAGCGTCGTGCCCATGCCGTGCCATGACGGCTCCTGCTCCGACGCGCGAAAAGACACGCTCGGTTTGCTTCCGCAATACCGCCCTCCAGCGCTCGCCGCGGATCATCTGCCATCTGCGGATCACAGAGCGCTTCGGTGACAGCGACCACCGCCATTTGGCTCGCGACTTCACCAGCTGCGGCTCCGCCCATGCCATCGCAAACCACAAAAAGCCCGGCCTCGGCGCAGAGCCCGTAAGCATCCTCATTCGCGGAGCGGACTCGCCCAACATCAGTAAGTGCTGCTACTTCCATGAGCATCTGTTCTTGAGGCATGGTGAAAATTGCTGATCCTGAAGGCGATTCATACGGCACTCACCAAGATACACGGGCAGGTCAACACTTCGCATCAGCCTCTTGCTCAAAAAGAAAGGCCGGCGCAATGGCCAGCCTTCGAAAGAAATGGAAGTGAAGTTACGACTTCGAAGCAGCACTCTCCAGCTTCGATTCCGCCTCGGCAATCTTGCGATTTGCCTCTTCATATTTTTCGGCATCTTCACCGGCCTCGTTCCACATCTTCTGGCCGCGCTCGAGCTGCTCCTGCGCACGCGCCGTGTCAATTTCTTCCGGCTTCAGCGCACCCTCGGCAAGAATCGTCACCCGGTCCGGCAGCACTTCAACGAATCCCCAGTTGACGTTGTAGCGCTGCTCGCCGGCATGGCCGCCGTGCAGGCGGACTTCGCCCGCTCCGAGCTCAGCCAGCAGCGGCGTATGCCCGAAGAGCGCTTCGATATAGCCGGAACGAGACGGCAACTCCACCGCATCCGCCGTCGTATCGACGAGGATGCGCTCCGGAGTTACCAGCCGAACTTGCAGTTGATCTGGCATAGTCTACGCGTTCGCCTTCATCTTCTCAGCAGCTTCGAGCACGTCCTCAATCGATCCCTTCAGATAGAAGGCCTGCTCGGGAATGCTGTCATGCTTGCCGTCGAGCACTTCCTTGAAGCTGCGCACCGTGTCCTCGATCTTGACGTAAGCGCCCGGGATGCCCGTGAACTGCTCGGCCACGTGGAACGGCTGCGAGAGGAAGCGCTGGATCTTACGAGCGCGCGCCACAGTGAGCTTGTCGTCTTCCGAAAGCTCGTCGATACCGAGAATCGCGATGATGTCCTGAAGGTCCTTGTAGCGCTGCAGAATACGCTTCACACCCTGCGCCACGTCATAGTGCTCCTGCGAGACGATGCGCGGGGACAAGAATGCGCGAGGTCGAGGCGAGCGGATCGACCGCCGGATAGATGCCCAGTTCCGTCAGCTGACGAGAAAGAACCGTCGTCGCATCGAGGTGAGCAAAGGTCGTTGCCGGAGCTGGATCGGTAAGGTCGTCGGCCGGGACGTACACGGCCTGTACAGACGTGACAGAGCCCTTCTTGGTCGAAGTGATGCGCTCCTGCAACTCGCCCATTTCGGTCGCGAGGTTTGGCTGGTAGCCGACGGCCGAAGGCATACGTCCCAGCAGCGTCGATACCTCAGAACCCGCCTGTGTAAAGCGGAAGATGTTGTCGATAAAGAGCAGCGTGTCCGCGCCTTCGTTGTCACGGAAGTATTCAGCGACTGTGAGGCCGGTCAGCGCGACGCGCAGACGCGCACCTGGCGGCTCGGTCATCTGGCCGTAGATCAGGGCAGCCTTCGATTTCTTGAAATCCTTCAGGTCGATAACGCCAGCTTCCTGGAACTCCATCCAAAGGTCGTTTCCTTCGCGGGTGCGCTCGCCCACTCCGGCGAATACCGAGAAACCGCCGTGCTTCAGCGCGACGTTGTTGATCAGTTCCTGAATGATGACCGTCTTGCCGACGCCAGCGCCGCCGAAGAGGCCGATCTTGCCCCCCTTCAAAAATGGCTGGATCAGATCGATGACCTTTACGCCCGTCTCGAACATCTCTTCGTGCGTCGACTGCTCATCGAAAGCCGGAGCGGGACGGTGAATGGGCATGTGGACCTTCGCGTTCACCGGGCCGAGTTCGTCTACCGGCTCGCCGATGACGTTGAGCACGCGGCCCAGCGTCTCGTGTCCCACGGGAACGGTGATAGGACCGCCCTGATCGATGGCGTTCATGCCGCGCACCATGCCTTCGGTGGCCTGCATGGCTACGCAGCGCACGCGGCCTTCGCCCAGGTGCTGCTGCACCTCGAGAATCACGTTGACGGGGTTGGGCACTGTAAACCCGTCGCTTACAACGCGCAGCGCCTGATAGATCGGAGGCATCTTCGCCTCTTCAAACTGAACGTCCACCGCCGGCCCGGCGATCTTGATGACTTTGCCAATATTCTCTGCCATAAATTCTTTCTTCCTACAGTGCGGCTGCGCCGCTCACAATCTCAATCAGTTCCTTGGTGATCGCCGCCTGACGCACGCGGTTCATCAGAAGCGTGTAGTGGTCAATCAGATCCGAAGCGTTGTTCGTCGCCGAATCCATCGCCGTCATGCGCGCCGCAAACTCCGCAGCCACCGACTCCACCATCGCGTGATACAGCAGCGTGCCGACGTAACGCGGCAGGATAGCCCTATACAAGTCTGCCGGATCCTGCTCGTAGATATAATCGACGTCCGCAGTTCCAAAGCGATGCGCTTCTTCCTCAGCCTGCTTCTCTGCTGCGATCTCCTCCGCCGAATCCACACTGATGCCAGCCGACGCGGCCGCCTCTGCCGCGCGCTCACGTTGTTCCCGGGTCATCTCTTCGGCAGCGGTGATCTCCTGCTTACCGATCTCGATGATCGGCAAAATCTTCTGCACTACGACGCGCTGTTGGATCACGGACTTGAATTCGTTGTAAACCACGTAGACCGCGTCGATCTTTTCGTGTGTATAGAGCGAGACGATCTCCCAGCCCAGTTCACGCACTTCGTCGAAGGTGATCTTAAGCAGGATATTGCGATAATGGTCGTCCATCATCTCAACAGGGTTGCTGCGCGTGCGCTCGCCGCGATATGCGCGCCCTTCCCCTTGTTCGTCCTGCTTCCGCGCTTCGACATATTCCGCCGCCGGATAGCGTCGTCGTAGAATATCGCGACCCTTGCGGCCGATCGCTTCGATGTCGATTTGCAGATCCGGGCGCGCGGCGATGAAGTTCGTCGCAGCCTTTACGATGTTGGCGTTGAACGCTCCGGCAAATCCACCTTCGCCGGAGACGACAACGACCAGCGCATTCTTCTCCGGACGCGTCTCAAGCAGCGGATGCCGCAATTCTCCAGTCTCGGGATCGTAAATGTCAGCGCGGCGCTTGAGCGACTGCAACACGCTCTCCATCATCGCCACATACGGCCGGGATGCGAACGCCCGCTCCTGCGCGCGACGCAGCCTCGCGGCGGCCACCATCTTCATGGCCTTGGTGATCTGGCGCGTGCTCTTTACGCTGCGAATACGCCGTCTTAAATCGAGAACGTTTGCCATTCTTTTTGCTTCGGATTACTTCCTTGCCCGGCAGGCTGTGCCTGTTCCGCGGCATTTTTGGTTGCGGCGTCCGTCGTCCCGCTCTAGGACTATTTCGCCTGAGCTGCTTCCTTCTTTGCCTCTGGCATCTGGAATTCCTGGTGTTCAGAGAAGAAGGTCTGCTTGTACTCGTTGATCGCGTCCTTCAAACGATTCCGCAGATCATCGTCGAGAGCCTTCTTCTCACCGATATCCTTGAGCAGCGCCGTCTGCGCCGAATCCAGATATTTGTGGAAGCCGCTCTCAAATGCGCGAATGCCTTCGACCTTCACGTCATCGAGCAGCCCCTGCGTGCCGGCAAAGAGAATCGCCACCTGGTGCTCTGCCGTCAGCGGCTCGAACTGGGGCTGCTTCAGCAGCTCGGTGAGGCGCTGGCCGCGGGCAAGCTGCGCCTGAGTCACCTTGTCCAGATCGCTGCCGAACTGCGAGAACGCTGCGAGTTCGCGGTACTGCGCTAGATCGAGCTTCAGCGTCGCACCCACCTGCTTGATCGCCTTCATGGCTGCCGAGAATCCGACACGCGACACCGAAAGCCCGACGTTCACCGCAGGGCGAATGCCCGAGTTGAAAAGATCGGTTTCGAGGAAGATCTGCCCGTCCGTGATCGAAATGACGTTGGTCGGAATGTAGGCTGAGACATCGCCCGCCTGCGTTTCGATAATCGGCAGAGCCGTCAGCGAGCCGCCGCCCTTTCCCTTGCTCAGCTTCGACGAGCGCTCCAGCATACGCGAGTGAAGATAGAAGACGTCGCCCGGATACGCTTCGCGGCCGGGCGGACGGCGCAACAGCAGCGAAATCTCGCGGTACGCGACGGCGTGCTTGGAAAGATCGTCGTAGATCACCAGCGCATGCTTGCCCTTGTCGCGGAAGTATTCACCGATGGAGGTGGCAGCATACGGCGCAATATAGAGCATAGGGGCAGGCTCAGAGGCGGTCGCCGCAACGACGACGGTGTAATCCATCGCACCGTTTTCGGTCAGCGTCTGCACTACCGCAGCGACCGAGGACCGCTTCTGCCCGATCGCGCAGTAGATGCAGATCAGGTCGTTCTTCGCGTTGTTGATGATCGTGTCGAGCGCAATCGCCGTCTTTCCCGTCTGGCGGTCGCCGATGATCAGTTCGCGCTGTCCACGGCCAATCGGAATCATGCTGTCGACGGCCTTGAGGCCGGTCATCATTGGCTCGCGCACCGACTGGCGGTCGACGACGCCCGGAGCAAGGCGCTCCACGGGCAGGAATTCGGTTGAGTGGATCGGCCCCTTGTCGTCGATGGGCTGGCCCAGGGCGTCAACCACGCGGCCAATCATCGCCTCGCCCACAGGCACGCTCAAAATCTTGCCGGTGCGCTTTACCTGGTCGCCCTCGCTGAGCTCGGTGTACTCGCCCATCAGAATGGCGCCCACCTGCTCCTCTTCCAGGTTCATGGCAAGCCCGGCCACGCCGTGGGGAAACTCGAGCATCTCGCCATACATGACCTTGTCGAGGCCGTGGATGCGGGCGATGCCGTCGCCGAGGGAGATGATCGTTCCCACCTCATCCACGCGGATCTTCGCGTCGTAGTTCTGAATCTGCTCTTTCAGGAGCTGTGTAATTTCGTCTGCTTTAATCTGAGCCATGCTTCACTTTCCCAACAGAATCTTGTTTCGAGCCGCGCAACCTTAGGTGGCGAGCTGCTCTTTCAGCCGGTCCAGTCTTCCTTTGACCGATCCGTCATACACCGTGCTCCCGACGCGCACCACCACGCCTCCGAGCAACGATTTGTCTTCGTGATACGTAGCCTGCACCTGCGTGCCCGTCAGCGCCGCAACTTTCTGCTCAATTCCCTGCCGCTCGTCAGTTTCAAGAGGCCGCGCCGAGGTGACGTGCACCTCAGAGATGCCGAGACGCTGATTTACCACCTTGCGGTACTCCGCCAGAACATCATCGAGCACATTCAGCCGGTCGTGCTGGATCAGCACAGCAATGAAGTTCCGCACCTGCATCCACATCCCCAGCCGGGAATTCAGCTTATCCAGAATGGCAACCTTCTCTCCGCAGCGAACGACGGATCAAGAAAAACCTCGCGCAGATCTGCGCTCTCGCGCCACGCGGCAACAAAACTGTCCAGTTGCTTCTGCACGTCGTGATCGTTCAGGCGCGCCTCGAAAACGACATCGGAAAAAGCGCGGGCATAGGGAGCGGCAATGGCAGCCATCAGTTCTTCCCTCCCTTGGTCTGCGTGCTGTCGAGATCGGCTGCAAAGTTCTGCACCAGAATCCGGTCGGCGTCCGCGCCCAGATGAATCCGTTGCAGCGCCCGTTCGACCGCCAGATCAGCGGCAAGATGCTTCAAATCTCTTTGTGCAGCCGACCCGAATGCCGCGATCTCCTGCTCAGCAGACTCGATAATCCGTTTGCGCTCCTCTTCGAGCGATGCTTTGATCCGCTTCTCGTCTTCCACGCTGTCATGCTCGGCCTGCTTGCGAATGGCTTCAATCTCGGAATCCAGTTTCGCCAGGCGTGCCTCAACCGCGCTCAGGCGCTCTCTAGCCTCCTCAGTAGCGGAATGCGCCTCGACCAGCTCCTTCTGGATCGTCTCCGAGCGCTGGCGAAAGGCCTTGGGCAGAACCTTGACCAGGAACCAGATAATCCCAATCCACATAATCGCGGAGTTCAAATCCTCGAAAATCATGGCCGCCGTCTCGGTGCTTGATGTGCATCACCCTGGCGATGGCCTGGACCGAAGCCGAATGGCGGTACTTCTTCGATATCGCTGTTGCTCTCGGGCTGATCCATCCCTTCATAATTTGAATGGACGTTCCCGGCTTTCGCAGGCTGCTCCTGGCTGAAACTGCGCGGAGCCGCGCCTGCCAGCAAAACCAATGCGGCAAAAAATGTTGCAAAGCTGATCTTGAAACTACGCTTCAACGGACACTCTCCAGAGGAGCCACACCCGGAGGCAGAATGGCTTGAAGAATCTGTGAGGCAAGCTGCTCTGTTGAGCCCTCAAGCTGCTTTTGCGCCTCGGCAGCCTGCTGCTTTAACGCAGCTTCGGCGACCCGTACCCGCTCCTGCGCAGCCAGCCGCGCTGATGCCAGCGCGTGCTCGCGCTCGGTATTCCACTGGTGGATGAGGTGCTCACGATGCCGGAAAATCTCCGCGCGCGCGGCCCTCAGCTTGGCCTCATATTCCTGCGATTTGGCATCGGCCGCGGCGATGGCGGTGGCAGCCTTTTCGATTGCTCCTTGTGTGCGTTCGCGGCGCTCGGCCAGCGTACGCGTCAACGGGCCATACAACAGGACGCGGTAAGCCACGACCAGAAAGATGAAAATGATCGCCGTCGGAATCGAGCCGACAATCAGATCGCCGAGTTGCTTGAGAATTTGGTCCATGCTTTCGCCGGTTCGTGATAGCCGCTGAATCTTCTTCAGACTGGCTGATTTCTCGCATACCGCAGCCCTATCCACACCATTTCCAACGCCTTGCGACTAGCTTCGGCGCGCTTACAGCTGCCCTTTAAGCCCTTGGAAGTCTTATCTGGAAGGTATTACGGAACCTATGGTTGTAACAGAGTGAAAAATAAGGTGTCAACGCAGGGGTAGACACTTACCCCTTAGGTGTATCACAACCCGCGAATTTCTGCAGAATAACGCTTGACTCGCCCCTGAGGGGGCGTAGACTTGAACCATCACCTATGACCCGGTTCAGGGTCCAACGGACCGGGCGACTGGGAATCTCCACCGCTCCCCCTCGTCCGGTCCGTACTTGCGTCCACCCGAAATTCCCTGTATCTCCCCAGCAGCGATGCCGGTCCGGCGACCGTCATGCGCACGGTATTGTCAATAAATTCGTCGATCGCGCAGCACTGCCCCAGCGCCCAGCGCCGCCAGAACATCACCCTTTGCCTGCGGGATAACGAACGTCCCCTCGATCACCGGATCAGCCGTTAGTTCAGCGTCGATGCGAGCCAGCAGGCAGTCAATCCCCAGCCCCCGCTTGCCTGATGTCCCAAGCGCCCCGGCACGCGATCAGCTCAGCGCGTTCTACATCCGGTAGCAGATCGATCTTGTTCATGACTTCCAGCCGAGGCTTGTGTAGCACGCCTAACTCGCCAAGAACTTTCTCAACCTCAGCCTTCTGCTCGTCCCGCACAGGACTTGAAGCGTCCCGCACATGCAGCAGCACCTCGGCCTTCTGGACCTCTTCCAGAGTGGCGCGAAACGAAGTGACCAGGGTATGCGGCAGGTTGCGAATAAACCCCACCGTATCGGAGAGCAGAATTTTCCTGCGGGAAGGCAGCTGAATCGCCTTCAACTTTGGGTCGAGCGTCGCAAACATCCTCGCCGATTCCAGCACGCCGGCCTTGGTCAGCGTATTGAACAGCGTGCTCTTTCCCGCGTTGGTATACCCCACCAGCGCCACCGTCGGCACCGGAACCGCTTCGCGCCGCTGCCGCTGTTGTCCGCGAACCCGCCGAACCGCCTCCAGGTCTTCTTTCACCTGCACGATGCGCCGCTGGATTTTGCGCCGGTCGGTTTCGAGCTGCGTTTCACCCGGACCTCTCGTGCCGATGCCGCCGCCCAGCTGCGACATGGATTTCCCGCGCCCAGCTAGCCGCGGCAGCATGTATTCCAGCTGTGCCAGCTCGACCTGTAACTGGCCTTCCCGCGTCCGTGCATGCCGGGCAAAAATGTCGAGGATCAATTGCGTCCGGTCCAGAACCCGGCAGGGCAGCCGTTCCTCCAGATTGCGCAATTGTGTAGGGCTGAGATCGTGATCGAAAAGGACCACGTTGGCATCAGTAGAAGCAGCAACGCCTGCCAGTTCCTCCACCTTGCCGCTGCCAATGAGCGTCGCAGGATCAGGTTTAGGCCGTTTCTGCGTCACTTCCCCGGCAATCGTCGCGCCCGCGCTGACTACCAGCTCGCGAAATTCACTGAGAGACGCGTCATGGTCGAAGGGCGCGGATACCGCTGATTCGGCTTCTTCGCCCTCGGCTGAAATACGGGCCGCATCGCGGGCAAGGATAGCCGATGGCGGCAATGGAGAACGCCGTGTGGCGAACTCCACCGCTACCAGTAACGCGCGGTCTTCTGCGCCATTCGTGCCTGTGCGCTGGAGCTCGCCCACGAAACGCTGTTCCTGAGAATCCTGACCTTAACTGCCTTGTGATTCTGCAGTCGAAGAGCCCGAGACAGCCGAACCGCTCCCGCCCGTGTGTCCGGCAGGATGCGTTGAGGGCGGCCTGTGTTCGGTATGCAGCACCGAACGCGAGCTCACCACCGTTGAGATGGCGTGCTTGAAGATCAACTGTTCCTGGCTATTGTTCTCCAATAGCACGGAATATTTATCGAAGGAGCGAATCTTCCCTGTCAGCTTCACGCCGCTGACCAGGTAGATGGTAATAGGGGTTTTATCTTTACGGACCGTATTAAGAAACGTGTCCTGAATGTTCTGTGCCGGCTTGTTGTCCATGTGCCGATCTCCTGTCATTTTTCACCGCGTGGGATTCGACTGCCGCAATATGAAAGCTCATGCCAATTGCCCGAAGCTATGCAAGGTTTGTGAAAACAATACGAGGTTGCGATAGATCGGGCAAGTTAGACCGCCAATCGCGGCACCGATTCGACCCAATTAAATCTTCAACCCCAAATAACGAGACAAACTACACCTTAGATCAAGTTGGATGCACGACAACCGTAGGGGTTGTATCCAGCCAGAAAAAATTCTTTAACCGTCGGATGGTGCGGATCCGGCGGGATTCGTTACACCGTTCAGCTGGCGGCTTTCGCCTTACTGAGGTTTATGATGCCTGGCTCGAACCGTGTGGTGCTTTCCCGCCTTCTGTGATTTTGACGGCGGCGCAGGCGGGTTAGCCGCAGAAGGTTGTGGCGGTGGAGGAGGCGCAGCGCTCGGCGGCTCAACTTTCCGGACGATCACCCCTTCGAGCCGGAAGGTCAGCGTCGTCAGATTTGCGGGCCGCGCCGCGCCTGTCGCCGGATCGATCGCAATCGTGTCATCTGTCGCCGTTTTGAGAGAAAACACCGGTACCGTGCCAATCTTGTCAAAGGTCTGCGTGCCGACCTTCACCGGCAGATATCCCTGCAGGTTCCGTTGCCGGTACGCCGTTTCGTAGCGGTGCTTTCTCACATTCCAGGTAAAGATTCGCACCTGGTCGAAGTCATACGGCAGCCCGTCCTTGTACGGACTCAGCACCGTGACATATTCCGGCGCCTGCCCGTTCGGGAACTTCGACTCCGGATCACTCACCGTCGTCAGCTGATATGCACCGACAATGCGCTGCCCCTCGGCGTACCCGGCAATCGTATCCGGCACGTCTACATCTAACCGGCGCGAAAGCATCCAGCCGACCCGCCCCTGTGAGTCGCGAATCAGCCACCAGTCTTCAAGAGCGGGAGGTTCAGGCGCAACCGGAGGCTTCGCCGCAGACGCCGTTTTGTCCGCCGCCTTAGCGTCCGCAGCTTTCGCGTCAGCCTTCACAGCCGGCTTCGGAGCCGGTGCAGCCTGCGGAGGCGTCGCCTTCGGCACCGACGCCCGCACCAGCATCTGCAGCTTGTCGCCTTCGGGTAACAGATAGAAGCGGTCGGTCTGCCGTCCCGGCTTTACGTGGAGGTAAAGATCGTCGCGCAGCACCGCCGTCGCAATCACCGGATCATTCGCATGCTGCTTCGTCAGATCGGCAAACTGCTGGTAGGTGTCCTGATCGATGATGCCATGCTCCTCAATCCAGCCGATCTCGCCCTTGTCCGTCTTGACCTTGAGAAACCGCCGCCCCTTCTCGACAACCTCCAGACGCTGCCCATTCGTGACATTCGCCACGCGATTGGACACGGCCGCCACCCGATCGCGCAGAAACGTCTCTTTCGCGATGACGTAGACATATTCGACAGGAGGCTTCGGGCGCAGGCGATTGCAGCCGCTTATTACCAACAGCGATAGAAGAACCGGCAGGATGCGTTGAAATACTAGACGAGACGGGCGAGAAACCATGCGTATTCAGTGGGAGAAACCGGGGTCTCCGCTCTCCGCACTACTTAGAGCATAGCATCGAATCGCTGCTTCCCCCGGTGCCTCGTCCAGGTAAGTATCGGGTCAGTTGCCATTGCCAACGATTGAGGAGTTGAGTGGAAGACCGGTAAACACAACGGCGTTTCGCGGTACTGGTCTCAAAACCAGGCGGCGAACTGCAGAGTGTGAAAGCCCGTTGTGCAGTGGCGCGCCCAGACCCCACCCATCCCGGGACACCCATTTGTGACAGCTGTCATAGGCCGTTTCTGGATTTGTATTGCCAATGGAGAGTCGTGCCACGAATTGCGTGATCGTGCTATTCTCCAATCTTCAGAGAGAGGCAATTCTTTTCCAAGGAGTGACCATGGGCGTCCTTAGCAGAATCGGAGTTGCACTCGATTCTGATCTCCTCGAACGCTTCGATAATTTCATTTCTCAGCTGGGCTATACCAACCGATCCGAGGCCTTCCGCGATCTGATCCGCGATCGCCTGGTCGCAGAGCGGACGTCTAATCCCAATGCAACCGTAGTCGGCACGGTCACACTCATCTATGACCATCACGCCCATGGGGTGACAGAAAAGTTGACCGAAATTCAGCACGCGCACCACAAGCTAATGGTCTCGACTAGTCATGCGCATCTCGACCATGACTCGTGCCTGGAAGTCCTCATTGTTCATGGCAAATCTGGACAAATCGAAGAATTCGCAGGTCGCCTGATCGGGTTGAAGGGTGTGCAGCACGGTCGACTGGTCATGACGGTCGCTAAGCCCGTATCGAAGAACCATCTTCACGCGAAGGAAAAGTCTCACACTCACAAACATTGATGACCTGTAGTCGATTCCGGAAAGGACTCTATTGTGGGAGTCAGTAACACGAAAGTGAGATCCGTAATACTGCTCTTATCATTTTGCATTTTGGCCACAATTTTGTTCGTGGCAACGGCAGCTTTAGCTCAAATAAGAAGTACGAACGATGCCGGTCAGGAAAAGACGCCGGTCGCCACCAGTGATAAGGCTGATCCGCCTCAGCTATCAGGAACAGTCGTTGACACGTCTGGCGCGATGATTGCCGGGGCTACCGTGCAGGTTCGCAGCGCGAACGGTACCGTACAAAGAACGACACAGTCGGATAGGAACGGCTCCTTCATTATTTCTGGACTCCCGGCAGGTCATTATCGACTCGTCGTATCGAATCCCGATTTTGAAACCAAAGAAATTCCCGTCACCATAGGAACCACGGAGGAGGCGGCGCCTCTGCGCATCTCTCTGGCTGTGAGCGCCGCGAGCACCACCATAAACGTGCAGGGCCGGGAGGATGACCTTATCGGAATTGCCGATTCCGCCACCCAGGGAACGGTAGGCGCAAAGGAAATCCAGGATCGCCCGATTCTTCGATCCGGGAGAAATTTTGGAGACGGTTCCCGGTGTCATCATCACTCAACACGCCGGCGGCGGCAAGGCCAACCAATATTTTCTGCGCGGCTTCAATCTCGACCACGGCACAGATTTCGCCATTTTCATCGACGATATGCCGCTGAACCTGCCGTCGCACGCGCACGGCGAGGGGTACGCGGACATGAACACCGTCATCCCGGAGTTTGTGAAGCGGGTGAATTACGAGAAAGGTCCTTATTACGCTGATGTCGGCAACTATGGCTCCGCCGGATCGGCCCATCTGGAGTTTTTCAAGACTCTGCCCCAGAACTTCTTCCAGGTGGAAGGCGGCATGTATGGCTATGGGCGGGCCGTTTTCGGCGTATCGCAAAAGCTCGGCCCGGGCAATTTGCTGTACGGCGGAGAGGTGTATCACGATGACGGCCCATGGACGCATCCGGATAACTATTACAAATTCAACGGCCTTCTTACCTACAGCCAGGGAGGAGACGCCGACGGTTTCAGCATCACGGCCCGCGCCTACCATGGAACATGGAACTCGAGCGATCAAATCGCCGAAAACGCCGTGCCCCTGGTTGGTTTCTTTGGCACACTGAACCCGACTGACGGTGGCCATTCACAGCGTTATAGCGTGCAGGCTGAATGGCATCGCCAGGACGCAAATTCCGCGTACGAAAATCACGGCCTACGGATTCTATTATGATCTCGATTTATTTTCTGATTTCACTTACTACCTGACGGACCCCGTTCGCGGCGACCAGTTCGAACAGCAGGACAGGCGCTGGGTGGCTGGGCTGGACGCACGCCACACGATTTTCAGCCAATGGTTTGGCCGCAAGGTGGAAAATACGTTCGGCCTGCAGGTCCGCAACGATTGGATCCACAACGGCCTTTACCAGACGGAAAATCGCGTGCGCGTGGATAAAACTGATTCCTCCACCGGCAACATTTTGCCCGCGACCACGCAAGCGGATCGCTTTACGGACACGCAAGTAGGGTTTTATGCGGAAAATAAAATCCAGTGGGCGGAAAAATTCCGCTCAGTCGCGGCCCTGCGCGGCGACTTGGAATACTTTGACGTCACCAGCCTGGTTACCCCGGCCAATTCCGGCACGGCCAGCAAGGTGCTGCCCAGCCCAAAACTAAGTTTGATTTTCGGCCCGTGGGCCAATACTGAGTTCTATGGACAGGGTGGATTCGGTTTTCACAGCAATGACGGACGTGGCACAACGCAGACGGTGGAACCGGTTTCGGCGGACTATCCTTACCCCAATACGCCCGCCACCCCGATTCCGCCCCTGATCCCAACCAAAGGCGGGGAAATTGGCGTGCGCACTGTGGCCGTCCCACATCTGCAAAGCACCCTTTCGCTCTGGTATCTCCACAGTGCTTCCGAACTGCAGCAGGATGGCGACACCGGAGGCACGGTTGCTTCACAACAGCCGAGCGAACGCTATGGCATCGAATGGGCGAACTACTACACGCCACTGGAACATTGGGCTTTTGATTTTGACCTGGCTGACTCCAAAGCCCTTTTTACCGAAATTGACGAGGATGATGCTGCGCCGGGCAGCCCGGGTGGCAAGCGTGTGCCCGAAGCGGTTGGGTTGGTGATTGCATCGGGCATTACACTGCACGATCTCCACGGCTTTTCGTCGAGTTTGCGCCTGCGCTACTTTGGCCCGCGCGATTTGACGTCCGACGGAATTTATCGCTCAAGCGCAACGGCAGTTGCTCAATGGGGAGGTCGGGTATCGGATTGGCGAGACATGGCGCGTCTCGGCCGAATTTTTGAATTTGCTTAACCGCCGCGATCACGACATTGACTACGCCTATACCTCCCAAATAACGCCAACAGCCACACCGGCATTCACAGACGTTTTTCACCCTGTCGAACCGTTTCAGGTGCGATTCAGGCTAGGAAAAACCTTTTGACAAATGCCGCGTCGGATTACGCATTTAAAGTCGACTAGTCAGAAGGTTTCCTGAAGGCGTGACTTGTCCTGGCGGATCACGGCCATCCGGAAACTGATCCCACTACTTCCAGATTGGCTGTGGACGGAAATGGTGCATTTCACGGCTACCTCGCGACGCCGAAGACGGGCGGGAACGATAGCGCAGATGCGATGGGGCCGGTGGAACTGCCGGATTACGTTCGCGAGCAGGTTCGCAGGTGGTTCCACTTCGGTCATCTGGCACGTCCCTCAGTGCCTTGAGGGAGGTGAGGAAACTTCTGTCAAGCCCTTGGGCTTGAAGAAATCTTCTAACTCACACATTCGAAAGAGAAAAAACTGGGCTGAAGTTGACCTGGAATTACCGCGAAAATTGTTAAACTGGATATAGAAGCGAAAGAGCCCGCCGTAGATGGCGGGCTCTTTTATTCTTAAGGAGGAGGAGGCAGTCAAAAGCCGCTATCCCTCTCAAACAAAGGAACTTGCAAGCAACCACCGCAGAATCAATATTTTAGCGCGCTAAAAAGTTAACTAGCCTGTTTTGAAAGATTTAGACACTCTCCACCCCCGGAGTGAACCTAATTCGTACTGGCAATCGTGCTGGCCAGCGTGGGATCGGTCCCGGTCGTCTTGCTGGCAAAGGCATCCAGCTTGCCGGGAGTCGTAGTGTCAATCTTGAAGACCTGCATATCCGGATTGCCTCCCGCACATGCCACCGCGATATACGCCTGCGTAGTGTCTTGGGTGATGTCCACGGGAGCCGAACCCGTCGTGTACGGTGAGCCTGACAGCGGAGTCAGCGCTCCGTTCGCAGCCAGTGTAAAACCGCTGATTGTCCCGTCGGTCCGGTTGGTCACGTAGACGTAGCTGCCGTCCTTCGTCACCAGCACCTGCGACGGCCCCAGGCCGGTTGCGGTCGGCGACGTCGCCAGTTCAGTAAGAACGCTGCTGCCGGTAGTGTTGATGTTCAACACGCGCACTGAATTGATTCCCGTTTCCGTGACAAAGAGGTACTTGCTGGTGGGATCGCTGCTCAACCCTAAATCGGCATTCGAAGATGCCTTCGGGGTCAGGATCTGATTCAGCTTGGTGATCACGCCGGACGTCGTGTTCAAGGTCAGAATATCGACCCCGCCCGTCCCCAGCGAAACGAAGACATACTGTCCATTCGGGGTGATATACAAATTCGTTGCGCTTCCCGTGTCCAGCGCGATGGCATTCCCCTGCGTCGTCAGAGCACCCGTGCTGGCATTGATGCCAAACACATACGCCGAAGGGCTCAGGTCAGCCGCAATCAGCCACTGCCCGGTCGGGTCCACCTGCATCGTGATCGGACTCACGCCCGTGGCCACTGGACTGCCGCTATTCGCCACCGTGATCGTTCCATCTGCATTGATGGTGTAGGCGTAGATGCCGCCGGAAATGCTCCCGACATACAGAAAAGTGTTCTTAGGCGTAATGGCCATGGTGTTCGGCGGCAAAGCCGTCGCATAGGGCGAATTCGTCAGCACATTCACTACGTTGGCGGTCGTAATCGTAAATCCGGCGACGGAACTGACTGCGGTCGACGAGTTTCCAACGTAAATGTAGTTCCCGCTATTAGTGCTCCCGCCGCCGCCCGTCTCGTCAGGAAAGAACTTCCCTCCGCACGAGGACAACGCCAGCAGCCCAGTCATGCATAAAGCAAATAAATATCGCGCCTTCAATCCAGCTCTCACTCGCCCGACTCTCTCTTGTTCTCATGCTCCATGGTTGAGAACCGCCCCTCTGCGGAAAACCGCGCTGCGTCTTCGATATACTGCGCTCACACTATGCGCCGTTATTTCCACCTTATCTTGGTGATATCACTGGTTACGTCGTTTTGTCGCGTTGCCCATGCCGTCGACCGCTCCTCCTTCTGCAACCAATGCGTACGTTCCGATGAAGATTTCCTCGCCTCCGACGCCCTTCACGGCCGCGGCAGCGCTACTCGTGACGAGCACATCGCCGCCACCTGGGCCGCCTCTCAATTCGAGAGCTTCGGCCTCGAACCCGGCGGCGACGACGGTACTTTCCTGCAAAAAGCGCTTCTGCCAAATCCGCTTCCCGACCGCTTGAAGCAGCATCTGGCAAAGTACGAAGACACGCCCCGCACCGAGACATGGAACGCCGTAGCCGTTCTTCGCGGCTCCGACATTAAGACGCAACAGGACGCGATTCTGCTCACAGCGCACCTCGACCACCTCGGCATCGGACCCGCCGTCAACGGCGACACGATTTACAACGGTGCCGACGACGACGCCTCCGGAACCACGGCCGTCATCGAACTCGCGCGGACGCTCAGTCAGGGTAAGCGTCCCAAGCGAACCATCATCTTCGCGCTTTTCGGCTCAGAGGAAATCGGCGGCTTCGGCAACCGCTACTTCATCGAGCACCCTCCGGTCCCGCTCGATCACATCGTCGCTAATCTCGAATTTGAAATGATTGGCCGCCCCGATCCCGCCGTCCCCGCAGGCAACTTCTGGCTCACCGGATACGAGCGCTCGAACCTCGGCCCGACGCTCGCGAAGCACGGCGCGCATTTAGTCGGCGACCCGCATCCCGACCAGAAATTCTTCCAGCGCTCCGACAACTACGCGCTTGCCAAGCGCGGCATCATCGCGCAGACCGTCTCCAGTTTCAACCTGCACAAGGACTACCACCAGCCCAGCGACGAAATCAGTAAGCTCGACATCCCCTACATGACCACCGTGATTTCCTCGATGGTGAAACCGATCCAGTGGCTCGCCGACACCGACTGGAAGCCAACCTGGAACCCCAACGGCAAGCCTTAATATCCTGACCCCGTGTGCAACGAAGGGGAAGGATCTGCTTTTCGCTTCAATGGCACAACGGCTGGGTGCCCCATCCTTTCGCGTAATTTGCGAAAGGGTGGGAAAGCACGAACTCACTTTTTGAAGCGAGGTGGGTCTTCAACGCCGCTTCAGCGCCTCCAACTCATCCAGCGTACGCGGCCAGTCCTTCCCAAGCAATCGCGACAAACTCCGATCCGCCAGCACCTTCCCATCCGTCTGGCATCGCGCACAGTAATTCGTCTCATTATCCGCGTACCGAATCCGCTGAATTTTCTCGCCGCAGCGCGGACACGGCTCGCCAAAGCGTCCATGCACCGCCATGTCCTTGCGAAACGCCGTGACCTTCTCCGGAAACGCGGCCTTCGCTTCAGCTTTAAGACGGTCGATCCAGAGTGTCAGCGTCTCGCGCGTTGCCGTATAGAGACGCTGCCACTCCTCCGGCTTCAGCTTATGCGTCAGCGCAATCGGCGACATCTTCGCCGCATGCAGAATCTCATCCGAATACGCATTTCCGATCCCGCTCAGCACGCGCGGATCAGTCAATGCCCGCTTCAGCGTGCGATTCTCCGCCATCAACGCTGCGCGAAACCCATCGAGATCGCTGTCGAAGACTTCAATCCCACCGGGATCGATCGAAAGCAAAGCCTCTTCACCCTGGAAAACATGCAGCGAAGCCCGCCTCTTCGTTCCAGCCTCGGTCAGCACAAGTGATCCGCCAGGAAAATCAAAAGCCGCCAGATTCTGCCGCCCACCAAGCTTCGCGCCTGTAGGCCGCCAGTGCAGCCGTCCCGCGATCATCAGATGCAGCACTAGCCACAGACCATTTTCAAATCCGAACGCAATGCGCTTGCCGATGCGCCGCAACTCCAGCACCTTCTTGCCTTCCACCGCAGAAATCGGAGGTTGCGCCGTGCGCAGCAGAAACGCGCTCGCCACCCGCACCTGCTCCAATGGCTGACCAACAACGCGCGCCTCAAGCGCAGTCATGTAAGCGGCAATATCAGGCAATTCAGGCATAAACAAAAAGAAAAAGGATGCCCATAAAGGACATCCCTCAAATTTCTACAACGAGGCAGCTTAAACAGCAACCGCCTCAGGCTGAGCCACGCGCTCCGCATCCAGAACCGTCCCAATCGCATGAACGATCGAAGCGATGCGCACAACCGCCAGCACCGTCTCCTCGCTCACGCCTTTGTCGCGAACAACCTTCTCGTGGGAATCGACGCACTTGCCGCAACCATTGATCGCCGAAACCGCCAGCGACCACAGCTCGAAATCGTTGTGATCAACACCATGCGTCCGCATTACATTCATTCGCAAACGCGCTGGCATAGTGCCGTACTTCTCGTTTGAAGTGAGGTGAAGAAAACGATAATAGATGTTATTCATCCCCATCACCGCCGCCGCTGCCTTCGCTGCATCGAACTCCTGCGCGGAAAGCTGCTTCGCGCCTTCTTCGAGCGTCGCCGCCGTCAACTCAGGATTGCGCGTTGCAATCGCGCTCGCCACCACCGTGCCCCAAAGCTGCTGCTTCGTCAGCTCGGTATTCTGCCGCACAAGGCTCGAATAATTCAGCTTCAGGTCCTTCGCATGACCCGGAAGCCCGTCAATCAACTGATCCAGTTGCATTTTCCAACCCTTCCCCGTCATTCTGACGACCGGAGGGAGGAAGAATCCCAGCGATTTGCCAAGAGACACATCGCTGGGATCCTTCGCCCCGCTCAGGATGACGTTGTTCTACTAGTTATCGCCCTAAGCGACCAGAGTCTCTTCGCCCTTCTGCCAGTTGCAGGGGCAAAGCTCATCGGTCTGCAGCGCATCGAGTACACGCAGCACTTCCTGGGGATTGCGGCCCACCGAAAGATCCGTCACGTACACGAAGCGAATGATGCCTTCCGGATCAACAATGTACGTAGCACGCTGCGCCACACCGGCTTCCGCATCAAGAATCCCAAGCTGCTCGCAAAGATCGCGCTTCACATCAGCAAGCATCGGGAAAGGCAGGTCCTTCAGGTCATCATGGTTGTTGCGCCATGCAAGGTGAACAAACTCGGAATCGACGCTGCCGCCCAGCACCTGCGTATCGCGATCCTGGAACTCGTTGTTGATTTTTCCGAAAGCTGCGATCTCCGTCGGACACACAAAGGTGAAGTCCTTCGGCCAGAAAAAGTACACCTTCCACTTGCCGGGATAGCTCTCGTTCGTGATGGTTTCAAAGGCCTTGTTCTTGTCGCGGCTGACGGTTGCGGTTACCGAATAGATAGGAAACTTCTCGCCTACACCTAACATGTATGACTCCTCTAAGTAAGTAAGTTGGTATGAAAATGGACGAAATAAGGGGGATTAGAACAAACCTTTAATCAGCCTTCTGCTGGCACTCGGCACACAGTCCAAGCACATCCACGGCGTATCGTTGCGCCAGAAAACCGCCGGGCAGCTTGCCATGCTTCGCAGCCAGTCCCAGCTCTTTTGCGTCGATGTCTGAAATGGATTTGCACTGCGTGCAAACCAGATGATGATGCGGCCTGTGATTCGTTTCCACGCGCAGCGAGCCGTGATGCAAACTCACCTCGTGAAAAATTCCGCTCTCAATAAATAGATGAAGATTCTTGTAAACGGTCGCAAGGGAGATTGACGGAATCCTGCGCTTCACGCGCGCGTACACTTCTTCCGGGCTGGGGTGCCCGTGCATATTCTTAAGAATCTCGTAAATGACGTGCCGCTGATGCGTTACCGCAAGCCCAGCGTTCTCGCACATCTCACGAAGTCCCTGCGTCTCAACCGAGTTCATATTCACTATTAAACGATAATTATTATCGTTTGTCAAAAGAAGCCTCATTGCAGCTTTTAACGTCGTCATCCTGAGGAGCAAAGCGACGAAGGATCTCAGCGATCCACGCTAGCAAGAAATTGTTGGGATTCTTCGCTACGCTCAGAATGACGCGGCGAACACTTAATTCGGCCGCTCAGGCTTGCTCCGCCCGAAGCGTTCATCAAGAGGCTGACGCCCGCGAAACCCCGCATCCACCGTGTGCCAGTAATCGATGCGCGTCTCGCCCATCTTCCAGCAAAGCAGCACTATTTCCCCATCAATGAGATGGGGAAAATCCAGCAGCCCCGTATCGAGATCCTTCACCTGCACGCCGATCGCATCGATCTCAGCAACCGCGTCCTTGGCCTGCTGCACAAATTTGTCGACCTCCGCCCGCTGGCGCGTCGCGGAGGTCACGTTCACATGCATGCCGCCGGAGAGAAAGATGCGTTGCCGCAGTTCATGCAGCTTCGTTTCGTTCTCTTCGGCGATTCTCTTGCCCTCGATAGCCCGCTTCAGCAGCGATTCAAGCACCGGAAGCAGAGACTGCGCCTCATCGAGGCTGAAGGTCTTCATGCCTTTATTCTAAGCCCGAACCTCAAGCATACGATCGAGCGCCACCCGGGCCCAGTGCTTCACGTCATCACGCACCCGAATCCGGTTAACGACATTGCCTTCGACCAGATTCTCCAGCGCCCACGCCAGGTGCTGCGGACTGATGCGGTACATCGTCGTGCACAGGCAGCCCGTGTCGTCGAGGGTGATGATCCGCTTGCCTTTCGGCGCAAACTCCTTCGCCAGCCGGTTCACCAGGTGGATCTCCGTGCCAATCGCAAACATCGATCCCTCAGGCGCACTCTCGACCAGATGAATCAGCCGCTCCGTCGATCCCAGCGCATCGGCCTTCTGGCAAACCTCCCAGCGGCATTCCGGATGCACAATCACCTGAATCCCCGGATACTTCGCGCGGACCTTGTCCACATGCTCCGGCAGAAAACGCTGGTGCACCGAACAATGCCCTTTCCAGAGAATGATCTTCGCCGCCTTCAGCCGCGCAGGCGTCAGCCCGCCGTTGATCTGGTAAGGATCCCACACCACCATTTCGCTCATGGGAATGCCCATCGCAAAGGCGGTGTTGCGTCCCAGATGCTGATCCGGCAGAAAGAGAATCTTCTCTGCGCGCGCAAAGGCCCAGTCAAAGGCTTTGCCCGCATTCGACGAAGTGCACACCAGCCCGCCGCGCTCGCCGCAAAAGGCTTTAATCGCCGCCGTCGAGTTCATATACGTGATTGGCACGATCTCGTCAGGACCAAGCCCGGCCGCCATCAGCGAATCCCAGCAGTCTTCCACCTGCCCAATCTCAGCCATGTCGGCCATCGAGCAGCCGGCATTCAGATCGGGCAGAATCACCTGCTGGCCCGTACCCGGAGGATCATCGGGACGCCCGAGCACATCGGCGCTTTCCGCCATAAAATGTACGCCGCAAAAGACGAGATACTTCGCCTCCGTCTCCGCAGCAATTTTTGAGAGTTTGTACGAGTCGCCGGTGAAATCCGCAAAACGGATCACCTCATCGCGCTGATAGTGATGCCCAAGCAGAATCGTGCTCTTGCCCAGCTTCGCGCGTGCTGCCGCAATGCGCTCATCCATGCCATGGTCCGGCTGCACCAGGTAGTTATCGAGAGAACAAACATCCTGCTCAATCGCAGGGGCCGACACTATTTCTTCTTCCGTAAGTACGCTCAAGTCCCTTTTCCGCCTTCAGTCCAAATTTGGACGGGGATGTTGAAAGCAATCATGGTTGCAGTAGGTTCGCTGCGATCAGCCGCCCAACCCACGGGGATGTTGCAACCCTGTCAATTCGATGTGCCGTATCCAACGAGCGTCGCAAAATTAAGACACCCACCGGCCAACCGATTTCATTCAATTTTAATACAGAAGCAGTAGAGGGGAGAGACCTAAAACAACGCATCTCGTTGCTTACTCCTAAGGGCGGTTCCGTGAGCTAAGCACAAAACTTCACATGGACAAAATGGTGACACTTTTATTGACAAATCCCCGGACGAATACGTTTCAGCATCTGCTAATATCAGACCATTATGGTCGGATTCAGATCAAATAGGTCTGATATTACGGAACGGCCAAGATGTACGAACCAGTCGAACAATGAACTGAATCGGTTTGTAGCGGACTGATCAAACGAGGAGATCGGAAGAGGGATATGTCAGGGAGTACCACCAGTCTTGCGTTGCAAGGCCTCAAAGCATTGTGTGTCGCCGTACTTATTTCAACTGCGCTGGCCTGGGGCAGTGTGGGTGGAAGTATTGCCGGGACTGTGAAGGATCCATCGGGAAGGGTTATTGCGGATGCGGACGTGACAGTTCGCGAAGTCAACACGGGCCTCTCATACCAAGCCCACACCGACGGCAACGGGTACTACACACTCCCAGTTTTGCCGATTGGCCATTATGAGTTGACGGTGCAGGCGGCAGGCTTTCAGGGCTATCAGCGCAAGGACATTGTGCTCGATACAAACGCCGCTCTCAGACTCGATGCGGCCCTCGTGGTTGGCGGCGTTGATCAAACGGTGAGCGTCAATGACAATTCCCTGCATGTTGAGACGACGAGCACGCAACTGGGCCAGGTGATCAGCGGCAGACAGTTAACTTCTGTTCCGCTCGACGGCCGCAGCTTCACAGATCTGCTCTCGCTGCAGGCTGGCGTCGCTCCGGCAACCTCGGTCACCGCTGCAACGGTACAGGACGTGGGCGCAACAGTGCTGAACCCCTCGGGCGACCTCAATCCGGGAACCATCTCCGTGAATGGGCAACGTGAGTTTGCCAACGCATTTATCGTGAACGGAAGCGACGCCGAAGAAGATGTCAACTCTGGCACGGCGATTGTTCCCAATCTCGACGCAATCTCCCAGTTCCGCATTATCACCAGCAACTTTGACGCGGAGTATGGAGAGTTCAGCGGCGGCCAGATCAGCGTCATCACAAAATCCGGAAGCAATCAATTCCACGGCAACGCGTTCGACTTCATTCGCAATACGGCCCTGGATGCGCGCAACTATTTTTCGCCGACGCGCGGAGCATTCCGGCAGAACCAGTTCGGCGGCACCATCGGCGGACCGATTCGGCACGACAAGATTTTCTTTTTCACCGATTATCAAGGAACCCGGCAAACGGAAGGCATCGATACTCCAGTGATTCCTGTGCCATCAGACGCGGATCGCGCGGGCAATCTTATGGATCAGGCAGGCGGGTTGACCGGTACGGTAGGAGGCCCTTACTTCGCGAACCTGCTCTCGCAAAAGCTGGGCTATACGGTGACTGCCGGTGAGCCCTACTATGTCGCCGGCTGCGCCACTCCGGCTCAGTGTGTCTTTCCCAACGCTGTCATTCCGCAGAGCGCGTGGTCCACACCGGCCCAGCGAATGCTCCAGTACATCCCAGCGCCGAATACCGCGAACGGCTTTGCCACCTCATCGTTCAATCAGATCCTCCGCGACGACAAGGCAGGCGTCCGCTTGGATGCAAATACGCGCGCGGGCCTGCTCTCGGCCTACTATTTCATCGACGATTTCAATCTTGACGACCCATATCCGGTCGCGCAGAGCGGTGCCAGTGTTCCCGGCTTCAATGCGCTGACCACTGGACGCGCGCAACTGCTTGCTCTTGGCGATACCAAGACTTTCAACGCCACTGCGGTTAACGAACTGCACCTGAGTTACATGCGCGACTTCAACAATCTGGGTCAGCCTGTCGGTGGTCGCAATGTAAGCCTTACTTCGCAGGGCTTCGAGAACGCCGATGGCAGTCCCAGTATTGTTGCGCTTGACCCCAAGGGCCAGAGTGTCGAGAACCTCAACTTCAACGGCTACTCCACGGGCGCAGCGGCAAATCAACTCATTCAGGCGAACAATACTTATCAGATCACCGACACATTCTCCAAGGTGCTGGGCAACCATACCTTGAAGTTTGGCGGGGCCTTCCATATCGACCAGGTCAACGCGAACCCCATCGCCCAGTTCAATGGAAGCTTCGTCTTCTCGGGGGCCGAAACCGGCGTCGACTTTGCAGATTTTCTGATTGGCGTACCCAGCCAGTACAACCAGAGCCAGCTCAATCCCTTCTACGCTCGGAATAAGTACGCTGGCCTCTTCGCGCAGGATAGCTGGCATGCGCTGTCCAACCTCACGCTGAACTACGGACTTCGCTGGGACCGAGTCGCGCCCTGGTCGGAAAAATACAACCAGATCTCGACTTTTGTCCCGGGCGCGCAGTCCATCGTTTTTCCGGGTGCGCCTGCCGGCATTCTCTATCCCGGCGATCCCGGAATTCCCAACACGCTGGCTCCTATCAGTAATCACAGCTTCGCGCCGCGAGTCGGGCTGGCATGGTCTCCACAAGGCAGCTCCGGTAGCCTGTTGGCAAAAGCTCTTGGCGCTCCGGGCACGACCAGCATTCGCGCCAGCTTTGGCACCTTCTACACGGCCATCGAAGCGCTTTCGATTAGTGTACTGGCAGCGAACGCGCCCTATGGCACCACGTATACCGGGAACTCTCCACTCTTCGCGACACCGTTCATCACGGCTGCTGACGGGACCAACAATGGCCAACCGTTTCCGTATACCTTCGCCCCGCTGAACTCGTCGGCCAGGAATCCAGACAACAGCATTGACTGGAGCACTTACGAGCCGATTGAAGGCATCCCGGGCTACGACATTCACAACCGCGCCCCATACACCAACGAATGGATGCTTTCCATTGAACGGCAGGTAGGACCGAATACTGTCGTGAGCGCGAACTACGCGGGCACCACGAGTCATCGCCAGCGCATTTTGATTGAGCCCAATGCCGGGAATCCGGCGCTGTGTCTCAGCCTTAGCCAACCCAGCGAGGTGCAACCGGGAACGCTCACCTGCGGACCCGGCGGTGAAGACACTGTCTACTTCCCGATCAGCGGCGGTCAGGTGAATGGAACGCGAGGTCCGCTTGGGCCTGCCTTCGGGAGCAATGCGCTTCAGTCGAACATCGGTTATGCCAACTACAACGCGCTTGAACTCAGCGCTCGTCATACCAGCGGCCGGCTGGAGTTCTCTGCCGCCTACACCTACAGCAAGTCTATGGATCAGTCATCCAACATCGGCGAGGAGGTTAATCCATTCAATCCTGCGCTCAGCTATGCACTGTCTTCCTTTGATGTCAAACAGAACGTCGTTCTGAGCTATGAGTACCAGCTACCCTTCGATCAACTCTTCCGTCCGAATCGGCTGAGCCGGGGATGGTCGCTCTCGGGCATCACTCGATTCGCGAGCGGCTTTCCTATCACGATGATCAACAATGGAGACAACTCGCTGATCGGGACCAATCCCAACGGAGTGAACAACAGCAGCATCGACGAGCCCGATTACTCGGGCGGTCCTCTTCATCTGAACCACAATCCGCGCACCAACGGAAACAACTACTTTGATGCCACGGCCTTCAGCTTGAATGCGCTCGGTACTCCGGGGACGGCCAAGAGACGGTTCTTTTACGGTCCCGGTGCGGATAACTACGATATGGCGGTTGCTAAGAACCTGGCGCTCACTGAATCGAAGTCCGTACTCTTCCGCGTGGAGACCTTCAACGTCTTCAACCACACGCAGTTCAATGGACCCAGCTCTGTGGATGGCGACATAGGCAGTTCGACCTTTGGACAGGCTATTAGCGCAGCTCCGCCACGGATACTGCAGGGAGCGGTGAAGGTGAACTTCTGACAATGAGCTACTTGGTGGATTCTATTTCGCCGCTACAGTAGGATGATCCGCCTCAAACTGAACTGCATGCGCCACCGACGGACGGCTCGTATGCGCTCCGTTATCTGTATTCCGTGCAACCTGCTCGTAATACGACCGCGCCAGCGCCTGATCGCCAACCGCCTCGGCCGCAGCACCTGCGCTCAGCAACCCGTTCAACCGGTTTGGGCTCAGCTTCAGCGCTACCTGGTACTCCGCAAGTGCCTGCTGCGGCTTGTCGAGTGAGAGCAGCAGGTCGCCCAGCATCTCGTTCGCCGGAATATCCACTTCACCCTGCCCCAGCCTGTCCTGTTGCTCGGCGGCCTTGCGCATGGCCGCAATCGCAGCGTCGGGCTTGTCCTCGACGAACGCCTGCCACGCCACAATCTCGTTTCGCCGAATCTGCGCATCGTCCACGTTGTCCGCATAGGACGACTTCTTCATCCAGTCCAGCACCTCGTCGTACTTGGCCAGCGCAGTAGCCGCCAGTTTCGCATCGTGCAGGTGTCCGGCGGCAACTCCCCACCCCCAGTAAATGTCGAACGCTGAGAGACGCTGCCTGTCCGTTGTTCCCGGAGCCGTTTGCAGCGCGGCCAGCGTTTTCCAGTCATGCATCTCCATGTTGTAGATGACCCGCAACTCGTTATCGAAATAAACGCCCGCCTCCTTCATGTCATCGTGTCCCGGCAACGCTGCAATGTGGTCGCCAATCGACCGCATCTGGTAGGTCAGCTCGCGCGCCTTCTCGTCCTGCCCCGTCTGCAGATAGGCATAGACCAGAAATTCATCCGCGTGCATCTGGTGCGCAACGCCGGGCTGGTGCATAGCTTCGTCTTTCTGTGACGCTGCGACCGAAGCAAGGTTCGACGAAATATCCTCCTGCCACATTCCCAGTCGCGAAAAGATGTGTCCGGGCATATGCAGAGCGTGCGGCGACGACGGCGCAATCTTTGCATATTCTCTGGCGGCGGCAAGGCCTTCAGGCGCGAGCGCGGGCGTATCGCAGGTATGAATGATGTAGTGCGCCAGCCCCGGATGGTCCGGGTTCTTCTCAAACAGCGGCACCAGAATCGCCAGCGCCTGATGCTCCTTGGTCAAAGAGGTGTCGTTCGGCGCCACATCGGCGATCAACGACAGCGCATAAAACGCCGCGCCTTCCGTATCGTTCGGATAAGCAGCGTGCAGCTTGCCCATAGCCGCTGCATAGGCATCCGCGCCCTTCTGGAAGCTCTCCGGGGCAATCCGATAGAAGTCGCTCATCGCATCGATATAAGCCTGCTCTCGCGGCGTGATCTTCGTCTTTGCGGCAATCTCGCGCGCCTTCTGCATCTCGCTGGCTCCGGTCTTCAGCGCTTCCGCATCCGGACGTCCCCACAACTCACGGAACTGCGTCATGGCGACGCCCCAGTGGGCCATCGCGCACGTCGGATCACCCTCAGCAATGCTCTGGAACTGCTGTTCAGCCAGCGTGTATCCAAATGAGTGCAGCAGCGCAACACCGCGCTCGAAAGGCGCCTGCGACTTGGCCGCACACGACACCGGGAAATGCACCTGGCCCAGTTTCTCCAGATTGGCCGGAGCATCGTCGTGGTGATGATGTTCACCGGACATCCCCGGCATATTCGGCATCGACTGGGCTGGAGCCAGCGGCGAAACGGTGCACACCACGCCAAAACACAGAAGTGAAAGACAGAAGGCAATACGCTTACTCATGGCCGCAAGCTTATTGGAAAACTCTCACTCCAAACAAGAACAATCCCTGCGAGATGAAACCGCGCGTCGAAATCTCCCGCATTGAAAACCCGTAATTGTGGGGCCTCCAAAAAATATCTCTAGCGCATCTCCGATTTATTCGCTATTGTTGAATAAATGTCAGAGCGCGGCTATCTCGGAGAGTTTGAGCTGATGCTCCTTCTCGCCGTGATCCATCTCGGTGACGAAGCCTACGGAGTTCCCATCTCGCGGGAACTCGAAGCGCAACGTGGCCGAACCGTCTCGGTTGGCAGCGTATACGCGGCGCTCGAGCGTCTCGAAACCAAAGGCCTGGTCTCATCCACTCTTGGCGATCCCACGCCTGAACGCGGCGGCAAAGCTAAACGTTATTTCCGGATCACCAAAGAAGGGCTCCGCCAGGTCCATGAGACGCGCCGCGTGCTGACGAAGTTGTGGCAGACACTCCCCGCCTTGAAATAGGAGGGAACATGATGCGGAACGAACCTCCTTCACTCGCCACCTGGTTGCTGGAACACTTGCTCCCCGGCCATCAGGACGAAGCCCTGGCCGGCGATCTCCTCGAAGATTTTCACGCCGGGCGGTCCCGAGGATGGTACTGGCGTCAGGTCTTCGCCGCATGCGTAACCGGATGGCTTCGGTATTTCCGTGACCGCAGGCTCATCGTCATCTTCGCCGTCGTGTGGTCCATGCTCGCCCCCGTCTGGACAGCGTTGCAGGACAGGATTTTGCATGGCCCGGGCCAAACGTGGCGCATGGATCTGTCTTTTACCGGACTTTCGGGAGTAATCACCTGGCTGGTTGTGAACCTCAGCTTCGTCTGGGCAGGAGCCGTCCTTTATTTTGTCTCTCACCCTGGTTTCGCAAAGCGCTTCACCCGCCAACAGGTCGTTCGCGCATTCTTAGGACCAGCACTCGTCTTCCTTCCTGCCTATGTGGCCACATTCATTGTGGTAAACCTCTATTTCTTTCCCGGCCCGCAAATCGATCGCCGGACGATGACGCTGCTCACCGAATTCACGGACTTGAGGATGTGGGCCAACGCCATACGCATTCCCTTTCTCATCACTCTCCTTTGCGGCCTCTGGGGAGCCATACCGCGCCCTCGAAAATCGCCGACCATGCTTTCCAAATCTGGCCATGGCGCTTCTCTCATTCAATCCGCCGCAATCGAACTCGTCTTCGAGCCGGGCGAGTTCAGCGTGAAGCAGTTCTTCGTCTTTGTTGTAGCTGCCGGCCTTCTCAATTCAGTGCTCGCAGCTTTCTTGCTATCTCGACTGCCCGAGTCTCACGCGCCATCCGGCACGTCGCTTTTCGTTCGAGGTGTCGTATATGTCGCTGTGGGGCTGTTCGGCGGCATCGCAGGCACCTGGCTCTATTGGAATCACCCTTCGAGTCCGTTCCGCGCGAACCCGCCTATATCGTTCGGACTCATCAACTTGATCGGCTCCGCAACCTGGGTGTGGATGCCTTCTGCAGTCCTGTTGTCTCTGCAGGATTCGCCCGTCGCCCCATTGATTGCGATGGTCAGTGCAACCCTGCTGGCTATAGGCCTGCGCGGCCCATCCTCTGTAGTCCTCACAACCGCTCAGCCCGGTGCGTCTTTTAGTGAGGGCAGCGAGCTATTCGCCACCGCGCTGTACAGTCCTCCGATCGAGACGCACGGCTACCTGATTGCGCTCTGCATCTATACATCCGGCTACGCTCTCGTGAAAGGATCGACGCTGACTTCAAGCACGCTGGCAGCAGCAGCTACGTTTCTCTTCGCATGGAAATGGGAATGCGCGCCGAGCGGTCCATTCAACAGCCGTTTGGAAAGTAAACGCGCAGGATTGCGACTCTCGTTCGTAGTCGTGCCCGCCATTCTTGTCACCGTGTGGGCTCTGCTCGACGGCGTGGCTCAACGCGATCACGCTGGACTTCTTCCTCACAAATCCATAGTGAGCGCTGACTTAAAATTGCAACCCCCGCCTCTCCATTGGGCAGGTTATGAAAGCATCGTTCTCTTGCCGCCGCCCCAGAAGAAGCAGATCATCTTCCCGCTCCACACAGCAGATTCGCTCCTTGCTCCGGAAAAGTCCCGCCCTTTGGTGATTCGTTTTGACGGAAGCTACTGGTATCTTCAGCCGCCCGACATTCGCCCCGGCCCAACCGCCCATAAAGCGCATGGCACGCCTCTGGCGGTGAACATCAAGTCCAGTAACTCGATCGCCATCCTCATGGAAGCGCATCAGAGCCTCGGCAAACCAATTCGCCTGGCAAGCTGTCGCGAAATTCAGGTAGAGATCGAAAACCGTGACAATCACTCCGGCGCTCTTCAAATGGCCGTCCTTTTAACGGACTCGGGGCTACCGGGAAAACCCACGCTCTATCTCGGCCAGAAACCCCTTCTCGCCTCGGGATCAGATTCTTCCCAGTCCGAACACGAAACACTGCGCTTCGCTATTCCTGCCCACACGGCGCTCCGCAAGTTCGACCAGATCACGATCAAGCTCCTCCCGGACATCGAGCATTCGCTGGTGGCCCCTAAGATCGAGATCGAGCAATTCCAGATATCTCCACGCTGAGAGGACCGATCTCCAAACTTGATTTCTGGGATGCCTTCAGCTCCCTCGCCCAGGCATTGCGCGGAGTATCCATGCTTCCGGCTGCTATTTCATGAAGGCCGTTCCGGTCGGGACGACTTCGATAATTACGTTCCGGAGATTCAGGTTGGTGTTTCGAAACGCTGTTTTCACCACCTGGCCGTTGATATTGTTCGTGAGAAGCGGTGGCGCCACGCCGGTCGCCCTCTTGGCATAATCGCCCGGCTCTGTGGTCGTCCAGGCCGCTGTTCCTGGTGTCTGGGTATCCCGTTTCACGCTCGCCGACTCCAGCTTTTGCCAGTGTGCTCCCCTGCGAGTGCGCGCGGGGATCATGGGATACTTGCCGGTTCCTGGATCGACTGGCTGGCTCGTATCGGGGATCATCCTTGGATTCCCGGCTTGGTCATAAGCGACCTGCTCAGCAGGGTTTGTCGGCTTGAACCATGTCTGGCCGGAGAAGCGCACCAACTGATTGGAGGAATCCCTCAGGTCGCCGGCCGAAAACTGAAAGTATTTTTCCCAGTGGAACATCACCACGTCGTCCCAGATGATGCCATCCTCGTAGGCCACAATCACGGCCCAGTGCGCATGTTCGCCCCCGAACTTTCCCGGACAGCCGTTGTTGGACCCCGTAACTGCCTTGCCGCTCCAGAAATCGGTGTGGATGTCCTGATCCACGTCCAGCGAAACAATGGCCGGGTGATTCGCGTCGATCAATTTGTAAAGGGTGGACAAGTAGTTTTTCGTCACCGGCGTGTGGATCTTGGCGTCGAATCCCGCTTGGCGTGCCACAGTGGCCAATGACTCCCCGCTGAACAATTCTCCCAGGAAGGTCAATGGGTGTGTCGCGTTGGCGTGTTTGGCGATATAGCGCAGCGACGATCCCTTGCTCGGGTCGCCGACGGCAAGCTTGTTAGCACCTTCCACATCCGCCTTCCGCGCCGGCAGCGGCTGGGGAATGGCATCGGCAGTAGGCTGGAGCTTCAGATACCAATGCCGCATGACGTAGGAGAGAGCATACAGGCCGCAATTCGGTCCGGCCTGTTGCGGGTTGTGCGCCGGCAACGGACGAATAGTGTGATAGCCGCCAGCCAATAATTTTCTGGGGTCAATCTGAGGCATCTCGCTTCCCTCAAGGCTGTCGGGACCGGATTTTATCACCGCATTTTCGATACTGCGAACTTCCTTTGAAAGATGTTGCACTGACTTGCACGGTCTGATCGCAGTAGAAAACTTCTTTGCTTCGAAGCCGCCTCATCCGAGTGGCCAATACAAGCCTTCTTTTGGCTTGTGTGGGGCGGTTCTACACTTCTGCACCCAGCACTTAAGACCCCCATTTTTTGACACAAATCTTCACTTAACTCAGCGTTAAATACACAAATTTGCCACCAGAATTCCGCCAAACATCTGCTAAGAGTCTCAAGCCCGCTTTTCCACAAACAATCGCTGTCAAGCCCCCAATCTAAAAGAATCTTCCAACCCGCACATTCCAAAAGGAAAAAAGAACGGGAAAATTGGCCCGCAATTACGGCCTGAATTGTTAAAATAGAAACAGAGAGAAAAAGCCCACCATTCGGTGGGCTTTTTTGATGCGCGAAAAGCGGATACCCCGCTAAGTGATTGAAAACACTAGAAAGCAGTTAAGCATTTTAGAATCATTCACATAGCGGGGGATGATCCCCGGCTAAAGTATTGAAAACAAATAAATCGAAGAGAAAACCCGGGGGAGGGGGTTAGGCCTTCCATCGCGACAAACCCAAAAAGTGCCTATATTTGTGAGCCATCCGTTTCGGCAGGTATCATGATGTGCAACCAGATGCACTTCGGCGACTCCATCTTTATCTTCCTGTTGGCATTGGTCCTCTTCGGGCCGAAACGGCTTCCCGAAATAGGCCGTCAGATCGGCAAGCTGCTCGCCGAGTTCCGCCGCGCCAGCAACGACTTCAAGATGCAGATCGACGAAGAATTGCGGGCCATGGAGCAGCAGGAGAGGCAAAAACAGCTGGAACAGGCCGCAGCCAAGTCCCAGCCGAAGCCGCCCAGCTCCCCGCCGAAACTACGGCAGCGACCACGATCAAGCCAGAGCCAGAGCCTGCAACTTCGGCATCGCCAACGATCATGCCCCCCAGCACCGGCGAGCCGGTCAGCGCCACGGAGTGGCCCTATAACAAGGACCTGCCGGTCGCGGAAATCGATCCCGGCTATCAGGAAGCCGTAATTAAAGAAGAGCAAGCCGCGCACGAAGCCGTAAACGGAACGGGCTCTGAAACTACCGAAAGCGAACAGGCCCCGATCCACCATGGTTGATCTCATAGACCGCGCCCGTGGCGCGATGTCAGAACGCGCAGAACTGCCCGGAATGAGCCTCCTCGAGCACCTCGAGGAGCTCCGCCGCCGCATCGTGCACTCGGTCATTTACCTGGTCGCCGGCTTTTTCGTCGCCTACGCGTTTCATGAAAAGCTCTACGGCTTCATGGAGAGGCCGATCACGCTACGCGCTGATCAAGCATCACCAGCCGCCGCTGCTGAACTACCACAACCCGATCGACGGCTTCAATCTTGTACCTGAAGATCAGCTTCATGGCCGGCTGCATCATCGCCGCGCCCTTCGTGCTCTATCAGGTTTGGCTCTTTATTTCTCCGGGGCTCTATAAGAACGAAAAACGCTTCGTAACCCCCTTCATGATCGCGACGGTGAGCCTGTTTCTTGCCGGGGCCTATTTTCGGTTATCGCTGGGTCTTCCCCGGCTCCCTCGATTTTCTCTTCACCTTCAACAAAGACTTCAATCCGCTCATCGAGATCAACGAATATACCGACCTCTTCCTGACCGTCATTCTCGGACTCGGAGTCACCTTTGAACTGCCGATTCTGGTGATGTTTCTGGCGCTTTTCGGCATCGTAAATGCACGTTTTCTCTGGAAAAACCTGCGTTATGCCATCCTCATCATCTTCATCATCGCGGCCATCATCACGCCCACGCCGGACATCCTCACCATGTGCGTCTTCGCCACTCCCATGCTTGTGCTCTACCTCCTCAGCATCGGCGTGGCCTTCATGGTGCACCCAAGCCGCCGCAGACGTAAGAAGGAAGAGGCCGCGTCCTGATGCGACGCTTTAAGTTGTGCTTTCTGCTCAGCCTTGCCGTAGCAACGATCACGCACGCAGCACCAACATCAGACGCCTTCAACGGAGCGAGAGCGCTTGAATACACCCGCCAGTTCGTCTCGATTGGCCCGCGCTGGGTAGGCAGCCCCGGCCACGCAAAGGCCGAAGCCTTCCTGAAAAAGCAGTTCGCAAAGGACAACCTCGAAGAAGACACCTTCACGATGAACACCCCCGCCGGCCCCGCAGGAGATGCACAACTTCATCGTCCGCTTTCCCGGCAAAAAAGACGGCGTGATCGTGCTGGCGTCGCACTACGAGACGAACTATCCGCTGCGCAACATCAACTTCGTCGGCGCGAACGACGGCGGTTCGTACCACCGGCCTGCTGATCGAGATGGCGAATCATCTGCGTGGCCGCACGCTCGATGGATACAGCGTATGGCTCGTGTTCTTCGACGGCGAAGAGGCGTTCAAGGAGTGGTCCGATTCCGACAGCACCTATGGCAGCCGTCATCTCGCAGCAAAATGGCAGAACGACGGAACGCTGAAGCGCATCAAAGCTTTTATTATTCTCGACATGATCGGCGACAAGGATCTCGACATTCAACGCGACTCCAACTCAACGCAGTGGCTGCTTGATCTCATCCAGCGCGCGGCGGCGAAGAATGGCGATCAGTCCTATTTCTTTCAGGAGCAGACAACCGATTCCGACGATCATCTTCCGTTTGTGAGGCGCGGCGTTCCTTCGGCGGACATCATCGACCTCAACTACGGATATCAGAACGCATACTGGCACACCGCGCAGGACACGATGGACAAAATCAGCGCAAAGAGCCTCGCCATCGTCGGCAACACGATGCTTGAAACCATCCGTCTGCTGAATCTGCGCTGATCATGATTGCCGGCGCGTCCATCCCCTACTGGATTGCGTTCCATGTGCTGGTGGCCGTCCTTCTGATCGTAGATCTGGTACTCCTGCAGCGGGGCACGCATTCTGAGAGGCTGCGCAAAGCCTGGGCATGGACGATCTTTCTGGCCACGCTCGCCTGTGGCTTCGCGCTCTTTCTTTCAAAAACGCAGGGCCGCGAACCGGGACTGGAATTCTTCTCCGGCTACCTGATCGAAGGCTCGCTGAGCGTCGACAATCTGTTTGTTTTTCTGCTGATGTTCCGTTCTCTGCGTCTCGATGCAGAGGAGCAGCGGCGCGTGCTGCTGTGGGGGGTGCTGGGCGCAATCGTAATGCGCGCAGCATTCATCGCAGTCGGCGTCTCTCTGCTGAACCGCTTCGCGTGGGTGGAATACATCTTCGGCGCGTTCCTGCTGGTTGCGGCGATCCGCCTGTTGCGTCACAAATCCGGAGACGAGTCGACGCCTGGAATCATGAGCTGGCTGCAGCGCTGCTGCTTACGCGGAGTGAAGGACCGATGGCGAAGCAGGCGTAAAGCTTGGCATGCCCGCGTTGCTGTTTGTGATCCTCGCAGTCGAAGCGACTGACCTGATCTTTGCGCTTGATTCGATTCCGGCAGTGCTAGCCATTTCTCGCGATCCGTTCATCGTTTACACGTCGAACATCTTCGCGATTCTCGGACTGCGATCTTTGTATTTTGTGCTTGCCGGCATGCTCGACAAACTTCGCCTGCTGCACTACGGATTAGCTGTAATTCTGGCCTTCGTCGCACTCAAGATGCTGCTGGTTCACTGGATCGAAGTTCCGGTCACGTGTGTCGCTGGCCTTCATCCTGACTACGCTGATCATTTTTGCTATCGCGAGCAAAATGATTCCCGAAAAGAAGGCCAACTAGTCTGCCTTGAACTGAACCGTGCTTCGGTCCTTTCTCAACACGGAGTGTTTCTGGAAGTTGGCATCGTCTCGATTTGGATAATCGTTGCGGTAGTGCGCGCCACGGCTCTCCTCGCGCGCCAGAGCTAAACGCACGATCAGTTCGCCGACCGCATGCAGATTCCGCAACTCCAAGTGACGGACGGTCCGCGCCAGCCGGAAGTTGAGCACAGATCCCTTTGAGTGCAGTCTGCGCTTGCCGCAGACCGGAGGCATCGCGCAGTAAACCAGCTTTCTGCCACATGATCTCCTGCAACGTCTGCAAAAGATCGCTGGTGTCGATCGCATTCGGAAGAAGATTGCGAGTCGCCCTCTAGAATCCGACAATCGCCGGAAGCCCGGCTTCCTCGCGCATCGCATCTGCCGCACGCGCGCCGAAGACCAGCCCCTCGAGAAGCGAGTTACTGGCGAGACGGTTGGCTCCGTGGACGCCGGTGCATGCTGCTTCGCCTGCTGCATAAAGGCGTTTCAGGGAAGTTTTTCCGTTCACGTCTGTTCTTAACGCCACCCATAAGATAGTGCGCCGCGGGTCGGACAGGAATCAGGTCGCGGCTCAAATCAAGTCCGTGCTGCGCGAGGAAGGCGGAGATGCCCGGGAAACGCTGGTGTAAATCGACTCCCTGCACATGCCGCATATCGAGATAAACAGGCATCTGCTCGCCATTCGCAGCCGATGCCTTCGCGGGTTATGGCGCGAGCCACAACATCGCGAGGAGCAAGTTCAAGCAATGGATGGTAGCGCTCCATGAATCGCTCGCCACGTGAGTTGCGCAGATAAGCGCCTTCACCACGCAGCGCTTCCGAAAGTAGAAAGCGTGGGACACCCAGGCAGGCTCAATGCCGTGGGATGGAACTGGTAGAACTCCATGTCGGAGATCTCAGCACCAGCACGATACGCCATGGCAATGCCGTCGCCCGTCGCCACGGCTGGGTTCGTGGTATCGCTATAGACTTGTCCTGCTCCGCCGCTCGCGAGCAGCACGGCTCGTGCGTGGATGGAATGGAGCCGGCTTTCGTGATCGAGCACGGTCAGGCCAACGACTTCGTCTCCGTCCACCAGCAAGTCGACGCACATCGTCCATTCGAGCAAGCTGACATTCTTCATAGGCACGCGCATGCTCCAGCAGAGAACGGCCGATCTCTGCCCCGGTTGCATCGCCATTGGCATGCAGAATGCGATTCCGGCTATGAGCACCCTCACGCGTGAGCATCAACTCGCCATCATGGCGATCGAAACCTGTGCCCCATTGCAAAAGCTCGTCCACGCGCAACGGTCCTTCTTCGACCAGCACTTTTGCTGCTTCGCGGTTTACCAGGCCATCTCCCGCATTGATCGTGTCTTCAAGATGAAGAAACACGTCCTCATCGCCGCCCATTGCAACGGCAATGCCACCCTGCGCGTAACTTGTGTTTGATTCACCCAGTTGCTCTTTCGTTATGACGAGAACCTGGCCCACTTCAGACAAACCAATCGCAGCGCGCAGGCCGGCAATGCCAGCTCCCACGATCACATAGTCCGCTTGTTTGGAAATTCCATAACGTTTGAGGCTATCACCCGATGAATGTAACTCTTCTTAGACTCATCGACAATGACAAAAGGTTCAATGACGCAGGCGTGCGATACGATGAGAAGAGCGTGCGTACGATTCAAGTCAAAACAGCTTCAGCAAAATATCCGGGTCGTAGTTGGCAGCGGCATATTGCCGACGCTCTACCGACGTCTACCAAAGCGAAATCGTGTCTTCGTTCTCACTTCTCCCGAGATCTGGGCACTCTGGTCGAAGCATTTTCTGGCTTCGTTTCCGAAGCAGGAACAACCATCCGTTTTGTTTTTGCCCGCAGGCGAACAACACAAGCGGCTGGCTCACATCGAACGTCTGGCCTAGAACTAGCCTCCGCTGGCGCAGACCGCAGTTCGCTGCTGATCGCTTTTGGTGGCGGCATTGTTGGCGACATGGGCGGATTTCTCGCGGCCATCTACATGCGCGGCATCGACTACATTCAGATGCCATCAACATTGCTGGCCCAGGTGGATTCGTCGGTGGGCGGCAAAACCGGAGCGAACCTTGCTTCGGGAAAGAATCTTGATCGGCAGCTTTCATCATCCGCTCGCGGTCTTCGCCGACATCGACCTGCTCCAGACTCTTCCGGACCGCGAGTTGCGTGCCGGACTCTTTGAGAGCGTCAAAGCTGGCGTTATACGCGACGCAGCTCTCTTTCGTTTCATGGAACGTAACGCTGAGACAATTCTTCGACGCGACAGCAAGGCTCTGGAATATGTCATCTCGGCCTCGATTCGAATGAAAGCCGATGTTGTTGGAATTGATGAAAAAGAATCCGGCCTGCGCATGATTTTGAACTTCGGACACACCGTCGGCCACGCCATTGAGGCTGTCACGCATTACCGCAAACTGCTGCATGGTGAGGCAATTGCCTGGGGTATGCTGGCAGCTCTGCAGCTTGGACGGATGCGTGGAACGATTTCGTCCGCGCACGCGGATCGAGTTGAGCAGAACAATTCTTGCCTACGGACCACTTCCCTCATTCAAAGCCGATGCCGGAAAACTGCTTGACGCAGCATCGCACGACAAGAAGAACCGCGCGGGCGTTCGCCGCTTTGTGCTGCCGGAAGAGATTGGCAACGCGTCCGTCGTGGAAAATGTAACCGACACTGAGCTGATTGCCGCCATCAACTGGATGCTCGCCAGGGTTCGAGAATCGTAATGCAGACGCAAGGAGCGCAACCCGCCGGCACCTCTGACCAGGAGAGCGCTGCACGTGCCGTTCGCGAAATGTTCGACAGCATTGCGCCACGCTACGATCTTCTGAATCATGTGCTCTCGATGAATGTGGATCGCTTGTGGTGGTGGCGAACGGCTCGCAAATTTCGCGCTACTCTCTCTGCGTCCTGACGCCGCCATCCTTGATATATGTTGCGGCACGGGCGATATGACGATGGCGCTTCTGCGTCATCGTCCCGCAAATGGCAAGCCCATACTTGCCGCGGACTTTGCACACCAGATGTTGGTTCGCGGCAATGCTAAATTTCCGGTCACAATGTTTTCGCGATTGAGGCTGATGCATTGCAACTACCGCTGGCGAGTGCTTCGATAGACCTGATTACAACTGCATTCGGCTTTCGGAACCTGGCGAACTATCGTGCTGGCCTGGAAGAGTTTCATCGCGTGCTGCGACCGGGGGGACAATTCGGCATCCTAGATTTCAGCGAGCCCGGTGGCCTGCTCGGGAAGCTCTATGCGTTTTACTTTCGCCGCATTCTGCCAGCGATTGGTTCGCGCATTTCCGGCAGCTCGGGACCCTATGCATATCTCCCAGCGTCCGTGCACAGATTTCCTCCGCCCGGCGAAATGCTGCAGGAGATGCGCGATGCCGGGTTCGTGGAAGTCTCCTGGAAGCCGTACAGCTTCGGGATTGCCGGACTCTACCGCGGTATGAAACCCTGATAGTTCGTATGGCCATGCACCGGCGAAAGCAATTGTGAATACCGCTCGCGCACGCGCTGAAAAGCGTTCCGTTGCCATGGTGTCTGTTTTGGCAGCGAGTGCGATGACAGCTGCTGAAGCTCATCACCGGCTTGCTGACAGGCAGTCTCGGCATGCTATCTGACGCCGCGCATTCGGGAATCGATCTGGCCGGCGCCGGACTGACATTTCTATCTGTCCGCATCTCCGATAAACCGGCAGACGAGAACCACCCCTACGGCCATGGCAAAGTTGAGAATGTTTCAGCGTTTGTCGAAACGTTTCTGATGCTGGCATCCAGCCTCTGGATTACATACGAGGCTGTCAGCCGCATTTTTTTTCACTCGGTTGCGATTCATTATTCGTTCTGGCCGCTGCTGGTGCTCGCACTTTCAATTGCGGTCGATTACTGGCGCTCACGCCAGCTCATGGCAGTCGCCAACAAATACAGCAGCCAGGCTCTGGAAGCGGATGCGTTGCACTTTGCCTCTGATATCTGGTCGACCATCGCTGTCTTTATCGGATTGTGCGCTTCATGGCTGGGAGCGTATTTGCATATCTCGTGGCTGCGACTGGCTGATCCCTTCGCCGCGATTTGCGTTTCACTGATGATTCTGTATTTCGGCGGAAAACTGGCTTATCGCACCATAGGGGCACTGGTGGATGCCGTGCCAGTCGAAATGCGGCGGCGCGTGCTCAGTGAAGTGCGCCATACGCCCGGGGTTTTATCAGTCGACCAGGCGCGCATGCGGCGCTCTGGTAATTCTTATTTTGCGGATTTGACGCTCTCGCTTTCACGTCAATTAACTTTTCAGCACACCGAAGAACTGGTGAAAGATGCAACCGCCGCCGTGCAGCGCATTTTGCCGGATGCGGACGTCGTAATTCATACCGTGCCGAAGCCGGGTGTTGCAGAAAGTGTGTTCGACAAGGTGCGCGCTGTCGCAGCACGCAACAATGTCGTCCTGCATGACGTGAGTATCCAATCTATGGATGGAAAGCTACGAGTCGAGCAACATATCGAAGTCGACGAAAAGATGCCGCTGCGTGAGGCTCACACTTTCGTAAGGCACATTGAAGAAGAGATTCGCGAAGAGTTGCCGCAAATCGAATCTGTGTTGACCCACATCGAGAGCGAACCCGCAACGATCGAACAACCGGCGAGGGTTGCAAGCGATCGCCTGATCGAAGAACATCTGCGCCACGCCGCCTCGTTATTGCCTGAGATCATTGATGTGCATGAAGTTGTAGTTGGAAGAATGGGAGACAAAATACAGGTTTCATGCCATTGCACACTACCTGATGCGATGGAGATGAATCGCGTTCACGATGTGATGACTTCGCTCGAAGACCATTTCAAAATGGAGTGCCCCGAAGTATATCGCGTACTGGTCCATCCGGAACCTGCCACAGACAATCATCACCACTAAGAGGACAAGACTATGATCGCAAGCGCTGAATGGAAAGGCGGAGAGCAGTACGAGGGCCGCTCTGAGAGTGGCCATATCATCCACTTTGACGCAGACAAGGCACACGCAGCCGGGCCAAGCCCAATGGAGGCTGTGCTTGACCGCGCTTTGCGGCTGCACCTCAGTCGATGTCGTCAGCATCCTGCAGAAGAAGCGCGAACCGACTTACCAGCCTTGTCGTTTCAGCAGAAGCGGAGCAGTCGCCGGCGCCGCCTCGCGTGTTCACGCATATTCGGCTGATTTATCGAGTAGGCGGCGCAGTCTCAAGAAAGGCGATGGAAGACGCTGTTTCGCTCTCGAAGAACAAATACTGCTCTGTATCAAAAATGTTAGAGAAGAGCGCCACGATCGAATTCGCCATCGAATATGCTGACGGGGTTCCCGGCGAATGATTGCCTTCTTTCGCTTTGCGCTCGTGGTTTTGTTACTTTGTGTCGTTAGTTTGCTATCAGCCATCACCACGATGCACTTCGCCATCCACGGAGCGGAAGTTTCCGTGCCTGACTTTAGCGGGCTTACTGTCGTTGACGCGATGCGCAAGGCTGCGTCGCAGGAACTGAACCTGACGGTCGACAATCGCTTTTACAGCGCGGAGATGCCATCAGGACGCATTCTTACTCAGTCTCCTGCGTCGGGCGCCATCGTTCGTCGTGAATGGCATGTTCGCGTTACAGAGAGTCTGGGACCACAGCGGATCGCAATTCCGAAGGTAATTGGTCAGCCGGAGAGAACGGCCACTATAGCGATTCGCCGCGCCGGACTTGACTTAGGCAACGTAGCGCACATGCCCTATGCTGGCGCATCTGCCGGTGCTGTCATTGCGCAGAACCCGGCTTCTGATGCGGAGGGAGTGGAACGTCCCAGCATGAGCCTGTTGGTCGCGGATGCATCTCTCACGGACGCTGGCGGAATCGTAATGCCAGAACTGACGGGCCAGCTTTTCGTAGCAGCCGCCTCAGCAGTAACACATGTCGGCCTCAAACTAGCGCCAGTAGTCGATGCCCCAGTTGGAATTCCAGCGCTCTCTTCGGGAGGCTCAGCCCAAGTTCGGACGACCCCCATTGCACCGGGTACAGTGATAAACCAATCTCCGGCTGCAGGTCATCGGGTCGATGCAAGTACTCCGATCCAATTTACTGTTGCTCGCTAAGACTGCCTGACAAGTAAGGCTGCAAAGAAGCCATCGCAAGGATGAACACCAGGAATCGTGCGCAGGCAACCATCTACAAGAGCAGTTGCACATAACTCCCGGGCACCTTCTGGAGTAACGATTCCAGTACGCGTGAGCCGCTCGATTTCATGATCGATTCGAGCGAGTTCGAAATCATCTCGACGATCAAGACAATCGCAAACGACTGCCTCATTCTCTTCGGGCTCGAGAGAACACGTCGAATAAAGCAGTCGCCCCCCGGGCTTGACGCCGCTCATCACGGCACCCAATATCGCTATCTGTCGGTCGTGTTGCCGCTTGAACTCTTCGGGCCTGAGTCGATGGCGAATCTCAGGATTACGAGCTAGTGTTCCGGTACCGCTACATGGAGCATCACATAGAACCAAGTCGTACTCTGCTTTAAGCTCCAGGCTTGCCGCATCGGCTAATGTGAAATTGATATTCGACTTGAACGCAGCATTCTGCAGCATGTGTTGCATTGCAGCAAGTCGTCTTTTGCTGATATCGCAAGCCGTGATCGCGGCACCTGGATTGCGCTCAGCGAGGATCGCGGTTTTGCCGCCGGGTGCGGCACAGGCATCCAGAATCTCCCGGCCGTGTCCCGCAAGTTCCGCGACCAGTTGTGAACCCTCGTCCTGAACGCGCACTAAACGATTTCGGAAGGCCTCAGTCGATGTGACGTCGCCCCGAGCCACTCTTCTGACGTTCGCCAAAAAGCTTGCTGGAGCAAGCTCGATGCCTTCCTGCAATAGTTCCTTTTCAGCTTCCTCGGCGACCAACCGAACGAAGATCGGCGCAGGCTCCTGATCGTATTCGCAGATCCGTCTTGCCGATCGCATCCCGAAATTCTCGATCCATCGTTCAACAAGCCATCGGGGATGGGCATAGGCGGAGGCTAATTCAGCACTATTAGTGACATCAGGAAGTTTCTCCGGCTTGGGCTGAGCTGCAATCTTGCGCAGAATCGCATTCACCATGCCTGCCGCAAACTTGTTGCTGCCACCTTTTGCCAGTTCAACGCTCTCACCAATTGCAGCGTAGACAGGGATCCGGTCAAGATAAAGCAGTTGAAACGCGCCGAGGCGCAAGGCAACTTGCACTGAGGGATCAAGCGGTTTAGGCCGGCTGAGCAGGGCGGCAATTCTGGCATCGAGGGCAAGCTGCCACCTCAGCGTGCCCATTACCAGATTGGTTGTAAGATTTCGATCCTGCGAAGAAAGCTTTTCAACGGCCGGCCGGTACAGGAGTTCATCACTATTGCCGGAACCTCGCTCCAATGTCAGCAGAATTTCAAAAGCTGCAGCACGCGCTGGCGCTACTCGGTTCATCCCAGGCGGTCGCCACTCTTCAACTGATATCCGTGCAGTAAGTCCGCGACAGGCATACGTTTTTTCCCCTCCGGCTGGACCTCGAAGACTTCAATACGACTGTTCTCGCCGCAATCGACTAGCAGACGGTTGCGCTCGATGCGTACTTCAGCCGGAGTACTCCGCTCTCCGCGCAATTCCATCGGGATCAAACGATGCAAGACCAGTTTCTTGCCATGGAAGTACGTGTACGCCCCGGGCCAGGGTTGAAAGCCACGCCAGCGGTTATAGATCTGCATGGCAGGACGCGCAAAATCAACCTGGCCATCTTCACGTTTCAAAATTGGTGCTAGCGTGGACAATGCGTCATCCTGCTTTTTCGGATTGACTGTGCCGGCTTCCAGTTCCTCGAGCGTCTCAACCATCAATGGCGCTCCCATTTCTGCCAGCAGCGGAAAGATATCCTCGGCAGTCTGATCGGGAGCGATGGGCAGTTCGCGCTGTAGAAGCATGTCGCCCGTATCCAGCCCTTCGTCGATGCGCATGGTAGTTGCGCCGGTTACTGATTCTCCATTCGCGACTGCCCATTGAATCGGAGCCGCGCCGCGATACTTGGGGAGCAAGGATGCGTGCAGGTTCAGGTTGCCGTAGTGAGGCAGATCAAGCATCCATTTTGGAATGATGCGGCCGTAGGCGACAACGATGATCGCCTGTGGCTGAATCGCTTCGAGCTTCTCGCGAAACTCCTGATTGTTCTTTATCTTTTCCGGCTGAATCACCGGAAAGCCGGCACCAAGCGCTGCTTGCTTTACTGGAGGGGCAACGAGTTGCATGCCACGTCCGCTGGGACGATCCGGTTGCGTAACGACGAGCTGGATGTCGTGCCCTGCATGCAACAGCGCCTTCAGCGTGGGAACAGCGAACTGCGGCGTGCCACAAAAGACCAGGCGCATAGCTTTACCACTCGCCGTTTTTCTGCATTTTGCGAATCTTGCGCATCAGCAGATCGCGTTTCAGAGCGCTCACGCGAAAGATGAAGAGGATTCCATCGAGATGATCGATCTCATGTTGGAAATGCCCGAGCGAGCAATTCTTCTCCATCGATTTCGAACCATTTTCCCGCGACATCCTGCGCGCGCACTCGCACTTTTTCAGCACGCGATACCTTTTCTCGAATCTCCGGAAGACTTAAACAACCCTCTTCTTCGTTCTGTCTACCTTCTTTGTGAATGATCTGAGGATTGATAAGAACGATTTTTTCTTCCGGGTTTTTCTTGAAGCTCAGGTCAATAACCGTCAGTCGCTTGGAAATGCCGACCTGCGGCGCGGCCAGCCCGATACCTTGCGCTGCATACATCGACTCGAACATATCGTCGACAAGGGCCCGCAGTTCGTCGTCGAACTCAGTCACCGGTTCTGTCGGTTTTTGCAAAATCGGGTCAGGGTATTTGACAATCTCTCGAATCATTCTTCCAGAACTCAGTAGGCGCGAATCTGTTCCACGTAACCATCATAGTTACGCTTCAGCTCCCGCAAAGAATCACCGCCAAATTTCTCCATTACAAGCCGCGCAAATGCAAGCGCTACCATAGCCTCCGCGGCAACGCCCGCCGCCGGCACCACGCACACATCGCTTCGTTCGTAGGCGGCCTTCGTTACTTCACGCGTGTCAAAACGCACTGACTGCAACGGCCTGCGCAACGTGGATATCGGCTTAAGATAGCCGCGAACGATTACGTCTTCTCCGTTCGATATCCCGCCTTCCACGCCTCCGGCATTGTTGTGCTCGCGCGTGAAGCGGGTATGCCTGCCATTTGCCGCCTCATTGCTGTATCCGATGGCGTCGTGCACATCCGAACCAAACGATTCTGCGGCGGTGACACCACGACCAATCTCAACGGCTTTGACAGCCTGCAATGACATAACCGCTTGCGCAAGGACGCCATCCAGCCGCTCATCCCAGTTTGTGTGCGTGCCGATGCCAGCGGGCGCTCCGTGAATTACCACTTCAAATACACCGCCGACCGTATCGCCTGTGCGCAATACCTTGTCGACTTCCGCCTTCATGCGCTCTTCCGCTTCCGGATCGACGCAGCTCAGCAACACCTCTTCCTTCGTGCGCAGCGCAGCAATTTCATCCCAGGTCGCGTCGCGCTCCAGTTCTGCATGACCGACACGAATCACATGGCTTGCGACGTCGATTCCCAGCTGCAGAAGTACCGATTTCGCTATGGCGCCCGCGGCGACACGCGCCGTTGACTCACGCGCCGACGCCCGCTCTAAAACATAGCGAGCATCGGGGAAGTCATATTTTAGTGCGCCTGCAAGATCGGCGTGGCCGGGGCGAGGTGACGCAACAGCCTTGTGTTTCGACGGATCGCCGACCTCGACCGGGAGAATATCGGTCCAGTTCTTCCAGTCGCGATTTTCAATTTCAATGGCGATGGGAGATCCGATTGTCTTGCCATGCCGCACGCCGGAAAGAATGTGCGCAGTATCCCGCTCAATGCGCATGCGACCGCCACGGCCATAGCCCTGCTGGCGGCGCCACAACTCGTGGTTGATGAAATTTGTATCGACTTCGACACCGGCGGGCAACCCTGAAACCAGGGCAATCAAGCTCTCGCCGTGCGACTCACCTGCAGTTGAAAAACGTAACATTGCGTGCTGTGCCAGTATTGATTGTAGCGCAGCAGAACCGCGTTTATTCAGCCGTTAACCACTCGTACTGTGCCTCTGTTAAAGGAACGACTGACAATCTGCCCTGGCTGACAAGCGGCGAATCAGCAAATAACTTGTGCGCCTTGATCTCAGCCAGCGAGTGCGGTTGCTTGACAGGCTTGCCCGCCTTGATGCGCACATTAGGGACTTTAGGATTCGCCGCATCTACCGACACGACCTTTGCCGTTCCCACCGCTGTGCGCTCATCGCCAGTGTGATAGATCACCAGTTTCTCGCCCGGCTTCATGCTGCGAAGAAACTTTACGGCTGCCGGGTTGGTAACACCATCCCATATAGTTTCGTCATCGCGCTCGAGGTCAGCTATCGAATACACGGTTGGCTCAGTCTTCAGCAGGTAAGGCATTTACTTCCTCCTCTGGTTCAGGCTCTGCGATCGGCGTCGATTTCTCCCAGATATCCCGCAGTATTCAACAGCGGCCGCTCCAATGCCCGCACCCACTCGGTGAGTTGTCCCGGAGCACGACCTTGCGCCTCGGCGCGAGCAAATTCGCTGCGCATCGTCTGCATCTTGGCATCGAGATCATCAAGATAATGCAATAAGAGCGCTTCTGGAATCATGGGTAGTTTGGGCGATCCAAATTCATATTTTCCGTGATGGCTCAGGATGATGTGTTCAACCAACACGCGTAGATTTTCAGGGAAATCTGGGAGATGGGCCAGCTTTTTCTCGACCATCATGATGCCGATTGAGATGTGGCCGATAAGCTGACCTTCGAGCGTGTAGTCAAAACTGGTTCCCCAACGCAATTCATGGAGTTTTCCGATGTCGTGGAGAACCACTCCCGTCAGGAGCAGGTCGCGATTGATTTCCGGATAATGGCGCGCGGCCAGGTCGCTGATGCCGAGCAAGGAAATGATGTGCTCCAGCAGTCCACCAACCCAGGCATGGTGCATACTCTTGGCAGCCGGTGCGCTCTTGAGTGACTGAGCAATCTCTGGATCGTCAAGGAACGCGCGGAGCAAAGTTTGCAGATGTGGATTCGTGAAGCTCGCGACGAACCCATTGAGTTCAGCCCACAATTCCTCGATATTGCGCGAGGTTTTGGGGACAAAGTCTCCGAGATCGTACTCTGAAGAATCGGCTCGGCGAATTTTATCGAGCGTCAGCTGCAGCCGATCCTGATAACGCGAAATCTGCCCTCGGGCCTTGACGACGTCGCCCGCGTCAAATTCCTGAGCGTCGGCAACTTCCCACATCCGGCATTCGATCTGTCCGGTACAATCGCCGAGTGTCAACGCGAAATAAGGCGCACCGTCCTTTCTGCTGCGCACCTGTTTCACTGTGACGGCAAAGAAGCCTGTCACCACCTGATTTTCAAACTTCCCTAAATCCCCGATAAACAGATCTTTCATTCACTTTGCCGAATCGCGCCTATTGCTGCGGATTAGTCGTCGGGGTCGGGGTCGGGACAGGTGCGGAAGGCGTTGTGGGCTGACCCGCGGGCGCCGCATTGGGACTCTGCTGCTGATCGCTCTCCGGCTTCTCCTTGGCCTTGTCAGAAAGACGTGTCTTCTCTGTCGGCTTTGGCGCCTTCTTCGGCTTTGATGTATCGCCGTTCAGACCCAGAGGCGTCGACTGTTCCTGGCGCGTGGCCAACTCATCCGGAGTCTCAGGTGAAGGAGCGAAGGGATCGCTCTTGTCCTTAGCCTTCTTCTGCTTCGGTTCCTTAGCGCGAGCTGAGTATCGAGTCTTCTCCTGCTTTGCTTCAACGGGCTGATTCTCTACCGAGCCGTCAGGTCCCACGACCTGCATATTTTGCGGAACATTACCGGTCGCAACCTGCGTGCCTCCAGCTTCGGTGTTTGCTCCGGCGTCCTCCGTCTTTGTCGGAGCAGCAGGCAGAGTTTCACGCGGAGCCTGCCCGAAACGGATCTTCTCTTTCTTGCCCGGCTTCTCGACTCCAGTGCTTGCAACCTGCGAATTACTGGCGGGAGCTTTGGAGGCCGTCGTTGCAGCGGGAGCAGTTGCCGATGTCGCGCTCTGCGCTGTCTCGGTTGTAGCCGCAGACTGTGTTGCATTGCCCTGCGGTACATCCGCCAAGGAAGGAACATTAGCCGGAACGCTGGCTGTTTCAGTCGCGGGCTTCGTCTTCGTCGACTTCTGGCGGAAACGTGTACGCTCTACGTGACTTTTCTTCTTTCCCGTCGGCGGCGCATAGGCGCTATAGATTGGCTTACTTTCATTGGGGCTGGCGCCTGAATCTTCGTATCCCGGCTTGATATCGATGTAGGCCTCTTCACGCAGCCTGGTCAGATATTGGCGCAGCGCTGGAGCCATTTTCTGGTTGTAGAGAGCATCTTCCACCTGCGGTTCAACATCTTTAAGGGGCTGCACGCCACCGGGCGTGTGTTCCGTAACCTTCAGGATGACAAAGCCCTGCTTGGTCCGGATCGGCTCCGTGTATTCGCCTGGCTTCAGATTAAAGGTCTGGTCTTCAAGAACCTTTGCCAGCTGCCCCCGACGGAACTCGCCCAACTCCCCGCCCTGGGCTGCGGTAGGGCCGCCAGACTGCGTCTTGGCCAACTCGGCAAAGTCTGAACCCGATTTCAGCTTTGCGACAATGTCATCGGCCTTTTTCTGCGCAGCTGCTGTTTGCACCGTGTCATCCGGATTTGCGGTTGGAATCAGAATCTCGCTCAGCCGAACCTGTTCCGGACTATCAAAATCAGATTTGTGCGCGTCATAGTACTTCTGCACATCGGATTGGCTGAGGTTGAGGCGTCTGCCAACCTCATCGCGGATCACTGAAGACGAGATAATGCCATCTTTGATGTGCTGCTTAAAATCTTCAAAAGAAACGCCTTGGGCCTCTGCTGCCTTTTGGAGGTCATCCATGCTATCCAAGTGGTTCTGCTTGCGGATGTCATCGAGGCGCTTGACCGTTTCCGTCTCACCGGTGATTCCCAGGTCTTTGCCTTTGGAAAGCAGAAGTTGCTGGTCAATCAGATCGCGGAGCAGATCATGTCTCGCCTCAAAAAGCTGCTGCTGTGACCATCCCTGCTGCTGCGCCTGGGTCGCCAATTCCTGATCGGACCGCTGAAAATCTGACTTGCTGATGATCTGATCGTTGACGCGCGCGACAATCTCCTCGACCACCATGCCCTGATACGGCGACTGCTGCGTTGCCGGGGCCGACGTTTTGGCGGAGGTCTGACAGAGAGCTGGAATTGCCAGGAACACGATGCCCGCAGCGAACGCGGCCGGAAGGGATAAGGATCGATAAATCATGTGTATACGTCTCAACCTGAACGCGCACCGCGTTTGGAGCTTCTCTCTAAACGTTCGGCTCGCGCTTACGACATTCTAAACACTATGGGGAGCCGATTGCGAATCGAACTAATGAAATGACGACGCGATTTCGTTTGCGGGTAGCAAAAATGCGGTAATCCGAACACTCTTTCTTCTACGGCTTGGTATACTTTGCTGAAGGATTGCCCAGAGGGTCCTCGCAATCATGCCATCCCGCACTCGACGCACTGTCTTCTCCTTAGTAGTCTTTTTTTCTGCCTGCGGTCTCGCGGGCATGATTGTCAGCCAGAAAGTCGGCGCGCAATCCAGCACTGATGAATCACAATTCCGCGACAGCCTGAAGTCATTTACCAGCGTGTATGACGTCGTCTCGCAGAATTACGCGGAGCCCCTCGACGGCGATAAACCGGATAAGGCGATCTACGACGGCGCGATTCCGGGCATGCTGCGCGTGCTTGATCCGCACTCGAACTTCTACGATCCCAAAGCCTACGCCAGGATGCGCGAGGATCAGCACGGTAAGTATTACGGCGTAGGCATGACCATTCAGCCGCAAAATGTAGGTGGCACCCAGCGAATTGTCGTTCTCTATCCCTATGAAGGAACCCCGTCCTATAAGGCAGGTGTCCGGCCGGGCGACGTCATCGTCTCGGTTGACGGCAAAGCGACCGATAATCTGAATTCTGAAGAAGTGGCGAACATGCTCAAAGGGCCCAAGGGCACGCATGTTCACCTCACAGTGTCGCGCGAAGGTGCTGCAGCGCCGCTCGCCTTCGACCTCGTCCGCGACGAGATTCCGCACCCCAGCATCGATCTGAAGGAAGAAATTCGTCCCGGCATTGGCTACATCCACATCACGCAGTTCCAGGAAGCGACTGGCCGCGAAGTGGCAGATGCTCTGGATGGCTTCGGTCCGGACCTCAAAGGGCTCATCCTTGACCTTCGCGGGAATCCGGGCGGCCTGCTCACGGAAGCGGTTTCCACCTGCGATAAATTCCTGAAAAAGGGTCAGGTCATTGTTTCGCAGCGCGGACGCGCATTTCCCGAGCAGACCTATCACGCGATGCATGGAAATAGCGGCAAGACTTATCCCATCGTTGTTCTCGTGAATCACGGAACGGCATCGGCAGCAGAGATTGTCAGCGGTGCCCTGCAGGACCATGACCGCGCAATCGTCGTCGGTGAAACAACCTTCGGCAAAGGTCTTGTGCAGACGGTCTATCAGTTGTCAGATAACACCGGACTCGCGCTCACGACCTACCACTACTACACGCCGAGCGGGCGTCTGATTCAGCGCAACTACAGTGGTGTTTCGCTCTACGACTATTACTACAACCACGATCAGCCGCAGGAGACCAAAGATCGCGAAGTTAAGCTGACCGATTCCGGTCGTACGGTCTACGGCGGCGGTGGTATCACTCCCGACTACAAGGTTGACACTCCAAAGTCGACGCACATTCAGGAAGAACTGCTGACGCACTATGCGTTTTTCAATTTTGCCAAGCACTACCTGGCGAATCGCAATGTCACAAAAGATTTCCAGGTAGACGACAACGTCATGGCGGATTTCAAACAGTTCCTGGGCACTCAGGAAATTACCTACACTGATCAGGACCTGAACGCTGTCATGGATTGGGTCAAGGCGAATATCAAAGCTGAAATCTTCACTACGCAATTCGGTCAGGTAGAGGGCCTGAAAGTGCGCGCAGCATGGGATCCAATGGTCAATCAAGCTTTGACCTATATCCCCCAGGCGACCTCTCTGGAACAAACCGCCGAGAAAGCAGACGCGCAGAAGACAACCACCGCCAAGAATGTCCCTGCCGCTCCCGCAACGGAGTAAATTGTTAGCTTAAAGCAAAAAGGGCAGGCTTCGCGCCTGCCCTTTCGTTTTTCCGGTTCGTTGCTAAGCTTTGCCGATTACTCTGGCAACAGTCTCGCCAATTGCAGCCGGGCTTTCAACGACGTGAATCCCAGCAGCCGTGAGCGCCTTCATCTTTTCGGCCGCGGTTCCCTGTCCACCTGAGATGATCGCGCCAGCGTGGCCCATACGGCGCCCTGGTGGCGCTGTCTGTCCGGCGATGAAACCAACCACTGGCTTCTTGACGTGCTGCTTCACGTACTCAGCCGCCGTCTCTTCCGCGGTTCCTCCGATCTCGCCGATCAGGATGATTGCTTCCGTCTCGGGATCCTCATTTAGGAGCTTGAGCGCATCGACGTGCGTTGTCCCGATGATCGGATCACCCCCAATGCCGATTGCCGTCGACTGGCCAATGCCGCGCTGTGTCAACTGGTAGACGGCTTCGTAGGTCAATGTTCCCGAGCGTGAGACGATGCCGATATTGCCCTCCTTGTGGATGCGTCCGGGCATGATGCCGATCTTCGCCTTGCCGGGCGAGATCACGCCGGGGCAGTTTGGGCCGACGAGCGTCGATTTCGAATACTTCAGCACACTCCACACATTCACCATGTCGTTGATTGGGATGCCTTCCGTGATGCAGATGATCAGCGGAATGCCCGCTTCATTCGCTTCGAGGATTGCATCCGCAGCGAATGGCGGCGGGACGAAAATTACCGTCGCATTCGCACCGGTCTCGGCTACAGCCTTCTCGACGGTATCGAAAACTGGCCAGCCTTCGTGGATCGTTCCACCTTTTCCGGGAGTTACGCCGCCAACAACCTTCGTGCCGTATTCGGCGCAGCCCTTCGCGTGAAAAGTGCCTTCTTTACCGGTGATGCCCTGCACAATGAGGCGAGTGTTTTTATCGACCAAAACAGCCATTAGCTTTTAGCTCCTAGCTTCTAGCTCTTCATTCCGAGCGAAGCGATCAATGAGCTGAGCATCTTACCAACCTCTATGCTAAGATTTTCAGCTTTATTCAATAATTCCGTTTTGCCCATCTTCAACTGCTTTGCAACGAGCAACTGGGTCTGAACCTCGTAATTCGAACCTTGCGCAAGCCCCAGAAATTGACGAAATTCGCCCTGAGATAACCTTCCGCGCCCTTCAGCAATGTTACTTGTTACAGAAACTGCGGCACGTCGCAGCTGTGAAGTGAGTCCATACATCTCCTCACGAGGAAATGCCAGCGTCACTTCATAAATACAAACGGTCATTTCCATTGCACGTTGCCATACCAGCAAATCCTGAAAGGACTGTCCCATTTATTCTTCGTTTTAAGCTAGTAGCTAATAGCTAGCGGCTAGAAGCTGTTTTCGCAGCGGCGACGACTTTCTGCGCCGCGTCCTGCATGGTTTCACCGATGATGAAGTTGAGTCCGGACTGCTTTAAGATTTCGCGGCCCTGCTCGACGTTCGTCCCTTCAAGCCGCAGCACCACCGGAACCTTCACATTCGTCTTCTTCGCCGCCTCGACGACTCCCTGTGCCAGCGTATCGACGCGCAGAATGCCGCCAAAGATATTGATGAAGACCGCCTGAACGTTCTTGTCCGAGAGCAGAATCTCGAAGGCATGCTCAATCTGCTGCTGGTTGGCACCGCCGCCTACATCAAGGAAGTTTGCGGGCGAGCCGCCTGCGTACTGGATGATGTCCATGGTCGCCATAGCGAGACCGGCGCCATTCACCATGCAGGCAATATTGCCGTCGAGCTTGATGTAGTTCAGTGCATACTTTGAGGCCTCGACTTCGAGGGGGTCTTCTTCAGCAACATCGCGCAGTTCCTTCAATTCCTTGTGGCGGAACATAGAGTTGTCGTCGAAGTTGATTTTGCAATCGAGCGCGAAGAGCTTGTCGTCTTTTGTCGTGATGAATGGGTTGATTTCAAGCAGCGAAGCGTCGGTATCGACGTAGGCCTTATATAGGCCCATCATGAACCTGACCGCTTCGTTGATCTGGGTCGACTTCAGCCCCAGCGCAAAGGCAAGCTGACGCGCCTGGTAAGGCTGGAAGCCCACCGCTGGATCGATGTAGGCCTTGTGAATCGCCTTCGGGTCCTTCGCGGCGACTTCTTCGATCTCCATGCCACCCGCTTGGGACGCCATGAAAACCAGTTTCGCCGCTGCTCGATCTAGGACAATGCCGAGATACAATTCGCGATCAATCGCAGCCGTCTCTTCAATCAACAGCCTCTGCACCTTCTGGCCTTGTGGACCGGTCTGGTGCGTAATGAGCTGCATGCCAAGAATCTGCTTGGCATACTGCTCGGCATCATCGATGTTCTTCGCTACTTTCACGCCGCCGCCCTTACCGCGGCCTCCGGCGTGAATCTGCGCCTTAACAACGACGCCGCTGGCTCCGCCGGTAAAGAGCTTCTTGGCCACATCCAGCGCTTCGTCGAGCGTGTTGGCCACCTCACCCCGCGGCACGGCAACGCCGTATTTCGCCAGGATGTCTTTCGCCTGATACTCGTGGATTTTCATAGGTTGTATACGCCGCAGACTGGCCCAGGCACGGATGCTCCGCGGACCGAAAGACAGAATTGCGGCTGACATTTCATACTATCGGACGGCTGAGGCAGGGGCAAACACGGCGGATTGCCGAAGTCGCAGTGCTGGTGCAACTATTCGTTTTCCGGCACTTCGTCGCTCACAACATAGAACTGCTGTAAATTCGCGACTCCGAATGACGTGGTAATGGCAACGTCAGATGCGTCTCGCCCTACTGCCATTAAGACGCGGCCAATACGAGGCCGGTTATGGCGGGCATCAAAGGTCCACCAGCGATCGCCCAGATAGACCTCGTACCACGCGCTGAAATCCATAGGCAGAACAACAGGCACGCCGATGTCGCCCAGATATCCCGTCGCATAGCGCGCAGGAATATTGAGGGCGCGGCAAAAAGTAACGGCGAGGTGTTGAAAGTCGCGGCAAACACCCAACCGCTCGGTGAAAACGTCGAGCGCGGTCTTCGTTGGACGCGCATATGAATATCCAAACACGACTTTATTGTGTACCCAGTTATTGATCGCTTGAACCCGTTCCAAGCCTGGGGCGTAGCCTCCAAACAGGTCCAACGCGATGCTTGAAAGCCGGTCAACCTCGCAATAGCGGCTATTCATGAGGTAAACCAGCGTTTCAGGGGGCAAGGTGTCCACGGGAACCGCTGAGGCATGGAACGGAATGGGGTCCAAGTTGCCCGAGTCTCTGATCAGAGTCGAGCATTTTAGTTGCAATGTGCCCTTGTCTGCTTTGAATCGGGTGCATTTGTTCCCGAAAGTGTCGATATACGAATCGCAACGCGCTTGCGGAATCACGGTCATTTCATCCGGCTCCAACAGATCGCCTTCACGCGACGGGTGAACGTGCAGCATGGTCACAAAGGCAACCGGCTCCGGCACCTCGAACTGTAGGTCGTATCCCAGACGAATCAACATAGCGGTAGAAGCTTTCAGCAGCGGACGGGAATAGACTCGAAGCAGCGCCCAATGCAGGTGACATTAAGATGCCATGAATTTGCAAAATCGTTTACCGAATTAGCGATTTAGTATCAAAGAACCGTATTTGAGAGGAAAAACTTTTGACGTATTGCTTAGGTATTGTCACCCACCAGGGATTGGTCATGGCATCCGATTCGCGCAGTAATGCTGGCTATGACCAGGTGAATACCTGCCGCAAAATGCACACTTTCGTGCAACCGGGGGAACGGGCGCTCGTGATCCTGACCAGCGGCAGCCTGTCCATCACGCAATCGGTGATTACCTTGCTGCGGGATGATTTCCACGCTGGCGAGGGACTGGCGAAGGCTCCTACTCTTTACGCCGCGGCGCGGGTGGTAGGCGATTGTGTGAGGCGCGTTTCCGACATCGATCGTGCGGCCCTTGAGCGCGATGATTTCACGTTCAATATCAACCTGCTGCTGGGTGGACAGGTCAAAGGCTCCAGTCCGGGGCTCTATCTCATCTATCCGCAGGGCAACCCGCTCAGCGCAACCCATGACTCGCCCTATCTGCAGATTGGCGAGTGCAAGTATGGACGGCCAATTCTGGATCGCGGCGTTGTAGCCGGATCTACGACGCTGGAAACGGCAGCGATGTATGCGCTGCTCTCCTTCGATGCTGCTATGCGGTCAAATGTCACGGTTGGACCGCCCATCGAAATGGTTCTGTATCGCAACGATCACTTTGAGCTTGACGGCTACCGGCGCTTTCCCGCAGATGATCCCGAGTTGATGGCAGTTCACCGGCAATGGGAACTGGCCTTGCGGCGAGCCGTCGAAGATCTGCCCAAAATCCACTTCAACGCCTGCCTGCCGAATAACCAGTAGCTCGGAAGTTCGCTACCGGAGCGCGCGTTCGATACCATGACAGCAGCATGTCCACTCTGGAAGAACTGCTTCACTCCGTCGGCGAAGACCAGCGCACACTCTCGCGCGAAGAGGCCCGAACTGCGCTTCGGGAGATGCTGACCGGCAGCACGAGTGATGCCGAGATTGCTGCACTTCTCACCACGCTGGCACGTCGCGGCGAAACTGTGGACGAACTGACCGGCTTTGCCGAGACACTGCGCGAGCTTGCCATCCCGGTTCCGCTTACGGATGCGGAACGGGAGCAGCTCATCGACACTTGTGGAACGGGTGGCGATGATCGCGGCACCTTCAACATTTCGACCGGAGCGGCGCTGGTTGCTGCAGCAGCGGGAGCCAAGGTCGCCAAGCACGGCAATCGTGCGGTGACGTCGAAATGTGGCTCGGCCGATGTACTCGAAGCGCTGGGTATTGCGGTCGCGCTGCCTCCAGAACTGGCGGTTGAGTCGCTGCGGACTGCTGGATTCATGTTCCTCTACGCTCCGGCGCTGCATCCGGCGATGAAGCGCGTGCTTCCGGTGCGACGCGCTCTCGGCTTCCGGACCATCTTCAATCTCGCCGGGCCGCTGACGAATCCTGCGGGTGCTCCCGCGCAGGTTATAGGTGTCTTCGCTCCAGATCGCGTCAGCCTTGTGGCTGAAACGATGCTGCGGCTCGGCGTTCGTCACGCCTTTGTCGTTCACGGTAGCGATGGGCTGGACGAGCTGACCATCACGGGTGCAAGTCATGTCGCGGAGGTGCGTGGCTCGGATCATAGCTTGCGACTGCACGAGATCGTCCCCGAAGATGCTGGGCTTTCGCGTGCGTCGCTCTCGGCATTAGCTGGCGGCGAGTCAGCTGCGGAGAACGCTGCAGTGCTGGAGCGAATGTTTGCCGGCGAGCGCGGACCGAAGCGCGACATCGTGCTGTTGAACGCGGCAGCGGCGCTGGTCGCGGGCCGCATCGCAGCGGATCTGCGCGAAGGGGTTGAACGCGCTGCTGAGGCCATCGATTCTGGTGCAGTGCAGAACACGATGAAGAGACTCCGAGACTTTGCCCGGAAGGTTTGACGACGTGCGATGCATCCGTTGAGAGCGATATACTTTGCCAGCATCTGAAAGACTCCACTTTCGCCGAGGAGAGATTGGCATGAAGCTTAGAAGCATTGCTGTCGCTGCCGCAGCAGCAGGTTTGCTGGCGATGGCACAGGCGCAAACCATCAAGGTCGACAAGGATAATCGAACGATCGCTGTTACCGCGAGCGACAAGGCGACGAGCGATGCCGATCTTGCCGTGGTGCATATCGGCTATCAGGTCTTTGGGCCGGATGAGCAATCAACTTACTCCAGCGGCTCGACGATCTCGAATGCCATCGTAAGCGCACTGAAGAAGTTTGGTGTCCCTGACAAGGCCATCGAGAGCGAAAACCAGAACCTGATGCCGAACAACTATCACGACCCGAAAGAGTCGGAGATGGACCGCGCGAAGAAGCAGTTTGTGTTGAACCAGTCATGGACGGTGAAGACGAAGCCTGATGATGCGGCGAAGGTTCTACATACTGCCGTTGAAGCCGGAGCGAACCAGAGCGGACAGATCGACTGGCAGTATCAGGACATGAATGGCCTGCAAGCCAAGGCCGCGGCAAGTGCTCTGGCCAAAGCACAGGCGATCGCGCAGCAGATGGCGCAGGGGCTGAATGTGAAACTTGCCGGGTTGATCTATGCGAGCAATCAGGCTCCTGAAAGTCCGGTTCGGCCTGTGCCGATGATGATGGTGATGAAGGCGAATGCTCTTGCCTCTGCGCCTGCACCGCTTGCGATCAATCCGCGACAGATTGAAGAGTCGTCTACTGTTTATGCAGTCTTTGCACTTCAGTAGTGCGACGTTCCGCGTGCGGAAGCATCTGAAGAGAGTCGGGTTAATACAGGACATAAAATCATGCCTCGTTATCAATATCGTGATCTGCACCCCTCGCGTGAAGCCGAGGAAGTGTATCTGCGTTGGATCAAGTACCTGGACGAAGAGTTCACCAAGCACAGGAAGCCTGAGTTGCGTGCGGAGCTGGTGCACGACAACCTGCACCAGCTGATGCTGGGCCAGCCCAAGGGCGGACGGTTGAACTTTACGCTTACCAGCGAGCTTCCATTCAACGTGCTGAAGCTGTCGCTGGATTCGGCCAACGTGACGCTGGAGCCGGAATACTACGGCGACATCGACGAGAAGAGGTACGCCTGCATCAAGCCGCTCATCTACTTCTGGCAGATGTTCGACCGCTCGCCGATTGGGTTGAATCACTGGCTCGGTTTCCGCTTCCGTGCCATGTTGGGGAAGCACATCTTCAAGCACATCGGAACCAACGTGAAGATCTTTCACGGCGTTGAGTTCAGCTTTGGCTACAATCTGACGATTGAGGATGACTGTGTTATTCACAAGTACGTCATGCTCGATGATCGCGGCGAGCTGATTATTCGCAAGGGCACTTCGATCTCCGACTACGCTTCGGTTTATTCGCATGCGCATGATCCGATCGACGGCGGCATTGTTGAGAACCGCAAGACCGAGATCGGTCCACGAGCGCGGCTTACGGTTCACTCCTCGGTGATGGCGGGTGTGACGGTTGGCGAAGATTCCATGCTGGGCGCGATGGGTGTTGCTACGAAGGACATCGCTCCGCGTTCGATTGTTGGCGGCGTTCCGGCGAAGGAGCTTAAGACCAAGGATCAGGCAACTCCGTTTGAAGACCGTAGTACCTACCAGCCTCCGCCTTCTACGGGCGAGCATTGCGAGTAATTCGCAGAGGCACCTGATACCATCGACTTGGTCGTATGAGCCAAGAGATCGTTCTTAAGATTTTTCAGTTTGTTATTCTCCTTTTTGCGTTGAGTCTGCATGAGGCCGCGCACGCGTGGATGGCGTCCCGTCTGGGAGACCAGACGGCGCGGATGCTGGGGCGTGTGACGCTCAATCCTGTGAAGCATATCGATCCGATTGGGACGCTGTTGATTCCGCTGGTCACGCTCTTCCTGTCGCATGGGTTTCTGTTTGGGTGGGCGCGGCCGACTCCGGTAAATACGCGCAACTTTAAGCGCATCGTGCGCGACGACATCCTGACGACACTGGCCGGCCCGGGGAGCAACCTGGCGGCGGCCATCGCATGCCTGCTGGCCCTCGTCATCGTGGCCAAGACAACGGCGGCGGGCGCGCTGGGGGTGAAGGAACTGGCAATGATGGGGACGATCGACCCGCAGTTGATGACGGCCAGCCCGATTATTTCTCCCATGATCATCCTGTTCTACCTGGGCATCTGGATCAATCTGCTGCTGATGGCGTTCAACCTGATTCCGCTGCCTCCGCTGGACGGCTCGCACATTATCCGGCACATGCTGCCCTACAATGCGCTGAAGGTTTATGACTCGCTGGGGATGATCAGCCTGATCCTGATTCTGTTCTTTGGCGGTCCGGTGATCGGTGTCATTCTCAGACCGGCGTGGGCGATCTTCAACAGCGTTCTGCTGGCCCTGTGACCCTGCCATTTTCGGCAAATTCGTCCAAATAAAGCACTTACGGGGAATTTAGCGCAATATTGCGGCTAAATTCCTCATTTCATTTGGCTTATCATCTGCTCCGGCGACAAGAGGATCCTTGGAGCCTGAAAGGACGGCAGTCCCACCCCCTGCCATTTCCAGTTAAATCCCTGCAAATAAATACACTTACATGCAATTTGTACTTATAAACGCGCTAAATTGCTCATTTTATTTTACTTACGAGGAAACATTGTAGTGGAGAGCCGGTTGAGGGAATTCTTACGAGCCCTATATTCAGAATAACATTTTTCACCCAATAACAGCTCAAATTGGCTGTCTATTAAGCGGCTCATTATCTATAACTTGCGGAGAATTTTGCGGTTCGGGGGCTTGACAAGGGTCGCTTCGGACTGCGCTCCCCGCCAATCCAAGGTCTGTTAAGCTGCGGGAATTGTGATGAGACCACTGTTCTTTGCTCTCTGTTTTATTTTAGCTGTTGGAAACTTGAGCGGACAGAAGCCTGCTTGGCAGCCGGTGGCGGGGTTTAAGGAAATGCCGATCTGGCCGGGGACGATTCCGGATGCGGTGCCTCCTGCCGGCCCGGAGGTGGATAAGACGACGAGTACGGATGCGCTGATTGCCGGGAAGCCGCTGATCCGGCTGGGCAATGTCGCAGTGCCGACGATGACCGTGTATCCGCCGACTGGGAAGAATACGGGCGCAGCGGTGGTGGTGTTTCCGGGCGGCGGCTACACGATCCTGGCGATCGACCTCGAAGGCACTGAGGTTTGCGACTGGCTTACATCGTCTGGCGTGACCTGTGTGTTGCTGAAGTATCGCGTGCCGAATTCAGGGCCGTATCCGAAATCACCGATGGCGCTCGAGGATGCACATAGAGCGGTAGGGCTGGTGCGCTTCCACGCTGCGGAGTGGCACATCGACCCGCACAAGATTGGGGTGCTCGGGTTTTCGGCGGGCGGGCACCTGGCGGCGGCGGTTAGCACGCACTTCGATCAGCGGTTGTACAAGTCCGTGGACGCGGCGGACGCGGTGAGCTGCCGTCCGGATTTTGCGGTAGTAATTTATCCGGGGTATCTGGCGATTGCGGATAAAAACTTTGCATTCAATCCGGACTTGCCAGTCAGCAAGGACACGCCGCCTACGTTTCTCTTGCAGACTGAGGATGACCATGTGGCCCATGTGGAGAGTTCGCTGCGGTACTACGAGGCGCTCAAGGCTGCCGGGGTTCCGGTGGAGATGCATCTGTATACCGAAGGCGTGCATGGCTATGGGCTGCGGCGCACGAAGCTTCCGGTGACCGGGTGGCCTCAGTTGGTGGAGGTTTGGTTGCGGACCATTGGGGTGGTTGGGGAGTGATTTACGCGTTGTCATTCATCACTACGCGGGTATATTAGCTGCAAAAAGAGCTCTCAGCTCTTCGTTTTGTTCCGCCGCCACAGCTTGCTTTGGAAGAATTATGAATTGCAAGGGGTTGAAAAAGAGCACGAATACGGTTCTTGATTCAGCTTGTTTTGTGAATGCTTCCCATCGATAACGCGCATAGGACGCTCCGTTGAGACCTTCTGCCTCCAACCCTGTCTCACCGATGCTCATGCGGAGCGCCAAACCAGATTTCTGCTGCTCGTAACTCTTGCGAATGAGCCTAGGGCAGATCAGGAGCTTATAGGCGAGGGAAAATCCATACAAAGTAATTATGAACGACCAAACTATGTGCGCCGAAGTTCCTCTGACTTGTGAAAGCAAGAGGCCGACTCCTAGACAAAATACAAGAAGTACTGGACCACGCCACGAGGTGTAGTAATAGCTTTTTCTCTTGTTAAAAAGCGCCGTCCGCTGTCTGAGAGCCTCAGCATATTCTTCGAAGGTGATCGTACAAGTTAGTTCAGTCATTTTCGTTCTTCGGCCGCCGGATTTTGGTCATGCCGGTTGCGGCAAGGACAGATTACCTTTCCCGTACAATAGGGCAAGTAATTTCTTACGTGAAGGATACGGTGTCGATTTCCTCTTCTGCTCCCTTGAAGCGCGTGCTGAGCGGCATGCGTCCGACTGGCAAACTCCATCTTGGCAATTACATGGGCGCGCTGCACAACTGGGTGCGGCTGCAGCATGAGTACGATTGCTATTTCTTTATCGCAGACTGGCATGCACTGACGACCGACTACGCCGATCCGTCACTGGTGAAGCAGAATACGCTCGACGTGGCGCTTGACTGGCTGGGGGCCGGGCTCGATCCGGAGAAGTGCGTGCTCTTCGTCCAGAGCCATGTGAAACAGCATGCCGAGCTGCATCTCTTGTTCTCGATGATTACACCGCTGGGGTGGCTGGAGCGCGTGCCGACGTACAAGGAACAGCAGGAGAATCTTTCCGGGAAAGACCTTTCGACCTATGGGTTTCTTGGGTATCCGCTGCTGCAGTCGGCCGATATTTTGATCTATCAGGCGGATTTTGTGCCTGTCGGGCAGGACCAGGTGGCGCATGTGGAGCTTACGCGGGAGGTGGCGAGAAGGTTTAATCAGTTTTATGCCCGCCTTAATCCTGGGAACATTGTTGAAGCAACGGAGACTAGTGTAGGGGCAAGACCTCACGATAATGAAGGCATGCTTCTGGTTTCAGCACCTCCAATTCTGCCGGAGCCGCAGGTTTTGCTTACACCTTCGCCGAAGCTTCCGGGGACGGATGGGCGGAAGATGTCGAAGAGTTATGGAAATACGATTCTGCTCACTGATCCTGAACCTGTGGTTCGGCAGAAACTGAAACCCATGGTCACCGATCCGGCGCGGGTTCGGCGGACCGATCCGGGGAATCCGGATATTTGCCCTGTTGGGGATCTGCATAAGGTCTTCTCGTCGCAGGAAACGCTGGCCAAGGTTTACGACGGCTGCACGACGGCCTCGATTGGATGCATTGAGTGCAAGGGCTGGGTGGCGGATGCGGTGGTGAAGGAGCTGGCGCCGATTCAGGAGCGGCGTGTGCGCTATGAGAAGGACTTGAATCTTGTGCAGGAGATTCTGGATGCGGGGTCGACCAAGGCGGCGGCTCGGGCGGAGCAGACGATGGAAGACGTTCGGACGGCGATGGGGTTGAGCGAGAAGCTGGTGGGTGAAGTAGCACAATGATGGATGAACTCAAGCCCGAGAATCTGAGTCCGGAATCGTCGTCTGATGAAAATCCTGCGGAGCTGAAGACCCCAGACGAGACGCCGGTATCCCCCGGGTTGAAGCCCGGCGCTTCTACCAAAAATCTGGATGCGTCAGTGGCTCCGGATAAGTCGAGGGATGCAGCCGCCAAAAAGGACAAAGACAAGAAGGAAGAGAGTGCTTCTCCCTTTTCGGTTACTGTCAGCATGGTGTATGACGGGCCGCTGGATCTGCTGCTGGACCTGATTCGCAAGCAGGATATCGATATCTACGACATTCCGATTGCGAAGATTACGGCGCAGTTTCTGGCCTATGTCGAGCAGTTGAAAGCTACCGACGTGGATACGGCGGGCGAGTTCATTTACATGGCATCGCTGCTGATTCATATCAAGAGCAAGATGCTGCTGCCGCGCTCTCCGATCGAGACGGCTGAGGGCGAGGCGGATCGATCCGCGGCGCGAGCTGGTGGAGCGGCTGCTGGAGCATGAGCGCTTCAAGAATGCGGCGCAGATGCTGGCGCAGAAGCAGGTGATCGAGGAGTCGACGTGGTCGAATCCGTCGCTGAAGGAGTTTCGCAACGACGAGGGGACGGAACAGGAGATTGCGGCGGACACGGTGGATCTGGTGCGCGTTTTCCGCGAGATTCTGGACCGGCTGAAAGAGCGGCCGGTGCTCGATGTGGAAGAAGACACGGTGACCGTAGGCCAGATGATCGATTACGTGCGGCGGCGGCTGATTACCGAGGAAAAGCCGGTGGCCCTGCGGAAGCTGCTGGGGCATGCGAAGTCGGAGCGGACGCTGATTGCGATGTTTCTGGCGCTGCTGGAACTGGTGCGTTTACAGGCCATTTTGCTGCGCCAGGAGCAGAATTTCAGCGATATTTTTGTGAAAAAGCATGCTGATTTTGAGCAGGTCATGACGGAACGGATGAACCAGATGCGGGATGACTGGGCTTAGTCCGTTTCTCTCGCAAAGAGTCTTGCTCTGCCACCCTATCGCAAAATACGCGATAGGATGGGGCACCCTCTTTCGTGCTAATGCCTCAGAAAAAGCAGATCCTTCCACTTCATTTCTTTCAGCGTCAGGATGACAATGCCTGATCGTCGGCGCTACACGCATTCATCGAAAATTAATAATGTTTTCGGGGTGATTTTTACACATGGGGTCTACCGGCCCTGATACGGTGCTTGCACGCATCTCCATCGGAGCCTACTCCTTATGAACGAAGCCTCGTCTGTTGCCCTTCCCCAGGGAACTGCACCTGCCAAAAGTGCTCTTGAACACAAAATGAACAAGTCGCCCAGGCTTGATTGGCATGGTGATTTTTGGCCTGGTCCTGGTGTGCGGGTTGGGGTATGCCGGGTCTCATCTGGCGAACGATCTCTCCGGCACGCACCTTGCAGAGCGCGTGGCCTTATCTGCTGCTGGGCATGGCGCTGCTGATTGCGCTTGGCTTCGAGTTCGTGAACGGCTTTCATGACACGGCGAATGCTGTGGCGACGGTGATCTACACGCACTCGCTGGAGCCGCATATGGCGGTGGTTTGGTCGGGGATGTGGAATCTGATCGGCGTGCTGACTTCGTCGGGCGGCGTGGCGTTTTCGATTCTTTCGCTGCTGCCGGTGGAGTTGATTCTGCAGGTGGGCAAAGGCGCGGGATTTGCGATGGTCTTTGCGCTGCTGATTTCGGCGATCATCTGGAACCTGAGCACCTGGTCGCTGGGGCTGCCGGCGTCGAGCTCGCACACGCTGATCGGATCGATTATCGGCGTGGGCATTGCGAACCAGATGATGGGCGGACACAACGGCACGAGCGGCGTGGACTGGACGCAGGTGTCGAATGTCTTCCGCGTGCTGCTGATTTCGCCTGCTGGTGGGCTTTGTGCTGCGCGGCGCTGCTGCTGCTGATCCTCAAGTTCCTGGTCAAGGACAAGGCGCTGTACGAGTCGCCGAAGGGCACGGAGCCGCCGCCGTTCTGGATTCGCGGACTGCTGATTCTGACCTGCACGGGCGTGAGCTTCGGGCACGGATCGAATGACGGGCAGAAGGGCATGGGGCTGATCATGCTGATCCTGATCGGTACGGTGCCGACGGCGTATGCGCTGAACCATGCGATCGGATATGGGCAGATTCCGGATTTTGCGGCTGTGTCGACGCAGGCGGCCCATGTGCTGAGCGGATACGTTTCGCCGGATGCGGTGATGGACGATGCACGCAACGATCTGACGGAGTACATCCGCACCAAGCAGTACACGCCGACCACGGCGCTGGCGGCGCGGCAGCTGGCCATCGATATCTCGAATGAGGTGCAGCAGTATAAGTCGCTGGCGGGAGTTCCGGCTGGGCAGCAGCAGAACGTGCGCAACGACATGTACGTGGAAAGCGAAGCGCTGCGGCTGATGGCGAAAGCCAAGCAGCCGGCTTTCACGGCGTCGGACAACGCGGTGCTGGCGAATTACAAGAGGCATCTGGACAATTCGACTAAGTTCATTCCCGACCTGGGTGAAGGTGGCGGTGGCGCTGGCGCTGGGCATGGGCACGATGGTCGGCTGGAAGCGCATTGTGGTGACGGTGGGCGAGAAGATCGGCAAGGAGCATCTGACGTATGCGCAGGGCGCTTCGGCGGAGATTGTGGCCGCGTGCACGATCATCGCGGCTGACCAGTTCAAGATGCCGGTGTCGACGACGCACGTGTTGTCGTCGGGCATTGCCGGAACGATGATGGCCAATGGCAGCGGACTGCAGCTTTCGACGATCCGGAATATTGCGCTGGCGTGGGTGTTTACGCTGCCTGCGGCGGCGTTGCTGGCGGGCTGCATCTTCTGGTTGCTGCGGCAGTTTGTGCACTGATATTCACACCAGACCTGACGCGATCGGCGGCGCTTCGGTAGTATCAAAGAGAACCGGAGCGCCGTTTTGTTTGCAGGCGTATCCTGTCCCCTAACGCATGAGTCTAAAAGCAAAGATTGAAGCGGTGATCTATGCCGCAGAAGAACCGGTGACGCTGGCGCAGCTTGCCGGCCTGTTCGGCGATGAGGCACTGGAAGAGAAACGGGTGCGGGAAGCTGCCGCGCAAGTGGTAATCGAGCCGGCGAATGAAGTGTCGGTGATACTGACAGCAGAGAGCCTGGAGCCCGACGATGGCGAGGTTCCGATGGAAGCGGTGGCGGAGATTTCGGAAGAGCATGCCGCGCCTCTGACCGTGGAAGAGGCTGCGGTGATGGCGGCTCATGCCTCCGAAGAGGGTGTGACGATTGTCGAGGCGGTGGTTGAGGTGCCTGTCGAGCCGGAGTTGGCGGCTACACCATCGCCCGAGGATGAGAAGCGCGCGGCGCGGCAGCGCGACCGCGAGGTGCGCGAGGAGCTGCGGCGTATCGTCGGCGAGTTGATTGCCGATTATGCGGACAGCGAGCGCGGCATGGAGATTCGCGAGATTGCCGGCGGGTATCGTGTAGGCACGAAGCCGGAATATCACGATGCGGTGCGCGGGTTTGTGAAGAGCCTGAAGCCGCCGATGAAGCTGTCGTCTGCAGGCTTTAGAGACGCTGGCGGTGATTGCTTACAAGCAGCCGGTGACGGCGCCGGAAGTCGGCGAGATTCGCGGTGTGGATTCGGCGGGCGTGATCGGGTCGCTGATCAGCCGCAAGCTGATTACGACGGCGGGGCGCAAGCAGGTGATCGGCCGGCCGATTCTTTACAAGACGACCAAGGAATTTCTGCTGCGCTTTGGGTTGAAGGACCTGAACGAGCTGCCGTCGATTGAAGAGTTCGAGAAGATGGCGGCGGGTGAGTTGTCTGAATCGGAAGAACTGCCCTTTGAAGGGAACAAGGCTGTGCCGAATGAAGAGGGCATCTTAGAAACTGCTGACGACGATGCCGCCTATGAGGAGAAGGTAGAAGCCGAGGCACACACCGCTGTCGAAATGGACGAGACCGAGGATGAAGATGAGGATATTCCAGGCATCGCGGTCGAAGTCCCGATTGAGGGCGAAGATGCTGAGATTATCAATGAGCCTGAGATCGGGGAAGCCGTAGCCGAGCATGTGGAACACGAGCCATGAGTGAGCCGATCGGCAATTCCATCAGGCTGCAGAAGATCATTGCCCAGGCGGGCATTGTCTCGCGGCGCAAGGCGGAGGAGCTGATTCTCGACGGGCGCGTGCAGGTGAACGGGCAGACCATCACCGAACTGGGCACGAAGGCCGATCCGGAGCGCGACCATATTCGCGTGGACGGCAAGCTGCTGCAGGGCGCGCAGCAGCATCGCTACCTGATGCTGAACAAGCCTAAGGGCTATGTCACGACGGCCAGCGATCCTGAAGGAAGACCTACCGTCATGAAGTTTGTCGAGCGCGCTGGTGTGCGTGTCTTTCCCGTGGGGCGACTTGATTATCAGAGCGAAGGCCTGCTGCTGATGACCAATGACGGCGAGCTGGCCAATGCGCTGACGCGGGCGGCGGCGAAGGTGGAGAAAGTCTACCTGGTGAAGATCAGCGGCAAGCCGCGCGAGGCGGGGCTCGACCAGTTGCGCTCGGGGATCATGATCGAGCGCGGCAAGCCGGGATCGCGCGAGGGCCGCGTGATGACGGCTCCGGCTCAGATCAAGCTGATGCGCGATGCGGAAAATCCCTGGTACGAAGTAACGCTCGTTGAGGGGCGCAACCGGGAGATTCGCAAGATGTTCGAGGAGATCGGGCATCATGTGGAGAAGATTCGGCGCGTTGGCTATGGGCCGCTGGTGCTGGATGTGCCTCCGGGTGAGGTGCGGGAGCTTTCGGCGGATGAGGTCGAGGCGCTGCGGAAGGCTGTGCGGCCTAAGAGCGGGAAGGCGGCTGCTCCGAAAATGCGATCATCCCAAAGCCGAAGAAGCGGGCCGCGGCGGCTTTCGGAGGGATTGGGAAGAAACGTCCTCCGCGAGGGTCAAAGCCTGTTCGCCGCAAAGCGAAATAGTTTCCGAGATCCAAACAACTCACGGTTCAGGTTCGTGCTTTCCCACGCCTTCGACAAGCTCAGGGCAGGCTCTATCGCAGACTGCGCGAAAGGATGGGGCACCCTTTTTCGGGCTATTTGCGTGGAAAAAGCAGGTCCTTCGACTCCGCCTTCGGCTGACAAACTCAGGAGCTGAGCTCAGGGCACTTTTGGCGTCAGCGGCGGCCTAGATTGATGTCGAGTTGCACGCCTTTGCCGCCGACCACGTTCATTGCTGAGATCGAGAAGAGGCTTGCCTGGCGGGAGCGGTGGCGGAAGACGTAGTCGCCGATCAGGTAGCCGAAGGTGCTGCCTACGATCACATCTGAGGGGAAGTGTTGGCGCGCCAAGACACGCGACACCGAGACTGCGGTGGCCAACGAATAGACGGCTATTTTGGTGGCCGGGGTGTCGTACTGACCGGCGATGACTCGCGCAAATGACCACATGATCATGCAGTGGTTCGAGGGCATCGACTGGCCGTCAGGCCATGTGGATGGACCGTGCGGCCAGAAGCGGCCGGTACCATCGCCCTGATAGGGGCGTTGGCGGTCGATGGCGTATTTCAGGCCTTCATTCAGGATGATCGCGTCGAGCGTGGCTTCCCCGGCGAGAACAGACGACTCCTCAAGATAGTCGTCGTGTTTGATCAAGCCAACCCCGTAGCCGATGACCGGGGCTGCGGAGGCGGCATAGGTGGTGTAGTCGGAGAACTTCTTGAACTTGTCTTCGCGGCTGGGGTTGACGCCCAGATCGCGCATAAGGTGCGCGTCGTAATCGATGGCGAACCCGGTGGCTATGCCGAAAGGCGCGATCCAGAGACATATCCTTTGCACTGATACGCAATGGGCTGGTGACGATTCCTGCCTCATCCTGTGCGACATGCACGAAGCAGGGCTTGATGGAGTGTAAGCCGCAATCGTCGTTCGCTGGCGTTTGTGCCCAGAGTCCAGACGTACAACACAGGAGGAGAAGAGAATAGATTTAGCCGGAAAAACACGCGCACACTTCCAAACCTATCACGCGCAGGCTGAAGATTCCCTTAATGCGTGTGTACTTTGAGGCTTCAGGCCGCGGGCGTGATCGAAAGAATATCGATCGGCGGCATCGGCTTCAGTTCCGGCGTTTTGATCTCGAGAAAATTTCCCAAAGCCAAATCGTTCAGCACTCTGTTTGCCGTATCTTCCGTACGCGTGGAAGTGATATGCAGACGCTTTACTGCGCGGATGGTAAGGGTAGCCAACAGAAAACGGTTTTCGACCTTTTCGGCCGCGGAATAAACCAGCTCAGAGCGCATAGTGCCTCGTTTCGGAAATTGCATCGCCTCGGGTCAAGAGGCCGCTCGGAAACGAGTGCAGCCAGATGAAGGAAGAAGGGGGAAGCGCCCTCTTTCTTCAGCATACGCGCTGCTTCCCTTTTTACCTAATGAATTCTTCTGCTTGCGCGTGTATCAGGCGGGCGGCTGCCAAAGCTCTACGCGGTTGCCTTCCGGATCACTGAACCATCCGAAACGGCCGTACTCGGTGTCCTCGCGCTTTGGGATCGACTGTCACGCCTGCGGCGATTAAGTGCGTCGAGCACGGCATCGAGATCGTCGACCTGGAAATTGAGCATGGCCGGCTGTTGGGTCGGGAAGTAGGCGTCGTCCTGCCCGAAGAATGAGACGACGATGTACGCCAGGCTGTTCTTTTGCCGGGAAGATGAAGCAGCCTTCGGACTTGAGGCCGAGATGCTGTTCGTACCATGCGTAGAGCGCTTTGGGATCGCGCGCGCGGATGAATGCTCCGCCGAAACCGATTGCTTTTGCCATGTTCACTCCTCGCTGTTGAGAATTTCGCTAAGGGTTGGTTTGTGTTTCGCCTTGCGGCGCTCTTCGCGCGGCTTGTCCTCGATGACGCGCTCCGCCTTGGGCTGGCCAACGCGCTCGCGGGCATTGGCTTTGACGGCTTTTACCGCGGAAAATTTCTTTACTTTCTTCTTCGCCATGGTTCTCGCTTGGCGCTTGGAACAAGATAGATGATTTCCTGTCGCTCGATCAGTATGAAATACTTTCAAAGGTCAGTGAGGGGGTATTTTGCTATGGAAGAACGCGAATTTTTCAACGAGCAGAATGAACAGCGCAACCATATGCTTACCTGTCCGCACTGCGGCAAGGCGGACGAGTACCAGCTTGCATGGCTGGTGCGGCGCAAACGCAACTCTCTGCCGCGCAATGCCGATGAGCGCGACCGCGCGCGCTTTGCCAAGGCGCAGTCGTATATGGTCCGGAAAGGACGATATGGTCGCGTGCAAGAATATTCGCTGCCGCAAACGGTTTGAGGTGGCGGGGGTGCAGTCGGTGGCGTTTTTGCAGTCGGCCTGACTGATTTCGACTTCTGCGGCAAACTGCAAAACCCTGTGCTTCCAGCCTTCCGTGCAGGAATTGGGGTGCCGTCTTCGACGGCAGTCGTTTTGCCCCACGTTAGCACCCGGCACTCAGTCTAAGCGAGTGCTTTAGGGACGGCCTCTTCCCAGCGGCCTTGCGCCTTCAGGATGAATTCGATGACTTCGCGGGCGCTGCCTTCTCCGCCGCGGGCATTGGTGATGAAGTGGCAGGCGGCTTTGAGTTCGACGGCTGCGTCGGCTACGGCTACGGCGAGGCCTGCGCGTACTGCGAGTGGGATATCGGGAAGATCGTCACCCATGTAGGCGGTTTCTTCCTCGGTGACTCCGGCTTTCTGCATGCACTCTTCGAAGGCGGCCGTCTTTTTGGCCTGGCCGAGATAGACGTAATCCACGTGGACCTCGTGGGCGCGCTGCTGCACGGCGGGAGATTTGCGGCCGGTGATGAAGCCAGTTTTGATGCCCATGATGTGGGCGAGGGTCAAACCCGCGCCGTCTTTCGCATTGAAGACTTTCATTTCGAGAATTTCGCCGCCGCCGGGCGGGGAGATGAGGCAGACGCCGCCGTTGGTGAGCGTGCCGTCTACGTCCATGAGGAATAACTTGATTTTCTTTGCGCGGTCGAGGACGGCTTGGGGGAACTGCGAATTGTCTACCATGGGCATGATTTTATATCGCATTTATTGCGGGGTTGTTGCTGGATAGAGCGATTTCAGGTCGGCTTTCGCGTCCACCTTGCTCAGGCGGTACATCAGCAGAGCATCGCGCTCGGTGTTGATGGGTTGCGCCGATAGGTCAACGGTCTCGCCGGGTTCGTGCGCGCCTTCTCCGGTGGCTCCGATGCCGGCGAGGCCGGGCAGGTATTCGGCTACGAAAGCGATGTCACCTGCGCCGCGCTTCATTGGATCGAGTTCAGGCATTTCGGGGAAACCCGAGGCTCTTGTTGGCGCCGTTCAGCATGCGCAGGAGGGCGCGGCTGTCCTCGGTAGGAGCCATGGCCGGGTAGCCTTCTCCGAATTCGATGCTTGCGTTGGTTTTGGGCAGATGCTCGGCGACGATGGCTTTCATCTTGGCTTCGGTGCGGTCGGATTGTTCGTTGGAGATGGTGCGGATGTCGCCGCTGACGTAGGCGGTTGGCGCAATGATGTTGTCCTTGCCGGTGGCGCTGCCGGAGATACCTTCGGCGTCGACGATGACGGTGGTGCCTCCGAGGATGAGGCCGACGTTATAGGTGAGGTATTTTTCGGGGAGCTGGGTGCGGAAGGCGTCGAGGATGCGCGCTATTTCGTAGATAGCTCCGTAGCCCTTGCTGTCGGAGAAGATGGCGGACGAGTGGCCGGTTTCGCCCGTGGCTCTGATCTTCCAGGTGATGGAGCTGCGGCGGCTTACGCTGCCGTAGAAGACGCCATCCAGGCGCGGCGTGCCTTCGAATTCGAGCGCCACGTCGCTGTGTTTGGCGGCGGCGATCATGTCGCGGCGGGAGATGCTGGCGGGCTCGCCGTGGGCTTCTTCATCGCCGCTGAGGACGATGGTGATGTCGGTCTGCTTGAGCACTCCGGCGGCCTGCATGGCTTTGAGGGCGTAGAGCATGATGACGAGGCCGCCCTTCATGTCGTTGGTGCCGGGGCCGGTGGCGATGTTGCCTTTAACGGTATAGGTCTGGAAGGGGCTGTCTTTCTCGAAGACCGTGTCCATGTGGCCGATGAGCAGCATGCGCTTGCCGCATTTGCCGGGCTCGGGACAGGGGTGCTCGGCTACGAGGACTCCGGCGCGCTTGACCTCGTCCATTGGGATCCATTTGGTCTGGAAGCCCAGCTCGTCGAGCTGCGCGGTGATGATTTTGCCAACGGTTCGGACGCCTTCGAGATTGCGGGTTCCGCTGTTGATTTCTACCAGTTTCTTGAGGAGGTCGTTTGAGGCTTGTTCGTTGGCCTTGATGTAGGTGACCATGGCTTGCTCGGGCTGGGAGAGCTGTTGGGCGGAGGCCGAGATTCCTGAAAACGCGAGCGATACCGCAACGCTCAAGCTGATTCTCGATTTCATGATGACAGGAGGATAGCATCGGAGTACCAGCCGAAACATAGATCGTTAAAAACAGATCCTTCCCCTTCTTCGTTGCACTCAGAGTCAGGGTCAGGATGACAGCGCGTTTTATGTAGCTCATGCAGTCTACGAGGACGGCCTGGCATAAATTCGATATACTGACGCGTTCACCTATGAAGATTCTGGTTTGTATCAAGCAGGTTCCGCAGAAGGATGCTCCGCTGAAACTGAACGAGTCCGGGACGTGGATTCGAGAGGATGTTTCCTACGAAGTGAATGAGCCGGATGCCTATGCGCTGGAAGAGGCGCTGCGGCAGAAGGAAAAGCATGGCGGCGAAGTGGTCGTGATCACGGCTGGACCGGCGCGGGCGCAGCAGGTACTGCGCGAGGCGCTGGCCAAGGGCGCGGACCGGGCAATCCATTTGGAAGATGACAAGTTTGTTCAGCTGGATTCGACCAACACGGCGCGGGCAATTGCGGCCGCCGTGGCGGAGGAGAATTTTGACCTGATCGTGACCGGGCTGCAGTCGGATGACTTTGGCGCGGCGCAGACGGGCGTTCTGCTGGCCGAGATTCTGGGGCTGCCGCATGCGACGATCATTATCGGGATTGAGAAGACCGACTCGGGGCTGCATCTGAAGCGGGAGTTGGAGGCCGGGCATTACCAGTTCATTGACCTGCCGACGCCTGCGGTGCTGACGATCCAGAGCGGCATCAATAAGCTTCGGTATGCGAGCCTGATCGGTATCAAGCAGGCCAAGAACAAGCCGCTGCGCAAGGTGGCGTGGGCGGAAGTGGAGCCGAAGCTAAGTAAGAATCTGCAGCAGATTGAGCGGCTTTATATTCCGGTGAAGCAGAAAAAGACCGAGATGATCGAGGGTCCGCCGGCAGAAGTGGCGCGCAAGGTGACGGAGTATCTCAAAAATACCGCGCGCGTGATTTAATTGTTGTCATACAGACTTCAGGAGATTTGAGCACGATGGCCAACATGAACATCCCCGCAGAGGAACGCAACCTGACGCCCGATGAAGTGGAGGCTCTCGATAAGCGCCGCCAGTGGGGCGTTACGTATCAGGTGATTGGCGGGCAGTTTGCCTTTTTCGCAGTGCTGCTTACGGTGTGGTCGGGGCAGGATGCGACGTATTCGCCGGGCTGGGTGCATCCGATGGTGTACTACAACATTCTTGCCGCGGTGCTGGCGGTGGTGTTCGGTGGATATGGGACGTTCCTGAAGCGCGGTCGTCCGGAGTTTTCCAGCCTTTAATTAAGAAGAGCAGATTCCTTCGGCTACGCTCAGGACAGGCTCTTCGACATCGCTCAGGATGACAATTTGGAATAACACTAGGGGAGTTTTGGCTCCCCTGAGGTGTGTATGGCAGACACCATTCTTGTCGTTGCGGAACAGCGGGAAGGCAAGCTGAACCGCGTCTCCTTTGAAACCATTACTGCGGCGCAGGCTATCTCGAAGGAAACGGGCTGGCCGGTTGAGGTTGTGCTGGCCGGCAGCGGTATAGAATCGCTCGCGCAGGAGTTGGCGGGCAAGGCTGTGGCCGGCGTCTATGCGCTGGAGGCTCCGGCGTTGGCTGCTTATACCTCGGACGCTTATGTTTTTGCGCTGAAGCAGTTTGTTCAGGAGAAACAGCCGCAGCTGGTGCTCTTTCCGCATACGTATCAGGTGCGCGACTTTGCGCCTCGTCTGGCGCTGGCGCTGGATCGGACGCTGATCTCGGATGCTATTGGCTATAAGTACGAAGGCGGCAAGCTGCTGTTTACCAGGCAGATGTTTCAGGGGAAGTTTGCGGCCGATGTTTCGTTTGCCGGGGATGCGCCGTGGCTGGCGACCTTCCAGATCGGCGCGTTTCGCGGAGATCAGGCCGAGGCTGGGTCGGCGCCTGTCGAAGATGTAACTGCTGCGGTTGCAGAAGGCTCGCCGCGGGTTACTCCGCATGAAGTGTTTCAGGAAGCGAAGCAGGCGGTTGATCTTTCGCAGTCCGAGGTCATCGTTGCTGTCGGGCGTGGGATCAAGGAGCAGAAGAATCTTGCGCTTGCTGAAGAACTTGCCAAGGCGCTGGGCGGCGAGGTTGCAGCTTCGCGGCCAATTTGCGACAACGGCTGGCTTCCGCTGGACCGTCAGATTGGCTCTTCGGGGCAGACGGTTGCTCCTAAGCTTTATCTGGCGCTAGGGATTAGCGGGGCGATTCAGCACATTGTCGGAATGAAGGGCTCGCGGACGATTGTTGCTATCAATAAAGACCCTGAGGCTCCGATTTTTGAGATTGCGGATGTGGGTGTGGTTGGGAATTTGTTTGATGTGGTGCCTTCGCTGACTGAGGAGATTAAGAAGGCCAAGGGAGTGTAGAATCCGAGCGTTGTGAATATGCTTAAAGCTAGGCTAGACTCATGTTCACCCCTTTGAAGTCTAAACAAGTCGCTAAGTATATCTTTTCGACATCGATCCTCCTCTCTTTAAACCTATTGATTGACCGCTGCTGCTAGTGCTGAACACACAAATCCCCAAATAACGATTCCATACATCATCAGCGCTTTGAGGGAAATCGCTAAGCTCATCGAGGAATTAGAGAAGCGTAGTGAGACAGCTCACTGAGCTCGCGCGCTGATCCTGTAAGATGGTCGGTCGCCTATGATTACTTTTCGTAAACCACTTGAAGGTATTGACCGGCCACAGATGGAGGCCGATGTTGTCATCATCGGCGGTGGGCCGGCTGGGATGGCTTGTGCGCTGCGGCTTTCGCAGTTGATTGATGAGCATAACGCGAACCATCCGGATTCGCAACTTTCTAAGGACAACATCTACGTTCTCGAAAAGGCGCGCGAAGTTGGGCAGCATTGTTTGTCCGGTGCATTGCTTGATCCGCGCTCGATGCGGGAGTTGCTGCCCGGGTTCGAGTCGGAAGCGCCGCTCGATGCCGAGGTCACGAAGGAATCGGTCTATTTTCTGAGCAAGGACAAGGCGCGGAAGTTTCCGATTGTTCCGCCGCCGTTGCGGGACCATGGCAACTACGTCATCTCGATCAACAAGTTTGTGAAGTGGCTGGGGCAGAAGGTGGAAGAGGCTGGCATTACCGTCTTCACAGGATTTGCCGGGTCGGAGTTGTTGTTTGAGGATGATAGTCGTGATCCTGAAATCGCCCGTGTTGCTGGGGTTCGCACCGATGATAAGGGCGTCGATAAGCAGGGGCAGCAGAAGGCGAATTTTGAGCCGGGGTATGATCTGCGGGCGAAGATTACGATTCTGGCGGAGGGCACGCGCGGGAACTGTGCGAAGCAGCTGATCGAGCGGCTGGAGCTTGAAGATTTTTATCATGCGCAGACGTATGGCGTTGGCATCAAGGAGCTTTGGGAGATTCCGGCGGGGCGCGTTGCCAAGGGCGAAGTAATTTACACGCTTGGGTATCCGCTGACGACGCGGGAGTATGGCGGGGCCTGGATTTACGGGATTTCGGACACGCAGGTTTCGGTTGGGTATGTGACGGGGCTGGATTACGAGGACCCGCGGACCGATCCGCACCATGTGTTTCAGGATTTCAAAGAGCATCCGCTGGCGCGGCGGTTGCTTGAGGGCGGCAAGATGATTCGCTATGGGGCGAAGACGCTGCCCTATGGCGGATGGCTGACGATGCCGCGCATCTATGGGAATGGCTGGATGATTCTTGGCGACTCGGCGAGCTTTCTGAATTCGCAGCGGCTCAAGGGGATTCATCTGGCGATCAAGAGCGGGATGCTGGCGGCGGAGACGGCTTTCGATGCTCTGCTCTCTGGCGACAGCTCTGCCGATACGCTGAGTGAGTACAAAGCTGCGGTCGATGCCAGCTGGATCAAGGACGAGTTGTATCCGGTGAGGAATTTTCATCAAGCGTTCGAGCATGGGCTCTATGACGGGCTCGTCAAGGCCGGGATTCAGCAGTTGATGCGTGGCAGCAATCTTGGACCCGATTTCAAGAACGAGGCTGGTTATCTGCGTATGAAACACGCAGACGCGCTGAGTCCGTATGGCGATGGGCGCGAGCATTTTCTGGGCAATGCAAAGGGCGATGGCAAGCTGACGTTCGATCGACTGACTGACGTTTATCATTCGGGCACGCGGCATGACGATGATCAGCCGGTGCATCTTGTCATCAAAGATTTAGATATTTGTAACAGTCGCTGTGGCAAGGAGTTTGGCAATCCGTGCCAGTATTTTTGCCCGGCTGCTGTGTATGAGATGGTTGAGTCGAGTGAAACGCCTTCGGGCAAGCAGCTGCATATTAATTTCGCCAACTGCGTGCACTGCAAGACGTGCGACATCATGGATCCTTACCAGATCATTAACTGGGTGCCCCCGGAGGGTGGCGGCGGGCCTAATTACGACGGGATGTAGCCGGGGACACCGGGCCTGAAGGCCATTTTTGAGGCTTGGCCTCTTTCCCCGGCCTGAAGGCCGGGGCTTCTACCTGAAAAACTCTGTTGTCTGAGCATTTGCTAAAAAGCGAACCGCGGTATCGGTTTGAGGTAGATTGGCTTTGTATGAGTTCTATTTTCCTTCGGGCTGCGACTCGTGATGACATTCCCGCGTTGCGCGAATTGATCGAGCATTCCGTGCGCCAGCTGCAGGCGGGCTGGTATACGTCGGAGCAGATTGAGGCGGCTGTGCGCTCGGTTTTTGGAGTCGACCAGCAGCTGATTGACGACGGGACGTACTATGTTGCGGAGATTGGCGGGCAATTGGCTGGATGCGGCGGATGGAGCAAGCGCGGCACACTCTACGGAGCGAGCCACTTCGGCCATTCGCGGAACGACGTGCTGCTTGATCCGGCGCGGGAACCGGCTCGTATTCGCGCTTTCTTCACGCATCCGAAATTTGCCCGAAAGGGTGTAGGCCGGGCATTGCTTGAACGCTGCGAAGAAGAGGCGCGCAAGGCCGGGTTTCACAGCATGGAGATGGCGTCCACGCTGCCCGGTGTTCCGCTGTATGCGGCGCACGGATACGAGGCGTTTGAGACGTTCGATGTCCCGCTGCCTGGTGGACATTCGATCCAGGTGCGGCGCATGGCAAGACGGATCGAGTAGTTACGCTCGTGAGTTGCTTTGACGATGCATTCGTGAGACAGTACGAGCAGTTTCGGCAGTCAAACGAACATCCGAGACAACACAGGAGTTTCTCTCAATGGCTCAAATCTCCTGCCCATGGTGCTCTGAATTAACGTCGATACGGCGCTCGCGTACTCGCTGGCAGGATTTGCCCCGATATATTCTCGGGAGACGACCCTACCGCTGTAAGATCTGCGGAAATCGGTTCTATAAGAGCGCATTCGCCCGATCGCCTCACGCAAGAGGAACACCGATCTCGAAACATTCCTAGCGGACTTCTAACCGCCGATGTGCACCATGCTGCGCGATGGCTTTAGAAAATCGGGCTCGCCGATATGGTGACGCGCCTCTTTCTGTTCTACGGTCGCGCGGATGAACGTGGCGATCTCCTCGTCGCTGGCGCCGCGAAGCATGCGGCCATAGAGGTCGTGATCGAACTGCGAGAAGAGGCAGGTGCGGATTTTGCCGTCGGAGGTGAGACGGATGCGGCTGCAGTGTCCGCAGAATGCCTGAGATACGGGTGCGATGATGCCGATTTCGCCGATGCCGTCGTCGAAGCTGTAGCGTTGCGCGGTTTCGCTCAGAGCGTTTGCCTTTAGCGGGACGACAGGGCGGAAGGTACTGAGGCGATCCAGCAGCTCGCGGACGGGAATTACAGACGCGGGCGTCCAGAGGCGGTCTTCTTCAAGCGGCATGAACTCGATGAAGCGGACGATGACTCCTTCGTCGCGCGCGAATTTGGCGAAGGGGACGATCTGGTCTTCGTTGAAGCCGCGCAGAAGCACGCAGTTTACTTTTACCGGGCCAAGATTGGCGCGTTGGGCAGCGCGGATTCCTTCGCGGACTTTGTGGAAGCTGCCGGGGACGCGCGTGATGCGGGCGAAGATGTCCGGATCGACTGCGTCCATGCTGACGGTGACGCGGGTGAGGCCGGCATCTTTGAGCGGCTGCGCCATTTCAGCGAGGAGATGGCCGTTGGTCGTGAGGGCCAGATCCAATGGGTGTCCGTCAGAGGCGGTGTTGAGTTGGGCAAGTTCGCGGACGAGGTCTGTCAGGCCCTTGCGCAGGAGAGGCTCTCCGCCGGTAAGTCTTACTTTTTCAATGCCGAGGTCGACGAAGATGCGGACGATGCGCAGGTAGTCGGCGATGGGGAGTTCGGAGTACTGAGCGCCGTCGTTTCCGGTGCGGCAATAGACACATTTGTAGTTGCAGCGGTCTGTTACCGATACGCGCAGGTCGGTAATGGCGCGGCCGTGCTTGTCGACAAGGCGCGAGTGGCCGTTCGGCTGAGTCTGATTCAGGTCGAAGCTGGGCAGGGAGACCGCCATTTGCTCTTCTCACTCTATTTGATGCGCGAGCATAAAAGCCAGATACAGGCTATCGCACTGGCTGGATTGGAGTAAGCACGTTCTTGTTCTCTGGCGATGGCGGGAAGACGCCAAAATCCCAAACATCGAGGTTTACTTCCTGCGCAGTGAGGACTTCCATCAGGGCGTATTCGCCGAAACTGAGGGGCTCTTTGGGCACGACTTTCATCCAGTGGCCGCCGGGCATGATCTGACTTGTGGTTTCGACAATGTTTTCTGAGTGCGAAACCTTGCCGAGCATGCTGATATTCATGGCGGCTACGACGCGGAGGTTGCGATGCTGCTGGACGCGCACGATGACGTAGTGGCTGGTGGGGGAGCTGTAGTTGTTTTTGTCTTTTACTTTTGAACTTGCGCCGTGAGTGTCGACTTTGAGTGCGTCTTCGGGTGCGGTGTCGTCATCGTTTACGTCGAGGGCGACGTAGAGTTCGGGCTGGTTTACGTGCAACTGGACTTTCGCATGGTCGCCATCGATCTGGATCAGTTGCTTTGAGCCGCCCATGGGATTGATGGCGGCTTTCAGGACGTTGTGGCCGAGATCCTTGTTCAGGTCTCCGTTGCTTTGCTGCAGGCGGACCAGTTCAGGAGTGCCATGAAAGTTGTCGAGCACCCAGACGCCGCTTTCGTCAGGAAGACGGAGACCGGGAGAAATGACGGGCATGCGGGCACGCTCAGCGCCGCGCTCCGCTGCTTCTTCCTTGTCGACCTCGGCCGCGTCGCTCTGCTCGGCTTTCTCGCGGGCGGCTTCGGCGGCGGCGAGCGCTCCGGGCTCGTGCTCCTTGTTCCATTTGTCGGTTGCCGGCCAGTCGATCAGGTTGCTGGGTACTTCTTCCCATTCGCCGCCCCGCTCGGCGCTCTTGTACCGGACGCGATCGCCCACGACCTGATACTGAGAGACGACCTGGAAGGAACCGTCCTTAAGAATGAGTCGTTTATTCGCATTCTGAGCGAGACTGTGCAGGCAGCAAAACATCAGCATGGCGATCAGGATGGGAGCCAGGCGTTTCATGGGCCGTCTTTTAGACGAAGATGTGTCCGGTCGCGTCACTTGCGTTCTCTTTTATATCGCACACAGTCTGAACTTAGCGTGGAATTCGGGTGGGTTTGGCTCTAAACCTGAGTGTTTTCAGCCTGGATTCCCGCCCTCTTTTCTCCTGCTTTATTTCTCCTGCGATTCCGGATAGAATCAATTGTGCCTACCTGGTACGCCAATCAAAACCACAAGAAAAAGGTGAAGCAGCGATGTCCGCAAAGTACATCTTTGTGACCGGCGGAGTTGTGTCCAGCTTAGGAAAGGGTTTAGCCGCGGCATCGATCGGCTGCCTGCTGGAAGCGCGAGGGTTGAAGGTCAACCTGATGAAGTTTGACCCTTACCTCAATGTCGATCCGGGGACGATGTCGCCCTTTCAGCATGGCGAAGTTTTCGTCACCGACGACGGCGCGGAAACCGATCTTGACCTTGGCCACTATGAACGCTTCACCCACGCCAAACTGACCCGCGATAACAACCTCACTACCGGCCGCATCTACGAACAGATCATCACCAAGGAACGCCGCGGCGATTATCTCGGCAAGACTGTCCAGGTTATTCCCCACGTTACCAACGAAATCAAGAACGCGATGCGCAAAGTTGCGGCTGACTGTGACGTGGCCATTGTGGAGATTGGCGGGACGGTAGGCGATATTGAGTCGTTGCCGTTTCTTGAGGCTATCCGGCAGATGCGACAGGAGTTAGGCCGCGAGAATACGGTCTTTGTGCACGTCACGCTGGTTCCGTGGATCAGCGCGGCGCAGGAATTGAAGACCAAGCCGACGCAGCATTCAGTTAAAGAGATGCTTTCGATTGGAATTCAGCCGGATATTCTGCTCTGCCGCAGTGACCGGTCGCTGAACCGCGAAATCAAGGGGAAGATTGCTCTCTTCTGCAATCTCGAAGAGAAAGCTGTGATCACGGCGAAGGATGTGGACTCTATCTATGAGGTTCCGCTGTGCTTTGCGCAGGAGGGTGTGGATGCGTTGGCACTCAGGTACCTGCATCTGGAGACGCGCGAGCCGGATCTTAGTCGCTGGAGAAACCTTGTCGACCGCTGCTACAACCCGCAGGATGAGGTTTCGATTGGGATTGTCGGCAAGTATGTGGAGTATGAAGACAGCTATAAATCACTGAAGGAAGCGCTGGTGCATGGATCGCTCGCGCATAATCTGAAGCTGCGCGTGACGTGGATCGAGGCTGAAGGGCTTGAGGTTCCAAATTACGAAGAGCAATTGAAGGATTTCGACGGTATTCTGGTGCCCGGCGGCTTTGGCAAGCGCGGTATTGAGGGGATGCTCAACGCGATTCGTTATGCGCGCGAGAACAAAGTGCCTTACTTTGGGATCTGCCTGGGAATGCAGACTGCGTGCATTGAATTTGCGCGGAATGTCTGCGGTTTGCATGGTGCGAATTCGAGCGAGTTCGATCCGGCGACGCCTCATCGGGTGATTTACAAGCTTCGCGAGTTGACGGGCGTTGAAGAAATGGGCGGGACGATGCGTCTTGGCGCGTGGACCTGCGTTTTACAGCCGGATTCGCTGGCTTCCAAGGCTTATGGCGCGACGGAGATCAGCGAACGGCATCGTCATCGGTATGAGTTCAACCGCGAATATGAAGCGCTCTTGACTGGGGGCGGCCTGCGGATTACGGGGACAACTCCAGATGCGACGTATGTCGAGATTGTCGAGATTCCGGAGCATCCTTATTTCCTGGGGTGCCAGTTCCATCCGGAATTCAAGTCGAAGCCGCTTGAGCCGCATCCGCTGTTTACTGCGCTTATCAAGGCCAGCTATGCCAACCGGATTGGCAGTAGTGAGGCTCCGAGGCTTGTCGCGGAATCTCCCGTTGCACAGTAGTTCATTGCTTGACGCCCGATCGAATCATTGCTCGATCGGGATTTCAAGCAGAGTTAAGCTACTTGTTTTGTGGCAACATTCTCTTCGATCGCAATCGTGATTTTGGGAGGATGCAGCAGTGTGTTGTGAATCAGGCAGTGGTGTACCGCGTCTTCCACACCTTTGCGATGCTCGTCTCCACAGGCGACAGGGACCCTGACTTCGATTCTGAAATTATCAAGCCGGGCGGGCCCCGTCATTTTGTCGGCGGTCACGCGTATGCGAGTTCCTTCAGTGGCGAGGGCCTTCTTTCGCAGGTACTGCGACGCGTAATAGCCTGCGCAGGAACCTAAGGATGCCAGCATGAGTTCAGGTGGCGTCATGCCTTCGTCGTAACCGCCATTTTCTTCGGGTTGATCCGATGCAACCGTGTGCTGGCGTGCACGGACTTCAAACTGTACAGCTCCGAGATGTTCTACAGTGACTTCCACGGTCTTACTCCTTCAACACTCTTTACAATTTCCTTTAAGCACGGCATCCAGACGATCGCGCAGCAGGGTTCGCGCTCGGTGTAACCGTGACTTCATCGCAGCCAGCGAAATCCCTAACTCCGCCGCCACGCTCTCGCCCGGCTGGTTTTCGAGATCGCGCATCTCGTAAATGCGGCGATAGTCTTCAGGCAAAGACTTCAGCGCGCTTTCCAACTGCTGCTTCATCTGCGTCGTGTCCCATTGCGCATCGGGCGGTGCGCTGTGACTTGGGATTTCAAAGCCCTCGTCTTCCAATTGCGAAAGCTGCATCAGCGGCATGATTGCCTCCCGACGTTTCAGGCGCCAGCAGACTCGGCTGCCGATGCGCGCCAGCCAGGCACGAAACGCTTCAGGGTGATCCAGTTGATCCATATGCTGGTAGGCCCGCAAGAGCGCTTCGATCAGCACATCCTCCGCGTCTTCGCGGTTGCCGCAGACGCGCAGCATCTGACGGTAAACCGCATCCTTGTGCTCATTCGCGAGCGCTTCGAAGTTCCTCTCCTGGGCCATGTGTGTATTCTTCCACGGGCGATAAGGGCAGCTGCTCGGATGCGCTTCAACGGCTACAGGCTGGCTGTGCATCGTCCCTCCTCAACTGGTTCCAAGGCATGCGCGCCAGCAGCCGGCCCAGCATGCAAATGTCCGTTGCGCCGGCAAAAGTGAGTCCAGCTCCGACGAACGCGGGCAGCAGAATCCAGGCCTTGTCCATAAGCAAGGTAAGTGCGATCCCGAGAAGGATCAGCATGCCCGCCCCCAACCTCACCTGGCGCTCAAGCGACCATCGCGTCCCGAGGGCTGAAACCACTGGCAAACCGCCCTCGCGCCACGCGCGCGTTCCGCCTTCCAGCACAAGCGTTTTTCCGTTGCGCTGGTTGAGACCCTCCTGCGCCATGCAGGCTCGGGCTCCCGCCTCGCACACCAGAACGAGATCGCCTTCACCAATGTCGGCAAGGCGGAAGCCGATTTGCTGCAATGGGATGCATTTCGCACCCGGAATATGACCTGCGGGCAAACTCGGATTCGGAACGCACGTCGATGATTTCCGGCCGCTGCCCGGAACGGCACTGTCGTGAAAGCTCCCTTACGCTAATGGTAGTGCTCACCGTTTTTCCTCTCACTTAGGAAGAGCGCCGCTGACGGTGAAAGGATTCGGTCGGGATGCGCCGTTTTCTCACGCTTCCTGATGAGAAAATTAATTCTGCCGATCCGGTACGCAGATATTGCGGCAAATCATCTAAGTTTTCATGAGCATCGTGCCCATTTTGAATCCTGTAGAGAGTCCGAAAAGGTCTAGCGCCGGCAAAATCTTCTTCGCGCTCTTTCTCGGCCTGATTCTTGGTGCGGGATCGCTGGTGTGGTTCGTCCGGCACGCTACCAAGGGCGCATGGGATGAGTTTGCTGTAAAGCTGACGCATCGCAGCCTTTCTGTCGATACTTCGCTGCCGACCGTCGTGAACAAGATTCAGCGGCTGGAACGGCTCGAGACTGTTGTCTACAACATGGACAAGGTTGTGGAAGGCTCGCGCGAGAACGCTTATCTACCTGACTTTCTGGCTGGTGACAAGCTACTTCTCGTCGTTCATGGGCAGACGATTGCCGGGATTGACCTGAGCCATCTGCAGACGAGCGATGTGCGGATCCAGGGGCGCTCCATTCGCGTGCATTTGCCGGACCCTGAAGTCTTTGCCACGACCATCGATAATGCGAAGACTCGTGTTTACTCGCGGGAAACGGGGCTTTTCGTGGCCGCCGATCCGAATCTGGAAACCGAAGTTCGCGCCAAAGCGCAGCAGGATCTGCAGCAATCGGCGATTGCCGATGGGATTCTCGGTACGGCTCGCAAGAATGCCAGCGCTACGCTGACGACCATGCTGCTTGGGCTTGGGTTTGAGCAGGTGCAAGTCGACTAGGAATGCACCTAATTTCTTGATGCGGGCAACAGTATAAGATCGTGAAGTTTTCCGCGAAAGCCGCGATCAAATGTGACCAGACTCATCCCTGCCGCAGAAGCAAATGCAGCGAGATATGCATCAGCCCAGGACTTCGATGAGGGTTGTGGAGACTGCGACAGTCGCCGAAAGATTGCTTCTAGATCTGCCGCCTCTTCTACAAAAAGGACCCTGTCATCGTAGATCCACGCATCGTAGATGTCCCATGCCTGTTTCTGGTTCATGACGTTGCGTCCCATGATTGCCTCTGTCGTTAAAAGACGCAACAAGCCGAGTTGAGTAAACCGTGAAAAGCAAATGCTATCGGAATCACTCAAGCTGCTAAACCATGCCCGGGCGGCGAGATGATGTTCGTGCTGCTCATAGCTCAAGGCTAGCCAGACATTTACATCAGGGAAATTGGATGATTTCGTAGATGGTTTCATTATCCAGTTTGAGAGTTCCAGGCTCTTTCGAGGGAATCAATGGCAATTTGACTCGACGAGAGGATTTGCGAGAGGGGCGTAACTCGCTTTCTACTCCACGCAAGACAATCTCCTTTACAGAGCGGCCTTCCTTCGCGGCCTTGCTCTTCAACTCGCGGTAGAGATGATCCGGTATGTCGACAGTCGTCCTCATGAAACGATCCTACCATATTTATGGCAGATACTCGATTGCAGAGTCTATGTTAGACGATGGACCTGACCACTCCGCCATCGACGCGGATTGCTGACCCGGTTGTTGCTGAAGCTGCCTCGCTGCACAGGAAAACAGTCATTGCGGCAATCTCTTCGATGGTTTCGAAGCGCTTGAGGAGGCTTGTAGGGCCGCATGTGCTCGAAAAAGTCACGGGCTACGTCTTCTTTACTCTTGCCTTGCTGGGCGGCCAGGCCTTCGACAAACGTTGAGACTCCTTCGCTCTCTGTTGGGCCTGCGAGTACGGAGTTCACGGTGACACCGCTGGCCGGGAAGGACTCGGCAATGCCGCGGGCAACGGCGATTTGCGCCGTCTTCGTCATACCGTAGTGCACCATTTCGGCTGGGATCTGAAGGGCGGATTCGCTCGAGATGAAGATGATGCGCCCCCATTTCTTTTGGAGCATGCCGGGCAGGTAATGGCGGGTGACGCGGACGCCGGAGAGCACGTTTGCCTCGAAGAAACGCAACCATTCGGAATCGTCGATTTCCAGGAAAGGCTTCGCTTCGAAAATGCCGAGGTTGTTTACGACGATGTCGAGGTCGTTTACGCGAGCAAAGAGCTTGTCGGCGCCTTCTTTCGTGGTGAGGTCTGCGGCGACTCCGTCGACTTTGCCTTCGATCTCACCGACGGCTTTGTTTACGCGTTCTTCAGTTCGGCCGTTGACGTAGACAAAGGCTCCCTCATGTGCCAGCTGCTTGGCGATGGCGAAGCCGATGCCTGCCGTGGAACCTGTAACCAATGCCCGCTTATGCTTTAGCCCTAAATCCATGATGTGCTCCTGATAGGTCTCGGAGCAGTAGATTCATGAGCGAGGGCCAGCGATGCACGGTCGGGCCCAATCCGGCTGATAAACTGGTAACGAAGCTATGTTTGAAAATCTCTCAGAAAAACTGCAGCGCGCGTTTAAGAACCTTCGCGGGCAGGGCACCATCTCCGAGGAGAATATCGGCGAAGCCCTGCGCGAGATCCGCGTGGCGCTGCTTGAAGCCGACGTTAACCTCAACGTCGTTAAGGACCTGATCGAACACATCCGGGCCAAGGCCGTCGGCCAGGAAGTGATGACGGCGTTATCGCCGACCGAGCAGGTCATCAAGATCGTGCGCGATGAGCTGATCGCGCTGCTGGGCAAGGACACGGCGCGGTTCCAGTTTGCTTCCAAGCCTCCGACCGTCATTTTGATGGCTGGTTTGCAGGGTTCCGGTAAGACGACGACTTCGGGGAAGCTGGCCGCGTGGCTGCAGAAGGGCGGGCACCGGCCGATGCTGGTGTCTGTCGACGTATATCGTCCGGCGGCGCGGGAACAGCTGAAGGTTGTGGCCAAGTCGATCAAGGCCAATCTTTACGAAGGCGATACCAAGGGCGAGGCTGCTGGGACTGCGCTGGTTGAGCGGCTGGCCAAGGAGGCTCGGCGCGAGGCGGTGATTTCTGGCTGCGACACGCTGATTGTCGATACGGCTGGTCGCCTGCATATTGACGAAGACCTGATGGGCGAGATGGAGTCGCTGAAGAAGCTGCTCTCGCCGCAGGAGATCCTGTTTATCGCTGACTCGATGACGGGGCAGGATGCGGTCAAGTCTGCCGACGAGTTCCATAAGCGGCTCGCCTTGACGGGCATCATTCTGACCAAGATGGATGGCGATGCTCGCGGTGGCGCGGCTCTGTCGATTCGGCATGTTACGGGGCAGCCGGTGAAGTTTATTGGTATGGGTGAGAAGCCGGATGCTTTTGAGGCGTTCCATCCGGACCGTATTGTGAGCCGCATTCTCGGCATGGGCGACATTATGACGCTCATCGAGAAAGCCGAAGAGAAGCTGGATCGCAAGAAGTCGGAGGAGTTTGCGCGCAAGGCGCTTTCTGGCGATGGGTTTTCGCTTGAAGATTTTCGTGATCAGCTGCGGCAGATTCGCAAGCTGGGGTCGCTGCAGAGCATTATGAAGATGCTTCCTTCGGTGGGGCCGCTGGCTGGAATGCAGCAGATGGCCGATCAGGTGGATGAGAAGCAGTTTGTCCGCGTCGAGGCGATCATCAACTCGATGACAGCGAAGGAACGGAATCATCATGAGATTATCTCCGGCAGCCGGCGGAAGCGGATTGCGAACGGTTCCGGGACTTCTGTGCAGGAAGTGAATCAGCTTCTTCGGCAGTATGCGCAGATGCGCAAGATGTTCAAGAATGTTGGCAAGGGTGGAATGCTGCAGCGGCGCGCGATGGGGATGCTTGGCGGTATGCGCGGTCGGTAGCTTCCCACTTAGTTTGAACATCGCGAACGACCCCAGGTTAGCTTCGCGACCCTGGGGCACCCCGATTGGTGCTTTTTGCTGAGACGCTTCGCCTAATTCATTTTTTTCGAACTCCTATGATTGACCTTGATCACCGATTGCAGGATCAGCTCGACGAGATTACTGCCAATACTCGCACCCTGGTGCAGCCGGAGCGGCTGGCGATCAGCGAGCAGGCGGTGGCTGATCTGTTTGCAAGTGGGATTGAGGAGCGAATTCTTCCGATCGGGGCTACAGCTCCGGAGTTTGCTTTGCCCGATGCTTCGGGGCGGCTAGTTCGGTCCTCCGATCTGCTGGCGCTGGGACCGCTGGTGGTCAACTTCTTCCGCGGGCGCTGGTGTCCTTACTGCATGACGGAGCTGGAAGCCTGGCGGGATCTTCATTCCGTGGTTCGTGAGCGCGGGGCGCTGCTGATCGGGATTTCTCCGCAGATGGCGCGGCAGAGCGACTTTACCGCCGGGCAACATCGGATTCCCTTCCCTTTGCTGCATGATGCGCATGGCCATGTCGCGCAGTTGTTCGGGCTGGCTTACAAGGTTCCTCCGTTCCACCAGAACTATTACCGCAGCATTCTGGTGAACATTCCCTTCATGAACGGGGATGAGAGCTGGATGCTTCCCCTCCCTGCTACCTATGTGATCGCACAGGATGGAACGGTTCTCTTCGCTGAGGCCTATGCTGATTTTCGGGTTCGTCCTGAGCCTGGTGAAGTTTTGAAGTATCTGCCTCGGCGGTAGGTACCCCTCCTGTGGATGGCCCGGTTGGACATGAGAAATCCCGGGCCTGAAGGCCCTTTCTGCATTGCGGCTTATTTCACCGGCCTGAAGGCCGGTGCTTCTACCCGTCCCTGATTGAGATTCTTGCCTTTCCTCGTTCTTACAGTGGCCGTCGCCACAAACGAGACCGTGTCCAAGCGTAATCCGAGATTGTCCAATCGTGGACAGTGGACGTTGATTTCCGGACAGTGTGCTGTGACGTGTGTTACGGCATGTAACAGAAAACATTAAAGCAATCCTGCTATCGTTCGTGGACAGCTACGTGCCTCCGTGATTGGCGTGGGGTCTCGTCTGTTTCTAGCCCCGGACTTACGAATGGAGCCTTCATGATTGCGAATTTGGTCCACGATATTCGATATGCGCTGCGGCAGTTGCGTAAGTCCCCGGCGTTTACCGTTACCGCAGTGCTGACGCTGGCGCTGGGTATTGGGGCGAATGCCGCGATTTTCACGCTCGTGAATGCGGTCCTGCTGAAGAACCTTCCGGTGGCTGATCCGAAGACGCTGGTGCGGCTTGGAGATAACAATGACTGCTGCGTGGGCTGGAGTTCGGGAGTGCGGGAGAACGGCGACTACACGCTTTTTTCGACGAATAGCTATGAGCAGCTGAAGAAGAATACGCCGGAGTTCGAGGAACTGGCTGCAATCCAGGCAGGATTCACTTTTCGGCCGGTGACAGCGCGGCGCGATGGGAATGGGGATCTTGCCCGGTCGGTGATGGGCGAATTCGTCTCGGGCAACTACTTTCGCACCTTTGGACTGCAGCCGCAGGCGGGCAGGCTGTTTACTGACGCCGATGACGTGCAGGGCGCTCCGATGGTCGCGGTGATGGGCTACGACAAATGGAAGAACGACTATTCGGGCGATCCTGCGATTGTGGGGAGCACTTTTTACATCAATACGAAGCCGGTGACGATTGCAGGGATCGCTCCGAAGGGATATTTCGGCGACCGGATAGTGAGCACGCCGCCGGACTTTTACCTGCCGATTGAGACGATGCCGGTGCTGGCGAATGTTGCGTATGTGCACGATCCGAATCAAGCATGGCTCTACATTGTCGGCCGGGTGAAGCCGGCGGTGGATTTGGCTGCGTTGCAGGCGAAGCTCAGCGGACAGCTGCGGCAGGTTTTTGCATCACAAAGTCGCGTTGAGAGTCCCCATGACAAGGAATTGCTGGCGAGGGTGCATATTGTGCTGACTCCGGGCGGCGGAGGGATCCAGTGGATGCAGGACGAGTATGCTTCGCATCTGCATCTGCTGATGTGGATCTCAGGGGCCGTGCTGCTGATTGCGTGCGCGAATATTGCCAATCTGCTGCTGGTACGCGGCATGGCGCGGAAGGCTGAGATGTCAGTACGCACGGCGCTAGGCGCGGCGCGCGGCAGGATCATCCGGCAATTGCTGACGGAGAGCCTTGTACTGGCGGTGTTGAGCGGACTTGCAGGGCTCATCGTGGCGTATGCAGGGACGCAGATGCTGCTGAAGCTGGCGTTTCCCGGAGAACAGAATGTTCCGATCCATGCGAGCCCGTCGCTGGAGGTGCTGGGCTTTGCGTTTGGGTTGTCGCTGGTGACGGGCGTGCTGTTTGGCGTGGCTCCGGCGTGGATGGCGGCAAGAGCTGAGCCTGCCGATGTGTTGCGCAGCAGTTCGCGCGCGACGGCTTCGGGCGCTTCGCTGCTACAGCGCGGGCTGGTGGTGGGGCAGGCAGCGCTGTCGCTGGTACTGCTGGTGGGCGCGGGATTGTTTTCGCAAAACCTGAACAAACTCCAGAGCATGGACATGAAGCTGGACACGACGAATCGCTATATCGTCCACATCAATCCACAGGCAGCGGGCTATGCCCAGACGCAGGTGGAGGCGTTGTACCGGACGATGGAGGAGCGGTTTCATGCGATTCCGGGTGTGCAGAAAGTGGGCATTACCTCATATACGCCGATGGAAGACAACAACAATGGCTGGGGCGTACAGGTTGAGGGCAAGCCTCCGGTGGATACGGGGGCCTCATACATCAAGGCGAATGCAGACTACTTCGATTCGGTAGGGACTCGCGTGGTGATGGGGCGCGGAATCAGCCCGCAGGATACTTCCGCGACGCGGCCGGTGGCGGTGGTGAACCAGACTTTTGTGAAGAAGCTGTTTGCGCCGGGGGAAAATCCGATCGGGCAGCATTTTGGTGGCAGCTCAGAGACTGCAAGCGAGTACGAGATTGTCGGCGTAGTGGAAGATACGGCTTACACGAATGTCCGCTGGAAAGACCACCTGATGTACTTTGTGCCGGTAGGGCAGAGGCCGCTAGGAACGAAGCAGCCGATCGATAAGGACGAGAACATGTATGCGGGGGCGATCGTGCTTGAGACCGATCATCCGATGAGCAACATGGAGGCGCTGTCGCGGCGGACATTGGCTGCGATCAATCCGAATCTGACGGTGGTGAAGTTTCAAACCTTCGATGCGCAGATTGCGGATCGATTTACGGAAGAACGGCTGCTGGCGCGGTTGACCATGCTCTTCGGCGCGCTGGCGCTGCTGCTGGCGACGATCGGGCTCTACGGCGTGACGGCTTATACAGTTGCGCGGCGGACGAGCGAGATCGGGATTCGCATGGCGCTGGGTGCGGAGCGCGGCGGAGTGATTGTCATGATCATGCGCGCGGCGGTGATCCAGACTGTGCTGGGGTTGGCTATCGGGATTCCGGTGGCGCTGGTGTGCGTGCGGTTCGTGAAGTCGCAGCTTTATGAGATCACGAGCGTGGATGCGCAGGTGCTCACAGGCGCCGTGCTCACGCTGGCGCTGGCGGCCTGTGTTGCCGGGCTGATTCCAGCACGACGAGCGGCTTCGACTGATCCGGCGCAGGCTCTGCGAACGGAATAAGCCTTATGCGAGGGCGTCGTCGCGGGACTTTGTCTGAAATGCAAAAACGTAGTGAACGCTGCGCAGGGGACTTCTACGAAACCGACTACACGGCCTTGATGGGGCCGCTAGTCCAGAATCACCGGAGCGCAAGGTGACCGAGGTCGAGGGATAGATACTAGGTATGGCGGGAGATCGAAAACGAGAGGTGATCATGCAGAATCGTGCAAGCAGAAAGCGCTCCGTGATCAAAGCCATCACATACCGCGGCATCATAGTCTGCCTCGATTTCCTGGTGATCTACTTGCTAACGGGCAAGGTGATGACAGCGGCGGCCTTTATGATTGTTAGCAACATCTATACTACCGTTGCCTATTTCTTGCACGAGCGCGTGTGGGCCCGCATCAAGTGGGGCATCGAACCTCAGAAAGAATATTAATCCTTGGTCTATGAAGTGGAAGGACCAAGGTCATCCACGATAAAGCCTTTTGCAGGAATGTAAAGCGGCAAGCGCGTTGACTTTGCTGCGGAAGAGTTTGCCTGTACGAACCCGCGTAATGAGAGACGGGGAGTGGCAGATCATCGACTCCCAGGAGTCTCAATAAGCGTCCGGAGATTTTGTCCGCAAATGCAAAACGCCTGTGGAATGTTAATCCACAGGCGTTGGCAATTCAGTAGCCCTCCCCCAAGTGCTACTCAATGATTGAACTCTACATCCGGTTGAGGCGGACAGCTATCCCAAATTGGTTTCATTGAGGTGATATTTCGTAATCGACCGTGGAGATTACCTGGATGGTTAAGCTGCACTTCAATGACTGTCTATGGGATGAAATAAAAGGGATTCGGCAGCTTTATGGACTTCTCTGCCTGTGGATTGCCGTTCAGGTCGCTGAACTGGTCGCCTATGTTCAGGATAATGTGATATCCCTGCGCTACGATTTTGCCGCGCGCCGGATTTATATTCGGTCACGGTCTGAGCGGGCGGGTGGCCGGCGGCTCGCATGACCAGCCCGTCCCAAGCCTCGTAGCCTATCGATTTTAGATTTGCCTCAGTCGTTTTTCTTCGGTCCAGTTGGAGAGTGAGGTCTCGTCGATGTCGAGGACCAGGGCGAGCTTTTCGTCCGGCTTTGCTTTGGCTACGCGGCTTTTGAGGAATGCGATGGCCCTGTCGCTCTGCTGGTCGAGTTGCGGAACATAGCAGTTGGATTCCTTGCAGTCATGGTAGGTAGAGAGCTGGGTTTTGAGCTGTCCGAGGTTTGGCGTCGGCTCCTTGATTGTGACGATGCCGCTCTGTGCCTGTGCCGATAGCGCGCACAGAAAGATGGCAAGTGCGATTTTTCGGTGCATTCGTCCCTCCCGCAGACAGAGAACTCTTGATATCACGTTTCCTCTCTGTCTGGAAAAGGCTCCTTGGGCACGTAGATTGTCCAGTTGTGGACGCTCATGTTGCAGAAATGGGCATTTCGGTATTTCTGTTTGACTACTTGGGTGCGGTTATCTCGTTTGTTTGCTGCATATTGTTTCGAGATTTGATTGGCATGCTGGTTGCCCGTTTCCGGACAGAGGCTTTTTCAATGCAATCGTTCCTGCAGGACCTTCGTTATGCAATGCGGCAGCTGCGTAAGACGCCCGGGTTTGGGGCTACCGTCATCGCCACGCTGGCTTTGAGCATTGGGATTACGGCAGCGGTTTTCAGCGTGTTGTATGCGATGCTGGTCCGGCCTTTGCCGTACCAGGATGCTGACCGGATTGTGGCGCTGGAGACGCGGTCGCCGGAGGGTTATACGCAGCCTGCGGCCTATCCGGAGTATGTGGACTGGCGACGGATGAGCCATGGGTTTTCGGCGCTGGCCGGGTACTCGGCGTACGGCACGGTGAACTTTGAAGGGCCAGCCGGACCGATTGCGCTCCACGCGGTAAAGGGCACGGACAACTTCTTTGACGTCTTTGGAGTGAACCCGATCCTGGGACGCACATTTGCGCCGGGCGAGGATGAAGACGGAAAAAACGACGTCGTGGTGTTGAGCTACGAGACATGGCAACAACTTTTTGGCGGCGATAAGAGCGTCATCGGCCAGAAAGTGAAACTCGATGGACGACCCTACACGGTGATTGGCGTGATGCCCGCGGGGTTCCGGTTCCCAATCGGCAAGGTAAATGCGATTTACACGCCGCTGCACATGCCCAAGCAGCAAAGAGAAGGCCGCGGGAGCCACTGGATGCAAACGGTAGGACGGCTGAAGCCGGGCGTGCCGCTGAACCATGCGCAGGCGGATTTGTCGTCAGTCTTTGACGATCTTGGGCGCCAGTATCCCGACTCGAAGGGCCGGAAGGTGAAGCTGGTTGGGTTGGAGACCTTCATCCTGGGCAAGTCGGACAGCTCGCTGAAATTGCTGCTTTATGCCGTGATGGCGCTGCTGCTGATCGGCTGCGTGAATGTGGCTGGACTGATGCTGGCGCGCGGTGTGAAGCGCGAACGGGAGATGGCGCTGCGTTCTGCCGTGGGCGCGGATAGATGGAGGATCATCCGGCAGATTCTGACCGAGGCGCTGCTGTTTGCGGTGTGCGGCGCTCTGGGCGGCGTTGTGCTGGCGGCGGGGCTGCTGCGGGTGATTCGATTGCTGCTGATTTCTGCCCTGTCGCGTGGGGCGGAAGTGCAGCTGAATATACCGGTGCTGCTGGCCGCGCTATTTGTATCTGTCCTGGTTACGATTCTGGCAGCGCTGACCCCGGCCCTCCGGCTTTCCGGGACGTCTCCGAGTATGGCGCTGCGGGCGGGTGGAAGCACGGGGACTTCGCGCGGGCAGCACCGGCTGCGGGCGGCGTTTGTGGTGACGCAGGTGGCGCTGGCGCTCGCGCTGCTGGTGGTTTCCGGGCTGCTGATGCACATGCTGGGCGGCCTGAAGAATACAGAACTGGGGTTTTCGCCGGACAATGTGCTGACAGCGGAGATCGATCTCTCCCCTGGGCGGTATGACGGGCGCGATGTGATGGCGGATTTCTATAACCCGCTACTGGAAAAGGTGCGGGCACTGCCGGGTGTTGAGGCGGCGGGGATGATTCAGCTGCTGCCGATCCAGAACTGGGGATGGAATTCAGAAATCCATGTCGCCGGAACTCCGCCTGCGCCGCCGAACGCAGAGACGCTGGCCGAGGACCGGATCATTACACCGGGATATTACGACGTGTTCAAGGTGAAGCTGGTGCGCGGACGCCTGCTTGATCCGCAGATTGATACGCGGACTTCGAGGCCGGTCATTGTCGTAAACGAGGCGTTTGTGAAGAAATTCATCCCGGCAGGGCGCGACCCAATTGGGATGCAGATCGAACAGGATGACCACAACACGATTTTGGGCGTGGTGAAGAATATCCGGCAGAACATCTATGAGCCGCCGCTGGCGGAGATGGATTACATGGCGGCGCAGGTTCCTCCGGGATGGCAGCAGCTGGTGCTGACCAACATGATGCTGGTGGTCCGGACCAGTGTTGCGCCGGAGAGCATTGTGCCGAGCCTGCGGACGGTTTTCCACGATGTCGATCCGACGCTGCCGTTCCGGACACCCGAGACAATGCGGAGCGTGATTGCCGATACGCTGATTTTTGAGCGGCTGGAGAACTGGCTCTTTGGCAGCTTTGCCGCGCTGGCTGTGCTGCTGGCGATTGTGGGGCTTTATGGGCTGATCAGCCACGAAGTTGAGCTTTCGACGCGCGATATTGGCGTACGCATGGCGCTGGGAGCTTCGCGCGGGCGGATTCTTTCCGGGATCTATCGGCGCGTGGGCTGGATGCTGGGCGGCGGCGTTGTGATTGGGCTTCTGCTTACGGTGTTTGCGCAGAAGTACATCGGCTCTGTGGTTGATATGCACATGGACAAGGATGCCCTGCGGATTCTTGGGCTTGCTCTGGCTTTGATTGGAGCCGGTTTGGTCGCGGCTTTCTTTCCGGCGCGACGGGCTTCTTCGGTAGAGCCGGTGGTGGCGCTTAGGGATGAGTGAGTTATCATTCCTTCTTCGTTGAAATGGCTGATGAAGATTCATGGTTTCCCACCCTATCGCAAACTACGCGATAGGATGGGGCACCCATTTTCGTGCTCCTCCTGGCGGAAAGCAGATCCTTCCCCTTCACTACGTTCAGGGTCAGGATGACATCTATGAAGGAATGGCCTGCGACACGCGCGGTTTCTTCGCTGCTTTCTTTTCGGTTTGGGTTGCTGTGTGGTGGAGGCCGCCTACCGCTTCGGTTAGTTTGAGGCTGGCTTCGCGGAGTGCGGCTCGGACTGTTTTTGGTGTGGTTGGGTCTTCGAGGCGGGCGAGGTAGGGGACGGTGAGGGCGGCTACGGCGTTGCCGGTTTCGTCGAGGACCGGGTAAGTGATGTTGATGACGCCTCGTATCTGGTAGCTGTCGCGCTCTTCGTATCCCTGCTCGCGGATTTTTTCGAGATGCTCCTCTAAGTCTTTTGGGACGCGGTTGCCGGTCTGGTGCTGCCAGAGTTCGACGGCGCGGTTGCGCTGCTCCTGCGGGACGTGCGCGAGGATGACGTGGCCGGTGGCGGCGTGCATGAGATCGACGATGGAGCCGGCTTTGACGTAGAAGCCGGGGCTGACGGGCGAGTCGGCCTGGGCGATGATGACGACGTGGCCGCCCTCGAGCACTCCCAGATGGCAGGACTGCTTCAGCTCATGCACCATATCCTGCATGATGGGTAGGGCTTCGGAGACGAGACGCTTCGTCGGCGGGTATTCGAGCGCCATGCGGAAGATTTTGAGGCTCAGCGTGAAGCGGTCGTCGTCATCGGCACGGCTGATATAGCCTCTTTCTTCGAGGCAGAGGAGCATGCGGAAGATTTCTGAGACGGTGCGGTTGAGGCGGCGGGCAACATCACTCTTGGTAAGACCGGATGGCTCGTGCGCGAAAAGTTCAAGGATATCGAGGCCTTTTTCGAGGGCCGGGGTTGGGTAGCGTCTTTTTGCTGTCTTCAATGTATGTGTCCCGCGTATTGTTTTTGTCGGGGATTGCAGTGATTGTAAACCGGCGATGACAGAATGACAGTACCACCAATTAGTATTGCCCGTTAAAACATCTTTTAGCGTATAAAAGTATGGTTTGGAATCGAGCCTTGTGCGGAGGGGTGAAATTTGAGAGCAATGCGTGGGTTGCAGGTTCTTGTCTGGGGAATGGTGCTGGGTGCTGGATTGACGGCTGTGGCGCAGGAGCCGAATGCGGACGATCTGGTCTGGCAGAAATCGGTGGCGAAGTATGACAAGCAGCGCGCGGCGGTGCTGGCCACTGTAGACAAGGACGCGCATGAGGGCCCGTTCCAGCCGAACTGGGATTCTCTGAAGGGATACAAGATTCCGGATTGGTACCAGGATGCGAAGTTCGGGATCTTTATTCACTGGGGCGTGCATTCGGTTCCGGCCTTTGGGAGCGAGTGGTATCCGCGGAACTCGTACCGGCAGGGCACGCCGGATTTCAAGCACCAGGTAGAGACTTACGGACCGCAGACGAAGTTCGGGTACAAGGATTTCATTCCGGAGTTTAAAGCGCAGGATTTTAGCGCTAAGGCCTGGGCCGCTCTGTTTAAAGAGTCGGGCGCGCAGTATGTGATTCCCGTGGCAGAGCACCATGATGGCTTCCAGATGTACAACTCGGACCTGAGCGATTGGTGCGCAGCGAAAATGGGGCCGAAGCAGGACATTATCGGCGAGTTGCGGACGGCGATTCTGGCGGAAGGGATTCATTTTGGGGCGTCGTCGCATCGGGCGGAGCACTATTGGTTTATGAATGGCGGGCGAGCGTTTCCGTCTGACGTGCAGGACCCGAAGTATGCGTCGCTCTATGGGCCGGCGCATGTGGGAGTTGATCCTGATAAGGATGGCAAAGGGCATCCGGATACGGCGTATTTGAATGACTGGCTGGCGCGCAGCGGCGAGATTGTGGAGCGGTACCATCCGGAGCTGATGTATTTCGACTGGTGGGTGGAGCAGGATACGTTCCAGCCGTATCTACAGCGGTTTGCGGCGTTCTATTACAACCAGGCGGCAAAGGCCGGACAGCAGGTAGTGCTCTTCCGGAAGAACGATGCGTTTCCCGATGGGACGACGGTGCTGGATATAGAGCGTGGGCAGCTCGACAAGATTCGCCCGCAGCACTGGCAGACGGATACTTCGGTGAGCCAGCAGTCATGGGGATACGTTAAAGGCGATACGTACAAGACGCCTGAGAGTATCGTTTGGCAGCTGATTGATATTGTCAGCAAGAATGGGAATCTGCTGCTGAATATCGGGCCGAAGTCGGATGGAACGATTCCGGAAGAGGCGCAGTCGATTTTGAAGCATATGGGTGCATGGCTGAAGGTAAATGGCGAGGCCATTTACGGGACGCGACCGTGGACCTTATATGGCGAGGGGCCGACGAAGGTGGTGGCCGGGTCGTTTAACGATGCGGAGACGAAGCCTTACACGGCGCAGGATATTCGTTTTACCACCAAGGGCAAGACGCTGTATGCGATTGCGTTGGGCTGGCCTTCGGATGGGAGGCTGGTGATTCATTCCCTGGGGGATGGCGGCGGGGTGAAGGTGAAGTCAGTTTCGCTGCTGGGGTCGAGTGGGGCGGTGCATTTCACGCAACAGAGTGACGGGCTGCATCTGGATCTGCCGGGACAGGCTCCCGGGGATTATGCCTACAGCTTCAAGATTTCTCCGGCGGGCGAGTGACGCATTCCGGTGGCGTTGTCGGCCTCTAAGGGTGTATTTTTATTGACGAATCAACAATTTTATATATTGAACCTAAAGCAGTTCCCTTCTTCTTGTGAGCATGGATTTTCAAACGCGAATTGAGCAGGCACTCCGCGAGGCGAAGCCGCCTCTGCCGAAGCAACCCCTTTCCATCATCGTTGTTGGATCGGGCGGCATTGTGCACGACGCTCATCTTCCGGCTTACACGAAGGCCGGATTTCCGGTGGCTGCGCTGGTGGATGCGAATCCGGAACGGGCTGCGACGCTGGCGACAAAGTTTTCGGTTCCGCTGGCGACGTCCTCACTGGATGAAGCGATCGCGAAGTCACCGAAGAACAGTGTTTTTGATGTTGCGGTGCCGGCGGGCGCGATTCTGGATGTGCTGCCGCGACTGCCGGATGGGTCAGCTGCACTGATTCAGAAGCCGATGGGGAACACGCTCGCCGAGGCTGAGGAGATTCTGGCGATTTGCCGCAGGAAAGGCATGACTGCGGCGGTGAATTTCCAGCTGCGCTATGCGCCGGTGATGCTGGCGGCGCGGCGCATCACCGATGCCGGACTGCTGGGCGAGCTGCATGATATGGAAGTCAGGGTAAATGTGTTTATGCCCTGGGAGCTTGTGGAGTTTTCTGGCGACGGCACCGCGACTCGAAATTCTTTACCACAGCATTCATTATGTTGACCTGGTGCGGTCGTGGTTTGGGAACCCGCAGCGTGTGCTGGCGAAGACGGTGCGCAATCCCAAGACCCCGACTCTGGCGGCGACAAAGAGCCTGATCACGCTGGATTATGGCGAGTGGAAACGCGTGTACATTGCGACGAATCATGGGCACAAATACAAGAACTCGCAGCACAGCTATGTGCAGTGGGAAGGCACGGAAGGCGCGATGCATGCGGTGATGGGCGTGAATCTGGATTATCCGAAGGGGCGTCCGGATACGCTGAGCCTTGCAAAGCCTGAGGAAGACTGGCAGACGCTGCCGACTGAGGGTAGCTGGTTTCCGGATGCGTTTATCGGTTCGATGGGTTCGCTGCAGGCGTATGTGACGGGCGATGCTCCGACGCTGCCGACGAGCGTGGAAGATGCCATCGACACGATGCGCACAGTTGAAGCTGCATATATTTCAAACGAGCGGGATGGGGTTTCGCTGAATAGGTAACTATGCCGAGTACACTTTTGCGCATCGCGGTTCGCGAATTTGCCGACTTTGAGAATGCGCTTGCTGAGCAAATCGGGATCTACCGGGAGAAGCATCCTGAGGTGGAGTTTGAGGCAGTTGCGCTGGACCTGCACAAGCTGCATGGCGAGATGTTTGAGAAGGACGGCCTGCGGAATGGCACCTGGGACATTGGCTATATCAGCACGGACTGGCTTGCTGAGGCTGTGGATGAGGGCGCGGTTGAGGAACTGAGTCCTTATATGCAGGCAAAGCCGGTTGCAGGATGGCCGCAGGGCTGGGCGCGGTCGATTGTTGATCCATTGACGTTTGGGGACAAGCTCTATACCCTGCCCTGGCATGATGGGCCGGAGTGCTTGATCTACCGGAAGGATCTTTTTGAGGATGCGGGTGAGCAGGATAAATTTCGTAATCAATATGGTTACGAATTAAAACCGCCGACCAACTGGAAGCAGTTCTCGGATGTTGCCCGCTTCTTTACACGGCCTGCTGAGAATCTTTATGGTACTTTGTTCGCTGCCTTCCCAGATGGGCACAATACGCTTTACGACTTTGCGCTGCAGCTCTGGAGCCGTGGCGGCGAGTTTGAAGATAAAGACGGCAATGCGCTGCTGAACACGCCTGAGGCGGTTGCGGCGCTCGATTTTTATCGGAATACGATTCGCGATGCTTCGATGTGCTATCCGGGTGCCGAGGATTTTGATTCGACAAGGTCGGGAGATGTGGTTCTGTCGGGCGCAATCGCGATGATGGTGAACTGGTTTGGCTTTGCGGCGCGCTGTGACCGTCCAGGATCGCCGCTGCGCGGGAAGATTGCGATTGCGCCGATTCCGTCGGACGAAGGCAAGCCGCCTGCTTCTCTTTCCGTCTTCTGGAATCTCGGTATTGGAACGGGATCGAAGAACAAGCAGGCTGCTTATGACTTCATCCATTTCGTGACAGCACCGGAAATGGACCTGGGCATTGTGAAGCATGGCACGGTCGGTGTGCAGCTTTCAACGTGGCGAAATGCTGAAGTGCAGAAGGAGATTCCGGCATACGCGAAGATCGAAGAAATTTCGCTGGGCGCGCGCAAGCTGCCGCGCAGCCGCAACTTGCCGGCTTTCGCTGAGATTCTGAACGACGTTGCCATGGAGGCTTTGCATTCGACAACTCCTTCGGCTGAGATTCTTGCAAAAGGACAGGCGCGTATTGATGCGCAGAGGATTCGTTTTCGATGAGTAGTGGGGACGCGTTTCGGCTTGGATGGCAAGGTGGCGCTGGTTACGGGCGGAGCGAGCGGCATTGGCGAGGCCACGTGCAAGGAGCTGGCGCGCGCCGGGGCGTCGGTGATTGTTGCGGACATCAATCTGGAGGCTGCGCAGGCGTTGGCAAGAGCCTGCTGAATGCTAAGGCTGTTCGCATGGATGTAACGGAGTGTCGAGTCGATTGATGCTGTGGCCTCGCGGTTGGAGCGGCTGGACATTCTAGTAAATAACGCGGGGATTGCGCATGTTGGCGATATTGCGCATGTTGAGCCGGATGATTTTGATCGCATGATGACGGTGAATGTGAAATCGGTTTATCTGGTAACGCGGGCTTTTCTTCCGTTACTGCTGAAAGTTCGCGGCTCGGTTGTGAATATCGGATCAGTTGCGGGGCAGGTGGGCATTAAACAGCGCTTTGCGTACTGCACGACGAAGGGCGCGGTGCTGGCGATGTCGCGGCAATTGGCGGTGGAGTATCCGAAGGAACTGCGCGTGAACTGCATTTGTCCGGGGACGGTACAGACGCCGTTTGTGGAGGGATATCTCGACAAGTATCACGCGCATGAGAAGGAAAAGATTCGCGCTGAGTTGAATGCGCGCCAGCCCATTGGGCGGGTGGGCAAGCCGGAAGAGATTGCATCACTGATTCGCTATGTATGTTCCGAGGAAGCGGAATTCATGACTGGTTCATTGCTTGCGATTGACGGCGGGTGGACTGCCGCCTGAGCAAGCGAAAGGAGAATGATTCCGATTGAGCGATTTGAAGATCAGACACGCGCACGTGATCGATCTGCGTTTCCCTACTTCGCGGGAGCACATTGGTTCGGATGCTGTGAACGTGGATCCGGACTACTCGGCTGCGTACTGCATTCTTGAAACAGAGAATGGGCCGAGCGGTTATGGCTTGACGTTTACGCTTGGACGCGGCACGGAGTTGTGCGTTGAGGCGCTCAAGTACCTTTCGCGCTTTGCGGTGGGGCGGACGCTTTCATCGATCACGGATGACCTGGGAGAGTTTTATCACCTACTGACTTCGGATAGTCAGTTTCGCTGGCTTGGTCCGGAGAAGGGCGTGATTCACCTGGCGACAGGCGCGCTGATCAACGCGGTGTGGGACCTGTATGCGCGCGTGGAAGGCAAGCCACTGTGGAAGCTGCTGGCCGATATGAGTGCTGAGGAGATTGTCCGGGCGATTGATTTTCGCTACATCACCGATGCGCTGACGCGCGAAGAGGCGCGCGCGCTTCTGCATGAGCGCAAAGACTGCATGGATACGCGGCTCAAGCAGTTGCAGGAGACGGGGTATCCGGCGTACACGACTTCCGCGGGATGGTTTGGGTATAGCGATGAGAAGATTGTGCGGCTTGCGAGCGAGGGAATGGCGGAGGGCTGGACGCATTTCAAGTTAAAGGTCGGTGGAAAGCCGGACGATGATTTGCGGCGCGCGCGGCTGCTGCGGAATACGATTGGCTACGAAAACAAGCTGATGATGGACGCGAATCAGAAATGGGATATTGGCGAAGCGATCGATTGCACGAAGAGACTGGCAGAAGTCGATCCGTGGTGGATGGAAGAGCCGACGAGCCCGGACGACATTCTTGGGCATGCGCGGATTCGGAAAGAGGTTCCGAATGTGCGGATCGCGACGGGCGAGCATTGCCATAACCGGGTGATGTTCAAGCAACTGATGCAGGCGAATGCGATTGACGTCTGCCAGATTGACAGCTGCCGGCTTGCCGGGCGTGAACGAGAATCTTGCAGTAATTCTGATGGCGGCGAAATTCAATATTCCGGTGTGTCCGCATGCGGGTGGCGTTGGGCTGTGTGAGTATGTGCAGCATCTTGTCGGCGTTTGATTTTCTGCGGGTTTCCGACGACGCTTGAGAATCGTGTGACGGAGTTTGTCGATCATCTTCACGAGCATTTTGTCGATCCGGTGAAGATTCGCAATGCGCACTATGTGCTTCCGGAGAAGCCGGGTTACAGTGCGGAGATTTATTCAGATACGTTGCATGATTACAGCTATCCGGATGGACGCTTTTGGAGAAATGAATGAAGTTTGTTACGTTTTCGGCCGGAGACGGCGTTGCGCGGGCCGGTGTATCGCTGGACGGCTCGGTTGTTGATATTTCGTCGCGTTTTCGCAGTGTGCTGTCTGTGATTCATGGCGGCGATGAAGCGCTGAGCGTGGCTCAATCGCTTGTTTCCGATGTGCGGACGCCATTGGACACCGTGAAGTTGCTCGCTCCTTTGCCTGACCCTCCGCGTATCTTCTGCGTGGGACTGAATTATCGCGATCATGCTGTGGAATCGAAGATGGAGATTCCCAAGGTACCTACGGTATTTCTGAAGCTGGCTTCGGCGCTGGTTGGTCCGGGTGCGGCGATTGGTCTGCCTTCGATTTCATCGCAGCCGGATTACGAGGCTGAGTTTGCGTGCGTGATTGGCAAAGGTGGCAGCCGCATTGCCCGCGATGATTGGCAGGAGCATGTTTTCGGCTACACGATTCTGAACGATGTGAGCGCGCGCGATGTGCAGTTGGCGACTTCGCAGTGGACGCTGGGAAAGAGCTTCAATACCTTTGCTCCGCTTGGGCCGGCGATTGTGACGAAGGATGAGATTGCCGATCCGCATGCGCTGGATGTGAAGCTTTCGATTGATGGTGAAGTGCTGCAGCACTCGAATACGCGCGAGCTGATTTTCAAGCTGCCTGATTTGATTGCATACATTTCTTCGATCACGCCACTGCAGGCAGGGGATATTATCAGTACCGGCACGCCCGCGGGCGTGGGCCTGGGTCGTAATCCGCAGCGCTGGCTGAAGGCGGGCGAGACGATTACGATCGAGGTCAGCGGACTGGGGACGCTGGTGAATCCCGTGACCGCCGGAGAGTAGCTGTATCTATGGCAGTGACGCGCATTTCTTCTTCATCGATTCCGCAGACGGGCGGGCCGCTTACGGAGCGGCGTTATGTTCTGCCGCTGATGCTGATTACCAGCCTGTTTTTTTTGTGGGCTGTTGGCGTCAATCTGAATGACATTCTCATTCCGCATCTGAAGGGCGCGTTTCACCTGACGGATTTTCAATCTTCGTTTGTGCAGGTGGCGTTTTTTGGCGGCTATTTTATTGCGGCGTGGCCTGCCGGACGACTGATGGAGAAGATCGGCTATCAGCGCGGGATTGTTTGCGGGCTGCTGATCTGTGCTTGCGGCGCGTTTCTGTTTATTCCGGCAGCTTCCGTTCGGATGTATGCCGTATTTCTGCTCGGGCTGTTTGTGATGGCTTGCGGGCAGTCGTTTCTGGAGGTATCGGCGAATCCTTATGTGACGTTTCTGGGACCGCCGGGGACTTCAGAACAGCGGTTGAATGTTGCGCAGTCGTTTAATGCAGTAGGCGCGGTGGTGACGCCGATTCTGGGATCGATGTTCATTCTTTCGCGCGCACATGCTGCGCCTGCGGGGTCGGAATCGGATGTAGTGCGCGGGCCGTATCTGGTGATGGTCGGCATTTTTGCGGTGATGGCACTGATCATCTATTTCGCGAAGCTGCCGGTGATTGAGGAAGAAGAGGCAGAGGAAGAATCGCCGCAGTTCTCCGGGATTCTCGCGTTTCCGCATTTACTGAAGGGTGTAGCGGCGCAATTTTTCTACATCGGAGCGCAGGTAGGTGTGGCGAGTTTTGTGATTCGCTTTGTGCAGCATACGCATCCGGGGACGCTGGATACGCAGGCGGCGAATTATCTGAAGCTGCATCTGCTTGGGTTCATGATTGGGCGCTTTGCTGGATCGGCACTGATGAAGAAGATTCAGCCAGCACATATGCTGGCCGCCTTTGCTGTGGGATGCGTCGCGTCGGTTCTGCTGGTGATCTTTACGACTGGCGCGCCGGCGCTGGCGGGGATTGTGCTGCTAGGGTTCTTTCACTCGATCATGTTTCCGACGATCTTTGCGCTCAGTATTCGACACCTGGGGCCCTATACGAAACGTGGATCATCGCTGGTGGTGATGGCGATTCTTGGGGGCGCGGTTTTCCCTGCTCTGATGGGGCGCATCTCAGATGCTTCGAATATTCAGATGGCGTTTTTTGTGCCGCTGGTCTGCTATCTGTTTGTGCTGTATTTTGCCGTGCGCGGATATCGCGTTCGGCACGCTGCCTAATCTCTGACCACAATCACATCCAGAAAGCGTGGGCCGTGGACGCCGCGGATCCGCGTCATTTCTATGTCTGCCGTTGCTGAGGGCCGGAGACGAAGGTGAGCGGCTCTGTCTTGTATTCCTCCAGCTTTGCCATGGCTTCGGGGACGGTGTCGACGATTTGATCTTCGTGGACGATGCAGAGGAAGCGATCGGGCAGGAGCGTCAACTTACGCGTACCTCTTAGGATGATGGTCCCCGTGTGGGCAATCGCTACTTCGCAACCGGAAATTGCGCCTGCTGCGGTGTTGAACTGGTGTTTCGTGGTTTCGGATTCGCGCTGCCACATGAAGCCTGCCGGAAGGTTTTCTTCCGGGAAATTATCGGCTACGATGGCGGATTTCTGATTGTTGGATTTCAGAACTTCGGCGATGGTGGCGGCGAGCGCATCTGGCATTGCTTCCAAAACGTGCGCGTCGTATTCGTACAAGTGCTCGAGGAAAATCTTCAGGATTGTTTCGCGGTCGAGGCTGGTGATTTGCTCGTAATTTCGCTCGATGCCTCGATAGTCAACCGCGTGAGCCGTCGCGGCTGCCGCAGCGTTGGCAGTGCGAATACGATTGAGGATGACCTCTCGCGTGTTCGTTGCTTCAGACATTTGCTCGATCCTCTAAAGCTAAAATTGCACCAACACAAACACAAAAGCAGATCCTTCCGCTTCACTTCGCTCAGCGTCAGGATGACAATTCTTTAGAGTGCGTTTTGGCGGATTCCTTTTCTCGTTCTCGCCACCAGCTGCGGAAGGACTGCTTCGGTAGCGGGCGCATGTCGCGCACGGCAGTCCAATTGCCGAGCATGCCGGGTAGGTGCTTGACCCAGCCTCCGGAAACGAAGGGCCATTGACCGATGTGACCGAGGCGCTGCGCGGCTTCGAAGCGGCGGCCGCTCGAAAAGATTCGCGCCATCGCTTTCATTCCAATGGCTTCGAGGTTTGCTCCGCTCTGCTGTTCGCGCACAATGCGGCCGCGCAGATGGATGAGGACTTCCGGGATATTGATCTTTACCGGGCAGACTTCATAGCACGCTCCGCAGAGCGATGAGGCGTAGGGCAGCGATTGCGAGTGCCGCATATCGAAAAGCTGGGGCGTAACTATGGCGCCGATGGGGCCCGAGTAGATGGATCCGTAGGCGTGTCCGCCGGTCTGGCGGTAGACGGGGCAGGTGTTGAGGCAGGCGCCGCAGCGGATGCAATGCAGCGTCTGGCGAGCTTCGGCGTCGGCGAGGATGCGGGTGCGCCCGTTGTCGAGCAGAACGACGTGGAAGTGTTGCGGGCCGTCGCCTTTGTGCACGCCTGTCCAGAGCGAGTTGTAGGGGTTCATGCGCTCACCGGTGGCGGAGCGCGGAAGGAGTTGGAGGAAAATCTCGAGATCGCGGAATGACGGGATGACTTTTTCGATGCCAGCGAGAGTGATGAGCACATCGGGCAACGTGAGGCACATGCGACCGTTGCCTTCGGACTCTACGACGCAGACGCCCCCTGTGTCGGCGAGAAGATAGTTGGCTCCACTGAAGCCTATTTTTACTTTTAGAAATTTTTCGCGAAGATATGTTCGCGCGGCGTTGGTCAGATCCTGCGGCTCGTCTGTGAGTTCAGACAAGCCCATTTCGCGCATGAAGATTTCGCGGACCTGCTGGCGGTTCTTGTGCAGAGCAGGCGCGACGATGTGCGATGGCTTGTCATGGCCGAGCTGGACGATCATGTCGGCGAGATCGGTTTCATGCGGGATGATGCCGTTTGCCTCGAATGCTTTGTTCAGGCCGATCTCGTCGGAAGTCATCGTCTTGACCTTGATGACTTCTTTTCCGCCGTACTGCTTTACCAGGTCGACGATGATGCGGTTGGCCTCGTCGGCATCGGAGGCCCAGTGCACGTGGCCTCCTGCGGCGGTGCAGGCGGCTTCGAACTTCAGGAGATATTCGTCGAGATACGCGAGCGTGTGCTGCTTGATGGCGCTGGCGGTTGAGCGCAGCTGCTGCCAGTCCTGCTGTTCTTTTACGACGATGGCGCGTTTGCCGGTGATGACGTCGGTGGCGTGGCGGACGTTCTTGCGCAGCTGCGTGTCGTCGAGCAGCGTGAATGCTGCTTTCTGGAAGGATGGCGCTTCGGCGGCTTCTCCTACGCGGATGGTCACTGGCTTGTCCCGTCCTCTGTTGACGCGAGGATTTCTGCGAGGTGCACGGTTTTGACGCCGGTGCGCTGGCGGTGCAATCCGCCGAAGATGTGCATGAGGCAGGAGTTGTCGACTGCGGTGCAGACTTCGGCGCGGGTGTTTTCGATGCAGCGGAGTTTGTCGGAGAGCATGGCGGCAGAGACGTCGCCATTCTTGACGGCGAAGGTGCCCCCAAAGCCGCAGCATTGATCAATGGCCTGCAACTCGACAAGATCGATGCCTCGGACTTTTCGTAACAGCCGCAGTGGCAGATCGTTCAAATGCAGGCTGCGCAGCGAGTGGCAGCTGGCGTGATAGGTGACGCGGTGCGGGTAGTAGGCGTTGACATCTTCGAGCCCGAGCTTGTTTACAAGCAGTTCGCTGAGTTCGTAGACGCGGGGCAGTAAATCTTCGACTGCTTTGATGAGTCCTGGGTCGCCTGTGGCTTCGGCCATCTTTGGATAGTGGTCACGAATCATGGCCACGCAGGATGAGGAGGGGATGCAGACGACATCCGCATTCTTGAATATTTCGACAAAGCGCTGCATGAGCGGCATCGCTTCCGTCTGGTAGCCGGTGTTGTAATGCATCTGGCCGCAACAGGTCTGCTCGAGCGGAAACTCTACCTGGTGACCTAGCCGCTCCAGGAGGTGGACTACGCTTTTGCCGGTTTCGGGAAAGAGCGTGTCGTTATAGCAGGTGATGAAGAGCGAAATCCGCACTACATATTTCCTCGTTTATCGGAAGTACGATCCTTTTACTCCGGCGAAATACGATTTCAATAAAGAAAATCGGTTTACTAATCCGTTGTGCATCTGTACACTGGTGCGGGAAGTTTTTCGACAACTATGAAGATGCGTCCGGTTCTTTTCTCTGCCGTTGTGCTCGTCACCCTCGCCGTCCTTGCTTCAGCTTCGAATGGTTTCTGCCAGTCTACTCCAGATAAGCCTGTCTATCTCGATCCGTCACAGCCGCTGGAGAAGCGTGTTGCTGACCTGATTTCGAAGATGACGCTGGAGGAAAAAGTCTCGCAGATGCAGAACCATGCGGCGGCGATTCCGCGGCTGCAGGTGCCGGATTATGACTGGTGGAGCGAAGCGCTACATGGCGTGGCGCGGGCTGGCTATGCCACGGTGTTTCCGCAGGCGATTGGGCTGGCAGCCACATGGGACACGGATCTCGAGCGGAAGATCGGCGACACGATTTCGACCGAGGCGCGCGCGAAGTTCAATGCAGCGCAGGCCGAGGGCGACCACAGCATCTATCGCGGACTGGATTTCTGGTCGCCGAATATCAATATCTTTCGCGATCCGCGCTGGGGGCGTGGGCAGGAGACGTATGGAGAGGATCCTTATCTGACGGGACAGATGGGAGCGGCCTTTATCAAAGGTCTGCAGGGAGATGACCCGAAGATTTTCAAGACAATTGCCACGGCCAAGCACTATGCCGTGCATAGCGGGCCGGAGTCGACGCGACATTCGGCGAATATTGACCCGTTGCCGCACGATGTGGAAGACACGTATCTGCCTGCGTTTCGCATGGCGATGGTGGATGCCAAGGCTGATTCGATTATGTGCGCTTACAACAGCGTGAACGGCTCGCCGGCGTGCGCGAACCATGATCTGCTGGACAAGAGGCTGCGGCAGGACTGGAAGTTTAACGGGTATGTGGTTTCCGATTGCGGGGCAATCAGCGATTTCTTCAGCGACAACGGGCATCATTTTTCTCCGGATGCTGCGCATGCTTCAGCAGCGGCGGTGAAGGCTGGCGATGATCTGAGTTGCGGTACGGAGTACGCCGCGCTGGTGGATGCGGTGCATCAGGGACTAATTGATGAGGCGGCCATCAACCAGTCGGTTGCGCGACTGTTTACGGCGCGGTTCAAGCTGGGACTTTTCGATCCGCAGGGGTCGAATGCGTATTCGCAGATTTCTCCGAGCGAGAATGCCACATCGGCTCATGCCGACCTGGCGCTGCAGGCCGCGCATGAGGCAATGGTTCTGCTGAAGAATGACAACAATACGCTGCCGCTGGCGACGGCGGTGAAGACAGTTGCGGTGATTGGGCCCAATGCGGAGTCGCTGACTTCGCTTGAAGGGAATTACAACGGCGTGCCACTGCATCCGGTGACTCCACTGGCGGGATTGCAGGCGAAATTTGCGGACAAAGGGCCGAAGGTGCTTTTCTCACAGGGATCTCCGCTGGTGGCGGAGCTGCCGGTGATTGTGCCGAGCAGCGTTTTCTCAGATAAAGATGGGCATGCCGGCGGCCTGACTGCGGAATACTTTGCGAATCCGGACTTCACCGGTTCGGCGACAACGCTGCAGGATGCACACATTGATTTTGACTGGAACCGTGTGGTGCCGGTTCCGGTGCAGGGGGCAAAGGGATTCAGTGTGCGTTGGACCGGCAACTTCCAGCCGCTTGCGCCGGGCGATGTTTCCTTCACTGTCGATCATGCAGGCTGCGAGCCGCATTGCGCGTCTACTTACTCCTACAGCGTTTCTTTCGATGGGAAGGAAGTGGCGAGCGATTCGAGTAATGATCCCCATGACCAGGGAAGGCCACTGACCTTTACGGTTCATTTTGATGATGCGAAACCGCATCCCTTCAAGATGGAGTATTCGCGCACGGGTGCGGATTATGGCGCGGGGATACGGTTCAAGTGGAAGCCGGATGTGGACCAGTTGCGGCAACAGGCGATCCAAATCGCCAACCAGTCGGATGTGGTAGTTGCGTTCGTCGGCCTGTCGCCGGAGGTGGAGGGCGAAGAGATGCCGGTGCATATTCCTGGCTTCTCGGGCGGAGATCGAACGGACATTACGCTGCCCGCAGCGCAGCGCGATCTGCTGAATGCGTTGGGCGCTACGGGTAAACCGGTGGTGGTGGTTCTGCTGAATGGCAGCGCTCTGGCTGTGGACTGGGCGCAGCAACATGCAGCGGCGATTCTGGAGGCGTGGTATCCGGGGCAGGCTGGAGGCACGGCGATTGCAGATGTGCTCACCGGGACGGCGAGTCCGGCTGGACGGCTGCCGGTTACGTTTTATCAGTCTGTCGATCAGCTGCCTGCATTTGACAGCTACGCCATGGAAGGACGGACGTATCGCTACTTCCGGCAGAAGCCGCTGTATGGCTTTGGATATGGGCTGAGCTATTCGAAGTTTGCGTATAAGAACTTGCGGTTGCCTGGTCCGAAGCTGAATGCGGGGGCGCCGTTGCACGTGACCGTTGATGTGGAGAATACGAGCGCGGTGGCTGGGGACGAGGTGGCAGAGGTCTACATAACGCCGCCTACTGGACAAGGTATGCCCAACCACTGGCTGGCGGGCTTCAAACGGGTGCATGTTGAACCGCATCAGGTGGGGCATGTGGCATTTGATCTGGATGCGCGCGCGTTGAGCATCGTGGATACGCAGGGACAACGTGCGGTCACGGCTGGTGATTACAAAATATTTGTCGGCGGCGCGCAGCCCGGCGATACCGATGCCGGGCTGGAGCAGAAGTTGACGATTATAGGCACGCAGAAAGTGGACGAGGCTGTCGGCCCTACAGTTTCGTCAATTCGAATTATTCGCAAATAGCTGGAACTCGCGGATGTGCGCCTCGGCGGTAGTGGAAAGCAGATTGAGGCGCACGCGCTGCGCGGTGACGGGCGGGAAGATGTCAATCTTTTTGTGGCCTATCGCTTGTGCCTCGACGATGCGCTGCCATCCTCCATCCTTGTAGACTTCGATTGCATATTTCTGGATGTGCTGGCCGTCGTTCAGCCATTCCATGGTAAGCGAGCGATCGAAGGTTACAGGCTTTGGAAATGTAACTTCCACGGTTGCATGATGCGATCCGGCGGGCGCTGACCAGAAGGTGTCAGGATCGTTGTCGAGCGCGGCGTACTCATCGGGGGATGCGGGTTTGGCGTGCTCTTCGACGATGAGGTTGTGACTGTAGAGCTTCTGGATGGCTTCACCGAATTCCTTGAGCCGTTTCACATCAGCCTCGGGCAGGCGGCCGGTGTTGTCGGGCGCGATACCTAACATGAGCTGTCCGCCATGGCCGACGGTGTTGTTGTAGACCTCGACCAGTTCGCTTACGCTCTTCAGCGTGCTTTCGTCATTTGGGTGCCAGAACCAGTGAAGTTTGTGCAGGGGCGTGTCGGCTTCGATGGGCCGCCAGCGTAGATAGCCGGTGCGATCGATGACGTTCCAGTTTTCGTAGGAGATGGCTCCACTCTCGGTGCCTACCCAGCGCAGGTCCGCGTATTGGAAGAGTGCGACATCGGCGAAGACCATGGTGTTGGGTTGATATGTTCGCAACTCGTTGATGATGCTTTCGAAGTCGTATTTGCGACCGGCGCTGCCTGCTCCGTCGAGCCAGAATTCTACGAGGTTGCCGTAGTTGGTTGACAGCTCGTCAAGTTGTTTCAGGTAGTACTCGTCATAGGCATTGGGGTCTTTGTATTTTGGCTCGTGGCGGTCCCAGGGCGAGAGATAGACGCCGAATTTCAATCCGTTGGCGCGCGCCGACGTCTGATGCCATGCGCACGAGGTCGCCTTTACCGTTCATCCATGGGCTGCTTTTGACGCCATAGTCGGTTTGCTCGCTGGGCCAGAGGGTGAAGCCGTCGTGATGCTTCGCGACGAGCACCGCATATCTTGCGCCCGCGGCTTTGACGGCCTTCATCCATTGATCGGTGTCGACGCTGGAAGGATTGAAAACCTTTGGGTCCGCGGTACCGTCACCCCATTCGCGATCAAGAAATGTATTGGTGCCGAAGTGGACGATGACGCCGAATTCGAGGTCCTGCCATGCAGTTTGCTGTGGTGAGGGCTTGATGTCGGAGGCGTTTTGGGCTTGAGCGGCGATTCCGAGCGTGAAGATGGCGGCGGCGAGCAAAGCGTAGGCGGATTTCTTCAAGATGAGCTTTCTCCGTTACACTGATTCAGTATGCAGAAGAAAGCGGTTGGTGGGCTATTGTTTTGCGATTTTGAGGGGATGCAATTGGGCGCGCTGTATGCCCGTCGTAGTGGCGAGGCGTTTTTCGTGTGATCGCGCGTCTGCCTGGAAATGGACTGCCTGATAGCAGAACTGCACGCCGATCATAAGGAGCCATGCGGTGAGGACCAGACGGAGCTTTTGGTTTGGCAGGCGCGGTGCGAGGGCGCTTCCGGCTATCGCTCCGAAGAAGCCGCCGGCGAGGAGTCTCAGCAGCAACGCCGCATCGAGGTTCTGGCTGAGGAGGTGCAGACCTCCGCCGACCAGCGAAAGGCAAAGGCCGAAGGCGAGGTCGGTTCCGACGATCTGCGATGCGCTGAGGGTTGTAAGGCCGAGCAGTGCAATGGTGCCGAGAGCGCCTGCGCCGGAGGATGAGAATCCAACTTCGGCGCCGATTGGCAGCATGAGAACGGCGAGCCATTTCGGATGATTGTGTTCTGAGTGCGGCGTGTTTTTTCTGCGGAATGTCCGGTATAGATGCCAGACAGAGCTGACGACGATGATGCTGCCTAGCGCAGCGTAGAGAATGTTTTCGTGCCCGTGCTGTACGACGCGGCGGAAGAGCCATACTCCGATCAATACGCCGGGAAGGCCGCCGAGAAGCATGTATCCCACGGCGCGGTAGGCGACTTGCTTGCGCCACATTTGAATGGGGACGACGATAAGCTTCACGATGGCGGAGTAGACAAGGGCGGTTCCAACGGCGAGTGACAGCGGCAGATGCAGAAGGAGCACGAGGATCGGCGCGGTGATTGTGCCGGCGCCGACTCCGGTGACTGCGATGGCGAACGCGATGAAGAATCCGATGGCGAGTTCCATAGCGATCCTGACTTTACTGCGCCTGAATGTGAATGCCGCACTCCTGCTTGCGGCCCGACCAGCGGCCTGAGCGCGGGTCATTCGGATCCGATGGCAGGCTGGTGCACGGCTCACATCCGATGCTTGAATAACCTTTTTCGTAGAGTGGCAGGAGCGGAATGCTGTGCTCCTGCGCGTAGTACCAGACGTCGCGCGTGGTCCAGTCAGCCAATGGGCTGATTTTCAGCAGTTGCTTTCCGCCTGGCAGAGTGAAGTGGTCGAGAGGCTGCAGCTGTGCGCGGCTCTTTGCCTGCTCCCGGCGCATCCCTGTGAACCAGGTTTTGTAATCGGCCAGCGCGGCGAAGAGTGGCTCGACTTTGCGCAGCTTGCAGCACTGATCCGGCGCCGTTTGATTCAGGATGCCGAATTGTGCTTCCTGTTCAGGCACGGTCTGACGCGTCGTTAAGTTGATCAGGTTCAGCTTCCATGCGGCTGCCATCTGGTTGCGATAGGCATAGGTTTCTGCGAAGTGATAGCCGGTGTCGAGAAAGAGCACAGGCACGTCAGGATGAAGGGAGCGCACCATGTGCAGGACGATCATGTCTTCTGCCTGAAAGCTGCAAGTGACGCATTCTGTCGCAGTTACGATTACGTTTTCGGTGACCAGCAATTGTGCCGCTGCTATCTTTTCAGCAAGGCCGGCTATGACGCTCACGCTAGATTCAAAGCTCAATCCCATTCTGACCTCCCGTCCTTTGCAGCTCCTCAAAAAGAGCATTTGCCTGCGCGTTGAGCCCTGCGACGGATGCTGATCGAGTCGATATAGATTGACGTTCTAATTCGTGTGTATCCAGGCTGAGACGGATGATCTCCGGTTGAGCCTGCGATTTTGACGGCACGAGCACCGTTAATCCAGCGTGAAGCAAGGCTCGCCATACCTCATGATTGCGGCTACGAGTGATTACGACTTCTCGCCCGGTGGCGGTGAGTTTTTCCTCAAGAACACCGACGAGAGCCTCCCCAGGGAGAAGCAGAAGGGCTGCGCCTGTTTGCGGCGAGTGCTTGTCTTCAACGGATGCAGAGTGACGAATCATTCCAGCGCCGACCGTTGCATTGCTGGCTGGATCGATGAGGATGAAGCTTCCGGTGATGCGGTTGTCGCGGTAAGTGTCGACAATGAGAGAACGGCTCGTCTTTACATGCGCTTCGCCGATTTCGTTCAGGGCAAGAGATTGGGCCGCTTGCTGGTCCAGCGTTTCTATGTCGAGTAGGTTCGTTACGCTCAACTGCGCTTTCACAGTCTGCGAGGCATGCTTCAACAGATAGGACTTGCTCGATGAGAATGGCTCCGCGTGCAGCCATACCAGCGATGCTTCAAACGCTGCCGTGCCTACCGGGGCGTTTGCCTGATGCGCGATCAGGTCGCCACGGCTGATGTCGATTTCGTCTTCGAGTGTGAGCGTGATGGATTGCGGGGCGAAAGCGCTTTCGAGGTCGCCGTCAAAAGTATGGATGGATTGGACGCGGCTGGTTTGCCCCGAAGGCAGAGCGATGATGGTGTCTCCTGGCTTGATAGTGCCGGATGCGATTTGACCTGCGAAGCCGCGGAAATGTTGATGCGGACGAATGACGCGTTGCACCGGAAGACGGAATGGAGCGTGTGGCAGATGCTCGGCCACTGGCACGGATTCGAGATGCTCGAGCAGTGTGGGGCCATAGTACCAGGGCGTGCGATTGCCGCGTGTTACGACGTTGTCACCGTCGAGCGCGCTGATGGGAATGCAGAGCAGGTCTGGGATCTCGAGCTTTTCTGCGAGTGCGTGCAGGTCGCGCTGATGCTTTTCGAAGACCTCTTCTGAAAAATCGACTAGATCCATCTTATTGATAGCAGCGACGACGTGGCGAATACCGAGCAGCGATGCGATGAAGGCGTGACGGCGCGATTGCGTGAGGATGCCTTTGCGCGCGTCGACGAGGACGATGGCCAGCTCCGCTGTGGATGCCCCGGTGACCATGTTGCGCGTGTACTGCTCATGGCCAGGCGTGTCTGCGATGATGAATTTGCGCTTCGTGGTCGCGAAGAAGCGGTAGGCAACGTCGATGGTGATTCCCTGCTCCCGCTCGGCACGGAGGCCATCGGTGAGCTGCGCGAAATCTATCGAGGACGCATCGCCGGCATGGCTGCGCGTTACGGCCTTGATCTGATCTTCGTATACGCTGCGCGAATCATAGAGCAAGCGGCCGATGAGCGTGGATTTGCCGTCATCGACGCTGCCTGCCGTGGTGAAGCGCAGCAGGTCTTTCTGCTGCTCGGCGGCAAGGAAGTCTTCGATTTCGAATGGCTCGGCGGTTTCGGGTACCTCGTCGAGCACTGAGAATTCCTGCGGCATCAGAAGTAGCCCTCGCGTTTCTTGATCTCCATGGAACCGTCCTGGTCGTGGTCGATGATGCGATTTGCACGCTCGGAGGAGCGGAATGAAACTAGCTCCGCTATGATTTTCGGGACGGTGTCGGCATCGGAGCGGATCGCTCCGGTGCATGGACTGCATCCGAGTGAGCGCAGGCGGCAGCGTACCCACTGTTCTTCACCGGGCAGGCCTTTTACAAAGGGCTGCTCGACGGGGATGAGGCTGTCACTGCGCACAAGCATGCGGCGTTCTTTCGCGAAGTACAGCGGCACGATCGGAATCTTTTCCAAGTGGATGTAATGCCAGATGTCGAGCTCGGTCCAGTTGGATAGCGGGAAGACACGGATACTTTCGCCAGGACCGATGCGCCCGTTGTAGAGATTCCATAATTCCGGGCGCTGGTTTTTCGGGTCCCACTGTCCTGCGTTGTCGCGGAAAGAGAAGATGCGCTCCTTCGCGCGCGAGCGTTCCTCGTCACGACGCGCACCGCCAAAGGCTGCATCGAAACCGTGCGCGCGCAAACCATCGAGAAGAGCTTGGGTCTTGAGCAATCCACAGCAACGCTGTGTGCCAAGCGCGATTGGGTTCGCGCCTTTTTCTAATGCATCTTCGTTGCGCCAGACAATGAGATTCAGGCCGAGTTCACGCGTGTACTCATCGCGGAATGCGAGCATTTCGCGGAATTTGTATCCGGTATCAACGTGCAGGAGCGGAAACGGGATCGGGCCGGGATGAAATGCCTTTTGCGCGAGGCGCAACATTACGGACGAATCCTTGCCGATGGAGTAGAGCATGACCGGCTTCTGGAATTCAGACGCTACTTCGCGAATGATGTGGATGCTCTCGGCTTCAAGCAACTGGAGGTGCGTGAGCCGCGCCTGAACTCGATCGACAGAAAGAGACGGGTTGAAAACTGCAGTAGCCATGGCTGTAAATCTCTGGAGTGATTTGGAGATTGAGCGGGAAATAGAAAACCCACGCTCATGTGTCTGCGTGGGTTGATTCCTGCTTAAGCTATGTTGATAGGTAATCTATCGACAGCGCTTACACCCTCGCCGACATGCGCTGATGTTCGAACAACAGCGACACTCGATTCGACTGGCGAAGGTACAAAGCGTGGAAGCCATGTGTTATTCAGGATGTCGCATCTGGAGACATATGTCAAACCCCCGGAGTTGACCCACGCAGAGTTTGACCTTACACTACGTGCACGATGATTCGCGTTTTGAAGATCGCACGTTGTTGTAGCGCGCCCACCTGTTGCGCCCGCATGTGCATGCACGCGAACTAGCTTTCAGCCGTAGAGCTTGATTTCCATCGCAGCCGCCGGGCACCTCCCGAGCGGCTTTTACTTTTCCGGCGAACGATGCAGCGAAGATTTTTGCAATCCGGCTCCGCATTCAAGACTGCTACGCTGCCTCTGCGTTGTTGTTGATCCCGCCTGTCTAGCCACTCATCCCTAAACGTCACGATCTGAACATTTTGCAAGGAGTTGTTTTATGAGACGCGGATATACTCGCGCTGTTTCTCTCGCAGTTCTTGTATTCGCTGTTGTCTTTGCGAGCGCCAAATTGACGATCCATGCGGAGGCTCAGATTGTAGGAGCCTCGATCACGGGTACTGTACGGGATGCTTCCGGAGCGAGCGTTCCGCAGGCAGCGATCACGGTGCGGAATCTCGAAACCGGCGCTGTGCGCAAAGTGGAGAGTGATGGCGAAGGCCACTATGCGGCGCCATCGGTCCCCGTAGGCCGTTATGAAGTGACGGCGGGAAAAGAGGGCTTCAGCACGGCGACGCGCAGCGGGGTGAATCTGGTGATCGGGCAGAGCGCGGTGGTTGATCTGTCGCTTGCTGTTGGCGAGGTTCACGAGCAGGTTGCTGTGACGGATGCGCCGCAAACGCTGAATCCTACGACGCAGCAGATTTCAGGGCTGGTGAGTGAGCGGCAGGTGAAAGAGCTTCCGTTGAATGGCCGCAGCTTCGATGAGTTGATTACGCTGAATCCCGCTGTGGTGAATTACACGGGACAGCGATCTGGGTCGATTGGCACATCGAACTCATCACCGGGAAATATGTTTGCCGTGGCGGGCCACCGTCCGCAGGATAATCTCTTTCTGCTGAACGGCGTTGAGTACACTGGCGCTTCGGAGATCAACGCTACCCCGGGCGGCGTGAGCGGACAGTTGCTTGGCGTGGATGCTGTGCGCGAGTTCAATGTCGTCTCCGACACTTATGGCGCGGAGTATGGCAAGCGTACCGGCGCGCAGGTAAGTATTGTGACCGCATCAGGCACAAATCAATTACATGGCAGCGCGTTTGAGTTCATCCGCAATAGCGCGCTCGATGCCCGCAATTATTTTGACCAGAGCGATATTCCGATCTTTCAGCGCAATCAGTTTGGCGGTTCGTTTGGCGGTCCTTTGGTGAAGAACAAGCTGCTTCTGTTTGGGAACTATGAAGGCTTCCGGCAGAACCTTGGCTTGTCGAATGTGACGCTGGTTCCCGATAACGCGGCGCGAGCGCAGGCCGTGTCGAGCGTACAACCGCTGCTGGCGTTGTGGCCGGTGGAGAATGGTCCCGAGTTGGGTGGAGGGATAGCTGAGGCATTCAATCATCCGCTGCAACACATTCGCGAAGACTTTGGAACGACGCGGCTGGATGACAATATTTCCGCCAAGGACTCTGCGTTCGCCGTTTATACCATCGATGACAGCACCGCGGATACACCGACGATCAATCCTCTGAGCACAGTAGATACGAGCTTGCGTGAACAGGTGTTGAGCGCGCAGGAGCAGCATATTTTCTCGCCGCGTGTACTGAATACTTTTCGCTTTGGATTTTCGCGCGGCGGATATTTTTTTACCGGAGCGACGCCGATCGATCTCCCCGGCTGGGTTGAAGGCAAACCGATTGGCGCAATCGTGATTGGTGGCGGAACAGCGCTGAATGGCGCGTCGCAGATCAGCCTTGCCGGCACAAATGCCGGGAGCAATCTGCGCGCGGTGCGCAATTTGTATACGTTTGATGATCACGTCTATATCTCTCACGGACGCAACCAGCTCGAAGCCGGAGTCTGGCTGCAGCGTTTGCAATCGAACAGCAATCTTGCGCAATATCAAAACGGTCAGGCATCGTTCGGAAGCCTGAGCGCATTTTTGCAAGGCACAGTTTCTACATTTACGGTCATTCCCTCCCCTACGGAGTTGGGTTGGCGATCGCTCGAAGCCGCTGGATTTGCTCAGGACACGTTACGCCTGTGGCCGAATCTTGAATTTCGGCTTGGCTTCCGCTTTGAATCGACCAACGGCTGGAATGAAGCGCAGGGCCGCGCTTCGAATTATGTCTTTGATGAGAATGGCGTGCTTGAGACGCAGCCGCGCATCGGGTCTTCCGCGTTCACAGACAACCGCGCGAAGTTTCTGCCGGAACCGCGCATTGGGATTGCGTGGACGCCATCGCAAAAAGGCGGCACCGTGGTGCATGCCGGATTCGGGATTTATCGCGCACTGCTTGATAGCCTGGATTACAGGCTCGACCAGAATGCGCCGTTCAACACAACGCAGAGCATTAAGAATATTGCCGTGTCGAAGTTGAATTTTGTTCCGGGTCAGCCTGCTCCGGCAGGAAGCTTGATCTCGCCGAGCGGCATTCAGCCGGACGCGTATACGCCAACTCTGCTTTCGTGGTCTCTGAATATTGAGCAGCAGATTGCGCCGGGCACTTCTCTGACGCTCGGGTACATCGGCTCGCATGGGTATCATCAGATTCTTTCCGAAGATGTGAATGAGCCGATCCCAACGATCTGCCCGGCATCACCGTGCCCATCGAATCTAGCGGCTGGAACCGTCTACTATCCGAAGGGTGCGCCGTTCGCGAATCCCGATCTCGCAAACAGCACGACGTGGATTTCAGAGGGCGTGAGTTCATACAACGGACTTATTGTCGATGTGAACCGGCGTTTCATTAACGGGCTGCAGTTCCGCGGCGTTTATACATTTTCAAAAAATCTCGACAACGGAACCGCGTGGAACAGCAGTGTGGGCGCGAATGCTCCGGGATTCGTGATGTATCCGGCGGAACCGCAGCTAGATTATGGACCGGCTAACACAGATGTGCGCCATCTTGCCGTTATCAATGGCACCTACGAACTGCCGTTTGGACAAGGCAAGCCGTGGTTCAGCGGCTTGTCATCATGGAATGAGCGGCTGGTGAGCGGCTGGAGTACGAGTGCGATCCTCAATGTGCAGTCGGGGCTCCCTTTTACTCCACAGCTGGGCTTTAATCCTTCGAACAACGGAGACAGCCGTAACCCTGTGCGGCCTTCGGTCAATCCCGATTTTCGCGGCAACGTGATTGAAGGTGGACCCTCGCAGTATTTCAATCCCGATGCATTTGTTGTGCCTTTCGCTGGGACTTACGGCAACCTGGGACGCAATACGCTGAATGGGCCGGGCCTTTCGGAACTGGATCTTTCATTACGGAAAAATACGGCGATCTCGGAAAGGGTTAACCTGCAATTCCGCAGCGAGTTTTTCAATGTTTTGAATCACACGAATTTCGGTACTCCGAATACGGTCGTCTATTCGTCTGCATCAACTACTCCCTCGCCTACGGCAGGTGTGATTACCACGACGGCAACGACGTCGCGGCAGATTCAGTTCGGGTTAAAGCTATTGTTTTAGTGAGAATCCTGGGACAGGGCGAGAGTGAAACTGTGTCATGGTTGCGCTCTCGTCCCGCAACTCATTTAAAGATGTCCATCGGCTGGTTTGACCCCCTTCGTTAATGCTTGTTAATATTGAACTGCGGGGTGGAGCAGCCTGGTAGCTCGTTGGGCTCATAACCCAAAGGTCGCTGGTTCAAATCCAGCCCCCGCAACCAAATAAGTTATTGATATTGAACAGCTTGGGAGATTTCGGTTCCTGAGCTTTTTTCGTTGACAGTAGTTAAGCAGCAGTTAGGGCCAGGACTCAGGGACGCGATTGCTGCCTGAATCTCATTACCTACCCATTTCCCTGCTTCGATATTCCTCTCAAAATCGGGTTTTCCACCGTACACATCCGACGTGAATGAACCTGTCAGCGAGTGACGGATGCGCTCCTGAAATCGTCTTCAGTGGAACCCGTAAAGCGTCCATGAGCGACACGTTGAAGTGCCGGAACGCGCCATCTCTGACGTGGCAGAAGTACGTCTAATCACCAGTAAGGTTATTCGTGCTTAACTCGGCAGCTGCGGAACAGATTGGTTGCTATGGCAGTTTCGCCTCGCCATCTCTTCGTTCAAAAAAGAGAATCCACATCTCCCTGCGCCCCATCACCTGTGCAATCTCTCTGAATCCGAAAAAGGGCAACAACAACACAAAACACATGACGCCTACTGCCAGGAGACCCTTCGGATTCCACCCAAGCATAGGTGGGAAACTATTCGCGAAGGTATTTCCACGCCAAATCCCTACCACGACGCTCTCTACGATGTGAAACGATATGAGCAATAGGGTGAAGACAAAACACTTATGAAGGACCGGATAGATGAGCGGCTTATTTCTGAACCTCGTTCCAAGCCGAAAATGCTCACCAATGAGCAGAACCTTTGCGAATACGAATGCGTTGACAATCGCAAAGACGTGCTCCTGGGTATCCAAATGATGCTGTGACAGTACGAGGCTTTTGTGGATCGAAAGCAGTCCAAAAACGACCCAAAGGTACAGGAAGATTATGATGAAGCGTTTGAATTCTTTGAAGGCTCTCCCCTTCAGGTCGCGTTCCCGCCTGATTGGAAGGTTTTCATTCGCCATGTCAGAAATTCCTCGATTACGTTCGAAGTGTATTTCATACGAAGTTCTTCTACTGGGAATTCCTTCGCGCCTCGGCGGGATTGTGCGCCAGTTACTGATTTATGAGAGAGGTGGCTGCTCCTAACGGAGCAGCCACCTCGCCGTCACCCTAATTCACACGACAGGACTATTGTGGCGGGGGCGTTGCCGCAGTCTTCTTAGCCTTGCTCGTTGCCGGTGCTTTTCGTGACTGCCCTTTCGTCGTCGATTCGTCTACTGTTTGCGTTCCTTCCCCGTTGAAAGTTGCACCCTCAGGAACGAAATACAGCTTTGCGCTCTTGCTGCCATGCGTGCCTTTGCGCACTTCAATGCGCGACGGATCGATTTGTGCCTGGCTCTCGCCAGAGGTGAGATAGTACTTGACGTTGACCGAACGCTGACCGTCGATGTCGCTCACCTTGGCTACTTCCTCGTCTTCCGCATAGCCAACCACGACCACCCTTCCGTTTGGTTCGCGTTGCAGCCGCAGGGCGACTTCGTCCAGAACAGCTTTGCATACGTTATCTACGCGCGCCGTCTTTCTGGGATCATTGAAATTGCAGGTGCCAACTTCCTGCGATTCAACCACCGTGACCGGCGGGGCCAGGACATTCACCGCAGCTGTACATTGAGCGCTCAGGCCGCGATCGTCCACAACATTCGCGGTTACTGTAACAGGGCTGCCTGCTGCGGCCCCCGCTGTGCTCAGGGTTCCCGTGCTGCCAATGCCGGTAACGCTTCCAGAAGTCGCAGAATAGGAATAGGTCAATGAGCGTCCGTCAGGACTACTTGCGTTTACAGTTACTGTTGCCGACCCTCCCGGCTGTACAGTCGCCGGATCCGCCGAGCAACTCGCTACTGGCGGGCGCGGCGCTTTCACGGTGAAACTCCCGCTGCAGGAAGCGGTGTTGTTCTTCTTTTGCTTCTCGTCCGTGGCTGTTCCGGTCACGGTATAGCTGCCCGGAGACAGATTGACGGTATTCAGGTTCGCTGTCGTCCCCGTACCCGAGGCTGATCCACCTGTGCTGCTCCAACTATAAGTAACGGTGTGTTTGGGATTGAAGTTCTGGGTGATGATGGTGGCCGTAACTGGATCTCCAGCCATAATCTCTGTCGGTTGAACGGAGCAACTTGCCGTAGGAGGAATCGGAGGCGCTCCACCGAACGTAAAATCGATGCCCGCAAGATACCGGAAGTTGTTCTGGCTTCCCGTATAGCTTGTACCATTTACACCGAACCGCGTCAGGAGATAGTCGACCTGCACCGGACGGGCGCTGATATGCCGCGTGAGCCTCAGATCAAGGCCACCGCCGGCCGCGAAAGCAACCGCGTTGTTGTCACTGGAGGCATTTGTTGTTCCACTGGACGCGTCATAGAGCGTAGCGTACAGGTTGCTGTGCGCTGCTCCAACCAACACTTCTCCAAACGGTTGAAACACGCCCGTGTGTTTCTTGATCTGTGGTCCGAACATATACGTGAACACGTTCCCGTTCACATTTCCCGTGTAACCGAGCTCGTGAAGCTTGCTCGTCAGGCTGCTGCTTTGTGTGTATCCCATAAAGTCCGCTTTAATGCCCAAATACGGACCAAAGTTGACATCGAATTCGCCCCCACCACCGAACAGGTTGAAGCTGGTGATCTGCGAAAAATCGGGATGAACGTTGACCATCGAGAAGCCAACCGGCACCTCTACCTTAGGAACATCTTGACCGAACGCTGCAAACCAAGACAGCGTCACAACGGTTAGCAGAATTCCTTTTTTCATCACTGCCTCCTGTTTTGAACGAAACACTATCTGGGAAATAACTAGAAAAGCTCATACATCCTATGGCTTAACCTGCTCTTTTTTCTGGGTTCAGTTCGCATGGCATAACATCACGCCAGCTCGCCCGCGGCAGATATTATTTCCTGGCAATTCTGGAACAATCATGCGCAATTGCCTACTGTCACATGTGCCAGTGCAGATATGAATCGTGACTAACTGGAGGAATACTTGGCTGGCCTGACGGAAGCAAAATGAGACTGACATTGCAGGCTTCTTTAGCTGGCAGATTCTACTTAACTCACGCGGGATATGCCGTCACTCCACAACCGTCCACGTCTTATCGGGGCTGAACTCTATCATCGCGGCAGCCACTTCATCCGTTGTAGTTCCAAGATCCTTCTGGAAGACCAGGCCATTCTGATTCATGATGAAAGTCATGATGCCTGAATCGCGATACTGAGCAGGGTAGGCTACGACGGCAAATCCTCCAGTCATCTTCCCGTCGATGATGTAACTCTTCGCTCCACCTTTCGCATCCGGTCCCTGCTTATCTAACATGGCAAAGTAGTAGCCGTAAAAGGGCTGATGCTGACTTTGCTGAACCTTGTATCCTTCAGCGGTGGCATAAGCCACCAGAGGTCCTAATGGGCTTTTGAGCTGGCCATCGTGGATCGACCAGTACAATCCGTTCTGTTTGCCCTCGTCGCTTATGAACTTTTGCGCGTACTGCTTAACACCATCGTGAGGCTGCGAGAAATATTCTTGCTGGGCAGCGGCAATCGCTGCACAGATATCAATTGCAGCAGTCTCGTCTTTGCCGATACGACGTGCCAGAATCTCCTTCTTCCCTGCTTGTACATCGAAATACCACTGCCCAGCGTCGTTCTTTTTGAGGGGGAGGGGGAAAGCTTTATTGTCCGCGCCAGTGATCAGCAGTTCACTGCCGTCGGTCATTGCACGGAAGCGGTGCATGGCGCTGTAGTCGGAGACAAATCCTACGAAGGCTGCTTTATCCTGCGTGGCATCCCCTGAATAAATGATGTCTTCTGATCCTGCCCCCAGGATCGCCAGCATTGCATCACGACTGTTCGACTGCGCCGCCTCCACCAGAGCTTTAGCCGCGTCTTCGGGCGCAGCGAATGTCCTTTGTGCGGCCTGGACCTGCGGTCCAGTCAGCTTTTCCTGCTTGTTGCAGGAAGATATCAGGATCATCATTATCACGGACAAGAGAGCAGCCAGAACCTGCCACGCAGAAACCATAGTTTTAGCCAGTGACATTGCAATCCTCCATGTCTTCAGGTTCGCAGTGCAACCCTACATTGCAGCATCGAATGACGCCCTCTAACGCCAACAAGAAACTATCTCCTGAAACCGCCGCCGCCAAAACGCCCACCGCCCCAGCCACCACCGCCGCCGAAGCTGCCCCAGCCGCGCGAACTGGAAGTCCGGTCTGCCCAGCCGCCGCTGCCGAAGCTCGAACCGGAGTGGTCGCCATAACCGCTGAATGCCGTTGTGCGGCCGCCGCTGTCCCCTGATCCCCAGCCGCGCGCGGAGGCGGAGTTTGACCATCCAGACTTATCAAAGGAATTCGTCTCACCGGAGCCGCCATGATTCACGTTCAACGTGTTGCCGCTGATGTTGGTGTTGCGGTTGAAATTGTTGTTCCCGTAGTGCTGGTTGGCGGTGTTGTAATTTGAATGATAGCCACTGTTGTAGTTGTTGTAAGGGTGATAGCCGGAATTGTAGTAACCGCCATGCCACGCGTTGTTCCCGTAGTAAGTTCCGCCATGGTAGATCGTAGTGTGGCTGTACCAATTGCAATTCCAACTGCTGTATCCCCAGCCGCAACAGCCACCACTCATCATGGCTCCGACCGCCATTCCCGCTCCAAAGGAGAGCAGGCCAGTAGCTACCAGGTCAGCAGTACTGTAGCCCGGAGGAGTATAAGGTGTTCCGTAAATCACAGTTGGGTTATATGTTGGGACGTACACCACCTGGGGGTTGGCCGGCTGGATGACGATGACCTGCTGCCCGCTCTGCGATTCGGTGGTTACGGTTTGTTGCGGCGTAGTCTTCAAGTTACCTGCAGTCTGGGCCTGTTTGCGCAGTGCCTGAACGGCTGACATCACCTCAGACTGCTGATTGTGGTAGGCTTCCCCCAATTGCGAAGTCCAGGAAAGGTTCTCGGCCATGTTTTCCAACACGGTTGGGAACTGTGTTAGCGCCTTCACACTTGGATCCCAGGATTGTTTATCGACGGCCTGCATTAACGCGCTTCCGGTTAAACCCTTGTTCTGCTGCAGCCAGTAGTTTGCAACTGCGATCTGGTCGGGAAAGGTCGCTGCGGCAAGAATCTGGGCTACGAGTGAGTCTGGGTATAGCGCGATAGGGGAGACCAGCGAATTCAACTCCTCTGTAGTCAAGGGCTCGCCCTGTCCCGTATACGATGAAGACGTTCCGCTTGGCGCTGTTTGTGCGGTTGCAGTCTGCGACCACGCATCGTCCTTCGGGATAGTCGCGAAGACGAGAACGCAACTCAGCAGATAGACAAGGATCTTCTTCAATCCCGTCCAGATCAGCTTCACCTTGTCTTCGACGTACGCCTCGAAGGAGTGCTTGACATCGCTCCTTCGCGTTCTCTGCAGCAATAACGAAGTACCCATCGCTCGACTCCTGGACTCGGCAGCAAAGCATTCGCGGCCTTGCGAGGCGTCACTAAACTATCGAACAAAGGCCTGGACTTCTACTGGCACATGTGACAGTACCGAACAGATATCGTGGGATATGTTCGAAACTATGAAGATATCGACTGCGAAATATATCTGTGCCCGCCCAGGACATCACGAATGGCTGGAACTAGATCAGTGGTAACGTCTGATTTAACGACGTAGGCGGAGGCGCCGGCGGAGAATGCGGCAGCAACGAAATCCGGATCTTCATGAACAGTTAGAAACACGACTTTAGTTCGGCTATGGGTCGATTTCAATTCATTGGCCGTTTGTAGTCCATTGAGACCCGGCATCGATATGTCTAGAACGAGTACCTCGGGATCGAGACGTCGCACTTCCCACAAAGCGTCTCGGCCGTTGTTCACTGTGCCTACGATGTCGAATTCCTCGCCGAGCACCGCGCGAACCCGATCCAAAATCGCCTCGTGATCATCCGCAAGCAACACTCGAATCTTACCTATAGCACGCACAATCGGCATTCTTGTCTTGAGAAGCAGGCCCGGCTACTGTCAGTGTAGACAGTAGTGAGATTTGTCAGACGGAAAGTCAGATGACCCGTGAGTCCAGGAGCGTCGTGAGAACCTTGGTGGCTTGACGGTCAGAAGCCACGGGACCAACGCCGAAGATCAGTGCGACCGTCCGGCAGGCATCGTGCAGCTAAAACGATGCTTCAATTCCGACAATTGCCCCACTCTGAGTCAAACGGAGACCGATGCGATTATTGCTGGCACTGTTTTTCACGACAAGGCGCGATCCCAACTGATATCCCGCGTTCAGGCTCAGGTGTTTTGAGGGGGTTAAGCCAAGGCCATCGGCAGTGGATACGAAGTTTCCATAGCCGAAGAAATACATGCCATTCACTTGTCCTTCCACGAATAGACGAGGTGAGTCCGTCAGATAGAAACGAAAGTCAGGACCTGCCACCGGAATCGGAGCCAGAAACGATCCCTTGGCAACAGCTGCAGCCTGACGTACACCCTCGCCGGTAACCTGGGACGCCGCGCTGATACTTGCTGAGGCATTGAATAAATCAAGCTGCACACCGACTCCGAGGTGTCCGCGCTTGCGCCGTATGATGTCGTATTGATAGCCCGGTGCAATCTCAGGGACATTGAGCTCTGCATCTATGCTGGCTCCCTCGTTGAAGGTTTGGCCTTGAAATACGATGGTTCGATTGAGAACCAGCTGGTGGGAATGATTGTAGTTGCTGCCTACAAGGTAGAAATGATTCTTGTGGGTAAACTTCCAGTCCACTTTGCCGGTGAAGGTTGAGTAGCTGTTGAACCCCAAGTCCTTGCTAAGGTCGACAGCAGTAGTGTCACTGCTGCCCTGGATATTCCCCGAAGGGTTTGAGTAGAACAAGAAGGCGCTGATGCGAGCTTTATAGGAGTCAAACTCCGCATCGGTTTGACCATGTAAGAATGGTGCGCCTGTTGTAACGAGCAGAAGGGGCAACGCTCTCACGCCCGATTTCACTCGTCTTTTCCAACTGGCTCGTATCATTTCTCACCTCGCAAGGGTTGGATCCCTGCACAAGAGACTCCTTGTCCGCACAGAAGGAGGAGCGTGCGAGTTTGGAGCACTCCCCTTCTGCGCATTCGGCCAATCGTGCTGTGCCGGGCTACTTTTTCCGGTCCAGCACCTGGGGGAGACTCATAGCTCCGGAAGCAGACCAGCCGCGCGTTCCGTGCGGGTGCACGTCGCATCGATTGGCGAACAGTTAGCTACTTCACTATGGAATTAAGCCGGTGATAACTGTCACTTGGGACAGGTGCGATCGAGAAACTCTTATTTGCGGCTAACTGTCCGTAGTGACAGTTACGCGAGCGCGTTCGCGACCATACAGTTTTCATATCAGAAGCGCGACAGGCTCGCTACCCGCAGCACTTCGGATTCCACGCTGATCCCGTGGATGCAGGTAAAACGACGATGAAAAAGAAGACGCTTGAACGCCTGTTGATTACGTTCGGTGCTCCTACAGTCGCGGAGGCTGCGCCGCCGACGTTGCCTAAGACGGGAAGTGAATTGCCTCTCTTCGGCCTGTTGGGCGCTCTGAGCTTGCTGTCAGCGCTTGGTTTGAGAGTAATTCGTAAAACGGTGTGAGTATTCGCTTCTTGGCAATCGGGCCTGCTTGATGTCTTTAACCGGAGGCAATGAAGCAGGCCTCTTTTTGCCTTGTGCGTTCCACTCACAGCAAGAACCCTGGCCGCAGTCTAAGGCGCTCTGCCGACATTCTCGACATGCGTGCATGGATGGCGATGAGCGGATGTTACGAGGTTAGCGGCTGTGGTGACGTAAATGAAACCATCTGGAAACTTCAGGACATTTCGCGCCCTCCTTCTCCTTTCCTGCATGGGACCATGCCTTTGTTTTGTGAAGCCGGCCTCAGCCGTGGTCAATCTGCCGATCGAGCAACCCATCGGTGTGGAATCTCAAGCTCCGCAGGAGCCCACGCAACAACCCTCATCCAGTCCTTCAATTGAAACAAAAGCTGAAGAGAAATCTGAAACGAGTGAGGAGACGAAAAAGGAGAAGGAGAAAGAGAAAGAGAAAAAAAAGTCCGATCATGCCGGATCATTCGTCGTTGCTCCCCTACCCCTCGTGAGCCCGGCCTTGGGAGCAGGAATCATACCTGTTCTCGGCTACATCACCCCTATCCCAGCAAAGGATCGGGCATTAGAACCATCGGTTGTTGGCGCAGGTGGCCTAATCACGAACGATGGCAGCCGTGGATTTGGCGTAGGCGCCGATCTCTACCTCGACAAAGCACGCTATGAGCTTGAGTCCGTGTACGCGCACGGAAACCTCGATTACAACCTGTACGGCGAGGGATTCGTGAATGGGAATGCGGGTCTCAAATTGCCGTTGGAACAAAGTGGCCAAATATTCTTCAGCAAGCTCCTCCGCAGAGTCCCTTGGGATTTCTACGTCGGCGGCCGCTTCATCACAGGAAGCTCGTTTATTACGCTCAAGCCAACCTCCGAGAAAATTCCGCCGATCCCGCCAGACATCGGCTTGCATACAGATCTCCGCGCGCTCGGCATGGAAGTGTGGCGTGATTCGCGTCCAAATCGCTTCTATCCTCTAAAGGGTAGTGTGATTGACTTCACAGGCGACTTCTTCGCGCAGGACCTCGGCAGTAAATATTCCTTTCAGTCCTACAAATTCACCTTCAATAAATATCTGAGCCTTAACGATAAGCAGGTGCTGGCCTATAACTTATATTGGTGCGGTACAGGTGGCTCACCGCCCTTCTACGGCAATTGCATCTACGGAGCCAATAATGAGCTCCGTGGTTACACCGCTGGTCGATATCTGGATCGCTATATGTTTGCCACCCAGCTTGAGTATCGACTATCTCTGCCGTGGAAGTTCGGCCTCGTTGGCTTTGGCGGTGTTGGCGCAGTCGCTCCCGGCTCAGATCAGTTCTTTCGAGCGAACCATCTGCTTCCCGCAGGCGGAACAGGCATTCGCTACATGTTGAGCAAGAAGTATCACGTCAATCTGCGGACAGATTTCGCATGGGGCAAAGACAACTTCACCTGGGGTGTTGGCGTGGGCGAGGCCTTCTAAGTCTATCGAACGCTGCACGGCCTGCAGCGGCTGAATGAAAAGTTCAAACGATCGGAGAACACCAATGAAGGCGATTACAGTTGAACCAATGACTCCTGGCAGCGCCCAGCTGCAGGATATTCCGGAACCCGATGAGCGCGAGGGCACCATACTCGTAGAAGCCATAGCTGTTGGAGTGTGCGGAACTGATGTCGAGATCGTGGAAGGAAAATATGGCTGGGCTCCTCCCGGCAAAACGAACCTCGTGCTCGGTCATGAATCCCTTGGCCGAGTTATCGATCCAGGCACGTCAACCGCGCTGAAGAAGGGCGATCATGTAGTCGGCATCGTACGCCGCCCTGATCCCGTTCCTTGTCCGAACTGTGCGGTCGGCGAGTGGGACATGTGTCGCAATGGCCAGTACACGGAACGCGGCATTAAAGAGATAAACGGCTTCATGTCGGAGCGCTGGCGGATCGAGCCTGACTACGCGATGAAGGTTGACCGCTCTCTCGGGCTGCTCGGAGTGTTACTGGAACCCACTACCGTGGTAGCAAAGGCATGGGAACAGGTCGCGGCAGTTGGCCAGCGCTCCTTCTGGGAACCGAGAACGGTGCTTGTGACAGGCGCCGGACCAATCGGTCTATTAGCCGCGCTCCTCGGCAAACAGCGCGGACTCGATGTTCACGTGATAGACCTGGCTGATTCCGGGCCGAAACCCCAACTGGTCCGCGCGCTTGGAGCAAGCTATCACACCGGCACGATTGCGGATCTTGGATTCGAGCCCGACGTCATCATCGAGTGCACCGGCGTAGGAAAAGTCATAAAGGACTCTATCGGCGCGGTTGCTTCCGGTGGAGTCATCTGCCTTACTGGTGTTGGCAGCGGGGGCATCATTGGCCAACTGCACATCGCGGATGTGGCAGCTCACGTGGTACTGAGGAACAATGTGGTCGTAGGAAGCGTAAACGCCAACAAGCGGCACTGGTATAAGGCTGGCGAGGCCCTGGCCCGCGCGGACCGCTCATGGCTCGCGCAACTCGTGACACGTCGCGAGCGCCCGGCAGACTTCGCGAAGGCCTTAGAGCGAACAGCGGATGATATCAAGGTCGTGATTCAATTCGCGGATGTTTAGCGCAACAGTGGATAGATTTGCAATGGTGCAGAGATAACTGCACCATTTCTCGAATATCCAGAGTTACTGAACTGCTTTGGCGGTACCTTTGCCGACGTCCTTCACCCCTACCGCAGTTTTCTCTCCAGCTTTTTCGGTGTATTTAACCGAAACTTTGCTGCCTTCTTTTATGCTGTCGCCCAGATCCTTACCGCCTTCCACGGTTGTCTTGTCTGTCCACTTAATCGTGTGTTCTGTCCCATCAGCGGTCTTGACGACCATCGTTTTCGAGTCCTTGTCGATGGACTTGACCACGCCTTTCGCCATATGAAAGACGTCATCCTGCGCGGACATTGTCTGTGCCAGGCCAAGAGTGAGAACAGCAGCGATGGCCACCAGCACTGCTGTGTGATACCTCAATCGCAACATCATCGGCATTCTCCTTTTTCATACTGCCCTTACGGGACGGTTTTCGTTGTTTGCTAGTTCACCACAAATGGAGGCGTATTGGAAAGTGTCGATGCACACCTCATGGTTCTAGCCCTCGGTTTCATTGGAACCTCTCCTTTTCGCTCCTCACGGCCGTATCTCTGAATAAAGCCCTGTCCTTTGCAGACTTGATAGCTGTTGCATCGCTAACGTTGGGCTCGTCGTTCAGTCGTTACTTCATCACACGTGGAAGTCGGTGAGAACTGTCACTAGGGACAGGCGCTGTTGTTTTGGAGGGGTTTTTGAAATTCGGAGAGGCGGCAGAGACCTACTGTGTAGAGATGATCGAGTGCTTAATGGCGTACTGCACCAACTCGGCGTTGGTTTTGATTCCCAATTCTTCCATGATCTTGTATTTGTGAAAGCGCACTGTTCTTCGCGATATCTGAAGAATGAAGGCGATCTCCTTCATCGACTGGCCTTCGGCAAGCATCTGCAGCACCTCGCGCTGCCGGTCGCTCAACATTTTGGGGCGATTCAGCGACTGTGGATCACGGATGAACATCTCCTCCATCGCTTGGCTTATTTGCGGCGTCACGTAGGAAGATCCGCGGATTGCATTATGGACAGCCTGCTGAAGTTCCTCTCCTGGTGAATTCTTCAGCAGGTAACCAGAGGCCCCAATCCGGAATGCCTCGCTCGCAATTTCAGCATCGGGATTCATCGTGAGGAAGATGAGTTTTACCCGAGGCATCAACTTCTTCAACTCTCGCCCTGCGTCGAGCCCATTCAACAACGGCATTCCTACATCGACCAGCACGAGATCGGGCTTCATCTCAACGGCTGACTTGATCAACGCGCGGCCATCCTGAACGCAACCAATCACCTCAAATTCAGGCTCTAGCAGTTTCTGGAGACCGGCACTAAACATCGTGTGGTCATCCGCCAGCAAAATGGTTGTTCGTCTCATGTCATCCCCGTCACATTCGCGGTCTCTTTCAGGGGTCCAGTTTCTAAAGACTCTCCATTCTCAGTGACCCTTGGCACGATGACAATGACTTTTGTTCCCCTTCCAGGCTGCGACTCAACCGAGAACTTGCCATGCACCAGATGCACCCGTTCCTGCATGCTCACCAGTCCCAGACCGCGATTGTCCCGCACCTCTTCCACGTCAAAGCCCACACCCGCATCGCGCACAACCAGTTGGATCTCGTCCGCCGTGCCGCTGATATCTACAGAGAACTGGCCCACGCCGCTGTATTTCAGCGCGTTATGCAGCGCTTCCTGCGCAACCCGGAAGAGACATAGCGAAACATCTTTGGGCAAATTCCCAGGCACATTCCCGTCCGTGAATTCGATGCTCACTTCGTGTTGTTTCGAGAACTCGTTGCAGAACCCTCGGATAGCAGCCACAATGCCCAGGTAGTCGAGCTTCGAAGAGTGCAATTGGTGCGACAGCGACTGCACATCGCCGGCAATCTCCGAACAGTGTTTCCGAATTTCTTCCAGGCGCTCCTGCGCTGTCATCGCTGACCCGTTCGGACTGCGATTCGCCTGCTCTATCTCCATCGAGAGCAGCGCCAGCCTCTGGCAGATGTCATCATGCAGATCTCTTGCGATCCGGCTGCGCTCGTTCTCCTGTGCTTCGATCAGTTGACCGCTTACTTTTTCGAGCGCCTGCTGGGCAAGCTTCTGATCGGTTACATCAGTCGCCGAGCCGATGAACCCGGCAAAGGATCCATCCCCGTTCAACCTTGGAGCTGCAACATCGAACATCCACCGATACACTCCGTCTTTGCGACGGAGACGATACTCCTTCGAAAACGCCCGATGGTCTTTGAGAGCTTGCCAGAGGGCGTCCAATACATTTTTCACATCATCCGGATGGATGTATGTAATCCAGTTGTCGCCATACCCTGCCTTTGGATCCGGGCCGGTAAAGGCGATGCGCCGCTCGTTCAGATACGTAACCTTGCCATGCGA
>CAWHWJ010000015.1:0-139782 GCA_963833015.1 uncultured Acidobacteriaceae bacterium | reverse complement strand
CTAAGCGGAAGTAATCTCGTTCATTGAAAAACGGGCACCTGACCAATTGCCTTAGAAACGGGGTTTTCAGTAGGTTCGCGGATCACCGTTCATTGCGTCGGCAATTTACCGAAAGAATCCCGGACTTCACAGGCATTTCAGGGTTACTTCCGGGTTGGCGGTCAACCATCAAGAATCAAAAAACGGATCACCGCGAAGATTGACCGTACTGTTTCACGGTCGCTTCGGGATGATCGGTTCCAATTTCTAGCAGCGGCGACTTTACTTGATTCAAGGTCTGATTGAGGAAAGCGTCGATGTACGACGCGGTCAGGCTCAAATTGTGAAGAGCATCTCTCGTTTCCGTTGAACGGCCCATGGCTGCGAGAAGTGGATAGTCGCTGAAGCTTCCGTGAACAAGCCCCGGCGATTTCAATACGACGTCATAGCTCCCTGCAGGGCAGCGACTCAGCTGATCTTCCTTCTTCTTGAGGAAAACATCGTTCTGCGCTGCGTTGAACCCCATCCGACTGCCGCTGTGATCCACTTCGAGGAGGAGAACGGGCTGTGTGAACCACCTGCCATCCGGATTTTCTGGAAACGCCGCCACTGGTGGCATCTGACCGTCCAGGCTTAGGCAGGCTTTGAATCGGGCATCCATCTGGCAAGCGAGAGTGGCGTTCGCCCCGCCCGCCGAGTGCCCCATCGATGCGACGCGATTCAGATCGAGCTTCTTCCTTAGAACAAATGTTTTCTCATTCCCATCGTCGAGCTTAGTGAGCTGGTTCAACACAAACACGATATCCCGTGCGCCCGTGTCGATCCACTGCCCCGCGCTCTTCATCATGCGCTGGAATCGCTGATCGGGCGAAAGGTTGGGCGGTTCAGGCTCATGGTACGCCGGGACAATTCGTCCGTCGGGAAACGCCACTGCAGGCGCACCGTAGGTGTTTTCGATGGCAGCGACAACATATCCATGACTCACAAGGTTTCCGATCAGCGACGTGTACTCGAAGGTTGTTCCTCCGGTGCCAGCAGCCAGAATCACTACGGGGAACTTCTTTTGAGATCGTGCGACTGGTGCGTTCTCGATTGCAAGTGATGAAATCGTCCCTGACACGATAAGCGGCCAAACGCCTTCAAACTCTTCTCGCATTGCAGGGGCGACAGCGGCGTCTGTGTCCATCCGTTTCGCGCCAGGGAGGTACTCTGCCGGCTCTCCTGCCTTCGCCTTCGGCGCAGGGTACCAGAGGTAAACCATCAAGTCACGATGGGCCTGTGGGTCAACCGAATGGCCGTCGGGGCGCGATACATCAGTCCATTCGTAGCCAACACGCCCGACACCAAACTCTCCGGTCGGAGAGGGCAACTGGGGAACTCCCGTTTGCGGCGCGGATCCGTTCTTCAATTGGGGCTGCGAAGGAGATTCTTGCGCCGTTAGGTATGCAAAAGTTCCTAAGAGCAACCCAGAAGCCAACACGACGGTGGTATGCCGCAAACTCATGTGTCCCGCCCTTCGTTCCCGTCGATAAAGTATAGGGCCCCTTGTCACCTGCCGTGTAGTCGCCAACCCGGAAGTTACTCTTTGCATAGACCTGATTTTACCCACCCTTGCGGCCGCCGCACAGTTGCGCCGCGCCCTCGCCGTCCCACTCTGGGCGTGAAGTTACCGAAACCCGGACTTTGCAGGCACGTCGCTGGTCTGGTGCTCGTGAAAGGGGGGTTTCAGTAACTGTCGCTTCTTCGGTCCCCGCTGGGAGTGACCCCCGCCGGTGAACTTCCAGTGATCAGGTCAGCCGCGACCTGGGCAAGGAATTCGGTGAATACCTTCCCGCTCCCGAGGAAACTGTTTTTCACCCAACCTCGTCTGAGAGATAGGGTTCCAGGGCGAATCCCTTATGCCAGCTCTTCGGTCCGTTGTGCGAGTCGTGCTCCTTTCTTGCGTCGCGGCTGGCCTCTCCCTTTCACTGACATCGCAGAATGCGACTCCCACCACGACGATCCGGGTGACGTCGAACCTGGTCTTCCTCGACGTAACGGTCGTTGACAGGAAGGGACAGCCGGTCGTGAGCGGCCTCACCAAAGACGACTTCACCATCATGGAGAACGGAAAGCCGCAACGCATATTTTCCTTCGACGCGCCGGGCCCCGGCGCTGCGACATCTGGGGCACCCCAACCGGTCACCGGACCGGATGCGGCCTCTGCTCATGTTGCGCAGACTGGCGAGGGGGCACCGGCAACGATTCTGGTACTCGATCTCATGAATACCCCATCTAAGGACTCTGCTTACGCTCGCGATTCGATACGCCGATATCTTGCCCTGCAGCCCGAGCGGCTGCCATCTCTGACCGAACTGATGGTGCTGAATAATACTGCCCTCAACCTGGCCCAGCCCTACACCCACAACCGAAACGAACTGGTCCACGCACTGAATCACGTACCGCCGGAGTTGCCTTACAAGTTGGGGAGCAAGCAGTTCGGCAGCGGTGCATGGCTGGACCAAAGGCTTTCTCAATCAATTGAAGCACTGCAGCAAATTGCACTGCAAAGCAGGGGGCTGCCGGGGCGGAAGAACATTTTGTGGGTGGGCAACGGTGGCCCGAGTATTCCCGTAGATCCAGCCGATCCCCACTATGACAGAGCAATGCGCTTCTACGCACACGGCACAACAAACATGCTGGTGGACGCACGGATTAGCCTCTTCCTGATCCATCCAGAAGGAGTGCAGGGCGCAGGCAATCCAGATCTCATCCGGCTTCATGGTGTGAGCGTGCAGACAGCCACTGATGTCTACGACATCGATCCTTTCGCAGGAACGATAAATTTCGGCCTCTTCATCAACGGCACGGGTGGAAAGCTTTTCGAGCAGCGTAACGACGTGGACCGGGCAATGAGCGATGCGCAGAAATTAGGGGCTAATTACTACACTCTGACTTATCAGCCGCCGACAGGCGAAAACAACGGCGAGTTCCGAAGAATCGAGGTTTTGTTGCGCGATCCTAACCTGCGGGCGATGACGAAGGCCGGCTACTACGCTCCAGAACAAACGACTAAGACCGATTCAACGCCACACCACCTGGACCCGATGTACGAGATCGAAGAGGCGGCGCAGTCAGGATCGGTATTGGATTCGCTGGGCGTGTCTCTCCAGAATGTGGCACGGCACCCGGATAGCGGAACGGTCGAGCTTACAGCGTTGCTGAAGTCAACTCATCTGCGCTGGCAGCCGACGACCGATGGACGCAGCACGGCAGACATCACGATTGCTGCCGTCAGTCTTTCCAAGCAGAGGGACATACTGGCTTCTCGATTGCGGCCGCTCACTGTCTTCTCGGACAGCCAGGACCCTGCAAGGTTGGCGGCGTCGGAAACCCCGGTGGCAATTACTGTGCCCGTGCCACGGCAAACCCAGAGTGTCAGGCTAATCATCCTGGCGCAGGGCGGAGGAGAAACAGGGACGCTGGAGGTTGCGCATAAAGTCTTGGCCGAAGCACCGGAAAGCCCGACACCCAAGCCCCAACTTGAGCAACGGCCCGCAGTGGCATCGCAGCCGCATTTCTGAGCGATACAGACGGCTAATTCGCAATATAAGCAATCTCGACTACTGAGCCGTCATGCCCGCAAAACGGGGTTTTGAGCAAGTTCGTTTCGAACTGACCGGTATAGGGAGCTTGCAGGCATTACGCTAGTAAAAGCCCGTTGTGGTCGGGATGAGCGAACCGAGATGAAGACGACACTTTAACGCTCGGCGCTGGGGTCTGGTATGTCTGGAGTGTTCATCAGCTATCGTCGTGAAGATAGCAGCGGTTATGCAGGACGCCTGTTCGACATCCTCAGTGCCAACTTCGGCAGAGAGAACACATACATGGACCTCGACACGATCAAGGGTGGCGATGATTTTGAGGCCGTGATCGAGGAGAAGATCAGCCGGTGCGATGTGCTTCTTGCTGTAATCGGCGAAAGGTGGCTGACAATCACTGGAGTCAATGGAGGCCGCCGACTTGATATGGCGGGCGATTTCGTGCGCCTGGAGATTGCCAAGGCGCTCGAACGCAAAGTGCGAGTGATTCCGGTTCTCGTGGGCGGGGCAACCATGCCGCACCGGGACGATTTGCCCACCGATTTGCGCCCATTTGCTCTCCACCAGGCGATGGACCTCAGGGACGCACATTTCCACGCGGACGCGGAACAGTTGATAGATGAGCTCAAAAAGACTGTTTCCAGCATCACGAGCCAGCCGCGAAGGTTGAAATCAAAAAGATTGGCTCTGGCGGTATCGTCCGTCCTGGCGATCGCCGTAATTGTGGGTGGCACTCTCGTGTTTCGGCAATTGAAGCAGGCCGCTCACACAAATCCCGATTCGGCTGCCGAGAAGCGGCCCGCACCTGTTAATCGGTCCGTTCCGTCTGCTCAGGCCGCCAATCCAGCCGCAATCGAAGTTGATAAGTCAAAGAGCCCTAACAAGGGCCCCGCTGATGTTAAAGGCAAGTGGAAAGCAACAGTGAAATACGATTGGCCGGGAGCTGTTTACAACGAGACATTCAGCTTCGAAGTCGCCGGTACAGAACTGTCTGGCACCGCCTCGCTTCTTGGAGTAGATCACGGAATATTTGATGGCAAGGTCGAGGGAGATCAGATCAGCTTCATGACCAAGTCCCTGACGAGCCTGGATGACCAGACTTACCAGGACAAACATTACTACAAGGGCACAGTTGAGGGGGATACGATCCGATTTTCAATGCTGACCGATAGCAGCGTCGAGTCGCATGTCCCCGTCCATTTCACCGCGAAGAGGTGATTGAAGAGCAGGTTCAACTCCCGGCGGACGAAGTTTCCGAAAACGTGACTTTCCAGGCGCTTCAGTTCGCCGCACTGCAACCAATGTCCAAGGCCTTTCAATTAAGACAGTTTGACCGTCATGTTTTCAATTTTCCCGTTGAACGGGAACGGTGCCCGATCAAAGTAGTCCAGGGAGACGGGCGAACCGAGATCGATTACCACGTCGAAACTCTCGCTGGCGGTAAAGGCACCGGCCACGTTGCGCTGGACCATTGTGCGGGCGACCTCTGCTCCATCGACCGAGAGCACAACGTCCGCAGTACGCCGGGTTTTGCGATCTTCGATCTTGTGTTTGCCAGCCGGAATCTTGTCGGCGAACGGGCGATATAGCGCTCGATGATCATCATGTTGTACTCGTAGACAAGTTCGCCCTTGTCCATGTAGAGAGCCATTCCTCCGCCAGCGCCTCCGAGCGCATAGAGAACGCCCTGAGGCGTTGTCGCCGAATTCGGCTGTGAGAGTTACGTGATTGCTTTCGCGGCCGATACCTGGCGCTGCGAACTCAGCCATGCGTCTCGTCGTCGAGTCAAATTGCTAACTTGTCCCGACCGTAGTGAAGCGAAGTGGAGGGATCTGCGGTTCAGCGGGCCTATCGTGGGAATGTTTTTCGACCCAGCCGTAGCGTGTGGCATCGATCAGTCTGCCGTCCTCCTGCTGTGAAGGTGGTAGCTGAGACCGACGGTATACATCATCTCGTCGATGCCGGGGTTGGCGGGCACCAGGCGGGCATTCGAAAAGTGGAAGTCGCCGGCGCCGAGACGAATCTCCCAGGCGTGCGTGAGACGAAGCTCCGTGCCCACGGTCTCCTGAAGCGTGAAATTCAGGTAGGCGCCATCTGGCGAGAGGGCCTTCTGCGTGTATCCGACAACGCCGCCCTTGAAAGTGAAATAGGGCTTCAACACCTTGCCGTCGCGCCAGAGCATGCGAAGGCCGACCGGCGTGACCGCGAGACCGGGTACCGTGGTGTAGTGGTGGCTCAAGGGATCGCCGTATTCGTCCTCAACGGCGGGCTGATGCAGGAGGGTAAGGGGCAGGATCTCGCCAACGTAATCCATGCGTGCACCGATGAATTTGCCCCAGGTGTGCCGGTCGTACTCGAAGCCGGCGACATGGAGGTAGCTCCACCAACTGCCTGCTGCGATGTCCCAGTGGCCGAAAGACGATCCCTCTTCAAAGGCGATTTCAGATTCGGGCGGCGCCGGTGGTGTGGTCGATAGCTGTGTGACCGCGCTCGCGGGCGGAGCCAGACGGGGAGCCCATACGATGCCCGTGGAGAAACGCGCGAAGTCGCTTGGGAGACCGGGAATTCTGTAGTAGGGGAAATTGGAGGTTCTGCTGATTTGGAGAGCGAAATTGGTGTGCTCCACGCCGCCCTCGACGCGCAGGCTGAAGTGCCTGCCCAGAGGGGTGTCGATTCCGCCACCGGCGTAGATCGTGAAAGACGCAATCGTCCCGATGGCTCCGTTTGCGGCCCAATTCTTGTTCAGCCAGCCTTCGCCGAAGAGCATCTTGCCGAAGATGCTCTCGCCTCCAATGCGGTGGCTATATTGGCCGCCAGCGGAGGGGAAGTGGACGCGCTGGGGCGATCCCAGGTTTGTGCCCTGGTAGTTGGTGTAATCGAGGACGAAGCGGAGATTATGCCATGCGGGAAAGGCGGCATTGCCGCCCCACCCGAGCAGCGGCTGCCGCGAGCCAGGGACTCCGTTGAAGGAGTTCGACAGCGCGCTAAAGCTGCCGGAAAGCTGATAGGGCGCGGTTGCTGTTTGGGCCTCTCCGACCCACAGCGGCAGACCCAGGATGAGCATAACCAGTGGTGTTCGCATGGTGCGGTGGCCGGGGTCAGCTAAAAGCGAGCGGAAAGGGCTGTGCGTCAAGCAGCGGCTTCGAGGAGATACAGGGACAGCATACCTCTTGCGCCAATTCTCGGGAATAGTATGCCGTCCCCTCATCTCCTCCGCGCCGCTCGAGTTCAGACATGGTTCGATCGGTACCAGTTCTTTCAATACCGTATTGTCCTCATCGCGATTGCATCTGCCGCTGCTGAGCGAGGTGTTTTGTTGGGGCGTTGGTAAACGAGAAACGCGCTTATCGTCATGAATGCGGACTGAAGTTCCTGGAAAACGGGGCGGTCTCAACCGGTCGGTGCAACACCATCTGATAGGAATTCATTTTCTAAAGGTGGTGTTTATGGCACAAGGAAAACGGGACAGGCTTTCCACGGAGCAGCGGATCGACATGTGGCGCCGTTGGAAGGCGGGAGAGTCGTTGCATGAGATTGGCCGCGCCTTTGGTAAGGGCCATGGTTCCATCCGGTTCTTGTTGACGCAGCGCGGCGGGATAGTTCCTGCTGCTCGTCGGCGTTCGCCGCGAACGCTGACGCTGGCCGAGCGGGAAGACATCTCACGAGGAATGGCTTCCGGTTCGTCGATTCGTGAGATCGCTAAAGGGTTGCAGCGGCCTGTGTCGACGGTGAGCCGGGAGGTGTGGCGTCACGGCGGGCGTCCACGGTATCGAGCCAGTGAAGCCGATCGTCGGGCCTGGGCGTCGGCTCTGCGACCCAAGGTGTGCCTTCTTGCCATCGACGAGAAGCTGCGGACGATCGTGGCCAGTAAACTGATCCTGGACTGGTCGCCGGAACAGATTTCAGCATGGTTGAAGGTCCACTATCCCAGCAACGAGAGCATGCGCGTGTCCCACGAAACCATCTACCGCAGCTTATTCATCCAGGCCCGGGGAGTGCTGAAAAAAGAGCTGATTCAGCACCTCAGGTCCAAGCGGCTTATACGTCGCTCACGACACGCTCGGGCTGACGGGCAGTCCCGCGGGCAGATCGTCGATGCCATCTCTATCAGGGAAAGGCCTGCGGAGGTTGAAGACCGCGCTATTCCCGGCCATTGGGAGGGCGACCTGCTGAGCGGCAGCAGGAACAGTCACATCGCAACCCTGGTGGAACGACATTCGCGTTTCACCATGCTGGTGAAAGTACCCAGCAAAGACACAACGACGGTCGTCGCCGCGCTGAGCAAGCACGTGCTTAAACTCCCCGCGACCCTGCGGCGCTCGTTGACGTGGGACCGAGGGCATGAGATGGCCAAACACAAGAGCTTCACGGTAGACACGAATGTGAAAGTCTACTTCTGCGATCCGCAGAGTCCCTGGCAGCGCGGCACCAACGAAAATACCAACGGGTTACTGAGACAATACTTTCCCAAGAAAACCGACTTGTCCGGTTACTCTCAAGCCGATCTCAACAAGGTAGCTCTGCGCCTCAATCAACGCCCGCGACAAACTTTGGGCTTTGAAACGCCGGCGAGTAAACTGCAGGCCAGTGTTGCATCGACCGGTTGAGCCCGCCAGACTTTCAGTAACTTCGATTTTGCCAACCTTGGGCAGACCCAAAGTCCAGCGATTTGAGCTGCAAAAAGGGATTGCGATTGGCCACCGATCTCCGGCATCACGCCGCAGGTTTGAGTACCGCACGGTACAGGGTTGATCGGGCGATGCCGAAGCGGGCTGCGATTTCGGCCACAGGGACATCTGCGGTTTTGAGTAGGGCGCGTATGGTCTTAATCTCTTTAGGAGAGAGCTTCGCCGGGCGACCTCCTTTGCGGCCGCGTGCGCGAGCTGATTTGAGGCCAGCAACCGTTCTTTCGCGGATCAAATTGCGCTCGAATTCTGCTAGGGCCGCGAAGACGTGGAATACTAGGCGGCCAGCTGGAGAACGAGTTTCAATCTTTTCGGTAAGGGATTCAAAATTGATCTTGCGCTGGTCGAGTTCGGCAATAAGCCTGACAAGATCGGCCAAGTTTCTTCCAAGCCGGTCTAGTCTCCAGACGACAAGGGTGTCGCCCTCACGAAGGCTCTTAAGACATCCTTCGAGTTGTGGCCGGCCAGTATTTTTCCCGCTGGCCTGTTCTTCATAGATCTCCCGACATTTGGCGCGCTTCAGTGTGTCCTTCTGAAGGTCGAGGGTCTGGTCTTCGGTCGAGACTCGAGCGTAGCCGATGCGCATGTCCCAAATCTTAGCAAGCCAAGGACATTTCGGACACTGATTTCAAGATAAGTTGTGAGACACTTTTGACCAGCGAAATGGGGCATAATCCGGACGCGCCCCGGCTGTCCTGAAAACCCTCGTTTTCGCTACACTCCTGAACCATGCCCCGCCGTGAGTTGCTCACCCCTGCAGAACGCCTTCAGTTGCTCGCCTTCCCCGAAGACACGGGAGAGCTGATTCGCCTACTCACGCTGAGCAAGCTCGATATCGCCTTCGTGCGGCAACACCGCGGGGATCACAATCGGTTCGGCATTACCGTTCTAATGGCCTACCTCCGGTATCCTGGGCGAATCCTGGCCAAGGATGAGAAGCCCCATGATCCGGTTCTGAACCTGATCGCAGAACAGCTTCAGATTCCCACCGCCGCGTGGGAACAATACGCGGATCGTGATGAAACCCGGCGGGAGCATCTGGTCGAATTGCTTTCACTGCTGGACATGAAGCAGTTCTCAACCAGGCATTACAGGGCGCTCTCTGAGTGGCTGGAACCAACAGCATTGCAGAGCACGAGAGGAATGGTCCTGGCACAAGTAGTCCTGGAAGAACTACGAAAGCGGCTGATTGTTCTTCCGCCAGTGGCTGTCATCGAACGCCTCTGTGCTGAAGCGTCAACGCGAGCCCAGCGGAAAATCTTGACGATTTTGTCGGAGGACCTGAGTCCTGAACAGAAGTCGCAGCTTGACGGCTTGCTTGAGATGCGCGAAGGCAGTCCATACAGCACTCTCGCGTGGTTGCGGCTGCCGCCGGGTGCGCCGACCGCCAGAGCAATCCTGGCACATATCGAACGCTTGCGTGCCATACGCGAATTACGGATTTCGCCCGAAGCGAGCCGACGAGTGCATCAGAACCGGCTCCTGCAGCTTGCCCGTGAAGCTGCCCAGACAGCCGTTTATCACCTCAAGGAGTACGAGCCCGATCGGCGTTACGGAACGCTGGTCGCTCTGATGATTGAGACCGCGGCTATCGTGACGGACGAAATTCTCGATCTGAATGACCGGTTGATCGGAAGCTTCTTCACGAAGGCAAAGAACAAGTACGAGCGTGCTTTTGCGGAGCAGGGCAAGGCGATCAACGACAAGGTTCGACTTTATGCGAAGGTCGGCGCTGCTCTGGTCTCCGCACGTGAGCAGGGGCGCGATCCGTACGCAGCGATCGAGGCAGTCGTTTCATGGGATGCCTTCTCTCGAAGTGTGACCGAAGCCGAACAGCTGGCTCGGGATGAGGACTTCGACCCACTTTCCCTTGTCACCGAGCATTATCCTCAACTCCGAAGGTTTGCCCCTGTTCTGCTCGAAACTTTTGAGTTCCGGCCTGCGGCAGTCGCCCGTGAACTCATCGATGCTGTCGATGTACTGCGAACGATGAATCGAGAGGGCGCCCGCAAAGTGCCAGAGAATGCGCCTGTGGGCTTCGTTCGCAGGAAATGGGGAAACTACGTGTTTAGCGCTGAAGGTATAGACCGCCGGTTCTATGAACTTTGTGTCATGGCCGAGTTGAAGAACGCCCTGCGCTCAGGAGATGTCTCCGTTCGGGGCTCACGTCAGTTCCAGGATTTTGAGGATTACCTGATGTCGCAGCCAGAGTTTGAGCAGAATTTGGCCCGGGGCTGTCTTCAAATTGCAGTTCCAGCCTCGCCTGCCGCCTATCTGGAGGAAAGAATATCGCTGTTACAGGAATCACTTGATCAGACAGATGAACTCGCCCGCGCCGGCCAATTACCCGATGTGGAACTGAGCAGTGCGGGTCTTAAGATCAGTCCGATTGAGAACAATGTCCCAAAAGAAGCGGATGCTCTGAAAGAGACGCTCTATGGGATGCTCCCGCATGTAAAAATCACAGACCTGTTGATGGAAGTGGACCACTGGACAGGCTTCACCCGCCATTTCGTTCATCTCAAAACCACCGGCCCAGCAAAGGATCCAATATTGTTGTTGACAGCCATTCTTGCCGATGCGACCAACCTGGGTCTGGGCAAAATGGCCGAAGCATGTCCGGGCACAAGTCTCGCCAAACTATCCTGGCTCGTAGCCTGGCATATTCGGGACGAAACCTACTCGAAAGCGCTGGCCGAAGTTGTCAACTATCACCATCAGGTTCCTTTTGCCGCTCATTGGGGTGAAGGAACCACTTCATCGTCCGATGGACAGCGTTATCGCGCCGGAGGACGCGGCGAAGCCACTGGACAGGTGAATCTCAAATACGGCAATGATCCCGGTGTAACGTTTTATACCCACGTGTCCGACCAGTATGCCCCCTTCCATACCAAAGTCATCAATACCGCGGTGCGGGATGCAACGCATGTTCTCGATGGGCTGCTCTATCATGAGTCAGATCTGCGGATTGAAGAGCACTACACCGACACGGCCGGATTCACTGACCATGTCTTCGCTCTGTGCCATCTGCTCGGTTTCCGCTTCGCTCCGCGCATCCGCGATTTGGCCGACAAACGCCTGTACTTTCCCGGCAAGCCCGATCGATGGTCCACACTCGACCCGTTAATGGGTGGCCCCATCAACACCAAACTCATCGAACGGCAGTTCGGAGATGTCATTCGTCTAGCCGCCTCGATCCAGCAGGGAACGGTGACAGCGTCTCTGATCCTTCGCAAGCTTGGCTCCTATCCCCGCCAAAACAGTCTGGCCCTTGCTCTTCGCGAAGTTGGCAGAATCGAGCGGACTCTGTTTATGTTGGAGTGGCTCAGAGATCCAGCCTTAAGGCGGAGGGTGACCGCCGGCCTCAATAAGGGCGAAGCGCACAATGCCTTGGCGCGGGCGGTCTGTTTCAACAGACTCGGCGAAATCCGCGACCGTTCTTTCGAAAACCAGCGCCACAGGGCCAGCGGGTTGAACCTGCTGGTTGCTGCGATAACGCTATGGAACGCGGTCTACCTCGAAAGGGCTGCAGAACTGCTGGCGAGATCAAGTGTGCTTGATCCGGCCTTGCTTGGGCACGTCTCTCCGCTCGGCTGGGAACACGTCAACCTCACCGGCGATTACACTTGGCACTCAAATAAAAGGGTGGCTAAAGGTGGATTCCGACCCCTCCGAATACCCAGAAACAGCTTCGGCGTGCCTTAACGTACATAAATTTCCGTTTCGTGAGGTGTCCCCACTCTCGGCGATGAGCCGTAGGTGCCGCGGATTAGCCACAATCACTTCATGTCCCAGCTCCTGGAAGAGCCAACTTACCCATGGGGAGTGGGTGCCACATTCGATAGCGATCCGCATTTTTCCCTTGCCAACGAATCCGAGCCGCAATGCTTCGGCAGTTGTAGCCACCACGCCACTGCTCACATCGGCACCGTGCGTGTCCACCAGGCAGTAGGAGCTGCGTTTGTCTCCAAGATCGATGCCAACTACAGCACAAATCTCCCCATGTATGGTTGCGTTCAGCTCGCCACGGCCATCCTGGCTTATCTTGTGGAGTTTCATTTCTTTCTTAATTGGCATGATTTGGATCTCCTCTGAGATTGTTGTATCTTCAGGGACCGTTCTCATTCCATCTAACTCGCTGTCGCGGCAGACGCTGCGCGTGCGATACTCCGGACATCATGTTACCAAAACGTCCTGAATCGATTTTCGCCCTTTTCTAATAAACTTCTAGCCTGCCATGAGTTGCAAGCGAAAATCGATTCAATTCCCATAGCCTGACCGCATCTGCCGCACACACCAGCGGCTCCCTTCAAACGGCCCTATCAAAACTGCCCCGAAAGAAATCTCGGGCAGAGCCCCGCTTCGTGTGCGGGGCAGCCCTGATAGGGTCCTATCGTTTGTCAATACTATCCTGCATCCGTCGCGGAACCCTTCCCAATTGATCGGTTGCGCCGTTCGCAATCAATTCAGAACCCGACCAGAGGTGGCTTATCGCTATGAGAAAGGATTTCAATTGCCGTGCGGCGTTAGTCGTATCTGCCTCTCAAGGTTATAGGCCGTCGAGAGGTCGCTGTCGCTGTACACGAGCACGCGCCCAAGAACGAGTACCGAATTGTCCGGCGAGGGTATTTGCTTCATTCCCTGCGGCACCGATCCTTGCCAACCCGGCCCTGTGATGAGGTAATCACCCGCTTGCGTGCCGGTCGCGCGCGTGCCGACATAAGCGAAGTCGACGTCAAATGGGTCAGTGAACTGCACGCTGTAATAGCGCCCGGAGAAGGCCGGCGCATGCAAAACCTGCGGTCCTTTACTGAGGTCCAACCAGCCGACTATAAGGAGCGTGTCGTGGTTCACGCCAACAGTCATCAGTTTCGAGCTTCCGGGCGACAGCGATGTGTGAAGAGGATCTCCAAAAAGCTTTTGAGGCTCAGTATAGAGCGTATTGATCGGGACGGGGCCGTCGCCGAACCCTTGATTGACGATCGCTCTTTTGAAGTGGTTGTTCACGAGGTGTGGCCAAAAGTAGATGAAGAGGAACGTGCCGGCCACCCATGCCACAACCATGACCGAGCCGAATGTAATGAGATGCTTGTGTTTCATAGGCGATATCATTGTGTTTCCACGGCCGGTGGCACCTTGTACTTGCCGTCCAGAATGGTTGCGCCGGGCAGATACACGCGCAACCAGAGTATGAACTTGCCTGTGGGTGCGGGCAGCCAATTGGATTCATGGCCTGCCGGAGCGGCGTTCTGGATGTAGATGTCGACGGAGCCGTCGGCATTCGGGACGAGGCCCGAGCGGTCGCTGACGCTGTACCGGTTGATCGGATTCAGCACAAAGTGATTTCGCGCATTGCCCATGGTGAGCGACCAGAACGCATCGTTCGGCGGGAGTTGTCCTGCCGGAAAGTGCATGATGTAGTCGTGCTGGCCGGAGATCTTTTGACCCGTGCTGTCTACTTTCGTCGTCCAGTACATCGCCTCTTGCGGTACGTTTATTGGGCCAGGGAATTCATTGGCACATGCGGCTCGTAAGAGCATGCCGTTGCCGGGCTCGCCGCATCCGAACATGGTGGTCCAGCCGTTGACCTTCGTGACATAGGCGTGCGCGATGATCTGGAACGTGATGAAAGCCAGCACGCCGCCAACGATGATTCCCTGGACAACATCTGAGACGATAGTTCGCCTCCATATGAAGGCGGGCCATTTAGTACCCCGACCGAAGCCCTGCGAATGACGAGCTTCTCCTGTGTCTAGATCCGTCATGCGTCAGTTACGGAGTCACTGCTTTCGACTCAGACGGCCTTTCAATCCGTAATGTCAAGTATTTCCGGAACGGACTTGTGATGCAAGCGATCTCACACCTGGCTTTCCTTCGGCTGTTGTGGTGGATCTACTACGGATTCCCGCACCATTGCGCCCCACCGATATGGCTGCCGACGTCGCGTTCCGACATCTTCCTATACCTTCCACTCGCCCGGATGATTGCACCGCTGATTCATGTACTCTTTCGTTGTCAATCGGCTGGCACGACTGCATGCCGTTCCCCGGCTCACACTCCGTCGATCGCAGAATTGGCGCGCCACACACCGGGCCGCTAGCTGCTGCTGCGCAAGAGTATCGCGAAGTCGGCCAGTGTCCGCCGATCGGATTGCGCATAATTCTCGATTGACGCCAACAGGACAACGCGCTCATCGAGTCACAGAATGCTCGATCAACTGTCGGTTTGATACTCGGCTATTTTGCGGCGATTGACCAATGGCGACGCTGCACTCCGTAATGCCGAGCTGCCACATCGCTGAAAATGAAACGAATGGCCGCTGGAGGTTGATTACACGCGTATCTGTTTCATCCCCTTGTTGCTAATCATTCTTGACGCAAGGCGTTCATGGGATCGACGGCAGCCGCCTTGGCGCTCGGAATTAGGCAGGCGCCGAGCGTCGCAAGCAGCAACAATAGAGGGACCAAGATAAACGTGAGCGGATCGAGAGCGGGTACATCATAGAGAAAAGCGACCAGCAATCGCGTGCACGTTGCAGCTATGGCTAGACCAACCAGCAAGCCTATTCCGACTAATCGGAAGCCTTCCAACAGTACAAGTCGTACGATTTGAGCCCGAGAAGAACCCAGCGCCATGCGGAGCCCGATTTCTCCAGTCCTCTGCCGGACGGAGTACACAAGTAACCCATAGACGCCGACGACAGCCAGGAACATTGCGATTCCGGAAAAGATAGACAGCAGAGTGGTCTGGAAGCGTCGTCTCGCGGTCTCCTCCGTTTCTAGATTTCCCATCGTATGAATATCGGCGACTGCTAGATATGGATCGAGGCTTCGGACTGCGGCCCGAATCTCGGAGACGACAGCATCTTGTGGAAGAAGTGAGCGAACGGTCAGATATGCACCGCTCGCCGGTGCGCTGTCGTTATCCGCCTCCCAGAATGGCCGATAAATCTGCGGAGCTGCGGCAGTCTCAAGGCTCATGTTCCGAACATCTCCTACTTCGCCAACGATCGTGGTCCATGGGTCTCTTGACGAACCGCGCAGTAGGTGTCCGGTGGGATCGCTGCTCCCGAAATACTTCTTCGCAAAAGCCTCGTTGACAAGAGCGACAGGTGGATGACCGGGACCGTCCTGATCCGTGAAGCCGCGGCCTCTGATAAGGGCAATTTGCATCGCCGAAAGATAGTCCGGCGTAATTCTCCGTTCTTCTTCCAACTGGTCCTTCGCGTTCGGATAACCCTCCACTTCAAGAGTCGTAATGCTTTCCGAATGGCTCAGAGGGAGATGGTCTACGAGTCCGACGGCCTGAATGCCACGAATCGGTCTTAATCTGTCTAGCAAGTCGCGGAAGAAAGTATGCCGCCTTTGCGCCGTGCCGTACTGCGGAGTTAGGTGGTTCACTGATTGCGGACTTAGCTGCAAATTGACAGTGAGGGTGGAAGCAGAAAAGCCTGTGTGCACCGATAGGACTTTGGCGTAACTCCTCAACAGTAAGCCGGCTCCAGTAAGCAGTACCACTACCAGCGCGACTTGCGCAATCGTCAGGGCATTTCTCAGCCGCCGTCGGTCGCCAACGATTCCTCGCACGCCGGCGCTCTTCATGAAGTCCGATAGATTGATGCGAGTTGCCGAGAGCGACGGCAGTATGCCGAAAAGGATGCTGGTCAGCAGTGTGACAACAATCAGAAAGACCATGACACGGACGTCCAGGGTCGCGTCCTGCATGCGCGGGATATTGCCAGGATTGATCTGCAAGAGAGCGTGCAGAAAGAGCCACGCCAGCCCAGTACCCGCAACCCCGGCGATTGCACTCAGCATTAGGGACTCGGTCAACATCTGGCGTATCAGCCGGCTTCGTCTGGCACCCAGTGTTGCACGCACTCCTAATTCATGAGTTCGGTTTACGGCACGCGCCAGGAGCAGGTTCGCGGCGTTGCCGCACGCAATCAGAAGCACAAAGCCGACAGCGCCCATCAACAACCACATCAAAGGTCTCACCGGACCAAGCGCACTATCGCGAAATAACTTGATAAATGCGCCCCAGTCACGCATGTCGGCTCTATGCTGCAAGTTGAGTTGCGACATGATTGCGCTCATCTCCGCCTGTGCCACCCGCAATGACACGCCTGGCTTCAATCGTGCGATCGCAAAGCCAGAGGAACCATCCCGATCTGCCCTTTGCTGCGGAGTCAATGCAAAGGGCAGCCAAAGCTGGGTTGCTTCGATGAGCGAGTACCCGTATGCAAGATCGCTCTTGTGAGGAAACTCGAAATCAGGAGGCATGACACCGATGATTTGGTAGGACGTCCCATCAAGCTGCAGCCTGCGGCCCAGGATGTCGCTTTTTCCTCCAAACATGTTTTGCCAAAGCGCATGGCTGATAACGACGACCCGATCGTGCCCTGGCGCCTCATCGCTCACTTCGATGATCCTGCCGTACTCAGGAGTCGAGCGCAGTGTTGGGAAGAAATCGGCATCAACTTTTGCCGCGCCAGCCCGCTCCACCTGGTCACCGACGGCCAGGTTGTAGATGGCCTGCGAAAACAGCGTCATCTCCGAGAAAGAGTGGCTCTGCTTCTTCAGATCGAAGAAATCCGCGTTGCTGGGGCCGAAGACCTCGGCGGGAAGCTGGAATCGGGGATTTGGAGTGAAGAGGTAGACAAGTTTCTCGGCCTCGCCATAAGGCAATGAGCGGATGAGCACCGCATTCACCAGGCTGAAGATTGCAGTGCATGCGCCAATGCCCAGGGCAAGAGTAAAGACTGTTACGAGAGTGAAGGATCGCTGCTTCGCGAGCGTCCGTAGACCGTAGCGAACATCCTGCACCAGATCGTCGATCAGGGACACGCCGCGGGATTCGTAACTCCCTTCTGTGGCCTGGGCAAGGCTGCCGAAACTGGCTCTCGCTGCCGCTCGTGCTAGTTCAGGCGACATCCCATTGGCGATGTTCTCTTCCGTTTGCCGTTCCAGGTGGAACTGCAGCTCTTCGCTCAACTCAACATTGGCCGAGTCCTTCCTGACGAATGATCGCAAGCGACGCAACAGACTATGAAATAACCGCATGGCGACCTCCTTCAGACAGCCTTCAACACGCTTTGGACCGCCGCCGACAGCCGATCCCATGACTGCTCTTCGGCCCCCAGCCGCTTGCGTCCGGCCTTCGTAAGCGAATAGTACTTCGCGCGCCGGTTGTTCTCTGACTCTCCCCACTCTGCTGTAATCCAGGCCTGGTGTTCGAGACGGTGAAGCGCTGGATACAAAGCACCCTGATTCACGCGCAGAACATCAGTCGAAAGCTGACGAATGCGTTGTGCTATAGCCCACCCATGCATAGGCTCCAGACTCAGAACTTTCAAAATGAGGAGGTCCAACGTACCTTGGAGCAATTCCGTAGACTTGGTCATGTTCTCCCCTCAGTCATTGACAGGAGAATACGAGATTCGGCCCCATTCAGGCAAGTGCTCCTCGTTCAGGTGAGGCGAACTGGGTCTTACCACGTCTCCAGGCCCAGCTATCCTCGAAACGCGCTAAGGCGATTTGGACTAAACCCGCTTCGCGGGTAGCTGGAAGCGTAGTACGATTTGGCAGGACAATTGCGAAGTGAACATCACCGCCACCGCTGCAGTCAGAACGCTCCAAAACTCGTCACTGTCGGCACCAAATGGCTGCGCTGCATTGAATCCCCATAAAGCAATTGTCCTGCCAAATCCCCACACGGTTTAGTCCAAATCGCCGTATCCACACTGCTCCCGATCGGCAAAGTGGTAACCGCACATCTCCGCACCCGAAGCACTGTCGATACGGCGCTATAGATTTGTCGATAATCGAGAGCGGGAAAGTCTGTCCACAGATGGACATACGAATCCCAAAACTGGACGCATAGTATGCGCGAGGTCCTGGTATCCCAAGGTCCAGGCTTGGCATGCCAGTTGCATATTAGATTGAGTGATCCTCTCTCGAGGTCTGCCTGCAATTCGTGGTTCCGCTAGGAACTTGTTGAAATAGGTTCCTTCCTGCGACCGCGAGAGAGAGGTAATCGTCTAAGTGGCATGCGAGGAGATGAGCGGGTTCAGGATGGGATGTTCAGCTATGTGTCGCTGGAGCAGCGAGTGCCCGAGGACCATCCATTGCGAGCAGTGCGCAAGCTGACGGACAAGGTGTTGCTGTCGCTCAGCGGGGAGTTCGACCAACTGTATGCAGCAAGTGGCCGTCCGTCGATCGCGCCGGAGTATATTCTGCGGGCGCTGTTGCTGCAGGTGTTCTACTCGGTGCGCTCGGAGCGGATGCTGGTCGAGCAGATCGACTACAACCTGCTCTTCCGCTGGTTCGTGGGGCTGGGTATGGACGACGCGGTGTGGAATCACGCGGTGTTCTCGAAGAACCGCGATCGGCTGCTGACCAGCGAGGTGGCGCAGCAGTTCTTCGCCGAAGTCAACCGACAGGGGAAGAAGTTCATGTCGGACGAACACTTCACTGTGGATGGCACACTGATCCAGGCGTGGGCGTCGCAGAAGAGCTTCCGCAAGAAGGACGGTTCCGACGATGGTGACGGCTCGAACTTCCACGGCCAGCAACGTAGGAACGACACCCACGAGTCGACCACCGATCCGGATGCGCGGCTCTACAAGAAGAGTTGCGGCAAGGAGTCGAAGCTGAGTTACCTGGGCCATGCGCTGGTGGAGAATCGCAACGGGCTGATTGCTGCCGCGATGGTCACGCACGCTGATGGATATGCGGAGCGCGACGCCGCGCTGTTGATGCTGGACGCCGAGCAGAAGGGCCGCTCCCGGCGTATTACTGTGGGGGCAGACAAGGCTTACGATACAAAGGATTTTGTAACCACGGTGCGGGAGTTGAACGTAACTCCGCATGTCACCAAGTACGAGAACGGACGCAGCAGTAGCCTGGACAGAAGGACCACGCGCCATCCAGGCTATGCCATCAGCCGGAGCCGGAGATGGCTAGTGGAGAAGTGCTTCGGATGGCTCAAGCAGACCGGACCTCTCCAACAGGTCAAGTATCGCGGCCTGGAAAAAGTGGACTGGCTGTTCGTCTTCAGTTGCGCGGCCCACAACTTGATCAGGCTGCCAACGCTGATCGCCCAACAACAACCTACCCAGGCTCATGGAGCAGGGTGCCTGAAACCTTCTCTCAGCGCCTGAGATAGCCTCCATGGAGGTTCTCGGAACCGCACAAACACACTGAATAAGCCTGAGTTTCGAACTGATTTCAGCTCCGCACAAGATCCAATCCCCAATGAATCCGCCCCACTGCGGCGAATTTCAACAAGCTCCTAGAGCATTTGTACGAACACCAGGACTGTCAATTGCTCTCCTGCTCACAATCGCAATTGGAGTCGGCAGCAATGCTTCCGTGTATGGGTTTGTCCAGGGACTGACGAATCCCCCCTTTCCACTTAAACATGCAGACAGGATCGTCTCGATATTAGGTCAGGACCGCTTCCATGAATTAGGACAGCTCTCACGTGCTGAATATCTCCAGCTCAAACACAGTTCGAATGTATTTGCCTGGATCGGCGCTGCTCGAATTGTGCCAACCGACATTGCGATTGATGGTCACGCCAAGATCGCGATTGTTGCTGCTGTCACTCCCAATCTAGCGGAGGCACTAGAACTGCCATCAGGAGTTGGGATCATTGTCAGCCACCACATGTGGCAAAACGAATTGGACGGCAAGGCTGATGTCATTGGTCATCAGATTAGGGTCGATAACACAGACCTTCCGATCATTGGTATTGCACCCGAGCGAATGGAAGGTCTCTACAGTGACCGTGGTGTCGATCTCTGGATGCCTTTACAAGATAAAGATTTGCAAGGTGTAGACCGCAGTACCCGGGATTTGTGGGTGCTCGGCTCGCTTCAACCGTCTATTTCACTGAGTCAGGTGCAATCAGCTGTTCGCAGGAGTTTGGGACCATCCAGCGCTATTAATGTTGTTTCTTTCACAGGCGCAGCACCGAGAACAATTCGGGGGTTGTCGCGTATTGGCGCATTGTTGAATGTTACTGCCGGTGCTGTGTTCTTCATCGCTTCTATCAATGTTGCTTCGTTCTTGATGGGAAGAGCTTTAAAGCGGTCTCACGAGACATCTTTGCGGGTTGCGCTCGGCGCGACCCGTAGGCAACTCATCGGAGAGTTATTGTCGGACAGTATCGTTATCTCTCTGGCAGGGGGAGTCATAGGAGCACTGCTGGCAGTCTGCACAGCGCGTATTATCCCAGCACTGCTCTTTAAAGAGGATGCAGAACACCTTGTCTTCGCGCCGCATTTGTTGCCAATCTTTGCGGCCTCAATAGCAAGTGTCTGCATTACCATCATCAGCGGAATGATGCCCGTCTTTGCGACAGTGACTGATCGCCCGTGGATCATTCTTGGGCGTGAAAGCGGGCTGCCTTCAAAAAAGATAGAAGGTCTTCGAACTGGCTTGGTCATTGGGCAAATTACGGCCTGCTATGTACTGGTAATCTCTTCGGTCTTTCTTGTTAGAGGTCTTCACACAGCTTTAGAGACAAGCACCGGACGTAGCCTCGGTGATCCGATACTTTTAACCGTACAAGCACAGATGCGACCGGAAGTTGATTTGAGCTATTTCAAGGAGGTCGAGAAGCGGGGCGAAATCGGTCGCCAATCTGTCACCATTGGCGTGGACAGCCCAACTTCCGGGCAATCAGCCAAAATGGCGATCATTTAGAGTTGAGCTGCCATCCTCGCAGTTTCGCGACGTGGAGATGGATATTGATTGGCTCACCTCTGAATCGCTCAAATACATAGATCGATCGCCGATTGCTGGGCGAATGTTCGGTGTCAGAGATCCAACCCGCAAGGAAGCTCTTGTCGATGAGGCCGCTGCTCACGAGCTCTTTGGGTCGAAGACCGCTGGAATGATGATCCAGGATCCCTTCGGCTCCCCGGTTGAGGTCATTGGTGTGGTCAAGAGAAATCCCACAGATACATCGAATGAAAAGCGCCCAACGATTTATTACGATTACACGGATCATTTAATTGCTCCCGAGCCAACCATCCGTGCGCACTTTCGTGTTCCCGTGTCATCGCTAGTCAACACCGAATTAAATGTGAACGTTGTTTCATCCGGTTATTTCGAGACACTTGGCATGTCATTGGTAGCTGGCCAAAAGTTCTCTGACCATCAGGTTGCCGGTCAAGGTCGAATAGGTATTCTCAACCAGGAAGCCGCCGATCTTTATTTCGGTGGCAAACCGCTCGGCGGGGCTGTTATTGATGACAGAGGTGTGAGAACACAGATCATCGGAGTAGTTCAGTCACAGGTGTTTGGGATGTTCCGGCAGCACGCAGAGCCCACCATTTACTTTCCCATGTACCAGGACTGTCTTCCTCGGATGACGCTGTTTATCGATCACTCAAAGTCGGACGCGCATATACCAGCCGAACTACATCGAAGAATTCAGTCTGTACCAGGCTACGAAACGGCCCCCATTTCTATCAGCACCTTTGATGCTCAGCTCGCTCAATCTGCCTTTGCGCCTTTGCGGATCGCCACACTGCTCTGCAGCGCATCGGCATTTACCGCAACGATCCTCAGTATTTTCGGGCTATTCAGTGTGCAGCGCGATGCTCAACGCCAGCGTCAACGTGAATTGGCCCTGCGTATTGCGCTCGGTGCTCAGCGTTGGCGTATCGGATTAAGGATCATCAGCAATGCAGGAAAACTTGTCCTTGCAGGCACCTTGATGGGCACCTTAATTACACTCGCGCTCCTGCGTGTATTGATGAGTGGCACAACGATCATCAGTTCGCCGCCACTATCGATTTGGGTAATCGTCGCACTCGCAACAGGAGTATCCGTAGTAATTGCGACCGCGCTTCCTGCAGTTCAGGCCTCGATCGTAGATCCCTTAAATATCATGCGCGACGATCGGTGACTAGGCAGCCGTAATCCAGTCTGAATTGTTGACTTCAGGGCTTACCACGTTTCCAGAACCAACCGCGCACGAATCGGGTAGGCGGTAATGCGCCACCTGAATTGGCCCCGGTAGCCGAATGTGTCGTCGCGCGAATAAGGAGGGAACCTTCGAAACCGGTACAGCGTAGGCCATAGATCAGGGAGTGGACGGCCCTATGCCCTTCAGTAGTCGGTTAGCAGGTTCTATTTTGCTCGCATGCCTTATAGCTCCTCTTCATTCACAAAGCTCCGCCATCTGGAAGGATCCGTCGCCGCAGAACACTAGATTTGTAAGCGTCGATAAGAATGTCCGGCTGGAAGTGCTCGACTGGGGCGGTTCTGGCAGGGCGATCGTCCTTCTTGCCGGGGGCGGGAATACGGCGCATGTATTTGACGATTTCGCACCGAAACTCGCAACCCACTACCATGTTTACGGCATTACGCGGCGCGGGTTCGGCGCATCCGGTTATGCAGCAAGCGAGAACCCAGCCGAGCGCCTCGGCCATGATGTGCTGGTAGTGATTGACGCGCTCAAACTGAACAGACCAATTCTGGTAGGACACTCGATCGCTGGCGCGGAATTGAGTTCGGTTGCAAACAGCCACCCGGACCGCCTTGCAGGTTTGGTCTACCTTGATGCCGCATATTCTTACGCATTCGACAACGGCAAGGGAGCAAGCATCAAGGAAATCCAGGAACTCCATGGACCCCAGCCTCCTCCACCAAGCGGTGCTGATTTGGCCAGCTTCAGTGCACTACAGAAATATTATGAGCGTGTTGACGGATTCCGATTTCCCGAAGCGGAGCTCCGCCAGCAACGGGAATCGACTTCAGACGGAGGGGTTGGAAAACAACGTGATTTTCCCGGTGGCGCCATGTTGATGTCGCTCATCGTGGGCACAAAGAAGTACACCGATATTCCGGTGCCTGCGCTTGTCATATTTGCGAACCCGCACAGTCAGGGAACCTGGGTTGACGACAATACGGATCCCTCGGTGCGGACCGAAGCCCAAGCTTACTCCACTGCGTTAGGAGCTTTAACGGAGAGGCAAGAAAAGGCTGTTGAACATGGCGTGACGACGGCGCGTGTGATTACGCTGCCGGGTGCGAACCATTATGTATTCCTGTCAAATCAGGCCGAGGTGCTGAAAGACATGCGTACTTGCCGGACTGCGTTAGCGGCGCAGCTCATCAAGTCACCGGCAAGCGGTTCTCGAAGAGTCTCAGTCTGGGTTTCTCGGTTGTTGGTTCCAGACGTGTCTGTTGAAAAACTCATCCTCGGAAAACTAGTAGAAAATTAATCGCGCCAGGATGACCTACAAGCGATTTTCTCGGCCCGGGTGGACATTTTCTATCATCGGATTCGAGGCCGTTTTCGCAGAAAACGAGCTTTTCATCAGCCACAGACTAACTCACTCATTGAACTGCGCTGATCGTTGCATCTTTTTGATGCAACCACTTGTCTGTACAACCGGCTAACCGGAGAACTGATTGCCACATTGCTCGCTAGCTGCAAAGGTTCCGAGATTCCGACTAATCAGCTTAACCTAGGTCAGTGATATAGACTTTGGGTCCGGTTCAGTGAATCTACGATTTTGCAAAATGCATGCGTCCAATCATTCAAGTTTTCGGAATCCGCGTAGCTCTCATTCCATGATGGGTGCGGCGTCACAATATGAGTCTAGCTCCATCCGCGGCGGCGTTAATCGAGCCGGTCCCGTATTTTCGCAACCACCCAGAAAACCAGATTCGGCTCGCTGGATGCCTCGGCGATAATGCGACAACTGAACGGCGGACGCTGAAGCCCGGCATCCCAGCCGGGCTCTCGTTTTCTGGCCCTCTGCAGGGTTGCTTTCCCCCTCCGATTCGATTATTCGTCGCGCAGCAGGATCATCGGGTCGACGGCGAGAGCGCGCCGGGCGGGGATCAAGGCTGCGACAATGCCGACGCAGAGCATGGTGAGAATGACTCCGCCGAGGATGACGGGGTCCTTTGGCGTGGCCTGATACACAATGGATGAAAGAACGCGGGTAGCCAGGACACCGAGGATCAAGCCGGCTACAGAGCCGATGGCGAGCAACCGGAAAGTGCGCCCCAGGGCTGCGCTGAGCAGCTTGCGCTGATCGGCGCCGAGCGCAATGCGGATGCCGAGCTCGCGGAATCGCTTGCTGACGGTGTAGGAGGCCATGCCGAAGATGCCGGTAATGGCGAGCATCGCGCCCAGAAGGCCCAGAACACCGAGAGAGACCGTTGCCACACGGGCGGCGAAGAGGGCTGAATCCAACTCGCTGTTCCAGGTCTTGATCTCGAGTGGCATTGCGGGATCGAGACCACGCATCGAGTGCTGCAGGGCGGCGGCAATCTCCTGCGGGTCGCGCTGTGAGCGGACGATCAGCCAGGTGTTGCTGGACACATGTTGCAGGAAGGGAAAGAACATCGCCGGCTTCTGATCTTCGGTGAGGGTCTGGTACTTGCCGTCTTCCACCACGCCTACGACTTCTGCTCGTTGGCCGCCCCAGAACTTGAAGTGGCCTCCAATTGCTTTATCGACGGACCCGAAGACCTTGCGGGCAAATTCGCGATTGACGACGGCCACCACGGGAGCCTTGTCCTGGTCATGCATGGTCAAGTTCCGGCCGGACAGAAGCGCAGTTCCGGCGGCGCGGAAGTAATCCGGTGAAACGCCGAAATTCTCGGCATCGGCCGCCGCATTCGAAGGCCGGAAGTCGGTGGTTGTGTCGGCGAATACGTCGGAGTCGTTGCCGCCGATACTGAGTGGAAGCCGATCGGCATATCCCACGGCGGTGACTCCGGGAATCGCTGCCGCGGCATCGAGCATGCGCTTCTGCATCTGCAGACGCTGCTCGCCACTATATCCAGCCATTTGCAGGTCGGTCTTTACGAGCATCACTCCCTTGGGCTGAACACCGTAGTTGCTATCAAGCGAGCGGGCGAGTCCGCGCACAGCAACGAGCGAAGCGGTAACCAGAACAGCGCAAATGGCGATCTGCAGACCCAACAGCACGTCGCGCAACGTAAAGCGCCGTGCGCCACCCAAATCCGCAGCGCCGGAGCGAATGATCTGCCAGGGATCGGCGCGGAGCACCTGGCGCACTGGAACCATGCCGAAGAAGACACCGCTGAAGACGGCCAGCAGAAGAGCCAGTCCGTAGGTGGCTACGTCCGGATTGACCGGCACATTGATGGGGATATCGGGAATCGGCCGCCAGGTGCTCAGTATGCGCAGGATGGCTACGGCTCCCGCCATGCCCACAACACCTCCGGCCAGCGAAAGCACAAGGGCCTCGGTGAGCAGCTGGCGGACGATGAGCTGGCGGCGCGATCCAAGAGCCATGCGGACCGCGATCTCGCGAGAGCGGTCGGCCGCGCGGGCGGCAAAGAGACTGCCCAGATTCGCGCACGCGGCGAGCAGGATGAGGCCGGCCAGAAGCATGAGGCCAGCCATGAACGCTCGGGTGGGCTTGGCGAGGGTATTTCCGGCGAGTCCGGGCCGGGATAATGAGAATTTCAGGCCGTCATCCGATTTGGGATACGCCTTGGCCAGAGAAGCCGCGATAGTGTTCAGGTCCGATGTGGCCGCCGCCGACGTCACTCCAGGCTTAAGGTGGCCCGCTACCCAGGCCGAATGATTGCCGCGTTCCTCCAGCGAATACCAGTCGAGAAGTTGGGGCGTATTGACGAGGGGAACCCACAGATCGGGCGCGAAGAAGAGTTCAGTGCCGCGGAAGTCCGGCGGCGCAACGCCTACGATCGTGAAGGGGTGTTTATTGATCTGCACGGTGCGGCCCACAGCGGCGCGATCACCGTTGAAGTAACTGTGCCAGAGGGCGTAGCTCAAAACGATCTCCGGCATGCTGTTCTTTCCATGCTCTTCGGAAGCATGGAGGAGCCGACCAAGATAGGGCTGAATGCCGAGAGCATCGAAGTAATTGCCGCTCACCATGTAAGGCCAGACCACTGTTGGGTTTCCGCTGCCGGTATCGAGCCCGATGCCGCCCGTGATGTTATAAGTAACCAGCGAATCGAAGCTGTGGTTCCTGTCGCGCAGGTCGAGGTAATCCGGATACGATTGCGACGGAGTGGTTTCTGACAAGTAGTTGCGCTCCACCATGAACAAATTGTCGGAGTGCGGCACATGAAGCGGGCGCAGAACCAGCGCATTCAGCACGCTGAAGACGACCGCATTGGCGCCTATAGCAAGTGCCAGCGTCAGCACAGCGGTCAGGGCAAATCCAGGCGCTTTTCTCAGCTGCCGTAAGGCAAGTCGCAAATCGGCATTCATACTTCCCCTTGGTTACGTAGGGCGAGATTATTCTTCCTCGCGTGCCCGAGCTTATATCAGCCTGTACGTTCGTTCGAGAGCCGGGGTTCCGTTTGAAATTGCCCTAGGTTCCCGATTGGTGATTTCAGGCCAAAGCGGGTTTCCAGCCTGAGCGAGTTCAAATTGATACTCGGCGATTTAGCTCTTTATTGACAGATTGTGGCAGCTCTCTATTCGCGGGAATTCCGGTCTCGCCGTGACGAATTTCTAAATCCGGAATGATGCGATATTGCTAAAGCAGCTGTCCGTGCATAGTTGACCCATATAGACGTTTCAGTCCTACTAAGCCTTTGTGAGACATTGGTAATGTTCTTTTGTCGCTCGGCACTACTTCACATTTTCATCGCCGCATTCCAGCGCGCCAGCCGCTGTATGCCGATCGCTATGTCAGCTAATCTCTTGCTGGAGTCTGGTGACTCACGCTCGATGCTGAGCAAGCCCCGGTAGTTCATTTTCTTTAGCTGCTTTAAAAAAGCCGGGAAATCAACCTCACCGTCCCCGAGCGTGCACTCTTCGCCTAGTAGGCCAACGGTCCCCGGTGTGGGAGATTTTGCATCCTTACAATGAACGGAGATCACATGAGGGCTCAAAAGTTCCAGCGCGGCCATGGGGTCTCTATGACCATACATGATCATGTTGGCGGGATCGAAGTTCACTTTTAGATTCTTTCGGTCGACGTCTGCGATAAATCCAAGCAGAACCTCCGCTGATTCCTGACCTGTTTCCAAAGCAAAGTCCTGGCCAGATTCGCCGCAGGCATCACAGATAGCTCGCGTTAAGTCGCGTAGCTCCAGATAGACCGTTACATTTCGGCTACCCGGAATAAACCCGATGTGGCACGAAAGCGCATGAATTCCCAAAGCGGCAGCGAATTTAGAAACCTCAATTGTTCTAGCAATCCGCTCCTCTCTGAGAGCCGCGTTTGTGAACCCCACCGTTCGATGAATCACTTCCAAATTCGAATAATCTTCACCCGAATACGAACAGACGGCGCTCGGAACCGCCACTTTCCACTCGTCCAGGCCGCGCGCCCAATCATCCAGTGCTGCGTCACAGCGGAGATGCGGAGGCACGCCCAGTTGCCCAGCGTGGATACCGAGAGTATCAAGCTGACGCAAAGTGGAATCAACATCTTGCTCGGCCCAGAAGACCAGACCTATTTCCATCGGTTTGGGTGTTAACACGATAATTCCTTTCCGTTGCCGTCCCTTGATGCGCGAAGAAGATTTGCAATTCTTACTGCTTCCGCGGATTCAGCCGGCGGACAGAGCTCAGGAGCGATTTGTTTCTCGCAGCATTCTATGAAGTAGCGCATCTGTTCTGTGTACTCTTCTTCAGCAGGAGTCTCGACCAGCTGATCTTTGCCTGAGGCAATGAGACGAAGCTTTCCCGCTTCTAACTTGAGCTCAGCACCGTTGCCACAAATCTCGAAACCAGCAGAAAATGGCCTCCCTGCCTCATACCAACCGCCTACAAGTTCAACCTCAAGGCCATTGGAATAGCGCAGGTACCCCTTCATGGTGTCGATCTCCCCATCACTAATCGCGCGAACGATGTCCGGCTTGCCAAATAGTTTGAGGGCCTGGTCAATGTCGTGAATAAGCAGATCAAGGATCGCTCCGCCGCTGCATTCTTCGCGGCCTAACCATTCCCCCCACTTTGGATAACCGGTTTTCCGTTGCATCGTGCATGAAAGCACCGAGGCATGCAAAGTTGAAACAAGAAAGGATGCGGCATAACGATACGACGATACGAAGCGAAGCACATGCGCGACCATAAAGACACGGCCACTCTCAGCGGCGGCATCGAGCATTTCTTCACAATCAGCAAAGGTCAACGCCATCGGCTTTTCACATAGGACATGCTTGCCCTGAGCAAACGCGCTCAAGGCGACTTCCTTGTGAAGGTGCGTGGGCAGACAGATATCCACCGCGTCCACTTCAGGGTCTGAAATCAGTTGCCGCCAATCGCCATACCATCGGGCATCGGCAGGCAGAGCGCCGGTCTTCTGATGAGGAAGATCTCCTCGCAGCGGTTGACTGGGTGTTGGCTGCGTAAGCGACGATATCGCCGTCAGGGTTACATTGGCCAAACTTTCGATTGCGGAATAGATTCCAGTGATGGCTCCGGTGTTTGAATCAGTTGGATCTGTTCGAAAGATCGCGGATCCACAGATCTTTGAACTCCATGTTCCCCTGACCTCCGGCATGGAGTTGCAAAGCGATCTTGCCATCAAACGAGCTCGGCTTTGGATCGGTGAAATCGACCATCGTTACGCCGTTTAATCGGGATTTATAGTGATTGCCCACCACCTCGACCAGGTAGTCATTCCAATCACCCATTCGCACCACGCCTTCGTTCTCCGGCGCCGGCCAAACAACCCAGCCTCTCCCATCTTCCCCATAAACGCCACCGGTATGGTGCATCATGTTGCAGTCGATCTCAAACTGCATTCCTTGGGTCGTATCTACAGAACCAGGCTTAAACCCGGTGTGAAAAAATACCCCGCTGTTCCCATCGCCAACGCACTTGAATCGTAATGAAAGCTGAAAGTCCTTATAGTCTCTGTCGGTTTGAAGGTAGCCATATGCCGCAGTGAGACCTTTGCCATGAATGACCTTGTCCTCGACCGTCCAGCTTTTCGCTCCGACCTTGGACCAACCTGTAAGGTCCTCTCCGTTGAAGAGTGAAACCCAATCCTCACCGGGCAATTTACTTTTCTGGGCCGACAGACAAAGCCCTCCTGCAAGCAGGACGGCCAGACAGAGAGCTACCGATTTTTTACTCAGTACAACATAAAGGCCCATATGCCTCCCTTAATTTGGCAGAGCGTAACCTCTGGGGAACCATCAAACCATAGAATAACCAAGCGCCTGCGGAATCGGTTTGAGGTAGATCTCAGACGTTCAGCGACTTCAGGTAAGGCACGCTTGGCGGCATCAACGCGGGGTCTTCTTCAAGCTCAACGAAGTAGTTCTTCACGCCACCCGTTTTTGCGGCCGTAAAGACTGCCTTCCAATCCACGAGCCCTTTGCCTAAGGGAACCTGGCGGAAGCCCGACTTGGTGGAAGAGTCCTTCACCCAATCCTGGCAGTGCATCGATAAGAATCGGCCCGGATACTTGTTGAAATACGTTACAGGGTCATAGCCAAACTGCATGGCAGAGACCTGAAACTGCAGCTTGGTGGTAGCGGGGTTGAGTTCAGCGATCATCATGTCGTAGACCGGTTTCCCATCTATGTATTCGGAGACGAAACCTTCATTGTGCAGCAATGCAATGATGCCAGCGGCGTGGGCCTTTTCGGCGAAGGTGTTAAAGGGTTCAACATAACGCTCCACGTCATCGGGCGTCTCCGTGGTCCTCGGCTTCCACGGCCCAAGCGCGGCGATCGCCATCTGTGTCATACCGAATTCCTTCGCATACTCGATGCTCTTATCTGGTGTTTTGAAGAGCTCATCCGCTGCCCAGTGCGCAGAGATGCAACCCAGCCCCCAGTCGTTCAACATACGCAGCAATTCTTGCGGCTTGTACTGCCGGAGGCTCGAAAAATCGTCGTAGCCGTATGGCGAGCACAGCTCAATCTGGGTGAACCCTGCCGCTCTCAACCCCTTCATCGTTCCAGCGAAGTCCGTATTAATCGACTTGCGTACAGGATACGTCTGACAACCGATCGGCAGGCCAAGCGGATCGGCGGATAAATATCGCGTGCCCAGGAGAACGGGCGCAGCAGTTACCCCTCCGATAAGAAAGTTTCTGCGATTCATCATGTATGTGATTCCTCTCGACGTAATGGAGCAAACTATAACCGATTCTCAATTTGGTGATAACAGACGTGGGTGTTGAAAAAGTCGGCTCCGTTTTCCGGTGTTTTGGGGATTGAGACCCTGTAGTTGAGTCAGTTGATACTGTCTCACCGAAACTATGCTGTCGCAGGAGCCAGTGGTGTTATTGGCTGGCTCAGGAACCGGACCAGGCGTTTGATGTTCTGGGCAGTAGCCGCCAGGAAGAACTGCTCGCGGACGAACCTCAACCTACGCAGGCGCAGACGGTGGAGGCCGATGTGATTCTTCATCTGCGCAAACAGCGCTTCGATCTTCTTCCGTTGCCGCTGTGCCTGCTCGAACTCCGGTGTTGTCCAGAGATCTCGCGCTCGTTGCCGAGCTGCTTCGTTCATATGGATAGCAAGATACCGAAACGGTCCGGTCGTGCACTGCGACCTCTGTTGGCAGGGGCCGCACTTCTTGCGCGTTCCGATATAGCCGAATGTGCGGTTGCCCTGGTTACGGCCGCCATAGTTCAGTTGCTGGCCTGCTGGGCAGATATAGCTGTTGCTCTCCGGTTGATAGGTGAAGCGCTCTGGGCCGTAGAAGGGACTCCTTGTTCGCCCAACTGCATCCCTGGTTGGCATGTACGGAGTAATCTCCCTATCCATTAACCACTGCAAGAACTCGCCGTTGCCATAGCTTGCATCGGCAGCAATGGACTGCGGCTTCCTCCCTTGCCATTGGGCGAAGCGCGCGATCATCTCCTGCGCGGCTCGAGATTCTTCGCTTAGGCGTGCACCTGTAGCCTGTACGCCCACAACGATGCAGCTGTGATTATCGACCAGATAATTGTTGTAGTAGCCCATGCGGGCAGGCGTGCCGCCCTTGGTCGCATAGGTCGAGTCCGGATCGGTCGTGGACACCTTATCCTGATTGTGAGTCGGCTCCTCTACTGGGTTCTGACTTTCAAGCTCCGCTAAGTACTCGCGCACGGTTCGATTGACCTGCGCAACTTCTGCCAACTGTTCCCGCGGAATACGGCTCTCCTTGGAGGCATTTGCCTCAACAAAAGTTCCATCGACCGACAGCTTGTCTCCGCGTACCAGTCCAACCGCCAGGCATTGGGCCACCACCTGTTCAAACAGCTGCTCGAACAGCTTCGATTCCTGAAAGCGTCCGTGGCGATTCTTCGAAAACGTCGAATGGTGCGGAACTTCCTCATCGAAACCAAGCCCTGTGAACCAACGCCATGCCAGGTGCATGCGCAACTCCTCAACCAGCTTGCGCTCACTGCTGATGCCATACAAATAGCCAATCAACAGAATGCGCAACAACAGCTCCGGATCGATCGACGGACGACCTGTATCGCTGTAGCTGTCCTTCAACCGCTCGTGAATAAAGCCGAACTCGATGTGCTTATCAACCAGCCGCAACAGATGATTCTCTGGAACCTGATCTTCCAAACGGAAGTAGTAGAACAGCGATTCTGAGCGCGTGCGCTGACCCATCATGAGCCTTAGTCCTCCGACAATGGCCATCCACAACAGCATGGTCAAACTATGCTGCGAAACATCTCGCATGGCCATACCGATCTCAAGGAAATCAGCTAATTTGTACTGACTTTTTCAACACCCACAGACCGAGTCACTCTTCCAGCGCTGCATGGCATCAAAACGCACATCGGCGATATACACATTTAGAGATCTAAGGAAATAGTTGCCGTTTTCGTAACCGTGATGACATGCTGTGGGGTTTCAAACCGGAGTTGCATGCAGCCGGAATCGATGTAAGATGATGGAATCGTGATGATGATTCGCTTCTCCTCTGTCTTCCTGATGAGCCTCTAGTATGTTGTCCCAGAAACACGCGCACATAGTCTGGCGAGTTTCTGGAAGATGGAGTCAGCGGTTGCGGTCCAGGCGAAGGGTTTGGAGTTGCGGTTGTAGTGGTGGACGAAGTAGTTGATTTTGGCGATCAGTTCTTTGACGCTTTTGAATGACCCTCGGCGGATGGCCTGCTGGGTGATAAGTCCGAACCAGCGCTCGACCTGGTTAAGCCAGGAGGAGTAGGTGGGCGTGAAGTGCAGGTGAAAGCGTGGCCGTGCCGCCAGCCAGTTTCGCACTTTGGCGTGTTTGTGGGTGGCGTAGTTATCGACGATCAGGTGAATCAATCATTTTTGAACAAAATAAAAAATCCACATTTGAAATATTTGCGCCAATTTTGCTATCAACTTTTTGTCGACTATACGGCTAAACCGAGTCCTCCTTGAAACTTTGACGGGCGGCTGTGATTATCACTTTTGTTTTCGCAATTTCTTCGCCTGCATCTTAGCTGCACCTCACATGATTCTGACTCATGGGCCGAGACAAGGATGGCCTTGAGCATGGCCGAGGGCACTATGAGTGGCACAAATGATGCTTCAATTCCGAAGCGGCGGGGTTTATGGAGTTACGAAGAGAAGTGGGGATTGGCAATAGTTGAACCCAGAGAAAATCGGACCGGCGGGATGCGGGACCATACTGATGCTATTTACAAGCATGATGTTGCGCAGGTATGTCTTGCCGCGCTTACCGATCCCCAGCAAAACGAGTCTTGCCTCCTGTTGAGTACTGCTCACTGGCTGCCAAGTGTACGAGACTGCTGCGTTGCCCAGCTCCGCGTTCCCACTCGCCAAGGTCGCATCCATCACCGCACCCGTGGCCGAGAAGAGGATGTGGATGGCGACCGCTCCCTGAATCCGCTGCATCTTCGCAATCGCTGGATATTGTGGCGTCATGCCGCCGAGCTTGTTGCCCGCGATGACGCCAGCCGAGACCGTAATCTTTTTGGGTGCGGCAGCCTTCTCATGTTCGCTCATGGTTCAAAAATTATATCCGTCTCCAATCCGGTTTGGGCCTTCCCTGACTTTCAGGCAGGGCCGGCCAAGGTTCCGTCCGGAATGGCGACTATACGTCCTGAACTCGGATCCAGGTACTCACGCGTGAGAAGGTGTGGCACACGCTTATGATTTTCGAACGTCTCTTTCCGTTTGGTTTTCTTCTGCACCTCTTCTCTGGATGACTCCGAGCCGTTTCGATTTCCGGTAAACGTTCGCAACAGCCAACGTCCAAAGTGGGACCAAATCCACACCGGGCACGAGCTTGGCAAGGAACGATGGCAGGAATTCCCAATGCCAGCCGAGAAGGTAACTCAGGACCCCCGCCATACAGAGATCGAGAATGTCATCAGCGGGCGAAGCGGCGCCTTCGAAGAATAAGGGGGAGAAAACAATCTGGAAGGTATCCACAATGATCGCCAGCAAGAGAGCGGTGCGCATTCGCGGTCCCGGTGAGATCGTGATGGTGTCTGGGTTCACATCAATTCAACCTACAGCAGAATGCTTTCCTATCCAAATTATCGTGTGCCTAAGGCGGGCTCGGACGTCCGTGAAAGGCGAGAGAGGGCTAATCTAGACATAATCATCCAGAGACCGTGGGAGGTGTATATGCCCCACTATGAGTTCGTCTGCAAGTCCCGTGACTGGAGCAGGGTCGAATACGGATCGGTCTCGCCACCACTGTGATTTTTCACCGCATGCACTCCGGAAAGTAAATTCGACGTACACTGCTGGCGTATGGCGCCGACGATTGAAAGGATTTCTGCGGTTACTTTTCGGGTTGTGAACATGAAGGCATCAGTACAGTTTTACCGAGAAGTGCTCGGCATGGAACTGCTTTATGGAGGTGAACGGGCAAGTTTCTCTTCGCTGCGAGCAAACGATTCAGAATCTGCCATCCTCAACCTCGAACAAGGTGAGAGTGTGTCGCGGTGGGGCCGGCTGATCTTCCACGTTGCGGATGTGGATGCGTTCTGGACACATCTGAAGGAAAAAGGATTTGATCCTGAAAGCCCACGGGACGCCTCGTGGGGTGAACGCTATTTCCACGTGCTCGATCCGGATGGCCACGAGCTGTCATTTGCTCGGCCGCTACAATGAGTTTGGTCAGGAGACGTGTCCAGACGAAAGTGTAGGGCGGTAACATTAGATCAGCAGTGCATCTCGGGATAGTGGTTGGATCACCGCAATTCGTCAGTAACCAAGTGGTAATTTCCGAATGGCCGACGATGCGGGAGTTTGCCCGATTCAGTCGATACAAACACGCTTCTCATAACTCATCCAGTCCTGGACAAAGGCGAAGAGCAGAGAACAGGATCACCGTTTTCCGCCCTTGCATCGGTTCGTTCCACGGCTGAGTTGCGTGTAGCCATCAGGCGTTATCATCAAGCATCAATGAATCGCGAGAAGCAAACCGCCACTCATGCCGATGGATTGTTGATGGCCCCGTGCAAAGCTCTAGTCATAGGCTGGTTCGAGAAACCAGCCAAAGCGATGCTTGTGGGCTGGCCAGAACATGAAGTCCCCGGCCACCTCACCTGCTATTGAGTTGGTAGTCCTCCCGTTCTGTCTGAGATAAACCCATTCCGGTCCAACGCCCAGCATGAATTCTGCTTTGCGCGAGAGGGTCCAGAGTTTCTTGAACAGCAGGTCGGTATCCCATTCCGTTGAATTGCGGGTATAGAAGGGCGACACGCCTGCCTCCAGCTCCAGCCAGTTCTCTATCGGGGTAGTTTCGACCGCAAAGTTCGGCGCAAAGGTCGCCGCACCTCCGGTCAAATTCCAGCTTGTGGACGCGCCAATCTCAAGAATGGCCGCAGGATCTTTCTCTTCGGAAGCGTCAGCCGGATGGCCGCGAGATCGGCCAGATGAGGTTTGTCCATGAGCAGGTAAGGTCAAAGACAGAAAAACGCACCCTACTGCGAGCGTGAAGACGCGAGTATGCATTGAAGTCTCCAAGGTTAGCTGGATTGATCGGCGCCAGAGCGCGAAGACGAAGAGCTATGAGGAAACGGCAATTCGGGGTGGTCTGAAGAGAGAGGGGTGAGGCATTCGACGAGGCGAGGGCATTTCAGCCGGAGACGCTGTGCTCACGGTATGAATGAAACTCAGAACTGGATCGGGATCCGGGAGCCAGTGAAATCCGCAGCACGAACAGACACCGTTACAGGCATCCGGCTCAACTGGTGCGGGATGATTGATGACCGGATGCGACGAATAAAGAATCGTCGCATAGGGCCCGTCACACAGGTCGCAATGCGGAGGGCTTACCGACAGCCACGCCATCACCATGCACAGCAGCCAGGCAGCTATGCGGGTTGTGGCTTTGACGGTAGGCTTCATTCCAGAATCATACTTCCCCGGGGCATAGCGGAGGTGATCCGCGGGCGCTCAGGGATCCGTTTTGGATCCTCTTCGAGATGACGGACAAACAGGAAGTGATCGCGAAAATGCCTGGAAAGTCGGTTTTCCAGCACTTCGTCGGATAGGCCCCCGTGTGAACGCTGGACTACTTTCGGATTGCCGACCAAACCGTCCGGGACGATGTATTGACAAATTGCCAGACCCCGCTCTTGAGCCGGTCTAACGCTATTTCCGTGTGGAACCTGATTTATTCAGCTCTGCAGTAGCAATAGAGAAACTGCTGGATTGTCCCAAACGGCGTACGGTGTAGCTCTGTGGAACTTCCCAACTTGCGGAAATGTACTCCAAACTCTCGGTGCAATGACTCGGCATCATAGCGAACGACATCAAGACCACTGCATCTCGTTGGCCCCTCTGGCCCGAAGGTGCTGACGATCACATGTCCTCCCCGTTTCACCGCATTGGCGACTCGACGGATATAGGCACTGCGGTCGGCTGCTGCGGTAAGAAAATGAAAGACGGCGCGGTCGTGCCACACGTCGTAGGCGGAAGACTCCAGCTCGACTTGAATGATGTCGGCGACGAGCCAATGGACACGCTCCGCAGTTCCCCCGAGCCGTTTCCTGTTCGCATCGATGGCACTTTTGGAAATGTCGAGGACAGTGATGTTCTCGTACTTACGGGCGAGAAGGTCATCAACCAGGGTGGATTCACCGCCGCCGACGTCAATGACAGATGCAGACCGTCCAGGAGCCGACTGTTCGATAAGCGCAAGGGACGTCTCAAGGTGTGGGCGATACCAGCTCACCGTCTTTGGAGCTTTCTCTAAGTAAATCTTTTCCCAATGAGTTTGTACGTCCATACCGGCCAGCGGATCTTGATTGATGAAGTCTTATCAATGATAAGCAAGTCACAAAATCGTGGCGAGAAATAGCCTGCGTCGGAGTCGCACATTGACTAATTGTTGCTCATGTCAGGCGATGCAAATCGCCAAGTCACTCATCGGCTGGCACGGTAGTGAATTGCCGGCTTTCCGAGTTGCGGGCGAATCACGGTACCCGAGAGCCTATACAGGCTACCGTGAACGAGTCCATTCGATCGCTCCGCGAGTACGGAGTTTTGTGGTTAGATCTGAGCGGTGCCGCCGTCAACGAAGAGTTCGACGCCGTTGACGAAACTGGAGTCGCTGGAGGCGAGGAAGAGGGCAACCGTTGCAATCTCTTCCGGTCGTCCCATCTCGCCGCGTGGTATCTGGGATTTGAAGAACTCCTTGGCATCGGAGCCTAGAGGATCGAGGATCGGCGTGTCGATTGTGCCAGGGCTGAGAATGTTCACCCGGATTCTGCGTTCTTTAAGTTCCAGCAGCCAGGTACGAGCGAAGGAGCGCACGGCCGCCTTGCTGGCGCTGTAGACGCCGAAGGCGGGAAATCCCTTGATGCTGGCGATCGACCCGTTCATAAAGATCGAGCCGTTGTCGTTGAAGAGCGGCAGCGCCTTCTGCACGGTGAAGAGGGTGCCGCGCACATTCAGGTCGAAGGTCTTATCGAAGTGCTCCTCGGTGACCTCTTCGAGCTTGGCGAACTCGCCTTGACCTGCACTGGCGAAGAGGATGTCGATTTTGCCTTTCTCGCGCTTAACAGTCTCATAGAGGCGGTCGAGATCGGCTAGATTGGCCGCGTCGCCCTGCACACCGGTTACGTTCCTGCCGATGAGTTTTACGGCTTCATCGAGCTTATCCTTGCGACGGCCCGTGATAAACACGTACGCGCCCTCTTCGACAAAGAGCTTCGCTGTTGCGAGCGCCATGCCAGAAGTTGCCGCGGTGATAACGGCTACTTTTCCTTCGAGCTTTCCCATGATTGTCCTTTCCTTTGGATGTGATTGGGGGGTTGGTGCGAAAAGGCCCGCTGCCGTATCGCTCTTAGCAGCGGGCCCGTGTGCCAAGGGATTTAGCGGAGGCCGCCGCTGGCAATGATAAGTTCGCCGGTAAGCCACTTCGCATCCTCGGAGGCGAGGAAGGTAACGACGCTGGCGATATCATCGGGCTGGCCAGCGCGACCGAGCGGCGTCTGCTGGACGAGCGCCTTTTCGAAGTCGGAGCCGACGAAGCCCGCACTGTGCGTGCCTTCGGTTTCGACGATGCCGGGATTTACAGAGTTGACGCGGATCTTTTTCGCGCCAAGCTCCCTGGCAAGCACACCAGTAATAGCATCGAGCGCACCCTTCGTTGCCGTGTAGACCGCGCTGTTGGGTGGGGTGATGCGGCTGACGCCGGAGCCGATGTTGATGATGCTGGAGCCTTCACCAAGATGCTTGGTGGCGGCCTGAGTGGTGAGTAACACACCGAGCACATTGATGTTGAAGATCTTGTGAAACTGCTCTTCAGTGACCGCTTCGATGGGTGAGAATTCGTAGACACCCGAGTTATTGACCAGGATGTCGAGGCGGCCGAAGTTCTTGATGGCCGCATCGATCAGGCCCTGTGCCTCTGCGGCTTTGGAGACATCTCCACCAACGGCCACGGCCTCGCCACCGGCAACGGTGATGGCGCTAACGACCGCGTCGGCACCTGCCTTGCTGGAGGCATAGTTGACGATGACGGAGGCGCCTTCAGCGGCGAGCGATTTGGCGATAGCGGCTCCGATACCTTTGGAGGCGCCCGTAACAACTGCAACTTTACCTGTGAGCTTGCTCATATCTTTATCTCTTTTCCAGAACCGGATTGATTCGAAACCCTTCATGGATGCCTCACTGGGCCGCCCCTCACCTAGTTCTGAAGAGTAGATGAGGTCACCCGAAGAAGGATTCAATAGTTCCGTCTTTATGAACTATTGAACCGTTTTCTTCCTGTGACTACTCTTATAGCCATGCGGCCCCTGTTCCATCCCTCGATCGAAGACATTACGGTTGAGGGAATTCTTCACGCCTTGTCCGACCCGATACGGGTGGCTATCTATGCAGATATCGTGTCGCAGGAGTGCTCGCAGAACTGTTCGACATTCTTGACTGTCAGCGACAAGACAATCCCCAAATCGACGCTCTCTCAACACTTCAGAGCGCTGAGAGAGGCTGGGCTCATTCGTGGGGAGCGGCGTGGCGTCGAAGTGCATAACACTTCGCGCTGCGAGGAGATCGAGCAACGTTTTCCGGGACTGATTCGGGCGATCGTCAACGCGCATACCATTCAGTCGGAGAGGGAAACTGCGAAAAGACCTTCCAGACGGGCAACGAAGAAAACGAAAAATAAGTAAAGAAGAGTTGAGTCGTCAGGGCAATTAGTCAATTCAGGGGAGCTGAGGCCGATCATAGTGCTAGGCTTGCGTGCCCTCCCGCGCCACCCTCCGCCAGGCCAGCATAAACAGCACTGCCAGCGCAAGGTCAATGCCGCCGAAGTACAGGTCGCTATGGTCTAGCCTGCCTCGACGGTATAGAACCATCGCGCCGATGCCGAATCTGCCTGTTTCAACCATTGAGTGTCACTTCCTGCCAGTCGCATTGCCTATTTCCGCACTGGCCATCAACTGCTTTTTTGAAAAGCACATCAACTTCGGGAACAGGAAGTCAGGGCTTCTCTTTTGGAGGATTTTTCAGTTTTTCCAACTCAGCTTTTGTACTTGGGTTATCGGGCTTGATGGCGAGCGATTTCTCATAACTGGCTATTGCCAAATCCTTCTGCCCGTTCTTGGCATACGCATCTGCGAGGTTGTCGTAGATGTATGCCTCATCCGGAAAGAGGACGGTGTCGAACTTGAAGATTGCGATGGCTTCGGGGAAATGCTGGAGCCACGCCAAGACGAATCCCCAGGTAACCATCTTTTGTTCGTCCAATTTGAAGTCCGGATTAGCGGTTTTGAACGCAGTGTATACGTCGTTGACATGGTCGAATCCGCGCTTGCCGACCTCGGCGCGGAAGGCGATCAGTGTAGGCGCGAAGCCGGATGCGGGACGGTAATCGACGTTGAATAAGTCGGCAGGCGCACCGTTTTCGACCGGCGTATGCTTCAGGAATTCCTGGGCGGCAGCATCCTGCTTGAAATAGGCATTCAGAAAGTTGAGAACGTAGCGCGCGACCCAGCTGTAGCTTTCGTTGGCGGCAGACCGGGAGTAATCGACGTCGCGTTTGTTCTTCCAGTAAGCGGGATCGCGTTGAAACGTGGAGGAGAAGTCGCCGTGATACATCCAGTACATGTGGATGTTGTAGAGGTCCGCGTGAGTTAATTCATCAAGCACGTTCGGAGCTTCTGTGAACTGGTGGCTCCGGCCGGCATCTTCGAGCGACACTTCACCCTGACGGAAAAAGAGGATGGGAATGGTTATCTCTTTCGGGTGGACGTAGCCTGAATCGGCGACGAGCTTGGGAAAGTAACGCACTGAGCCTTCAAGCGAGATTAGGGCGCCGATGCGACTGTCGCGCGCTGCGGCAAAGAGATTGGAGAGGCCGCCCCATCTGAATCCGGCGACGGCAATATGCGACATGTCGGCCTGCGGCAGTGTGCGGGCATATCCGATGAGGAAGCCGATATCGCCCCGCTCCGCTTCCACGCCATCCAGATCTTTCGTTCAAACCGGCTTGTCGGAAAGGTGAAACTGGGCCTGAACGGTGGGTACTATGCTTCGCTCAGACAGTGACGCAGGGAGTGCGAACGATCTATTATGTTGCGCCAAAACGCATCAGAACGCACCAAGAAAGACGTCAGTGAATGCAACACAACATAACCCGCAACACAACATAAGAGCTATGTGGTCCGCCACATAATAGCTCATAGAGCCAGCCCGGGCCTTCTGGAAGCTTGTCGGCAGCCAGACATTCCATGGGCTCGACAAAAGCGGGCTTGGACAGAGGATCAGTGGATCAAGGCCAACGCCAAGATGATCCGCGAGATGGGTGCAGAGTCATACCTGGCGACGCTGCTTAGCGTGCTCCGTGGAGTGCGTGAGTTTGTCGGAGACCGGACGTGACCACGACCTGCGCGAACGCAATCAGTATGAGGGAATGTTCCTGGCAATCTGCGCGGGAGCACTGCTGTTCTGTGGATTCTGCCTGGCTCAGATTGGAGACACCCTGTCGAGGTTCTGGCTCGACTACCGGAAGGTGAACTCGCGTGACCAGGGTTAACCTTGAGCAATGCACAGGAAGCCAGACAACATGGTTCGGCTGGATTACTCAGAGGATATTCACAATGCTTTCAAGACCTATCAGGAACAGGTCAATAAAGTAGTGGATGCCGAGAAGAAGTCTAATCCACAAGACGACGACAACTGAAGCTAGTTAAGAGAAGTTTTATTTATGAATGTGTTACATTCATAATATAGTGTAACAAATTAGTATAAAACAACTTAGTTATCATCAACAAGGCTCAGATCCGTGCTTAGCTTGATGGATATCGCATAGTCGTCAAGGTTGATAGTCTTTTCTTGTTCACTCATGGCGCTAAGTCTATAAAAGGTGTGCAGGTGCCACAGTCTTCTTAAGGTTCATGCTAGTGTTCGCGGCACTCTTCAAGTCGGATGGGAATCCGACGCCAGTCCCCCAGAACGATTCGGCCCTTCCAATTTGTGAGCTTTCTCGGCCATCGCCGCCCGCACCGACGGCTAGGACCAGGGAGCCATTGCTCCTCATTGCAACTGGGAATGGACCACCCATCGTCCCGGGCTTGAAGCGAAATCGCATTGCCGCGCGAGTGCCTGAAAAGGAGAACAGCGTCACAGTTTCAGAGTTAAAGAACGAAGATCGCTATGATTGGACAGATAGATCACGGCTTTGGTCAGCCACGTCTTATCGAGACGATCCTCGGCTTAGGTCTGTCATCGAATGCTTCCCTGAGTACGCGGGTAAGACGTTCCTGCCGCTCTGGGACCCAGGCGCCGTAATGCCTCAAGACCATTTCCTCCGTATCGCCAAGCAGTTCAGCAACGTCACGTACGGTAACGCCTGGCTTCTGTAACAAAATGCGCGCAAAAGTATGGCGGAAACGATGCGGATGGGGCTTTGACTTCCACGGTCCGCAGAGATCCCATAGACGATTGAGCTTCCTGCGCCAGAGATCGGTAATGACGTTGATATCGGTTGTCTCATGCGCGCCGAATATGAAGGGGCCATGCTTCGTCACCCGCGCACGGATGCGCTCCTGCAGCCATTCCGGTATCCATGTGTTGACTTTGCGACCGGTTTTAGTAGTGCGGACGTGGCATTCGCCATTCTTGAGCAGACGGTCGATATGGAACATAGCCACGTCTGAGATGCGCAGGCCGGTATACACGGAAACGGAAATGAAATCGGCGAGGTCCTCTCCGGTCCATATATATCGGTAATTAGCTATCTCGTTCTGGGCGGGGCGATGATGAACGTTGCGTGACCATTTGATCGGTGTTTTGCCGTACCGGTGCTCACATGCTTCGAACATGCGCTTGAGTTCTTCGTCAGTGAAGGGAGTGCGTTCTTTCTGGTTAACAGCCGCTTTGCCCCTTACTCCCTTGACGTGCTTGCCCGGGCTTTCAGAAATCCACTTATTTGCAACAGCAAAGCTGAAAAAGGACTTAACGATCTCCATGTACTTCGTGGCGGTATTTGGCGCAACGCCCCATGATGTGCGAAATTCCCGGACATCGATCGGTGTCCATTGCGTGAGCAGAAAATAACCCTTGGTCGCCGAATACTGCCTTAGAGAAGTCAAAATGTAGGAGTTCTTCCGATTGGTATTGGGTGCGAGAATCTCTTCGCGTTCAGCGAGAAATATCTTCACGGCCTGTTCGATTGTCGTAGCTGGCTTCTCTTCGGAGACTGGCGGGGGAAGGGAAGGAGCGGGCTCTTTGTCCCAATTGCCTGCGGCTTCCCACTTGGCTGCGCCAGCCTTTGCTTCGAGCCAGTCAGTGCGTCCCGTGTAACGACGTTTAAATTTTCCGGCGAGTGTACCCGAAGCAAAGATGTGGCAAGAGCAACGCTTCCAGCCTTTCTTGCGTTCTTCGAATTCGCCCGAGCGCGACTCTTCCGGATGACCTGCTTCGCACTCCTGACGATGACGCCGATATAGGTTGAGCGGCATACGTCATTGTACGACGGGTTACCCGCTATTGCCCGGTACTTTTAAAATACCCCGTATCTTATTGAAAACAGGCATGGCGGAGAGAGTGGGATTCGAACCCACGTTAGAGTTTCCCCTAAACACGCTTTCCAAGCGTGCGCCTTCAGCCACTCGGCCATCTCTCCAGAGACGTGAATCTCTTTTAAAGTTAACACATTTCAGCACACCAGAACTGCCGCCGAAACGGCGGCGGCGCGCCCGGAAAATGAACACCTTGGCAAGATCATTGATGTCGTGAAAAATCACTTGAGCGACTTATCCAACTCACGCTCCTTCGGCGTTACCACGTCATACTCAGGCTTGCTTTCACCCATCAGATATTTATCGAACCAACCAGTGATATTTTGCAGCCGCTCGATCCGATGTGTAGGCATTCCCGAGCGCGACAACTCATGCGACTCGCCCGGAAATCTCACCATCACGGTATCGATGTGCCGGTACTTGAGCATGCGAAAGAACTGCTCGCCGCCGCTCGTCGGCGGAGTTCTGTAATCAGCCTCGCCCAGGATAAACATCATCGGCGTCTTGACGTTCTTCGCATAAGTGATCGGCGACCGCGCGCGAAAATCCTCCGGCGTCTCAAAAGGAGGACCTTTGAACCACGTCGGCTGAAAAAGCGTGAAGTCAGCCGTGTACCACCACGACGTCCAGTCTGAAATATCGCGCTGCGAAACCGCCGCGGCGAATCGCGTCGTCTGCGTCACTGTCCAGTCTGTGAGCAGACCGCCGCCGCTGCCTCCCGTCACGCCGAGTTTTTTGTCGTCAATGTAGCCGCGCCGGATCAACTCATCGACCCCAGCCATCAGATCTTTGTAGTCATCTCCCGGATAGTGATACTGAATGATGTTTCCAAAATCCTGCCCGTACGACGTGCTCCCGCGCGGGTTAGGATAGAGCACCACATATCCCTTCGCCGCCATGAAAAGAAATTCATGATCGAAGACATAGCCGTAAGCACTATGCGGGCCGCCGTGTATATCAAGAATCAGCGGATACTTCTTATGCGGATCGAAATCATACGGCTTCTGCACCCACGCCTGAATCTGTTTTCCATCGAAGCTCTTGTAAGTGATCTCCTCCGGCGCAGCAAGGTTCAACTGCGAAAACAGCTCGTCATTCACATGCGTCAGCTGCGTCTCTTTGCCATCCTGAGCAATCGAGAACAGGTCACCAATCATCAACGGAGTAGAAAACAGACCGACCATCTTCGAATGATCCGCGGAGACAGCAAATAACTGGATCGTCTGCTCGCCGGTGGTGAATTCAGTCACCTTGCCGCTGGATGCATCCACCTTCACAAGATTGGCACGGCCTTCTTTCGTGGAAACGTCCAGAAGTGTGTGATCGTCAAGCCACACAGGGCTCGTACGGCCCGCAGCGCGAGGCGCGCGATTATCCCCACCAATCGAATCTCCGATATCGTAGTCATAGTCCGACGAGATATTCTTCGGCTCGGCCCCCTGCTTCAGAGCAAGCGTCCACAAATGCGGCTCCGAAAACGACCGCGGAGGCACAGTCGTTGCTCCGCGAAACGCCACCAGCATGCCGTCAGGGCTGATCGTCATGCTTCGCGCATCAAAGGGAATCGACGCAGCCAGACTCGCATCTCCTCCACCGGCAGCCACGGAATAGATCGCGCTCTTCGGTGCCTCGTAGTACGGTTCGTCCGAAGTCTCGCGAAAGAAATAGATACGGCCTCCATCCGGCGTCCACACCGGATCGGAATCGCCAAGCCTTCCCCATGTGATCTGCTTCGGCTTGCTCGGCATCTCATTAGCGCCAACATCCATCATCCAGAAATGTTCCGGGTGATCGAAGTCGAGATATCCCTCGCCATTCATGCGATAAACCGCGCGCGTAATCACGCGCACATCGCTTTCCGGCGTTTCCTCTTTACTCTTCGAAGTATCCGCCTTCGCTTCGTGCTTCTGCCATTCCTCAGGCGTCGTCCCACTCGTAATCAGCAGATGCTTTCCATCAGGAGACCAGTGCGGATCACCCGCACCTTCCGGCAGATCGGTGATGCTTTCCGCCTCGCCACCGGCAAGGCTCAGGAGATAGATTTGCGGCTTGCCCGTCTTGCCGTCCTTCTCAATCGCGCGCGCAAAAGCAATCGTCTTGCTATCCGGAGACCAGCGCGGCTGGCTGTCATGCGGGCCCGCAGTCAACCTCCGCGGGACGCTACCCGAATCACTCAGGTCAAGCAACCACAGGGACGTCGCGTAGCTCTTGTGATCCATTGCCACCTCGACGCGCACAAAAACAACGCGCGACCCATCCGGAGCCATCTGCGTATCGCCGATCCAGTGAAACTGATACAGATCGGTCTCCGTGATATTTCGTTTCGCTTGTGCCGAAATCCGGGAGTCGGCACACAAAAGCAGACAGCAAACGGCACACAATACGATCTTCCCAGCGCGCATAGCAGGCTCCGCATATCCATTCACAACAGCATTGGTTAGAGTTGTACCATGCACGTGCAATCGACGCAGATCGATCTGAAGAGGGAATTGCGCTCACTGCTCGCCCTCGCCATCCCAGTCATCTTTTCTGAGCTGGGATGGATGTCCATGTCTATCGTGGACACGATCATGGTCGGCCGCCTCAGCGCGGAAGCCATCGGCGCCGTCGGCATGGGCAACGCCATTTACTATGCGCCCGCACTCTTCGGCATCGGCATTCTGCTCGGGCTCGACACTCTCGTTTCGCAGGCCTACGGTCGTGGCGACTTCGACGAGTGCCACCACTGGCTTTCGCAAGGCGTATATGTCGCCATCGCATTCACGCCTATACTCATGCTGTTTCTCTGGGCAGCACCGCTCGCGTTCCCGTATCTCGGAGTGAACCCGGCAGTCCGCCAGCAAACATCCGACTACCTGCGCATGCTCAACTGGGGCACGATCCCCCTGCTGCTCTACGCCTCCTTCCGCCGCTACCTCCAGGGAGTAAAGCGCGTCGGCCCCGTCACCTTCGCGCTCATCTCCGCAAACCTCATCAACTGGGCAGGGAATTGGGCACTCATTTACGGCCATCTCGGATTCCCGGCCATGGGCGTGCGCGGCTCGGCACTCTCGACCTGCCTCGCGCGAGTCTATATGGCCGCTGTCCTTATCTTCGCTGCCTGGAAAAACGAAGCAGGCCGCGGCCACTCTCTCTTTGAACACTGGCCCGGCATCATCTTCAGCCGCATCAGAGCCTTGCTCAAGCTGGGAGTTCCAGCCGCCAGCCAGATCGTCATGGAAGTCGGAGCCTTCGGCGCTGCAACCGTCATGGCAGGCCGTCTCGCACCCGCCGCACTGGCCGCGCATCAAATCGCCCTCAACTGCGCTGCGTTCTCCTATATGGTCCCGCTCGGCACATCCGCCGCTGCGGCGGTGGCGGTAGGCCACGCCGTCGGCGCCGGAGACGGCCCCCGCGCCCGCCGTGCCGGATGGCTGGCATTGATGATCGGAGTCAGCTTCATGGCCTGCGCCGCGGTCGTCTTCCTGCTCGCGCCGCATGCAGTGCTCGTCGTCTATACCAACCAGGAGGACGTAGTGGCGATGGGCGTGCCGCTGCTCGCACTCGCCGCCGCCTTTCAAATCTTCGACGGTATCCAGACCATTTCCACCGGGGCGCTGCGCGGCCTTGGTGAAACCCGCGTCCCCATGCTCGCCAACTTCGCCGGATACTGGATCTTCGGCCTGCCTCTGGGTTACATCCTCTGCTTCCACCACCAGCAGGGAATCTTCGGCCTATGGACCGGCCTCACGCTGGCTCTCATCTTCATCGCCCTCGTCTTGCTTTTCCAGTGGTGGCGAGACTCCACCCGCCTCGCTTTGAAGAGCTAAATCACAACCCGTTGACCCGTCATTCTGACGACCAACGGAAGGAAGAATCTATGCGATGTGTCTCAAACACGGCTGCTTCAAGATTCATAACGGAAATCATCAGATTCAGGCCATGCCAACAGGCTCAGCCTCCGCCTGATGCGCCGTGCTCGTCATCCGATCCGACTCCTTAAAGGTAAAGAAGAACAGCACCAGAACCACCGCCGAGCAAGCCGCCGAAACCAGCCAGATTGATCGCCAGTTATGCGTGATCAATCCGCTGGCTCCAGTACGCGTGTACAGATCAACAACGTAACCTGAGAGCCATGACCCCACCAGCATGCCCGCGCCATACGTAATCAGAGTAATCATCCCCTGAGCCGCTGCGCGTAGCGCAATCGGAGCCTTCTTGTCGACGTAAATCTGCCCGGTCACAAAGAAGAAGTCGTAGCAAATTCCGTGCAGCAGAATCCCCAGCCACAACATCCACATCGCCGGGCCGGCATTGCCGTACGCGAACATCACATAGCGCAGCACCCACGCCGACATGCCCGCAATCAGCATGTACTTCACACCCAGCCGTCGGAAAAACCACGGGATCAGCAGCATGCAGAAAAGCTCCGACATCTGCCCGCCCGTCATCTTGCCCGCGGCATTCTTCACGCCGGTTTCGTTCAGATAGAGATTCGTAAACGCATAGTAAAACTGCAGCGGGATACAGATCAGAAACGAAGCCAGCGCAAAAATGGCAAAGCTGCGCTCGCGAAACAGCCGCCGCACTTCCACCGGGAACAGGTCCGACACGCGAAACTGAACCGCTCGCATCAGCGGCGGCGTGTGAGGAAGCGTCAGGGCGTACAAAGCCATGAGGAACGAAGCCGCAGCCGCAACCCGCATCGGCACCGACGTCGCCTCAAGCCGCAACGTCCCGATAAGCAGTCCGGCAACAATCCACCCGGCAGTCCCCAGAACGCGAATCGGCCCAAACTCCGTCTTGGGATCCTTCATCTGCCGAAATGCGAGAGAGTTCGTCAGCGCCAGCGTCGGCATGTAGCAAAGCGCATAGAGCAACACAAGGATGTAGACCGGCAGAAACGAAGTCCGCAGCGAAGCCGCGACTAAGAGCAAGCAGCCAAGAAAATGAACCGCCGCCAAAACCTTCTGCGTAGCAAACAGCCGATCAGCAATGATCCCGACAAGAAAAGGCGACACAATGGCGCCAACGGCCGTAGTCCCGGCCACCAGCCCAATCTGCAGCGCCGGAAAAGCGCAGCGACTCGCCCAACCATGTACCCAGAGTCACATACCACGCACCCCAGATGAAGTACTCCAGGAACATCATCAACGCGAGCCTAGCTTTCATCTACTCCATTCACCCCGAGAACAGCCTATTTCATTTAGCGGATTCAAGACACTCTTAATCCAGGGTAAGGGTAAAGGGAATCGTCGAGCCTCGCCGGCTCACGATCTCCCACGAGCTTCAGCCTCTTCCAGCCACCCACGCCGCAACTTCTCTGGTGGAACGTTGGAGAGGTAAGGCTTGATGTCGAGGATCGGCGTCCCGTCGAGCATGTCTCGACCCCACGGACCAGGAGCCGCGAGCCTTCACGGGAAAGAAGCTCAACCACCGTCAACCCGATAGGATTCGGCCGCCTGGGTGAACGTGTGGCAAAGACACCATGGGGCCGGTCATCGAAAGGCGGCGTGCCCAGCAATTCAAAGCCATCCGACTGGTGAAACATCCAGATCACGAACAGATGAGAGAAACCCTCGATATCCGTGAGACCGGGGTCAAACTCATGCGCAAGCTCCAGCACGCCTTCCGCGTCATGCCTGGTACCGAGCCCCTTAGGAATCTGCTTCGAATCTCGGTAGGGGCTCCTCATATATCCGATTGGCTTTAAAGTAAACATGGTCGAAGAGGCCTAAAATCAACTTATTAGCGGGAAACACTGGATCTTGCACTTATGCTAAATACGTCCGATAACAGATAGTACCGTTAAGTAGACTTCGGCATCTGTTCGCCGTATGGCGGGGTAGGGTGATGGTGTGACAATCCGACGCTAAGGGAAGGGAAGTGCAATGTCAATACAACATCTTGTTGAAAAGCACTATAGCGCCGCAATTTCGTGGTGGGTCACTTTGAAGTTACCTATACCGCCGTTTTTGAGGCACTTCGTAATTCACGTCGACTCCAAGCGATGTGATTACTTTCCGTTTACCGGCTATACATCAACGTGCGTGATGCGACAAAATAACCCTATGGGAACACGAGGCTCCGAGAGATTGAGCATTACGATCAGGGTTCGCTTGGTTATGTCCGTAGCACTGAGTGGTGTCGCACTGGGATCATTCGTCTTTTTTATGGCTCTCTTCTTCCATTTCACGGACACACAGCCGACGGCTCCTCAGCCCGCGAACGGTTTGATTTATCCGCTCAACAATCATGGCCGGGTTTGCTATCTCTCAGCGAAGCAAAACACCCAGTTATCCATCCCGATGTACATCTTCTTCGGCTCTTTTGTGATCTCCGCGATTTTATTCAACGACAAGGCTGTCAGGGCGCTCAGTGTGGAACGGACCGTTAACCGTCTCTTATCGCGCATAATGGTCGCGGCTGTGCTGATTTCGATCCTGATTCTCTGGGTGTGTAGTCATAGTCTCGCATCCGCCTTGGTTGCGAAGGGTTACGTGATCCGTACCTGAATTCGATACCGCTCTGGCAAATGAAGTGTCCGAACGACCGGCAATCCCGAAGTAATTCCGAAATGCCTGTGAAGTCGCGTTTTCGGTAAGTTCGCCGTGGCAGGAATGAATTTACCGATAACCCCGTTTTACATGCACTTCACCGCTGGCTTGAGTTACTTCCGGGTTGGCGACCACACGCCAACAGTGAACAGAATTAACGCACGCTATGATAAAAGGACCTTGATAAATGCCCAAGGCGGAGCAATTAGATGGGGAACAACGATAATGCAGAAGAGGAACGAATTGACGCCCTGAAACTTGCGATCAGGGAGAGATTTCCGGCGACTCCGACTCCGGCAGACGAAGACATTGCAAGACATGATTGCAGTGAATGCCTCGCAATCCGGGCAGCATTTGCACGACGTACTTGGGATTCCTTGCAGCCGAGCGAATTGGAGGCTCGATTCGACAGCTTGCCGATGCTCTCGCCTGGTGCCTTTAAATACTATTTGCCCGCTTACCTCACTTATTCCCTCGGACACCTAGACCCCGGTTGCCTTGTTTGCCAATTCACGATCTACGCAATTGCTCCCGACGAAGACGCTAAGGAAGCGAAGTTCATCGACTGGTGGAGTGAACGACTGCTGCTATTTACTGCCGAACAGTTTGGGGTGTTAGTGCAATTTTTGGAATATGTTAGCCAAAGCGAGGCGTTCCACGGATTTATCCCATCTTTAGCGCACTCCACCGAGCGCCTTCAGTGGTATTACGCGAGCTCAGTGAGCAAGAATTGAGGCACTAGCTGATCATTTGCATTCCGGACGAATGACCGCCTACTCGTCAATTACCACTTCGTTTCTGAGTGGGCGACCCATTCGCTCAGAACGATGCGGACGCTAGCGAAAGTCAACTTGTTCGACAAATCGGAATGAGCCCTCCGGCGTAATCGAAGCACTTCTGCCTGCTACAGAAACAGTCCGCGCATCGTCAGCCAGCGTGAGTGTCAGACTCAGGTACCCTTCGTAGACGGAGGGCAGTGGGAGCAACTCATTCACAGAGGTGTCGCCAACCGTGAGCGAACCGTCATAGATGGTCGCAGGCAGCGAGCCGATTTCTCCTGTGGTCGTCATCGACTCTATGGTGATTCTTACTCTCTGCATCCCGCCTTCTCCGGCGGAAAGCCCCGGTTCTCCACCGGTCCGGTGGACGTATGCATCGAGGATCACTGCCCCGTTGCCGCGAGAATCTAATTCAATCGCGAGGCAGTCGGAATCATGCAGTTCAATTGTGGATTTCATCTTGGTTCCCGTCTAGCATCGTAACCGAAGCCATATCGGACGGTTGACCGCCAACCCGGAAGTAACCCTGAAATGCCTGTGAAGTCACGTTTTCGGTAACTTCACGCCCCTCGCTTTGCCGTACCGCAGTATATTCGCTTTTTTATTCGGTGTGCGGAAGCACCATGATCGCCTGTAAAGGAGCGCCGCCCGCGAGAGTTGCCGAGAGCTTCACCACCTTCGCGCCGGGGGAGAGGGAAACGCCGGCGAGTGTCTTAAATTCGTCCTGGCCCCCGACGGTCTTCATGTCGAGTGGTTGCACGTCCATCTGAACGCCGATGCTGGAAAGCATCTCCAGCATTTCATCCAAGCCCATGCCGCCCCTTGCCGCCTTCGTCAGCTTCATCAAGTTCAACATTTGCATCGCCCCCTAAAATCGCCAGCACACTTTGCTGGTGTCTGCCGCGTTGCTGGAGTTAATCACAAAGCTTGTACCCGGTGTGACGGTTCCGAGTGAGAGTATGCCCGCCGTTCCGCCTACGCCGCAATTGCTGAGTGTGATGATACTGGACGAAGTGACATTCGCATTGGTTACTGTCTTCGTTCCCGCCGCGAGTGTGGCGCTGCCCTGATTCGGGAAGGTGTTTAGCACGCTGAAATTGTTGGTCGTTCCCACACTGCCCACGTTTACTAAAGCATCGTAAAAAATGCTCCCGGTTGCCGCCGCGTTGATGTTGTACGCCGTCGCCCAATTGACGATGGTATTTCCGCTCTGCGTGTAGTTGTTGACGTGCGCCCCCAGGCCGTTCACGCTCACGGTGATGCCGTTTCCGGTCTGCCCGCTGGCTGCTTGCACGTTGTTGCCTGTCACCTTCGCGTTATCGCAGTTTGAGGCAATCGCGTTGCATTGCGTCTGAATGCCGGTGCCGCTGGTCGCCCCCGGCTGGAACGCTACAAAATTGCCGGTGATGGTGTTGTCGTGGTTCACATTCTCCACGTTGTCGGAAGTGCCGTTATAAATGCCCACCGCGCCGCTATAGAGGCCCGTCACGACGTTGTTGGCTGCTATCGACTGCCAAGACTTGTTCAGGCTGATAGCGAAGCCAATTAGGGTGTTTCCTTCTACGGTGCAATTCGGCACGTTCACGCACTCGATTCCTAACAGGCTAGTCGGCCCGATCGGTTGCGTAGTCTCCGCCCAATTGTTGGAGATGTCGGCATCGCTCACGGTATCGACGGAATACGCGCCATAGCCCGCCACGTTCACCGCTTGAAAATAATGGTTGTGATGGATCTTCACATCAGCGCCCGCCACGCCGCCGAATGCGCCCACCTCCACGCCGTAGTCATCGCCGCCGAATAGGTAATTGCCGCCCACGTCTACATGCTGCACGCTGTCGTTGTTGGTGACGTGTACCGCCGGGTTGCTGTTGCAATAGCCGCCATGCGTGATCGTCGCGCCGGTGATCGGCCCGTTTGCCGGTGCCGTCCATGTCCCGGTGGGAAAGTCGGTGGTAATGCCGCCCGCGCCCACCTGCCCGTTAAAGAAAAGTAGATTGCCTGTTGCCGGGTAATTGTTGCCCGCCGCCGTCACGGTTGCGCTCGTCACCGTCCCGGTGGAGATGGTTCCCGCCGAGCTGCTGCCGCTCTTGCTGGTGGGGAAGGTAAGCGTATTCGCGCCGGTGACGGTGATCGACGTGTAATAGCCGTCTTGCGTGCCGCCAGTTGAGCCGGTGATGTTCACGGTTGTAGCTGTCGCAAAATTCGCCGGCAGGGTTCCCGAGGTTGTAACCGTCGCCACGCCGCCGGAGATCGTCAGAGATGTGATGGTCGCGCTTTGGATGGTACACGCCGCCGTCACCGTCGCCGCGTCTGCGTTGTCGGAGCCGTGAAAAGCAATGATGTGATGGTAAGTCGTGCTCTCGGAATAAATCACGTTGCCGCTTACTCTCGCGCTGCCGTTTACCGGGTCGTTGTGCGTGGCATAGATGGTATCTCCGGCATTGTTATTGCTGAAAAAATTGTTGGATATGTCGAGCTTCTGCCAGAGCGCCGAAAGCTGAATCACGCCCGAAATGCTCGTAAAGTTGCGTATGGTGTTGTGGTTCACTATGTCCAGTTCTGTGAAGCCGCTGGCGATAATCGCGCTTGAGTTTGCCGTGTTGTTGCCGTCGAGCGTGCATCCCGAGATTTTGACCGTGTACGCGCCGGAGATTTGAAAGATGTTAACGCCCGCGCTCGTGAGCGTTGCCCCGTTGCCGCATTCAAGATTGACGTTGCCCGCGATAGTCACCGGGCTGGTGATCATCTCCGCGTATCCCGCCGGAAGCTGACAGTCCCCGGAGCCGGAAGCGATAGCCGCGTTTATGCACTGCTGCGTTGTGAAGCCGCTGCCCGCGATATACGTGTTAGGTTTGCCCGCAAAAAGTCCGTTGCTGTTTTGCTGCGGTTGTCCAGGCATCCCGCCGGGATTTGCAAGCCCGGTGCCGGTGCGGAAGTCTACCCAAATACACTGCGTACACTTCGCCGGAAGCGTGCCCTGCGCGAACTTCGCCAAAGATGAATCAAAGACCACCAAGCAGGGAAGGGAAGTATCGGGATTGCACGCCGCCTGTGCCGCCGCCGTCTTCGTGCCTACATCGTTGCCGGGGAATTGCTTCACATACACGGAATTGTCGCTAAGTTGCGCGTGCGCCGCGATGGGTAGCGCGAACATGGCGAAGAACCAAGCCACAACCAAAACAAGATAGAAAAGACAACTTAGAATCCGCTTCATGGGTGCCCCTTCAGTGCCGCTATAGTCCGCCAAGGTGAAGCCGGAGCAATTGCCCCGGCCCTGTGAGTCGTCGCCGCTGCGCTTAGGCAGAAGAAAGCTTGGCCTCGATCTCAGCCACCGCCAGAGCCGCCCCACTTCTCTTGCAGGTTGCAGGGTGTCTCTTCGCCCGATGCGGTTCTGATGTCGTCGTAGATTTTCTCCACGCCGGTTAAAAACGTGCTCTTGAAGTAAACGAAGAATGCCTGAGCGTCTTTGATGGCGTTCAAGTCATCAGGAATACTCAAGCCTTCCTCGCCGACTCCCAGCACCACATCAATGCCCACCTTCTCGCCCCCTTCCACAAGGCCCACAATCAAGTCCTTTACCTCTGGCAAGTCTTCACCTATAGCCGCGAGTATGCGCCTTCTTCGCTGAGCTGACAAACGAATACTTCAACACGTCCAGAACCATTCCACCAAACCTCACAAACACATCAGCCATTGCCCCACCTTATCTCCCCGCGCATCTCCGCGAGTCCAGCTTCTAGAGGTTGAATCCTGTCATCATGGTCATCTACACGCTTTTCAACATTCTCAACTCGTGCGTCCATCTTGCCCGCGTCAGAAGCTGAAAGCCCGCGCCTGTAGCGATACGCCGCCAATCATTCCAAGCGCCTCAGTGCCAGCCCTGCTGCACCGATTCCTTCCGCCACTGTCACGGTTACAGAACCACTGTTCCTGCCGGAAGCTTTTTCTCGACCACAGGAGCCTTTAGCATGTTTTTCGGCTTCCACCATTTCCCCAGCCCACAAAGCCTTTCTCGATCAAAACCACCGCGATAACGATTCAAGAAAGCTGCGTCGCTGCTTTATCAAATTCCATCGTTCCTGCCCTCCTTTGCTCCTGTGTTGTGCTTCTTTACTCGTCGTCCGGCCCGAAGCCTACGCCGCCGCCGTCGCCGCCGCCCAAGTCGATCAGGCCCACGCCGCTGGTGTCGTTGTTGATTTCAAGTTCCTGTGTCGGTTCAATGCCAAAGTCGTTCCCAAGCACGCTCCACGCGCTCTGGTCCCCAGTGGGGTTCAAGCCAGCGCCGCTCGTGTCGTCGTTGGGCTGAGTCCGCTAAACAAACTCAGGTCCAAGCCAAAGTCATTCCCGAGCACGCTCCACGCGCTCTGCATCGTTCCAAGCGGAATGCCCCCCCAGCAGTCTCATCTGTAAAGCCGCTGAACTGCGCCAGGATGCCCTTGCCGTCTTTGATCGCTTGCAGAGCACTCGACCAGTTCAGCAATCCAAAGTTGCCCAGATTAAAGCCCGATGCGCCGCCGCCGCCTTTGCCGCCGCTGCCAAGCGATGACAAGAGCTTTTGCAGAAAGTTCTGATTCTGCGCGTTCCTGACTGCATTCACCTTCGTGAGATTGGCAAAAAGCGCAGAGGCCCACATACCCGCCCACCAATACGACTGCCACTGTTCCGCGAGTCCCGCCCACGTCGCTGTCATTCTTCGCCATTAGCTACCCCCGAGCTTGCGCCCATCATGCGTACTATCAGCATAGCAATGCCCCAGGCCACGCCGATGCGCTGATAGATCGGGACGAGGCTCCATGTTCGGCTGCTGCTGAGTCTCGATAGCGGACAGTGTTGTTAACCGGCGGAACCATCGTTCCGCTGCTGGTCGTCGTCGTCGTCGTCCCTGCCGCCGCCATATACGCTGCCTTGTCTTTGCCGTACAAGACAAGCCCAAGGTATGCCACGACGATAATTAAAGTTTCTTTTCCCCAAGTCATGCCAGCCCCCTACAGTCCTAAGCTGATTTACTAGCCCACTCACTGCTGCCAGCCAAACAGAGAGCCAAGCACCGCGTTGCCCACGTTCGCTATTAGCTGCACGTCTGCCGCGCTCTGCAAGGCCGCATAACACACCGCAACAGAGCATTGATAGAAAGCCAGCACCAAAACGCCGATAACTGCCACCGCTCCAAACTCGATCAGTGCATCTAGTGCTTTCATTACTCCACCCCCTCAGATGTGCCGATGAATACCTGAGCGCCGGTTATCCCCCAGGTCATCCCCCAATCGGACAAGCCCGACACCGCCAGTGCCAGGTCTAGGAATCAAGCCTTTCAGCCAATTCCAAACCTGTTCCGCCAACTCGGAAGGGTCGAACCCTTCAGGCTGAAATAGGCCAGCAAGATCACCGCAAGAAGCACGATCAGCAATCAGGGCAAATATGCCTTCCACTGCATCACCTTCTAGTTTGTCGAGACTCGCCATGCTTCTTTACGCTCCTGCGCGAATGCTGTCGATTGCTCCATCGCCCGCCGTTCCGCGAATCCAGATTTGCCCGAGGTTATCCGCCGGGTAGCTTGCTTCGTCATCCGGTGCGAGGTAATCTCCCGCCCAGTTGCCGCCACTGCCGCGTCAAATGAGCCGATTACTTTTACCCGGTTCGTGTTGCCGGTGGAGCTTCCGTTGTGCGCTCTGACTCACACCGTTGCGCCCGGCGGTACAATCGCCGCCGGAAAGCTGATATACCCCGCCGCCGGGATAAGTACCAGATAGCCGCCGGAGTTGAGGGAGGCTGCCGGTTTGCCGTCTGGAATGGGGAGCCGTGACGTTTTCCTAAGCGTGGGAATCATGCCCGCGCCGCCCGCCACTGCTGCCGAGCTGCCCGCCGCGCCGCCGCTGTATACCCCGCCGCCGGAGCCGATGCCCTGAGCCGGGGGAATGTCGCCGGGTGATTCTGATTTAAGTCTCGTCATGCTTTCAAACCTCCAGAAGCGTTTTAGCTGTACCCCAACAAGCTGCTAACGGGTGTTGTAGGTGCTACGCCTAAATAGTTCGCCACGTATTCCGCGTATGCGTCTGAGTTGCCCTGGCTCGTCTGTGTCGGCCCGGTTGTGGAGCCGGTCAAGAGTAAGAGAACAAGTCGTAGAAATCCCAATCCGGATGCGTTGCCGCGTGGCTTTCAATCCACTCGTTCAGGTCGTCCCATCCGTCGCCTATGTCGCCGAACGTCGCATACCCGCCGTTTGTTCCGGTCATGTTCGCGCCGCTGCGCAGGTTGCCCGGTTTGTTGTTAATCACGTTCAAGTTCCCCGGATTGCCGCCTTCATACTGGAAGATCGCTTGCGCGATGTTGTTTAGGTTGCTGAGGTAGTTTTGCCCGCTTGCGTTCGTCTCAGCGTTGGAGCCGGAACTGCCCGTACTCACCGCCGACACGCCGCCGCCCTTCTCTTCTTCGTAAAGCCAAAGAGCCGCGATTGCGCCGACGATGAGTACAAGCAATGTCATGCTTCTTTACCCCGGTTAGCTGTTCTGTGCTGCGGAAAGATCCACCCGCTGGAGCATAGTTGGTGGAGCAAAGAGAGCAACGGTTATAGACCACGAGGTCGTCTCGATTCGCGCCCCTTCGGTTGCTCACGTTTAACTGAACCTGAAGATCAAAGCAAGTACGCTCCGCCCACAAGCCCGTCCATGAAGTCGATGAAGTACATGCCCACGCCTCCAGCAGTGGATCAAGCCATTCATCGTCATTCATGTCCTTAACGAATATCCAGCACCCACATGTCGTCGTCAGCATGAGCCTGACAAGGTAACACGGTTCAAGACGTATCGGCGAGAGTCAGAGATCTGCTCTACTCTGCCAGATACAGGAAGCTTTCAAACGCCTCGTCTTACAGCATCCCCAAGTCGATAGCGCGAGTCCGAGCCACCAGGATAAGGTGAACATCATCTTCCTGAAAACGCACGTAGGTATCGCCGGAGAAATTCTCGCGCTCGTCAATCCACTGAACCTGCAAGCTCGTAAAGTTCCAAGTGCGGTCATTGCCGGAGAAGCAATCCGTACCCGTTCCGGTGTCCACTTCAACCTGAATGGTCTGGTAGGCTGTCGGGTCTCCATTGAGTGCAGTCTGAACCTGACGGCGAAGGTTGGAATCAGCCCAATAGATCAGAATGGACAGGTACACGTTGTACGTGCCCGCCGCGCCGCTTCCGAGTCCATCTCCCGAAGTTGCGGCAAAGAATTTGCCGTTGTGCTGTGCGACTGCGTAGCGCAGGAGTGAACGCACCGAACAGTCAACAATGCGCCCGCCGGGGTAACGCGAGTTCGCCGCCGGGATAGCGTTAACGATAATGCGCTTGATGAGCCGTTCCGGCCCGCCTTCGCCAACCTGAGTGCCGTTTGTGGTTCCACCGGAGATGACAATTTGTCCGGTCAATACCACGTTGCCCTGAAGAATCTTGCCCCCTAGCGGAAGCGTAAAAAGATTCTTGCTCGTCGGGTTAAATTGCTGCGTGAAACGATTCCGTTTATCGCTGTTTCTCATCGGCCTGGGCCTTCTTTCCCCCGGTGCTTGCCGGGTGGGTTGTTACTGCGTCTCCACTCCGGCCCGGTTAGCCGACGATGTTTTTCAAAAACGAAACGCGGTTCACAACGAAGAGCGCCACGAGAACAACTGCGAAAGTCGAAACGATGTGCGAAAGCTTCATACCTGTACCCCCCATCCCTATTCGCGAATTCGCACAAAAAAAAACGGAGCGCCACGAAGAGCGCCCCGCATTTTTTGGCTATGCGTATACCCTATGTAGCAAAGTGCATAGGGTGGATGAAGGAGTCAAAACGCTATAGCGAAAGCACAAAAACGCTATAGCGCGAAGGGAAGGGAATTAACTAGACACGTACACGCGCACGTCCGCCGCATAGTCGAGCCTCAGACGTGCCGGATTCCCAATGAAGGTATTGGTACTTTTCCAGCGTCGGGAGCTTCGCCGCGTTTGCCCGCCCGATGCGTCCCTCGAAGTATTTGATATAGCGTTCTTCGTCGACGCGAAATAACCGCATGGTGCCGCACTGCGAACGGATTTGATGGAGAGGGAAGCCGGGTCACGCGCTGTTACAAGCATTGAAACGCGGTAGTGTCTGCCGAAGTGAGCGAGGTTGTAAAGCGGCATGGGCATTTGCTTTGCCCCATGCTCCGGCCCGCAGAACGTGTCTACCTCATCGACTGCAAAGACCATCCAACGCGCCCACCGCACGATTGAGCAAACACGTACAAAATGTTCCTCTGCGTGCTCGTCTGTCGTCACGTACCGGATGCGGAATCGTCGGTTGTGATTCGCTTTCAAATACTTCACTAGGTCGTCGGGCTGCGTGAATGTCTTGTATCCCTTGAAAGGGTGATTGCCCGTAGTGTCAAAAAAGAGCGCCCCTCCCGCACACTGCGAGAGGAGCCGCGCTGTTTCTGTTGTCTTGCCCATGCCGCGCATTCCAGCGAGAAATGTTAAGCCGCGTATCTCGCCGTCCTGATATTCGCCTTCAATGAATCCCCGCGCCATCAATTCCCCCCGATGATGCCCGCCGCCGCCGGAATGCCGCCGGGAGCGGTTGCGCGTTGTGGTGATTTTCTCGGAGCCGGAGCCGCTTCCGGTTGCTGCGTTTCCCGCTGTACGTCTTTCTCACGTACATCAGCGGAGCGTGAAAGCTTTACCTGCTTCATCACCTTTGGAACTACGACAATACCGAATGCCATGAGAAAGGCGGTTGCGCCGGGTGTCGTCTCGCACCAGTTCGTCAGAATGTCGGGAAGCTTTTCGCGGAGCTTCGCCCACATCGCATTTGCAAGCTGCGCGGAAGGCCCGCCAAGCATCCGGCCCTGACGTTCCGAGAGTTGCCAATGATCGGAGCCGAAACGTTCGCCGAGGAAGGCGAAAAATTCCGTCAGTGCATCGGTTACGTCTTCAGTAGTGAACGCCACGTTGTCGAGTACCGCCAACATGCCCGCCGCTGCTTGATCCCCCACGCCCGCCGCCGCCGGGTCGCCGGGTACATCGCCGATGGGAGATGAGAGCGCGTCAAGCTGCGCGATTTGTTCCGCCGTTAGCGTCTCGTTACCATTCGAGGAAATCGGCCCACCATGATCTACGCTTGCGCTCGGCTTCTGCGTTGTAGGCTGCGGGCTGCTGCTGCTGAACATTCCCCCGAGTGTTTCCAGCAAGCCGCTTTCCGCGCCCGCGTGTTCCGCGCTGCTCGGCGAGTTTGCGCTTGCTTCCACCGGAACGTCCACCGGGGGCGGGAGTGCAATCACTTTCGCCCTGGCCTTCTTCGTGCGCTGCTTCTTTACCTGCCCGCCGCGCCGCTTGCTGCTGCTCGTGCTCTGCCTTTTCGTCGTCGGTTGCTTTTCCAAGATTCCCCCACCCCCCGCATGAGTTACACTTCGCCATCTTGTACCCGCGCTTATTGATTGCCACCTTTGCGCCGGGTTGGTTGCAGTACAAACAATCCACAGTTGCCATGCGTTTGCCCCCTGTTGTTTGCCGGGTACGTGCGCCTAGCACGTACCCGGACCGCTCGTTAGAAAGGAATGTCGTTATCGGTGATCGTCGCGGGGTTGAAGGGCTGCTCCGACACGCGCACCGCGAAAACCTTCATCGCGTTACCGTTGCGCTGTACGTTCGGGTTTGTGCCCTCGTTGCGTACCTCGATGACGTGCCCAATGTCCGCGACGTTGAGCTTCGTATCAATCTGGTACGTGCCGAGAAACGAGTACATCTCGCCGCTTTCCAAGTCGCGCACCGTGTAGCGGTTTGCCGGAGCCTTCGCTCCGTTGCCGTTGCTCACCTGTGTACGGTCGATACGTACCAGTACGCCCGCCAACATTTCGCCGTCCGCGAACTGTACGAAGGTGGGTTCCTTGCGTTCCTTCATGCTGAAAGCTGCCATTACGTTCTGTGCTCCTGCGGTCACTGTTTGAGTTGACATAGCCGTGTCTATCCTTCTCGCTCGTCCAGAGCGCGTATGCGGGGGCGTGGTATCGTCCCTCTGCTGTTGTGGTCATGCGGGAGCTTTAATTGCCACCGCCCGTCTGAATTCATCTCCACGTCGCGCCGATAGAAAACGCCCATGCGCTTCCACACGTTCACGCCGCAAGAGCATGAAAGTTCGCCCAGTCCGGCCCGTTGGCTGACTGCTCCAACTTCACGCCGTACCAAGAACCGAATTTTGAATGAGTCGTGCGCCTTTCACCGCATCGCAGAAAGGCTCCACCGCTTCTGGAAGGTCGGAAAAGTCCGCTACCTTCGTGATGTATTTGAGAACTTCATGCGCCGCGCCTTCGCGGTTTGTCACCGGCTTTAGATCAATCACGCGCCGGTTGTCTGCGTTCCACTCTTTACGCGCCTTCATCTCTGAAGCCGAGAGGCCCGCCATGTCTCTCCAGCCGCCTTGCGACCACTCCCGCGTCTTCATCTGGCGGGTATGCCGCACCCACTCTTCAAACTCGTAAACATCGCCCGCTATAGCGCCCGCGCTGGCATCTGTACGCGGTTTGCGTCCCCACTTCTTGCCACTCCACAGCCGGAGCCAATCAAACTCAAGCCGCATTTTGATTGCCGTGAACGTGTACACGCGCTGCCCTGCAAGCGTGACGAATTCTTTTTTGTTGGGTAGCGCGTGGGATAGATCGGCGAGGATGTGGACGTGGATATGCCAGTTGCCCTGGCTGCGGTTGTACGTGGTTTCCAGCGAGTACACGCCGCCCTGAATCCACGGTTTATGCTGCGCGATGAATTGGCGCACGCGCTGCCTGAATAGCGTGTAGTCGTGTTTGCGGATTGTCGCCTTGTTGGGAATCGTCAGCGTGATAAGCGCCGGGTGCGTGAGCCTATCAAACATCGTGCGGATGCGCTTCCGCGCCTTCTCACCGCGTCGGAAGCAGCAGAGAGGGCATAGGCGATGGTTGCAGCCAATCGGCACCGCTATAGGAGCCGTGAAGCCTTTGCAGCAATCCGCCCGGTATCCAATCCACTCAGCTTGGCAATTGTGTAACTGTAACCATTGCTTTTTCCATCGCGCCGCTTCTTTAGTCCGGCCCGCCGCCGCGTGATTCTGCCAAACCTTGTGTACCGTCGCCATAAGCTGACGGTGCAAAGACAACTTTTGGAAGTACACTTCGCGGTCTGTTTGCTGCTCTGCTGACCACTGACGTACAGACTTCGCCTCAGTTGTTGCTAGTTGTTTCTCAGTATCAAGTGAAGCGGCCCGCTGCGCGGGCGCGAAGCCCCCATGCGACGGCAAAACCTGCGCGGCCTGAAGCCGCGCACGTCGCCGGGTCCCCAGACGGAAGGGACGGGAGAGGGAGGCCCGCTCCGTCATCTTCACGCCGCTATGTACGGTGCAATTCATCCCTTGCGGTTGCCTTTCCTGTATGCGCTCGGCCCTGAGCAAACCGGGCATAGTTCCTTCAGTTCAAATTTCCGTTTTAGAAACTGCTCAAAGTAGCCGTCGCGCCGCTGCCACGTCCGCACCACGCGCCACGGAATACCGCGCTCCGTCATCGCTCCGAGTAGTGGAGCGCCGCGCCCCGCCTTGTGCGCCTTCACGCGCTCGGGAATGTTCGTGCTGAATCCGAGGTAGTGCTTTGCGCCGCGATGCGCCCGCGCTGAATGCACTAGGTACACGCTGCCGATGATGTGACCAAGCCGCCGCCCATTCGCTGACACGCGCCGCGCCATTAGAAGGGCACCTGCTCGGCAAGCACGATATAGCGCCGCTTGCGCTGCCCGCGCGGAAAGCGACTAATCACAAAGCCGCCGCGCTTCTTCGCCTTCTTCTGCGCCGCGTCTTTGGATAGATAGGAGCCGTGAAAGCTGAATGCGTACCCGTCGCTTGCTGGCTTCTTCTGCTTCTTTACCTTCTTCGCCATGTCGTTACCCCTCCGATTCCGCAATCAACGCGCTATAGCAGCCGCGTAGCCGCTCGGCGAAGCCACGCCAAAGAGCTTGCTTGGCTGCGGGGTCGCCGCCGCGTACAAGCGCCTTAATCAAGCATTCGTCGCAGATTTGTACCCGGCCCGCGTTGCGCGTGATGCCTTTGCCCTGAGCGCCGCGCCTGTAGACATACGGCGAAATGGCAACGATATTGAGCCGCGTGGAATCCTTCGCGCCGGTCTTTTCTGTGCGCCCGCAACAGGTGCAGCGCCGCTCCGCCTGGGTAAGTCTCTGCTGTGTCATAGCTGCCCCCTGAATGCGGTTTCAATGTCTTGGTGGGTCGGAGCCGGGAGCAATTCGCCCGTCTCTGCAAAGTGATTTATGCGCTTGTGAAGCAATCGCAGCGCCCGCCGCGTGATGTGCTGCGGCCCGATGTAGAAGGACAAAATCTTGTCCACGTCATCGAGCGCCGCGCAGTACGCCGCCAAGTAGGAAAGCTTTTTACGCACGAATTCACTCCGTTTTCCTGTTTTTGGGACGGGGAAGGCCAAAGCCCGCCCCGCTCCCGTCCATACGGTTGCTGTCTAGGCGTTCCGTATCTTTTGGTTAATCGCCGAAAAAATTGATTTGTGAGATGGAGAGTCGCGCCCGGTTGCGCTCATGCTCCCGGTGTAGTTCTCGGAGGATGAGCATTCGGCGAAATGCCGCGCCGCGTGGGTTGCGAAGCTTCCGCATCGCCGCCGCGTAGGTCTGCTCCGCTGCTTGCCGGGAGATGCCGAGCGCCGCGCCGATCTGCGCGAAGGATGCCGCCGGAAGGGAATTCACTCGCCGGTTGCGCCTCATGCGTACATCGCCTCTTGCTGCTGCGCGGGTGCCACGAGTGCATCTATTTCCCGCTTCTTCGCAGCGTGTAGTTCGCGCAGGTGCTCGGTTGGCTGGCCCGCCTCCTCAGCCGCCAGAATCTGGCGGAATAGCTTCATGGATTGCCGCCGGAGTTGTTCGCTGCGGTGCTTGAAGTTCTCATCGTGCGCCGCCGGAGCTGTCTCCTTTACGGCCGTTCCGATGTATTCCTTGCGGGAGTTGAAACGGGGTTCAAGGTGGGGATGTGTCTTGAAGAATCTATCGCCGGGATAGGGCATCGGAAGCGCCGGGATGGGCTTGAGGCTGCGGTGTCCGTAGACGGGGAGGCAATGCGCCGCACAGTTACAGGGAGCCTCTTCCGTGTACATGCGCTCACGGATGAGCCGAATGGCTTCGGTGTACTCCCAATAGCGGGCACTCGTGCGGTGCTGCTGACGCCCGCGCCGCCATGCATTCCCGGAACGAAATTCGAGGTAATCAAGGACAGAAAAAGTCCATTCAATATCTGTGCGGGAATCGCGTTCAGCGTCCCCGTCTACGTCAACGGCAACCAAAGCAGTACTACTCGGAGGAAAAAAAGGTACAACGGCACCTCTAACGGGTGCGTGCTCCGAGTTTAAGCGATTGGAATTAGGAAAATGCGGTACTAAATCGCTTTTCCTTGAGGAATGAGCGCTTTTTAGGGGAACTGTCGTGCGCTGTACGACAGGAGCGGGAGCGGATTGCATGGCCGAGCCTCCGGCCTACTCCCACTAAATACGTCCGATAACAGATATTCTGTTAAGTACGGGCTGCCCTACCAGAATATCCGGTGGTGATCCTTGTATAGGTATTTCTTGCAAATGAGGTAGCGGCGCATATTCTCGGGTGACGAGACGATGTGCCTCAGATGGTAGATACGCCGCAGCCTCCCCTGCAGCCGGCCTTTCGCTCTCGCCTCCAGCATCTTTAGGCAGAGCTCAACCAGCCAATGGAACTGCACATCTTCGGCGAACCATTTCTCCCATTCGGCCCGCGCGCGTTCACCCATCTCCTTAGCTCTCGGCCTCAACTTGTCCAGCAATGCCGGAACCTCGGCCACGTCCTTTTCCGGAACGAACACGGCAAACGAGTCCCAATCCACACCCTCATTCGGAGGCCAGTCGTCTGCCAGAATTATGCAGCCTCTCCCAACCTTCATCGACTCATAAAGCCTGACCGTCCCCGGTGCGCGTCCACGAGGACACAGGCTGAACAAGGCATCCCCGATGGAATCCGCATATTGCTTCCAGAAATTCTCCCTCTCACTGCCAGTACCGTGAAAGCGCATCCTGTAGCTGTACTTGGAAGTATCGAGCAGATAAATGTCAGGTCGGTTGTATTTAAAAATCTCTTCACGAACCGGATGCGTGTTAGAAGAGCCAACAAAGGACGCCAGATATTTCTCATTGCCCGTGATTGGCCTGTATTCAACCAGAGGATTCTCAGGCTTCACATAAAAGCCCGTTCGAGCCTGATCCGGCGAATAATGCTTCTTACACAGCGAGGCATACACTCCCGGCATCACTGGCCGGACATAATCCACCCAATCAAATAGAAAGGTCTTCTCAGGATATTTGCGATACAGCGGATGAGCGCGAACCCTTTCCGCAAAATCACCGCACGTTCCCATCTCGGCAAATATGACGAGGTCTGCCGCTTCCGGATCCTCTATCAGCGAGTGCTTCTTGAAGCAGTCGATAGCGGCTCTCTGCTTCATCGCTCGGATCGCAAACTGCTTCATCTCATCGTATTCAGGTAAGCCGTCCTCAACGGACAGCATAAAAACACGCGCCATAAATCCAAACTAGCATAATGAAAAGGCCCGCTCAGAGCGGGCCTCTCATAATAAAGGGTTTATGAATCTCTATACGCCAATCACAGCGCACAATTCCTTCACCGCATCCGCGCTCTTCTGCAGAGCGGCCGCTTCGTCAGCCGTAAGCTTGATCTCGATAATCTGCTCCAGCCCGCGAGCGCCCAGCTTGCAAGGCACACCCACGTACAGCCCCTCGATCCCATACTCGCCCTGCAGATAAGCCGCGCAAGGCAGAATCTTCTTCTTGTCTTTCAGAATCGCCTCAACCATCTCCACCGTAGCCGCCGAAGGCGCATAGTACGCGCTTCCCGTCTTCAGATGCTTCACAATCTCAGCACCGCCATCGCGAGTCCGTTGCACCAGCGCCTCAAGTTTCGTCTTTTCAATCAGTTCAGTGATGGGAATTCCAGCAACGGTTGAATATCTTGGCAGCGGAACCATCGTATCCCCATGCCCACCCAGCACAAACGCTGTAACATTCTCCACCGAAACCTTCAGCTCCTCAGCGATGAAAGTCCGGAAACGAGCCGAATCCAATACGCCAGCCATCCCAATCACGCGCTCGCGATTAAACCCAGCCTGCTTGAAAGCCGCCTGCGCCATCGCATCCAGCGGATTCGAAACAATAATCAGGATGCAGTTCGGCGACGCCGCCGTGACCTTGCTCACCACATCCGACATGATCTTGTAGTTGGTCTGCAGCAGATCGTCGCGGCTCATGCCCGGCTTGCGCGGAATCCCCGCCGTAATCACCACAATGTCCGAGTTCGCCGTATCCGCGTAGTCATTGGTGCCGGTAATCTGGCAGTCGCGCTTCTCAATCGGCATCGCCTCCAGCAGATCGAGCCCCTTGCCCTGCGGAATCCCCTCAACCACGTCGATCAACACGACATCGGCCAGTTCCTTCGAAGCAATCCAGTGCGCCGCCGTCGCACCCACATTCCCTGCACCAACAATCGTTACCTTCTTACGCATACTTCTCCTTAAAAATAAAAGGGGTTGTCATCCTGAGCGCAGCGAAGGATCTGCTTTTCCTGCGCTCCAGCAATATCTCAGTTACATATTCTCAATCATCCGACTAGCAAACTCACTCGTCTTCGCCTTGGTCGCGCCCTGCATCTGGCGCTCAAAGTCATACGTGACAAACTTCTGCTGAATCGTCTTCTCCATCGACGACTCAACCAGCTTCGCCGCCTCAGGCCAGCCGAGAAACTCAAAGAGCATCACGCCCGAAAGCATGACGGACCCAGGATTGATCACATCCTTATCCGCATACTTCGGAGCCGTCCCGTGCGTCGCCTCAAACACGGCATACCCATCGCCGATATTCGCGCCCGGAGCAATCCCCAAGCCACCAACCTGGGCCGCGCAAGCGTCAGAAATGTAGTCGCCATTCAGATTTGGGCAAGCCAGCACACTGTATTCATCCGGACGAATGATCACCTGCTGAAAAATCGAATCGGCAATGCGGTCATTGATCAGCACCTTCTTCTTCCACTGACCATTCCCATGCGACTTGCCAATCGAATCCAGCACGCCCTGCACTTCCGCATACAACTCCTTGCGAAAATCATCCGAGCCAAACTCCAGCCCCGGCTCAATCAGCGCAGCGTTCTCCTCAACCGTGAGCTTCGGATTCGCTTCCTGATTCCCAAGAATCCAGCTCTCGCGCTCCGTCACTACCGCATCGCGGAACTCATCCACCGCAACCTCATAGCCCCATTCGCGAAACGCGCCTTCGGTGAACTTCTGAATATTGCCCTTGTGCACAAGCGTCACCGACTTGCGCTTGTTCTCAACCGCATACTTGATCGCCTGGCGCACCAGCCGCTTCGTCCCGGTAATCGAAATCGGCTTGATGCCCACGCCCGAATCCGTGCGCACCTTCTTCTTGCTGCCCTTCAGCATCTCGTCGTTCAGGAAGGTGATCAGCTTTTTAGCCTCGGCAGTTCCCTCTTTGAATTCGATGCCCGCATACACGTCCTCCGTATTCTCGCGGAAAATAACAACGTCGAGCTTTTCCGGATACTTCACCGGACTAGGCACGCCCTGGTAATACTTCACCGGCCGCACGCACGAATACAGATCAAGAATCTGCCGCAGCGCCACATTCAGCGAGCGAATCCCACCGCCCACCGGCGTCGTCAGCGGCCCCTTGATCGACACGCGCAGATCGCGCGCCGCATTCACCGTGTCATCCGGCAGCCACGTCTTGAACTCGCGAAACGCCTTCTCGCCCGCGTACACCTCAAACCATTTCACCGAGCGCTTGCCGCCGTAAGCCTTCTCCACCGCCGCATCAAACACGCGTTGCGACGCGCGCCAGATGTCGCGCCCCGTGCCATCGCCTTCAATAAAAGGAACAATCGGGTGATCCGGAACCTGATACTTCCCGTCTGCATACTGAATCGCCTCGCCATCCGTGGGCAAAGCCTTCCCGTTATAAGTCGTCTGCATGTGTCTGGATATCTCCAAGCAAGATAAGAAATGAGGACCGCAAGATTTGATTCCCCTTGAGGCTACCATCCGCTCAAGACGAGTGGCAATTCGTCATACCGCAGTCCGTTCTCCCAAATGTCGTCATCCTGAGCGGAGGCTTTGCACAGCAAAGCCGTAGTCGAAGGACCCGCGCGAACAAAGTTCGTGCGAATTGTCGCGCAGCAACAACCGCCTTGGCAGTTCAGGTAGCGGCACGAAAACGGGTGCCCAATCCTATCGCGCAGTTGCGATAGAGCCTGCCCTGAGCCTGTCGAAAGGGTGGGAAAGCAACAACCCAAGCCAGCCCACTGGCATTTTCAAAAGAACCAAGTACAATTCTCCGTGGAATCGATACCATGCGCATACCTAAACTCCTGACAACCATCGCTCTGAGCTTCATCTCCACCATCACCTACGCGCAGCAACCCCTGAGAGTAGCCATCTACGGCCTCGAACACGGACACATCTCCGGATTCCTGCACCAGTTCCCACAGCAGCACGACGTTGAACTCGTCGGCATCGTCGAAACCGACAAAGCTCTCGCCGCCCGTTACAAAGAGCAATTCCACCTCGATCCCAGCCTCTTCTACAACACCCTCGACGAAGTCGTAGCCGCAAAGCATCCGCAGGCCCTGCTCGTTTACACCTCCGTCGGCGACCATCGCAAAGTCATCGAGCAGGCAGCGCAGCACAACCTCAGCGTCATGGTCGAAAAGCCGCTCACCATCTCGCTCGACGACGCCCTGGCCATCCGCCGCGCCGCCCGCGCCCACAACATCCAGGTCCTCGTGAATTATGAGACAACCTGGTACTCCAGCAACAAAGCCGTCTACGACTTGATCAACCAGGGCAAGCTCGGCGACGTCCGCAAAGTCGTCGTCCACGACGGCCACGAAGGCCCGAAAGAAATCAACGTCCAGCCCGAATTTCTAAAGTGGCTCACCGACCCGGCACAAAATCCCGGCGCGCTCTACGACTTCGGCTGCTACGGAGCCGACCTCATGACATGGTGGATGCACGGCAAAGCACCGATCAGCGTTACAGCCGTCGCACAAACCGACAAGCCCGCCATCTACCCCGACGTAAATGACGACGCCACCATCATCCTGCAATATCCCGGCGCGCAGGCCGTCCTCATGCCTTCATGGAACTGGACCTTCTCGCGCAAAGACTCGGAGATCTACGGCAACAAAGGCTATGCCATCACCGTACGCCTGACCCAACTCCGTGTTCGCTATGTAGGAGAAAAGCAGGAAAGCGAAGTCACCCCGGACCCGCTCGCGCCGCCACAAGACAGTTCCCTGCACTATCTCGCCGCCGTCATGAACGGATCACTGAAGCCTGACGGCGACCAGGCATCCCTCGACACTAACATGATCGTCATGCAGATCCTCGACGCCGCCCGCGAATCCGCCCGCACCGGCCGCACTGTTAAGTTGAAGCCACTACCCACAAATTAATCGACGAAAATGCTGTCATCCTGAGCGCAGCGCCGAAGGCGCGCAGTCGAAGGACCCGCACCGAAGGGTGCGCTTTTCGCCTTGCGCGAGCAAGGCCCGCAGTTCGCATCAATCAGCACAAAAGGGGTGCCCCATCCTGTCGCGTAGTTTGCGACAGAGCCTGCCCTGAGCTTGCCGAAGGGGTGGGAAAGCAAGGAATTGAACCGGCCGCAACTAAACGATCGTCTGCACCTTCTTCGCCGCCGCATCATAGACGCTACTCGCAGAATCTAGTGCATCTTCAACTGCGCCTCTGCCGACCTTATAAGCCTTGCCCGCCCGCTCGCTGATCGTGTCGGCAGTATCTCTCACATAATCCGACGCATCTTCCAGCTTGCGGCGAACCTGCCGCCGTGTCTTCTCGCCCGATTGAGGCGCGTACAGCAGTGCAACCGCCGCTCCCGCCGCTACTCCAATCGCAAAAACCGCCCAGAATTTCGCTGCATTCATAACTTCCTCCCTATGATGACGTTACTCGCAGTAAGATACCCGTGCCGCTCCACAGGTTGCTGGTAATCCTACATGCATTCGGCTTCGTCTATTAAAATAAACAAGTTAGATTGTTTCGCCCCCGAGCTAAGCAGACACTGCCAAGTAGACCCCGAATGACGAATTGCTTTTCTCCTCTGACTGTATCGCAATCATCACATTGCACGCAGATTGACTCTCCAAAGAACCCGCCGCGCCCTCGCTCCGGAAGCACCAGATGAGCGAGCAAAAAACCGCCGTCATCATCGGAGCTGGCCCCGCCGGCCTCACCGCTGCGCTTGAGTTCCTGCGCCGCTCCAACATCCGCCCCATCGTCCTCGAAGCCAGCAACGAAATCGGCGGCATCTCCCGCACCGTCCGCTACAAGGGCAATCGCATGGACATCGGCGGCCACCGCTTCTTCTCCAAATCCGACCGTGTCATGCAGTGGTGGATCGATCTGATGCCTCCCGAAGACACTGCCGCGGAAATCAGTTATCAGGGCAAGAAGCGTGTTGTGGCCGTGCCTGCACATCTGCGGGAAGAGCCACCTCTGCGCGGCCTTGGTCCATTGACGCATGAGGCAGAAACGGAAGACTCTGACGCTGAAGAAGAGATCAGCCCCGACGAGGTTGTCGCAGTCGTCCTCGCTCCGCCACCCGAAAACGAAGACCTCGTCATGCTGGTGCGCCCGCGCAAAAGCCGCATCTACTTTCTGCGCAGTTTCTTCGATTACCCCATCAGTCTCAGCGCGCAAACAATGCGCCAGCTCGGGGCGTGGCGGATGTTCAAGATCGGCATTGGCTACATCCGCGCAAAGCTCTTCCCACGCAAGCAGGAAAAAACACTCGAAGACTTCCTTATCAACCGCTTCGGCAACGAACTCTACCTCACCTTCTTCAAGTCCTACACAGAAAAAGTCTGGGGAGTTCCCTGCGACCAGATCAGCGCCGCCTGGGGAGCGCAGCGTATCAAGGGCCTGTCTCTGCGCACGGCCATCACGCATTTCTTAAAGAAGACTTTCAGCCGCAAGAAGTCTTCCGACATCGCGCAGAAAGAGATGGAAACCTCTCTCATCGAAAAGTTTCTCTATCCGAAATACGGCCCCGGCCAGCTCTGGGAACATGTAACTGATCTGGTTACAGAAAAGGGCGGCAGCGTCCAGCTCAACTGGCGCGTCAACAAGCTGCACGTCGAGGGCAACCGCGTCACCGCAGTCGAAGCCACAAATCAATCCGGCGAAACCCAACGCATCGAAGGCGATTACGTCTTCTCCACCATGCCCGTCCGCGAGTTAATCAACAGCCTCGACACACCCGTCCCGCAGGAAATCCGCGCCATCAGCGACGGCCTCATCTACCGCGACTTCCTCACCGTAGGCCTTCTCGTCAACAAACTCTCCGTCACCGAACCCGACGGCGCCCCACTCAAAGACACCTGGATCTACATCCAGGAGCCCGACGTACAGGTAGGCCGCCTGCAGATCTTCAACAACTGGAGCCCCTACCTTGTCGCCGACCCCACCAAAGTCTGGATCGGCCTCGAATACTTCTGCTACGAAACCGACGTCCTCTGGCGCATGCCCGACGATCAGATCAAGCAATTCGCCATCGCCGAAGTCGAGAAGATCGGCATCCTCAAAGCCTCCGACGTCCTCGACTCCCACGTCGTCCGCGTCCCAAAAACCTACCCCGCTTACTTCGGAACCTACGACCGCTTCGACGAGATCATTCGCTACATGGACCGCTTCGAGAACCTATTCCTCGTAGGCCGCAACGGCATGCACAAATACAACAACCAGGACCACTCCATGCTCACCGCCATGACCGCCGTCGACAACATCATCGCCGGCAACATGGACAAAACCGTCCTATGGCAAATCAACACCGAACAGGAATACCACGAAGAAAAATAGCTTCGCGTGTCCATTCAAGTTGTCATCCTGAGCGCCGAACAAAATTTCGCTAGGAGCGATTTTTTACGCTGTCATCCTGAGCGGAGCGCGAAGCGCGTAGTCGAAGGACCCGCACCGCAGAGCCTGCCCTGAGCGAAGTCGAAGGGTGCGCTCAGGGCCTTGCGAAGCAAGGCCCGCAGTTCGCATCGAGCAGCACGAAAATGGGTGGGATCTTTATCGCACGTGATGCACGACAGCGTATCCTATAGAGTGAAGCGCTCCAGGAAATTCCTCGCCCTTATCTTCTGCCTCGGCACTTTAGGCCTAAACGCCCAGCAGTACCCCGCCGACAAGCCCCTGGGAGCCACCGCGCAATCCACTCCGTCCTACCTGAAAAACGCAGGCATAGACCAGAACCTCAACCACCCACTCCCGCTAGCCGACCACTTCCGCGACGAGACCGGAAACGACGTAACTTTAGCAAGCTACTTCGGCCATAGACCAGCCGTCATGGCCCTTGTCTACTTCAACTGCGGAATGCTCTGCCCGCAAGTCCTCCACGGCATGGCCTCATCGCTAAAACAAACCGGCCTGCACCCCGGCCGTGACTACGACGTGATCGTAGCCAGCATCGACCCCACTGACACCCCCGCAAGCGCCACCGAAGCCAAGCAGCACTTCCTGATGATGCTCAACGACCCGTCAGCCGCTAACAACATTCACTTCCTCACCGGACAGCAAACCTCTATCACCGATCTCGCCCAGGCCACAGGCTTCCACTACGTCCGCGTCCCCGGCCCCGACGGCAAAATGAACCAGTTCGCGCACTCCAGCGTCATCATGATCGCCACCCCCGACGGCCGCATGTCGAAGTACCTCTCCGGCGTCGAATACCAGCCGCGCGACGTGCGCCTCGCGCTAGTCGAAGCCAGCGACCACAAAATCGGCTCGCTCACCGACCTCGTCATTCTCTACTGCTGCAACTACGTCCCCAGCCAGGGCCGATACACCGTCGCCGTCATGAGAGTCCTCGGGCTGGCCGCTATGGGCTCCGTCTTCATGCTCATCATGGTTGTTTATCTGCTCGGAAAGAAACCCAAACCAGCCATATGAACGAAGCTCTGCGCGCCGAACTGCTCCAGATGAAAGAGCACGATATGGAAGTGCGTCAGCGCTTCCTCGATGAAGGCAAACTAGGAGGCTTCTACGCCCCGGAAATGGAAGCCGTCCACCGCCAGAACGCCGCGCGCCTCCGCGAAATCATTGCAATCCACGGCTGGCCCCACGAAGAAATCGTCGGAGAAGACGGAGCCAAAGCAGCATGGCTCATCGCGCAGCACGCCATCGGCGAACCCGACTTCCAACGCAAGACATTACAGCTGCTCCAACGCCACGCAGCAGAAGCAAAACTCCCCGCCTGGCAAGCCGCTTATCTTGAAGACCGCATCGCCATCCACGAAGGCCGCCCCCAGCGCTACGGAACCCAATGGATCGACGATATCCGCGACGGCTTGGCCCGCCCATTCCAGCTCGAAGACCCGGATCGCGTCAACGATCTGCGCGCCTCCGTCGGCCTCAGCCCGCTGCGCCCGATCCCACCGCCCGGCCCCGACCTGCCCGAAGAAATACAGAAACAAGAGCAAGCCAACCGCGACGCATGGGAAGCATGGTTCATAAAAGTAGGCTGGCGAAAAAATGATAAGTAGAAAAAACCCACCCCAAAACGATGTCATCCTGAGCGCAGCGAAGGATCTGCTTTTGTTTTACCGAGCCGCCCGCACCGGCTTCCTCTGGCGCGGCTTTACTTCCTTCACCTCAGCCTGCGCCGCCACACCGGACTGCTGATCCATCCAGTCATCCAGCCGCGACTTCTTAAACCTCCAGCGATTCCCCAGCTTGAACGCCGGAATGAAATTCTCCGAGGCATACTTGTAGAGCGTATCCGGGCTGATTCCCAGATAATCCGCCGCCTGCCGGATGTCCATCACTTCCCGAACTTCACTGCGCGCAACCGCTGTTTTCATCGAAGGCCCTCCCGAATTGAACCACCATTGCGCGGGGACAAAATACCCGGCCATGTGCTTATACCTGTTTTGCAGTCCGCGTTCAAGAAATTTCCGCAATTCACCGGTTTATTTAGGGGATTCTTACCCCTAATACAGGCAATTAGGCCGTTATTTGAACAGTCAGTATCAAAGTTGGTTCCTTTTCACGGCTACTTCATGTTGCCGATGAAGAACTTATCATAAGCAACAGAAAAGGCTAGACATAACGCCTAGCCTTTATCAATGAAACAGGGGATAAGCTAAACCTTAGGCTCCAGCCCATCCAGAATCTCCAGGAAATTATCCGTAACTGTCCGGTTCTTCGAGATCGCCTCGGCAATCGAAATGTCCTTAATTTCGGTCCCCCGCAGAACAACCAGCCGCCCAAAGTTCCCCTGATGAACAAGGTCAATCGCCGCCAGCCCATACCGCGTCGCCAGCATCCTGTCATAAGCCGTCGGAGTACCGCCCCGCTGCGTATGCCCCAGGTTCACTGACCGCGTCTCGTAGCCGGTCTTCTCCTCAATCGCCTCAGCCAGCGACTGCCCAATCCCGCTCAGCCGCGCATGACCGAACGAGTCGACCTTCGTGCCCTGAGTCGCCTGTCCGCCGCCCGGAAGCTTCGCTCCCTCGGCCACGACCACGATCCCATACTTCTTGCCATGGTCATGGTTGTACTTCAGCAGCGCGCAGACATGCTCCAGATCAATCGGCTTTTCTGGAACCAGTACCACATGCGCCCCGCCCGCCACGCCGGCCGTCAAAGCAATCCAGCCCGCATCGCGTCCCATCACCTCGCACACAATCACGCGATTATGCGCCTCTGCCGTCGTATGCAACCGGTCCACCGCCTCCGTCGCAATCGAAACCGCCGTGTCAAACCCGAAGCACGCATCCGTCCCATAGAGATCGTTATCGATCGTCTTCGGCACGCCCACGCCCGGTACGCCCGCCTGAATCAGCGCATTCGTCACCGACTGCGTATCGTCACCGCCAATCGCAATCAGCGCATCAATCTTGTTGGCCTTCAGCGTGGCCACGCACTTCTCAATGCCGCCTTCAATCTTGCGAACGTTCGTGCGCGACGTGCGCAGCACCGTGCCGCCCTGATCCAGAATGCCGTCCACCGACTCAAGCGTCAGCGGCATCGTATTGTTGTCCAGCACTCCGCGCCAGCCCTCAAGAAACCCGACAAATTCGTCGCCATAGTGAAGAATTCCCTTCTTCACCACCGCATGAATCACGGCATTCAATCCGGGACAGTCACCGCCACCCGTAAGTAAACCAACTCGCATGTTTTTTAACTCCTCTACTTAAATGAATCGGGATGTTGTTTGTTTTCGCGAAAATACGCCAGCACGATCATAATTGCCACCGGCGCCCGGTTACAAATTCACTGTTACCTCAGCCAGAGGGCCACTTACCTGAGTGATTTGCATCACAGAGTCTCCGATTATTTCTGTGGTAATTCCATAAAGGAAAAAGGAGACGATTATGCCCCCTATGGAAGCTGGAGAAGGCGAACATAACAGGTACTTAATTTTGGGAGCAGGGGCTGATCAGGAGCCCATCACCCCTAGGCAGGATTACCTGGGGATTGATGCGGTTACCTGGTTCATTAATAAGCAGAGTGATTTTTTTCATGATCGTCTCGCCTCCGGAACTCTGGAAATCAAACTGGCTGATAGCGAACACTATCAGGTTGCTCTGGGCAGTTTCGAATTAGCGCACGGGGCAAAGCAAGCACCTGTCTTTGACAGGGCCGTTTTGCCTGACCGTTGTCTTTCAGCAGGACCAATAGTTTTGACGGCGTCACTCACGGCAGTCAAGAAGGACACGACCCTCTTAACGATTCTAAAGAGTGCATCGGGTGCAAGTCTTGATGTCGTCTCAAGTATGGTTCAAACTGCAAGCCTAACCGGTCCCTACAGGTTGCTCGAGTCGGCCGGCGACCAGATCTTGCAGGGAGTCAAGAAGGTTTTGAGCGACACTGCTGACAAACGAGAGCCGTTGTTTGACTTCACAGGACTTGAAGCGAGCCTTCAGACCGACCAGGTCAAAGGCCCGACAAGTTATCTGCTCTTTCACCGCGGAAGCAAGTTCAACCAGGCACAATTGAGCATAGGATCGGAAGGACTACTTGAGATTCCCTTATTGAATGGATCACCGATCGATGATGGAGCTTGGCTCCTATTGCGGCTCCGGCGAAGTCGTGAATACCTTGGAAATCGCCCTTGGGAAGATGAGGCGAAAAGCCTTAGAGTAGACCTATCGAGTTTGGTCGAAGATGCCGCCAGTAGCAACATCACATCTGACGAAGCTTTAAAACAACTGAAACCAAGCAGTTCAGGGAATCAGACGATTTTCGACCGGTTTGTGCAATTACGGGGGATTATCAAAGCGGACGGGGTAATCTCCGAAAAACAGGCTCTAGCGAAGATCGGTCTCCTGTACAAAGCAATTCACGATGCCGCAGCATCCATCCGGACCGGCGATCCCGCACATTTCGAAACATCCATCTCGGACGTAAAAAAATCGCTTTTGTCAGGAGCGCCATTATCAGCTGAAACAACGCAGATTTTTACTTCGCAAGCAGCCGATGTGGTCAAAGCTCGTGCGATCAATTTCAAACCAAAGACCGGCGTAGATTGGGATGCCCACGTCGCTCATTCGCTGCGAAATCTCCAACATCTACAGAAAACAATTGCTTCGTTTTGAAAAGACCACCTGCAGGGGTGGTCACACCAGGGGCGGGTCGTCCACATCCTGCAGCAAACGAACAAGAGTGCGGGGTGTACCATGTCTGCTGAACGTATGGGGATTGTCCAGCCAAATTACACCCTCACCTCATCCGGATAAAAAGCAGCAATCTCTGCCGCATACTTCTGGTTCACAACCCGGCGCTTCAACTTGAGACTAGGCGTAAGCTCTCCTCCAGCAAGCGACCACTCCTCCGGCACCAGCTTGAAGCGTTTGATCGTCTCAAACTGAGCCAGTCCGCTATTCACCTCATCCACAACCATCTTGTACTTCGGCAGATCCTTCTTGCTAAGAATTTGCTGGCGCGGAATTCGCGTCTGAGGTACTAAATAAAATAATGTTCCACTGTTCGACTTCCCTCTCTGCCCTGTTTTTCGGTGCTTGTTTCGCGACAACCATTGGCCTATCCCAGACAAAACCGGCGCCGCCCGCAGCCAAATCTGTAACCCCCGCATACGATTATTCGCGCGAGTCGGTCGTCTTCGACAAGCTGGCCACGGTCTACGATTTCAACGCCGATGGCACCGGCGAAAAGACAACCACCTTCGCCGCCCATATCCAATCCGATGCGGCCGTGCGTCAACTCGGCGTCATCACGATTCCATACGCGGCTCAGAACGAACATCCGGAACTCGTCTACCTTCGCGTGCGCAAGAAGGACGGCTCGTTCGTACAGACTCCGCCGGAAGACGCGCAGGACATGCCCTCGCAGGTCTCGCGCATCGCTCCGTTTTACAGCGATCTGAAAGAGAAACAGATCCCGGTCAAGTCGCTGAGCCCCGGAGACACGCTCGAATATCAGGTGAATTTCCATCTGGACAAAGCCCAGGCTCCGAACCAGTTCTGGGGCGCTGAAAATTTCAGCACAAATGCTGTCGTCCTTGACCAGACGGTAGAATTGCGCGTTCCCAAAGACAAATATGTCCAGGTCGTAAGTCCCAAATCCCAGCCCGTCATTACAGAAGAAAACGGTAAAAGAATCTTTCGCTGGAAAACCTCGCATCCTGAACCCACTCCGGCAAAAGACGACAAAAAGAATGCGCCAAAACCCGATCTCGATCCGCAGCCGACTATCTCGTGGACGACCTTCAAGAACTGGCAGGAAGTCGGCGCATGGTACGGCGGATTGGCGAAGGATCGCTCCGAAGTCACACCAGAGCTGAAAGCAAAAGTCGACGAGCTGACCAAAGGTAAGTCAACCGACGACGAGAAAATTCAAGCGATCTATGCTTACGTCTCTACGCAGGTGCGTTACATCGGTGTGGCCTTCGGCATCGGCCGCTATCAGCCGCACTCGGCAGAGACTGTCATGGACAACCAATACGGCGACTGCAAAGATAAGCACACCCTGCTCGCCACTATGCTCAAGGCGGCCGGATATGACGCTTGGCCCGCGCTTATCAGCGATTCAATCAAACCAAACCCCGATCTGCCATCACCCGGCCAGTTCGACCACGTCATCACGGTGGTCCCGCGCGGCAGCGATAAAATCTGGCTCGACAGCACGCCGGAAATCAGCCCCTACCGTATGCTGATCTTCCCGCTGCGCGATAAGCAGGCCCTCGTCATCCCGGATTCAGCCCCGGCATCCCTCATACGCACTCCCGCCGGCCCACCCTTCCCTGCGCTCGACACATTTGAAATCAGCGGCAAGCTCGATAGCGACGGCACATTCACCGCCCACATGAACCTCAGCCTGCGTGGCGACAGCGAAATCTTCTACCGCGAAATCTTCCATCAGACCTCGCGCACACAATGGACTGATGTCGTCCAGAACATCTCTCAAAACCTCGGATTCGCCGGCACCATCAGCAATCTCGACGTCTCCGTCCCGGAGCACACAGCCGACCCGTTCCACTATTCCTACGACTACACGCGCAAGGAATATTCTGACTGGGCCAACCGCCGCATTCAACCTGCCACATTGCCGTTCATCCTTCCCAGTGCAGATGATGACGATAAGCCATCCGACGAGGTAAACCTCGGCGCTCCTCTTGTCGAAACCAGTCATTCCGTCATCGAACTGCCGTCCAACTACACCGCCGAGCTTCCTAAATCGGTGAACTACAGCACGGCGTTCGCAACCTATCAAACCGATTACAAAGTCGACGAAAAGAACCGTCTCATCACGGATCGCCGCGTCGAAGTCATCCAAAGCAAGGTCCCTGTCTCCGACTGGGATACATACAAGAAGTTCGCCAAAAACGTGCAGGACGACGAGAACACGTTCATCCAGCTCGCCGCTCCCGGCATCGCCGCCGCAGCCGAAGAAATCAGCAATCCCGATGCCGAGCAATTGGTTCGCGAAGCCTATATCAATATGCAAAGCCGGAATTTTGACGGCGCACGCTCATCGCTCGATCAGGCCGAGAAGCTGAATCCACATCAACTCGGTCTGTGGGCAGCGTATGGGGCGCTGAGTATGCGTAGCAACAATGCCTTTAATTGGGACGAGGTCCTCGCTGATTGTAAGAAAGAGGTGTCTCTGCATCCGGGAACGCCTTGGGCCTACCGTAACCTGGCCGGAATGCAAGTCACCTTCAAGAAATATGACGATGCCGAGTCGACCCTGCGCTCGCTGCTGAAAGTTACACCCAATGACGCTACCACTGAAATGGTGCTCGGCGGGCTTCTCATGCAACAGAAGAAATACGAGGACGCCGCCACTCTGCTTTCAGCCGCGCAAAAGGCCACACCGGACAACAAGAATCTCGCCATTCAGGCAGGCCGTGCCGAAATTCTTGCCGGCAAATTGGCGGACGGTGAAGCCGTACTTCGCGCGGCACTCGACGGCGCAACTGATCCCGGAATCCTCAACGACGCGGCATACGAGTTGGCTGATTCCAACGTTGATCTCGACCTCGCCGAAGCCAGCTGCAAGAAAGCTCTGGAGCTGCTCGACAAGGAGGCTGCGCAATTCACGCTTGCGAACCTCAGCAATTCCGATCTGCGACAGTTACAATTGCTCACCGCAACCTGGGACACTATGGGCTGGATCTATTTCCGCCAGGGAAATCTCCCCTTAGCCGAGGACTACATCCATGCCGCGTGGTTTGAAGGCCAGCACCGCGAAGTAGGCGATCATCTCGGTCAGATCTACGAAAAAGAGGGCAGGAAACAGGACGCTGCAAACATCTACGCTCTGGCAGAGGCATCCAGCCGAACCTCGCCAGACCCCGCTGGCCGAAATGACATGGAGAAACGGCTCGCTACCCTTAAGAGCCAGGGGATTCGCGCCACCTACGCTGATCCTGGCCAGGAACTGGGCGAGCAGCGCTCCGTCTATATCCCATAGCTCACCACAAAGTACGCATCCGCTGAATTCTTTGTAGAGCTTTCACCTGCAAAAGTTGACGCAGTTACGTATATTCGCGGCGACGAATCGCTAAAGGCAGCAGAAGATCCTCTACGCAAGAGCCGAGTTCCACGTCCCTTTCCCAAAGGATTCCCAGGCAAAGCTCATTCGTCGCGGCATTCTCGTCTGTTCTGAGAGCAGCAACAAATGTCAGTTCGCCATGCTGCTGCCGCAATCGACAACGACCGATTAACTTCTGGCGGTCACCTCATCCGGATAAAAAGCAGCAATCTCTGCCGCATACTTCTGGTTCATGACCCGGCGCTTCAACTTGAGACTAGGCGTAAGCTCTCCTCCAGCAAGCGACCACTCCTCCGGCACCAGCTTGAAGCGTTTGATCGTCTCAAACTGAGCCAGTCCGCTATTCACCTCATCCACGATGTACTGATAGTGCGTCACTACCGCCGGACTCTCCACCAGCTCCCGCCGCGTCGGCGCACTGATCCCCATCTGCTTCGCCCATTCCTCCAGCGCAACAAAATTCGGCGAGATCAGCGCAGCAATAAACTTGTGCTTGTCGCCCACCGCCGCCGCCTGCCCTACAAACATTGAAGCCTTCAGCTTGTTCTCAATCGGCTGCGGAGCCACCAGCTTCCCGCCCGAAGTCTTCAGCAACTCCTTTTTTCGATCGGTGATGTAGAGAAATCCATCCTCATCGATACGCCCAATGTCCCCGGTCCGAAACCACCCCGCAGCATCGAAAGACTCAGCCGTTTGATCAGGCTTTTGCCAGTAGCCTTTAAAGACATTCGGCCCCTTCACCAGCAACTCGCCGTCTTCTGCAACAATCCGACACTCGACATTCGGCAGCGGCTGGCCCACTGACCCGATCCGGTACGCCGCTGTCGTATTGATCGCCAGCACCGGCGAGGTCTCCGTCAGTCCGTAGCCCTCAAGAATCCGAATCCCGACTCCAGCGAACCAGCTCGCCGTATCCATCCCCAGCGGAGCGCCACCCGCAATGTAGTACCGCACCCGGCCGCCAAACCCACTCTGGATCTTGCTGAAGACCAGCTTGTTCGCAATTTTCCAGCCCAGCGACGAAGGCGTCTCGCCACTCAGAATCTCCTCACGATGCTTCTGCCCCGTCTTCACCGCCCAGGCAAAGATGCGCTTCTTCACCCCGGACCGCGAAGCCTGCCGCTCCGCCTCCTGCCGCACCTTCTCAAAAACGCGCGGGACAGCAACCAGAACGGTTGGCCGAACCTCCTTCAGCGCATGCGGCAGTCGCTCAAAGCTGGGACAATACGCCACCGTAGCCTGCCGCGTATAGATCGCATAATCCAGATGCCGCGCTGTGATGTGTGAAAGCGGCAGAAACGAAATGCACGAATCCGCCTGCAAAATCTCAAATCCAGCCAGCGAATAGTTCACATTCGACGCGATATTCCCATGCGTCAGCATCACGCCCTTCGGCTCGCCCGTCGTACCCGACGTATAGATCAGCGTCGCCAGATCATCCGGCGCCACATCATAAGCCGTGCGATCAAACGCCGCGTCACGCTCTGCCGCACGGCTGTCCGCGTCCTTCAGCAGCGAAGACATCAGCACCGCATCCGCCACGCCCTCATCATCCATCAGAACAATCTTCTCAACCGCCGTCTGGCTCCGCACCGAAGCCACCTTGTCATACTGCTGCCGCGACGACACCACCGCCACGCGCGTGCCCGAGTCCGCCAGCAGCACACCAATCTGCTCGGCAGTCAATGTCGGATAGATCGGCACATCTACCGCGCCCATCGCCAGCACGGCAAAGTCTGCGACAGCCCACTCCCAGCGGTTCTCTCCCAGAATCGCAATGCGGTCGCCTTTCTTCACGCCCCAGCCCGACAGCGCCTCGGCAAAAGCGCGCACCCGCTGATACACCTGCATTCCCGAGAACGCCTGCCACTGCCCTGCCTCGTCCATATACAGAACGCATCGTGGCTGCGAACTCGTAGCTACCAGGAAGAAAATATCGTTGAGCGTCTTGAGCTGAAGCATCTGGTCTGTCTGACTCCTGAACCAACTCGACCAATCTATCGGAGCGGCACCCAATTGCCAAGCAGCGCCAGGAAACAAATCTTGCATTCCTCCGCCGCATCCCTCACTCTGTTACACAACTTTCACGAGGAGGAACAGTATGAGACCAATCGTCGCAACAACCAATGACATATCGCTTGCCGTCTGCCGGCTGGTTCTCGGCATCATCTTCTTCATCCACGGCTCGCAGCTCGCGCTCGGCTGGTTCGGGGGCTATGGATTCAGCGGCACCATGCACTTCATGACCGCTCAGCTCGGCATCCCCGCCATCTTCGCCGCCATCTCCATCCTCGCGCAGTTCCTCGGCGCGCTCGGTCTCATCGTCGGCCTGCTCGGCCGCATTGCCGCCTTCGGCATTGCCTGTGTCATGATCGTCGCCATTATCAAGGTGCACCTCGCCGTTGGATTCTTCATGAACTGGTACGGCGCGCAAAAGGGCGAAGGCTACGAGTACCACCTGCTCGTCCTCGCCATCTGCCTGCTGATTATGGTGAAAGGCTCAGGCGCCCTCTCCATCGATCAGATCCTGAGCAAAAAGAAGTGAAGCAACAGAATGCATCCTTCAGAGATTTTGGCGCAAAATAGTTGTGCATAGATTCTCGGCAGCAAAGGAAACCTCGATGGGAATTCTGTACAAGGTTGATCCAGTCGCTGAGTCGCACGGGTACAAACAGAAAGGTGCAACCTGCTGGTACTACGTCGCGAAGATGATGCTCAAGTTCCACGGCATCTATGACCCTGAGCAAAAGAATGAAGTCTACCGTGAATGGAAAACGCTGCATCAGCTCCGTAAGATCCTCTTCGAGTTGAAGTTCAAAGATGGCGATCCATATAACTTAACCGCCATCCTTGAGAAGCTCGATAAGAAGCTGGCAAAAGCCGACAGCGCGGCCATAACTGCGGAAAAGGAAAAAGAAACAACCCTGTCTGATCTTCTTGTGCAGGAACTCGACGAGAAAATCAAGGCAAACAAGCAGAAAAGCCAGGAACTGAACAAAGTCAAGGAATTACTGAATCAGTTGAAGGCTCAAGGACTTTCGAGCAGATCACGGACTCTCATGACCTTCGTTCCGAGCGGACAATTCGCCAAGAATGTATTCAGCGACGCGAATCTTGAGAAGTGGCTGCGCAAGCTTGGACCGCTCTATGTCGGCGGAGGACTGATCACCTCGAAATCGGAAAAACGGACCGCTTCCGACAATGCTACCGAGGTCTGCGCAGTAACAGAGCTGGATGAGAACAGCAAGCATGCCATCCTGCTGATTGGCGTAACCAAACTCGATGTCTTCTATATCGATCCGAATAAAAGCAATCAGCTGCGCCTGATTCCCCAGGAAGTTCTCTTCAAAAACGTGCGGCGTAGAGCCGACGACCAAAAAATCGAAATGCTCTATGCCAAATGCCCCGCACAAGAGGATGAGACGTGCGTCCATTGCAAGACCCGGGGCACAGAAATCGAAGCGATCTAACGGCGCATGTGACAGCCTACATGCCCTTGAGCAGCGTAACCAGTCGTGTCATCCCCTGTTCGCGCGCCGTCTTGTTTGCAGGATTCGTGTTGGACGGATCTTCGCCCGCCCGCATAAACCCATGCCCCGCGCCGTCATAGGTCACGGGTTCATACTTCTTGCCAGCCGCCTTCATCGCCGCCGTCGTCGCCGGAATCGTCGCGCCAACGCGCGAATCATTCCCGGCATAGAACCCATAAACGGGAGCAGTGATCGTCGTTACGTCCGACGGCCCCGTCCCATAAAACACAAACGCCGCCGAAAGGTCTTTGCGATGCGCGGCAAAAGCGAAGGACTTACTGCCTCCCCAGCAGAATCCCGCCACTGCAATTTTTCCGTTGCCCGCAGGAATCGCCTTCGCATAATCCGCAGCCGCATCGACATCGGCCATCACTCCACCCGGATCAAGCCCCGACACAGCCTTCACCGTAGCGTCCTGGCTCGCAAACTCACTCGACCCGCCCCCGTTAGGACCAAACCCCGAGAGCAGATCCGGCGCAACCACGATAAATCCCTGAGCCGCCAACTCATCCGCCATTTCCTTGGCCCAGTCGCTGAGTCCAAAAATTTCGTGAATCAGAATCACAACCGGAGCCTTGCCTTTTACCTCCGGATACACGACAAAGGCCTGCACCGTACGGTCGCCATGTTTGAGAGGCACGTATTCATGGTGTCGGGGAGAAGCATCAAGGCGAGCTTTCGCCCAGTCCTGCGCATGGCTGAAGGAGGCGGCAACAAAGAAACACATCACCAGGAAGCGAAGTGCACGCGGCATCGTTGATTTCATGGCAGCCAGTCTATTAGCAGAACGTGCAGGCGACAACCCTGCAGTTATAGAACCTTTTCCACGGTCAAAATACCTCGGAAGCCGTTTGACCTTCTCTTAAGGAACGGATTTTTATCTTCTCCCCGCCGGAAGGCGTCACTTATACTTACCGGGGAAGTGCGGAGGTCCACGTGATACATGGGCGGTAGATTGGAGGCCTTTCTAGGAAAGGCGCTTTTTGGCTTCATATTCTCCCCCGCCATCTTCTTTAAATTGCTGTTCATCGGCAGGTTTGTCTTTTTCACAACGATCGAGATCATCCGTCCTGCCCGAACACTTAACTATCTGTCTGTCATCGGGAAAGACCTGCTTTTCTATGGAAGCTTCCGGTGGCTCATCCTGCCCATCTGTCTTTACTTGAATGATGTTGTGCCCGGCTATCATCCCGCTCCTGCGGCCATAGCTCACCTGCCCCTTGGCGTGAGAGTCTTGCTTTACTTCATCCTGGCAGACTTCGGCCATTATTGGATGCACAGGCTTACCCACACTCAACTCTTCTGGCGCGTACACAAGTGGCACCATGCGCCAACCTACATGTACTGGCTTGGCGGAGCCAGAACCACAATCCCCGACTTCTTCATGGTCAACATTCCCTATGTGCTGGCCTATTCCATGGTGTACATATCGCCCTGGTGGATGGCCACTGCAACTGCTGTCGTCAGCATCTTTCAAAATGACTGGATGCACATGAATGTCACCTGGCGCTCGAAATGGATGGAATGGATTTTCGTCACTCCGCGCTATCACCACATCCATCACAGTGACAACCCACAACACTACGGTCGAAATATGGGCAGCTTGTTTACGATATGGGATCGCCTCTTCGGAACCTACCTCGACCCTGACAAAATAGACCCCAAGCTATCCTTTGGAATTGGCGAGAAGGAAAACCCAGTCCGCCTGGCTCTGGGCGTGTAGTGTCCGACACGCAAAACCATCGGGCCGCACACCCGTGCAGCCCGACGACAATTTTTGATCAACTTCCCTAGAAGTCAATCCTCAGCGCAGCCTGTCCCGTCCGATTTCCCGCATTCTCCGCAGTCTGCGGAGCACTGAGCACACCGAACGTAGTGGCGTTGTCGATCTGCGTGGCAGGCGGCGCAAAGTTGGTATGGTTCAGAACGTTCGTAAACGTCGTCTCGAAGCGTACCTTCACCCGCTCGTTTACTGCGAAATTCTTTGCCAGTCCCAGCGAGACGGCCTCCGTGCCCGGCCCCTGAAGAATCCCTACGCCAGCATTGCCAAAGCGTCCCGCTCCTGCCGGAGTGGGCGAGAACGCAGCCAGATTGAAATACTGGGCCCGCGATTTTCCCTTGCTGTAATCCGTCGATACAACGTCCGGACGCAGCGTCGCGCCACGGTTCACCACGTTCGTATTCGATTGATCGAACGACGTGCTGATGCTCGGCGTGAGCCATGGCCCGCTTTCGAGCAAAGTCACGTTGTTCATCTCCCAGCCGCCGAAAAGAAGATTCTTCCATCCTCCTGAATTCAGCAAGGCGTGTCCGCTTCCGAACGGCAACTGATACAGGCCCGTAAGAAGAAAGCGATTGCGCCGTGTGCCTTCCACGTTACCGTAGTCGCTGGCGATGTTGAATCGATCCGTAATCGGAATCCCATAGTTCACTTCACCGGCAAATGCCGTCGGCGTGCTCCCCTGGTTGTCAGCCAGGTTCTTCGCCAGCGTGTAATTCGCGTCGAAGTACAACCCATGTGACATGCGATGCGTTGCTTCCACCTCCATCGCTTCGTAGTTGGCCGTGCCCGCATTGAAGGTGCTGTAGAGCGTGAACCAGTTGTGGTACGGCGCGCGCGGATCGACATACGGGCTGCCAGCCGTTGTCTGATACGCCGTCGTGCTCGCCGGAATCTGGTTCAAATCCTCCGTAATATTCAACCGGTACGAGTGCATCCCGACATAGCTCACGCGCAATGTATCGTTGCTGCTCAGTTGCCGCTCCACCGTAAGATTCCACTGGTTCGACTGCGGGTCGCGATAGTTTGGATTCACGCCCTGGTCCAGCCCTCCGCCGCCATACTGTACCCCCACAGTGGGCGGTGCCGTGTTCGGAAACTGGATCAGAGGCGAGCCGCCAGCGGTCATCGTGTTGGTGTAAGTATGGAGATTCGACGTGGGATTGCCACTGTTGTTAAACGAGAGTGGTCCCAGATTCGTCATCGTAAAGACGCCGAAGCCTGCGCGAATCACCGTCTTGGTATCGCTGAACGGCCGATACGCCAACGAGAAGCGCGGCTGGAAATTCCCATAATAAGTTTTGCGCAGCCCCTGCGGCAGATGATCCTGACTCGCCGTCACGTAGTTTGTGCACGGCAGCGAAGTGTTCCCAAGATCGCAGGCGTTGAACGACTGCTGAAACGCAAGATTCGACCCCTGCAGATTCTCTTTCGCCAGATAGGAAGCCAGCTCATCCGGCACAACGATCGAATTGTTCCTCTGGTCAAAGTTCGCCAGGTTGCCGCCATCCTCATGCATGGCGGGCAAAACCTGCCAGCGCAGCCCATAATTCACCGTCAGCTTGCTGCTCAGCTGAAACTCATCCTGCGCGAACAAGCCATACTGCCACGCAGTCCCGCCAACGTCCGGACTCGACACCGCAAAAAACAGCGTTGTCGGCGAACCCTGCAGAAAGTCTCCAAACGCATTGCCGGTAAAAGTCGGCTGGAAAGTAAACTGCCCGAAATCATCCGACGGCAGGAACAACTCAACATCGAAGTAACGAACCCTGCGCGCGTCGATCCCCGCCTTGAGCGTGTGCCTGCCAAAGGTGTAAGTCGCGTTGTCAGTGAATTGCAGCGTCTTCGACTGAGTAACTCCCGTCTTATCCCGACCAATCGGAGTAAATCCGGTTCCCGCACTGAAGTTAAAAGTTGGAAACGCATGCGTAGTCGAATGTTGGCTGATGTCTACTCCAGTCAAGTGGAGTTGGGTCAGCGCATCAGCACCTTCAATCGGAAAGCCAACGCTGGTGATCGCATTCGTGAAACCGAAGCGGAACTCATTCACTAATTTCTGCGTGATCGTGTACGTGTGAGAAACAAGAAGGCTGCGGTTGTGCACGCTGTCTGCATCATTCGGCAGAAGCGGGTTGGCGTAGTCTTCCGTAATGTTCTTGCGGCTGAACCGCGCATACGCCGACTGCTTCCCGGTGATCGTCTGGTCTACACGGATATCCGCTCCATCCGTGCGAGCTGGCGTCACTTGAAAATTCTCATAGTTATAGTTCGACTGCCCCGACACATTCGGCAGCGGATAGTACGTCAGCAGCGCCGTGGCCGTCGGATTGATGCTGCTCTGCGGAATCACCGGACCGCCAAGAGCCGTCAGATCGCCATTCCTCTCAGCTTCCGTAGGCACCAGGAATTGCTGTGCGACAGCCGTGGTACGCCGGTTCCCTTCATAATCGGCAAAGAAAAACGTCTTGTCCTTGCCGTTGTAGAGATGCGGAATGCTCAGCGGCCCACCAAGCGACCCTCCAAATGTATTGAACTTCTTCGGAGCCTTCCCATTAAAGCCATACGGACTCGCATCCAGAGCATCGTTCTGCAAATACTCAAACAGGCTGCCATGATATTGATTCGTGCCGCTCTTCGTCGTGAACGTCACATCGCCAACCTGCGAAAACTCCGCACTGTTATTAAATGCCGTAACGCGAACCGCAGAAATCCCTTCCTGCGACGGATACGCATCCTGTAGCGCGCCATTCTGGCGCACGTTAGCCGTCGAGATGCCATCAACGGAAAAGTTCACCATCGACGAACTCGCACCGCTCAATGCAATATTTCCCGAGCTGTCCTGCTGCACATTCGCCGACAGCGACAAAGCCGCCAGAGGGCTCGTCGTCGTCGCACGATTATTCAGCGGAAGCTGAGTGATCAGCTGATTGTCTTTCGAATCGCTGAGCGTCCCGTTCTCCGTATTAATCGCATCGGGAGCCGCGCTCACCTGCACAACCGTCGCTTCGGTTGCAATCGCAAGCGTTATAGGAATACGCAGATCCTGCCGCGTTTCGAGCGCTGCCGACTCAACTACCGCATCGGCGAACCCATCATGATGCACCGTCACCTTGTAGTGCCCGGGCTTCAGATTCTCGACAACAAAATCGCCTGACTCATTGGTCGTAACGTTCCGCTCGAAGTTCTCGTCGAGCGAATGAACAGTAACCGCAGCATCCGGAACCACCGCTCCTGATACATCCTGTACAGTGCCGCGAATACTTCCGAAAGTAGACTGCGCAGATACCTTGAAAGCAGACAGAACGACACATGCAAAGATGGCAACCAGGAAGAGGCACCGATTCAACCGGGCTTCATTTGTTTTTGTTGTAGCTTCTGAGAGCCCATGTGCGGAAGAGGAATGGAAGGAAAGGTTCATGACGTTCTCCAGTGGGGCCAATACCAGAGAACACCTAATTTCATAAGTCCCGCATAAATGCAGGCTTGCTACTTATGCTTTCCTTACAGCTTTCGGACCCTATAAACAAAACACTTTAACGCGAACAAAAAACATTTATAACCAGACAGTTCAATGAAATAAGGACCCTACTCATACCGCAAAGCCACAGTAGGATCAACCATCGACGCCCTCCTTGCCGGAAGATAACCCGCCAGCGCACCGATCCCAATCAGCATCCCGATCGCAACCAGCAAACTCACCGGATCCCAGGGGCTGAGACCGTAAAGCATTCTAGATACCAGCCGACTGCCCGCAAGAGCCAGCGGCACTCCAATCGCCATCCCAACCGAACTCAGAATCAGAATCTCCCGCATCACCATCCACAGCACATCCGAGCGTCCTGCCCCCAGCGCCATGCGCACGCCGATTTCATTCGTCCGGCGCGCAACCGCATACGACATAAGCCCATAGATCCCGATGCACACCAGCAGCCCAGCCAGCAATCCAAAGAACGACGACAGCTGCGCAATCAGCCTCTGATTAGCCGTCGATTCATCCACCTGTTCCGCTAAAGTAGCAATGCCATTGATCGGCACATTTGGATCGACCTCCGCAATCGCGCGGCGAACCGCCGAAATCATCTGTTGCGAGTCACCCGAATACCGCACCGAAAAATTACTCAGATACTGCGGGTGCTGCGTGTAGACGAAATAAGCAGCCGCCTGCGGCTCCTCCTGCAAGGCCACATATTTCGCATCCTTCACCACGCCTACAATCTCGATATCGCCGCTCTGCGCCGCATCATCGCCCATCCCGAACCGACGGCCAACAGCCGAAGTGCCAGGGAAATATTTGTGCGCCATCGTTTCGTTGATCACCGCGACTTTTGCCGCGCCAACAATATCGTGAACATTGAACGCGCGCCCTGCAATCACAGGCAGTCCCATCGTCGAAAAGAAACCGGCGCCCACCATATTCATCAGCACCTCCCGGCTGTTCTCCGGCGTGCGCGGTATGCCCTGCAGCATCACATCCTCTGACCACTCGCCCTGGTTAAACGTGAACATCGAGAAGCTCGCCGCATGCACCCCCGGCACAGCCTGCACCCGTTCCTCAATCCGCTGCAGCAGCGCTCCGAGCCGCGCATCCTGCTCGAATCCCGCTGCATATTCATCAAGCTGGAAGACAAGCACATTCTGCTTGTTGAATCCCGTGTCCACATTCGTCAGCTTCACCAGGCTGCGCACAAACAATCCCGCGGCAACCAGCAGAATCAGCGAAATGGCAATCTGCGAAACGATAAGAACGCGCGCAAGCGAAAGCCGCGATGCGGCCGAAGTCGTTCCTCGCCCCTCCTTGAGCGACGACGTCAGATTAAGCCGCGTAGCACGCAGCGCCGGAGCCATTCCAAAAAGCAGCGTCGTCGCCCCGGTCAGCAGCAGCGTAAACAACAGCACGCGAAGATTCGGAGCCACCGCAACCCTTACAGGGTCCGTGCTGCCTGTAGCCATCCTCAGCAACACCTCGCCTGCTCTCCACGCAAGAGCAACGCCTAGAGCCGAGCCCATCACAGCGAGCAGAAAGCTCTCCGTCAGCAGTTGCAGCACCATGCGCGAACGGCTCGCTCCAATCGCCATGCGCACCGCAATCTCCCTCGACCGTGCCGTCCCGCGCGCCAGCAGCAGGTTCGCAATATTGGCGCACGCAATCAACAGCACCAGCACCACAATCGTCATCAGGATTTCAAGCGGCAGTGAGAACCGTCTACGAAGCCGTGAAAGCCCTCGCTCCACTGACGTCAGCTCAATCCGCGCCCGTGCAATCGTCGTCAGGTCTTTCTGCGATGGCTCCGGGCCAACATATTCGTTGTGCAGAATCTGCTGCAGCAGCACGTTCATGTTCGCCGTGGCCTGCCCCATCGTCATTCCCGGCTTCAGCCGCGCAATCAGATACAGCGACTGAAAGAACTTGTCATCCAGCCCATTCCATCCCGGAGAAACCTCCTTCTCCATCGACAACGGAATCCAGAAGTCCGGCGACTGCCCGACTGTCGTCCCGAAAAATTCCTGCGGAGCCACGCCCACAATCGTGTACGGATGGTTTCCGAACACAATCGTCTTCCCAATCACTGACGGATCGCTCCCCAGGCGCCGCGTCCACCACCCATGGCTGATCACCGCCACCGGCCCGCTCCCCGGAGCCCCATCGTCCGCCTCCGTGAATAAGCGACCGAGAGCAGGCCGCAAACCAAGAACGGAAAAATATGTGCCCGAAACAAGATCGGTGTGCATCATCTCGCGCCGACCGCCGGCAAACGTTCCCTGCGCCGCAAACTCAATGCTGTCGATCGCCGTCACACCCGAGAACACTTCATTCTTCTGGCTGATCTCGCGATAAAACGGATAAGAGAACAGCCTCATGCTTCCGCTCGGCAGCCCGTCGGTGCTCCCCGCCGCCCTGCCGTCCCCAAACAGCACCAGTTCGCCCGGCTTCTCCACCGGCAGCGATCGCAACATCACCGCATCCAGCAGACTGAAGATCGCGGTGTTCGCGCCAATGCCGAGCGCAAGCGAAAGCAGCGCGACAATCGTGATGCCTTTCGTGCGCGTCATCGCACGCAGGCCATAGCCAACATCCTGAAAAAAATGCTCTAGCCACTGCCATCCCCATGAATTGTGGCTCCGCTCTTTTATGAGCGTGGGATTGCCGAAGCGCCGCACGGCTGCATGTCGCGCATCTTCGGACGGAAGACCTGCCTGCATCTTCTGCTTCGCTCGCAGGTCAACATGAAGGCGCATTTCTTCTTCAAGGTCAGAATCAAGCTGCCTGCGTCGCAGCAGCATCCAGATGCGTCGTCCCAATTCTCCCAGCCATTGCATGGCAGACCTCCTCAGGCGGTTTGAATCACCCGCGCAATCGCTCCCATCACGCGTTCAAACTGCGAAACCTCAACCTCCAGCTGCTTCCTTCCCGCAGCCGTGAGCTTGTAATACCGCGCGCGACGGTTTCCCGCCGTCGTGCCCCACTTCGCAGTAACCCACCCCTTGATCAACATGCGTTGCAATGCCGGATAGAGCGAGCCTTCCTCCACCTGCAACACATCTTCAGAAAGCTGCTCGATGGAGCTGGCAATCTCATAACCGTGCAACTCGCCCGAGCGAGCCAGCGTTCTCAGAATGAGCAGATAGAGAGTTCCAGGAGGAATTTCATCGCGTTGCAAGCAGTTTGCTCCTTGCCATAGTTAAACTATGGCAGTATGGAGCGCCCACAGTAGGCTGTCAAGCAAAATCGAAAAAAACCAGACGACCCAGTCAGCAGGTACCTGCATAGACGTGACTTCACAGGTGCCCGATCCAGGCCATCTGTTGGGCAGTTCACGAAATCTTGTCAAGCCCTTCAGCAGCTAAAGAAATCTCCTAACCCACACATTCCAAAGCGAAAAAAGCGAAGGAAATTTGGCCGTCTATTTCGCCAAAACTGTTAAACTAGATAGAGAGAGAAAAAAGGCCCGCCAGCAATGGCGGGCTTTCGCATTTTCGGAGGAAAACCATGTCCCCCAACGATGTCATCCTGAGCGGAGCGCAGCGGAGTCGAAGGACCCGCACCGAATGGTGCGCTTCTTGCCTTGCTGCAAGCAAGGCCCGCTTCTCATCGTGCCTGAGAAGGCTTTCCTATCTCGCAGAAATGTGGAAAGCCTCCTAACCCAAGCAAGTTGACGAATTTACTGAACATGCCAGGGGAGTACCAGCCTAGTGCCCCATCCTATCTTCGCGCGTTCTTCGCGAAGGTAGAGCCTGCCCTGAGCCTGTGAAGGGATGGGTCCAACCAGACCGCGTGAAGCACACCATATAAAGTTCCGTAACTACCAATAAAAAGAAGAATTTAAAAAAACATACCGGGGGGCCCACCATGTACAACGAGTGCCGACACATCTTCACCAGCGGCAAAAAATGCCAGTCACCGCACTGACAGACCAGAGCTTCTGCTACTTCCACAGCAACACCCGCAAGCGTCCCGCGCGGAAAGACGAAGCCTACGAACCCTACATCGCGCCACAAGACACGGCCCACCAACTGCCTCCGCTAGAAGACGCCGACGCCATCCAACTCGCCCTGTCCGATGTAGTTCTCGCCCTCGCCGCCAACCGCATCGACCCCCGCCGCGCCCGGATCCTCATCTACGGCCTGCAGGTAGCCTCGCAAAACCACCGCAACCGGAGCCTCATGGCCGCGAAAGAAGCAATACCCTTGCAGACCGTGAGCGAAACCCACGAACACGCAGACGGTACCTTGATCGGCCCGTCCAAACAGAGCCCTGACCCGGAAGAAATCGAAGAGCAGAGACGCCCACCCAGCCTCGGCGAAATCCTCCTTCGCGAAGCCGAAGCCATGAAGGCACAGGCGGAAGCCGAACGACAAGCACAAGCTCAGAAGAAAGCCGCCGCAGAAGCCGACCAACCAGCCAGCATCACCCTCCCGCGAATCCACGCCGTAGCCGAGGAGCGGGTGCCGCATCCTGTCTCCTCGTGCGGTTCGAGCAGACAGGATGGTCTGGAGAGACCGCGCGAACCGGGGCCCGCGCCACGCGGTCTTGGCGGGGCGGGGTGGAAAGTGCGCACCTCAAAGACGGGGGATGGGCTATGCTTGCGGCTTTGGAGTCAGCCTGATAAACCGCTCTCCGAGCGTATCCCACTCGTCGAGCAGCCAGTGTGCACGCGTGCTTCCCGTCTTCTCAGCGTGCAGAGCAATCAGGTCGCGAATACTCGCCTGCGCCTCGGCATCCAGCGCACCATAACCGTCCGCATTCAAAAAGTCGGAGTGGTAGCGGCACTCGCTGAGGAACTTGTCTTCCTCATCGAAGACCCAGGCCAGACCACCGGTCATGCCGGCGCCGAAATTGATGCCGGTATCGCCGAGAATGACCACGAGACCGCCGGTCATATACTCGCACCCGTGGTCGCCCACGCCTTCAACCACGGCCAGAGCGCCGGAGTTGCGCACGGCAAAGCGCTCACCGGCGCGCCCCGCGGCAAACAGGGTGCCGGCAGTAGCGCCGTACAGCGCGACGTTGCCCAGAATCACATGCCGTTCGCTCTCGCGCGCAGCACGGCCCTGTCCACGAAGAATCAACTCGCCGCCGCAAAGGCCCTTGCCGACAAAATCGTTGGCCAGCCCTTCCAGCGTAAGCGACATGCCCGGGGCAGCAAACGCCCCGAAAGACTGACCCGCAACGCCCTTCAGTTTGAAGGCAATCGGAGCCTGCGGAGCAACACCGTAGTCCTGCAGTAAGGCAAGTTCGCCCGAGAGACGCGCACCAAGCGTGCGATCCTCGTTGGTGACATTGGCCTCCAACTCAAACGGAACGCCAGCCTTGTAAGCAGCAATCGCCGGCGCAACCCACGCATCATCCATCGGAGCATGCTCCTCCGGACGCAGATTCCGCTTCCCTTGCCAATGGACAACACCATCCGGAGGAGCAGCCAGCAACGGCGTCAGGTCGAGACCGCCAACCTGGCGCACCTGATCCAGCAGGTCAGTGCGCCCAATCGCCGCCTCAAGCGACGGCAGACCAAGCTTGGCCAGCAGCGCCTGAATATCGCGCGTCAGTTCCTCGAAGAACTTAATCACATGCTCGGGCCGTCCGCGGAACTTCGCCCGCAGATCGGGCCGCTGCGTAGCAATGCCCGTCGGACACGTATTGAGATGACACTGCCGCGCCATGTCGCAGCCAAGCGAAACAAGAACCGCTGTACCGAACGCAAACTCGTCAGCGCCAAGCATCGCGGCAAACAGAACGTCGCGCGCCGTACGCAAACCGCCATCCGTGCGCAGACGAACGCGCCCGCGCAGCCCGTTCTGGATCAGCACCTGCTGCGCCTCCGCCAGCCCCAGTTCCCACGGATTGCCCGCATACTTGATGCTCGAAAGCGGTGAAGCGCCAGTCCCGCCGCTGTGACCGGCAATGACAATGTAGTCCGCGTAAGCCTTGGCAACACCAGCAGCAACCGTACCAACACCCATCTCGGAGACCAGCTTCACCCCGATCGCAGCCTTCGGATTCACGCGCCGCAGATCGTGAATCAGCTGCGCCAGGTCTTCAATCGAGTAAATGTCATGGTGCGGCGGCGGACTGATCAACTGCACGCCAGGTTGCGCATGACGAAGCCGCGCAATCAGTTCCGTAACCTTGTGCCCCGGTAGCTGTCCACCCTCGCCGGGCTTCGAGCCCTGCGCGATCTTGATCTCGATCTCCTCGGCATTCATCAGGTACTCAGCCGTAACGCCGAAGCGAGCCGAAGCAACCTGCTTTACCTTGTTGTTCAGCAGATGCGCCGGAACATTGACGCCATTCAACGGCAACTCACCTGTCGGATCGTAAACGGCGCGGTCTTCCCCGCCCTCGCCCGTATTCGACCGGCCGCCAAGCATGTTCATCGCAGCAGTAATCGTCTGGTGCGCTTCCGGACTCAACGACCCAAGCGACATGGCACTGGCAATGTATCGCTTGTAGAAGTTCTCCGCTGGCTCAACCTGCCCAACTGCCAGCGGATCGCCCGCTGGACGAAACTCCAGCAGATCGCGCAGCACGGTAGGTTCCTTCTCAACCGCGATGCTGGCAAACGCAGCCCAAGCCTGTCCCGGCTCAGCAACGGCAGCAGCGCTGCGCGCCGTACCGACAACGGTCTGCAGGGAACGTACAGTCTGCGGGCTGCCAGGAATGCGGCTCAGCCTTGTCCGCCTTGCGGAAGCGAACCCATCCGTAGTCCGGCAGATCTTTCACCGCTGTAGCAGTGCCGCCCGGAGCTTCACCGGAAGCCGCATCATCGCTGAAGCTGGCAAGCCACTGGTCGCGAACAGGCTTCTCCAACTCGGCGAAGCCAATGCCGCCAAGCGGAGCTGGAGTTCCGAAGAAACACTTCTCGATCACTTCAGCATTCAGCCCGATCGAGTCAAAGAGGTGCGCGCCACGATAGCTGTCCACCACTGAGATGCCCATCTTCGACATAATCTTCGCCAGCCCGGCATCGAAGGCATGCAGCAGATTCTCTTCACCCTTCTCGGCATTGACTGAGCGCGCCGTCTCGAGCGCCAGCCATGGACAGACAGCCCCGGCCCCCATGCCGAGAAGCACCGCGCCATGATGCAGATCGCGGCAATCGCCTGCCTCGACAGCAAGCCCAACGCGCGTCCGCTCGCCCGCACGAATCAGCGCATGGTGCACAGCTCCGGTAGCCAGCGCCATGGGAATAGGAATCGATTGTTGGTTGCAGCTGCGATCGGTCAGCAGCAAAATCGCCGCGCCGCCACGAACGAGATCGATCGCCTTTGCACACAGATCATCGATCGCAGTGACCAGATTGCAAGCCGGATTGAAGACACAATCCAGCACAGCAAGCGGCAACTCGTCCGCAAGCCCGTGATGGCGAGTGCGCAGCGCTTCAATCTGTCCTAACGACAGGAACGGCGAAGCGAGCGAGAGCCCAGGCAGTGTCGCTTTCTTGTTCAGCAAGCTCGGCCACGGACCGAGTCTGGTATGAAGCTGAATAACGATGGCCTCACGCAGAGAATCAATCGGTGGATTCGTGACCTGCGCAAAGCGCTGTCGGAAATAGGCGTAAACCGGCCGCGGCGTGCGCGCCAGAGGAGCCAGCGGCGTATCATCTCCCATCGACCAGACGGCATCCTTGCCGTCACTCGCCATGGGCTGCAGAATCATGCGCACGTCTTCGCGCGAATAGCCGAAGCCAAGCTGAAGGCGTAGCAAATCGGCTGTCTCGAGCCCTGCGGCCGGAGTTTTCGGATCGAGCGTCGTCTCTTCCAGCAGGCTTTCATACTGAGGTGCCGCATCGTCGAAAATCTCCAGTAACTCATCGTTCTCGTAGAGTTTGTGCTTCTGAAGGTCCGCAACCAGCATTTCTCCCGGACCCAGGCGTCCGCTGTGCACGACTTTCTCCGGGTCGAGATCAACAAGACCTGCTTCCGAGCCGACTACGACCAGATCGTCATCGGTAACGAAGAACCGACAAGGCCGCAGTCCATTGCGGTCAAGCGCCGCGCCAACAAATCGGCCATCAGTAAAGGAGATCGCTGCCGGGCCATCCCACGGCTCAAGACAATCCTCGTTGTACGCAAAGAAAGCTGAATCCCCCTTGTCCAGCGCAGGCGGCAGCAGCAACCGCACCGATTCCGCAACTGTCCGTCCATTGTGCGCAAGCAATTCCAGCATCTCGTCCAGACTGGTCGAGTCGGATCCGCCCGGCGAAAAAATCGGCTTCAATTCGTCGGATAGCGTTGCCGCGCGGGCATCCATGCGTGCGCGGTTGCCCCAGACTGTATTGATCTCTCCGTTGTGAGACAACATGCGGAAAGGCTGCGCGCGGTCCCACGATGGAGCCACATTCGTAGCGTAACGTTGGTGAAAGACGGCAAACGGCGTCGTGAATTGCGGATCAGCAAGATCGGGATAGAACTCAGGCAAGAGCCGCCCCGCGCACATGCTCTTGTAGATCATCGTGGTGGACGACAACGAGCACACATAGCCAGCCGCGCCGCTACGCTCAAACTGCTTGCGTGCCAGATACAAACGGCGATTCAGGTGGTCAGCATCCTTCGAGGTGATCAGCACATGACGAATAACCGGCATCGTCGACAGTGCAATTTCGCCCAGAATTTCGGGCCGGGTTGGCACGTCACGCCATGCGAGCACCTCGCAGTTCTGGCGGGCGAGCGCATGTTCCATCTCCGCGTGCGATTCCGCAATATCCGGCGGGAAGAAAACAACTCCGACGGCGAGCGGTGCTTCAGGCGCAATCGTAATGCCTGTTGAAGCCAGCAGGAATTCGCGGGGAATTGCGGTACAGATGCCGACGCCGTCACTCGACTTGCCGTCGGCTGCGACTGCTCCACGGTGTGCGAGGCGTGCAAGCGCGGTAAGTGCTTTCGCAAGAATATCGTGCGAAGGCTGGCTGCTAAGAGTCGCTACAAAGCCAACGCCGCACGAGTCTTGATCAAAGCGGGGATCGATAAGAGATGGTTGGGCTGGGGCGGGAGAGACACCTTGGCGCCCCGGTGGCACCGGCGAATCAAAAAAAGTTATGTAGCCCATAGGTAACTATACGACCCTTTTTCCTGGCAACTGCCAAAATAATTAAGCAAAATTGAACGAATTGGGTTGAATGCAGGAGCTTGCCGGACTTGGTTGCGAAAAAGAGATAAAAACTTGCAACCATTATTGACAATCTGCGTCTGTATATTTATACATTGAATTGCATCTTTATGCAAAGCGAGGCGCGGCGTATATGCCGCGTTTTTTCAGTTTGAGCAAAACAGAGAGACACAATACGATCCGCGAACTGGTGGCGACAGGCGCCATTTCGAATCAAGAGGAGCTGCGCCGCAAGCTGGTGAAGCGCGGCTTCGACGTGACCCAGGCCACGGTTTCGCGCGACATACATGAGCTGCATCTATACAAAGGTCCGAATGGCTACTCTCTGCCCAATGGTAATGGCAATGGGCGGAATGAGGATGAAGATCTTCCGTCGATTCACAATGTATTAAGCAGCTTCGGGCTAAAAGTGAATCAGGCATTAAATCAGCTGGTGCTGATTACCACCAGTGGCAGCGCACAGGCGGTCGCGCTGGGCATCGATCATGAGGATTGGCCGGAGGTGGTTGGCACGCTTGCCGGAGATGACACGGTTCTCATTATTTGCCCTGACCTCAAACGCGCGTCGCAGCTGCGTACGCGTCTTGAAGAGATGATTGGCTGATTTCGCCAGAAAGACAGATGAAAAAGACTTTACAAACCGCAGTGATGGGAGTGACTGGATACGCCGGCATGGAGTTGGCGCGCCTTCTGCTGCATCATCCGCAACTGAAAGATACGACGCCTCTGTTTCTCGGTCGTGCTGAGGTGACCGGTCGCACGATTCCGCTGACAGAGCTACACCCTCAACTTATGGACAACAACGGCTCCCGTTCGTTAACGATAGAGCCATTCTCCTGGGAGTTGCTCAAGGACCGTGGTGTGGACGTTCTCTTTCTGGCGACTCCCCATGAGCAGTCGCGCGAGATGGCGCCGGAAGCGATCGAGCGTGGGTTTCGCGTCATTGACCTGAGCGGAGCCTGGCGGCTAAACGAAGCGCAAAATCGCGCTGTCTACAAGTTTGAAGACGATGGATTGGCAACTGCGGTTTCCGTGCAGGCAAAGAGCGTGTATGGCATGCCCGAGCTTCATCGCGATGAAATCAAAGACGCGGAGTTGGTCGCGAACCCCGGCTGCTACGCAACATCCGTGATTCTGGCACTCAAACCGCTCGTCGCCCAGGGATGGGTCGACCTCGATCGCGGGATTGTCAGCGACTCGAAATCGGGCGTATCCGGCGCGGGGAAAACACCGTCGGCCAAAACACACTTTATGTATGCGGCAGACAATCTGTCAGCCTATGGTGTTTTTGGTCATCGGCATACCGGAGAGCTGCTGGAGCAGCTTGAGCTTCAGCCCGAGCAAATTATCTTCACACCGCACCTTCTGCCGATTCCGCGTGGCATTCTTTCGACGATCTATTTGTCGTTTAAGGAAGTGAAGCATGCGGCAGAAGTTGAAATGTGCTATCGCGAGTTTTACCAGGACAGCCCAATGGTCAGGGTTTTCCCTGCCAATCATCTTCCGCAGATTCAGTACTCAGTGCGCACCAACTACTGCGACATTGGTTTCCATCTTGCTCCAGACGGACGACGATGCGTGATCGTCTCCTGCCTGGACAACTTGCTGAAGGGCGCCGCCGGACAGGCGGTGCAAAACCTGAACGTAATGAACGGATGGAATGAATCGGAGGGCCTGGCGTGAAATATGTCGTAAAACTTGGCGGGGCCGCCCTGGAAAATCCTGAACTGCGCGAGAGCTGTGCAAGAGCCATTGCCGAACTGGTGAAGGACGGTAACCAGGTGGCATTGGTGCACGGCGGCGGTGTGCAGCTGACAAAGACTCTCAAGCAACTCGGCAAGCAAAGTGAGTTTATCGCCGGGCTGCGCGTTACCGACGCGGAAACCCGCGACACCGCTCTGATGGTTTTAAGTGGAGCCGTAAATAAATCGCTGGTCGCATCACTCGGCGCTCACGGGCAAGCAGCGGTCGGACTCTGCGGCGGCGACGGCCTGATCTTTCGTGCGCGGAAGAAGAGAACGGCTCCCGATCTAGGGTTCGTTGGCGAGATCGTGGCCTCCGACACACGCTGGCTGGACGCGATCTGGAAAATGGGCGCGGTGCCGGTAATTTCAAGCCTCGCTCTCGGCTTCGACGGGGAGTACTACAACATCAACGCCGATGAGATGGCCGCAGCCTGCGCCGCAGCCTGCAAGGCTGACGCGCTGGTCTTCCTGACTGATGTACCCGGCGTTCGTGGCGCTGACGGTGAAGTCATGCGATGGTTGAGCGTCGACCGGATTGCTGCATTGACGCAAGACGCCGTCATCAGCGGCGGCATGCTGCCGAAACTGAGCGCCTGCCGAGAGGCTCTGTTGCAGGGAGTCAAGCGCGTACGCATCCTACCTGCAGAAGCAGCAGGCGTACTGCCCGATTTGTGCAGCACACGCGTAGCGCACGGCACTGAAGTGATGGTCGCATAGGAGAATCAGAATGAATCTGGATGCAATTCAGGCAGCCGAAGCGAAGCTGCTGCTTACAACCTATGAGCGGAATCCGATTCTCTTTGTTCGCGGCGAGGGCGTTCACCTCATTGACGAGAATGGTGACGGCTACCTCGACCTGCTGAGCGGCATCGGCGTCAATGCACTGGGCTATGGCCATCCCGCGATTGAGAATGCCATTGCCGAACAGAGCAAGAAGCTGATCCACATCTCAAACCTCTTCTTCCACGATGGGCAGGCCGAGTTGGCGCTCCGACTGACGGAAGCAAGCGGCATGGATCGCGCTTTCTTCTCGAACAGCGGGACAGAAGCGTGGGAAGCGGCTTTGAAGCTCGCGCGCGCCTATGCCGGCATGAAGCGCAGCGAAGGCAAGCATCTCGGAACGAAGTTCCTTGCGATGGAACACAGTTTTCACGGACGCACGATGGGCTCGGTTGCAACAACCCACAAAGAGAAATACCGCGAGCCCTTCGCTCCGGTGATGCCAGATGTCGAGTTTGTCCGCTTCAATGACGTCGCCGACTTGAAGGCAAAGTTTTCCAGCGATGTCTGCGCAGTGCTGCTGGAAGCAGTGCAAGGCGAAGGCGGAATCCGTCCTGTTTCGCAGGAGTTCATTGAAGCAGCCCGCGAGCTAACAAGCTCTACCGGCGCATTGTTGATCATCGATGAAATTCAGGCAGGCCTTGGACGCACAGGCAAGTGGTTTGCCTATCAGCACTACGGCGTGAAGCCCGATGTGACCACATTGGCCAAGCCGATTGCCGGCGGGCTTCCGCTTGGAGTCATGCTCTGCACGGAAGAAGCCGCTCAGGCAATTCATCCTGGCATGCACGGCACTACCTTTGGCGGCGGACCGTTAGCGTGCGCTGTAGCAATCGCAGTATTCGACACGATCGAAAAGGATCATCTGCTTGATCATGTGAACGAAGTGGGCAACTACTTTCACCAGAAGCTCGATCAACTGAAGCAGAAACACGTTGCCATCACGGAGGTCCGCGGCCTCGGCCTGATGCTGGCAGCCGAACTTGATTCAGCAGAGCTTGCGAAAACGGTTCTGGCGGAGATGCTGAGGCGGCGCATCCTCATCAATCGCACCAGCGAGACGGTGCTGCGTTTTCTGCCGCCTTTCATTCTTGGCAAGGAGCATGTCGATGAAGCCATCGACGCTCTTGACACAATTTTAACGGAGCATGGACCGGCACACGTCGGCGAGCAGACTCATCATATGAATGGAGGAACACAAATTGGCTAGCAAGGCATATGCGGTACTGGAACAGGAAGCTGGCCTGAGCGATGCGCTCGTGGGGCGCGATCTTTGCTCCATCGCCGATCTCTCCCCCGTGGAAGTATCCGCGATTCTCGAACTCGGGCACGACGTCAAAGCGAATCCGGAAAAGTACCGCCACGCGCTCGACGCTAAACAGATGGTCATGTTTTTCGAGAAGTCATCGCTGCGTACGCGGCTGACCTTCGAGACCGCGATCAATACGACCGGCGGAAACGCAATCTTCGTCGACCAGACGCAGTCGCCCCTCGGCGAGCGCGAGTCCCTCGCTGACATGGCGCGCAACCTCGAGCGCTGGGTCTCGGTCCTCGTCCTGCGCACCTATGCGCACGAAACCATCACGGAAATGGCGCAGTACGCAAGCGTTCCCGTCATCAACGCGCTGAGCGATCTCGAACATCCGTGCCAGGCGCTCGCCGATTTCCTGACGCTCGAACAACGATTCGGCACAGTAAAGGGATTGAGATTCACCTATGTAGGCGATGGCAACAACGTCTGCCATTCGCTGATGCTGACTGCGGCCCAGCTCGGGGCACACTGCACCATCGGAACACCGAAGAACTATGCACCGAAGGCCGATATCATCGCTCAGGCGCGAGCCATCGGCAATATCACCGGCAGTGACATCACCCTCATCAATGATCCGATAGCCGCCGTTACTGGTGCGGACGCCGTATATACCGATGTGTGCACCAGCATGGGTTTCGAACATGAGGCGACGAAGCGTGCACCGATTTTCAAGCCCTATCAGGTGAATGAAACACTGATGAGCTACGCAGCTCCGCATGCGGTCTTCATGCACTGCTTGCCGGCGCATCGCAATGCGGAGGTAACCGACGCAGTTCTCGACGGTCCGCAGTCGGTCGTCTTCGATCAGGCGGAGAACCGGATGCACGCGCAGAAGGCGCTGATGCTTATGTTGCTGGGCGGGGCAAAGCCGGCGAAGTAAGTTGGTCTCCCACTCTTTGCGCTAAATGGTGGGTGCCCCAGGCTGGTCGAATATCACAGCAACCGAAGAAACCCGAGGTTTTGTACGAAATGTCTGTCATTCTTGAAAGTCTGCCGGTTGGGCAGAAAGTCGGTATCGCTTTTTCCGGCGGCCTTGATACCAGTGCCGCGCTTCACTGGATGAAGCAGAAAGGTGCGGTGCCCTACGCCTACACCGCCAATCTCGGCCAGCCGGACGAAACCGATTACGATGCCATCCCCCGCAAGGCCCTTGAGTACGGCGCGGAGAATGCGCGGCTAATCGATTGCCGCGGGCCGCTAGTTCGCGAAGGCATCGCCGCACTGCAGTCTGGAGCCTTCCACATCTCGACTGCTGGTATCACCTACTTCAACAGCACGCCTCTTGGGCGCGCTGTTACCGGCACCATACTGGTCACAGCCATGAAAGAAGATGGCGTCAACATCTGGGGCGACGGCTCGACCTTCAAAGGCAATGACATCGAGCGCTTCTATCGCTATGGGCTGCTCGTCAATCCCGATCTGCAGGTCTATAAGCCCTGGCTCGATCCGCTCTTCATCGATGAGCTTGGCGGCCGCGCCGAGATGTCCGCCTTCCTGCAGAAGTCCGGCTTCGGCTACAAGATGTCCGCTGAGAAGGCCTACTCGACCGACTCCAACCTTCTCGGCGCCACGCACGAAGCCAAGGACCTCGAACAGCTTTCGAGCAGCATCCGCATCGTCGAGCCCATCATGGGAACGGCCTTCTGGCGTGACAATGTGGATGTCAGGCGCGAAGAGGTGACGATCCGCTTCGAACAGGGCTTCCCCGTCGCACTGAATGGTAAGGCATTCTCCAACCCCGTCGAGCTGCTGCTCGAAGCCAACCGCATCGGCGGACGTCACGGCCTGGGCATGAGTGACCAGATTGAGAACCGCATTATCGAGGCCAAGAGCCGCGGCATTTATGAAGCTCCGGGCATGGCCCTGCTCTTCATCGCCTATGAGCGCCTCATCACCGGCATTCACAACGAAGACACCATCGAGCAATACCGCGAGAACGGCCGCAAGCTGGGCCGCCTGCTCTATCAGGGACGCTGGTTCGATCCCCAGGCCATCATGCTCCGCGAGTCCGCACAGCGCTGGGTGGCGAGCGCCATCACCGGAGAGGTCACGCTCGAGCTGCGCCGCGGCAACGACTATTCGATTCTGAATACCGAGTCGCCCAACCTCACCTTTGCGCCCGAACGCCTCAGCATGGAGAAGACCGAGTCGGCTTTTTCTCCGCGCGACCGCATCGGCCAGCTCACCATGCGCAATCTCGACATCACCGACACCCGCGCCAAGCTAATGACATACGCGCAGACCGGCCTCATCACACTGAGCCACGGCTCGGAGATGCCACAACTGAACAGTGGAGCGAAAAACGGGGGGACGAAAAACGGGAGCATAACGAAAGGCGAAGAGAACTGATGAGCGAACAGCACGCCAAGATGTGGTCTGGCCGCTTTCGCGAGCCGCTCGACCCAACTTTCGACCACTGGCAACGTTCCTTCGGCTTTGACCGGCAGCTGCTTCAGGAAGAAGTAGCTGCCAGCACGGCGCATTCTCTTGCCCTGAAAGCAGCGAACATACTGACCAGCGCAGAGCAGTCTGCGATCGCCGACGCTTTGAGCGCAATCGCGTCGCGCGGCATGGCGGAAGACGCGAAGCAGTGGATGGACGAAGCTGAGCGCTCCGAGGACATTCACCACTTCGTCGAGATGAAGCTGGTCGAAGCAATCGGCGACCTCGGGCTCAAGCTGCACACGGGCCGCAGCCGCAACGAGCAGATCGCCACAGACCTGCGCTTGTACATTCGCTCGCGTGCGCGCGTGCTCATTGCCAATATCGGCGAGTGGGCGCTGGCTCTTGTACAACAGGCAAAAGCTTCCGGAGAAGCAGTGATGCCTTCGTATACGCATTTGCAGCGAGCCGAACCGGTGCTGGTCGCCCACTGGATGCTGGCCTACGTCGAAATGCTGCTCCGTGATGCTGCGCGTCTCGAAGACTGCATTGCGCGGTTGAACTACTCTCCTCTTGGCTCGGGGCCGATTGCTGGCGCCACGCTGGCGCTCGACCGCACAATCGCCGCAAAGGAGCTTGCATTCATTGCTCCGACTGCGAACAGCATGGACGCGACCAGCGACCGCGACTTCGTGCTCGAATATCTCCACGCGCTCACGCTACTGGCGCTGCATGCCAGCCGCTTTGCAGAAGAGATCACGCTCTTTGCCACGGCTGAGTTCGGCTTCGTCGATCTGCCCGAAGCATTCTCGACCGGATCGAGCGCGATGCCGCAGAAAAAGAACCCCGATCTGACCGAGCTCGTTCGCGCCAAGGTTGGCCGTATTAACGGAGCGGCGCAGGCAGTCACTCTCCTGCTCAAGGGTTTGCCGCTGGCCTACAACAAGGACATGCAAGAGACGCAGGAGCCGGTCTTTGCCGCGACGAGCGCCATCGACGTCACGGTTCAACTGCTGGCGAAATTTACCGCGGCGCTGAAGTTCCGGACAGGTCGCATGCGAGCTGCCTGCGAGAGCGGCTTTTTGAATGCGATGGCTGCGGCGACGTATCTTGTATACAAGGGTGTTCCTTTTCGTAAAGCACACGAGAAAATTGGCAACGCTGTCCGCTATTGCCTGGACAAGGGTTGCGAGTTGAACGATCTGACCTTGGACGAACTGAAACAATTCGGAACTGAATTCGAACAGGACTTCTTTGCCGCCGTCACGCTTGAAGCGACGCTGGACTGCCATGACGTTATCGGCGGTACGGCACGGCATCGCGTCCGCGAAGCCCTCAAGAGTACAGAGACTCGCGTGCGGAAGCTGGCCGATGCCTATCGCGTCGTCGGTCAGGGCGATTCCACTCCGGAGGCAGTTCTTCATGCTGGTGCGTAAGGCGCGCCTTCAGGACGCAACCAACATTTACGAACTGGTGAATAGTCTCTCGCACGACGGCACGCTGTTGCGGCGTGTCTTCGCCGAGATCTGCGAGAACGTCCGCGACTTCACCGTGGCCGAGAGCGACTCGGGCGTCTTTCTCGGGTGCGGTGCGCTGCATCTCTATGGACCGCATCTGGCTGAGGTGCGGTCGATTGTGGTGCGCCCCGAGGCTAAGGGCCAGGGAGTGGGTGCTAACCTGCTCAGCGCACTGCTTGACGAGGCTGAGGATCATGGCATCGGCTGCGTCTGCTTGTTTACCCGCATTCCCGACTTCTTCTTCCGCTATGGTTTTCGCACTGTCGAAGATCGCGCCGCGCTGCCTGACAAGATCTTCAAGGATTGCCAGAACTGCCCGCGTCTGTACCGCTGCGACGAGGTTGCCATGGCGCGCGGACAGGTACCCAAGGTTTCGATCCTCGGGCCGCGTATCGAAGCAGAGCAACTTGTTCGAATCTCCGGTTAATCCTCCGTCATCTCTTTCGTTGCGATAGACTGCATTTGGTTCGTCCCATGCACTGGAAGCTTGCACTTGCGATTGGTTCCTGCGCGCTGCTCGGCCTGCGCCATGGGTTTGACTACGATCACCTGGCCGCAATCTCTGACATTACGGCAGTGCAGCGGTCGGGGCGGCAGGGGGTCAGGTTGGGCGTGCTGTACGCTCTGGGGCACGCTTGTACTGTTGTTGCGCTCGGTGTTCTGGTTATTCTCTTGCACATCTCCCTCCCCTCGCGGCTGGATGCCTGGGCGGAGCGGCTGATCGGCGTTACGCTGATCGTTCTTGGTATTCTGGTTGTCGCCAATCTGGTGCGGCATTCCAAATCACATTCACATTCTCATTCTCATCAGCTGATTCAGAGCCGGTGGGCTCTGCTGATCAATGGTTCCCGGCAGGTGGTCTGGCGCGTTCGCCGGACATTCCGCAAGGATGTACCCGAACCTGAGCCTTTTGCCTGGAACTACAACGGCGGTTCCGTCTTTGGCATCGGCGTGCTGCACGGGCTTGGCGCGGAGACTCCTACGCAGCTGATGCTGTTTCTTCTGGCGGCGAGTCTGGGTGGAACGCTCTTGGGATTTCTGGGGCTGCTGGCGTTTGCTGGTGGCTTAATCCTGATGAATACGGTGATGACTGCGGCGTTGAGCGGGCTTTATGGCAGTGGCGTGCACCGTCCGTGGCTCTACCGGTTCTTGTCTGTGGCCGGGGCTGTGTACAGTCTGGCGGTGGGCTGTATCTTTCTCTTCGGAACTTCGGACCGGCTTCCGCCTCTCAGCTAGGGCGCTGCAGGAGGTGGGGAGTAGCTAAATCCTTCATTCTATTCACTCTCCAATCTTGGCCGCGCAAAATATTGATTCCACGAGGCTTCCGCCTGGGATATTGAAAACAAGCCTTTTACCGCCTCACTCGCTTAAGAGATGAGGGCAAAAGCGAAAGGCTGCCCAAGTGAGCAGCCCTTTCGTGTACTTATCCTATTTCTATTCTATCAAATCAGGGCATAATTCCATACCAGCATCTGTTGCAACAAATAATATTTTTCTGTGGATATTCAGTTCGAAGCTCCCTCAGGAAACTCTGGGCCGAGTACCTAGTCAATATGCTTCGGCGATATCCTCTTCAGCAGGCTCACCAACGGCTGTGCCGGAGCAGGAACTGCCGTATTGCCTTCTCGCACCATCTGAGCGGCGTCAATGGTTTTGCCATAAAGATCCTTGTTGGCGTCGTCGTCGGATTCCAGGGAGGCACTCCCTAACGTAGCGCCGGCGAAGAGTCCTTTCGACTGCGAATACGACAGGATGTCCACGTTCGGATCGTTAAAGGCGGCAGCGTTCGCTCCTGACGGGCCGGCGACTGCGGACGCTCCGGCACCGAGTTTCAGCTTGCCCGACAGGATCTTGTCCGCTCCTCGCTGACTGATGACCAGCAGGACATAGTCGGTGGAAGTGGAACCCAGTTGTGCGCCAAGACTGCCGACGTCAAGCTTGTACATGATTGGCGCTCCCCATTTTCCAGTCATGTCGGCTCCGGTACGGCAGACGAGCACGCCCCGGCCATAGCTCACGCCGAGTCCAACCCCTACTTTCTTAACGCCTGGATATACCAAAACACATCTCGCCTTGCTCCACGCGGTATCGGAGATACCCTTTTTATCCGCGATTGTTTGCAGGACAGCAGTTGATTCCGTCAACCGTTTGTCCACTTTCTGGGCAATGACCGGAACCGACGCTGCGAAACAGAGGAAAACTGCCATCAGCCTGTTTTTCATTCGTAATACCCTTTCTGTCGCATACTCATGTATTGATCACGGCGTTAATGTGGCCTGTGCAAGCGTTGCACCGGTAGATAGGGCCCAGGTTACGATCGAGACAGACTTGCCTCCGCAATGTACCACAGCGAAGTGGAGAGAAACAAAGCTACCAGAAGGAGCAGCAGGCGAAATCCTGCTCAGTTTTTTCTATTCCGACCGCAAGGTCTGCATCGGGTCGATCGATGCGGCGCGGCGCGCGGGCAACCAACCAGCAAGAAGCGCGCAAGTGAGCAGCACGAAAACAGCGCCGAGGAAGGCTGGCAGGTCGAGCGGTTTGACGCCATAGAGCAGGCTCTCAAGAAAGCGCGTGAGCCAGAGCGAGGCTGCAAGCCCGAGTGCGATTCCGGCTCCGGCAAGCACGAACGCGGAGCGCAGGACGCGGCGGAGTACGTCCTCACGCGTAGCGCCGAGAGCCATACGGATGGCGATTTCGCGCGTGCGTTCGCTGACGGTATAGGCGAGGACGCCGCCAATCCCGAGCAGGGCAAGCAACAGCGCTACAGCAGCGAACGAAGTAAAGGCCAGTGTATTGAAGCGGCGGGGTGCTTCGGTGGAAGAGATAACGGTGTCCATGGTCTGGATCTTCTGGATGGCGAGCATCGGATCGAGCTGGTGTACGGTTTTCTGCAGACTGGCGGCGAGGGCAGAGGGATCGCCAGCAGTGCGAACGATCAGGTGCATGCCACTGCGGGTCCCGATGGATTGCGCTACAGCAGGTTCGAACTGACGCTGGAATTGCGAGAGTGGCTCGTACATTTGGGGGTAAATGGAGTGGTCGAGCGAACCCTGACGAATATCGCCGACGACGCCAACAACCGTGACAAAAGGCCGCATACTGTTCGGATTACCCCCCATCTGGAAGCGTTTGCCGATGGGGTCCTGTCTGGGCCATGCCTGCTGCGCGAGGGTCTGGCTGACGACGGCTACTACTGGAGCGTTGGGCTGATCGTCGGCACTTGTGAGGTAACGGCCACGAACGAGCGGAATGCGCATGGCGCGGAAATAGTCGCCCATGACAAAGTAATTTGAAGTGGAGAGCCACGACTGGCCGTTCTGTGCGGAGTAACCTTCGGGAACATAGGAGCGGTCAGAGTTGATGCCGACAACAGGGATATTCGATGAGGCCCCGACAGACTGGACCTGAGGCAGAGTGGAGAGACGTGCGAGCAGTTCTGTGTAGAACTGGTTGACTCTCTGCTGCGAGGAGTATTCATGCTCCGGCAGATCGAGATGCGCCATCAGAGTGTGTTGCGGCTCGAAACCGGGATCGGTTTCGAGCATACGGGCCAGGCTTCGAAGCAGCAATCCAGAACCTACGAGCAACAGCATGGCGAGCGCGGTTTCCAATACAACGAGCGAGCTGCGCAGGCGTTGCTGCCCACTTCCAGCGCTTGCATGACCGCCATCGCGCAGAGCGTCGAGAACATCGGTACGCATGCTGGAAATGGCGGGCGCGAGTCCGCACAAGAGTCCGGTAAGACCGACCAACGCGCACGCTGTGATGAGGACAGGCCAGCTGACCGAAAGCTCCGCGATCCGCGGGAGCGATGCGGGCAGGAATAAGCTGCCGAGACGAACGACGATGGCCGCAAGCAGGATTCCGAGAAAACCGCCGATCACGCTCAGGACGAGGCTTTCTGCGAGCGAATGGCGGAGCATGGCCCGGCTCGCCGCACCTAAGGCAAGACGGACGCCGGATTCGCGGCGACGGCCGGCGGCGCGCACAAGAAGCAGATTGGCGAGATTGGCGCAGGCGATGAGCAGGACAAATCCAACAGCGGCGAGCAGGAGGCGCAGCAGTGGACGCGTGCTCTCAACGGTCTCGTCCTTGAGCGGCCTGATTTTGCTGGTGAGATGGATGCCCTACTGGGGCGGGATGCTTGTTTCTATCTCATGGACCATGCGGGCGAGGTCGGCTTGCGCCTTAGCAAGCGTTGCGCCGGGCATGAGGCGCGCGATGGCGCCGTACTGGAAGTTGTCCACCTCGTCCTGCTTTTCATCCGGAGTGAAGCTCATCGGCACCCAGAGGTCGCGATGGCTCAAGCGTCCGGGATCGAGTGGAAATTCGAAATTGCGCGGCATGACCCCGATGATGGTGTAGGGGCGGCGGTCGAGATCGATGGTGTATCCAACAATGGTCGGGTCGGAGTTGAAACGCTCACGCCACAGCGCATAGCTGATCAGCGCGACGGGAGCGGAATTGTCATCCTCATTTTGCGTAAAGCTGCGGCCCTGCATCGGCGCAACGCCCAGCAACGGAAACAGAGATGCGGTGACACGCTCAGCATTCGCGTGAAATGGCTCGCCTGCTCCGGTTAGTTCATATCCTGAGGCAACGTAGCCGCCTACGCCACTGAAAGCGCGGTTATCGCGAGCGAAGCGGATGACGTCAGGTGCGGGCAGGTCGACCGGGTCGAGCAGGTGCTCGATTCCCTCATGCAGCCGGACGAGCTGCCCGGGATTGTTGAATGGGAGAGGGCGCAGAAGGACGGCTTCGACGATGGAGAATACTGCGGTGACTCCGCCGATGGCGATGGCCAGCGTGAGGACGGCGGTGATTGTGAAGCCGGGAGCTTTGCGAAGGCGGCGAAATGCGTGGCGGATGTCGGTGAGCATACTTGTGCTCCTGGTGGTTACAAATATTAAGACCCGGGGCTAAAGCCCCTCTGGCTTCATGGCTTTATTCACCGGCCTAAAGGCCGGTGCTTCTACCCTTTCTTCCTCGACCCGCACTCTTTGTCCTCTTACCGTGCCCAATTTTTCCCATACGAAGAAAACTGCAGGTCCCCCCGCTCCGCCTGCGGCTCCGGTCGGGATGACAAATCTGAAAGACATATCATTCAGCACGCAGCGTATCTGCGGGTTGAATGCGGCTGATGCGCAGCGTGGGCAGGAAGCTGGCCACGAGGGCGATCAGCGCCAGAATCAACAGGACTGCGCCGAATGTGATTGGGTCGTAGGTCTTCACGCCGTAGATTTCGCTGGCCAGAACGCGCATTGCAACGAATGAAAACGCGGTGCCGGCGATGAGTCCAGCGCCCGCGGCAACGAGTCCGGACGAACCGATGTGGATCATCGCTTCTTCGATGGTGGAACCGAGTGCGATGCGGATGCCGATTTCGCGCGTGCGTTGTACCACGAGGTTCGAGACCAACGAATAAATGCCGATGGCGGACAGCACCAGTGCGAGCGCGCCGAGAACGGTCAGCAGCAGGACCTCAATGCGCTTGATCTGGAGCTGCTCATCGAGAATCTGTTCCATGGAATAGAAGCCGGAGAAGGGCAGATCGGGATCGACCTTGGCCAGTGCACGCTGCATGGATTCGGTCAGTCCCTGGATGGGGCCGCGGGTGCGGACGATCCATGAAGGCTGAAACCAGATGTGGGCGCCATTCACGAATCCCGGCGGCGTCTGCGCGGCGGCGAGATAGTAGACCGCCTCGTGAGAAATAGGGGCGTCCTGGTGCATTCCCGGCTTCTTGGCTACTTCGGAAACAACGCCAACGATGGTGAAGACCGTGTTGTTTGTATCTCCGGAGATGAAGTGGCGGCCGAGCGGTGACGCTTCGCCATAGAACTGCTTCGCGAAGGTAGTGTTGACGATTGCGACGGGTTCCGATGTTGCCGAGTCGTTGTCGTTAAAGGCGCGTCCGGAGAGGATCGGAATGCGCAGAGTGGCGAAATAATCCGGCGTCACATAGGCGACGCTCGAGCCGCTTCTGGTGCCGGCCTGCTTGCCATCCTTTATGGAGATGGGCTCGTTCAATCCCCGTTCATAGGGCACGCTCAGGCCTACGGCAGCGCTTTGAACGCCCGGGATCTGGCGCATTGCCGCGACGCTATTCTGCAGGAGCGATTGGAATCCTGCGGCGTTGCGGTAGCGAGCGTCATCGAGCGAGGCCTTGGCGGTCATTACGTTGGTTGGATCAAAGCCCGGCGGCAGCGATTCAAGATGAACTAACGTGCGGATCAGCAATCCTGCTGCTGCAAGAAGAATGACGGTGAGCGCGACTTCCGCTCCGATGAGCCACTGGCGCGTGCGGCCAGTTCCACCAACGACAGCCTGGCTGCCTGCGGCGATCGAGGAGCGCAGATCGACGCGTCGTGTTTGCAGCGCGGGTAATGCGCCGAAGAGCAGGCTGGTGATAAGCGATACGCCGAAGGTGAAGGCGAGCACGCGAGCGTCGAGATGGAAGCCACCTACGGGGATCATCCATTCGGGCAGGAAGCCGCGCAGGCCATTCAGGATGAGCACGGCGAGAAACAATCCCGCCGCAGCGCCGGTGAGTGCGAGCACCAGATTTTCTACCCAGAGCTGGCGGAGCACGTCGAAGCGCGTGGCTCCGAGGGCGAGGCGTGTGGCTACTTCCGGCGTGCGGCGCGAGATGCGGACGAGCGCGAGTCCGGCAAGATTTGCGCAGGCGATGAGCAGAATGAAGCTCACGGCGAGCATGAGAGCCGATACTTCATCGCGCATGTCGCCGGCGAGTTCGCGTTGCATTGGGCGCGCCTCGATCCAGGCATGGCCGTGGTATCTGGTTTCGATCTCGGAGAATTCCGGCAGACGGACATGGTCAAGCTGCGCGTTGACTTGCTGCCAGTTCACGCCCGATTTGAGGCGAACATAAATGCCGCAGTTGTTCCCGCCGCACTCGCCAGTGGGTGCTGGTTGCAACGGCGTGAACAGGTCGGCATTGGTTGGAGTAACGGCGTTTTGCGGGAGAATGCCGACCACCGTATAGGGCTCGCCTTTGAGCTCGATGGCCTTCCCGATCAGCTTCGGGTCGGAGTGGAAGGTGGACTGCCACAGCTTATAACTGAGAACCACGACCGGGGGACCATGCTGCACGTCTTCCTGATCCGTAAAACTGCGGCCAAGATAGAGCGGAATGCCCAGAACATCGAAGTAATGGGCCGAGACGCGGGTGTTGTGGACGTAGCGCACGGCTCCGCCCGCGTCGGCGCCTGCCTTCAGGTTGGCTCCTATACTGCCGCCATACGAGGCAAAGATAACGCCGCTGACGTTGTCTTTCAGAATCCGCCAGGAAACGCCGGTGAAGCTATCGTCTTCGTCGGAAAATGACTTGCCGCTGCGCTGGCTTACTCCCTGTGTGTGAACAACGAGCGCAGCGAGGCGCTCCGGCTCGGGATAAGGAAGGCGGCGCAGCATGAAGCCATCGACCATGCTGAAGACTGCTGTATTGACGCCGATGCCGAGGGCGAGGGTCAAGATCACGGCGAGAGCATAGGCGGGATTCTTGTAAAGCTGGCGGCAGGCGAAACGGAGATCGTTGCGGAACATGCGGACACACTCCCGCGTTTAAGGTAGCAGCTGAATTGCCAAAATAGGAACTGTTAAATCATTGGAGGATAGACGCTTACAAGGAATCGGGCAGGGACTCGCGCTGTCCGGAAATGAAATGCCACTGTACGAAAATGGACAGGGGTAGGATGCTTTGACTATGAACAGATTTCGAGGCCGTAGCCGGGAGCCATGGCAAGGAGCCGATTGAGGGTCGAGGGATCCTCCTGCCGTGGCGGTTGGTTCAATGAACCGGGCTGGCCCAGCTCCGCCCACATTCGTTCGAATCCGCCGGGGGAAAGGATGACCAGCATCTTTCCGGGAACCGCTCCGACATTCTTATAAGTGTGCGGGGTTCCCTTGGGTATGCGGACGAAGTCGCCATCGGCGACGTCGAAAACGCGGTCGCCGAGAATGACAGTAAAAGCGCCCTCGACGATGTAGAAGCATTCGTCTTCTTTGTGGTGAATGTGCGGCGGCGGACCGTTGCCGGGGAAGGACTCTATTTCGGTGATGGAATAGGCTCCGCCGGTCTGGTCGGATGTTGTCTTGATGGCGTAGAAGTCGCCCATGAGCCAGAAGCTTAGGCCCTGCCCTGTTTCAAGGACAGTCTTGTCCGGATTGTCCAAAACCTCTTCGCCCATATTTTCCTGTCTGAGGGATTTGTGTCCCACATTGTAGCTCGACTGGGGACTCATCCATATATGAATTTCAGCTCATGAGCAGATGATCGGCGATCGTAAGCCATTCGGCCGCAGTCTCACTCGTGCACGGCGGCCTCCCTGCCTGGCGATACCAATAGCCTGCGTTTGCGGCATCTCCTTCTTTGCGGTGCAAATAGGCATGCACCCAGGCGGCGTCACTGGATTGAATGTCCTGGGCAATTTCGTGGGCTCGGCCCCAATCCCCCTTCGCGTCCCACCACAAGGCCTGCAGCAATGGCGGCAGGCCTCCAGGCGGCTCGCTCTCCTTGAGTGACTGGCGAAATTCCTGCGATTTCATGGATTTCCCCCCGCAAATAACAGCGCATTCAGTGTAATGTGGATGCCCTTGATGTTTTCAAGTAGTGCCGCTTCCATGCCTTGGCTTAAATTAGGATTAAACAGGTCGCACTTTGAGTTATGATGGAAAGGACGGGTTATAAAACCCCTCCCTCTCGGGCAAGCCGTCCTGTTCATTGGCAAGGGCTTTGCTGCTGGAAGCGTGTGAATTGTGACGGCGTTGAGTGAACTAAAAATTGGGCGGTCAGCCACTGTGGAAAGCTTGCATCTGCCGGACGAAATTCAGCACCACCTGATGCATATGGGGTTCATGCCAGAAGCTCTGGTGCGCGCAGTTCGCCGTGCCCCGGCCGGGGATCCCACAGTTTATGCAGTGGATGGCATGGAAGTGGCACTGCGCCGCGAGACGGCACAGTGGATTTCCGTGCGGGAAATTGAAGAAGGATCACGATGAGCGACTGCTGCACCACAGCTACGATCGACGTTCAGCCGGTACAGCGGGTTGCGGGCAAGATTCAGACCGTCGCGCTGATCGGGCCGCCAAATTCCGGCAAATCTACGCTCTTCAATCGGCTGACCGGGTTAAGACAGAAAGTAGCTAACTATCCCGGTGTCACCGTAGAACAGCACTATGGCAAACTCAGCGGGATAGACCGCAGCGATCTGACTCTGATTGACCTTCCGGGAATTTACAGTCTCAGCACACATTCGGAAGATGCTCGCGTAGCTGTGGATGTTCTGCGTGGCAAAATGCCTGGAGCGCCTGTACCCGACGCGATCCTGCTGGTTCTTGATTCCCTGCACCTACAGCGGCAATTGATGCTGGCTGCTCCGATTCTTTCGCTCGGTCTGCCAACGCTCGTTCTGCTGAACATGAGCGACCTCATGGAGATTCGCGGCGGCGAGGTGGATACGCTGGCGCTGGCGCAGGAACTTGGCGTTCCGGTGGCGAAGATCAGCGCGGCGCGCGGCACAGGACTCGACGCGATCAAACATTTCCTCGATAAAAAGAGCGAACCGGCGGCAGCGGTGGTAAAGCCGCGTCTTGAATTGCCGGTTGTGGGCAACCCGCGCTCTTACAGGCAGTGGGCGACGGGCATCAGTTCGCGAACGAAGTATAAGGCGCCCATCTCATCCACCTGGACGCGCAAGCTTGATTCGATTCTGCTGGGGCGTGTGACCGGGCCACTGCTCTTTCTGATCGTAGTTTTCGGGGTTTTTCAAATTGTCTTTTCCGTCGGGCTGCCGGTCAGCAACGCATTTCAGACATTGCTGAACAATGCTGGGGCTCAGGTCGGTCTGTTGCTTGGGCATGGATGGCTGGAATCGCTTCTGATTGACGGTGTCTGGAAGGGCGTATCCGCTGTTCTGGTTTTTCTGCCGCAGATTCTGCTGCTGTTCCTCTTTGTCGGCATTCTTGAGGATTCCGGTTATCTGGCCCGCGCTGCGCTGATTGCCGATCGCGTTATGCGGCCCATCGGGCTGAATGGCAAGGCATTTATTCCGCTGCTTTCGGCCTATGCCTGCGCCGTGCCGGCGATTATGGCCGCGCGAACCATCGAGAACAAGCGTGACCGCCTGGCAACGATTCTTGTTACTCCCTTTATGACATGTTCGGCGCGGCTGCCGATCTACATGCTGATGATCGCCGCGTTCATTCCGAACAAGAAGCTGTTGGGCGATTTCTTTGGATTGCAGGCCGCAGTCATGCTGAGCCTGTATGTGCTTGGCTTCCTGGCCGCGTTGGGAACGGCCCGGATTTTGAAGTCTTCGTTCCTGAAGGCTTCTTCGGCTCCGTTCATCCTCGAATTGCCACAGTATCGCGTACCGACTGCGCGCTCGCTCGGGCTGAGGCTCTATGACCGCGGCAAAGTATTTGTCGGGCAGGCGGGCACGGTGATCTTGTGCGTGACGCTGGTGCTGTGGGTGCTGAGCCATGTTCCTTTCAACACCAATCTGCCGCAGAGCGTTATCGGGCACATTGGACAGTGGATTGAACCAGTTATCAAGCCGCTCGGCTTCAATTGGAAGATCGGTATCGGCCTGCTCAGTTCGGTCGTAGCGCGCGAAGTGATTGTGGGTACGCTGGGCACGCTTTACGGGGCCGATCCGGCTACGCAGTCGCTGAATTTGCAGGCGGCCTTGCGGCATGACCTGACGCTTGGCGGAGCGATGGCGCTGGTCGTATTTTTCGCATTTGCGATGCAGTGCACGTCGACGCTCGCGATTGTGAGACGCGAGATGAACAGCTGGAAGTGGCCCGCTCTGCAGTTCACCTATATGACTGTGCTGGCATACGTTGCCGCATTGGCGACCAACGTATTGGTTTCGCACTTTTTCTAGTAAACTAGGAGAGACAGCGGTGACATGGGCCTTGATTTTGGCCCTGTATCCTGGCGTTCACCGCTACGGCGCTCAAATTTAGAAAACAGATTCACCACAGAGAACGCAGAGGGCACAAAGATGCTCTGTTGCGAGGGTTGCGTTCCCTGTCTGATGCAACGGGATAACAGATGATTTCAGTCAGCAATGTAACCATGCGCTACGGCTCGAAGATTCTCTTCGAGGATGTGGCCACGACGTTTACGGCGGGACGCCGCTATGGGCTTACAGGGCCGAATGGCTCGGGCAAGTCTACATTTATGAAAATTCTGACCGGCGAGCTGGACGCGCAGAAAGGCTCCGTCGTGCGGCCCAAAAAGCTTGGCGTGCTGCGCCAGGACCAGTATGCGTTCGACGCCTATCGCGTGATCGATACGGTCATTATGGGCAACAAGGCGTTGTGGGCGGCGATGGAAGAGCGCGATGCCATCTACTCGAAAGCGGAGTTGACCGACGACGACGGCATGCGCCTCGGCGAGCTTGAGGGCATTGTCGGCGAAGAAGATGGCTACACCGCTGAGAGCGATGCCGCGATTCTGCTGCAGGGACTCGATATTTCCGACGATCTGCACGAGCGCAAGATGGGCGAGCTGCAGGGCGGTCAGAAGGTCCGCGTACTGCTGGCACAGGCGCTCTTCGGCCATCCGCAAGCGCTGCTGCTGGACGAGCCTACGAACTATCTTGATCTTGACTCGATCCACTGGCTGCAGGATTTTCTGGTGCGGTTTGAAGGGACGCTGATTACGATTTCGCACGATCGCCATTTCCTGAACAGCGTATGCACGCACACGGCTGACATCGACTACCAGACAATCATCACCTACACCGGCGGCTACGATGATATGGTGCTGGCGAAGACGCAGGTACGCTCGCGGCTGGAAGCGCAGAACGAGCAGCGCGAGAAGAAGATTGCGCAGCTGAATGAGTTCATCGCGCGCTTTTCTGCCGGTACTCGTTCGAGCCAGGTGACGAGCCGCAAGAAGGAAGTGGAACGGCTGCAGACGAATGATCTGGCACGTTCGAATATCCAACGCCCCTATATTCGCTTCGACCAGATTCGCCCCTCAGGCAAGCACACGCTGGAGTTTGAAGGCTTGCGCAAGACGTATGGCGACCAGGTGGTGATCGACGGCTTTGCCGGGTCGATCATGCGCGGCGAAAAGGTCTGTCTGATCGGGCGCAACGGCCAGGGCAAGACGACGATGTTGAAGTCGCTGCTCGCGAGCGATCCTGAGCTTGCCGAGAAGGATTTCGATCTCGACGCCGGCAATGTGAAGTGGGGACATGAGGCGCAAATCGGCTACTTTCCGCAGGATCACGCTGGCGTGATTGAGCACGGCAAGACGGTGAATGAATGGCTGCACCAGTTCGATCCCAAGGCGACGACGGAAGATATTCGCGGCATTCTCGGGCAGATGCTCTTCCGCGGCGAAGAAGGATTGAAGCCGACGGAAGCGCTATCAGGTGGCGAAGCGGCGCGTTTGCTCTTCTGCAAGCTGATGCTGCAGAAGCCGAACATTCTTGTCTTCGACGAGCCGACGAACCACCTCGATCTTGAATCGATCAACGCGCTGAACATTGCATTGCAACGCTACGAAGGCACGGTACTGCTGGTGACGCACGATCAGGATTTGATTGAGGAAGTCGGCACGCGCATCTGGCACTTTGATAACGGAACGATTGACGACTTCAAGGGTCCGTACGAGGAGTACGTTGCGGCTGCGGCTGCGGCGAAGTAAGCGGCCTTCGGACTTGTCACCAAACGCGCGGGCTGCGGCCCGCGCTTACTTTCTGGGGCTTTCTTGCTCATACTAAACGCACAGTCGATCTCGAAAGCCTTCGGCGCGACTTCTCTTTTCCGCGATATCTCATTCACGGTGGTTGACGGCGACCGCATCGGGCTGATTGGGCCGAATGGCTCTGGAAAATCCACACTTCTGAGAATTCTTGCTGGTGAGGTCGATCCCGATGCGGGCGAGGTTGCCGCTCGCAAACTGACCCGCCTTAGCTATGTTGAGCAGGATTCGGAATTCGCCGCCGGTGCTACTGTCCGCTCAGTCATCGAAGCTGCGCTGAAGCGTGCCGGTGTTCCAGAGACTGAATGGGAAGCGCGTCTTCGCGATACGCTGGGCCGCGCCGGCTTCTCGGATTTTGAAACCGAGGCGGTTACATTTTCCGGCGGCTGGAGAAAGCGGCTAGCAATCGCGGAAGCTCTGGTGCAAAAGCCGGATGTCTTGCTGCTCGACGAACCGACGAACCATCTCGATCTCGCTGGAATTGAATGGCTGGAAGGCGTGCTGGCTTCGTCGCCCTTCGCCTGCGTCGTGATCAGCCACGATCGCTATTTTCTGGAGAATGTCGCCACGCAGATGGCGGAGCTGAATCGCGCTTACCCGGGCGGTCTGCTGCGCGTGAACGGCAGCTACAGCGACTTTCTGGAGACGAAACAGGAGTTCCTCGCAGCGCAGTCGCGGCGGCAGGACGCGCTGGAGAATCGCGTGCGCATCGAGAAAGAGTGGCTGCGCCGTGGACCGAAGGCTCGTACCACGAAATCCAAGGCGCGCATCGACCGAGCGAATGAGTTGATTGGCGAGCTCGCCGATCTTGGCAGCCGCATGCAGACGCGCTCGGCAGGGATTGATTTCAACGCGACGGATCGTCAGACGAAGCGACTGGTCACTCTCGAAGAACTTGAATACTCGGCTGGCGACAAGAAGCTTTTCAACGAACTGAATTTTGTAATCACCGCGGGCATGCGCGTCGGCCTGGTTGGTCCGAATGGCAGTGGCAAGACCACGCTTCTGCGACTGCTTAGCGGGGATCTCAAGGAAGACGCCGGATCGATTCAGCGCGCCAATGCGTTGCGGGTGGTTTACTTCGAGCAGAATCGGCAGATGGATGAATCGCTGACGCTGCGCCGCGCGCTTGCTCCCGAGAGCGATTCCGTCATCTATCAGGACCGCGTGATTCATGTCGCCTCGTGGGCTTCGCGCTTTCTCTTTACCGGTGAGCAGCTCAATCAGCCGGTGTCGCGATTGTCCGGCGGCGAGAAGGCTCGCGTGTTGATCGCGAACCTGATGCTGCAACCTGCCGATCTGCTGCTGCTTGATGAGCCGACCAACGATCTCGATATCGCTACGCTCGAAATTCTCGAAGAGAGCCTGCTTGAGTATCCGGGAGCGCTGGTGCTGGTGACGCACGACCGCTATATGCTCGACCGCATCTCGAATGTAGTGCTGGGGCTTGATGGCCTGGGCGGCGCCGAACGCTTCGCCGATTATCTCCAATGGGAAGCATGGCTGGCGGAACGGAGGCCGCAGAAGGAGCAGCCTCTCCGTCAGCCTGTAAAAGCCACTTCGACGTCATCAAAAAAGAAATTGTCCTATCTTGAAGCCCGCGAATGGGCTGATATAGAAGACCGCATCTCGGCTGCAGAAGAAACGTTGCAACAGAAGCAGACTTTGCTCGGAGATCCTGCTGTGGCCGTGGACGCTGTCCGGCTGCAGGCTGCGCTTGCAGAAGCGGAAGATGCCAAGTCGGCTGTCGATACTCTCTATGCGCGCTGGGCTGAGCTCGAAGCAAAGCAGAGCTAGCCTGCTTTTTTCTTAGACGCGGAAGTTGTCCGGCCGCCAGTTTTGAATCCTCTTCTTAATATCTTTCGCACTTAGATTCTCTTTAAGCGTCTCTTCGACGAGTCGTGGGATTTCTGCGTCGGATGCGAAACGCAGCGCGACGAGCTGGTATTCAGTCAGGTCAGGGATGCGGGCACGCAGAGGCTCGGGCAACAACGCCATGAGCCTTATCCGCTCCTCCAGGCGAATGACGCGATCCTGAGCCTTTAGCGGATTGATCCGCACAAGAAATGCAAGCACAAGCAAGGCGAGAGAAAGAACGACCATCCACGCGGCTGCCAGCCCCGGGTGCCGCACCAGATACACGATGGCTAGGAACGTATTTGTGATCAGGACTGGAATCACAAAGAAATGGAATGGGGCATGTCTGCGCTTGTAGTTTGCATAGGACTGGGCTTTGCTCTCGCTCATGTTTGTTCATCTTATAGAAAAGACTGACGGGCTTCGTGAATCCACTGCGGTTTGCGATTTTACAACCTGTCACATCTTTTTACCGCCAAATGCTGTAACCTTTTGAGCGTCCCATATTCTTATGGGCAGCAGGTCTCCCACCGGCATCTCACAATGCCTGGTCTTAGGCTTGCAAATCCATGGAGGAATGACAACGTATGAAGCATTCAATGAAGACCTTGATGGTTGCCGCGGCAGTTTCAGGCTTGCTGGGCGGTGCCGCAACCGTGCAGGCAGCGGCCTCGTCAACCAGCGCCACGTCAGTGGTGAAGGTGGGCAAAGCGTCGTTTGCTAAGAACTCGCTGGACCAGGACACGAGCAAGCATTCGTGTAAGGGCAAAAATGATTGCAAGGGACAGGGTGGTTGCAAGAGCAGTGACAATGGCTGCAAAGGTAAGAACAGCTGCAAAGGCAAGGGCGGCTGCGCTACCGATGGTTCAAAGCCTCACTAAGCTCAGGACATCAGCGGGCCGCACTGGAGCGGCCCGTTGTGTTTTTATTTTTCACCTGGGAGTTGGCTGTGCCTGCGAATCGCTTTAACGGCTTTACCGAATACGGTGTTGGGATTGGACTGCGCATTCCGCACTACCGGCACATTCTGAACAAGAAGCCGGTGGTGGACTGGTTCGAGATCATCTCGGAGAACTACATGATCGACGGCGGCCGTCCGCTGGAAGTGCTCGATCAGATTCTCGAACAGTACAACGTTGTCCAGCACGGCGTATCGATGTACTTCGGCTCCGCGACTGAGCCCGATCCGGAACACCTGAAGCGGTTGAAGCGGCTGGTGAAACGGACCAAGACACCGTGGCTGAGCGATCATCTTTGCTGGGGATCTGTGGATGGGCGCTATACACACGATCTGCTGCCCATGCCCTATACGTGGGAAGCGGTGAAGGTTACGGCAGAGCGCATCAGAAACGTTCAGGATTTTCTTGAGATTCCGGTCGTTGTCGAAAATGTTTCGAGCTACGCCGAGTACCACGTCTCTGAAATGACAGAGTGGGAATTTTTGAATGAGGTCGTAGAGAGCGCGGACTGCGGCATTCTGCTTGACGTAAACAACATCTATGTTTCCTCGCAGAACCACAGCTTCGATCCGTTCGTGTATGTGAATGCCGTTCCAGCTGAGCGCATTGCCCAGATACATATCGCCGGGCATTCGAGGTTCGAGAAGTACGTTCTCGACACGCACGATCATCCGGTGCTGGAGCCGGTGTGGCAGCTTTATGCGCGCGCCATCGAGCGCGCTGGACCGACGGCGACTCTGCTGGAGTGGGACGACAACATTCCAACGTTTGAAGAAGTGCATGCGGAAGCGCTGAAGGCTACTAAATTTCTGCAAGCTGCGGCTAAGCCATCTGTGCCGGAGCTGGCCGAGGCTGCGCGATGAGCAACCTGCTGGAGATCCAACGCCGGGTCGCCGCTGCGATCATGCATCCGCTGACGCAGCAGGAGACGATGCCGCGCAAGCGCAAGGACGGCACTTCAAATAAGAACGAAGCCGATGAGATCATCAAGCCGAACGACAGGCTTTCGTCCTTTGAGCGGCTTGAGATCTACAACCGCCAGTACTGGTTCCGGCTCTACTCATCGTTTGAAGAAGATTTTCCCGGCTTGATGGCGGTGATCGGCCGCAGGAAGTTCGATGCGCTGACACGCGCCTATCTCACCGACTTTCCTTCCCGGTCGTTTTCGCTGCGCAATCTTGGATCGCAGCTTGAACATTGGCTCCTGACACATCGCGATTCCATTGAACCACGCGCGGAACTCGCGCTCGACATGGTGCGCATTGAGTGGGCGCATATTGAGGCCTTCGATTCCGGTGCCGATCCGTTGATTGACGCGGACGATCTTGCGGGAATCCATGACGGCTCGCAGCTCCATCTGCAGCCGTATCTGCGATTGCTCAAACTGCGGTATCCGGTAGACGATCTGATCATCCAACTGCGCAGCGAGAGCGGCAGCAGCGATTCGAGCAGCAACAACGCCAGCATTGCGCGCAAGCATAGAAGGACCCGCCATGTAGCGGCGATGGAGCCGGAAGAGATTTACCTTGCCGTTCATCGCCATGAAAACTCGGCCTACTATAAGCGGCTTGGACGCGAGGAATATCGACTTCTGTCTGCTCTGATGGCAGGCGAACCAATCGGCAAAGCCATCGACATGGCGCTCGAAGACAGCGCGATTCCTGAAGACGAGCGGGCACCGTTTCTACAGACGGCGTTTCAGACGTGGTCTTCGCTGGGCTGGTTTACGCGATAAGAAAGGCAAGAAAATCTTTATGAGCACGCAACCGGTATCAGTTTCTACCTCAAAGAGGCCGTCCATCCTCAGAAGGCTCAGCGACCTTTACTGCCGCTTTAAGTACTATGCTGCGCGACTGGACTCTCCGTTTCTGTTGCTGATTCGGCTTTACTGGGGATGGCAGTTCATGATCACGGGTTGGGGCAAGCTGCACAATCTGCCGCATGTGCACGAGTTTTTCGCGAGCCTCGGCATCCCCGCTCCTGGATTGATGGCGGTTGCGATTTCCTGTCTCGAATTTTTCGGCGGCATTCTGCTAATTGTTGGTCTTGCGTCGCGGCTCACAGGATTTCTGCTGGCGTGCAACATGTTCGTTGCGTATGTGACGGCGGACCGCGAAGCGCTGTGGTCGTTTTTTAAAGATCCGGGCAAGTTCTACGTGGCCGATCCGTTCACATTTCTATTTATCTCCCTCATTGTGCTTGTTTTTGGCGCCGGGTTCTTCTCCCTCGACTACTTCTTCACCCATCGGCGCAAACGATAGTTATGACAACGCCTCAGGCTGCCGCGGGAATGCGGCAGGAGCAGGAAGCGGCACTGATTGCCGCAATCCTTGCAGGCGAGCGCGAAAAATTCCACGACCTGATTCGCCCGTATGAGCGGCAGGTCTATCTCACCGCGCTCTCTCTGGTGAAGAACGAGACGGAAGCGGAAGACGTGGCGCAGGAAGCGATTCTGCGCGCCTATCGCAAACTCGCCAGCTTTCGCGGAGACGCGAAGTTCAGTACATGGCTTATCGCCATTACGCTGAATGAAGCCCGTTCGAAGCTGCGGCAGGAAAAGCGCGCGCTTTTGGATTCGCTCGACAGCCACGATGCTGAAGAAGGCGACTACACGCCGGCTGTATTAACAGACTGGCGCGAAATTCCTTCTGAAGCACTGGAGCGGGAAGAAATAAGCGCGCTGATGCGCCAGGCTGTTGCCGACTTGCCAGACGCGTTTCGCGAGGTAGTGATACTGCGCGACATAGAAGAGCTGAGCGTGAATGAAACCGCTGAAGCGCTCGGGATTTCCATCGCGCTGGTCAAAGTTCGCCTGCACCGCGCTCGCCTGCTGCTGCAAAAGAGGCTCGCGCCGCTGCTTCGTATTGAGTGGAAAGGGAAAGCAAAAAGTGGAATGCTAGGGAGGTTGCCATGGTTCTGAACTGCAGGCATGTGTGGGACCGCATCTCCGACTACATTGACGGAACGCTCGACCCCCAGGTGCGCGCCGATGTAGAGAAGCACCTTGCACACTGCGAAATCTGTTCGGCGGTGCTCGATTCCACGCGCAACGTCATCATTCTGATGGCGGACGACCGCGTCTTCGAGCTGCCTGTCGATTACAGCAAGCGCCTGCATGCGCGGCTCGACCTGATACTCGCTTCGGAATCGCCTGAGCCGGCTTAGAACGAGGGCCTGTTAACACTATTAGGGCGAGCAGCGTTGCGTGGCAAAATCAGGCCAGACGAGGCGGAGTCCGAAGACGGTGGGGGACCACCGTCGAGGGCGACAACGAAGTGTGGCCTGATTTTGGCCGCAACCCGGAGGGAGAGGGCGGATTTTCCCGATTGCTTCGTCTCTCGTCGCTAAAATACACCCGGTATTTGTCGCTCCTCGTTTCTCGCACTCGAAAAAATCCGCTCCTCTCGCTGTCGTCCTAATAGTGTTAACAGGCCCTAGCGTGGAGGATGGTGGAGCAGGTGATGTGTCCACCCTTCTGCTGCCAGAAGAATCAGCGTCAAAATCGATAAGGCGATCTGCAGCCACTCTGATCGCTTCTGCTTCGGCGTAACAGGCTGGACGCGCCATTGCGATGCCGGACGCCTGCGCAGGCTGCGCACTCGCCATACGGCATAGAGATTGATGCACGTGCCAACCAGCGCAAAGATCATCATCGGAATACGGATCGCATCCTGATGGAAGCCTTTTGCCGGAGCATTTGTGCCGGCAGCCGCGGCAAGCGCGCTGAGGCCGATAAGAACGCGAATTCCGCTCGTCGCCAAAACGAATGTACACGCGCTTTGCAGAAAAATGAAAATAAAGCTAGACCATCCAAGCCACCGGAAGCGACGCTTCCGCTGTTGCAAGGTCTCTGAAGATTCCTGTGTCAATAGATTCATTGCCTTCCGGTTAAAACGTAGCAGAAAAAGCGGTAGCGGCGCGGGCCGCAACACCACCTTGCTTATGTTGGAGCACAATCCCATTTCATTTGATCCAGATTGAAGGATTCGGTTACAACAGGGTCGAGGATTTTGTTCGTCGTCGCGTACGGAGTATGCTTTTCTAGCGAATCGGAGGAGAGATGTTGAGGAAATTCAAGTTCGTTCTCTTTGCAGTCGGGTTTATGGCGCTGGGCTCATCGCATGTCCTTGCCCAAAGCGGTACGACGTATCGAGACGGCCCGAGACTCACATGCGCCTCCGATGATGGCAACAGGCACTATTGCGCGGCCGATACACGCTATGGCGTGCGCATGGTGAACCAGAGAAGCGGCTCGCCGTGCACACAAGGATACAGCTGGGGCTATGACCGGCGCGGCATCTGGGTTGACCGGGGCTGCAGGGCCGACTTTATTGTGAGGATTCCATATGGATCAGGGCCGTATCCTCCGGGACCCTATCCGCCAGGACCTTCTCCACCGCCTCCGCCGGGCGCAGTCATCACCTGCTCTTCCAATAACGGGGGCAGAAATTTCTGTCCGGCGAATACGCGCAATGGCGTCCGACTGGTGCGGCAAAGAAGCGACGCTCCCTGCCGCAGCGGATATAGCTGGGGATTCGATCAGCGCGGCATCTGGGTAGATCGTGGATGCAGAGCTGACTTTGCCCTTGGCAGGTAACGCAGCAGCGAATAGAAAAGGCCTCCGGCAAAACGGAGGCCTTTTTTCTTTCCACCTTTTGTTTTACGCTGCCTTTTTCAGATAGCCGTTTGGATCGAGCACGTATTTCTTCGCCGCGCCCTCATGTAGCGGCCCTTAGGCGTCTGCATTTTTTTGGATAGTCAATGGATTGGACCTAACTTTGCCAGGGCCCATGTAAATAACACCACGATTCGTGGCCATGGTTCCTCCGTGATAAAGCGTGTGAGTGTCTTGGTTAGGTTTAAATTCCGTGCAATGCGATGCGGGCTAGAATGCTGCGGCGCCTGCCTCAGCCACCGCGTGGTCCTGATCGCCTGAGCCGCCGCTTACGCCAATGGCTCCCACAACTTTGTCGCCGCTCTTCAAGGGGATACCGCCGGCGAAAATCATCACCTTTCCGTTGTTGGATGCGTGGATTCCAAAGAACTGATTGCCGCTTTGCGAATGCTGTGCGAGGTCTTTTGTCGAAATATCAAAGGCTTTAGAGGTGAATGCTTTCTTCTGCGCAATGTCGATGCTGCCGAGCCAGGCGCCTTCCATGCGGACGAATGCCACCAGGTTCGCGCCTTCGTCGGTCACGGCAATGTTCATCGGCTGACCAATCTCCTGCGCTTTCTTTTCTGCTGCGGCAATAACGCGGCGGGCATCTTCCAACGACACGCTTGTTTTCTGTGCTGTTGCCATCGATCTTCCTTTCCTACTACAGATGAGATGAGCTGCGCCTCATATCTTATGGGATGCGAACGACGGCTGCATGAAAGGTGAGGGGTGGTGCTTCATAAAAATCAAAAGCCTCCGGCAAACCGGAGGCCTTTTCTTTGACTGCAAACTGCGAATACTACAGCTTGGCGAAGATGATGAGCAGGGTGAAGAGCGCCAGCGACTCAATGAAGGCCAGGCCGAGAACCAGCACAAGCTGGATGGAGGCGCGAGCGCCTGGGTTGCGGGCCATAGCCTCGGCAGCGGAGCCGGCAACGCGGCCCTGTCCAAGACCGCAAAGGCCGGAAGCGATGGCCATGCCGATACCGGCGCCAATCGGCACCCAGCTGGGCGCGGACGAGCCTGTAGTGGACTGTGCGAACGCGGGCGATGCCATGCAGAGGACTGCCAGCGCCATGAAAATGTATTGCAGTTTGCGCATTGTATTTCTCCTTGCTTCCTTCAAAATGTGCCGTCAGTGGGTGGTTGAGGCTCACCGTGCTGGCCCCCTCACGCTCACGGCTGCGCTGCCGAAGTGGAAGCGACTCCGGATGCGAAACTTTTCTGCATCAATGACTCTCGTGCGCCGTAGCTTCACCGAGATAGATCATTGTGAGCAGCATGAACACATACGACTGGATCAACGCCACGCCAAGGTGCAACCCGAGAAAGATCACCGGAATGACGATTGGCACCAGCGAAAAGAAAACCAGGGTTAGCAGGTCGCTGGCGAACATGTTGGCATAGAGACGAACTGTCAGCGACATGATGCGCGTGAGGTTCGAAATGATCTCGATCGGAAACATGAGCGGTGAAATCCAGATCACCGGTCCCATGAAGTGTTTCAAATAGCCAATCGGGCCCTGGGCGCGCACCCCATGGTAGTTGTAATAAAGGAATGTGATGAGGGCGATGCCGAGCGGAACCACGGGACTCGCGGTTGGAGTTTCAATTCCCGGCAGCAGACCCATGATGTTGCAGAGCAGAGTGAACATCAGGATTGCTGTCACAAACGGCAGATGCGTCTCGTAGCCGTCATGTCCCATGACCGACTGCGCCTGCCCATCGACAAAGTCATAGATCATCTCAGCCAGATGCTGCATGCTGCCCGGCTTCTCAACACTGAGCTTCGCTCGCACCACGATGAAGAACAGCAGCAGCACGAAAGCGACAACAAGCTGCAGCGTCAGCCTGTCATTGATAGGCGAAGCGGGATGCAGAGGATAAATATTGAACTTATTCAGCAGCGCTGTGACGTACGCGCCAAAGAGCTTGTTGAGCAGACTCGTGAGTGCCAGAAGTAAGCTGTGCATGACTTCCTAAAAACGTCTCAGTCCCTGTGGGGTAATTTGCCGCGAATGTCCATCAGGAGCGAATCATGCGCACAGCTTCGACAGTCAGGGCAAAAATGCCTAAAGCCAAGCCCGCCACCAGTGCGTAAACCGATCCATGGAAACACTTTAGACTAACATAAAGCAGCCCACCGGCGAGCACGAGACGCAGGAAAAAGGTCGAGAGAACACGTCCCGCTCCAGTTGCCCTCTGATTGTCGAGCTTCGCATTGATGAAGGCTACCAGCCGCTGCCACTCCCACAGGCCCGTCGCGGAAATGATTGTTCCGGCGAGAAGCAGCGCACCCGTTTGCCAGCCGTAGACGAATGTAAGGACCAGAGCAAGCGCCACACCGATGATCGCAGTTGTTTTGAAGGCACGGCGAAGAGCCGCCTTCAAATCAGCATCGGTAAAGTCGAATATCGGAATCCCGCTCTCTGTCACTTTACGTCTTTTCCTGTAGTGGAGATGAGCCGGAAGATCTGAACGAACCCAGCCACAGCACCGAAGATGATTCCGACAAGATAGATCCAATGCTGGTGCAGCCACTTGTCGAGACCAAGCCCCAGAATCCATCCGACAAAAACCGAAACTGGGAGAACGAACGCGATCTGTGTCAGCTTCTCCGCGCGCAGAAGCGTACCCATCCCGCCGTCATCCGGTTTCGAGTCGTTCTTCTTGGGAGGTAAATTATCTAATGCCATGGTCCGCGAATGCTCGAAGCTTGTTATATCACTTCGGCACATCAAGGGTATGCAGACTCGCTATACTGACATTTACCTATCTCTAAATCGCAGCAAGTTGAGGCACAGACGTGTTTGAATCCGAGTTCGAGCGGAATCTTTTCGCTCTTCGCAAGGAGAAGCTGAACCAGATCACCGCTCTTGGGCAGCAGGCCTATCCGAACCAGTACACCGCTTCCCACAGCATCGCCGATATCTGGGCGAAGTACCGCGAAGCCACTGCTGAAGAGCTTGAGGCAAATCGCGTAGAAGTTTCCATTGCCGGCCGCTCGATGGCGATTCGCGGCCAGGGCAAGGCTGGGTTCGCACACCTGCAACAAAACGGCGAGCGCCTGCAGATTTATGTCCGCAAAGATGATGTTGGCGAAGATGCATTCCAGCTTTATAAGCTGCTCGATCTCGGCGACCACATCGGCGTGAAAGGCTATCTTTTCCGCACGCGTACTGGCGAGCTGTCCGTGCACGTACAGACGATCACGTTTCTCTCGAAGGCGATGTTGGCGTTGCCGGAGAAATACCACGGCCTTTCTGACGTAGAGCTGCGCTATCGCCAGCGCTATGTCGATCTCTTTATGAATACTCCGCTCAATGAGGGCGGACTCGACGAGATCAACGTTCGCACGGTGTTTATCAAGCGCTCGCAGATATTAAAGGCGATGCGGAATTTCTTCGACGCGCGCGGCTACGTAGAGGTGGAAACGCCGATGATGCAGCCCATCGCCGGCGGGGCGGCAGCGCGGCCATTCGTGACGCATCACAACACGCTCGACATGGATCTCTTCCTGCGTATCGCGCCGGAGCTCTACCTCAAGCGCCTTGTCGTCGGCGGCATCGATCGCGTGTATGAAATCAACCGTAACTTCCGCAACGAAGGCATCTCGACGCAGCACAACCCTGAGTTCACGATGCTTGAGTTCTACCAGGCATACGCGAACTATCATGACCTGATGCAGCTGACGGAAGAGCTGATTGTTTCCGTTGCGAAGGAAGTGAACGGCACGACGATCACGCACTTCAGTGGCGATGAGATTGATCTATCGAAGTGGCGCCGCTTTTCAATGCGTGAGGCAATCATCGAATTCTGGCCTTCTCATCTCCCAAAGCCTACTAATAATGTCTTTACCGATGTAGAGTCCTTTCGATTGTTTCTCGAGGGAGTGCTCAGCATCCATCAGTCTCATGACAGTAGAGCCCGCTTCGAAGAGCGTTCGTTCACCGAGATATCAGATGAAGAGAGTTATCTCCAGGATGTCACGCCCCACAAACCCAGTGATGACCCACTTGTACTTACTGGTCTCCTTAGCCGCATAATTTATTTCTTAGGTGAAGGAATACCCCTTGGCAAAGCCATTGCTGATCTTTTTGAGGCGGTTGCAGAAAAGCACCTGATCCAGCCGACGATCATCTACGACTTCCCTCTCGCCGTCTCTCCTCTGTCCAAGCAGAAACCCGACGAGCCGGAATGGGTGGAACGCTTTGAGTTCTACATCGGCGGATTTGAAGTAGGCAATGCCTTCAGCGAGCTAAACGATCCCGAAGAGCAGCGCAGGCGCTTCGAGCAACAGATCGCCCAGCGCGAACACGGCGACGACGAAGCACACCAGATGGACGAAGACTATGTTCGCGCTTTGTCCTATGGATTGCCTCCAACCGGAGGCGAAGGCATCGGCATCGACCGCCTGACGATGATCCTGACCGGGGCGCGATCGATTCGCGATGTGATTCTGTTTCCGTTGCTAAGACCGCAGAAGGACGCTGAAGAATAGCGAACCTTTGTTCCGCTGCTATTCCCTCCCATTACCGATGTCATCCTGAGCGCAGCGAAGGATCTGCTTTCCGGCTGCAGTGGCACAAATATGTTCGTTAGCATCGAGTCGTTCGATGACTCAACGAATTTATTACGCCTACATCATGGCAAGCGCAAGCCGTAATCTTTACGTTGGCGTCACCGGCAATCTGGAACAACGTGTCAAGCAGCATAAGGAAGGTTCATTCGGTGGATTTACTGCACGATACAGGTGCCATCGGCTCGTCTGGTTCGAGTGTTATAGCTGGGTCGGTCAAGCCATTGCACGCGAGAAGGAATTGAAGGGTTGGCTTCGAGTCAGGAAGATCGCGCTAATCCAACAAGAAAACCCGACATGGGTTGACCTTAGTGACGAATGGGGAGCGAAAATCAAGCTCTCCGATGAAGGATAGAAAAGCAGATCCTTCGCTGCGCTCAGGATGACAGCACAAGTGCTAAAGCCGCCATAATTACGCAGCGGTCAGCAGTAGAGGCTCTTTGTCAGTGATCATCAGCGTATGCTCGTGATGCGCGGCGAGTCCTCGATCTGCGGTGCGCATCGTCCAGCCATCGCGGGCCAGAATAGCGCGGCTGGATTGGCTGGCGATGATCGGCTCAATTGTGATGACCAGTCCTTCCGTCAAAATTTGTTTTGCTTGTGGATCGGCGAAATTAGGCACGCTTGGACTTTCGTGAATGGTGCGTCCGATGCCGTGACCGCACAGCTGATGAATCACAAAGAATCCGCTCTTGCGAACTTCAGCTTCCACAGCACGGCCAATTTCGTAGACTCGGTTTCCCGCACGGGCAGCCGACAATGCGCTCGCAAATGCGCGTTGCGTACAAGCAGCCAAGCGTTGTCCGATTTGCGACCCGTTTCCGATGACGACCGTCTCGGCCGCATCTGCCATGAAGTCATCCTTCTCGATGGTGACGTCCAGCTTGAGCAAGTCTCCGTCGCGAAGCCTGCGCTTACCCGGAATACCATGCACAATCTCGTCATTCACGCTGATGCAGCTTACACCGGGAAATCCGTAGACCAGGGCAGGAGCCGAGCGCGCTCCATGCTCGCGCATAACATCTGCACCGATGACATCTAGTTCGCCAGTCGTAACGCCGGAACGGGCGGCATTCTTCATGGCTTCCAGCATCTTCCGCACAATGCGCCCTGCGGCTCTCATTCCTGCCAGTTCTTCCGGTGTCTTGATCGACATATCGTTCCTCGCTTCGAATTCTGTTACTCGCCAAGCAAAAACCGCTGCGTCCTCAAGGCCTTCCCCGTCGCTCCATCGCATTCGATCAACGTCGCAGCCATACGCGGGTCGCCCTTCGCCGCCTCGAACTTTCCCGGCATGCCGGTAAGAAATCGCTGCAGCACCAGTTCTTTTTCCACGCCGATAACACTGTTGTACGGCCCGCTCATGCCGACATCGGTTTGATACGCCGTACCTCCGGGCAGCACGCGGTCATCGGCCGTGGGCACATGGGTATGCGTGCCGAGCACCGCTGTCACGCGGCCGTCGAGATACCAGCCGAGAGCGGCTTTCTCTGATGTTGCCTCTGCGTGGATATCGACGAGGATGACCTTCGCCGTTATCTTTTTCAACAGAGCATCGGCAACTCGAAACGGATCGTCGCTCGAAGCCATGAAGACGCGGCCCTGCAGATTGATGACGGCATATTCCTGTCCGGCCGGGAGCTGGCCCTGATAGAAGCCGTAGCCGGGCGTTCCGGCAACGTAGTTCGCCGGGCGGATCACGCGCCGGGCATTTTCGTGGCTCTCTTCAGGCACCGACTTCATGTATTCGATGATCTCGCGTTTGTCCCACACATGGTTGCCAGTCGTGATCACGTGTGCTCCGAGATCGAAGAGCTCTTCGGCGATGGCAGGCGTCAGACCGAAGCCACCTGCGGCGTTCTCTCCATTGATGATGACGAGATCGACCTCGTGTTGTTCGATGACATGGCTCAGGTGTTCGCGCACGATGCGGCGGCCAGCGCTCCCGAAGACATCTCCTACAAAAAGAATCCGCAAATGGAAAACCCCAATGACAGAATAAGAAAATTTGATACTGGAACCTGCTATTCACTTTAGAACAGGCTCTTACATAAGTTCTATTTGATCCGTGATGGTTACATTCATCTTTTGATCAATTTGAGATACGGATTCGCGAAAACCTATGGTAGCGTGGCAGTATGGCCGTCAATACCCGATTCGCTACCGGCGTCCACGCCTTGCTTCTGCTCGCTGCCGAACCGGATGTACTGCAGACCTCAGAGGATGTGGCACGTAAGCTAAACACGAACCCCGTCGTGATTCGGCGCGTCTTTTCGCTGCTGCAGCAGGCGGAACTGGTGGAGAGCCAGAAGGGACCCAGTGGCGGCTCGCGTCTTGCGCGTTCCGCTAAAGAAATTTCACTCGCGGACATTTATCGAGCGCTCAATCCAGGCGATGTGTTCCACGCAGCCTCCGTCCATGCGACCCCCAGCGCGAAACTGAACCAGGCATTGAATCAGGTCTTCAAAGATGCCCAGAAAGCTCTTGAAAAAGAGCTGGCACAGACAAGCCTGAGCCAACTTGTGAAAAAGACAGTCAAAAAAGAAAAGCGCTGACCTTTCACATTTGGGCAATGCTCAGAATATTGGCGTCAGGATCTTTGAACCAGGCAATCTTTGCGCCCCCCGGTGCGGTCCAAATGCCGTCCTCGTCCTGCTCCACGTGCGGATAGCGCTCTGGCTGCACTCCGGCTTTCGCCAGAGCGCGGGCAGTGGCGGTTGCGTCGGTGACCTGCCAGCCAAGGACGGTGTACGGCTGCGGCCGGACAGTGTTCACGAGCGTCACCCGCAGCATGATTCCGCCCACGTCAAAAACGAGGGCGAAGCCATCTTCATAGAGCATCTTTAGCCCCAGTGTGTCGCGATAAAAGGCCCGCGCTTTGTCCGCGTCGCTTACGCCGACAAAAGACATGATCTTTTCATTACCGAGCATCAAGCACCTCGAAATCCTTCCCGCTGAGTGTAGACCAGAATTGTGAATCCGGCGTAGGCTGGATGAATTCCTGTCTTAACCTCATGGCTCTGCTCACTTTTCTTTACGCCTGCGTTGTGTTCTTGAGCGCCTTTCTGCTTTTTCTGGTGCAGCCCATGGTGGCAAAGCAGTTGCTCCCTATACTCGGCGGGTCGGCTGCGGTATGGACGACGTGTCTCGTCTTCTTCCAGTCTGCTTTGCTGATCGGTTATATCTATGCTGATTTCGCAGTGACTCGGCTGCGCCCACGAACGCAGGCGCTGACGCATGTCACGCTGCTGGCATGCGCTCTCGCGACGCTAGGCCTTCATGTTCGCGCCAATCAATGGGCAGCAACATGGCACCCGATGCTGACCGTCTTCGCTCTCCTGAGCCTGATAATCGGACTGCCATATCTGGCGTTATCGGCAACTACACCTCTTCTGCAAGCCTGGTATACGGACAGTTTTCACGCAGGCTGGTCGTACCGGATGTTCTCCCTCTCGAATGCAGGTGCATTGCTCGCGCTGCTTCTGTATCCTGCGCTGATCGAGCCGCATGTCACGCTAAAAACACAGACACGAGGGTTCTCAACCGGCTTCTTTGTTTTTGCAGTTCTCTGCGGCGGCATTGCCTGGAGCGTACGGCAGACGCTGCCTGAGCCTGCCGCGACGTCCCACGCCGAGATTGCGAGTCGAGCTGTATCGCCACAGCGGCGGGCGCTTTGGCTGCTGCTTCCGGGCTGCGCTTCTCTTCTGCTGTGCGCATTTACAAGCCATCTGAGCCAGAATGTCGCCGCAATTCCCCTGCTCTGGATTTTGCCCCTCTCGGCTTATCTGCTCAGCTTTATCATTGCGTTTCATTCGCCGCAGGCATATCCGCGATGGTTGATGGTGCGGCTTGCCGCCTGCACCCTTGGCATTCTCGGATACCTCGCGCGTGATGTGCATCAGGCGTTGCCGGTGCAGCTCTCCGTGCCGCTCTATTGCGGATGCCTGTTTGTGCTGTGCTTTTTTTTTCATGGCGAGCTTTATCGGCTGCGCCCTGTCGCCGGATCTGCCACCGGCTTTTATCTACAGATCGCGCTGGGCTCTGCGCTGGGGTCGCTTTTCGTCGGAGTGGTAGCTCCGAATCTTTTTCGTGCTAATTATGAACTGGGGATAGGCCTGGTACTTGCCGCCATTCTTGCGCTGGCGGTGATGTGGGATTTCGGTATCGTGGCGAGGCTTTTCTGGAGCGCGGTGGCGCTGGCTTTGGCCTGGATCGGCATCCAGCAGGCGCGTGCCTGGCAACACGACGCCCTTGTTCAGCTGCGCAGCTTTTACGGAACGCTGCGTGTTACGGAGACCCACTGGCCTCCTCTGGCTGAGACGACCCGCACGCTTTACCACGGGACCATTCAGCACGGCGTGCAGCTCTTTGGAAATGGACTGCGCATGCAACCGACGTCTTACTACGCGCCGGATTCAGGTATTGGGCTGGCGCTGCGCTTCTGCTGCGAAGGGCACACGAAACGAGTTGGCGTTGTCGGGCTGGGGGCCGGAACCCTGGCGGCTTACGGTCAGCCCGGAGACGATTTTCGCTTCTATGAGATCGATCCGCTGGTAGAACGCATCGCTCGCGAACTGTTCACTTACCTTCGCGAAACTCCGGCGCATGCGGATGTTGTGCTTGGCGACGCGCGCTTCTCGATCAGCCGCGAGCGTTGCGCGCCCTTCGATGTGCTTGTACTCGATGCGTTTTCCGGCGATGCTGTGCCGGTGCATCTGCTTACGCAGCAGGCCTTGACGCTCTATCGCAAGCATCTTGCACCCGATGGCATACTGGCTTTCCATATCTCAAGCCAGTATCTCGATCTTGAGCCGGTGCTCGCCCGCCAGGCGCAGCAGGCGGGCATGCATGCTGTCACGGTGCGCTCCGCTGGTGACGAAAGCCACGGAATTTTTATCGCGGACTGGGTTCTGATGACGAACAATGAACAATTTCTTGCCAAGCCTGAAGTAGCACGTGCCAGTCAGCCATCGGCGACGCGCAATAACGTGGGCTTGTGGACAGATGACTACTCCAGCGTTCTACCGATTCTGAAGTGGCAGCCGCGCCTTCATTGAGGCTGTACAGGCTTTGGATACGATGTTGTCTGCTGGGACGGGGGAATTTTCTTCGTTGGCGGAGCTGACGGCTGGGCTACTTGCTTGGGAGCGGGCTCGGGTATTGTTCTGACTACAGGCTCACCGAATCCATGCTGATCGTCGGTGACGCTCGTGATGCGGCCGGCTCCGTTGTAGTTGATGTCCCACAGCCTGTAATCGGTTGGCGAAATGGGATCTACGAATCGGACCTCGTGCTCTTGACCGCTTATGGATATCCGCAGGGTCGGCGGCGGCGCCTTGATCATGTGTACATCGAGGCTCGGATGGTTGGGCACCTGCGGCCGGGCGCCGGTCATCTCCGCATAGCAGACGGAGAGCGAAAGCCATTTGCCATCGGGGCCGCTGTTTGCCTTGGCCACATCCGGGGGTACGATCTGGCTGAAAATTTGATAGTTTCGCGGATCAATCGGAGCCGGCTTGAAGCGTGTCGCACCATGGCTGAGCACGGGCACAATCAAAATGCGTCCGCCATTGCGGGGCACCAAAACGGTGAAGAGCGAATCGGCGCCTGCCGCGTCCTTGTTCGAGTAGCGCAGCATGACGTAGTCGGGAATCAGCGCACACACCGACTGCTCGTAGGCCCAGCCGCTTGCGCTCAGGTCATATCCGTAGAATTCTGCCTCGGTCCGGATGTCGTTCTTGCGCTTTTTCAGCAGATCACCATCCGCTGGCTCAATCTGATCCGGTGAACGGTGCTCGAGCACAAAATACTGCAATTTCTCTACGGGAGAGAAGACAGTTTCCGTTTGTTCCAGGTCCCGCGTTGTAGCCTCTGCTGACGGCTGACTGGGTGGAGGTGCATTCTGCGCAAAAAGAAATGGAGCCGCCAGCAGGAAAAGGGCTGCCGGAGGGGTCAGGCTCGAAAATCTCATCATCGGGTTTTACTCTACCATCTCCGTTTCGGGAGACAGAAAAGGCAGCCTCATGGGGCTGCCCTCTCTGCGTTACGAATGACTCTACCTGCCACTTGGATGGTGAACAGGCCGCTTGGCCGGCGTCTTCTTTGCCGGAGCAGGCGGCTCACCGTCCTTCATGATGATCATCGGTGGATTCTGCGTGTAGGAGTCGAAGGTTGCTGTGAACTTCACCTGGGTTGCAGGCTGCGGCACTTCCTTAAGCGGGGACTTCATGTTGATGGTGAAGTCTGCTTTCTGGGACGCCTTTGCATCGTCGGAGACCGCCAGCTGAACACTGTCGGCTGTTGCCGAAATTACAGTTCCGGGAACCTCAGCTGTTACATCCTTCAGCACATCCCAGACCTTACCGGCATCTTCGGGAGTTCCGTTGGCCAGGATGAATTCCTTGTCGGCCAGCGCCAGGGTCTTGAGATCAGGCGTGCTGGTCACAGCCTGGTGCGCCAGATCCTGCGGCGATGGCGGCGGCGGAGCGGCTACCGGCTTGTAGGAATCCGGCGGGAAGAGGTTCGTCGTAGTCAGAGCCTTGATCTGATCGAAGCCATCCATGCCGCCGTGGTACTTCTTGTACCAGTATTCAGCGGCCTTTTCGATCTGGTCCTTGTAGCCGGCGGGAGCAAACTGGGCGGCGCGGGTCAGGAACCAGACGCCGTTGACGAGATCCTTCGGGTCTTCCGAAACATAGGCGTTGCCAAGATTGTAGGTTGCCAACAGGCCGGGGCCTGTCTGCGTCTGCGCAGGATCGGAATACGCCTTCAATTCGTTCGTGTAAGACTCGATGGCCGTTTTGTAGTCTTTCTTGGCGGCTGCATCGACGGCTTCCGCGTCGTAGAAAATCGGAGTCGTTGCGGCCTTCAGCTTCTGATAGTCAGCCTCGGAAAGGGCCGGGGGCTTGGGCGCTGCGAGTGCAGTCTTTGCCTTGGCAGCTGCGTCATCCAGCTTCGCCTGGTCGTTGGTCTGTTTCTTTTCCATGTAAACGACGATCGTGAGAGCGCGAATACTGTTCGGGTTTACCTGCAGCAAACGGTTCGCAGCATCGAGTTCCTTGTCAGCCTGGCCGGCCTGTTCGTAGGCCGCCATCAGCTGCTCCAGCATCTCTTCCTTCACAATGCTGTTTGGATACTGCTGCAGGAACTGTTCGATCGCCGAGGCCTTGGCCGCCGGAGATGACTGCCCCACGGCGTTGGTGTAGGCGTTGTACTCAGCCGGATCCTTGATTGTGAGCTGGCTGGATTGCGCACCCTGGCTCTGGTCATCCAGTGCCAGCGCAGGCAGATAATATGCGGTGCCGGTGGCAACGGCCAACACGGAAGCAACGACGACTTTCTTCATTCAACGCTCCTAGGAAAATTCCTAAATAATTGCTCGATGCGGATTTTAGAGGGTGCTCACTCGCATTGAAACACGCCAGCCCTTGTTTGCGGAAGATATTCGGCAGCCCGATGCGATTTGCTGAATTATAAAAACCCACAGCCATCAGTGACAAGTAATCGCTTTTTGCAATTCCGTCAATGCGAAAAGTGAGATGCGTCCAGCCAGCAAATCGTTGACCTCCGCGCTACGCTTCCTGCTGAATAGTTAAGACACCACTGCGCTCAGAAGAGTGCCACACTTTCGTGTAGGAGTATTCGCACTATGGAACTCAAAGGTCAACTGGCAGTAGTGACAGGAGCAGGACGTGGCATCGGCGAAGCGATCAGCAAGCGCCTGGCCGCCATGGGAGCGTCGGTTGTGCTCGTGGCGCGGGACCTCAGCCGCCTTGAGCGCGTCCAGCGCGAGATTGAAGCCGCGGGCGGTTCGGCGCAGACCGCCCAGCTCGACCTGCTCAGCGAACCATCCATCGCAAAGTTTGCCGAGGGCATCGACCGCTGCGACATCCTGGTCAACAACGCGGCCGTCGGAGGCACCAGTAAGCCCCTGCACCAGATGCCACCGGCTGAGTGGGACCAGATGATGGCAACGAACCTGCGCGCACCCTACCTGATGATCCGTGCTCTCGCTCCGCTGATGCTTGCCGCGAAATCAGGGCACATCATCAACATTTCGTCGCTTGCAGGACACAGCCCTCTGCCCAACGGAGCCGCCTATTCCGCCTCAAAGTGGGGTCTGAATGGCCTGACCTACTCCGTCGCCGAGGAGCTGCGCCCGCACGGCATCCGCGTCTCGGTCATCGCTCCGGGGTCCACCAACACGCGCTTCGAAGGCGGCACCGACAAAAAAGACCCCAGCAAGAAGATCCAGCCCGACGATGTAGCCCGCGTCGTGGCCTTGCTGGTGACGCAGTCTCCGCAATCGTTCGTCAGCGAAGTGCTCATCAGGCCGACGCAAAAGCCCTGAGCCCGAACGCTACTCGGCGCGCAGAGCCTCGACAGGATTCACCGAAGCAGCGCGCCGCGCTGGCAGGTAGCTCGCAAGCAGCGCGCACGCTCCCAGCACAACCGCAACCATCACCATCGTCGACACATCCCATGCGTGAACGCCAAACAGCAGCTTGCGCATCAACGTCGTGGCACCCAGCGAAACCACCACACCCGCAACAATGCCAGCAATGGTAAGCCAGCCAGCCTCTCCAAGAATCAGCCGGTAGACAGAGCTGCGCTGCGCCCCCAGCGCCATGCGCACGCCAATCTCCCGCGTCCTCTGGCTTACCGAGTACGCGATCACCCCATACAGCCCGACAACGCCCAGAAGCAGCGCCAACCCGGCGAAGCCACCAACCAGCCACGCCGCAGAACGATGCAGATAGGCCGATGGCGAATCGTGGATGCGCTCGGCCATGGTCGAGGCGCCATAGGTCGCGATATTCGGGTCAATCTCGTGGACGATGGAGGTTAGAGTGGGAAGAATTGTCTCCTCACTCTGCGAGGTGCGAACGACGAGAGAAAAGAAGCTGTCCGGGCCCTGATTGTATGGAACGTACATGGCGCCGCGTGGATCGGCATCCAGTTGACCTTCCTGCAAATCCTTTACGACGCCAACGATCTGGATATGCGGATCGCTGTCGCCCAGGCTGATCTCCATACCAACGGGATTTTCACCACGAAAATACTGCTTCGCCATGCTCTCGCTGATAATCACCACTTCCGGTTTCGATTTATCCTCGTTCTCCGCAAAGTAACGCCCGCGCAATAATTGCGATTGCAGCGTCTGGAAGTAGGTGGAACTCACTTTGCGGATAGCGACTTCCATATGCTCACCGTGGTACTACGCCCCACTACGCGGAATCCGGTTGTGGAGTCACCATCGCCAATCGGCAGCTTGGACGAAATCCCCACCGACTTCACTCCCGGCAATGCTGAAACCTGGCTGACAATCTGCCGCTCCAGAGCAATGCGCTGCTCGTCTTTGTCGTAATTCTCCGATGTTGCGCCGAGGTTCAGCATGGCGAGATGATCTGGTTGCAAGCCGATATCCACATGCAGCAAACGATAGAAGCTCTTGCCCAACAGCCCGGCTCCCACCAGCAGCACCATCGCAGTAGTTAGCTCGATCACAACAAGATTCGACCCGAAACGGCGCCACAAAGTACCTGCATTGCCCCGACCACCGTCCGCTAATCCGCTCTGCATCTCTGATGCAGACAGTCGTAGTGCGGGCGTGAGCGAAAAAAGTATCGCAGCGGCAAACGAGATGGTGCAGGCGAACAGCAACACGCGACCATTTAAGCCGAGTCCGTGTATATATGGCATGCTCGCCATCATGTCTTTCGGAATGTAATGGGCGAAAAACTGCATTCCCCAATATGCAGTGGCCACTCCCAGCGCGCTGCCGACAGCTACAAGCAGCAGCCCTTCGGTCACAAATTGCCGGATTAATCTCCCCCGGGATGCTCCAAGCGCCCCGCGCACGGCAATTTCACGCCTGCGGCTCTCGACCGCACCAGCAGCAGGCTGGCTACGTTGATGGTTGCAATTAGAAGCAGCAAACCAGCTCCGCTCAGCAATACCAACAGAACCGGGCGAATATCGCCGACGATTACCTCGCTCATCGGCAGCATGTAGGCTTTCTGATCTCGGTTGGAATCGGGATACTGCCGCGCAAGCTGGTCGGCAATTCCCTTGATGTTGGCGAATGCCGTCTGGAACGAGACTCCATCTTTCAGGCGCGCCACGCCATAAAGCCCATGGCAGCCACGGCATTCGCTGATGTAGTCGTGAGTTGTCGCCAAGAAGTCGGCAGGCTCCGCAGGCGCAAATGAAAATCAGACGGCAGCACGCCGATGATGGTGTTGGGGTGTCCATCGAGAACGACTGTCTGG
>CAWHWJ010000014.1:0-803456 GCA_963833015.1 uncultured Acidobacteriaceae bacterium | reverse complement strand
TTCAATTGTGCTCAAGGGTAGAGTGCGAGACGAAGAATGGTATAATGTGCCCGCGATATGACTTCGAATGCAATCGAGCCTGGCAAATGAGCGGCGAAACGAGCACGAATGCCCTTATGGGTTTGCACACCGATCACAATCAGATCTGAATGTCGCGCTTGTGCAACCTCGAGGATCCGCTCTGCATGAGCGCCAAACTCCACGACCACCTTGGCATTGCCGTGAGCTCTTCATAGCCTGCCGCACGAGCACCTTCCAGAAACATGTTGGTCATCGGCATTGCATCCGCAGGCGTCTCGTCACCGTCCCCGTCGTTCACATGCAACAATAAGCGAACTGTGAAAAGCATCTCGTAACAGTCAACAAGTGGTAGCGCATGAATGCGGCAGGCGAGAAGTTGGTAGCGTACAGAATCCGCTGCAAATCGGGTTTGGTGGAAACCCTGGGTTCTACTACCAGGACCGGCTTGCACGACAGCGAAACAATCTCTTGTGCAGTTGATCCATGAAACAGCTTCCCGATTCCCCTTCTGCCATGCGTTCCGATCACGATCAGGTCAATATTGCTCTTGCTGGCCACCGCGAGCAGCGTAGGGTAAACCCTGCCGTAGTCAGTTACCGCCACGTGAGGCGTGTATGGAGTTCCGGCAAGAGACGCGAGCGCTCCCTCTTCGGCTGCAATCAGCATCGCGTCCAGCATGTGCTCCGCTTCGCGCCCGATCTGCGGTCGATCAGAGTCCTCTGTAACGTGCGCGAGGAAAACCTTTCCCTTATAGTGCCGCGCGATGCTTGTGGCGAAAGGAAGCGCAAGCAGTGAGGTTTCCGAGAAGTCCACCGCCAGGAGGACGTTCCTCAAGGAAACACGAACCCGCTCGCCGATGACCATGGCAACGTTCCGTTTCAACAACGAGCACGCTGCTGGAAAGCCGCATGCCGTTTGTGAGAGCAATGCCATGATAGCAGAGAGACTTTTGCCTTGTCCTGGGGCTGCCGAACTCTCGAGGCCTGAATTCGATGGTGAGATTCCTCTCCCGCTCGAACCTTGTAACGCCGTAAAATTCAACATAGACGGCCGAGGCGGTGATCGAATTCTGCTTAGGCGCCAACGGCTCGCCCGCCTTCTTAGTTCTCGAACTGCGATGGTGGAAACCCAAATCTGCCGAAGTTGTGGTGGTCCTCTTACCCGCGGAGTATGCGCCACTTGCACAACGCAAGAGGCGTACAGGGATATCCATAAAGACATCGCATTGCTGGTTCTGCTTTCGCTTCTTGCTGTTGGCCTGTTTCTTGCGACGAAGATGATGGCAAACAGTGAAAGGAAGTTGGAGCAGAGAGTAGCCGCAGTCTGGTTTGCGCGAGGATCTCGCCAGTTAAGTTCGGGAAATGTCGAATCGGCAATTGACTCCTTCCAGAGAGCCATCGCGGGTGACCGCGATAATCGGAAGTTCACGCTTGCCCTCGCCAATGCTCTTTCGGCTGGAAAGCATTCGATGGAGGCACGGGAGGCGCTGCTCCGACTGCGTGAATCGGACCCTGAGGACGCGGAAATCAATCTGTCGCTGGCGAAACTGGAAGCAGACTCTGGCAACATTTCCGATGCTTTGCATTTCTACCAGAATGCGCTCTATGGACGCTGGACTGGAGACCGCGTTGACGAACGCAGGCAGGAGGTTCGACTTGAGTTGATTCATCTCCTTCTGGATCACCACGACCGGAACCGCGCCCTTTCAGAACTGTTGATCCTTGGTTCGGAAACTCCTCATAACGCGGAGGCTGATGCAGAAATCGGGAAGCTCTTCTTGAGGGCGGACGATGCCCAGCACGCGCTCACATACTATGAAAGCTCACTCCGTGCGAATCCGCACGATGCTGATTCCCTTGCCGGGGCTGGGGATGCCGCTTTCCAACTGGGCGAGTACCCGAAAGCGCTGCATTATCTGCAAGCGGCAGTGAGTCGAGGACCAGGTAGTGGTTCTACCCTGCAGCTCTTAAAACTCACCCAGACGGTTGTTTTCTGGGACCCGCTACAGCCGCATTTGACCAAGTCTGAGCGTCAGTCGCGCCTGCTTCGCGGTCTCGATCAGGCCCTTCAGCGCGCCTCCAGCTGTTCCGGTGCCAACCTGACTGGAAAAGAGATGCCGGAATTGAGGTCCCTTCAAGCAGAAGCCCAGAAAGCGAAAGGTGCAATCCAGAAAGGCCGCAACCTCCTCGACAGCGATAAGGTACGATCCGAATTTGAATTGATTTACCAGATCGAAGAAACCGCCAACAAGGCTTGCGGCGAAGCGACCGGACCCGACCTGGGTCTGGTGCTGATTGGACGCCGGCATCTGGGTGCACAATGAGGACCTACGACTTCGCGCAACGACTCCGAGTCCGCGAGAGCCAGGTGTTTATCTTTATCACGATTCTCATCGGGGTTTTCGCCGGACTGGCTGCGGTTATTTTCACCCTGTCAATCAAGTTCGTTACCCTTTTCTTTTTTGGGATCGACCCTTCGCCCCTGCGTATTCTGGCGATTCCGACCGCGGTTAGCTTCGTCTCGGGCATTTTATTGTGGAAGTATTTTCCTGAAGCGCGAGGCAGCGGAGTTCCCCAAACGGAAGCCGCGTTTCATCTCAACCACGGACAGATAAGGGCTCGTGTCCCATTCGGAAAATTTATTACTGGAGTGTTGTGTATCGGGTGTGGTCACTCGATGGGACGCGAAGGCCCATCAGTACAGATTGGGGCCGGATTGGCGTCAATCATTGGGAGGTGGTTCCGCCTGTCTCCAGCCCGCGCACGCAATCTGGTTCCGGTAGCAGCCGCAGCGGCTTTGGGAGCTGCGTTCAACACGCCGATCGCGGCTGTGCTGTTCGCGTTGGAAGAAATCATTGGCGATATGAATGCCGTCTTGCTCGGATCCGCGGTCGCCGCCTCTGTCACTGCGGTGGTCGTCGAGCGCTCAATTCTGGGAAACAATCCGGTCTTCCACGTTCCCGTCTATCATCTGTTGGATCCGATGGAACTCATCGCCTACGCAGGTCTCGGGGTAGTGGGTGGAATTGTGTCTCTGGCGTTCAGCCAGGGCCTGCTGCGCGTCCGCGCATTCTTTCTCAGGTGGCCGGTCAGGACCCGTTGGTTTCAACCGGCAGTCGGAGGGCTATTCATCGGTGCGATGCTGATCTTCGTCCCCCAGGTCCGTGGTGTGGGATACGAATTTGTCGATCAGGCCTTGAACGGTGGTCTTCTTTTCAAAACAATGGTCATTTTGTGCATCGCAAAACTGGTCGCAACCATCATTTCTTATGCTTCGGGTAATGCCGGCGGCATCTTTGCGCCAACCCTCTATCTTGGTGCGATGGCAGGGGGATCGATTGGAGTACTTGTACACCGATTCGCTCCATTTATTGCCAGCAGCCCTGGGGCCTACGCCCTGGTTGGGATGGGTGCTTTGTTCGCCGGAATTATTCGCGCTCCGCTCACTTCCGTCTTCATGATTTTTGAGCTGACACAGGATTACCAGATTTTTTTACCGTTGATGATCGCGAACATGCTGAGCTTTGTAATTGCACGGCATTACCAATCGAAGCCTCTTTACCGTGCCCTGCTGGAACAAGACAACGTCCACCTGCCGGACTTGAGAGCACGAATCACCTTCCCAGGGTGGAGGGCGCGTGACATCATGACGCGCGAATTCGCGATAATTCCTTCAGCCACTCCGGTGGTGAAAGTTGCGAACTCATTTATGGAAGATGGATTGAAGTGCCTGCCTGTTGGTGACAACGACTCGCTTATTGGATTGGTGACATGGGAACAGGTTCAGGAAGCGATGATAAACGGGTTGGGAGACAAGCCGATATCGTCGGTCGCGACGAGAACCTTTCCTCACGCGCACTCAGACCATCCGATAGAGGTAGTGCTCGATCGATTGGACAAAAGCCCCGGGTTGCTGCCTGTAGTCGACCGAAATGCGACCGGGCATCTGGAGGGAGTGATCACACACCAAAACGTGACCCAATTTGTTGAGAGCAAATGGAAAGACAGAACCGGAAGTAAACGAAACATATGAACTCAAAAGTCTGACTCGACAACGATCTCGGGAAGCGAGCCACATGTCTGTATTGTCCACTTATCGGACAAGTGGCGTCCCGAAGTTCCCAGAAAACGGGGATTTGGATAACTACTACCTGGTAGGCACTTAAATTGACCCACTCCCGGGCCCCGGGTCTACTTGTAGTTCAGATGAATCGTAGTCTCGGTCGTAGGACACCCAACCTCAATACTGGCCGTCTTGAAGTCAGGCGGAGTAAGAAAGACCTTCGGATTATTCGCAAACCCGTATCCTTCCTTCGGAATCCCGAGAAAATTCCGGTCCATCTTGTGATTTCCATTCTCATCGTGTAACACGGTAATGGCGTACCGCCCAGCCGGAACATCCAACGTAACCGTGGCCTTGTCCCCTGAAAAAGGATGCGGCCCATGGAGAAATGCCTTGTCGTTCTTCTCCGGCCAGCCATCCGGCGACGTAAACAACGAAACCCCGACGTCGCCCTTCTGGTTCCGAAAACCATCGACATGAACGATGAGAGTGCAGGTAGCCTTTGCCGCCCCAGACTGCGTCAGGGCGGGAGCAGTAACAACGAAGGCCGAACAGAACAACACAATTGCGAAAACAGCTTGCATCTTCATCGTCATGAATGTGGGAGGCAGGTCAGCCGACAACTCTCTGCCAATGACTCGGAACGTGTCAAGCCCCTGAAGCGCATTTTTTCTTGTAAGTCATTATAATCAGGCAAGTTAAAGTTTACGGAGATTGACCCGTTTTCTACCGCAAACCGTTAAAATAGAAATAGGGGATAAAAATCTCCTCCTTCGCGCCCGACATTGGAATTTCGGCAGTAAACGCACGTAACCCTATAAAGAATGAGGAATTTAACAGGAATATAGGGGGGAGGGGGGAGCGCTCGAAGCGTCGCCTGAACCAGCCCATCCACATCGTGCTGCTCGGCCTCGACAGCCGGTTCCCAGCCCAGTTCCCGAAGCGTAGCCGAAGTAATCGGCCCGATCGAAAGTGCCCGAACCCCCGGCGGCACCGAACAAAGCTCGGCCTTTTCAAGCAGCTGAAAGAAGTTTGTCGCAGTCGAAGAACTGGTAAACGTCACCGCATCCGGCACCGGAGTGTTCACAAAAATTCCACGGACCAGCCCAGCCGATTCCTCCGGAACCACCGTCCGGTAGGCATCAACCACATCTATTGCCGCCCCCAGACGCCGCAGCTCGTCCGGAATCACATCCCGGGCCACAGCAGCCCGTGCCAGCAACACCCGCGCCCCGGCAATCTTGTCATGCAGAACATCCACAACCGACTCCGCAACATACGTCGGAGGAACCAGATCCACCTGAAATCCAGCCTCACGAAGCGCCGAAGCAGTAGCCGAACCAACCGCAACCACACGGACCTCGGAGAAGTCGGCCAATTCAATGCCAGGAACGGCCAACCGCTCAGCCAGAACACGAGCCGTGTTCGCGCTGGTAACTATCAGCCACTGATACTGCGGCAAATTACGCAACGCAGCATCCAGCGGCTCATATGAGTCAGGAGGAACAATCTCAATCGTAGGAAGTTCAATCACGCAAGCGCCAAGCGCCTCCAGCTCCGTCCGCAGACGACTGGCCTGACGCCGTGGCCGCGTGACAACGATCGTCCGGCCCTTCAGCGGCAGTTCGCTCACAGCTGGACCGCTCCAAGAATTTCACGCGCTCCCTGCTCCAACAAGCTCTCAGCCAGCCTCTGCCCAAGCTCGTCAGCGCTCTGCTCGTGCTGATGCTCAAGCTCCGCGCGAACGAGAGCCGAGCCGTCCGGGTGCGCCACCACTCCGGTCACGGTGAAACCATCCGGAGAAGGCTCACAATAAACACCAATCGGAACGTGGCATCCACCGCCAAGCTCCGTCAACGCCGCGCGCTCGGCGGTCACCGCAAAGCGCGAAGTCGGATCATCCAGAAACGCAACTGCAGCAAGCGTCTGCGCGTCATCAGCACGGGTCTCAATCGCCAGCGCTCCCTGCCCCGGTGCAGGACAAAGCACCAGAGGAGAAAAGCGCTCACGAATCCACTCCGTAAGGCCAAGCCGCTCAAGCCCCGCAGACGCAAGCACGACCGCATCAACAACGCCTTCGCTCAGTTTGCGCAGCCGCGTATCAACATTGCCGCGAAACTCCGCCAATTCCACATCGCGCCGCTGCGCCCGAAGCTGAGACTGCCGCCGCAGGCTGCTGGTACCGATACGCGCACCGCTGGGCAGCCCCGCAAAAGAATCATGATGAACGGAAACAAACGCGTCGCGAGGATCAACACGCGGAGGAATCGCCGCAATGGCAAACGAAGCCGCAAGCTCCGTAGGAAGGTCCTTCAAACTATGAACGGCAAGATCAATTCTGTTATCAAAGAGCGCCTCTTCGATCTCCTTGGTAAACATGCCCTTCGTTCCCACCTTGTTGAAGGCCACATTCTGCAAGGCATCGCCCGTTGTGCGAATGATCTCGATGCTGACCTCATGCCCCGCCCCGCGCAGCGCGTCGGCAATATGGTTCGCCTGCCACAGCGCCAGCTGCGAGCCGCGCGAGCCGATACGAATCACGAACGATCCTTCCGGCTGCCAGCGGACACAGGCTCTTCCGTCTCAGTGGATGCCGGCTTCGATACAGTTCTCGAATTCGTCTGTTCCTGCGCCGGAGGAAGATTGAAAACCGAACGCATTACCTCCAGCATCACCGTGTCAGCCTCAAGCGCTGCCGCTTTGATGGCCTGCATCGGCATATGAAGGAACTTGTTCATCAACCCGCGCGTCAACGCCTCAACCGCCGCCTGCTGCTCCGGAGTCAACGATTGCAACCGAACCTGCGCACGTCGCAACTCAGCCTGACGCATCTCTTCAGCAGTGTTCTGTAGATCGACGATCATCGGCGCGGCATTCAGAGCCTGCGCCCGCCGCTGATAGCGGACTACTTCCTCCGCGATAATCACCTCAGCGCGCTGCGCCTCACGCGCCCGGTCATCGAGGTGCGATGCGGCGACCGACTGCAAATCGTCAATGTCGTAAAGGAAAACGCCGTCTACGCGATTGATCTCCGGATCGATGTCGCGCGGCACTGCAATATCGATGAAGAACATCGGGCGATTCCGCCGCTTATGCAGAAACTGCTGCCCATGCTCGCGGCGAAAGATATGCTCCTGCGATCCGGTCGAAGTGATGATGATGTCAGCCTGATCCGCCGTCGCATAAAGATCGTCAAAGCGGACGGCATGACCTTCAAAATTCTGCGCAAGCCGCACGGCGCGATCATGCGTGCGGTTGGTAACAAAAATCGAATCCGCGCCCTGCTGCATCAAGTGCCGCGCCGCAAGCTCGCTCATCTTGCCCGCGCCCACCAGCAGCACGCGCTTCCCTTCAAGTGAACCGAAAATCTTCTTCGCCAGATCGACGGCGACAGAAGCAATCGAAACCGATGAGCTGCCTATCTGCGTCTCAGTCGCGGACCTTCTTCGCAACCGTGAACGTCGATTGCAGCAGTTTTTCCAGATGCGTCTGCACCGCGCCCACCGAGCGCGCCGCGGTGTAAGACTCTTTCACCTGCCCGAGAATCTGCGGTTCGCCGACGACCATCGAATCGAGGCTCGACGCTACACGAAAGAGATGCTGCACCGCATCGGTCTCGCGATACTCGTAGGTATGCGGACGCAGCGAAGTCGTTTCAATGCCGAGATAGCTTTGCAGAAACCCCAGCAGATCGGGGCTGCTCGCCTCATGACACGCCAGCATCTCAACGCGATTGCACGTCGAAAGGATCATCGCCTCGTGCACGCCTGGAAATGCAAGCAACGCACGCGTAGCGTCGCTCAGGCGTTCCGGCGAAATAGCCAACTGCTCACGTAACTCGACGGGAGCCGTTTTGTGGTTCACACCTGTGAGCAGAAGTTTCATTGAGTCGTGAACCTGTGCACCGAGCTAAATAGATTCGCTGCCCACACACACAGCATCAACAAAAAAACGGCGCTTGAGAGATATACCGCCCGTTCTGCCGCGCAACCCCGTCGAACGCCGCACGAACAAAATCACGAGATACAGCACCCACATCACGAACGAAAGCACGACTTTCGGATCGAGGAAATAAGCCGCGCCCATATGTTCCTGCGCAATCAGCGATCCGATCAGCAGTCCACCGGTCATGCAGTAAAAGCCCAGGATCAGGGTCGTCTTGGCAATCTGATCCATGGTATCGAGCGGTGGCAGCCATTCGAGGAATCCCGACTGCCGGTTCTTGAGGCGACGCTCCTGCGCCAGGTAAAAGAGGCTAGCCAGCAAACTGAAGATCAGCGCTGCATAAGCCGCCAGAAGCAGCGTCACGTGAATCGCGATCCACCCGCTGCGCACCAGCGATGAAGAGAACGTGTACTTGTCCGGGCCAATGGCCGGAACCAGAATTAACAGAAAAGCAAGGGGCAACGCAAAGACGCCAAAAGAGATCGTGCGATAGCGAAGCCAGATCAGCAGAAACGCGGTCACAATCAGCAGCGAAAGCGTCGACTGCACCTGGTGCATCCCAACCGGCATCAGGCGATGCGCCGCAGCCAGCATTTCCACAAACGCCACGAAGTGGAAAATCCATCCGGCGATCGTCAGAGGCAGGCATATCCGCTGCCAGCGTGGACGGTCACCGAGCACGGCAGGCAGCGCGGACACGCTGGCCAATCCATAAAGCACCGCCGCAACTCTAAGCCATAGCAGATACATACAGTCCCTGAATCTGGGCGTAAGGTTTAAGTATATATAACCATGCAGTCTTACCCCGGCGTCCAGATGATTGATTCCTGCAGCGCATCGCTCGATTCACCAATCAACATAGGGATGCGATATGCTGGCCTTTCCCAGTGTCCGATACTTCTGTCCAATCTGTAGAGACGGCGCAAACGCCGCTCATGCGCCAGTACGCCGCAGCCAAGCAGCAACATCCTGACGCGCTGCTCTTCTTTCGCCTCGGCGATTTCTACGAGCTGTTTTTCGAGGATGCGCATACCGCCTCGCGCGAGCTGCAGATCACCCTCACCGCGCGCGATAAAGAGCGAGCCGTGCCCATGTGCGGCGTACCCTATCACGCAGCGGAAGGCTACATCTCCCGATTGCTGCGGAAGGGCTATCGCATCGCCATCTGTGAGCAGATGGAAGACCCGAAGCTCACAAAGAAGATCGTTCGCCGCGAAGTAACGCGCGTCCTCACACCCGGAACAGCGATCGACCCGGCACTCGGCTCCGAGCAGAACAATTTTCTCGCTGCAGTGTCGTTTCGGAGAAAACCTGGCTGCGCTTGCGCTGCTCGATCTGTCCACCGGCGACTTTCGCGCCGCAGAATTCACCGGCGCGCAGGCAGTAAGCTCTGTGTCTTGATGAGTTGCAAAAAGCGTCACCCAGCGAAGTGCTTTTGCCGAGCACGAATCCTCTGCTGACGCAAAAGTCAGATCTGCCACCTGCGCTGGAACGCATCAAAACGAAAACGCCGCTGGAGGATTGGGTTTTCACCAGCGACTACGCCGTGCCGCTACTGCAACGGCAACTTGGCACAGCTTCGCTCGACGGCTTCGGGCTCTCACAGCATCCGATGGCCGCCATTGTGGCCGGAGCAATCCTGCATTATGTGCGAAGCACGCAGCGTGTTGAGCTGGGGCACATCGACAGCATCCGCTTTTACGAGCGCTCAGAGCACCTTCAACTGGATCAGGTAACGGTCCGCAACCTCGAACTGATCGAGCCGATCTTCAGCGAAACAGGGTCGTGCGACAACCCTTTTCCACACCCTCGATTGCTGTCAGACGCCGATGGGCAAGCGCATGCTTCGAGCGTCGATCCTGCGCCCGGTCCTTGACGGGCACGCGATCCATGCCCGCTACGATGCCGTCGAACACCTGAAGAACGACCTGATCCTGCGCGAAAAGATTCGCAAAACGCTGGAAGGCATTCTCGACCTGGAGCGACTGCTTGCCCGCATTTCGTTAGACAGTGCCGGACCGCGTGACCTGCTTGCCCTCGCAGCCTCGCTTGCAGCATTTGCCGCCATTGAAAAGTGCACTGAGCCACATCAATAAGCCACTTTGGGCTCAAATCACAAGCCGGCTCGATCCGCTGGAAGACCTGTGCGCAAAGATCCAGCAGACGATTCAACCGTCTCCACCTCTCACGCTGGCCGAAGGCGGCGTGATTGCGGCAGGAGTTGAAACAGAACTGGACGAACTGCGCACGCTCAGCCAGAGCGGCCGCCAGTCCGTCGCCGCGATTGAAGAACGGGAGCGTGCGCGCACCGGCATTGGATCGCTGAAAGTCCGCTTCAACTCCGTCTTCGGGTACTACATCGAAATCACCAAGTCGAACCTCGCCAACGTTCCGTCCGATTACGAGCGGAAACAAACGCTGGTCAATGCCGAGCGATTTACGACCCCCGAGCTGAAAGATTACGAGACGAAAATACTGACCGCACACGAGCGGTCAGTGGAAATTGAAAAGCGAATCTTTGCCGAGCTTGCGCCGTCACATTCTCGATCATGCGGGCCGCATCCGCAAGTCCAGCGGCGCTGTCGCCGAAACCGATCTGCTGGCGAATTTCGGCGCATCTTGCGGCGCTGCGCAGCTATGCGCGACCGCACGCTTGTAGATGAGCCGCTGCTGGAATTGGTCAAGGCGCGGCATCCCGTCATCGAGTGCCTGATGGAGGAAGCGGGCGATGGACGCTTCGTTCCGAATGACCTTTTTCTCGATGTGCAGGGCCCCGCAATTCTGCTTCTCACCGGGCCAAATATGGGCGGCAAGTCAACCTATCTGCGACAGGCCGCGCTGCTCGTCATCATGGCGCAGATGGGCTGCTTCGTTCCCGCCGACAGCATGCGTTACGGGCTTGTGGACCGCGTCTACACGCGCATCGGCGCCAGCGATAACCTCGCCCGCGGGCGCTCAACCTTCATGGTTGAGATGACAGAGACAGCGACCATTCTCAACACGGCAACCGAGCGCTCGCTGATCCTGCTCGATGAAATGGGACGCGGAACGGCGACCTTCGACGGTCTCTCGCTGGCATGGGCTACGCTCGAATATCTGCACGCAAACATTGGCGCACGCACACTCTTCGCAACGCACTACCATGAGCTGACCATGCTGGCTGAACAACTGACGCATCTCAAGAACCTGCGTGTTTCTGTCAAGGAAACGCCGCAGGGCATCGTTTTTCTGCATGCCATCGAACCGGGCCCAGCCAGCAAGAGCTACGGCATCGAAGTTGCTCGCCTGGCAGGATTGCCTCCTCAACTCATCCAGCGCGCGAGGCAGGTGCTGAAACAGCATGAGCGCTCCGAACGTCACAATGTCGCGGCAGAAACCGAAGCGCCGCTACAACTCACCATGTTTACACCACTGTCACAGCGTATTCTTGAGCGTCTACAGGAAACCGACATCAACTCGCTTACCCCGTTACAAGCTCTTAACCTCCTTGAAGAGCTCCAGAGCGAAATCAAGTCGTCACAGGGCGGCAAAGCATGAGCGCGGCGCTACGCCACCAGGTCGGACAACTCATCATCGCAGGCCTCGAAGGACCAGAACTTACGGCCACTGAGCGCGCATGGCTGAAACTGATTCAGCCCAGTGGCGTGATCCTCTTCCGGCGCAACCTCGAAGAGGCGAGCCAAACTCTTCTACTTCTTCGCGAAACCACAGAAATCGCGACCTCACCGAGTTTTCGCTGCATTGATCTTGAAGGCGGCCTGGTTGACCGGCTGCGCGATCTGATAGCGCCGATGCCATCCGCTGCCGCAGTCTACGCGACCCACAAACCTGCGCTTTTCAAAAAGCACGGCCGGCTCATCGCCCGAGAGGCACGCAGCCTCGGCTTCAACGCCGTCTTCGCGCCAGTCCTCGACCTGGCACTCTCCATCATCTGCCAGCGTCATGCGCACCCGCGTCGTCTCCCCCGACCCTGCAGAAGTAACAGGCTATGCGTCGGCATTTCTCGATGGATTTGCAACCGAAGGCATCGTCGCGTGCGGCAAGCATTTCCCCGGTCTCGGGGGAGGCAATCTCGACTCGCACCACTCCATGCCAATCATTCGGCGCTCATGGCAAGAGATGTGGAATCAGGACTTGGCGCCTTTTCGCGCGCTCAGCACCCGGCTGCCCATGATCATGGTCGCTCATGCGTCCTATCCGCAGGCTGCGGAAACTTCGTTGCCCGCTTCTATCTCGCCATTCTGGATTACCAGAGTGCTCCGGGGAAAACTGCGCTATCGGGGTTTGATCATTTCCGACGACATGGAGATGGGCGGCATTCTCACCCAGAAGTCTATAGAGGACGCAGCTGTCGAAGCAGTTGCCGCCGGAACCGACATCCTTGAAATCTGCAAAGATCCTGCACTTGTATTGCGCGCCTACGAGGCATTGCTGTCCGAGGCCGAGCGTTCGCCGTCCTTTCGCCGCCGTATTCAAGTGGCCGCCAGTCGCATCATTCTCTTCAAAAAGCAGCGAATCCTGGGAGCCGCCCCGAAAAGACTTCCGGAACTCGAGACGCTGAGGCTTCAGGCTAAAGATTTTGTGCGTGAGGTTGAGGCAACTCCACCGGCCCACTCCGATTCAAAACAAACGTAACCTAAGAAATCACACCATAACTCGCATCACTCTTGAGAGTGGGTTTGTCACTGTGATAATTACATTCACAGGGGCTTACTGACCTATCATAAGAAGATAATGGGTGTATTTCTAACCTCTGCAAACACGAATTGAATTAACCTGAATTCAACCACGAGCATACTTTTTGGGGGCTGTAATCAAATGAAACACGGTGTATACTAGCCCTTAATTCTTGAAAATACTGATTTCCATTCTTTCCGAACGACTGCACACTTCTCTCTTTCGCACGTCGGAGAAACATCCGAGAACCTTTTGACGGCATAGTTATTTAGACAATTGTTACCAGGAACGTGGCGCAGCAGTCTCGGCACATATTGGCATTACTGCTGACCACATCAATCGAACACTTCAGGCACTGGGGCCGAAACAAAGCTTCGTCTAACCGTGTTCTCAAAGAAATATGGCGACATCAGAATACATTCCAAAAAGTCAGCCATCTGAAAGGCCGCCGAAACAATTCGGCTACCAGCCTGCAAAGAGCCGGCGCCGGGTAGCCGGGCCAGGTTTTGCTTCCAAGCTCCTGCGCATGTCGGGGGATGTCATCATCGTCGTCCTGGCATTTGCTCTCGCTCTAGAAATCAAGCTTCATTTCTTTGACGATGGCGGCACCTTCAAAGCCATACATTCGGCACTCTATCTCGGCTTTTTCGCATGGTTTCTCTGCTGCCTTCTGCTCGTATCGGAGCACTATGACCTTTACAACCCGATTCTGGCAACCGGCGGCGCTCGCGAACTACGTCTGACCGTTCAGGCCTGCTTGAACGCCGGACTATTGCTGTGCGGCGGCCTATATATGGCGCGCCTTGAACTGGCATCGCGCGCGGTCGTTCTTCTGTTAATTTGCACTACGACAGTTGCACTTTGTATCTGGCGGGCAAGCATACGCCTTGCCTACTACCGACACTTCGAGAAGGGCATCGATACCCGCAACGTTGTGATCCTGGGAACTAGTCATCTCAGCCAGGCACTTGGTGAGCACATCGCCGGCAATTATCGCCTTGGCTATCAATTTCTGGGGTATATCCGCGCATCAGAACTCTCCGATAACGAAGGGCCTGCCCCATCTCAGATTCTCGGCAACATAGAGCGCCTGCGCCAACTTACACGTCTGTACTTCATTGACGAGGTTGTAATTGCTCATGCCCTTCCCACTGAGCAAATCATTCCTCTGTTGGAAGAGGCCCGCGAGCTAGGCATTGACATTCGGGCGATCTCTGGTCTCTACGGTGATCTCTCAGCCCACGCGGCCATCGAGTATCTCGGCGTTTATCCGGTTCGATCGCTTCACCGCAGCCAATCCAGAACTTTTTCCCTCTTTTTTAAACGTGTTTTCGACATTCTTTTCTCGTTCGCAGTAATGATTGCAGTCTTTCCGCTCATGTTTGTGATTGCCCTGGCAATCCGGTTGGACAGCGACGGGCCAGTCTTCTATGTTTCGGAACGTATCGGCAAACGCGGACGCGTTTTCCCCTGCTTTAAGTTCCGGACAATGGTGAAAGATGCCGAGAAAAAGAAGCGCGACCTGGCAACTTTGAATGAGCGCGACGGCATTCTCTTCAAAGTGTCGAATGATCCCCGCGTAACCCGCGTAGGACGTATCCTGCGCAAGTACAGCCTGGATGAGCTGCCCCAATTTTTCAACGTCTTTCGCGGCGAGATGAGCGTAGTGGGACCGCGTCCACCGATCGCAACCGAAGTAGAAAAGTATGAGCTTGAGCACTTCCGCCGCCTGGAAGTTCTGCCCGGCCTCACCGGTTTATGGCAAGTGCATGCGCGGCAGGATTCCTCGTTCGCCAGGTACATCGAACTCGACACAGCCTATGTCGAAAATTGGACCTTCTGGCTCGATGTAAAGATTCTCCTGCGCACCGCCCATGTCGTTCTTAGCGGCACAGGCGCATAGCTGGATCAATTCGCTTCAATCTTTCTGACTACTGCGCCACTGGCTGGACGAGAAACCCATCCTTTAGAAGCATCTGCTTGATGCCGCGCAGCGCCTGCCGCGTGCGCTCTTCATTCTCAATCAAAGAGAAGCGCACATGACCATCGCCAAACTCACCAAAGCCGATGCCGGGGCTGACCGCCACTTTCGCGTCTTTTAGCAGTTTGGTTGAAAACTCAAGCGAGCCCATGGCTCTATACGGCTCAGGAATCTGGGCCCACACAAACATCGTCGCTTTCGGCATGGGCAGCTGCCAGCCCAGCTTGTTAAGGCCGCCGACAAGCACATCGCGCCGTTTGCGGTAGTTCTCGCAGATATCGTCAACACACTCCTGTGGTCCTTCCAGCGCCAGAATCGAAGCAACCTGCACCGGGGTAAACGTTCCGTAATCAAAATAGCTTTTAAGGCGGGCCAAGGCCGCGACCAGCTTCCGATTGCCAACCATAAACCCTACGCGCCATCCCGGCATGTTGTAGCTCTTTGACAGCGTGAAGAACTCGACCGCTATGTCTTTCGCGCCGGGAACCTGCAATATGGAAGGCGCCTTGTAACCGTCGAAACATATGTCCGCATAAGCGAGATCATGCACGAGGTAGATGTTGTGTTCTTTACACAACCCAACCACGCGCTCAAAAAAGCTCAGATCCGCACACTGGGTCGTCGGATTAGCCGGGAAGTTCAGAATCAGCATCTTCGGCCGGGGGTACAGGAGCGGGATCGAGCGTTCCAGTTCGGCCAGGAACGCTTCTGTATCGTGTATCGCGACGCTATGAATATTCGCGCCGGCAATTACCGGGCCGTAGATGTGAATCGGATAACTCGGATTCGGCACCACGACAACATCCCCCTGATCGAGGGTGGCGAGGCAAAGATGGGCAATCCCCTCCTTTGATCCGATCGTCACAATCGCCTCGGTGTCCGGATCGAGCGCGATATCGTACCGGCGCTGGTACCAGTTGCAAATGGCCTTTCTCAGCCGTGGAATTCCACGAGACAGCGAGTAGCGGTGCGTCTCTGGCTTGCGCGCCGCCTCAATCATCTTGTCTACAATATGCTGCGGTGTTGCTCCATCAGGATTGCCCATTCCGAAGTCAATGATGTCCTCGCCGCGTTGACGCGCGGCCGACTTCAGTTCACCGGTGATATTGAAAACATAGGCAGGCAGCCTCTTGAGTCTCGAAAAGTCTTCCACGCAATGCGTCCCCTGCATCAACTACTTGCAGTTTTTGTCGATTGAATAACTGTCTCTCAATATTAGAAGATGCGTGAAGAATTTTCCTGCCTCGTTCCTCCTTCAATGCTCAAGACCCATTCAGCGCTTCCTGCAGCCGATCGCTATAGCTACGGCTCACTCTGAGGGTCGTGCCATCTTTTAACCTCAATAGGCAATCACGATTCGCAAGCGCCTGCATTTCAGAAATTCGATCCAGCCGCACAATCGTAGAGCGATGGATCCGGATAAACGTCGAGGCGTCCAGCCGGCGCTCCAGAATGTGCAAAGGCTCACGCAGCAGGTGCGTCTTCCCATTCACATGCAACGCCGCATAATCCCCCTGCGCCTCGATCCACTCCACCTCATTAGCGGTAATGAAAAAAATGCGGCGGCCATTGCGGATCGCGAACCGTTGCGCATTTCCTGAGGGCCGCTTCGCATGCAAATCGGAGAGTAAAGATTCCAGACGCTCTCCCAGCGCAGTATCCTTCTCCATTTGCATCACCCGTTGCACGCGATCAATTGCCTCGGTAAAGCGAACGTCATCGATTGGCTTTAACAGATAATCGGCTGCGTGCACATCGAACGCTCGTAATGCATACTGATCGAACGCGGTAAGAAAAATGACCACAGGGCGTTCGTCCGAAGGCAGGTTCTCCAGCATCTCGAAGCCGTCCATCTCTGGCATCTGCACATCAAGAAAGATCAGGTCCGGATGATATTCCGAAATTGCAGCCAGCGCGTCTTCGCCATTGCCGCACTCGCCGATCACTTCAAACTGAGGATAGGGCCGCAACCGGGAAATGATTCCTCGCCGGGCCAAGGGTTCATCATCAATAACGATGGCTCGATATGTCATTACGCTCTACTCTCCTGTACTCTTGCAGGTGCAAGCTCCGCCGGCGCCACATACGTGTGCAACGGAATTCGGATCGTCACCTTGCAGCTATCTCCTGCGGAAAAATCGATCGTGAATTGGTGAGCATCGCCATAAAGCTGCTGCAATCGGGTGCGGATATTGGTAAGCCCAATTCCATACGTGCAGGGCTTACCGTTCAGGGGAACCAGCTCATTTCGCACCTGAATTACGAGATCATCCCTGTCCCGAAAGGCCGTCATGAAGAGTTCCCCGCCCCCACGCCGCTTGGCGATGCCATGGCGTACCGCGTTTTCAACGAGCGGCTGCAAAAGCAGACGCGGAACACCCGCTTCCAGCAGGCTCGAATCCGTCTCTTCGATCACAATCAGACGTTCGCCAAGCCTTGTTTTTTCAATCTCCAGGTAAAGCCGGGTAATGTCCAGTTCGTCCCTTAATGGGCTCTCGTAGGTACCGTTGTCGTCCAATGTGGCCCGCAGAAAGTCGGCAAGCCTGGCAATCATGCGATTCGCTGTCGCCGTATCCCGTTCGTAAACGAGCGTAGAGATGGAGTTAAGCGTATTGAACAAAAAATGCGGATGAATCTGATACTGCAGCGCCTTCAGCTCCGCCTCGTGTACGAGCGATTCCAGACGCAAAAGCCGAGCTCGCTCTTCCGCTTGTGCGCCGTAGAACTTGATACCGAAGTACAGGGCGCTCCAGAGCGCCAGAACGAACGTCGGGCTCAGCGCATTCGCAAAGATGTAATACCACTGAAATTTCTCCCATGACGGCATCATGTACTTCGCGTCCAGCCACAGAAGTACCGTGCCGGATACCAGCCCCAGCGAGTAGCACGTGAGTGCTACGACGCGCACCACCCGCGACCACGACGCCTGCTCCCGCCACAAGCGGCGGCACACAATGTGCAGGAGAAAGCTGGCGATGAAACAGATCGCGCAGAAGGAAATCCGATACATCAATTCATCGCGGAGTTCCTTCGACGGAAGGAAACTGAGCAGCATCATCAGGAAGTACCCAGTCCAGCCGACCGTTTGAAACTGCCAGAAAGACGGAAGCCGCTGCTCTTCGGAAATCCTCACACTGATGTATGTTAGCGGGAAAGCCATCCCTCCCGCTCCGCCATGTGTCGCAAAATTTGCACGGCTCGGCGTTCCGACTCGCTAAAACTCCTGCGAATGGCTACCGAAAGCATTTGTTGATATGGAATATGGCTGCCCCGCTTACAATGCCTGACAACACGCCAGGAGCCGATTGAACCATATGGAATGGCATAACGTCATCGACGCCTCCAGCTCTGAACTGGACAACCTTGCCGAACGCTACCACCTCCACCCACTACATATAGAGGACTGCCGCCAGCGTCTTGAGAATGCAAAGATCGAGGACGGGGAAGGTTACATCTTCACCGTGATCAAATGCGTGGAACTGAAAGCCGATGGCGATATCAACGCGCACGACATCGATCTCTTCCTCGGCAAAGACTTCCTCATCACCGTCGTTGAGCCAGATGACAAGGACACGATACAGAACATCGACCGCATGAAGGCGAGCAACACTCATCCTCGTGTAGACCAACTCTACTACCGACTGATCGACACCACGGTCGATTCGTATCTTCCGGTGATCGATCATTTTGGCGAAATCATCGACGATCTCGAAGACAACGCCATGGAGGCGGCCACTCCGCAAACGCTCTCCCGAATCTTCGAGATCAAGAGGGTGCTCATCATTCTGCGCCGCATTCTCGTGCACACACGCGATGTGACGGCCCATCTGCAACGCGTCGACTCGCCATACATTAAACGCGACATGTGGCCTTTCCTCCGCGACGTCTACGATCACATTGCGCGCAATCTCGACCACGTCGAGACGCTGCGCGACCTGCTCAGCGGCTGCCTGGATGTTTACCTCTCCAGCGTTGCCAACCGCACGAATCAGGTCATGAAGGTGCTCACGGTATTGAGCACTATTGCCCTGCCCGCACTCGTGGTTTCCGGCATCTACGGGATGAATGTGAAAGGGTTGCCGGGCACCGAAGCCCCATACGGACTCATCGTAGTACTGGGCGTGATGATCGCCTCCACGGTGATTCTGCTCTGGGTTCTACGTAAGTTCGATTGGCTTTGATTCTTACTGATTTCAGAATAAGCAACCTGAAGACATCGCTAGCGGTTCTCTCCGGCCGCATCTTTCATCTGATCCGCAATCGCGTCCGCAAAGCTTTGCCAGTTCAGCTTCGCTTCGTACATGGCTCGCGCAGCATAGGCCATCTTCAGATATGCGTCCCGGTCTTTCGCGATTGCAAGGATCCTGTCCACGTATCTCGAAGCGGGATCGTCTACTCCTTGGATGATGCCAGTCTCTCCATCCTGAATGATCGAAGGCACGGCGTGAATGCTCCGCGAAACCGCTGGCAAGCCAAAGGCGTGAGCCTCTGCAAAGACCACACCAAAGCACTCGGCAAGCGTTGGCACGACCAGAAAATGTGAGCTCAGAAACAACTGACGTAGTTTCTCGCTCTCGAGGGGGTCACTTCGTCTTAGCAGCCCATGAACCGTCACGATGGATTCCAAATCTGACGGTATGGATGGATTTCCGCCAACGATGTGAAGTCTGACATTCGGCACCCCAGCCGCTCTTAGGCCGCGTGCCACTTCCAGGGCTAGTGGACCGCCCTTGCGCTCCCAATCTTTACCCACGAACAGCAGGTTCAACTCATCTCGCGATCTCGATTGAATGATCCGCGTCAGCTGCTCGGTATTCTCGGTAGGAGTCCAGTTCGCCCCCATGGGCTGAACGAACAGCTTTTCAGACGAAACGCCATAGAGGCGGCGGGCCTCGTCAGTGGCCCACTTCGAGGAAAAGATGAGCTTTGTGCAGCGCCGTGCAGCTTCTGCCTCCAGCTTCGCAAATCGTTTTCCAAGAAGCGGCAGTCTTTCGAACGCGCTGTAAGTTTCTTTCCATGTCATCCATGGCGCATCGGAGACCATAAAAACCGGAACACCGGGATCCTGCAGGTAAAGAAGGCAGTGAGATGAAATCGACAAGACCGCATCCGGCCGATAAGTCCGGATGGCAGCTTCTGTTTCGCGCGCAAATTCCTTCTGCGCGGCTCTGGTCAGGTAGAGCGGATAGCGCGGAGGATCTCCACCCAGCACCGCCCGCAGTGCAACATTCACCAAAGTACGCTTTGGCTTCAGCTTCGACAGGACGGAGACGCGTTCAATTCTCGCCTCGAGAGCCTGTCTCATGTTGTAGGCAGTACCGCTCCAGGAGCCCGGATCAAAAGGATCTTCCAGGGTAACCATTAGTAGATGACCGGGGTATTTATTCATCAGTGCGGTCTTCGCCTTCAGTCATCGCAAAGAGAGAAAGAGCATGAGTGAAACTCAATGCTATCAGATGGCGGGCCTCCAACATTCGATGCCCATCCTGAACATCGATGACCTCTAAGGGCTCATGATGGCTCGCGGTCATATAAAATTAAAGAGCACACAGAGACCTTCCAACACAACCCACACATGCAGGTCATCCAGGCGACATTTGGCACCTTTCACCACTTTCATCTGGCTCGCGAATTAAAATCGCGCGGCTATTTGAAGCAGATATTTTCTACATATCCGTGGCGGCGATTGAAGCGGGAAGGGCTGCCCCGCGATTGCGTTAGCACATTTCCCTGGCTTCATACTCTGCCACTTGTGGCAGGCAGGTATCTGCCACAAGTCATCAACAGAAAAATCGTTGACATCATCCCCACATCGTTTGACTCATGGCTCTGCCGCCAGATCTCCGCATGCGATGCCTATGTCGCGCTCTCGGGTTCTGGAGAGAAAAGTGGCAGGCGAGCCCAGCAGCTTGGCGCGAAATATGTCTGTGATTGCGGCTCATCGCACGCGCGCTATCAGCGCCAGATCATGCTTGAAGAGTATCGGCGCTGGGGCATCACGGTGCCCGAATGGAGAGAACCTCGGCGCGAAGAAACCGAATACGAGAACGCCGATGCAATCACCGTACTTTCAGGATTTGCGAAACGTTCTTTCATCGAGTGCGGCGTACCCGCGGAAAAGATTCACATGACGCTGCTTGGCGTTCAACTCGACGCATTTCGTCAGACGGCAGAGCCTCCGACAGATTCTTTCGAAATACTCTTCGCAGGCTCAGTAAGTTTTCGCAAGGGCATTCCATATTTACTCGACGCCTTCCGTAACTTTCGGCACACGCGCAAGCGCCTTCGCATCGTAGGAAATGTCCACCAGGAGATAACGCCGTATCTCAAATCCCAGGATCTAAGTGATGTCGAGATCACCGGCCCTCGCCCTCAATCAGAACTTGCAACGATGATGAGCCAAAGCCATGTGCTGGTACTGCCATCCATTGAAGACGGCTTCGGAATGGTGATGACACAGGCCATGGCATGCGGCTGCCCCGTCATCAGTTCGGTCAACACAGGCGGACCCGATCTCTACAACGACGGCGAAGAGGGGCTCATCGTCCCCATTCGTTCGCCCGAAGCCATCCTGCATGCATTGCAACGGTTAGCCGATGATCCATCGCTGCGGCAAAGCATGAGCGAGGCTTCACTGCGCCGCGTGCAATCCTTTGGTGGATGGCACCAGTACGGCGAGAATTACAGCACCTTCCTCAAAGCGCTCTGCGGATGTGCCTGATGAAAAACGGTCGAGGGAAAACTAGACGCATCCAATGACTCACCAAGCCACAGAATCGCGATCTCCATCCCGCAATCGTTACTTGGCCGCGTGGCCTATGGCAAACGCCGGTGCCGTCGAACTTCCAAACGGTTCTGCGTGGGACAAAAGCCTGCCTCCTGAATGGCGCTATCCCCTCGCCGTACTTGCCGAGGCGGAGTCTGGAATTCAGGACAGTGGCCTGCATTTTTGCTTGACCAAAGATCCGAACCAGCTTCCCGAATATGGCCCCTACGTCGTTGCCGTTCTCTTGCAGGAGGAACGCTGCAAAATTCCCGCTTATGCCCTGCACGTACGTGCCGTAATTCGCAATCTGCACTCCACTCCATTCCTCGGTTTCCGTCAACTCAGGTTGAACCGCCTCAACGCAGTCCTTGCTTTTGAATACGCTCGAGACTGGACGCTCCATCACCGCTCTCGTCGGGCATTGCGCTCGCCGCATCCTGATTGGCCTCAGCCCCTGCACACGACACCACGCATTTTCACAATCCCTCTCGGATACCATAGCCAGGAAGAACTCCCGCAACTCGCGATGCACGACCGTATGCTTGACTCGTTCTTTGCTGGCGAATTAGCAACGATACTGCCGCCCACCACATATCGCTATTGGGTTTCAACCTCGAAGGCCGAGGCGCGCAAGCAGCTCTGGCGCGTTCTGGAACAGCTCAAGCGCGATCCCGAATGGCGTATTGATCTCGATAACATCGGCGTTGGAGAGAGCCTCAGCCGCGCTGCCCAGTTCAACACCTATTCGCAGAAGATGATGAACAGCCGCATCTGCCTGGCCCCGCGCGGCTCCATGGCTGAGACTTTCCGCCTCTATGAAGGCCTGCGTGCCGGATGCCTGGTCATCACGAACTGCCTTCCGGACGAGCCTTTTCTGCGCGGTGCGCCCGTGATTCAGGTCGATCACTGGAAAGAGCTACCCGACCTCTTAAAAAAATACGCGCGCGACATAGACGCCCTCGAACAGTACCGTCGGGCAAGTCTTGAATGGTGGCAGAGCTACTGTCACGAGAAAGTCATAGGCCCGCAGGTCGCGCACTTTCTGAATGGCTGCCTCGGCGACTGTCCCTGATCTACTTTACCTCACATCGCTGTCATCCTGAGCGGAGCGAAGGATCTGTTTTTCCCTTAACGCAGCCAAGAATCATTCATCTGTTTCATCTTCCTCCCTTGACTGTCTAGGAGAACCCGTTTAGTCTCCTAGTCAATCTAGGAGGAAGCTTGTCTCCCAAACAAAATGACCTTCTCCAGGGCACGCTGGACATGATGGTGCTCAAAGCCGTCTCGCTCGGCCCATTGCACGGATACGGCGTGCTGCTGCGCATCCAGCAGATTTCCGGCAACCGGCTTGAGGTCCAGCAAGGCTCTCTCTATCCCGCACTCTACCGCCTCGAACACGAAGGCTGGATCGCAAGCGAGTGGGGGCAGAGCGAGAACAACCGCAGAGCAAAATACTACAAGCTCACCGCAGCCGGACGCCGCCGCTTGCATACAGAGACCGAGAAGTGGAACCACATGGCTGATGCCATCGGCGCGATCCTGAGAGCGACACCGGAGGAAGTATGAGCCTTGCCAGCCGCATCGCTACATGGTGGAAAGCAGTCAGACGACCGGAACAGCTCAGCGACGAAATCGAAGATGAACTCCGCTTCCACATTGAAGCCTATGCCACAGACCTGATGCGCAGCGGCCTTCCGCGCGAAGAGGCATTCCGGCGAGCACGCGCCGAACTCGGTGGCCTGGCCGCGCAAAAGGAAAACTGCCGCGAAGCGTGGGGAACGCGCGCATGGGATGAACTGCGCTCCGATCTGCGCTATGCAACGCGCATGCTGGCCAAGAGTCCTGGGTTTACAGTGATCGCCATCGGCTCTCTGGCGCTTGGCATCGGCGCAAACACGATCATCTTCACCGTCACGAAGGCAATTCTGCTCGACCGGCTGGCGGTTCCGCATCCCGAAGAGTTAAGGCTCTTCGCGCTGACACAGGGCGATAAAGGAGTGGTTCACAGTTCGTGGGGTTACTTCGATCAAACTCCGGATGGAAAAATGCTGAGCACTTCATTTTCCTACCCTGTCTATCAGCAACTCCGAAAACATAACAATGCGCTTCAAGATATCTTCGCCTTCAAGAATTATGGCCGTTTGACCGCAACCATCGATGACAAAGCGGAAGTCGTCACTTCGGAGATGGTTTCCGGCAACTATTATCGTGCTCTAGGCGTTCATCCAATACTTGGACGCCAGATCGTAGACACAGACGACGCTGCTCCAGGCAGCGGCCCGGTGCTGCTCATCAGTTATGGGTACTGGACCCGACGCTTCAGCCGTTCACCGGATGTCATCGGCAAGAAGATCGAAGTGAATTCAGCCCCGATGACCATCATCGGAGTGAATCCACCCAACTTCACAGGTGTCTTTGGCGTGCAAAGCTCACCCGATGTTTTCTTGCCCTTCAGCATGCAGCCAATTGCCGCTCCGAAATTCGGGTCTTCGCTGTTAACGGACACGAATCTGTGGTGGGTGATGATGATGGGCCGGCTCAAGCCCGGTGTTTCTGCGGAGGCCGCGCAGTCCAAGCTCGATGCGGACTTGAATGGAGCAGTACGGGCCACGCTAACCGTTGGCAAAGACGAAGAGGTACCACGCCTCTTATTGGAAAACGGCAGCCGAGGACAGAACGAAGCAGGCGGCCAGTTCGCCAAGCCAATCTATGTGCTCATGTCGCTTGCAGGTTTTGTCCTTCTGTTGGCGTGCGCCAATCTCGCCAATCTGCTGCTCGCCCGCGCCAGCAGCCGTCAGCGCGAGATGAGTGTGCGCCTTGCGCTCGGCGCCGGGCGCGCCCGTATCCTTCGCCAGATGCTCACCGAGAGCCTGTTGTTATCTGGCGGAGGCGGCGCACTCGGCCTGCTGTTGGGCTATGCGGGGCGCAATGCTATACCGCATCTCTTGACATCGGCATGGGAACCCACTGCTGTGAGCGGCAAGTTCAACTGGATGATCTTCGGATTCACCGCCGCCGTTTCCATTTTCACAGGATTGCTCTTCGGGCTGGCTCCAGCGTGGCAGGCCACGCGTACACAAGTCAGTTCCGGCCTGAAAGACAACGCGCAAACAGCAACCCAGCGCAAACGCAATCTAACCGGCAAGACGCTCGTCGTTATTCAGGTTGCGCTGTCGATGTTGCTGCTGGTGGGCGCCGGCCTCTTTGTGCGTACGCTGATGAATCTCAACGGCGCGCATCTGGGATTCAGGCCGGACAACATTTTGCTCTTTGATCTGCAACCACAGCAGATCCGATATCCAGGCGCGAAAGGAATCGCTCTCTATCATCAGGTTGCGGAAAAGCTTGCTGCCGTGCCGGGCGTCGACAACGTCACTCTCGTTTCGGTCCCTCTCATCGCGAACAATATATCGAATATGTATTTCACGCCGGACGGCCAGCCTGAAAACTCTAACTCTAAGGGCAAAAAAAAGGCCGTCGATTTCAATACAGTCGGCGCGGATTTCTTCAAGACATTTCAGATTCCCATTGTCGCGGGGCGCAGCTTCGATAACACCGATACCGAAACCTCGCCTAAAGTTGCCCTCGTCAACCAGCAGTTGGTGAAGCAGTTTTTTCCGAACACCAATCCCATCGGCAAAACCTTCATGGCTGGCGATCGCGATAACCCGAAGCGCATCGAGATCGTAGGCATCTGCAAAGATGCGAAATATGAAAGCCTCCGCCGAGACCCTCCCGCTACCTTCTACCTCCCTTACAGACAACAAGACGGAGCAGAAGAGATGAACTTTGCAGTCCACACGCGCATGCAAGCGGACGCCATTGTCCCTTCCCTGCGCAGCGCAGTCGCTTCGATCGATAAGGATCTGCCACTCCAGGACATTCGCACACAGAACGAGCAGATCGAAGACACAACCCGACAGGAGCGAATCTTCGCGTCACTCACCAGCGGCTTCGGCATTCTGGCGCTGATCCTCGCCAGCATCGGCATCTACGGCATCATGGCCTACACCGTTGCGCGGCGTACGAACGAGATCGGCATCCGCATGGCGTTGGGAGCGCAGTCAGGTAGAGTATTGCGCATGATTCTGCGCGAAGCCTCATGGATGGCGGTCGTGGGTGTAGTCGCCGGCCTGGGAGCCGCAGTGGCCATGGCTCGCCTGATTGCCAGCATGCTCTTCGGTCTCAAGCCCTACGATCCGCTGACGCTCGGCTGCGCTTCCTTGCTGCTCGTCCTGATTGCAATCGCAGCAAGCTGGGTACCCGCATCGCGCGCAGCTCACGTCGATCCCATAAAAGCGCTGCGGCACGAATAAACGACGACTTGAGTGGAGGAAGCATGGGTCTCGCAAGCCGTATAAAGACATGGTGGAAAGCCGTCACGCGCCACGAGCAACTCAACGACGAGATTGAAGACGAACTCGCCTTTCACATTGAAGCCTATGCCAACGACCTGATGCGCGGCGGCCTCTCGCGCGAGGAAGCCTTCCGCCGCGCGCGCATCGAACTCGGCGGCGTCGCCGTGCAGAAGGAAAACATCCGCGAAGCCTGGGGAACACGCGCATGGGACGAACTGCGCTCCGATCTTCGCTATGCCTCGCGTATGCTCGCAAAGAGCCCGGGATTCACGGCCATCGCCATCGGATCGCTCGCCCTGGGCATCGGCGCTAATACAACCATCTTCACCATCACCAAACAGATTCTCCTCGACAAGCTGGCCGTTCACAAGCCCGATGAGTTGCGCCTCTTCGCCTGGACATCGGCTAAAAAGGCGGTTGTGCATCACTCCTGGGGCTCATGGGACCAGACTCCGGACGGAAAAACCATCTGCACCTCGTTCTCGTACCCGGTCTACCAACAACTGCGCCAACAAAACCATGTATTCCAGGATGTATTCGCCTTCAAGGAATTCCCACGCCTCACCGCCACCATCGACGGCAAGGCTGAGGCGGTCACGGCACAGCTGGTGTCGGGCAATTTCTATCAGGCGCTCGGAGTAAAGCCGATACTAGGTCGAGGCATTCAGGATGCAGACGACGGCGCTCCCGGCAGCGGCCCGGTCGCCGTCATCAGCGATGCGCTCTGGTCCCGCCGCTTCGGGCGCTCTCCTGACGTCATCGGCAAAGCGATCCAGCTGAACCTCACCCCCATCACCATCATCGGCGTCAACCCTCCGGGTTTCACCGGCGCATCCAGCGTGCAAAGCTCGCCCGACGTGTTCCTTCCGTTCAGCATGGCTCCGATCGCTGCTCCCATATGGGCTGACAAGCCTCTGTTAACTGACGGGAATTTCTGGTGGGTGCTCGTCATGGGCCGCGTCAAGCCCGGCGTCCCCGACGAGACGGCGCGCGCCGCACTCGACGTCACGCTGAACGCAGCCGTGCGATCCACCATGACCGTCGAAAAAGATCGATCCATCCCACGCTTAACCCTGCAGGACGGCAGCCGCGGCGAAAACTCCGCCGGTCGCATGTTCTCAAAGCCGGTCTATGTGCTCATGGCCATGGCAGGTTTCGTCCTATTGCTCGCCTGCGCAAATCTGGCAAATCTTCTTCTAGCCCGCGCCAGCAGCCGCCAGCGTGAAATGAGCGTCCGCCTCGCTCTCGGCGCGGGACGCGGCCGCATCCTGCGCCAGATGTTCACCGAAAGCCTGCTGCTCTCGCTTTCCGGAGGCATCGCTGGCTTGCTTCTCGGCTATTGGGGCCGCAACGCCATTCCACACCTGCTGTCGTCTTCATGGGAAACGACGACAATGAACAGCCGATTCGATTGGAAGATTTTTGGCTTTACAGCCGCAATCTCCATCGTCACCGGATTGCTCTTCGGCCTCGCGCCTGCATGGCAGGCAACGCGCACGCAGGTCAGCAGCGGACTCAAGGACAACGCTCAATCCGCTACGCAGCGCAACCGCAACGTCACCGGAAAAGCAATCGTCATCATTCAGGTTGCGCTGTCCATGCTACTTCTTGTCGGCGCGGGACTTTTCGCGCGCACACTGGCGAATCTCAACAAAAACCATCTCGGTTTTCGCCCCGACAATCTGCTGCTTTTCGAGATTCAACCTCCCCGAACCCGCTATGCCGCGCCGAAAGATATCGCACTCTACCGTCAGTTGGAAGAGCGCCTCGCATCTGTTCCCGGCATCAACTCCATCACGCTATCTGACACTGCGCTCATCTCGAACAGCATGTCCAATAGCGATTTTGTACCTGATGGCGTGCCTCAGAAATCGAAGGACGACTCGTCGGCTTATACCATCGCCGTTGGTCAAAACTATTTCTCGACCATGGGCATTCCAATCCGCTCCGGCCGCGGCTTTAACGAGACTGACACTGAAACATCCCGCCTAGTCGCTGTCGTCAACCAGCAATTAGTGAAGGACTTCTTTCCCAACGTAAATCCCATCGGAAGAACTTTCCTGTCCGACAAAAAACACATCGAGATCATCGGCGTCAGCGGTGATACTCGCTATGCAAACCTTCGCGACGACCCGCCTGCAACCTTCTACCTGCCCTACCGGCAGCAACCAGAAGGCGAACAGGGAATGACGTTCGCCATATCCAGCACCAGAGACAAGAGGTCCATCGTACCCGCCTTGCGAGAGGCCGTCGCTTCGGTGGACAAAGACCTTCCGCTGCTCGACATTCGCACGCAAAACGAGCAGATCGCCGACACCACCAAAGAAGAGCGAATCTTCGCGTCACTCACCAGCGGCTTCGGAGTGCTTGCGCTGGTCCTCGCCTCCATCGGGATTTACGGCATCATGGCCTATACCGTCGCCAGGCGTACAAACGAAATTGGCATCCGCATGGCACTAGGCGCGCAGTCAGGAAGAGTGCTGCGCATGGTCCTGCGAGAAGCATCATGGCTGACAGCCATCGGTGTAATCGCCGGCCTCGCCATCGCAGTCGCAATGGGCCGCCTGATCGCCAGTATGCTCTACGGGCTGAAATCCTATGACCCGCTAACTCTCAGCGGCGCCGCACTGTTTCTCGTCATCGTCGCGTTAGCGGCGAGCTGGATCCCGGCCCGTCGAGCAGCGGGCATCGACCCCATCAAGGCGCTGCGTCACGAATAAACCATGCCATACTGATTACAGCCTTGAGCAGCATTTGCAATTCCTGAACAGTATGACAACAGATCTGAATGAAAATTTCATGCGGCGGGCCATCGCCCTCGCAACGGAAAACGTCCGCACCAATGCGGGAGGCCCGTTCGGCGCGGTCATCGTAAGAAATGGCGAGATCGTCGGTGAAGGCGTCAACACCGTCACCGCAACAAACGATGCCACCGCGCACGCCGAAGTAAACGCGATACGCAACGCCTGCCGCAACCTCAACACGTTTGATTTGAGTGACTGCGAACTCTACACCAGTTGCGAACCCTGCCCCATGTGCTGGGCCGCATCCTACTGGGCACGCATCAAGACGATCTACTACGGCAACCGCGCCGAAGACGCCGATCGCATCGACTTCGCCGATTACTTTCTCTATCAGCAACTGGCCCAGCCCCGCGCACAGCGCGTCATCCCCGAGCACGAGTTGCTGCGCGAAGAAGCATGGGAAAGCTTCCAGGCATGGGCCGACAGCACCACGAAGGTTGAATACTGACGCAAGGAGAGGGGAACAAGACTACTCCTCTTTCTCCCCGCTCTTGAACGTGGTCCACGGCCCGGCCTTCATATCGCGCAACACCGGCTTCAGATAAGAAAATTCCGGATGCGCCGCCAGAAAGGGCGCGGCCAGGAAATCTTCACCGCACGGGTGCCCCGCATGCGCGATCAGCGACATCTTCTCCGCCATGTCGCTCGTCGTCACCTTCCCCTGCACCGCACCGCCGGGATAATAAGGCGGCCACTCCCACTGTGGAATGCCTTCCTTCACCGTATCCACATGCCCGCAGAGACTGCGCTGGTCCGCCTGATCCTTCTTGAGAAAGCTGTCTTCGTGATCGGCAAGAAATTGCTCGCCCGCCGCCGCATCAATCGAACCCTTGTGCGAAGCCATCTCCTGCTCCCAGCGCACACGCCGTGCATTCGGCGAAGTCGACAGATCGTCATACTTGAAGCCGTCCGTCTCTTCCTTGATGAGCTTGGGATCGCGCGGAAAATTCGAACTGACGAAATATCCATCTTTGGTCCGCCACAGCGGCGTGTTTTTCAGCCCCAGCTCCAGATATGCAATCTCACCCGTCTTGCGATCGCCAATCAGCCAGTCATTTGCATAGCCGCCGTTGTTGCCGTCGCGCATCGTAGCGACAACATCATCAATCGAATTCGCATACTGTAGCGCCTTGCGCGACCGCATGAACGTCGGCTTGCCATCTGAGTTCCAACCCTCAAACTGGCTGATCGTCGTCTCACTCAGCATGATGCCGGCATCATTGATCCCAAAATCATCGTTGCTGGTAATCATGCCCGGCACGCCATCCATCAGAATGTGGTGGCCCTTCGCCGGCTCGATGTCAAAGATCATCGTCCAGCGTGATCCTTCAGCATACGAACTCCAATTGTTGTGCCCGATGACGATCTTCCCGTCTTTGGCGTAGCTTCCCGTAGCGATAAAGGCGCTGCAGTTCCCCGGAGCATCAATTTTGGGAGCGTTCTGCGCATGCTGCTGCTTATTCAGCCAGGGAACATAGTATTGCGACAGTTCCATCGTCGCGTTCACGGCGACAATATCCCAGACATCCAGCTTGATGCCCTTCGCCTGCACTCCCTCCGCAATCCCTGAGAGCTCCTCCTGATATTCAGGGTCGATGTGCGGCCACAGTATGGTCTTCGCCGCATTGCGATAGAAGGCCCAGTCGCGCTGGGTACTGTGTTCGTCTTCGAGCTTGTAGACCTGATACGCGTCTTCGATCTGAGCCGCCAGCAGGTACCCGTGCTGATATCCGATCTGCCCCGGAGCTCCCTGCAGATGGATATAGGTCCAGCCATTCTTCTTGAACTTGTAAGCGCCTTCCAGGCGGTCATCCTGATGAATGGAAGGTTGCGCGAATGCTGAAATGGCGCTGAAACCCAGCGCCAGGGTTGCTACACGAATCCACCTACAACCAGAGAAAAGGCCACCTGCCATGCCGTCGTGCTCCTGTGAGAAGTTGCTTACGACAATAGCACGGCAGCATCCGCAGACGAATGGTCTAGCGCTTCTTCTTCACGGCTTTCTTCACTGGTTTTGGAGCCGGCTTCTTGGCCGCCGCTTTCTTGGCAGCAGGCTTCGCCGCTTTCTTAGCTGCCGGCTTTGGAGCAGGTTTCTTGGCCGCTTTTTTGGCGGGAACAGGAGCCTTCTTAGCCGGTTTAGCAGGGACTGACTTGGTCGTCGGCTTTTTCGCCGGCGCAGCACTCTTCGCCGCAAGCGGCTTAGCCGCCGGCTTTGCTGCTTCCTTCCTTGCGGACTTGGCAGGCGCGGCGGGCACAACAGGCTTGGCAGGTACAGCCGGCTTCTTCCCCGTCTCCTTCTTCGCGGCAGGAGCAGGTGCAGGAGCCGCTTTAGCTTTCACCGCAGGCTTCACGACTTCTTCGTCAGCTTCTTCCTCTCCTTCGGCTTCGTCAAGGTCCTCAGCCTCCAGATCCTCGATCTTCGGCAGATCCTCCTCGTCGATCTCGTCATCCGTCGGCTTCTCCGACTTGATCTTCGGCTCAACCGCTTTCTTGCGCGAGCGGCGAATCGTAACCACCGGAGGCGGCGCGGGCGGCGAATACGGCTCCAGAAAAGCCTTCATCTCCTCATCCGTCTGCAGCTTGCCGTCAATCAGGTTGAAGAACAGCTCCCGTAGCAGTTCGTTGTACCGCTCCAGTTCCGGAGTAATGCGCATCTCCTGCATCAGAGCAGCCGGAACCTTCTGCTTGGCCTCCGGCCAGACCGTAAAGAAATTCTTGAACTTGTTCTGGATTGCCGCGGCCTTGCCCGTGTATGCCAGCCACAGAATCGGCTCCGGCTGATACGACATCAGCAGCTTCCACGTCGCCGAAGGCGTAGCCGCTTCCTTGCCGGTAAAAACCTTTGCAAACTCCTTGGCTTCAGCTTCCAGATGGTTCCACTGCTCCACAAACCCTGGACGAATAAAGCTCTTCTTGAGCGCTGCAATGTCCTTCGGCTGCATCTTGGCAGTCAGCAATTCCATCTGCGCAGCGGATATATCAGGATGAACCCCCTGCATCAGCAACTGGTAGTAGTTCTCCCGCAGATGCTCCAGCCCATTTACGTCAGCTTTGGCGCTCGTCCATGCCGGGAAGATGTGCTTCATCCAGCTTTCGGACTCGAGTGCTTTCAACGCCCGCAGGCCGTCTTCCTCGTGACCAATCTCTTCCAGCTCATACCCTTTAAGGTGCGCCGGAATCGAATCGATCATTTCCTCGCTTTTAGCGTTTTCATAGCGCGTCTGGGTGCGCTCGTCCATATCCCAGCCCAGCCGGGCCCGCAAACGGGCTGCACGCAACAGCCGGGAGGGATCTTCAATGAATCCATAGGCGCTTACCAGTCGCAGATGCCGCGACTCAAGATCGGCCATCCCGTTCAACGGATCGAGCAGCAGCCCATACGATCCCTCGTTCAGAGAAATCGCCATGGCGTTCGCCGTGAAATCGCGCCGCCGCAGGTCCTCTAGAGATCGGAGCCCAGTGGTAAACAGGCTTGCCCGGCTTGGGATACTCCTCGCGCCGCGCGCTTGAAACCTCAACCCGCACGCTTCCCGGAAACCAGAAAAACAGGGTCCGCGTCGGCTCATGCTCGCCCCAGAGCTTTGCGCCACCCTTCTCCAATATTTTCTTTAACTTGGAGGCATTTCCTTGAACCGTAAAATCAAGATCCCTTACAGAAGACCCAATCGAGAGGTCGCGAACCGCGCCACCGGTCAAAAAAACCGTCATCCCGGCATCCCAGGCTGCGTCGCGAACCTGTTGGATTGCTTTCTGTTGGGCGGAAGTGAGGCGATTTTCTAGGAGGTAAATGTAATCAGGCATGCCTTAACAATCTGAGAGAAATCTGATGAAGCCCTTACGGCTCTGCCCGTCCACCTTGCTATCTACTAAGCCTATTATCTGCAATAGCTTAGGCAGGACGAGTCATGCAACGCAAAGCACCACTCTAACATACAGGAACCCAATTGGCTACCGGTTTGCACAATTTTCGCTGCGAAATTGGTTTTTCAGCATGCGACAATAGCGTGCGTCGCCTGACCATCATGAGTTCGAGCCGGAAAAAAGCGATCATTCGCCGATACACCCGTGACTGGGTTGCGGGCTATATCTCCGCATTGGACTTCGTTCGCCATGGCTCGCTCGAAATGCTCGACCTGAGCGGCAAAGTATTATCCCTTTCAATTCAGGAAGTTAAATGGGTATGCTTCGTTCGTGACTTCAATTCGGGAGAGATAGACAATCCCGAAAAACTGGCCCGCAAGACATTTGCTGGACGGCCCCGCGGCGAAGGCATCTGGCTCCGCGTCCAACTAAAAGATGGCGACGTCCTCGAAGGCCTGGCTGAGAATAATATCGGCATCCTCGACGCCGACGGCTTCTTTCTCACCCCTCCCGACACGCGCAGCAACACCCAGCGCATCTGGCTTCCGCGCACCTCTTTGGTTGAGCTTGAGGTCGTTGCTGTAATCGGCGCTACGGCTAAGAAGAAACCATCTGCAACCGCCAAACCGGAAGAGCGTCAGGAGTCGCTCTTTCCCGTGGCCCGAATTTAACTCCCCATCCCTTCCCGTCTAATCCATTTACAATCGCCGCATGAAGTTAGCGGAACTTGCGCAGCAATTAGGTGCCGAGTACCGGGGTACGCCAGATGCAGAAATCACGGGCGTCGCCGGCATAGAAGAAGCAGGTCCGGAACACGTCACATTCGTAGCCAATCCCAAATACGCCATCCTCGCCAAGAAAACCGGGGCGGGCGCGGTCCTTGTCGAGCCCACCTTTCCCGAGATACACGCCTCCACGCTGCGCATCAAGAACCCTTACCTGGCTTTTGCCCGCGCCATTGAGTTATTCCATCCTGCCCCCGCATATCCTCCGGGCATTCACTCGACAGCGGTCATTCATCCCTCAGCAACAATCGGCCAAGGCGCGTCCATCGGCGCTTACGTCGTGATCAGCGAAAACTGCGTCATCGGTAACCACGCCACCATCCTGCCGCACGTCGTCATCTATCCCAACGTCCATATAGGAGACCACTTCTTCGCCCACGCTCACTCGGTGGTCCGCGAAGACTGCCGGCTCGGCAACAACGTCGTGCTGCAGAACGGAGTCGTGGTCGGCTCAGACGGCTACGGCTTTGCCAAAGATGACGCTGGAAAATGGCACAAAATCGTCCAGTCCGGCCCCACAATCATTGAAGACGACGTCGAAATCCAGGCCAACTCCACCATTGACCGCGCTAGCGTCGGAGAGACGCGCATCGGCCGTGGTGCTAAGATTGACAATCTCGTGCAGGTGGGCCACGGCTCGTCCGTAGGTGAGAACACGCTTCTTTGCGCGCAGGTTGGGCTTGCAGGTTCCACCCACATCGGCGACAATGCCATCCTCGCAGGACAAGTCGGTGTAGCGGGTCACTGCCACATCGGCGATCGCGTCATCGTCACCGCCCAGTCCGGCGTTGGGGGAGACATCGAAGCAGGAAAGGTCATCAGCGGTTCCCCGGCCTACGATAACCGGCAGTGGCTTCGCGTCTGCGCCATCATGCCTCGTCTACCCGAGTTGCTGAAACAGTTTGAGCGAAAGCGAAAAACGGAAAGCAAATAGCAGCATAGACACTTAGTGTTGCATCTCAAGTACAAATGCAAGGTGAATCAGAGCACGACCTCGACAAGACCGCGCAAGCTGTGGCCGACCCCATCCGTGTGCTTCTGCTCGACGACCACCCGGAAAACCTGCTGCTGCGCTCCACAATCCTCCGCAAGTATGGCTACCTGACTGAAACCGCCGCCACCATTGAAGAGGCCGAAAAGCTTCTCGATGAAATCGACATCGCCGTGCTCGACTACCATCTCGGCGCCGGGCAATTTGGCACCGACGTCGCCGCAAAGCTTCGCCAGCGTCGTCCCCAGGTCCCGATCATCATTCTTTCGGCAACACTCGAACGCCGCTTCGGTGGCCCGGAAGACATGCACCTGCTCAAGGGCTATAGCTCCATCGACGACCTGGTCTCGGCACTCCGCTCCTTTGAAGCAAAGAAGCGCGGCAAGCCCGTGGTTGTCGACGCTCGGGACTTCTTCTACTCGCGCATCAATATGGCCATCGGCGAAGACGCCGTGCTCGAAATCCTCGACGTGCAGGGAAACTGGCAATACGTGAACGAGACGTGCGCCCGTCTGTTGGAACGCCCGCGCGAGTGGTTCATTGGCCGCAATATGTTCGACGAGATGCCCGACCTTGCCCCCGACTGGTGCGAGATCTTCCGCACCGTTGCGATCATGCGCGAAACCTATATCGACCGCACCTATCGCGGCCTGCTCAACCTTCCCCGCAAAGGCGAAGCATGGGTGTGGAATGTTCTCGTCTTCCCTCTCACCTTGCACACGAATGAGACTGGAGTAGTCCTCACAGCGCGCATCCTGGAACGAAAAACAACATTATGAAGAAGGCCGTTGCCTTAGCTCCTCTTCTATTTCTTATCTCGGTATTTGTCGGCGGATGTCGCTCCGCATTTGTATCCACAACGATCACAAACAATAGCGGAGCACGGGTCACCCTTCTCGAAGTTGACTACCCCAGCGCAAGCTTTGGCGTTGGCGCGCTGGCCCCGGGGGCGCAGTTTCATTACCGCTTCAAAATTCAGGGTGGCGGCCCCATCAAGCTTCAGTTCACCGATCCGTCCGGCAAAACGCACACCGCCTCCGGCCCCGATCTGCAGGAAGGTCAACAAGGTACGCTTCAGGTCACCATCGACCCGTCTGATAATATTTCGTGGATACCCAATCTCACAAAAATCAGGTAGCCTGAATCGTACCTCGGCGCCCGTACGCATTACGCTCATCGCCGGTTGTGTGCTTTTAGAGACGCTCCCCCTGTCTCTGTAGCTCAATTCGAAGCGATATGAATCGTTTGCGTACTGATGGAACATCGTCCGTCGATGGTAAGTTTCTACTGATCCTGGCTGTCCTTTTCTGCGCGGTCTTCGCCGTCACCTATGGTTCTCTGTTGATCGATGAAGGCGCAGACGGAGACGCTGCGTTCTGGTGGCCCAATGCCATTCTGCTTGCGGTTCTGCTCCTGAACAAGCGTGGACGATGGCCCGCCATTTTCGCTACTGCATTTGTGGCCAACATCCTCACCCATCTCATGGTGAAGGATTCAATCTCCGTCACTTTTGCTCTCTCAGGCTGCGACATGCTCGAAGCAGCGATCTCCGCCTTCCCCTTTGCTTGGACAACGCAAACCCCGATCCGCTTTTCACGTCCTCGTGAACTCGCTCGTTTGTGTCTGGTCGGCGCCGTCGTGGCCCCAGCGGTCTCTGCCTTTTGCGCCTCAGTTCTTTATCGTGCGCTCCACAGCCCGGTGCCGCCCCACTTCGGCCTCAATTGGTTTCTTTCCAACATGCTTGGCGTCATGATCGTGACGCCCATCATCCTCTCTTTTTTCGACAACGAACTTGCCGCCCTGCTTGAGCGGAAGCACCTCCTTGAAACCATCGGCCTCCTCTCGCTGATGGTCGTCAGCACCTACGCCGTGTTTCATCACACTAGTTTTCCGCTGTTTTTCATCCTTATCCCTCTGCTGCTTTTGATTGCCGTGAGACTTGGCATGGGCGGCGGCATTCTCGGCGTCTGCGTCATCGCTGCCTTCTCCGTTGTTTCGATCATCCACGGCCGTGGCCCCATGACCATGATCGGAGACCCAACCTGGCAGCGTCAGGTTTTTCTCACACAGGTGCTCCTTGCCTGCGCGGTGCTTTGCGTGGCACTTGTTTCGGTCGTCCTCAATGAACGGCGGCTGCTCGAACAGGCTGCTCGCAAGAGTGAGCAGTTATACCGCCTGCTGGCCGAGAACTCCCGCGACATCATCGTCCTGACCGACCTTAATCATCGCCGCGAATACATTTCCCCCGCCGTCCGGTGGATGATGGGCTGGGATCCGCAGGAATTGCTCGGTACAAGCTATCAGGACACCATTGTCCATCCGGACGACATTCCCGCCATGACCGCAACCCTCGACACGCTAAAAAGCGGAGAGCCGGCAAGGTCTCTGACCTATCGTTGCAAGAAGAAAGACGGTACATATCTGTGGATGGAAGCAAATATAAGTCTTTACTGCGATCGGGTTACGGGAGAGCCGATCGGCTACGTAAACGTTGTTCGCAACATTGCGGAGCGGAAGGCCGCTGAAGAAAGGCTGCAGGACGCATACATGGCTCTCGAGGCTCTGGCCTCCGTCGATGCCCTTACCGGCACTGCCAACCGTAGACAACTGGACGAGGCGCTTGCGCACGACTGGCACCGCGCCTCTCGCACCGCGTCGCCCGATATCGCTCTTGCTCTTCGATGTGGACCACTTCAAGTTCTACAACGACCTCTACGGCCACCTCCGCGGCGACGGCTGCTTGCGTCAGATTGCCGATGCCGCGCGACAGGTATTCCGCCGTTCAGGCGACACAGTGGCGCGCTTTGGCGGCGAGGAATTCGCCATCGTTCTGCCCGACACCGATAGGCTCGCAGCCTTCGAATTGGCGCAAAGGCTCCGGCAGGCAGTCGAAGATCTTGGCGTACAGCACGAAGGCAGCGAGCACAACATCGTTACCGTCAGTGTAGGCTGCGCAACCATGGTTCCCGAAGCTGGGTACGCATGCAAACATCCTCATCGATGCCGCAGATCGCGCCCTTTATGAAGCAAAGCGCACCGGCCGCAATCGGGTCATCGACGCCTTCGATCCCCAGTTGAGCGCAAGCTGATCACATCGATTGCACGGGAATACACAGCACGTCATCGACCAGCCCCACTTCCTTCTGCACAAACGGCTCCGCGTAACGCACGCCGCCCAGCAAGCCGTAGTGGCGCGCCTCAGCAAAAGTGCGCTCACGGATCTCTTCCTCCGGCACAAAGAGGCCGCTGCCCGCCGCCTGGTTCTGATATTGCGATTTGTAGGCCATCAGAGCCTGGTGCCGTTGTTCGATATGCGCAGAGATATCGACAATGAAGCTGGGCCGCACATCTGCATAAAGGCTTGCATACAGGATTTTGAACGGCCGGTGCGGCGCCGTTCCGGTATCGAGTTTGGCCAATCCGGATAGAAAACATGCCTCGTAACCGAGCGTCGACGTCGTGTAGTGGTCCGGATGGCGACCCGTCCAGTACGGCAGAATCACAACGCGTGGACGAACCTCGCGCAAAGCGCGAACAATTTTTACCCGATTCTCATAAGTATTCTCGACACGGCCGTCAGGAATATCGAGCGCCTGCCGCCAGTTCACGCCAAGAATGCGGGCCGCATCCGCCGCTTCAGCCGCGCGGTCCGCGGCAGAGCCCCGCGTGCCTGCTTCTCCCTGCGTCAGATCGAGAATCGCTGTCCGCCAGCCGAGCCCCTTCATCTTCAGCAGAGTGCCGCCGCAGGTCTGCTCCACATCATCGCGGTGCGCTGCAATGGCAAGAATATCGGCAATAGAGTTTTCCGGCATGATTCAACGATGGCCTTGTTCTGCATCAGACCATCCCTTTCCTTCAGCCTTTGTATCACCGATCTCAAATTGCTGGGATGTACAAAGAAAGTCATCACATTCCACAGTTGAACGATGGCAGCCTTATTCGCGTTAATGTCATCCTGTTGACCTATGCTTTCTCGCCTTGCAGTCATCGTCCTCGCCGTCAGCACCGTTTTCACGCACTCATCCAACCTCTTTTCACAGACGCCCCGCGAGTGGACCGAGCCGTTCCCGCCGCATCGCATTATCGGAAATGTATATTACGTCGGCAGCAAAGATCTCGCCGCATTCCTGATCACGACTCCCCACGGACACATCCTGATTAACAGCAACCTCGCGACATCCCCGCAACAGATCAGGGAGAGCGTCGAAAAGCTCGGCTTTCGCTTCACCGACATCAAAATTCTCTTGATCAGCCACGGACACTACGACCATTGCGCCGGAAGCGCCCTCATCAAACAGCTCACCGGCGCGAAATACATGGTGATGGATGCCGACGTACCAGCGATCGAAGACGGCGGCAAGAGTGACTTTCAGTACGGCAACTCAAAGGACATGCTATTCCCGCCCGCGAAAGTCGATCGCATTCTCCACGATGGCGATGAAGTGAAATTAGGCGACGTCGTGCTGGTGGCGCATCTGACCGCAGGGCATACCAAAGGCTGCACAACCTGGACAATCAAGGTTAAGGATGGCGGAAAGCTGTATAACGTCGTGATCGTAGGCAGTCCGAATGTCAATCCCGGGTACAAACTAGTGAACAACGCCAAATATCCGCAGATAGCCCAGGACTACGAACGCACCTTTCGCACGCTGAACTCTCTTCCCTGCGATGTATTTCTAGGCGCTCATGGCGGTTACTACGGCATGACGGAGAAGTTTGCGCGCATCAACAGTGGCGGCGCGAATCCGTTCATCGATCCAGCCGGTTATAAAGACTATGTGGCCGACAGAGAGCAGGCCTTCAACGCGGAACTGAAAAAACAGCAGACAAAAGGCGTGATGTAAGCATCACGCCTTTTGTCTGCCCTAAGCCCTGAGCTTTTTAGTATGTGGTGTTATCCCCGTCAGTCGCCGCGTCCATGTACGCAACGTCATAGGCAGTTCCCGTGACTGTCACGTTGGTGTTATCGCGCGCCGAACCATCCGAAGTGTTGTAGATGTAAACCTGGCCGCCCTCAGTCGTGTAAACCTTGTTCAAACTTATAACCGCGGCGATACCAGTTCCATCGCCCTTGAACGACTCCACCAGCACCGAATTATTGGAAGTGTTGAACATAGTGATGCAGCCAAAAGGTGTCCCCGGTGCAGTCGATTGGCTGAGCTTGTAGCGTTCACCCGACTGGCACTGGTAAGAGCCGATCCAGAGCGTGTTGTTATCCGCCAGAACCATCTTGTTGTGCGTGCCATCGCTGATCGAATACACCCCGGTGACCTGATTCGTTGCTGTGTTCACAATCGAAAGGCTTCCCGCCAGCAGGCCGTCGCTTTGCAACTGCTGTCCCGCCACATAAAACGTGCCCCCGCTATTGAAGACTCCGTTCGTCGCGCCACCCGGCACAGCGATGTTGCTTGTCGCCAACAGCGCGATACCGCTGGCTCCGACACCTGAGGGATTCAACGCTGACGACGTGATCGGAATGGTAGTGATGCCGGCAGCCGTTCCGCCGCATTCAGGTCCGCAATCCAGAACATAGGCCGTCGTGCCGTCAGGCGAAAACACAGCCTTCGTCGGGCGATCGAAGGTAACACCGCTCTCCGCGCTTACCGGAAATACGCAGTAAACCGGCAGATTCTGCGGCTCGCAATCCTGCGCCGGCTGCGAGTTCGGCAATCCCGGATTCCAGTGCGGATTGTTGATCGCCGCCTGCTGCTGGTCCGCATTCAGGTGCACCACGCTGTAAACATCATTCGTGTTCTGGACAAAAGCCAGGGTCACAGTATTCCCAGGATTCGTGGAAACGCGATAAACGCCAGGCAGGTTCAGCGTATAAGTCGTGCCATGATCAAGGACCGTCAGCGAATGTGACGACTGCGAAGCCGCGTAGGCGTAATTCAGATCACGGGAGATGAAAACGCTTTGTGAAACCCCGTTCAGGGAACTGGCAGAGATGGAGCTCTCCTGTTTTTCGTTCGCGTAGCCCACGATCGAGAGACTGCCGTCGCCAATCGAATACACCACTCCCACCTGCTGTTCAGGCATATTTTGAATGGTGACCGGTAACGATCCCGAGAATCCGCTGATCGAGAAGTTCTGATTTACATTGTTGTACTTATGCCGGATGTCGTACAAGGCGTCGTCAAAGAGCAGCGCGCCTTTGGTCAATGCGCTGGGATTCTGGACGGCCACTAGGACGCGGTTGGCGACCCCACTGGGTGGAAGGTTACGGCCGGCAAAGTAAAAGTTCTTGCCGCAAGCGGTCAAAAACGACACTGAGCAAATCAACCCAACAACTGAAAGCAGACTTCTTCTCTTCAAATCCTGAGACCTCAACCGTTCTTCATCACGAAGTTCGCGGGAAAGCCAAGTATAACAAAGCAGACGCACTGCAGTCTGTTGCACCGAGACGATTCAACGTGTTGCTGTCGATTCCTGTTGGCGCTCGCACCACAGGTGCCTTAGCATGACTACAAGACACGAATGACGAATCGTCTTCATAATCTCTTTGGCAACCGCACTGTCCTGTTTGACGGAGCAATGGGCACAATGCTTTACGCCCGCGGCATTTTTATCAATCGCTGCTATGACGAATTGAACCTCTCACAGCCGGAACTGGTGCGCTCCATCCATGAGGAGTATCTGCAGACGGGCGCCGAAGTCATCGAAACAAACACCTTTGGCGCGAACCGTTTCCGTCTCACCCGCTATGGATTTCAGGACCAGGTCGCCGCAATCAATGAGTCAGGAGTACGCATCGCCCGTCAGGCCGTAAACCAGTTGAAGGACAAGCAGGCCGGAACTGCCTGGGTCGCCGGATCTGTCGGCCCTCTGGGCATTCACCTGGAGCCGCTTGGCAAAACATCTCTCGAAGAAGCGCGCGCCGCCTTTGCCGAACAGATTCGCAGTCTCATCGCCGGCGGCCCCGGCGTGGGCGCCGACTTGCTCGTCATCGAGACCATGCCCGCACTCAATGAAGCCGAACAGGCCCTGCTGGCCGCGCGCGAGGTTGCGCCTGACCTTCCCGTGATGGCGCTCGTCACCGTTGACGAAGAGGCGCATTGCCTTGACGGCGCGACTGCGGAAGTCGCGGCAGCCAAGCTGGCCGCATGGGGAGCCGACGCCATCGGCGTCAACTGCAGCACTGGCCCAGCGACCGTTCTCACCGCGATTGAATGCATGTCGTCCGAGAGCGATCTCCCTCTTGCTGTCATGCCAAATGCCGGCATGCCGCGCGCGGTCGACGGACGCAATATCTATCTCTGCTCGCCCGAGTACATGGCCAGCTTCGCCAGAAAATTTCTCAAAGCCGGGGTCCAGTTCATCGGAGGCTGTTGCGGGACGACGCCAAACCACATCCGCGCGATGAAGTCCGCAACCCGCGCAGTCGAAGCACAGAAAACCAGCGCCACGCATACCTCGCGCGCCCCCATCGTGACAGAAACCCCACCAGCACCGATCGAACAACGCTCACGGCTCGGGCAACTCGTTCACGACGGCAAGTTCGTTGCCATGGTCGAGATCGTCCCGCCCAAGGGCATTGACTGCTCCAAGGAACTCGCAGGAGCAAGCCTGCTCGCCGGCCTCGGCATTGACGTTATCAATGTGCCTGATTCGCCTCGCGCATCCGCTCGCATGAGCGCGCAGAGCCTCTGCATACAGATCCAGCAGAAGACCAACATCGAAACGATCCTGCACTACACCTGCCGCGACCGCAACGTCCTCAGCATCCAGAGCGACTTACTCGGCGCATCGTCCATTGGTCTTAAAAACATCCTCTGCCTTACCGGCGATCCGCCAAAACTGGGCAACTACCCTGACGCAACAGCAGTCTTCGACGTCGACGCAATCGGACTCGTCAACATCGTCAATCGCCTCAATCATGGCCTGGATATCGGCGGCAACCCCATCGGCGCGTCGACGGGCTTCACCATCGCCTGCGCCGCCAATCCCGGCGTGCCGGATGTTGAAAACGAAATCCGCCGCTTCGCATACAAGGTAGAAGCAGGCGCGGAATACGCAATCACACAGCCGGTCTTCGACCTGCGCGTTCTCGAAGCATTCCTCAAGCGCATCGAAGAATTCCGCATCCCGGTCATCGCCGGCATCTGGCCGCTAACCAGCCTGCGCAACGCGGAGTTCATGAAGAACGACCTGCGTGTCGCCGTCCCGGACAGCATCATGCTGCGCATGCAGGCCGCATCCTCGCCAGAAGCGGCGCGCGCCGAAGGCATCCGCATCGCGCAGGAAATGCTCGAAACCGCGCGCCCCATAGTGCAGGGCGTCCAGGTAAGCGCGCCATTTGGCCGCTACACCGCCGCCGCCGAGGTGCTGGCCAGTGTCCTTCCCAGCACGACAACAGCATAAACACGATCAAGGAAACAAACGTTGGCAAGCTTTGAAGAATCGCTGAAAAGACTGGAAAAAATCGTAGAACAAATGGAGCGGGGTGATCTCCCGCTCGAAGACTCGATCAAATTATTTGAAGAGGGCATGCGGCTTTCGACCGAGTGTAAAGAACACCTCGAACAGGCCGAAGGCAAAGTGCAGATTCTGATCAAGCAGCGCGATGGCTCCATGAAAGCCGAACCGTTTCCCCCGCAGAAATAGATGCCGTACCATCAGGTACCTACCGTCACTTTCCACTGCGTATACAGCCCAACAATCTTTCCCTCAGCCAACACATGACCTTTGGCTGCTTGAGCGACGTCCGTTCTCGTGGCACCCTCACGAAGCTGCAACGCAGTATCCAGCGCATAGACACGAAAGAAATAGTGGTGGGGCTTTCGCCCCGGCGGACAGGGACCAGCCATAACCCGTCTTGTCAAAATCGTTACTGCCCTGCACTGCTCCCTGCAAAGTTGCAGGTTGCGCGGAAGCGCCTTCAGACAGATCACGCAAGCTCTCCGGCAGATTGAAGATCACCCAGTGCACAAAATCAACTGGCGAATCAGGATCGTTTACCAGCCACGCCAGTGTCCTGGTGCCTGCCGGCGGTGCGGAAACCGAAAGCTGAGGGGACACATCGCCGCCGTCACAAGTAAACTTCGGCGGAATCATACCGCCGTCAACAAAGCTGGAACTCGTGACGGTAAGGGAAGGCACCGTACTCGCATCAACAATGTCCTTGGCGTTCCGACTTCTCCAGAAAACCAGCGAGCCCGCTAAAACCGCCACAACCAGCAACACCAGGAGAAGAAGCCTTAAGCCCCACCGTCTTCCTTTACTCATGGTTCTCCTCATTCTGCCAATGAGAAATGCCGCGCAATATGCTCCTCGACAAAGCCCGCCACCTCATCCGTTATGTAATCCGGCGGCGCAATCACAAATCTCGGCTTACCCTCGATCAGCTTGAGCGAAACCCCGTCCCAACGTGGAACCAGACCGCTTCCCTCCGCCCGAACCAGCACCGCATCCGCGCGATCGAGAAAAAGCCGCGCAGAGTCCTTGAAGTCCGCCGTGCCCGCATCCAGAACCGTCAGATACAAATCCGGCTTGAGAAATTGCAGAACGCTATTCGACTCGATAATGGCGTTTTCCGCTGCAGCAAGTTCCTTGCGAATGCGCGGCATCGCCTCGGCCAGCATGCCCACCCGCGTCCGAACCCATATCGACCGCACGGCCCCGGCACCAAGAAATCGCGCCGTGTCCGTTCCGCTGGTGCGGCTGCGCTCTTCGCTCACAGCCAGCGTGTGATCGTCAGTCTGGCAATCGCAGGGCTCGCCATTCGCTGTGCAAAAGCCATGCCCGTATTGCGTAATCTTGAAAGCCGTCCAGTGAAACTGCGGCAACCGCGCAATCAGGCCCGCAACGACCGAAGTCTTCCCGATATTGCGCGAATGTCCGCCAACGACAACAGTCGCCACAGGCTAATCCTCTTTCCTTTTCGATGAGCGCGTGAGCCGCGCAAGAGTAGCCAGTTCCCTTAGATAGTCTTTGAGAGGTTTCGCCGGAGTGCCCCAGTGAACGATCCCCGGCCCGCGAAGTTTCTTATGCGGCAGAATCCCAGCCTGGCCACCGAGAATCACCTTCTCGCCGACCTCGGAATGGTCACCCATCCCAACCTGTCCGCCGATGATGGCCTCATCGCCTATGATGCAACTGCCCGAAATACCTGTCTGCGCCGCGATTACAACATTCCTCCCGACGCGAACATTGTGGCCAACGTGGACAAGATTGTCGAACTTCGCACCGCGAGAGATGCGCGTCTCCTCCAGCGCCCCACGATCAATCGTCGTATTCGCGCCTATCTCTACGTCATCTTCAACAACAAGCCTTCCCTGCTGCGGAAACTGCAGATACTCGCCCGTTGCAGCATCACGCACATAGCCAAAACCATCCGCGCCAAGCACCGCGCCGGCATGAACCACCACACGATCCCCCAGCGTCACACCCGGATACAGCACAACCCGCGGATACACCTGGCACTCTTTGCCGATGCGCACTCCCGCGCCCACCACAGACCCCGCGCCAATACTCGTTCCCGCGCCAATCTCCGCGCCCTCATCCAAAACGGCAAAGGCGTCGATGAATACACCTTCACCAAGAACAGCCGTCGCCGGAACAACAGCCGTCCGATGCACGCCCGCCTTGCGTTCCGAAGAACGCAGCAACTGCGCCGCCCGCGCAAATCCGAGACGAGGCTGCCGCATCACCAGCAAAGGCTTTGCCTCGCCCGCCTGTCGTGACAACTCCACCGTTACCAGCACGGCAGCAGCTTTCGAATCGAGGGCTTCGCGCAGTGCAGCCTCATCTTCCGCAAAGACAAGCGAATCGGCAACGGCCAAAGCAATGCTGGCAACGCGCCTCACAGCCGCGTCGCCGCTGCCGCTCATTTCCGCGCCAATCGAAGCCGCAATCTCTTTCAGTCGAAGCATGGATTCACTCCCAGTACACCGGCCCTTCGCCCTCAGGACGCGTCTTCCATCTCCGGTGCACCCACAGCCACTGATCAGGATACCGCCTCACATAAGCCTCAATCGCCGCCGTGCACTTCGCCGTATTGGCAACCGCATCGGCCTCATCGTCACCCGTGCGATCAAAAACAATCTCATCGCCAAAATGGAGCACGTACTTTTGCTCCGATTCTTCCCACAGCATGAATCCCGGCAGCACCGCAGCGCCAGTCTTCAGTGCCACCCGCGCCAGCCCCGACGCCGTGCAAGCCAGCTTCCCGAAGTAAGGCACAAAAACTCCCTGCGGTGGAGTCATATTCGTGTCCATCAGGATGCCGACCGTCTCCCCCTGCCGCATCGCGCCCAGCAGCCCGCGCGCAAAGTCATCTTTGTGCAACACGCGGTTCCCATGCAGGCACCGAATGTGATTCACCAGCCCATCCACTCTGGCATTATCCAGACGCCGTATCACCATGCTCATCGGATACCCCATCAGCGAGTGATAGAAGCTCGACAGCTCCCACGCCCCCAGATGACCGGTGACGATGAGCACGCCCTTGCCCTTGTCACGGGCGGCAAGGTACCGCTCCAGCCCGTCATAGCTAAGGAACGTCTGCGAATTTTCCCGTGTATATTTCGGCATCTGGCAGAACTCAGCCAGCAGCCACCCCAGGTTGCGATAGAGCCTACGGAGCGTGTCCTGCCGCTGCCCGTCAGTCCACGCAGGAAACGCCAGTTCCAGATTCTTAAGCCCGACACATCGCAGCCTGGGCACCATCCGATAAGCCAGCCAGCCAATCCCCGCGCCAACGGCTCGCGCAGCTTTACGCGGCAGCAGGCCAAGCAGACGGACCAATACCCAGACGACGGCGAACTCAAGTCTTTCTTGCATGTATGAAATTAATTGTCAGTGTAAATGCAAAAAGAATCCGTAAGTTTGCCCGAGGCAATAAGAAAGGGCCGCAGTTAGAGCGGCCCTCCTTGCGTGCATGTTGACTGTTACTAGAAGCCCGATTGCGTCTGCGAAGCGTGGAAATATTTCGCAATCGTGCGCAGGAATGGCCGTGAATCCTCCGGAGGAAGCACATTTCCCTTCAGGATCTGCTCAAACGTATGCGGCGCTCCATAGAGTTCTGTCGTGTCGTCGGTATTCTGGCTTACTGAAGTGCCATCAAGATCGATGCCGGCAAAAAGACCCTTGGAGCGAGAGTAGGTCAGCAATTCCGCTCTCATGGAAATGTCGGTGTCAGCTTGCGCGTTGCGCCCAACCGGGCCAGCCGCAGCAGAAGCATCGCCGCCAATCTTGAACTTGCTCTTCAACAGGTCCTGCAAGCCCTTGTCATTCACCGCCACCAGCACCAGGTCCGTTCCCTCTCCGCCAATCTGGAAACCAAACGATCCACCCGCCATCCGGATGAACACCGGGCCGCTCCAGCCGCGCCCGGTGCGGCAGGTAACCACACCCTGACCGTATTGCGCGCCCACAATGAACGCGCCCTTCTTCAGGCTGGGAACGACGGCGATGCAAGTGGCCTGCTTCACAATCGAGTCAGGAATGCCCTTGTCCGGCGTCTGCATAATTTCATCAATAACGGTCCGTGCATTCTCCAGACGCTGATTAAGTGCCGCCTTGTCGCTAGCCGCAAGTGCCGGCAAGCTCATACCCGCAATGCACAACAGCGCAAATAATTTCTTCATATAGATCTGTTTCTCCCTTACGGTCGATATTTTGATTGATCCATTCACGAACATCGACGCCGCTTCTCATCCTTCAGTAGAGAATGCCGCAGCCCGTCAAGAATCCCTGTGGGAACGGGGTTCAATCGCTCCAGTCATTGTGATGCGAGGGACACTGTTCGGGTTAGTCATGGCGCAAAACCACCCCAGAATTGTGGCTGCGTCGAGTTTTGTCGGGATTAAGTGGGGGAGGGATCAAGTTTTGTAACAGCAGGAAGAAAAAAATGGGGTGGCCGTACAGTGATCTGCACAGGCCAGCCCCGTTCCCCAGATCTGCGTTGTTGCTATTAGGGTTTTACGGCTTTCCCGGCTGGCCCGCAAGATAACGTAGGTAGGATGGACCTATGTAATCACTTAGAAGTTTGAAGTTAGGGCCTGGAAATAAGGCGATTTCTAGCTGTCGTGACCCGGGCCGCCGCCCAGGGCATGCCTGGCCGCATGCACTGACAGCGCGATCCGGTTACCGACGCCAACCTTCCGCATCATCCGGCCTACATAGGACTTAACGGTGCGGACTTCAATCCCCAGCGCCTCGGCTATCTCCCGGTTAGACCGCGCAGATACAAGCAACTGCAGCACTTCCAGCTCACGGTGAGTAAACTGGGGAGCCGAACGCGGTGAGAGCTTCCCACCGTCGAGCATGCGATCCACCAGCATGGACAGAGCTTTTCGCGGCGCCCAGATCGAGCCGCTGGCAACCAGTTCCACCGCCCGCGCCACTTCTTCAGGCTCCGCAGTATCCTGCAGATACCCCTTGGCGCCAGCCGAGATCGCAGCGATCACGCTCTCATCATCGCCGACTTCGCTCATCACAATCACACGAGTAGCTGGCATTCCGGCTCGCAGGCGCTCGATCGTCGTCAGGATTTCAGCCGGAATCATCAGGCTGATCACCGCAATATCCAATGACTCTGCGGCTAGCAATCCATCCAGACCGGCATCCACAAGTTCGACGCCGTGAATCTCTTCCAGTATGCTGCGCAGCCCAGCGCGGCGAATCGGCTCAACGGCCAATAAGCCCACTCTCAGGGATTGCGCGTACATTCGTCTCTCTTCCATCACAACTTCGGCAGAACAATTCCCTGCTGCTTCTGATACTTCCCGCGACGGTCTGCGTAGCTGATCTCGCATACCTCGTCCGACTGAAAGAACAGAATCTGGCAGAGCCCTTCGTTGGCATATACACGTGCCGGTAAAGGCGTCGTGTTTGAAATTTCCAGGGTCACGTAACCCTCCCACTCTGGTTCAAATGGGGTCACGTTTACAATGATCCCGCAACGTGCGTAGGTTGACTTCCCTACACAAATCGTCAACACATCGCGCGGAATCTTGAAATACTCAACCGAGCGCGCCAGTGCAAATGAGTTAGGGGGAATAATGACCGACTCGGCCTGCACTGTCACAAAGGACCGCTCGTCAAAGTCCTTCGGGTCTATGATAGCGCTATTTACGTTCGTAAATATCTTAAATTCATTGGAAACGCGCAAATCGTACCCATACGAAGACAATCCGTAAGATATAACCCCTTCCTTTACTTGCTTTTCGCTGAAAGGATGGATCATCTGCTGTTTGGTGGCCTGTTCACGAATCCAACGGTCGCTCTTAATTGACATGCAACTCCTTACCCTGTTCTTTCAGGGTACCGCGAAATGAAAAAAAGTAGAATAATCCACTCAAAATGTGCATCTTAAGTCACATCTGGCGCATTGACAACGCAGGAAAAGCTTTCTAGTATCCCTGTAGCCGCAAATCCTGCCGGCCATGCCTTACAAACAGAGGTGAACGCGTTGATAAAACAAGATATTATCCATCACGTCATCGAACGTACGGGCCTGCCGCGCAACAAAGCGGAAGCAGCTGTCGACATAGTTTTCGAAAGCCTGAAGAAGGCCCTCGCCGCCGGCGATCGCATTGAACTGCGCGGCTTTGGCGTCTTCAATGTGCGCCCCCGCAAGACCGGCATTGGCCGCAACCCGCGCACCGGAGCCGAAGTCACCATCACCCCCGGCAAAGCCGTCCGCTTCAAGCCAGGCAAGGAACTCCACCTCCTCGACTCCGAACAGAAGAGTCCAGAAGCAGCCACCGAATAGCCGTCCCGGCACCCCGAACGAAGCGCGCACGCAACGGACGCAGTCGAAGTAACTGCCTTTCGTAAGCTTCAGCACGAAAAAGGGTGGGCCATCCCTTGCGAAGCAAAGGGTGGGAACCACAACTCTAACCCAGCCATGGCGCCGCAGGCGCGTGTCGCTGAACGCGAAGTTCACATCAGGCTTACGGCATCCACATCCACAATTAAATTCCGACGCGGAACCCCAGCCTCCTCCGCATGCGCCAACATGGCCCGCAGCGTCTTCGCCAGAAGCTGCCGCTTCTCCGCCTTCATCACCAGGTGAAACCGATAAATCCGCTTGATCTTTGAAATCGGCGCACTAGCGGGACCAAGAACACGCACGCCAGTCAACTGCGTCTGCTGAAACCACCGCCCCAGCGTCGCCGCCCATCCCGCAGCCTCTTCTAGATGCTGACTCTGAATCAACACATTGGCCAGTGCATTGAACGGCGGATAGTGCATCCACCGCCGATACTTCAGCTCTCGCTCCACAAACGCATGAAAATCATGCTTCGCTGCGCACTCGATCGCGTAGTGGTCCGGATGATAGGTCTGCACAATCACCTTCCCCGGCAACTCGCCACGTCCCGCGCGCCCAGACACCTGTGTCAGCAACTGAAACACGCGCTCCGAAGCACGGAAATCCGGCATCCCCAGCGCATGGTCGCACCCGACAACACCTACTAAAGTCACGCCATGAATATCGTGCCCCTTGGCAATCATCTGCGTACCCACAAGCAGATTGATCTCGCCCGAGTGCAATCGCATCAGCAGCCGCTCCAGATCATGCCGACCGCGTACAGTATCGCGATCCATGCGCCCGATGCGTGCGCCGGGAAAAATCTCTTGCAGCCGCTCCTCACCCTGCTGCGACCCAGCGCCGAGAAAATACAAATGCTCGCTCTCGCACTTGGGACAAACCTTCGGCACCGTCCTTTTGTAACCGCAATAGTGACATTCCAGCCGCTGCCCCACATGCGCGTGCGCATCACCCTCGGGAACGGCCTTGTGATAGGTCAACGCAATCGCGCAGTTCTCGCACTCCAGCTTCTCGCCGCAAGCCCGGCACAACACCACATACGAATACCCGCGCCGATTCAGCAGAATGATCGCCTGCTCGCCGCGTTCGAGCGTCGCCTTCGTCTCTTCGATCAGCGCCCGCGAAAACAGCTGCTCCTGCCCCGTCTTCTGAAACTCGCGCCGCATGTCGATCAGATCCACAACCGGCAGCGGACGATGCATCACGCGCTCATGCATTTCGATCTTCGTGTAGCGCCCACGCAGCGCATTCTGCCACGACTCCAATGACGGCGTAGCCGACCCCAGCACCACAGTCGCGGATGACAACTTAGCCCGCATCACCGCCACATCGCGCGCATGATAGCGTGGCATCTCCTCCTGCTTATAACTCGAATCGTGTTCCTCATCGACGACAATCAATCCAAGACTCGCAACCGGAGCAAAGACCGCCGACCGCGTCCCCACCACAATCCGCGCATCGCCTCTGCGAATCCGATGCCACTGCTCCGCGCGCTCTTCCGGAGTCAACGCCGAATGAAGCAGCGCTACCTCCGACGCAAAGACATGATGTAGCTGCGCCGCCATCGCCGGAGTCAGCCCAATCTCCGGCACCAGCAAAATCGCCGACTTCCCCAGATCGAGCGCATGCCGCATCGCCGCCAGGTACACCGCCGTCTTTCCCGATCCGGTAACGCCGTGCAGCAGATGCGGCCGAAACTCCCCCGAAGCAACCGCCCCCGTAATCGCGTCGAATGCAGCCCGCTGCTGCCCATTCAGCTCATACTCTGCCCGCTTCACACCCAGCCCGGTCAGATGAAAATCCGCCGCCCGCTCTTCAATCCTCACCAGCCCTCTCTTCACCAGCGTAGCCAGCGTCGACTGCGGCACCGCCAGCCGACGCAACTCCGCAATCGGAAGCTCCCCGCCCGCTCCAGCCAACTCAGCAAGAATCAATTGCTGATTCTCATTCAGCTTCGGCAGCCGCACACCTTCAAGCGGCTGTTTCTCAAAAATGCTGTCATCCTGAGCGGAACGCGAAGGATCTGCTTCTTCTTCCCCATCTGCCGACCCGAACAGTAAAGAAGAGTCCAGCACCGCAAACCGCACTGTCCGCCGAGCATCGCGAGCATCCGCCGCCGTCTCCCGCGCAATCCAGCGCTTGCGCAGCATCCCATGCAACAGAGCGAGACTCGCACCAGTCGAAGACCGCAGCCGCGAAACCCGCGCCGTCTCCCCACTCTCCAGATAATTCAGAACCGCATACTCAAGGTTCTGTTCACCGGGTGATAACTTCGACCGCCGCGACGAGCCTTTCTCCGCACCGTCATACAGAATCTGCCGCCCCGTATCGGTAATCCGATACAGCACCACACGCCGCACCTCAGCCATCAGCGGCAGCATCGTCCGCAGTACTTCACCCAGCGGAGCAATGTAGTACTGTGCGATCCACTGCGCCAACTCCAACAGAGGCCCGGAAACAATCGGCTCCCGGTCAAGAATCGTAAGCAGCGGCTTCGCTTCTACAGGAGGCGCATCGTCATGCACCCGCACCACAACACCGGCAAGCTTCTCATTACGAAATGGAACCAGAACGCGGCATCCAACGGCGGGAACCTCGCCATTCAACGCATAGGTAAACGCGCGATCCAGAGGAACCGGCAAGGCTACATCACAAAACGCGGGCATGGTTACTTAGCCGAGAGTACCAGAACCGCTAGCACTTATCTCTGCGCCTTCTAGGTGGCACGGCCGTATCGCTATAGCGCGCTCTTCAGCTTCGTAATGTCTGCCTCAATGAATGTTTTATAAAGAATCTTGCTCTGGTTGAACTTATAGGCCAACAGCGGAAATCCAACTTTTAGCTCGGCCTTTAGCTGCTCCACCTTCTCGATACTCTTGCGTAACTCGGTCGTGTTTAGATAAATGCCGTCAAGAAGTAATCCTCTGCCCGCGTTGAGGCATCTCGCAGCCGGGGAGATATTGCCGCCGGAATACATATCGAACCAGTTCATTACATCTGCCGTGTACGCCATTTCGAGTTTAAAGGGCACTTTGCTCACCGCCGCCTCATAGCGTTGCCGCTGTCCAATGCCATTTGGCCCTAACTTGTCCAAGAGTTTCGGAATGCTCGCGGCAACTTCCACCGGGGCAATCTTCCCTCCGGGAAGAGGCAATTCCATGTCGACGTCTTGCTCGCCATAGATCACGCTAGACACTGCGTGCTTGCCCTTCATCACCGTTCTGGGCTGCAGACGGCCCAACGTCCGAAGCTCTCCAAACAACCCTGCCAGCACCCCCTTCTGCCCGTTCCGGAAGTCAGTCAGATCATCCTGCGTTCGCAGCACTTCGATATATTGCTTCGACATCCTTATGCAGCCGTCGACCTGTCTCTCCGCAGAAGGAATGGCAACCCTGCTCCGGTTTCCATAGACCCTCTTCAGCAGATTTTCCAGTTTATCGAGCGGCTCGCCGCATACATGAAAGATGAATACGAACTGCTTGAACTTTTCGGTCGAAAGAAGCTTCTCCATCTTCGGCACAAACGCCTTGGAGTAAAGGCTATTCACAAACCGCTCAACCACATCGAATTGAAAATTCTTCAGCGTGGCAAAAGTGTGCGTAACTGCATCTGCCTGCAACTCCAGGGCAAATGGTGCCAGCCAGTCATAGCCTTCGCCGCTGATTCCCAGTCCCTTCGACAGAATATTGAGCGTAACAAACGCATTCGGCCTGTCCACACGCTGCGTAAGATCGAAATACTTCGCGACGCCCTTCTTGTCCGCGGGCAGGCGCGCATCCATCTCCGTGATCATCTTTTGCGGAGGTTGACTCCCCGTCTCCATTGCTTCGAGAACCATGAAATATTTAGGCAGCAGCGGGCGAATCGACTTCAACATCGCCTCCACATGGACGGAACTAAACCCTTCCTGAATCACAATCATGGATTTTCTCCTTGTTTGTAAGCGGACCTGCTTGGGTCACGCTTTTCGGTGGGAACAGGCACAGAAGTGGAGAGCAGCAGCAACATCTTAGCTTCGATTTACACCCGCTGAAAAGGCTGGAAATCTTTTGCTGCTCCGCTGAATCCAATTCGACACTGCTTCATCTGAAGACAAGGCAGGAGAGGACAAAAAAATGACTACAGAGAAAAAGATTGCATTCATTACGGGTGGAAACAGGGGCATTGGCCTCGAAACTGCCCGGCAGCTCGCACAAACCGGAGTAAAGGTCGTCATCGGATCGCGCAATCTTGAAGCAGGCAAATCAGCTGCAGAGAAGCTGCAGGCTGAAGGCCTCGACGTCGCGGCCATCCGTTTCGATATCACCAAATCAGCCGATTACAAAGAAGCCTACGACTACTTCGACAAGAACTACGGCAAGCTCGACATCCTCATCAACAACGCCGGCGTTTCAAAAGAAGAGTTCATGGCAGGCAACAACACCAGCAAGGTCACGAGCGCTGTCCTGCGCGAAACCTTTGACACAAACTTCTTCGGCACAGTTGAGCTCACTCAGGTACTTCTGCCGCTGATCAAAAAAGCGCCCGAAGGCCGCATCGTCAACTTGTCCAGTATCCTCGGCTCGCTCACACTGCATGCCGATCCCAAGTCTCCCATCTATGGAGCAAAAGTTCTCGCGTACAACGCATCCAAGGCTGCGCTGAATATGTTCACCGTGTCTTTGGCTGCTGAATTGAAAGACACCAGGATCAAGATCAATTCCGCGCATCCGGGCTGGGTCAAAACCGAGATGGGCACCGACGCTGCCCCAATGGAAATCCCCGACGGCGCAAAGACCAGCGTCCAGCTCGCCACGCTCCCGGCCAACGGCCCCACAGGCGGCTACTTCCACATGGGCGAAGCGCTGCCCTGGTAATCAGAGCGCTATCGATCCGCACTGATGTCCAGGTTCGCTGCGGCAAACCTGGAGGTCAGACTAAAACGTATATGGCTGGGTCTGCAGCTGATTCACAAAAGGCACGAACACCTGCGTATATCCGCCTATGAAGAAAACATTCGAGGTATTGGCATGCCTCGCATCCGTGGGCGAATAGATAGGCTTATGTGCTCCCTGCCCCGTGATGACCGGAATTGCACTCGATGGGTGCAGTAGACGCAAATCCGTGAAATCGTTCCAGTCAAAACACACCGCAAGCATGGGGCGAATGGAATCGAGTATCAGCGTCTTTCGATTGGGAGTCCCGGGAGGATACTGCCGACTCCATCGCTGAACCAGTTCCTCGTCGAACCACCAGGCACCGTTGGGATTATTCTTCGGCGAAACTGCCCGACAAATCGGCTTCGTCCATTCCTGCACCTTCGGCGTTTCCCTGCTTCCGAGTTCGCGGATTCCGCTTTTCAGGTCGGTTGAGTTCACGATAGATTGCGCGGCCGTCCTGCATGCCGTCGGATCCGGCTGCCCATTCGGCTTCAGCAGTTTGTCGTAGTTCGCAATCCCACGCAGGCTGGGAAACGTCTTTCCCGAAAGCAATCTCGCAAGTTCTTGTTCAATCTGAGGCCACATAGTCGTCCTGGAGTTAGTGAAATATCCCGAACGACCGTATCATCACTCGGCACGCAGAGCAATCATCGGATCAGCCCGTGTAGCTTTCCGCGCCGGCACACAGCAAGCCAGCACAGCAATCGCAATCACCACCAAAGCCACAGCAGAGAACGTCACAGGATCAGCCGGGCTCACGTCATAGATCAAATTCTTCAGCACCCGCGCCAACACCAGCCCCAAACCAACGCCCAAAACCGTACCACTAAGAACAAGCTTCGCCGCCTGCATCAGTACCAGCCGCAGCACGTCCGACCGCTGCGCCCCCATCGCCACCCGCAATCCAAACTCAGCCGTCCGCTGGCTCACCGAATACGCGATCACTCCATACGTTCCAATCGCAGCCAGCACAATCGCCAGCCCGGCAAACAACCCCACCAGCACGAATGCGAATCGAGGCGTAGCCACCGACCCCTGCACAATCTCATCCATCAACTGCACCTTCGCCACCGCCAGCGACGGATCAAGCCGCTTCACGGCATCGCGCACAGCATCCGTCAGCAGTTGCGGATCAGAAGCAGAACGCACCACCAGCGACATATTCGAAAACGGAACCTGCAAACTCGACCACCAGAACGCAGGCTCGGCGCTCGCGCTGCCGGGCTTGTCCTTCACATCGCCGACCACGCCAACCACAGTGAGCCAATCCTTCTCCTTTGGGTGGTCGTCGAATGTAATGCGTTTTCCCACCGCATTCTCATGCGGCCAATATTTCTCCGCCATAGCGCGATTGATCACCACCACCGCCGGCGCGTCTCTCCTGTCGGTCTTCGTAAAAAACCGCCCACTCAACAATGGAGTGCCCAGCGCACGAAAGTAGTCCGGCGAAGCCGCGTGGTATCGCGTATGAAATTCTTCATTTGGAGCGGGCTGCTTTCCTTCAATCGTGAGGCTGGTGTTATCGTCGTAGCCCGTCCACGGCAGATCGCTTCCCACCCCCGCGCTCTCCACTCCGGGCACCGCAGCCAGATTCGCCGTCAGCTCCTCGAAGAACCGCCCTCGCATGTCATCTGTCTTGTACTGCGCATCCGGCAGCGAGAGTGTAGCCGTCAGCACATGCTCCTGCTGAAATCCTGGATCGAGATGCAGTAGATTCAGCAGGCTCCGCAGCATCAGCCCCGCGCCAATCAACAGCACACACGCCAGGCTCACTTCCGAAATCACCAGCGCATTCCGCAACCGGCTCAACCGCCCGCTGCCCGTCGCATTCCGCCCGCCCTCGTGCAGCCCCTGTCGCGGATCAGTACGCGAAGCCTGCATCGCCGGAATCAGCCCGAACAGAATCCCCGTAGCCGCGCTGATCAGAAACGTAAACGCAAAGACCGGAGCGCTCACATGAATCTCATGCGCGCGTGGAAAATCAGCAGGCATCAGCGATACCAAAGCCTTCACTCCGCCAACCGCCAGCACCAACCCAATCGCGCCGCCAAGAAACGCAATCAGCAAACTCTCCGTCAGCAGTTGCCGCATCAGCCGCTACCGCTGCGCTCCAAGTGCCAGCCGCACCGCCAATTCCCGCTGACGCGCCGCCGCCCGCGCCAGCAGCAGATTCGCCGCATTCGCGCATGCAATCAGCAGCACCATGCCCACCGATCCCAACAGCACCCACAGCATCCGCTGGCTTGCACCAACAACCTCTCGATACAGCGGATTCACCATCACATGCCAGCGCGCGTCATTCGGATATTCCTTCCCAAGCTCCGCCATGATCGCGTTCAGCTCCGACTGCGCCTGATCCGCCGTCACACCATCTTTCAGCCGTCCATAGCCCTCCACAAAGTGCGCTCCCCGCCGCGTCGGATCACCCTTGTAGCTGAACGGCCACCAGACATCCACATCCTCGCCATAGACCAGCGGATTGTACGCATTCCCCGGATGCTCCGTGCCCGGCGGCATCACGCCAACAACGGTGTAAGGCTGATCGTTCAGCGTAATCTTGCGCCCTAAAATATCCGGCGCAGCGCCAAACTGCGCCCGCCACAGCCGGTCACTCAAAATCACCTTCATCTCATTGGCCGGCAACTCCGCACTCGCATAAAACTCCCGCCCAATCTCCGGAGTCAGCCGCAGCACATGAAAGTATCCCGCCGTAATCCGAAATCCATTCAGCTTCACTGGAGCAGCCGAGCCACCCGAAAGCTGCAAATCATCGCGTGTAATCGCCGCCATCGACTCGAAAGACTTGCTGCGCGCCCTGTAGTCACGAAAATCATAAGGATTCAGCGGAAATTTCGGATACGCCGCACTCATCAGAAAGATGCGCACCAACTGCTCCGGCTGCCGATAAGGGAGCGACTTCAACAACACGCTATCGATCACGCTGAAAATCGCGCTGTTCGCCCCGATACTCAACGCCAGCGTAAGAATAATCACCACAGCAAACGTGGGATGACCGGCCAGCTGCCGCACAGCAAAGCGAAGATCCTGCAACGTGGCTTCAATAAAACTCGTGCCCCGAGCCTCGCGGCAGTCTTCCGTCACCTGTTCCTGTCCGCCGAAAACCATTCGCGCACGCCTCCTCGCCTCGTCTTCACTCATGCCTGCCCGCTTGTACTTCTCCACTTCGTTCTCAAAATGGAAAATCAGTTCCTCATCCAATTCCCTCTCCACCGCAATCCGGTGAAACAGCGCCCGCAACCGATAAAGCAAATCGTTCAGCATGAAAAGACCTCACATAGTCTCCAGAATCTGCGCCACCGCTGCAGTCAGCTTCCTCCAGCTCTCCGTCTCGGCTTCAAGCTGCTTCTGCCCGCTGCGCGTCAGCTCGTAATATTTCGCGCGCCGGTTGTTCTCCGACGTGCCCCACTTGGCCTTGATCCAGCCGCGCCGCTCCAGCCTGTGCAGCGCTGGATACAGCGACCCCTGCTGAATCCTCAGCACATCACTCGACACCTGCTGAACTCGCTCCGAGATCGCCCACCCATGCTGCGGCCCGAGCGAGAGCGTCCTCAAAATCAGCAAATCCAGCGTGCCCTGCGGAAGATCGATTCGTTCAGTCATCAATGGTCTACCCTTTTCGCTTCTACAAGAGAAATACCCCACTCTCCTGTAGAGGCGCAAGGTATATTTGTTCGAGGTCCGCGTCGGCATCTACATCCATCGCATTCGACATGCGCTCTACAATAAGAGAGCGAGCGCACGACCTTGCCGACACCATTCGAAAACGCGCAGTTGAACCTTCAACTCTTCGATCTCCGCCGCGAGCCCGTATTGCGAGCAGCGCGTTCCTGGTTCCTGCTTGAGTTCAATCCTGACAGTCTGGAAGATCTCGTCACGCTTGTCAGCGGAGAGCGCAACGCCGCCTTCCGCATGGTGATCAGCTATTGGGACATGGCTGCGTCACTCGTTACCACCGGCGCAATCGACGGCGATGCATTCCGCGCCGCGCACGGCGAGATATTCGCCACATTCAGTAAGATTCAGCCCTACATTGCCGAAATTCGAATTGCGAGCGCCGAGCCCGAATTTTGCAGGCACATTGAAAGTGTTGTCATGGCCGCGTCAGATGCGGAAGCCATTCTGAAGCGCCGCCGCGAAGCTCTCCGCGCCGCTGTTAATGCCGGTTCGCCGAAGGCTTCCCTCTCCGAAACGCCAGCTCCCAGTCGTTGAAATGCAGCGAACTCAACTCCACCGGCGGTGGCGACTCCTGCGGCGGCTCCAGCGGGATCGGATCGATAAACTCTATCCCCCGCTCGCGCAGCGCGCACCGCCACTCCTTCTCCACCCACTCCGATTTCCGCGCATGCGACGACCAGAAGAGATAAAAAATATCGCTCGCCGGAATCACCCGCCACAATTCCCTCTCCCAGTTCTGCCCCGAGCGCAGCGATACCACATCAAGAAAAATCTCCATCTCCGGCGCGACCTTATGAATACCCTGAATCCGCCCCAGCACTGCATCGCGATCATCCGAGGCATACGACGCAAAAGCCTTCTTATACCGCACACCCGCAGCTTCGGCCACGCCCTCTGCCGACAGCACGAATGAGACCCTCGCCACTCTTACGCCATTGGCATAAATCTGCGCCGACCCAGCCCACCTCGTTTCCCGGCTCGCATCTGGAAGCGTGACAACAAATGACACGCAGGTCGATTCGCCCTCCCATACCATCACGTCTTCTGCCTCATCGATCACCGCTCCAGGAATCACAAGCCGGACACTCAGCATCGTCCCGCTGGCAACCTTGAACGGCCCCTTCGTCCGCGCCAACAAATCCCGCACATTCAGCTCTTCGCGCGCTCGTGCCAGCACCTTAGACCGCTCCTGGGATTCATGCGCCCACACAAAAATCTCAAAGGGTACTTTCGGAGCCACCGCTTCCGGGGCGGTCAGAGTGAATTCGACTTTTTGCGTGTTGGTTGCCACAACAGCACTCCCACTCGGAGAAGCCTGCGCTGCTCCAGCGTCGGATCCAGTCTGTGATCCCTCGGGGAGATGAAGCACACCGCCCAGACTCTCCGCCTCGGCATGGTACTTCCATGTCTTGGCGCGATCCTTCGGCGCAGCCGTTGGGAGCGATGGAGCGTCTGAAGATGGAGGAGCACTCGATGGCGCGACCGGCCGAACTTTCGGCTCCTGCGAGAACAATTTCGTGAAGTCATCCTTTGATGAAACCGCAGGTGGATACACCGGGACCGGTGCAGGAGGCGCCGGAAACTGGGAGGCGCCGCCACCACGTGGAGGCGCGGGTACTCTGGGCAAATCGTCCAGCTGCAGATCCTCAAGACCCAGCGGATAGACAATAGCCGCCAAATCGGCGTCCGCAGTCATCATGCCCAACAGTGCGTCGCGTAACGCTGCAAACAGTGGAGCACCCTCACCGAATTTCTCCAGCCACACGGCTTCGAGTGCGCTGAGCGATTCCACGCAGGCGTCCAGCTCACGGTTATGATGTCTGCGAATCATCTCCGTCATTGAATCGCGAAAAGTCCCGGAAACAGAATGAGACGGTACCGCCTCCGCAAGCTTTACGTCCAACCACTCGAAGATCCGCACCCGCGCCTCTGCATCGCCGTCTTCCATCTCCGGATACAGCGTCTCCCAGAACACTTCCAGCAACCCACACAGAACATCTAGCCCATCCCGCAGCCCGGTAAGTCCATCCACCGCCAACTGCGCCTCAGTCAACCACGCCGCGAGCATCAGGTCTTTGCTGCGCCGTCTGAGCAAGTCCCGACAGGCCCCGATGACAAACCGCCATTCCACATCCGTACCGTGGAAGTTCGGATCATCCGAATCGTGAACCACTTCTCCGCGCGCGCTCCTCACTCGCGCACGGATCTCGCCGTAGATCGCCTCGTAGCGCAGACTTGCGCCGCTGGGGTTGGCTCCCGGAATCGCTTCGAGAATCGTCGCGTCCATCGTCTCGCCGCTCGCGCACATGCAGAAAGCAGTAGGCCGCCAGTCTAAACCCCGCGCCGGCCTAGGATTTCTGTCAAGCCCCCTTAGCTCAAAAAAATCTCTAACCCGCACATTCGAAAGAGAAAAAACCCGAGCTGATTTGGCATGGAATTACCTTCAAAATTGGTAGAATAGAAATAGAAGGAAAAACGTCCGCATGAAGCCATGCGGGCATTTCTTTTTCGGCACGAGTATGTCGAATCGACGCGATGGCCTGATAGAAAGCCCTTTCGCACTGATTCGAAAGACTCTACCCGCAAGCGTTGTGGAATCAGTATTTTAGCGCGACAATAATCTAAGTAGCCTGTTTTGAAGGATCTAGACACTCCCCACCCTTGGCGGGTGGGGTCTTTTACTCGCCTGCAGGACGCTTCGGAGCCTTCAATCCAAGCTCGGACATGGCAATCTGCAGATCCGCCCAGGCTTCCTTCTTCTGTCGCGGATCGCGCAGCAGGTACGCCGGATGGTAGGTAACAATCAGCCTCGACCCGCGAGCCTCGTGCAAACGCCCACGCAACGAGCTTAACGAGGCCTTGCCTCCAAGCAGGTAGGTAGCGGCCGTCGAACCGAGCGCAACCAGAATCTCGGGCTGAATGACATCGATCTGCCGGAAGAGGAACTGCGAGCAAGTGTTCGCCTCAACCGGCTCCGGCGTCCGGTTCTGCGGCGGACGGCACTTGACGATGTTGGCAATGTAAACCTCCTCGCGCTGCAGCCCCATCGCCGTAATCATGTTGTTCAGGAGCTGCCCCGCCCTGCCGACGAATGGCCGGCCTTGGGCATCTTCATCCGCGCCCGGCCCTTCGCCAACAAACATCAGGCGGGCATTGGCATCGCCTTCGCCGAAAACGATGGTATGCCGCCCGGCAAATGCCAGCGGACAGCGCTTGCAGTCACCAATATCCTCGCGGATAGCTTTGAGAGCGCCCTCGCGCTTCTCCGGAGCAATCGGCGAACCGGCAACAAACAACTCTTGGGGAGGAGCAATCGAGGACTTTTTAGGCATGGACTCTTCAGCCGCCGGTTCAACGGCAGCGAGTACTGATTCAGATGCTGATTCCGGAACGGCATCGCCGCGTCGATAGAAGTCGAAGACGCCAAGATCGCGATAGTAGTTGACGCGCGCAGCCAGTGCCGCTTGTTGTTCAGGGTCGAGACGAGCCATCGCTTACCGTTCCGCAACCACTTTCTGCGGACGCCGCAGCATCATCACCTCTTCAAGAATGCGGTCGGCCAGTTCGCGTTTGCTCATCTCAGGCAGCTCGATCGCCGTTGACAGCGTCAGGAAAGTGACCGCATTGCGATCGGAATCAAAACCAACGCCTTCACGCGAAACATCGTTGAGCACGATCGCATCCGCGCCCTTGCGCAGCAGCTTGTCACGCCCGTGAACAAGAGCATTCTCGGTCTCGGCCGCAAAACCGATGACCAGCATGCCATCGCGGCGTCGCTTCACCACCTCGGCCAAAATGTCTTCGGTCGGCTCAAGCTCAATCGTAAGTGGCCCGGAACGCTTCAGCTTCTGCTCCGCCTGAATCACTGGCCGGTAATCGGCAACAGCAGCGGCCTTGATGACAATCGTCGCCTCATCGAGCCGGCCCAGCACCGCCGAGCGCATCTCCTCGGTAGTAACAACCGGAACGACTTCGCAATTCCCCGGCGCACGCAACGCCGTTGGAGCACTCACAAGAATGACCTTGGCCCCGCGCTTCGCCGCAGCATCGGCAAGCGCATAGCCCATCTTGCCGCTGGAACGGTTGCCGAGAAAACGCACCGGATCAATCGCCTCGCGCGTGCCACCGGCCGTGATCATCACCGTCTCATCAGCCAGATCGTTGCGATGGTTCAGAATGTCGAGCACAGCCTGCACGATGGCATCGTTCTCGGCCAGCCGGCCGCTGCCGACCATGCCGCAGGCAAGATACCCGCTGTCCGGAGAGACAATCCGCACACCCCGCTCCTCAAGCAGAGACAGATTGGCGCAAGTCGCCGGATGGTTCCACATATTGACGTTCATCGCCGGAGCAACAATCACCGGGGCAGTCGTCGCCAGATACATCGTAGTCAGAAAATCGTCGGCAATCCCCTGCGCGAACTTGGCAAGAATGTTCGCCGTAGCAGGAGCAATAACCAGAGCGTCGGTGGTCTGCGCGGCATCGATGTGCTCAATTGCCGAATCAAGATTGCTCTCATCGGATTCGCCAGCCCAAAGGCTGGTAATGACCTTGTGCCCGGTCAACGACGCAAAGGTCAGCGGCTGCACGAACTGCTGCGCCGCCTCGGTCATCACGACGTGAACATCCAGCGCCTGCCGCTGTAACGCCCGAACGAGTTCCGCCGCCTTGTAGGCAGCAACGCCACCGGAGACTCCGACCGTGACCTTCATACCCATGATTTTACGCTGGATTCACAATCGAACTGCCCTGGAAATTCGCGGGACACGCTGAGGAAATCAGGGTACGAATCTCGTAACCTGAGATGAGTATGAAGATCGGCGTTATCTCCGACACCCACGGACTCCTGCGTCCCGAAGCAATCGAAGCCATGCGGGGCGTCGATCACATTCTCCACGCCGGAGACGTTGGCGACTCCACAATTCTCGACCAGCTGCGCCAGCTCGCACCGCTCACTGCTATTCGAGGAAATGTTGACCATCGTGGTCCATGCTCACGACTCCCGGGAGTAGAACTGATCGAGCTGAACGGTTGCGCGATCTACATGCTCCACGATGTCCAGGCTCTCGACCTCGATCCGGTCGCTGCCGGAATTCAGGTGGTCATCAGCGGCCACTCGCACAAACCGCTGATCGAATGGAAGAAGGGCGTGCTCTACTTCAATCCCGGCAGCGCAGGACCAAGAAGATTCTCGCTGCCCGTTTCGGTCGGATATTTGCATATCGGCAAAGGGCAGGTCGAACCAGAACTACTGACTATCGGCTGACAAACTAGTTGCGAATACGGGGATTCACAACCATATACAGGACATCGGTAATCAGGTTCACTAGCACATAGGTCAAACCGACGGCAAGAATGCAGCCCTGTACGAGCGCGTAATCGCGATTCGAAATTGCAGAAACTGTAAGACGTCCGATTCCTGGCCAGCTGAAAATCGTCTCCGTCACAATCGCTCCGGCCAGCAGCGCACCGAATTGCAAACCAATCAGCGTGAGCACGGGAATCATGGCGTTGCGCAAAGCATGTTTATAAACGACCGTCCGTTCAGGCAGTCCTTTGGCCCGCGCTGTACGAATGTAGTCTTGGCCCAGTTCTTCCAGCATCGCCGTGCGCACCATGCGCGTCAGAATCGCAGCCAGCGCGCTGCCCATGGTGATGGCTGGCAGAACGAGATGGTCCCATCCTCCAGCGCCGCTCACTGGAAGCCAGCCAAGCTCGATCGAAACCAGCAGAATCAGAATCGGCCCCAGTGCAAAACCTGGAAACGACAGACCCAGAAGGCTGACGACACCAAGGGCATTGTCCTGCCACCGTCCGCGATGAAGCGCCGCTGAGATTCCAGCCGGAATCGACAACAGCAGAGCAACGGTCAACGCGGCTGCTGTCAGTTCCAACGTATACGGATACCGCGTAAGCACCAGATGGGTGACCGAGTCATTCAATCTAACTGACCGGCCGAGATCGCCGTGAAGCGCTCCATCCCAGTAGCGGATGTACTGCTGCCCGAGTGGAATATCAAGCCCATAAGCGTGCCGCAGGGCTGCGATATCCTGCGCCCGGGCGCCTTCTCCAAGCATCTGCTCGACTGGGTCGCCGGGCACGATGTGAATCAGGAGAAAAACCAGAGTCACCACCAGCCACACAACCGGGATGGTGTACACCAGTCGCATCAGCAGCGACCGCAGAGCTCGCATCAGGAGGCTTTCTCCGGCTGAAAGGGCGCCTGCTCATCATTCTCCGGCGTCAGGTTTTCGACCACAACTTTACTGATGCGGTTTCCATTCATTTCCGCGACGGTAAGTTTGCGTCCTTCAAATTCAACCGTCTCGCCGCCTTTGGGAATCTTGCCCAGACGAGTCAGCAGAAAACCCGCAAGTGTTTCCACCCCACCATCGCGCGGAAGCCGCCAGTTCATCTGCGTCTCGAGGTCACGCAAATTCACGCTGCCATCGAGCACCACGCTCCCGCTGGCTGATGTGAGTGCCGTCTTGGCAGCCACGTCGAACTCGTCCTCGACCTCGCCTACCAACTGTTCAATGGCGTCTTCTACCGTGACGAGTCCAACGGTCGTGCCGAATTCGTCCACCACGATTGCCAGATGACGACGGCGCTGCTGAAACTCCCGTAAGAGGTCGAGAACCGGCTTCGTCTCCGGCACCACGAGCACTTCGCGCATGACCTGGCGGAGGCGAAGCTCAGTGAATGGCGCGTCAGCAAAGCGGGTGCGCGCCGAGGCGCGAAAGTGCATGAGCCGCGAGATATCTTTTGAATAGACAACTCCGACGATATGATCGGGGCCACGTACCGGATCGTAGACCGGAATGCGCGAGTGCAGCTCTTCGACGATGCGGGCGCTCGCTGCTTCGATCAGCATGTCGGCCGGAAGCGAGAAGATGCGCTGGCGCGGAGTCATGATCTCGCGCGTTGGAATCTCGTTCACCTCGACTGCTCGGTGGATGAGTGACTCCTGAAACTCCGGCAGCAAACCGACGCGACGTGCCGCCGTTGCGATGAGCTTCAACTCTTCCGGAGAATGTACTGAGCCCTCGTGAACCATGGGGGCACGAAAGAGCCGTAATACTAGAGCCGCCGACCGATTGAGCAGGCGCACCGCCGGACGCGTGATACGAATAAAGGCATCCATGGGACCAGCGACCCCGAGAGCCATCTGGTCTACTTTGCGCAGTGCAAGCGACTTGGGAACGAGTTCCCCAAGCAACACATGGAAATAGGTGATCAGCGCGAACGCAACGGGCACGGCAATCAGGTGCGAGTAGACATTCACATGAGGCAGATACGACAGCCATTCCCGAAAGACTGCGGCTACGACCGGCTCGCCGATCCAGCCGAGGGCGAGACTGCAAAGTGTTACGCCAAATTGAACGGCAGGTAAAAAGTCATCCAGATTCTGCTGCAGGCGTCGGACGGTTCGAGCTCCGGGACGGCGCTGCGCGATCAACTGCTCGACACGCGTCTCCCGCAGGCTGACGAGAGCAAATTCTGCCGCGACGAAAAAGCCATTGGCGAGAATCAGAAGCGCAATCGAGACGAACCGAAAAAGCAGCAGGCCTGACATTTTTCTCTGAGTTTAACAGTTCATGTTACGGAACTAACGGGCCAACGGCTTCGTATACCACTTTGGTATGTACCTATTTACGAACAATGAGTCTAAGAAGCGGGAGCATGGTAAGTGACAACGCAGCGTAAGCGGAAGAAAAGATGGTGGCTCTGGGCCATCCCGGCTGTTGTTCTCGTTCTGTTGGTTGCTATTGTCGCTGTGGCTCGCGGGAGCGGGAGCAAGATCGATCCGAGCAAGCTGGCGAAGGCTACGCGCGGCGACATTGCCAAAAGCGTTGTTGCTACCGGAAAAATTCAGCCCATCACCAAGGTCGAGCTTAAGTCCAAGGCCAGCGGTCTGGTGGAGAAGCTTTTTGTAGATATCAATCAAATCGTCCATAAAGGTCAGGTACTGGCGCAGCTCGATCAACAGGAGATACTTGCGCAGGTGGCGGCGCAAAAGGCGCAGCTTGCTGCGGCCGAGGCAAATGTCGTCACTTACAGGGCCAACATCGACCAGGACAAGGTGACGGCGGCAGCTCCCGACCTGCCGATGTACAAGTCGACCTACGAGCGGAATCTTGCCATGTCGAATGATGGCATCGTATCGAGGCAGACTCTCGACGATGCCCAGCGTAATTACGTTGCCGCCGAGAACAAGCGCGATTCCTCCGTGGCACAGATCAGCGTCGATCAAGCCAAGCTGAAACAAGCCCAAGCACAGGTACAGCAGGCGCAGGCGAGTCTAGACCAGTTGAACGAACAGCTCAGCTATACGACACTCGTATCGCCGATGGATGGCGTTGTGCTTTCTCGCGATGTTGAGGTTGGCGATGCAGTCAGCTCCATTCTCGTGCTCGGTTCTACGGCTACGCTGGTGATGACACTGGGCGACACGACACAGGTTTATGTCCAGGGCAAAGTCGACGAGGCCGATATTGGCGCCGTCTATCTCGGCCAACCTGCGCGTATCCGGGTCGAATCGTTTCCGAACAAGACCTTCAACGGCAAGGTCACGAAGATTGCTCCATTAGGTGTTGAGAAGGACAACGTTACGACCTTCGAGGTTCGCGTCTCGATCGACAATCCGACGGGCGAGCTGAAGGCCAATATGACGGCGAATGCCGAGATTCTGATTACAGAACACAAGAATGCGCTCAGCGTTCCTGAGCAGGCCCTGGTTTATGACAATCAGAAGAATGCTTTTGTCTTCGTTCCCGATCCCAAGCAGAAGGACGGTCAGCGCAAGATTCCGGTGAAAGCTGGAATCTCAAATGGCAGCAAGACCGAGATTCTGGATGGACTGAAAGAAGGAGACACGGTCGTACTTCAGCAGTAGAGTAGTTGTGCTAACCATTTCCAGCTTTGCCCTGCGCACTTCGCTCAGGATGACAACTCAGATTCAGTAAAGGACCTCATTATGCACCTCCATAAAGCAATTGCGGTGACCGCCCTGCTGCTGGCGCCTGCTGCTCTGCTGGCAGCTGACGGCACGTTTGACAAGACTCTACAAACCAATGGATCGGTGACCCTCTACGTCAATACTGGTTCCGGGTACATCCATATCACTCCGGGCTCGGATTCGAGCGTCCACATTATTGGCCATGTACACGCGGCCAAGTGGAACAGCTGGATCGACAGCGGTTCGCCTGAGGATCGCGTTCGCCAGGTGGTCGCAAATCCGCCGATCGAGCAGACCGGCAACACGATCAGCGTGGGCAAGCACACCGACAACTACAAGAACATTTCGATCGACTATGACATTACGACTCCAAAAGGCACCGACCTTGCCGCCAACAGCGGGTCGGGTGACATTCACGTTTCCGACTTGAACGGGCCCGCGAAGATCAATACCGGGTCTGGGTCAATCGATGCCTCCGGGCTGAGCGGGCGCACCAGCCTCGAAACCGGTTCGGGCGATATTCGCGCTGAGTTGTCGTCACCGAGCGGGGTAAAGGCGCAGACCGGCAGCGGAAGCATCCAGCTGAAGGGCGTGCAGGGCGAGCTTTACGCAGAGACCGGCTCGGGTGACATCGAGGCCCAGGGACAGCCGACCTCGGCATGGAAACTGCAGACAGGTTCGGGTTCAGTGACTCTGGATACGGGCAGCTCGAAGTTTTCGCTCGATGCTCAGACTGGTTCCGGTTCGGTTCACAGTGATCCTCCGATTACCACGCATGGGAGCTTCGAGAAGCACCACATTACCGGCGATGTTAACGGTGGCGGACCAACGGTAAAAGTGGAGACTGGATCGGGCGATATCCGGATACGTTAGCGCTGGCCCCGGGGGTGGGGGGAGTGTCTAAATCTTTGAAAATATTGGATCAGCCTTCAAAGGCCCGCTAAAATATTGATCCTGCAGCTGTTTACCGGTAAAGTCTTTTATTTCAATAGCAAAGCCCACTAACTTATAGTGGGCTTTGCTGTTGACCTGCCTATTTCTATTGTAGCGGATTCAGCGAAACTATACGCCAAATTGCTCGAACATTATTCCCTTTGAAATGAGGTATATAGGAGAAAGTTTAGGCAATCAGGCCTTGACAGCTTTTTCCCTACCTCTTTCGAAAGCCGCTTCCGCTCCCCCTTCCAATTCTTCTTTGGTGGGGTTTTTCACGGATTGTCCGATGGACCAGTTGTGGCCAAAAGGATCGGTGAACTGGCCGTAGAGATCGCCCCAGAATTGCTCCTGAAAGGGCATGGTTGCGGTGGCACCGGCGGAGAGGGCGCGGTCCCAGGTTGTCTGACCATCCTCAACTTGCAGGTGCAGAGTTATGGGTGAGCCGCCTAAGGCTAGCGGAGTGTTGCTCTTTCCGCCGTGGAATTCCGGGAAGTCGTCTGCGAAGAAGAAGACGCTGCCGTTGATGTCCATGCGGACGTGCATAAGCTTTTCGGTGCCGGGAGCGCCGTGCCGGGCGATTTCGGTTGCACCCAGGGCCTTTTTGTAGAACTCGATCGCTGCCTTCGCGTCGCTGACGGTGAGATATGGGGTTAAACCCATGACTGGATTTTCCATTTTGCAGACTCCTGAATCGGGTCGCTGCCCGACGCCGCAGTATACGTGACCGAAATTGGGGCTGGGTGTGAATTTTCGCTGACTTGACTGGCACTGAGGATAAGCCGGTGTTTGTTTTCGTACGATAGGATGTTTGTTTGGCCTGAGATCAAGGACGGGTTCCCGAAGAAGAGCAGGAATGGTTGATTCGTTACAAGCTGAGAGCAAGCCATCTGCTCAGGTCGTGGGGGAACTCTATTTCGGGTTCATTCTTACTGGAATTGGCACCAATCTGCTCGGTTGCATTCTGCCTGCGCTGAGCGCTGCCTGGGGATTGAGCGACAGCCATTCGGGATTTCTGTTTGCCGCGCAGTTTGCCGGATCATCGACCGGCGCTCTCCTGATGCAATCCAACTTGTACAAGAGCATCGTGCGAGGATATGTGCTGCTCGTGGTTGGCGCGATTGCTTTTGCGTTCTGCCACGGCCACTTTGCTCCGCTGTTTTTGTTCTGCTATGGGCTCGGCCTCGGCTCGTCGATGACTGCTACGAGCATGATCTTCGGGCGCATGTTCACGACGAATCGAGGGGCGACGCTTTCGCTGCTAAATGCGTTCTGGGGGCTGGGCGCAGTGGCGTGTCCGCTGCTGGCTACTGGCTGGGAACGGTTTGAGACGCCAAGCTCGATCTATCTTGGGCTTGCACTGGCTGCGGCTTTGCCGCTGCTTCTGCTGGCGACGCAATTTCGCTATCTGTCGCAACTGCGAGATGTTGTGACAGAGCTGAGTGGACGGACGAGCAAGCTGTCTTTACTCATACCGCTGGCAATTTTTGCGTTTCTCTACGTTGGGGTTGAGTCGTCGATCAGCGGATGGATGATGACGTATGTGCATCGTTTGCCGCTTGCCAGCGGCCTTTATGCTCCGATTGCTACTTCTTTCTTCTGGATTGCGCTGCTTGTGGGCCGGTCGGTTGCGCCGGTTGTGTTGAAGCGTATTTCGGAGTCGGCTCTGCTGATGATTACGCTTTGCGTTCTGCTGGTGAGCAATGTGATGCTGCTGCTGAGCTACACGCCCGCTATGAGCATCACCAGCGCCTCGCTTGCCGGGTTGATGCTGGCTCCGATTTTTCCTTTGTGCCTGTCGAAGGTGCTGGCGATTGCGAGCGGGCCTTCGGAATCGCGCTGGGTGTTTGCGATCAGCGGGCTTGGTGGCGCGGTTGTGCCTTGGATGACGGGTCAGGTGGCTTCGGTTAGTGGATCGCTGCGGACTGGGCTTGCTGTTCCGCTGGTGGCTGGGATGGTGATGTTGTTGCTGCAGGTTAGGACTCAGAGGTTGATGACAGACCACAACACCGGGCTGGGTTAGGTTGTTGCTTTCCCACCCTTCGCTATGCGAAGGATGGCCCACCCGTTTTTCGTGCTGATCGACGCTTAAAAACAGATCCTTCCCCTTCGTTTCACTCAGGGTCAGGATGACAACTCCAAAACTCTATTTTGATGGAGGCATCCAGTAGGGTTCGCCTGCTCGGATGTATTCGATGGGGACTCCGGGGAGAACGCTTTTCAGCCATTCGGCGCAGTAGCGCATTCCGGCTTCTTCTGAGACTTCGTGGCCCAGCAGGATGAGGGCTTTGTGTCTTCCTTGTGCGGATGCGTCGCGCGCGTATTCCACGCCTTCCCATTCGGCTGACTCGCCTGCTACGAGCACCTGCACGTCGTCGCGCTCGAGCAGTTTTACCTGTCTTGTGAGCCCGGCTGCCCCGGGGAGCAGCGCCACTTTCGTGACCGACATGTTGGGGTCGCCGATAACGCGAATGATGTGCGAGGCTGCTTTGGCGCGCAGCGTTGCTGCGAGTTGCGTGACGGTGGTTGGTGGCAGCGTGAAGAGATGCGGATCGGTCGTGCTTTGATATTGTCTCCAACCGAACTCGTCGATGACGCCTTCGAGGATGCCGTCGGGGTTGCGGAGGTGCCAGGTGTCGTGGAAGCGCCAGACGACGAGATGGTGCTCTTTGATGTAAGCGAGTTTCTGCGCCTGCACTGCATCGTCGCCGAGGACGGTCATGTCGTCGGGATGGTTATAGAACGTGGGTTCATGCGTGATGATGAAGTTCTTATTGTCTGCGACTGCTTTTTCGAGGACCTGGTAAGTGTCGAGGAAGGTGGTGGCGATTCCGGTGACTACTGTATTTGGGTCGCCTGCTTTGATTGTGTCTACCGTGTTGGGCGGTGGAGTTGCGCCTGTCGCCGCGATGATGCGTTTGATGGCTTCGGCAGCGGTCAGTGGAGTAGCGGCTGTCTGTGCGGACAACGAAAGGCTGATTGCGGAAATGGTAAGCAGTACAGTTACAAATCGTTTGAGCATGATCATTCTGTACGCAGGGCCTCGATTGGGTTGACTGCTGCGGCGCGACGAGCGGGGATGTAGCTTGCGGCGAGTCCGCAGAGGGCGAGGATGGCGGCCACGGCGAAAACGGTGAAGATGTCGTATCCGTGGAAGCCGTAGATGAAGGCGCGCATGACGCTGCTGGCGGCTACGGCAATGGCGATGCCTGCGGCGACTCCGATGGCAAGCAGGATAAGAGCATGCCGGAGGACGAGCCAGAGGACTTTGCTTTGCGGCGATCCCAATGCGATTCTTACGCCGAATTCGCGCGTGCGCTGGCTGACGGAGTAGGAGAGCAGGCCGTAGATTCCGGCGACGGCGATGGCCAAGGCGGCGAGGCCAAACATGCCGAGTAAGCGCGCGGCGAGAGTCTGGCTGCCCATCGAGTCATCGACGACGTCATCCATGGTCTTGAAGCCCTCCATGGCAATGTCGGGGGCTATTGTCTGTATCGCGCCGTGAATCACTTTTTCCGCTGCGGCGGAAGGAAGGTTGGTGCGAACTGCGATATTCATGAATGAAGAGAGGATCGGATACATTTCATCCCTGGGATTCATCTGCATCAGATTGAGATCGATCTCAGGGTCCGGCGGTTCTCCCAGCGTGTGTTGATGGACATCGGCGGCGACGCCGACAATGGTGGTCCAATGTCGTGGTCCAGGCGCGTCGGCAACCTCGATCTGCTTTCCCAAAGGATCTTCGCCGGGAAAAATCTGCTTTGCAAACGACTCGTTGACGACGGCAACTATGGGTGAGTCTGGCGTGTCCTGAGCATCAAAGAATCGGCCCTTCAACAGCCGCACGCCGAATACTTTGAAGTAGCCGTCGTTTGCGCCGCTCACATGCGCGCTCGGCTCGTCTCCTTTATTCGCTTTCGGTCTGCCGTTTATGACGATCCCGTCAATGAAGTTCCAGCCCGGCTCCAATGGACGCACTGTGGTGAAGCCGACAGCCGTGATTCCAGGCGTGTGCGTCAGCCTGTCTATCACGGGCTGATAGAAGACTTGCACAAGATTGGCAGCCTTTTCCGGGTTCTGGATGTTCCACCATGCTCCATGCGTCGGCATGAACAGCATTGCAGTCACTACATGTTCTGTGACGAATCCCTTCTCCGTCTGACGCAGCGTGAGGAGGGTGCGCATCATGAGCCCCGCGGCTATGAGTAGTGCAAGCGTCAGAGTAATTTCGGCTACGACGATACCGTCGCGAAGATGTGCCTGCCGTCTGCTGGTCCCTGTAGCTGCTGCGCCTTCGCGCAGACCTTCCTGGGCGGGCACATTCGACGCCATCCATGCCGGAACCAGGCCGAAGAGTAACGCCGAGACACAGGATGCCAGAAGCAGAAACACGCAAACGGCCGCGTCGATGTGAATGCGATCGCCATTGAAAACAGCATCCTCGAGATAATGTTTCAGCAGGCGCAGCGCAAGAGATGCGATTCCCAATCCAACGGCTGCCCCGCCCAATGCCAGCAAAAGGCTCTCCGTAAGAAATTGCCGCATGAGCCGTTGCCTGCCTGCGCCGAGAGCTCCGCGAATGGCAATCTCGCGCCTGCGACTGTTCGTACGCGTCAGCATCAGTCCAGCGACGTTGGCACAGGCAATGAGCCAGACTGCGATGATGGCGCCGTTAAGCGCCAGGAGCGCGGGTTTCGCGCTTTCGGTGAGCGACTCGCGATAGTCGACGACGCGTATGTGATCTTTCGATTCTTCCTTTGGATATTCCTTGAGCAGTTGCTCGTGGATCGAGTTCAACTCATTGCGCGCCTGCTCAATGGAAACACCGGGGCGCAACAATCCGAAAGGCATTAGGGCTGCACTGTCGCGCGCCTGCAACCCTTTGTCATCCATGTTTACCGGTGCATAGATTGCTTCGTTTGCTTTGCCTGGGAACCCAATCCCCTCAGGAAGCAAACCGATGACCGTGTAGGGATCGGTGTTGACCTTCACCGTGCGTCCGATAATGTCAGGATCGCTATGGAGATATTTTTTCCAGGCGTCATGGCTGACTATCAGCACATGGTTCGTCCCGTCTTTGGAGTCGCCGGAAAGAAAACCTCGTCCCATCTGAGGGTGGACTCCCAATAGATCGAAGAGGTTCGTGCTGCTCATGATCTGCGCAATGAGATGCGCGCCATCCGTTCCCTCAAGAGTGACGGGCTGCATTCCGTAAAATCCGATTCCCTGAAATGAATGGGCGCGGGCCTGCCAATCCCGGATATCGGGTATGGAAACTGTGTCGAAGCCGGTGCTGCTGGTTTGCGGGGTGCCACCCATCCGTGCCAGCCTGCCAGCATTGGGATACGGCAGCGGGCGGAGAAACACCTGGTCGATGACGGAGAACATGGCGGCGTTTACGCCGATGCCGAGGGCCAGGGTGAGGACTGCCGTTAGTGTGAATGCCGGGGTTTTGATGAGCTGACGGAGAGCGTATTTTGTGTCGTTCCAGAACATTGCTTGTTTCACCGCCCTTCTGGATTGGAAACAACCTATCACAGCGAAAACCTGTTGCGTTTGTTGACAGCCGTGGAGAAGTTGTCAAAGCTGACTCAGGTTTCGCGGTTCCGTGCTTGTGCCGTAGTCTGAGGTTTATGGCTCAGACGCTTTATGTTGCCAGCAGCAATCCTGGCAAGCTGCGTGATTTTGCAGTAGCGGCTCAGGTTTTTTCGTTCGATGTGGTTCCATTGCAGGGGCTGCGGGACATTCCTGCTCCTGTAGAGGATGGGCTTACGTTTGAGGAGAATGCTGTTCTCAAGGCGGTTTACTACAGTGCATTTGCACCGGGTCATATTGTTATTGCTGACGATTCGGGGCTCGAGGTGGACGCATTGGGTGGTGAGCCTGGAGTGCGAGCGGCGCGGTTTGCTGAGGATGCCGGGTTTGTTTCGGATCGCGTGATTGATTTGGACGCGCGGAACAATTTGTATCTGCTGGAGAGGCTGGCTTCTCTGGGATCGGGGATTAAGTCGGCGCGGTATCGTTGCGTGATTGCGGCGGCTTGTGACGGCGCGATTTTGATGACGGCGGAGGGCTCGGTTGAGGGCGAGATACTTCTTGAGCCTCGCGGAAACGGCGGATTTGGGTATGATCCGCTGTTTTATCTGCCTGCGTTTGGGAAGACGATGGCGGAGATCGATCTGGTGCAGAAGCAGTCGTTGAGTCATCGCGGGAAGGCTTTTGCTGCTTTGTTGGCAAAGATGCGGAGCGAGGCGCGACCTGAATCAGTCGGGTAGACGGATGCTGCCATCCTCGGAGATTGAGAAAAACGGGTTCCAGGCGACCTCCCAAAGGAAGCCATCGGGATCGGAGAAATATCCGGAGTAGCCGCCCCAGAAGGCTTCCTGAGCGGGCTTGAGAATCGTCGCTCCGGACATTTCAGCTTCGGTGAGAATCGTGTCCACTTCTCCACGATTGCGCGCGTTGAAGGCAAGCGTAATTCCGGGAAAGCCGTGGCCTTCGGCGACAACGTTTGCATCCTTTGCGAGCTCGGTTCGCGGATAGAGTGCCAATGCTACGCCGCCAGCCTGGAAAAAGACGATGCCTTCGGAGCTTGCTGAAGACTTGCGCCATCCCAACCGTTCATAGAATGCATGGCTGCGTTCGAGGTCGGAAACACCCAGTGTGATGATGCTGATGCGTTGTTCCATTGCGCCTCCACGATGACGCCAGATTTTGGCGATGAATGAGTCGGATATTCCATGGTTTCTTGACGGTCGCTGTTTCGCGCACCAATAATAGAAGGTGACTTCACTCAAGATTCAACTGTATTTCAGCGTCTCCTGTCCGTTTGCGACGGAGCCCTTACCGCGGTACCAGTTCCAGGCTGCGCATTTTCCTGTAATTCACCAACAGCGGTTGGATGAGATGGGTTGTGCCGCGCAGATGAGCATTGATCAATGAGGAAGATGGATGGCAATGAAAGATAAGGTTGGACAGCGCACATGAGCACTGCTGCGGTTGGCGTGAGGCGGAATCCGGCGGCTACCTTCTGGGGCTCGACGAACGGCAAGAAGGCCGTGATGGCGGTGACGGGCGCAATCCTGTTTGGGTTCATCATCGGACATCTGGCTGGGAATCTGCAGATTTTTGAAGGCCGCGAGAAGTTGAATGCTTACGGGCGTTTTCTGCACAGCATTGGCGAGTTGCTTTGGCCGGTCCGCATTGTGCTGATTGTCTCCGTGGTCCTGCACATTACGGCTACTGTGCAGCTTGCTCTTCTGAAGAAGCGGGCGCGGCCTGTGGCGTATTCGCGCAGGGATGCGATTGTTTCGTCTTATGCTTCGCGAACGATGTACTGGTCGGGGCCGATTGTGCTGGCATTCGTGATCTTCCATCTGCTGCAGTTCACGGCTGGGTATATTCATCCGGAATCGCAATTCATTGAAGGCGATGTTTACCACAATGTGGTCGCCGGGTTTCAGGTGTGGTGGGTTTCTGTCTGGTACATCTTCTCGGTAAGTCTGCTGGGACTGCATTTGAGCCACGGGATCTCGAGCATGTTCCAGTCGCTTGGGTTCAATCACCCGAAGCACACGCCGGTGCTGAAGAGCGCGGCGGTGGCAATTGCGGTGGTGATTGTGCTGGGATACATCTCTATTCCGATTAGCGTTTTGCTGGGGATCGTAAAGTAAATGACACTCGATTCGAAACTACCTTCCGGTCCGATTGAGCAGGCGTGGGACAAGACGAAGTTCGAGCTGAAGCTGGTGAACCCGGCAAACAAGCGCAAGCACACGATCATCGTTGTGGGCTCGGGGCTTGCCGGGGCGTCGGCTGCGGCTACGCTGGGCGAGCTTGGGTACAACATCAAGTGCTTCTGCTTTCAGGATTCGCCGCGCCGCGCGCACTCGATTGCGGCGCAGGGCGGCATCAACGCTGCGAAGAACTATCAGAACGACGGCGACAGCGTGTACCGCCTCTTCTATGACACGGTAAAGGGCGGAGATTTTCGCGCGCGCGAGGCCAATGTCTACCGGCTGGCCGAGATCAGCGTCAGCATTATCGATCAGTGCGTAGCGCAGGGTGTTCCTTTTGCGCGTGAGTATGGCGGTGCGCTGACGAATCGGTCGTTTGGCGGCGCGCAGGTTTCGCGTACTTTCTATGCGCGTGGGCAGACGGGACAGCAGCTTCTGCTGGGCGCGTATCAGGCGCTGGAGCGGCAGGTTCAGGCCGGCACGGTGAAGATGTATCCACGGACGGAAATGCTGGATCTGATCGTGATTGACGGCAAGGCTCGCGGGATCGTGACGCGCAACCTGGTTACGGGCGAGATCGATACGCATATTGCCGATGCTGTTCTTCTGGGCACTGGTGGCTACGGGAACGTCTACTATCTGTCGACCAATGCAAAGGGATCGAATGCCACGGCGATCTGGCGCGCGCATAAGCGAGGCGCTTTGTTCGCCAATCCCTGCTACACGCAGATTCATCCTACGTGCATTCCGGTCTCGGGCGATTATCAGTCGAAGCTAACGCTGATGTCCGAATCGCTGCGTAATGACGGGCGCATCTGGGTGCCGCTGAAGAAAGGCGATAAGCGTCCGCCGAGCCAGATTCCTGAGGCAGAGCGCGACTATTTTCTGGAGCGGAAGTATCCGAGCTTCGGCAATCTGGTGCCGCGCGATGTGGCTTCTCGCAACGCGAAGGCGGTTTGTGACGAAGGCCGGGGCGTGGGTGAGACCGAGCTTGGTGTCTATCTCGACTTTGCCGATGCGATCAAACGGCTGGGCGAGAACACGATTCGCGAGCGTTACGGCAATCTTTTCGACATGTACCAGCGCATTACGGATGAAGACCCGTACAAGGTTCCGATGCGCATCTATCCTGCGATCCACTACACGATGGGCGGCCTGTGGGTCGACTATAACCTGGAGAGCACGATTCCGGGGCTGTTTGTGCTGGGCGAAGCGAACTTCTCCGATCACGGCGCGAACCGGCTGGGAGCGAGCGCGCTGATGCAGGGGTTGTCGGATGGGTACTTCATTATTCCCTACACCGTTGGCAATTATCTGGCTTCGAACAAGCTGAGCAAGGTGGAAACCTCGCACGAAGAAGTTCGCAAGACCGTTGCGAGTGTGGAGGAGACGATTCAGAAGCTGCTCTCGATCAAGGGCAAGCGGACAGTCGATTCGTTCCATCGTGAGCTGGGCAGGATCATGTGGGATGAGTGCGGCATGTCGCGCACGGCGCAGGGATTGGAGAAGGCGATCGGGCAGATTCGCGCGCTGCGCGAGGAGTACTGGCAGAACGTGAATGTTCCCGGGTCGGGCGATGATCTGAATCAGAGTTTGGAGAAGGCCGGGCGTGTAGCGGACTACTTCGAACTGGGCGAGCTGATGTGCGTGGATGCGCGGGAACGCAATGAGTCGTGCGGCGGGCATTTCCGCGAGGAGTTCCAGACACCGGAAGGAGAGGCGCAGCGCGATGACGAGCACTACTCGTATGTTGCCGCGTGGGAGTATCGCGGGCCGGACACTCCCGAGGAGTTGCACAAAGAGTCATTGACGTTCAACTACGTTCATCCGAGCCAGAGGAGCTACAAGTAATGAAATTAACGCTGAAGATCTGGCGTCAGAAGAGTGCGAAGGACAAGGGTTCATTTGTCAGCTACTCGATGGATGATGTCAATCCCGAGATGTCGATGCTGGAGTGTCTGGACGTTCTCAACGAATCGCTGATTGAGCGCGGCGAGGAGCCGGTGGCCTTTGAGCACGATTGCCGCGAGGGCATTTGCGGGGCGTGCGGGTTCATGATCAACGGCATTGCCCATGGGCCTATGCCTGCGACTACCGTTTGCCAGCTCACGATGCGGCATTTCAAGGACGGGCAGGAGTTGGTCATCGAGCCGTGGCGGGCGGCGGCTTTTCCGCAGATCAAGGACCTGGTTGTTGACCGGCGGGCTTTTGATCGCATTATTGCCTCCGGTGGCTATGTTTCGGTTTCGACCGGCAACGCGCCGGACGGCAACGTCATTCCTGTAGGCAAGGAGATTGCCGACCGGGCGATGGATGCTGCGGCGTGTATCGGCTGCGGGGCTTGCGTGGCGGCTTGTCCGAATGCTGCTGCTGCGCTGTTTACGGGGGCCAAGATTTCGCACCTGAGCGTGCTGCCGCAGGGTGAAGTCGAGCGCGATCATCGGGCGGTAAATATGGTGGCGCAGATGAATGCTGAGGATTTTGGCGGGTGCACCAACATCGGTGAGTGCACGGCGGTCTGTCCCAAGGAGATTCCGCTGGAGGTGATCGCCATCATGAACCGGGACTACATTCGCGGTAGCTGGAAGAAGCGCAGCGAAGTGGTGACGACGATTGCTCCGGTTACGGACTGGAGCTCGGGTCGAAGCTGAATTTCGGTGCTGCCACCCCCCCATTTCCAGCTAAATTGCTCTTTTATTAGGGGCTTGCGTGCATCTTTGTGCGCTTGGTTCTGTCGTTGAATTTCTATATCGTTTTGAATTAGCTCCCTATTTCAAGGATAGCTGACCTGGATACAAAACAGGCTAGTGGTCGTTGCAACGATCATCCTCTGAATTGAGCAGCTTAGAAATTATTTTGAACCTGCCCCCTTGACACGGTGTGATCAGCGGCGGCGCAGGAGCATAACGCCGAGGACGAGCATGTAAACGATGGCGCTACCGTGGATGAGGATGTGGTAGCTGAAGCCGGTGCTCATGAAAACGGTGGTCACGTCGGCGACGGGGACAACGATGATGAGGAGGATCAGGATGCCGGCAGTGCGGCCTTCTTTCAGGGCCATCATGGTGAAGAGGACGAGGCCGAGGGCGATGTCACGTATGCTGGCCAAGCGGATCCAGGGAAGGGCCTCTGGGGTTGAGGCAGGCATTCCGAACATGACGGAGCCGGTTGCTGGCGCGAGGATCGCGAGCAGGCCCACGATGGTGATTCCGAAGGCTAGTGCTCCGCAGAGCCAGTAAAGTGGGGATTTGATGGTGAAGGTTGTTGGTGTGTTCATCCGATGCCTTTTCGTTAGCGTATCGAAGAACCCGGGGCTGAAGCCCTTCTGGCTTTGATTCTTATTCACCGGGCTAAAAGCCCGGTGCTTCTACCGTTGATTCTGTGCGCCGTCTTCGACGGTTATCTTTTTCAAGTCCGCACCAACTTCTCAAAAGACCGCTGCTGGGTGGACCTTGCCTCTTTCAGAGTCCCGGGCCGACCTCTGGTCGGCTTCGCACGAACTTTGTTCGTGCGGGTCCTTCGACTCCGCTGCGCTTCGCTCAGGATGACGGCAGAGATTGGTGTTGCCTCAGAGGACGCGTTTGATTTCGTCGGCTAGCTTTGTCCATGCTTCCAGGTCGACGAAGTGGCCTACGCCGGGTAACGGGCGCCAGTCGCCTTCGCAGCCTGCGTCGTTGAAGCTCTTGATGGCTACGGCGGAGGGGAGCGCTCCGTCTTTCATGCCCCAGACCACGGTGACCGGGATGCTGATTGGCGTCTCATATAGTGCGTAGAGGCGTTTATGCTGCGATGGTAAGAGCAGCGTTCGGACGAAGGCTCGGTAGTATTCGACGGGGCCATGCATGTCGGCGGCTTTCTGGAAGCGGTTCACGAGTTCATCGACCAGGGCTATGTCCATGGTTCCCTTCTCGCCTTGTCTTACGGTGAAGGACCATTTCAGGATCTTGCGGCCCAGGCTTGTCGCGATGAACCATTCCGGGAACCACGGGATCTGGAAGAAAGGCACCCAGGGGATGCGGAAGGGCTGCCAGTCTTCGCAAGTGAGGGCGGCGCGGACGAGCGTTTTGGGGTGCGTGCAGTTGACGACGACCAGCTTGCGAATGAGAGAGGCGTAGCGGTGGGCAAAGAGCCAGCCGAGCGCTCCGCCCCAGTCGTGGGTGACGAGCAGGCAGCCCTGGATGCCGAGGACTTCGATGAGTGCGCGGATGTCGTCGGTGAGGGTGAAGACATCGTATCCGCTTTTAGCGTAGGTGGTGCCGGGGTAGCCGCGCGTGTCGGGCGCGTAGATACGGCTTTCGGGCAGCAGGTCCATGATGTGCTGCCAGCTCATCCAGCCTTCGGGGAATCCGTGAATGCAGAGGATCGGTGGCGCGTCGGCTGGGCCGGAGACGGCTACATGGAAGGTGATGCCGTTGGCTTCGACTTGTCGCTGTTCGATGCTTGCGGCACGGTTGCGGCTCCGAAAGACGGCGTGGGCTATGACGATAGCAGAGATCGCCTGCTCGCCGGCATGTTTCTGTGGGATCGTGTTTTGGATGGGTGGGCGTTTCAGCTGGGTGGTTCGCTTCGAACTCACTTCTCTGGCCTCGGGAGAAATGGTTGTGATTCTTCCTCCCGCTGGTCGTCAGAATGACGGCTCTTTTGGGTTCGTGCTTTCCCACCCTTTCGCAAAATGCGCGAAAGGATGGGGCACCCATTTTTCGTGCTGATCACATGCGAAAAGCAGATCCTTCCCCTTCACCGCCTTCAGTGTCAGGATGACAACTCTTATTTTCAAGCGGCGTGGGTTACGTCCATCTCGCTGAGGCGGAGGACCAGGCATTTGGCGGCGCCTCCGGCTTTGAGGAATTCGGTCAGTTCTACTTCGATGACGTGGAAGCCGCGTGATTGCAGCTCGGCGCGGAGTTCGGGGCTGATTTGGTTGAGGAGGATGGTTCGGCCTACGTTAACTGCGTTGCAGGCGAAGCGGAGCGCGTCGGCTTCGGTGACGCGGATTCGCTTTTCTGTCGCATAGCGGGATTCGATGCGCTTTCTGGATTCGGCGTCGAAGGCTGCGGGGTAGTACATGACGTCGCCATTCGAGAGTGGGCAGAAGCAGGTGTCGAGATGATAAAAGCGCGGGTCTATCAACCGGAGCGAGACGACTTCGAGCGCCCATAAATCGATGAGGTGCCAGTGGCTGTCTTCGCGGGTGCGCGGGCCGTGGCCGGCCCAGAGGCGCGAGCCGTCGGCTTCGAAGAGTGCGTCGCCTTCGCCCTCAAAGGGTGTAGCGCGGGGCAGTTCCTGCACGGTGAATCCCGATTCGTGGAACCAGCGGCGGAAGTGCGGCTCTTCGCCCTGTCGCTCGGGGTGGTGGAAGCTACTGAGGGCGACGATGCCGTCGCGCACGAGTCCGGCGTTGGCGGTGAAGACCATGTCGGGTGAGCCGGGCTGGGGTTCTACGAGATGGACGCTGGCGATGGAGGAGAGCGCGGTGTGCAGGCGCTCCCACTGCGCGGCGGCACGCTCGCGGGATGAGCGGTGGACGTTGCCTTCCATCCATGGATTAATGACGTAGTTGACGTCGTAGAGTTTTGGGGGACACATGAGGAATGTGGGCTGGTTGATGGCCGGGTTCGCTGTGCTTCCCATGCCAGAGTGTGGCTTGGTTCTGATGGCGGCGTCAATATGAATGAAAATGCCCAGGAATCAGCATAATCATGCACTGGAACTTGCTTGGGATGGCGAGGAATTGCAACGCTCCAACGCTTTTTGCGCATAGTTTTTCATCTTAAGCGGGGGCTAAGGGATGCTCTGTTACAATCCGGCCATCGCAAAAAATCATTATGAAGACCAGACACGTTGCTGCACTTCTGCTTGCTTTTACGCTGCCCATCGCCGCCCAAACCGCCAGGAAAGCGCCCGTGAAAAAAGCTCCGACTGATCCTGCCATCGTGCACCAGAATGCCATTGTGATTGATACCCACGCTGATACTACGCAGCGGTTGGTGGATGAGAACTATGACCTGACGGATCCGCTGAATGGCGGGCAGTTGAATTTTGAGTCGGCGAAAAAGGGGAACCTGGGTGCGGAGTTTTTCTCGATCTGGGTGGAACCTGATCTTTATAAAGGCCAGTATGCGCATCGGACGCTGGAGCTGATTGACGCGGTGTATCAGCAGGCGGCGAAGCATCCGGACCAGATGATGATGGCCTATTCGCCTGCGGATATTGAGAAGGCGCACCGGGAACACAAGCTGGCGGCGCTGATGGGCATTGAGGGCGGGCATTCGATTGAGAACTCGCTGGCGCTGCTGCGGGATTACTACCGGCTGGGCGTGCGGTATATGACGCTGACATGGTCGAACTCGAATGACTGGGCGGATTCGTCGGGGGATGCGGACGATCCGAAAGTCCACCATACGCAGGATGGGCTCTCGGATTTTGGCAAGGACGTGGTGTATGAGATGAACCGGCTGGGGATGATGGTGGATATCTCGCACGTGTCGGACAAGACGTTTTATCGCGCGGTGATTACGTCGCGGGCTCCGGTGATTGCTTCACATTCGTCGGCGCGGGCGATCTGCAATGCTCCCCGGAACATGACGGATGACATGCTGCGTGCTGTTGCTCGCAGCGGCGGGCCGAACAGCAAGGGCGGCGTAGTGATGGTGAATTACTTCTCGGGATTTATCAGCCAGGCTTATCGCGATGCTGCTCGGGCGCAGGAGCCGGAGGTAAAGAAGGCCACCGAGGAACTGAAGGCGCAGTTTGCGAAGGAAGGCAAGCAGGTTACGTATGGGGATCTCGAAAAACTGCAGCGGCAGTATGCGGACAAGATTCCTCGGCCTCCTTTGAGTTTGCTGATCGATCACATCGACCACATTGCCAAGGTTGCTGGTGTGGACCATGTGGGGCTGGGGTCGGATTTCGACGGCGTCTCGGGGCAGTTGCCGGAGGGGATTGACTCGGCTGCCGACCTGCCGAAGATTACCGCGGCGCTGATGGCGCGTGGGTACTCGGCCGCGGATTGCGACAAGATTCTTGGCGGGAATTTGCTCAGGGTATTTCGTGAGGTTGAGGCTACGGCTAAGGAGTTGCAGGCGGAGGGGGCTACTCGTCCTAAGATTGGGGAGCAGCAGCCGTTTAAGAAGCAGTGATGCTTGCTCTCATTTTGTGCTTTCCCACCCCTTCGGCAAGCTCAGGGCAGGCTCTTTCGCAAACTACGCGAAAGGATGGGCACCCGGTTTTCGTGCTGACCGACGTGAAAAGCAGGTCCTTCGCTCCGCTCAGGATGACAGCGTTCCAGGTAAGGGCTGTGGTTTTCAGTTCTCGTGGCTATGCTGTAACCTAACCATTGGGATATTGAATGAACGCATTTGCTCGCCTGACTTCGCTCGCTTTTCTTTCGTCTTCACTGCTTTTCGCACAGCAAGCTACTCCGCCAACGACTCCACCTGCGACGCCTCCTGCTTCGAGTCAGGATTTGCCGGATTCGCCGGGGACGCAGGCGCATGTCGCTCCGCAGCCTACGGGGCCGACCGCGGTTCTGGATACGAGCATGGGGAGGATTACCTGCAAGCTGTTTTCGAAAGAGGCTCCGGAGACGGTGGCCAATTTTGTGGGGCTGGCGCAGGGGACGAAGGACTGGACCGATCCTGTCACGCATAAGAAGATGCACGGCAAGCCGCTATATAACGGCACGCAGTTTCATCGCGTGATTCCTGACTTCATGATTCAGGGCGGCGATCCTACGGCGACGGGGATGGGCGATCCGGGGTACATGTTTCAGGACGAGTTCGATCTGAATCTGAATTTCGATGTTCCGGGGCGCCTGGCGATGGCGAATTCGGGGCCGAATACGAATGGGTCGCAGTTCTTTATCACGGAGGTTCCGACGGAACATCTGAACCAGAAGCACACGATCTTTGGACAGTGCGATGATTCGAGCATTCTAGTGGTGAAGTCGATTGCGCGGGTTGAGCGCGATGGGAATGATAAGCCGGTCGATCCGGTGATTCTGAAGAAGGTGACGATTGTGCCTGAGGGGCAGCCGCTGCCTCCGGCACCTTCGGCTGCTCCTGCAACATCCAAGTAAAGAGTCTGGGGCTTTCAGCCCTTGATTTTCAAGATTGCTGTCACCGGGCTGAAGCCCGATGCTTCTACCCTTAAAAACAACAGATTTCCAAACGGATCAATTCCAAACGAAATACTAAGGAGTAATGGATATGGCGCGTTCTGCTGGAACATACGCGATTTTTAATACGAGTGAAGGGGAGATCGTCTGCCGTCTGTTTGAAACGGACGCGCCGAAGACGGTTGCCAATTTTGTTGAACTGGCTGAGGGAAAGCGTGAGTGGACGCATCCGGTGGGGGGCAAGAAGAGCAGCAACAAGCTCTATGACGGCACGATTTTTCATCGCGTGATTCCCGACTTTATGATTCAGGGCGGCGATCCGGCGGGGACCGGGATGGGCGGTCCCGGATACAAGTTTGAGGATGAGACGAAGGGTTCGCCGCATTCCTTTGATAAGAAGGGCAAGCTGGCGATGGCAAATGCGGGGCCGAATACGAATGGGTCGCAGTTCTTTATCACGGTTGCTCCGACGACGTGGCTTACGGGCAAGCATACGATCTTTGGCGAAGTGGTCGAGGGCCAGAATATTGTCGATAAGATTTCCAAAGTTGCTCGCGGGGCGCAGGATAAGCCGAAGACTCCGGTTACGATTGAGTCGCTAGTGATTGAGCGCGTGGCTTAGTTGAGGGTCTTGCTTTCCCACCCTATCGCGCAAAACCGGCGCGATAGGGTGGGGCACCCTTCTTCCTGCTGACAGATGCTAAAAGCAGATCCTTCGACTCCGCTCCGCTCAGGATGACAGCGCGCGTAAAAGTAGCACAGCGGAATCTGTGGCGTTACAATCATTACAGATTTGTTGCGGTGAAGGAGTTCACCCTTAACCGCTGTCCTTCCTTTCTATAGCCGGACAGCTGATGACTCCTGACAGGGAACCCTGTCGTGGAGTTGTATTTCCCGGCGTGCTTCCCGAATGCATATTGGATGATTTGGATTTCCCGTTGAACGTGGAGGAAGGAGAGCTGTTTGCAGAACTATCTTTATATTGCCGCGGGCGGTGCGCTGGGGTCCCTTACCCGCTATTGGGTTGGCTCGGCGGTAGCGAACCGCATGGGGACGAAGTTTCCTTACGGCACTTTCATTATTAACGTTACTGCGTGCCTGATTATCGGATTCGTTCTTACGCTGCTGGGCAGGCGCCCGGAGATTAGTCCTGCGTGGAGATTCTTGATTCCGATTGGTTTCGTCGGCGCTTACAGTACGTTCTCTACGTTTGAATGGGAGACGTTTGCGAACCTGCAGATCGGGGCATTTCTGATTGCGGGGTTGTATTTGGCGTTGAGTTGTGTTCTGGGGTTGGCTGCGGTTTGGTGCGGCGTGCTGCTTGGACGCCTTTGCTCGTGAGGTTGATTGTGATTGCCGAATTCTTGCTTTCCCACCCTCTGCTTCGCACCCCAACACGCGAACACCGCGCGTGCCGGGGACCCCGGATTTGCAAAGGATGGGGCACCCGCTTTTCGTGCTGACCGATGCGAAAAGCAGATCCTTCCCCTTCACTCCGTTCAGGGTCAGGATGACAGCATTTTTATTGCAGTGGTTTGAGGTCTTGCAGGACCGTCGGGATTAGCTCCGAAACGGTCGGGTGGATGTGCATGGCGCGCGAGATCGTTGTGTAGGGGGCTTTCGCGTACATCACATCGAGAATGCAGTGGACAACCTCATCGCAGCCGGTTCCGAGGAGCGAGGCGCCTAGAATTTTTTTAGTTTCCGCGTCTACAAGAATCTTCAGAAATCCTTCTGTCTCACCTTTCTCATTAGCGCGACCCACTCTGGTCATGGCTCGGGTGCCGATGAGGGCAGGTTTTCCGGATGCGCGCACTTCCCTTTCGCTCATGCCCACGCGGCCCAGCGGCGGGTCGGTATAGAGGCAGTGGGCGAAGATGCGGTCGCTGACGCGGCGCGGGTCGTTGTCAAGCAGGTTGGCGGCTACGATTTCGAAGTCGTTGTATGCGGTGTGGGTGAAGCCGCCTTTGCCGTTGCAGTCGCCCATGGCCCAGATGCCGGGGACGTTGGTGCGCAGCTGGTCGTCGACTTTGATGTAGTCGTGTTCGTCGGTTTCGACCCCGGCGCGTTCGAGGGCGAGATCGTCTGTGTTCGGGCGGCGGCCTACTGCCAGCAGGATGTGAGAGCCTACGCTTGGCGTGACGTCGTACTCGCAATCGACGCCTACCGCGACGTCGTTGCCGCGTGATTCGAGATGAATGCATTTGGCATTGAGGCGGATGTTGATTCCCTCTTTTTCGAGAAAGCTCTTGATCGCTGCCGAGACGTCTTCGTCCTCGTGCTGCACGAGGCGCGGTCCCATTTCGACCACGGTGACTTCGCTGCCGAAACGGCGGTATATCTGCGCGAACTCGAGACCAATGTAACTGCCGCCTACGATGATGAGGTGGCGCGGCAGCGTATCGAGTTGAAGTATGCCAACGTTGGTCATGAATGGGACGGTGTCGACGCCGGGCATGTCGGGCACGTTGGCGCGGCCACCTACGTTGAGGAAGATCTGATCGGCGGAGAGAAGGTCGTCGCCGACGCGAATTTCATGCGCGGATTCGAAGCGGGCGTGGCCGGTATAGACGGTGCAATTTTCCATGCCACGCAGCCAGCCTTCGACGCCGGTGCGCGATTTGCCGGAGATCTGATCTTTGCGGGCCTTGACGGCTTTCATATCGACGGTGACTGGGCCGGCGGATATTCCGTACTCTGCAGCTATGCGGGCTTTGTGGGCGACGTAGGCGCTGGCTACTAAGGTTTTGGTCGGGATACAGCCGGTGTTGACGCAGGTTCCACCGAAGAGCTTGCGCTCGATCATAGCGACTTTGCGGCCTGCGGCGGTGAGGCGTCCGGCCAGCGAGGGGCCAGCCTGACCGGCACCGACGATGATGGCGTCGAACTTAGACATGGGTCACGATCAGCAGGCCACCGAGGATGGCGATGAGATCTTCAATAAGCGCGATGGGAAGATCTTTGCCTCCGATCGCGGCAGCGAGACGCCCTCGGAACTCGGCTCCTCCCAGTGTTCCCGCAACGGCTCCGATGGCTCCGGCAACCAGGCCGCCAACCAGAGAGTGCTGCGATGCACCGATTGTAGCGCCGGACAGCGCTCCCATAACAACGCGTGCGATGAACTGCGGCGGGACTTTTCGGCTTGGGGTTTTTGGCAGCTTGTCGTTGATGAGTTCACCGATCGCTCCGAGACAGAAGATGCACCGGGTGACGATGTGGCCCATGAAATGGAGTGGGGTGCCCTCGAGATGGATCCAGCCAAAGCCGGCAGCCAGACTCACCATTGCCGGCGCCATCATGGTGCGTAAGCCGGCGATGACTCCGATGAGAAAAGCGAATAGCAGAACCATGCAACCTCTCTCTTATTTTGAGTAAAATGACCGGCTTACTTTCGAAGCAAACCAATATTAACGTAACCGCCTGATTCCGGGCGGTGAAACCCCAAGAAGCGTTGAAATTCAATAACTCTTTTGGGGAAGGGGTCACACGTTGCGGCGCGTCGCTGTCCGCCGCCGAAGCGAAGGATGCGCGTCGGGACGATGCTCGTGTACATTAAATTCGCAAAGCTATTTCCTCACAGAATGTACGCCGTCCCGCATGTCGGTACTTCGACAGCACGGCAATACGTTCGCAGGAGAGCTTAAGGAGCAGCAATGATTACTCGACGGGAGTTTCTTGACACGCTTGCAGTGGGGGCGGCTGGCATGGCGGTTGGCGCCACGGCAAAGAGCTATGCACAGATTCTGGGCGCGAACGATCGCCTGAATTTTGCGGTATTCGGATTGAACAGCCGCGCATATGCACATCTGTCATCGCTGAAAGCAAACAAGGATGCGGCGCGCATCACCTATGTATGCGATGTGGATAGCACGATTCTGGAGAAGTTTGCGGGCGCTACCCAGAAGGAAATGGGCTCCGCTCCGGCGACGGAAAAAGATTACCGCAAAGTGCTTGCTTCAAAAGACGTGGACGCGATCACGATTGCAACGCCGGACCATTGGCACACGCCTCTTGCCATTGCCGGATTGCAGGCGGGTAAGCACGTTTACGTAGAGAAGCCATGCAGCCACAATCCGGCCGAGGGTGCGCTGCTGGTAGAAGCACAGCAGAAATACGGGAAGCTGGTGCAGATGGGCACACAGCAGCGCTCGTCGAAGCACACGATCGAGATCGTGAATAAGATTCACGATGGACTGATCGGCAGAGCTTATTTTGCCAAGGCCTGGTACAGCAACACGCGCAAGTCGATTGGAATTGGCAAGGAGATTCCGGTTCCCGCAACGCTTGACTGGGATCTTTGGCAGGGACCGGCGCCACGGAAGCCGTATAAGGATAATCTCCATCCTTATAACTGGCACTGGTTCTGGAATTGGGGCACGGGTGAAGCACTGAACAACGGGACGCATGAGGTGGATGTGTGCCGCTGGGCTTTGGGTGTTGATTATCCGAATCGCGTTACTTCTTCCGGTGGCCGCTATCAGTTTAAGGACGACTGGCAGTTCTATGACACGCTTGTGACGAGCTTTGAGTATGAAGACAAGGCGATGAGTTGGGAGGGCAAGTGCTGCCAGGGGATGAAGTATTACGGTCGCGATCGCGGGTCGACGATTATGGGCACGACGGGAACGGTGCTCGTCGACCGGGATGGATATGAGGTGTTTGATCTGCACGGCAAGAAGACCGATGAGTTCAAGGTGGGCAGCACGACGAGTTCGTCAGACCTTACCGGGCGCGATTCGATGACGGACGAACACTTTGCGAACTTCATCGCGGGGATTCGGAAGGGTGAGAAGTTAAATGCTCCGATTGAGGTTGGCAATGTGTCGGTGACGATTCTTCAGCTTTCGAATATTGCGTGGAAGGTGAATCGCGAACTGAAGCTGGATAACAAGAATGGGAAGATTCTTGGCGATGCGGAGGCGATGAAGGGCTGGGGTCGTGAGTATGAGAAGGGCTGGGAGCCTAAGATCTGATCAGGTTCCGTCTCGCGCGCGAACGTCCTTTGTTGGCTTGTTTAGATCGTGCTTTCCCATCCTGTCGTCGAACACCACGACGACAGGATGGGGCACCATTTTCCGTGCCGCTTCCCTAACGAATCAGCATCTGCATTTTTGCCAGGGACATACCCCACAGTTCCTGATGCCAATGCCAATCGCCTGGATTGGTGAAGCCGGAGTGGCGGATGCGGAGGAGCGCGTCGGCACGCACGGTTCTTATGGAGATACGAAGATAGCTAACGTGCGTTTGCGCTCGTGAACGAACGTACCAGCGAATGCTGAGGTCCTGCGCAGAGATGCTCTTGTAATCAGCGAAGACGCTGGCGCTTATGCGGCGGTCATGGCGCAGCTCGATGGATAACGCTTCTCCTGATGCCGGATTGCCGGTGCAGCGCACCTCGGCTGAATCCGGCGGCGTGAGCCATATCTCGATGTATTCCGGGATGGTGAGAGCGTAGAAGAGCCGCGACGGCGCAACGTGGAATGCGGCACTCGTTCGCACGACAAGCGGCAGCACTGATTCGCGCTCGGGTGTGCCGTCAAAGGCGATTTCGCGGCGTGACGTTCTGATGTTCGGAGTCTGCAGATGTGCGCTCATGTATTGACTCTCTTCGGCAAGCTAGAAAATAACTTTCGCTCCCAGGATGACAAACCGGTTGCCCGACGTCAGGCCGGTCGGAGTTGGAACGGTGCCGGTTGCGTTGTAGTCGAGAATGCCGAGGTTGATCGACTGCGCTACGAAGGCTCCGGGGCTTCCGCGATAGGCCTGATTGAGCGCGTTGTATGCGGCCATGGAAAGCTCGACGTTGATGCGCTCAGTAATCGGCGTGCTCTTGATGATGGTGGCATCGAGTTCGCTGAAAGTGACGCCACGATTGATACCTCGTCCTGACCCCGGATACGGATTACCGACGAGATTTGCATAGGCCTGGTTGTTGATGATCCAGTGCGCGGACGCTGGATCCATGGGTGTGCCGGGGTTGTAGTTGCCGTTGTTGTCGATGAAGTCACTCTGATACATGACAAACTGCGGCGTGCCCAGGGTTGGGCTGCCGTTGACCATCGGGCCGGTGTATGGGTTGTAGTAGGCGACGGCGTTGAGTGGCGCTTTCTTGTTGGAGAGAACGAGACGGCTGGTGTCGACTCCGACACCGACGTTGAAGTCGCCGTTGAAGGCCGCATCACCGTAGCTGATGTCGGGCGTGAAGGCGTCGAGGCCGATGGGCTGATAGAAGGTGTAGGGCTGGCCGGAATTGTAGCGGTAGATGGAATCGAGGGTGTAGCCGTTCATGAGTCGAGAGAGCAGGCCGCTCTTGCGCTGTGTGCGGGGGAATTCATAGGAGAAGCCGAGTCCAATGACGTTAGGAAAGTCGTTGCCGCTGACTCCGCGCTCAGGCGCATCGGGATCCAACGGATTTTGCGGGAAGGCGATGGATGAGCCGCCGACACCGGTGCTGCGAAATGCATCGGTTGCGTTGTCAAGCGCTTTACTGTGCGTATACGCGAAGGTTCCGGTGAGGCCATGCAGATTGCGCGTGGTGAGATTGAACTGCAAGCCGTTGTAATTGGCCCATGCCGTGTTGTTGATCACGCTGTTGTTGCCGAGCGAGCAGTCAGGGCGTCCGAAGCCGACGGCGTTCGGGTCCTGACAGAGCGAGACGGGAACGTAATTAGGAAAGACCTGCTGCACGGGAAGGAGAAACGGATTTTGATCGCTGGTCTGGAAATTTTTGTGCGTACCGCTGCCGGTGTAGCGAAGTTCTGCTACTGCTGCACTGCCGAGTTGATGCTGGATGGCAAGTGTGTAGGTCTGCGTGTACGGCGGGCGGAAGTTGAGCGGTACGCCACCGTGATCGCGCTCTCGGGGATCAGATCCGCGAGGTAATGCGGCGAGATTGGCGGAACGCACGCCTCCTACGGTGAAGATGCCGTTTGATGGAAGGCAATTTACGCCGTCGCACACGACTTGTCCTGCGTTCGAAGTGGGCGCGAGGACTGCGTCATTGCTGAAGATGTTATAGAAGGATGGATTGGAGTTGATGGCGTATCCGCCGCGCACGACCATCTGTTTGTCGAAGGCCGGGTTCCAAGCAAATCCAATGCGCGGCTGAAAATTCTTGTAGAAGTCGTCGACTGCGGCTACGGTGCGTACGGACAGGGGCAGAGTCGGGTCCCAGAAGGCGGTGGCGGGATTCGACTCGCGCGCGACGGTCTCAGCATGAAGTATGTTATATGGCTGGCTGAGATATTCCCAACGCATCCCTATGTGAGCGGTGAGGCTGGGCGTTACTCGCCAGTCGTCCTGTATGTATCCGGCGGCATCCAGCTCAGTGAATTTGGTTGTGTAATCGCCATCAGCGAGACTGAGGGTTGAGACGTTTTGCGCGGTTTGTCCGACGAGCGGGCCGTTTGCGAGGAAGTTGCTGAGGTTATTGAAGACGAAGGTACCGCCATAGCTGGGGAGGTATGCGCTCGGGGAGTTCTGATAGTCGATTTCTCCTCCGAAAAGGAGCGTGTGATTACCATGGGTCCAGGTTGGGTTGTTCTGCACCTGCGTGACTTTCACGATGCGTCCCTGTGGGATTTGCGGGTTCTGTGTATAGCCAAAGCTGAGGTCGCTGCTTCCGCTGAATACGACGTCTGACGGGCAGGAGTCGATCGCAGCGCCTGTGCAGTTCGGGAATGCTCCGCCCTGGAGATAGGCCCGGGTTTGCTGGAAGCTGTAGCGGATCTGATCCAGCCAATGTGGGTTGAAAGTGTGCGTCCAGTCGGCTCCGACGGAGTGCGCACCTCCTACTGAGTCACCCCAGCCGCCGGCAGCGATGTCACCAGCAGCCGCGGCGAGATCGAGGTCCTGATAGAAGTAGCGGAGAAAGAAGTGGTCGGCTCCGGTCGGCTGCCAGTCGAGTCGGCCCAGCTGCTCCTGATCTCTGAAGGGAGTAGTGATGAGACGCTGCACCAGCGAGAACGGAATGGTTGCGGTTACGCCTCCGGGGCCGGTGACTGTCTGCATGGTGATTGCGCCGACTGGCTGCGGATTGCCTGTCTTCACGCCATAGGGGCCGTAGTTCTGCAGAATAGCTACGGATGGATTGTTAGGGAATACCGATACGAGCTGCTGCAGGCCGTCTGGAGTTGGCGTAAGCGTTCCGTCAGTCGGATTCGTTGACACGGATGGCGCAGCACCGGTGTGAATCGTGTTCCAATACGTGCTGCCGAAGAACCATAATTTGTCTTTGAGAATGGGGCCGCCGAGCGTGCCTCCGTAGCGATTCTCCACGTAGCGCGTCAGTTGCGGTGGAGTGCAGCCGGTGGTTGCGGGGTCTTGCCCGGGTGCACAGTATCCGAAGAGCGGATTCTTACTCTGATTGGTGAATGAAGAGAGGAACTGGCCCTGGTAATATTCGAAGCCGCTGCCGTGGAACTGGTTCGTCCCTGATTTTGTGATGTAGTTCACGACTGCACCCGCATTTCTTCCGTACTGAGCGCTGTAGTCGTTGGTGATGACCTGGAGCTGCGCTATGGCGTCCTGATTGCCGAAGAAGATCTGCGGGCCGCCGATGGTGTTGTCGTTGTTCGACTGGCCGTCGAGTTCGAAGTTGTTGAACCGGCTGCTCTGTCCGTTGACGGAAAAGGTGTCGCCGTTGGTGTTGGAAAAATTGTCGGCGTGTGCGCTGACTACTCCGGGAATGAGTTCGGTGGCTGTGTCGAATCCGTTGTTGAAGGGCAGGCGCGACATTTGCTGAGAATCAAATACGGTTGTTACCTGGGAATCGCTGGTTTCGAGCAGTGCCGCGGATGCCGCGTTAACCTGCACCTGCTCTGCTGCGGCGGTGACGGAGACGGCAATTTTCCCGATGTCAGTTGTTGCGCCGGAGTTTACGAAGACGTTCTCTACCCTTGCGTCATTGAATCCGGTTGCGGAGATGACGAGTTCGTATTTCCCAATGGGAACGGCGCGCAGCGAGAAGGCTCCGTCGGATTGCGTTTCGGCGATGAGCCGGATGCCCTTTGACACTTCGATCGCGGTGATATGTGCGTGTTCGACAACGGCTCCGGAGGAGTCGGTTACGATACCGGCGACTGTACCGGTCGTGATGCCTTGTGGGCTGAGATAGCGATATGGGAAACAGACAACTAATCCAATGCAGAGAAGAATGAAACGACGCACCATCTTGGAAAATGGCATTATGCCCTCCACGTGTCCGGGTGTCGAGAATCGCACGAAGGAATGTGGGTGGAAGCGGAAACCGCGTGCGCAATCTGCTTCGTTGCGCTGGTTGTATTGCACTGGCCTCCCTGTGTGCTCTCTTGCGGTTTCCGCTAACTGCACAAACTTCGTCACTGGCCTGCTGGCTACAGTGCATTTGCTTCGCCGGATACGAGATCAATGCAAGGATTTGTGACGAGATGTCCGATTGCGCTTCGGCTGACCTAGTCGTGACGGTGAGCCGCTCGCTGCATCTGATGCATGTTGTTATGCGTGTCTATTGCACCAAGGCGCCTTCTTCACTTTGTGGAATAAGTGCTCATAACGGCTACAAATATCTGGAAGCGTGACGAGATGATCGGGGATAGGGATGGATAAGTTATTTGCGAGGGTAGATAGATAGGTTCTACTTGCTGGACTGTGACGGAACTAAGTTATGACTTCCAAAGTTTGTAGATTTGGCATTTTCATGTAAGCAAAAAAAAAAGGGGTCGACATTGCTGTCGACCCTGGGGAATCTGTGTTGCAAACTTGTCAGGCGCTTTGCGTGTTAGAAGGCATAACGCAGGGAGAACTGCTGAACTCTAGGGAGCGTGAGCGTGGACGCATACGAACCTAGCGTGTTGCTTGTGACCACGTTGTTAAGGGCGACGCCCGAGCTTGAGGCAACGCTGGTATCGAAGCGCACGGAGTTGGTTACGTTGAAGACCTCCCATGCGAATTTCAGGCTTTGCCGTTCTGTGATGCGCCATGATTTGGCGAGGCCGGAATCGATGTCGAAGAAGCCATCGCCGCGATAGGCGTTGCGCTGCCCTGCCTCGCCGGGATATGGCAGCCGCAACGGATATCCGTTTGTAATGCCGTTGTTCAATGCGTCGGGATCGTCGAAGGCGTTGGGAGCTCCGTTGATGACGTGCTTGCGAAGTTTCACCGGGCCGGTTGCCACCATACCGCTTTCGACCTGGTAGTTGGTCGTCCACGCAGGCTCTACGACACCGAACGGGAGTCCGCTGCTCCAGCGCGAGAGACCGGAGAATTGCCAGCCGCCAATCAGCGCGTTGACCAGTGTGCCCGCGCTTCCTGCGAATGCCTTGCCCTGACCAAAGGGAAGTTCATAGACCCAATCGGCGGTGATGAGGTGGCGAGTGTCAAAATCCGAGACGCCGCGATTCAATTCCGGCCTGAAGCTGTTAAGGATTTCGCTGAAGCTCGATCCCTGCTGGAAGACTCCCGTTTGGTTGAAGAGTTCGTTGGTGCGTTCCGTGTCGGAACCAAGATCAATGGAATTCGATAATGTATAGTTGAAGTCCAATTGGAGGCCGTGCGTCATGGCGTGCCGCAGGATGAACTGGCCTGCGTTGTAACTGCTGGAGCCAACCGTAGACCAGGCATAGAGCGACGAGAACTGGTCCTGATAGAAGCGATTGGGCTGGCTGCCGCAGCCGGGGTAGCAAGCTACGTCGAGCAAGTAGAGCGCAGTGGTTTCATTTCCGCGATTTGCTACCCATACGTCTGTGTAGATGTTCTGTGTTGCGCTGTTCCCGCCTCCGGCTGCGTCGGAGAACATGTTTTCGAAATAAGGAATTGCCGGCACAGACGCAAGACTGTTTCCTCCGTTGGCGTCGACCAGTTTCGACATCAGAGTTCCGGCGGTGAAGTAGTCCATGCCGGACTTTTTGTCGACCAGGTCCAGAGGCTCGGCAAGATCGAGTTGCTGAAGCAAGTGACGCCCAAATCTGCCGACGTAGTCTGCTTCGAAGAGAAATCCACCGGGGAGCTGCCGCTGCACAGAGAAGTCTACAACCTCGGAGTAAGGGGTTTTCAGCTTGTCGTCGATTCCCCATGTGATGGCGAAGCCGCAGTCTGGCGTGTTAGGCGCGAGATATGGATAGGTGATAGTTGTGGACTGCGCGCAGGCGTTTGCCGGAAGCACGTTTATTCCGCTGAAACGAGGTGTGTTGTCGACGCTGTAGGTGCTTGCGGGATTGGAGATGGAAGTGGTGAGCCCAAACGATCCAAGCTGATCGAATGAATTTACGACGCCCTGACCGAAGTGATCGAAATAGACGCCGAAACCGCCGCGGACCGATGTTTTGGTATCGGGCGAATAGGCGAAGGCAAAACGCGGCGCGAAATTTCCGTGCTCGGCAGACCAGTATGGCTTCAATCCCCTGGCCTGACCATCCGGCGAGAAGAGCAGATCGGGCTGAGCGGTGACACCCTGCGCGGCCATCGCTGCGCGGTTCTGGAACCAATCATGCACGCTGATAGTGGGGGCAAGCTGCTCTCCGTTCACCTCATAGGGTGTCTGCAAAAGTGTATGACGCAAGCCAAATGTCAGCGTGAGGTTTGGGCGAACGCGCCATGCGTCCTGCACATAGTACTCCAGTTCATTCGCCTTGAAATGCCGGTCGAGGAAAGTGCCGTCAGGCAGCAGAGATCCGGTCTTGCCGTCTTTTGAAATTGAGTAGTTATAGCTACCTATAGTTTCCGGAACCAATCCGGTGATAAGTGCGATGGCGATGTTATAGGAGTTCGAAAATCCGTTATCGACTGCAGGCAATCCGAAGCCGGCGGGATCAAGGCTTTGCGGGCTGCCGGGCACGCTTATGTTGGCAATCGCACCGCCGTTTGCGAGCCAGTATTCATTGGTGTTTCCTTCGCTGAATGAGAGCGTGTCGGCGGAACGAATGTTGTTGATGATGCGCCAGTTCACTCCGGCAGAGATTGTGTGATTGCCTTTCGACGCGGTGAAGTTATCGATGAAGTTATTCACGGGCACGTGTACAAGAGTGCTACGAGACTCCGGTGTTGACTGGTCCATGAAGCGGAAGACAACATAGGAGCCTTCTCCCGTGCCGCGATTCGAAAATCCCTGGCGGATATAGCCATAGCGGAAATCATTCACGAGCGATGGCGAGATGCTCCATGTGTCGCCGGCGGCGAGTCCCTTGCTGTTGTCGATGTATGAATACGATGGCGTCTGGCCCGGGAACTGCAGCACATTCGACTGCGTGTCCTTCTGAAGATTTCCGCGAATGAAGAGCCTGTGCTTTTCATTCGGCACGTAGTCGAGTTTCAGGATGGATGTGTTGAGCGATCCGGGATATGGCGAGGAGAACGTATAGGAGCCGAGGTTCAGACCATCTCCCAAGGCTGAGCCGTTAGCAGCGGGATACTCGTTGAAATATGCAAGCACATTAGCGTTGACTCCCGGGCCGAGGGGACAGGTGCCGTTTGCGGTACAGTTCGGGTCCATCTGCGCAACCTGCGCAGGTGTCAGGGTGACGACATTTCCATTGCTCAGGTACTTCACCAGTCCGCTCTGAAATGAGGCTGTCGGCACAGTACGCGTCACCTGCTTGTTTTCTGCAGTTCTCTGACCTTCATAGTTCCCGAAGAAGAAAAACTTATCTTTCTTGATTGGGCCGTCGAGCGCGCCGCCGAATGTGTTGCGGATCAACTTGCCGGGAATATTCGGATACCCTTGCGAAACCTGCGCTTCCTTGTTGAACCAGTCGTTCGCCACGGTGAAGGTGTTGCGGTTGTATTCGTATACTGCACCGTGAAACTGGTTCGTGCCCGACTTGGTGACCATACTGACCTGGCCGCCGGAAGAACGACCCGCATCGGCGTTGGCGTTGGTGGTGGTTACGCGGAATTCCTGGACTGAATCGAGCGTTGAGCGCAGCACGCCGGTGAATGCGTAGCCCTGTGTCTGATCGTTGTCGTCGAGGCCGTCGAGGGTAACGTTGGTCTGGTCGGAACGCGCGCCTGCGACAGAGCCGGTGCGGCTGTCGCTCTGCTTGTCAGCACCGCGGCCCAAATAGAGAACCCCGGGTTGAACGCTGAGAAGATCGGGCACGTTTCTTCCTTCGCTGGGAAGCGCTTCGATGGTCGCGTTTGTCAATGCGTTGCCGATGGTCGCGTCGGCGTTGTTGAGAGTCTGCGCCTGTGCACTTACGTCGACTGTGGTCGTTTCAGACTGCACGGTGAGTTGAAAATTTACGGTTGCCGGTTGATTCACGAGCAACTCAGCACGCTTACTTTGGGATCCAAAGCCACCGGCTGTGGCAACGAGAAGATAGGTGCCGGGCACGAGTTGTTGAAACTGATATTCGCCCTGGCTTCCGGCTACCTGTGCCTGCCTGGTTGCGTTCGCTTGATTCTTAAGCTCGATCTGCGCACCGGGGACGACAGCGCCGCTGGGATCTGTAACTGTTCCGCGAACTGAGGTAAGTGAAGTTTGAGCCAACACTGTTCCACACAGCGCGCCGAAAAGAATGGCGACCTTTAACAACAACCGCATAACTGCCTCCGAAAGAACTTGTCTTAAGAAGCGACTGGCTAGCGCTTTCTTTTACGGCGTCTCATGTCTTCCGGCGGCCGTATGCGCTTCATTTGCCAGTCAGTTTGCGGCTGTACTGACCTATTCTGGGGGCCGAAGTCGCGGATGGTACTGGAACTGTGACGAACGGTAACAATTACGTGATGAACCGAGAGACCATTCACGAAGAGAAGGATTATCTTGTTTGTGGGTTAGTGATCTCATCCAAAAAAAATGGACTGAGCTGAGATTTGTGATGGATGGGACATAGGAGGGACAGGCGGCTTGATCGTTATGGCCGCACTTGCTGGATCAGGGGTGAGTGCCACAAATGCCGGCCTTCGGATGGGTGACGATATTCTCGCTCGCCTGTCTATGACGGCTAGCTGAGGAGGCTCTCATGATCGGCAACACTCATTTTCTTCGCCTAGGCGTATGCACGCTCACCATACTTGGCTGCCTCATTACCGAATCCACAACTGCACAACCGAACGCGCTGCTGCCCGACACCACCGACACGCGCGAAACAAATCGCGAAACAAACGCGAACGGACATTTGAAAGAAGAGTTGAAACTGGCCGGGGACTACATGATGGGACGCGGCGGCGTTGCCCGCGATCTGAAGCAAGCAGCGTACTGGTATCGTAAGGCGGCGGACCAGGGATTCCCCCCTGCACAGGTACAGCTTGGATACCTTTACCTGACCGGAGTGGGAGTTCCGCGCGATGAGGCACAGGCAGCGAAATGGTTCGAGCGCGCAACCGCCTCGGGATCATTCGAAGGGAAACTGAATCTCGCTGTGCTCTATTTCCGCGGCGCAGGCGTTCCGCGCAATCCGCATCTTGGATATGTGCTGCTGCAGGAGCTTGCCGACAAGCAATATCCGCGTGCGGAAGATTATCTTGGCATTCTCGTACTACCTTGGTGTCGGTGTCGAAAAAGATCCGGCTCAAGGCGGAAAAGTGGTTCGAGCGCGCGGCGAACCATCATTGTCCGGAAGGCGAGTACTCGATGGGGACTTTGTACTCGGTGGCGCCGGGCATCCACATGACTTCGAAAAAGCTGCGAATTATTTGCGGGCCTCCGCTCAGACAGGATATGTGCCGGGCATGCATTCCTTCGGGCTGTTGCTGGTTAATCATCCTGAGCTCACCCAGCACTCGGGCGAGGCGGTGCGCTGGTTGCAGGGCGCCGCTGAGGGCGGAGCTTACCGGTCCTCCATTGTTCTGGGGGTTCTGGCACGCGACGGGAGAGGCGTTCCCAAGACGAGGTGGCTGCGTATCAATGGTTCACGATTGCCATGAAGCAGGGCGGTCAGGCCCCCGAAAAGCTTCTTGCTGCCGATCTGGAATTGGCGCGCAAAACACTCAGCGCAGACCAGCGAAGCACGGCGGAACAAAGTGCACAGGCCTGGCTGGAGGCGCATCCTCACGAGGATATCTACGTTCGTGGAAGCGAACTGGACTCATGCATACTTTCCTATCAACGAGGTGTATGCTACCGGACTAGATACAGAGCCAGCAGACAAGGGAGCGACTCGAAACTGATCATTTCGAGAAGAAAAGACAAAACCGGAACGACCATGGTTTCTGCATCCGGCGGTATTTCTTACGGCGTGGCTGCTGCTGGGAGTACTGTTTGCGTTTCAGGAGTACATGACCTACCGGGGCACAAAGTATCACATGAGCTACCGGACGTTCCTTGTGCCCTGGTGCCTCCACTTTCTTCTATGGGGGATCTTCTGCCAGATACTGTGGTGGAAGTTTCGTCCAGCTATCAAACGAGCAACGGCGAAATCCATTCTCCTATGGTTTGCCCCGCTTAGTATTGTCGTAAGCGTTCTCGAGGAAGCCATCTGGGTTGCCTGTCAGCCGCAAGTACCGATGGGGCTGCACGAGAGAACGTATCTTCACAGACTCCAGTGGTATCTCGACTCGGAATTACTTAATAACCTGGTTATCTTCTGGGTCACGTTCTGCCTGTTCCGGGTGATTCTCACCTACCAAAGCTTTCGTGAACGCGAGTCCGCTGCTGCGCAGCAGTTGACAGAGGCACAATTGCGCGCCTTGCGCATGCAGCTCAATCCGCACTTTCTTTTCAATACCATGAACAGTGTTTCCAGCCTGATGCGCAGCGATACAGAGGCCGCCGACCAAGTGCTGGAACAGTTGAGCAGCATGTTGCGTATCACTCTCGACCGCGGAGATCAGCAATTGATTCCGTTGACGGAAGAAGTGGACTTCATCCAGCTCTATCTGTCGATTCAGAAGACGCGGTTTCACGGGACGGTGCATCACTATGTGGCTATTGAGCCTGAGGTGCTCGACGCGCTGGTACCAACTATGATTCTGCAGCCCATCGTCGAGAACGCCTACGTCCATGGGGTGGCGAAGACGATTGGAGAGGCGTTTATCGGGATCGAAGCGCAAAGCCACGAAGGACAATTGAGAATCTGTGTACGAAATTCTGGAAAGGGTCTAGCACAACGTAGCCCGGCGGAAACCGCCAAAGAGCGGGTCGGCGTGGCGAATGTCAAGGCGCGTCTGGAACTGCACTACGGCAATGCCCAGTGCTTTGAATTGAAGGAGTTCTCCGACGGAGAAGTGCAGGCGATTCTCATGCTGCCCCTTCAATACCCGGCTCGTCTAACGGACAAAACTCTGGAGTTCGCGTATGACTATCCAGACCATCATCGCTGATGATGAAGTGCTTGCGCGGCAGAAGCTGCGCCACCTTTTGGAGGATGAAAACGATGTTGAGATTGTTGGTGAAGGGGCCACGGCGCAGGAAACGATTGAACTCGCCAATCTGACTGAGCCCGATCTAATTCTTCTGGACATTCAGATGCCGGGGATGGATGGCTTTGATGTAGTATCTGCCCTTTGTTCAGGCAAGACGGCAGCCTGTCCGCGCATCATCTTTACGACAGCTTTCGACCAGTATGCGCTGCGCGCTTTTGAGATTAACGCGGTCGACTACCTGCTGAAGCCGTTCACTCGCGAGCGTCTGCATCATGCCATGGAGCGGGTCCGGGAGCAAATGACCCTGCACAATAATGATGGCGCGCGACAGTCGAAGCGAACGGAAGAACCTTATACAACCCGGATCGTCTTCAAATCTCGAGGACGGATTCTCTTTCTTCCCATCACGGACATTCGTTGGATCGGCGCAGAGGAGAACTACGTGCGCATTTGCACGGAGCGCGAGAACCACCTGCTGCGCGAAACGATGGCGAACTTCGAAAGCAGGCTCGATCCAAGATCATTTATACGGGTGCATCGCTCGGCGATTGTGAACCTGCAATACGTGAAGGAGATTCGAACGGATTCGCTTGAGGGTGAATCGTTTGTGCTGATGCAGGACGGGCAGAAGGTGCCGGTCAGCCGCGGATACAAGGCGCGAATTACGGGCCTTCTGGCTCACTAGGCTGCTAGCTAACCCAAGGCGCTATTTACATGGCGCGTTGACTGTCCCATGTCAGCGATGGTCCGACTGTCGCAAGGACCGCGCAAAAAGCCTCGCTTTCGATTTGCCTGTGGGGCTACAATCATGCCGGAATCAGTGCACTCCTATTCCCCCCGCAGGACTTTGATTCCTTTGAAGATACCGCGTTTCGACGGGTGTTTTCGTGCAACGGCAGGTTGTCTGATGGCACTATCCATATAACCAACGACCGGCAGTGAGTGCGCAGCAGACGCTTCGAGTCGAAGACAGCCATCTCGAACCGGCCAGTGGCAAGGAGTTCCGGGGCATGGACAATCCGGCACAATGGGAGGGTCTCGCAAGCCGCATCAAGGGAGGAAACTGCGTTCTGGTTCTTGGACCGGGGGCGAGCACTGTTCCAAGCAGCGGTGGCGAGGAAGTACCAATCCATGTGGCCTTCGCACGACAACTTGCCATCGATGTCGGCAAGCAGTTAAGTAAAGAACAACGAAAAGACCTAAACACTGACGATCTGCGGCTCGTGAGCCAGATATGGCAGGAGATCAAGAGAAATTCTGCGCTGCTGCAACTGATGTGCGAGCGTTTTTATAAGCAATATGCTGGTGAAACGACGGAATTTCATCGAAATATCGCAGCCCTGCCCTTCCAAATCTGCATTACCACCACGCCTGACGATTTTCTCTTTGAGGCGATGACGCGGGCGGGCAAAAAGCCCGTGCGGAACTTCTATAACTTCAAGAAATCGCGGGAGTTTCGCAGCGCCGAGTTCACCGTCGAACATCCGCTTATCTATCATCTCTACGGTCATCCGCAAGATTCATCATCGCTGGTGATTACGGAAAACGATCTGATTGAATTTCTGACGAACGTTGTCAGGAAATCGCCGCCACTGCCCGAACAAATCACGGGGATTCTCAGCCATCCCGACTCTACCTGTCTCTTTGTCGATCTTGGGTTTAAGAACTGGTACCTGAGGGTGTTGATGCGCTCGCTGGGTCTGGTGAATCACAACGAAAAGTCGGTGGCGCTGGAACCTCCGGAATTCTTTGCGCAGGCAAAGCAGCACCAAACGATGCTGTACTTCTCCGGCGGAAACACGATGGAGTTTCATCAGGATTCGTTGAACGACTTTGCGGTTTGTCTGCGGGGCGCATATGAGGCAATCGCAGAACCACGCGAGCAGGCCACGGATGTTCCTGAACCGCCGGCTACAGCGCCAGTGGCGTTTCTCTCTTACGCAAGCGAGGACCGGGATCTGGTTGAACGGCTGTCCCAGTCGATGAAGGCTGGCGGTGTAGCCGTGTGGATGGACAGGCAGAATCTTCGCGGAGGCGATAACTGGGAACGGGTGATTACACAGGTGATTGAAAAGCAGGTGAACTATTTCGTCCCCGTCCAAGCAGTTGGAATGACGCGGCCTGAAGGCGTTTTCTATGAGGAAATCAAAATGGCGCTTCGGAAGCAGGACAGGCAGAGAGATGGCTTCCGATTTGTCATACCTGTCCACACTGATAGCAGGTATCGATTAGAGCGTCTCCATGAACTGAACTCCATCTCGATAGCAACAGACGACGGGGTCGGCGCGCTGATCCACGATATCTTAGAGGACTGGGATGCCCGAAGGGCCGCACAAGAGAGCGCAGCTATGAGTTCGCTGAGGAACTGACTCAGACGCGGGATATTTCTGGAGACAGAAAACGATGAGCGGTACGGATGGATACCGATACCCGGGACCAAACGAGTTTGAGGATACGCCTGCCGATCATCTGCTCTTTTCCGGACGCGACGACGAAATCAACGCCATCACGCAACAAATCATCAGTTCCCGGCTTCTTGTTCTTTATGGCAGTTCCGGCCTGGGGAAATCATCTCTGCTGAAAGCGGGAGTGTACCCCAAGCTTCGAGAAAACAACTTTTGCCCGGTTCGCGTACGCATCACCGACAAGATGGATGTGCTTGAATTGCTTGCTACATCGTGCGAGGAGACGGGACGCGAAGCTGATCTTGATTACACGCCTGGAGTGGGAAACACGCCGTGGGAGTTTTTCAAGACAGTTATGTTCTGGCGCGGTGGCACCTTGCTTTACCCGGTGCTCGTCTTTGACCAGTTTGAAGAAGTCTTTACGACAGTCCGCCCGGAATGGAAGGGATATTTTGCAAATGAGATTGGGCCGTTAGCATCGGGCAATCTGCCGGACTCGGTACGGCGCCGGCTGGAACAGGGCGAAAAAGGTTTAACTGACGTGCCCCCTCAAGTAAAGCTGATTTTCAGTTTGCGCGAGGAGTTCTATGGATCGCTTGAAGAATTGAGCTCCGACTTCCCTGCCTTGTTTCAAGACCGCTTTCGTCTGCTTCCCATGGATAGGAGCCGGGCTGAGCTTGCCATTCGCTTGCCCGCCCTGAAAGAGTCCCAGGCTGGCATTACTTTCAATACACCACCCTTCACTTACTCTGACGAAACGCTCAAGATGATGCTCGGTTTTCTGGCGGGGCGACATGGAACCATTGAGCCCTTTCAGTTGCAGTTGCTCTGCCAGCACGTTGAGCGCGTGATTGTTCCGGGGAAACTTCGCGCAAACAGTTCATCGGGGATAGAAATAACATCGAATGATCTTGGAGGCGAACGAGTGATGTCTGACCTTGTTCGCCGGTTCTATACCGATTCGCTGGCCCAGCTTCCGATAGTACAGGAGCGCCGCGCGAGAGAGCTTTGCGACACAGGCCTGCTGTCTTCAGACGGCCATCGGCTGATGCTGGAGAAGAACGAAATCTTACGCAACTACCGTATCAGCGAAAGCACCCTCCGGTATCTGATCGACAGGCGCATCCTGCGCGAAGAACCGCGGCTGGACAGCCTATTCTATGAGATTGGTCATGACACGATCGCTCAGTCGATTCTGAAAACACGACGCCTCCGGCTGCCACGCAAATATCGTGTTCCTGCGGCTGTTGTCGCATTGCTTATCGTGATTTTCATCAGCTACGCCATCGTCAAGAATATCGAACTGCGAATCGAGAGCAACCACGAGAGGCTCGCGACTATGAGCGCACAGCTGGCGCAGGGCAACGCTGAAAAAGCGCGCACCAATGCGGAAACACTGGCTTCCTATCTCATCGGCGAAGACCTGATGGAAGCCATCAAACCGATCGGACGAATCGTGGTTTTGGAGGGCGTTCAGAAGCAGATTGACGACTTTCTGGGTAAATCAAGCCCGGAAGAAAGAGCTTCGGACAGCAGAACCATCCAGATCGAGGGGCTGTCACATCTCAATCATGGAGATCTGGATTATGAGCTAGCGGAACTTACTCAGGCCAGCGACGAATACGGCAAGGCGCTCGATGCTTTCCAGGCGCTTAGCCAGAAAGATCCCAACAACCCTGAATGGCTTCACAATGTTGCGGATGCAGAGGCCAAGCAGGCCGATGTTCTGGGGGACCAGCTCCTGGTGCAGAAATCGCTCGACTGGTACCAGCGTGCCCTCGGCCACATCCAGACCGCGCTGGGGACTAACCCGTCGAGCATCGATCCGAAGCTGCGAGAGAAGCTGCTGCGCGATGAGGCCGAAACATATCTGAATATTGGAGAAGCCTTATATAAACAACGCCATCTCGATGCCGCTCTCAAAGCGGTGAAGGAGGCCAACAGCCTGGCTGGGAAGCAATCGCAGCCGACTATGCAGTGGATCTACATTTACGTTGACGGACTGTTGACCGAAGGACGAATACTCGAGAGCCAGGGCAAGGACAAAGATGCACAAGATGTATTGCGGGCTGCGCTTGATACCGCTCAGAAGTCTGCCCAGAAGAATCCCTTCGATCCTGAAGCCCAACGCGACCTCGGAGTGGCCCAGAATTGGCTGGCGAACTTCAATATGTATCGTGGCGATCCTGAGCAGGTGCTGGCGCAATACAAAAGCCTGAATACCATCATGCAGAAAGCTGTCAACTGGGAGCCCAGGAACGAACGGTGGCAGCGGGACTTCGCTTATAGCTTTCTGCTTCTTGCGGATGGATACAACTATGCCGACAGATACAAGTCCTACGACAAAAATAAACAGCTCTTTCAACAGGCGATTCAAAAGTTCGACCGCATTCAAAAAATCGACGCGAGCAATGCGAGCTTAGTCAGCGATCTGGCGGACTCTCATCGAGACTGGGGCGCTCTTCTCGCTAACAACGAGTCGGACGCGGCAGTCTCACACTATTCTGAAGCGCTCAGTCTGCTCGCGAACCTGAATAAGATTGACAGCACGGACACCGACCCGGTCTTTTCTTCGGCTTATTTATTATTCGACAAGGCAGATGCACTGCGTACAGCCCAGAAACCGGACGCAGCGCTGGCGGCATGCAGGCAAGCATTTCAACTGGTGAACACACTTGGACCGGTTGATCCCTCGGACGCGGAATACTGGGAGCTTATTGGACTCCTCCACCGCGAAATGGGCGACGCTTTCAAGGACAAAAAGGATTACAAAGGCGCAGGCCTTGAATTTCAGGCTTCCTTAGACGCCATCGATCAGGCCGTCCAGCGCGCACCATCGTCGCCCCGGTATTGGAACGAGCGCTATCTCGTGCACATGGCCAGCGCGGAAACGAATCGCGACAAGGCGCTGAAGCCGGAACAGGATGCGTTGGAGGATGCAAAGAAGACCGTTGAGCTGGATCCCGGCAACGCCTTCTACTATTTCAACCTGGGTGAGGCACAGAGCAAACTTGGCGACGAATTCGAAGGCAAGGAACAGCTGGATACTGCGCTCCAGAATTATCTCGACGCCGAACAATCGTACAAAAAAGCAGTCGCGCTGGCAAGCAAACAGGATGCTCAGAATTACCGGGAATGGCTCCGCAACCTTCTTGAGGAGAGACTTGCTCCGTTATATGAGAAGAGGCAGGATAAGCAGGGAGAATTACGGGCCTACGAGGAGGTTGTTCATGTAAGACAAGATGAATCGCAGGCCGACCCTAGCTCTCCGCTCTATTTTTCTTACCTTGCGGCTGCCCAGATAAAGGTCGGCGACAAACTCGCGGGGAGCGATAAACCGGCGGATGCATTCAATTACTACACTGACGCGGAACAATCGTATCGCAAGGCGATCGCAATTTCGGACAAGGCGGGAGCGGACACGAACAGGACTCAACTTTATGCGCTCTTTTGCAAACATGCAGCGCCCCTGCACATAAAGCAGCATGACAAACAGCGGGCGCTGCATGCCTACGAAGAGGCCATCCAGATAAGGAAAGACCAGGTCACCGCCGAACCGAAGAACATGGCCTATCGCTCTGGTCTAGCCAGTGCTTACGAGGAAATCGGCAATGACCTACGGGACTCGGGCCTGCTGGAGGAAGCGAACGACCATTACGCACTCGCATTGCAGTCCTGGAAGGAAGCGATCGCGTTGCAGCCCACGGCCGCCGCATGGGATAGCCTGGGCGGCGTCTATTACAACGGCATCTCTCCACTGCGGGAAAAACAGAACAATGCAGCTGCAACCGTCGATTCCTATCGGCAGGCTGTCGACGCAGAAAAGCAGGCGATGACCCTGGATACCGGGAATGCCAGATACCTTTCCAATATCGGGTATGCTTATCAGGCGATAGGCAACACGTTAGTAGCGCAGCATGATCCTGCCAAAGCCGCTCAGGAATACAGCCAGTCCGCACAGTGGTTCAAGAAATCTGCTCTCTTAAAAAACGACGATCCGGCGTGCTGGTATGGACTCACTTTGACTTCCGAAGAAATGGCCCAGCTTCACGAGGAAACAGGAGACCGGACCACGGCGAGGCAGGATTATGATGCGGCTCTACAGGCTGTTATCAAGGCCGGAGAATTGGACCCGAAGGATAAGAAATACAGCGAAGAGCGCGCATCCATTGAAAACAAGCTTAAGCAGCTGGCTGTGCACTAAGAAGCCACACCGCGGAAATCGGCTGGCCTGCAGGCAGCGCGTTTTATCGCAGTATTAAAGGGCACTCCGAATCATCTGTTCCGCTTCCTGCAGAGAAGAATAACGCGTGGCGAAGGCAGGCATTGAGCAAATGAGTTCTAGAAATTGTTCAAAACCATCTTTATTCATCTGCTTTCCAAGAAGCATACCTCCCTCGTTCAAAAGGGTGAGGGCGCGCAGAGGCGAGAGCTTCTGGATATGCGCGGGAGAAGACAAAGAATACTCCGGGAAGACGATATGTGTAAGACGCTGCGGCGCGTGGATAGCTCGCATTGGGTGCAATAGCTTTATCCTGCGGCCGTCCGAACGGATGTGGATTGGAGCATCGCTTAGTTGCGGCCACTCGTCTGCGAGGATGCCCCACGTACTTTCTTTCAAGTTGATTGGCATCTCCACGCTGGAGATGGAAGCAGTATCCAGATGGAGTAATGCCGGTTCGTCGCTGATCAAAGTGAAATCATGTGCTGCGAGATGTGCCGACAACGTGCTTTTCCCGGATTCGCGGGGTGCGCAAAGCATGATGCCATGTCGATCATTCGCCACCATCGCTGCGTGAAAAGCGATATCGTACTGCGCTTCGGTATACAACAACGAACGCACGGCATGCAGCATACCCAGGCCGATTTGCTCATCTTTCAAGGAAGGAAAGATCTCGCGGTCATTGGCAAAGATGGTCCACGAATTCTCCGCTCGCTGGAGGCGAAGATGAAATCGAGCGGGCCGGCTTGTGGAGGGACAACTCAGGAAGCAATCTCTGCATAATGCTCCCAACGCTTGCGGAAGACATTCCACAAAGAAAGGAATCCCATGGACTTCTACATTTGCGCTTTTCGGTACGACAGGAGCGGGCCAGGCGCTGCGTTCTTCGCGTTCTGAAGACTCGGGAAATTGTCCTCTGGATAAGGCAAAGATTGTATCGAGCGCCTCTGCTGCGACTGGTGAGGCCTGGCCTATTTCGCTTGATGACAAGAGATCGTGCGGAGTGGCACCGGCGTCGAATGCCTGATATGCGAGTATTCCGGCGGCATCGAGGCCCACAAACCGGTTCTGCATTTGCGAATAAACGACTCCTCCTTCGCCAAAGCGATAGAGCCACTGTTGGTCGCAGCCTGTGGCGATGCAATCAAATTCAGAGTCTTTTTCGGGGTTCCGCTTCACAAACATCCATCTTTCTGATCTGCCTCATCCTGTTCTATCGCGGATTTATGTGGCAGAATGTCTCGGTTCAGCCGCGCAGGACATATGCTATTTTCTGACCTCAGCCATTACGGTGAGGTTTGTTTACGTTTTTACGATTTGCGATTACACTTGCGCAGTCAAAGTTAATCCGGTCACAACTCTGAATGCGAACATATTTATCCCACGCTCTGGAGGCAGAAAGTGTCTGAGCCATACATTGGCGAAATCCGGATGGTAGGTTTTAATTTTGCCCCGAATGGATGGGCGTTCTGCAACGGCCAGTTGCTGGCGATTTCAGAATATTCCACCTTGTTCAACCTTATTGGAACGACCTACGGCGGAGATGGGCAAACGACCTTCGCCCTGCCGAACCTGCAGGGACGAATTCCGTTCCATCAGGGAAGTTCTTTTGTCCTTGGACAGATCTCGGGTACAGAAACGGTGACCCTTGTAACGAGTCAACTGCCAACGCACACACATCCCCTGGCGTCGAGTTCCTCTGGAGGGACCCAATCTGGACCTACGGGTGGTTATTGGGCGCAATCGACGCTGGCTGAGTATTCGACCGAGGCGGCATCGCACTCGATGGCTGCGACTGCAGTAGGCTCCGCTGGCGGCAGTCAGCCGCACGATAACATGCCGCCATTTCTTGTCCTCAACTTCGTTATTTCCCTGTTCGGTGTATACCCGAGTCAGAACTGATACGACCGATCGAGAGTGATCGTGGGACCAAAGGAGATGTATGGCAACACCATATCTTGGGGAGATCAGAGTTTTCAGTTTCAATTATCCGCCTAAGGGCTGGGCGTTTTGCAACGGACAAACGCTGGCTATCAACCAGAATCAGGCGTTATTTGCGCTGTTGGGAACGACGTATGGAGGCGATGGCAGAACCACTTTCCAGCTTCCAAATCTGCAGGGGCGCATGCCGATTCACCTAGGCAATGGATTCACCCAAGGTCAGGTCGGCGGAGAAGTGAACCACACGCTGATTACGACTGAGATGCCTGCACACAATCATAGCGCGACAGGAGTTACGACTCCGGCATCTTCTGCCCCGGCAACGAATGCCACCTGGGCGGCTTCACCGAAAAATCCATACAGTACGACCCATAATGCTGTGATGGCACCGGGCGCGCTGGGCAATGCTGGAAGCAGTCAGCCGCACAACAATTTGCCGCCTTACCTGACGCTGAGTTTCTGTATCGCGTTGACTGGCATCTTCCCCTCTCGCAACTGAACGGAAAGGCTGAACTATGGCAGATCAATTCGTTGGTGAAATCCGCGTTGTTGGCTTTAATTTCGCTCCCACAGGATGGGCGCTATGTAACGGGCAACTCCTGCCAATCAGTCAGAACACGGCGTTGTTCTCGTTGCTTGGAACGTATTACGGTGGAGACGGTAAAACCACGTTCGCTCTGCCGAACCTGCAAGGCAGTGCGCCCATGAATCAGGGAAACGGCGCAGGGCTGACACCGCGCACGATCGGAGAGGTGGGCGGCGAGACGTCGGTGACCTTATTGTCGTCGCAGATTCCGGCGCACACGCACGCGGCCATGAACGCACCCGCGAGCAATGCAGATGCTCCTACCAATACTGTGTTTGGCGGAGGTGGCCGGGGGAAAGAACCCGCGTATGCTCCGATCTCAGCGTCGACAGCGCTCATGAATGCTCAGGCCATCGGTATAGCAGGGGGCAACCAGCCGCATAACAACATGCCGCCGTATCTCACATTGAATTTCATCATCGCCATGCAGGGTATATACCCGGCGCGATCTTAGGCATCACATAGTCCCATGATCACATTGCGCGTTGCGCTTCCGGAAGATGTTGCGTTTCTTGCTCGGCTCTATGGCGACACGCGCCGCCGGGAGGTGAGCGCGTGGGGCTGGCCGGCAGAACAGCAGGAATGGTTTCTGCAGATGCAGTTCGATGCACAACGAAGATCGTACCTGTCCAGCTTTCCTGACGCGCTGGACCGCATTGCCCTCCGCGATGACGCTCCCATCGGCCGCATTTTGACCCATCACGAAACTTCGTCGATGCGTCTGATTGACATCGCCCTGATCGAGGAGCAGAGACAACAGGGCATCGGGACGCGTCTGCTGCGCAATCTGATTCAAGAGTGCCAGGAACGGAACTGCCCCTTGCGCTTACAAGTAGCACAAGGCAATCCCGCCATGCGGCTCTATCAACGCCTGGGCTTTGAGCAAACAGTCAGCGACACCATGTACCTTAGTATGGAGTGGCTGCCACTCCCCAGACAGAAGGTTGTTGCATCTTGAAGACGCTTTCCTTTCAGGACTTCGTTCCACATCGTAATACGATCTTCGGAATTGTGGGAGCCTCAGGCTATGAACTGGAACTGGCGGAGATCACCGATCATTCGAATGCGCAACTCGAGCAATTCTCTTTGGTCTTCACTTGCGCTGCCCTGCCGTGGCTCCAGCAGGGCACCTACACTCTTACGCATCCTGATTTGACCGAGGTGGTTCTCTTTATTGTGCCAATCGGCCCTGAAGGAAACACGATGCGTTACGAATCTGTTTTCTCCAGATTCCTGAAAACTCCCTGAGATTCCCGAGCAGGCTTAGAAAGCCTACTGGTTCGATCGTGACGGATTCAGCAGGTTGAATGTGGCAGTGTATGTCGCAGGTGAGCCACCAGCACCAGAGGGCACAAGAAACAGAGGGAATGCTCCGAGCCAGCTGTGGGTAAGCGTGTATGTGTCCTGTGGCAAGGCGTTGCCAGTTCCCTCAAAGCGCAGCGAGAAGCTGGCGACAGATGGGCCACTGGACGACGCGGGAATGGCGCCCACCATTCGAGAAGCACGGGCGCTGCTGAGTGCTTCTGGCGAAGGGATGTCCTTTACCGAGACCAGCACTACAGTACCAACCTGCTTGCCATTATGGCTCATGCGAAAAGCAGAGCCGATCCATTGTTTGAAGGTCTCGGCCGAGACTGCCTCAAAGATGGAAAGGCTCTCGTCGCTCATTACTTCAGTTGGGGTTTCGAAACGCTTTTGAGCAAAAGTCGGGGAAGGCAGGATCGTGGTCAGGGCAGCCAATGCGGCCTGGTGCAGAAAAGATCGTCGCGTGGGATTCATCTGATATACCTTTGCCAGTCGGCTGCGAAGACTCTACGCAAATGCCACGCAAATTCATCTCCTCTTTAAGTAACAATTTATTGCATTTAAGTAACGAAACTTTTTGAAGTTGCTCAAGTGAAGTGAAGCGAAATTCGGTTGACAACGTTAGAGTGCTCAGCGACACTTCTTCTAGCTCACACACGTTCAAATGCATGTACCACCCTTTGTAAGTACTAATGGGTTTGTGCTCTTCGGTTGAGATCCATCTGGACTTTGCTGTTCCTTCCCGCCCGCAGTTCTTCCCTTTGTGATACGCAGTTTTCTGCTTCCATGATGTTTTAACTTCCCCCCGGGAATCGGAGACGCAGTAATGAAAAATAAATTCACACGGATTAATTGCGCGTTCACAGCTCTTGACGTCTTCAGGATCCTGATTTTTGCTTTTGTTTGGCTGATCCTGAATCAATACCCTGCACTGGGACAACGAATCACTGTCTCAGACACGCCTCAACAGAGCCGCACGATGCGTCTACAGTTCTCCGGTGAAGAGCCGCGAGCGCTCTCCATGGTTGCTGGAGATTTCGACGAAGATGGTGTCGGCGATCTGGTGATTGGCTACGGACTGCAGAAAGGCGGAACGATCAGCTTTCTGCGCGGCAATCTTGATGCCCGCGCTCCGCAGACCTATGAAAGCTGGGCCTCTGCTGGCCGTCATGTCTACTCTGCTCCATACCTTCAGAGTTCAAAACCTCTTTCGGTTACAGTTCAGCCCAACTTGATGATTTCAGCAGATCTGAACGGCGATGGGCATCTGGATCTGGTTTATGCGACGAAAGGCAGTAACCAGCTGAACGTAATGTTCGGCGACGGCAAAGGAAATTTCTCGAAGCCCGTCAGCACGGCAGTGGGTGGAAGTGTAACCGCGTTGGCTGCATATCGGCCGGGTGCGCCGTTGCTGGGTGAAGCAATCGTTGCGGCCTATCAATTGAATCAAGGCGCGAGGCTTTCCATTCTGAGCTATCAGGGAAATGTTTGGGCAACGAATGCTACCTATGGACTACCGAGTGCGGCAACCGCGATGAGCGTCGCCAATCTCGATGCCGACCGGATTCCCGATACAGCCATTGTTGCCGGCGGACAGTTACTGATCCTGCATGGCAAGAACGCTTTTTCCGGCCACGGCTCGATCACGACGGTTCCGGTCAGTGGCGCGGAGAGCGTAGCCACTGGCGAGTTCCTTTTTGATCGCCATGCACAATTGCAACTGTCGGTGATGACTTCCAGCGGTGATGTTGTGACGCTTGCGCATGAGGGATTTGATCCGCAGCCCTATACTCCGCAAGAAATTGCAGAAATGCGTCTCGCGCAGCGCGGACATGCGAATAATGCACAGGCGCTTGCTCAACAGGCGAGCAACACTGGGGATGCGCCATGGATAGAAGTTGAAAGAAACTCTGCAGCAGCGGTTCATCCCGCGGGCAGCGGAGCGCCGATCATTATGCGCTCCCGTAGTACCGGTGGTTTTGATGACCTTGCAATACTCAATTCTTCACAGCAGCAGCGGATGCTGATCAGCCACTCGTCTATGTCACCTCGAGGTTTGTCCAGCAGCGCTCTTATGCCCTCCGCCCGCATCGTTTCCAATAGCCTCCCGTCCGGCGGGGTCGTTGCCGCTGTATCCGCCCGCGTAAGTCCGGATGCACGCGAGGGCCTGGTGATACTCAATGCGGATAGCGTGTCGCCGCAGATTACGCTACCCAGCACAGGAAATACCTTTTACGTCAGCACGACCGCAGACAACACGGGCACGACGACTGATCCAAGCGACGGTACACGCTGCACGCAGGGATTCCGCCGAGATCTGCACCTTGCGCGATGCTGTTACATTCGCCAACAACGATGGACAGGACAATATCGGCGCGGGCACGTCAGACACGATCATGATTCCCGCGGGCACTTACAATCTGACTTGGCAAGCCGGGACCCTGGATGCCAACGCGAATGCCCTTACACACCTCGAGATTCTTGGACCGATGACCATCATTGGCAGCACATCCGGAGGCGGGGTCATTATCGATGCAATGAATAACGACACGGTGTTCACGGTCAATCCGGGAATATTCGGGTCGTTCAATCCCAGCGGGGACAGCTACGTCTTCGATTTGTCGCTGGAAAATCTGACCATTCAAAATGGTAAGAACTCCAACAATCCTAATAACAGCACGACTGGTGGACGAACAGCTTTGGCGGTTGCATCAACTGGGATGCCGATGGTCTCGGAAATCTTACGATCACCAATTCCACAATCAAGAACTGCACGATCCTGTGGGGTGCAGGGGGAGCCATCTGGGGCTTTAACTCAGCCAATGGCGGTACGGGGACTCTTACTTTGAGTGGAGACACGATCGCAAACAACTCCACTCCGGAAGTTGGTGGCGCCATAAGTATGGCCTATGCACCCGCTGCCTTGTCTGCTACCAGTACCGTATTTTCGGGCAATAAAGCGGATGTCAACGTGAATTCGAGCGACACCCAAGCCGCTGGCGAAGGTGGCGCCCTCGATTTCAGTGAGGGTTACACCACCCCTCCACCCGCCACGCCGCAGACCACGCTGACAAGTGTCACGATCAGTTCCAACACTGCTGCGCAGGCCGATGGTGGAGGTATTTACACAAATGCTGGCATACTAATCACTAATTCCCTGTTCGAGAATAATTCCTCAGCCAGATGGGGCGGTGGCATTTTCAGCGAGGTTGCTCCTCCAGAAACGCAATCCACGATCACGAGTTCCAACTTCCTTTCAAACTCGGCTACTGGAGCCGGCGGAGCCATTTCAGGAGGCGTTGCCACTGCGGCAAGTGGCAATATCCTGACGGTCAGCCTGAGCCGTATCGTTGGCAACACTTCGACGAGTGGAGCAAGCGGCGTAGCTGCGGGGGCTACGGGAGACATGTCCGGCGAGGTAATAGCCACGGACAACTGGTGGGGATGCAATGGTGGACCTAACACAACAGGCTGCGACCAGGCTGTTCTTTATGACTCGACCACCGGAAGCCTGACGACTGCACCTTACGCGCAACTCGGCTTTACATCCGATGTCACGTCTATTCCGCCAGGTGGCAGCATGAATCTTACTGTCTCCATGAATCAGGGCTCGGACGGCAATCCGATATCTGGCGCGTTTCCTGCAGTGGCAACGAATTACCCCTACACGTTTGATGTCACCGGCGTCACTGCAAATCCTGCGTTGACCACTGGAACCTTCAACACATTGGGAGTGGGCACTGCAGTTCTTACGCCCAGCACCACGGGCCCCGGCACGATTACCGTGACCTTTGATAATCAGACGGACACGATCAACTTCATGGCACAGGCTCCAACAGCGACTTCGCTTGCGATTACGGGCAGCCCCAGTCTGACGTACTTGTATGGGCAGCCGTCGAGCTTCACGGTCCAGCTCACTCCCGCCAATGCGACAGGCATCACAGCAAGCGACTTTGCGGTAACGGTGGATGGCTCTTCTTCGGGCTACGGCCTGACGCTGATCAGCAACAACAACTATCAGATCAGCGGACCATTCAATGCGCTGGCTCCTGGGAGTCACACGCTTACAGTCTCCTTCCTGGGAACAACACTTTACGCCAGCACCAGCACGAGCATCACGCTGAACGTTTCCGCCGGGACTGTAACGATCAGTGATACAGTTACGCCTACCAGCCCTGTTCAGGGGCAGGGCGGAACAGTCAAAGTGACAGTGGCCGGTGTTGGCACAGGAGCCGTGCCGAACGGATCCATCACCTATCAGTTCAACGGTGGAACCAGCCAGATTGCCACTCTAAGTGGCGGCGTCGCAAACATAACGATTCCGACTCTTATTCCGACAGGCAGCAATTCCCTTTCGCTTGCTTACAGCGGCGACTCGAATTATGCCTCAGCATCGACCGCAGTCACCATAACCATCTTCGGAAGGTCACAGACCACGATCACTTCGTTGACGGCCACTAGCGCTCAAATCAATGTCTTCGGCTTTGGGTTCACGGCGCCAAGCGGACAGCTTGCTTTCAATGACGTGACTTCGGGGAGCCCCGTCACTGCTCCAGTGACGCTGAATACTGCCACGGCAACACCGTCCTTGTTGCCCCAGGTAACGACCAGCACGGGTGCAAACAGCCTTCCCGTCTGGACGGAGCTGGCGGACTTGAATGGAGATGGAATCCTGGACCTTGTTACCTCAGTATTTGGGACGGATTCGGTCAGTGTGCAGCTCGGCAACGGTGACGGCACGTTTGGAGCGGCCACACCGACGCTGCTTGCCAGCGGCTTCGGACCCTCGGAAGTGCATGCAGTCAGCCTGCGTGGTGGCACCACGCTGGATCTGATTGTTGGCAGCTACAACACAAATCAGATTGCGGTGCTGTTGGGCAATGGCAACGGCACCTTCCAAGCGCCTGAATTTTACACGGTCGGCACTGCTACCAATACGCCTACGTCACTGACGACGGGCGACTTTAACCATGACGGTTTCCTCGATGTAGCGGTTGCCAATACAGGAGACAACACCGTCAGCGTACTCACCGGGAATGGAAGCGGTGCTCTCACACCATCAGGGACGCCTACCAATGTTGGTCAGATACCCGAGGCGATTCGTGCGGGCGACTTCAACGGCGATGGCTATTCCGACCTGGCCGTCGCAAACTATCACGATGGGACTGTATCCATATTGCTAAATCAGCAGAACGGAACCTTCTCCGCAACCCCTGTTACCGTCGGCACCGGACCACAGGCCCTTGCCATCACAGGAAGCGGTACCAGTCAGCTGATTGCCGTGGCGAATTTTGGCAGCAACAATGTCAGCATTCTGCAAAACGGTGGCAGTGGAACGTTCACGGCCCAGACCCCGGTGAATGTTGGTGCGGGACCGGATGAGGTAAGGTTTGCCGACGTCAATGGCGATTCCATTCCTGATCTGGTTGTCGCGAACTATACGGACGGTACGCTCAACGTGGCGACAGGCAGTGCGGGCGGGTCATATACTGTTCTTGGGCCGTTCGCGGTTGGGACCAAGCCTTATTCAGCGGCTGCGGGCGATCTTGACGCGGACGGCACGCCGGACATCGTGGTTGCCAACTGCTTCAGCAACAACACCGAAGTGCTGCTGGGCGGTACGCAAATATCCGTACCTTATACTGGACTTTCTCTCCCCGTTGGAAATGCATTAAATGCTGTTTATTCCCCTGATGGCAATAGCGAATATGGAGCAAGCACGTCTCCGAATGTGACTGCCCCTTAGTCATTGACAATCTGCGTTTGAAAGCCCTAGTGGCTTTTCATAAGAAAGGACTCATTCGAATCATGTCAGAAACACGGGAAAGACCAGACACGATCCCGCAGGAGGAGCGGGAAGCTACTCACCAGGAAGACACCTCCACTCGCCGGGAGATGATTCAGCGATATGCCAAGGTTGCCGTGGCGGCTGCGCCTCTCCTTCTGTTTGTATCGAAGGCTAAAGCCATTCACAGCAAACCTTAACGTTCTAGCTCAGATGCAATCGCCTGGTTTCTCTGCCCAGTGCAGAGAAACCGGGTTTCTGATTTGTTCAGCTTTGGATTTTCTGGATAGACGGCTGTTCCCTGCGAATTTCAGGCAGACGGAGGAACTGCGGTGCGCCATGCCCGTCGCAGTCCGTATTTGGCCAGGAGGCGAAACGGTCGCACAAATGGCGCCATGATGTTCGGGAGCCGATGCCGCGCAGTCCATTGATAATCTTCGCCGGTAGGGGAAAAAAACATCAGGCGGCATTGCCATCGCCTCGCCTGGTTAGTCTCTGTCTGCAGGTAAAACGACAGTTCAGGAGTGCGACCAGTACCCGCCTCTCCTGCCAGCAATGTTGTCACGCGAGCATGCGCGGCATCCATGGCTGTGGGCGATTCCGCCAGCACCGCTAACAACTCCTTGGGCAGATGCTGCGGGAAAGCTTCGAGTATCATCGCGCATCCCATATACAGCACTTGATCCAATCCCTGCGCTCTGGCCTGCCTCACAAATTCCTGCGGGCTGCATTCCTTCACCGCGCTGAGCGCGTGCGCTGCATCGAGAATCCAGATCAGCTTCCCGAAGCCATGCTTCAATCCATGGAGCAACAGGTATAGAGCGCGGTCAGTTTCTGACATCGCTGCGAGGGGCAAGCCGCGAAATGAACCCGCCTGAGCTCTGCTCCACGCTCCATCGAGATCAAATGGAAAGGATCGTGGCGACGCCACGCCGAAGTGCAACTCAACCAGGACGCCATTGCGCAGGAATTGGCGTTCAAACTCTTCTGCCGGTGCTGGGGCAACCCAGCCTGCATCTATCAATACTTTCTCGGCCCGATTGAAGTCCCTGACGCGCACCAGCAAATCCAGGTCCTCGCAGGGGCGCATGGCTACCTCTCCGTACAACGTTTCCGCAAGTACGGGGCCTTTTAGCGGGATCACATCGATGCCGTGCTGCGCGAAACTGGCGAGGAGTTGTTCGAGTTCCGCCGCGAGCATCTCAGTCGATAACCGGGAGTTGACGAGGGCACGTTGAAAATGATCGTCTGGAATTTCTGCTCCGGCGGCCATCAAAGCGCGGTGAACGAGAGGCAGCACACCGTGGGTTTCAGCCAGTGTTGCCAGGGCGCGCCAGTCCGCGCAACCCGGAGCGGCGGACAGGGAGCCCCGTAAACACGCAATCAACAGCTCGGCCTCTGGAAATACCAGGTCGATGTGCTCATCAGATTCGGTTACAGCAGTCAGGATGAACGCTCCCTCGATTCGAGGATACATCAGACCAACCACGGTTCGATCACCGCAGAGGCGATACTCTCAGTCGCAGTCAAGCCAGAAAGTTCATAGGTTTTTTGATTGTTTTGAGTATCCGCGCTTCCATACACTGTCTGCTATGACGGTACCGGCACGCACACTCGGAGCCCTGAAGCTGGAGGTGCGTGAGTCTTTGATTGCACGTACCGTACAACTGCCCGTACAGCAATTCATCCATACGCAGGGAGTCAGCAGCGCTTTCCTGCTGGCGGCTGCGGTGATCGCACTCGTCTGGGCTAACTCACCGTGGAGTGCGTCTTACGATCACATCTGGCACGTTGAACTTAGGCTCTCTGGACTGCAATTACCGATCCATGCCTGGATCAACGACTTCATGATGGCGCTGTTCTTTTTCCTTGTCGGCATGGAAGTGAAGCAGGAAATCGTCAACGGCGAACTGGCGGATATGCGACGCGCGGCATTGCCTGTCTTTGCAGGCCTTGGCGGCATGATTGTGCCGGCATTGGTTTTCGCTGTACTGAATCACGGAAGACCGGGAGCCCATGGCTGGGGTGTTCCGATGGCAACGGATATCGCCTTCTCGCTGGGCGTACTCGCCATGGTGAAAGGCGTTCCTGCTGAACTGAAAGTATTCCTGCTTTCGCTGGCGATTGCGGATGATATCGGCGCTATTGCGGTGATTGCATTTTTTTACACCGACGAATTGCATCTTGATCAGCTATTTATCGGCGTTGTCTTGCTGGGGTTGATTTTGCTTTGCCGGCGCCTCGGTGTTGACCGACAGATTGTCTTTGTAGTGTTGGGCTTTGCCTTCTGGCTGGTAGTTCTTCGCTCCGGACTTCATGCGACGATCGCCGGAATGATTCTTGGGATGCTCGTGCCCGTCCGCTCCCGGGTCTCGCTGGATGCATTCGGCGAGGTCTGCGGCGCGACACTGGAGGAATTTCGTAAAGCTTTTGCTTCCGGAGACACGGCGCTGGCCAACCGGCACCTCGGCGCGATGGAATACCTGATTGCGAATTCTGAATCACCTGCCGACCGGGCAACGCGCAAGCTGCACGACTGGATTGCGTTTCTGATTCTGCCTCTGTTCGCCCTGGCAAATGCCGGGGTGACGTTTTCGCTGTCGACATGGCAGTCGCTGTTGCACAGTACGGTTGCCTGGGGTGTGTTGCTCGGGCTTTTTGTGGGGAAACCGGTGGGAGTTTTTTCTGCGTGCTGGGTTGCCGTCAAGCTAAAGATTGCGCAGCTTCCGCAAACAGTCCGCTGGGACCATATTGCAGGAGTCGGTACGCTCTCTGGTATCGGGTTCACGGTTTCCCTCTTCATCAGTGCTCTTGCATTCGATGATCCGGCGTTGCTCGATGCAGCCAAAACAGCTGTGCTTTGCGCTTCCCTGCTTGCGGGCGTAGCCGGATATCTGCTGCTAAGTCGCGCCACCAGACAGCAAGCGCAATCACTCCCCTCAGAGGATGGCGCAAATCTCTGACTTTTATTCCTATTTTTATTCCTATTTTCGGGAGAGGATGGATGCAAGGAAGAAAGTGTTGCCAACTACTTGTCGCGTGTGCGATCGCGGATTTTTGCCTGCTGGTTGCACTGGCACAGAAGGCGCCGAATCATTCTAACTTTATGACCGAGGCTTCCAATAAGCTTTCAGCAGCATCCAGCACGATCATACCGACGATCGAACGCCTGGATCCTGCCCTGGACTTGATCGTTCCCGCCGGGGCTACCCTCGAAAAGCTGGCCACAGGCTTCACCTGGACCGAAGGTCCGGTCTGGATACCGTCGGGCTATCTTCTCTTTGCCGATATTCCCAGTAACAGCATTCGCAAGTGGACACCGGCCGGTGGAACGAGCATCTTTATGCAGCCAAGCGGATACAAAGGCGCGGCTCCGTATGGAGGCCCTGAACCTGGTTCGAACGGCATGACACTCGACAACCACGGCCGGCTGACGGTCGCGGGTCATGCGCAACGAAATGTGTGGAGACTGGAGCGAGTTGACGCCAAGGCGCAGGTTACGATTTTGGCTGATAGCTATCAGGGTAAACAACTGAACAGCCCGAATGATCTCGTTTATAAATCTGACGGAACGCTCTACTTTACCGATCCGCCGTATGGGCTTCGCACGCAAAAGGACAATGATCCTGACAAGCAGCTGGAAGTGAACGGCGTCTATCGGCTCCCTGGCGCAACGAGCCAGAAACCGGGAGCGCCTCCTGCGCGTGCCCAGTTGCAACTCCTGGTGAAAGACCTGCCTCGACCGAATGGGATCGCATTTTCACCGGACGAGAAATATCTCTACGTAAATAACTCCGAGCCGAAGAAGTTCTGGATGCGCTATGCCGTGAAAGCCGACGGCACGCTCACGGATGGGAAGTTGTTCTTTGACGCCAGTTCGGATCCGAGGCCGGGCTCCCCTGATGGCATGAAAGTGGACAAAGACGGCAATGTATACAGCGCGGGACCGGGAGGGATCTGGATTTTTTCTCCTGACGGCAAACATCTTGGCACGATTGATATTCCGGAAAAGGTGGGAAATCTGGCATGGGGCGATGCTGATCACAAGACGCTGTATATCACTGCAAGCTCGAGCATTTATCGCATTTCGCTAAAGATTCCCGGGATATATCCGTCGATCCACTAATCTTGCATAAGAGAGCGGATTGGCTGCGGGCAAATCAAACCCGGTTCTGATTTCAGCGGAAGCTTCACCGCAGCGTCCGCATCGCTGGGTTCCGATTGTGCTTCTTTCGCTGGCGTCACTGATCAATTATCTCGATCGCGGCAGCTTGAGCGTTGCACTCCCCTTCGTTGGGCACGACATGCATCTTGACCCGTTGCAACAGGGATGGGCTCTTGCTGCTTTCTCCATTACATATACGCTTGCACAGTTGCCGGCAGGATGGCTGATTGACCGCTGGCCTCTGAAGTGGCTTTATGCGGGAGCGTTTGCTCTGTGGTGTGTTGCATCCGCGGCTACTGGATTAGCCAGCACTCTTGCGATGTTGATCTTCTTTCGATTGCTGCTCGGGATTGGCGAGGCCGTCTACCTTCCGGGCGGACTCAAGTTCGTCAGTGAACAATTTCTGCCGCATGAACGCACTGTTCCTTCGGCGATTCTTGATGTTGGCTGCAAAGCAGGATTGGCTATCGGTCTGGTTCTGGAGGCCTGGATCCTTCGCGTCTTTGGCTGGCGATGGATGTTTCTTTCCACAGGATTAGCTGGCCTGCTCTGGTTGCTGCCGTGGCTGATGTTGTATCCCACTTCTTCTCGCAAGGAAAAACCCGTGCACACTGCTCGGACCGGAAGAGCTTTGCTGAAGATCGTGCGCAGCCGCAATACGTGGGGGATGTCTGCGGGGTTTTTCTGCTGGAATTACTTCTGGTATTTGCTGATTAGCTGGGGGCCATCTTATCTCTATACGGTGCGTCGCGTTCCGCTCCGTTCGCTCGGCTGGGCCGCGGGCCTTTTGTATCTGATCGTTGCGTGCAGCGAAATCGCAGGCGGTTGGCTTATAGCCGCTCTACTTAAGCGCGGGTGGTCGATTACTCGTGCAACCAAATCTGTCATCGCACTCGGGTTTTCGCTCGGCTTGTTCATAGTTCCGGCGGCTTTGGCGGAAGATCGAGGGCTGGCTCTGCTGTTTCTTTATATTTCGGCGCTTTCCGGTGTCCTGATCTCCGGGATTCTCGTGGTTCCACAACAGTGCGCAGCGCCAGACCAGGTTGGCTCCTGTGTCAGTTTTCAGAATCTGATCGGGAATGTTCCTGGAATCATTGGCCCGATTATCACAGGCTGGATTGTAAGACGCTTCGATTCTTTCGTCCTCGCTTTCTCGCTCGGCGCTTTCGTCTGCCTCGTGGGAATCGCTTGCTATATGTGGTGGCTTCAGACATTGAAAGCCGGAAACAATCTGGAGTATGCATTAGAGTGAAGATTCACATTCCAAGGAGAACTGGTGAAAACTTTTTATCAGCCTGAGGTTCTTTATGCCAACGGCGGGTTTACGACAGATACTGGTTTTTATGCAGACGATGCCGGCAGGATAAGGAAAGACGCGATTGATTTCGCGTCGCAGGCACAGAGGATGCGATTTCCTCGCAGGGCAATGGTGCCGGGACTTATCAATGTGCACTCTCATTCCTTTCAACGCCTCATTCGCGGCAAATCAGAATCACGCAGGACCAGCGGAAAGGACTTCTGGTCATGGCGCGGAACCATGTACCATGCCGCCGCCCAACTTACTCCGCAAGACGTCTACGATGTTGCGCGCATGGCGTTTCTGGAGATGGCACTTGCAGGGATCACAACAGTGGGCGAGTTCCATTATCTGCACAATGCTCCTGATGGCCGCCCATATGATGATGCGAACCTCCTAGGCAGGCAGGTGATCGCTGCCGCGCAATCAGTCGGGATCAGAATTGTTTTGCTGCAATCAGCCTATTTCCGTTCCGGATATGGAGTACCCACAGACTCAGGCCAGTCGCGATTCTTCGAGAACAGAAAGGATTTCCTCGCCAACATCGAGGCTCTCATCGCTGACTGTCAGGGCAAATCCAATGAGGTTCAAGTTGGTATAGCGCCACACAGCATTCGTGCTGTTCCGCTGGAAGACTTGCGTGAGTTGGCAGTGTGGACACACGGGAAGAATCTTCCGGTGCATATGCATGTTTCTGAACAAGTAGCCGAGAATACCGCGTGCATCGCTGAATATGGCAGCACTCCGGTTTCGCTTCTTGCGAAAGAGGGGCTGCTGACGGGCAATCTAACTGCGGTGCATGCGACTCACATTACGGATGAAGAGACCCGGATGATGGCAGATGCGGGAGCGGTCATCTGTGCCTGTCCTACGACAGAGCGGAACCTCGGAGACGGAATTCTCCCTGCGGATCGCGTCATGCGAGCAGGTATCCGCGTCGCTCTCGGCAGCGATAGTCAGGCCCAGATTGACTTGCTCGAAGATGCCCGGCAACTGGATTATCATTTGCGGCTTAGTCATCAGGAGCGGGCCGTGCTGGATCAGATAAACGAACAGCCACTCGCGTCTCGCCTGCTCGACTGCGCGACAATCAGTGGCGCAAAGTCATTGGGTGTTGCCGCAGGCGAGTTGACTGATGGTGCGTATGCCGACTTCTTTACGGTTGACCTTGATCATCCGTCGATTGCCGGAAATTCTCCTGAAGATCTGCTCTCCTTGCTCGTCTTTGGGCTGACGCCAGCGGCTATCAGCGATGTTGCCGTAAATGGCAGGCTGATTATTCGCAATGGAAAACACGAGTTGGAAGAAGAGATTATCGCGCGATACAAAGAGGTTTATCGCAACGTCTGGGCGAATGTTCCGCACGAGGGCAAACGTTCATGACAACGGCTGTCGATCATCTGTTCGAACTGATACGTCTTCCATCAGTCTCGTCTCTATCCAACCGGCCTGTCATCGAATACGCAGAAGTGTTCCTGCATGACAAGGGATGGAGCACTAGAAAACTAACCTATAAGGACTATTCTGGAGAAGAAAAGATCAATTTGATCGCTGCGCCCCCGAATCAGAATATTGCCGATCGGGACCTTGATCTGGCGTTTTTCTGTCATACCGATACAGTTCCGTTTTCTGCTGACTGGACGAAGGCGATCGATCCGTTTGTTGAGGGTGATAATCTTCGTGGTTGTGGCGCCTGCGACGTCAAAGGGTTCATGGCGTGTCTGCTTGCCGCGGCGGAGCACGTAGAACCGGAACATTTTGTGGATGGTCTGCGGATCATCCTCACGGCGGACGAAGAAATCGGTTGTATTGGCGCCTCCCACCTCATCGCGGCAGATGTTGTGAGACCGAAGCGAATCGTGATCGGAGAACCGACCTCTCTGCATGTGGCAAGAGCTGGAAAAGGATATTGCCTGGCGAAAGTCACGGTTGTGGGGAAAGAGGCGCACAGTGCGCATCCCAACATGGGGGCCTCTGCGATCTTTGCAGCTGCGCGGCTGATCGCTGCCATTGAAGAATTCAGTAAGGAACTTGCGAAAGAGCGGCACAATTTCTTCGAGCCAAGCTTTACGACGATCAATGTCGGCACGATTCATGGAGGCACTGCAAAAAACATTGTTCCGGGTGAGTGCGAGTTTCTGGTGGAATGGAGACCTATCCCGGGGCAATCTGCGGACAAGGTTCTTAACAGAATTCATGAAATCATCGATGGGCTGAAGGTGGCCGATTCCGGAATTGATTATCGTGTGACGACACTTCGCAGACAGGATGGCTTTGAGACTGCGGAAAATTCTCCGCTTGTTCGCATAATCGAGGAGTTCACGGGACGGCCGGCTGTTTCCATTCCTTTCGGTTCCGAAGCTAGTTTACTTTCTGCGATAGCCGAAGAAGTTGTCGTGATCGGCCCTGGCGATATGCGTTCCGCGCACAGCGACCGCGAATTTGTTCCAATACCCGAGCTTAATTTAGCGGTCAGTCTCGTGAAAAAACTGATGTGCCGCAGTTGATCGCCTCGTTAGCCCAAGCAGGATAATCTAATTTCTATGAACCCTCTCGTTACACCGTTATGGCTGGCAAGCCGTCTCGATGATCCCAATACGGTGATCCTCGATGCCACTCTGCCGCCAGTCGGCATAACTCCTCCGATTGACACGCGCGGCCGATATGTTTCAAGACACATCCCTGGAGCCGCTTTCTTTGACATCAACGAGCTCTCTGACCAATCCACCTCGCTTCCTCATATGCTGCCCCCACCTGAGGCATTCTCCAGCAGCATGTCTGCTCTTGGTGTAAGCGATAACTCGACCATTGTTATCTATGAGCAAGAAGGCGTTTTTTCTGCACCTCGAGCATGGTGGATGCTTCGCACTTTGGGGGCACAACAGGTCTACGTTCTCGATGGTGGATTACAGGCCTGGATTGACGCTGGTTTACCGACAGAATCTGGTCCGGTGCAACGTTCGGCTGCCAGCTTTCACGCGAGACTCAACCGCGATGCCGTTAAGGACTTCCGTCAAGTGCAGTTAGAAATTTCCGAGCACGGTCAAATTCTGGATGCCCGATCCGCTGGCCGCTTCACCGGGGAGTCGCCTGAACCGCGACCCGGAATCGACTCGGGCCACATGCCCGGAGCGATCAACGTCCCTTTCACCGAACTGGCTGAAGATGGCCGCCTGAAGTCTGCTGAGAACCTGCGTGAGATCTTCTTGTCCAAAGGCGTAGACATACGACGGCCGATCACCACGACATGCGGCTCAGGCGTAACAGCCGCGGTGATCGCGCTTGGTCTAGAAATTGTGGGCTCGGCGAAGGTCAGTCTCTACGACGGCTCGTGGGCCGAATACGCCCAGCATTCCGAAGCTATCATCGAAAAGACCAAGAAGTAGCGGCACCTCTTAGTTCGCTACTTCAACCCAGCGTCTGCTCTGATGGCTTTCCAGTTCGGCCTCCAGGATTTTCATCTGACGCAAGCCATCGAGCATCTGTGGGTATTCCACTGAAGTCTGTGGTTCGGCTATCGAATGATAGAACCTGCGAAAGACCTGCTTGAATGTATCATCGTAGCCTTCCGAGTGGCCTCCAGGCAGATCTGCGTAGGAACGAGCTCTTGCTGTAAGAAGGGCTGGATCTTTAATGATTATCTGGTTCGGAGAATCACGGTGACCGATCCATAGTTCATCCGGCCGTTCCTGGTTCCATGCGACGGAGGACTTTGTTCCGTAGATTTCAATGCTGAGGCCGTTTTTCCGGCCGGCAGAAACCTGGCTGGCCGTCATTGTGCCACGGGTGTTCTCGCCCATGCGAAAGAGGACTGCGCCAAAGTCTTCTGTATTCACTGGAATCTCCTCGACGTCATGTGCGGCCCCTGAGAGCTTGCCTGCGAATGTTTCCACATTTTGCTTCGATCTTTTGCGTACCGGGTAGTAGGTTTGCAGATCGGCGCAGAGAGAGCGAACGCGCAATCCGGTCACGTGTTCAGCCATGTCGAACCAATGTGAGCCGATGTCAGCCATCGCCCGCAATGGACCGCTCACGGCGGAGTCGATGCGCCAGTTCCAGTCGGTTTCGTACAGCAGCCAGTCCTGCGAGTACGTGCCTTGCACGACCAGAACTTGACCCAATTCGCCATCTTCTCGCATGCGCCGCATCTGCTGGACCATCGGGTAATAGCGGAGATTATGACACACGCAGTTCCGAAGATTGCGCTTGCTGGCGAGAGTCACGAGTTCTTGCGCTTCGTCCACAGAGATGGAGAGAGGTTTCTCGCAGAGTACGTGCTTGCCCGCGAGCAAGGCGTCTTTCACCATCTGGTAGTGCGATGCGTTGGGAGTGCAAATGTGCACTGCGTCGATGGTCGGATCGTGCAGGAGTTCGCGATAATCGCCGACCGCTTTTTCGATGCCAAAGCCTCCCAGCGAGTCTCTTTGCAGCCTCGATCTGTCGACCAGCGACAGCAACCACGTCTACGAATTCCACGCGACGGAGCGCTTCCAGATGTACGCGCCCCATGAATCCCGTCCCAATGACTGCCGTCCTGAATCGTCTCACCGTTTCCTCTGTCTTTCTTAGCTACTTTGTGGATGGCCCCTGGCTCTCACTCGCGACTGTATCTTGAGGTAATGTCCATGCGAATAAAACTCCGCCGCTTCCCATGACGACATACTGACGACCATCCAGTTCATATGTAATCGGAGAACTCTGCATCGGCGCACCCGAGCCGGCATGCCAAAGTGTCTTGCCGTTGCTTGTATCCAGTGCGAGGACATTTCCATGAGCATCGCCGGTAAACGTCACTCCGGAGTCCGTCGTTAAGACGCCTGCGCCCGCACCGTTCGGGCCAAGTTCGTGACTCCAGCGAATTTTTCCGGTCTGGTAGTCAATGGCATCGAGCACTCCTTTGCCCCATAAACCGTAATCTGCTCCTGCCCAGCCATAATCGCCATCTTCGGGCTTAGCGAAATAAATACTGTAACTCGGGTGAGCATCCACGATGAATAAGCCCGTCTTTGGATCAAAGCTCGGGAGAACGATAGTTGGTTAAACCACCCTCGTCAGGCGCGATCAGACGGCCATCGCGAGCGGGTTCTTTTTCAGGATTGGGAATGGGCTGACCCTTTTTGTCTACGCCCAGCGTCCAATTCACCGGACCGTATGGCACCGTAAGAAGACTCTCGCCATTGGTGCGGTCCAGAACAAAAAAGTATCCATTGCGAGAAGCCTGCATGAGCATCTTCCGCGGCTTCCCATTAAAAACTCCGTCCACGAGCACAGGGATTTCGACTGCATCCCAATCGTGCGTGTCATGCGGAGAAGGCTGGAACGACCATACGAGTTTTCCGGTATCCGGATTGAGCGCCACGATACTGCAGGTATACAGGTTGTCGCCGGGTCGAGGTTTACCGTTCAATACCGGCGTGGGATTTCCAGTCCCCCAGTAAATGAGATTGAGGTCTGGATCGTAAGTGCCCGGTATCCATGTCATGCCACCGGTGGTGGTTTTTGGCGTTCCGGTGGGCGGAGTTGCATCCCACTCCCATTGCGTAGCACCGGTCTCCGGATCAATCGCCTTGAGAAAGCCGGGCAAATTGTCCATGTCGCCGCCCACACCGACGATCACATGATTGCCGACGATGAGGGGCGCCATGGTCGTCCAATAGCCCTTGTTGACATCGGCGACTGCCATGTTCCAGCGCACTTTGCCGTCTTTCGCATTCAGCGAGACCATGTGCGCATCTGGCCCCATGAAAAATACCCAATCCTTATATACGGCAACGCCGCGCTGGCCGATATGGTCACCCTTGTTGGGGGGATACAAATAATGCCAGATCTGATGACCTGATCGGGCATCGATGGCCCAGAGGTTATCCGGTACGGTGAAGTACAAAATACCGTCGATCAGCAGGGGCGAGGACTTTATTTGTGCGTTCTGCTCTGTCTGAAATGCCCAGGCTAAACTCAGGTTTCCAACATTCTCGGGCGTGATCTGAGTCAGAGGGCTGTGGCGCCGGCCGGAATAGTCTCCATGGTAGCTCGGCCAACTATCCTTTGCTGGCTGGAGGAGCTTTATGGCGTCGATATTCTGAGCGACGAGCGCATGGGGTGATACAACGTTCAGAATCGCAGCGCACGCGGCAAAGACAAGTGCATTTCGTAAAAGCTTCATATAAACGTGGAACCTCAACCCAACTGCTACAGGGATGCTTAACGCAATGTTTGTAAATAAGCCATCAAATTATGAATGTCCGCATCGGTGTACTTGCCGAAGAGATCTACATGGGCATTGACAGGAGAATCGACAGAGTATTTGACGTTCTGCAGAGACCATGATCGATATGTCCCGCTTGCATCCCGCATCGCGACCGTAAATTCATCCAGATATGCTAGCGTGCCTGCTACTGTTTCGCCTGAAGGCAGCGCCACGGTCACTTTGCTTTTGGCGTCTTCGGGATATAGCATTCGCCTTTCCAGTTCCAGCCCTTCATAGCGGGACGCGATACCTGAGAGATCCCCGTTCGGCGCATGGCAGGAAACACATTTTCCGGTGCCGTTGAAGTATCGCTTCCCCGCCGCAACGTCGCCAGTTTGAAGATCGGTCACATCCACTCCACGGCGATGACCTTTCATGGTCGCCGCCTTGGCGGCCTGCGAATGGATAAAGCGGCCAGGCCGTCCACTTCCTGTTCGGAAAAATTGAAGCGTGGCATTTTCTTTTCCGGGCGTCCATTCCGGACAACTTCTCCGATCTTGTCACCGCCCATATCTGCTGCGACCAACTTGGAGCGGGTGAGATCGGGGCCTGTCTCGCCTCCGTCGGCTTGCCGGCCGTGACAGAAAGCGCAGTTTTGCTGGAAGAGCGAACCGCCAATTTCCGACAGCGCAGATGAATGAGCCAGGGCCGCGCTCGCTCCGGCGGTTGCACTCAGGGTCGTCTGACTTGTGTCAATGTAGTGCAACAATGCCGTCATTTGGTCTTCATGCAATTTGGTATTAGAAAACGCCGGCATTCGTCCTTTGCCTTGACGTACCAGATCGGCGATCTGCTGCGGGCTAAGCTGTCTTCTTATGCTCGCCAAAGGCGGAAAAGCCGGGAGAATCCCCTCCATCTTTTCGCCATGGCAGATGGCGCAGTCGTCTTCGTATATCTTTGCGCCGGCATTGTCTCCGCTATGAACACCCGCTGACTGCGCCTGTTCAGAAGAAGCCGCGTAAATCGGGGCCTGTCGGGCCTGATAAACGATAAAACCTGACATAACCACCAGAAATGCAACCGTCACTGATCTTTTCATCGGCCTGATTTATCACTCCAACCCAAGGCGCTTATTTTCATAATTCTAAAGAATTGAATCCATCGATCACGTGTACTTGATCAACTGCATGAAACCAAAATCCATGTGAAGCTGCTGATGGCAATGCAAGAGCGTGTTGCCGGGATTGTTGGCGGTGAAGTCAACCTCAACTGTATCCAGAGGCATGACGTTGATGACATCTTTCATCAATCCTCTAATCTGCTTACTGTATTTGCCGATGCGGGTCACTTCAAAGGTATGGCGGTGAAGATGTATCGGATGCTGATCGCCGCTACCATTGCGAAAGACCATGCGATAGCGCTTACCTTGCTGCACAGTCAGGGGCTCGATTTTAGGCCATGACTTGTTGTTAATCGTCCACGTATCGAACTTCGATCCATGCGAGGGTCCGTTGTCGCGAAATGTCAGCACGAAAGTCTCGTCAGGCTGCGGAGCATCGGCAACGTTGGCGAATTGTGTGTAGTCCCAGTCCGCTGGCGCAGGTATCTTTCCATACCGGAGCGCCAGTCTTACCGGCATATTCCACGACGATACCAAGACCCATCTGGCGTGACTTTTCCAAGGTGGAGCCGAGTACCCAGACACCCGGGTTATTCATTTCGACGATCGCGTCCACACGTTCAGCAACGGCCAGGGAGATTACTTCTACACTTCTGGGATTCGGGACCGGGTTCCCATCCATGGCGATGATCTTGAAAGTATGGCCGGGCAGCGCGAGAACCACGTTTTCAGTAGCGCTGGCATTCAGAAGCCGCATCAATACACGTTGACCCTGCTTGACGCGAATCGGCGCGCCCGCGCCCAACATATGGGAATTGATCGTTGCATACTTGTAGCCCACGTCGGAACCCGTTGTCAGTGGCTCATTCGCTGACTGCTCGCGCATGGTTTCCACCATCGGAACGAACGACGGCTCCCAGTGGTGTATCGCCAGATTGACCTCCTGGTCGAAATTTCCTGGTTGCTCCTTCCCTTCTATCAACAGAAATCCAAACTGGCCGGTATAGGTTCCAATCGAAAGATTCTCGTAGGCGGTGGTATGTGTGTGATACCAGCGAGTCCCTGCGGGTGTTGGAGTAAAGCTGTAGCGATGAGTCTCTCCCGCCTCGATCATCGGCGAACCCTCTTCCATCGCGCCATCATTAAGAGAGTCGATCGCAAGACCATGCCAATGAACGATGTCGTCCTCCCGAGCGGTATTCGTCACGTCGATGGTGACGGGCACCCCTTCCCGCAGTCGCAGCAAGGGACCAGGCACTTGTCCGTTATAAGTGAGCGTTTTGATCTCGACACCGCTGCCTATCGTAATTGTTGAGGGCTCAATTCGAATGCGATAGTCGGCTTTCGTGTTTGAGGTCTGCCCGAATGCACTCGCATGTCCGGAAAAAACGGAACGCAACGATCCGTTCGCCACTAATGCGCCTGCCGATGCAAGAAAGCTTCTCCGATTCATATAGTCTCTGCTCTCATCACTGTTACCTTAACCGCCCTCCGGCTATGTCTGGGATTATTTCGAGACAGTCTCATTGCGCATCTTTCGGAAAAGAAGCGCACTGCCTCCCTGCCAGTCGAGGATCTTCTTTTTGTCATATTTCCGCATGACAAATCGTGTCCCACCGGATAAGAGCATTTTGGAATGTAGTCTAGACGAAATCGGATCTCCATCGAATATCAGGCGTACTTAAATCCTCAAAATAACGTTTACAGGCAGTTTACAGAATCGCGGCGGAATCCGCACACGGAACGGCGTTGATCGACTTCATGGCGTGAGCCGAATACTTGGGGATAAACGATTACCTGCCCGAATCGTAAGAACCGAATCTGTTGTGAGACGTTTCGGGTTTCAGGGATGTGATCCAGAAATCGAAGAGAATCGGGCCACGCCGTCCAACGCTCTCGCTCTCAATCGCGTCTAAAGCTCACAGTCCAAGTGTTTTTGGGCATTGTTTTTGCTGCAACGGTCCACTGCATTGCTCCGCGAGAGGAGTTTTGGCTTCGAGCAAATTGCCCTATGCCCATTAAGATTTACTCGCGATCATTTATCACCAATTCGATTCTCTTCACCTCTCTAGTTTTGTTTTCCAACTGCTGGACTGGTATTGTTCGCCCAAACACAACCCGCAGCGTCCTCGCAGACGCCGTCAACTCCTGCAATTGTGCGCGATCCGACTCAACCTGAGGCTCAGCCAAACCTCAGTGTAGACCGTGATCCCGTACTCTCGCCGGATCCTGAAGACAATGCGCCGGCAGGCTCTGCTGTGGCCAAAGGAACACCGCCGACAAGCGAGATTCGAAAGCAGCAAGACAATATTTACACTCTTCCACCAGGATGTAGATGAAGTGCTACTGAACTGCACCGTTGTGGACGAAAAAGGCCAACTCGTCACAGATCTGGATCAGCGTGACTTCAATATCTGGGAAGACAATGTACCGCAGACTATTGCCTCCTTCCGGCACCAGGACCTACCGGTATCGATGGGCATTCTCATTGACAACTCTGGCTCAATGCGCGACAAACGTGCCGCAATCAATGCGGCCGCCCTGGATTTGGTAAGGGCGTCGAATTCGCAGGATGCGGCATTTATCGTGAATTTCTCAGATGATGCGTACATCGATCAGGATTTGACCTCGAATATCAGCGAACTGGAGCGGGGACTTTCGCATATCGACTCAAAAGGCAGCACCGCGTTGTATGATGCAGTGGCCGCTTCGGCGAACGAGTTAGCCAACCACGCGAAGCAGCCGAAGCAGGTGCTTCTGATCATCACCGATGGAGAGGACAACGCATCGAGACTGACCCTGCAACAGGCCGTCCAACGCGTCCAGAGCCTGGGAGGGCCAGTGGTGTACTCCATTGGGCTGCTTTTTGATGAGGATAACAAGGAAAAATCGCACCGCGCGAAAGAAGCTCTGGAGCAACTGTCGCAGGAGACAGGCGGGATAGCTTACTTTCCGCATTCGCTGCAGGATGTGAATGAGATCGCGGCTGAAGTTGCCCGCGATATCCGTAACCAGTACACCATTGGCTACCATTCGACTAAACCAGCCAGCCTGGGTGGATACAGGACCGTGCATGTCGAAGCAACAGCGTCAAAACATGGCAAGTTGATCGTGAGGACTCGCAACGGTTACTTCCCGACACAAGCCCGGCGCATGCCAACGACGCAGACTGCGCAAACAACACCTTAATCCAGCTCATTAGAAATGCTGCTGATGATCGTCATTGCGATCTCGTCTCTTGTGTCGTCGCTTGATTATGCTAGTCATATAGGCGACCATAGGCAAACAGCGCGGTGAACTAGTGTATACGGGAGTGGTACTAATGGTCTAGTACCGCATGGCCTTATTAGACTGTCTAAAAATCGTATCTGCTCCAACTTGCACAATAAGAAACGGGAGCCGCAAAGGGCTCCCGTTTTCGTGATTGCAAATCAATATAAGTGGAAATTAACGTCGACCACGACCCTTACTGGTACCGGATGTCCCTGGTACATCGCCGGCTTGAACTTGTATTGTCTTACTGCTTCAATCGCTTTTTCGTCCAGACCCATGCCGAGATGACGGACTACCTGGATAGCTTGCGGATTCCCGTGTGTGTCGACGATTAACTGTATCGAAACCACACCCGAATACTTTGCCTGACGAGCTGCATCCGTAAACTCGGGATCAACTGAGTGGATGACCTGAGGAGCTGCGACGCCTCCACCAACGCTCATGACTCCGCCGCCGTAACCTCCACCGCTGCCCGGGCCCTATCCCATTGCCACTGCCTGAACCGATACCGCCACCAGAGCCCTGACCGAATCCTGAACCACTGCCACTTCCCTGCGACGCTAGAGCAATCTGTGGCGACTGCGGGAGACCAACGTTCGGCAGATTGTTGTCTGGAAGTTTCACCGCCTGCGGCATGACTACCGTCGGCTCGACCGCCAGCTTTGGATGATCGATCTTAAGTATCTGAGGGGGCGCCGTCTGCGTTTTTGCGACTGTTGGAAGATGTCCTTTGCTCGGCTCGACGATCTGATGGGCACCGCCGCCCCCGCCGCCACCCATGGCCTTTGCAGCTGGCATTGTCACAGGGATAAAGGGCTTGATGTCAATCGGCGTTATCGTCGCCTTTTGCGGAAGGACGATGTGTGAGTGGGCTTGCAGCGTCAGCCACAACACGAGACCGATTACGCTCGCATGTGTAACAAACGAGATCGCGCTCGTCGTCGGATTGCGCTTGACCGCCAGCGGATCCGCGACCGCCACTGGCGTCGATGTCAGCTCTAACGGAGGTTGCTTCTTCGAGAAGAAGGCGTCGCCCAGGTTCGAAAACAACGATGACCAAACGGAGGTTTCTGTTTCCAGTAGCATAGCTCCCGGAGATCTCAGCGACTGGCTCATTGCTGGATTTCAGATCTAAATTCGTCAATACGAGATTGCCCATAAATAATTCGCCGGGAAGGCAGAAGCCCCGGTGCCTCCTGAATCGTGAACGACAACCTAAGTGCCGAATTAAAACCGTTGATCTCGCTACCAGATTCCCTTATCGCTTCCGGTGATTTTTTGCCCGACCACGGCCGCTGTAGCAAGCCATGGCAGCAAGCCTAAGCGCGCACTATTATGCAATTCCCGCTTGCGCAACAAGCCGGTAAGTTGTGTTCCATAAAGGCTGGCAGATTGCGGCATGATGGGAACTCGCAGAAATCCTCGAGCGAAGTAAACTTCATCGCCGCCAAAACGCGCTGAAGCTGTTACAAATTGCGGGAGATGAAGGCCTGAACCTCGATATTGCCTCACGTAATCCGACACAATCACCAGATAAGTCGCTACTCCTTCCCAGATGCCGGCGGTAATTGCCGACAGTACGCAGATCGTCGTAGTCAATATCTCCCATCTCACACAGCGCAGCAGAATCGATGATGTCGCACAAGCGGAAGTAGAAGTGACGGTACATTCGTTGCAAAGTGGAGATCATCATGCGGTCCGAAGCGGATGGCACACGAAACGTCTGCTCTCCAATCAGAACCGAACGGGCACGCTCAGGTAGACGCGAAGCAATTGTGACCTGTTCGCCCGTTTGACCGAGGCGGCCCATGTGAATCTCGACAGCCTCGGGTAGCCCGGGCAAAAGGAAGTTCCATTTACGCGCCAGGCGATCTCCCCAGCTTCGCGGTGCAATTTGCGCTTGGAAGCGCCTTCTCATGAGTTGAACTATTTCTTCGGAGTCTGCATTTGTATACAAATCCAGATCACTGCCAAGATCGGGCCAGTGATCAAGCGATTTGATCACCGTAACGTCGTGCCCTTCGTCTTTGAACGCCGCACAGATGGCACGCAGGAACGAAATCGCATTCTCTATGCGCGCGCGTTCAGCGGCAAGAGCGTCGGCCGCCCATCCTGCCCGCATGTCGTCCTGCGAATCTCTCATGAACTTCAGAAATACGCTCAGGCCACGGACTATCACGTGGTTCGAATTTGCCAGCGTAAGTAGATCTTCGAATTCATCCCGACTGATGCCTGCGATCCCCGCATCAACTGCTTCGAGTGATGTATCAGTATCGTGCGATGACAAAAGAAGTCGAGAAAGAATGACCATTGATTCATTCGAAGGACGTAGAGCGGCTGGTCTGGGCATGTTCTGCATGAATCCTTTGTGCTATTGAGGTGGCTGCGATGCGGATGATGGCGAAACTGGTGATTGCGAGCCCGAGGGCGGATTCTGATCCGATGGACTGGGCGGCACTGTAGCGTCGTTGCGACGTTTCAGTTCTATCGGACCTGTCTGCTGCCGCCTGGCCTGGGCGAACTCATCAAGCTCGCCATCAACCTTTTGATCGCTATCTGTAGCGACTGCGGAGAGATGCTTTCCTTCGGCTGCACTTTGGGTCGCCAGCCCAATGCGAGCGTTTGAATCTTCAGCTTTCTGGGCCCTGGCATAGAAGAACTCTGCCGTCTCGAGATCGCCATCTCTTTCCGCTACATAACCAAGGTTGTTGAGCGAAAACGCACTATAGGGATCGAGCGAATAAGCCTGGAGAAAGTATTGCCTCGCGGCGTGCCAGTCGTTTCGATTCGTTGCTGACACTCCACGCACAGAAAAAATAGCGGCACGCGTCTCCGCGTCGTCTGAGTTCTGGAGCCGCTTGTTCAATCTCCGCGCACTCTCTGCCGCCATCTCACTGACCGGCTTTCCTCTCCATGAGTGATTCAATGTAACGACTATTGGTTCAGTTGAACGCGAATCGGCAGCTGAGTTGTAATACTTCAGCGCGTCCTCATAATTTCCGACGGCCTCTTTGGCAACTCCCAAATTGTTCAATGTGAAAACATTCTTAGGATCTAATGAAAGGGCTTGCTGAAGCAGATGATCCGCCTCGGCATTACGATTCTCCGATAACATCTCTATTGCCTCGACATTCATGCGGTTCACCCGCATGGGTCCGTCTTTTAAGGTGCCCAAGGCGTACATCATCGGCTTGCCTTCCAGCTGCTTCGTATTGCTCCGTTCGATGAAGGCATTGCTCCCCTGTTCTGCGGCAAGCGCATAGAACTTTTGAGCACGATCTACTTGCCCCTGAAGCTCGGAAATGTATCCAAGATTGTTTAGGGTGAAAGGATCTACAGGATCGTAGAGATAGGCCTTATAGAAAATAGCTTCGGCTTTGTCGTACTGTTGCTTCTTAATTGCCTCCACGCCTTCTCGGTTGAGACGCTGCACAGGAGTCAGCTCGCTGTGTCTTGGAAAGGTGATTTTGATGTCTCCTGCCGAAGCATTTTGGATGCCCGACACTGCAATAATCCCAATGATGGCAAGCAACCCTAATCGTGTAGCAAACATCCGCAGAATTCCACCAATTCTTAATTGGCCTAAGTCTCGCAGGCATACATTTTGATGCGCACGATTGACATGTGTTGCCCGGCAAGTGTCGCTGCGCATGCTGAACTCTTTGATGAAAACAGAGACGGTTTTTTCTTGCTGACGGGATACTCTCAGGCCACCGAGTTTCACTTCACATCATCAAACATATGCTAAGAATTATTAACGACACAGGGTGCAATCAATGGGTCGATTCATCACGGTAGTCATGCTTGGTAGTGTGACGAGTTTTCAATTGTTGTTCGCGAGCGCTAATCCAGAACAACATGTCGATACGCAGTTTGTATCAGCGGCCGAAGGTACTTCGGGCACACTTCCAGCATTGCCACCCATCCCTCGAGGGAAAAGCACGGTGATAGGAGGCGCGATTCACGATGTTGACCCTGTACGTGATCAATTGACCTTAAAAGTGTTCGGGGGGCAATCGATGAAAATACTCTTCGACGAACGCACCCAAGTGTATCGCGATGGAGTCAAAACTCCTCTACGCGATTTACGTCCTGATGACCATGCATCAATTGAAACTGTGCTGGACGGAACAAACGTCTTCGCTCTCAGCATCCATATGCTGTCGCAATCCCCTGAAGGCGAGTGTCAAGGCCAGGTGTTGAATTACGATCCTTCTACTCGCGAACTAACCTTAAACGATGTCCTCTCTCGTGAACCGATCAAACTTCGAGTGCCGACCGGTACATCTGTGATTCGCGTCGGGCAGGCCTCCTCTGCCGAGAACCTTGCGTCTTCAACACTCGTTAAGGGAACTCTGATTTCAGCTAAATTCGAACCCGACAGCAAGGGTCGAGGTGTTGCCAGACAAATCGCGATCCTCGCTACTCCCGGCTCGGCGTTTGTTTTTAGCGGGGAAGTTGCCTTTCTCGACTTGCATTCCAATGTCTTCGTTGTGGTCGATCCGCGTGACGACAAGCGCTATAAGATCTCATTTGATCCCGCCAGTTTTCCAAACAGTGAGCAGTTGCATGAAGGGGCACATGTAACAGTGACGGCAAACTTCGATGGAACGGGCTATGTGGCTAGCGCGTTTACTGCGCAATAAGCTCATCAAATGCCAAAGCTCTTAATCTTGAACAGTCGAAAAGGATAGCTACCGCGCATTCCCCGCATGCCGGGACATCGATTATCCTCAAGGAGTTATACGGCAACCAGCCATTTCTATTGATGTGCATCGCTTGAGGTGAAATGGATTCAAAAAGCAGGCGTGATTTCCTCAAATTTTGCGCTGCATCCCTACCTGCTCTAAACTTTGCGAATAACACCGTTGCTGACGAAATAAAGAGCCATTTGGTTGCACAACCGGTGTACCGAACACCTTCGTTGCTGGAACGATATCTGGATCCGCTGCCAATTCCGAAACGATTGATGCCTGAAACAACACGTAAGGACGTCATTCAATATCGAGTCCGCATGTTGGAATTCAAACGGCAACTACACTCACAGCTCGCACCCACAACGCTGTGGGGATATGAAGGGCAATATCCGGGTCCTACCTTCGAGACGCTGCGCGGCAGGCCGATAAGCGTTCTCTTAAGAGACGATAGGATCATGGTCCCATGTTTGCAGGAGTGCACGGATCGTAGCCCAGTGACTGGGCTGTAACTGGACTCGGTGGCGAAGGCGGCGTGGCCCAGGGTACGTTGTTGAAATCGAAAAATTCCAGCAGGTTGGGTTGCGCGGCGTCGCGCGCAGTGAGATGCGCAGAAGCGCCGATAAACCGGTCTTCTACAAACTTGACCACTGCGGTGTGATCCATCGGCGTATGCGAGACATAATGCTTGCGGGTGAAGGGCGAGATGATCATGTTCGGCAAACGAAAGCCAAGTTGCGCAGCGAAGCCTTGAACAGCTGGAGCGTCTCCTGAATTGGCTCCAGGATCAATCGCCGACAAGTCGCAGTGCAGCGTAGGTGTGCCACCGCTTGGCAAGCAAGGGTTGTACGCATCGGGGTTCACCGCTATCTGTGAAATATCCGGAATCGCTCCCAACGAGGCATCGGTGTAATCATTTGAATGCCCGGGCACCGGTGGAACATGATCGTATGGTCCTCCGCCCTCGTCATAACTGAGGAAAAACACGGAGTCCTTCCACGCAGAACTCGTCATAAAAGAATTAAGAATGTTTGCCACCTGCGCCTGACCGAGCAGGATCGATTGGCCTGAGCCGGGATGCTCATCATTATTAGCGTAGCCTGCTTCAATGAAGGCAAAGCTTGGAAGCGTACCGTTCGTGAGATCGGTGAAAAACTGAGAGAGCGGAGCGATATGGTCTGTATCGATGCAGAAGGAGTTAGTCGAATCGCCTACTGCGCTCGACGGCTGGGTAGGAGGAGTACAAGCAGCGCCAGATGGATTCTCATACAAATATTGATACGAGTAAGACAAATTCGAGAAGTCGGTAGCCGGATATGCTGCGCTCGCCGAAGTCAGGCAGTCATCTTCATCCAGGCAAAAACCCTGCGTGACTGTGTAGTAGATTTTCCATGATACTTTGGCCGTATCAAGTTCCTGGAAAATGTTTGGAATATCAAGTTGAGAAAGATGGTCATCGCCGCCGGGATCCTTAACGAGCCCCTGAGTAGTACCACCAGTAAATGTGGCGATGCGATTTCCAATGCTCTTGGTCGACACCGGCGAGAACCACCGATCGGACACGGCAAATTGTGACGCCATGTAGTAGTAGTAGTTGAGAAACCCCTGATCGTAGTAGCCCATGGAACGTTGACCAGCCACATCGGTGAAATCGCCGGAGCATGAACCTGTGGTGGAGTTCTGGCAGCTTTTCGCAAAACCTTCAGCATTGTGAACGAAACCGTCCATCACAATTGGGCGTGTTGTTGAGAAGTCGTAGCGATTGACGTCTCCATAGCTTGCCAGCCAATCCGAACTTTCATCATCGACGCAAGTGCTGGCGAACTTGAAGAGCGGGAACACCTGACCCTCATCATTCTCATTGCTTATCGTGTTCAGCTTGTCGTCGATGCCGTCCACATCGTATTCCTTGCCGTCATCTCCGATGTTGAAGCCGTTCGCTTTGCGGTAGGGATTCAGCATGCCGAAATAATTGTCGAATGAATGGTTCTCCTGCAGCATGAAGATCACATGGTCGATCGATTGCATACTGCCTGGAGGCAATACCGTTACCGTTGCACTCGCTGATGCACTGCCTCCCGCGCCAGACGCAGTAGCAGTGTATGTCGTGGTCGCAGTGGGGTTGACCGTCTGCGTCCCGCCACTCGGTGGCAAAGTGTACGTGCTGCCATCCGTTCCTGTAACCGTTACCTGCGTGGTGTTCGTCGTGGTCACGGTTAAGGTGGATGAATTCCCAGAGATTATCGTCGTCGGATTGGCTGTGATGCTTACGGTCGGCGGCGGATTGGGCGTCACCGTTACGGTCGCGCTCGCCGAGGCCTTGCCCCCGGCTCCGGTTGCGACCGCAGTGTAAGTCGTTGTCGAAGTCGGGCTAACCGACTGCGTTCCGCCGCTTGATTGCAGACTATACGTGCTGCCGTCGGTTCCGGTAATCGTCACCTGAGTAGCGTTCACCGCTGTCACAGTCAAGGTTGACGAACTGCCCGCAATGATCGAAGCGGGACTGGCTGTGACGGTGACGGTGGGCGCCGGATTCGGTGTCACAGTTACCGTTGCAGTTGCAGAGACTTTCCCTCCGGCTCCGGTCGCGACTGCGGTGTAAGTTGTGGTCGCAGTCGGGCTGACCGCTTGCGTTCCGCCGGTCGGCTGCAGAGTATACGTGCTGCCGTCTGACCCTGTGATCGTCACCTGAGTAGCATTTGTCGCAGTCACGGTCAAAATCGATGAGCCTCCCGATGTAATCGAGCTCGGATTGGCAGCGACTGTTACTGTCGGCGCAGGATTCGGCGTCACGGTTACCGTCGCACTCGCCGTGGCTTTCCCTCCAGCCCCAGTGGCAACTGCTGTGTAAGTCGTCGTCGCAGTTGGGCTAACTGACTGCATTCCGCCGGTCGACTGCAGCGTATATGTACTGCCGTCCGACCCGGTGACTGTCACCTGCGTAGCATTTGCCGCAGTGACGGTGAGAATGGATGAACTTCCTGCCGCAATCGACGCGGGATTGGCCGTAATGTTGACTGTAGGCGCAACCGCAGCCGGGAGCACAGTAACATTTGCATTCGCGGAAGCCGTTCCTGCGGATCCGGTGGCCACCGCAGTGTAGGTGGTTGTCGCGGCTGGACTGACCGTCTGCGTTCCGCCGTTCGGCTGCAACGAATATGAACTGCCGTCCGATCCTGTTACCGTTACCTGCGTGGCGTTCGTCGCCGTCACTGTCAACGTGGACGAACTTCCCGTCGCGATTGAGGCAGGGTCAGCTGTGATATTAACTGTCGGCATTCCTGGCGCGGCAACTGTTACGGTCGCGCTAACCGTTGTCTTCCCTCCGGCTCCCGTCGCGACTGCGGTATAGGTCGTTGTCGCACTTGGGCTGACCGCTTGCGTTCCGCCGGTGGGCTGGAGGTTGTACGTGCTGCCATCCGACCCGGTCACTATCACCTGTGTCGCGTTCGTTGCAGTCACGGTCAGAGTCGATGAACTTCCGGCTGCAATCGATGTGGGGTTGGCGTTTATACCGACAATCGGCGCTGTAGGCGGAGCTCCGGAATTGCCATTAAAAAGAATACCGCAACCCGCGAATAGCAGGCACAGCGAAAGACTGGAAATGGCCGCTGTCAATAAGCGAATACGGGAGAGGAACCAGGCAACATGCACCTTTAACAAGGTGTTCTCCTTCCAATTAGTGCAATAAATGGATGCGAAAGTAAACAAACGAATCTCAATATGGATGCGCTTCGATCGCTCAACGCCGGTCGCTGATCGACGTGCCCCTATGCCTCGGGTGGATTTCTCCGCCTCGCCGTCGGGAGTCTCAGACTGTCGCTCAAAAGTCGCTTTCAAGCACTGGCCCTGATTGATATCCGTCAACATTGGAACGGTCCTTTGCAGATTCACCTCTGCTCCAGCCATGTGGATCCACGAAGTCGCTGGGTTCAGTTTTCTCTTCAGCCGATTCGCATCCCTGACAACCCTCCATGCCGTCTCTTTTGGGTGCTATGAAGCCTGCGTTCAATGCTCCATACGGACTTAAAAACTTAGAGCGCAGCCATAAGCGACGTCGCCCTGGAATACGCCCGGCCCTGCGCATCGTCCTTTTGCATCGATTGAGTTCAAACCAGCGGAGATAATTGCGGACAACGCTAGCCATGGTCATCTGAACTCCCGCCGCATAGTTGCGCTCTGCCATTTGCTGCAGCAGGTCCGTAGACCGCAGAATGTTAATCAGCTGCTCAGCAAGATCGGCCGCATCGCCTACTTTGTAGAAGCTAACGGCCATATCTTCATCCGCCGCCATTCCTCGAAAGTCAGCGATGTCGGCGCACACGATCGGAACTCCATATTCACAGGCTTGATGAGCTGGGCCACTGGATCCGGTCGCTGAGTCATAGGGCATGACCACGATTGAGCTTGTTTGATATAGCTCAGGGATCGCATCTTCCGGAACATATCCGCGGAACTCAATCGGCAATTCTGCGGGTTGTGCCTCGCGTATGGATTCCCAATACCCAGCCTTCGTGTGATGGTTGGCTCCGGCAACAATCAGCCTTGCGTTCGGGACCTTTTTCAATACCTCTGGGAATGCCTTCATCAGCGTTTCCAGACGCTTGTATGTCCCCCAATGTCCGATCGCCAAAATGCGATGGTCCGGATTCCCTCGTTTCGTAAAATCCGGAGGACTGGGTACGGCTGCAAATGTTCCGTGGGTACCAAGGAGAACGTTCCGAGCTAAATATTTCGCCCTCAGGGTATGGCGATAGCCGGAGAGGAGGACCGAAACCGAATGCGCTTTCAGCAAAGCTCTCGTCGCAACGTCGGTGCCGATTCGAAATATTCTTCCCTTCTGAACTCCAGCACTTGCGAAGTCGACATGTTCGATGATGTGGTGCAGGGTGATATGCGTGTAATAGCCAGAGGAACGCATGAGGGCCGGCGCAGAAAGCCCCACCAAGGCAGTAATTGGGTTGTCGGGGGTCGCAAAGCTGGAGAATACCAAGTTGAACCACACCACATCTGGCTTCAACCGCCGGATAGTGTTCAACAGACGCACAGGAGTCGCCAGGCTGTTGAATTTCCAGCAGCGTATGACATTGAAGCCCGGCAATTCTGACTGTTGTGACACGTTCAGCGGTTTGCCGTTCTCGTCAGTAGCAAATTCGTAGTCAGTGAGTTCGTCGGCCAGAATCGTCAGGTCGACTTCAGGATTACGCTGCAGTTCCCGCGCGATGTGAAATGCATATTCATTTAACTGTCGTCCGCTTGGGGGGAACGTCGCAACTAAACAGATTTTCATTAGGGCCCCTATTTCAAAACAATGTGATGCCTATGTAAGGTCTGAGCTGTTGATTGTGCCCACCTGGAAAATTAAAGAAAGTCTCCTCCTGAAACCCTGCAGAGAAGCGAATCGGATACTGCAACTCAACTTCCCCACTCTCATCGTTGAATTTGCGGTGGAATGGCCTTGCGTACGAGATCGAGAAGCCATTTTGGATCGCATCGTAAACGTGGAAATTTCTGGTGCTTGAATAAGAGGTGGTTGCCTGCAGGTCCCAGCTGTGGGTCGGAGCAAAATCAATCGTTCCACTAGGACGTAAGTTCTGCGCAATCCCGGAGCTTGTTCCCACTATTCGCCATGCCCGCCGATCTTCTGCGACTGCTCTGACCTTCAGTCGATCCAGAAACCGACGTTCGAGGCCGATGTAGGAAGACGTGTAGTAGTTTTCATAGTTTGTCGGCGAGAACTTCTGATCGCTAGCTCCCCATCCTGTGACCAAGGCTGTCTTCCCCCATGGGGCTCCAACGCGAAAATTAATCGCGCCAGTCACGCCCTGTGAATGCAGATTGCTTTCTGTGAAAGGTCCAGACTCGCGAATGACGTACCCGCTGGCCGAGATTACGTTGAAAAAAGAACTTGTAGATACATAAGTAAATACGCGAAAGAGGTTCTGGTTCATTTGAACAGGAGACTCAGAGTCGCGGCGCACAGTCCCCTGAAGGCCGGAGTCAAATGTCAGTACGTTCCTTCCCAGATGCACTGTAGGGTTGAGCGCGAAGTTGAAGGTGTAATCTGTCGTATCCCTGTTGACGATCGAGTTTGTGCTTGGCACCGAAATTTCACCACGGGCGTTCCGGACCTGAAAGAATCCTCCGGGTGAGGGTAGATAGCCGAAATGAAGGTGGTAGGCGGCGGTCCCTTGTGTCTCGATAGAGGAACGTGGGGGCGGAAGGAGAGTGGTGTCGGAGCTCGACACTGGAAATGGAGCATCCAGCTTGGAGTCCAGAACATAGACCGTGGAATCTTCGAAGATAGGTTGAACAGAGAAATCGGAAAGCAAGCTAAGCGTCGGAGTGACTCTCCATCCTTCATTTGCGCCTACTGCAATCAAACTCTCTTCGGCGGTTTGATCATCACCCGCGGCGTTTGCCGCCTGGGCAAAAGCTGTAAGCGCCTGGGGATTTTGATGCTCCTGCTGTAATACATTGGCTTCGGCCAACAGATATTGATAGTTTGGTTCGCTGTCCGGCGTATTGCTGATCGCCGAGAGCTCACCCTGAGCTCTGGCCGTATCTCCCAGTGCGAGATAGTTGTTGGCCATGCCTATGCGCACTGTTGCTTCAGATGCACCCGCCGCCTGCGCACGTTCCAGATACGTCTGTGACAGCTGGTAATCATGGAGGCCCCGGAATACGTCTGCTGCCTCAACTAATTGATCTCCTGTAGGCGGCATCGTTTCTCCTGCCTGGGCTTCCATTTGGGCCAAAGCGATCTGCCTCGCCGCATCATCTGGATGGTCCTGCTGCGCCATGAGTTGAGCAATCGCCAGACGTACGCTCACTCGATCGCTGTCAGGCGCAACAAGCGCTTTGCGAAAGTTCTCCATAGCGGCATTCTGGTCTCCTAGGGTACTCAGAGCTTCGCCAGTAGAAACAAATATTTCGCTTTGTTCTGATTTCGTGTTCGCTGCGGCAGCTGGCATGGATTGCGCGTGTTGCTCTGCCAGCTGTACGTATCGCAGTGTTTGATCTCGATCTTGAAGATGCGCATAGGAACGAGCCAGTAACACGTAGACGAAAGGATTGTCCGGAGAAAACTTTTGAGCGGCCTGCAGTTCGTCAATTGCGTCATGATACTGTCGCTGCGAATACAGCGTCCCCGCTAACGCGAAGTGGAGCGTTCCATCGTTTGGAGTAAATTTCAGGGCCGCGCGATATTCATCAGCGGACTTGGCGAGCATACCCTCTCGTCCGTAAGCAGTCGCGCGAATCAGGTGTACGTGCTGCGAATCGCCCATCTCGGCTTCCGCCAGTTGCGCCTGACGGAGGGCTACCTGCGGCTTATGTAGATCAAGACTTGCATAGGCGAGTCCAAGATGCCCCTCGCCATTTTGTGGTTCCCGCTTAAGGGCTGATTCGAAATCTGCCGCTGCTGCCTGGGGCTGATGAAGATCGTTGAGTACGTATCCCCGGTTCACATACGCGGTAACAACGTTGGGATCGCGATTCAGCACCTCAGTGAAATCCTGCCGTGCCCCCTCAGGCTGCCCTTCATGCTTGTGCACATAGCCGGCCAATAGCGGAATGTCAGGTTCTTTAGGAAGGACCTTGCTGTACTGGGAGGTTAGCTGAAGCAGTTCATCGTACTTTTGCAGATTGAGGAGATCATATCCGAGGTAGACAACTACATCCCTGTCATTTGGCAGAGCCTTAATTGCCTCGCGGCCTACATTGGCAGATTCCTGGTACTCGCCCTTGAAACTCAGATACCTTTCTTTTTCACGAAGAACCTGGGGTTCATGCTGCATTTCAGCGGTGACCCGGCCCAACCACATTGCAGCTATGTCCAGCTTATGGCTTTCGATTGCGGCGTTCATTCCTCCAGCTACGATCAAAGCATTCCGTGGAGCGAGCGCATATCCCTTGCTGTACGTCGCTTGCGCCTTTGTAAAGTCGCGGTTAGCCGTGTACATGTCTCCAAGTGCGAGGTAGGGCACATACAACGTGGGATAGGCCTGGGCAAGGCGTTGAAAATACTTTGCCGCTTCCTGGTCTCGCCCTGCAGCTCGTGACGCATAACCGAGCGAAGTGAGCGCGAAGCGGTTCGTTGGATCACTCCCGACAATCCGTTTGTAAACTGCAATCGCGTCCTCGGTGCGACCGAGCTTCATCAACAGATCTCCATCAAGCTGTAGATTGTTTGGATCCTGAGCGTTGAGAGAGAGAGCTTCCTTCATGTCATCCAGCGCGCCATCGAGGTCGCTCGCATTCATTTTGATCAACGCTCTCAGACGCAGAAATTGTGGCCTACCCGGCCCACGATCATCCAGCATCTGGATCTCCTTCTGCGCTATTTCGAGTTGCTGGCGTGCGGAATGTGCCTCCTTCAAGCCCTGATCGAGTTCCATCAAATCCATATGCAGCTGAATGCCATAGAGCGGTCCCTCGACGGGATCTTGCGGAAGGTGGGTCAAAGCTGCACTGTATTCCTGGACGGCGTCACTATTGCGTTCCTGGAGTTGTGCAATTTCTCCCAGGATTGCGTGCAGGCGATAATAATCGGCATCGAGCGCAGCAGCGCGCTCGAGAAATGAGTTCGCATGTTCCATAGAGCCGGCTGCGATTTGGGCCTGCGCGGCAGAAAGCTGTAAGCCCAGGTCCTTCGGCATAGCGTTGGCGGCTTGCGTGTACAGCTTTGCGGAATCATCCAGCTTGCCATCGAGCTGGTAGGTGTATGCAAGTTCGGCCAATACATCCGGTCTAGGATTGCGGATCGACTTTAACGAGGTAATTGCTTCTGAATAGTTTCCGATCTCACGGTAGTAGCCCGCTAACGATCGCTGAACATCGGGGTTATCCGGTGCGCGATGCTTGGCCAATTCGAGATAGCGGCTAGCCATATCCATCTGCTTGAGGTGCTGATACGAGAGAGCCATCAGCAGTTCCGAGCGCGCATCGGGCTGAATGCGTTCTGCTTTTCCCAGCCAGTCGAGTGCGGCGGCGTAGTCGCCGGTTCTCATGGAAAGATCGCCGAGTAGCAGCGCATCGTCTCTTCTCTTCGGGTCGGACGCAATCACCTGCCTCAAGAGACGCTCGGCGTCCGTAGTGCGGCCCATTGCGTTATATGTCTGCGCAAGACCGGAGAGACCATCCAGCGCCGACGAATTCAGGTGCAGGCCACGATCATAAGCGTCTACGGACAATTGGAGTTTGTCGTCTAATCGCGCCGCATAGCCAAGCAGGAACCACAGTTGAGCATCGTTGGGTGCAGCTTGTGCAGCACGCTGAGCGTAGTCAACAGCAGCTGTGTGATCTCCGTGCTTGAGGGCCGATATTGCGGCCTGCGCAAGGCGTGCATTTTGAATATTTGATCCCCAGCCTAAAGACTGGCCCGGAGGGGACGTTTGATCGGACTTAACTTGGGGTCTTGCGACGGTGTCGTCTCCCACTTTGTAGGTCTGCGCCTGCATGGGGCCGATAAGCGCAAGAATCAGGAGCGACACAAACCCAATCTTCAAATGAGCAAATCTGGCAATCAACGGGTCACCGGGAACTTTTTCTAATTTAACGAGTAGTTTCTTGACTAATTTTGGACTAGCTCTTTAGACTAGCTCTTTACTAGTTCAACCAGCTCTCTACTACCAGCTCAACTAGAAACGTTTAATCGAGTGCTTCGATGCCGACACTGCCTTGTGCGTTGCCGGAATCAATGCAAACCAATTTCGATCATCGAAAAGCAACCCGTCAGCTTGATCTCAGAATCGAATGCAATTCGAGAGGGGATCTTGGAACGCATCGATTCTGCAGCACCGTCTACACGGGCCCTACCTTTGAGCTTCATCTTTATGGCGGCGACCGTGGTTCATCTGCCGCTTCTCCTCATGAAGTTGCCGCTGAAATCGTACGATGCGAACTTTCACATTTTCTTCGCATCGCATTACGTTCACCATTGGTTCGATCCATGGAATGTGAAATGGTACGCGGGCTTTTCTCAGGCAACCTATCCCCCGCTACCGCAGCAGTGGGTGGCGCTGATTTCTCGAATCACCGGTTTAGATATGGCTTACATGGCAGTTCAATTTGCTGCCATACTGTTGCTGGCTCTCGGGGTGTACCGATTTTCACGGCTTTGGGTGAGTCCTCGTGCAGCATCATTTGCGGCACTCGCCAGCATCTTTGTCGGCTCCGAAAGCTTTTTGGTCTACTCCGCGGGGCAGTTGGGCACCACTTCTGCAGCCCCACTTTACTTGAATGCTTTGCCCTATCTTTTTGAATGGGTTCGGCATGGGAGCTGGCGATCCTTTCTCAAAGGCGTCGTGCTATTCGCGGCGGCCGCAGCCGCCCATCACGCCACCCTGCTCTTCGGTTCGCTGTTCTTCGCAGTGCCTGTCCTCGCGCTTGCCGTATTGGACCGCCAGGATGGCGAGAGGGTTTCAACGCCGGCATTCATCGCTCGGACCGTTGCTATCTCCGTCGTTGCTGGAGTTGCAATTGCAGCCGTGCTTCTGCCTTTTTGGATTGCACTCATTCACTATCCAGTCACGCAGACTCCGATTCCACACCCCAGCCGCGCAAATTACATATTGAGCCCTCAGTGGGGCCTGAACTACTTTGTTATTCCTTATGGGGCGTTGATTTTCGCGCTCCCGTTCATCGTGCTGCGGGGCTCCATGACGACGCGACTTCGTCCCCTGCTACTGGGCTTTTGGTTGGCATTCCTCGTAGGACTTGGAGGAACAACTCCAGTCGGTCATCTTCTGCTGGGCCGCGCGTTCGAGGTGTTAACGATGGAACGCTTCAGCTACTGGGCCACTTTACTTGCATTACCTTTTGTCGGACTCCTGGCTACGGAGCTTATTGATCGATATCGAGTGCGCGCGGCCGTGGGTTTAACCATAGCCGCTGCTTTGAGCTGCTCACTGGCCGTAGCGTGGGCAACTTATCGACCAGCAGATGCTGAGGACTTCAAAGTAGATGCAGTCGCCTCGTGGCTCAATCGAGACGGCCATGATAACTACCGGTACATCACTCTTGGATTTGGCAATAAAATCGCACGACTAGCGGTTCTAACCGATGCCAGCAGCGTGGATGGCGAATGGAACTCGGGTCGCATGCTACCGGAATTGACACAGCACGGCTCAGGCGCCCTCACCAGTTCGAAATATTTCGGCAAACCAGGTATCGACGCTCTGCGCGCCATTTTGGATCATGCTGACCGCTACGGACTAAAGTGGGTCTTTTTGAAAGATCCGTACTACGAGCCGCTCTTGTCCTTCGCCGGCTGGCGCCGAGTCGATGATCTTGAAGATAAGACCATCACGGTGTGGAGCAGAGACGGTGTACCCCCCGCTACACCAGTAAATGCGCCACAAATACCTCCGCATTGGCAAGGCCTCATGTGGGGGACGCTTCCTTTCGGCAGTAGCATCTTAGCCATATTGGTCGTTTTAATTCCAGAGAAACGACGGAGCAGAAGTGGGGAGAAGCAGATCTCTTCTATCTATGACGATCTGGTGCCAGGAAGGATGGTCTCGTGAACAAGGGACGTTTGCTCGCTGCCATCATCACAGCTTCAACAGTGGCATTTGTTGTAGTCGGCACGCTCTCGCCGAATTCGTCTGCAATAGCTCTGGCTGGTGGAAGCAGCTTACTGAGGTCCTCTTCTACACCGGAAGCCGCAGTGACCAATCTGGCGCAAGATATCGGACGGCAGGCCTGGCAAAAGGCATACTCAAGCCTCGGGAATAAGGCTGACTTCACAGAAACTGAGTTTGTACGCGACCTAACTGGGAGTTATCCCAGTCTTCGTACTTACGCTACCTTGAACGATTTCGAACTACGCCCGCTTCACGCTTCCTCAAACGATGCTGAGATTCAGTTGAGGTTGCACTGGTCAACAGTAGTTGGGACATTTTTGGACATGCGCAACCTGCATGTCGTAAGAAATGGAGATCGCTGGGAGCCTGAATGGCCTCTCATCAAGGAGCCTCGAGTACCTCCGCAGGTTATCCCGGTAAATTACCTGCGCTGGGATGTTATCTATCGCGGTCCTGAAGATGATTGGGGTGCTCAGGACGTGGAATCGCCCCACGTGCGTATTGTTGATATGCACCCGGTCGAACGAAGCGAGGGAGTCGTAATCCTTGGCGAGCTTCTAAACGAAGATGTCGTGCCCGCTTACGTGTCGGTCAAAGCGACCCTGCAGGCCAAGAATGGCTCCGCGATCGCGACCGAAAGTAGCTTTGACAAGATCTCTCATCTCCTCTTACCAAAGCAAGTCACTCCATTTTTCATTGCGTTTCCCAATGTCTCGTTGGCCGATGTCGGTAGCGTTCACATGGAACCTTTATCAACCCTGGTCGCTGCCTCGGCAGATCCGGTTATCGAGATCGAGGATCAGAAATTTAATCCAGCGCCGGGCGCGTCCCTGGCCGGACAACTCGTGAATCAGAGCGGTCAGGTTGTAAATATCGCTCATGTTCTCGGGACTTTCTACGACAAAACCGGCCAGGTAATTTGGGTTGCGGACCAATACATAGACCGTGCCCTTTTGCCAAAGACCCCGGTTTCATTTGCCATCCCTGTTCCAGAGGACATCGCAAGAAAAGTCAGCAACGAGCGTACCATCACCACCGCATATAGCTCGGGTGGCCTGCAATGAAGGCCGGATTTACATTGCTGCTCGCAAGCCTGATCGCTTCTGCAGCGCAGCCTGCGCTTGCACAAAACGGAAACATGAGGTTGCCCAAGGTCGTAGAAGCCGGTTCTGCGTTTTCGATTCAAACCAGTGGCAGCGGCAAAGCGGTTATGTATATCGTTGGGCCGGAGGAAGTGCTTAGACGTGAAGTTCAATTGGGAGAGACGACGTTTTTCCCTCCTGGGCTTCTATGCAATGCGGGCCATTACATTGCAGTCCTTTCTGGGACCCCTTCAACAGATAACGGTGCGTTCGATGTTGTTCCAGCAAAGCAGCCTGCGGCTGTGAGTTTCCTCGCAAAACCATCTCGCCTTTCCGTTGGGCTGCATGATGGCATCAGCGGCGCCGTGTATGTTTTCGACACCTACCACAATCTCATCACTACACCTACACCGGTCTCTTTCGAGTTGTCGACTTTATCGGGTGTTATACAGACCCATACAGCGATCACTCGTGAAGGCGCAGCCTGGACGAATATGGATTCGTCGCCCAAAGAAGGCGTCGCTAATTTTGTGGCCCGAGTTGGCGGCGTTTCCAGCACGCGGGTGATAGAACAGGTTCCGGGTGAGCCATGCGGATTGAGAATGAATGCCCGGCGATCGGGCCAGAAACTTGATCTGGAAACGGACCCGGTGCGCGACTGTAGCGGTAACGCCGTGTCCGATGGAACGATCGTCACCTTTACGGAAACATACAACGGCACTCAATCAACAGCGGACGTACCTCTCAAGCACGGAGTCGCACGGGTTGAAATGCCAGCCTATAACGGTGCGCTCATATCGGTCGCGAGCGGGGTTGTCATGGGGAATGAGATTCGATGGGGAAAATGACAATGCTAAAGCCCCTCCTGGCCGTTTGCTCACTTCTTGTCTCCACAGCCGCTTTCGGAGCTGACCAAGCGGCAGTACGTGTAGAGCCGATCACTTTGCAGGGGCCGCGACCTCTCGAGAAACAAACTGAAGCAGCGGTGATTCGAGATTACCTACAAGCCTGGAAGAGTTTCGGTGCCGCACTTGACCAGAATCGTGCCGATCTGCTCGATCAGGATTTCGTTGGAACTTCCAAGGACAAGCTGACGAATACGATCCATGAGCAGGCACAGCTCGGAATTCGAACGCACTATCAAGACACAGCGCACAACATTCAAATCGTTTTCTATTCGCCAGAAGGGCTTTCCATACAGCTAGTTGACAACGTTGAGTACGATTTGCAAGTTATCGATCATGATAAAAGCATCACAATACAGAAAGTGCGCGCACGTTACGTCGCGGTCCTGACTCCCTCCGAGGTTCGATGGAGGGTGAGAGTTTTCCAGTCAGAGCTGGAATAGCACGAACATTTCAAATTAGTACAGTTCGATACTGGACGCAATAAGAACGACCAGACGAGGGGCTATGCCCTATGAAGAACACTTTTTCCCCAAGGAGCTGCAGAATGATCTCGGTGGTCGTTCCTATCTTCAATGAAGAAGAACTTATTTGTGTGTTTCATGAGGCTGTTGCGGAGGCACTAAAGAACATTCACGAAGATTGGGAAGTAGTTTACGTGAATGATGGTTCCAGAGACTCCTCCCTGGAATTGCTTAAAGAGCTGCAAGCTACAGATTCACATGTAGTAGTGGTAGATCTTTCACGCAACTGGGGACACATGGGCGCAATAACAGCGGGCCTTCAGACTGCGCGCGGTAACGCTGTTGTATTGATGGATGGCGATTTTCAGGATCCGCCCGCAGTCCTGCCGGAATTAGTAGATGCCTGGCGGAGAGGAGCACAAGTTGTAGTTGCTGTCCGAAGGAGTCGAAAGGAACGGCGTAAGGTCCTGGCCAAACTGTTTCCTCTGTTCTACAGGGTTTTGGCAGCGCTGTCCGACTTTCCGATTCCTCTGGATGCCGGGATCTTTGGTCTCCTTGATCGGCAGGCTGTGGATTCCATCAACGCCATGGGGGAAAGAAACCGGTATCTGCCCGGATTGCGGGCCTGGGTTGGTTATCATAATGCTGTAGTTTTCTACGACAGGCAAGATCGTGCCGCTGGCGATGGCAAACTGTCGTTCTTGAGCCGGATCAAGTATGCCATGGATGCAATTACGAGTTTCAGTTACAAGCCTTTGAGGCTGTGTTTTGCGCTCTCCTTTTTTTCCAGTTGCATGGCTGCAATATTAGCGATGTCCACAATATTTTCGCGAAACCCAATGGATGCCATGGGTTTTGGCTTAGCCGCTGCAGTTTTTCTGGTAGGCTGCCTACTGCTCCTTTGTCTCGGGGTGCTTGGCGAATATCTCGGACGGGTGTATGACGAAGTTCGGGGCAGACCTCTTTCAATCATCAACACGGTTTACTACTCTCCTGCGGCGATTTCTTCTCAGCCCACTACTGCAAACGGAGAAGATGATCCGGAGAAAATATTCCGAGTTGCCTAAGCATGGCATTTGACCGTATCCGGCCAGTTCTCGGCTGTCGACAGATCCCTTGCCACTTATGGAGGGGCTTGAGAAGAGTCGTTGCTGAATTGTGACGATCGCACCCGTTTTGGCGCCAGCAATTCTGGTGGGCAGCGCTATTCATAGGTACAGTAGATTTTCAGTCTGGTATCTTCTCCAGTAAGTTAGTGCGGAATGAGCGGTTGCTGGTTACCGCCACAGTTCGGAATGCCACGTTCTATTGCCGTGCCCTCTTCGTAGTCGTTCCATGTCTCGATCAGTAAGAAAGGCAAAGGGTCATCGGGGGGCGAGTACTTCTTCCACAAATTGAAGGTATCGATGAAGGTTTGACCACAGCGCGCGGATATATGACGGTTAAGACTCCAGGATGCTTTGCTGTCATCGAAGCTTGCCCACGCCCCCCCAACGGTAATTTTGTCGGGATATTTTGACTGCATGGTGTTGTAGAAGTCGGTTAGATACTCCTCTCCCCAGTTGCTGCCATCGGCGGCCCACCCATTCTTGCCGGGATTAATCCATGCATAGAAACCATCAAACGCGTTCACATATTTGCCAGGCTCATTTTCATAAATAAGAAGAGGCTGCGGGTCCCATTTGTTGACTTCGGCCCGTATTCGATCCCAGTCGGTGTGTCCTCCCTTGGGGAAGATGAAGATGACGGGCCGTCCTTCATACATGAGATATGCCTGACGCCCCGGTGCATTCGGTGAAAGATAGGTGTCACGGAACATATTGAAATCTGCAAAAGCCTCGTCAGTCGCGCCGTCTTCTTCATCGGTTTCGTCATACATCATCGCAATATGAAACTGCTCTTCGGCCGCAATCGTCTGCATCAATGCATAGCTGCGATCGATAAAGGGTTCGCGATCCCCATACCAATCGACAACGAATCCTGAGATTCCAAGGGCTTTAGCCTGGCGGATCTGTTTGCGTATCACTTTGGGATCATGGGAGGAATAGCCGATGGAAATGTGCTTGGGATGTCCGAACCATGGTTCATAAAGCGCCAGTATTTGCGGCGTGGCGCCTGCGGCAGTTCTCTTTGATCGTAGAGCCTGGTGTGATTCCTGCGGAGTACATCCATGGGGCAAAAAAAGTAAGAAAAGTAGTGCAGCGCTTACGCGATCTAACATAGAGATACTCTTTTAGAAGCCCTCACATGTGCCTGGGGTTGTTACGCTTTCAGCAGAAAACTCAGGCATTCGTTTCTCTTCCGAGCAGCCGAGGATACTCCTTCTTGCATCGAAGAGATTGTCGCGTGGTGGCACTACATTACCGTCCTTTCCCCGGCACTACGCTGATCATTAGCAAGACTGATTTCGATTAAGACTCCCTCTCTAGAATGTTGGAGCGCAAAACAGTGGTAAAAGGCCCAGCCCATGAAGTAAAGACGCTGCAAGCCCGCATACTTTCAGGCAGTTTCGTATTGCTCTCGGGCTCTGGTTTAGCTACGGCGATAAATTTCGCTTACAACATTGCGGTTGCACGGTTCCTGGGCCCGGCAGGCTTTGGGCATGCCACCGCTGTGTATACCCTCCTGACCTTGATATCTGCTGTAACCCTGTCTTTCCAGATTGTTTCTGCAAAAGTGGTGGCACAACAGCGCTCCGAGGAAGAGAAAGGTGCAACCTATCGAGATTTTCACCGAGGCGCGTGGGCATGCGGCGTCCTTGTTGCGCTGATTTTGCTGGTGTTTCAGAGAGCTATCGCTGAGTATCTGAAGCTGCCGAGCCCAACCCTCGTTTCCCTGCTTGCAATAGGAGCTGCGTTTTATGTTCCGCTAGGAAGCCGGCGCGGCTACATTCAAGGGGCTTACGGATTTCGTCGTCTCGCCACGAATCTCGTTTTGGAGGGAGCGGTTCGACTTGGCGGATCACTTCTCTTGATTGTGGCCGGCCTCGGAGTTGAAGGAGTGATTGCGGCCAATTCCGCAGCTGTTGCCGTCGCGTATTTTGCCGTCGTGCCCAGGCTGGCACCCGCGGTTCGCAATCAACTCCGGCTTTCCTACGCGCTCCGCGAAACATTGCAAGGGATGGTCTTCTTTGCCGGCCAGGTTCTCATAAATAACTGCGACATCGTGCTTGTGAAACACTTTTTCGCCCCGCGATCAGCAGGGTTGTACGCGGCGGTGGCGATGGTAGGTCGAGTGATCTTCGCTTTTTCCTCGGCAGTGGTTAACACTATGTTTCCACTTGTGGCGGGCACTCGCGATGAGGAGAGAAAAAGTCTCAAGCTTTTAACAACCTCGCTCTTGCTGGTCTTAACGATTGGTTCGGTCTTGGCCCTAGGTTTACGCGTTGCACCTGCCGCTCTTTGGACATCGTTCTTCGGATCCGGTTTTGCGATCGCCGGGAATTACGGACTTCCCTATTTACTGGCGCTGTATGCCATCACAACTGTCGTTTATTCGCTCAGCGTTGTGATCATCACTTATGAAATGTCCTACAAGATCGCGAACACGAGCTGGATCCAGCTGGCATTCAGCGGCGTGCTCATCGCAGGCATTTGCCGATTTCACTCATCCCTGCAGCAGGTCATTCTCGTTCAACTCGTACTGATGCTCCTTCTGCTCATGCTTGTGGCACTGCCATTCCTTATTAATTCACTCAGTGGCTCAAACAATCTGCTACAGGATAAGGCTTCACGACCAATCAGGGTTATTCGACGCATTCCTGAAGATCAAGTCATCGCTGAGTTTCTGAAAAGCGATTTCGAAAATCCTGCTTTTCGGGAGTACCAGCAAATTCTGCGTAACATCGTAGTCAATCCCGATCTCGATGATGCCAGCCAAAATGCTCAACGGCGCGCACTCCTGTTCATTCGGCATCTCTCCTTGTGGAAAGAGCTTCCAACTGCAACGGAATGGTACGAAGTGGAAATCAGGGAGGAAGGTCTGGATGGAATCAGAGCTTTCCCACGCGCTCAGTGGCGAAAACTTGCTCGCGGTAATTTCTCGATCACCGAAGTTGCTGAACGCATACGCAGGCGTCAGAACGTTATCGAAGGCCCATTTCTGTCCAAGATCACTGCGATAGGCAATGAGCTACTCCAGGAGAATACCGACCTGGGCACCGTGATCCTTATCGGTGTCAATGAGAGCGAGCCTCTAACCATCTTGGACGGAAATCATCGGCTCGTAGCGGCAATGCTGGCTTCGCCATGCAGGCTGCAAAGACTTCGATTTCTATGTGGATTGTCACCAAGAATGACCGAGTGCTGTTGGTACAACACGAACCTTGTGACTCTTTTTCGATATGGAAGAAATCTTTTGACGCACGCGACACGTGATCCCGAAGGTGAACTTACGCGACTTCTGCAGAGTTCCGGATAGCTGAGACGCATGCCGCCCAAGGGAGATATGGAGGAGAGAACACATGAATATGACGAGTCGACCATTCGGAGTAACGGTAAAAATGTTGCCGGAAACTCTGAGCGTGAAACAAAGGTGGATTTTTCTTCACGAGATCGAGAATTGCATTGAGGTCGATCGCCCTCGCATTGTTCTCGACTGCGCCAACGTTCGTCACGTGGACAGGGCTCTGATCCATCTGCTGCTCCGTTGCTTAGAAGAGGCCATGAAATGCAACGGTGATGTCAAACTTGCTGCGCTTCCTCATGAAGCCAAGGCAATTCTGGAGTTCACAGGGGTGAATCGTCTGTTCGAAATCTTTGACACGACAGCTGAAGCTGTAAACAGTTTCCACCAAATTCCGGCGTTCATGGTTTCGCAGACAATCGCACCGAAAGGTTCGGATAGAGAGGCAGAAGATGCTGCGTAGCGGTTTCGTCTGTCATGGGACGTGGAAGAGCGTTGGGGGTGATCAATGAGAATTGCAATTATCTGGCTGCGGAGACAGATTGCTATCTGTCTTGTATTATTCCTGACCGCACCGTTCGGAAAAGCGGCCTCGGCGTTGCCTCAACAACCATCCTCCGATGGGCAGGCGGAAAGCTCGTCTTCCGGACAGACTCAGTCGCAAAACACCAACAACGGAATTAGCAAGGCCGGTACCGCTGCAACCCAGGCTGAAACGATTCCCGATAGTCCCACGCCAGTCCAGCAAAACGAACCGGGCGGTAGTTCGCAAAATGCTCCGGAACCGCATCAGAGCGCTACTCCAGAGCCGGTGGGCACGGCGGTAGCGCCTTATGAAAAAATCGTCGGCGTTGCGGCTTCCCGGCCGGCCGGAGCGGCCATCGCCCCGGCAAAGCAGAAGCGAACGCGCGCCATCCTGATCAGTGTTGGTGTGATCGTGGCCTCTGCCGTTGCCGTTGGAACTGTCGTTGCACTCTCCAAGGCTAGCCCAAGTCAGCCACACTAACTGAAGGCAGCATTCTTCACGAACACCTGGGAGCAATCATCGGATGCGTGAAAGCCACCGGAATCGGCCCGCCAAATTTGTAAGCTTCTCAGGTATTGATGGCGCGGGTAAGAGTACTCAGATCGAAGCGCTTCGTACGCGGTTGGAACAGGCCGGCCTGTGCGTTCATCTGGTTACCTTTTGGGACGATGTTGCGCGGCTGACTCATCTCCGTGAAGTGAGCGGACATACGCTATTCAAGGGAGACAGAGGAGTCGGCACTCCGGCAGCACCGATCAATCGGCGCGACAAAAATGTTCGCTCGTGGGAAATGACTGTAGTTCGCTTGTGTTTGTATTTCATAGATGCGGTCTCACTTAGACTTGTGGTGAAGAAAGCTTTACGCTCTGGCGCGGACTTCGTGATCTTCGATCGCTATGCCTATGACGAGTTGGCGAATCTGGCGTTGCGCAATCCAGCCAATCGAGCCTATGCCCAAATGGTCATGAAGCTGGTCCCTAAACCGAATATCAGCTATTTGCTGGATGCAGATCCGATTCAGGCTCGTGCGCGAAAGCCCGAATACCCTCTCGAATTTCTGTATTCCAGCCGTGCATCTTATCTGGCTCTCTGCGATTTGCTGGGCGGAATAACCATCATCTCGCCCGCGCCTGTCGAAGAAGTTAAAAAAAACATTCTGAAACATGTGTTCGAGCAGCTATCACTCGATGGCATCGAAAGCGAACGGGTGGAAATGCCCCTTGCTGGAGACGATCGCAGCATTCACGCCGCTCCCTGATTGGAATGCTCGCGCAGCCTACCAATAGGTGAAGGTGAAATTGTCCAAATACGTGGTATAAGCCGATTGCTTGTAATTTCCGTCCATCTGGTAGTTGAGGGTGATTCCCCACCAGTCCGCAGGAACAGCGAACGGCGGATAGGTCTTGTTGATGTTGGCTGTCACTCCGTTCAGCGTGATGGACTGGAACAGCAGCGTGTTATCCGACTCCCTCTGCACTTGAATCGTAACGTGGTTCCAGCCATTGTTGATTGGATTGCACGCAACCCCGGTGGACACCCATCTCGCATTCACGTTGTCCCAGATGTCCCATTCGTTTCCGCCCGCGATGCGGCATTGGTTGCCCCAGATCATTCCGGTCCCGTTCATGTACATGCTGATATCGAACTCGATGACCTGCGAAAGCGCGAGGTTTGATCCGTAGAAGTAGGCGTCATAGGTGAAGTTATGTAACGTTGGAAGAAGTGTGTGATTGGTGTCGGAAAGACCTTGCGTTGAGAATTGACCGATCACGGGGTTCGACCAGAGCACATCTGAGTATGGGGTAGTTCCACCGATATTGAACTGAGTTGCGTGCCCGCTCATCGAAGGCGATCCAATTCCCTGCTCCATCCACCAGCTTACCCCCGGACAAGATGACGCACAGATGTCATAAAGCGGAGCCAGTTCACCCCAGCTGTTCCATCCGCCACTGGACTGAAGATTGGAAAGCACTTTTCCGCTTCCGCCCTGGACATTCACGTTAATCGTCGTATACGAGGCGCCGCCGCAGTAATCCCATTCTTCGACGACGGTGTGCTGAGCTCCCGCAGCGAGAGCCAGCTGGGTGTTCAGCTTCGCGCCCATCACAACGTAGGTCAGCTGGTTGTTCACGTAAATTCCCATCGAAGCCACGCCCTTCGAACACGTGCTCGTGGTGGCTGTCGCTACATAGTTTGCTGGTGAACTCACGGTGCTGTTGGCAGCCGGCGAGGTTACCCAGACGCCGGTCTGACTGGCGACGGTCACCGAGATATGCGTGAACGTCGCTCCGCCGCAGAAATCCCATTCTTCGACGACGGTGTCGTGCGCACCGGGGGTCATAGAAACGTTTGCGTTCAGGCTGGTTCCGTTCTGAACGACGACCAGATTGTCGTCGACGTAAACGCCCATCGAAGCTACGCCTCCGGAGCAGGTGGTTGTATTGGAAGTTGCTACGTAATGCGCGGGCGAGCTGACAGTCTCGCCGTTGGATGGACTGCTGACTGTAACATTCGCGAACGCGGGTGCCGCGCAGATCAAAACCACCAGGGGGAAGACTCTCATGACTTTGCCTCCACGCCGTTCGATCTGGCGCATGTTGAGGTTTCGTAAGGCTCCGCCCGCTGCATTCTGTCAGCGGGTGAGTCGTGCCGTTGCCTATGTCAGCGGGCTGGTCTGAGCGGCAGGACACCGTTCGCCTGGCGGGAACTCGACAACCTCTTTTGCATACTTCGGTGGCTGCAGAGGCGAACGTACACCTTAGCTGAATCCGAACCGAAGTTCAGCTTAAGTGCGAGAAGCAATTTGGGGAATTGGTCTGCAGGTTTCGCTGAAGCGTATGAGCCTCAGCTCAACTTCCCCGCTAAATCTCGTACTTAGACCGGAAGGCAGGAAATAAATCTCAGTGATTTACAGACGGAATCATACACAGGCCTCTTCAACGTAAATAGTCCTTTTTGGTCCATACGGCGAAAAAATTTTCCCTCCCGGGCAACCTTTTGGCAATTTGCGTAAATTGTTCTGGGTTCACGTAGAGATTTGTCGCAGCTAAGGTTGTAATTACACGGCTTGGCTGGTCAACAAATTGTTGCAATGGTCCCTTATTATCCCCTCCTGCCGATGGCTCTTGCCACAATTCCCCCCTCCCCCCGGGGTATGATTGACGGAGAGTACCTGTTTTCAACAGGTTACGGAGATGTACGTTAACTTACTTATTTTGTATAGGTTACGGTTAAAAAGACGAAAGGCATGGCTGATCGCCATGCCCTTTCGCTTCCCTATATAAAGGATAGCAAATTGGGGGTTAATTCCCTGCGGTTGCTTTGTCTGAGCTATCCAGTTTTGATTGAATGGTTTACGCTCTTCCGGGCCGGGTCGAGGGCTTGACAGCTTTTTAGACCCATTTGATGTCCTTGGGTTTCTCACCAGTACATGAGACTGAAATTGTCCAGATACGTGGTATTTGCTGATTGTTTGTAGTTGCCGTCCATCTGATAGTTCACGGTGACGCCCCACCAGTCGGCCGGAACAGAAAAGGGCAGATAGCTCTTGTTGATGTTGGCGGTCACGCCGTTCAGGGTAATCGACTGGAAGAGGACTGTGTTATTGGGCCCGCGCTGCGCCTGGATGGTGACGTGGTTCCATCCATTCTTGATGGGATTACAGCCAACGCCCGTCGGCACCCATTTCGCATTTACGTTGTCCCATATGTCCCATTCGTTTCCACCCGCGATGCGGCACTGGTTGCCCCAGATCATTCCGGTTCCATCCATATACATGCTGATGTCGAACTCCAGGACCTGGGTGACAGCGGCATTGGTCATGTAGAAGTAGGCGTCGTAGGTGAAGTTGTGCAGAGTGGGGAGAAGCTGGTGATTGTGGTCAGGAAGGCCTTGCGTGGAGAATTGCCCGAGCACGGGATTCGACCACAGAATGTCAGAGTAAGGCGTGGTTCCACCCAGATTGAACTGAGTTGCATTTCCGCTGAGTGAAGGTGAGGCAATCCCCTGCTTCATCGATCCCGTGACGCCGGGGCAGCCTGCCGGGCAAATATCGTAGCGCGGGGCCAACTCGCCCCAGCTGTTCCACCCCTTGCTAGCGTGAAGGTTGTGGAGCGTGTTGCCGCTGCCCTTGACCGTCACGTTCACAGGCACATAGGAGGCGCCGCCGCAGTTGTCCCACTCCTCCACGACCGTATGCTGAGGCCCGGCACTCAGGTTCATTTGCGTATTCAGCTTCGCTCCGTACGAGACGTACTCCAGCTGGTTGTTGACGTAGATGCCCATGGCAGCCACGCCTTTGGCGCAATTCGTCGTCGCGGTTGCTGCAAAATTCGTGAGCCAGTTTATGGTGCTGCCATCGGCCGGCGAGGTTACCCAGATGCCGGGTTTGCCGGCCACGGTGATGGGGACATGGGTAAAGGTGGCTCCGCCGCAGTAATCCCATTCTTCGACGACGGTATCGTACGTGCCCGGGTTAAGAGAAATCGTGGTGTTGAGGCTGGTGCCGTTCTCTACATAGATCAGTTCGTTGTTCACGTAAACGCCCATCGATGCGACGCCTTTCGAACAAGTGCTGGTATTGGCCGTGGCCGCGTAGCGTGCCGGCGAAGCCACGGTTTCACCGTTTCCGGGACTGCTGACAATGACATTTGCGAACAAAGGCCCACCAAAGGTCAAAACGATCAAAACGACATACTTGAAAATCTTCATGACTCCGCCTTTGCACTTTCAAGTGCATGCATGTTAAGGTTGCGCGAGGCTTCGTCCGCTGCGTTCCCGTCAGCGGAGAGCCGGTAAGTTCTGATGTAAGTGGGCTGGTCTGAGCGGCAGGACACCGTTCGCCTGGCGAGAACTCGACAACCTCTTTTGCATACTTCGGCGGCTGCAGAGGCGACGTACACCTCAGCTGATCCGTGCGAAGTCAAGCGCAAAGTACGAGAACGGCGTGGAGGGATGATCCTAGCGGTCTCGCCACAAGATTGCCATGGCTGCCGCTTAATCCTCCAGCTAGATCTCGAACGCAAGACCTTCAGAAGGGAACTTTGAAGAGTGTGATAGGCGGATAATACACACGAAGGTTCAGGAGAGGAAAGCTTTTTTTCGTGAATTCGAAGAAAAAGTTTTGAATACAGGCAACCTTTAGTTCGGCCTGTGGATAACTTAGTTCTCCAAATAAGAAATTATGCAGTTAGTGCGTAGCGAAAGCTTCGTATTATCATGCGCTTAGATGAAGATGCTGAGATGACTCTTGTTGAGGCGAGCTAACTCATGTTAGCGATGACCAAGTCGCAGTGGCTTCTAGAGACGCTATTACTGAGGACAACAATAACATCTAAGTGGTCCCAGCAGTCTGCGTCCCGGCAATCTGATCCATTGGCAGTTCCAGGGCAAAGATCGAACTACCTCCCTGATTCGCGCGGACCCAGATGCCATGAAAGGCTGCTCGCAATTCGGGATGAAGCGCCAGCATTGCTTTCATCAGGTCGAGTACTTGCTTGCGCGCTGCAACAGGGTCACGTAACTGGCCAGCCTCCGTGGCATCGGGACTGTAGTAGACCACGAGGTCCAGTCCGCCGAACTCCGCCGAAGTCTCGAGTCCGGTAACTGCGAAGGTGGATGCCGACGCACTTAGTGTCATGGGATTCGCCCCTGGCAGATTCGGGGGCCGCACCTGATCGGTTTCACGCCTGAGCTTGTCCATGTTTGGGCTGGAGAGGAAGTCTACCGGGTCGAGAAGAAATGCGGCCGTCTGATAGTAGAACCATGCATCCCAGGACATCTTCTTTTGCGCAAATTCCCTCGCCTGAGCCCAGTACCACGTGCCATCGTGCCCTGCCGTCAGCATAGGCTTGCTGAAGAACCCTGCCAGTTTCCAATGATCCGCTTGAGTCTGGGAAAGAACCAGAGAAATCTGCTGTGGCTGCGGCACGCCGGTCGCATGAAGAATCACCATCGCATATTTTCCGGCAGGAAGATGGGAGAAGTTCAGCACGACCATGATCGAGGAGTTCGGCGGGCTGCAATAGAATTGCATTCCTTCACCGCCCGTCGGCTCCGGCGTAGCCTCGAACGCGTAAAGATTATCGACAGTAATATTGGCCCGCTGAAGATGCGGCTTCAGAGTCTCTGCTGAATTTGCTATGGCGCTGAAGTCAGCCGCGACCGGCGGTATGGTTTCAGCGCGAAGACCTTGTACGTCACCACTCTGCACCTGGCCGATCATGGAACGGGCGACACTCGAAAATGTGTCTTGCTGTGCGGCGGTCATTTGCGACGCGGTCATACAGGAAGAGGCGTACGCGCTCGGAATCGACAGGGCTGCTGCGAGAACAAGCAAAAGAGGTAACGTGAGCCAGCTAGCGCGTCTATATGGACTTCTAAAACGCAATTCCAGATTTTCCATCGAACAGTACCTGTCTGTACATCTGCAAGCGTTCATGATCTAAAGGTCACGCAGTCGACTCTTATGCCTGCTGGAGAAGCAGATGCAAACGATGGATTTGTGGGTTGCATTAGAGGATTCGACAGCATCGTGAGCCAGCGTTCGCGGCTATTTGTGTTGCAACTGGATTCTACAGAGTGAGTGAACTACGGGAATGAATCAGGCGCCACTGATGGCAAGTGGGCGGTATCTCTCAATCCAACCTTATGGTGGGTGCTGGCATCCAACTGCTTTGTTTACATCCTCTGTAGCAGGTATTTTTGTTACATTTCATGCCGGACATATGCAGAAAAATGGGATGTTTCGCCTTACAGTCCCCCCACTGTAAGGACGCTCCGAATGACGTTATTTCAATGACTATGAAGCCGCGGTTCTTGAATGTCTGAAGTGGAGTTTCCCGGGAGATCAGAGTAATGAAAAAGAACACAGCCGACGCTGCTCCTTCGGCAGGTTCTGCAGTTGCGGAAGTCACCGCCAGTACTTTGCCGTCGAATGGACATGGCAATGGGACCGAGGAGATCGCAACGGCGGAGCTTGGAGCGATCTTAGCGAGTCTGCAACGTATGCAAGAGGGCGACTTCTCCGTTCGGCTGCCTGGATCCTGGACCGGATTACCGGGAAAGATCGCCGATACCTTCAATGACATCGTTGCCGCAAATGAACAGATGGCAGTGGAACTGGCAAGAGTTGGCCAGGCTGTCGGCAAAAAGGGGCGCATACGCGAACGTGCACGGCTACGCGAGCCTAAGGGCGCCTGGGGCGGCATGGAAACGTCGATCAATACTCTGGTTGACGACCTGATCCGCCCGACTACCGAAGTTACCCGCGCCATCGCAGCAGTCGCACAAGGGAGCCTGAACGAAAAAGTGCGACTCGACGTAGATGGTAGGCCGCTTGAGGGCGAGTTTTTGCGGTCGGCAAATATCGTGAACACGATGATTCAGCAGTTAAGCGTGTTCACTTCAGAAGTAACGCGCGTGGCCCGCGAAGTCGGCACCGACGGCAAGCTGGGCGGACAGGCTGTGGTGCCGGGCGTTGCCGGAACATGGAAGGACCTTACCGATTCTGTAAACCTGATGGCCAGCAACCTCACCAGCCAGGTGCGCAATATCGCTGAAGTTGCAACGGCTGTGGCGAGCGGCGATCTTTCACGCAAGATCACGGTGGACGTGCGCGGCGAGATTCTCCAGTTGAAGGAAGCCATCAACACGATGGTGGATCAGCTGCGTTCTTTTGCTTCGGAAGTGACGCGCGTGGCACGCGAAGTCGGCACCGATGGCAAGCTGGGTGGACAGGCGGTGGTGCCGGGCGTTGCCGGAACGTGGAAGGATCTTACCGACTCCGTGAATGCCATGGCAGGCAATCTCACTGCTCAGGTGCGCAATATCGCGGAAGTAACAACGGCTGTGGCGCGCGGTGACTTATCGCGCAAGATCACGGTAGACGTGAAGGGCGAAATTCTTGAGCTGAAAGAAACGATCAACACGATGGTCGATCAGCTCAATGCCTTTGCTGGCGAAGTGACGCGCGTGGCACGCGAGGTGGGCACGGAAGGAAAGCTGGGCGGGCAAGCGAGCGTGCCCGGTGTTGCCGGTACATGGAAGGATCTTACTGACAACGTGAATTTCATGGCCAGCAACCTAACTGGCCAGGTCCGCAATATTGCCGAAGTGGCAACAGCTATTGCGAAAGGTGATCTTTCGCGCAAGATTACCGTCGATGTTCGCGGCGAAATTCTTCAGTTGAAAGAAACGTTGAACACGATGGTGGACCAGTTGAACCGCTTCGCCGGCGAAGTTACGCGTGTTGCCCGTGAAGTTGGAACTGAGGGTCGTCTTGGTGGTCAGGCCAACGTGCCGGGCGTCGCTGGAACATGGAAAGACCTTACCGATTCGGTCAATTCGATGGCCGGAAACCTGACGGCCCAGGTGCGCAATATCGCTGAGGTTACGACGGCCGTCGCGCGAGGTGACTTGTCGCGCAAGATCACGGTGGACGTGAAGGGCGAGATTCTTGAGTTGAAAAATACCATCAACACGATGGTGGACCAGCTCAATGCCTTCGCGAGCGAAGTGACGCGCGTGGCGCGCGAAGTTGGAACAGAAGGCAAATTGGCAGGTCAGGCTCAAGTGCCCGGAGTTGCAGGAACCTGGAAAGATCTGACCGACAATGTGAACTCCATGGCCGGCAACCTCACGGCGCAGGTCCGCAATATCGCTGAGGTTGCTACTGCTGTGGCCCGTGGCGACTTGTCGCGCAAGATCACCGTCGATGTGAAGGGCGAGATTCTGGAATTAAAGGACACCCTTAACACGATGGTCGATCAGCTACGAGCGTTTGCCTCGGAAGTAACGCGCGTGGCTCGCGAGGTTGGTACCGATGGCAAGCTGGGCGGTCAGGCAGCAGTGCCGGGCGTCGCTGGAACGTGGAAAGATCTCACCGACTCTGTGAACTCGATGGCCAGCAACCTGACCAATCAGGTCCGCAATATTGCGGAAGTTGCGACGGCCATTGCGAGCGGCGATCTTTCGAAAAAGATCACTGTGAACGTCAGCGGTGAAATTCTGCTGCTTAAGGAAACCATCAACACGATGGTGGACCAGCTGAATGCGTTCGCGGGCGAAGTAACGCGCGTGGCTCGCGAAGTAGGTAGCGAGGGCCGGCTCGGCGGTCAGGCGGACGTGCCCGGAGTTGCAGGCACATGGAAAGACCTCACGGACTCGGTCAATTCCATGGCTGGAAACCTGACGGCACAGGTACGCAACATTGCCGAGGTGACTACTGCTGTTGCGCGCGGCGATCTGTCGCGCAAGATCACGGTGGATGTAAAGGGCGAAATTCTTGAGCTGAAGAACACCATTAACACGATGGTGGACCAGCTCAACGCGTTTGCCGGCGAAGTAACACGCGTGGCCCGCGAAGTGGGAACGGATGGAAAGCTCGGAGGCCAGGCTGAAGTACCCGGAGTTGCGGGCACATGGAAGGACCTTACAGATAACGTGAACTTCATGGCCAGCAACCTAACTGGTCAGGTGCGCAATATCGCCGAAGTTGCTACGGCGATTGCTACCGGAGACCTATCGAAGAAGATTACGGTCGATGTTCGCGGCGAGATTCTGCAGCTCAAAGAAACGCTGAACACGATGGTCGAACAGTTGCGGTCCTTTGCGGCAGAGGTGACGCGTGTAGCTCGCGAAGTCGGTACCGAAGGTCGCCTGGGCGGTCAGGCCAACGTGCCGGGTGTTGCAGGTACGTGGAAGGATCTGACTGATTCAGTGAACGCTATGGCCGGCAATCTCACGGCGCAGGTGCGTAATATTGCCGAGGTCACGACTGCGGTTGCGCGCGGCGATTTGTCGCGCAAGATCACCGTGGACGTGAAGGGCGAGATTCTGGAGCTGAAGAACACGATCAATACGATGGTGGACCAGCTGAACGCCTTCGCTGCGGAAGTGACACGCGTGGGACGAGAGGTGGGAACCGAAGGCAAGCTTGGAGGCCAAGCTGAGGTTCCTGGAGTTGCAGGAATCTGGAAAGACCTGACGGACAACGTGAACGTGATGGCTGCGAACCTGACCGAGCAGGTGCGCGGCATCGTGAAAGTGGTGACGGCAGTAGCGAACGGTGTGCTCACGCAGAAACTTACAGTGAACGCGAAGGGCGAAGTCGCGGCGCTGGCGGAAACGATTAACAGCATGACCGACACGCTGGCGACGTTTGCCGATCAGGTCACGACCGTAGCCCGCGAGGTCGGCGTGGAAGGACGTCTTGGCGGCCAGGCGAACGTACCAGGTGCGGCCGGTACGTGGAAGGACCTTGTCGATAACGTCAACCTGCTTGCCGATAACCTGACGAATCAGGTGCGCGCTATCGCGGAAGTTGCTACGGCCGTAACCAAGGGCGATCTCACGCGGTCGATTCAGGTGGAAGCCAGAGGCGAGGTCTCTGAGCTGAAAGACAACATCAACACGATGATCAATAACCTGCGGCTCACGACGGAGCGCAATACAGAGCAGGATTGGCTTAAGACGAATCTGGCGCGCTTTACAGGCATGCTGCAAGGACAGCGCGACCTGACTACGGTGGGACGCATGTTGCTTTCAGAGCTGGTTCCGCTGATCAATGCGCAGCAAGGGTTGATTTATCAGATGGAGTCGGAAGAACCCGCTGCGCTGACTCTTCTTTCCGCGTATGCCAGCACTGAGGAAGGCAAGCTGGAGCGTATCCCGATCGGCGAGGGGCTCATAGGTCAATGCGCAACAGAAAAGCGGCGCATGTTGATCACCGACCTGCCACAAAGCGCGATGCCGATCCGCTCAGGACTGTTCAAAGCAGTTCCACAGAACGTGATTGTGCTGCCAGTGCTTTTTGAGGACCGCGTCAAGGCAGTCATTGAACTTGGCACCTTGAGCTCATTCACAGCTTCTCATCTTGCCTTCCTGGAACAACTCACGGCCAGCATCGGAATTGTGCTCAACAGTATTGAGGCAACGATGCAGACTGAGGCGCTTTTGAAGCAGTCTCAGCAGCTGGCTACTGAGCTGCAATCGCAGCAGAAAGAACTGCAGCAGACCAATGAACAGCTTGCGCAAAAGGCACAGCAGCTCGCTGAACAGAACGTGGAGGTCGAACGCAAGAATCAGGAAATTGAGCAGGCGCGCAGAGCACTCGAAGAAAAAGCCAAGGAATTGGCGCTTACTTCCAAGTACAAGTCGGAATTCCTTGCGAACATGTCGCATGAGTTGCGCACGCCGCTGAACAGCATTCTCGTGCTGGGCCAGCAGCTCAGCGACAATCCGGATGGCAATCTCACGCCGAAGCAGATTGAGTTTGCTCGGACGATCCATGCTGCGGGAACTGACTTGCTCAATCTCATCAGCGACATTCTCGATCTGTCGAAGATCGAATCAGGCACGGTCTCGGTCGAAGCTGAAGATGTGTTCTTTACCAGCCTGCTTGAGATGGTTGCCCGTCCGTTCCGCCACGAAGCAGAAAATAGGAGGCTATCCTTCGACCTGCATTCGGATAAGCATCTCAGCCGCAGCCTGGTTACGGATTCGAAGCGTTTACAGCAGGTGCTCAAGAACCTGCTGTCCAATGCCTTCAAATTTACCGAACAGGGCGGCGTGCGGCTTTCGGTCTTCAGTGCAGAGAGTGGCTGGAGTAGGAACCATCCGATCCTCAGCACTGCGGGTTCAGTCGTAGCATTCGAGGTGGCTGATACAGGAATCGGTATTCCACAAGAGAAGCAGAAGATCATCTTTGAGGCTTTCCAGCAGGCAGATGCGGGAACGAGCCGGAAGTACGGCGGCACGGGTCTTGGGCTTGCCATCAGCCGCGAACTGGCGAGCTTGCTCGGAGGAGAAATTCAATTGCGGAGCACTCCAGGAAGAGGAAGCACGTTCATTCTTTACCTGCCGCAGACATATGTTGGGCCTACCGGTTCCAGTGTTGCCGATGCATTCACCGAGAGAGCCAGAACGGCCTCGGTTCTGCAACTGGCGAGCGGTACCGTAGCCGATCATGAGACAGAACAAATTGAGGACGATCGCGCCAATCTGGAGCAGGGAGACGCCATATTGTTGATCGTGGAGGATGATACCCACTATGCGCGCGTCCTATGCGATCTTGCCCGCGACAAAGGCTTCAAGGTTCTTGCCGCATCGCGGGGTGCGGAGGCCCTCGCGCTCGCTCATGAGTTCCATCCGAGCGCCGTGTCACTCGATGTATTTCTACCCGATATGCTCGGCTGGACCGTGCTGAACCACTTAAAGCAGGACACCCGGACACGGCACATCCCCGTACAGATATTGACGATGGACGACGACCGTCATCATGGGCTGTCGCGCGGCGCATTCTCCTTCGTGACGAAACCGACGACGACGGACGGCCTCGAAGCGGCCCTGATGAAGATCAAGGAGTTCTGTACGGCTCGTCGCAAGCGCCTGCTGGTTGTGGAAGATAATCCTGCGGAGCAGATGACCATTCGGGAATTGCTTGGCTATGATGACATCGATGTTTGCATAGCCTCCACTGGCGGTGAGGCGTTGGACATTGTGGCAGAGCAACAAATTGATTGCATGGTTCTCGATCTGCGCCTTCCTGACATGACTGGATTTGACGTTCTGGAGAAGTTGGGGGACACGCCGACGCTAAGTGATTTGCCGGTCGTCGTCTTTACGGGAAAGGACTTATCTCCGGAAGAAGATGCGAAGTTGCACGCTCTGGCCCGGAGTGTGGTGGTGAAGGATGTTGAATCGCCCGAAAGGCTGCTCGATGAAACGGCGCTATTTCTTCATCGGGTCATCGCTGACCTGCCCTCGGATAAGCAGAAAATGCTCGATCGGCTGCACGGGTCAGATGAGGCTCTGATCGGTAAAAAGGTTCTTGTTGTAGATGACGATGTCCGAAATATCTTTGCATTGAGCAGTGTGCTGGAAAGACGCGGCATGAGCGTGCTTACTGCAAGTACCGGACGCGAGGCCATTGCTACGCTGGAGTCGACGCCTGATATAGCCATTGTGCTGATGGACATTATGATGCCGGAAATGGATGGATATGAGACCATGCAGGTGATCCGGCAAAACAGCTCTTTGCACAGGCTTCCAATCATTGCGTTGACGGCGAAAGCGATGAAAGGCGATCGCGAGAAATGCCTCGAGGCCGGAGCGTCGGAATATCTCGCCAAGCCGGTAAATACCGAGCAACTATTGGCGTCTCTCCGGATGTGGCTGCATAGATGATGAGGATGTCTTTATGTCAATAAATGGCTGGAACCCGTCCTTGGAACACGGCGCTCCGGCAAGTTCCAACGAGAAGGTCAATATCCTTCTCGTTGACGATCAACCCGCGAAGCTGCTCAGCTATGAGGTCATTCTCAGCGATCTCGGCGAAAATCTTATCAAGGCAGCGTCCGGAACAGAGGCCCTGGAACACCTGCTTAAGAAAGATATCGCAGTCGTCCTTGCGGATGTCAGCATGCCGGGGATCGACGGCTTTGAGCTGGCTGACATGATTCGCGAGCATCCGCGCTTTCAGAAGACCGCGATTCTCTTCATCTCCGCAATTCATCTGTCTGATGCTGACCGGATTAAAGGCTACCAGCGGGGAGCAGTTGATTATATTTCGGTGCCAGTGATCCCCGAAGTTCTGCGTGCCAAGGTCTCTGTTTTTACCGAATTGCATCGGAAACGGCGCCAACTGGAAGCCTTGAATCGCGACCTGGAGCAGCGCGTTGCCGAGCGCACGGAACAGTTGAAAGAGCGCGCCGATCTGCTCGACCTCGCATCTGAAGCGATTATGGTGCGTGACATGAACGGCCTGATCCGGTTCTGGAATTCCGGCGCGGAAGCCTTGTACGGCTGGCGCCGCGAAGATGTAGTTGGTCAGGATCTTCACGCGCTTTTGTCGACGCAATTTCCGGTTCCCTTTAGCGATATTGAATCTGCTCTCTTCAAAGGAGGGCGGTGGGACGGGAACCTTCAGCAGCGCACGCGTGATGGACGGGAAATCACTGTTGCATGCCGAAAAGTCTTTAAGAGCGATAAAGCTGGATCACCGGGCGTGATTCTGGAAATCAGCCGCGACATGACCGCGAACCTGCGGGCCGAAGAAGCATTACGCAATGCGGAAAAACTGGCCGCGATGGGCCGTGTTGCGGGGATCATTGCCCATGAGATCAATAACCCCTTAGAGGCGATTCTCAATATCTTCCACCTGTTGCGCGATCATTCATCGCTTGACGATGAAGCCATGGAATATGCGCGCATGGGCGAAAAGGAATTGGTTCGCGTCGCGCATATTGTGAAGCACACTCTGAGTTTTTATCGCGAGTCGAAACTGCCCATTGCGGTTTCGATTGCCGAAGTGCTCGACAATGTTGTTGAGCTGCAATCGAGAAACATGCACCTGCAGGGGATTTCGCTGGACAAGCGCTATCTACAGGACGCTATGATTCAGGGCTTTCCGGGCGAATTAAGGCAGGTATTCATGAATCTCATTGTGAATGCCATTCAAGCCATGCCGGATGGCGGGCGGCTCAGGATCAGCGTTCGCGAATCACGCCGCTTCTGAAAACCAAAACGAATTGGGTTTCGATTTCTGTGTGCGATACCGGTTCCGGTATCAAGCGGGAGGATGCACAGCAACTCTTTGAGCCCTTCTTCACTACGAAGTCCACGAAGGGGACTGGTCTGGGCCTGTGGATCAGCAAGGGCATTGTCCAAAAATATGATGGGGCCATTCGTTTCCGCAGTGTCAGGCAGTCTGGTGGTTGCGCAACCTGCTTTCGCGTGCTGCTTCCCGGTTATACACCCGCGACGGAGCAGAGCGAGGCGTCAGCCTTTAGTTCGGTGAGCAGTTAAATGCGACCCCAGATGGACATGAGCATGCGCAGATTCTTGATTCTGTGTGTTGATGATGAACAGACGTCGCTTTTCGTGCGATCGCGTGTGCTGGAGAAGGCCGGCTATGAAGTCCTTCGCGCAAAATCCGCGGCCGAGGCATTGGAGATGCTGCGGTCGCATTCCGTTGACCTGGTTCTCACCGATTTATTGATGCCCGGCTTGAGTGGCGCCGACCTGGCCCGGGAAATCAAAAGACAGAAGCCTTCCCTTCCTGTAGTTCTGTTTTCAGGTGTAAATGAAATGCCGCCTGAAGGGTCACACGCAGATCTGTTCCTGAGTAAACTCGAAGGACCGGCTCTTCTGTGTGAAAAGGTTGCCGAAGTGTTGCATAGATCCAAAAATGCCGCAGTGACTTTCTGAAATCGATGCTGCTAAAGGAGAATGATCATGCCAACAAAGCCTGTGTCGGTCATTTTCGTCGTGGATGATGAAACGATCATCGCCGAGTCATTGGCAATCATCCTGCGCAAGAGTGGTTTTGTAGCATTTCCCTTTTCAAATCCTGCGGAAGCATTGGAGCGCGCCAAAGCGGAGCCGCCCGATCTTCTGCTTACCGATGTCGTCATGCCGCAGTTTTCCGGCATCGACCTGGCGATCCAGATAAGAGCACTTTGTCCTGGTTGCAGGATTCTCCTTTTTTCGGGACAGGCATCCACTAAAGATCTGCTTCAGAATGCGCGGAAGTTCGGACATCACTTTCAGTTGTTGTCCAAGCCTGTTCATCCTGCCGATCTTATGCGTAAAATCACCGAGCAGGATGAAGATGCACTGTCGGCTTGATTTTGCCGATTCGTGTCCCGCCAGGTGTTCATTCCGATCGCGAACCGATAGCCAGTGGCGCCCTGACGAGCATTCAGGCGCACTGGCGCTTCGCTTCGTCCGCTAAAGTCCGGAACCCTGCCTTCACGGGTGTTACGGCGCTTTCCAAACGGACCGCGGCGATTGGGTGTTACTGCTACTTACCGCCCGCGATGGACACTTCGCTCTGAGCAGTATGTCTTTCATGTACATCCAGTACCGGTGTTTCCCACGTAGCCAATCGGATGCTGCGCAGTGCATGTGTACCATCGGCTTCGCTGTCGAATTTCAATGCGAGCCTTGCCATTTTGGAGCTGTATTCCGCAGGAGAAGCGACCCACATGAAGGACTTCCTAGTGTCGGTCTTGCTGTAGAGCGCCAGGGAGCTCTGGGTGGAATCAAACTCGACCTCATACTTGCCCGCTGGAAATGTCTTGCCGTGAGTCTCGAAGTTGAAGGGCACATTCACGGTCATCGTGTCAGAAGCGAAGGCCGCAGTCGCGCAGGCTGCGACGGCTGCCAGCACAAACGTACGAATCATCAGTCGCATAGTTCTTCCTCTCTATGCAAGACACTACGAAATTCCTCAGGACCCGTTGTCAAATCGCCATCGAGTTCTCGTGAAATTTGGCGAAGTGCTCTTGACGGTGACGAGCAGATAAATTCGCCCGAAGACTTCAAAATTGGCACCGCGAGAGAGGTTCGTCATTCTGTTTTTACCATCACATGAACAAACCTCAACCAGTCTAAGGAACGTAAGCCTGGGATATCTTTTTTGAGGCTCACCAGAAACCTAGCAGGTGCTCTCCAATAACCTGCTGAAAGATGACTGAGATCCAGATGGAAGTATGTCAGCGCAGCTCACGAGGGATGATTCAACTGAGTTGGCACCATGGCGAACACTGCAGCCTGAGACCTTCGAATCCCTTTGTGCAGTTATAAAGTGTGGTTATCCTCAACTCGGCATCTCTTGACAGCTTTATCGCCAGAGAGTTAGCATCGCCCGCTGAGTAAACATTTACCACCCAAACCGATGCTATGACCGAGAGCTCTGCGTCATGGCTGGATTTGACTAACCGATTTTCTTAAAGTTTGCGTTGACGCCGTCAGTGGAAATACATAGTCGAAGAAAACGTTTCCGCCATGACGGCCTTCATCCGTTGTGTTTACTGCTTTCCGGCAAGTTAACGAATGTTACGGGAAATATAGGACTCGCATTAGCCATTGATTTGATATCGGGAGGTTACGATGCTTCGTTCGCGGTTCATATTGGCGAGTGCCCTCGCCCTCATACTCGTTCCCCTCGTCTGGGGACAGGAAAATGCAACCATCACCGGAACAGTATTAGATCCCAGCGGCGCCGCGATTCCGAATGCGGCCATTACTCTCACCAACCCTGCTACAGGACAAGTAAGGCAAACCGTATCCAATAACGATGGAATCTATCTCTTCGCCAATGTGGGCGTCGGCAATTTCACATTGGGCGCCTCAGCAGCCGGCTTTGTGAATTACACGAGAACCGGCATTGTCGTAAACACCGGGCAGACCCTGAAGGAGGACGTCAGCCTTACAATCGGCGCTGCCGGTCAGACGGTTACGGTCCAGGCAGATGCCCTGCAGGTACAGACAGAAACTAATGAACTCAGCAACCTGATCAGCGGTCAGCAGGTGACGCAATTGGCAACCAACGGCCGCAACGTCACAGCGCTTGCAGCTCTCGGGATGGGCAAGTCCAATAACCTGCCGCTATTTAGCGGCGTAAATGCTCTCACGTCCGCGAATGGCATCAGTTTCAACGGAACCCGCACCACCCACAACATCTACATGCTGGATGGCGGCGAATTGAATGACCGCGGCTGCGGCGGCTGCTTCAGTTCCCTGCCTTCGATGGACGCGCTCGCTGAATTCCAGACGCTGGACAGCAACTATGGACCCGACTACGGCATCGGCTCCGGTGGAACCATCCTTATGGTTCTGAAACAAGGCACCCACGACTTCCACGGAGGAGCGTGGTACTTCAACCGGAATGAAGACTATGATGCCAACAATTATTTCGTTAATTTTGCCGGCAAGCCGCGGCCGGAATTCCGACTGAACGAACCCGGCTTTAACATCGGCGGTCCGGTATGGATTCCCCATGTCTACAATGACGCACGGAATAAGACGTTCTTTTTCGTGAATGAAGAATGGCGCAGGTTGATTCAGGGAAGTTCGCCTTCCGTTGTAAACACCATTCAAGCCGCCAATTTTCCTGTCGCCGGACAGCCATTGGTGTACCAGGTTCCCTCCAATGGAAGTGCCCCGATTGTCCCGGTTACCAGTGATCCAGCTAAATTGGCCTTGTATGCGCAAGATGGTTTGACGCCAGGACAGCCGTTCCCGAATAACACGATTCCTGCCAATCTGATCGACTCCAATGCAGTTCTGCAACTCAACGCAGGAACCTTTCCTAAGCCAAATCTGGGAACCAATCAATACATCTCGTCCATACCGCAGCCCACGGACGTTCGTGAAGATGTAGTACGAATCGATCACAACTTTAATCCGAGATTCCAATTTAGCGGTCACTATCTCCACGATGCCGTAACGCAGACGTACTATCCGCCGCTGTGGGGTGACAGTACATACCCAACCGTGGGCACGGCGATGCTCAATCCGTCATGGTCATCCAGTCTGAAGCTCACGCAGACCTATACGCCTGCACTGCTGAACGAAACCTCTTTCCTTTTCAGTGGCAATACAATCAACCTCGATCCTGTCGGTATCTCGGCGCAACCATCGGGATGGTCGGCTACAACCTTCTTCCCGCTCGCTAACAACTTTGGCACCCGCATGCCGGAAATCGATCTGGGCGCTCCCTATGGCACGAACTGGAGCTCGAGCTACTACCCGTGGAAGAACTCCTTCTTTGGCTATGAGACCCGGGACGACCTGTCCTGGAGTCACGGGAAGCACCAGTTCAAATTCGGCTTCAGCTGGTTGCACGATCCCAAGAATCAGCAGTTGCAGGCGAATACCCAGGGAACTGCAGTTTTTAATAACAGTAGCTTCGCCCAGGATTCGTACATAAACTTCCTGCTCGGGGATGCTGCCAGCTTTACGCAATTGCAATACCTTGCCGGCAAGCACTGGGTCAGCAATAACTATGGTTTTTACGGTAATGACAATTGGAAGATCATTCCACGTTTGACTCTTAACCTCGGACTTCGCTTTGACGGACTCCCACACACCTTTGAGAGGTATGACCAGTTTGCAAATTTCGTTCCCGCGGACTATGACACGACCCTCGGCTATCCCCTCAATGCGGATGGAACGTTGAACCCAGCCTCGCTCACGAATTTCAACGGCCAGGCATTCTATCTCAATGGCATGCGTGAGGCCGGCGTGAACTTCCCACGCGGCAACGTCCAGAACAGATACGACACGTGGCAACCGAGAGTCGGATTTGCCTTTGACGTCTTTGGAGATGGGAAGACGGTACTCAGGGGCGGCTTTGGCATGTTCTTTGAGCGTGTCCAGGGCAATGACGTGTACAACGCGGCCTTGAATCCGCCGTTTGCGTATCAACCTTCGGCCACAAACGTTTACTTCTCTAACCCCAATACGAGCGCCCTGACAGGATTGACAACATCACAGACATTTCCCTCAACACTTACAAACCTGAAATATCAATACACGCCTCCAGGAACCGCGATGTTCAGCCTGGGAGTGCAGCGACAACTCGCACCGTCGATTGTCGCCGTCGTTCAATACGTCGGCTCACTGGGTTGGTCACAGAACAATGATCGCAATATCAATACCCTGCCCTTGAATGATCTTACTCATCGCCAGGGCGTTGCGAACGGTTCGGTCAACGCAAACCTTTATCGAATCTATCCCGGCTTCAGCACGATTACGCAGGAGGAGAATGAGACCAATTTCAATTACAACTCATTCCAGGCAGGCCTGCGCATGGAGAACCGGCATGGATGGACGGTGCAACTGGCTTATACCTACTCTCACGAACTGGACAATGTGAGCAACGATCTCAACATACTCACAAATCCGTTCAACGCAGCTTATGATTATGGATCGGGTGCATTCGATCGGCGCCACATCTTCAACGCAAGCTATATCTATAATCTTCCCTTCTTCCTGCATAGTTCCAACGCGTTGGAGCGCACGGTGCTAGGAGGATGGGTGTTTTCGGGAATTACGTTCGCACAATCGGGCGTGCCCCAGGCGATTAACTATACGGGCCCTGACGTACTTGGCCTGGGCGGCAATGGCGCTACGAACCGTGAGAATCTGGTCGGAAAGGTCTCATACCCCAAGAAGCAGACTGCATGGTTCAGCACCAGTTCTTTTGCAAATCCTGTCGCACCTTGGGATGGCGGTACGAATCAAGGGTTCGGAAATTCCGGAAAGGATGCAGTGATCCTGCCGGGGCTCTTCAACTTCAACATGTCACTCTTCAAGAACATTCCGCTTACTTCGAACGAATCAGGTCCTGCGTTTGAACTGAGGTTCGAGTCCTATAACACATTCAATCACACGCAATTCCAAGGTATAGATGCAAACTCCGCGGATGGGAACTTCGGACAGGTTACCTCTTCCTATGACGCGCGACGTCTGCAGCTTGGGGCAAAGTTCAGCTTCTGATCGAGAATCTTTGCCACGGAATCACAGGGCGCCGTATACAATTTACGGCGCCCTTTCATTACCAAGATCATGTCGTCTACAAAGGAAGATTTTAGAGATGAGCAGGAAAACTTTTGCTTGCGCGGTTGCTCTTACAAGTTGTTTGCTGACAACTTCCCTCTTCGCCCAGTCGCCAGCAGTTCTTACGATCCATGCGGATCAGCCGGTCGCAAAAGTCAGCCCCACACTTTATGGGCTCATGACCGAAGAGATCAACTATTCCTACGACGGCGGTCTTTATGCCGAGATGGTCAGCAACCGGACATTCCGCGCCAACTGGTCGGGCGTGCGCAACTGGATCCTCGTTGAAAACGGTGCCGCTCAGGCCAAGATGAGCTATGACCAGAAGACCGGCCCGAGTGAGGCGCTGCCGTTTAGTCTGCGGCTTGATGTGGCTCAAGCAGACGCTGGAAGTTCGGCGGGTGTTCTCAATGAAGGCTACTGGGGCATGGCTGTTCGCCCGAACACCGCTTACACGGGATCGCTGTATGCGAAGGAAGACTCGGCGGCTGTTGGTCCCGTTACGGTGAGCCTCGTTCAGAACCAGAGTGGTAAGGTCCTCGCCATAACTACTGTCTCCGGCGTCACAGGTGACTGGAAGCAATATCCGTTTACGTTGAAGACTGGTGCGGTTGAGGCTTCAGCGGCGAATCATCTTGTCATTACCGTCGCTCATCCCGGCTCGCTCTGGTTGAGTCTGGTCTCGCTCTTCCCGCCGACTTATCGCAATCGGGTTAATGGCAATCGCATTGACTTGATGGAAAAGCTGGCGGCGATGCATCCGGCATTTCTGCGATTTCCCGGTGGCAACTACCTTGAGGGCGATCACATTCCCGAGCGATACGAGTGGAAGAAGACCATTGGACCGCTGGTTGACCGGCCGACGCATCCCAGTCCCTGGCGCTATCACTCTTCCGATGGGCTTGGGCTTCTCGAATTTCTGGAGTGGTGCGAAGACCTCCACATGCAGCCTGTGCTTGCTGTTTATGCCGGGTATTCGATGATGCAGGAACACGTGAATCCCGGTCCGGACCTCGATCCTTACGTGCAGGATGCTCTCGATGAATTGGAGTACGTTACGGGAGCAACGAACACGAAGTGGGGCGCAATTCGTGCTGCCAACGGACATCCGGAGCCATTTCATCTGAATTATGTCGAAGTCGGCAATGAAGATTTCTTCGACAAGTCGGGTAGTTATGACGGGCGGTATGCGCAGTTCTACAAGGCGATCAAAGCAAAGTATCCGGATCTTCAGATCATTGCGACTACGCCGGTGAAGAGTATTCGTCCTGATGTGATCGACGACCACTACTACAGGCGAGCCACTGAGTTCTTTCAGGACACGACTCACTACGACAAAACCGACCGTAGCGGGCCAAAGGTCTTTGTTGGCGAATGGGCTACTCGAGAAGGCTCCCCGACTCCGAATTTCGGTGCGGCTCTTGGCGATGCCGCGTGGATGACGGGCATGGAGCGCAACAGCGACATCATTGTGATGGCGGCTTATGCGCCATTGTTTGTGAATGTGAATCCCGGCGGCATGCAGTGGGAGACGGACCTGATCGGCTATGACGCTTTGCGCAGTTATGGATCGCCCAGTTACTATGCGCAGGTGATGTTTGCGAAATACGTTGGCAATGAAACGTTGGGTTCCAGCATCGAGGGAGCAGGATCGAAGTTCTTCTACTCCATCACAAAAGATGACACCAATAAGCGGCTCTATCTAAAACTGGTGAATGCTGCCTCGACTCCGCAGCCGATTGATGTGAAGTTTCCCGGTGCATCGCTGGCGGCTCAGGGAATGCTTGTTACTCTGAGCGCCAACGGGACGCAGGCGACGAATACGATTGATAACCCGGAGAGCATCGTGCCGAAGGAGACCTCGGTCAGCATTTCTGAGGGGACATTGCATCATACGATGCCTGCTTACTCGATCCAGGCGATTCAGATTGACTTGAAGTGACTTTCAGGTGTCATGGGGTGTTGTTTTCATTCGATGCGCCGGCGTTGCGGTGGCTGGCCTTGATCTGTTTGTAGACTTCGAGCTCACGGTTCGCGTCTTCGGTGCGTCCGGCGCGACGGTAGGCGGCCTGTAGCTGGTAGTGGATGTAGTCGGAGGATGGGTCCAGCTTGGCGGCGGTTTCGAGGTGCGGGATGGCTTCGTCGATCTTGCCGTCTTCTAACAGGACCTTTCCCAGTTGATATTGGGCTTGCGCGTGGTCGGGCTTCTCGGCGATCACGGTTCGGAGAAGTGACACAGCTTCGTCCTTCTGCGAGGTTTCGAGGAGGGCGAAGGCCAGATAGTACTGCGCGTCCACGTCTTGCGGGTTGAGCTTCAGCTCGGCTCGCAGCTCGGGGATGGCGTCAGCGGGGCGGTCGAGGTGGACGAGGGTCGCTCCGGTCTCGAAGTGGGCGCGCGGCATGGTCGGGTTCTCTTCGGCGAGTTTTTTGAAGCATGGAACTGCGTGCTCGTAGTTTTCTGTCGTGTTGTAGAGCTGGCAGACGAGCATGCGCACGTCAGGTGCGAGGTCGCGCTCGGCGAGGTTGTCGATGATCTGGTTCGCCTGCTGCTCCTGGTGGGTGCGGGCAAGCGAGAAGGCCCACGCGTAGGCGGAGCGCGTGTCCCGCATGACGGCGTCGCCGATGGGCGCGAAGTTCTGGGCGGCTTCAGCGAATTTCTCGATGCTGAAGAGGGACATCGCCAGCATCAGGCGTGAGCGTTGATCGCTCGGGTCCTGGGCGACGACGGTGGTGAGGGCGCGGGCGCTTTCCGGGTAATCCTGCAGGAGGAAAGCGGCGGTGCCGAGGTTGCGCATGAGGCCGGGTGTGGTTGCGTCCCATTTTTCGGCCTGCTGGAAGTGGGCAAGTGCTGGCTGAAACTGCTGGCGGCGGGCTTCGGCGGTGCCCCAGTCGTTGAAGCCGTTGCTCAGCACCTGACGGAGTTGCTGTTCGTGCTTCTGGAGTTGCTGTGCCTTTGCCGGTGCGAGATGCGGCTGCTTGAGGGCGGCGGTGGTGGCTGTCTCCTGTTGGGCGGCGACGGTTGTGAGCTTCTCTGAGCTGGCGATGACCTTTGCGGCGTCGCCGGATTGCTTTGCTGCCTGTTGGGCGTCGATGAGCTGTTGTAGTTGCTGGGTGGCTGGATCCGGTGCTTGAGCGGGCGCTGTAAGGGCCAGGCACAGCAGCGTTCCGCCTACCCCCAGGGTGGCTAAATCCTTGAAAACGCTCATCCTGCGCAAGAAAGCCACTGTAAATTATTGATTCTGGCTATCTTAGTCATAAGTAATTTGGAATCAATCAGTTGCATCCTCTCAGCAGCTAAAGCCGCTTAGATTCAGGACAGGTGAGATGCGCGGGTTGAAACCCGCGCCTGCCTTTGTCACCCCAAATCAGCCTCGATTTCTATTTTAGCTAAGTTGGATGGGAAACACGCCAAGTTCGTTGCGGATTTTTCTCTTTAGAATGAGTGGTTTGAGGGGAATTTTTGATTTAGGGGCTTGACAAGGTTTCGTGCAGCTTCGGAATGTGGGAAAGACCCGGGTTAGCTTCGCGAACCCGGGGCACCCGCTGGGTGAGGGTCGTGCTTTCCCACCCTGACTACGGTCAGGATGGGGCCACCCATTTTCGTGCCTCTGCTTCCCTCAGAGATTTCGGATTTCCGAGCTCAGCTCGCGGACAACGCGCGGTTGGGCTCGTTGTGCAGGCCAGTGCTCGGCTTGAAATGGCGGACGGCGAGCCAGAGCATGCAGATCGCGCTGAAGCCAAAGTATGAGCCCAGCCAATTGAAAGTCTGGGCGGACGGCGACGGGTCCAGTTTGAGCCAGTGAGGCACGAAAGCAAGGAACGCCAAGGCAAAACCAAACGAGACAATTCCGGCTGCGCCGAGAAGCCATTCGTCCATGCGATGCTGTCGCAACGTTCGCGCGGTTGCCAATTCATATATGCCGATGCTCACTGCCATCACGGCAATGAAGAGCGCAACGGTACGAAAAGCGACTGGTCTGTTTGACCTAACCAGCAAACCAAGTGTGCTACAAGAGAGACCGTTCAGCACCAGAAGCCATGAGTTGCTTTTTCTTAAATTCCAAATGCCCGCTGCGACGGTGCAAGCCCCAATTGCCAGTGCGAGCATGCCCAACTGCTCAGCCGCGCTTCTGCCGTATATGAATCTCCGCAGAGTGATGGAGCCATCCGGGCTCAGCACAAGAAACACCATGATGGAAAATATGGCGTTCAGAACACCGCATAGTGCCAGCAACCACCAGCTTTTGTGAACCATGGCGAACCTCCGATTGCGGCTCAGCCGTTCGGGTGAATTGTAGCACCGGGATTCAATTCCCTCTTTCCCGGCTGAAGGCTACATGCTGTTGCGGCTGGTTTTCGTTGTGTGGATTCTTCACTTCGCTGCGCTTCGTTTCAGAATGACGGCTCACTAGGTTCAGTGGTTCCCACCCTTTCGGATTGCGAAAGGATGGGGCACCCTTTTTCGTGCTGGTTCTTGAGGAAAAGCAGCTCCTTCGCTACGCTCAGGATGACATCGAGAACAAGACAACCTTGCGAAAAGCAGGTCCTTCCCCTTCCTCTTCGTTGCACTCAGAGTCAGGATTACCGCGTTTGGTGATTGAGCACCTATGTGGATGCCTGCCGATGCGAACTGCGGGACTTGCTTTGCTGGGCTCGTTCTGTTGTTAACACTTCTTCCTATGAAAACGTCTACGATGACGCGGGGAATTGCTGCGGATGGTGTCCATGTCCGGAGATCGAGTTGACCTGATTGCCGCCAGCCTGCGGCGCCAGTCCGAGCCTGCTTCTGAAGACGCGATGCTGGTCGAGGCGGCCCGTGAAGGAGACCGCGCAGCATTTGGTCGTCTCTATGATCGCTACGCTCGCATGGTGCATGGAGTTTTGTTGGCGCGGGCTCCCGTGAGAGATGTGGACGATCTGGTTCAAGATGTCTTCGTGATGGCTCTGAGGCGACTGTCAACACTGCGGGACACCCGAAGCTTTGGAGCGTGGCTGGCGGCGATCGCCCGCAATCTGGCCAGCGATCACTACCGGCGATCGTCGCCGGAAGATCAACTCACAGAGGATGCGCCTGACACGGAAAACAAGGCGGAGGATGAAAATGCGGCGGCTGTGGTTCTCGACGCGGTTCGGAGCCTGCCTGATGCGTATCGCGAGACATTGATCCTCCGGCTGGTGGAAGGAATGACCGGCCCCGAAATCGCGGAACGCACCGGACTGACGCACGGCTCGGTGCGAGTGAACCTGCATCGCGGCATGCAACTGCTGCGCAACAGGCTCAGCCCGAATCCTAAAACGGAGATGCCGTAAGAAGAGTGCTCATGAAAAACGAACCACTGATGGGTAGCGACGATTATTTGTGGGATGGATCAGGCAAGCCCGATCCAGAGATGCAGAGGCTGGAGGGGCTGCTTGGGAAGTTTCGCCATGATCGTCCTGCTCCGGTCTTTCCTGAGTTCATCCCCCGCAGACGCAGGATTCGATGGATTCCTGTCTTCGCTGCTGCTGCGGCTGCTGTCGTCGTTGTCACATTTCTTATCGTGCATGAAAGGAAATCCGCGCCTGTTGTTATGACTGGTTGGAGTGTGTCTGGCGTAGCAGGAGCCCCACGAGTCGGGACCAGAGCCATCCGTGTGAATGAAAGAGCGGGCCGTCTGGGCGTTGGCCAGGTGCTTGAGACCGATCAGCAGTCGCGGGCCAGGCTTGAGGCGGAACAGATCGGTCAGATTGATGTGGAGCCGGGCACGCGCCTGCGTCTTCTGTCGATGGGAAAGGGTTTGAAACGGATTGCCCTGGATCGCGGAACCATCGATGCATTTATCTGGGCGCCGCCGGGTGAATTCGTCGTGAACACGCCATCGGCTGTGACGGTAGACCTGGGCTGCGCGTACAGGCTGCAGGTAGACGATACCGGAACGGGGATAGTGCGCACTTCGCTCGGGTGGGTAGGTTTCAAGCTGAATGGACACGAGTCATTCATTCCGGCGGGCGCAGCATGCGAGACGCGGCCGAAGACGGGTCCTGGCACTCCGTACTTTGAGGATGCGTCGCTAAAGTTCCGCACTGCTTTGGCGCGATTTGATTTTGAAGACAACACACCGCAGCAGCGCGCGAACGATCTGGCGATCGTGCTTGCCGAGTCTCGCAAGCGCGACGCGCTCACGATCTGGCATCTGCTGGCCCGCGTCGATGAGGAGCAGCGCGTGCTTGTCTACGACCGACTGATGAAGCTTGCGCCTCCGCCGGCCGGTGTCACGAAAGAAGGAATTCTGCGCCTCGATCAACCGATGCTCGATTTGTGGTGGAACCAACTTGGATTCGACGACATTTCGATTTGGCGCCATTGGGAGCATAACTGGGCAGGGACATCCGCGACTGCTCAGGGGAAATAATCGGCGCTTCCCTTCACTTGTTAACAGTTCGATTTCCGACGGCGTCTTTTTGAGCGTGCAAGCAGACCATGCAAAAGGAGACTCGGAATATGAAGTTACGCGTACTTTCAATCGCAGCTGTCATGCTCGGACTCACAACTTACGCAATGGCTGGACCGCCGCTTATCTGCCATCCCATCGCAATCGGGCAGGCAAAGTCGCTGCCCTGGGTTGATTTGAATTACCACAAAGGGGATGGAAGCTATGATCTCCAGAATCTGACGAGGGATACTCTGGCGATCCTCGATGCTAATGCCCCGGTGCTGGTGCGAATGGAAACGCTTCGACGAGCGACGATCTATGCCCGCCAGGATCCTCAAGTGGCTAAGGAACTGATTACTCGACTTCACACTCGCGCGGCCAACTCCGCTGACGATAACCCCGGCGCGCTGGCGTGGTTCGACGCCGGCTACCTTGCCGAAACGTACAAGCAGTGGATGGGCAACGGAGAGCCGAATCCTGCGGCTGGCCTTGATGGATACAGTTGGGTGAGAAGGGCGATCAGCTTGCGCGGACAGGATCCGGAGATGGAATATGCGGCGGCGCTGATCACGCTCACAGGCCCGAAAGACGATTACCACGATCACCTCGAGAAAGCGATGGCGGGCGCGAAAAACGATCCTCTTCTTGCCCAGAACCTGGCTTCCAGTTTTAACGGTCAAACAATCGCGGAGATGCAGGTCAGGTGAGGGCAAAAGAAAAAGGCAGGTTCCTTTCGGAACCTGCCACAGTCAAGTGCTGCTTAGGAGCTGTTAGAAGTTGAAGTGCAGACCGTACTGGATCTGGCGAGCAGGAGTGCCCAGCAGACTTGTTGAGGTACCGAATCCAGGGGTCAGGTCCTGAGCGGAGACGATGTTGTTCGTCGCGCTGCAGGGGTTGTAGAGGGAGTGGCCCGTGGTCGGGTCCGTTCCTGCCACCGCGCCGCAGTTGATCGCCTGAATGGGAGCCTGCGTGGCGGGGCTGAAGTTCGGATGGTTGAAGAGGTTGAAGAAGTCAAAGTTGAACTGGATCTGCAACCGTTCTTTGACCTGCCAGTTCTTACGGACGGAGAAGTCAGTGTTGTTGAAGTTGGGGCCACCGCAGAAGCCTCGCGGCTCAACGTTGGAAGGCAGTGTGCCGAGCGCATAGCCGACGAGCGTAAAGGCTCCGCCATTGGCAACGGTGTTCGAGCTACGGCCGGTGACGCAGCTCTGGCCCGTGAGAAGCGGACGCTGCGGCGAGGTAAAGCCGGTCTCGGCGAGCGCGCCGTTCTGGTTGAGCTGGCTGCTTGCGCCAGAGACCAGGTTGGCTTCGTGCGCACCCTGATAGAGGGTGAAGTTGTTGCCGTTCTGCGCGGTGATGATGCCGGTGGTTTCCCATCCGCCGAGCACGTTGCGCTCGATGAGGTTGGCACCCTGCAGCTTGGGCAGGTAGTAGGTTGCGTTGGCTACGAACATGTTCGGACGGTTGACGTCAGAGGTGCCGTAGTCGAGACGCGAGTCAGGATAGTAGGTGCGTGCCTGCTGGCCAATGCCGCCGCTGGAGTCGTCGATGATGACGTCAGACAGCGTGTGCGACCAGGTGTAGGCGGCTCCCCAGGTGAGCTTGTCGCCGATGCGGCTCTTTACTACGGCCTGAAGGCCGTTATAGTTGGAGGCACCGTTGTGGGCCCAGTAGGTGAGCGTTCCATTGTTGCCGCCTGCCGGATAGGGGCGCAGGTTGTTGGTGTCAGCACCCGCGTTGGCAAAGGTGGCTGCGAGCCAGTTTTGCGGAGCGATGCCGTTGACGTCATAGACATCGGTCAGGTGCAGACCGCGGTTGCCGACATAGCCGACCTGGAAGGTGGTGTTTGCGCCGATAGCTTGCTCGACGGTAAAGTTCCACTGCCAGGAGTTGGGAAGAATGGCGCTGCCGGGTCTTCACCACCGGAGGGGCTGGCCGTTCCGGAAATGCTGGACGGTGTTGCGCCGCCGAGGGTGCGCGGGTAGTTGTTGGTGTTGAGAGCGAACGGAGCGTTGGCTACGAGGGTGTAGCGGGAAACGCGTTCACGCTGATAGAACTGGCCGCCTCCGGCGCGAATGACGGTCTTGCTGGTTCCGAATGGATCCCAGATGACGCCAACGCGGGGAGCGACGTTGTGATAACCGTTCTTGATGAGCGAGCGGTTGGGACCCGGGGTGCCGCTCGAGAAGTTGGTTCCGAACTGCTTGTTGGCCGCGCCGCAGGGATCGGTGCCAGGAGCTACCCAGAGGCCGTTGCAGGCGTCTGAAGCAGGCTTGTTGGGATCGTACAGCGAGCGGCTGGAAGCTGGTGATCTGGTCTTCCGGCTGATAGGGCGAGAGCAGGAGCGAGTAACGCGCGCCATAGCTCAGGGTGAGACGCGGCGACATCTTCCAGGTATCGCCAGCATAGAACTCGTAGTCACGCCAGCGAAGCTGGGCGCGGACGTTGGTCGATGTCTCGCTGATGTTGAAGACGTTGCTGGTCAATTCAAGATTGGCCAGCGAATCGTTGGTTTCGATGCCGCCGGCACCGGTTGCGACGGAGCCGATGCTTGGACGCTCGCCGGTGGAGCTGTTCACGTCTTCATTCTTGCCATTGAAGCCGAGGAAGGCGCCGAACTTGAGTTGATGCTGACCCTTGATCCAGGAGAGGTCGTCGCGGAAGGTAGTAGATGTCGAGCTGGTTCTGCCACGGCGCCTGCAGCGAGGTGCTGCCGCCGTAAGAACCAAAGTTGACGGAAGGAACGCCCTCAGGAGAGTGCTTGAGCGATTCAGGGTAAAGGGTCGGAATGGCGGAGGAGACCTGAGCCAGAAGGCCGGGATCAGTGCCACCCGCAGTGATCTGGATGCGGTTGTTGGAGTAGTTGAATGCCGCGTCGTTGACGAGCGTGCTGGTGAGGGTTGAGGTCCAGTGCGCGGTGATGGACTTGGACGGCTGAGCCCAGTTGCTGTTCAGCGCGGGATAGACGGTGTCACCCCAGTAGCCTGCGTTGAAGGCCGGGTTCGACCACGTATCCTGCGTGTAGCGGCCCATGATGTGGTTCTTCTGGTTGAGGTCGTAGTCGACGCGGGCGTTCTCCTCGCGCCAGAAGAGGCCAGTCGGAAGCGACGAGGACCAGTTCTGACCGTTGGAGTTGAGCGCTCCGTTCTGCGTAGTGGGCAGCGGGAGCATCTGCATCATGGTGGCTGTGGATGGATCGACTGCAGCCAGAGTGTGCGGGCCGGCTAATTGATTTGCTGGCACGCCGCTGAAATCGGGGAAGTTTGCCGTGTTGCAGCCGAGGGTTGAGAAATCACCGGCGCGCTCGGCGGCGGTGGGGACGCAGGCGCTGACCTGACGACCCTTGATTTCGTGGTTCCACTCCTCGCTGAAGAAGCCGAAGAGCTTGTCGCGCTTGATGGGGCCGCCGATGGAGTAGCCCCAGTCGTTGCGGCGCTCCTTGTCCTTGCCATTGAGGGGCAGGCCCTGTCCGGCGTTAGGAGCGGAGAAGAAGGTGTAGGAGTCGAGCGCATCGTTGCGTCCGTTATAGAACGCGCTGCCGTGGAACTGGTTGCTGCCGCTGCGGGTAACGATGCTGATGATGCCGCCGGATGCCTGGCCGTATTCGGGGCCGTAGCTGTTGAGCAACATCTTGAACTCGGCGATGGCCTCGTTCGACGGATAGATAAGGATGGTGCGGTTGGAACCTACGTCGTTGTTGTTGACGCCGTCGACGAGGAAGAGGTTGTTGGTAGTGGGGTTGCCGTTGATGGACATGTCCACGCCACCGTTCAGACCCTTGCCGGTGTTGACGAAGTTGTTGGCTGCAGAGACGCCGGGCTGCAGCTGCGTGAGTTCGACGAAGTTGCGGCCGTTGAGCGGAAGCTCTTTAACCTGCTGGCTGTCAACGACGGCGCCGAGTGCGGCGCTGTCAGTCTGCACCTGGATGGCGTTGGCCTCGACGGTGACGGACTGGCTTACGCTTCCGAGCTGGAGCTGCGCATTAACGTTGGTAGTGGTGGCAACGTGTACTACGACGCCCTTGGTGATGTAGTCCTGGAAGCCTGTGCCCTTGACTTCTACTTGATAGGTGGATTCGGGCAGTTCGGCGAAGGTGTAGCCACCCTGCGAATCGGTTGTGATTGTCTGGACTTTGTTGGTTGCGGTATTGGTGATGGTTACAGTCGCGCCGGGAACGGCTGCGCCGCTCGAATCGGTGACTGTACCGGTGATCGCACCGGTAATTTTCTGTGCATGCGCCGGATGCCACGACAATATAGCCGCAGCTAGGGCGATGAGCACGAGGAATACCCGTGATCTTCTCATTTGAATTTGCCTCCTGATTACGTCAAAAAAAGCTTGACCCGCCAGTTGTGCGGGGTCGTGCCTTAAGTTGTTAACCTGTCTATACTTGTCGACAGTAATTATCCTGCAAGTTTTATCAATATCCCGTGGTTAAAATCATTTGTGAAAATGAGATATTCTCGGAAAAATCCGTTTAGTAAACGGTTTGAGTGATGCAGCGCAGGAGTGCAATCCCTGCGCTGACTATTAGGCGCGTTTAACAATTCGATTGTCAAGCGCAGGGGCCTGATATGTGCCGTGGATTTGCGTTAGATCAATGGCTCGCTTTGGCAATATTGCGGTAAACGGCCTAACTAAAACGATTAAGTAAACTAAGTTTAGAGAATGGTGGTTGATTTTTACGCTGCACATTTGTAATCGGTTTCATCCTGGGATCAAATGCACACTTCGCGGCCTGGGTGGCAATTCCATCCCCTAATAAATCGTTTAACTATGCGATTAAATACGAGGATGATGCCTCAAAGGCCGGAACTGTTGCCAATCGCTGCTCGAGGCCGTTTTCATGGCACAAGAGTTCTCTATTCATGTTATGAAAGTATTGTATTTATTGATATTTTTGATACCTATGGCCATAGAATTGAGCTTCTTTTCCACCAGTGAAACCACTTCACCTTGCAGGCCGAATCTTCTCCGGAGTCACGATTCCCGAACCTTCGAGAACAGAGTAGAAATGGTCGGCGGGCAGGTTGGTGAGCTTTTCAACCGCGCCTGATGGCCAGCGAATTTCAACAGAATCGATCTTTGTGGCGGTGGCGAGACCGAAGTGCAGACGCAGGTCGTTCTGCGAGAGATAGCTGCCACCGCTACGGACCTCATCAGTCTGCGTCATGCCTGCGGCGGTGAGGGTAATGCGGGCGCCGAGGGCGAGGCGGTTGCTTTTTGTTCCGGCGAGTTCGAAGCTGACCCAGTGCGTGCCGGGGACGCCGTTGTTGTGCAGGAGCATGGGCGAGCCGTCGATGTCGGAGACTACGATATCTACGTTGCCGTCGTTGTCGAAGTCGGCGACGGCGAGACCTCGGCTTACACGTGGCTCCTGGAGCGCGGGTCCGGCCTGCTGGCCTGCATCGCAGAAGCTGCCATTGCGCTCATTCATGAAGAGGTTCTTGGGCTGGCGGTAACGCGCGCCAGATGGCAGCGTATCGACCTGCGGATAGACCTGGCCGTTGACGGCGATTAGGTCTTCCCATCCGTCGTTGTCGAGGTCGACGAAGGCGTCGCCCCATTTGATCCAAGGAAGTGAAGGGAGGCCGATGCCGGCGTCGTAGGAGACCTCGCGGAAATCGTAGTTGCCGAGGTTCTCGTAGAGTGCGCTGTTCTCGTCGGCGAAGTTGGTAACGTAGATGGAGAAGCGGCCGGTGTGGTTGTAGTCGCCGACGGCTATGCCCATGGAGCCTTGCTCGGAGCCGTCGTTGCTGACGGCGGTGCCGGATTCGAGGCCGATCTCGGTGAACTTGCCTTTGCCCTCATTCTTATAGAGGAAGTTAGGAGTTGAGTCGTTGGCCACGTAGATGTCGGGGCGGCCGGTGTTGTTGAAGTCGGACCAGACGACGCCGAGGCCGTAGTAGCCGTCGGGATCGCTGACGCCTGCGGCTTTCGAGACGTCGGTGAAGGTGCCGTCGCCATTGTTGTGGAAGAGGGCGTCGCCTGCGCCTTTGAGGCCGCGCGGGCCGCACTGAACGTCGATGCCACGATACTTGCAGGTCGGCTTGCTGCCGAAGGCGGGAAGGTCGCTGAGTTTGAAATCGACGTAATTTGTAACCATCAGATCTACAAATCCGTCGCCATCGTAATCTCCGAAGGCCGCTCCGGTTGACCAGCGGCCGTCGGCCACTCCGGCTTGTTTGGTAACGTCGGTGAAGGTGCCGTTGCCGTTGTTCTTATAGAGGACATTGCCACCGAGGCAGGTGACGTAGATGTCGGGCCAGCCATCGTTGTTGTAGTCGCCGACGGCTCCGCCCATGGCATAGCAGGGCGTGGCAATGCCGGCTTTGTCGGTGACATCGGTGAAGGTGCCGTCGTGGTTGTTGTGGTAGAGCGCGCTGCGGGCCTTCTCACCTTTGAGAGCCATGTCGACGGTGGGCGCGTTGGTGAAATAGATGTCGGGCCAGCCGTCTCGGTCGTAGTCTATGACGATGACGCCACCGCTCATCGATTCGACGATGTACTTCTTCTCGGGCGCAGAGAGATGGGTGAAGTCAATGCCGGATTTCTTTGTCACATCGACAAGCTGGGGGATCGTTCGGTCCTTGCAAACGCGCGTTTTGACTCCAGCCGGCGGAGGTGAAGCGGGACTGTGCGCCTGAGCGACAGTCTGAACACCTAGAAGCACTGGCAGCAGACTCGCTATGACTTTGCGTGTTGCGTTTAGACGGGAGGGCCTCTTCGATCGTTGGATTGCTGAGAAATAAGAGCGTGCGATTGGGGTAGGCTCGATAGGCAACGGAAAATCCTGCTGTCTTAGTAGGCCCTTTTATTGTAGCGCGAGGAGAAATTCAGGCTGCTACTCCGTCGCTATTGTTTCCTCTCACGCACATTTCGAGGACGACCTGAATCGTGTTGCAGCGCTATCGAGCAGTCGCAGCGTTTCCTTCTTGCAGAGCCTCTGTCTGTTTCTGGCTCAATTTGTAAGCGACATAATCCTTATAGATATTCGCCACATATTGCACCATCTTCTGACCAATTGATAAACGACGTGGCTGCTCCCAGGGGAGCAGCCACTCGCCGTCACCATGCGGCTAATTCACACGACAGGACTATTTTGGCGGGGGCGTTGCCGCAGTCTTCTTAGACTTGCTCGTTGCCGGTGCCTTTCGTGACTGCCCTTTCGTCGTCGATTCGTCTACTGTCTGCGTTCCTTCCCCGTTGAAAGTTGCACCCTCAGGAACATTCGCGGTTACTTACAAACGTGCACTTGGATGTCACGGAACCTAGTAGGGTCTAAGTCAGTCCGACTTTCCCGTCTGAAATTGAAACTATGATGATATCGATTGTGAAATGTATCTGCGTCCTTCCAGAACATCACGGATAGCGGGAACGAGATCAGTGGTAACGTCGGCTTTGGCGACGTATGCAGAAGCCCCAGCGGAGAAAGCGGCCTCAACGAAATCCTGGTCTCTATGCACTGTCAAAAACACTACCTTAGTTCGACGATTGGAGCGCAGCTCGGATACTGCCTGCAACCCATTAAGAATGGGCATTGATATGTCGATAACAAGCACATCCGGATCGAGGCGCTGCACTTCGACAATCGCATCCCGTCCATTGTTTACGGTGCCTACAATATCAAATTCCTTGCCCAGGACGATGCGCACTTGTGCCAGAATCGCTTCATGATCGTCGGCAAGTAACACTCGGATTTTGTCCATGTCGCCACGCAACGAATATTCTTGGCCGTCCTGAGGGGTAGGGCTACTGTCACATTGGACAGTCGTCAAAGGCAACAGATTGTGGCTGTGGAATTGTCACATGTCTCAGGATGCAAGCTAGAAGATGCTTCTACTCCAATGAGTGTGCCACTCTGCGTCACAGGAGACCAATGCTATCACTGCTGGTCGGCGGGCCCGACGTTCCATAGCCGAAGAAATATCAGCACGATCAGAATCCCGACGACCTCAAGCCTGCTACAAATTGCACTTCCCCACCTGCGCGAATCACCTTTCGCCTCGCGAGAAAAAATAAGATCCTGCCTCCAATGATTGCTTGGGCGCACAGGAAGGGAGCGGCGATGGTTACCGCGCGCTCCCTCATCTGCGGTCAGCCAATCGCAGTGCGCCTGCCTGCTTTGTTCCGGTCCAGCACCTGGGGGAGGTTGTCAGCTTCGGAAGCAACCAGGCAATCGTTCAGTGCTAGCGCACCAGTGAATGTCGCATTGATTGGCAAACACTCATTTCGATCTTTGTTGATGCAGGCACTTCAAATTGCTTACTGTCGCTAGTTCAATACAAGAGATAGCCAGAAACAACTGTCATTTGTGGCAGGGACGATCTGAATTTGTGTTTAGGGAGCGTTATGGGGTTTACCAAAGCCATGGCTGGGCTCTCCTGGCGAAACGAGCCTCATGTGGGAAGCGTAAACACCAACAAGTGACACAGGTACAAGGCCAGTGAGGCACCAGCGCGCAGATCGCTCATGGCTTACGGAACTCGTGACACGTCGCGAGCGCACGGCCGATTTCGCGAAAGCCTTAGAGCGAGCTACACCATTTTTCGAATATCGAGCATTACTGAACTGCTTTGGCAGTACCTTTGCCAATGTCCTTCACTCCTACCGCAGTTTTCTCTCCAGCTTTTTCGGTGTATTTAACCGAAACTTTGCTGCCTTCTTTTATGCCCTCGCCAATATCTTTGCCGCCTTCCACGGTTGTCTTGTCTGTCCACTTAATGGTGTGTTCTGTCCCATCAGCGGTTTTAACGACCATCGTTTTCGAGTCCTTGTCGATGGACTTGACCACGCCTTTCGCCATATGAAAGACGTCATCCTGCGCGGAAATTGTCTGTGCCAGGCCAAGAGTGAGAACAGCAGCGATGGCCACCAGCATTGCTGTGTGATACCTCAATCGCAACATCATCGGCATCCTCCTTTTTCATACTGCCCTTACGGGACGGTTTGGTTGTTTGCTAGTTCACCACAAATGAAGGCCTGTTGGAAAGTGTCGATGCACACCTCATGGCACCCGGGTAAGGATGGGGAAGCTGCAGCAAGCCCTAAAGCTGCTACAACCACAATTTCATGATGTGCCTTCATCCTTTGCCAATTTTATCCAGCACGCTTTAACTTCGAAATTCCAGCCCTCGGTTTCAATTGGAGACCCTCCTTCTCGCTATCATATCTATGAATAGAGCCCTGTCTCTAGCGACTCAATATCTGTTGCATCTCTAACGATGGACACATCGTTCAGTCGTTACTTCACTACACGTGGAAGTCAGTGAGAACTGTCACTAGGGACAGGCGCTGTTGTTTTTGGAAGGTTTTTGAAATCCGGCGAGGTGGCAGAGGCCTACTGCGGGGAGATGATTGAGTGCTTAATGGCGTACTGCACCAGTTCGGCGTTGGTTTTGATTCCCAATTCTTCCATGATCCTGTATTTGTGAAAGCGCACTGTTCTGCGCGATATCTGAAGGGTGAAGGCTATCTCCTTCATCGATTGGCCTTCGGCAAGCATTTGTAGCACCTCACGCTGCCTGTCGCTCAACATTTTGGGGCGATTTAGCGACTTCGGATCGCGGATGAATTTCTCATCCAGCGCATGGCTGATTTGTGGCGTCACGTAAGAGGCCCCTCGAACTGCGCTGCGCACCGCCTGCAGGAGTTCCTCTCCCGCTGAGTTCTTCAGGAGGTAACCCGAGGCACCAATCCGGAAAGCTTCACTCGCAACATCCGCGTCCGAATTCATCGTCAGATAGATCAGCTTCACCCGAGGCATTGACTTCTTCAACTCGCGCCCGGCATCCAGCCCATTCAGCAACGGCATTCCCACATCGATGACGACCACGTCTGGCGTGGAATCAACCGCCGCCTTCAATAGAGCTCTGCCATCACTTACGCAGCCAATAACTTCATATTCAGGCTCAAGTAGTCTCTTGAGTCCGGCACAAAACATCGTGTGGTCATCGGCCAATAAGATGGTCGCTCGCCTCATGCCATCCCTGTGAAACTCGCTGTCTCTTTCACTGACTCCACTTCAGCAGACGATCCATTCTCCACAGCGAACGGCATGACGGCAAGGATTTTAGTGCCCTTGCCGGTCTGCGACTCAACCGAGAACCAGCCATGCACCAGATGCACCCGCTCCTGCATGCTCCGAGTCCGAGTCCTCGGCTCTTCTTCGCCGCTTCCACGTCAAAGCCTGCGCCCGCATCGCGAACTTCAAGCTGCACCTCGTTCGCTGTTCCACTTATCTCGACTTTGAATTGGTTCGTCCCGCTGTATTTCATCGCATTATGCGAATATCGCTTCAACGTAAGATTTCCCATCTTTACCGGCGGACGGCTTAGCGCTGAGATGCCCAGTCAATCGCGTTCTTGAGAAGGCCGGGAATGGATGCATTATATTCGGGGGCGCGAAAAGTAGCGCGTTGGTGGAACGAAGAGGAAGCTTCTTAATAAAGTTCCATTCGTCGCTGGCGCTTGCGTCGTCCGAATCAGCTTTATCGCAAGTCTCCATCAATCCCGACTTAATCCGGCGTCACGCGATCCGTTGAACCCATTGGCTCCGCCAGGCCGGCGCCTCGAAGGGGTCCGCGAAATACTGTGTCTCGTGCACGACCTTACCGTTGCGGAACTCCATAATGCTCACTGTGAACGCTGGTCGCCCCTGATAGGTGATTGTGTATTCCGTGATCCAGAGATCACCTTTTCCGAGAATTCGCTTGACGGCGAAGCCCGAGGGCTTGCCGGGATGATGACTTCGCAAGGCCTGCAAATTGACTCGCCCGAGAATTCGCTCGCCTGACTGGGGATAATCACAGATGGCATCGTCATCGTAAATATCGTGTTCCGCGTTTGCATCGCCGGCTGCTGACGCCTGCCAATGCGCGTTCAGGGCTTCACGTATTTGTTGCTCTTGCATGGGCTGCTCCAAGTGCGGTTTGAGTGTCATGACTATCTACCTTGTGGAATGAAACCCGGGCTGCCGGTCTTCACCACTTCATTGAACCTCTGTCTGGTCTGAATTCGATTGATTGCGTCAAGCGCGTCTTCTGGAAGAGCGGAGATGTTGAAATTCTCCTTCGCGCGGACCGCAGTCTTGGGCGTGGTAAGCAAAGCGGTGCCGCGTTGTACCGCCCAGGCCAGCAGCACCTGTGCCGGCGTCATTCCCATTTGCGCAGCGAGTGCCAAGATCACTGGATCTTGCAGCGGCCCCTGCTTGATTCCATGACCCAAAGGTGCGAAGGCCAAAAACACAATGCCCTTCTCCTTGCAGAATTCCAGAAGTTCAGTTTCTGGAAGGTAGGGATGCGACTCGACCTGGACCACGGCTGGCTTGATTCTCGCCGCGTCGTAGATGGGCAAGAGTCTGTCCAAGGCAATATCAGACAGTCCTATGGCCCGGCATCTGCCTTGGTCAACGAGACTCTCCATTGCCCTCCAGGTGTCGAGCAAAGTCACGTCGCGGTCGTAAATGACATTGCCGCCTTGATCCCGTGGGTCATGCTCGTCTCCCGGTTGAAACGCAAACGGGGTATGAATGAGGTAGAGATCCAGATAGTTGACCCTGAGCCTGTACAGACTCGCATCGAAGGCCGGTTCCACCCGCTCAGGCCGGTGATTGGTATTCCACACTTTTGTGGTAACGAAGATGTCCTCGCGCGCAATCCCATCAGCTGCAAGTCCTGCCTGTAAGGCCTCGCCTACTTCACGTTCGTTCCGGTATCGCTCCGCGCAATCGAAATGCCGAAATCCGGCTTCGAGCGCGGCTCTGGTAGCACTTATTGTCGTGGCTGCATCGGGAATCAGGGTGCCAAACCCTAGAACGGGGATCCGGCCAACTCCATGATTAAGCGGTATTCTAATATTCCGGAAATCAGAAGATTCGATCATACTGACTCCTCGGTATTATCGCGCGTCGAACCTCGTCTGCCCCGACAGTCGCCGTTCCCTCGGCAGCCAGGGTAGGCCACATTCTTCTAGCACTATTCATGGCTTAAATTCCTCTTTGTGAATTCGCGACATCACCTCATTCGACTATTCGATTGTGTGGCTGTCACGCTCCGTCAAGCGCAACGCGAAGTTCGGTGTAAGCGCGAACCAATTGATCCAAGGGAAAAGAACGATTGAGTCCGCTGGGATTCGGCAGGACCCACGTTTTCGATCCTCCAAGCATCACGTCTTGTTTGCCCCAAGATACCACCGTCCTGGAAAAAATCGCAGAGAAGGCCGGCTTTCCGAGGAACGCAACATATCTCGGCGCGTAGCGAGCAATCTTTGCTGACAATCCCGAAGCCGCGCGCTCGAATTCATCCCGCGATAGCTCGTCTGCGCGAGACGTAGGCCTCTCAACCGCACTCGTAAGGCCGCATTCAAGTCGAGTCTCGCGGCGAATTGCTATGCAAGTGTACTTCTCCAGCCTCTCAATCACTGCAAGAGACGGTCCCTAAGTCTCGGCGATTGTCCCAACCGACCAATCGTCAATTACTTTTGCAACACGAGTTTCCAGCACGAAGTTCAACCTGGCTCGCCGTTCCAGATCAGAAGCCACATCCAACAGAGAAGCACACAACCGCATTTCGGTGTGCTTCGGTAGGTCTTTCACGTCTCTTGATTTTGCCTCCTCTATTGATACCTTCGCGCGGAGTTCCTCAGCACGCACATTCCACAACAAGAGTTGTTCAGGTGATTTTCCTTCGATTGCACTCGCCAATCCACGAAGCACACTGGAGGCTCTCTCTTCCACTTCCTGAATAAGCACCTCGTCTACCTCCGCTACCACCAGGCTTCTGTGCTGCAGAAGTCCCGTATTCACGAGCAGGAACGCGCGCAACTCTGGCAAGAGTGTTCGAATGCTCCGGTTTACCAGGCTTTCTTGCGGCTTTTTCGGGAAGGATTCAAAGGCGTACAAAATCGGCAAGGTCTCGCAGCTTGTCGAGATCTCGGTTGATTTTCAAACTCTCCGCAGTCAACCGCTGATTCGCCTCTCGAGAAGACCCTGCCGAGACTGCCTTGAAGTTCGCTACGCTGCGTAGCGTTCCCAAAAGTAGACTGCGGACAGATGCACTGGACGTCTGTGCCCAGAGATGGTCAAACACCAGCCACATCGCCACAACACCCAACACGATACCCAGAACTGCATCACGAGCGGGCACAAGTGAGGTATTGATGGTGAATTTGTTAAGATTCACCAGATTGTAGGACAGGACAATCTGAAACCCGAGGAATGCTATTCGTGGACCGGAGGTCGCTATCCAAGAACCAATCCAGACGACGGACGCGAATAACAGAGCGAACTCCGCGATGGTGTTCAGCTGAGGAAGAATGAACACCTCGGTTCCTAATCCGATAACGCCTGCCCCCAGGAAAAATCCCGCAAATCGGAGACTCTGCCTCTGCCGGCCTGCGCCTGTCAATCGACGAGCAGTAAGGGTACACGTTAAGGTCGACGAAACAAGACCCATCCAACCTGTACTCATATAGAACAGATAGCAAAGAAGAGCGGAGAGCGTGCCGCGCACGGCAAACTTCGTATGCTCCGGATTTCGAAGGGCGTCAACGACGAACTCACTGATCGGCACTGTCGAAGCCGCCGGAGGCGAGATCCAATGGATGCGAAAACTCTCACTACAAAAGCTCTGAACGATTAAGCTCGTCGTGCGTTCCATTTCTATCAATATCGGATTCGACGCGTGACTTGTAAAAGGAAGATCGATCCATGCCGGACATTCCATGCGCGCGAGGCTGGAACGAACCGAACCTAGATTTCGCGCAATCGTTCGACAACGCTCCTGGTCTTCGACAGACAAGATTGGAGCCGATTCGACGAGATTCGAACCCAGCTCTATGAGCTGCCTTGTGAGTGCGATCACCGTTGCCAGCAAATCGCGAAAGCCTGCGTCATAGCTGGAAGTTGCGAGAAGCCCGCGCAAATCGTCTACGCCTTTTGAGGCAGAACGAGCGAGCTGAATCGCTAACGTTGAGGAGGGGAACTCTGCCGCAGAGGTTCCACTCAAGAGCGTTTCTATTAGATTCAAGCGATGCGAGATTCCCTCGAGTACTGCATCCGGCGGATTCCTTTTCGAGAATACGGTTTCAATCAGGACGGAAGCAATACACCCTATAAGAATCGAGAGCAAGGTGTAGAGCGTACGTTCCACGCGTTCTTCAGCTGAGATTGGATAGTCCCATAACCGGATTGCAATCGCGAGCACCGCGCTGAGAGTGAGAGACGCGCTCGTAAAGTTAAAGCTGCTGATTACATAGAATGCAGCGAAAAGGCTCGCCACCACCCACATCACATGAAGAAATGGTGAGCCGGCCGACAACATCCCACCTACAATGACTTCAACAGTTCCGATAGAACAGGCTAGACCAATTTGAAATGCAGTTTTCCGGGTAGCTTTCAGATTTTCTCGTGAAATCAATATCGGGAAGCTGGCGCCGAGTACCGCGCCGGGAATGCGAAAGATCACTGCGATCAGCATTACGCTCGTACAGGCGAGTACGATCCTGCCCACCAAGGCTGGCCTTCCCGGATACCACGCCAGTTCGGCACGCAGCATTTCTATAAAATTTCGAACCGACGCCTTAGACCAGCTATATACCGTCATGGTCAACCTCAGCGATCGCGGTGGAGAGACCGCATCACGACAACTGCGACCTGACCGACACGAAGCGTCGCCGGAGGCACATTCGGCGTAGTAGGGGCCCTTTGACCCCATGCACCAACCGATAGAACTGACGTCATCGTCACGGCGACTAAAATCGGCCTTGCGACAACTGTTTCTGACGGAGTTCTTTTTGCCTGATGATGCGATCTCATATCATCAACTCTCCATCACTGATTCGCCGGGAGTCTTGTACAACTTTGCTGTGCCCTGCATTTCATCAGGAGGCTCTCGGAGATCGAGCAGGGGAAGTATCTCTCTGCTCGACTCATCGCGACTTTGCTGCCGAACAGATCGCTGAGAGCGGTTCCGGCGTCGGAAACGATCGGCTGTTGCTCTTGAGCCGCTGCGCGACGAGCGATTGCGTTCTTGCCGCAGTTCACGGATGCCTGATTTTGTTGGTCGGCTGCGGCGTATTGCATTGTGCATCTCCATTTCTCACGCAATGAGTGGGCCCTGATCAGTCGAGCCTCACAGGCCGCGATCGGCTCATGCGAGCAATTGGGATCTAATACACAGTTGCAATTAAGCCCCTGAGAAAGGAAGAAATCTATTGGACGATGGTGTCGGTCAATACCTTGGTATGAGTATGGACCGACGAACGACAGCTTCAATTCGGTCCAACTGTTTCGCAGATCGAGCACGCACCGTTGACCTTCTTATTCCTGCCAAAGCGCCTGTGGGCACCAGCCACGACGTACGAGAAAAACCATTGTCCCGAAGAGCAGAGTCTTGCCCCAAGTTTGTTCATATCTGCATGAATCATTAAGGCCGGAACACGGAAGCGAAACGGAACGCATTGGAGACGACTGTCAGGAAACGCAGCGAGACGAGTAGGGCCGAAACTGCGGAAACAGCAGCGCTCAGAATCGAGCGTGATTACGTGGGATTTTGAAGGAGGCTACGCACAAACGTCCCCACAGTCGGGTGTTTTTGCGGGTCATCGCGCTGTCCGCGACTGCTTCGATGAGTGCTTCGCCCTGATATCGTCAGGCTAGCCCTGTAGCCAGTAATCCAGGCCGGTCCATCGCCTCCTTCCCAGTAATCTTGTTGCCTGGACGAACGCCTCAGCCGGCCTTTCGGTTGCGGCAAGCGAGCTTCGGTCTTTCTCGTCCCCGGGGCTGGAAGCCGGCAGATCCCCTTTCGGCTCCCCACTACCCGCGGTCAAAATGCGCGCCTCTTCGCGGAACAGGTGATATTGCTCAAAGGCAACATCGTTCAGCAGGGTCTGCAGGTTTTCCCGGGCAGCCTGCTTGTCCTTTTCGAATAATGTGCCACCCCGGTACGGCTGCAGCGCAACCGCGTCCGAAGACTGCGCTGACCTGAGCAGGAAAGACACTTCTTACCGGGCAGATATAGGTCTTGCCCCCAATCTCCACCGGGCCATATTCGACCAGAATATCGGACTTCACGTACGGATCGGTCGGCTTCGGGTCTGCCTGCAGCGTCAGGCGAAAGATCGCTCCAGTCCCTGGATCGACGGCGATCTCCCGGTGATAACCGGGAAATTGCTCAAAAATGCGATCATTTTCCCCAGCGATACAACAGAACTTTACTTCGTAATGCGACTTCTCTCTCGGCACCGCATAGCGGAAGACTGCCTGCGGTCCAGCCGGTCCCTGCTCCCAGTGGCTCCAGGCCAGCTTGCCATGGGCAGCATCCAGCAGCACGGTCCCTAGAATGGGCCCGAAGACTCCCGTCGTGACCAAACCCTCCGATGCCGCTTCGGATTCCTTGCCCTTCGCCGTTCGCGAATCCACCTCCTCCTGGCCATCGCGATAAAGCACAGTGTCGCTGGATCTGCCCACCGGGTGTAACGGCTGATAGGGGATCACGGCCCTAGTTGCCTGATGCCCCTCCGGGGTATCTTCAAAGCGGATCGTGTCCCGCGTCGCAAAGAAATTCAGTAACTGATGAATTGTCTTGGTGGCATAGTCCACGGTCAGCGCTATCATTCCGCGCTGTGTGGCGAAATCCGGGGTGGCGGTGGCGGGAATCTCCGCCACGGGAAGATCGAGAAATGCCGACAGATCGGCCAGCAGCACTAGGGAGCGCCGAGACTCAGGGCCTGGCAGCTCTGCCTGCCAGCGCGCAAGCTGAATTGCACTCAACCGTTCGGTCAGTTCCAGCACAGAGAGTTGCTGGCCCAGCTTCGCATCTGGCTTACCATGGGCCGCTGCCAGCACCTGCTCCAACTGCTCCACCGTAACGCGTTTTGCCGCGAGCGATGGCAGGGCGATCTCCGCCAGCAACAACAGGATTGCTAACTTGTGCATCGAGCGATGTCTCCGCAGAACGAAACAGAAGATCTTAGGCCGGCTTGAGAACGGCTGTAAATGCGAGAGGCGCGGAACAACTCCCGAGTGGTCGGAGAATGGAGTAACTCCCCACGTGCTGCGGCACACCACGGTTCTGGAGCTTTTGCAAGCCGGTGTGGATCGCTCCGTGATCGCTCTGTGGCTGGGACACGAGTCGGTCGAAACTGCGCAGATATACCTTGACGCGAACCTTGCGCTGAAGGAAGATGCCCTCAAGAAAACGTCGCAGGTGAGCGCCTCGATCGGGCGATTCAAACCAGAAGACCAGTTCTCTCGTTTCTCCGGAACCTCTAACACGTCGGACTATGCCGTATGAGAATCAGGACCATACCCACAAATTGCAAGCAGCCCGATTCGAGTGCCAAACGCATGCGGCATAGTCCGGCATTCGACATTGTGGGTGAATCCGGAGACCGTCGCGCGGATTGATTTCCTGGAATGGACGGGTGCCGATCATTTGCGCCATGCGAAGTTTGTGGCACTGCGAGATGACAAAGATACGCAGAAGATTGTGAAGGAATCCTAGACACTTTTGGGACGGAAGCGCGCCCGGGGCGTCCCCAGTGGCCAACAAATATCCAGCTAAGGTTCGCTAGCCGAGAAGGAGAAGATTCACCAATGCAACCGCAATGGTACTCAAATGAATCTCGCTGCGGAATCGGGCTGCTACTGAATATTGAGTCATGCATGCATTTTCGATTTTACAAGACGGGACGCCGCACGGAGGCGCGTGGCTCAGAAATGTAGTAGCGGCTGGTATTTCTTGAATGTTACTGGCAGATATGGAGAAAGGGGCAGTCGTTTTTCAGCGTCCTCCACAGCCGCTACCGGTTGACCTCGCCGTTCTTCGTTTTCAGCCACGTCTCGTAGGCCTCCGTGAACTTATACTGGTGAAACATTGGCGGCAAATTCTCTGTATAGATACGCGCCTCGACATTTTTCAGGCCAATGGTCACAAGTTGCATCTTTTCCTTATCCACCACGCCTGCGCGGTCGGCGCTATATGCCTTCCACAGGCCGCGACCGCTGTTTTCAAGCACCGGCAGACTCCAGGAGAGAAAGTTCTTCTCACCCGTCACCCATGCGCCGCCGCCAATCATAGGCGATCCATTTGCACCACGCACGTGCGCCAGCTCAGTATTCAGGTGCTGCTCCTCCTTGCTCAGCAAGGTCGAGTACACAGGTTCGATCGCCGCGCCATTTGCTGCCCGGATGCCAATGGCATAGGCCGTCAGCGAATGTTCTTTCCAGTGTTGGTCGTCGCCAGAGGATGAGGTCTGCACATTGCCCGTCTTCACGCGATAGGCCTGCAGCGGAATCCGCTCTGCCGTAGCCGCTGCAGCCTCCGGCGGAAAGCCACTGCCTGTAATGGTGGGCCTGTCGTAGTAGTCAATGCGCAGCCCACCTCCCGTCAGCACATAGCCTGAGGCATCTCCCACCGGAATCTCCTGCTTCTTCTCCTTACTCGTCACTTTGCGCTCAAACACATGCACATCCCAATCCTGCGTCGGGTCATAGAGCAGAATCAGGCCAATGGTGAGCGCCGCCTTCGCGTCATCGCCAACATCAGTGTTGGCCGAGGCCCTTGTCTTCAGGTGCCACTCCCAGCTCACCTTTCCATCGGGCGCAGTCACCTTCCTCGGATAGCTCTCAACCAGCACCTGGGCGGTCTTTTCGAGCGTGCCGCCACCGCCGGAGATAATCTTCCAAGGATCCGGCAGCGTAATCACCATCTCGCCGCCCTTTGTGATCTCCTTGCTGGTCACGGTCAGGTATTTCAGCACCATCCTCGGCGGCGCCAACCTGCGCTCCTGGTCCCGCAGCTGAGTCTCCAGCTGCTTCGCCGTAAAGATGCGCGTGCCATTCGCACGCAGCAGCTGGGCAAACTTCTCATAGACGGCCAACTTGGACTCTGCCAGCGACTCAAGAAAGACATCCTGCACCCAGACGCGCTCCAGCAGCGCGGCCAGCTTCTCGCGATCGGCCACACTCAGATCCGCGGGCTCTGTCGTGCGCAGCAGGTCCCACACGGCAATAGCCTCTCTGCGGTCAATCACCCGCCACCATTCCCTGCGCATCAGACTCTGCTTCCATTGATCGAGCGGCATCTCCTGCAGCCCGCCGCGCACCGCAATGCTCACGTGCACGGTCTGGTTCTGCGCGCCAACAACCGTGGTCATGCCGGTTGCCGAGGCCGAGGTCGTCTCATCCTCATGCGCCGTCGACCCACCAAGCAGAAAGCTCCCGAAGAAACCGGCGGCAAGCGATCCCGCCTTCTTCTGCGCCTCGCTCAGCGCCGTTTCCAGTCCCTCATAGGTATCCCTGCTGCTGGATTCAGCCTTGGCCACAAAACTGTACCGTCCCCCCAGTGTCACGGCGCGAAAGATATGCCCGCCAAAGTTTGCCAGAAAGAGTCTGGCATACTCGGTTTGCTTCTGCTCGTCTGACGCTACGATCTGCTTCAGGTAGCGCACGGCTGTTTGCGACAGTTCTATCCTCTCGCGCGGCAGCGTGACGACGGCCTTCGGCGCATAGATGCTGCGCTCCTTCACCTTCAGAGCCTTCCAGGTCTGCTCGGCACGGTCCCTGGCCTCGCTGGACATCTTCGACTGCGCATATTGAAAGGCCCCGCTCACCGCGCCAATGCCAGAGGAGCTGAAGAACCCGCCCAGGATGCTGTTCGAGTTTGCATAGGTATGCGAGGACTCCTTGACGGTCTTTTCAGCAAACTGATAGCTCTGCTCACTCGCATAGTCGCAAACGATCTCTTCATAGGCACCCGGCGTGCCTCGTCCGCAGGCGCCCTTCACCAGATCGCTTCCGCTGCACTCATAGATGCCGGTCGCCGTAATCAGCACACCGCGCCGGAGACAGTTTGCCCGTGCCAGCTCCTCGTCGGTCTTCAGATCGGTCTTCCGATCGTTGATCACATCATTGAGCGAGTCCTGCGCCCCAGCAATCAGCCTGTCGCTCACTGCATCGAGCGCCTCGTTCAGCTCCTTCGCCGTCGCAGGCGCGCGCCTCTGAAAGACGTTCAGCAACTCACGCGCATTCACCCGCGTCAGAATCGAGTCGAGCCTTTCTCGCGTCTTCTCGGAGATCTCCTGTGCCAAGTTTTTGGCCGCATCGGCATCCCTCTGGCGCAGTTCATCCACCTCCTGCACCGCCTGCTTCAGCTGCGCGTAACGATTCTTCGCCTCATCGTCGAGCCCTGTCCGGCGAAAATCCGGCGCTGCAAGCACGGGATTCTGCACGGCGTCCACGTCAGGCAGCGAGATCATCTTTAGTCCCTCGGCCAGTTCCTCGGATCCGGGATAGACCTTGCCATCGAGTTCCGTCTCCTCGCTCAGCTTCTTTTTGAGTGTTGTATAGGCTGCACCCTCCGGCTTAGCCACCACGCGTTTCAGCGCATCGAGCGAGGTCACGCCCTGGCTCTCAAAGATGGGCATCAATTCGGGCCCGAATCCCTTTTGGCCCAAGTACTCCCTCAGTTCGTCGGTAGCCCGCAGGCGCACGCGTTCAGGTTTGGGTTCGGGTTCGCGCGCCACCGTGCGCTCAACTTCGGCCAGCAGCTTATCCATTTTCTTGTCGTCTATGTCGCGAAAGAAACGGGCCACGCGCTTATCGCCCACGGTTGCGCCTTCGCCTTCGAGAGCCTTAGCCAGATCATTGCGCAGGGATTCGTTGGAGACCACCTCGCGCAGCGCGGCCACGTTACCAATGCCCTGTGCGGCAATCACCGTATAGGACGCATCCGCGCCATACTGTCGCAGAAAGCGCAGCAGCAGTTCGTTATCGCTATCCTTCAACTCAGCTGCTGGCGCACCATTGTTCAAGTTCGCACCCGGCACAGCACACCTCCCCCTCTATATGTCTTTATTACCGAAGTACTACTGCGTGTTAGGCGGACTGCAGACCTTCGGTCGCCGTGCTGCATTTGTGGCAATCGCTCCCGATGGTCCCACTCCGACTGGCCCTGTCTACTCTGTAGAAGGGGCATTGGACCTTTTCCTGGATTAGAAAATGTAATGCTGTTGGCTGACCCAGCAACCGATCGAATCAGCGACTTTCGCAGACATTGCAGGCACAACCACACCGGGTCGGTGCCTGAGTTGCGCCTGAACGTATTTACCATTGAGGCGGATTCGATGGCGCTACCATCCGGATGGTTCGCGTAGATGTGTGGCGGCCCATGAACGGAAACCGGCCCGCACCTTCTACCAGTTAACGTTCAGGTCCGAAGTCCTATCTTGAGTGCCTCTTTGATTTGTACCAACGTCATGGACGCTTCTTTAAAGGCCGATTTGGGGGCAGGAATATTCGAAAATCGCTCCAGACCGTTGAGCTCTTTGCCATATTTATCGATGATATCTCCCGCTGCTAAAGCCGCTTGATGTTTTGCTTTCCGCGCTTTGTCCTGTTTCGCAGGCTCCGTGCCTGGTACCTTCTCATAACTCTTTAGGGCGCTTTCATAGGCATCCAATGCAGGCCCGAGGCGCTTGTTAAATAGCTTTTTGGTTTGTCAGCCCAGTGCATCTAATTTTCTCTTGGCGCTCTCCCATTTTTCTCGCAACGTCTCATTTCGAGATGCCATGTGTGTCCTCCCTTAGCAAACTCTAGAAGGTCAGATAACGCGCCCAGCGAAACTCTGTTTGCCTCTCTAAAAGTGGAACGGCTTCACGGTCAACGCTTCGAAACCATCCGCCAAGCCAAGGACGAAGTCCTCCATTGGCTGCTCTGGTATAACCAAACGCGCATGCACTCAACCCTGGGCTACGTCAGCCCGATGCAGTTCGAACAAGACTGGTATCGCAGCAACGCAGCCGTTGCAAACTGACGGGGCCAAGCCTATGAATCTATGAAAGCAGGCTATGGAAAAGCAGGAAAGCAAAAGACGCTTTCCAACTTTCCCACAGCCACGACGACTACGAACTATAACTACTTATGGGATACGGATTCTGAGGGCAAGGTCATTCCTTGTAAAGCGCGATCCTTGGCGTAACGTTCGTGAAGCTTTAAAACATAGAGCGACTGTCCTGCGAGCCCAGCTAGCGCTGGGGCGTACTGGCCTGCCAGCTGTTGAGCTTTTAGCTCTCTCTGTCCGAAGCAGATGTGAGCAGACTGTTTGGAGGGTTCTCGGAGAGGCGAACGACACTCTCAGCGGATGTCACTTCCCCGCGAAGGTCGAAAATGCGAGCAGAACTCCCAGGAAAACAATTCAATCTCTCCACCTTTTCAGAACACGAGAGCTTACGGCGGCAATTCAAAAATGAAACATTTCGATCAGTGTTTGTTACAATTTGGGACGACTTTTTCCTGCGAAACACTCAGGAATTTATCAGGAAATCTTCGCCGAAGTTATATGAAAAAGCGGGCCCAGTGAAAGTCACTTTAGTAACGAGAAGAGGTTCGTCCGATCACAGCCTGAACAATTTACTTCGCAAATGATTGGTCGACTCCCGACACACGAGGTTCAGCCCGCTATTGAGTCATTCTTGAATACTCTTAATGGCAAATGCGCTACGCCCACGGTTGCGATGCCCCTGGGCTTCGCTCGAAACAGCTGGAGGTCCCGCTGGAGTGCCTGGCTTGATTTGAGCCAATGAGTTAGCAGAACTGGACAAGGAGAGAGCATGGCACGGAAGCTGTATACGCCGGAGGAGGTGGTGGGTCTTTTGCCTCAGATCGAAGTGGCTACTGCGAATCGTTCAACAATAAACTCAGAGATTCAGATCGGTTCCTCTGTCCATTTCGGTTCGACACTCGGCGAAAATCAAGGGCGTACAACATTTAGAAATTCACGTCGTGAATGCAAGTATGTTCGGTTCGGCGCCGGCGGCCAACAATCAAGAGTGAGGATATTCCGTATCCAACTGCCCGCCTAAATGCACTCACGATAAACCGGATTATCACGCGCTTAGCATGACGGCAAGCAATTCATAGTTGTGCTGCTGGGCGCTTAGCGAGCCATCGCAAAATGGGGAAGGTTGCGCGCACTATTGGGTGAGCTCTCGGCAAACCTGCGTATTTTATTCCCGCGTCGGGCGCGATTCAGAGAATCAGGTCATTTGTGCATTAGGAAGGTATGTTGGCGAGGCACAACTAGAGTGCCCTCCGGAGGCGCCGACCACATCGTCAAGCAAATCCTCGAGAAGAGCGAAGGCGTGTTCCTGTACGTCGACCGCATCCGAGACTCCATCTGATATTGTCTTGGCATTCGACGGTTATTGCCGTGGCGTCCATGTTTCTGTCCTCCGCCCGAGCCGATGATGAAGCCTTCGTTAGGCGGCTCTACGACGACCTCACCGCGGAGGGCTTCACAGTCTGGCTCGACCGTGAGTCGCTCATGTCGCGCGGACTCACGTTTCATCAGGAGATCAAGGACGCCATCCGCACGGAGGTGGACCGCGTCATATATGTTGGCGGACCGAAGGCGGCGCATTCAGCCTATGTGCGCGAGGAATGGCAGTTCGCGTTGGAGTGCGACCATGCATATTCGGCAACTCTATAAGCGGTAATCAGCGTGGCGCGCTCGCCACCGTATTATCCAACTGAAACCAAGAATCAGGAATTGTGACTCCCTGAGACTTTGGCCGTTGGTTCGATCATTTCCCGCACCGTTGCGACAATCAGATCGGGCCTTTCCAGCTGCAGCCAGTGGCCCGTCCCTGGGACCTGCAGATGACGGCCGCGCTCGCTCCGAGCAGCCCATGTATCCCGTTCGCGCAGCTCTTCCGCGGTTGCATTTCCCGCAGATAGTATCGTGACTGGAATATTTGCCGGCACGCTCATCGTCAGCCCTGCTGCCGCACAAGCGGGCAAGGCTTCCAGATATTCGGCCATGGCTATGAATCCCTTGGGACGACTCCAGTGCGCACGCACTGTGGAGTGCAGTTCGCGGGGCAGCTTGACGACCTCTTTTGCCAAACTCTCCATCAAGCCAGTACCTTGCCGGGCCACAATCTGGGCCACATGCCTGGGAAACCGCCGCCCACCCGCATTGAGAACACCTAGAGCCACGCGCACCACGCCAATTCGCGCAAGGATGGCGCCGCGCCGGGAAAGCCTCACTCCTGCGCGGATTCGATCCGCATTGGTTCTGCTCTCCCTACCCCAATCAGCGAGCGATATAGGGTCCACCAGGACTAGCCCAGCCACCCTCTCTGGATGGGCATGGGCAAAGGCGCTGACCAACAGACCGCCAAAGGAATGGCCCACGAGAAAGAACGGAGCAACGAGCCCAGCTTTGCACAGCAGCGCATCGAGTTCTCCGAGCATGTGTTGAAGAGTGCACGGAACCGACCGGTCCCTACGAAGTTCGCTCCAGCCGAGCCCAGCGCGATCATAACTGCACACGGTGCTGAACTCTGCCAGGCGCGCCTGCACCAGCGACCAGCTGAGGGAGGTTGCGGCGATCCCCGCCTCAAGCACCACTACTGCTTGGCTGGCGCCCTGCTGGTTGAGATGTAGCTTGCACGAGCCGATATCGACCATGCGACCAGGCGGAGGAAATCGTCTCCCATCGATCCAGCTCCCGAGTGTCTGGAACGCCACGCCCGTGATCAGCAGGCAAGGCGGAATGAGCAGCAGCACTAACAGTAGAGCCACGGCGGTTGTATAGCCCTTCTATGATTCAATCTCGAGGTTTTGTGCATCTGCTCGCGGAGTCTTAGATCTACGGGAGGTTAGGCTATTGCGACCATTGCGACAGGGATCCAGTCTAAAAGGAGACTCGGGATAAGCAGCAAACCTTTGCTCTTTCGAAGCCCTTTACTTTTTTTGCTGCAGAATCACAATCTACTGCCCAAAACCTGCCTACCGCCCGATTTCACGCGAATATGTGCAGTCCAACCCTGCCTAAAGTATGAGCCAAACAAACCCGCCAGTTGGTTGTGATTTTCAGGACCATCCGTTTCAACTACTCACACATCCCTTCGCGAGTAGCGAGTGCGCCGGAGCGACTAAACCCGGAGCGTGTCACGCGGCCGTTGCGGCTTGATGTCGTAAGGATCAGTTAGTACTGGAAGCTGGTGTAGACGCGGTCTTTTTCTCCACGACAACTGACTTAGGATCGACTGTGATTTCCTTCAGGCGTGCAGTTACCTCTGGCGTGCCGCCCTCCTGATATCGCCCTCCCAGGTGCTGCGCCAGGAACTTCTCCGATTCCATGTACAGTGCCATGTTGTTCACGGGACGGGCGAAGCCGTGGCCTTCGTCAGGCGCCAACAAATATTCCACAGGAAAGCCCCGGTCGCGCAATGCAACCACGATCTGCTCAGCCTCTCGGCGGTTCACTCGAGGATCATTGGCTCCCTGCGCGACGAGCAGAGGCGTCTTGATCTTGTCAGCAGAATTGAGCGGCGAGCGTTCCGTTAAGAGAGCTTTGCCTTCAGGTGTTCTCGGATCGCCCATGCGTTGATAAAACAACATCCTTATCGATTCCCAATAAGGCGGAATCGCGTTCAGCAAGGTGATTAGATTTGACGGGCCTACGATGTCGACCGCAGCTGCATAGATATCGGGGGTGAAGGCAACACCGGCCAGCGTGGCATAGCCGCCGTAAGAGCCTCCAAGAATCCCCACACGCTTTGGATCCGCGATGCCTTGGGCGACCAGGTACTTCACGCCCCAGGTCACGTCATCCTGCATTTTGGCGCCCCACTCACGGTTACCGGCGTCCAGGAACTTCTTGCCATAGCCGGTTGAACCACGAAAATTGGGCATGAGCACGGCATAGCCCCGGTTGGCAAAGAACTGCGCCAGTGCGTTATAGCCCCATACGTCACGTCCCCACGGGCCGCCATGCGGAATCATCAGCGCGGGAAGGCCCTTCGCAGGGACGCCCTTGGGCAGGGTCAAATAAGCAGGTATTTCAAGGCCGTCCGATGATTTGTATTCGACAGGCGTCATCGCGGCAAGGTCTTCGCGGGGAAGTTTTTCCCGGACTTTGTACTGAGGTGTGAGTGTATGCGTCCTGCGGTCAAACAGCAGGGTCTGGCCCGGCTCGGTATCGCTGTAAGCGGTGATCAACCAGACCTGCTCGTCCCGCGTGCGCGAACCCATGCTGATTTCCTTGCCCGGCAGCTGGCTCTGAAGCCACTTGTAGTCAGCCTCAAAACCTTTGTCCCTGAAATACCATTTTTCGCGATCGTAGTAGTAGGAGGTTCCAACTAATGCGTCCGTCGCTTCAGAGAACATGGCCCCGCCAAAATCCACCTTGTTCAAAGGATCGGACTCGACAGTGTTCGTCTGTCCGGTTTCGGGGTCAAAGAGCACCAACGAAATGAGATCTACGTCTGCGCCTTTGTTTCTCATCATGTATACGCGTTTGCCGTCGCGGTCGAACTTTATCGGGTCACAGGTTTCAAAGACCGTGCAGGAGTAGACCTTTGTGAACTTGTCAGCGTCGACACGCAGCACTTCCGTGTCTCCGTTTTCCGCACTGCGAGTCGCCAGACGCAGCTGGCCTTTCAGGTCAAACTGCCAGCCAGTAATGCGTTCCGTATTTTTACGAATCAGGGTCTTTTCGCCGGTGGATATCCGGAGCTTGTAAAGGTCGTGCCAGGCCTTGTCGCGGTCGTTCAGTCCGATATAGACGATGTCGGGGTCGCTCTTCGGTACATCGTAAAGGGCTACCCGCACGCCTTTAAGACCGGTGAGGTCGCGCGACGGTGGCGCATCCGCGCCGGCAGCCGGTTTGGCCGAAGGATCCACGGCATAGACGTTGAAGTTCTCGTCGCCCGCATTGTCCTTCACATAAAGGATGTACTTGCTGTCCCTCGTCCATAAGTAGCCGGGGATAGGTCGCTTGGTCTCCGTAGTGAGCAGACGGGCCGCGCTGAACGGCTCGCCCACAGCCTTGACGTAAAGATTGCGCGTGTCCTTCCATGGCTTCATAAACGCGACATATTGCCCGTTCGGCGAAATCTGCGCAGCTGCGATCTCTGGGTTGCCGAAGATGATCTCGCGGTCGATCAGCGGAGGCAGGCCCGCAGGGGGGCGCACTTTGTTCCTGCGTTCCAGTCGCAGCACCCAGCAGGGACAAGCATAATGCTGCATAAAGAAGCCTTTTCACGGATGTCACCTCGCTTCCGGGCACCTGCGCGAATTGCCCAGGCGCAATGCAATCAGCGGCCACGTGTCCTTGCACAACCCTGCCGCAATGCAGAGGAATGCTACACGAAAACCACCAGAACAAGCATCTGTGGCTGTATGCAGACGGTAGTGCTCAATGCGGCTCCCTTCGAGCAAAACGGGACTTTCGGAATCGCCAGCAATAAATTCCAAGATTGAGAGCGCATACGGCTACACCAGCACTCGTTACCACCCAAACAGGGAGATTGGGGTACACAATCGCGTCCAGGTAGTGCAGCAGGAAACCGCCCTGGTACACAGGTGGGCCGACTCGAGCTTCGAAGTACTGTTCCGCCAGAGTCAGAGGACATGGCCATGGGCTCACTTCCGCGACAATTCCCCAGAGCAGCGCGAGAATGTGCAGCGCGCTCCACACAGGCCGCCCGCGCGTCCAGAGAGCTCCGAAAATTACCAGAGCAAGCCAGACCAGATGGACCACTAATATAAAAACTGCAACAAGGACCATAACTCGCGCAACTCCGATTTCACGTCGTGCCTGCTCAACACTGTTGATGTTCCTGGGGAGTCCGATGACGGTCGCTCGACTTCCAAGTAGGCCGTTAAATGCCTGGGGATGCAGCGGTGGGCACGTCTACACAGGCCGGCAAGGGGAGCGACCGACATTCAGGAGTACGGATCATTCAATGGCGGTCATGATACGTAATGGCTCTGCGCTCGATGTTGGAACGCTGAAAGTCAGGTTCTGATTCAGGCCGCATGACGCAATCCGCTCCGTCCAGCTCCCGTGTGCATCGTAGCGCCCAATCTTCCTGATTGAGATTCCAGCTGGCGAATTCCATCCATCTGGATTCTAGACCCGCGGGAGCAGCTTCAAACTTGGAGTCCCGCTTCGACGCAGGCCGTGTCTTTTGTTCCGTTGCGAGCTTCGGCGACGACGAATCCCAGGGGCCGCCAGCCCGAGCCTCGCCCCTGAGTGGCGCTGATTACCCATCTCAAAATGCCTTGACATCGTCTGAGTTCGCTCTTTGAATGCCTGCGTGAAATATCTCGCGCTCGCGGCGCTATTTTCCCTAACCATTCCGCAGTTTGCCCAACAATCGGTGCCTGAGATTAAGTTCCGGGCCCAGACAGATTTCTTCAAGCTGCCGCCTGACCTGTATTTCGGAGAGGTTGCAGGCGTGGCGGTCAATTCAAAGGGGCATGTTTTCGTCTTCTCTCGTGGCAGTACTACTGGACCTGCCTATGGCGCGGCAGCGGCTCAGTTGCTCGAGTTCGACTCTGATGGAAAGTACATTCGCGAGATCGGTCATCATCTGTATGCATGGAGTTTTGCGCACGCCGTAAAGGTCGACAAGGAAGATAACATCTGGGTCGCCGACAAGGGTGCGGACATGGTCATCAAGTTCAGTCCGGAAGGCCGTGTGTTAATGGTCTTCGGGCGCAAGCAGGAAGCTTCCGACGAGGGCACTGCTCCGCTCAAGCATCCCAAGCCGCCGCTTGCACCGGTCGACGGTGAATTTCGCCAGGTCACCGATATGGCTTGGGACGCGGCGGGCAATACATATATCAGCGATGGTTACATTAATTCCCGGATAGCCAAGATCGACAAAGACGGAAACTGGGTCAAGTCGTGGGGTGAGCCGGGGACTGGTCCAGGCCAGTTCAATACGCCACACAGTATTGCTACTGATGATGCCGGTAACGTGTATGTGGCCGACCGCGGAAACGGGCGTATCCAGGTCTTCGATGGAGATGGTAGATTTCTGCACGAGATCCACATCAACGTGCCCTACGATCACAAGATTCATCCGTGGATGGGTAACATGTCCTCGGAAGTGCCTGCCACCTCGGAGGCCCCGGCGCCATTGAGTAAGACGATGTTGAGCGGCTCACCCTGGGCAATTTGCATTACTCCAGGACCCGATCAGGTGCTTTATGCGTCGGATGGTTATCCTGGGCGCATCTATAAACTCACGCTGGATGGTAAAGTACTTGGCGTGCTTGGCACGACTGGCCATGGTCCCGGTCAGTTTGGCTGGATCCACGAACTGGCATGCCCGTCTGCCAATGTTCTCTTCGCAGCAGAATTATTGAATTGGCGGGTGCAAAAGTTGACTCTGGAACCTACGCAATAATCGAATTGGGCAACCAGCGTTCAAGCTCCCGGCTCAGTCGTCGTTCAATGAGGTCGCGGTAGGGACAATCAACGCTGATCGCCCCCCCGCACAGATCCGTACGAGCGCTCATTGGCGCATACGGCTCTTATCTCGGATATGTGGCGGCGAAGCGGTTAAGCTGCTTTCCGCACACCCGCCAGACCGTGTGACACGCGTGCCCCGCACTGTGTCGGGCGCGTGCTGGCCTGATGAGTGTTCTCCTCGATCAGCGGCCTTCCCTCCTCACTCTCCGCCATCGACTTCTCGATTTTGCTCGAATGATTCATCGGTACTATGCTGCTGTCGGACTCCTCGGTGACGCGCATGCGGGCTGTGCGGCCTGAGCCTTCGCCCGCCTTCCTGCGGCTTTGAGCAGCAGGCGTCTCCGAGGTCTCCCGGTTCTCATGCATGAAGCTTGCAGACGTGTCTGGGGTCTACGGCTACGCAGGGCCCAGCAGGAACTTGCGATGTCGCTCCTGCTCATGTTGCCTTCCGCCAATGCAAAAGCGTCAGCGTCCTGATTGCATCTTTTCGAACCTCAATACCCAGCCCGCCTATACCCCTGTTTACGCTTCGCCGTGCACCACGCGGTGCGCAACGCAAAACTCGGGGCCGAGTGGTTCGCTACTCCTTTCTCGTAGGACTCTTGCATTCCCTGCCTCATGCCGGTTTATCCCGGCGCACTGCGTTGCGATTTCGCACAAACTGAGCGGCCCAAGCCGGCCCAATTGGAAATTTGCGACGATCGAATTACGAAATGGACTGCTAGGCAGTGCAGTGGCGAGTTAGCGCCGCTTCGCGGCGATGGCCCGTCAGCAAGTTAGGAGGCGTTTCTTCCGGGTTGCCATCGTAAATAAAAGCGAAACTCAACGGAACACCAATGACTCTTCCGTCGGTGAGCGCCTCCCCCGACGCGGCTATCCGTTTTCACGCAGCGATTTGTTGAAGACCAGCCTGCTGGCCCTGGCTGCAGTAGCCATCTCATGGAGATTCTCCTTTACGAAAAGCGCCAGGGTTTTCAAAGCGGTGCCTTCTTTCTGGACGGCATAGAGTTAGCGAGCCACCTTATCCATTACTATTCCGCCGATGCACCACTTATAGCGAACTCCGTTGGAGGGATGGCACCCTCTACTCTCCGTCGGTGCATCGCATTGATGGACGCGCGGCCCCGATGGTCTTCGGCGCTTTGAAGCAAAGATCGACGGTTCGCTCTGGCTCGAAGTGATCGATGCATTCCCCAAGACACTGGCGGAATCGCTCGCAGCCTCCGTTAAATCCAGCGAACCATCGAATAGCGTTATCAAGCAGCACATTGCCAACGGTGGTGTGATCGAAGGATTCTCAGTCAAACGCGGATACCATGTGAGCGTCGAATAGTGGGAAGGTCAATCAGAGACGTACAGAAAGGATAGGCCAGACGTGACCCGCATCACAGCGTAGGCGCCAAAATGGATCTAGGATCGTACCCGTTCATGAACATAGAAGGGAGATCCAGAAATGAACACGCCAAAGACTATGAAAGCAGCGGTCGTCGAGAAATTCGGCGAGCCTCTGGTGGTTCGAGAAGTTCCTGTCCCTAAGCCCGGACCAGGGCAGGCCTTGATAGAAATCAACGCAAGCGGAGTCTGTCATACCGACTTGCACGCGGCCGACGGTGATTGGCCTATCAAGCCGACTCTTCCATTCATACCCGGACACGAAGGCACAGGGACGGTGGTCGCGCTCGGCCCCGATGTTTCACATCTGAAATTAGGCGAAAAGGTTGGAATCGCGTGGCTGCACAGCGCCTGCGGACATTGCGACTTTTGCTTTTCCGGCTGGGAAACGCTGTGCCCGCAGCAAGAGAACTCCGGATATTCGGTGAACGGAAGTTTCGCCGAGTACGCGCTGGGGCAAGCCGATTATCTGGGACGAATCCCCGAGAGCCTTTCGTTTGTGGACGCGGCCCCGATCCTCTGTGCCGGCGTCACCACTTACAAGGGCCTCAAACAGACTGCCACACGGCCCGGTGACTGGGTCGTGATCTCAGGAGTTGGCGGCCTGGGCCACGTGGCCATTCAGTACGCCAAGGCCATGGGACTCCACGTCGCAGCAGTGGACCTGGGACCGGAAAAAATGGCGCTGGCGCGGAGTCTCGGCGCCGAGATTGCGATCGACGCGAAAACCCAGGATCCGCCCGCAGAGATTCAAAAGCTGATTGGCGGAGCTCATGGAGTTTTGGTCACCGCAGTTTCGACCATCGCGTTCAAGCAGGCAGTGGGAATGCTGCGTCGCGGCGGTACGTGCGTGCTCAATGGTCTGCCTCCGGGCGAGTTTCCGGTTTCCATCTTCGACATGGTGCTGAACGGTTACACTCTTCGCGGATCGATTGTGGGGACGCGCCTGGACCTGGAGGAAGCACTCATGTTCGCCGCTGAAGGCAAAGTAAAAGCGACCATCGAAACGCTGCCACTCGAGTCTGTGAATGACACCTTCGACCGGCTTAGGGCAGGAAAGGTCAATGGTCGTGTGGTCCTTGGAATTGGGAAGCAGGCTATTGGCAGAACGGAAGAAGAGCTCATGACAGTGGCGTGAACAGTGGCAGAATTTACCGACATTGCATCGCGATACATCTTAGCTGGTGTGGCGAGTCGAAAGTTCGTTGACGGCATCTTCAGCATTTGTTCGGACAAAGGCCAACCCGCCATACCGGCCCGTCCACCCTGCTCGCGGTGCTTATGACCTGGATCTCGATGGATCACTTCCCAGTTGCGGATACTGGAGCGAGGAGAGGTGACCCGTTGAGAAAATGGCTCAGGTGGAAGCTACGTGCCCGTGTCGAGATGGAAGGGCTTTTGGTATGGCTCGACAGGATAGCCCATAGCTTTCCAGCCTCCAAGCCCACCTTTGAGGAATTTGACCCGTAAGAAATGCAAGGCGAGAGCTCGATGCAAGATGGCGCGGCTGGTTTTATCACTCGGGCACGTACAGTAGACAACCGCGTCTTTCTCTTTCGGGATGAGCGATGGATTCTCAAGAACTTCTTTTGGTGAAAGCCGTATTGCGCCGGGGATGATCTCAGAATCCGCTAAGAAGTCGAGCGGCAGACGAATATCAAAGACGAGTACATCGCGATTTGAAGCCAACAATGTATGAAGGCCTTGTGGTGTGATGCTGTGCCGCTCCATCTCGTTCCGATCTTTCGTTCGTTTGATCCACAGAACTGCCAACAGCACGACAGCGCCAATGGCGGTCAGCGTAACGGCCATCTCTGTTCTCCCAACATCAGCAGATTCACGCGAGACATGAAAGGATTCATCACCGTTACAGCCGCATGATCGATCAGCATTCGCCTCTCGGAATCTCGCCTGGATCACTGGCGGCCGCGGAGCGTGACCTGCGGCCCAATCTCCGGCACTTCAGCCTTGAATCTGACCCTTTTATGCCACACATTCTCAGCAGAAGGGCAAATCGTGGATGGCTAGCGCCGGCGCATTTGCTCCGTCAACTCCAACATTTGTCTCGTCTTAGTGTCGAGACGTTCCGTCTAATCTTTTAGCGGCGCTTTGTTGCCGCTCATCCTTCACATCTGGATATCTCGTGGCCTGGAACTGAGCGTGCAACTCACTGGAAATGAAGCAAATTCAGACGGCGAGTCGAACTGGCCGCTTCGTGGGCTTCTGCAATCGGGCCGGATACTTGTGCTCCTGATGCTACTCGGACTTGCGACTCATGCGTGGTCTTTGCCCGAACAGCCGTCGCCGGGCAGCATCCACGGCGTTGTGGTCAGTCGCGACGGAGCAGTCTATGAGGGCGTTCGCGTCACACTTGCACAGACTGGCTCGACAGTGAGAGGGGCAAAGTCCGACAGCAACGGCCGTTTCGATTTCACCGATGTTCCTTCCGGAGCCTTCAGCCTCACCGTCTCGTCAGATGGATTTGCGACCCAGGTGATATCCGGCTTCCTGCACTCCGGCGAGAGCTACGAAGTACATGAAGTCGTGTTACTTGTGGCTACCGCGACAAGCGAGGTGCGGGTGACGGCATCGCAACAGGAGATAGCTCTGGCGCAATTCAGGGAAGAGGAAAAACAGCGTGTGCTCGGCGTCATTCCAAACTTCTATGTCACTTACGTACCCAACGCGCCTCCCCTGACCAGCAAGCAAAAATTCAATCTGGCATGGAAAACCTCGACCGACCCCGTCAACTTTGTGCTGACTGGAGTCGTGGCAGGGATTGAGCAGGCTGACAACACTTTCAGCGGGTATGGGCAAGGCGCCCAGGGCTTCGCCAAGCGATATGCAGCCAACTACGCTGACGGCTTCATCGGTACGATGATCGGAGGCGCCATTCTGCCATCTCTCCTGAAGCAGGACCCGCGCTACTTCTACAAAGGGACCGGGACAATTCGGTCGCGGGCTCTTTATGCCGTCTCAATGTCGGTGCTCTGCAAGGGAGACAACGGACATTGGCAAGTGAACTATTCGGGGATTCTCGGCGGGCTGGCGGCAGGTGGCATTTCGAACCTGTATTATCCGGCAAGCGATCGCAATGGAGTGGCGCTGACGTTCGAGAATGCCCTGATCGGCATTGCCGGCAGCGCAGCTGAGAATCTGGTTCAGGAGTTCATCATCCGTAAACTGACCCCTAAAGTCCCCAATTACGGGTCGGGAAGCAGTAGCGGAAAACAGGAAAACTGACTCGAAAACATCCGAAGATGTGGGCCTTTCCTGATGAGAGGCCCCACAGAGAAATCAGCGAGCGCCGAATCACCGAGTCACTCATCGACAAGTGAGATCTAGGCAAGTTGCCGAATAACGTCAGGACTCTATCGGAGGTGCTCCGCGGATCAGGCGTGCGAAGTAGAAGGAGCTAGAGCGGAGCAGGTCGGATAGAGCGGTTTGAAGGAAGGCGCTGGCGTTTGCGGCGGATGCGGTTATGCTATGGGGATTGAATCGGCTCCCGCCTGCAATAGTCAGAATAATAAAGAGTTAGAAGAAAGACACAAAAAGCGATTCAGGACGCTCTGGCCGCGCATGATGTCGGAAGTATCGCACGCGCAGCGTCCGTCGCGCCAGCGACTTCGTTCTAACCGACTTCCCGGAAGTTGAGCTGTCTGGGGAGATAGAACGGATTCGCTAACCTTTCAGCTCACGGCCCACAGCCATCGGCATTTCGCGCAACCGAGTTCCTGTAGCGGAGAAGATAGCATTGCTGACGGCTGGCGCCAGCCCCACGATGCCTGTCTCGCCTGCGCCTGCCGATGGCAGGTCCTTTCGGTCAATCAGAACCACATCAATCTCCGGAGTATCGCTGAACCGCGGAACGCGATACTGCGCAAAATGGGGATTCAGGATACGGCCGTCCTTGAACTGAATGGCTTCGAACAATGCTCCACCAATGGCCTGCACCACTGCGCCCATCATCTGGTTGCGCAGGCCGTCAGGGTTCACGATTGCGCCCGATTCCCAAGCCTCGACAATGCGGCGAAGCCGCACTTTCTTGGTTGTGGGGTTTATCTCGACTTCGACGCAGGTAGCAACGTAGCCGCCCTTCTCCGTTCCACCTGCAATACCAAACCCTATCTCCGGCGTGGACTTTGATCGTCCCCAGCCGAACCGCTCCGCTGCTGCCTGCAAAACGGCGTGCAGCCTTGGATCACTCAAGTTCTTCAGACGGAATTCCAGTGGCTCCATGCCGATGGCGTTCGCCAGCTCGTCCATGTGGGACTCCCGCGCGAAGTGGTTTGCGGTTGCCGCCAGTCCGCGATACGAACCTTGGCGCAGTGGAGACTTTGTAGGGTGAAACTGGATGATCTGATTCGCAACGTTGTATGGTGTGTTGATCCCAGACGGACCTGAGTTGTAGTTGTGGTGTTCCCAGGCGACAAGCGTCCCATCGTGCCGCACGCCACCGCGGATTTCGATCCATCCCGCTGGCCGGAAATAGGCCCAGGTAAACTCTTCTTCGCGTGTCCACACCACCTTTACCGGCCGCCTGACGGCTTTCGCGAGGCGCGCCGCCTCGATGGCACATTCGCCTGAATGCTTGCCTCCATAACCACTTCCCATGTCGGGCATGATGACCCGGACTTTGGTGGCGGGAATACGGAACGCCTCCGCTAGCTCGTCGCGCACTCCAAATGGCCGCTGAGTCCCGGTCCAGACAGTTAGCTTGTCGCCATTCCACTCAGCCACAGCAGCGCGCGGCTCGAGAGGTGCGTGAGCAATGTACTGGACCGTATAGTGTTGTTCCACCTTAACGTCGGCGGCGGCCATCGCCTGTGCCACAGACCCGCTGGTATGTTGCGGCCCTCCGTCTGCGGCATCCGGATTGTTGCGCAGATACTCGAAAAGTTCTTTGTTCGAAACTTGTGCAGGCACATTCCACTTCACCTGCATGGCGGAGAGCGCCTGCTCCGCGATCGACGGGTCCTCGGCTACTACTCCCACAAAATCGCCATCGCGCACTATCTGAATTGCAGGCAGTTTCTCTGCTGCACTGGCATCCAGCGAAACAAGCGTGGCGTTGAATCCGGCGGGGCGCAACACCTTGCCAAACATCAGCTTGGTTCGCATGATGTCCGATGGATACTGGTGTTTCCCGGTGACGAAGTCGCGGCCATCGGCTTTGGGGAGCGCGGTACCAGCGATCTTCCAGTCGTTGGCCGGGGTGAGCGGCGGATCGCCTGACACAGTCCGCGTGAGTTTTTCTCCGCGCGTGATTTCACCATAAGTGAGCGACTTGCCGTCTTTTGGATTGGTTACCCGGCCATCCGCTGCTGTCAGCGTTGATGGCTCGGCCTGCCACCGCTGTGCCGCGGCTTCCACCAGCATTTGCCGCGCAGTAGAAGCCATGACGCGAAGTTGTGACCCCATCGTCGGCGTCGAACGGCTACCAAAGGTGCCCATGTCCCAGGGAGTAAGGTCCGTGTCGCCCATCACCATAGTGATTCTGTTGAAGGGGACTCGGAGTTCCTCGGCCACCAGTTGCGCGAGTGAAGTGCGAATGTTTTGTCCCACTTCCACTTTGCCTGTAAAGATCGTAATCTTGTCATCTTCGTCGATATGTATCCACGCGCTGACTTCCTGGGGCAGCTTGTTCTCTCGGAAACCTCTACCAGACTCCTGCGCCGAGCCGGATGCACCTGCCAGGCAGATCAACAGACCACCACCACACAATTTCAGAAAGTCTCGACGGTCAAGCTGGAACCAGTGCAGTCGATCCCTGATTTCCGGCTGAGCAAGCACGGGAGTAAGTTCATCAGCTTGCATGATCAGTGCGTCCCCTTTTCCTGTAAGTGCGAAGCACGCTTTATTGCAGCGGTGATGCGCGGATAGGTACCGCAGCGACAGATGTTGCCGTCCATGTATTCGACAATCTGCTGATCGGTGGGATGAGGATGCTCGCGCAGCAGTGCGGTCGCCGAGAGGATCATGCCCGACGTGCAGTAACCGCACTGAAATGCTTCTTCATCCAGAAACGCCTGCTGTACCGGGCTGAGCGCGCTATTGCTTTCCAGCCCTTCGATGGTGATGATCTGGGTGCCTTGGGCCGATGCGCTTCGGGTCAGGCAGGATCGTACGGCTGCTCCGTCAATGAGCACAGTACAGGCACCGCATTGTCCTTCTCCGCAGCCGTACTTTGTTCCTTTCAGATGGAGCTGGTTGCGCAGAACAGACAGGAGAGTTTCGTTTCCTGAAGCTCTAACACTATATTCTGCGCCATTGACATTGAGAACGAAGTGATCCATCTCAGACCTCAGGGCCAAAAGACATGACGTAGGTGCTACACCCGTTAGAATACGCCGGATCATCCGATTCGGGCCTGATAACGGACGACCGAAACAAAGGCAAGCGATCTCCTCACTGTCGTGGAGAGACGTTTGGCACTCGGACGTGTAACCGGCCACTCGTTAAGTGACGGCTGCATGCAGCCACGGGATGTCTTGCAAAACTTCAGTTGTTGAGAAATCGTCTGCTGTTGAGCTGTAGATGAGACGCATTCACAGTGCCTTGAAGGCCACTTCTCTTGGGCTGTAGCTTCTTAAATCGCGACCAGACCACGCGTCATGCCGATAGTGACAGCCTCCGTTCGACTGGATGCGCCGAGTTTCGCCAGGATCGAACTGACGTGAAACTTCGCTGTGTGCTCAGAGATATCAAGCCGCGAAGCGATCTCTTTATTTCCTAGGCCAAGTGCGATCAGGCGCAAGACCACTGTCTCTCGTGCCGTCAGATGTTCGGCAGGTCCACCTGTTAGTCCGATTCCGTTTGCTGTGTTTGAGGCGGCATATATATCTTCCGTTTGTACGACTGGCTCCAATGTGACTGCCAGGCCGGCCACCGTAGCCTGGATTGCGGCGAGTAATTGATCCGATGTCACATCCAGAGGAAGGACGGAGCGAATATGCAAGGCTGCGGCTCGTTTCCTCACAAGGGGGCCGATTTGGCCGCTCAGCAGAACCGTCGGCGTTGAGGAAAGCACCTCTATCAGATCGTCATCGTTCTGCTCTGCAATGGTTCCGAAGTTTTCCGTGGCGATTACGATCGCACCTGGGTCATCGTTCAGGGCACGATAGACGAGAGTCGAAGCCGGTGCAATCGCGAGTAGCTCGACACTTATCGTCGATCGAAGAACCGCGACCGAATACGTCCGCGCACTTGCGTCAACGCAGGGCAATACTCGCAAGGACTTGGACTGGGCGATCACGCCTACCTCTGTTCTCCGTGGCTTGCCATGAGCGTTGAATCGGTCACGTGAATCAGCCGCGATCAGCGACGCTCAAGGTCAGATCCACTTTTGCGCCTCCGCGGAAGACGGTCAGGGAGATAGTGTCTCCGATGCGCGAGGCACGAAGCCGATGCAGAATTTCGCGCAAACCAGGAACAGGCTCCCCATTGAATGAGACAATCACGTCTCCTACCATCACGCCCGCCTGGGCAGCAGGCGCCTTCGGTTCAACATGCGTAACCAGGAGTGTTTCATCTGCCCCGTCAGGAAAAAGCTCCTGTGCCGGCTCGGGGATGGGAATCGGCTGCATTGCGAGGCCGAGAAAGGGATGAGGGACGTGACCCAGTTCAAGGAAAGCATCAACAACCCGGTTGATGGTCTGCGCTGGAATGGTGATAACGGCCCGGCGGGCCAATGCCGGACTATTGACGCCCAGCACCTCTCGCTGTTCATTGATCAGTACGCTGCCGGATTGCCCCACGTACAGCCGGATGTCCGGACGGATGAGACGGTCGATCGCTCCTCCCCGCCAGCTTCGCCAAGCACTGCCAGTACGGGCGATGATTCCGCAACTCGCAGAGATATCTCCCAACCGGGAACGCCCCACCGACAGCACAACTTCTCCGGCGCGGATGACGAGACCGTTCGCACTTGAAACCGGTGTCAACTTATCCGAGTCAATGCCCAGCACGGCGAGGTCGGTGGTCGCATCGCTCCCGATCAACCGTGCACTGAACGATTCTCGGGCGAGAATGATCTTGATGTTCTCGCGAAGGCGAAGGCCGTGGTGCGTCGTTACGATCACGCCCGTCCGCCAAACCACTCCGCTCGTAGTCGACCTGCCTCCGCCCTCAATCGCCACAATGCTGTTCTCAAGGTCCGCGATCGTATCCGCAAAAGAGCTCGACAGTTGCGTCCATACTGACTTTTCCGTTCCAGTTGTCACGACATTCCCCTTTGATTGCGGAATTATCGTTACACGTTCCACACGCCCCGGACATCCGCCAGTTGACTAAGGGCACAGCCGAATCGTGCAGGGGGTCGAAAGGGATTGCGATCGGTTCGCAGGCACATAGGAAATCGAACATCGTTCTTCTTCCCTGAAAACATACTGGAGGGAAGCCCATAAGACTCCGTCGCAATCAGCATTGTCCCATTCATCGATCGCTTTCTTGCTGCGGCCGCGAATCGGTTCAGTGGGGAACTAGAGTCAGAACGCTCGGAGTGCAGAGAGTACAACAGCAGAGGATCTCGAAGAGCGAGATAAACAAATGGACACAGAAGTTTCTGGGCTAGAAGAGAAATACAGCATAAAGGCAGTACTTAGCACTTATTGAAATGCGAAGACAATGCAGTTTCTCACACACTCAGAGGTCATCATGCACATAACATTCTGCGCTGGTTGGCCGAACGCGTTTTCCGCTCTTCCCGCCGTCAAGAGAGTATTTAAGAAGCGCCAGAAATGGGCATCGCGGAAGAGCGAAGGAGGAGAACATGAGCGTCGGGAACGAAGATGAATTGAAGAAGATAGCCAACACGGACGATCTGCATATTTCGCCGTTTCGAGAGGATGGGGTGACGTATGGAACGCCGACGTGGATCTGGTCGGTCGTTTTCGAGAACGAACTCTACGTCCGGCCCTACAACGGCAGCTCTTCCCGCTGGTACAAGGCTGCAATGACGCAGAACGCTGGTCGCGTTACCGCGGCTGGGATAACGAAAGATGTCCGTTTTGAGCACGTCGAGGGGTCGATCAACGGTCAAATCGACGATGCCTATCGGGCGAAGTACAAGAACAGCCCTTATCTCCAACCGATGATCGGCTCACGTGCCCGCGCAGCAACTGCAAAGGATCACACCACACGAGATTTAGCTATCGAAGAGCGCCGCATGTCTCAACGAAAGGCTCAGTCGTATACGGCCTGAACAGATCCCTCCTTTGAGGTTGGCCAATATCCTCCGATCTGCCTGCGGAAGATTCTCGACCAGAATGATTGCGGGAAGGTTCAGCGATTTATGACTGCCGACAGGGAGCCTCGATCACCGTGTGCCGCCGAATGCGAGGGTTGGTAAAGATATCGTTCTCGTCGGTGCTGCGACTGGAGAATTCCGAAACTACCGCGCCTTCAGGACCCGCCTGGAACCAATGCAGTGTATCGGGAAGAATCGTGAACTGCTCTCCGGGTCGAAGCACGATTTCGTGGAAGACGGTGTAATACTCTTTCGCTGCATCTGGAACCCTGGCGCGAATGTGAGGCGCTGGCTCGCCTTCCACGTAGAGCCACACCTCGCCGGAACGGCAGCGGAAGGTTTCCTGCTTCCCGAGATGCCCGCCGACCGGCGGATGCCGATGTTCCGGACAGGTCTGGCCGGGAAAGATCACCAACTCCTTTGCACAATAGCGATCGTTATTGACGTAGGTGACTAGTTCCAGACCTTCGCTGGCCAGGCGATTCAATCCAAAGTCGGCCACTTCGATAAGAGCGGCCTCGTCATCGGTCAGCTTGATCCCGGCGGCAGAAATTACATTGTGTGCTCGTTCCTGAGCTATCTGAAATTCCTTGGCATCCATAGCTGCCTCCTCGCGCGCTCCGGTGCCATGATGGGGACCTGAGCCCTTTACGTGGTAATCGTAGAACAAAGAGTGCGAGGGCAGCGTCCCCGAAAGGTGCTCAGGATTTTTTTTGATGTCTTAGGCGTCGATCGACGGCTGATCCGGTCCGGCTTGCTTCGAGTCGAGTTGGTTCGATCGAGATCGGTTCTCTCGAGGCTGCAGCCAGGACCGCCGAGGACGCGGCACCATTCGGACACTGGGGCGTTCCAAGTACTGAAGCCACTCGAAGCCGGAATGGAGTTCTCGTGAGGACTACTGTCCCGTGTAAAGAAGGATACCGGAAGTTGTATCCCGGAAAGGTACGATGACTATATGGAAGAGATGTCCAGCGCTGAGGCTGTCCAGATCAACCTGGAGACTTGGGAGCGTGGGCCGCTTTATGAGCTCTTCAGCGGCTTCAGCGAGCCTTTTCACGGGGTCTGTCTGCGTGTTGATTGCACGGAAACCTTCCGTTATGCAAAAGACACTCGAATCTCAGTATTCCTGACACTACTTCATCGCTCCCTGATCGCAGCGCATCAGGTTGAAAACTTCATGACTCGCATTGTTGATGGAGCGGTATGGAAGTACACCACGATTCATGGCGGCAGCGCAGTGGGGCGCCCGAACGGAACGATCGGCTTCGGACATTACATCTACCAACCGGAGCTCATCGCATTTGTGCGGAACGCTTCACTTGAACTGGAGCGGATTAAGAATAGGAATGATCTGGAGAGATATGCCGGGCAGGATCTGATCCGATTCTCGGTCTTGCCATGGTTTGATTTCACCTCCGTTTCACATGCCAGAAATCTTGGCACGCAAGACTCCGCGCCAAAAATTACCTTCGGAAAAATCACTGAAGCTAGTGGCCGATGCACTATGCCCGTGTCTATCCACGTGCACCACGCGCTTGCGGACGGCATGCATGTGGCTCAATTTGTTGAGGAGTTCGAACGGTACTTGGCAGCTCCGCAGTTACGTTGAATGTGGGCGCCCGGTTGCCTCTGTTGCAAGATTTACTTCACCAGTGAGCACTCATAAGCGGCAGGCGACTGGAATCCTATGCATGACAACCACTCAATGTTTACCTTGGTTGACGTGTCAACTATCATCCACCATCAGCTCAAAGTTGACCGAATACTATGTGTATCCTGATGTGGCTGCGAAGATGATCGCGGCTGTCCAGGAGCATCAGAAGAAAGGCGACTACAACTCCATTACGGTTGGTAACGAATTCGCTGATGCTCTCACTAGTGCTCTACGAGAAGTCAGCCAGGACGAACATCTTTTCGTTGCATACAATCCATTCACCTCGCCTGAATCGCTCGGTTCTTCCTCGGGACCGCACGAACCAAGCCCTGCGGAGCAGGCGCGCTTCCGCGCCATGCTGGAACAGCAGAACTGTACTCAAAGTGAGGAAGTCTTGTCTCCCGGAGATTGAGTCTAAGCTGTTGAAATGATTGGCTCCTCAGGTAGGACTCGAACCTACAACCCTTCGGTTAACAGCCGAATGCTCTGCCATTGAGCTACTGAGGAGTGTCTGGCGGGTGGCTTTTCGCCTTTTTTTTTATATCAAATGCGAATGGTTGAGTCAAAGAATGACGGCCTTGCTGCGGTTCGATTCCTGCGTCCGGTTCCTGGAATGGTATGAGCGAATGGGAGTGGCAGTTCCCTGCTGGCTGAAGCCCTGTCCGGCTGCAACCTGTCTTGGGTTTGCGATTCGCTGAGCACTATCGCCCAGTAAGGTTTTGATGATGTGTTTTCGGGCGCAGGCGCGGAACTGGCTTGCCTGCAGCGGCGGGTCGGGTGGCAGGAGCGGGGCTTCGATGCCTTGCGGGAAGATGCGGCGGGGTTTCGGTGCTGTTCTCTTCGGGGCAGATTCTTGCTTCTCACCCTTTGCTTCCCGCCCCAATGCGCGAACACCGCGCGTGCCGGGGACTCCGGTTTCGCAAAGGATGGGGCACGACTTTTCTTGCCCTGGCAAGCGATGGGCGCTGGTTCTACGGACGCTGGTTTCGCGGCAATTGCCGGAATCCGCAACGGCCTGGATGTACGGGAGGTGGAATTGCCGTGGTTTGTGGTCTTCCTCTTCGGGTTGTGCGCTGGCCCGTATGCCGAAGTAGGCGCGGCGATCCTCTTCGGTGATTTCCCGATCCTCCTCGTCCTCCTCTTCTTCGTTGAGGGTGATGTCTTCGGTGTCCCAGGCTTGCTGGCGCGGGCCGAGCAAGGTGCCGTCGATGTCTTCATAGGCCTGGCGGACGGGTTCGACGGTAGTGTGGGGCGAGAGGCGCTTGCTGTGCTGGGAGGCTACCTGCAGTCCGTAGAGGAGGATCTGGGCGCGACGCGGGTCGATGCGGTTCGCGCCGAGGGCCTGGATCACGTCGGAGATGGCGGTGAGGATAGTGTCCTCGTCTTCGAGTTGCGGCAGGTGATGGATGAGGGTCGAAGGCTCGCCGGATTTGCGCGCCGGGGTTTTCTGGTTGCGCTTGTTGTGGTGGAAGTAGCAGAAGTCCTTGTCGGTGAGGGCGGGCGACTTGCATTTCTTTCCACTCGGGAAGATGTGGCGACATTCGATGTACATGGCTGGCTCTCCGTTCGGGTACCCCCCGGGGGTGGTTCCGGGTAAATTCGTGTTTCTATAAGGGCTTGGCTGCGTTGGCTGCGGAAATGGATCCCATGTCTCAAAAGCGAGACAATGATGGGATAAGGACGAAGGCTTCAGCGATCCACTAGGCTTTGGGGATTGAGGACCAGAGTTGCTGGATCAGGAGAAGCCTTCTATGAAGATTGTAGGATGTGATTTCCATCCCCGGTGGCAGCAAGTTGCGGTTTTCGATGCGGAGACCGGTGAGATCTCCGAACACAAGCTGTGGAACGGCGATGGAGAAGCGGAACAGTTTTATCGGGCACTGGAAACGCCTGCGCTGATTGGCATTGAGGCGTGCGGCAACAGCCAGTGGTTTATTGAGCTGGTGGAGAGACTGGGCCACCTGGTGTGGGTAGGGGATGCAGCCCAGATCCGCGCCAGCTATGTGCGCCGGCAGAAGACCGATCGGCGCGATGCGGGACACATTCTCAAGCTGCTGATGGAGAACCGATTCCCGAAGCTGTGGGTACCGACGGCCGAGCAGCGGGATCTGCGTCAGCTGCTGATTCACCGGCACAAGCTGGTGGAGATTCGAACCCGGATCAAGAACGGGTTGCAGCACCTGGCGCTGAACCGTGGCCTGCAGAAGCAGCGCGCCCTGTGGAGCGTTCGGGGGAGGGCTGGTTTAGAAAAACTTCCCCTCGCAGGCTGGACGGCGCGTCGGCGCGAAGATTTACTGCATTTGCTGGCCGAGCTGGATCAGCAACTGGGCGAGTTGGATGAAGCGGTGAGGCGTGCGGCAGAACAGCATCCACAGGCGCGGCTACTGATGACGCAGCCGGGAGTAGGCCCGATCACTGCGCTGGCCTTTGTGCTGACCATCGGCGATGTAAGCCGGTTCAGGCACAGCAACCAGGTGGCCAGCTATGTGGGTCTGATTCCGCGCGAACACTCGTCGGGCGGCAAGCAGCGGCTGGGCGCGATCAGCAAGCAGGGCAACCGGTTTCTGCGCCAGTTGCTGGTCGAAGCGGCGCAGACCGTAAACCGGTTGGATGAAGGATTTCGCAAGCAGTATCAGGCCCGCTGCCACCACAAGCCGAAAGGCGTGGCCAAGGTGGCAGCGGCACGCAAGTTGGCCGTGCGACTCTACTGGATGCTCAAGCAAAACGTGGGCTATCCGGAGATCGCCCATATCGAGAGCAGCCCGCGGGTGCCCCTGACCGGCAGATGCCAGGTCGTGACATTGAATGAGCGCTCTCGCATCCAGCAATAGGCTGGATGTTCGCATAGAAGCATCATGGCCTGTTGCGGACGGCCGTATCGATGGTTGGTGGGGCGCAAACACCCCACCGTATGGTGATGCAGCGTGAATCTACCAGAGCTCTGGTCCTCAACCTCTCTGGAAAGACAAGCGGTGCTCACGCGCCGCACAGGATATCTGTGCCTTGACAACGCCTTCGTCCTTATCGATGCCTTGACAACGCCTTCGTCCTTATCGAGGGGTACCCGCTTTGGCAATGAGACCGATCTAGGCCAGCGCACTACGGGCGGCCAACTCAACATCGATGTGAGAATTGCGAAGGCACCCAACACAACATAGGGCCACGTAAGCGCAAAGCTGCCGATGATCAGTTTTGAGCCGATTGGAGGCTGCGGGAAATGCCGAACGTTCACCATGAAAGTTCGCTGAGCCAAGCTTGCATAGATGAAGAAGCAGGGGACGAAAAGCATGATGCAACCGGCAATTAGCCGAAAGCGCAGAGCCAGAATGCTCGTCGGGAAGAGCGATAGGAACACAAGTGATATTCCCCACACTTCTTGCGAGCTGTCGTTCGCGCCGACCGTGAAAACGGCCATTGGGTAAATCGCACAGCCAGCGATGCCGACAAGAATGCCGAGACCGAACAACATGGCGCTGCTCGCTCTTTTCATTGTGGTGCTTTCCATCTCCCCTCAAAGCTACCACTTAAGAAACAAACCGTGACAGGACGCTGGTACTGAATGCTCGCGGTTGCCGTCGGAGCGACTTCCTCTAGCGCGACTCCTGACGGGTTGTCGACAATCCGGAAGTGATATGGTGTGACCCTGTCAACGTCTTCGAATCGTGTGGGTGGCTTTTGTATTTGTCTTTTCGGGGACAAGGTCAGCAGCAGCCGTGGCAGGTAATGGCGACGATTGATCAAGCTGATATTCGCGGGTCGGAACCGCATAATCATGATCCGTCGGGAGCTGCCTCTGACTAACCGCGCGAGTCCGGCTGGGCCTGTCGCATACTTCCGCCGAGGATTCTCCTTCGTGCTTGCTCCGGCTGCGGCTGACCCTGTCCTCGAGTTGGATGACGTTGTTCATTGGTTGATTTGCTCTTGCTTATTCGCTATTTGGAAAGTTTTTGCTTTTGTGCTTTCGGTTCTCGTCATGCCGCCATTTGTTGTTTGCAGGCTGCTTCAGCCTTGATCCCGATGGCCCAGATGAAGCCCAGCAGTTCTCGTCCGATCGCCGTCATGATTTTCCTCTGATCCTTGCCTGCAGCCATCAGCTTCAAGTAGCGGCGGTGTAGCCGGTTCTGCGCTTTCCATGCAATCTCGGTGATCTCTGCAGGAACCCCTTCCTGTCGTCTGCGCAATTTAGCTCCGATCCATGGCCGGTGCCGATAGCTCCAGGCTGATTCGACCACGATTCGTCTCAGGTGCGCGTTGCCGGCCTTGGTAATGCCGCCTTTTCGAATGCGCTTGCCGCTGGAGTCTTCGCTTGGAAACGCTCCGCCATAGCCCATCAACTTCCGAGCACTCTGGAACCGGGAGGTGATGTTGCCCAGCTCGGTTGCGATCGTGACTGCAGAGATGTGGGCTATGCCGCGCAGAGCCTGCAGGCCCCGGATCACTTCCTGCATGGGCTGTGGGGCCAGCTTCACCACTTCCAGGATGGCCTCTTCCAATCGTTTAACTCGCGCCCCCATGTGCTCGACTTCGTTCAAGCAATCTACCAGCGTGGCTTCCTGTGCCGGTTGCCTGTAATGGATCCGCTGGAGCCACTCCATGTAACGCTCCGTCCAGGCCTTTACTGCCAGCGGCGGACGATGGCCCGAGCGCAGCAGGAACTTCGTCAGCCGGTGCCGTGCGCGCAACTGATCCTGCTTGGCCGCCTCCCGCTGACGGACAAGATCGCGCAAAGCTTCTGAGCCTTCGTCCGGAACCCACACCGCGGTCAGATCGTCGGAGCGGTGACTGCGCGCCAGCTTCAACGCGTCCCGCCGGTCGGTCTTCACCCGGTCTCCGGGCTTCTTCGGCACCAGCGTTGGCGCCACCACCGCGCACTCGACGCCCAACTGCGCCAGCTGCCAGTACAGAACGAATCCTGTCGGGCCGGCTTCATAGCAAGCGCGTAACTGCTCGGGCGAACCAAGCTTCTTGATGAACTTCCGAATCGAATCCTCGCGGTTGGCGATCGTGCCCAGGCTGCGTACCTCGCCATCCGGCTCCGCCACTGCCATGGCTATCGTTTCTGCGTGGACATCCAAACCCAAAAATCGTAACTTCTCTCTCATGACCGGTTCCCTCCGCTTGTGGCTCTGGACTGTAGTTCCTCAAACAAACCCAGCCTAACCCACGACTAGCGCATCGAGCCGGTCACACCATAATGACTAATCCCAATCGCTGAAAAGCCAGCCACCCTGACCGAGTTCCCGTGAAACGAGGTCATAGGTAACTTGCGGATGCTCGTTCGGGAATTCGCCAACAATATCCGCTCTGGAGAGCCCCGGGCCTGAAGGCCCTTTTCATTCAGGGTCTTATTCACCGGCCTGAAGGCCGGTGCTTCTACCGGGAAGCCCTCTCGGGCTTGGAATCCCAGGTTTCATGGCGGCACCCCCGGCATTACAGAGTCGCCTGCGAACCCCGCAAACTAGGGAGTGTATATGAGGTCGTTTCTTATATCGCTCTTAGCGCTGTTTTGCTTGATCGTTCAGGGCCTCTGTGCAAATCTTTCTCAGTGCATTTCCAACGGGAGTGGCTGTCACAGCCGTGATGAGTTGCAGGAACTGTGACGATCCAGTCTGAAGGTTATTCGTCGCAAGATTTATCCGACGCACCTTGAGTTGCAGGACAGGATGCTGTGGCAGAAGGAATGACGCAAACTCATCAAGTCGCGATTCTGATTCCGCTGGCGGTTGGCGCTGGGGCTGTCCTATGTACGATCTTTATCCACGCGCTGGCCGTGGGCGCGACGGTAAACTACATTCGCTATGAGCAAAGGCTGGGCCGCGTGGGCGCCGGCCTCAGGATCGATCTTGTCATCGTTGTGCTGGCGATATCATTCGCGTTCGTGGCGCACCTGATTGAGATCGCCTTGTGGGCGGCGTTGTTCGTAATCTGCGGAGAATTTCAAGAATTCGGATTTGCCTACTACCACTCCGCGGTGAACTACACGACCCTGGGTTACGGTGATGTGATTATGAGCCCGTCGTGGAAATTGCTGGGACCGCTGGAAGCAGCAGATGGAGCGCTCATGTTCGGGGTTTCAACGGCAATGATTTTTGCTGTCATTTTGCGACTGGTTCAAGCCAGGTTTGAGGATCTCAGGGACTGAGTGCCAACAATATCCGCTCCGGAGAACCCCCGGGCCTGAAGGCCCTTTTCATTGAGGGTTTTGTTCACCGGCCTAAAGGCCGGTGCTTCTACCGTGAAGCCCTTTCGGGCTTTGAGTCCCAGGTCTCAGAATCGGGACCTTCGCCTTCGCTGAGGGCAGGCTATGGGGCACCCGGCTTGACAAGGTTTTGGGGTCGAACTACCCCACTCAAGCCAAAAGAAGGCTTGAATGGGGCACCCTCGTTCCCGGGAACGATCCCGGAGAGTTACTTATTATCGGCCGCCGTTGATAGACACTTCGCGCTGGGCAGCATGCCTTTCGCGTTTATCCAGTACCGGTGTTTCCCACGTGGCCAGGCGGATGCGCTGCAATTCGTGTGTGCCATCGGCTTCGTTGTCGAACTTCAACGAGAGCCTTGCCATGCTGGCGTTATAGTCCGCAGGTGTAGCGACCCACATGAAGGCCTTCCTGGTGTCGGTTTTGCTGACGAGGATCAAAGCGTTTTCGGTCGAATCGAACTCCACCTGATACCTGCCCGCTGGAAATGCCTTCCCGTGAGTCTCGAAGTTGAAAGGCACATTGACGGTCATCGTTTCAGAAGCGAAAGCCGCGGTCGCGCTTGCTGCGGCGGCTGCCAGTACAAATATACGAATCATCGGTCGCATATATCTTTCTCCCTATGCAACACGCTACGAAATTCCTCCCGAGCCGTTGTCAATTCGCAATCCAGTTCTTGTGAAATTTGACGAAGCGTTCTTGACGCATATGCGGTTGTGCAGAACGCCACGGAACTCAAGCTCGATGAGTTGCGTATCAGGGCTGCAGAGCATCCGTGCCGTCTGATCGGCTACCTGAATTTATCGGAGGCATTGCAGTGGGATCCTTCAAGAGTCAGCTGAGGCAGGTTTTGCGCAGGCTTTGGCGTGCGCCGATGTTTACGTGCATTACGTTGATCACGCTCGCGGTGGGAGTAGGCGCCAATACTGCGGTCTTCAGCGTTCTGCAGGGCGTGCTGCTCAAGCCCTTGCCGTATCCGCATCCGGATGAACTGGTCGGTGTGTGGCACTCGGCTCCGGGACTTGGGCTCGGCGATGTGAATATGGCTCCGTCGAATTACTTCGTCTATCGCGAGCAGAATCGCGTGTTTGAGGATATCGGGGTCTATCAGGGCGATTCGGTGAACATTACGGGAGTTGCCGAGCCTGAGCATGTGAACGCGGTGGATGTGACGGATGGCGTTCTGCCGGTGCTGGGCGTTTCGCCAATGCTGGGGCGCGCGTTCAATCGCACGGATGGTACGCCGGGCAGTCCGGACACTGTGCTTTTGACCTACGGATACTGGCAGCGGAAGTTTGGCGGAGACCGCTCGGTTGTGGGGCGCTCGCTTACGGTCGACGGAAAGCCGCGGCAGATTATCGGAGTTATGCCGAAGGGGTTTCAGTTTCTTGACTGGGAAACGCCTGCACTGATTCTGCCGATTCAATTTGATCGCAATAAGACGACTCTGGGCCAGTTCAGTTATGACGGCATTGCCCGGCTCAAGCCGGGCGTAAGCCTTAAAGAAGCCACCAGCGATGTGGCGCGGATGATTCCTACGGTGTGGGAGAGTTTTCCGTCGCCCCCGGGCTTTAGCGTGAACCTGTTCAAGAAGGCGCAGCTGGGGCCGAATCTGCGGCCACTGAAGCAGGATGTCGTTGGGGATGTGGGCAAGCTTCTGTGGATCCTGATGGGGAGCATTGGCATGGTGCTGCTGATTGCGTGCGCCAATGCCGCGAATCTGCTGCTGGTTCGCGCTGAAGGGCGGCAACAGGAATTTGCCATTCGCTCGGCGCTTGGAGCAAGCCGCGGACGCATTGGCGGCGAGCTGCTGCTGGAGAGCATGGTGATTGGGTTATGCGGCGGCGCACTTGGCCTCGCGCTTGCTTATGGCGCGCTGCACGTGCTGGTGGCGCTTGCGCCGGCGGGACTGCCGAGAGTGGATGAGATCGGCATCAATGCTCCGGTTCTCGTCTTTACTTTGATTGCGTCGCTGCTGGCTGCGCTGTTGTCCGGACTGATTCCGGTGATGCGCTATGCGGGCGCACGGTTGGGTACTGGCCTGCGCGAAGGCGGTCGCGGGCTGAGCCAGGGCAAGGAGCGGCATCGCACGCGGAACACGCTGGTGGTGGTGCAGGTGGGGCTGGCGTTTGTGCTGCTGATCTGCTCGGGGCTGATGATTCGGACGTTTCGCGCTTTGATGCATGTGAATCCGGGCTTCGCTGATCCGAATACTGTGCAGATGCTGCGGCTGATGATTCCTGAGGCGGAAGTGAAGGATGATGAGAAGGTCGTTCGGATGCAGGAAGAGATCATGCGCAAGATCGCGGCGATACAGGGCGTGTCGTCAGTGAGTGTGGCGAATTCTGTGCCGATGGATGGCGGGCAGTGGACAGATCCAGTGTTTGCGCAGGACCACAGTTATGCGGAAGGCGAGATGCCTCCGCTGCGGCGCTTCAAGTTTGTTGCGCCGGGGCTGTTTCATACTTTGGGAATTCCGCTGGTCGTGGGGCGCGACTATACGTGGACGGATATCTATGACAAGCGTCCGTTGGCGATTGTCTCGGAGAATTTTGCGCGCGAGTACTGGGGTGGTCCGGCGAATGCGCTGGGCAAGCAGATTCGAGTCAGCACGAAGGATGACTGGCGCGAGATCGTCGGCGTGGTGGGCGATGTGCATGACAACGGGATGAATAAAGACGCGCCGAAAATTGCTTACTGGCCGATCTATGTGAGTGACTTTGAGAGCGATATGTTTCACGTGACCCGCTGGGGCCAGTTTGCGATTCGCAGTCCGCGGGCCGGTTCGGAGAGCCTGATGAAGGAGGTTCGGCAGGCGGTGTGGTCAGTAGATGCGAATTTGCCGCTGGCCGATGTTCGGACACTCGGGTACTACTACACGAAGTCGATGGCGCGGACTTCATTCACGCTGGTGATGCTGGCGATTGCTGGCGGCATGGCTCTGCTGCTGGGCACGGTGGGACTGTACGGCGTGATTGCGTATTCGGTGACGCAGCGGACGCGGGAGATCGGGATACGCATTGCGCTGGGCGCGCAGCGCAACAACATTACGGGAATGTTTGTGCGGCAAGGGCTGATTCTGGCGGGTGTTGGCGTGGCTTGCGGACTGGTGGTGGCGCTTGCGGTGACGCGGCTGCTCGCTTCGCTGCTGTTTCATGTAACGCCGATGGATCCCGTGACGTATTTGGCGGTGTGCGTGGGGTTGGCTGCTGCGGCAGCGCTGGCGAGCTATCTGCCTTCAAGAAGGACGACGGCGGTTGATCCGGTGGAGGCACTGCGGGCGGAGTGATGTTCGCTAGTACATCGTGTTTTCATGGCGACCGTTGAAAAGAGCCCGGGGCTAAAGCCCCCTCGATCCAGAGCGCCAATTTCACCGGGCTGAAGCCCGGTGCTTCTACCCCTGTTTCAATCGTGCACGCTCCGCGTGGTCTTATTAGACCCACCCCTTCCACAAGCTCAGGGCAGGCTCTATCTCTTCGAAAAGCACGAAGAGATAGGATGGGGCATCCTTTCGTGCGGCCCATCGGGGATTTTCAGCATCCTCTGAAGCCCGGTGCTTCTACCCTTTTGATTCAAGGCTCGCTTAGTACATCCAGCTGCAGTCGCGGGTGAAGTCGGTTGTTGCGGAGCGTCGCCATGTGTTGCCTGTTTTCTCGACTGCGAAGATTCCGCCGCTTCCACATAGGCCGCCGCAGCTTTTGATTACAGATACGAGCGCCTGCGTGTGGGTGTGGTCGAATCCGGGAACGCCGAGGTAGCGGACATGCTTGATGTCTTTGTAGCTGGCGCAGGCTGCGGCATCGCGTCCGTGGGTTGAGAGGCAGGTTTGGACCTGCGTGAGTTCGTCGGGCGGAAGCAGGCGGTATCCCTGTGGAATGGAGAATTTCTGCTCCCAGCGATGACTATGCTGATTGGCTGCGACGAAGGCGTCGGTCATCTCATGTTCCTGCGGCGTGGAAGGTTTCAGGCAACTGCCATCGACCTGCGGAATGTCGGTTACCGAATTTTCAGCGAATGCCAGCAGCTCCTGGACCGGAGCCTGATAGAGCGAGGAGTAAATTTCGTAGGCTTCGGCGGGGGCGGGTTCGCTGCCGGGCTGGTTCAGCGGGCTGGTTGCTGCGAGATCCGTGATTGGCTTGGGGGTCAGCAAATGTGCGTGGCGATGGGAGACGAGGCGCGTCCAGATGAGCAGGGTCGCAATGAGTATCAGAGCCACTCGGAGCCACAGACGCCATGAGATTGGTGTGTTCAATGCTTCCCTTCTTACGAATTCAACGGCAGTGGGCTCGTATGATCCGTTATCGACATTATGAGCAATCTTGTAACTCGCAGGGGCACAATTCTGCGCTGTAACTGAGTGTTCATATCAAGTTTTCGTCGCTTCGTCACAGGACGCTTGCCGTCTATCGCTTCGCCTTCTACTGTTTGGCTCATGTCTCGATCGATCAGGATGTTCGTTTCGTCCGGTATCGCGCTGCTTCTTTTGCTCGCGGTATATATCGCCAGCGCTCAAGAGCCTGCGGTTCCCGCGTCACAGAACTTTGCGCTGACTGACGCCAAGGATCTGACGGAAGCCGGGGTGAAGGCGGAAGCAGTGGAATATAAAGGCCGCCAAGCTGTCCGTTTGACCACGCAGGGGGAGGATGGATTTGCTTTTGTGAATGGGACGGAGTTTCACGATGGAACGATCGAGGTGGATATTGCAACGAAGGTCCTTACGCCGCCCGGGGTAAGGATGCCCGGATTCACGGGGATTGCGTTCCGCGCGCGTCCTGATGGCTCGCACTATGAGATGTTCTACCTCCGGCCGGGTAACTCGCTGTCGGAAGACCAGGCGATGCGCAACCATTCTGTCCAATACGTTGCCGAGCCGGGTTTCGGATGGGAGAGGCTGCGGAGGCAATGGCCCTTTATCTACGAGTCGTATGCGGATTTGCAGCCGGGAGAGTGGACGCACGTGAAGATTGAAGTGCGCGGACGGCATGCTGAGTTGTTTCTCAATGGATCGGCGAATCCGAGTCTCGTTGTGGACGGCATGAAAGGCAAAGAGTTGCAGGGATCGGTTGCACTATGGAGTTATGCGCCAGAGGAATCGTACTTTTCCAATCTGAGAATTACCAACGCGAAACCGGAACCAATCCAAAACGGCGGAGAAGCCGCCGGCACATGGGATGTAAAGTTCGCGAGCGATGCCGGGATTTATACCGGAACCTTGAAGCTGGTGCGGCAGGACAGCACCATTGCCGGAATATGGTCGGGGGCGTTCGGGCCGGATCAGTCTGTCAGCGGCGTTTGGCGCGACGGCTATGTTGAGCTCACATTCGGTGGAACGTGGCCCGAGCAGCCTGGAACCGTGATCGCCACGCTTGCCGGGTGGATTGATGGGGATTCGGCAAAGGGATGTATGAAGGTAGAAGGTCGAGCGGACGGGCGATGGACTGCTGTTCGGAAGAAATGACCTTGATTTTCAACTCCATGTAATGCTGAAAATCAGCGATACTCCGGCTCACAATCGTTGGCGATGGCAGGTTCTTCTGCCCTGTGGGCGCGATGGTAGAATTTGCCCAGCCTGAGAGAACGCGATGCCGAAAACACCTCTATCGTATCCGGGTCATGCGATGCCGTGCGATCCAGCTTTGCCGCAGGCAGCATTGAAATTCCGCTTGAGTCAGGCTCCGCCGCTTACGACTCCGAGGCTTCTTGGCGCTATCAATGTCACAGCGTGGCTCTATCAGGATAAAACCGGCGCGAAGAATATTCAGGTGAACCCGAATACCACGATCCAGGAGCTGATTCGACAATTCGGACCTGCTGACACACCGGATGCCGAGGTGGGGATTCATTCCGAAGGGAAAGCCGGCGAGTGGTTTCGCATGCGGCCTCAGTTTCGCGTGCTGCAGATATTTTCGGAACGCATCCCTTGTCCGAAAATGTGCGGGCCGATGCTGCGGGCATACTTTCCCGGAGTGCCCTGGTATTACTACTACGACAGGCGGTCCTGGACTGCTCCCAATGGGAGCATCCTGAAGCGTCCGGCGGAGATATTGAAGACTGTTTACGGGCTTTAGATAAAGTCCGATGGAAAGGCATGAAGGAAAACCCGGGGCTAAAGCCCCTTTATCCTGGAACCATGACGCGGGGCTGAAGCCCCGCTCTTCTACCAAGTCCTGCTACGCAGGACGGAGCGACGAGGACCGCCGTCCGTCAAAGGGATTGTCAAAAGAAATCCTCGGCGGCTAAAGCCGCACTCGTTCTGCGGCACTTCAGGGCAGGCTAATGAAGCCGCGCCCCTTCAAAACAATCTCTTATTCAGTACCTGCTGAAGCCCTCGCCTACCTGACAACAGTCGCAGCCCCCGGCAAATCAGGCGTTATACAACTTCCATTTCGTGCGCGTGTAGGCGATGCGGAAGCCCTTGCGCTCGGCGTTGCGTTGCGAATCGCTTCCGGGGAACGCGCCCATCATCGCTATATCGCATTCGTGTTCGAAGGCGTAGCGCATGCGCTCATGGAGGAGCGCTGCCTGCAGGCCGCGGCGGCGGAGTTCGGGCACGGTGGCTGACCCGCCGAAGAGGGCAACCCCTTTGTTGACGCACAACGCGCCTGCTGCTCCGGGGACACCGTCATAGGAGGCCAGGAAGCACCGGTTCATTCGAGATGCCGCTACCATCGGGCCGAATTCGATAAGGAATTCACGGAGTTCGGGATGCTCGTGCGACCAGCCTCTTGCGCTGATTTCGCTCCAGAGTTGCGCTTCTTCCTGAGTGATGACGCGCACGTGAATGGGATCCAATTGCGCATCGGGCGGCTGCTCAACCGTTCGATAGAGCACATTGCTGATTTCGACCGGGCGGTAGTTGCGCTTGATGAGCAGATCGAGCACTTCGGTTCCGGCGAAAGGGCTCACCTCGTGAAAGACTGACGCACCGCGCCCGAGAAAGAATTGCTCGATGGAATCGAGCCACGACTCATTCCACTCTTCGCTGAGACCGAGACCGAAGGTTTGCGTGACCGGAGAGTCGACGCCGTTGAAGACTGCGTACACTCCTGCACATTCGATCCACTCGGCGCCGTTTTCCGGATGGAGCCGGCGGTTTGCTTCGGCGAACTGCGCACAGGCAAATCCTTCCGCTTGTTCGAGGCGTCTTGAGAGTACGAGATCTGAAAATGGCATCGCGATTCATTGTCCACACTGCGTGGCGTTACGGCAATCGCTGTATTTCATGAGTGATTCGCGCGTGAGCGAAAATTTTTGAAACAAAAACGGGCGCGGCATCACTATGGCTCCGGTAATAGAAAAGCGAGGTGAGTGATGCCAAAACCTGGTGATCCTACAGGGCCCGGAAATTCCCCGCGCGAGACCCAAGCAGAAAAAGACGCGTTAATAAAGTAAAACTGAATTCGTTTACGGTGGTTCCGGCTAAAGTTGATCCTTATGGCACGGTCACGGCCACCTGGAATGTAACAGTGCCGAATACTGAATTCGAGATTACCATCAGCCTGAATGGGCAAGAGGTTGCGAATACCGGCAGCAAGACTTTCACGGTGGCACAGCGGACAAACTTTACCCTAGCGGCAGGAATCAATGATCCACCCGTGCCAATCGCAGGGAGGATATTAAAGACAGACATCGTCACTGTGAACACGTCCGATTGCCAGCAGACGGGCGCTTCTGCTGCAACACTTACAGCCAAGTTCAAAGACACCCTGGATGCCGCGTTCAGCGGTGGGGGAAATTTCTCTCTGAAAGACGGCGGCTCGACGGTTACGGCGGGTGATGCCGGGCTCGTTGATATTCATGTACCGATCACGATCGATGTTCCCGACTGGTTCGACGCGGACATGGATATTCATATCGAGTTGACGATTTCGGGAGCAGACGGCCACGTATTTGTTGCTGCGCCTGTGGTCGATCCGACAGCGAGCTTCTCGCTGGCATCGAGTCTGGCGAGTCTGGGCTGTTCGGACTTAGTTTCGACGGGAATGACAAAGATGGCGTACGCGTTTCTGGAACGGATTGTGGACAACGAATTACGTCCGGTAGTAACGCAGGAGCTTGAGGATCAGGTGAATCAGTTCACGACATTGCTGCAGAACAATGACCCGCAGCACAGGACGTTTGCGATGACGTCGCTGATCTTCTCGGCAAATGAAGGTTTGCTGATTACGGCGTGTCCTCAGTCCTGAATTCCCCGTTAAGTTTTCGGTGATGTGCAACTGATCGTTTACTGCATGCTCGTCACCGCATTGCGCCACCGGCAGGTTCGCCATCTGCCGGTGTCTTTTTTTCTCATTTAATACAGCAAGACAGCGATGCGATAGGTGGTGAAGCCCTGGTTCCCTGCCATCTGGTTGCTGCATGCGCCGACGGATGCCGTCTTGTATCGGCCGGAGCCGATGCGCTGTTCGAGCGGGTCGGGCAGGCGGTCGAGACTTGAGCTTTCCCATCGCATGACGAAGAGCGGATGCGTGCCGCTGGCATCGCCTTCATCGACAGCACAGTCTTTGCGCGCGGCGTCGGGTGGGCGGGATGGGTCAATGTTGTGCTGGCGAAGGAGCGCGGCCACTTTCTGCTCGATCTGGTTTGAGGCCATGTTCTGGACGGCGCTGTCGAAGTCGACGACGGCATACCAGTAACCGGCGTGCTCGACGACTCCGATGCCGATGTCGGTGAGTTTGGGGTCGAGGATGTTGGCGCGGTGCGCCGGTGAGTTCATCCACTCTCTGTGCACGCCTTCAGCGCCGTTGCCCATGGCTACGTTCTCGGCAATTTCGCGGAAGTGCGCTCCGGCCTGCGCGGCTCGCGCCTGGAGATCGGGCTCACCGGGAAGCTGGTGTGATAGCGAGTGCTGGTTGAACATCGCTTGCGCGTGGGCCTGCGCGACGGTGGCTAGGGATGGATCCCAGTGCAAGGGCTGGAGGCCCTGGTCGGTGCGGGCTTTGTTGGTAAGGTCGAGGAGTTTTTGCTGCTGGTCGTTGGGGAATTGCTGGGCTCTTGCTGTCAGTGCAGTTAGCAGGAGCAGGGCGATCAAGACTCGTGCTGGCATAGTTACTGAATTTGGATGCGTTGTTTCGGGTCCGGGTTATTGCTTTCCCACCCTTTCGCTACGCGAAAGAATGGGGCCCACCCGTTGTTGTGGCTACCTTTGCGGAAAGCATATCCTTCCCGTTCCTCTTCGTTTCACTCAGAGTCAGGGTCAGGATGACAGCTTCTTATTTTGTGGCTGGGACGAGTGGCACGGTTTTGTCTGCCGGCTTGTCGTTCAGGGTGTAGATGACTTCGCCGGGACGCGCGTAGTGGAGGCGAGCGCGGGCTTCGTGCTCGATGGCGTCGGGATCGTTCTGCAGGTGGTCGACATGCTCTTTCATGCGGGCGTTTTCGTCCTGCAATTGCTGGATTTGCTTCTGCAATTCCTTGTCGTCGATGCGCTTCTGCTCATAGGCCGTGACCCCGTTCTGACCAACGACAACGTGATATCCCAGAAAGACTGCGAGGATCACCGCTGCGGCCGTGGCGATGCGGCGGCGCATGCGGTAGACGAATCCGGCGGCGCGGATGAAATTCGGATTTTGTACGACTTGTTTCACTACGTTGCGTGTACCTTCTCTTCTGCTTTGATGCGCGGGCCAAGGTCGCGACTATTTTCTTCCCTTAACTTATCGGCGGCTGGATTGATTCGAGCACCATTGAACACACGGCCACGTGGCTGTGCGAGTAGTCGGCGTCGTTGGCATCCTCCTTCACCTTATCCAGTAAATTTTTCTTTCACTTCCGGCGTCAAGCGGAAGTTGCCCTTTATGAGCAAAAGGAACCAACCTTGGCAAATTATTTTTGTTTCGTGGCAAGCTTATGTGTCTGGGAAATGCCGGGGTGATGGATGGAGCCTTATCGGGTTGTGCTTACGACGGTGTCTTCGATGGAAGAGGCGAAACGGATGGCTCATGCCTTGGTGCAGGAGCGGGTGGCGGCTTGCGTGAATATTGCTGGCGGCGTCGCGTCTGTTTACCGATGGCAAGGTGCGATTGAGGAAGCCTCAGAATTACTGTTGCTGATCAAGACACGTGTGGAAAAGCTGGAGGCGCTGGAAGAGGCGGTGCGCAGGCTGCATTCGTATGATGTGCCAGAGTTTGTGATTCTAAAGGTGGAGGGAGGCGGAGCGGCATATCTGAAATGGCTGGATGAATCGCTCGAATAACCGACTCCGGTTTGTTATCCTCAAGGTTGCCCATGCGTGTTCTTTATGTTGTTTTCGTGTTGAGCATTGCTGCGCTCATCTGGACGGCGATTGCTGTTGCCCGTCACATACGCAGGCATGAAGCAGGCCGGGAGCAGCATCCGGAGACGCTGGAAGAACCTGAAACCGTCTCGAAAGTTAATTCTGAATAGCTTCAATTCCAAGTAGCAGGCGGAGAAGATAGATATGGCCGAAATCTCAGCATCATCAACCGTTGTCCCTGGCTCGCGGGCGTATGCGGCGGTTCGCTGGATTGCCTCGATTGTTGCGGGGAGCGCGCTGGTTGCTGTTTGCGCGCATGTCTCAGTACCGCTGTTTTTTACGCCGGTGCCGATGACGCTGCAGCCGTTTGCGGTGCTGCTGCTCGGGTTGCTGCTTGAGCCAACGGCTGCGTTTGCGGCACTGGCGCTGTACCTGGTGGAAGGCGCCGCAGGATTGCCGGTACTTACGCCGCAGGGACCGGGTGGAATGCTGCAACTGATGGGGCCGACGGGCGGCTATCTGATGTCGTATCCATTTGTGGCTGCGCTGGTGAGCTTTTTGCATCGCAGGCTGCATGGACGCCGCTTTGTTTCGGGGCTAGTTGCGGCTGCGGCGGGCGATCTTCTGATTCTTGCGTCTGGCGCGATGTGGATGGCGGTAATGACGCATCAACAATTTTCAACTTTGCTTTCTCTTTCAGTGGTTCCTTTTCTTCCCGGAGATGCGCTCAAGGTTTGTGCTGCTGCGGCTATCGCCGCAGGCTGGCTGCAGATGCGCAAAACGGAAGAGACGGTTGGCCGCTGATTTCCTCACTCATTGCACGAGCGCGTGAAATGCGACTCGCGCGGCTATAGAAGTAGAAAGGAACCAACCCGCAGTGACCGCATCCGTTTCCTCTTCAAAGACTGAATCTGCCGATTCCCCGACGCACGCCGCGCAGCCGCGCGAGATCAAGGTTGCACACAGCCCGGACTCCGATGACGCGTTTATGTTCTATGGGCTGGCTACGAACAAGATTCGCGTGAATGGCTACAAATTTACTCATACACTTTGCGATATTGAAACGCTGAACCAGAAGGCGATGAACGATGCTTTCTATGATGTGACCGCGATTTCATTTCATGCGTATCCATACATTCAGGACAACTATGCGCTGATGGCCTGCGGCGGTTCGGTGGGCGAAGGCTATGGGCCGATGATTGTGGCCAGCCAGAGGTTTTCTCTGGACGCAGTGAAGAAAGTGAAGATTGCAGTGCCGGGAACTCTCACGACGGCATATCTTGCGCTGAAGCTCTTTGCTCCGGAGATTGAGACGGCGGTTGTTCCCTTCGACAAGATCATTCCTGAAGTGATTGCGGGGAATTTTCAGGCGGGGCTGATCATTCACGAAGGTCAGCTTACTTACGGGCAGAGCGGACTGCACAAAATTATCGATCTTGGGCATTGGTGGCGCGAGGAGACGAAGCTTCCCTTGCCGCTGGGCGGGAATGCGATTCGGCGGTCACTCGGCAACGAGGTGATGCTCAAAGTTACGCAGGCGCTGCGTGACAGCATTCAGCATGGGCTGGATCATCGCGAAGAGGCGCTCTCGTATGCAATGCAGTTTGCACGCGATCTGGACACGAACCTGGCTGACAAGTTTGTGGGCATGTATGTAAATGAGCGCACGCTGAATTACGGCGAGGATGGACGTGAGGCAATTCGCAAGCTGCTTACACTCGGGCACGAGCGCGGAATTATCCCACATCCGGTGAAGGTGGACTTCGTCGGCTGAACTTGCCCCTTCGGCTTCGCTCAGGGCAGGCTAGCACACGCGCCTTCGGCGCCATTCCTGCTGATGCCTATCTTTCAGCTTCTATAACGATTTAGTTTCGGATTAACGTTATTAGAAAAGCCCCATCTTGTCGGATGACAGATGGGGCTTTTCTACTTAGCACTAGTTATTCTGGCTGCCTACTTCGATCTTTACTTCGTTTGACTCCACGTCAAGCGGAAGATGCTCCCCTCCAATGAATCGCTCGGCCCGTATAACGTACTTACCTGGCTTACTGAGGTCATAGAGCTGACCTATGTTGATTGTTTCCTGCAACTGACTGTTTGGCTGGAGGCTGGTCGTAAAAAGGCTGAGCTGGTCGGGATCATTGCTGTCACTGGTTTCCGGTTCGCCGTGATGATCGTCTTCTCTGTGGACGGTGAACTTATATACGACCGAAGGATCATCTCTGCCTTGAGCTATCACGACGGCCTGATCAGACTTATTAGTCAGCGTCGCGGTGAGTTGCAAGGTTGAAGTATCAGTGATCGGGCCTTGCGGTGCGCTGATTGCCAACTGCACGGAGCAATGAGAGTTATCATCTGCAAAGGCACCAGCAACTGTGATCAGCATAAATGTTAGTAACCATAACCATCTAAGTGACTTCTTCATATACTTTCTCCTAATCTCTGACATGTGTCCTCCAGTCAATGGCAATTGAACGTCAGCATGTTTGTTGTCCATCCCGCAGGGTACGTGTAACCGTCCTCAAACGGAGCGGCTGTCCCACCTCCCGACTCGAGGGTCCAAATCGGCAACAGGTTTGACCGAAGACGATTGGCGACTCCATTCCAGCCCCATGGCAGTACTCCAAGAGGCACAGCAATGGAATGAGGCAGGTTTGGTTGCCACAGCAGGTAGGTTTGCACTGTCATCTCCTCGGAAACCGACCTCAAGTTTATGGGTAGTTCGACGGCAGGGCTGTCTCCCTCAGAACCGACATAGAGGTGATCGAACCCAGTAGCGTCGCACTCTGTCGAATTCCCGGCCGCATCCGTTTGCGTTCTCACTGAGTTTGCAAGCTGAAGCAAGTAGATCGTGCCCGTATAGCCAGCAGGCGGAGTGAGATTTGGAGTGATCGTAATGCCCTGATTGAAGAAGAGATTGCCAAAGACCATCGCTTCTGAATATTTGGCTGGAGGACGCGGTAAAACATAGCTGGGGAAGAACCTCACTATATCGACCGTCCCAAGGTCTGCCGTCAGCAATGGCAGAGCAGGATCAGTAGGGCCGGGCGCGAGAATGTTGAATGTCACGCTCGCCGATCCAGACGTTCCATTTGAGAGAGTGTAGTTATATGTTACCTGGCGTGTCGCCGGGTCGATCCAATGAAACGTAGCCGCAGAAGTCTGGAGGTCATCAGCAGTTACGTACACAATCGCTTGGCCAGTAGCTCCGGCATTGTATGACTGAACAAGCGTGCCGGGCACAGACCATGACTGGTTTTGTACCGACGCACCAGAAGGAGCGGATACCGTTGCAGTTAGCGGAATCTGCTGGCCTACGACAACGGTCTGAGTCGTGTTTGTGACATCCACGCCATTGAAGAAGATCCTCGCCGAAGAAGCGCCCTGGGTAAGCCCTACTGTCACATCGATCACCTCCGCAACTCCACCGTTTATTTCGTAGTAGAGCTGGAAGTAGTCTGATGTGGCACCCGATGTCGTGTCTGTCCACGTATACAAGGCTTGAGCCGCCGGCAGGGAAGGACTTCCGGCAGGGCAGCCAGGCAGCGGGTCGCTCACTGTAGTGAAGGCCAGCGTGCCGTGTTTCGGAGCTACGTTGATTGCGTAGGACCCGACACCCAGCGATGTTGTGCAATTGGCGTAGTACCAGGTTGCAACTGCGTTGACGGGTACATTGGGGACGACCTGAATCGTCTTGGTGAAATCGGCATGCGCGACTGCTGACAGCAAGCCGATAGTTAGAAGTAACATTGGCCAGCGAGAATGCCGTCTGACCAATTGTGGCGATAAGTCATGGCGTACTTTTCCATACTTTGCGCGCAACCATAGTAATAGTGTTAAGAGTGCCGCTTCTATCATGGCCCTCACCTCCGCTAGTTGGCAGGTATCTTGGCCTTAAGATGAAACGACGTGCAATAGCTGAGTTATGGTTGGATAGACTTTAGGGATAGTCTTGCTTTACAGGCCAAGGCAGGACCTACCAGTCAGACTATTCGGCCAACTTCGCGCGGCTTCCTCAGACAGTGGCAACGGCGCAGCCTAGGGATGAAACTCGCGTTTGCCTTGAAGTTTGGCAGTGGCTGCGCGGAACTTGATCAGCGCGGGCCTGGAGTTGTGCAGCCGGTAGGCTATTTTGACCGAGCGGGGACGCATGGGGGGCTTCAATTTAAAGGCCTGCAGCGTCCCGCGCTCATGCTCGTGCTTTACGTCGGGCCATGGAAGGAAGCTCATGCCGCCCATTCTTACGAGCGTGTCCTTGATTTCGGAGATGGTGTCTACACCCAGAAGCCAGTCATGGGCATAACGCTTCAAGACTTTTTCCTGCTTAAGATAGGCCTCGATTGAAGTTGTGCGATCGAAGCTCAGGGAGCGGCGGTAGTGGACGATTCGCTCCAGATAAGGAAGGTTGTGGAGAGAGACTATGGATGCCTTCGGGCGGCGCGGACTGTCGCCGGGGAAGACAAGCACGATTTCTTCTTCAATCCAAGGTTGAATGGCGAGGCCCGGAGGCACCAGATGCTTTTTGTCGCGCGAGGGCGGATAGGTGTAGATCCCGGCGTCTGCCCTGCCCTGCAGGACGCTTTGTTCAATCGCGTCCCACACCTGATCGCGACTGTAAAATTCGTCGCCGAAGTTCAACGACCCTTCAGGGCAAACGGCTTTGTACTCTGCCTCCAGTTCGCGGCCGTAAGCCACCCAGGCGGAGCGCGTCATGGCGAGACGAATGTCGGCGTTACGCTGCATCATGGTTAGTTCGTTAAGAAAACGTTCGGAATCCGCACGAACTTTGCAGGCCAGTTCGAGGAGCTTTTCGCCTGCGGCAGTCGGTACAACTGCCAGAGGGCCGCTGTGATCAATCAGCGTTCCCCCGTTCAGTTCCTGCTTCAGCTCTTCTTCCAGCTTGAGGATGGTCTTTGAGACCCAGGAGCCATCGATGCCAAGCTTAATACCGGCCTCTACCCGGCTCACGCTCGAGCAGGCCGTCTGGAAGATGGCCAGTCTTTGCAGAATGTTTTCTGAGAACTCTTTGAATGCCCGGTCGTCGAAATCGGCCATGCTTCTCCCCTTAAAGGTGGTTTTTGGCCCAGCGCCACGGGTCACGCGAATGCGTGTGGCACGGGGGAGAAGTGTTCTCATTGTAAATCGGCGCCTTCCCTGCCGGTTGAGTCATGGTCTGACGCGCCAAAACGAAAACAGGCGAAAGCCATTTCAGCTTCCGCCTGTTTGTTCGAGGTGAGACTTATTTGTTTAAGGCCGAGGTGACTTCCGGCAGGGCGGTGGTTCCCTCTTCTCTTACGGCCTGCAATGCGCTGGGGTTGAGTCCGAGCGCGTTGAGGATGGTGGGGGCTACCTGTGAGGTTGTAGTGCCTGTCGATACCGTCATGTGTTTGATGGATGGGTTCGATACGAGCAGCATCACGTTGGTGTCGTCATGGGCGAATCCGCCGTGCTCCGCCAGCTTCTGGGTGCTACCAGAGTAAGTAATGCCGACGTTCGGGGTCACGATGATGTCCGGCGTGCGTGGGTCTACGGTTGGGTCGTTATAGTTAATCGCGAGCGAGGGGCCGTAGTAGAACTGCCCGAGCGCGATTCCAGAAGGACCGGCATTATCTTCGAGGATTTTGACTGCGGCGTTAGTATCGGAGGGGCTATTCAGCCAAACCAGCGAGACGTCATCTTCCGTCGGTCCAATGCCGGTGGGGTTGTTGGTGGATTCAGAGTAGGGAATATAGCCCGCATTGGAGAGCAGGGTGACGGGCGAAGTACCAACATTGAGCTGGGCGACATAGCGGCTGGGATCGATGGGCGACTGACCGTGCTTGGCAGTGATCACGATCAGGGTGGAATCGTATAGACCCTTTGCCTTGAGCTCGCTGACGAATGCCCCGATAGAGGCGTCGACGAACTTGATGTCGCCCAGCAGCGCTGCGATGGGAGTGCCGGCGGCATCCAGATATCCCCCCGTCACGCCGTTGCTCTTCTCAACGAGCTTTTGCCCCACGCTCACGGCCTGGAAGTTCATGCCGAAAATGGTCGGGGCTTCGGTCTTCCTGGTGCCGAGGTGGTTCTTCCCATCGATCTCGTTGAGGATCGCGTCGACCTTCAAGGTGTCGTAGCACTGAATGTTCTGAAAGCTGTTGGTCCAGGCGGTCAAGTCCGCACCCGTATCGGGGATTGAGGCGCAGGATAAACCTGTGGGCGTGGTAACGCCGGGGAGGGCGATCACGTCGGAGTTGATTTCAGGAGCGTAAAAGTCGTCGAGGACTCCGTTCGGCCCTGCGACCGCGGAATAAGCGGGATGTTTGTCAGACCATGCGGTGTAACCACCGGCCGCGTGGATGACGCCGAAGATGGTATTGACGCGCACGAAGTTCCAGGGATAAACGGGAGCGCATCCCGCGGCGGGGTCGCGCGGCAGGCGCTTGGAATCGATCGAGGCGATGCCGCCGTCAGTCAGGCCGGCTCCGGGCGCGCCGCCATTTACCTTGGTCTGATCGATGTCGATGCCTTCTTCGTATTCAGTTGTCGTGCCGGTGGGGAGTGTAAAGGGAGTGCATGGGCCGGCCTGAACGCCGTTGCCGGTGGTCTTGGCAGGGGCGTCGAGGGAGCGGTCATAGGATACGTCGTAGTAGATACCCATGGTCTTTGGAGTTGCACCGGTGACGATGCTCATCAGTCCCGGGAAGGAATCGGAGGGTTTAGACGTGGACGCTGCGGTGTAGTTGATGGCGCTGTGTCCGAGGGCTGCGAGGTTCGGGCAATACGGCTCGCCGCCGTTCACGCCTTCTATTCCGTTGGCGCAGTTTAGAAAATCGACGGCGTGCATGCCGTCGATGCTGAGGAGCAGCACATGCTTGATGCGATGCTCACCGTGGGAGTCGTCGTCTTCGGCTGTTAAACGCGCTGGGGTGATAAGAGCAGCGGCAATTGCTGCACTCGCTGCGAACAGCAGGTAGGGTTTCATACTAACCTCCACAAGCTTGATAGCAGGGAGGAAGATAGTGATGTGTTAACAGGAAGTAAATCGGGGTATGAGTTTAAGATAATCAGCTTCTGCCGAATAACCTACATTAAAAGTCAGTAATTATCACAATTTTTCGATAGATATGGAAAACTCCTTAAGGTGGACTTAAGATACTTCTGCTAATTCATCTGCTCTTGTTGTCGCTTGCAAATGGCGCAGCAACGAGGACGCGATGAGCGTCACTATTGCTGGGAGGTGTTTGCTGATGAGAGTCACACTGGTCAAGGGAAAGTTCACGGTCTCACAAGACAGAAAGGGCGCAGCACACATCATGTGCAACGTCTGCGGGGACAAGGACGTCCTCCCTAAGCAAGGAACGATGACCGATGAAGAGTTTGAAGTGGCGTTGCAGAAACACTTCAAAACCGCGATGAAGAGCGTGCCTCCCGACGTAGGCAGCCTGAAAACTGCAAAGCAGTGGTTGGAAACGGGGAAATCGGGCAATCTGGCGAAGTTCTTCAACGAAAATGAGACCGCCAGCGGCGACCGGAGCCTTGCCAATGTGACAGCGGAGTTGGGCAAGCCGAGCCCGAACGTGCTGAAACCAATGCTCGTGGCTCCGATGATGTTGAATGGGCGCCCGATGGGCCTGCAACCAGTCGTTTGCTTCTACTGCGGGCAAGTGGGGTTGATCAATTGCGAAGCAGAAAGACCTGCTCCGCACGGCTATAAGCTCGCCATAACAAGTTTGAATGAGGATCCGAGAGTACACGCGGTGATGCGTGCCAAGGTTTCCTATACCGTACTGCTTTGTCTGGACTTTATGTGCGGCATAACGCTGCCGGACGGAGTAACAAAGCTAATACCGCCGATGTCTCACATTGTCTGTCCAGGGGCCACGATTCAGGCACCGGGGAAAAAAGGGGGTGAGATGCAGGATGCGCACCAGGTGTTGCGCGAGATCACAATCAATGGCTACACGATTTATGACATGGCTAAAGACTGTCCGGCAGTTCCAGTAGTCATGAAGAATTCCCTGGTCTACTGCAATTCCGCAGTCACTCACATGCACAAAATCTACAATGCCGCTGACAACCTGATCGAGCATGAGATCGCAGCAGATTTTGTCGAGCTAGCGCAGCAGATCGTTTCCCGACGCATTCGCCAGGGAACAACCCACGATGAGGTCTTCCGTCGCTACCTGTGGCGGCTCCTGCTCATCCGGTATTTTTATGCGTGCCGCATGGCGCTGATCAATGCAGAGGGTGACAAAAAGCTGACTGACGTAATTGAGCTGTACCTGGTAGAGGTATCTGCCATGAAAAACAGCGAACCTCCAGCTTTCGTCAATGATCTGGATGCCACCGGAATGTGCGGCGAGTTTTCCAGCTTTTACAAGACGCTTTAAGAGCGAGTTCGGAGCGGCAAAACGCTCCACCTTACCCATCCTCCATAATGAAAAGCCCCGCTTTCGCGGGGCTTTTAAGTGGAAGTAATTTACTCGATTAGAAGAACAGCTTCGCTGAGAACTGCAGCTGGCGTGGTCCGTAGAGCAGGCTGCTGGTTGAGGTAGTCGCTTCGAAGGGTGTGCTTCCTGTGGCGACCGATGGGTAGATGCAAGCGTTGGTGTGAGTTGCGTTGCTGCAGACCTTCGAAGTCGCGCTCGGCGCGGAGTAGGAGAAAGCTGTGGTGTTCACGCTGAGGCGATTCTGCTGGTTGAGCAGGTTGAAGGCTTCGGCGAAGAACTCCATGTGGATGTTCTCGTGGATGGGGACGCTGCGCGAGACGCGCATGTCGATATTGCGCAGACCCGGGCCGGCGAAAGCGTTGCGGCCGACCTGTGGCGCGCGGCCTCCGGTGCCGGAGTTGAAAAGGCTGAGTACAGCGCCAGTGAGACCGCCGTCGCCGATGGGGCTGGTTGGGTAATTCGACATATTTGCGGTGACGGGGAAACCGGTTTGCTCGGTGGCCGTGCCGGAGATGCTCCAGCCATTCGCAAGCAGCGAGAGCGGATGCGAGCTGATGTTGAATGTTGGCGCGTAGACGATGCTGCCGACGAATCGGTTGCGCATGTCGAGGTCGGAGCGGGCATACTCGGCCTTGAGGTTGAAGGGATCAAGCGGCGTGTCGGTGCCGTTGAATGTTCCGTTGGTTCCGGAGACCTGCGCGCCGTCGATCGCTTTGGCCCAGGTGTAGTTGATCAGCAGTTCGAGGCCGTGGTCGAAGGGCTTTTCAATCGATGCGACAAAGGAGTTGTACCAGGAGTTGACGCTGCTGAAGCCGGTAAGAATGCTGCTGGTGTTATTGCTGATGCGCTGCGTGTAGAAGGGCAGGGTTACCGTGCTGGTGGTTTGTCCCGTTGCGTTGGTGATGTCATAGGTTTTGGTCGCGGTCGCAGGTTGCACGTTGGTATCGATGAAGATGGGCAGGCGCATGGCGCGATTCCCTACCCAACTCAGCGTCAGGCTGGAGCGATACGGCAACTGCTGCTGCACGGCGAGACTGAAGGAGTGCGAGTACGGGTTGAGGAAGTGCGGGTCGAGTCCGCGAGCGGAGAGCGCGCTGAGCGGCGGGTTGGTATCGGTGACTTGCGGCGTGGCTGCGCCGGGGAATGGAGCGGCCAGAGGCGGTCCGGGCGGCAGGAAGAGAACGTTGGGTGCGGCGACAGCGTAGGAGTTTGAAGGCACCGCGTTGTATTGCTGCTGGAAGACACCGTTCTCAACGCGGATGGTGTAGTAGGTGCTGTTTGAAGTGAGTCCCCAGACCAGGCCATAGCCGCCACGCAGAACTGTGGTGGTCAGTGGCTGCCAGGAAAAGCCAAAGCGCGGCTGGAACTCGTGATAGTCGATGTTGATGGTCTTGGTGTAGTAGTTGGCGATTTCGCTGGACGTGTTGGGAATGGGCGGTTGCGGCACGAGCTGCACGTCATAGCGCAGACCGGCGTTGATGAGGAAAGTTGGCGTGAGCTTCCAGCTGTCCTGTGCGAAAGCGGCGAGATCCTTGTTCCAGAAATCGTCTGCACCTACGTGCGTGATGGGATCGTTGACCTGAGTGAAGTTGGTGTAGTGCTTGGCGCCGTTCAGACCGTAGACATCCTGCACCCAGTTCTGGAAGCTCGAGAGGGGCGAGCCAGCGGAATAGCTGTAGATGCCGCCTCCCTGAAAGAGGTTGACGAGGACTTCGTGGATGAAGTTGAGATCGACCCCAGCCTTGATGGTGTGCTTACCGCGGGTGGTGGAGTAGATGTCGGCTGCTTCCCAGCGGTGCTCGTCGGGGAACGCGGGGCGCGGCAGCGCGTTGGGCATGCCATAGGCAGAGACTCCAGTGATGGAAACAGACGGCCCGGAGGCGTTGGCGGTGAAGGTTTCAAGGTCGCGCGACCACTGGAGCCGGGCCTGGTTGACGGAACGCGCGGAGAGGACTGAACTCCAGTTGGCGATAAAGATGCGGTCGTGGAAATTGGCGGTGCCGTTCTGCGTTACGGAACCGTTGGACGCGGTGGGGCTGGTGTTGTAGCCGTTGGGCTCGCTGAAATTCTGCCAGTTGAAGTTGGCGCTGACGTGGTTGGTTCCGTTGATCTGCCAGTCGAGACGCGGGAAAAAGATGTCCTGCTTGATGGTGCGGGCGTAGCTTCCGCGCAGGCTGAGCAGGTAGTTGACGGCCGCCTGACATTGCGCGGTGCTTACGCCGGCTGGGCAGTTGGGCGCGTTGGCGTAGGTTTCAAGTGTGCTCGCGGGCAAGGTTGATGTGTAGAGGATGGGGTTTACTTTGCGGAAGCCGTCATAGGTAAAGAAGTAGAAGAGCTTGTCCTTGATGAAGGGTCCGCCGATGCTGCCGCCGAACTGCTGCTGCTGGTGGACGGGCTGGGTGAAGATGCCCTGTGTTTTGCCGACGGGGTCGAGGGCGTTGAGTGATGGATAGCGCAGGTAGTAGAAGAGGTCGCCATGCATCTGGTTAGTGCCGGACTTGGTGATGGCGTTGATCTGGCCACCGACGGCCTGGCCGAATTCAGCGCTGTAGGCAGAGGCTTCGGACTGGAACTGGCTGATGGAGTCCTGGCTATAGACGTAAGGCGCGCCGATGGCGCGACCGCGTGCTTCCGAGAAGAAGGCCTGGTTGTTGTTGGCTCCGTCGACGAGGTTGCTGTTGTAGATGCCGGAGACGCCGCGATAGGAGATGAGCCCGGAGTTGCCGTCGGGCGCGACGTTGGGCGTGAGGAGCACAAAGTTGTCATAGCGGCGGCCGTTAACCGGCAGATTGCTGACCAGTTCCTGGCCCACGTCCTGCGAAGCTTCGGTCTTTTCCGTATCGAGGATGGGAGTGGCGGCGGAAACTGTAACTGTGGACTGCACAGATTGCAGCGGGAGCGCGGCGTCGATGCCGAGGACCTGGCCGACGAGCAGAGTGATGTTCTTGCGATCGAAGGAGGCAAAGCCGTCTTTCGAGACTACGATTTCATAGTGGCCGGGCTGCAGGAGATCGGCGCGGTAGTCGCCTGAATCGGTGGTGGTGACCATGCGCTCGGTTCCGGTATCGGTATTGATAATGCGCACGCTGGCGGATGGCAGCGCGGCGTTGTTTGCGTCGGTGACGATGCCGCTGATGGTTCCGGTGCCTACGCCCTGAGCGAACAGAGCAGAACCGGAGACAAAGAACACTAAGAGTAAGCCCAGCCTCAAGATGGATTTCATATAGCCTTCCTTTTTTTGATGTGACGCTTCTATCTAATTTCCAGAGGAAAGATGAAAGTGTCGCAGTAAGGACCCACTGCGCTAGAGCCTGGCGCGTTCCGGATGAAAAGAACCTCGCAGCTCATTTTTATGTTTGGGTACATTTTACGGTATGTTTCAGCCGAGTCCATTCTCTGGGTGCGCCGAGTGATGGGCTTCAGTTGTGGAAAATGCGGGCAATTTCGATGAAATGAAAGGCTGATATACGCTACTCTCATCTTTGGCCACTTCCCTCTTCTCAACAACTCTTCGGCGACAACCACTTGCTGTGATCGGCATGGCACTGCTGGTTTTGTTTGTGGGCATGGCGCTGCTGGCTCCGCTGCTTGCGCCTTATAATCCTGCGTCGATCGATCTGAATCATCGGCTTGTTGCACCGGAGCATGCACATTGGTTTGGTACCGATGAGCTGGGACGTGATATTTTTTCGCGCACGCTGTACGGGGCACGATTGTCGCTGCTCGTGGCCAGTTCTGTGGTGGCGTGCTCGCTGCTGCTTGGGCTGGTACTGGGCGGGATGGCGGGATATTACGGCGGCGTGCTGGATACGGCTCTGAATGTTTTTGTGATGAATGCGTTTCTTGCTCTGCCGGGCATTTTGCTGGCGATCGCCTTTGTTGCGTTCCTGGGACCGGGGCTGATCAATCTGATTCTTGCGCTGTCGATTGGCGGATGGGTCGGATATGCGCGGCTGGTGCGGGCGCAGGTGCTGGCGGTGCGCGAGCGCGAATTTGTGGAGGCTGCGCGGTCGCTGGGCGCAAGCGATCTGCGGATTTTTACGCGGCATATTCTGCCGAATATTCTGCAACCGATTATCGTGCAATCGGCTATCGGCATGGCGGGTGCAGTGCTGGCTGAGGCTACGCTGAGTTTTCTTGGGCTGGGTGTGCCTCCACCAGCGGCAAGCTGGGGCGCGATGTTGAATGATGGGCGCTCGCATCTGTTTGATGCTCCGCATCTGGTGGTCTTTCCGGCGATTGCGGTGATGCTTTGCGTACTGTCATTCAACTTTCTTGGGGACGCGTTGCGGGATTATCTTGATCCGCGCACTCGGATGAGTGTTGGATTGTAGTTGGCCTCTTCCTCAATGAAGATGCTGCATTCCCACCCTTCGCTTTGCGAAGGATGGGGCACCCGGCGTTGTGCCACCGCGTGAGTAAAGCAGATCCTTCCCCTTCACTCCGTTCAGGGTCAGGATGACAATTCTTTGGTGAAGTAGAAAGAAAGTTGCTTGGGTGGGCGCGGAGTTCTGTGTAGACTACGCCCAAGCATGCCTACTGTTACATCACCTGAAAAGCGCGGCGGCATCGTCTCCGCACTGGAGCGCTACTTTCTTTTCGAGTCGCTGGGAACGAACTGGCGCACGGAGATTCTTGCCGGGTTCACGACCTTTATCACGATGGCTTATATCGTCTTCGTGAATCCCGCGATTCTGCATGAGACAGGGATGCCGATTGCCGCGGTGACGGCGGCGACGTGCTGCTGCGCGGCGATTGGCAGCATCCTGATGGGCGCGCTTGCGAATTATCCGATTGCGCTGGCACCAGGGATGGGGCTGAATGCGTATTTCACTTACACCGTTGTGAAGCACATGGGCGTGCCGTGGCAGACGGCTCTCGGCGCAGTGTTCATTTCTGGCGTGATTTTTCTGCTGCTGACGGTTGGCGGGATTCGGCAACTGCTTGTTGGCGCGATTCCACATGAGTTGCATGCTGCGGTTGCGGGCGGCGTTGGGCTGTTTATTGCGTTTATCGGGTTGCGCAATGCAGGGATTATTGTCTCCGATCCGGCGACGATTGTGGCGCTGGGGAATCTGCGGAATCCGCAGACAGCGCTGGCTGTGTTCGGATTGCTGCTGATTGCGCTGTTGCAGGTCTTTCGCGTGCGCGCCTCTATGCTGATCGGGATTCTAGGCACGGCGCTGACGGGATGGACCTTCAGTCTCGTGCATTGGCATCCGCAGGCGTATAGCATTTCTGAAATTACTGCGACGGCGTTCAAGCTGGATATTCGCGGGGCCCTGCATATTGGGGCGTTCGAGATCATTTTTGTTTTTCTGTTTGTCGATCTCTTCGACAACATTGGGACGTTGGTTGCAGTCAGCCAGAAGGCTGGGCTCATCGACGCACAGCATCGTATCGCTCGGCTGAATCGCATCTTTTTTGCCGATGCTACGGCGACGATCGTCGGGTCGCTTACGGGGACGAGCACGGTGGTGAGCTATATCGAATCGAGCGCGGGCGTGGCGGCAGGCGGGCGCTCGGGCGTCACTGCGATCGTGACGGGGCTGCTGTTTGTGGTCGCGCTTTTCGTTGCGCCTCTTGTCGGTGCGATTCCTTCGGCGGCTACTTCGCCGGCGCTGATTATTGTTGGCGGTCTGATGCTTTCGTCGATCAGCGATATCAAGTGGTCCGATCCGCTGATTGCGTTTCCCGCATTTCTGACGCTGGTGACGATTCCGCTGACGTATTCGATTGCCAATGGGTTGAGTTTCGGCATCATCGCGTTTGCGCTGCTGCACATTTTCAGCGGGCGCTTTCGCTGGCAGGACTGGCTGCTGTATGTGCTTGCCGCGCTGTTTCTGCTGCGATTTTTCTATATGGCGAAGGGATGATGCGGGGAACAACGCCCCAGGGCTAAAGCCCTCGTGCTTTTGAGCCTGAATTCACCGGCCTAAAGGCCGGTGCTTCTACCCCTTTTCGATCGTGCGCGCTCCGCGCGGTCTGATTAGACCTACCTTTCGAGCGGCCCATCAGGGATTTTCAGAATCCTCTAAAGGCGGGTGAATCTAGCCAAAAGGCTAGTCGCTCACGTGAATCGGGGCCCGTCAGCCCCGGCGGGAAGCGAGTGATGGGAAGCGGCCTGCTACCTTGCTCCAGAGAAGCGCACGCACTTCGTCGACGCGGAAAATCCAATACGAAATGGCCGCTGTGATGGCCGTCGCAACTATGGCGATGGCGCCCTGCGTTACGTAGGAAAAGCTGGCGATGTGGTACACAGGCCAGAAGAAGACTATGGTAGCGGCCGCGAGAAACGCGAAGAGCTGATAGACAGGTTTGCGGTCTACCGAGGCAGTTCCGGCAAAGAGTCTTGCATTGAGGCTGAGGAGATAGAAAAGCTGCAGGATTTCACTGATGAGCCAGGTTACGAGGTAGCCGATGAGTCCGAACTTCATCATCATCGGGATGGCGGCGATGATCTGCACACTGTAGGCGAGGATGGTCGCGTAGGAGATTTCCCTCACCTGGTTGCTGGAAAACTGGAACTGATACTTGTGCTCCTTGATGCTGAGGACGGAAACGGTAAGGCCCAGGAGAATGCAGACGCTGGGGTTGAAGAGATTGCCTTTGTGCAGCCAGATCTGCAGCAGCAGCGGCGTGGCCAGCATGGAGCCGAAGGTGATGGGCGTGGTCATGAGCAGGATGATGCGCTCGGAGAATTCGTAGAGCCTGTGCAGCTTGCGCCAGTCGCGCTGGCCGAAGGTGATCGTGATCTCGGGGCCGAGGGAGTTGGTGACGAGGTAGAGCAGGCGGCGGCTCATGGAATAAACGGTGCGCGTGACGCTGTAGACCACAACAGTCGCGGGCCCGAGGATGCGCTGCATCAGCAATGTCGGAATCTGATAGGCGAGGACGTTCGATGAGTAGAGTAGCGCATACTGCGCGCTGGGCTTAAGCATCGCTTTCAGCGAACCGGGCTTCCAGTAGCGCAGAGTCGGGCGGATATCCGGTGCAAGACGGCTGAAATCGAGGATAAGAAAGATAGAACTGAGCAGTGTAAGGGAGAGTTGCGCGCCGGCGATCAGCGGGAAAGCAGAATGCCTGAGCGCGAGGAAGACCTGCAGCAGCATGATAATCAGCTGGTTGAGGTTGCCGAAGTTCTGGCCACGGTGCGCCATCCCGATAACCATGTAGCTGCCGCTGAAGAAGCCGTTCACCATTCCGGCAATAACCTGGCAGCCAAGAATGTAGAGCGTCCATTGTGCTTCGCGCTGCGGGATGGTGAGGTGCAGCAGCGAATTCAGCGGGATAAGGAAGATGATCGACAGCGCTACGCCAATGATGACAAGCGCGGCGAGGAGAATGCGGAGTCCGGCGGACTGGATTTCGCGGGTTTCCTGCAGCTCTCCACGGTTGTAGTGGATCGTCATCTGCATGTTGGTGAAGGTCTGCAGGCCGTAATTGAAGGTGGTGAGGTAAGCGACAGCTGCGCTCAGGGCCAGCCATTGGCCATAGAGGCTCACACCATAGGAATGGAGGAAAGCAGGAGGCAGCAGCAGTTGAGTAAGCACTGTGACCAGCTGCCCGGCATTCTGGGCGGCGAACAATTTCCCGATGCGGCGTAAGCTCATGCGGTCGTGTCGTTAATCGACACTATGACTCCAACTACGAAGTATTGGTCGTGCTCAAAGACTGAGGAGCAGCTAACGACTACATTTTGTAGCGGCCGAGGTCTTCGTCGTTCAGGTTTTCCAGCCAGCGCCGCAGCTCTTCCTGCGTTGCCTGATCGGTGGGGTTGGGGATGACCTTGGCGACGCGCAGGACGTCTTCGTCGACGAAAATCGGGCAGTCGGCGCGCAGGGCCAGGGCTAGAGCGTCGGACGGGCGGCAATCGATGGTGACTTGCTCGCCGTCCTGCTCAAGCCAGAGGACTGCGTAGAAAGTATCGTTTTTGAGTTCGGTGACGACGACGCGCTGCACGGTTGCGTTAAGGCCCTGGACCAGGTTCTTGAGCAGGTCGTGGGTCATGGGGCGTGGCGTCGTTGCCTTCTCGACTTCGAGAGCGATGGCATTGGCCTCGTAGAGGCCAACCCAGATGGGAAGGACAGTGTCTCCCTGCACGTCTTTCAGAATGACGATCGGCGCGTTGGTGGATGGGTCCACCATCAGTCCCCGGATTTTCATCTCGATTTCCATGCAGTGCCCCTTATGCTACGGCTTCGCCCACCAGGCTATTGGGGAAACTCTTTGTGACCCTCACCGGCAGGTAGCTTCCCGTAGCGGGAAGGATAGGCTGCGTGGTGGTAAAGTTCAACGTTTTGTTCTGCGAAGTGCGGCCGATGACCTGTGCGCGGGCCTGGTTATGGCCTTCAACCATTACTTCCAGAACCTCGCCTATGTGATTGCTGTAGTTGGCTCTCTGGATTTCACGCTGGCGATCGAGCAGGATTTGCAGGCGCTCGGATTTGAGTTCGTCCGGAATAGAGTCAGGCATCGTGATGGCAGGCGTGTTCGGACGCGGCGAATACTTGAAGGCGAAGACGGCGTCATACTGCACTTCGTGCAGAAGGGTGATGGTCTGCTCGAAGTCGGCCGGGGTTTCGCCGGGGAAACCTACGATGATGTCGGTGGTCATGCTGATACGGCGTTTTGCCGCCTTGATCCATGAGATGCGCTCGAGATACCAGTCGCGCGTATATTCGCGCTGCATCATGTGGAGGACGTCGGACGATCCGCTCTGGACGGGGAGATGCACGTGATCGCAGAGCGACGGCACGGCATCGATGGCCTCGACAATGTCGCGCGTGAAGTCACGCGGGTGCGACGTGGTGAAACGAACGCGGCGGATGCCGGGGATTTCGCCAACGGCCGCCAGGAGTTCGGCGAAAGACTTCTTCCCTTCCGTGTCACGGTAAGAATTGACGTTCTGGCCGAGGAGCTGGATTTCGGTGTAGCCGCGGTCGGCCATGCGCTGCGCTTCGGCGAGGACCGAGGTTGAGGTGCGGCTGCGCTCTTTCCCGCGCGTGTATGGAACGACGCAGTAGGCGCAGAACTTGTCGCAGCCTTCGATGATGGTGATATAGCCGCGATGCGGATTGCTGCGCGTGGTGAATTCGGTTTCGAAGGTCTCTTCGGTCTGGCGGTCGTCGAGGCCGGTAATGCGCTTCTCGCCTTGTTCGAGGCGGGTGAGCATCTCGGGCAGCTTGCGATAGGAGGCTGAGCCGGAGACGAGCGAGACATAGGGCGCACGCTCGAAGATGCGCTCGCCTTCCTGCTGCGCGACACAGCCGAGGACGCCGAAACGCTTGCCCTGCGCGGTGAGCTTCTTGTAATCGTTGAGGCGGTTGAAGACTTTCTGCTCCGCCTTGTCGCGGATGGAACAGGTGTTATAGAGGATGAGGTCGGCTGCCTCTTCGGTTTCGACCTGCTGGTAGCCCTGCTGCGCGAGGGTGCCGATGACTTTTTCCGAGTCGTGCACGTTCATCTGGCAGCCGAAGGTTTCCAGGTAGAAGGTCTTTGATGGACGCGCTGCCGCTGATTCCAACTGATGCGCGTCGATGATTTGAAAATCCGCCATGTTATTTCGATTATATCGCCGCCAGGATGGCTCTCTTTCACCTGTTTCTCTGATTGATGCATTGCCGAGCGATGGCTGACGCCAAAAATTTGTTAGCTTAGCTGTGAAAGGGGTCATCCACTTTCCATGCAACTGCCCTCGCTTGATGAGATTCGAAGTGCTACGCAACTCGTCCGCACAGTGATGCCGCCTACACCGCAATTTACCTGGCCGCTGCTGAATGCGCGGGCTGGGGTTGAGCTCTGGGTGAAGCACGAAAACCATTCGCCGGTCGGGGCTTTCAAGCTGCGCGGTGCAACCGTTTATATGGACTGGCTGAAGAAGAGTCAGCCATCTGTTACAGGCGTGATTGCGGCTACGCGCGGGAATCATGGACAGGGCGTGGCGCTGGCTGCGACTCGGCTTGGGTTGACGTCGGTGATTGTGGTCCCGCATGGCAACAGCCGCGAAAAGAATCGTGCTATGCAGGCGCTGGGCGGCGAGTTGATTGAGCATGGCGATGATTTTCAGGCGGCGCTCGAGCACGCGGGAACTCTGGCGAGGGCTCGTGGGCTGCACCCTGTGCCTTCGTTTCATCCGCTGCTGGTGCATGGCACGAGCACGTATGCGCTGGAGTTTTTAGAGGCTGCGCCGGAGCTGGATGCCGTGTATGTGCCGATCGGGCTTGGGTCTTCGATTTGCGGGATGATTGCGGTTCGCAATGCACTTGGGCTTAAGACGAAGATCGTTGGGGTGGTGGCGGAAGATGCGCCGGCGTATGCGATTTCGTTTCGCGAGAAGAAGGCTGTTTCAGCGGCGGCGAATACGCGATTGGCAGATGGGCTTTCGTGCCGCGTGCCTGTTCCGGAGGCGCTGGAGATTATCTTTGCCAATGTCGATCACATAGTTGAGGTGAGCGAGATCGAAATTGCCGCGGCGATGCGCGCTTACTACGAGGACACGCATAACGTAGCCGAAGGCGCAGCTGCGGCAGGGCTGGCTGCGGCGCTGAAGGAAGATGCCGCGCTGCGCGGCGGGCGCGTTGGCGTCGTGTTCACAGGCGGCAATGTGGATCGCGAAGTTTTTCTGGAAGCACTGAAGACTGCATGAATGCAAAAACGCTGACACCCTTAACGCATGGGGCACTGCATCACTGTTTTGGATGCGGCGAGGCAAACCGGACTGGTCTGCGGCTGAAATTCTTTGTCGATGAGGAGCAGCAGGTAATTTGCCGCGCGCGTCTGGCGAAGAGGTTTGAGGGGCCTCCGGGGCACGTTCACGGCGGGATTATCGCAACGATGCTGGATGAGGCGATGAGCAAGGCCAACCGCGCGCACAATGTGGTAGCGATGACGCGGCAGATGGATGTGGAATATCTGCGGCCTGTTCCGCTGAGGGAGACGATTACGCTGATCGGCAGGCGCACCGCGCACGAAGGACGCAAGAATTATTGCGAGGCGGAGATTGTGAACGGGAAAGGAACGGTGCTGGCCCGGGGCAAGGCTCTGTTTATTGCAGTCGACCGGCGCATACTAAGGTTGTTGCGATGAATCGAGAGTCGATGAGGGCGCTGATACTGGAGCGGCCGGGTGAGCTTTCAGTCGGTACGCGACCGATGCCTTTGACCGCAGATGGAGAAGTTCTGCTGCGGGTGCAGCTGGTGGGTCTTTGCGGGACTGACCTGAGTTCTTTTCGCGGGAAGAATCCGCTGGTTTCTTACCCGCGTGTTCCCGGCCATGAGATTTCTGCGACTGTTGCGGATTCGGGTGTTGGCCTTTTGTCGGGAACGCATGTGACGCTGCTGCCTTATACCAGTTGCGGCAAATGCGCTTCGTGCTTGCGACTGAGGCCCAATTCCTGCGAATTCAACCAGACGCTCGGGGTGCAGCGCGATGGCGCGCTTACAGAATATATTTCGGTTCCGGCTGCGAAGATTGTGCGCGGGAATCTGAGTCTGAAGGAACTGTGTCTGGTTGAGCCACTTTCGATTGGGTTTCATGCGGTCGCGCGCGGACAGGTGACGGCCAGAGACACGGTTGCAGTTCTTGGCTGCGGAGGGGTTGGCCTGGGCGCGGTTGCGGCGGCGAGTTTTGCAGGGGCAACAATCATCGCGATCGATGTTGACGACCGGAAGCTGGAGATTGCCCGCAAGGCTGGAGCGCAGCATTGCATCAACAGTCAGGCGCAGGATTGTCACAAGACTTTGCGTGAGCTGACGAACGGGCTCGGGCCAGATGTGTTTATTGAGGCGATTGGGCTGCCAGAGACGTTTCGTCTTGCTGTAGAGGAAGTCGCGTACACCGGGCGGGTTGTTTACATCGGCTATGCGAAAGAGCCCGTCGCTTATGAGACGAAATTGTTTGTCCTGAAGGAGCTTGATATTCGCGGGTCGCGCAATGCTCTGCCGGAGGATTTTCGCACCGTCGTTCAGATGCTCGAAGCGAAGCGGTTTCCTGTTGAAGATGCAGTAAGCATGACTGTAAGCATGGAAGAAGCGCCGCAGGTCATTGCGCAGTGGGCGGCGAATCCATCGAGCTACAGCAAGATCATGGTGTCACTGAAGCAGTAGTCACTGTGTGATCTGAATCACTGCTTTGAAAGCTGCTAAACTGTAGTGTTCATAGATATTTGAATTGGGCGTATTTCTGTAAACCGCTAATGTCTCCCCGAAGGCGGCCAGCAGCGCCGGGAGGAACATAATGAGCACAAATAACGGCAGTAACACTGGCACCAGTCTTCGTCTGAAAGTCGGCCTCGCAGAGATGCTGAAGGGCGGCGTGATTATGGACGTCATGAACGTCGAGCAGGCCCGCATCGCGGAAGAAGCGGGCGCAGTCTCCGTCATGGCGCTGGAGCGCGTGCCGGCGATGATCCGCGCTGAGGGCGGCGTCGCGCGCATGGCGAATCCCAAGCTCATCAAGGAAATTATGGCCGCAGTTTCGGTTCCGGTGATGGCCAAGGCGCGCATCGGACACTTTGCTGAGGCGCAGGTGCTGCAGGCGATCGGCGTTGACTTCATCGATGAGTCCGAAGTCCTTACTCCGGCGGACGAGGCGCACCACATCGACAAGCATGCTTTCACGACGCCGTTTGTTTGCGGCGCTCGCGATCTGGGCGAGGCGCTGCGGCGTATTGCTGAAGGTGCGGCCATGATTCGCACCAAAGGCGAGGCGGGAACGGGCGATGTTGTGCACGCGGTGAAGCATATGCGACAGATTGTTCGCGATATACGCTCACTGACTGTTCTCTCGGATGACGAGCTTTATGTTGCGGCGAAGGAGCATAAGGCTCCCTATGAACTAGTGCGCATGGTTGCGAAATCGGGCAAGCTTCCGGTTCCGAATTTTTCCGCCGGCGGCATTGCTACTCCTGCTGATGCGGCACTCATGATGCAGCTCGGAGCTGAGACTGTGTTTGTCGGTTCCGGGATCTTCATGAAGGAGCGCGCTACTCCGCTTGATGTAGAGAACAACCCCGCAGAACGCGCTGAGGCTGTGTCCAGAGCGCGTGCCATTGTCATCGCTACGACGCACTACAACGATCCCAAGATCGTTGCTGAGGCTTCAGAGCAGGTGACAGGCACGATGAAAGGACTGGCTGTTTCGACGCTGGATCAGGAGCAGCTGCTTCAGACCCGCGGCTGGTGAACTGGCCGTTCAGGCACACGCGCCTTCGGCGCCTCCCTGCAACTTGCTTGATGGGCGAGGGCTTTAGCCCTCGTGTTTAGACGATTCACAGCCGAGGTCATTTTCCGAACGTGTCGATAGAGCCAGAAGAAGGGCATAAAACTCCACGCATTGGCGTCCTGGCGATTCAGGGCGACTATGACGCTCATGCGGCTGCGCTGCGCGAAGCGGGCGCGGAAGCGGTTCTGGTTCGTAAGCCGGAAGAACTGGCAGCGATTGACGGACTGATTATTCCGGGCGGCGAATCGACGACGTTTCTGAAGTTTCTGGCGCGCGATGGATTTCTGAATGCTCTGCAGGATTTTGTGCGGCAGAAGCCGACTTTCGGGACTTGCGCCGGTTGCATTCTGCTGGCGAAAGAAGTGCTGAACCCTGCGCAGGAGAGTCTGGCTGTCCTTGATGCCTCGGTAGAGCGCAACGCGTATGGGCGGCAGAATGACAGCGCGATTCTGGATACGGATACGCGGCTGGAGGGCGGGCCGCTGGAAATGGTCTACATTCGCGCGCCTCGCATTGTGAAGACCGGCGCGGATGTGGAAGTGCTAGCGGAGCGTGAGGGCTTCCCTGTTCTGGTTCGGCAGCGGCATATTCTTGCGGCTACGTTTCACCCGGAATTGTCGGCTGACCGGCGTGTTCATCGGTTCTTTGTCGATCTGGTTCGTTCTGCACGACCTCGCTGAGCGACAATCAAAAACATGTGGGCTGATCGTGTCTGGTGGATGCCGCCGAACGGTGCGTTGCACGGTGTCGCCATTGACGGGCTGATGTGGTGGAACCTGGTCGCGCTGACGGCGCTCTTTCTTCTTGCTCATGTTTTTCTTTTTGGCGCGATGGTACGCAAGAAGAAGGGTCAGACTGAGGGTGCGAGGCTCTCGCTTAAGTGGGAGTTGGTTCCTCTGGCTGGGATCACGCTGCTCTATGCAGGGATGGCGGTGAGCGCGCAGCAGCTGTGGGCCACGATTCGATATCAGGGGGCGGCGCCGCTGGCTTTGCAGGTGGAGGTCACGGGCGAACAGTTCCAGTGGTACTTTCGCTATCCGGGCGCGGATGCTGCTTTCGGGCTAACGCGGCCGGAGCTGATCAATGCGCCTGCGGGGAACCCGCTTGGACTTGATCATACGGATCCGCATTCTTCTGACGATGTCGTTTCGAGCGTGCTTGTATTGCCCGCTGGGCGCGAGGTTGATCTTGGGATTCGTTCCATTGATGTGATTCATGGATTCTTTATTCCCGGCATGCGGTTGAAGCAGAATGCCGTTCCGGGGATGGAGATGCATGTTCATTTCACGCCTTCGGTTCCGGGGGATTATCCGATTCTCTGCTCGCAGGTTTGCGGGCTGGGACATGCGCGCATGCAGGCGCATCTGCGCGTGGTCCCCGAGAGCGAATATGCGGCGTGGCTGGCGAATCATGCTCCCCGGCACCTGAATGGGGGCACGCGGTGAGGCCGGGAATTCAGACGCAGCCTGTGCGCAGTAGATGGTTCTCTACTACTGACCATCGAGCGATTGGCATTGCCTATCTGCTGCTTTCGCTGCTTGCAGTGGCCGTGGGCACGGTGTTGTCGATCTTCATGCGGATTCACATCATCGCGCCTGATCTGAAGCTGCCGTTCTGGGGTGTAGTGCCGCCGGAAGGCTATATGGCGCTGGTGACGATGCATGGCACTTTGATGGTCTTCTTTGTGCTGACGACGGCACCGGTGAACGGCTTTGCCAGCCTGATCCTTCCTGCGCAGATTGGCGCGCGACGCATGGCTTTTCCACTGCTAAATGTCGTCTCGTTCTGGCTCACGGTAGTCTCGTTTGGGGTGCTGCTGGCGGCGTTCTTTGTTCGTGGTGGCGCGCCGATTTCCGGATGGACGAATTATCCGCCGTTGAGCGCAATAGCCGCTGCAGGGCCCGGGCAGGCTGCGGGGATGGATTTGTGGCTCGTGAGCATTGGGATTTTCTGTTTCGCCTCCGTGCTGGGCGCGATCAATCTGCTGACGACCATTCTCGCCAAGCGCTGCGAGGGAATGACGCTGCTGCGCATGCCGCTTACTGCGTGGTCGTGGCTGGTGACGGCTGTGCTGATTCTTTTTGCCTTCAGCGTTTTGTTTGCGGCCGTAGTGCTGCTATTGAGCGACCGTCATCTGGCTACGAGTTTCTTTGTGCCGCCGGGAGAGGTGATTGACGGGGTGCTGATGGCTCCGCATGCGAACGGATCGCCGATGCTTTGGCTGCATCTCTTCTGGTTCTTTGGGCACCCGGAGGTTTATATCGCGATTCTGCCGGCGATGGGGTTGACCTCTTCCCTGCTGGCGAATTTTACGCGGCGGCCTGTCTTCGGCTATCGCTTTATGGTGGGGACGACGCTGGCGATTGGGTTTTTCGGGCTGCTGGTTTGGGGACATCACATGTTTGTGAGCGGGATGAATCCCTATGCCGGAACGGCATTTGCGCTGACGACGATGGCGATTGCGGTACCGAGTTCGGCTTCGGTTCTGGGCTGGCTGATCATGTTGCTGCAGGGGCGCGGCAGCCGTGTCCATCCGTTGCCGACGCCGATGCTGTTTACGCTGGGCTTTCTGTCATTCTTCATCGCTGGCGGGTTGACCGGGCCGATCCTGGCGCAGCCGGTACTGGATGCTTATCTGCACAATACGTACTTCGTGGTGGCGCATTTTCACCTGATTATGGCCATGGCGGGGATGTTTTCGCTCTTTGCGGCGGTGTACTACTGGTTTCCGCTGATGACCGGGCGGCTGATGAACGAGCGGCTGGGGAAATGGCACTTCTGGCTGTCGCTGATTGGGGCTTATGCGACCTTTTTCCCGATGCACTTTGCCGGGCTGGCCGGGCAGCCCCGGCACTACGCACAGCTTACAGGAAGCACTTCGACACTCGAGTTCCCTGCTCCCACTGCAGACGGGGATTACGCATTCGGCGCTGTTTCTGGCGACGGCGCAGCTGCTTTTTCTGGTCAATCTGGTCTGGAGCGCGCGACGCGGGCGGTTAGCCGGGAGCAATCCCTGGCGGGCAACGACGCTGGAGTGGGTATCCGAGGAGGCCGAATGCAGGGTCGTCTCGGGGGCCTTACGAATATCGTTTTCATAGAAATTCAGAGGACTTCGTTCCACAGTGTGCCGATGAGGCCGAACAGGAGTAAGCTGTAGCCGAGAGGGATTTGCGCATGCCCGCTACCTTTACTCGTACCCCGGCCGAAATTGACAGGAAAGATACTGGAATTGGCGGCAAACCGCCTGTTGACAGGCGGCCTACGGGTGGAGGGGGAGGCGACGACAATTGGGACAATCATCCGCAAGGCAGGCGCGGTCCGCGTGAACTGCTGACACGCTACCGTCTTGGGCTCTTTTTCGCCCTGGCGGGCGATTTGATGTTCTTTATCGCGCTGGTAAGCGCTTTTTTTGTGCGGCAGAATGCCGGGCATTTCGATCCGCGCGACAACTATGTGTCTGACTGGCATCCGCTCGCAATCCCGCCCATCCTCTGGATCAACACGGCCATTCTGCTGCTGAGCAGCCTCTCGATTGAAATTGCGCGCCAACACCTCTTTCACGAAGTGGATGTGATGGAGGAGTGGCTTGGGCTGGGACGGCCGGCTGTCCGGCGTGCTTCGCCGTGGCTCGTCGGGAACGGTCGTTCTGGGATTCATGTTTCTGGCGGGACAGTGGATCGCCTGGCAACAGCTTGCATCGCAGGGCTTGTTCTTTGCGACGAACCAGAACAGCCACTTCTTCTACCTGATTACGGCGACGCATGGAATCCATCTTGTGCTCGGCATTCTTGCGCTGGCTACGGCGCTTTGCGCGCTGTTTCTGCTGCGGCGTGTGGAGATGCGGCAGATCGTCGTTGACTGCACAGCATGGTACTGGCACACCATGGGTATTTTCTGGGCTTTCCTCTTTGTGCTGCTGATTTATTTTCAATAAAAGCTTCTTCGCCCCGTGGTTCAGACTTCTTCTGGACGTGGTCTGCGCTGTCGCTCCGGTTAGACTTACAGAAACACAGAACGCTCCCCTGCATACGCATGCTTGCCTGCTCACAGCTTGGACGCACACTTCCGCCGCCTGAATCGCGGACTCTGCTTGCCGATGTGAACTTTGAACTAGAACGCGGCGAGGTGCTGGCCGTGGTTGGGCCGAGCGGCTCGGGCAAGAGCACTCTGCTGCGGCTGCTGAACCGGCTTGATGAACCTACCAGCGGAACTGTTTTGCTGAATGGGACGGACACACGCACTCTGGCTCCGCGCGAGTTGCGGCGGCGCATGGGCATGGTGATGCAGCGCGCTTATCTCTTTCCGGGAACCGTTGCTGAGAATGTCGCCTTTGGGCCAAAGCAGCAGGGACGGATTATTTCGCCAGCCGATATCGACGCGTTGCTGGGTCATGTTGGGCTTGAGGGCTATGCTTCGCGCGATGCGCTGACTCTTTCCGGCGGCGAGGCACAGCGCGTTGCCATTACTCGGGCGCTGGCGAATGAGCCCGAGGTGCTGCTGCTCGATGAGCCTACCTCCGCTCTCGATGAGGCTGCACGGCATGGCGTGGAGGCGCTGCTTGAATCGCTGATTCGCGAGCGGCACCTGACCTGCGTGTGGGTAACGCACAGCATCGAGCAGGCGCGCACGATGGCTGACAAAGTGCTCGCCATTGAAGCCGGACGCGTGACTCGCTACGGCCCGGTGGCAGAGGTGCTGCGTGCTTAACTATTTCTTTCATTCGCAGCTCGCTCTTGGCATCGCGGAATGCGTTGTGGCGGCGCTGCTGGCGCTGGTTGTTATGCTGCTGGCGCGGCAGGCGCGCTCCGGGATTGCTCAAGGAACTGCCCGTAGCCGAGATTCGTGGTGTTGCACAGATCGTCGCCGTGGGCGCGATCCTGGCTTTCATGCTGCGCGGCCCGCAGTGGACTTCAGTACTGGTGCTTGCGGGAATGATGCTTGCTGCGGCAAGCATCGTGCGCAAGCGGGCGAAGCGGATTCCACGCGCCTTTCAGCTGGCATTGATTTCGATCTGCGCCGGGAGCGGGCGTGGTGCTCGCCGTCATGATTGTATTCGGAGTGATTCCGCTGAAGATCACGATGCTGGTGCCGGTCGGGAGCATGGTGATTGCGAACACGATGAATACGCAGTCACTTTTTCTGGACCGGCTGCGCGGCGAGGTTACATCGCATGTCGGAGAGGTTGAGTCGGCGCTGGCGCTGGGGGCGAGCGCCGATGCGGCGGTGCTGCCTTATCTGAATGCCGCGTTCCGCGCTTGTCTGATTCCTTCTGTCGATAACATTCGCTCGCTGGGGATTGTCTGGATTCCGGGAATCATGGCGGGCATGGTGCTTTCGGGCGCTTCGCCGCTGTTTGCGGCTCTCTATCAGTTTGTCGTGCTGACGACGATCTTCTCGGCGTCGGCGCTGGCTTGTTTTGTTTCGAGCCATCTGGTTACGAGGCGGATTTTTACGGCGCAGGAGCAACTGGTGCTGCGCTGAGACTCGACCTCAGCGGCTAAAGCCGCGCCGTAGTGGCAACCCTCATGCGAGGGCTAAAGCCCTCGCCTACCCCGGTCTTCTTTAGCCCGGAACCTGCCAGCCTACTCCTGCATTCGCGAGCGTGATTTCGCCAGTTGACTCACCGGAGATGGCCCTTGCCATTTCGGGGAATGCTTTCTGCATCTCGTCAGTTTTAACCCACACTGGGACATCCATCATCGTGTAGTGATAGGTGACATGCGATTCGAGCATTCCATTGGCGTTTTTCACGGGCGGCGTGAAGCTGTCGATGCTGGTGGCCTGGCGGTGGCCGTAGCAGAAGCGGCCTCCTGCGCGCTCGCCCGCGGCCGTCAGAGCATAGACGTCGACGTGGATGCTTTTGTCCTCTGTAACCTTCATCAGTCCCGCATTCATCAGTGCATCCATGCGCTGCTTGTCTTGTTTTGCGTTCGGGCCGGGGCTCACTTCATAGGGAAATCGCAACGCGCTGGGAAAGAGGCAGTCGTTGTGATTCGCGTAGTACGCGTTCAATCCGGCCATAAAGTTTTGATCGGTTGGCTTTGTTTTCGATGAGCAGCCTGCGGCCAGCAAAACGATGCCGGCGAGAATTGCAGATGTTTGCTTTCGAGTCGTGCCTTTCATTCTTGCTCCTTACCGTTCTTTTCAACTTGTTATCCAACTAAGAAGCAATTGCCTCAGAAATGGCGGTATGAGTTTGAGCGAAGAAATGCATTTGCATGCGATGCAGAAATCGCGCCAGGAGTTGTCAACGAAGGACTTTGGAGATTCGTTCTCGAAGGCGCGCCCTCATCAGCCTAGAACTAGAATGAAGGGTAATGCGACTTGTCACCTCCCCCGAATCTTCGCGCTTGCGTGCTGGCTGTATTTTTGATCGTCATATTTCCTGGCTGGCCTGCAGGGGTCGGCGCGCAGGAGCAGAAGCCTGCCGCTACGCCGCTTGATGAGCAACGGATACTGCATCATCTCAACACCGTTATCACCTGGTATCGCAAAATGAAGACGCAGATACAGCCGGTTGGTCTGCCCACCGATGCGTTGTATCAGACGAATTCGACCAGGCTGGCAGGCGAGGTGGTGAGCTTTGCATTTGCTTCAGCGGAAAAGGCTGCTCCGCTTCTTCCCAGCGAGAACGTGGAGGCATCAGCGGCAACGCTACACCAGAGAGTAATTAAGCGCATTCAGGACATAACAACGCACGATGCACAGCTGCAGACGCAGATCGATCAGTTGAACAGAAAAATTGCCACTGCTCCCCGTCGCAATGTAAAAGATCTGACTGACCAGAGAGATCGCCTGCAGGGCGAACTTGACCTCGGCAACGCGATGCTGAATTCGCTGAGCCAATTCACGAAGATTTCGGATCAGAAAAACACAAAGGCCGGCAAGAACGCCCCAGAGCAGCCTAACCCGAATGGGTTCGATGCCAGCATTGCACAGCTGAAAAGCTCGCTGCCGGAAATCTTCGACACGAAGAATCAACCGGCCGTGCCTTCGGGGCCCATACAGAATGTGAGCAATCCGACCGGACTGATCGGCCAGCTTCGGAGGCTATACGACCAGTCGGTGAGTCTTCGCGAGATTGAAAATCTCACACTTGAAACTGCTCAATTGCAGGACTTAGTCAACAGCATACGCGCCCCGCTCCGAGAGCAACTGATATCGACGAACGATCAAGGGAGCGCCTTGTCCGCTGCTGCAGACAATCCAAAACCGGGTCAGCCGGTGCCCACGAAACAGGACTTCGATGCATTGGCGGCCAAGTTTAATCAGCTCGCAGCGGTGGCGATACCACTGAGCCAGGAAGCGACCGCACTGGATGAATGCAAGGCAAACCTCACAGATTGGCGCAGCTCGATCAGGCACGAATATGGCCTGGTACTGCGCAGCATATTAATTCGTGTCGTGGTCATCGTGGGAGTGCTGGGCTTCCTGCTGCTGATTTCTGATCTGTGGAAGCGGATGACGTTTCGCTATATTGCCGACACACGGCGCCGACGGCAGTTTCTGCTGGTTCGCCGATTCGTCATCGGCTTTCTCATCGGTCTTGTCGTTATCTTCAGCTTTGTTACGGAATTCAGCGCACTGGCTACATTTGCAGGCTTTCTTACTGCCGGCATCGCTGTTGGACTCCAGACGATTCTTCTTTCCGTAGCGGCTTACTTCTTTCTCATCGGGCGCTATGGCATTCGCGTAGGTGATCGCATCACCATTGCGGGCGTGACGGGCGACGTGGTGGATGTGGGCTTCGTACGCTTTTATATGCTGGAACTGGCGGGCACAGGTATCGATCTGCAACCAACCGGGCGTGTCGTGGCATTTGCAAATGCGGTGCTGTTTCAGCCGACAACGCCTATGTACCGACAGGTTCCAGGGACGGACTTCACCTGGCACGAAATCTCGATTGCGCTTCACCCTTCAGGCAATCACAAACTGGTCGAAGACACGATGATGCAGGTCATCCAGAGCATCTACGAGAAACATCAGCCGATGTTAGACCGGCAGCAGCGCAGCATCGAGCAGCGCTTTGAAGTGCCCTTTATTCCGCTAAAGCCCAAGGCGCAGCTGCAACTTTCCGATACGGGGCTTGAGGCAGTCGTGCGCTATCCGGTGAGCCTGCGTCAGAATGTCGAGGCCGACGATGAAATTACACGGCGGCTGCTTGATCTGATTGCGAAGAGCCCAGAGCTGCAGGCGACGGTCGCCGGATTGCCGAAGATTCGGGCTGCTGTCCGTGGGTAGGGTTGCCTCTTTAAAGGTTGCGGCCATCGCCGACTGTGGTAAAGCAGATCCTCCGCTTCACTCAGGATGACAAGACCCAGGGGTGTGGGAGCGCGACGCGGGAAAAACCGCATCGCTCATTCCGCAATACCATTCGCAAGAGGCTTTGGGTGGCACGTTATTTGACCGATTCAGCGGCCATGGGCTGCGGGAGCAATATGCCCTGCCTAGCGCGGCGTGCCCACAGGGCGAGGGCGATGCCAGCAAGAACAGAGCCCGAGGCCGCAACCTGGGCGTTGCTCATCCCAAGTAGAGTTTCGGGTTGATGCGAATGAATTCGACGAGAAAACGGGCTATTCCGCTCAGGATCAGGTATTCGCCGGTGATCTCTCCGGCTGGCCTTGGGGTTTCCGGCTTGCTGCGGCGCCAGAGAATCCAGCCGATGATGAGCGCGGCGATCAACTCATAGATCGGCGTCGGGTGTACGCGCTGCGTCGTCGGCACGAGACCGTTGGGAAAGCTCATTCCCCAGGGAAGGCTGGTGGGAATGCCGTAGTCGCCATCGCCGGAGATGAGGCAGCCGAGACGTCCTACGCCATAGCCGACGGCAGCGGCTGGAGCAGCGAGATCCAGCATGCCGAGCCTGCTCAGGCCTGCGCCGCGGCTCTGCCACAGCAATGCGAGAATGCCGGCGATAAGGCCGCCAAACCATGCGAAGCCTGCGCGGTCGAGCAGCAGTCCGGCGGGGTCCTGCATCAGCAAGTGCGGGGTTTCAAAAACGTGCCACAGCTTTGCGCCGACCACGCCGGCAACGGTAGAGATGGCAACGATTCCGATTGCGTCGGCGTCGATATTCCAGCGACGGAAGTTGCGATAGAGAACCCAGCAGGCACTGACTGCAGCGAGCCAGAGCAGAATTCCAAAGGTTCCAATAGAAAAACGGCCAATATGAATAAAGGGATACATGAACGGCTTTACCCTTTCGAGTATATGGCCTGTGGGCTTGCAGGTTCCACAACCGTCGGCCGTATTTGGGGATATCCTATTACGTGATGAGCACGCATGCGATCTCCCCTGCCCTCAAAGTTCTCTTCAGCCGGCAACAAATCGCTGACCGGGTAGCCGAAATTGGCAAGCAGATTGACCGCGACTACGCCGGCCAAAGCATTGTGCTGCTGGGAGTGCTGAAGGGCGCGGCGATTTTTCTTTCTGACCTGGCACGCAACATCAGTATCGATTGCACCTTTGATTTTGTCGCGGTTTCGAGCTACGGCAAGGGGCAGAAAACCAGCGGAGCGGTGAAGCTCATCAAAGATGTTGACCAGCCCATTGAAGGCAAGCACGTCATCGTAGTGGAAGATATTCTCGATACCGGCCTCACGCTCGATTTCCTGCACAAGCTCTTTCAGCAGCATCAGCCCCGCTCTCTCCGGATTGCCGCGCTGCTCGACAAGCCTTCCCGGCGCATGGTGAAAATTGAGGCTGACTATGTTGGCTTCAAGATTCCAAACCAGTTTGTTCTTGGCTACGGCATGGATTATGCCGAGCGTTTTCGCAATCTGCCTGATATCTGTCTCATGCCTCCCGATTATCCGGAGTAGGCATGCGTGGAGTAACCCTCATGACGACCAAAGCAGTCACAATGGAAGAAATAGAGAAAGACAACGGATCGTTCGATGCCGTTGCCTTCAGCCAGCAGGCCCTTTCAAGCAGCGAGGCGCTGGCGGCTGTATTCGATCACACCCTTTTGAAAGCTGAAGCCACGCGCGAGCAGGTTATCCGGCTCTGCGAAGAGGCGGCGGAATACCGGTTTCGCCTGCGCCATGGTGAATCCGGCATGGGTGAGCACGGCGTATGCGGTGCTTGCGGGCAGCGGTGTTCCCGTGGGCACGGTGCTTGGGTTTCCTCTGGGCGCATCGCTTTCCGTATCGAAACGTGAAGAGGCCGTGGAACTGGTGAAGCTTGGCGCGCACGATCTCGATATGGTGCGTGAATATCGGCATGCTGAAGTCGGGCATGAACGACCGCGTGCAGCAGGATATTCGCGGTGTCGTGGAAATCGCGCATGAGGCTGGGGCGATCGTTAAAGTGATACTTGAAACTTGCCTGCTGAACGTCGAAGAGAAGCTGCGCGCGTCGGAACTCGCCATTGCCGCAGGAGCGGATTTCCTGAAGACCAGCACCGGCTTCTCGACCGGCGGAGCAACGCCTGAGGATGTTGCCCTGCTGCGCGGCGTGGCCGGGTCGCGGAGCGGCGTGAAGGCCTCGGGCGGCATACGCTCGCTGGCTGACACTCGGGCGATGCTTGACGCCGGCGCGAACCGCATCGGAGCGAGCGCTTCGGTCAACATTCTCCGCGAGCTGCAACAGGGCTGACCGTAACCGTATCAGGAACCATCCTCGGTACCCAACGCCATCAACACAAAGGACGGCGGGCCGCGATATCATGGCTCGTTCACTCTTCGTGTGTCCAATGAGCCTGACAGGAGTTGCGTGACCAAAGAGCAAGAGCGAGCCGTAACGCAGGAACATGCCGATACAGGAGCGTGCCGGACCCGAGGTCCCGCAGAGCCGAGATACGGGCCCCGACTTTGAGGGCGACTATCGGCCAACTTCGTCTGCGGCTGCGCCACAGGTACAGGTGCGCGTCGAACCGCTGCAGACGGAATTCCTCGTCCGGCTGGCAGATGCGCTGAATACGACGCTTGACCTCCAGACTCTGCTGCAACGCACGGCTGACCTTGTACGCGCGGTGATCGACTACCGCATCTTTGCCATCATGCTGCTCAACGACCGCACCAACGATCTGCGGATGCGCTTCCAGATCGGCCATACGCCGGAGGCTGAGCGCATCCGTATCCGCATGGGCAAGGGCATAGTCGGACAAGTCGGCGCAGACGCGCGAGGCTGTGCTGGTGAACGACGTCAGCAAAGCGGAGAACTATATCAACGTCAATCCGCATGTCCGCTCGGAGCTGGCAGTACCGCTGATCGTCAAGAACCGGGTGATTGGCGTCATCGATATCCAGTCCGAACAGCCGAATTACTTTCAGCCCGAGCACCTGCATCTGCTCAAGCTCACGGCATCGCGCATCGGCCAGGCGATTGAAAATGCGCGTCTCTACACGCGTGTTTCGCGGCAGGCGCAGACGCTGCAAGTAATGAACGAGATCAGCCGCGAATTCACGTCGATCCTCGATCTGGACTCACTGCTGGAGCGCATCAGCACGCTGCTGAGACGCATTATCGACTACCAGATGTTTTCCGTCTGGATCGTGAACGAGCGCGAGCAGGTGCTTGAGAACCGCTTCGCGCTGCGCTTTGGCGAGCGCTTCTACCCCGATGAAAAGCTGCCACTCAACGGCGGACTGGTGGGCGTTGCGATTGCGGAGCGGCGACTGATCCATGTGCCCGATGTGCGGAAAGACCCGCGCTATCGCATGTTCAATCCCGAGACGCGCTCTGAGATGACCATGCCGCTGATCTACAAGGGCAAGGTCATCGGCATTCTCGATATCGAGCACACGCGGGCGCACTTCTTCAACGAGGACCATGAGCGGGCATTGGCTACGCTGGCCGCGCAGATTGCCATCTCGATCGAGAATGCGCGTCTTTACCAGCGCGTTGCCCAGCAGGAGCAGAGGCTGGAGAGCGATCTTGCGATGGCGCGAGAGGTACAGCTGCGGCTGCTGCCTCCGTTCAAGCCCAAGCACACCCGGGCGGAATTTGCGGCACGCTTTTTGCCGGCGCGGACGCTGGGCGGCGACCTGTACGATTTTGTTCCGTACGACGCGAACCGCACGGCGATTGTGCTGGGCGATGTGAGCGGCAAAGCTGCTCCGGCGGCGCTGTACGCGGCGCTGGTGAGCGGCATCATGCGCTCGGAGGCTTCGCAGCGTTTGTCGCCTTCGGAGATGCTGAAGACGCTGAACGACTCGCTGCAGGAGCGGCGCGTCGACTCGCAGTACGTAACCATGCTCTACTCCGTCTGGAATGACGAGAACCAGACGCTGCAGATCGCGAATGCCGGTTCGGTTCAGCCGCTCTTCTGCCGCGAAGGCGAGGTGGAGACGGTCAAGGCGGAAGGGTTTCCACTGGGGATGTTTCCTGACGTGAAGTATGAGGAGTTCACCCTTTCGACACAGCCGGGCGATTCGCTGATCTTCTTCTCCGATGGTCATTGCCGATGCGCAGAACGCCGAGGGCGATATGTTTGGGGATGACCGGTTGAAGGCTGTGGTGAGGAAGCATCAGCACAAGTCTGCTTCGAAGATTGCCGAGGCTATTTTCAACGAAGTTGGGAAGTTTCAAAAAGGCATCGAGCGATTTGATGATGAGACTGTGGTTGTGCTGCGGGTTTTGTAAATCGATTCCATCCCATTGAGAGTTGTGGTTCCCACCCTTTGCTCCGCAAAGGATGGGGCAACCCTTTTTCTTCCTGCTGCCGGCGAAAAGCAGGTCCTTCGCTCCGCGTCAGGATGACAACTCTTTTGGTGAATGGCTCCTCACTTTCACTTCCGGTACGATAAATAGAAATGCTTGAGACGAAAACGGAACGCATTGTTACGCCTGCACGCAATATTCTTGGCAGCCTTCGCCTGCCTGGTGATAAGAGCATCTCGCATCGCTATGCGCTGTTGAGCGCGCTCGCCAGCGGGACTACGAAGCTCACGAACTTCTCTACTGGCGCGGATTGCGCGAGCAGTCTGGGCTGCGCCGCGGCACTGGGCGCGACGGTTACGCGGCATGATGATGGGACCATTGAGATTGTTGGTTTGGGAGAGCTTAAGGCAGTCTGATGCTCCTCTGGATTGCGGCAACTCTGGTTCGACCATGCGCATGCTCACCGGGCTGCTGGCTGCTACTCCCCATACTTACACGCTGATTGGCGATGCATCGCTGAGCCGGCGTCCGATGGAGCGTGTGCGCAAGCCCATCTCGCAGATGGGCGCGGAGATTACGCTTACGGACGGGCATGCTCCGGTTACGATTCGCGGCGGCAAACTGCAAGCTATCGACTACACCACTCCGGTTCCGAGCGCGCAGGTGAAGACTGCGGTGCTCTTCGGCGGGCTGCAGGCTGAGGGAACGACGACCGTGCGTGAATCGGTCCGTACGCGGGATCATGGCGAGCTGGCGCTGCGGGCCTTTGGCGCGCACGTCGATCGCTGCACTGACTTCGGTCAGCATTGCCGGCGGACAGACTCTCACGGCGATTGAGGCTGCGGTTCCTGGCGATATCTCTTCGGCGGCCTTCTTTCTTTGCGCGGCGGCATTGTTTCCCGGCTCGAATCTTGTCTTCGACTCGCTGGGGCTGAATCCTACTCGGGCTACTTTACTCGATGTTCTGACGGCGCTTGGCGCTCATATCGGCGTTCTCAATCTTGAGGAGAAGAACGGCGAACTGGTTGGGACGGTGCAGGTGAATGCTCCGTCGAACGGGCTGACTGGAACGACGATCTCGGGGGCGCTGTCGGCGCAGTTGATCGACGAACTTCCGGTGCTGGCGGCGATTGCTCCTTATACGCAGAGCGGCATTCGCATCCGCGACGCGAAGGAGCTACGCGTGAAGGAATCGGATCGCATTGCGCTGGTTGCCAACAATCTGCGCGCAATGGGCGCCGAGGTTGAGGAGTTCGAGGATGGGCTCGATGTTCCCGGTGGTCAGCAGCTGCATGGGGCAGAAATCAACTCGGGCGGCGATCATCGCATTGCCATGGCTTTCTCGGTGGCTGCGCTGAGGGCTTCGGGCGATACCGTCATTCAGGGAGCGGAGTCGGCTGCGATTTCGTTTCCTGAGTTTTATCAACTGCTGGACCAGGTGGCGGAGCGGTAGTCCCCCCTCCCCCGGTATTTCTTTGTAAATTCCTCTTTCTACAAGTGGTTAGCTGCACAGGTGGAAGTACTTGAAAATAGAAAGCCCGCACTGACGCGCGGGCTTTTTCCTCTATATCCAGAATAGCAAATTTCACGGCATTTCATGCCAAACCACTTTGGCGTGTAAGCGCAGTTAAATGTTTGGCTTACAGCCGTGCAGGGGCTGAGGGGGCTTGACAAGCGCTGAACGTCGCGCAATCAGGGCGATCGGGATTCCGACGAGAACAACATGGGCGAAGATTCCGAGGGCCAAGTCAAACCAGGAAAAGACGGGGTGGGGATTTTTTGGGACGGCTGAGAGCGGGAGTACGACGTAAGTCATGAAGGCATAGAGTCCCAGACCGAAGATGGTGCCGGACAGGAATGGGCGGCGGATCAGGAGAGCGAATTTTCGAGCGGCGAGGTAATAGAAGGCTGCGGCTCCGGTGGCGATGGTCAAATGCAGAATGATTCCGAGGAGAACGCCGAGCCAGCCCAGCCGGATGGATGCGCGGATGCCGATGAGTCCGCTGGCGATATAGTGGAACATTCTGCTCTGAGAAATACCCATTATCAGGGTACTGGATGGTGGCATCTGCGTGGTCGAGAAGGCCGGCAAGGAGGCCTCCGCCGAAGATGGTTGGCACTGCGCGTGGGCTGGGAAGAACAGCGATCGAAGTTGCCATTTCGAGGTCAGTTTTCCATCCACCAGAAGAAAAGTAAAAGGCCCGGCGATGAACCGGGCCTTCTGTGCGATGTGCCGCTCTTTATTGTGGTTGCTGCTGCGGTTGCTGTGGCTGGGTTGGCTGCGGCGGCAGTTGGGTCTGGGGCTGGTTTTGCGGTTCCGGAGTGGGCTTCTGCTCCTGCTGTTGCAGGTTCTCCTGTTGTGCCGGGACCCGGACATCCGGCAGCGACTTGGCGGGTTCGAGGCCCGGGATAGTGGGCGATTGGTTGATCTTTCCAGAGGCCGCTTCGGTGATGCTGATGCCATAGCGGTCGAGAGTGCTGGCAAGAATCTGCGACAGCGAGGCGCGGTCGATTGCGTATTTAGCGGTCGACGAGATCACGTTGTTCTCGGCGATCGCGAGAGCACGCTGCTGTTGCAGCACCAGAGCGGTGGTGGATGCCCCAAGATGCAGTTTCTTTAACTCCGCATCGAGGCTCTGCCGGTCATAGTCGCGCGTGGCCAATGCCGATTGCACCGCTGCCCGATCGTTGGTGAGAGCGAATTGGGCATTGACCACGTTCATGCGGGTCTGCACATAGAGCTGCTGCAACCGCATCTGCGCCTGGCGGTATTCCAGTTCGGAACGCTCCTGGACGGATTGCGCAAACCGATTACGGATGGGAACGCTGAGATTGAAGCCCACGCCCTTGTCCGGTCCAGTGCTGTTAAAGAGATTCGAGAAGGTGCTGCCATAACCGACCGAGGGATATTGTCCCGGAGGGCACGGAGTCTCACCAGTGGCGCCGAAGTTGACGCAGTTTGGATTCTGCGCGCCACCCAGTGCCGAAGCTCCGTAAAAGCCGTAAACATCGAGCGTAGGCAACATGCCGCTCCTCGCGCCTTTCAGCGTGAGCTCGTCATTTTTGAGGGTGAGCGTTGACTGCTCGATGGCGGGGCTGTTCGCGTCGGCCTGCCGCACGAGGTCATCCGCCGTGCGCCGTTCCTCGGGCAGCTCGATCAGGCTGATGCGGTCCGTGGGAATGACCGGCGCATTCGCCAGCGTTGGATCTTCGAGGCTGCGCGCGATGGCCTGCTTCATGATGAGCTGCTGATATTCGAGATTGCTCTGCGAAGAGATCAGTGCCTGCTTGTCTGTTTCTACGGCGCTGTTGGCACTGACCACATCGAGCGGGGCCAGCGTTCCGATCTCGAGTTGCTTGCGATCATCGGATAGCAGCTGCGTCGACTGTTGCAAGGAGCGCTGCTTGGCCTGCAGGTCTTCATAAGCGCTCACAAGTCCCCAGTAGATGTTCTCGACCTGGTTGATGGTGTAGAGAAGCTGCTGACGGAAAGCCGAGTCTGCGATGCGGCGATCGTTCTTCGCCTGGACGATGAAGCGTCCATTGACGCCCCATCCGAAGCCATACAACAGATGCTGCGTGACCTGCGCATTGAAGGTTGCAGACAACTGAGGGCTGTAGGCGGCGAAGACATTGGCGGTGGTGGTGTAGCTGTTATTGAATCCCACCTTCAAGTTCGTGCCGGTGATGAAATCCTGAGTGTAGTTGAAGTTGTATAGGTTCGTGTTCTGCGACAACGACGGAGCACCAGCGAACGCCGGAGTGGACTGTGGAATGGTCTGGCGCTGAAGCTGGATGTTTCCGGTGAGGGTCGGATCAAAGTTCCCAGGGGCTGGTCCTGTGCCGCTGGTGGTCAACGCCTGACCGCCGGCACCGGTACCGGCACCGCCAACGCCCGTACTTGTTCCGCCTGGGCCGCCACCGCCGGTGACGGTCGTGCCGGCACCGCCCAGGGTGTTGGCCACAATACCGCTGCTTACGCCGAGAAGAAGGTTAGTTCCTGTCTTTGCGCGCAGAATGTCTGTGTCCGCAATGTCGAGGTTAACGCGCTGAATGGCAATGTCGTAGTTATTCTCAAGCGCGAGCAGAACTGCGTCACTCAGGCTGAGATAGATCTTGCCACTCTTTACCAGATCGTCGAGCCGGATCGAGTTGGTGAATCGGGGCGGCGGCAGCGTCATTGGCGAATAAGGGGCAATCGGGTTGGGCCAGTAGCCGCGCGGCTTGGTGAAATCGTGATCCGTAGGGCGCATATAAAGTGGCTGCGTGAAATTCGGCGCCGGCTCGGGGGGAAGCCCTGGATTCGCGGTGTTTTGGGGATTTGCCTGGGTCGTGGCCTGGGCGGTTGCAGGCTGCTGGGTCTGCTGACCGAGTGCCCATGAAGGAGCCGTGCTGGCCAAAAGCATGACAATGGCCGCTGTGGCCCGCAGTTTCAAAAAGAACGCACTTGTCGGCTTCAATACTTCGCGGCGTTCGCTCAAAAATTCCATTCGCCTCTCCATCCAATTGCAGCGGTCATTCCACAGGCGCAAACACGTCATTTTCAGACGCGGCTGGCCTCCTCTTGTGCGCCCTGTCGCTGCTTACAGGCACACTGGCTGATGGTTAAGTAACCTGTCCGTTACTCTCCGTCTATACGCGCTTCATCCCCGCTTCGTTCCGTGGATTCGACAGACATGTCGTAGAAAACAGACGCAAAATACCCCACCATGACAGGAAAAGCTGAGTATATCGCAGCGTATGGACTGCTCTCTCCGTTTCCCGTCTTTGCCCTTCCTAAAGTGCAGTGTCAGACTCTAGATGTTCTATCCTCGCGATTGGACGCTCTAAATGGTTGAGAAAATTCATGAAGGCGGCGAGCTGGGTGTCTCCGGGTGGAAGCTGGTGCTCGCTTACGACGGCACCGACTTTCATGGATGGCAGGTGCAGCCGGATCGAGTCGACCGTCCAGGGCACGCTGGCCGATGCGATTGAACGCATCACCGGCGAGCGCGTTCTGCCGCAGGGCAGTGGACGCACGGATGCCGGCGTACATGCGCTGGGGCAGGTGGCTAGCTTTGCGCTGGCTGCGGCCATTCCGGCGGCGAATTTCCACAGAGCGCTGAACCGTGCCCTGCCTGCTTCGATTCGCGTGCTGGAGACGGCGAGCGTTTCGCCGGATTTTCATGCGCGGCATCACGCTGTGGGAAAGCGCTATGAGTACCGGATCTTTCGCGGGGAGATTTGCCCGCCGTGGATTTCGCGCTATGTGTATGCCCTGAACTGGCCGCTGGATCTGGACGCGATGCGGGAAGCGGCTGCGATGGTGGTTGGGGAGCATGATTTTGCTTCGTTTGCGGCGAGTGATCCGGACCTGGCGCAGCGGGCTAAATCAGTGAGGCTGTGGGAGAAGGGATTTCTACGGTCAAGACTATTTTTTCTTCCTGCTGGGATGACGTTGATCGGCAGATTTGCTGGTGTATCGGGTGCATGGGCTCGGGGTTTCTGCACCACATGGTGCGGAATCTGGTGGGGACTTTTCTGGATGTGGGGCGCGGACATATTGCGGCTGCGGATGTGAAGGGGATTCTGGAGGCGCGGTCAAGGACGGCGGCGGGGGCTACGGCTCCGGCGCGAGGGTTGTTTCTGGTTTCGGTGGATTATTGAGGCGAGTGCTAGGCTGAATTAATGTCTGCGACGGTTCCAGCTACGGCGTTTGCGCGTATCGGCCAATTGGCCGCGCAGCGGCGTGTGCATGAGGCGTTTGGCTGGCTGCACTTGCATGAACAACAGATCATGGGCTGGCAGCGGGAGTTGGTGAGGTGGCTGCTCCTCCATTTGGCGAAGGGCCGCGTGCGGAGTGGCTCTGCGGGAAGTTTCGCGAGCTGGGCCTCGAAGATGTTGCGCTGGATGGGATTGGGAATGCGGTTGGCGTCTATCGCGGCGAAGAAAGCTCCGGGGAGTGCGTGCTGCTCTCGGCGCATATTGATACTGTTTTTCCCTCCGACACGGTTATTGACCCGCAATTGAATGGGACGCGGCTGGCTGCTCCGGGTGCCTGCGACAACGGCGCGGGCGTAGTGGCGCTGCTGGCCATTGCCGCGGCGTTGCGGCATGCGGGGATTCGTTCGGCTTGCGATCTGATGTTTGTCGGCAATGTGGGCGAAGAGGGTGAGGGCAATCTGCGCGGCATGCGGCATTTTTATCAGCATGCTCCGTGGCGCGAGCGTGTGGCGGCGCATGTAGTGCTGGATGGCGCGGGGCATGAGGTTGCGGTGACGCACGCGCTGGGGAGCCGGCGTTTTCTGGTTACAGTGAATGGGCCGGGTGGGCATTCGTGGACGGATGCTGCGCGTCCGAATCCTGTAGTGGTGCTGAGCCGGGCGATTGCGCGGCTTGGCGATCTGCCATTACCTGCGAAGCCACGGACGACTTTGAACGTTGGCACGATTGAGGGCGGTACTTCGGTGAATGCGATTCCGGAGCAGGTAACGGCGCGCTTCGATGCGCGGTCTACGGACTCCGAACAATTGATACGGCTGGAAGTGGAGATTCATCGCGCGGTCGAGGATGCGGTGATTGAGGCCAATGTCGGCGTGAAACGCGAGCATGCTTTGCGGTTCTCGATTGAGACGATTGGCGACCGGCCTGCCGGGACTCTGGCTGAGCATGCTGCTGTCTTTGAAAATTTGCGGGCGGTAGATCGGCATCTTGGGATTCGCACTGAGACGCGAATTGCTTCTACAGATGCGAATATTCCACTGTCGCTGGGCGTGCCTGCGTTTCGCTGGGCGCAGGCGGGGATGGTGGCGGGATTCATACGCGCAATGAGTGGTATGACGCTCGCGGGCGTGAGCTTGGGTTGCGGCGGATTCTGCTTCTGCTGCTGGCCTGTTGCTCGTGATTCTGGATTGAGGCTGGGGAGTTGATAGACTCCGATGCGTGAAAGCCTTCATATTTTTTTGTTCTCTTTTTGTTGCCGCTGCTCATGCGCAGACGGGTCCTTCTGCTGACACGATTTATTTTCACGGCAATATTTTGACCGGAGTCGATCTGGAATCGGCGCAGCCGCAGCGCGTGTCGGCGATTGCTGTTCGTGGTGGTGTGGTAGTTGCCTCGGGTGCAGATGGTGATGTGAAGAAGCTGCAGGGCGCGTCGACAAAGATGGTGGATCTGGGCGGAGCGTTTGTGATGCCGGGGTTCAATGATGCGCACGCGCATCTGGGCGATGCGGGGCGGATCAAGCTCTCGGTCGATGTGACGGGGACGAAGTCGCTCGCTGAGATGCAGGCACGAGTGAAGGCTGCGGCGCAAGCAGCTGATCCGGGGGCATGGCTTACTGGTGGCGGCTGGGACCATACGCTTTGGGCTTCGAAGACTCTGCCTACCAAGGCTGATCTGGATGCGGTGTCGGGTGGGCATCCGGCGTTCCTGGTTCGTGTGGATGGGCATATTGCGATTGCCAACTCTGCGGCTCTGGCTGCGGCTGGGATTACGAAGACGACGCCTGATCCGCAGGGCGGCAAGATTGATCGCGATGCAAACGGCGAGGCCACGGGCATCATTCGCGAGACGGCGCAGGGGCTGATCGACAAGGTAATTCCTCCACCTACTCCGGAGTTGCGGCGGCGCGGGATTGAGCTGGCGCTGGCGGATGCGGTAGAGCATGGCGTGACTTCCGTTCAGGACAACTCGGAGTGGGAAGATTTTCTTGTTTACGAGCAACTTGAGAAGGAAGGCAAGCTGCCGGCACGGGTCAGCGAATGGCTGCCGTTCAATGCTTCGGTCGATCAGTTGAAACAAATGCGGGTGCACCATCCGGCGGATGATGCGATGCTGCACACGACGATGTTGAAGGGCTTCATGGATGGATCGCTGGGGTCGCGCACGGCGGCGTTGAAGGCTCCTTACAGCGACGATCCGGGGAATTCGGGGATTCCGCGTTACCAGCAAGCGCAGCTGAACCAGATGGCGATGGAACGCGCACAGGCTGGCTTCCAGATGGGATTTCATGCCATTGGCGACCGCGCGGTGAGCATGGCGCTCGATGCATTTACACAGGCGCAGACCGCGGAACCAATGAAAGCTGATATGCGGACGATGCGCGCGCCGAATGGGCGCAAGATCATTCATGCGACGCTGACTGGACCGCGCAATCGGATCGAGCATTCGCAGGTGGTCGACCCGGCGGACTTTGCTCGCTACAAGCAGCTGGGCGTGATTGCTTCGATGCAGCCGAATCACTTGCTGACGGATATGGCGTGGGCGGAGCAGCGCCTTGGGCCTGAGCGCACGAAGCATGCGTACGCGTGGAAGTCATTTCTCGATGCCGGTGTGATGCTGGCGTTCGGGACTGACTATCCTGTTGAGCCGATTACGCCGTATCGCGGCGTTTATTGTGCGGTGACACGCATGAATGAGGCGGGGACGCAGACCTATCATCCTGAAGAAAAGCTGACGATCTGGCAGGCGATCTATGCGTATACGCAGGGGTCGGCTTATGCGGAGTTTGCCGAGAGCAGGAAAGGCAAGCTGGCGAATGGGTACTTTGCGGACTTCGTTGTGTTGGATCGCGATATTACTGCTGTTGCTCCGCCGGAGATTCTGAAGACGCAGGTTTTGCGGACGGTGGTGAATGGGCAGACTGTGTATCAGGCGGGTGTGAAGGCTCGTTAGTCACTTCAGGGCGATGTGGCCGAAATAAACTGATCCCACCCTTTCGCAAAAAACGCGAAAGGATGGGGCACCCACGGTTGAGCTAGTCCAGGTCCCCACCCTTCGCTCTGCTCACGATGGGGGGCATCCATGGTTGCCAAGTTATGCTGTCGTGTTGGCTTTGCGGGTTACAAACAGCGCGAGGATCAGCGAGAGGAAAACGAAGAGCGCTGCGAGATAGAACGGCGTTCCCGGCAGATGCCAGCCGCTGCCGGGACGAATCGCAAAGGCAAAGCTGAAAGTGAAGATCGCTGGCCCGATCAATCCTGCGAGGCCGCGCAGACTGCTTATCGCTCCCTGCAACTGTCCTTGCTGGTCTGGATGCACGTGTACCGTCATGAGGCTCTGCGCGGTGGGGCCGGAGAGTCCCCAGAGGCACATGACCGGGATTCCGAACCAGAAGAGGATTCCAGTTTGTGACAGGCCAAACATCGCGAAGCCTGTTGTTGCAAATACGAGTCCCAAGAGCATCGCGTTGCGGTCGCCGAGTAGTTTTACTGCAGGTTTTACGAGCACCGCACCGGCAATGGCGGAGCAGGTCCCGACGACGGCCAGCGACAGGCCGACGGTGCGATCGGTCCAGTGATAGCGATAGTCGGCATAGAGAACATAGGTACTGGTGAGCACCTGGTGCGCCAGATATCCGAGGAAGATGACGGAGGCGAGGCCGAGCAACTCAACATGTGAGCGCAGCAGGACGAGCGAACCCATGGGATTGGCATGGGTCCACGAGAACCTTCCCCGACGTTCGCGCGGCAGCGATTCCGGCAGAATAAATAACCCGTAGAGCGCATTGAGCAGGCTCATGCTGCCCGCTACATAAAATGGCAGTCTCGTGCTGATGTTGCCGAGGATGCCGCCTAGCGCCGGACCGAGTACGAATCCCACTCCGAATGCGGCGCTTATCAGACCGAAAGCTTGGGAACGCCTGGCTGGCGGCGTCACGTCGGCGATGTAGGCCATCGCTGTGGGAACGCTTGCCGAGGTGATGCCGGAGATGACGCGTCCGATGAAGAGCCAGCTGAGCGTAGGAGCGAGGGCCATCACCAGGTAGTCGGGCCGAGGCCGAAGTTTGACAGCAGCACGACCGGGCGTCTTCCGAAGCGGTCGGAGAGAGAGCCGAGGAGCGGCGAGAAGATGAACTGCATGAGCGCCCAGACGGTGGCGAAGATGCCATACATCTCGGCGGCGCGGGTCTGGTTGCCGTGAAGGAACTGCGTGACCAGGCGCGGCAGGACAGGAGCAATCATGCCCATGGCCAGCATGTCGAGGGTTACGGTGACGAGGATGAAGATGACGGCGGCTCGGCGCGTGCCATTGCTCGGCTGCGGCTCGTCTGGGAGTTGAGCTGTGTCGAGTTCCGTTGCTGGGATTTCGCTGCTCATGCGGATACGCGATTGTCTCCCGGCGCCGGGAGGTTGGCTTGTAAAAAATTGACCGGGGTTTCAAATCGCAAACTAAGCGTCATGACGTGGCGATTTGTCGCTGCTTCGTTCTCTGACCGCACAGTGGCTCTGCTACCCTTCCGTCATGTCCCGCTCACTGCGCGCTCATCTGCTTCTCACTGCGGTTGTTTTTATCTGGGGAGCAACATTTGTTCTGATTAAAGGCGCGCTGCGGGATGTTTCGCCGCTGCTCTTCAACTTCATCCGCATGACGATGGCTTTTGGGTGTCTGGCTGTTGTGTATCGCTCGCACTGGAAGCATGTGACGCGGCGGGCCCTGGTGAGCGGAGCCGTTGTTGGCTTGTGTCTGGCGATGGGATATCAGTTTCAGACTGCCGGGCTCCGGTTAACGACTCCTTCGAAGTCGGCGTTCATTACTGGATTGGTAGTGGTGCTGGTCCCGCTGCTTGTCAGGGATTCCGCTGCTGCGGCCTGCCGGCGCGCACGTCCCGCACTGGAATGCTTATTTTGGCGCGCTGATTGCCTTCGTCGGGCATCGTTCTGCTGACGACACCGGCAGATGCTGGTTTTGACTTTACTTCGGTGAATCGCGGCGATTTGCTGACGCTGGGCTGCGCGCTTGGGTTTGCGCTGCATGTGCTGGCGCTGGCGCATACGGTGCCTCGCGTGCCTTATACGCAGCTGGCGCTGCTGCAGATTGGATTCTGTGCACTGTTCATGGCCGTGAGCGGGCCGCTTCTGGAACATCCGCACATTCGCTGGACGCCGCGGCTGGTCTCGGCCCTGCTGATTGCGGCGCTGCTGGCTACGGCTGCGGCCTTCACGGTGCAATCGTGGGCGCAGCAATTTCTGCCGGCGACGCATACGGCGCTGATTCTGGCGCTGGAACCGGTTTTTGCCTGGATTACGTCTTTTGCGATTCTGGGCGAGCGGCTCAGCTTTCGGGCCAGCGGCGGAGCGCTGCTGATTCTGGCGGGGATTGGTTTAACGGAATTCCTGCCTAACCGGATGCAACCTACGGCACACGAAACGGTTCCACTGAATTAGGCACCAGACGTGTAGGCGCAGTGAGACGGATTTTCGGGATGAAACGTCTATAGGAATGAGAAGAGAAAGTGAAAGTTCCCGGCGATTCGCCATCTGCTTCATTTTCCTCGGTATACTGGAATGTTGGACAGAGCGCACATCGCGCTGTCAGTTCCTAGGAATTGCCCCAACCAACAGATGAGGTTTGACCTGAATGAAATCTCTGCTTGAACGGCTTCGTATTCGCCGTCTCGCTTCTACTTTTACGATTCTGGCGACTCTTTCAGCCGGAATTCTGATTGGCTCCGTGGTTGCGCATGGAGTGAAGGGACAGGAGTCGAAGGTCGACAGCTCTGACGCGACTCCGCTGAAGGTTCCTTCACCCCGTGATCTCTCTACCGATTTCACTAAGATTGCGAAAGAAGTGGGTCCGGCGGTTGTCAACATCAACACTGAAACACTGCCGAAAGAGCAGCAGCAGGGCCGCCACCAACGCGGCGCGCAGCGCCTCCGCCCGCAGAATCCAGATAACGGACCCGGACGACGATGACGATCAGGACCAGGATCAGGGGCCGGGTGGTCAAGGCGGCCAGGGCGGCATGCAGGACTTCTTCAACCGCTTCTTTGGCATGGGCCCCGACCAGGGTGGCCAGGATGATCAGGCGCATGCCGCGCTTGGTTCCGGCTTCATTGTCGATCCCAAGGGCTACATTGTTACCAACAACCACGTTGTCGATAAGGCAGATCGCATTTATGTGAAGCTGGCAAGCGATCCTGATGGCAATGGCCCGGGGCATCCGGCGAAGGTTGTCGGCGTCGATAAGGCGACCGATCTTGCGGTGATCAAGATTGACGCGGACCGTCCGCTGCCTACGGTAAAGCTGGGCAATTCGGACAGCTCACAGGTGGGCGACTGGGTGGTTGCGATTGGCAGCCCGTTCAGCCTCAATCAGACGGTCACGGCGGGCATCGTTTCAGCGAAGAACCGCACCATTGAAGGCGGACCGAGAGGTCAGTTCCAGCACTTTATCCAGACCGATGCTGCGATCAATCCGGGCAACTCGGGCGGACCGCTGGTAAACATGGCGGGTGAAGTGGTCGGCGTGAATACGGCGATCTTCACCCAGTCGGCGGGCTACCAGGGCATTGGTTTTGCCATGCCGGCGAATACTGTTGTCGATGTTTATAACGCTCTCGTCAGCCCGACGCACAAGGTTGTGCGCGGGTCGATTGGGATCACCTTCCAACCCACGGTTTCGAGCGCTGTGCAGCGCGTGTATGGCGCGAAGTCTGGCGTCATCATTCGCGGCGTGCAGTCGGGCATGCCTGCCGACAAGGCCGGCCTCAAGCCCGGGGACATTATTACGAGCATCAATGGCCGCGCGATCAAGGACGGGGATGACCTCGTCGGCGATATTTCCGCGCGCAAGCCGGGCAGCACGGTGCAGCTTGGCTACATCCGCGATGGAAAGCAGTCCACGGCTAACGTTTCCATCATCGACCGCACTGAGATGGAACGGGCGCAGGGCGCTAGCAACGATGAAGAGGAAAATGCACCTGGTGGCGGCGCAGATGCCTCGCAGAGCAAGCTCGGCATCACGGTCGCCGATCTGCCATCGAATGCTCCTTCGTCGCTTCATGGCGTACTGATCCAGAGCGTCAAGGCTGGTTCGTTTGCCGATGAGATCGGGCTCTCGGGACTTGAGGGATATGTGATCACATCGGTCAACAAGCAGCCGGTGCGCAACAAGGCAGACTATAACGGGATCATCTCCGGTCTGAAATCGGGGTCGGATGTGGTCTTTAACGTCGTCGATCCGCAGCGTCCGAGGGACGGCGGGACACTACTCGGCGGTACGCTTGCCGTAAACGGGCGAGACAACCATTCTGGAACCGGCGCCTCAAAAGTAATGAGGCGCCGGCACGGAATTGCTTGCAATTCAGATAGATCGCCTTTACCCTTCACAGCAAGGTTTGCTTTCAGTTCCCCTACGAGGATTTAACCCGCATGCTTTTTGTTCGAGCCTGCCAGACCATTCTTTTAACCGCCGCGTTGGTTGCTACCCCCGCATTTGCTGGACGCAGCCATCGCACGCCGACTTCGGGCCACACCAAGAAAAAACCCACTTCGCATAAAGTCCAGGGACAACGCGGAATTGATTCAGACCGCGCAAAAGAAATCCAGTCCGCGCTAATCAAGCAGAACTACCTCAGCGGCGAGCCTTCCGGGCAGTGGGACGCAGAAACGCAAACAGCCATGCAGAAATTTCAGGCTGACAACGGATGGCAAACGAAGCTGACGCCCGATTCCCGGGCCCTGATCAAGCTGGGGCTGGGACCGGATCATGCGGGCACATTGCCCGCTACGGCGAGCAAATCCCTCGACGCTCCGACAGGCAAGTCGACTCCATCTGTCGCGGAGGCAAACACCCTGGCTTCCGCTCACTCGATCCAGAATTAGTTTTTCCTTCATTCATATGACAAAGGCTGCGCGCGTGCGCAGCCTTTGCAGTTGGCTCATGATCCGGTGAGCTATTGGGTAGGTTTCACCGGGTGCTGATCCAGGAACTCGTACCTTGCTCTATGCGTGTCGGGACGCGCCTCGGGTGTTGGCGTGAGGTGCATGACCTGCCATCTGCCTGCGGCATTGTAGGTCGGCCACTTAGGAAGATCTCCGCCGTTCGGATCGCCTGTTTTTGCAAAGTTGGTCCAGTAAGTCTGGATGATCTCGGACATCTTCCGGTCCTCGGGGCGCCAGACTGCTCCCTGCCTTGAGTCAAGCGTACCGAAAACATATTCGATGTCGTCGGAGTGGAAGGTTGTGCCGGCAGGATGGAATTTATCTCCGGGTGATGGCCACTCGAAGTGATAACGATAGACGGGTTGCCCGCCGGTCGCAACTTGCGCTTCGAGCCAGCGCCAGGTGGAGTGGGCGATGAACAAATCTCCCGCCAGGTCTTTTGCTGCGCGCAGCGCTGCGTCATCTGTTGCGGCTGAATAGGCGGCAAGGTACTGGTCGGCATTCGGTCCGAATCGCTTTTGCGCCGCATCGGTATATTCGGCGACGGTCATCGTCTTCTGCGGGATGCCGCCTTCGTCGGCGTTCCATCCGGCAATCAGCGGAACGTGCGCCTGCTTGCCGGCGGCGTAAATGGCGGAGACGCTTTCAGGCAGGAAGTAGCCATCGATATCCGGAGCGTACCGGACGGCGTTGTCACCAGGCTGTGGCGTGGCCGCTTTGAGGACCTGATCGGCGCTTAGGGCACGCAGATCGGCGAGCTTGGTAACGCCGAGAATCTTGCCTGCCTTGTCCGGGTCTGTTTTCTCACGCTCTTCCCGCGTGACGAAGGGTAGCGTGGCGCTGAAGGCTCCGCCGCTTTCACCAATGGCACGCTGAAAGAGGTCTTTCGCAAGCGGTGAGGCCATTTGCGCGCTCACCGAAAACGATCCAGCCGATTCGCCGAAGATCGTGACTTGATTTGGATCGCCACCGAACTGCTTGATGTTGTTGTGCACCCATTGGATGGCCGCGGTCTGGTCTAGAAGACCGTAGTTGCCGGAGGCGTGCTGCGGCGATTCGGCGGTGAGTTCGGGATGCACGAAGAAGCCGAAGATGTTCATGCGGTAATTCATGGAAACGACGATCACGCCTTTGTGCGCGAGATTCTCGCCGTCCTGCCGCGCCTCGGAGGTGGTGCCTGCGGTGAAGCCGCCGCCGTAGATCCAGACCATGACCGGAAGGTTTGCGTTTTTATCTTTCGCGGGAGTCCAGACGTTCAGCGTGAGGCAGTCTTCACTGCCGCCGGGATCGTGGAAGATCATGTCGTCCCAAAGAACCGGCTGCATGCAGTGATAGCCGTAGCTGGTAGCCTGACGGGTGTCGTGCCACTTCGCCGCGGGTTGCGGCGGTTTCCAGCGAAGCGGCCCCACAGGCGGCGCTGCGTATGGAATGCCCTTGAAAATGCGTATCTGGCCATCGCTGCTGACGTACCCTTGAACCTTGCCTTTATCGGTCTTGACCTTTGCTGCATCTGAGGCAAACAGAGTTGCGCTGGCCGCGAGACATACGGCCACAGTACTTCGTAGAATCACCCGCATCAGGAAAACCCATTTCTGAAACTGTATTTTTTTTACTGAGAAACGTTATCACGCGGGATGTGCTTCTCGCTCACAGCCCCGAGGATACGGCGTATCAAAGAGAAAACATAGCTGCTGGCCTACAAAAAGCAACCGCTTTATCAAAAATGCGCTGACAGTGTCGAGGGGTGAGAATACGCTCGCTTCTGAGAATGGTCGAGGAGGTCTCACCCGGCATGAAAAAGCTTGCTATGCTTCTGGCGTTGTCGCTTTCTTTGCCCACTTTTGCGCAGAATCAATCAAAGGAGAAGCCCATGACCTTGAAAGGCGTTTTGCTGGAACAGCTTAAGACAACGCACACTGCAGAAGAATGGTTCGTTCCGGCAAATATCGCCGTCCAGGGACTGACGACGGAGCAGGTGAACTGGAAGAGCGGTCCGAACAGCCATTCGATTGGGCAACTGACGTATCACATCCTCTTCTGGGACAAGGAAACACTGGCGAAATTCAAGGGCGAGACTCCGGAGAAATTCAGCGGCAATAACGACGACACATTCAACAATTTCGACAGCAAGAAGTGGGATGCCACAGTGAAAGAGCTGGACGAAGTGATGACCGAATGGGAGAAGGCGGTTGAAGCCGCAGATGACAAAAAGCTCGCCGAATGGGCTTCGACAATCGCGCACATCGGCACACATAATGCATACCATGTTGGGCAGATCGTCTATATCCGCAAAGAGCAGGGTTCCTGGGACCCGGCCAAAGGCGTTAAGTAGGTTGTCGCACAGGAATAGGCTTGGGCTAAAAAAACAGATCCTTCGCTCCGCTCAGGATGACAGCATTTGTGATTTGGACTTCGGGTTCAGCTACGCTATATCTGTTCCACTGCTAGAAGATCGTCCATCGTTTCGCGGCGGCGGATGAGCCTAGCGCGTTTGCCCTCCACCAGAACTTCGGCGGGACGTGGACGAGAATTGTAATTTGAGCTGAGCGAAAGGCCATAGGCTCCGGTGTCGAGAATCGCTAGGAGATCGCCTGGTTTCAGTTCGGGTAGTTCCCTGTCGCGGGCGAAGAAATCTCCTGTCTCGCACACCGGCCCTACAACATCGACCGTCTTCTTTCGTGCTCCCTCGCGAGGGCTTACAGGGACGATGTCGTGGTGCGCCTGATAGAGCGCTGGGCGGATGAGGTCATTCATTGCGGCATCGGTGACGATGAAGGTCTTCTTGCCGTTCTTCTTCACATAGAGAACACGGGTCAGCAGTGCTCCGGCCTGCGCGACGATGAATCGTCCCGGTTCCAGCAGCACTTGCAGATTTTCGAGCGGGCGCAGCGCTTTGAGCAGAGCCGTCGCGTACTGCTGAATCTTTTCTTCCGGGTTGAAGCTGTGATCGGCGTGATATTCGATGCCGAGGCCGCCGCCTACATCTACAGAGGTGATCGGCAATCCATCGGCGCGCAGATCACGAATCAGTTGTGCAATGCGCTCGGCAGCGGCACCGAAGGGATCGGTGCTGCGAATCTGTGAACCGATGTGCACGCTCACCCCGCAAGGGTCGAGGTATCTGTGCTTCGCTGCTATTTTGTAAACCGCGCGCGCCTGGCGGATATCGATCCCGAACTTGTGCTCTCGCAGGCCTGTCGAGATATATGGATGTGTTTCAGCGAAAACGTCGGGGTTTACGCGCAATGCGATGCGAGCTCGCTTGCGGAGCTTACTGGCGCGCTCGGCGAGCACTTCAAGCTCACTTGCGCTCTCGACATTGAAAATGAGGATACCGGAACGCAGGGCCAGGTCGATCTCGGCTGTCGTCTTTCCTACTCCGGAGAAGACGACGCGACGCGCAGATTCCCGGTTCACGCGCAGAATTCGCTCCAATTCGCCGCCGGAAACGATGTCGAAGCCGGCGCCGTTCTGGTCGAGCAATTTCAGAATCGCAAGCGCAGAGTTTGCCTTGACCGAATAACAGAGCAGATGCGGCATGGACTCGAATGCTTTGGCGAAAAGGCCGAGGCGATAAAGAATCTGTTCCGCAGAATAGACGTAGAGCGGCGTGCCGTATTTTTTCGCGAGTGCCTCGAGGCTTACGCCGTCGCAGGCTAAAGGAGAGTGAGCATCAGGATGAGCAAAGGGACGTGTCGAAATCAAGCGGCCTCAAAGAAACTGCGCGTACACGGCTAAGTTTTAGCGCATGGAATACTTTGAAGATACCAGAGGTGTAGCCGGTTTTTGACTCCGAGCCTATCGCATCGGTGGAGGCGGCGGGGGCATCATTGGGTAGGCTCGATATCTCCTGTTGCGGAAGAGGGAGACGATTCCGTAGATCAGCAGGGCAAGAATGATAAACGGCAGCATGACGAGGATGAAGGGGAAGTTCACCGTGTCCCCGTCGATGGTGGCGTTGCCGTTTCGCCGCAACGGGCCGCCGAAGACGACGCAGCTTCCGCCGATGCGCGACTGGTCACCCATAACGACACTCCCAAGAAACGAGACGGTGTCTCCGTTGATCTCGCCATTGACGTGGATGCTACCGAGGAACGCAACGGCGTCGCCATTCACCTTTCCATTGATGCGGATCGAGCAGAGGAAGCACACCGTATCGTCGACTTGTTCGGTGTCGCTGACGTCGATGTCGTGCATGAACGAAACACGGTCGGAGGCGTGCGCGCGCGGAATGAACCATGCTGCCAGGAAAAGTATGAACCCCAGGTAGAGCCAACGGCGTGACATGACTGCTCCTAAATTCTTGCTTCCGGGTGTTGCTGGTTAGAGCTTACTACCAGAGTTGCTTCTCGATTGCAGTACGCAATTTCTTGAGCGACAGTTCCCTAACCCACGACAGAATCAAAGAAGCGCCGCAGAATCGGGCCTACCGTTTCCGGCTGCTCCCACGGCGCGTAGTGCCCGGCATCGCGCAGGATATGGAAATCGGCACCATAGCCGCCGTTGCGAATCGTTTCGGCAAGCAGCTTCATGTCGTCGATGGTGCTTCCGCTGTCTTCCGCTGCAGCTACGACGCAGGTGGGCACGCGTATCGTCTTCGCTGTCGCGACGGAATCCGGGCGGGAGGCCAGTCCCTGCTGCACAGCGATGACGGCTTCGGGGCGCGTGGTCTGCATCATCTCGCGTGCCTCACCGATTTTCTGCGGAAAGCGCCGACGTGTTGTCTCACCGATGAGGCTGTTGAGCATCAACTCGAAAAAATCTCCAGTGCCTCGCTGGCGGATGCCGTCGATCCATTCCCGTCGTTTCGCACGATTCGCGTCTGCGTCAGCCTGCGGCTTCGAGCAGCAGAAGGCGAGCGCGGAGATGCGGTCAGGCATGCGTCGCCAGAGTTCGTAGAGCGCATAGCCGCCGATGGAGCATCCGGCGAAGAGAGCTTTGCCGATGCCCAACTCGTTCATCAGCCGGTCTACATCTTCGCCCAGCTTTTCAATGGTGATGGCGCCGTCGCCGGCTTCAGACTGGCCGTGACCGCGCAGGTCAGGCATGATGACGCGATAGCGCTGCGCGAGGATCTCGGCAACGTCAAACCAGAAGGCGTGATGCACGGGGGTTGGGTGAAGCAGGATCACGTCCTGCCCTTCACCCATTGTTTCCGCAAAGAGCTTCGTTCCGCCTGAGCTGAAGAACACGGCTTAGCCGTTCGGTTGCGTATAGGTCGTGACAGGCGGCAGAGCCAGCGGCTCTTCCGGCATCACGAGCCAGAAGACAATATAGGCGATGAGCCCCGCGCCGCTCGAAAAGACCGTGGCCAGCACGGTGATCACGCGCACCCATACGACATCCCAGTGATAACTGTTGGCCAGGCCCTGGCATACGCCGGCGACCATGCGACCCTCGCGCGGGCGAATCAGTCTCGTCTGCACATAGACCGGGGCGGTTACATAGATCGGCCGACCGCAGGTGGAACAAAAACGTGCGTCGTCAGTGAGAGACTTGCCACAATTGCTGCAGAATACTGCCATAACTTAGTTCCCTCGAACCACTATCGAGAAATACGCAAATTGCGGTTGGGCGGTTCCCTTTTGGCCGCCTCCGGACATTCTGCCACAAATCCAATGTATTGCAACCGGTTCTTCCGGCGGTCGCCTGACAGATCACCGGCCGCAAAGGTGCTTATTAACAATAGTTTGGCTGGCTCTTGTGCCGCGGTCGCTCCCTCCCGATTCTCATCTTGACAATCTAGATGAATGGGACTAACTCTGGCTCAGGAGCCGCGTGTGAGCCTTCTGCGAAGTCTGGTCAGTGGATTACGAGGCCTCTTTGGCAAAGAGCAGCGCAGCCGCGAGATCGACGAGGAGCTGCAGGGCTTTCTCGACGCGTCTGCCGCGGAGAAAATCCGTCGCGGCATGACCGATGCCGATGCGCGCCGTGCCGCTCGCGTGGAGATGGGCAGCACGGAATCCGTGAGGCAGAGAGTCGTGTCGGCGCGCTGGGAATCGACGGCCGAAGGCGTCTGGCAGGATGTCCGCTATAGTGTGCGTACGCTGGCGAAGAGTCCGGGCTTTACCATCATCGCGATCGTTTCGCTGGCGTTGGGGATTGGCGCGAACACGGCCATCTTCACGTTGATGAACAGCCTGATGCTGAAATCTCTGCCGGTTCGCGACCCGCAGTTGCTGGTCGCCTTCGGCAAGGAAGCAGGCGGCTGCAGGTGCGATGGATTCGGCGCGGGACCGCTCGATGTCTTTACCTACGATTTCTACCAACGGATTGAACAGCAGAGCCCGTTTCAAGGCATTTCAGCGTACGGCAGCTTTCTTACCGCGGTGAGCGTCAGGCTAGGTGAAAGTGGACCGGCAAGTCAGGCCGTGAGTCACCTCGTCTCGGGAAGCTTTTTCACCGTGCTCGGGGCCGAGCCGATGCTTGGGAGGTCTTTTTCAGCAGCGGATACAGATGCGCCGGGCCGGAACCCGGTCGCGGTCATCAGTCATCGCTATTGGCAACAGGCGCTGGCAGCAGATCCAAATGTAATCGGCAGGACCATCACGATCAACGGAACGCTGTTCACCATCGTTGGCGTCATGCCGCCGGGATTTTATGGAGTTGATCTGGCGAAGGAAGCGACGGATATGTGGCTACCTGTCACCATGCAGCAGGAGGTAATGCTGCAGCCGTCCCTGCTGGAGCCGCATGGGCTTTTCTGGCTGCACCTGATGGGCAGACGCAATCCTGACACGGATATGAAACAGTTGCAGGCGTGGGTCACTGCTCAGTTGCAGCAATTCATGACCGACCGCGAAGGAACGAAGCTGGACGACCATCGCAAGCAGCAGATAAAGGGAATGTACGTCGAGCTGTTGCCCGGCGATCGTGGCGTATCCGGTCTGCGCGAACAGTTTGAGCAGTCTCTGAATATTTTGATGAGCGTCGTGGCTCTGGTGCTTCTGATTGCTTGCGCGAACCTGGCGAATTTTCTTCTGGCCAGAGCAGCGACGCGTGAGCGAGAGATATCGACGCGGCTGGCGCTCGGATCGAGCCGCGCGCGTATTGTGCGTCAGATTCTGATTGAAGCATTGTTGCTTTCGCTTTCCGGCGGAGCTCTGGGATTGCTGCTCGCCTTCTGGGGAACGCAGGCGCTGATTCATTTCGTCGTTGCCGGAGCTGCGCACACATCGCTCAGCGCAATACCCGATTTGCGTGTGCTGGCATTCACACTCGGGGTTTCGCTTTTGACAGGACTGCTGTTTGGAATCGCGCCTGCGCTGCGCGTTTCGAAGACAGACGCGCATCCTGCGCAAAAAGCCAACGCACGAACATCGTCGAGCGCAGGCGGACGATCGAGCCGGCTGCTGCCGAAGGTATTGGTCACGGCGCAGGTCATGCTGTCGCTCATACTGCTGGTCGGCACGGGGCTGTTTCTGCGCACGCTGCGTAATCTGCGACAGCAGGATTTCGGATTCAATCGCCACAATGTTTTGCTGATGAATTTCAATGCGAAATTCGCCGGATACAAGCCCGAACAGCTCAATGCGCTCTATGAAACCATGCTCGGCCGCTTGAATGCGCTGCCCGGTGTTCGGTCGGCGACGCTTTCCGGTTCGCCTCCGGTCAGCCCAGGCAGCTGGGGTTCTCCTATTTTTTTCCAGGGACATGTTCCTACGCCAGACGAAGACACCATGACTTTGCTGAATAGGTTTGCGCCTCGCTATTTTGAGACACTGGCTATTCCCCTGTTGCATGGACGGACTATTGGCCCGGAGGATACGGCAACTTCTCTGAAGGTTGCCGTAATGAATCAGTCTGCAGCGAACTATTTTTTCCCGCATGGCGATGCCATAGGCCACAGCTTCACGGTAGATGACCCTGCTGTGAAGGGCGCGTTTCAGATTGTAGGCATCGTGCGCGACGCGAAATATAACAGCCCTCGCGAAAAGCCGCAGCGCATGACCTATCTGTCAATCGCGCAGCTCACTGGAGACCTGCAATACGCATACTGGCTGCAACTGCAAACTGTCGGAGATCCGGCAAAAATAACAAACGAAGCACGCCGGACTCTGGCGGAGATCGATCCGAATCTGCCAATTCTCCAGACCATGACAATTAGCGAGCAGGTCGGTCATCGCATGGACAACGAGCTGCTCATCTCGCAGCTCTCCAGCTTTTTCTCGCTGCTTGCCTTGTCGCTGGTGTGCATCGGTCTGTATGGCGTGATGACGTACAACGTTTTGCGGCGCACCAATGAAATTGGCATCCGGCTTGCGCTTGGAGCGCAGACTGGCCGCGTGCTTTGGATGGTTCTTAAAGAATCGATACTGCTGCTGGCGATTGGCGTTGCACTCGGCGTACCGGCGACACTGGCGGTGACGCGCGCCATTCAATCCGTGCTCTTCGGATTAACGCCATCCGACCCGATCACTCTGGCGGGCGCGATCGTTGTGATTGCGTTGGTGATGCTGCTGGCCGCTTACTTTCCCGCGCGGCGCGCAACGAAGGTCGATCCGATGGTGGCGCTGCGCTATGAGTGAGTGGCGAGCACTGCTCAGCGGCCTTCGTATGCCGTCTTCATGAACTTGCGCGCCTGATCGGCTTGCACGGAATCGCTGCCGGCATCGATGACAGCCTGATACTGCTGCCGGGCCTTGTCGTGATCGTGCATCAAGTCATAGACCTGTCCGGCTGCCAGCAGGCAGCGGCGTTTCAGCTCGGGGCTGGTGGTCGGCTGATAGGCGGCGTTGTCGAATGCTTCGACAGCGTCGGCGTAGAGCTTCTGCCCGCGCAGAGTATCGCCTAATCCGAAGTACACCAGTTCCAGCTGCTTTGATGGAAAATATCCCGGCTTCTTTGCCAGCTCGATTACCTCTCGGTAGCTGGAAATGGCTTTCAGTGCGTCACCGGAATCTTTCTGCAGGTTCGCAACTTCGAGACGGAAGAGAAAGTCTCTGGGGTATTCCTTAACCAGTCCTTCGGCAATCTGTTCGGCTTCCTGATACTTTGCTTCGCGGCGCAGGAAAAGCATCATGCACACGCGCGCTTCGACGGAGGTAATCACGCCGCGCTCGCCTGCATCGCGCAGCATCTCCATGCCAGTGGCCTTGGATCCGTGGATTCCGGCGAAGCCCATGAATATCTTGAACGGCAGCGGCAGGGCACCAATCACGTACTCGTAATCGCCTACCACCAGCTTGGCGTCGACATAGTCCGGATTCAGCTGCAGCACTCGCACATGATCGCTGTGCGCCTGCGATGCAAGGTGCAGCGCCGAACCAAAGTTGCGCTCGACCATGGCCAGATAAGTGGCCTCAAGACTCTTAGTCCAGCCCCGGGCGAAGAGCGCATTTACATCATTCGGATTTGTCTTGAGCTGCTCGTTTGCCTCGTCCACTGCCTGATCCGACAAGCCCTTGATCTGATCGCGCACTTGCGGGTCTTCGACGACCGTATGCTTGCCGGTGAGGAATCCATCGTTGGCGTAGAAAGTGGTGTCGAGCAGGTCGAGGCGGAAGAGTTCTTTGAAGAGACTCGCATAGAGCAGGTAGGCGGTTGCGAGAGGATTCTTCGGATGCTGGCTGCGGATCGCCTCAAAACCAGAGATCGAACCAGGATAGTCCATGATGTAGAAACGATCGAAAACTTCGCGCACCTGCGGTTCGCGGTTCAACGGATCCGTATCCACTGTTGCGGCGACAGCAGTCTGTAGTAAAGAAAAGAGGAGTCCCGCCAGCAGTGTGAGGTGTAAGCGCGTGTGTCTCCGCATCATTCGTCTGTCATCTTAGACGAAATCGCACCACCATTTGGACGACAAGGGATTACTCTGGTGCAGGTTCGATCTTTTTTGCTGACTATTTGTGGCAGTTGAATGAGGGCTTGAACACCCTGCTGGTTCAGAGTCATTTCGGGAGGACACAAATGGACGAACCCACGAAAACAAACCCGGCGCCCGACCTGCGCGAGATATTAGCCGCCGAGCGGACTTTTCTTGCCTGGATCCGCACCGGACTGGCGCTGATGGGATTTGGTTTCGTTGTGGCGAGATTCGGGATTTTCCTGAATGAAGTCCAGGTCGCGCGCCTTGTCCCCTCGGTTCCAGCTTACGGCGATTCCCTGTGGTTCGGCACCGCGCTTATTGCGGTGGGAGTGCTCGTGAATTTGTTATCGGCGTGGCAGCATATCCGGCTGGCCGGAAAGCTGGCTCGGGGTGAGGCTGTGTTCTCTCGACCATCCACGCTGGCAGTGTCGATTGCTCTGTTTCTTGCATTGATCGGGCTCGCGATGGGGATCTACCTCGTTTCCATACGAGGGTCGGCGAATAGCCATTCGGGGTCGTTGACGCCGGCGATGGCAACGACGCTCAATTGTGATAATGTCTGACCGCCATGGGAAATGACTTCAGCGCGGATGAGCGCGAGATCGACCCGAGAATTGACCTCGCGGTGCGGCGCACGGAACTCGCGATGGACCGCACGCTACTGGCTTGGATTCGAACTGCACTCGCTCTGATGGGCGCCGGAGTCGCTTTCGACAAGGGTGCACAGTTTATGCATCAGGCCAGGCTAGCGGCAGGAACCGCCTTGGTGCGGAGTGGCCATGTTGCTGGTCTCAGCTTGACCGGGGCAAGCACGTTGCTGCTGGTGCTCGTCACATGGAATCACATGACAAGCATCCGCGCCTTTGCTGAGATGAGAGACCACACGCCGCATCGAATGACGACGGCCGTGATCGCTGCAGCGCTGGTGATACTTCTCGGCGGCGCGGTGCTGGCGATTCTCTTCATGACGAACGACTGACCAAACGCGCAAACCGACGCTCGCATTCTTCGCACGTCAGCCTGCGTGGCGGCAGCGATCCGCTAATTCACCTTGGCAGCGAAGCGCTCCCGACGGCGATCCCATTCTTCGGTTGAGAAGACGCGCGGACCCACATCGATCAGACGCGGCAGCATGTTGAAGACCGTCACCGGGCTCCAGCGTTTGCCTTCGCGCGTACGATAGCCTTTCTCGTTCAGGTCGCTGGCCACGCTCGAGAATGGGAAGTCCTGGACAAGCAGCTCCATCATTTGGATGAGCGCCTGGTTCTCCTGCGGATCGATCTCCAGCCGCGTGCAGTCATCCGAGAGCCGGAGGCCGTAGGGCACGTCTTCGGTGTCGATGGTGCCCTCGGGGGCGTTTCCGGGCAGCTCACGCCGCCATTCAATTGAGACCACCTGCCAGCCCGCGTCGGTTCTTTGCCGCAGCAAATCCTGGCGCAAAGGTGCATGGATCACGTCACGCATCCGTTCAAAGTACGCCATCCGATCCTCCTGAAAGACACAATTCCGCTACTGGAGATGCAATTTTGTGGCCGACACTCAAGGGCTGCATCCGGCCCATAACTTTTTGATAAATATAGGAGCGGAGCAGATCGAGTAGCGGATCGTGTCCGGTTCTGCTCAAAGTCTGTCCGAAGTTGAACACATTCGCGCTGATAGGTTGACTTAGGTTCTTCCGGCTGGTGGGCGATGCGATCCAGGGTGGTAGAGTCTATTTCGGGATGGTAGACGGATCATGCCCGGAAACGAAAAGTTTGACGCTCATCAAAAGGCGCTAACGCTCAATCTCGATGCCACAACCTTTGGGTCATTTGCTGAAATCGGCGCGGGACAGGAGGTGGCACGCTGGTTTCTACGTGTGGGCGCCGCCTCCGGCACGGTTGCGAAGACGATATCTGCTTATGACAAGGAGGTCAGCGACCAGCTTTACGGAGCCGGGACTCGCTATGTTTCAAAACCGCGCCTGCAAGCCATGCTGGAGAGCGAATGGGAGCAACTCCTCACGCAGCTGCAGGCCACCCGTGGAGCCAACACCAGGTTTTTTTCGTTTGTAGACACCATCTCCGCAAGGAACTATGCAGGAACCAACGACTGTCACGGGTGGGTGGGATTGCGTTTTCTTCAGCAACCCGGGGGAGTGCCAAACGAGGTCATTCTGCATGTCAACCTGCTGGATCCGAGCAACGTGCAGCAACAGGAAGCGGTGGGCATTCTCGGCGTGAACCTGATTTATGCCGCGTATCATGCGCTTGCGTCCCCAGAGGAGTTTCTTGCGAGTGTCTTCGAGGAACTTGAACTTCAGCGACTTGAGATCGACTGCCTGGAAGTGGATGGCCCGGCCTTCGCTGGTTGGAACCGGGATGAAGTTCATGCCCTCCTCGTTGTCGGCGGGTACGCGGAGGCTGTGGTATTTCCGGCAGACAACCAACTGACGCCCCCGAACGAACTGCTCTACAAGCGAGCTCTGGTTCTGGCACCGGGGAGGTTCGACAGCGTAACCAGCCTTCACGCCGATCTGATCGAGGACACTCTGGCACAGTTGCCCGGGGAGGAGTTAAAGGAGAGCAAAGGTGGATTCGGGTTGTTCTGTCTCTCTGTTGCCGGCAGCAGCTCCGCGGACATGGAAATCTCTGCGCAGGAGATTTTGCAACGCGTGGTGATGCTGCAAAAACTCGGGTATGGAGTGATGCTGTTTCGGGCTCAGGAACTCTACAAGATGAGCGCGTTCGCGAATCGCTACACGAAATCACAGATTCATTTCGCGATCGGACTTACGGTGCTGTTGCGTATCCTCCAGGACAGCTATAAAGAGCTCTCCGGGGCGCTGTTGGAAGGCATCGCCCGGCTCTTCAGGCAAAATGTCCGGCTTTATGTGTATCCGATGACAGTTGAAGAACTACGGGGGCGGTTAACCGCAGATCAGGTAGCTGGATGGAGATGGAAAGAGACGGATGGAGTCGTTACTGCTGACAACTTGCATCCCGCAGGGGCGGTGGATTCGCTGTATCAATATCTGCTTGGGAGCAAATTCATTCTCGCGGCGAAACCTGGATAGGCTGAATACGCAAGCCTGGGGATGTGTGTCTTCCAAGCCAACAGCGTGGGCATGGGTATCTTGTCCAGCACCACCTATAATCATGTTTTGAACGAGACCATTACACACAGGAAAATCTCTGCCCGGGCTTCGGCAGTGGCGGTTGCTGCGGGCATTCTCTTGAGCCGCCTGGTCGGGCTGGTTCGCGACCGTGCCTTTGCCCACTTCTTCGGCACCTCCGATGCGGCGGATGCTTTTCGTCAAGCCTTCCGTATTCCGAATTTCCTGCAGAATCTTTTTGGCGAAGGCGTGCTTTCGGCGTCGTTCATTCCTGTGTATGCGCGGCTGCGCGCTGAAAACCGGGATGAAGAAGCGTCGGAGCTGGCCGAGGCGATCTTTTCACTGCTATTTCTTGTCACGTCGGTACTGGTCCTGGCGGGCGTCTTTGCGGCTCCGTGGATGATTTATGCCATTGCTCCGGGATTTCACGGCGCGAAACGCGATCTGACGATTTACCTGGTTCAGATTCTTTTTCCCGGCGCGGGACTTCTGGTTTTCTCAGCCTGGTGCCTGGGGATTCTGAACAGCCATCGCAAGTTTTTCCTATCGTATGCGGCTCCGGTGATCTGGAATGTCGCCATCATTGCCGCATTTCTTTGGAAGGGCGGGCACCAGAGCGAGGAACGGCTTGCCGTCACGATTGCGATTAGTTCCGTCATCGGCAGCGGTCTGCAGTTTGCTGTTCAGTTGCCGACGGTGCTGCGTTTTCTGTGGCCGATGCGGCTCCATCTTCGCTTTCGCACGGAGCAGGTGCGCACGGTTGTGCGGAATTTCTTCCCCGTATTCATCAGCCGTGGCGTTGTGCAGATCAGCGCTTATATCGATTCCCTGCTGGTCAGCTTTCTGCCGACTGGCGGAGCTTCCGCGCTGGCCTATGCGCAGACGCTGAATTCGCTGCCGGTGAGTCTTTTCGGCATGGCGATTTCGGCGGCGGAGCTGCCCGCGATGTCGAGCGCACTGGGCAGCCAGGAGGAGATTGCGACTACGCTGCGGCAGCGTCTGGCTGCGGGCCTGCAGAACATCGCCTACTTTGTGATTCCGTCGGCGGTTGCGTTCATCATTCTTGGGGACGTCGTTGTCGCGACCATTTACCGTTCCGGACATTTTGGCAAAGACGACGTTACGTTTGTGTGGACCGTGCTGGCCGGGTCGGGCGTCGGGTTGCTGGCTTCGACTTCCGGGCGGTTGTATTCCTCAGCCTTTTATGCGCTGCGGAATACGCGCACGCCGCTGAACTTTGCCCTCATCCGCGTGGCGTTGACGCTGGTGCTTGGCTATTTCTTCGCGCTGCCGCTGCCTCGGTTGCTTGGCATCGATCACCGCTGGGGAGTGCCTGGGCTTACGCTATCGGCGGGCATGGCCGGATGGGTTGAATTCACGTTGCTGCGGCGCGCGCTACATGCTCGCATTGGCGCGGTGGCTTCTCTGGCTTCGCGGATTGCGCGTCTTTGGCTGGCGGCGATTGTCGCGGCGGTGATTGGATACGGCGTGAAGCTGGTCTTTCCCATCAAGAAGCCGCTGGTACTTGGGCCCAGCGTGCTTCTGATCTATGGAGCGTGTTATCTGGGGCTCGCAACTTTAATGGGAATTACTCCTCCGGGTACGCTCCGCCGTCTCTTCAGGAGATAGCGCAAAGCTAGGCCTGCTCTTTTGTTGACCACTGGAAGCAGATACCGAAGCCGTCAGGATCTTTGAAATAGAGCTGCTTCATGCCGTACCACGCGACCTTCGGAGGCTTCAGCGCTATGCCCTTCGACACCAGATATGCGTAGGCGGCGTCCACATCCGGGCAGCCGAAGTAGAGGCAGGTGTCATCATGTGCGCTGACGCGTTTTAGATCGGGCGACGGAGGACGGCAATCGTCGTCATAGGCCGTGTTCAGCATCAGGTCTATGCTGTTGAGCTTGAGCCACGCCCAGCCGCAGTTTGGAACTGGCTGGGATGAAGCATGAACCTCGAAGCCCAGCACATCGCAATAAAATGCGAGCGACGTAGGCATGTCATAGACCTGAATCAATGGCGTCATGCCGCGGACGTCGATGGCCATGCTGCATTATCCTCCGTCCACTTACGATTTAGCGTCCGTCGTATCCGATTGCCCGGTGACAGTGCGAATGTCGTTCCACACAAGCCAGTGCGGATTCAGGCTGACTGCGCCGAGCTTCTTGTAAAGGCGATGAGCTGTGGTGTTGGATGGATCGACGTCGACGCAGATCTTGAAGGCATTCTGCTCGACAAACCATTTTGCCAGCAGACGCACCAGCTCCGACGCGATGCCGCTTCCTCTGCGCGCCGGGTCGACGAAGATCCACTGCAACTCACCGTCGCAGCTGTAGCGGCGCGACAGGTGCCCGGCGATGAAGCCAACGACGGCCCCGTCTTCCATCGCGACAAAACCCACGCGAGGCGGCAGCGCCAGTTGAGGGTTGTGCTCGCCCTCGAAATATTGGGCAATCCGGTAGGACCAATAATCCTTGGTGCCTCGCTTTAAAGCACGGAGGCGGGCGATGCCGGGGATGTCGGATGGCTCGGCCTGTCGATAGCTTAGAGTGGACATGAGGGCGCAAGTGTTGCGATGCGCCATGTTACTGCAAGAAACGATCGCTTTACATTTTCCTCCGGTTCCGTCCAGGAAACAGATGCCATTGAGATTCCCCTTTTCATTTTTCCCGGTTACGGTAGTTGCTTCTCGTCGGCAACGCCTTCGGGTTGCTGGCTCGGCTTGCCACGATGGCTACGGCGAAGCACGGCGTCGCCATGGGTTTCTCCCATTACGCGCTGAGCAAGTCGGTTTATAAACGCAGGATCGCCCGTGGCAGCGAACTGACGTTTCCCAAGGACACGCGCATCCAGATCGAGCTATAAGAACGCTAGATTTTTCCACTCCCGCTCGTCTCCGCTCGGATATTATGGCGCTGTAATTCTCAGGTCAGGAGGCCGCATGGGGACGACCGCGGCTTTCGTCAGTTATTCCAGAAAAGACTCGGCATTTGTCCAACGCCTGGTGCGTGATTTGAAGAAGGCAGGGGCTGCCATCTGGCTGGACAAGTTCGAGATCAAGCCGGGGACGGAATGGGACCGTGCGGTCGAAGATGCCCTGATCGCCTGCCCGCGCATGCTGCTTGTCTTGTCGCCTACTTCGGCAACTTCCGCAAATGTTCTGGACGAGATTACCGTCGCGATCCGCATGAAGAAAACGATTGTTCCGATCCTGTATCAGGATTGCGCCATCCCCATGCGCGTCAGCCGGCTGCAATATGTTGACTTCCGCACGGATTACAAGGAGGGATTGGCAGAGTTGCTGCCACATCTGGTGCCTACCGGGGAGGCGGATACAGGCCTGCATTCCACCGAACCGGTGAAAAGTGTTCCAGCAGAGACTGGAGAGCCGGAGGCTCGAAAGTCTCCAGAAACCGTTGAGGCCAAAGACGGGGAGCGCTATCAGCATCGCTGGCAATCGTGGCGGAAGGTGTGGCCTATCGCCTTAGGATGCGTGGCCGCTCTCACCATTCTTATTTTGTCACTCGTCCGCTTGACCGGATCGAAGCAGATTCCCCAAATTCAAAATCCGACGGCCAAGACATCGCAGACCCAACTCCAGAACCTGCCGGTTAGTGCCTCACCTCCAGAGCCCGAGGTTAAGAGGGACACTGAATCGGCGATCCCGCAACATGAGTCCGCGAATGCCCAATCGAAACAGGCGCTTCCGTCGGCTTCTCCGGCGAGCAAAATCACACCTGCGAAAAATACTCCGAAGATTCAGCGTCAACCTGCACCGGTCAATGCGCTGCAAGGAGGACCTTCCGCTGAATCGAAAACCGCTGATCACCAGGCAGCTAACCAGGGACCTCCCAAGACCCAGGCGCCAGCTCAATCCTCTGCTCCCGCCAGCAAAACCACTCCATCGCAAAATACATCGGACACTGAGATCACAGGGAGCCTTTTGCGAAAAATATTTGGTGCTCCAGGGAGACAGACAGCCGACACCAAGGGTTCGGCCGCGCCCGCAGATACGACGTCGCCAAAGCCCTCGAATAGCGGTGCAATCGCATCCACGACCGCTCAGAGCCAAGGCGCCAGCACAGGAGCGCCGCAGCCCCAACTGACCATGAAATCTGCCGCGCACCAACATTGTCCCGCATTCTTCTGTAGATTTACGTCTGCGTGGATTATTAGGAAAACCGGAGCGGGATGCGCTAGGGTATCTTGGCGCGCCTGGCGCGAAGAACGACCCCGATCCTGATTCCGGACGACCGTCCGACGGTTGGCTATACAAAGACCGCGGATTGAAGCTATTGGTCACAAACACTGACGGAACCATCAACAAGATGTGCTTTTACAAGCCGACTGATCTGGGAGGGCATGGCAAAACCCTAGAGGTGATGGAGGGAATCCTACCCGGAATGAAACGTAGCGCTATCGAAGCTAAGATCGGCAAGCCAACAGAAAAGCCACAGGAGAGCGGTGGTTTCATCACCGTTTGGTACTCTAACCTCATTCCAAGGATCGATGTGGAAATTGGATACTCTGTATATGCTTTAGATCGGGTCTCGAGTTCAAAGAGAAGAGCATTGGTGCATATGTCATCTGTATCCAGCCGAGTACACAATGAACAGAACGATCAACGGGTCTCTAGGCTACTGCCAGGAGAAGAAGTGGTTCATCGGCCCCCTGCCATTTCCAATCGGATAGGCGGCCCTGAGCGCTTCTGTGACATAGTCCTTGGCTCCAGCCGTCGCTTTTACTGCGCTTTGCCCGTCGATCAGCTCGCACAATAGCGCCGAGGAAAAGGCGCAGCCAGTTCCATGGGTGGCTTGCGTTTCGACGCGCTCACCCGGTAGCCATTGAGCATTGCCATCGGGAGATAATAGATAGTCGTCAGGGCGATCGAGATGGCCGCCGGTCACAACCACATGCATGGTCGGGTTTCCGGCTTTGTCGGCCAGTTGCTGAAGCCGGGCGGCTGCGGCAGGAACCTCTTCACGGGAAAGCGACCCGTCTTCTGTCAGGACGGCCAACTCGTCGATGTTCGGGGTAATCCAGCCGACATGAACCAGCAGCTCCGAGCGCAGCCGGGCTACTCCCTCGGGACTGAGCAGCTCCCTGCCGGAGCTGGACCGAATGACCGGGTCCAGCACTACTCGCTGACGGTCAATTCTGGCGCTGGCCAGAAATCGGGCCACTTCGCTGACCGCCTCGGCCGTCGCCAGCATGCCGATCTTTACTCCGGCCGGGGTCACGTCGTCGCGCAGGTAGGCCAGAGCTTCCCGGATCGTCTCCGGGGAGACCGGCTCTACGCGCCGCACCCCGAGCGTCGACTGGACGGTGAGGGCGGTGATGCAGGCCATTCCATAGATATTGTGGGCGGCGAAGACTTTGAGGTCGGCGGTGATTCCCGCGCCGCTCGACGGGTCGAAACCGGCGATGGTGAGCGCAATGGGGCGTCCGGAATGTCTTTCGACTTCTCGTCTTTCCGCTTGCGCATGCTCGTTCATCGTGTTTTCATCTTAACCGGCCAGCAAACCATCCCTTCTCCGGCCTGAAAAATCGGTGAATTTGCTACCACAGTTGTTACACTTTTACAAGCATAAAGAGAATATAAATACTTACTTTCGTTTGACTTAGCTTTCCAGGCTCCTTACAATTTCAGTAGGAGGACTATGAACGCTATCGCAACGGATACGAACAGGCGAATTCCCAAGCTCTCGACTTATGCCGGAGTTGTCCTCGCTGCCATGCTAGGCCTCTTCGGATTGCAGGCTGATGTACCGGCTTCTACTCACAATCCGCAACCGCCGGCGCTTCCCGACAAGGATCTGGGAAAGAACGCCGATGTCAAGGCTGACGCAGACAAGAAGCGTCACTGGTATCAAATTGGCCGCGCTTCCTGGTATGGCGAAGAACTCCAGGGACAGCAAACGGCCAGCGGTGAAGACTTTGACATGAATCAATTAACGTGCGCCCATCGCAGCCTCCCGCTCGGCTCGCTGATCCGCGTCACGAACCTGCGCAACCACAAGACCGTTGTGGTGCGAGTGAACGACCGCGGACCGATGCCACAAAACCGCGTGATCGATCTCTCTTATGCCGCTGCACGCTTCCTTGGTTTCAGCAGTAGAGGGACGGCGCCCGTGCGCCTGGACCTTGTGAATTCGAAGACCGAGCTGGCTCAGTTGAGCTTTCCGCTAACGCCAGCGCTCGCTAAGCAGTAAAATCGTCTTCGATGACACCCTCTGCCCCACAGGAGGCCCCTGCGCGCCTGAACGCGCAGGGACGCTTCACCGCAGCCGCCGATAAACTGATCGTTGCCCTGGACTTTCCGGATGCCGCTCAGGCTCTTGCGCTGGTGGATCGGCTGGAAGGCCGATGCCGCTGGTTCAAAGTGGGGCTGGAACTCTACCTTTCGGCGGGAAACAGCATCGTTTTAGCGCTCAAAAAGCGCCACTTTTCGGTGTTTTTAGATCTGAAATTGCATGATATCCCCAATACCGTGGCCGGGGCGGTGCGCTCCGTTGCTGGATTAGGCGCAGATCTGCTGACCGTGCACGCCAGTGGCGGCCCGGCCATGCTCTCTGCCGCAGCAGAAGCGGTTGCTGGCCTCCCGAACGCTCCGCGCCTGCTGGCCGTAACTGTCCTCACCAGCATGGATGCCGTGCAGCTGTCGGCGACTGGAATCACCACTTCTCCAGCTGAGCAGGCGCTTCGCCTGGCCCGGGTCGCACATGCAGCTGGGATTCAGGGACTCGTTTGCAGCCCGGAAGAGGCAGCGCAGATGCGCCGCGAGCATCCCTCATCGATCCTGGTAACTCCGGGAATCCGTCCGGCGGGCGCGTCGATTGGCGATCAGAAGCGCGTGGCCACCCCGGCGGCGGCGCTGGCGGCTGGAGCGGATTATCTGGTCGTGGGACGGCCCATCACACAGGCCGCAGACCCACTGGCTGCCGCGGAAGCTGTTCTTAGCGAGATCGCGGTCACTCATTGAGTCAAACAGGTATTTACTCGCGACCAACTGTGTAATTTAATTGTTTACTAGTTTATAAAATGACAAACTGGTTCAACATAGGCGAATAATTCCATTTTTCATATCGGCATCTTAAAACTTGTATCACTTTCCATATGTTGCATCTATAGTTAATACACACACAATTCTTTAAACTTATAAAAATAATGACATTTCGGTAACTATTTTTCCCACAGCAGAACGGCCCCCGAATTGCCTTCAAGGGTGCAACCAACAAACTCAGCATTCCGTTGGAGGGGGGTAAGATGAACTACTTTTTGAAGAGACTCGCGGGCCTCGCAGCGATCATGCTGTTTGTCTGCGGCGTTAACTTCGCCCAGGTCGATACCGGCACGGTCGGTGGGACGGTTACAGATTCGTCCAGCGCCGTCGTTGCTGGAGCCACAGTAACCCTACGCAATCTGCAGACCGACGTAAAGCGCACAGTCGAGACGTCGGCGAATGGCACCTACACGGTCACGGGCCTTAGCACCGGAACCTACGAAGTCACCGCAAACGCGGCTGGCTTTCAGCCTTTCACCTCGAAAGTTGAAGTCACGGTCGGTGGGCATGCCACTGTGGACGCAACCCTGAGCGTCAGCACTGCCACAACCCAAGTCGAGGTCATTGGCGAGGGCGGCACACAGGTAAATACGCAGACCCAGGAATTATCGCAGGTCGTGAGCCAGCAGCAGGTTTCGCAACTGCCCAGCCTGACGCGCAATCCGTATGACTTTGTTGCCTTATCCGGCAATATCTCCAATGGCGACAGCTCAAACAGCGGCAACTCGCAAATGGGCGGGAACACGCAGAACGCGACGACGCGCGGCGTTAATTTCAACATCAATGGTCAGCGCTCCACCGGCACGGAAATCCTGCTTGACGGCGTAGAGAATATCTCCGTCTTCGGCGACTCAGTTGGCATTGTGGTGCCTATCGATGCGGTCAACGAATTCCGCGTGACCACGAGCAATTTTGAACCCCAGTACGGGCGCGCTTCCGGCGGCATTGTCAACGTGGCCACCAAGGCGGGATCGAACAGCTTCCACGGCAATGTGTGGGAGTTCAATCGTTTAGCGGCATATACCTCCAACACCGAAACGAACGATCAGGCGGGCATTCCCAAGGGCCAGTACACGCGCAACCAGTTTGGCTTTGCTGTTGGCGGACCTGTCCTGAAGGACAAGCTCTTCTTCTTCGGCAGCACAGAGTGGACTCGCGTTCGCAGCGCCGCGAATATTACAGCAGCCGTACCGACGCCGGAATTCCTGGCCGTTGCGGCTCCGAATATTCAGGACTTTTTCAACGCGTATTCCGGCGGCAAGAGCTTCAACTTCACGCAGACTTACTCAGCTAGCGATCTTGGAATCACGGCAATCCCGGCGAGCACGCCTTCGCTCGGCCAGGTGGCCTTCACGGCTCCGGTGAATGCGGGTGGCGGCGAGCCCGGGAACACCTACAATATCGTTGGCCGCGTGGACTACAACCTGAACGACAAGACGCAAATGTTCTTCCGCTACGTCGATTATAAGGAAGTCGATGAAGCCGGCTCGCAATTTGCCTCTCCCTACTCGCAATATGACGTCGGGCAAACTTTTGAGAACTCGGCTTATCTTTTCAGCGCATCGCACGTCTTCAGCCCAAGCCTGCTCACCACGACCAAGCTGAGCTTCAGCCGCTTCAACACATTCTTCAGCTACGATACTGCGCTGCAGGATGTGCCGACGCTGGTTGTCTCAGTGAACGCGCAGGTGCCAAACACGAACACCTTTATTCAGCTGCCCGGTTTCTATAATTTCAACCCGGCAAACGGCGGCCTTCCCTTCGGAGGTCCGCAAAACACCATTCAATGGAACCAGGACCTGAACTGGACCAAGGGTAAGCACTCCATGCAGTACGGAGGGCAGATTCTCTACATCCAGAGCAACCAGGCTTATGGCGCGTATGCTCAGGCGAACGAGCAGCTCGGCAACAATCTGAGCACAGGCTTGCAAAACCTGCAAAGCGGCGATCTGTTTGAGTTCCAGGCAGCGGTCAACCCAAATGGAGCCTTGCCATGCGTTCGGGATCAATACACCGGCGCACTGACACAAACCCCGGGCTGCTCGATCAATCTTCCGGCCACCTCTCCTTCTTTTGCTCGTAGCAATCGATTCCACGACTGGGCTGTATACGCGCAGGATGCCTTGAAGGTCACGCCGCAATTCACCTTTAATTATGGTGTCCGGTATGAATATTACGGTGTCCAGCACAATAACCACGAGGATCTGGACTCCAACTTCTATTACGGAAGTCTGACGCCTGCAAATATTCGCACCGGTCAGGTATACACAACTCCGAACAGCCCGATTCACGGCCTTTGGAACCCGCAATACGGAACCGTCTCACCGCGCATCGGCTTTGCCTATGACGTGTTCGGCAACGGTAAAACGTCGGTTCGTGGCGGCTATGGAATCAGCTACGAGCGCAACTTCGGCAACGTTACCTTTAACGTGATTCAGAACCCGCCGAACTATGCGGTGGTTATCGTCAACAACACCGTTGTAACCAACTCGAATGCTGGTCCTCTCGCGGGCTCGTCGGGTAGCGTTGCGCTTCCTCCGACCAGCTTGCGCAACGTCGATCAGAACATTCGTACGGCGCAAACGCAATTTTACAGCGCGGCTATCGAGCAGCAGCTTGCTCCTGGCACCGTACTGTCACTGCAGTATGCCGGTGCTCGTGGCCTGCACCTGTATGACATCAAGAACATCAACGGCATCGGCAGCGGCAACGCTCTTCTGGGCGATCCCGTCACCGATCCTAACGGAAGTGGCGTCCAGAACCTCACCCGCCTTAACCCACAGTATTCGAACATCAATAACCGTGGATCGAGCGGTGATTCGTACTACCATGCGATGAACGTTCAGTTCCAGACCACGAACTTCCACCGCACCGGTCTAGGCCTGGTGGCGAACTACACCTTCGGACATGCAACTGACGATCTGAGCACCACCTTCTCGGAGACGAATAACGCCTTCAGCCTTGGCTACACGGATCCATTCAATCCGAAGCTCGACCATGGCAACGGCGATCTTGATCTTCGCCAACGGTTGGTGATTGCTCCGATCTACCAGGCACCTTTGCTGACGCACAGCAATGCTCTGGTGAAACAAACACTTGGCGGCTGGCAGGTAACCGGTATCTATACTGTGCGTTCCGGCACCCCGTTCACCTACTTCGACAGCACGAACGACGTCAGTGGCTACAACATTCCCCGGTACACGCCGGCGGGTGGCGTAGTTCCCAAGCGTTCATTCACCTCGATTCCTAGCGGAATCGATGGCGGTGGGGCAAATGCCTATGTTATCGGCACGTTGCCGGCTGCTAACTCGTGGAGCAATCCGAATCTCCTCGGGGCTTCAGACTGGGGACCGTACCCTGCAGACATGACCTCGCGCAATGCGTTCCGTGGTCCTGGTGCATGGAACGTGGATGCCGCTTTGCAGAAGACCTTCCCGCTCACAGAGCGCTTTGGCCTGGTTTTCCGTGCGGAAGGGTTCGATGTCTTCAACCATCACAACCTGTATATCCAGGAAGGGTTTAACGACATCGGCAGCGGAAACGGCGGAACAATTACCGCGTCCAAGGGCGGCATCGGCAACGGTGGCGGCGCGAACGACGAACGTCGCTTCGGGCAGTTCTCGCTGGCGGTGAAGTTCTAACCTCGAACGCAGGTTCGAATCACAAAAGAGGGCCTTCCGGGCCCTCTTTCTTTTTTGCGTGATTTTTCAGAGAAAGCCATCTATAGGTGGGGGCAAGCGTGGATATTTCAGCAAGATCAAAAATCTCGGAGGCGCTATACTGCTATCTACTTAGTTACTTACATAGTTCTTTAACTATTAATATGTATATATTAATCAATTAGTTAAGTAACGCTCCTCATGATATTGAGAATGGAATATTTTATTCAAAATATTCAAGTTTTATGCAGTCGGGTATCATTTTATAGTTGGCTATTCATAACTTAGTAAATAAAAGAAAACAATAGAAATCCCCCGACCTCCAACTGGCGCCTCAACCGTGGCCCTAGAAATGCCCGTCCTTTATCAGCAGCTTTCATGTCACTAAAAATTCTTGGGCCCGGGAGGGAACGATGAATTCTTTGCGGACGCACATAGCGGAGCTCGCTGTGATCCTGATTTTTGCTCTCGGATCCGGGTTGGCTCAGGTCGACACCGGACAAATTGCTGGAACAGTCGCGGACCAGTCCGGAGCGGTGGTCGCTGGAGCGACCATCACGGTTACAAACACTGCCACGAACGCTGCACGCACTGTGCAGAGCTCTGCAACAGGCGCCTACGTAATCCCCAGCCTGGAACCTGCAACTTATCAGGTGACGGTGACGTCGAGTAACTTTCAACCCTTTAAAGCCGAGGTAGAGGTCACGGTTGGCAGTCACGTGACGCTAGACGCCAAGCTTTCAGTCAACGCCAGCGTCACCGAGGTCCAGGTGGTGGCATCGGGCGGCGTCCAGGTGAACACCCAGACCCAGGAAATGTCCCAGGTCGTGAACACGCAGCAAATTACCTCGTTGCCCAGTCTCACGCGCAACCCCTACGATTTTGTTGCGCTATCCGGGAACGTCAGCGGTGGAGACAACTCCACCAACAGCATGAGCAGTGGCCAGAACCTCACCAGCCGCGGCGTAGGCGTTTCCATTAACGGGCAGCGCGAATCCGGCACTGAAATTCTGATGGACGGAGTCGAGAACGTAGCGGTGTTCGGCTCCTCTGTAGGGCAGGAGATTCCGGTCGATGCCGTGCAGGAATATAGCGTCATTACGAATAATTTCTCGGCTGAGTATGGGCGCGCATCCGGGGGAGTCGTCAACCTGTCAACGAAGTCGGGCACCAACCAGATCCACGGGTCTGCATGGGAATTCAACCGCCTTTCAGCCTATACGGCGAACACTTATGCAAATGACGCAGCGAATTCATTTGCAGGCTCGATCGTAGCGCCAAAGGGTGGTTACACCAGGAATCAGTTTGGCTTTGCTGCCGGCGGCCCTCTTATGAAGAACAAACTGTTCATCTTTGAGAGCACTGAATGGACTCGCGTCAGGAGTTCAGCGTCGGAAACCCAGGAGATCCTTGATCCTTCATTTATCAGTATGCTGCCAGCAAACGCCCAGGCGTACTTTACACAGTATGGTACCGGGGCAGTGAGCCCGTCCGGCGCGGTCACCACTGCAGATCAGCTTACGGCAGCGGGTGTTACGGTTGGCCCCATAAATGGCACAACCCCGGTTCCCGGCTCGACTCCAGTCTTCGATGTCGTCAACTTTCATGCGCCATTCGACGCTGGCGGTGACGTTCCTCAGAACACGTACACCCTGGCCGGACGTATCGACTTCACCTTAAACGACAACACGTCGATGTTTTTCCGTGCTGCAAGGCAGAGCCTCGATGAGTTTCCGGGGTCCAGCTTTTATAGTGCCTATCCACAATACGATGTCGGTTCAACCAATCTGAATCAGAGCTATCTGTATTCGATAACCCACACATTCACCGTCAACCTCCTCGACAATGCGAAGGTCAGTTACACTCGCTTTAACGATAAGAACTCCTTCGACTCGGCGCTTACCTACACTCCAAACCTGATGATGGTCCCTCCCACGGATCCGGTAACGAGTACGTTTATTCAGATGCCGGGACTGGAAAATCTTTCCGCGCCGGGCGAAGGTGGTCTGCCGTTTGGTGGTCCGCAGAACACAATCCAATTTGAGGACGACTTGTCGTGGAACAAAGGGAACCACTCCCTGCGCTTCGGCGGCGGGCTTACCTATATCCAACTAAATGTGGCGTACGGCGCTTATGCGCAGGCAGTTGAGGAGCTTGGGGGCACGCTGCAGGACAGTATGAATGACCTGACCAATATGGCTGGGAACGCGGGCGGAAGCCAGCTCATTTCCTTCCAGGCCAGGGTCAATCCGCAAGGCAAGCTGCCCTGCGTGGCCAACCCAGGCTACTGGCTGACCGGGGCCACCAGCGACTTAAACACGGATGACGCGTGTGCCGTGACGCCCCCGCTGAGTCCCGCCACCTATGGACGCAGCTATCGTTACCACGATTGGGCTCTTTATGGAATGGACAGCTGGCGGGTGACGCCCCGGTTTACCTTCAATTACGGTCTGCGCTACGAGCATTACGGCATTCAACGGAACAACCACCAGGATTTAGACTCCAATTTCTATTTCGGTTCCGGTTCCAGTGTTCCAGAACAGGTCCGAAATGGCGGCGTTCAGCTCACGCAGCAGAGCCCCGTAGGGGCGTTCTGGGGCCCGACATGGGGCACCGTCGCGCCACGGATTGGCTTTGCCTATGACATTCTCGGGGATGGCAAGACGAGTCTCCGTGGTGGTTTTGGCATAAGCTATGAGCGCAACTTTGGCAATGTGACTTACAACGCCAGCTTCAATCCCCCTGCGAGCGCCGTGCTGAACTCTGTTTGCGCGCCGTCGGTAACGACTTGCAATACGTTGGTTACGAATAGTCCTCTTGGCCCTCTTGGACTTCCTGGCCCACCGAGCTATCTCGGCCCTTCCGAGTTGCGGATGCCGGCGCCCAACATCAACACTGCGCAGACCCAGTTCTGGAGCCTGGCATTGCAGCGCGAGGTGGCGCGAAATACAGTCGTAGAACTGAGTTATAGCGGCGCCCACGGCGTTCACCTCTATGACATCGAAAACATCAACCTGCTCGGTGGGGGACAGGTCTATCTTGGAGACCCGCTCACATTCCCGCAGTCTCCCGACTGCCCATCGCCCTGCCTCAATCGGCCCAACGCACAATATTCGAATATCAACATGCGCGGCAGTTTGGGCGGCAGCAGCTATGAGGCTCTCAACATCAAGTTACAGACCCAAAACCTGCACAACACGGGCCTTGGCATCGTGGCAAATTACACCTGGGCGCATTCACTGGACGACATCAGTTCGACCTTTAGCGATAGCCTACAGGGCGGTTCCGGATTTATCGGCTCTCTTGGCTATACCGACTTCAGGGATCCGGGGCTCGATTGGGGCAGTTCCGATTACGATATAAGGAATCGCATTACGGTTGCTCCGATCTGGGAAACTCCGTGGTTCAACCATAACGGCAGCGAGCTGGAGCGGCAGGCATTGGGGGGATGGTTAGTCTCCGGCATCATTACCGCGCGCAATGGCATTCCGTTCTCGGTGTATGACTACACCAACGACTTCAACTTCTATACCATTCCTCGCTTGTCGCCTGCCACTCCCATCACCCAATATAAGGTTGGCTCGGCCCAGGCTGTGGGGCCGAACCTTTTCAATGCTCTAAGTGTGCCGGTGCCGGCGAGCTTTGCGCCCCTTAACCCCACGTTGGGCATTTCGGACTTTGGACCGTGGCCGGGCAACATGACACGCCGGAACTCCTTCCGCGGACCCGGAGCATGGAACACTGACCTGGCTGTCAGCAAGACCTTCCCGATTACTGAACGCGTCGGGCTCCAGTTCCGTGCTGAGGGTTTTGACGTTTTCAACCATCATAACTATTACGTAAATACGACCACGCTGTATTACGACGGAGGGCCGGCAACACCGCTGGATGTGACCGAACTCAAGGGCGGTCTTGGCTCTCTGGCCACAGGCGGCAACCACGATGAGCGCAGGTTTGGGCAGTTTGCCCTGAAGGTCAGCTTCTGATCGTCTCACCATTATCAAAATAAAAGGGTCTGGCATTTTGCCAGACCCTTTTGCTTGAACTCAGACTGACTTACAGCTTTTCGTAGAAATCGCAGGCCGAGCAGGAGATGTACACGCCACCCGGGATGCCGCGCTCGCGGTCCTTGACCCGCTTAACGATGCGGGTGGGCTTGCTGCACTTGGGACAATCGGTGCTTTTGGACGTGTCCATTACCTTCTTGCGGTCTGCTGTCTTGGCGATCTTAGCCATGGAAACTCTGTCTCCTCTAAATAACGTTGCTTGTGTCTCGGGGCTTTCACAAACGTAAATCTGGGAAGCGCGCCAACAAAGCTTGCGCGGCCGGACTTCTCGGGGCCTGTCATGACCATGGAACAGAGCAGAAGAACGTCGGACTCGCTCTCATTATTTTACAACATCCTGCCATCGAAACAGGCCAGGGGGTTATGCCCTTATTACCGAGTCAATTGCATCGTTGCCGTGTTACAAACGAAGAAGTCCCCCAAGCGAGGTTGTACGCCAGACCGAATGTCAGTACAGGAAAAAGTCTTGATCGTTGAAGACGAGGAAAATGCTCTCATGGGGCTCGCCGAACTCGTCTCCGGCTGGGGATACCGCACGGACACCGCCCGCGATGGCCTGGAAGGTCTGGAACGCGCGCAGGCATGGCAGCCGGGCATCGTCCTTACCGATTTGAAGATGCCGCGCATGGATGGGCTTGAGCTGTTGGAGCGACTGAGCGAGCTGAAGCAGCGGGACCAGGCCGTCATTGTGATCACGGCTCAGGGCAGCATTGAGCAGGCGGTCGAGGCGATGAAGATCGGCGCGTATGACTTCATCCAAAAGCCCATCGATCCCAATCGCCTGCGTTCGATTCTCGCCAACGCCAGCCGCCAGCGGGAGACACAGCAGGAGCTGGAAGTCACGCGGCGCAAGCTGCGCGATACGGGCGTGCTTGGTCCGCTGGTTGGCTCATCGAGAAAAATGCAAGAGCTTTTTGGCCTCATCGAACGCGTCGCGACCAGCAATGTGTCGGTGCTGATTACCGGAGAAAGCGGAACGGGAAAAGAGCTGGTGGCGCGCACGCTGCATGATCTGAGTCCGCGCAAGCCAAAGCCGTTTGTCGCGGTGAACTGCGCCGCGATTCCAGAGACGCTGATTGAAAGCGAGATCTTCGGCCACGAGCGAGGCGCATTCACTGGGGCGCTGGAGCGCCGCGCCGGGTGTTTCGAGCTGGCCGAGGAAGGAACGCTCTTGCTGGACGAAATCGGCGAGATGCCGGTGGGAACGCAGGCCAAGCTGCTGCGCGTTCTGGAAGACCGGAAGCTACGCCGCCTGGGGAGTAAGATTGAATCACCGGTCGATGTCCGAGTGCTGGCAGCCACGAACAAGGATCCGGAGACCGCGGTGGCGGATGGCCATCTGCGAGGCGACCTTTATTACCGATTAAACGTCTTTAACATCCATATGCCACCGCTCCGCGAGCATAGGGAAGATATTCCTGCCATCGTCGACTCGATGTTGCGGGACATGAATGAAAAACATGACCGCCAGGTTGTTGGGATCAGCGATGAGATGCTGGCGCGCATGATGGCCTATGACTGGCCGGGCAATGTGCGCGAGCTGCGGAATGCGATTGAGCGCGCGGTGATTTTATGCGGCGAGGGTTATCTGGATTCCCGACACCTGCCGCCCGGATTCGGCAGCAAACCGATGAAGCCGTCGCACGAGCTGGACGCTAACGCAATACAAGTGGAAGTGGGCACAACGGTGGATGAGGCCGAGCGCCGTCTTATTATCAAAACGCTCGAATCGACCAACAACAACAAGACCAAAGCCGCCGAAATTCTTGGTATCAGCCTCAAGACTCTGCACAACAAGCTGAAGGAGTACGGAAGCTCAAGCAGCAGTACCGACGCTATCGACGAATAACAACCTCCGCTTCCGGAACTGCGCATGCGACTTAAGACCAAACTCGTGGTGGCGATCACCGGGCTGGTATTTGTTGTCGTCACTGTCCTGTCGTGGCTCTATTTTGGCGAGCTGCTGCAACAGCACATCGAGCAGTCCTATAACGCGACGGACATTATTGCTCACCAGCTTCAATTTGCTACGCGTCTGGCAATTGAATCCGGCACGCGCAATCTGACCATCAATGCGAATGACCCGGTACAACTGCGCGCTGCGATAGCGACGGCGCTACGCAAAGATCCGGGGCTGAATGCGCTGCTCAGCTCGGTCATCAGCTATTCGCCTACTGTCTTCGATATCGCAATCGCGGATGGAAGCGGACGTGCGTATCTGAGCACCGATCCTGCTCAGCAGGATCAGCTGCTGCCTCCGCGGCAGGACTACGACTCCTTGCGGCACGCCTCCGTGATTGAAACGTTGAAGATCGTCTTTGGACCGCCCCGCGTCTACAACGTTTCACTCAGCCTGGAGCGCCAGGGACAAACTGTGGCCAGCGTGCGTATCGGCATTCGCACAACGTTTCTGAGTGCCACTTTTCGCCCCTGGATCGTTAAGGCAGCAATCCTGATCGGCATCACCATCCTGATCACGCTCATCGTCTCGGCTTTCGTTGCCAATCTCGCGTTCCAGCCCATCGAACAGATCAGCCAGCGCCTGGACGCGCTGACCCAGCTGCCCGAGTCGGAACCTGCGGGAGAGCTCGAGGCGGGCGATTCCGGCGATGCTGTCGTGCAGGTTTCTCACAAGATCGAACGGCTCGGTCGCCGCATGCGGAACGTGGAAGAGGTCTTCTCGGCTCTCAAGGAGAACCTCGATCAAATCCTTTCCAATCTACAGGATGGCATGATGCTGTTCACGCATGACGCCCGCGCCGTACTGGTAAGCAGTTCGATCGAGCGTTTTCTGGGCGTCGACCGGGACCGCATTCTCGGGGCGAAAGTGCCCGATATCTTTGACCGCACTACGGTTATCGGACGGATCGTGCGCGAGGCCTTCGATCGCGGCATCTCACTCGTTCAGGAGGAGATTACGACGGAGACGGGGCGACGCGTCGAGGTTTCGCTCGACTTTATCTATGATGATCGCGCACCGCAGCAGCGGCAGGGGCTGGGCGCACTTTTAACACTCCACGATATTGAGTCAGTGCAGGAGATTGAATCGGAGCTGGAGCTTTCTCGGCGCATGGCAGCCATCGGGCAGCTCACCTCCGGTGTCGGTCACGAAGTCAAGAATCCGATCAATGCCATCGTCGTTCATCTGGAATTGCTGCGCAATAAAATGGGCGCGCAGGACTCTCCGGCATTCCGTCATTTAGATGTGATCCAGAACGAGATCCAGCGGCTCGATCGCGTGGTGCAGACACTGGTCGACTTCTCCCGCCCGGTGGAACTCAAACCGCACGACCAGGACCTGCGCCGGATCGTGAATTCGGTATTGATGCTGGCTTCAGTCGAACTCGAGACGCGCGACGTGCGAGTGCTCAACGAAGTGCCGGACCATCCTGTCACCGTGAAAGTAGACGCCGATCTCATGCAGCAGGCCTTGCTGAATGTCGTCCTGAACGGGGCGCAGGCGATGATTACAGGCGGCACGCTGCGAGTTCGCCTTAACGAAGATTCGCGCTGGGCATATCTCAGCGTCTCCGATGAAGGCGAGGGTATCCCGGAAGATATTCGGTCGAAGATCTTTAACCTTTATTTCACAACCAAGAAGGAAGGGAGCGGCATTGGCCTGGCTATGACCTACCGAATTATTCAGCTCCACAATGGCCAGGTTGACGTAGAATCACACATAGGTCAGGGAACGACATTTACTCTAAAAATCCCAGTCGCCAACCCTTCAGAAGCAAAATTCCGCGGCTATCTGGAGACAGACGCCGCAACTGGCACGACCCTTTCAAAGGAGCCTTGGGGATGAAAACCGCATGCGGAGCTGCGGTCGTAACAGTATTGGTGCTGTGTTTGTCAGGATGCCCTGACAAGGACAAGACAACTCTACCCCCCCAGGCAGAAGCACCGGTCCTACCGCCGGCAAACATGGTTCACATTCCAACGCTTCCGGCGCTTCCTCCGCCGCCTTTGCGCGATGTGGCCGTTGCAACCGAGCCCCCGGAAAACCCGGAGCCGGTACATCCCCGCCGAACGACGCATCACAAGCCGGCTGCTCCCATAAAGCCCGCCGCAGCTGTGGACACCACCACACAAACTGCGGACAAGGGTGTGCCGCCCGTTCAGACGCAGACCGCGAGTGCTCCAGCCTCTGATGTTTCACCGATCGGCCAGCTTTCATCCGGCGGCGGAGATGCCAGTTCCCCGGAGCACCAGGACGTTGAGCACCTCATCGACGACACGGAAAACGGGCTCAACGGCATCAAGCGCGCTTTGAGCAGTGACGAACAGGTGACTTCAACGCAGATCAAGACGTTCCTGGCGAAGGCCCGTGAGCATCTTGCGGACAACGATCTGGATGGCGCAAAAACTCTGGCGAACAAGGCTAAGGTGCTGCTCGAAGAGCTTACGAAGAAGTAGCGCTACTCAGCTTCCGGATAATTCCTGTCGAAGGGAAAGACCAGTTCCATCGAGGATGGAACTGGCGCGCCGTTCAATACGGCAGGATGAAACTGCCATCCACGCACAGTGTCAAGCACGACCTGATCCAGAGCGTTCCCGAGACCGCTCACCAGCATAGCCTGTTGTACCCGCCCATCGGCGCCGAGATTCACATCGATGACGACCTTCTGGCTGGTCTGCGGCAGAAGTGAACGGTCCCTGACCTGCGGTGATGGCGAGACGGTCGGATACGCTGGATACATGCTCTGCGCATCGCTTCCCTGTCCTGTTACGCCGGGATTGCTCTTTTCCGCAGCAGGCTGAGCAACCTGGGATTGAGATAGCTGTAGAGCAGTCAGCGAAGGCGTAGGTTTTGCCGGGACTGTACTCAATCGGTGCGGTGCTGTTATTCGTGGAGCCTGAGTCTTTTCTGTGAGCGGGGGATGCTCGGCGGCCAGCACAGCAGCCAGTGCACCGCGGCTGACTGCAACAACAGCAATCTGTTGCGACGATCCCTGGACCATCGGTCGGAAAATCACCACATGGCGCGCGCGAATGGAGCCCGCGACGATAAGAGCCAGCAGGAGCGCATGGAGCGCGATCGAAAGCGCAGCCGTCTGTCCGACTCGCGCCTGAGACTGCTCTTCGTATTGGAAAAGGCTGCGCATGGCTGCTTTCCCTATTTTAGTAGCCACTCATTTCTCTCTTAGACGAATCCGATAAGGAAACGGCCAAGGAGATTTCCTATCGCTCGCCCCACTTCAGCTTCGACCGCAGGACATCGAAGAATCCGGCAGAGCCCAATCGGATCAGACGCACCGCGTATTCCGAGCGGCGGCAATGCACTTCATCACCAACCTTGAGAGGGATTGCCTCCTGACCGTCAACAGTCAGGTAGGTCTGGTCGGGAATACCTTCCACACCCACGCTCAGGTTGCAATCGCCGCGCAGGACGATGGGGCGCAGCGTCAGAAGGTGAGGACAGACCGGGGAGACGATGAGAGCATCCACATTCGGCACCACGATCGGACCGTTCGCGGCAAGCGAATACGCCGTCGAGCCGGTTGGCGTCGAGACGATGACGCCATCTGCTCGAAAAGATGCCACAAGCTGGTTATCGAGCTTGATGGTGAAATTCACCATGCGGGCGATGGCGCCCTTCGCCACCACGACATCGTTCAGAGCCTCGTGTTCGACAAAGACTTTGCCATCGCGCCACAACTCGCTGTGCAGCATGGCGCGCGTTTCGATGGTGCAGCAGTTGTCGCACCAACCTTCGAGCGTAGTGTAGATATCGGCAAGGCGCACTTCGGTAAGAAAGCCAAGCGAGCCGAGGTTCACACTCATAATCGGTGGGGTCGTCTTGGCGAAGACGCGCGCTGCCGCCAGCAGCGTGCCATCGCCTCCCAGCACCACGACCAGGTCCGGATTGTATGCAGGCATCTCGCCGCGAGGAACAACATTCTTCTCCAGCGCATAGTTGCCGCTGACCGGATCGAGGATCGGCTCAAAACCGCGCGCTTTCAGCCAGAGAATCAACTCAGGCAGGAGCGTAATCAGCTCTTCTTTCTGCGGCTTCGAAATAATGGCTATGCGTCGCATCAGGTTTCAGTGTAATCGCATAGTGAAGAAATTCTGTCAGATAGACAAACCAACATCCTTAAGAAATCTTTTTTCGGGAAAAACGGGCGTATAAAAGAAACTCGCGATTTCCCTCCGCGCCAAGGATCGGCGAATCGGTGATCTCTATCTCTTCCCCACCCAGTTCTGCCACGCAGGTGCGAACTCTCTCAATCGCGAGCTGATGCGCTTCGGGGTCGCGCACGATGCCGCCTTTGCCGATGTGCTCTCTACCGGCCTCGAACTGCGGCTTCACCAGAACCACGCTTTGGGTCATGCCCTCAGCGTGATCAAATGCAGCGGGAATCACCGCAGGCAAAATAAGAGTCGCCGAAATGAAGGAAACATCCATTCCAAGAAAAGTGATGCCCTCGGGCAAATCACCTGGTTTGATATGACGCGCATTGGTGCGCTCCATCAACGTGACACGCGGATCGGACCGTAGCTTCTGCGCAATCTGCCCATAACCAGTATCGATGGCCAGCACGCGCGCTGCGCCGTGCTGCAGCATGCAATCGGTGAAGCCGCCTGTGGAAGCGCCAACGTCAAGACAGAAGCGTCCGCGCAGATCGATCTTCCAATGTTGCAGCGCGGCTTCGAGCTTGAATCCGCCGCGACTTACATAACGCAGATCATCGCCGAGAATGCGAATCGCTGCATCTTCCGTCACGCTGCTCCCCGGCTTGTCAACCTTCTGCTCGTTGACCAGCACTCTGCCAGCAAGCACAAGCGCCTGCGCTTTTTCTCGTGAAGAAACAAGTTGGCGAGCCAACAATATTTTGTCGAGACGCATCTTCATGCAGAACCTATACAAGCCGGGGGCATAACCCGCTCCAGCCTGTTATGCTGGCACTTCGCAGTTGACGCAACAGTCCAACTGCACTTGTAGAATACCTGCTCACATGTTGCATGCCTGAGGACCCCAAAAATCCGGAGCGCGAGCCAGCGCGTATGGAAGATATCGGAGCGCAGAATCCAACTGACGCGGAGTTGCTGAAGCGCATATCGCGGCGGGATGAGACGGCCATGGGCCTGCTCTTCGACCGCTATGCAAGGATCGTGTATTCCATCGCACTGCGCGTGCTAAAGGATCCTTCCGAGGCTGAAGACGTGATGCAGGAAGTGCTGATGCAGATCTGGCGAGGCGCACCATCTTTTATCGTCGGACGCGGATCGCTCGGCGGCTGGCTGGCTGTCGTTGCCAGAAACCGGGCCATCGATGTGCTCCGCCGCCGTCATCCGTCCGATTCGATTGATGAAGTCGCGCTTCCCGCTTCGATTGATCTGGCAGCCGAAGCGGAACGCAACACGCTGATGGAAAAACTTCGCATCATCATGCAGGAGCTGCCACAAGAGCAGCAAAAATCATTACAACTCGCTTTCTTTGAAGGCTTGACACATTCGGAGATCGCGGAAAAGACGGGTGACCCGCTCGGCACGGTCAAAACCCGCATCCGCCTTGCTCTCATTTCGATAAGAAAGGCTCTGCAAGCTTGACTCACGGCGACCATATTTCGGAAGAAGATCTCGCGCTCTACGCGATGCGCTCACTCCCGCCCGCTGAAACGGCAACGGTGCAGCAGCATCTCAACACGTGCGCGCAATGCCGCAGCAAACTTGCGGATACCCTGGGGGATCTTTCGCTCGTTGCCTTAACCGCAACGCAGGAGCCGGTTCCCGTTGAAGCACGCGACCGCTTCATGAAGCGTCTGCGGGCGGAGACCGCCGCGAAACGAGCCGAGCCTGCGAAGCCAATAGAAATGCCGCGAGAACGTGTGGGTTCAGGCAACTGGTTCAGTGGATTGGGCTGGGCTGCGGCCGCCGCCGCATTGCTCTTTGCCGCGTACATGGGGAACAATGCGCACAACCTGCGGCAGCAACTTGCCGCTGAGCGCGATCAGGTGCAGCAGCTTTCCGGGCAGGCATCGCGCGCGCAACAGATTCTCGACGTGCTCACCTCGCGGACAGCAAAGCGTGTTGCCTTAACCGAAGTGAAGGCAACGATGCAGCCCACTGCTCACGTAGTTTATGAGAAGGACAAGGGAGCGCTGATCTTTGTTGCCAGCAACATGCATCCCGTTCAGGCCAACAAGACCTACGAACTCTGGCTTATTCCAGCGAATGGACAAGCGCCTATTCCCGCCGGCCTCTTCCGTCCTGACGTCAACGGAAGCGCCAGCGTTGTGCTGCCGCCGCTTCCTACTGGCATTGATGCGAAGGCCTTCGGCATTACGGTAGAAAACGCGGAGGGCTCGACCACTCCCACCTTGCCCATTGTGATGTCCGGACAATAAGAAAACGGATGTGGCACTTGCTGAACAAGGAGTGCCACATCAGGTGTCTCGTTACTTGGTAGCTTCGCCAGTGAGGGAAGGCGGCGCGAACGCATTGGCCAACGACATGATCTTCAGATTCGACTTCAACTGATCGAGCATCGCCGGGCTGGTAATGGTGATCTCGACTGGCTCATTCGGCAGCAGGTTGACATAGTTGTCAGAGAACTTCGCATCCAGTCCCCCAAACGATACATAGACACTGCGCGCGAGCACAGGCGACGACAGCCGCAGCAGGTAAGCATTTCCCTGCTGCGTCAGATCGGCCGCGATATTCGGCTCCGGCAGATGCGCCAGCTTCGTTGGAACAAAGTAGATGAGGTTGCTCGACACTGGTTTGCCATCCACCTGCAGGTCAGCTGCTCCGAAGATCGCCGCCGCATCTGTGCCGTTGGCGTCTACAAATTCCGACAGCGGAATCTGCAGGTAGCTCTTGCTCGAACCTGCCGGAATACTCAGGTCCTGCTGCTCCTGACGCAGAACCTTCCCCTGGAAGTCCATGATGCGCAGGCGAAGATGCGCGTTCACCGGAGTCGTTTTGTCGGATACGACGTAAACCGCCAGCTTGCCATCTTCTACATGCGGAGAAACAAGCAGCGGTGCGTAGAAGCGCTTTGCATAGTACTGCAGCGCCTTCCAGCGGCCGTAGTAATCCAGACTTGACCACGATGCCACCGGCCAGCAGTCATTCAACTGCCAGTAAATGCCGCCCATGTTGCGCGGACGAATGCGCCGCAGGTGTTCCGCGCCGATCTTGATGCCTTCGGCCTGCAATACCTGGCTCGCATATAGGAACGACGCAAAATCCTTCGGCTCGCCGTAGTAGCGCAGCATGTAGTCGTGGATGATGGAGTTGCCTTCGTTGTTCTTCTGGTGCGCGAGCATCACCGGAGTGAAGATGCTGGTGCGGTCCTCAGGCTTCGTGAAGGCTTCAATCGTGCGCATCTCCGGGAACGACTGGAAGCCGTACTCCGTCATGAAGCGCGGAAAATGTGTTTCGTATTCTTCGAAGTCGACGCGCCCATGCCACACGTTCCATTCGTGCATGTCACCGGATTGATATTCAGGCGTGTTGTCTTCGTAGTCGGAGCTCGGCGAACTCGGCCAGTACGGCGTCTCGGGATTCAGCTCGGCCACGCTGCGCGCGATGATCCCGCTGAAAACCGTCAGGTAGTCTCCCCACATCCGCAGGCGCACATCCGGCGGAAGCTGGTCGCGTCCTGCCCAGTGAAATGCTGCCTCGGTTTCATTGTTGCCCGACCAGATGACGATGCTGGGATGGTTGCGCAGCCGCTCGATCTGATAGCGGACTTCTTTCTCGACCTGCAGCTTGAAATCATACGTGCCCGGCTGCCAGTCGTTGCCGAACATGAAATCCTGCCAGATCATGATGCCGAGCTCGTCGCAGATATCGTAGAACTCCTGCGTCTCGTAGTAGCCACCACCCCAGTGGCGGATCATGTTCATGTTGGCGTCGCGTGCCGACTCAAGCACTGAGCGGTACTGCGCAGTCGTCACGCGGCTGGGAAAACTGTCAAAGGGAATCACGTCCGCGCCTTTGCCGTAAACAGGAATCCCATTGAGGATGAACTCAAACGAGCGTCCCCACTGGTCAACATCGCGACGGAGCACCAGCGAACGCAACCCAGCTTTTGCCGTGGCCGCTTCTGCGACGCCTTTGCCCTGGCTGATCTGTACGCGGAACTGATAGATCGGCTGCGCGCCATAGCCAGCCGGATACCACAGCTCGGGATTCTCGATTTCGATCGGCAGCGTGAGGTGGTTTACTCCGGCGCGAAGAATGACGCTCTGGCTGGCATTCTTCTCTTTGCCACCCCGGCCATATGCAACCGTCAGCTTCGCCTGTCCATCCTGTGATGCGATCACATCCGTCTCAACATTGATGCGCGCCAGCTTCGCACTGATATCGAGCTGATGGATGTACACGGTGTCGATGCGAGCCGCGTCCCACGTCTCAAGATGCGCAGGCCGCCAGATGCCGCTGGTCACGAAGCGCGGACCCCAGTCCCATCCGTATTCGTAAGCAGGTTTGCGGATGTAGGTCTTCTCATCTGTCTTTGTGCGTGCGCGCCATGGATCTTTCTCCGCGACCTTCGCAGCAGCCTTGATCGGCGAAGGAAACACAATGCGCAGCTGATTCGCGCCCGGCTTGAGCTGCGTCTTCACATCGACGCGCCACTCGCGAAAAGCGTTGTCGGCATGCAGCGCGAGCTGGTCGTTCAGGTAAACATCGGCGGCAGAGTCCAGCCCTTCAAAGACCAGCTCAACATGCTGATGGCTCAGCGTCTCCGGCGCCACCTGCAGCGTCGTGCGATACTCCCAGTCCGCGTTCTCAATCCACTGCAGCTTCGCTTCGTTGTCGCGATAAAACGGATCGGGGATCAGCTTGTTGTCCAGCAGATCGAGATGCACATCTCCCGGCACTTTTGCCGGGTGCCATTCATCAGGCGTCGTCGCGTCCGGCTCCAACTGCCGGAACTCCCAGCCTGTATTGAGATCCACCGAATGACGCTGCTGCGCCACAACCGACCCTGCTCCCAAGAAGCCCAGGCAAACAAAAAGAAGCAGCACCCAACGCGAAACCTTCATCCACACACTCCAGATTTTTTCGTCAGAACAAAAAGTGGTAACGATACCTCAGCAGATTACATGAGAAGTCGTTCCGCGCGACAGAGAGGCAATCCCAATCCGCAGAAGATTGCTACACTCGGAAGTGCGCCTCATCTCTCTCAGGAGTTGCAAACGAATGTCTGAAAATGAAGTCAAGATCACGATACGTCCCAATGGCCCTTACCGCGTAGAAGGTCTCTGCAAGCTTGTCGACGCAAACGGACAAGAGTGGGACCTGACGGGCAAGCCCGCCTTCTCGTTGTGCCGCTGCGGCGGTTCCACCAATAAGCCCTTCTGCGATGGCACGCATTCGAAGATCGGCTTCCAGGCGGCCGAGGCTGCTGTAGCCAAGGCCGACGCGCAATAAGCAGATTCTGCAGGCCGCGTTCACTACGACGCGGCCTGTCTTCACCATCGATTTGCCGCATCGAATCAGGCATCTCCGGCATCTTTTCTAATGCAGGGAGATTTCGTGGCAAAACGCCCTAACCTCAGTTTTATTCTTCGATTGATCGCTCGCGCTGCATTTCACCCGATGGAAGGCGAGCAGCAGAAGCCGGTTCTTGTAGCCGAGGACGAAATCGGAGTAACCTTCATCGGCCATTCTTCGTTCCTGATTCAGATTGGCGGTCTCAATCTGGTGGTAGACCCTGTCTTCGCCAGCTGGCTCATTGTTCTGCATCGCATCCGCAAGCCCGGCGTGGCCATCAAGCATCTTCCGCCGATCGACGCGGTCCTGTTGTCGCATGCGCACATGGACCACCTCAATCTTCCATCGCTGCGCAGAATCATCCGGCGCACGCGCAGGCTTACGGGCAAAGCTCCCGTCGCCGTCGTTCCATGGAACGTCATCGACCTGGTCGCGCCCCTCGGCTTTGCCAGCGTTACATCGCTCTCATGGTGGCAATCGGTCAAACTCGGCAATGTTGAAATCACGCTCACCCCGGCAAAGCACTGGGGTGCGCGCAAAATGACCGACACGCATCGCGGCTTCGGCGGTTACGTGATTCGCAGCGGCGCGCGTTCGCTCTATCACTCGGGGGACACGGGCTACTTTGACGGCTTTCACGAGATTCGCGAGCGGCTCGCACCGCAGATCGCGTTGCTCCCCATCGGCGCTTACTCCCCGGACAGCTTCCGCTCCGTGCACACCAGCCCCGAAGACGCGCTGCAGATTTTCACCGACCTCCGAGCGGAGACAATGATCCCCATGCACTACGGCACCTTCTGCCTCTCCGCCGAGCCCATGGAAGAACCGCTGCCACGTCTGCTGGCCGCGGCAGAAAAAGCTGGCGTGACTCAGCAGATGCTGCCGCTCACCGAAGGCAAGACGAAAATATTCTCCCAAAAGAGCACTGCTGTTGAGAGCACGGGAGAGTTAACGGCTCGGTAGGATGCCTGAATGCTGGTGCAATTCTTGAAGAAGCCGTAGACTTGCACTCAGATTCGAATGAGCAAAACTGGTTCGCACCACCCCACGCTCGCTGACGTAGCACGCAAGGCCGGAGTCGGCACCACCACGGTTTCACGGGTCATTAACGGTGGCAATCGCGTCAGCCCGCGCACACTGAACCGCGTGCGCTCCGTCATTGAGCAGCTGGGTTACATGCCGAACCAGGCAGCCCGCATTCTCAAGGGCGAGCGCACCAAGACCATCGGCATGGTGATTCCCAGCATCGCAGATTCGTTTTTCTCCAGCTGCGCGGAAGCTGCGCAGGAGATTGCGCGCGCCAACGATTCTCTACTCATCGTCACAGTTACAAATAACGATCCACACATCGAAATGGAAAATCTCAACGTGCTCATGCGTCATCGGACGGATGGACTGCTGCTCGCCCCGGCAAACTACCAGAGCGAAACGCTGGCGGAATTTCTCAGCAGAATCTCCACTCCGATCGTCTCCTTTGACCGTCCCGCTCCCAAGGCCGGCGTTCCCTGCGTTGTCGCCGACAACTACAACGGCGCGCGCCTCGCCATCGAGCATCTGATCGGACACGGATACAAACGCATCCTCTGCCTCGGCGGCGAAACCACGCTCTACACCATGCGGGAGCGCCTGCGCGGGTACCGTCATGCGATTGAGGAGTCGGGCCTTCCCGCTCTGATTGACATGTCCGTCAAAGATTACAAATCGGCGGAATACGCGATCGAGAGCCACCTTTCCGCGCCGCAACCGCCGGACGCCATCTTTACCCTCAAGAACAGCGCGACGATCTACGCATTCGAGACCCTGCAGAAGCTGAAAGTCGCTGTGCCGAAGACAGTGGCGCTACTGGGTTTCGATGATTTTGAACTGGCATCCACGCTCAGGCCTTCTATCAGCGTGGTGCAACAGCCAGTAGAAGACCTCGGCCGAATTGCCGCCGAAATTTTGTTCGAGCAGATGTTTCCAGCTCAGAAGAAGAAACATCCGCTCACCAAAAAGCGCCAGGATCAGGTCAAGCTTGAGACCCGGCTGGTGCTCCGAAACTCCTGCGGTTGCAATCCAACATCGCTTTAGAAACTATTTCTCAACAAGTTGCGTATACCAACTTGATACTAGACTGAGGAAACGCTACCACCCTTAATGGAATCGTTTCCACCTCTACCTTTTTCGTGTATATTGCAGAGGGTTGCGATTGGACTTTGCATCCCTGCCGGAGCAAATCGCGATGTCAAAAACTTTCTCTGGCATGTTTTTTTGATGTCCAGTTTGCTACCCGGCCGCGATGTCTGCGTCCAGTAATTTCGAGACTTGGCTGCGTATGAGTTCTTTTTCGATTGGGGTAGATTTAGGCGGAACAAATCTTCGCGTAGCAGCATATACGCGCGCCTCGGGACTGCTCGAAACAATTCTCCTGCCGACGCGTCTTTCCGCGGGAAAGCACGCCGTCGTCGAGGACATGTGTCACGCTATTCGCAAGTTGTTGGGCGTGTATTCCGTACAACATGAACTCATCGGCATTGGCATCGGCACGCCTGGTCCTCTGGAATTGCCCGCAGGACGCCTTCACAATCCGCCCAATCTTCCCGGATGGGACGGCTTCAAGCTGCGCGCGGAGATTGAAGCGTGCCTCGACATGCCGGTCACAGTCGAAAGCGATGCGAACGTTGCCGCGCTCGCCGAATGTGTACTCGGGAGCGGCCGCACTCTCGGTATCGACTCCCTCTGCATGCTCACTTTGGGTACGGGAATCGGAAGCGGCATTATTCTCAGCGGAAAAGTCTGGCACGGCGTGCACGGCATGGCGGGTGAAGCGGGCCACACCAATATATGGCCCGATGGACCGGCCTGCGGCTGCGGCAGCAACGGCTGTCTTGAGATGTACGCCTCGGCAACTGCGGTGCGCCGCATTGCGCTTGAATCCGCTCAATCCGGCAAAGCTCCAGCGATTGCAGCTCTTGCCGCCAGAAAGCCTGATTTCACCACGCGCGATCTCGCAGACCTGGCAGAGAGCGGATCGGCTGACGCCCAGCAGGTCTTCGATGACGTGGGCCGCGCCCTGGGCATCGGCATCGGCGACCTGGTCAACGTGCTCAATCTTCCTCTATACGTTGTCGGTGGTGGACTGGCGAACGCCTGGGACCTGTTCTCACCGGCGATCTTTCGAGAGGTCGTCCACCGCAGCTATGTTTACAGGCTTACGGAGCCCGGCAGTGCAGTTCTCAATGGCAATGTGAACGCTGGCACGCGTATTATTGCCGCTGAACTTGGCGCTGATTCCGGTTTGCTTGGGGCATGTATCCTTCCCTACACCATCTCGGATGAGAAAACCGCAGGCACGCCTGACAAGACTCTTCGGTAAAAGGGCTCCTATTATTCTTACCTGGACGCATCGATGCGATTGAACTTCTATCTTTTTAAGAGCACGATTGTTGGCGCGCTCGGCGGCCTCCTCTTTGGCTTCGATACCGCCGTCATCGCCGGCACCACACACCAGCTCACAGACATCTTCCATCTCACCGCCGGGCAACTGGGCTTTACCGTCTCCATCGCGCTATGGGGCACAGTCATCGGCGCTATGTCTGCTGGAGCGGTCGGCCAGAAGATCGGGAGCCGCGAAACGCTGCGCATCATGGCCGTGCTTTACGTCATCTCCTCGCTCGGCTGCGCGTTTTCATGGAACTGGACATCGCTGGTTCTCTTCCGCTTTATCGGCGGCCTCGGCATCGGCGGTTCGTCCGTGCTCGGCCCGGTATACATTGCCGAGTTGGCTCCGGCCAAGTGGCGCGGACGCCTCGTCGGCCTCTTCCAGATCAACATCGTCATCGGCATCCTGCTCGCCTATGCCTCGAACTACTTCATCGAGCGCCTCGGACTTGGCGCGATGCAGTGGCGCTGGCAGCTCGGCGTGGCCGCGGCACCGGCTGCACTCTTCCTGCTGATGCTCTACGGCATTCCGCGCAGCTCACGCTGGCTGGTGACGCAGAACCGCATCGATGAAGCGCGCTCTGTGCTGCAGCTGATGGGCACTCCCGACTCGGAAGCCGAGTTGCGCGAGATCATCGACTCCATCCACCTTGAACGCAGCTCGAAATCGGAGCGCCTCTTTCAGTACAAGTATCGTCTACCGATCTTTCTCGCCGTCACCATCGGCATGTTCAACCAGCTCGCCGGCATCAACGCCATCCTTTATTACCTGAACGACATTTTCCGCGCCGGCGGCTTCAACGCCATGTCGGGCGACCGGCAGGCAGTTCTCGTTGGCGCAATGAACCTCGTCGCCACGCTCCTCGCCATGAGCGTCATCGACAAGCTGGGCCGCAAGACCCTGCTGCTTATCGGTTCGGTCGGCACCGCCTTCTGCCTGGCCTGTGTGTCTGTTGTCTTCTTCAAGCAGCAGCACCAGTCTTATCTCGTCTGGCTGCTGGTCGGCTACATCTTCTTCTTTGCAATCTCGCAGGGCTCGGTGATCTGGGTCTATATCAGCGAAGTCTTTCCCACACGCGTTCGCGCCAAGGGACAGAGTCTCGGCAGTTCCTCGCACTGGATCATGAATGCCATCATCTCCGGAACATTCCCGATCCTCGCGAAATATTCCGCCGGCGCGCCCTTCGTCTTCTTCTCCGCGATGATGGTTCTGCAGTTCTTCGTCGTGCTCTTTATCTATCCGGAAACCAAGGGCTACACCCTCGAGGAGATGCAGCACAAACTGGGCATCGAGTAACGATCCTGTCCACACGCTGGCGTAAGAAAAATGCCCGTCAGAAGCCACATTTTCTGCGGGGCAAACCACAAATTTGGCGATTTGTAAATCTGCAGAAGCGTGTAGTCCCTGTGGTACATTCAGTTCAAACCACCGCACAAGTCTGGTGATCTCACGGTGAATGGCTTTTCTGTGCTGGTTGTTGCGTGAGAGGTGTACTTGGATCTTTTCGAGAAAAGTCCAAATCCGACCTGGATTTTCGACTCGGAAACCATGCGTTTTCTTGACGTCAATCAGGCTGCCATCGACCTGTACGGCTGGTCCCGTGAAGAATTTCTAAAGATGAGCATTCTTGATATCCGGCCGCCAGAGGACATCGAAGCGGTCATTGCACACGTCAAACTCGGTGGCACGCAACACCCCTCGGGGCCGTGGCGACATCGCCACAAGGACGGATCAGAACACTTCGTCCGGATCTCCTCTTACGCGTCACAGTTTGGTTCGCGCCCTGCCCGCTTCGTCAGCGTCAGTGACATTACCGACCTGGTCCGCACCACCGAAGCCCTAACGCAAAGCGAAGAGATGTTCCGCGGCCTCTGCGCGTCGAGCCCTGCGGGGGTCTATAAGTCACGCATCGACGGCTACGTGCTTTACGTAAACCCCGTGCTTGCAAACACCTGGCAGATGACCGAGGAGGAAATGCTCGGCCACGGCTGGCAGCGACGAGTGCATCCCGAAGACATTGAAAAGCTGGCTCAGGGCTGGCTCAGGACGAACTCTGTGGGTGACTCTTACGAACACGTCTTCCGCATCGTTCTGCCCTCCGGTGAGATTCGCTGGATTCACGGCCGTTCCACGGCAATTCGCGGCACAGATGGAAAGCCGATCGCTTCAGTAGGAACGACAAACGATATCACCGAGCAGCGCCAGGCGAATGACGCGCTGCGGATGAGCGAGGCTGGACTGCGGGCGCTCACCGATCAACTACCAGTCGCGCTGCTTTATGTCGACGCGCAAGGCAAGTGCCGCCGCGCCAACCGCGCCTTCGAGGATTGGTTTGACATTTCGCGCGAAGAGATTGTCACGCTTGACTTTGAGTATTTCGTCCTCCGCGGCGATGGAAAGCAGTATGAAGCCGATGTGCGCCGCGCCTGGAGCCTGGTGATGCAGGGCACGCCTGTCCGGTTTGAGAAATCAATCGTCGTTCATAGCAGAAAGCGCACCATCGAAGCCACTTACACTCCCGATTTCGACGCCGATCAGCGGGTCCTGGGATTCATCGTTCTGCTGCACGACATTACCGATCGCCGCGCTCTGGAAGAGCAGTTCCGCCACGCGCAAAAAATGGAAGCCATCGGCAGGCTTGCCGGCGGCATCGCGCACGATTTCAACAACATTCTCTCCGTGATGAACGGGTATGCGCGCATCATCGAGCACGAATTGGATGGAAACGGCCGCCTCGGTCACATGTCGGCCGAGATCCACCGCGCCGGCGAGCGGGCGGCAAGGCTCACCCAGCAACTGCTCGCATTCAGCAGGAAACAGGTCAGCCAGCCGCGCATCGTTCGCATCGATGACCTGCTACGTGACGACGAAACGATGTTGCGCCGCCTGGTAAGCGACACCATTTTTCTGGAGATGGTTTTCGGCGCCGGCGAGGCGTGCATCGAAATCGACCCGCATCGTTTCAGCCAGGTATTGTTGAATCTCGTCGTCAATGCCAGAGACGCTATGACTCGGGGCGGCACTCTTACCATCCGAACAATAATGAAACATCGCAACGTCCTCGTCAGCGTGCGGGACACCGGCTGCGGCATGCCCGCCGAAGTAAGGGAACGGCTCTTCGAGCCGTTCTTCACCACCAAAGACGAGGGCAAAGGCACCGGACTTGGACTTGCCACGGCATATGGCATTGTTCGCGAGGCAGGCGGCAACATCTCTGTTGAGTCTATTGAAGGTGCCGGATCGACCTTTACCTTGTCCTTTCCAGTTGTGCGGAAGAAACATCCGGCAGCTGATGCGCCCGGAAAGCAGGCCTGCCCCCAGGGCGGGAGCGAAACCATTCTGCTGATCGAGGACGACAGCAACATCCGCTATTTGCTCGCGCACACGCTCGAATCCTGCGGCTACCGTGTTGTGCAAGCGGAAGATGGAATGGAAGGACTCGCCATCGCTCAGGGAATGCTGCCGTCGATCGACGCCGTTATCAGCGATGCCATCATGCCCAAGATGAATGGACGCGACGTGATTGCGAGGCTGCGGCGGCTGCGTCCTGAGTTGAAGGCGCTGCTGGTGAGCGGTCACATCGACGCAGATCTCAAGGATCTCACGAACGATCCGCTAACATCGTTCCTCTACAAGCCTGTCCCGCCCGATATCCTGACAGCGGAATTGCGCAGGCTACTCGACGGCACACCTGCATCGGTGTGACCTGCCCGGAATAGAAGGCCGCCAGTCTGTCTAGTTATTGTCGTCGCGTCTGTGCAGAGTCGGACGGTCGTCGCCGTTCTGCGGTGCATTCGGATCTGCATTTGGATCCGTAGACGTGCTTGCGCGCCGCAGTGTCGGCTTGCCATTCTTCGGATCGATCAGCTTGCGCTTGTTCTCGATGCGCGCCAACCGCGTCTTCACATCGTCAAACTCTGACGTGGTGACAAGATACTCATCCTTTGCCGGCAGAATCTTCGCAATCTCTTCCTGCGTATGTTGAATGCGGTCTGGCGTCTGCGGATGATTGGAGAATGCCTTGGCCACAGCTCCTGGCTTCTGCTTTTCGAGGTTCTGGATCTTCTCAAAGAAAGTCACAAACGCTTGCGGATCATATCCGGCGCGATACATATACTGCACGCCCAGGTAATCGGCCTGCCCTTCGAACTCACGCGAGAACATGAGGAAGGTCATCGGAATGGCGATATTGATCGCCTCATAGATGCCGTAACCCGTCCAGCTATAGCCCGTCATCATAATGAGGGGGATGCTGCCTAGCTGCACATAGTTCATGCGGGTCATTTCACGCGCGGCGTGGTGTGCGCACACGTGGGCAGTTTCATGCGCCATCACTCCGGCTAGTTCCGCTTCCTCGTCTGCGGCAAGAATCAAGCCCGAGTTTACATAGAAGAACCCGCCCGGCAGCGCCATGGCGTTAATCTCGTCCGTGTCAATGACCTTGATGGTGAACGGAACTTTGCAGTCCGAATTCTTCACGATGTTCTGCCCGATGCGGTTGATGTATTCCGTCACCACCGGATCGGTGATCAGCTTCGTGCTCTTCTCGATCTCGTCGGCATACTGCTTGCCCATCTTGATCTCGCCTTCGGTCGAGTACCAGTTTCCAACCCCGCGACCGCCGATATTGCGCGTGCCCACGGCATTCACATCTTCGATGCTGCCCGCTTTAACGTGTACATCCTTCGGCTCAGTGTTGGGCGGAGGAGCCTTCTCGACGGTAGCGTCAGGAAGACTTTCAGCGCCTGCCGATGTCGGGGTGCTTGGCTTGTCCTGCGGAGAAGCTGAGGGAGTCGAGGGCTGGCTTGTTGCCGGTGGCGTTCCTGATGGGGGCGTAGACGAGGGCGCTGTCGTCTGGCTCGGAGTCTGAGTTTGGGCCGGCGCTTGACCTCCGTTCGAGCTGCTCTGCGACGTACTCTGCGCAAACGCTACGGGAGCCAGCGCGAGACTCGCTGCCAGCAACAGCTGAGGGGCAACCCTGCTCTTCGCTAAAATCGTGGCCATACCGCACTCCCCCAGGGCGGAAAACGCACACCACCCTGCTTGTATAGACGTTAGTATGCTCCTTTTTGTCAGCCTCTGCTTGCAATTTCGGGGTACATTTGGCGCCACAAAAGCAATTTGCGCTTGACCAGACGCGTTGCTTACGGCATTGTGAGGCTGCTCCATGACAAGGCTCTCTCACACGGTCAAAATCCAAGCCATCGTAGCGGTTCTGCTAGCTTTGTGCTGCAGCATTCATTCTGATGTTACTCCCCGGTTGCCCCAACGAATGATCGCTTTGCCCCGCCTCACACTCTGGGCGTGGGAGCGCCCGGAAGACCTTCGCAGCCTCGACACCAGAAAGTTCGCGGTAGCCTATCTCGACCAGACGCTTACCATTGGTTCGCATGTCCATAGGCAGCCACGCCGCGAGCCGGTCATTTTCCCGGCAGCCGCCACGCGCATCCCCGTCGTCCGCCTGGAAACAGCACCCGGAGCGATCCTCAACGAAGAAACGCGCAAAGAAGCCGTTCAGGCCATTCTAGCGAGCGCCCGCGAGCCCGGCATCTCCGCATTGCAGATCGACTTTGACGCCATGCGCTCGCAGCGAGATTTCTACCGCGCCCTGCTCATCGATCTGCGACACCAGATGCCGCCCAATCTGCCGCTATCTATTACTGCTCTCGCCTCGTGGTGTTCCTTGACGACTGGCTGCGCGGCCTCCCCATTGACGAAGCCGTGCCGATGTTCTTCCGCATGGAACCCGACCGCAGACGCGCGCCGGCTTCGCATCCCCGAGTTTCGCATCCGCGAGCCGCTTTGCCAGTCGTCGGTTGGAGTCTCGACGACGGAAGCCTGGCCGCCTGACATCGCAGGCAAACGCATCTACTTATTCCCCGACAATGGCTGGCACGCCGATTCACTTGCCCGATTTGAACGGAAGCTCCCATGACCTCACGCCGCTTCGTGTCCTTCGTCACGTTCGCCGTTCTTCTCCTGCTGCCCTTCGTCGCTGTCGAGGCATGCGGTCCCGACTTCCAGCCCGACACATTCGTGCGCACCGCACGCCCGGACGACCCCAAGACGTTTGCCGAGGGCACAGTTGGGTATCCTGCAGCCGGGATTTGACTCCAACGATCTGGCCGTAGCCTTCCGCTACCTCAACGGCGGCAAGCTCTGCGACAATGAGCAACTGTCTATGCTCCATCGACCGCGTCGACTGTTCTGACACCGGAGCAGTTTGAAACCAAGCACCAAGCCGAAGAATCGGCATTGCCCGTAAACCAATGGAAGGCAGCCCGCGCAAAATACGCCACACCGCGACGGCGAAATCACGCCCGAACATCAGGGTGCGCAGGACTACGGCAGTGGGAATGTCTACTACTATCCCGACTACCTCAACTGCCCAGACGCGGCCTTCAAAACGGCTGTTCTGACGATGAACAGCCGCGCCACCACATGGGGTGCGCAAAGCCCGTATCTGAAAGACTGGATCGCCGCGCAGGATGCCGTCTTCTCCAACTGCAGTGGCAAATCTACAAAGATGCCGCCCCCTGCACCGCAAAACAGCCCGGCTTTGCTGCGTGCCGACCGCGCCTACCAGAGCGCCGCAGCAGCTTTCTACGCGGGAAAGTACGACGATGCCCGTTTCCAGTTTCAGAACATCGCGCAGGACAAAAGCTTCGCCGTGGCAGCCGTGGGGCCAGTATCTTGCCGCCCGCGCTCTAGTACGCCAGGCATTCGCGGAAGGCAAGAAGACCGATCCATGGTCCGGCAACCTCGCCAGCTTTAATCCGCAGACGATGAGAAACGCGCAGCAGATGCTGGAAAATCTTCTCAAGCAACACGACCCCGCGCTCTCGCACCAGACCATCCTCGATGAGCTGAACTTCGTCCGCATGCGTACAGAACCGGATAAGCGCATTGCAGAAGTTGCCACCGCACTCGCCGGCCCAGCCCCAGACCCGACCTTCCAACAGGACCTTCAAGACCTGAACTATGTTCTCTACAAGAAGATCCAGATCACAGAGCCGCCGCCTCTTTATGCCTGGATCGTAGCCATCCGCACTCCCTCCGCAGGAAGCTCCGTCTTCGCCAGTTGGCAGCAGTCCCATGCGCTTTCCTGGCTGGTCGCCGCCCTGGCGCTCGCCAATCCCAAAGACGCAGGCGTTCCCGACCTGCTCACTGCCGCATCCGGGATTGAAGGACCCTCTCCAGCATTTGACACGGTCACATATCACCACGTCCGCCTGCTCATTGGACTCGACCGCTCCGATGAAGCGCGCACCATCCTCGATCAGGTATTGCCCACCTTGCGTAAGCAGCAACCCAGCTCGGCCCTGAACGCATTTCTGGGGCAGCGCATGCAGGTGGCGCGCGACTTCAACGAATTCCTGACCTATGCGCCGCGAACTGTGCTCGAAATGAATTCCGAAGGGGCAGGCGCGCTCCACGATTGTGCCCAGCCGCGCGACAACGCGAAATCCCCCGGTTGCCCAGCCGAAGCACCAGCGCTGCAGTTCGATGAGGACTCGACCACAATCCTGAATCGCCAGGTCCCGCTCCATTTGCTTGTAAAAGCCGCCAACTCCACCAATCTCCCGCCCAACCTGCGTCAGGATGTCGTTCTCGCAGCATGGGTGCGAAGCGTGCTCCTCGGCGACAACGCCAGCGCCGCTGCTCTTGCGCCGCATCTGCCCGAGTCGATTCAGAAAACTGCAGGCAACAGTACCGGCTTCCCCGCAGTGCTTGCCGTCTTGCGCAACCCGGGCCTGCGACCGTATTTCGAACCGGGGGTCTCGCGCCTTGCCAGCTACAGCTTCCTCGAAAACTTTCGCGACAACTGGTGGTGCGGCAGCTCGCAACGCCTGTACTACGCCGAGCCGCAAAAACCCGCGCCTGCACCAGTCGCGTTTCTGAGCGCTGATGAGCAAAAAACCGCAGAAGCCGAATACCAGCGATTGATCCAGCTCCCCTGTGCGCCCGCCGAACTCGGCCAGCGCGTGATCGACTACGCGAAAGACCATCCCTCAGATCCCGACATCCCCGAGGCGCTCGCCCGCACCGTCCGCGCCACGCACTTCGGATGGCTGGGATGGAGTCAGGACAAAGAAGGCGCCGCGAAAAACACCGCCGTCAGCAAAGCAGCCTTTCAATTGCTGCACAATCGCTATCCCAATTCGCCGTGGACAGCCAAAACTCCTTATTACTACTGAGAAATTCGCGGAAAATCATACCGTCCATTTCCGGGCACTCTGTTTCCGAAATCGAACGTTGCCCGCTGATATTCGGCTCATTATTCCAGCTCTATCAGCTACTTAATCTCGCGCAGCATTGGCCTGAAAACTGCTCTCTTCACCCTTTGGAGATCAACCAATGAACATCCGATATACCCTGCGGCAGCTGCGCAAGAATCCCGGGTTCACCATCACGGCAGTGCTCACGCTGGCAATCGGCATTGGTGCCACTACAGCCCTCTTCAGCCTTGTTTATGCAGTTCTCCTGCGCCCGCTTCCCTTCCCGCAACCCGACCGGCTGGTCCATCCAACGCCCTTGGTGCTTCCTGCCGGGGTTAAGGACATGGCAGCGGCTGAAGCAGACGACATCTCCTACCCCGACTTCTTCGACTGGCGCTCACAAAATAAATCTTTCGACTCGCTGGCCAGCTATCACTCCAGTTCCGTCACGCTCAATTCATTCGGATCAAACACAGCCAGCCAGCTTCGTGGAGCGATCGTATCCTCTGACTTCTTCCACGTCCTCGGCATCAATCCATCGCTCGGCCGCACCTTCACACGAGAGGAAGAGCAGCCCGGCAATCACGTCGTTGTCCTGAGCCACGAGTTGTGGGTATCGAGCTTTCACAGCGACCCCGGTATCGTAGGCCAGCGTATACAACTCGACGACCAGGCCTACTCCGTGATCGGCGTCATGCCGAGCGGCTTCTCTTTCCCTATTGAGACACCCGCGCCTTCCCTGTGGCTCACGCCATCCTATGACGCCGAGATGACCGGGCCGCCACCCTCGACCGAGCAGCGCGGCTGGAACCAGCTCGAAATGATTGGACGCCTCAAGCCCGGCGTCTCCATCGCCGCAGCACAAGCCGAGCTGACCCTTATTCAGAAGGGCCTCTCCGTCCGCTACCCGGATTCCGACACCAATGCCATCGCGGCCAAAGTCACGCCTGAGATCGACTTTATCGTCGGCGACGTGCGCCCGGCACTGCGCGTCCTCTTCGCAGCTGTGGCCGCGCTGCTTCTCATCGCCTGCGCCAACATCGCCGGTCTGCTGCTCGCGCGCGGTGAAGATCGGCAGACCGAGCTGTCCGTCCGCTCCGCTCTCGGCGCTACGCGCGGCGAAATCATCCGCCAGCTTCTCAGCGAATCGCTCATTCTTTCCTGCTTCGGCGGCATCGCGGGAGTCGCCCTCGCATCTCTCTTGCTCAAGCTATCGGTCTATGTAGTTCCGGCAAATCTCCCGCGCTTCGATCAGGTCTCAATTGACGGCAGTGTGCTTGCCTTCGCCGCCGGCTCATCGATCATCACCGGACTCATCTTCGGCCTGCTTCCCGCGCGCAGGCTTTCGCGCGTCGACCCTGCTCATGCGCTGCGCGACGGCGCTCGTGGAACCTCCGCTGGCCGCAGCCGCAACCTGCTGCATACATCGCTGGTCGTCGTTGAAACAGCCCTGGGACTCGTCCTGCTCGTCGCCGCCGGCCTGCTCATTCGCAGCTTTACGCGTGTGCTCAACACTAACCCTGGATTCAACCCTCAGCACACGCTAACCTTCGGCGTCGGCATCTCTAAAAAGCGCTATCCAGAAGAGCAGCGTACACAGTTCTACCATCAGCTCCTTCCGAAACTTGCCGCCTTGCCCGGAGTCAAATCTGCTACCGCTGCCTTCCCTCTGCCGCTGAACGGCGGCAACATCTCCCTCAGCTTCAAAATTCAGGGCCGTCCAGTCGCACCCGGCAATGAACCGGACGCACGCATCAGCCTGATCGAACCCAGCTTCCTGCACACGATGCAGGTCACTCTCCTTCGGGGACGCGATTTCTCCGACGCCGACAACACCACCAACTCCAAACCCATCGCCCTCGTCAACCAGGCATTCGTCAAGAAGTTCTTCCCAAACGAAGATGCCATCGGCAAAGGCATCATGACGGGACTCGATGAGGATAAAAAGATCTTTCGCGAAATCGTCGGAGTTACGGCAAACGTCAAACGTTCCGCGCTCACGGAAAAAGACGAGCCTGAAATCTATGTTCCCTACGGCTCAGCGCCCTTTACGCCCGTCAGCTTTGCGCTGCGTGTCGCAGGCGACCCGGCCAGCTACGCTAATTCTGTAACTGCGGCAGTTACATCTATCGATCGCGAGCTTCCTGTCTACCGTTTCCGCACCTATCAGGAAGCGCTGAACGTGGCCTCCGCCCAACCACGCTTCCAGACGCTACTGCTCACCGGCTTCGCAACCATCGCTCTTCTGCTGTCAGCCATCGGACTGTACGCAGTGCTCTCCTACATGGTGGCGCAGCGCACCTTTGAGATTGGCCTGCGTATGGCAATAGGCGCGCAACGTTCCGACGTGCTGCGCATGGTGTTGCAGCGCGGACTGCGCCTCGCCCTGGCTGGCCTCGCCATCGGCCTCGGCGTATCCGCACTGCTTACAAGCTTCCTCAGTCATCTGCTCTACGGAGTGAAGCCGCTTGATCCCATCACCTTTGCCACCGTCAGCATTGTGCTGCTCGCCGTTTCAGCCGCGGCCAGCTTCGCGCCTGCGTGGCGCGCATCGCGTCTCGAACCGATGAAGACGCTGCGCGATCAATAGTGCTCTCAGACCGCACGTTCAATAAATAAGCAGATGGAACAGCGTGGTAGACTCTTAGCCGCTGTCCACAAGACTGGTCCGCAAAGGAAATGAAACCATGCGTCTAGCAGCCATTGTCTGCCTTATTCTCTCCTGCGCACTCGCCGCAACCGCTCAGAGCGCGCAGACTTCCAAGTGGCCCACCAAAGATAACCTTTACGTCATTCATGATTACCGCTTCGGCACGGGCGAGACAATCCCCGAACTCAACCTTCACTACCTGACTCTTGGCCAGCCGCATCGCGGAGCAGACGGCCATGTGGACAACGCCATCCTTCTGCTTCACGGCACTGGCGGAGATCGCCACACTCTCTTGAATCCCGTCTTCTCCGACGTTCTTTTCGGCCCGGGTCAGCCCTTCGACATCACGAAGTATTTCCTCATCCTCCCCGACGACATCGGTCACGGAGATTCATCGAAACCATCCGATGGCCTCCGCATGAAGTTCCCCCAGTATGACTATGACGACATGGTCCGCTCGCAATACATCATGCTCACTGAAGGCATGCACGTCGACCATCTGCGTCTGATTCTTGGAACCTCCATGGGCTGCATGCAGTCCTGGGTTTGGGGCGAGACTTACCCGCAGTTCATGGACGCGCTGGCGCCCTTTGCATGCTATCCCGTCGAGCTCGCCGGCCGCAACCGCATGACTCGCTACATCGCCATCGAGAGCATCAAACACGATCCCGCATGGAAGGACGGTGAGTACACCGCTCAGCCCGTGGAAGGGCTGCGCGGCGCAGAAGCCATGCTCCTCGTGATGGGGTCTTCAGCATTGCAGATGCAGAAGAACTACCCAACCAGAGCCCAGGCAGAAAAATTTGTCGACGACTATATGGCCCGCACCATCAGCCACGTCGACGCCAACAATCTCATTTACTACGTCAACGCTTCGCGCAACTACAATCCGGAGCCGAAGCTGTCCTCCATCGTCGCGCCCGCTCTTTGGATCAACTCAGCCGACGACTTCATCAATCCGCCCGAACTCGCTCAGCAGATCATCAATCCGCGGGTACTCCCCAAAATGCCCAGAACAAAATTCATTCTTCTCCCCATTACCGATGCCACCCGAGGCCATGGCACACACACTCAGGCCGCCATCTGGAAGGATGAGCTGATCAAATTCATGGCGGAAACTGAAAAGAAATAGAAGCCGATGACAGATAAGAAACGTTGTACGTGGGCTGAGACCGACCCGTTGCTTCAGAATTACCACGACCAGGAATGGGGCGTTCCCGAGTATGACAGCCGCGCGCTCTGGGAATTGCTGATGCTCGAAGGCTTCCAGGCGGGCCTTTCATGGCTTGTCGTCCTGAGAAAGCGTGAAGCGCTGCGAAAAGCATTTCGACAGTTCTATCCCGCAAAGGTGGCACGCTTTACCGAAAAGGACATAGAGAGACTGCTCGGTAATCTCGACATCATCCGTTCCCGCGCTAAGATCGCGGCCACAATCAAGGGTGCGCAAATCTTCATAGAGATGGATCGTTCAGGTGAAACCTTCGCTTCCTTCATCTGGGGAATTGCGGGAGGCAAGCCCATACAAAATCAAGGCCCCACTCCCACCCAGACGAGCCTGTCGATAGAGATGTCGAAACAATTAAAAAAACGTGGATTCAAGTTCGTCGGACCGGTGATCGTCTATGCCTTCATGCAGGCTGCCGGAATCGTGAACGACCATAGCGAAGCCTGCTTTCGCCGCAAACAGGTGGCGCGATTGAAGCGGCGGTGAATTACACGCGTCACCACGAGTGCAAACGTCCCGCACAACCTATCGCACTTGAAAAGAACACCTGACCGAAAACTCACTCTCTCCGAATCTTTGCCTGTGAGCGTTCATCTAAAACAATAAAGAATCTGGAGAACCCTGAAGTATGGCTGCTTTTTGTGCATGCTGTGGTCAAGAGATTGGCCCGAAGGCGGAAGCGTGTCCTGTTTGTGGCACACCGAGGCACGGACTATTCCCGTCCGATCTGCCAATTCATCTTGACCCAGTCGCTAAACCATTCCTTGAAGACCTGGAAACCGACCGAAAACTCAGCTGATCCCGGCCCTCGTCGTGCCGGTTCCTAAGAAACCTTATGCCAGTGTGCCTCAATCTGGCTCGCAACGCCTTTGTCATCGACCAGCTCAATCTTTGAAGTAAATGCATCCGGCCCGGCCTTATAAATCGTGCTCCGCTTTGGATACGTCCCATTAGGATTTTCAAAGACGAGTTTGTCCGCGCTCACGCTCACCAGCTTCATCGTTGTCGCCTTCGCACCCGGCTGCTCTCCAAGCTCTGGAGAAAAGAAGCGCACTTTTTCGACAACACCCTCGGGCGTATCGCGCAGTGTGTAGACCTCGATCATGTCCAGCTTGCCGTCGTTGTTCAGCAGGTGGAAGACACAGACCATCGAAGCAGGATCGGGCGTGTCGCACACTTGGGCGATCATGCTCGAATCCACCTCGCCCTGCCAGCGTCCCGCTAGAAATGCCAGGTCGGAAACGTGCCCAACAGGCGCCGCCGGGGGATCAGTCGCGCACACAGCCACGGATGCAAACAGAAACAGGTTCGACAGAGCAAAACAAACTTTGCTAATTGCTTTCACGTTCCCAATTGCTTTCACGTTCATTGAGATTTTCTCCTGATGGATTTTTCTTTGGCCCGGGGGGAATCCTTGGACTGCTCCAGATAGCGGAAGTACTGCCGGAGCTGCTCGACGGAAGCGTCGAACGGCACAATGCTCTTGTGCGAACGCGACTGCATCACGCCGCCTTCCATCACCGTCAGCACAAACTTCGCCAGCGCTTCAGTGTCGGTGCCTGGCGGCAGCCGATCGCCCGCATCTTCCAGGCATCGCTTCACCGCTGCAGTCCAACCGCGAAAGTTCGCGGCGATCTTTTCGTGCACCTGGCTGCGCGCAGGATCAATCTCCAAAGCCAGCCGTCCAATGGGGCAGGTGAAATCGAATTCCGTGATCAGAATCTTCTGTCGATAGCCATCTAAAAGCGCAAAAACACGCTCAATCGGATCATTCGTCGCCTTATAAACAGGCTTGATCAGAATCGGCTCCAGGTTTTCGAGGTACCAGTCGAGCACAGCCAGCAGAAGGTCTTCCTTGCTCTTAAAGAAGAAGTAAAAGCTGCCGCTATTGACCTCGGCCTTTTTCAGAATCTCGGCCACACCCGTCGCGTTGTACCCGCTGGCATAGAAAAGCCACACGGCCGCCTCAATAATGCGTGCACGCGACGGTGATTGCTTGGCTGGCATGACTTACTTGAACGATCAATTAAGTACAAGATCGAAAATATCCTTGTCAATGTCATTTTTGCTCGCGCCGCTCGAAAATCAGCGAGACCGTTTTGGCCTTGACCGCATGGGGTAAGGCAGCGATAGGATGGGCGACACGAGTCCCGGGCCCCTTCCCCTAATGCGTAAAAATCTTGGCTGCAAGAAGGACTGAGTCCTATGGCCCTGGATATTGTTGCCTGGCATGACCGCACCGCTGCGGATCATCAAACACAACTCAGCAAAGCAAGAGGAGCGGGATACAGCACCCTATCGCTCTGCATTTACGACGACCGGAATAATCCCCTCTTTGCCGCCTCGATGGTGAAGCGTGCGCCGCAGACGCAGGAGCAGCAGTTCATTGGACTAAGCGGCGCGGACCTGCAGACAAGGTTCAACCAGCTTGCCGCGCAGGGATGGGGCCCTGAGATTATCACCGCGACAGGGCCGACCAACAATCCGGTTTTCGCAGCCGTCTTCGTGCCCGGTCCTGTTCCCTTTACCAAGTACGGAATCACGGAATCGGATTTCATCTCCCTGAACCAGTCGCAGATGGCTGCTGGCCTCATACTGCGGTGGGCCGATGTGTATGGCGATCCGGGCAACCTGCGCTACATCGGCTTATGGGTCACGAATACTGACAATCGCGCCTGGAACTGCGATAGCGTGGACGACGACGGTCCGACGCTTCAGGCAAGATTCAATGCGCTCGTGGCAGGCTTTGCGCGCCCCGTCAACGCGGCGGCAACTCCCGATATCAGAAACCTGATGATGTATGACGACAGTCAGATGCCCACCTGGCAGGCATGGGACGGCATGACAAGCGCCGGCTACCAGACGAAGTTTAATGCGCTGTACCCGCAGGGCCTGCGTCCGATACGGGTCAGCGCGAAGGGCTCCGGCAGCAATGCGCGCTTCAGTGTAATTTTCTCTGAGCAGGAGGACGCCGGAGCTCGCTCGTTGAGCATCAGCGGGCCCAGCGTATCCACCGCCGTCCCCGCAGTCGACTCCGCCATGGAAGCAGTGATGACGGCCAACATGCTGCGCGGTGCCTCCATCGCTGTCGTGAGCGGGACAAGCTTGGTCTATGCGCGCGGCTACACTTTCGCTGAACCTGGCTATCCCGCCATCCAGCCCACGACTTTCTTCCGTCAGGCGAGCGTGTCGAAGATGTTTACCGCAGCAGCGCTCTATCAGCTTATCGATCAGGGGGCGACCCTGCCGGGAACAAGCACCCTGCTTACGATCGACACGCTTCTAAAAGATGCGTTGCCGACCATCGCGAACGGGACGCCGGATCCGCGCTGGAACAACATCACCATCCGGCACCTGCTGGAGATGACTAGCGGCGTTACATCAAGCATTCTCGGAACGGACCCGTCGGTCTCGTCCATCCTGCCAATCACTGCGCCGCAAATGGCGCAATGGCTCTATCGCCAGATGCTCGGGAACAATCCGGGCGACACAACACAAGGAAACTACAGCAATGCGGGATACATGCTGCTGGGCATGATCGTGGCGCGGATGCGCGGAGCATCCGACTATCTCACCGGGTTGGCGCCCCTTCTGAATAGTCTGAGCATCACGCGGGTGCGCTCGTCTGTGTCAGGCCCATCAGCGTCGGGAGATGAGGCGCGGTATCATTCGCGTCCTCTGACGACGGAGCCGTCGGTGCTGGCAACGGGGCAGCCCATGTGCGCTCTGGGATATGGTGGGTGGAACCTTGAGAACTGCGGTGGAGGCGGAGGTCTGTCAGCCGCAGCCACTGACGTAGCGCGCGTACTGGCAGCGCTGAGCGTGACCTTCAAAAACCCCATGATGGGTACAAGCACCCTGCAGACCTGGCTGACCAATGCGGCGAATGCTTCGGCCACGATCACCGGTCCGAATGCGCACGGCTACCACGGATTCGACAACGTTCAGGGCGATGGCTCAACCGCGCACCCGTTTATAGGATTAAAGGGAGGAAGCCTGGAAACGAGCCAGAATGGCGTGCTCTTTAGTCAGCACGGTGTTTCCGTGGTGATGTGCTGGAACGGCATGACGCCCTCGAATCCGCAATGGTTCTCATGGGACACTGACCTCAGCGATCCCAACAGATCGGTTGTCATGAGCGCAGTCGTCGCGCAGGACTGGGCGGGAATAACGGACTTGTTTCCGACCTTCGGCATGCCTTCTTTTCCGGTGCTGAAGTCCATACCGATACCGATACGGCCATTTCCGCCGCACGTCTTCTCGATGCCATCGCACATGCTTCCGCAGAAAGGGCCGAGAAAGAATATGTAGGATGACATTCCTTTCGTAATTGACTTCTATGAGAAATAATTGTTCGTTGCAACAAGTGTTGACCTGGAATTATGGTCAACAATAGTAAACTGAATATAGGAGCTTTATAGATTGCGGAGTGGGCTTTCGCGTTGCCTGTGAAAGTAAGACTCCAGCGAAGCGAAGTCTCATGTTTTGAATATTTTGCGCGTAAACAACGCAGAAAGAATACTTTGCAGCTCTAATCAGAACGACGCTTTAGATTCAAAGACTTAGCCACCCTGGGGGTTTCGGGGGATATCGCAGACGCATGAAAACAACCTGGGTCATGCTGGCAGGTTTGCCCGCCACCGGAAAAAGTACATTGGCCCGGGAGCTGGCACGGCACGTCGACCGCTGCGCTGTTCTGGACAAAGACCGTGTTCGCGCCGCGCTCTTCCCTGCTCCGATGACCGACTACACCGCCGATCAGGACAGTCTCTGCGTGCGAGCCATGATCGAAGCAGCCAGATACATGACTCGCAACAACCTCGCCGGCTATGTCATCTTCGACGGCCGAACTTTCTCTAAGAAGGCGCAGATTGAGGAAGTCATTTCTTCTGCCGAGGCAGCGGGAGCCGCATGGCGGATTCTGCACCTGACCTGCTCCGACAAAGCGGCCGAAGCGCGCCTGCGCGCCCCGGACCCCGACCATCCGGCAGCCAACCGCGATGCCGCGCTCTACCATCGTGTCAAGGCAGCCTTCGAGCCGATCGAGCGGGAAAAGCTCGAGCTCGACACATCGAACGGGGTCGATTCAGTCGTGAAACCGGCACTCGGCCGGCTCCGCACTTAGCCACATACGCCTCGCGCACGATATATTGCTCTGGTATGCCTGCAAAGACTTCCAATAAATTGCCCGATACCCTCTGCATCGACATCGGTGGAACTGGCCTGAAAATCATGGTGCTCGATGGCCGAGGCAAACCTCTCACGGACCGCCTGCGCACACCCACGCCGGATCAACCAACGCCCGACACCGTTCTCGCCGAATTGGACAAGCTGAAAGCCCAGGCTCCGGCATTCGATCGCGTCGCCGTTGGCTTTCCCGGAGTGATCAAACGCGGCGTCGTCTACACTGCCGCTAATCTTCACCCGCAGTGGGTCGAATTCAACCTTCAGGCTGAGTTGGAGAAACGCTGGAAGAAACCCGTCCGGGTCGCCAACGACGCCGCTGTACAAGGCTACGCCGCGATCCAGGGCGAAGGCGTCGAGATGATCCTCACCCTCGGCACCGGCCTCGGCTCCGCTATCTACACCGAGGGACGCCTCTGCCCCGGCCTGGAACTGGCCCATCATCCCTGGATGAAAGACCAAACCTATGAAGACTTCCTGGGAAAGCGCGGCCTGAAGAAATATGGAGCGAAACGTTGGAACAAGTTGCTGGCCAAAGCAATCAAGCAGACGGCATCCACATTTAACTGGGATCGCCTCTATCTCGGCGGGGGCAACGCCAAGGAGATCAGTTACAAGCTTAGTGAAAACATCAAAGTGATCTCGAACCAGGACGGATTGCTGGGAGGCGTCGCCCTCTGGAAACACAATCCCTGATTTCGACAGGACTACCCTTTGCGCATAGCCTTCATCGAATCTGAACGGTTCGGAAGGAACAAACATGCCAGTCGAGATTACTTGGCAAACGATCGCTATGCGCATCGTGCTCACGCTCTTTGCGGGAGCATTGCTCGGGATCAATCGCAGCAAGCATGGAAATCCAGCTGGTCTGAGGACCACGTTGCTGGTGACGCTCGCCGCGTCAGTCTCCATGATTCAGATGAATCTGCTGCTTTCAACGAACGGTAAGCCACCCGATTCCTATGCCGTCATGGACATGATGCGCCTGCCGCTGGGCATTCTTACTGGCGTTGGATTCATCGGCGCGGGAGCGATTTTACGCAAAGACAACATGGTCGTCGGAGTAACGACTGCCGCAACCATGTGGTTCGCAACCGTCGTGGGACTCTGTCTCGGAGGTGGACAGCTCATTCTCGGTTCCGTCGCAGCGGTGCTCGGGTTTCTTGTGCTGTCGACGCTACACCGTGTAGAAACCAGGCTGGAGGAACAACAGCAAGCGACTCTGAGCATTACACTCATGGAAAACAGCATTTCGGAAGAAGAGCTAAGGGACATGCTGGAGGCTGCGGAGGTGCGAGTGCGCTCTGTTTCCGTTGCGCACCGAAAGCTTGACCATCAGGATAAATTCGACTGCGATGTGCGTTGGAAGGCGCACAAAGATTCGAGGAAAAATCCCGCGATCCTGAATGAGATCGCTCGCCTCAATGGACTCCTAGAAATGTCGTGGCTCCCTGCCGGCACTCCCCCAGCATGACAACTGTCACATTCGATTGGTGACAGACTCCACTGCTTTCGACAAGAAAAAGGCTGCATTCTGTTCTCCGTAGTCCAAGGAGACAAAATGTCGGCAGCCGCAGTCATTCCGGACAGTATCGGTGAGCAGTTTGAGTCGTTGCCAGCCAGAAGCGGAGTTGTCGCGAGGCTGGACTCCGTCACCAAGCGATATGGGGCGAACGTTGCGCTCAACCAGTTCTCATTCGAGATTCAGCCCGGCGAAATCGTGTCACTACTAGGCCCGAATGGAGTGGGTAAGACAACCGCTGTGCGCATGTTGGGCCTTATCTCGCCGACTTCCGGCAGTGTGCGCGTGCTCGGACGCGATCCACGCGACTCATCTGCGCGCACACGTATCGGCGCTATGCTTCAAATTGCCAAGGTTCCAGACAATCTGCGCGTGCGCGAGCACATCGACCTTTTTCGCAGCTACTACCCGAACCCTCTGAAAGCTGGCGAAGTGTTTCATCTCGCAGGACTCGAAGGCATCGAAGACAAATTCTTCAGCGATCTTTCAGGCGGTCAGAAGCAGCGGCTTCTCTTTGGACTCGCTCTGTGCGGCAATCCGGACCTGGTGTTTCTTGACGAGCCTACGGTAGGGATGGACATTGAAGCCCGGCGCAATCTGTGGGAACAAGTGCGTACACTTTCTGCGCGTGGCAAGAGCGTTTTGCTCACGACGCATTATCTGGAGGAAGCCGACGCGCTCGCGAGCCGCGTCATCGTGCTGAACAAAGGAAGCATCGTAGCGCAGGGCACTCCAGCGCAGATCAAGAACCAGGTTTCAGGACGAAAGATTCGCTGCGTTACTGAGCTGGACGCTAATTTTGTCCGGAGTTTGCCCACAGTAACCGACGTAAGCGCAGACCGCGAAGCTTTGCTCATTACAGCGACGCATCCTGAATCTGTTGTCCGTATGATGCTTCAGCGTGACCTTACCTTGCGCGATCTGGAGATTTCAGCGGCCGCGCTCGAGGATGCGTTTCTAGCGCTGACAAAATCGGAAGCCAGCTAAAGGAGAACCAAATGGCCACCACCGCAATTCGACCTGTAACGCTTACCGCTCCTTACTATCTGAACCTTTTTGCCAAGGAAACAAAATACGAGTTTCTGAGATCCATGCGCAACCGCATGTACTCCCTGGCGACGCTGGGCTTCCCGGTCATGTTTTATCTTCTCTTCGGGGTTACCAACCGACATGCGGGACCAGGATTTAACTATGCGCAATATCTCGTCGCCGGATACAGCTGCTTTGGCATGATCGCTGCGGCGCTCTTCAACCTGGGCGCAGGCATTGCTTCGGAGCGCGCGCAAGGTTGGCTCGAGTTGAAACAAGCGAGCCCCATGCCGCGTCTCGCCTATCTCGGAGCTAAAGTCATCACCTGCATGCTTTTTGGACTCGCAATCGTCACAGTTCTGGTTGCATTAGGGATCACTCTGGGCGGCGTGCACATTACACCTTTAAAGATTGCGCAGCTTGCCATTGTCGTTGTTGCTGGGGCGCTTCCCTTTGCCAGCCTTGGAATGCTGCTCTCGTTGCTAATGCCGCCAAGTGCTGCGCCGGGAGTCATCAATCTGATTTATCTCCCTATGTCTTTTTGTTCCGGCTTGTGGATGCCGATTGAAGTGCTTCCTCACTGGCTGCAGAAGGTAGCCCCCGCGTTGCCGACCTACCACTTCGCGCAGCTTGCGCTAAACGTCTTCGGTTATGCGCGTTCCGGTGCTACGCTCATTCATTGGGAAGCACTGGCAGGGTTCACCTGCCTTATGCTGGGCACGGCATGGCTGATTTTTACTCGTAGCGAAGCAAGGGCATAGCAAGGCGTGGAAGAAAAGCACAAATCCGAATCTTCTTCCCGGACTCCGCTCGGAGTGTGGCATTCGCTGGCAAGTGGTTGTGACAGCGTCACTCCCGAGCAAGCATACGCAGCAGTTCGGGTTCATACATTCCCGGGCAACGCAAAACGTCGACGCGACGGCTGGCCTGACACGAATCGCCTCTACGACTACATTTGGCTGGTCTACTCCGTATTCTTTTTTATCGAGCCAATTGCACGCCGCAGTCTGCGGTATTGGATGGAATTTGCCGCAGTTTATGCGCTCTTTCTCGTTATCTATTCGGGCCTGGTATTCGCGCACAATAAACTCCAGAGTTACCTGCTGCTGACAGCAATGGGGATTCTTGGACTGTGGTATCTGCCGTATAACAACTCGGCCTGCGGCATGATGATCTATGTTGCGGCATTCATTCCCTTCATCAGTGACTCGGTTGCAGTAGTCACAGGCACCATCGGCTTGCTGTGTGGCGCGGTCGCTCTCGAAGGATATCTGCTGCACATCAGTCCCTGGGCATGGGGATTTCCAGCCTTTTTTTGCGTGATCGTAGGCGCCACAAATCTGCTTACGTCACAGAAAATTCGCTCCAAAGCGAAGCTTCAACTGGCCCAGGAAGAGATTGAGCAGCTCGCAAAACTTGCTGAGCGCGAACGAATAGCCCGCGACCTCCATGACGTGCTGGGGCACACGCTTTCTGTCATTGTTTTGAAGGCAGAACTGGCTGGACGCCTCTTCGAGCGTGACCCGCAGCGCGCACGTCAGGAAATTAGCGACGTGGAGCAGGTTTCGCGAAAGGCTTTAGGCGAGGTGCGTGAGGCGATTCGTGGCTATCGCGCGGAAGGACTTGTAGCTGAAATTGAGCGGGCGCATCGAACGCTGGATGCGGCAGGGGTAACTCTCACTTGCGAGTCGAAGCCTCCGTCGCTCTCAGCAGCGGAGGAGACTGTGCTAGCACTGGCACTGCGCGAAGCGGTCACGAACATAGTCCGCCACGCACAGGCCAGCCGTTGCAACATGAGATTCGTAAGCGAGAATGGCCGCACATCTCTCACCGTGGAGGATGATGGGCGCGGGAATATCCGTCAGGAAGGAAATGGCTTGCGCGGCATGCGGGAACGCATCGAAGGATTAGGTGGCCATTTCAGCATCGATGGCAAACAAGGCACGCGCATCAACATAGAAATACCGGTTCGATCTGCATGAATAAGAAAATCCAAGTGATCGTCGCAGAAGATCAAGCCATGGTGCTGGGCGCACTTGCCGCTCTGCTTGAAACTGAATCGGATATCGCTGTATGCGCGCGAGCCCGGAATGGCCGGGAGGCCCTCTCTGCTGTTGGCAAACACTCGCCCGATGTTCTAGTCACCGATATTGAAATGCCGGAGATGACAGGCCTGACGCTTGCGAGTGAGGTCAACAGTCGCTACCCGAAAACGCGCGTAGTTATCCTGACGACATTCGCGCGGCCAGGATATTTGAGGCGCGCGCTTGATGCCGGCGCTAAGGGCTATTTGTTGAAGGATCGTCCTGCTGCGGAATTAGCGGACGCGGTGCGGAGGGTTCACAATGGTTTGCGCGTGGTAGATCCGGACCTCGCTGCCGAAGCATGGAGCGCGGATCCGGATCCACTCACGGAACGTGAAAGACAGATTTTGTGGCGGGCGGGCGAAGGAAAATCCAGCACAGAAATCGCCGAGGAACTACATCTCTCTGAAGGTACAGTTAGAAATTACCTTTCAGAAGCAATCAGCAAACTGGGTGCGTCAAACCGTGTAGAAGCATCCCGCATAGCGCGGGCAAAGGGCTGGCTCTAGAACTTCTTGCCTTCAGTGCTGTTGCGACACAACTAGAACGGCCACTGTCAGCACTTCACAACGTTCGGCGCATCGATTCCCTTGGTCGCGTTGCGCGTGTCTATTACCAGCTTGGCTTTGTTGACAATGTTTGCATAGTCGTATTGCGAGTGGTCGGTCACAATCACAACGCAGTCAAATTCGGGGATTTTATCCAGTGGGGTGCTAGACATATTCAGGGCGTACTTGCGGCCCTGCCCTACCGATGGAAAATAAGGATCGTTGTATTCAACCTGAGCGCCGCGTTTTTGCAACAATTCGATAATGGTCAGCGATGGCGACTCGCGAAGGTCATCGATATCGCGTTTGTAGGCCACTCCAAGCACGAGGATTCGTGAACCGTTCAACGCTTTGCCGTGCTGGCTCATGGCTTCGATAATGTTCTCGACCACAAAGTAGGGCATTTCAAGGTTTACCTGCCCCGCAAGCTCGATGAAGCGGGTATGGAAGTCAAACTGCTTGGCTTTCCAGGAGAGGTAGAACGGGTCGATGGGGATGCAGTGTCCGCCGAGACCCGGACCAGGATAGAAGGCCTGGAAGCCAAACGGCTTAGTCTTGGCGGCGTCAATCACTTCAAACAGATCGATGCTCATGCGCATGCAAAGCTGCTTTAGCTCATTAACCAAAGCGATATTCACGCATCGGTAGATATTCTCGAGCAGCTTGGCCATCTCTGCCGCGGCAGGCGAAGAGACTGGGACCGTGCGGTTGAATATGGTTGCGTACAGAGCGGACGTCAAATCGAGGGCCACCGGTCCGCAGCCACCCACAACCTTGGGAATATCGCGACGAGCTACGGAATCGTTGCCCGGATCTTCTCGTTCGGGAGAGAACGCAACGTAGAATCCCTTGCTCGCAGCATCTCGTGCAACGCGGAGACCTGCAGGATTTCCTTGCTCCAATAAGGGAACGACTATTTCTTCTGTGGTGCCCGGATAGGTTGTGCTCTCCAGGATGATGAGCTGCCCTTCCTGCAGATAAGGCGCGACGCTGCTGACCGTGCCAGTAACGTAACTCAGATCTGGCTCGTGATATTCACTCAATGGAGTCGGCACACAAATGATCACGACGTCCATAAGCGCAATTTGACTGTAATCCGCAGTTGCGCTGAAGCCATTCTTCTGCGCCAATTGGATCTCGGTGCCCGGGATGCGTTCGATGTACGATCCACCCTGATTTAATGTATCCACTTTGCGGAGATCGACATCAAAGCCGGTAATCCTGAAGCGTTCTTCGCTGAATAGAAGAGCGAGTGGCAGGCCCACGTACCCCATGCCGATGATACCGATACGGGCTTCACGTGTATCGAGTTTATGTCTTATTTCGTTCGTTCTATCCAAGGCGGTTAGCATCTTGCATCACTCCAAATACGAGGATTTGATGAATTCTTTTCGAAACTGAGGCTTAGAGGGCTGTCATCAGAGGGGAAATTGATGTCGTGTTTGATCTTTGAGTGCCAACGGAGATCACAGTCGAAGCGGGTACACTGCTTGCTGCGACCGGAGACAGAATTGAAGAACCGAAATCAAGCGCCTCTGCTGCTAATCGACCACGCAGCTCTAGCTCTTTCTGTGTGCAGATATATTGCAGCCAGTTTCTGTAGATGCATACACCTGTCGGGTGCCATGTATCTTCTATGTGTAGCCTGTCCAAGATTGCGCCGAGTTCAGCCCGCATCTCGTCGCGAGGATTGCTCTTTGCTTCTTGCTGTATGGCACTTAATGCAAACATGGTATCGTCATCGAAATAGCCTCTCGGTATCGAGGGGTAAGTATCCGTCTCTCCTCTGAGGTAACGACCAACATCTCTGCGGTATTCGAGCAATAATGTATTCGATTCGTACTCCGGATGCCCTTGAAAAAAGACGAAGAGACTCTTCTGCTGTTTGATGAACATATCTGCTCCCGCGTCTGTGGCCCGTGTGAGCATGCGATATCCGCGAGCGCTCAGCTGGTCTTCGGGCAGGCCGTTCCATCGGGAATGCGGAAGTTTGAATCTCGCAGGCGTGCCTGCAATCAGCGGATGGTCTGATAGGCGTGTGCAATCAAATACGCCGCAGTGTTTGTGGCTATTCTTGATCCGGTGGATGCCATCCATGTAGAGGGTTGCAGCGTGCGCGGCCAGGCATGACCAGATGGTCGAGTGGGTGTTCTCGCCAGCCCACTCCAAAATCCCGGTAAAACTTTCCCAGTATGGTTCGTCCGCGAGGTTCGAAGTTAGAGGCTCCCTCCCGGTCACTATGAGTCCGTCTAGTTGTCTGTCTCGCAGACTTTCGGTGCTCGAATAAAATCTCCTGACATGTCGTTCTCCCATCTCGTTTCGAGGAACGTCGGGCAAAGAGTAGAGCGACAACCGAATTGACATGCCCTCTGAAGCCGAATTGAGGAGCGAGAGGAACTGGCGCTCGGTTGCCTCAAGAGCTCCGTCAGGCATGTTATTGATCAATCCAATATTGAGGCTCTTGCTGGATTTTTCAAGGCATTGTGCAGACGGGTTCCGGCAGAGCCCCTTGTCGCACTGCTGCTGGGCGGAATCGGATGGTTTTGCGTTCAAAGAGGCAGGCATAGAGATCTCCCGGAAGTGATATGTGATCTTCTGGGGGGAAGTTGCAAACTTAGATCGTAGCGGCTAGCGCTTGGTCCAGGTCTGCGATGATATCGTCGCTGTGTTCGATGCCGATGCTGAGCCGGATCATTTCCGGCTTGACTCCGGCAGTGAGTTGCTCTGCAGCCGTCATCTGTCGATGAGTAGTCGACGCCGGGTGGCAGGCCAATGACTTGGCATCCCCTAAATTGACGAGACGCGTCACAAGCTTGAGCGCGTCGTGAAACTTAACGGCGGCCTCAAATCCTCCCTTGAGACCGACAGTCATCAGAGAACATGCGCGGCCACCCAGATATTTTTGTGCAAGCGAATAATAAGGGCTGGCAGGAAATCCGACGTAGTTGACCCAATCAATTCTTGGATCGTCGCGCAGGAACTCGGCTACTTTTCTGCCATTTTCTACGTGGCGGTCAATTCGCAACGCGACTGTTTCAATTCCCTGCAGCAACAGAAATGCGCTCAGAGGCGATAAAACAGAGCCGGTGGTTCGCTGATAGACACTGCGACAACGCGCAATAAAAGCGGCTTTTCCATAATGCTCGGTATAAACCAAGCCATGATAGGAGGGGTCAGGTTGGTTAAACAGCGGGAATCGCGCAGCATGTTCTTTCCACGGGAAATTGCCGCTGTCTATGATTGCGCCCCCGAGCGTCGTACCGTGCCCGCCCAGAAATTTTGTCAGAGAATGCAACACAATGTCGGCGCCATACTCAATTGGCCGTAGCAGCATGGGCGAAGCAACCGTATTGTCCACGAGTAACGGCACCCCATGCTTGTGCGCCATGAGCGCCAGCTTTTCGATATCACAAATATTTCCTGCTGGATTTCCGACGCTCTCGCAAAACACTGCGCGCGTTTTATCGTCAATCAGTTTTTCCAGGGCTCCCGCGCAATCCGATTCCGCAAACCGAACGTTCACACCTTGGCTTGGCAGCAAGTGGCTAAAGAGACTATGCGTCGTTCCATAGAGCTGAGGGACCGATACAATGTTGCATCCCAGCTGGGTTACGTTGAGGCAGGCATAGTAAACAGCCGCCTGTCCGCTGCTGACGCACTGGGCCTGCAGTCCCCCCTCAAGTTCGGCTACCCTCCGCTCTAATACGGCAGTAGTCGGGTTTGCAATTCGCGTATAGCGATACCCGTCAGCCTCCAAATTGAATAGTGCCGCCGCATGGTCGGCACTGTCGAACGCGTAAGAGACCGTTTGATAGATCGGTACAGCTACGGCCTTTGTTGTAGGATCAAGTTCGTAACCACCGTGAACAGCAATCGTTTCCCGCTTCATATCCCTCGTCTGCTCGTGAACTATGCAGGGACAGCCGCTGCCTGGTTAGACATGGTTTGCTCTGCATCTTGAAAGAAGAGACGGTTCATCTCATCTACAACCCAATGAATCTCGGCTTCAGTTGTTCGGAAACTTGTAATGCACGCCCGCAACACCGGAACCCCTCCGATCTGCGCTTCCGACATCCACGCGATCTGCTGTTCGCGTAGTGTGGCAAGGAATGGTGCGGGTACAAGTCCATTACGTGTGAAGCACACGAGCGGTAGCGGCGTGTCATTCATAATGCGCCATCCGGAGGCTTCGAGTGCATCTCTCAGTACGTGACCCATTCGCGTCTGGTGCTCGATCATTTCAATCTGGCCCGACTCGCCGTGCTGGGCGAGCGACATGAAGAGCTTCAAGCCGATGAAGCGGCGAGACCATTGCACGGATGCCATGAGCGGATCAACGACTGTCAAGTCCGTTTTCCTGGGCATGTAGGAAATGTCCACGCGGAAGGCCTCAGCGACTCGGTCTGGGTGTCGGCAGAAGAACATCCCTGCGCCCATCGGAACAGAGAACCATTTGTGCGCGTCACATGTGATGGAGTCGGCCAGTTCAATTCCTGCGAGATACTGCTTGAGTTCCGGTGAGATGATCGCCGCACCACCCCATGCAGCATCTGCGTGAAACCACATGTCTTCTTCGCGGCAAAACTCCCCGATTTTCTGCAGTGGATCGATCACACCCGCCGCAGTAGTCCCGGCTGTACCGATCACCATAAATGGAGCGAATCCATTCTTGCGATCTTCAGCGACTCGGCGCTCGAGATCCTTGAGATCCAACTTCAGATCGCCGTCTGTCGCTACTATGCGGAGAGCCTTTCTGCCTATGCCCGTCATGTGCGCAAGTTTGTTGTATCCGTTATGGGCTTCCTCTGTGAGATAGATCGTAGGAGTAGCCGTCAGATGGCGAAGTCCATGTTCGCCATACTCCGGAAAGGCCTGAGTTAGAGCAACAACAACGGCTGAAAGGTTCGCTTCTGTTCCGCCGCTTGTGAACGTTGCGCTGGTATCCGGTGGAAGTCCAAATTTTGCCGTCAGCCAACCCAGCGTATGCCTCTCGATCTCATTCGCAACGGGTGATGTACGCCAGTTCGCCAGCTGAGAGTTGTACATGGCAACAAGCGTATCCGCAATGACGGATGCCAGCGTAACGCTTGGATTGAAGAGGCCGAAGTAACGTGGATGCGTGACCTGTACCTGCCAGGTCTGGAGCATTCTTTCTACGTCTGCGACAACCTCATCAAGAGTGATCGCCTTGCCAAAGTCATAGCGAGACGTAAGGTAGCTTCGAATCTCGTCCGCTGTCACACGGGGAACGATGGGGCCATGCGCAATTTCTAGCTTGACTCTTTCGAAATCATTTGTGATTTCATCAAATAGCATAAAGGCCTTTAGTGGCAGGGCTGCTCTTGTAGAGACAATGGAAGATGAACATCACAGGCGAATCTGACCGGTCTGGATACGATCGTAAAGCGCCTTGTCGAGCTGCTGAAAAGCTTGCGATTCCGGGTTATCGAAGTAGATCTCATCCGAGATCGCGGCAGGATCATAACCCTGGCGGACCAGATCGGTCTTCGAATACTTGAACGTCCCAGTCACCTCAACGTCCTCTCGAATACGAATGAATGCGGGGCGAGCATACGCAGGAAGACGGCTTACAAGATGCTTTCTCAATCCAGACAAGTCCATCGCATGTTCGGTGACCATTGCTGCCATACCGATCCGGCCTTCAGCTGCGGGAATCGACACACCATAGACATTCGCATGTTTCACTCCAGGAAAGGCACAGATCGCATCTGAAACCTCTGAAGTCGAAACGTTCTCGCCTTTCCAACGGAAGGTATCGCCAATGCGATCGACGAAATAGAAAAATCCTTTCTCGTCTTTCCGCATGAGGTCACCTGTTCGAACCCACATATCGCCAGGCCTAAAAACATCGCGAAGGATTTTTCTATCAGAGGCCTGTGTATTCGTGTAGCCCTCGAATCGGCTGCCTACGTTCGCCGGGTCTTCTACGATTTTTCCAATCGCCTCTCCAGCTTCATTAGGAGCGCAAGGTATGCAAAATCCCTGTTCATTGCGGACTGGTTCACCATTTTCCACATCAAACTTCACCAATGCTGGTGCAAATCGATGCGCGAGGTAGCCTGGAATATGCCCGATCGCTCCTCGGCGGCCCTCGATATTGAACAAAGAGACGCCACCTTCTGTTGCTGCATAGAACTCGAAAATATGAGGAATGCGGAAGCGCTCTTTAAAAGAGTCCCATATTTCGGGGGCCAACCCGTTGCCACAGGCCATGCGTATCTGATGGTCTAATGCGAGCGATGATGGAGTCTTGGCATGGAGCAGATAGCGGCACAATTCACCGATGTATTGAAACATCGTGCAGTCCCAGCGAACTACATCGCTCCAGAATTGACTAGCCGAAAACTTTTCGCGAATGACGACGCTACCGCCACCAACAAGAATTGCACCTGGTACCTGTACCCCTCCAACGCTGTGATACATCGGTAAGGAGTTATACATCCGGTCCTCGGGCTGCACGCCCATCATGCCCGAAAACCAGAGACCCCATTGCATGACACGTGCGTGACTTACATTCGCCGCTTTAGGTAGCCCTGTTGTGCCGGACGTAAAGATGTAAAGAGCGCGATCTTCGATGGTTACTGGCGGCCGTTCGCTTCCATCCAGCTTCTCGCCAGATTGCTGTTGAATTTCGTGATCTATCCGCTCGAATCTAGGATGATCTGTTCCATGAACCCAGATGGCTGGTGATGCGGTGATGTCAGATAGTGCAGTGTTCAGCGGATCGATGAATTCCTGAGCTACGATCAGATGCTTTGGGTCAACGACTTGAATGCAATGTGCCAGAGATGGACCGAAGAGGTTGGTGTTGAGCAGGGCAACTACTCCGCCAACGCTCGTAATGCCCAGCCAGATGGCAAAGTATTCCGGTCGACTCGTCATCAATAGGCCGACGACATCGCCTTTGGCAAGTCCTTGATCAAGCGCCCAGCGAGCGTATTGATTTGAGCGCGCTGCGAGTTCTCGATATGTAAAGCACTCACGATCGGACAGCAGAGCAGGCTGGTCGCCTGACCGCTCCGCTAGCTCTTCAATCACTGTGGGCAACACGCGACCAGGATTGCGGTGGATGGACGCCGTCAACTCCAGAGCACGCAGCCATGCCCTTGAAGCAGAGATGTTCGTTTGGACTGGAGCAACTGTCTGCGTTTCTCTCAAGCCGTGCTACCCGCGTCGACGGTAATGACCGTCCCCGTGATGTTTTTGGCCTTGTCGCTCAAAAGGTATTCAACGGCGTTTGCTACATCGTCTACATCTGCAAGACGACGAAGGGCGCTTCGGCGCTCGATCTGGTGGCGCTGCTCGTCGTTGATGCCTTCCGTCATATTGGTCTCAATGAAGCCTGGAGCAACGGCATTCACATTTACACGCATGCGGCCGACCTCTCTCGCAAGAGACCGGGAAAAACCGATGAGCGATGCTTTCGTGGCGCTATACACCGAGAGCCCGCTGTAGCCGGTAAAGGCAACAATAGACGCAACATTGACGACACGCCCACCCCCATCGGCCATCATCGAACGCACGACATACTTGCTGAGCACTATGGGCGAAATCGTATTGACGCGTACGAGCTGCTCGATCTGGGACGTCGGCATGAGGGAGAGTGTTCCATCAAAACTTATGCCGGCGTTGTTTACGAGCCCGTAGATCGGGCCGAATTTCTTTCGTAAACACTTAACTAGTTCTGGAATGCCTTCAATTTCGGCCAGATCGAACGGGACGAAATGAAGAGACCCCGGATTCGCGAGCTCAGCCTCATCCATTGCGACGGCAAGTTCGCGGCTCTCCTTGCGTGCGACAGCAATGACACAGTAGCCTGCGCCACTCAGCTTACGTGCAATTCCGAGGCCCAATCCACGGCTGCCGCCGGTTACAATTACGTTACGCACGGCGACGGATGAGCTTCCCAGATTCTGCGACCGCCAACGCAGGTACAAAATTGATCGTGGCCGGAACTTTGTGAGGCGAAAGGGCGTCACGACACAGCAGTAGAATATCGCGCTGAAGGCCTGGCACATCGTCGTTGGCAGACTGCGATGTTGTCTTCAGAACTACATCAGCGACAACGAGCGCACCCGTAATTGGATTCTTCTTCGTTTGAACGAGCGACATGTGTACTGCCGGATGGCGATTGATGACAGCCTCTACTTCTTCGGGATATACTTTCAATCCTCCGACATTGATCATTCCATCGCGCCGCCCGACGAAGTAGTAGCGGCCATCCCTCAATTCGATCAGGTCGGCGGTGTCCACGAATCCGTCTGCACCTCGCAGGATAGGAGCGTGATCACCGAGATAGCAGCTTGCAGTACGACTTGAGCGAATCCGCAACGACCCATCCTCGACCTTCATCTCCACCTGGGGTGTGTTCTCTATCGCGCTCGCGGGGAAACCAGCAATACCGTCGTTCACTTCGAACGCCAAGCCCGCTTCTGTGGTGGCGAAGGCGTGGGCAACTCGAGCTTGAGGATAGGCGAGTTGGAGGTGATTCAGGATCGCCTGGTCTGCAATCTCTCCTGACAAGCGAACGTATTCAGGCGAGAGCCGCTGCGAAGCCGGGCTCATCAAAGCGCGACGCCAATGCGAGGGTGTTCCAGAGATATGGGTCACTTTGTGAGAGCCAGCCCGAGCCAGAAAATCCGCAGTGGATTCCTTTGGACTCGATAGCACCAATGACGTGCCTGTGAGAATCGCGCGCAGGAATATCTGGAGACCGCCGTAACGGCGAATGTCGTAGAACGTGCTCCATACGACATCCCCTGCTGGAGAACTGGGACGTGAGATTGCGCCAGCGAGACTCAGCAAAGTGTGGACGACCATCTTTGGCAAGCCAGTGGTACCAGACGTGAGAAGAATCCATTTCGTCTGGTACTGTGCGCTCCGATCACAGCTGCAGGAAGTGATATTGCCATTGCACGGAACGAAGCATTCAACCCGAGGGTTGTCCAATTTGACTGTTCTTCCGTCGGAGACAATCGCATCTACATCAGCCGACTCGATCACAAAAGGCAAATAATCAAGCGGTAAATCCGGAGGATAGAGAATGACGCGTCGTGCCACACCGTCGAGCTCGATCAGCGCCAGCGCGGCTGCGAATTGGCTCGTTGTTGCGATGATGACAGATCGCCCACGAAGTTCATCGGCATGGCCGTAGAGCGCAGACCCGTCAGCCAGGTCACTTAACGCCCTGTTTCCTTCAGCACTCAAGAGAAAACGCGCAGACAGATCGTCTGCGGTACCGATTGAACTCCAAAGCGAAGCTAAGTTACTGTGCGGCGTTTTCATAGAATTTGACGAACTCACCAAAGGTGACTGGGAAAATTGCATCTTCAGATGTACTGAAGGGATCTACCTCGAGCTGCCCTTCGAGCCGGGCAACTATCATAGCGAAACATAGTGAATCGAGCCCGGAGTCTAGAAGAGTCAAGTTGTCGGTTAGAGGCGCGAGTTGCATGCCCTGTTCCTGAGCGACCTGCTTGAATTGCTCTGTTATTTCAGATCGGATATTCATATGTGCGATTTACACTCCAGACAAGATTTTGACCGTGGAAGCAATCTTTGCAGCCCGATTGTGTCCCGTATCGGCGTTGAATTCGGAATGCAGAGCGTTCCTGGCAATTTCCCCGTGCTTATTCAGTGGAAAACAAGCACGCAGCCAACTCTCAGTGGTCTCTCGAACGGCAGCTCTACCTACACGGTTTGCGAAGCTGTGGCCCGTATCTTCGACCACTTTGACCTGAACCTGGCTCCTGGGGCCGGCTAGTTCAAGGATGTAATTAAGGTAGTCGAATTCCCCCACCTTGAGGTTAGTATGTGGCGCCTTAAGAAGGAGAATCGGAATGCCAGCCGACGATACACTTTTCCAGCAGTTCAGTAGAGGGACATTGGCGGATGGAGGAAGCGAGTTCCCAAGGAACTTCTTGAACGACGTCAGACGATCATAGATGCTGATGATTTGCCTGCCTCGAGCGTTGCGAGACATGCGGTTGGTGAATTTCCTTCTTAGCTTCTGCCATCGGTTTAATCCACTCACCACTGGAACGAAGAAGTATGGATCCATCAACACTACACCTCTACACTCCTTGCTTGCCGCTGCAGTATAAAGGGCAGACACGGCCCCTGCGCAAAGTCCCACGATCACTACACCCGATAGACGGAAGCGCCGAGCGAGCTCGGTTATGCTGGCAGAGGAAATGGATGCATAACCTCCCGCATTAACGAAATTAAGTAGCTCAGCGGGAGGTTCTCCGTCCGAGTCTCCGAACCCAGGCGGATCAAAACGAAAAGAGTGATAACCAAGTTCGGCGAAAGAATCGGCCCAATAAACCGCTGAGTCGCCAGTCGCAGCTCTCGTCGGAGTCAGAGAATTCAAAAACACGACTCCGATGCGGTCTTCGATGAGATCTGATAGTGGAGGGGAGTTTTCATTGTGCGCCTTGTGATAGGTTCCCCGAACAACGCCGTCGATGGCATCCAATTCAAACAACTCACGCGTTTCAATTGTTTGCTGCATCGCGTTCTCCCGTTGGCAGCCTCAAGGCGCTGGCAATCCATTCGAAGTTTTCCGAGTAAAGCCAGCTAAAATCCTTAATTTCCAGATACCCCCTGAACGGCTTGACCAGGGGAGCGGCCTCTTTACCTAGTTTCATAATTTTGACTGGCCTTTTGTTGGCCTGAAAGGCACTACTTTCCTTGCTCAGAGTAGATGGCAGGTCAAAACCGAATGAGTCGCGCCAGATTCGGCTCGACCATTGATATCCCTGCACTTCAATAAAAGATCCCTGTTCCAGTTGCCGAATATATTCAGCGGCAGACGTCCGGTTCTCGGGTGATTCGTATAGTTGTTTCAACCCTGCCCACTGCAGGAGGGTCGACCGTAGCGCCTGGTTTGCGTTAGCAGGTGGAGACCACAAGAGCAACGCGTCACCCATGCCGTCTTCGAAACTCCTGCCGGCAAGGATACCGCCAAGTTCGAGTCCGTGGAGGATAAGTGGTACCCTGGGCGACTGATTTGCAAACCAGTCGGCAAGAAGCTGGACGTCTTCGCTCCAGTTTTCGAAACTCATTTCTTCGAAAACGCCAGTGCTTTCACCAATACCGCGATAGTCATAGCGAAGGACTTCAACCCGCCGCGCAGCCAGATATCGTGCCCAGCGGACCCATGGTTGATATGAAAAATGTCGTTCGGAAGCAAATGGCCCGACAATCAGGATGCGAGCCACCGGATCCATCACCTTGTGCAGCACCGTATAAAGATGCGCACCAGGAACGGTGAAGTATCCGGCATGCTCCAATGATTTATCTATCGAACACTGAGTCTGCAACGTGGGTGCCATTGTGAAGGGAGGATCAAGCGGCGAGGGTATTGACGCGGTTGAAGATGACCGTCTGCATTAGAGCATGGAGCAGATTCACACCCTCATAGAGGTCTGCATCCGGATCCAGCGGGTTGACTGCCATCTCCGCCCAGAGTGCTTCGAAGAGTCCTTGCGTGTGCGCGATGTCGCACACCCCATGCACATCGGTGTACTCCATGTCCGTTGAGCCCTGGGCTGTCGCCAGGTCCGCCAGATACCCCATGAACCTTTGGATGAACCCTTCAAAAAAGGCCATCGTCACCAGCGACTGCACTCCCGAGAGCCGTCCCAGAAACAACCGCACCTTCGTCAGGTCTTCATTCACGGCCAGCGCGTCTGCATCGGTCGGGAACGCGTGCGCCGCGATCGCGAACCTCCGCAGCATCGCCGGATGGGCATCGCGCACTTCCTCGTACAGATTTTCCACCAGATGCGGCCGCGCTTCCTCGGCCTGCACGGCAAGATAAGCGGCCGTCATCCAGTAAATGAAGTTCCCTTCCAGTACAGCCGTGTAGCGGGCAATCATCCCTCGCCGCTCTTCGCTGGTTAATTGTTTCGCGTCTGGCAGCGATGCCACGAGATCATCAATCATGCTCCCGATCTTCGCCTGGATGGACGCCTCGAGCAAGTCGCCCTGCGACTGCGGTGTCACTGCGTATGTTGTCATACTCTACCTTCCTTCATGCCTTGGTGTTTGGGCCCAAGAGTTGGCTTTCAAAGTGTCGAAGGGGGGAATACTGGTGGGGAAATACTCGCTTACAACCATGCTACAACTATTGAACACAAACAGACTGCGGCGGCCGTTCTAGTGATACTCAATTGTTAATGGCTAATCGCATACAGAACGAACATGTCGCTTGATCACAGCCAAAACACCGATCTATTCTGACTGGCGAATCGTGGTCAAGAACAAGTTTTTGGATAGGGCTTCGCCAATGTCACTCCCACGAAATGGCTGGGACTTATCTGATCCTATGCCTAAGAAAGAGGGCGAATTGCACTTTGTCGTAATCGACGCACGAAGAAACATCATGCATCATACGCAAACACCCACCCCGATATCGCTCCAAGCGTAGCGCGAATCCGGTATGTAGGCATCCCATTTTAGTAACAACAATCTTGATCATTGGTTAGCGGTGACGATTGGTTACTAATCTCCAGAGAAGACATTGGCGGTATTTCACGCACCCGTGAACTCTCGAGTAACCGGCAGACCTTGAATCAATGAGCCCACGGTTCTCATTGTTGAGTCGTCTCCCCGTTTTCCAGCGCCATCACTGCATATGCAGTTGCGGCGTCACTCATAAATCGCCCTATATCGCTTTGCGGATCGCGCCGTGCATTAAGAGAAAAGGAACGCCAGCTACCATCGTTTCCCTGATGCTGTTCCAGCCATTCTAGTCCATGTTTCAACATATTGTCCTGGCGGCTCGTTCCCGATTCTTCAAGTACTAGAACGACCAGAGCGGTTGCATACCCGTCGCTCTCAACTGGCTTCGTCAGATCGACAAGTTGTTCCTTCAGTCGCGTCCACTGGTCGCTCTCTAGCCGTCTTTGAGGGTCCAGTGAGGTGAGACTCCATCCACCGTCGGACAGCTGGTGACTTTGAAGAGCATCGAGTAACATCTTTCGCTCATCTTCGATCAACAATCCGGGCACTTTGGGAGACAACCACAGGACGTACAGCTGATTCACGAGAGGCTGTGCCGCATAGTGCTTGCGCAAATATTCCCGCAGTCCTTCCAAATACTCCTGGATCTGCGGCTCTCTCGCATATCCGTCCGGGGCATTTTCCACCGCCAACATCAGAAGCGCCGCACCCTGATAGGCTGACTCCCCAGACTCCCATGGGGCCAGCTGGAAATTCTGCCACCTCCAACCGCCAGCACTTTCGCCAGCTTTCTCTTGCAACGCCCATGCCTCGTCCAATGCTGTCCTAGTAATTGGACGCAGGTGCCCGTTCTGTGCATCATAGCTGGCCAAGATTACAGCGTTCAGAACCGCTTCGGTGGAATGCGACTCTGCCGTCTTACCTGGTCCGTCGACAGCATCGGAGTAAAACGGCACCATCTCTGACCAGTTGTTAACCCGCTTCTCCACGTTATCTATCAAGATCTTTTCAGGTGCAGGCATTGCGGACTCATGCAATGTCTGACTTAGTGAGGCCCGTATCATTGCATACGGTACGACTGTATGACAGGAAATGCAGACCGTTCCGTGGTCCCTCTGCGCAGCCGGCCAGTATTGCCACCAGACTTCACGATGATCTAAGTAATCTGCGGCTGACTTTGGGCTCCAGCTTGTTCGATAGGTCACTGGGGAATTCCCCGCTGTCGCGCGCGCCCTGGCCGCTGCCCACAAACCAACGCCTGCTAGGCACGCGGCCAGCAATAGGCAGATATACAACGCTCTACGTCTCATCGCGGGCTTCCATGTTCCCCTGGGATCACGCTTCCACCGTCAATTCATCCAGCTACGAGTCATATAACAGATGCGGATCATTAGGAGATAGGAGTAAACGTGGGTGCCATTGTGAAGGGAGGATCAAGCGGCGAGGGTATTGACGCGGTTGAAGATGACCGTCTGCATTAGAGCATGGAGCAGATTCACACCCTCATAGAGGTCTGCATCCGGATCCAGCGGGTTGACTGCCATCTCCGCCCAGAGTGCTTCGAAGAGTCCTTGCGTGTGCGCGATGTCGCACACCCCATGCACATCGGTGTACTCCATGTCCGTTGAGCCCTGGGCTGTCGCCAGGTCCGCCAGATACCCCATGAACCTTTGGATGAACCCTTCAAAAAAGGCCATCGTCACCAGCGACTGCACTCCCGAGAGCCGTCCCAGAAACAACCGCACCTTCGTCAGGTCTTCATTCACGGCCAGCGCGTCTGCATCGGTCGGGAACGCGTGCGCCGCGATCGCGAACCTCCGCAGCATCGCCGGATGGGCATCGCGCACTTCCTCGTACAGATTTTCCACCAGATGCGGCCGCGCTTCCTCGGCCTGCACGGCAAGATAAGCGGCCGTCATCCAGTAAATGAAGTTCCCTTCCAGTACAGCCGTGTAGCGGGCAATCATCCCTCGCCGCTCTTCGCTGGTTAATTGTTTCGCGTCTGGCAGCGATGCCACGAGATCATCAATCATGCTCCCGATCTTCGCCTGGATGGACGCCTCGAGCAAGTCGCCCTGCGACTGCGGTGTCACTGCGTATGTTGTCATACTCTACCTTCCTTCATGCCCTGGTGTTTCTCATGCGGCCTATTGTTTGAGCGGTGACAATATCTCTAACAGTGCTGTAATAAGAGCTAAAGTTAGTGACCTTACACTTTCTCGGTTTCCCATTCGAGTAGCTCATCGGCGACTTCAGTTTCTCCAACTCCGGGGTTTACGACCCACACGTTTTTCATTGGATCATATTGCTTCGCCAGCCTAGCCGGGCTTCCCACAATCACGGAATAAGGAGGAAAGCTCTTTGTCACGACTGAATTCGCCCCAACTACACTGTTGCGGCCGATTACTAACTCGCCTTTACTGCACACGATCGCTACTCCCTGCCCGATCCAGCAACCTTCCTCGATTCGAACCCTGCCTCCGGCCGTAACACCCTGCTCACGGATGGGGTAATTAATATCTTCGTAAGCATGATTGTGATCTTGAATAAGCACTGAAGCGGCAATTATTACGTTCCGTTCTAAGTGAATTGAATTCTTCGCTGATATCGATGTCCTGTAGCCTAAGGAGCAGTTGTCCTCGATGGTCAACTTTATTTCACCAACACGTCCGACGATTACATTAAGCCAAGTATCCTTCCTGATGACAATGGCACTGCCCAGCTTGATATGGCTGGCAGCTTGTCTGCTCAGCACGCAAGAGTAGTGAACCGATATTTTCTTGCCTCTAGATATAAATGGGTATGTACAGCTTATCCACGTAGTATAGAGCTTTGTTTTTACTCTACTAATAAGCGACAACGGATCTTCACAGCGGATGCTCGGTCTACGAGAAAACGAAACCATACTACCTTTTACACCAATACAGATGGGCAAAAGCCGATCCCAAGCCTCGGCACTTGAAGTGGTAGATTTCATGACTGTCAGATATTTCTACGATGTTTGCTATCACTGTACGCGCAGATCCTTGAATAGGATGTTTTGAAAAACGATGTACTGCTAACAAATATTAGATTGATTCGAAAGCCTCGAGTAAGGCTTTTTCGGCGTAAACGTCATGCCACCTCCCTGATCCTCATAAAGATTGGCACGCACAGGACATAGGCAACAATGCAGGATGCGGCCGCAATAGCTATATTTTCTACCGGCCTTGTCGCTAGCCCGAGGAGGTGCGCACTAACGCCGACACCTAGAATTACCGCAGATCCCAACGTCGCTGGGATAAAGTTCTTGCCATATCTAAGCAGGTTTAATCCTGTGACTTCGCGTGCACGCGCGAGTTGGAGGGCGTAACTAGCGGTAACTGCAATCAAGGCAGCTATCTGTCCTCCTATCAATCCAAGATACTTGCATGCGGGGTATATTACTATCACCATGGTAACTGCTGAAACGATTACGGCGCGACGATGCAGGGCTGGGCGCCCCGCGGCGAAAAACAGATTTGTGATCAACGAATTGAGAACGTTTAGAAACACTGCCCCGGCGCAGACTGCCAGGGCGCTGGCTGCCGGCGTATATCGAGCTCCATATGTGATTCTCAAAAGAGACGACCCACACATGCCAACCATCACTACCGCGGGCAAACCGAGCAGAATTACCCAGGATGTCACTTCCGACAAGATTCGATTCATACGTTCCTTGTCGGTCTGAACATGAGAGAGAGCTGGCATGAGGGTTTGAGCCAGCATATTTATCAGGAAGCTGGATGGAGTTTGGACGAGATTCACCGCCAGCGCATAAATCCCCAGAGCTGCAGGGGAATACAACTTTCCTAGTACAAAGATGTCGGTGCGAGCAAAGACCAGGTTAAAAAAAGATAGACCAATCATCCCTCTTGAGAACTTCAGAATGTCCCGGACAACATGTTTGTCCCACTCGAGTGACGGTAACCCGGGGTACAATACATAAGAAAACAGACAGCGAAAAGCATTCTCGCTACAATAGCCAATCGCCAGCGCCCACACATCTCGCAGGATGAAGCTAAGAACTATCGTGAGAATGACACCGCAGATGGCTCCTCCGTTGCTGATGAACGCCCACCGCTCGAACTTCATCTCCTTGTGCGCTAGCTTGGCACGAGGACTCAACATGCCATCGAGGATCGTGCTCAGTAAGGCCACGCGAAGCAGGGCAGACAGGTCTGCGTTCCCGTAAAAACGGGCGATCCAAGGTGCCGCAACAAAGATCGTGGCATACATACAAATCGCCCGCAACATTCCCATCCACCAGGCAGCATTGAGGTATGCGCGATGTCCTCCGCGCGGATTTTGGATGATCGCCGGCAACACTCCTACGTCAGAAAAAGAAGCAATGAGCGATGATGAGGACAAAACAATCGCCATTGCTCCGAAAGCGCTCGGTGCCAACAGGCGTGCCAATAACATATTTCGCGCAAATCGGCTGACCTGCTCGGCAAAGCTTCCACTTCCGAGCCAAGCTCCGCCGCGCGCGGTTTTAGCTCTGAGACCTTCGCCCAGTAATACCCGACTGGCCCTGGCTTTAGCGCGACCATATATTTTCACAGAATCCATCAAGCTCCTCTAGCAGCGGTCATAGTGTCGAGTGGTAAGGGGCGAATATGCGGGTCTTGAACAAAAAGCGCTGCAAAAAGACGAGGGGGAACCTCGTAGCCCTGAGAGTGTCCTTTCGCGGTACTCCACAAGCTGGCGGCGGCACGCCGTCAAGTGTTTTAGTTTGTCTGCGAAAACCAGAGCGTACGCAGGAACGAACGTCCACCTAGGCGCACCGTGAGTGGATTTGTTCAGAACTTCTAGCTAAGCTTTGCAGCTGGATCGCCGTAGAACCATTCAGGTTCACAAATGCGGCTGCACCCTATTTCTCTATTGCTGAACCGCAGCCAGCGTCCTTTTGAAATACCGCCTGTATACTCGGCCCGGCTCCGCAGCAGGAAGCGGTCATGCTATACAACGCCTCCACACTGAGGCGCCACCCTTTTCGGACTACCCTCCAGCCTATTCCGGCGTCACCGGTCAGGTTTAGCGGCTTAGTCCGCTTCACTCCAGCCCTGCGGAGCAGATCATCCAGCAGTATAGAGGCGCTATGTTCTACATAAGATCCGAGAGGTGTTACCAGACGCACCTGGCGAAGATTAGCTGATGTAGCCAGACCCGCAAGAGATTTCTTGGAAAAATGATGCAGGTGTCGCGGCACATCTAACGCGATCCAATACGAGCCAAACATTCGTGCCTCCCAAGACATGATGTTAGGCACGAACACGTAGAATATTCCTCCTGGCTTCAACCAGTTATAGACTTTCCGAAATACCGCTCGTGGCTCATACAGATGTTCCAAAACATCAGAACAAGTGACAACATCAAAGCTATTCGGCCGGAAATTTGCGTCGAGTACATCTCCTGCAAAAACATCTGCACCTGTCAGGGAATGAGCTCTTTCAGCTGTAGACAGATTAGCCTCTACTCCGTATAGCTTCCAGGGGCCATCTTTCAAGCACGCAAGAAACCCGCCTGAACTGCAACCGATATCGAGAATGTCTCCGCCAGACTTGTACCTCGATATAACCTCTATCTGCCGAGTCCACCGCTTTGGCGACACCTCGCCAGTCGACCCGACAGCTTGATGGTATTGCTCTCCATAGTAAAAGCTCATTTCCTCATGTGATGGCGGATTCCCCAGCCAAACGTGCGAGCACGAGGAACAGCGCAGCAGATCATGTCCATCAGCTACTCTGTGAGATTGGTCGGGAACCTGCATCCAATATGTGGCGCGGTCGGGAACCCGCAGCCAATGTGTTGAGTTGTTTTCGCCGCAACACGGGCAACCGCCTATCGAGATGGCTCTTTCCTCAACACTCGACATCGCATTTGAAATGCTCGACATTATTTTGTCCTTCATACTGAATCAAGGGCTATGGTTACGATGACCGGTGAAAACCAGATGCGCTCGGTGAATTCTATCCGCTGCCTGACGATTATCTGGTGGCAATAGGTCATCATTTATTCGCCGCTAAATTTTCCCAACTCAAGAGAGCATGGTGCCCTGCAAGTTGCTTCAAGGGTGCCTCCCTGGCTTGCTGCGCCGCCGGACGCTTGACCTCAGAAACGATCATGGAAATCATGACCACCAATGCGATCCAGGCAAACTCACTTTGGTCAAAGTAGTCGATTCCGATGAAGACCACGAGGTGCGCGAACATCGAAGCTCCAAGACACCAGCGGACCCATTCGTCTTTGCGGTTGCCTTCTACGAGTTTCCGTGTCGCTCCAAGCCCTCCAAAACACCTGGAAATGATGGCTATGAACAAAACAAAGGTTAACAACCCACCACTTATGCCATAGGTGACATACTGATTCGACGTATCAGCCATCTCCCAACCCCAAGAACCGTTGTCTCTGGTGCCCAAAAGCCACCAGTCCCAAAAATGCTTGATGAAGGTGTCTACGAGCTGATAACGATGAAAGCTCTCCGAAGACCCTGTCAGATCTATGTGCTCAAGGAGCGACCAGACGGGGCCATTCATGACCAAATGCAATCCTACTACTGTTATTACAAGTCCATATCTGATCACGCGCATCTGTTTGCGAAGGGGCCACAGGCAAAGACCAAAAATGCCTGCAACATAACAGCCAAGCACCGTGGAAGAATGGCAGGTAAAGGACATTACGGTTGCCCCGAGCAGTCCAAAGAAGGCGACTTTTCGGTATTTCTTATCTGACCACAGCCAAATTAGCAATGGAACAAGTGTTGCTCCAAAAGCTCCAGCTGGAATCGAATGCAGAAAAGCGCCTTGCGAACGAATTTTCCCGTTTCGCACCTCCGGGGCGTATAACATACCGCCGAGCTGTCCAAAGAGGTTCGCGCCAGTCCGTTGCTCATTGATCATAGTGACACCCATGATGATGGCAACTAGCGCGAAGGCCTTGATGGCCCGCCGCATATCGTCTCTATCCTGGATGAAGAATCGCAGTACGTAATAGCCGGCCAACGCGTCCAAGAGGTCTCCCAGGGACTTAATCAGAGCCGCAGTCTGCATATACTGGAGCGAGAAAATAACGAAGTTAGAGAGGGCAAACAGTGTGAATACGCGGTCAATAGAATTGAGCCCACGCGCCCGCTCGGAAGAACGCTTCAGAATCGCCTGCCGAGCCATTCCAGCCAGCAGAATGATTCGATATACGTTAAGGTGGATACCAGCTAAAACAAGTACCTGCCCTTTAGGAATCAGGAAAATAGCGAGCAGGAGAGGCGTTACGACCTGCTTGCGGGGCAGGCGAAAAATAAAGATGATCGCCAGGGCCATCCCCACCGCCACCAGTGGGTGAATCAAGGTAGCTGAAGAGCCACCGCCAAATCGGTAGTTTTCTGGTTCCATAGGTCTCGTTCACAGTGCGCGTACCAAATGACAGCTTCCACTGTCGGTGGGTCGCTAGTGAACTTGCGGCCTAGCCGGGGCCCCAATCGTCAGAACCTCGCAAGTACGGGTGTTCTATAAAAAGATGACGTGTAAAGAATTCACTGCAGTGCCTCTGATGAGGGGAAGTGAAGACACTGCCAGTCATTGGCAGAGGCTAGAGCTATGTAAATTTAGAGTTGTATTTGTGCCGAGAAGACCTATCTCAAAGATAGACCATTGATTGTATCTAGCCGTACTGAATCGCAAAGCTTATTGCGGTTACACTTCGTGACTGCGCGACAAGCACCTTTGAGAGAAGCCCTGCCGCGCATCACGCCATTAATTTTGTAATTCCTCGACGTTCAGCGAGTCCGAGATCTTACAGTGAAGGACACACACCCTAGTTGACGGTAGCCGCCAAATTCAGCGGCGCAGATGGAGTCGCCGATGCTACATATTGATATGCACCCCGGTCTGTGGTGAAGGTTACTCCGGCTGCATCAACATCGTATGGACTGCTAAGATCCAGGCGATTTTTCCAGTCTGCATTCTCCGATGTTAATTGGAAACTCGTAGAACTGACGAATGGATTGGGAGCACCGCTGGAGACAGATATGTCATGGCTCCCTACCGCTGACTGGCCCGAGTTCAAATAGGAGTTATAGTCAACGATGTTCGTGCCGCCCATCATGGTCACCGAACCACAGTTATACCAGAGATTATTCTCGGCGGTCATCGTGCTCGGGCCGCCTGTTACGTTCCAGCCACAATCGCTTGGGAAACTGAAGGTATTGTTATAAATCAGCACGTCTGAGCATGTCTGGCTGTTGAAGCAGCCGATCACGCCATCGTTATGCCGGCAGCTGGTGGACGTGCCTCCTACCGAGCAAAAGTCAACGTTATCGTAAAAAGCGTAGGTCTGTGTTCCCGATATTACAGCCACGACATCTCCGTTGGTCTGCTGATCACGAAAGATGTTGTGGTGGATGGCATTAGTCCCGCCAGCGCCATTTGACCCTTGCAGTTGGACGGCCTCGCCATGATTCGCCGAACCGTCAAACAAGCCCCATACATAGTTGTGGTCGAAGCTTCCATTGTTCCAGCCGCCGCTCACAACGGTAAAGTAAGTGGTGCCTGCATTGTGGCAGTAGCAGTGGCTGATGGTGACACCGGCAAGATTTCCGCCGTTGGCAAACCAGAAGTAGGTTTCGGAGTTGTTGTTACCGTTCGAGTTCAGTCCTTGGCCGAAAAGTTCCACAGACTCAAGGGTGATGTTGGCGCCGCCACCGTTCATAACCCCGCTGCCGCCGTCACACCCGTTGGTCGCAGTCGAGGTACAGGTTGAATCGTCAATTCTGATGCCGCAAGCAGCAGGATTCGGGGCCGGCCCTTTCATGGACGAAGGCGGATTCGCGGCCACGCCTCCGCACCCAATCTCATCCGTGCCTGCGTTGTTTCCGTTGCCGTTGATGATTATGTTGCCCCCGCTCCCGAGGTTAACAACCTTCCCAGAGCCGGTCGACTGCCAATAAGCCTGCGCCGAACCCATGGTTGAGGTATTCCAGCCCGCGGCAATCGAAGTGGCACAGCTAGAGCCATTGTCGTAGCTCTGGGCCTTACGAAGTTCGAGTGTTCCGGAACCGCTCGTACTAATGCCTAAATAATTGCCATAGTTGCCATCTGCCAAGTAGTAGATGTCTCCGCGCACCAGAGTCGCTGGGAGCCCGGCATAAGCATTGTTCCAATCAGCTCCGGTCTTTGAGCCTGAGCCGCTGGGTGTAACCGCATGGCAGGCAGCGAAGATGGGAGAAATCGCCATGCACGAAAAAAGGGAAAGTAATACTGTTCTGCGCCATTGCGACCGAATACGCAGTGGTATGCTCCATAAAGTACTGTTTTGCACTTTTACCTCCGGGGGAGAGCTGCAAACAGTCTCACATGGACGTCTAAATTTGCCAAGATGCCTAATGCTTGATTGTGAAATTTGGGCTGCATTTGGACGATATCAAGTGGAAAAGTCGACAAAAGTGCCTCTGTGCCCGGAGACTCGCATTATCGGAAGGCGCTTATTGTGAAGCATGCAAAGGCACTTGAACACCCGATGCAGGCTCCTTACCTTTTTCCACGAGCTGGACGGGGTCAACGTGCAGGTTCCATTCAGCGGCAGCGCGATATAGCTCCAGGCGTCTTTTCAGACGGTCCGATTGCTTAACAATCGAGAGAAGCCCATATCCGATCTGGCGCACTCGGATTCTGGCCAACGAATATCGGCGGCAGCGAAGCGCGCCTTCTCTGCCGAAATACTTGTAAAAATAGCGATAACGGTTGCGATATTTGTCTAATTCAAACGGAATCGGGAAACGCTGACTTGACGACTGCCCTCCCAGGTGGGTAATCGTCACTTCTGGAGTGAAAATAATAGAGTTACCGGCATCCCAAATGCGATGGCAGAGGTCGACGTCTTCATAATAGTAGTAGAAGCGCTCGTCAAAGCCTCCTAGCCCCTTAAGCAAAGCCGCGCGCACCAACAAGCAACAACCCGACTGCCAATCGATGGATCGCTCGGTATCACCCTTCCACCGGATGTACTCCTCAGAGACGAAAACATCTGAGATGTAACCAAGAGTTCCTAAGCCCAGAGCCGCAAGCCACCCGCGCCAGATTGTTGGGAAGGGCCGCCCCGAACTCTGATATGAGCCATCCGGATTCAAGACCCGACAGCCAAACCCACCGGCTTCAGCGTGCCTATCGGCAAACTCCAGCCACCGATCGAGCGAACCCTTGTGAATGATGGTGTCCGGATTCAGAATCAAGACATATTCGCCTCTGCTAGCCTGAATACCAACATTATTGCCTAACGCAAATCTGAGGTTTGCTCCGTTCTCGATGACGCGAACCTGTGGGAACGTCTCGCGGATGAACTCTGCTGATCCATCAGTAGATCCGTTGTCAGAAACGATGACCTCGAACTCGGTTGAACTCGTTCCTTCGAAAATAGAACGCAAGCAGTTACTGATGACCTTGAGATCATTCCAGCAAAGAATCACGATTGATAGTTTCACCGTTTAACGTTCCTTCCGATCTGTGGAACTAATTCAGAGACAGCTTCTGCGATTGTCAAGAGCCTAGCGCCCTGTTGCGAAGCAAATGAGACGGCGAATTCCAAGAGTTCAGGCGTACAACCATAACGAGACGGAGTCGGGCACACGTCGTGCGAATAGAAAATTAACCAACTCTTTCGCCGCTCATTCTCCAGAATTAACTCTCGTACTTGAAGACACCTAGAGTCGTCGCCGTATAAGCTATTCGCCCGCAGCAAGTTAAGATCTACTATGGGCCCATTAAATCCACCCCAAATACCCCTGGAACTGGCCACATCTAGGCCGACCGTCCTCTTGGCATCGAGCGTTACCTCTCCGAAAGGAAAGGCGAAATTGCCGAAATTGCTTTGCCCGACTAGTTGTTCAAGCGCCCTTCGTCCCTTTCTTACCTCTTCCCTGAACTTGGCAGAAGAGACTGAACGGCAGGAGACATGACCAAACGTATGACTAGCCAATTCATGGCCATCGCATAGAAGAGTCTCAAGGTCCTCTCGGCGAAACTGATCCCCTAGATGGTTTGCGTTATCCATCAAGGAGATCGCGGTGTAATAGGTACCCCGTGCGCCATAAGACTTAAGTATGTGCCCTCCAACCGTGAGGGCGGTCCTGGGAAAATCATCGAACGTAAAGGATACGATCGGTCCGCGATTGCCTAACGAAGCTCGACGTGAGCACATGGAAGACAGCACCTTCCGTCGCATCAAGCCGAGTTGCGTTTTCACTCTCATGGCTTAGACCACTGCTAGCGGGTTTTCCTGTACAACAATCTTGATAACCGCATCGTCCGGTACTTCCTTGTCCCGCCGAAAAACCAACGAAGTGACACCATCCACAACCCCCACCTCTTCCATCCCGAGGTCAGCAAACACCCTCCCTGAAGGTGCGTTGCGTGGCGTTTTACGGTAATTCGCAAAGAAATCTTTGCCCGACTCTCCAATGCAGTTCCGGATAATGTAACCAAGAAACGCGTGCTCGACCCGCTTCGACTGAATTCGGCAACTAAACATCAGATCTGTCATTCGAGGCTCGCGGCTATCGACGATGCTAAAACCAACAATCCCATATGAACCAAACCGATCTTCGCAGCTAAGGACGTAGGTGTTCAAATACGGAGTTGCGAGAATACCTTTTAAGACGTCCCGGTCATAGCGGTTGCCCGAGAAATTCATCTGGTTGGTGCGTTGCGTTAATTCGTGCACCCGATCGAGGTTTTCTTGCGTCATATGCCGAATTGATAACTGGACCTGGCAGTGACGTAAGAAGGCCATGTAATCATCCCCAAAACCTTCGGCCAAATCCTGTCGCTCAGCTTCAACCTGATACATCTTCCGCCTTTCCCTGCTCTCGGCAGTGACCGGCACTTGACACTCTTTCATTTCTGGCAGAGAGCGATATTGCAGCGCATCGAGGACGCGGACTTCCGGGCATACGGCCTTTACCTGTTCCAACTCGAATTGCGAGTCGTCTACAAAAAGAAGAGAATCGATGCCAATGTTCAGTCGTCGCGCGATCGCGCTGATACCTTCGCTCTTTGGCCGCCAAGAAATCTGAGGGCAAAGGAAGTACTCATCGAGTCCGAAGTGTTTGAGCACTTGCACGGCTTCTTCATGGTTATTCTTGCTTGCGACAGAGTGCAAGATTCCTCTTGCATCTAGTACTCGAATGATCTCAGCAATATCGGGTTTCAGTTTCACCTTGCGCGGGCCGTCTTCAACCAAGATGCCGTCCCAGAGCGTATTATCCAAATCCCACACTACACATTTGATCTTCTTCGTCTTCTCCGTTACATGCTCAACTTCCTCAACGAACTCCATCAGGCCGAAGTAAAGAGCCGTCCCATCCTCAACATCATTAGGGATAAGGTCGATATTGAAAGGAGTCCGGACGTTCAGGACTCGTGTAATCTCACTAAAGGGCACGCGCACTCGATGGAAGCCCGGCGTGAGTTCGACAAGTCTTTGAAACGGTATCCTGTCTTCTTCATTGACTGACTTCATGGTCAAGGAGAGCCGAATATCGTAAGGCTGAGGGTTATAACACTCCAGCAGGAACGCAGTCGGCACACCGCCATTGTCTACCGGCTTGCTCGCGAGTTTTTTCTTGAAGCTGTACCTCTTACCCGTGACGACCTTCTTGACGCCTGAAGGCACGGGGAGTTGGTACAACACCGTCCCGATGTGGTAATCCCTTCGCTCCAGCCTCTCGGCCTGTGGGGCTGAATGAAGACGCGCATTTCCTGGCGACCATAGCTTTCCCCAGCGCTTAAACCCTACCTTCAATAAATAGGAATTTGGCGCCTCTGGGCAGGCAACTCGGACCATTCCTTCGACAAATCGTCGGCACCTGCCGTCTTCGCGCGGGCTATAGAGATCACAGGTCGAATAGCAAGTAGGCCAGACACATTCTGTGCAATGCTCGCTCCAGGGAAGAACTGTGCGAGCCAGCACCCTGCCTTTCAATTCCCCAAACTGCTGGATCACATCCGGCGGAATGTTTTGGCTCGATTCAGTTTTGTGATTTGCTTCAGTTTCGTACATTGATCAGATTCCAGGTATGCCCGGCCTCAAATAGCTTTCCGCGTAGCTTCGCCCCCAAGGGGCTGAGAATTCCTAGGACTTCTGGAGACGGTAAATGAACTGATTACCCATCCACCGTTTTCGGTTCTGGTCTGAAGGACCGAACAGGCGCCGAGTTAAGCTATACATCTCTTCTTGACCGATGATCTTATGCGAACCGAGAGGAGGTAACCCATACCGATACAGTTCCGATACACTCAGACCATTTTGTCGACACAAGTCTAAAACCTGCCGCTTCTTGAGACGATTCAGTTTGTACGGTTCAGGCCGTAGCAACTTCAATGCTTTCTGATACAAAACTACGGGGATGCCCCAGAAATGATAACTGTCGGTAAACTCTAGTATCACCCAAGCCCCGGGCTTTGCGAGTTGGACTACTTTTGCGATGACCGCCGCGGGAGAGTCCACGTGCGCGAGCACGCCGATACAAAAGATAAGATCGAAAGACTGAGGCTCAAGATTCGCACTTAGGAAATCCTCGTTAATCAGATCCACATCGCTCAAGCGTTCGGATGGAATCCGTGTACGCGCAAGTTCAAGCATTTGGCTCGAGAGATCCAGCAGAGTCAATCTCCTACAGCGGGGCAACAGCGGCAGCGAGATCGCACCGTTGCCGCAACCGATATCCAACACACGATTAAATTTAAGCGCGCTGGTAAACTGTTGGACCGTCTCAGTCCGAATTCTAATGTCGAATTGCCGTGGTCTGAGATACTTCTCAGGAACCTCAAACAACGATTTCACCTGTTCAGTCTTCGAAGCCATAAAAGGTCCTGCGATTTCCTGGAATTAAAAAGAGAATTAGATTTTCAACGGGTGACATTGCGTTGCGGCGAACCCAGCCCCACATCGCTCAGATTTCCTATCTCCACATCGTTTCTCCGCCGAATAGTCTATTCATCTGTTGATGGCGGAGATACTTAACAGCCGCGCGGTCAGCAACCTGCGGCACATTCAACAAATATCCGGAGATGAATCCGTACATCAAGCCGACAGACCCCACAACATACGGCTTTCGTGTTAGACGCGCGATACATTTACCAATCATGAAGAGAGGATGATACCCGCAGATGTAATTGGCGCGACCGTACTTAACAAGGGTCGGCCACAGCCCATCCGCCGCACCAGTGACCCGTTGATGAACGAGGTGAAGGCTTGGAAAGCTCCTCGTCGTCCAACCGAGACTATTGGCTTTCATTTCATCCAAAGTATCCCAGCCTGCCGCCGTCAGAAGTCCGCCAATGCCGTTCCAACAATCCTTCCGGTATATTTTGGTAGCGCCTCGAACATGAAACGCAGGGGCTTCTTCGAAGCTCTTTTCTCCGTCGACTACATAACAGATGACCCCGCCACCGATCCCTAGCTTCTTGTCACGGTAAAACTCGTCGAAGCACTTCTCGAAATACTCGGCGTCAAAAGTCAGGTCGCCATCGAACTTGACAACGAACTCCCAATCTGTGCTTGTTAATGCGCGATATCCATCATAAAATGCGTCCACAACACCGCCGCCGGCCTTTCGGAAGCCCCTGTCGGTGCGATGAAGAACTCTTATCCATTTGTAACGGCTGGCATAGGAGTCTATGATCTCCCCGGTGCGATCTTTCGAGCCATCGTTCACAATGACCCATTCTTTCGGCAAGACTGTCTGTTGCACCATGCTCTCGATGGTGGAGCGGAGGTGCTCCTCCTCGTCTCTCACAGGAGTAATAATCACGTAACTCGTCAACTTGTTATTCATAATTCACTGTCATGTTTCTTACCCTCTATCAACTGCTCAGTTAAGACATAGCATTTGTGGGTAAGCATCATAATTATTTCGTAATGTCTTAATCCGCGGCCTTGGTTTGTACGGCGTCGTTGCGTCATTCTCATGTCAGCAACAACATTTTTAACTGCGAGCCGCACCCGAGGCTATTGCGATTGGTCTACGCTTCTTTAGAGCCGCCAGAACAGCCCACACCAAAGCTATGCAGAATGCCAGTACTGTGCACGCACACGCGATGATTCTTAATGGCGTTCCATGGTTTTTATAGTAGAACTCTGTCAGTGCCGTGCCTACATAAACCTTTGACATCCATATGTCACGTAAGTCAGAGGCTTTACGGAGTAGATAGACACGAATGGACCCTCGCGACGTGCCTACAGAGGCCAGGTCAAGGTCATTCTTGTACTTCACCAAAACGTTTCGTGACTCACCCGCAGGGACAGCTATGCTGATGTCTAGAATTCCATCGCGCACTTGGAAAGGAACCATCTGACCGTCTACAGTTACAGAGCTTATGGCAGAGGGGTGGATCTCTTGTTTTTTGACGTAATAGTTTAAATCACGGTTGTCAGTATTCGTCAGACGAACGCTGTTTGACAATGCAATCACATCATAGTTCGAGTCATCTCTCAGCCTTATCTGGTATAAATGGCTCGCTATGTCGCCGAGACTTTCCCAATGGGTCGTCGGCTCGATCTTGTTCACCTCGTCAGCTATTTCATTAAAGGCACCTATGCTTTTCGCAAAGAAATCGTGATGCGAATAAAACAACATAGGGTTGTCAAGGAAGGTGTTGATCGCGACCAAAGTGCTCGGGCTTGGCATCGTTGCCGGGTAGCGGATGACACTTGGAAAATCAGCAAAGGACGTTGTTACGGACCGAAGCGAAAACAGAGGAGCTGACGGCCTGACACTGTCCATAGGAACATTAGACGAGTTGACTGTGGCGAGATAGTTGTAGAGTTTGAGCTCTTCTAATGTACGTTCTGGGCCGATGCTGTGCGGGAAAACAAACACTTTATCATACGGGATCCCTGTCAGCGTGTGAAATTTATCCATTCTGGCCAAGGCTTGCTTCAGTGCAGCAACCTGCAGACCCAGTGGTTTGCTCTGGAAATCTTCGAACTCTTTATGGTCGTGATTGTTACCGTGAACACAGATCGAGAATCGGCTGGGATAGTTTCGAAATAGGGAAAGGACCTCGGCATCACCTCGATCGAAATTCCATGGTATGAACGCTATCGTTGTATGAAAGTCGTGCCTTTCCATCTCTTCGAGCAGGCCCTTATAGTTGAGGTCTCCATAAGGTTCACGAAGCCAAGGATCATCAATCGTAAAATTTGCATAATGGCCGGGAGCATGCCAGCCTCGTTCTCCGGAGCAGTGCTTTACAAAGATCATCACGGGAGCAAGTTTTGCAAACGCGTCCACGACATTATCGGCATCCCATTCGGCAGCTGTATTGCCCGAAAGATGCGTTCTGCTGAGCAGAAATACCTTTTGCTGCTCCAGGTCTGCTTCGATAAAAATCGGGACGACTTCGTCGCCCGTTCGGACCAACATGATTTCTTGGGCGTTGCTGTTTTTTCCTAACGTAAAGTAATACGCATCTTCGCCAGGAAATGGCATTTCAATGCCACTAAGCTGTTGAGTAATATCTGCTGCTCGCCCAACTACATAACTCAGCCGTGAACTCTTTACACGGCCACTACCCATGACAGCCGCGTTTGACCAGATGCTCAAAAGTGTTGTGTTTGTCTCTGGCGTCACACCAAGAATGAGCACCGGTACATTTCCGCCGGATCTCCGATGGAGGCTTTGCAGTAGTCTGTCCTTATCTACAGCGGCGAGGGCATCTGCCTCAATTGCCACTGCTAGGGTCGACGTCCGTTCGAGAGACTCAAATAATGGGGCTGCATGATCCGCGTCGACCGATACAACGTCGAGTCCCACTCCGTAAAACTGTGTAGCAAGCTCTAGCTCATGTTGCTCCGGAGACGGGCGTCCGGCTGAACGAATCAACACTACATCGGATGCATAACACCATGCCGAGGACATCGCCATGAAGAATAGTGTGGCGTATGCAGCCCATGCGCGACGAATTGCTCCTCGCTCAACGTACACTAGACCCTAGCTCCTTGACGACGTCGCGAAGCGCGTGGCTCCATTCAACATTATGTATAGGTTGCGAGGAAATAATTCCCATAAAAGAAATAAGTAATGACCCTATTGGTTCTGCGGTGCGCACAAGGCGTGATTAACTGCGAACGTTGAATCATATGCCTGAATAAGTGACCTCTTCTCAACTTCCCAGTTCAATCTCTCTTCAATTCGCTTCCTGCCACTCGCACCGAGCTGTTCACGAAGCTCTCTGCTATCGAGCAATTTGCTCATCTGGTTGGCAAAATCGACTGGATCATTTGGAACGGCATATAGTGCCGCAGGGCCTGCAATACGTCGCCCCTCCTCCAAATTAAAGAGCACTACCGGCAGGCTGAACGCCATGTATTCAAGGATTTTTATCATCGTTAACTTATCATTCATCACATTCTTCGGGTCAGGGGCTACACCCAGGTCTGCGTTAGAGAGATAAATTGCCACTTCCTCGTGCGAAACCTGGCCTGTGAGTGTCACATAAGCGTCCAAGCCTTTGCGAGCAATTGTTCTTTGTAACTCTTCGAGGACGCTCCCTCCTCCAACAAGAACAAAGTGAGTGTCCTGCCGGTTTTCACGCTTTACAATGTGTTCGATAGATTGAAGAAGCAGCTCTAGACCGTCTTGAGTCCCCATGAATCCGACATAAGCAACAAGAAGCGACCTTCCAAACTTGTTGTTAGTTTGCAGTTGCGGATGACGAAAGGAAGCTAGGTCAGGGCAGTTCCGGACAACGAACACGCTCTCCGGATGTTTGCCCCCTCGCCTGATAGCAATCTCCTTAAAGGATTCGTTCGTAGCAATACAGGTATTCGCCGCGCGGAATGAGCACCACTCAAACAGCCGACTCAGTCTGTAGAGCAGACCGTTGCGCTTGCCAAACTTCGCTTCAAACAGTTCAGGACCGAGATCATGTTGATCGAAGATAAACCGGACGCCGAACAGTTTCATAAACAACGCGATCAGAAAAATCGTGTCCGGAGGATTGCATGCCTGCAATATCTTAAACCGTGTCCGTATAAACACTTTCAGCGTCAGCAGAAATTCGGCAAGCAAGGCCATAACATACTCTAGGAAATAACCAAGTATGCTTGATGCTTCCCAAGTGCCATGGCGATAGATCTCGATGCCATCTAGAACCTCGTAACCTGCTGAAAATCCCTTTCCCTTTGGGCAAATGACGGATACGCGATAACCCACATCGCGGAGCGCGCGTGCTTCCTTCCACACGCGCCTGTCAAGTGGGACTGGCAGATTCTCTACTATAATGCAGACGGCAGTAGTGATTCTTCTATTCACGCTCTATTAGACCGATCTAACTGCGTCCCTTATGCAGTGTGTTCTACAGGTGCAAACGACGTCTCCTTGACGTCCACTTGTTTCCGCGCCGTTCTAGATGTAAAGGCGAGAATTTCCTCCGCTACTCTGGTCTGCTGGTCTGCCCTAAGCTGCGGGTACATTGGCAATGAGACGATCTCTTCAGAGGCGCGCCTCGCTACAGGGAAGTCTGCACGACTGTATTTAAGCGAGATATATGCTTTCTGCAAGTGCAAAGGAATTGGGTAGTGAATTCCAGTACCGATGCCGGCTGCTTTCAAGTGGTTCATCATGCCGTCGCGATCGTAGGTACGGATCACGTAAAGATGATAGACGGCCCTCGACCATGAAGGCTCATACGGGAGAGAGACCGCGTCGTTGTCTGCCAATAGACGGTTGTATTCGGCTGCCCGTTCACGTCGCTGCGCATTCCATTTTGTCAGATGGGCCAGCTTTGCATGCAGAAGCCCGGCTTGGATTGCGTCCAGACGCCCATTGTAACCTTCTAGATCATGATGATATTTCTTTGCTTGGCCGTGGTCACGTAACATCTTGATTTTGTCGGCAACGCGAGCATCATTCGTAGTCACAGCCCCTGCTTCTCCACACGCCCCGAGGTTTTTCCCGGGATAAAAACTGAACGCGGCAGCTTGCCCCATGGATCCCGCTTTCATCCAACGATTGAGTCTCTTAGAGAAGTACTCAGCGCCATGTGCCTGGCAAGCATCTTCGACCACCGTGAGCCCATACTGTTCAGCCAAGCTTATGATCGAATCCATGTCCGCCATCTGGCCATAGAGATGCACGGGCACTACAGCTGTTACGGGCCGTCCGCTCCTCAGGCTGATTAGCTTCCCTGATTCGTCCCGAGTGCACTGCATCTCCAGATACTCCTGCAGCATCTCGACCGACATGTTGTAGGTGCGCCCGTCAATGTCAACAAACTCAGGCAAAGCACCGGCCTGCGAGATGGCTTCCGTGGTGGCAATGAAGGTATGCGGCACAGTAAGTACAACGTCACCGGGTCGAACTCCACAAGTCATAATGGCGAAGCGCAAAGCGTCGGTGCCACTGCTGACGGCAATAGAATGGCCGGCGTCGCAGAAGGCCGCAAACGCTTGCTCAAATTCCTCCACCATAGGGCCACCGATAAAGCCGGCCGTGTGAAGTGCCCGGTGAAACACGCCAGTGAGTTCTTCCTCGAGCTCAATGTGCGGAGTAACCAGATCCAGAAAAGGAACACTATTCGAAACGCTGTTAAGAACGGACATTCTGACCTTCCATAATCTGTTCGATGTAACGAAGTACCTTCGCCGGATTACCGGCAACAATGGAGTTTGGTGGGACGTCTTTGGTAACGACGCTGCCAGCTCCAACAATCGCATTCTCGCCGATGTAGGTGTTGGCAAGGATCGTTGCGCCGGAGCCGATAGATGCACCTTTTCTTATCACCGTGGGTTCAACTTTCCAGTCGGCTTCGCTTTGTACACTTCCGTCGGGGGTTGTCGCGCGCGGATAGATGTCGTTAATAAACGTCACCCCATGCCCAATAAAGACGTTGTCCTCAATGACAACGCCCTCGCATATAAACGTGTGACTTGAGATCTTGCAGCACTTGCCAACGCTGGCATTCTTTTGAATCTCGACAAATGCGCCGATCTTAGTCTCGTCGCCAACCTCGCATCCGTACAGATTGATAAATTTCGACAAGCGGACGTTCTTCCCAAGTTTTACATCGTCTGCGATGCAGTTGTAGGCGCTCATAGATAAATAAGTGACCCTCTCTTATTCAGCGATTCGCTGGCCGCCTCAAGCATTTTGACCACCCGTAACCCCGCGCATCCGTCATTAAAGGGATTCTGTCCGCTCGAAACGCAATCAACAAAGTAGGACAACTCCTGACGCAAGGCTTCAACCTGCTCCAACTGTGGGGCCCACATATCACCAGAACGATAGTTCACTAACAATTCGTAGACACCTTCGCGGTTCGTGATGTTCACTCCTTTGTCATACACTTTTACCTTTTCGTCGGCTTCAAGATCGTTCCAGACCAGCATTCTCTTTTCTCCACCGACAAGCGTGGTCCTGACCTTCACTGGCGAGAGCCAGTTGACATTAATGTGAGCTATGACCTTTTCGGGGAAATAAAGTGTCATATAGGCAACATCTTCGTGACCGTTCAGATGTTTCTGGCCTGTCGCAACAATTCCCTCGGGGCTTGCGTTAATGAGGTAATCCATGATGGAAAGATCGTGCGGTGCAAGGTCCCACAGCACGTTAATGTCGTGTTGGAAAAGGCCTAGATTGACGCGAGTCGAATCATAGTAGTAGAGCTTGCCCAGAGTTCCTTCCTCGAGAAGTTGCGAGATTTTTTTCACGGCACCGGTGAACAGGAAAGTGTGATCCACCATGATCTTGAGGTTCTTTCTCCGAGCAAGATTGATCAGTTCCTCCCCTTGCGCCGAATTACTAGTAAACGGCTTCTCTACGAAGACGTGCTTACCATTCTCCAAGGCAGCTTTTGCCAATTCATAATGTGTCCAGACCGGAGTGATCACGGCGATAGCATCAATCTTAGGCGACGAGATCACCTCGGCAGCGTCAGGAGTCACACTAATCCCTGGGTACGCCTTTTGCGCGCGCTTACGCGCGTTTGAGCTCATTTCTGCAATTGCGAGTACTTGGGAGTCCTCAAGACTCTCGAGGTTCCTAACAACATTCGGCCCCCAATAGCCGTAGCCAATTACGCCGAAATTCACGATGATTCACCGCCCTTCAGATTGATGGTTCTGGTTTTTCCAATTAAATTAGGAGGAAGGTTAATGTAATGCAGAGGGGGCAGGGATAATTGATTTAAGTGCAGGTAAGCTGAATGGAGGGTTAGCAGGCTCCTCTGAGCACCGCGCGAGGTGTGCGCATGAGGATTTTGAGGTCGACCCACGGCGACCAGGACTTCGCGTACTGCAGATCCAACCGAACCATTTCATCGAATTTGATACGGTTCCTTCCGTTTACCTGCCACAGTCCCGTGATCCCTGGTTTAACTTCTAATACGCGACGCCGGTGCCAGGTCTGATAAGACGTAACCTCGTAAGGAATTGCCGGACGTGGTCCGACCAGTGACATCTCTCCTCTGAGAACGTTAAGGAACTGGGGTAGTTCATCCAGGCTGGTTTTCCGCAGGAATTTCCCCGCACGTGTGACCCTCTTGTCGTTCGTAAGCTTGTAGACGCTCCCACCGTTTCCATTTGACTGCTCACTCATTGCCTGGCCGGCAATCAGTTTCTTCACATATTCCCTGTGGGCACTCGGATCATTATCGATGTACATCGACCTGAATTTCAGGAATGTGAAGCACTGGCCATACTGCCCTACCCGCTGTTGCTTAAAAAATATCGGACCTTTAGACGATGCTTTGATTACAAATGCAATCATCACAAATAGCGGGGCGGACATGATTAATGCCAGCAGGCTACCTGCGATATCCATCGCCCGTTTTACCCCCAGCAGGGGCCGTCTTCCGTCGTCGCGGCTCGATAAATCGGGATATAAGGCTGCATTGCTCGGGCGCCCCGAACTGTCGTGGTCCCAATCGTCGGGGAAGAAGTGGAATGAGATGTTGACTTGATTAAACTGTTCGAAGGTCAACATATCTCGTAGCGTGTTGCTAACCCTCGTCAGGATTGTACTTAGAACCAAGTTCTTGTCGTCGACCACGAGACCCGTAAACATTGCCCCGATTGTCGCCCGGTCTTTGTACCAACCGATTACGTCAGTCTCTCTTGTAGATGAAAGCAACGCTGACAACATACTGTCGAGCGCCTTCCCATTCTTTTCCGAACACTGAAGGTTTCCGACGCCTACCAACATAAGCAGGAATGGCTTTCCGGACCGCTCCGTCCTTTTGCGTTCAATGACGAGCATCCGTCGAAACGCCTCCTCACCAAACGAACTACGATCACTTGTGGATCCGGAAAGCAGTGAGCGGGCTGTCGCTTCGTCAATCGAGTCTAATAAAGTCACTGAACCTTCTCCTTACCAGCCTGAAAATAGCTATGCAACCAATGGGGGGCCCAGATTCCGACTGCAACGACCTTGAGCGGGATCGGCTGAAGACACAGCCGAGGACAAGCTGTCCTTTTGCTTTGTAACTTCTCACTTTTTCGCGCATGATTTATGCTTAACTGATCGCTCTGGACGGTATTACATCCCTGCCGATAGGCATCACATAGACATTAGAACGCGAGCACTGTTTCCGCTTGGCACAGATACTCAGCAAGGCCCGCTTGCCATGGTCGGAACACGTTAAGGTCTCCGTCTTTCAGCCCGCGGTTTTCGAGCACTGAATAACATGGCCTCGGCACCTTAGATGGGAACTCTGAAGGCGATGCGACTTCAACTTGAGCTCCTACTTTAGCAATGGCGAATATCTCCCTCGCGAACTCGTACCAGGAGCAACTACCTTCGGCTGTTGCGTGATATATGCCGAAGGCATCGTGCTCACTCAGGCTGACAATTTGACGGGCCACGTCGATAGTCGGAGTTGGGCTTACAAATTCATTGTCTATTACACGAACTCGTCCGCGGTCGCGGCCGAGTTTGAGCATCAGCTCCACAAAATTCTTACCACCTTTCGCCCTGCACGGATGTTTCCCATAAAGGGCTGAGGTGCGCAGAACGTAGTGCTTTGGATTCATTGTTCGGACGAAATACTCTCCCGCCAATTTAGAGTTGCCGTACACATTGACAGGCAGAGGGGAGTCGGTTTCCACATATGGCTCACCCTTTGCTCCATCGAAAACATAATCTGTGCTGACATGGACAAGCACTGCTTCGAGGTCACGGGTCACCAGCGCGAGATTTCTCGCACCAATTGCGTTAACCCCGTACGCCTTGTCCGGCTGCTGCTCGCAATTCTCTACGTGATGCATGGCGGCCGTATTCACGACTACATCCACCTCTTGTTTGCCGAGGCTGGTGATGACAGACTCCATACTCGACAATTCAATATCGGTGTGTGTCAATGAGAAGACAGCGTCACCCCTGCTAGCAAAGGCCGACACGACATCTGTGCCTAGTTGTCCATCGCCCCCAATGACTGCAACTTTCATGCGACAACCGCCATATTATGAACCTCAATGGACTTCTCAATCTCCTTGAAGCTTTGAATGTTCGCATACAGCGGATTATCCCAGTCACGGAATTTATCCATATTATCGATCAGGTTATCCACGATTGACTTTACGCTTCCAGACGGATGAAAACTCAGTACATTAGCCGCTTTATCTGTGCTGACTTTGTAATTGCGAAAATCTTCGATGTGCTTAATGCAGAGATTGACCCGCACATTGAGCCGCTCTTCGATCGCATTTTTGATCAGGTCGCCCACTTCGCCTACCGTATAGTTCCCCGAGGCGAGGTTGAAAATGCCCGAGATCTTATCGTTCGCTTCGATAGAACGGATGTAAGCTGTAGCCGCATCTTCTATGCTGAGGATTGGGCGCCAGATCGACGGATTGTTCACAGTGATTGTGTGGTCTCTGATTGCAGTCTTGAACATCGTATTGATGATCAGATCGAGCCGCATTCGAGGGCTATAGCCGGAAATGGTGCCCTTCCGCAAAGAGATCACTGAAAAGTCTTCGCTAGCGAGTTGCATGACTGCCTGCTCACCTTGAAGTTTGGAAATTCCGTACGGGTAACTGGAGCTCACGGTACGTGTTTCGTCGTACAGTTCATTTTCCGTGTATCCGTAGACTGAACATGAGCAAGCGTAAATATAGCGCTTAACCCTGGCGATCTTGGCAATGTATGCCAAATACGCAGGAGCGGCCGCATTGAAGATGAAATTCTTGCTGGGCGAATACTCCGCCATGGGATCGTTCGATAAGCCGGCGAGGAAGACCACTTGATCATACGGCTCAAGATCTTCTACCGTCAGCTGAAATATGTCTTTGTTGAGGATTCCGACCTGGCGTGGCAGATGATTCCCGAACCAAAATAGATCGACGACATCGACTTTGTACCCGCGCTCCAATAGTTTTGGAATAAGCACCGAACCAAGATAGCCAGCGCCTCCAGCAATAAGTAATTTCATCGTTAACTCCGAAGAGAGAATTCGTGTAGCCTTGTTTCCGAATACCGGAAGTTGTCTGATTCCGATGTTTGAAGCCATTCTGCTAACGTACGGGCGTTACGGTCTTTTTCAGACACGATCACGTCAGTCAGTGGCCATTTGATGGCGATCTCGGGATCATCCCAGCGAATGCCCGATTCTGCTTTGCCGTTGTAGATCCCAGTGCACTTGTACTGGATCTCAGCCACATCACTTAGGGTGCAAAAGCCCCGCGCAAAACCTGCCGGCGCCCAAACAGCACGCCGATTCGAGGCTGACGCCTCAATTCCGACCCATTTTCCAAGAGTCGGCGATCCCTTGCGTATATCTACTGCAACCAAGAAGGCACTTCCCGCAGAAACACGCATTAGTTTTCCCATTGGTGGGTCCCACTGAAAGTGCAGTCCTCGTATAACGCCTTTGATTGACTGCGAGTGATTGTCTTGTACATACTCCGTAGGCAAATCAAGCGACTTGAATTGATCGGCGCGAAATGTCTCTGAAAAGAAACCACGGCCATCTCGGAAGATGTCCGGCACTACTACGACGACATCGCCCAAGTGCCTTGACTCAATATTAATTTCCATGTGTGTGCCACTTTCTTTGGGGGAGAAGGTGATATTACAAGCACTTATTTTTTGGCGGGCACTGTCGCGTCGCCGACAGTTGGGGAACGGTAGTAATAGTAGTGATCGCTCGTAGCAGAGCTTTGCGAGCAGTTCACTAACGCGCCTATGAGCTTCGAATGGTCAAGGATTTCCAATCCCTTCTGCAATTGACGCTTGTCTGTTGTCCCCTGGCGAGTAACCAAAAGGATTCCGTCAGCAGTCTTGGACCATACGCTCGTATCAGCCAACGGTAGCACTGGAGGAGAATCGATGACGATCCAATCAAACATCGTCACGAGCTGATCCATCAGGACAGCCAACCTTCGGGATTGCAGAAGCTCCAGCGGATTGCCCGATGCGCAGCCAGCGGGTAAAACCCAGACACCAGGCCCGTCAAGATGATAAATATTCGTTACTTGACTGTGCTCGCTTTGCAACCATTCACAGATACCAGGAAGCCTGTCCAGCCCTAGTAATTCCGATAATGACGGACGCCGTACGTCACCTTCCAGTAGCAACGTTCTTTGCTGTTCTCTGCGAGCCAGAGTACAGGCCAAATTCGCAGCGACCATGCTCTTGCCTTCATGAGGAATTGTGCTCGTAATCAGTACCTTCTTGAGAGGCCGCTCTCGCCGGAGATGTCGCAATCGCACTCCCAGAAAGCGAAATTTCTCCCCGACCATACTTTCACTGTCCGTCAGGCAAGGAAGTTGGCCATTGGAGTTAACCGAGACCTGTATGGAGCGAAATTGCGCGAACAGATCTTGATATCTCTCCCTGGATGACAAGTCGGGTTCCGTGGGAGATTCAACCGTTGTTGCGATTGAGGGCGCCCCGCGTGGATGGGGTAATCTTTCGCGCTCTATGGTTTCAGTCGCATCAGGCAGTTCATACAGGGCGCCGTTATTTCTCACTGCTGCGGCTTGGCGCTCGACAAGCTGCAGTAGTTCAGTCGCCGACGACAGCGCCACATCGACTCCTGAGCGTTCTCTTTCTGATCTCTGTAGCGCATCAAATATAAGGCTCATTCTTCGCTCACTTGAACCGCTCGGCCAACATCCAGACCGCAGTTACTTCCCGCATACAAATCCAGGAGCGCATTTGTGGCGCGCTGGATGTCCATCTCATTGTGACCGTCACTCCTCTCAGTCTCAGGCGTGTGAACGACATCGAGCCGAAGGTCTTTTGCGACATTGTCGACAATCTCGGGGGGCACGCTAGTTATCTGTCTTGCATAGGCAGCTATGAGGGCATTCTCGCAAATAGTGTTGATGAGGCGAGGAAATCCGCGCGAATGTTGATACACTGCCGCAATTGTTAGCGCGGGGAATAACTTGTTAACCTGGCACTCTTTGCTAGCAATCTGTAACCGCCTGTCGATATAACCTTTGGTCTCATTTTCATCCAGTGGATCAAGGCGGGCGCGAAGAGCAATTCTCTGCTTAAGCTGTCTAAGCCGAACCGAATCCAGTTTGTCGTCGAGTTCAGGCTGGCCGACTAGTACGATCTGCAATAACTTGTCCTCGGTCGTCTCTAAATTTGTTAAAAGGCGTATCTCCTCGAGTATCTCCGCAGAAAGATTATGCGCTTCGTCCACGATGAGGACTGTAGTTAATTTCCTGGATCCCCGCGAGATTAGAAACTGGCTCAGTTCAAATAGCAGTTCGCTTTTATTCTTGCCAGACGCTGATAAACCGAAGTCAGCCAGTATGTATTGCAGAAACTCTATCGGAGACAGTAACGTATGGAAAATATACGCATACGCAACGTCGGTACCTTGTTTTAACAGCTGAAGCAGGCACCGAAGCAACAGTGTCTTGCCCGTGCCCACCTCGCCAGTCACCACAACAAATCCCTTATGCCGTCGAACTCCATAGTAAAGAGCTGCAAGAGCCTCGTTGTGCCGCTTGGTTGAGAACAGAAAGGCGGGATCAGGCGTAAGCTCGAAAGGGTTACGTGTCAGGTTGAAGAAGGATTTGTACATTGAGAAGGCGAGCCTAACTGCGAAGATAGTTGAATGCGGATCCAGCGAGAATGGCTGCAACCACCAGTACAGCCATGCCCCATCCAAGCAGCTGTCGCGTCTTGATCTTTCGCGCATCCGATGCACTCAAGAGCTCCGGAATTTCGGAGATCACTGGTATCGGCAGCAGGCTCTTGATTTCTTTTTCACTGTAGATACGATGGTCCATGAATTCAAATCCACCGGCTACTACGATACCTAGCACGAGACCCGCACCTATCGCGATTCCGCAAAACTTGAGTCGATTGGGAAAGTCTGGTTTCAGAGGCAAACTGGGAGGATCAAGAACACTGAAGCGCTCACCCTGTTGGAGAAGCTCCATGCTCGTCGCCATCTCAGATTGGTTCTTCTTCTTCAACAGGTCATCGTAATTAGATTTGGATTGATCATAGCCGCGGGTAAGATCCGCCATCTCCTGCTCGCGAATTGGTTCCTGATTTAGACGAGTCTGGTACTCATTTATTTTGGCTCTTAGGTCAGAAACGGCTTGCTCACGATTTTTGATTTCGGACTGGTTAGCCTGTAGCTGACTCTGTACCTGCAGCATCGGAGAGCTTTGAGAAAGATCCAACGCCTCACTGACACCTGACACAGAATCGGGTTGGCTGCCGGCGAGAGTCTTCTTCTTCTTCAGTTCAGCAATAAGGTCGTCTCTCATCTTTTCGGTTTTGGTAATTTGCTCTTTTAGGTTCCGAATATCCGGGTACTGCTCGGTATAGTGAGAGCTGAGATCTGCGAGTTGTGATTTCAGCTTATCGAGCTCCTGGTCTATCGCAGGTAGACGCGCCGGGTTCACCTCAGTTGTCTTAGATGAACCCTGGAGCGATCGATATTGATTGATCAATGTCTGTAAATACACTCGTTGTTGCTGGGCGGTGTTAAGCGCGTCTTGCTCATTCACCAGCTCCGATTGCAGGCCGCTGAGGATTTGGAGATTACTCGCCTGCTGAGTAGGCAGTTCCCCCATATGCTGCCCCTTAAACTCTCGAATCTTTGCTTCCTGCTCGGCAAGACTTGCACGAGCACTATCCAGTTGACTAGTGAGAAACTTGGTAGTGTCTTCAGACTGTTGTTGGCGGACTTCCAGATTCGCGTCAATGAACAATTTAGTCAGTTCGCCTGTTACCTTTTGAGCAACATGCGGATCTCGGGCCGAATAGTAGATATTGAATGCGGTTATCTGGTCTTGACGAGCGTCACGTACAAGCGCAATATCGATATCTTTACGCATACGTTCGACTTTTTGATCTGAGGTAAGGTGTTTGCGGCCTCCGCTGTACAGGTTTAGCTGGTCGATGATCAGAAGAAGGCGCGTGCGACTGAGAATCTGCTGAGTGATGCTTTGCAGCCGGTCTTGCAGATTGTCGGTGATGTTCGGTGTGACGTAGTCTTTCGGCATTGTGGGCTGCTGTACCAGAATCAATGTGCCAGACTTATAGCTTACGGGTAGAATCCAGCTCGCTCCCCACACTATGATCCAACCAAGAAACAGCGGTATTAAAAATTGGATGTGACGGCGACGAATCACGTCCAAGTAGTGCTGGATGTCGAGCGGCCCTGATTTTTGTTCTTCGGCGATGTCTGACATGGCTTATCTCCCCAGCGGCCTAGTGAGTTGGTAGGAGATCGAGAGGAATTCGTGGTTGGCGTCGGGAGCGCTGGAAATGACCGCAATGTTGCTATAGCTCTGGTGTATGCGAGCGTATCCGAATTCCAGGTTGAAGTGCGCACTGATCGTGTGCTGCATTGAGACAGCCCCGGAGACGGTGTGCCCGCCCGGATTCGCGGTAACCAGAGAGGAATTTACGTTCTTTGTCATCAAGTAGCTTGCCGTGGGCCCAACCGTCCATGTACGCGCTAACTGCCAGCGCAAGGATGCATTGGCGGCATTCGTATAGTAGGCTCCAACCAAGCTTCCACCGCCACTAACTATTCGTGAATAGCTGGCCGCAGCGCCCACGCGGCGCGCTTGCCAGCCGACGCTCGCTGTTGCAGCGGGCTCCCACGCACGCGTCGCAGGCGATGGCGGCTGAAAAACAACATAATGCTGTGGTCCAGCCGATAGAGAGAAGGACAGATTCGGCTTTAGATAGATCGTATAGAAAAGCAGGGCGGTGTTCGTTTCTGTGTCGCTCTGCCCCGCCGTCGCAGTTTCATTCGACGCATTCAGCGGGGAACTGAGGAATTGTGAGTACTGATAGGTTCCACCTAAGTACTGTGCCTTTGAAAGGCGATGGCTGTAGAAAACCAAGCCGGCGCGAGAATTAGAATCGGAGAGACCAGGCACTTCCTTCGGGTTAGGGTAATGCAAATTAGTGAAAGTTCCGGAGCCGCCGATCATGCCATTAGCACTGAATTGATACGTGAGCTCCGCACTTGCCACGTTGTTTAGCTGGCTAGCGAACGGAGCAACCGCCCCTGCTTGTGGAGACTGTTCCGATCCAGACGTGGTTGCTCCTGAAACAAGATAAGACTGATTGAACACATTCGAACTCTTTCGAAAGTCTTCTCGCAGACTTGCTGTTATATGTGGACTCAATCGGTACTGAAGCGCCCAGGCCAAGCCTTGATCCTCTTCGTTCAGAGCGGTCGTCCGCTGATAGAACGTAAAGCCGGGACTATAAGTTAACATCTGATGTAGTCGCGGCGTCGTCTGATCAAGCGCAATCGTAGGACGTATGGAGTAACTGATATCGCTGACCGGGTTGGTACCATTTCCACTTAACACGTTGTCGTTATATGCCGTACTGAAGATGATACCCGCATGCAGGTAGTTCGATCGTGCTTCGGCTGCGATCTTTACAGGGTATGACTCGCCACTTACCGGAGGCGGTGTCTGCATAGAGGTATCACTAGCATTCGAGCTGACCTGCGACCAAGCGGGCATAGCTGCCAACAGCGCAAGTCTTAAGCAAACTCGTGTAAGCATAAATACCCTCAAGGCACGACGATAGTGTCGCGCGGCTCAAGCTGGATGTTCTGCTCAGGATGCTTACCCTTGATTACGTCCTTATAGTTGAACGCAATACGCGAATCGTGCCCCGGGGAGCTCTGACGAAGGATATAAATTCCCTTTTGCTTGGCGAAGTCCCGGAACCCGCCCGCAGCGGCAATTGCATCCAGAACCGTCGTACCACGCGTCAATGCATATGATCCGGGTTTTGTTACTTGTCCCAGAATGTTGAACTTTTCGCTGTTGATCTGCTGCACCATTACCGTAACTTCGGGTTCCGCAATATAGGTACGCAGCTTGTCTGTAATCTCATGCTCCAGTTGCAAGGGAGTCCGTCCCGCAGCCTGTACTTCTCCAACCAGAGGCAGGGAAATTCTCCCGTCCGATCGAACTGGAATGGATCGAGAGACATCTGGTTCTTTCCACACATTGATCGACAGGACGTCGTCATTGCCGATGACAAAGCTATCGTCATGTGCCTTGTTTACCGATGACTCTGAAGGTTGTGCCACAGCAACTGCCGCTTGAGGAGGGGAGAGTCGACCATCGGCCTGACTGGAGTCTGGGACTTGCCCCCATATGGAACCAGCAAAGGCAACTAGAATCAGACCCGAGCTTACTGGATGACTGGCATATTTTTTCATAACAAATCCAAATCAACGATCTGGCGAAACTTTCCTCGATATTGTTCAATCCGTTCGACCATTGCCGCGAAATCCGGTTCCCTTGTTTCGAAACCCGTTGCCTGGGAACAGAGAGGTGTCCGATGAACTCATCTGGTACTGTTCAATTTTGTACAGCAGAGTTCGATAACTTACCTTCAGTAGCCTGGCAGCGGCCTTGCGATTCCACCCTGTTTTCTCTAAAGCTGCAGCGATTGCGTTCTTTTCGGCTTCCAGCTTTACGCTCTGCACAAGAGCTTTGAGCGAGTCGGAGCTAGACGCACCATTTGACGCAACCAACGATGGCGTCAGAAGCTTCAATCGCCGGGCGGCGGCCAAAGCTGTTATCTGGCTCACCTCGTCTAGGTCAGAGCGGCTTCTCTCAAAAGTTAGTTCCCTATCGCCGACCATCAGGTAACGCTTCACGAAATCCTCCAGTTCCCTCAAATTTCCGGGCCACCCATAGGACTGACAAGCCTCGATGATGGCGGGGGAAAATTCACGTGGAGAGAGACCGTAGTGTCTGGCAAGATGATGCATGAAATGGCGAGAAAGGAGCGGCAGTTCTTCTCTGCGCTCGCGAAGAGGAGGCACGTGAATCGTGTAGGCACTCAGTCGGTAATATAGTTCTTCCCGAAATCTATTTTCAGAAATCGCATGTTCCATGCTTGCTGAACTAGCAGCAAGAATGCGAACGTCTACATCGACTGAGACGGAAGTTCCTGGTCGGATGAATCGCCCATTCTGCAACACCTGCAGCAGGTTAGCCTGCAGGTCCATCGACATCTCTGTGATTTCATCTAAAAGGATCGTTCCTCTTGCACAAAGCTCCAACTTACCGGCTCTTGCTTGCCCGTAATGACTTGAACCATCTCGGTAATAGCCGAAAAGCTCCCGCTCCAGCAAATCACTCGGCAGTGCTGCGCAATTTACCCTTGCGAATTCGAACCCCGAACGAACAGACAGCTTATGAACCAGGCGCGCGGTGGTCTTCTTGCCGCTACCGCTTTCGCCCAGAATCAGCACCGGCACGTTAGCTTCTGCAAGCAAAGACGCCTGGGCACGAAGCTTCCGCATGATTGGACTGATCCCGATAAAGAAGTTGTCGTTGCTGACCTGTTCGACATCATCACTCGTGATCTCGGTCTCGACGACAGCACAAGATCTGGAAAGATGCTGTCGGATCGCCAGTTCGAGTTGCTGGTCGTCAAAAGGCCTGACCACGTAATCTCGAGCGCCCATCCGAATTGCTTCTTCTTTCCTGCCAATGTCGTCGGAATATCCAATCAAGATGATCGGTAATGCAGGACGAATACGACGCAACCACCGCAAAATATGCAGTGCATCGGCATCTCCGTGTGGCAAGTCCAGCAAGAGGAGATCTGGTGTCACTCCAGACTGCACACGTTCGATCGCTTCCCACGCGTTCGCGGCACTCTCAAATTCCCAACAATTTGCGGCGCCCACAAGCCAGAGTGGGCGAAGAACGGCGGGATCATGGCTAACTACGAGTAGCCTCGCTGTTTCGATTGTGTTTCTTGTCACTGGTTAGTTCTCAGGTGAGAGCGCTATAAAGCAAGAAGTATTTAGATTGGTTCTACGTCATAGCCGTCGATCTGAACGGCCAGAGATCTCTGCATCGCATCCACTGAAATGACCAGCTTGCTATCACCTTTACGCGAAAGAAGAATCCCTTCAAGACCATCGAGGGCGCCGCTGCGGACTCGCACCCGTTGCCCGGTTTTGAGAAATGGATGACATGAATAAGGCAATTGCTCGCTTACCAGGATTCGAACCGCGTCAATCTGTTCGTCTGGAATAGGTGTTCCGATTTTGGATGCTCCGACAAACCCCAGAACGCTATCGATCCTTAGCACCTTCTGAAGTTCCTCATTTCTGGGCATCAGCCTCACGAATAGATAACAACCAAATAATGGCAGTTCTACGATTTTTTTCCGATCACTCCAACGATGAACCTCGGTGACTGTCGGAAAGAAGTTAACTACGCCTCTTTCAGAGAGTCTTTGAGCCACAACCTTTTCATGTCGAGCACGGGTCTGCACTGCGTACCAGCTTTCAATGCCTCGCCCAATAATCGCCGGCGAACTTGGAAACTCCCACAACTGATTACTTGTGCTCATAGTTTTCCTTTTGGCTCACTTCCTGGAAATGGACTGCATCAGTGAACGGCCCCGGCTTCGCTCGCGCATAGCTTCGCCCTCTGAGTCACATTTTCTAGTGACCCTTACGTCTCTCCATTGCCAACGAGATTCTGTCTGCTCCTCGACGGCAGCATGAATCGGTCAGCGAGACCGAGCATCATTCTTCAGCCATCACTGGCCTGAAGGCTCGACTTTGTACTTAAGGGAGGAACTCGGGCAGGGGGTGGAGACTGTCTCGACAGTCGATTGCCTGAGTGAACCGAAGCTTACATCCGTATGCAGCGTGCTGCAAGAGGTATAGCATCTCGGCGAAGCATTTCTCCTGCGCTTTGGATATTTTTGACTCCGCCAGGGAGAAAAAGAGCCCCAGAGAAGATATTCTCTCTGAGCAAGGGCCGGACTGAGAGACTATTTTCATGGGCTATTTCTCAAGTCCTTGATTAAAAAGACGATAAATTAAACTGACGATATTTGACTCGTCCAAATTTATGAGCTTGCACAGACCACCAGAGCTAATTATTGTAGTAATGCAAGGATTTGATACTGCACCACCTGAAAACGCAGAACAATTGACGCAGTGCGGGCATGAATCTACCGAATTAAACGGTACGCTTCCTTGGTTAGCAGTATTCTAAGGCCTCCCCCAACGAAAATCTCAGAGTTGCAAAGAGGTTCCATGAGCAGGGCAATGCGCGATAAAACCTTCGAGGTAGTAATTCGCGTACTCGTGGCCGACGATACTCGACTCCATACGCAGCTACTCGCTGACGCATTAAGGCGTGATGGCGAGTTCGAGGTAATCAGTTCAGATTCGCAAGAGCTGGTTGCGCGCGCCGACCTCCACAATATCGATGTGCTTCTTCTCAGTTCCGACTTGAATGATCAGCCTGCCGGCGGCTTCGAGGTCTTGCGTACGGTGCACGCATCGCATCCAAATCTCCGCCCCGTCATGCTACTGGACTCTTCGAAATCCGAGTCTATCCTTGAAGCCTTTCGAGCCGGCGCGCGAGGGGTGTTGAGCAGGCAGGATTCGATTGAAACTCTCAGCAAGTGTATAAGGAAGGTGCACCAGGGGCAGATATGGGCCAACAGTGAGCAAATGGGATTGGTCGTTGAGGCACTCGCTACCTCACGCACTCCTGGAGCAGTCAATACTCAGGGCATAGAGCAGCTCTCCAAGCGTGAGATGGAAGTTGTCAGCAGCGTCGCCGAGGGAATGACGAATCGTGAGATTGCCAAGCGTCTGGGTCTGAGCGAACACACCGTAAAGAATTACCTCTTTCGCGTCTATGACAAACTCGGAGTTTCAAGCCGCGTCGAGCTTCTTTTCATGACCCTCAACCGAGCTACGTCACCTGAACCTTCGGCCAATCCCGTAACGAAGAATGGCATTGACCGAGATCTGCAGGGTGCTTCCATTCTTGCCGGATACCAACGAGCTGCCGAGCAAGGTGTTCCAGCGGCACAACTGGAATTAGCCCGTTATTACTGGACTCGGAGGTCTGACGCTAAGGACCTCATACAGGCCTACAAATGGTACCTGATTGCGAGTCATCAGATAACGCGGACCAGCAAGAGTGTTGGGAAGGCTTTGACGATGGAGCAATTGCTTCAGGCCGAGCAAATGGCCGCAGAATGGCTCAAGAAGACAAACAGGCTTTCGCCCACGTCGATCAGAGAAACAGACGATCGCCCCGCCAATGCAGTGCTGCGCGCGGCATCCGAATAATCCCCTTAAAATCCCCGCAGAATATCGATACGATTACTGATTCGAATGTCAAAACCGTCAATTGCAATAATCGGGGGTGGAATCGTTGGCCTGGCAACAGGGCTTGAATTCACCAGGCGTTTCCCTGGCATCTCTCTTGCAATCATTGAGAAAGAGCCAGCACTCGCCCGGCATCAAACAGGCCACAACAGCGGCGTCATTCACTCTGGGATCTATTACAAACCGGGGAGCCTCAAGGCCCGGCTTTGCGTAGAAGGCGTAGACGCCCTTCTGCAATTTTGCCAAGAACACGGCGTTCCCTATGACACTTGCGGGAAAGTCATCGTCGCGACCCAGGAAGACGAGATTCCGCGGCTCAGGGACCTATATGTGCGCGGTCAAAGCAATGGGCTCGAAGGGCTCCGCATGCTCAATAGCGAAGAGATTCGGGAGATAGAACCGCATGCAGCCGGTATTCAGGGTATACATGTGCCCGGAACCGGCATCATTGATTACTCCAAGGTCGCGGAAAAGTATGCGGAGCTCATAACCGCCCGGGGCGGAATGATCCACCTCTCCCACGAGGTTACCGGGCTAAGGCGCAACGGCCCATCGACCGTCATCGAAACCACACAAGGGCCGATCGAGGCGAGCCTCGTCATTAACTGCGCGGGCTTGCAAAGCGATCGTGTCAGCCGCCTGGCGAAAGCGAAGCTTGATCTCACGATCGTGCCGTTTCGTGGTGAATACTACGACCTCATACCGGAAAAGCATCACTACTTGAGAGGATTGATCTACCCTGTGCCCGACCCGCGGTTCCCCTTCCTAGGTGTTCACTTCACCAAGCGAATCGGAGGCGGAGTAGAAGCTGGCCCCAATGCGGTACTTGCACTCAAGCGGGAGGGGTACTCAAAGACATCCTTCCGTCCGCGCGACGTATTCGAGTACGCCACCTTTCCCGGGCTTCTGGATCATGGCCGCAAAGTATTGGGATGTGTCCCTCGGCGAATATCATCGCTCCCTGAGCAAGTCAGCGTTTGTCCACGCACTACAACGACTCATGCCTGAGCTCAGTTCAGACGACCTGGTGCCCGGTGGTTCAGGGGTGCGGGCGCAGGCTCTCGACGTACATGGAAAATTGCTGGAAGACTTCCACTTCGTTCACACCGATAGCGTAGTGCACGTATGTAATGTCCCGTCTCCCGCGGCAACCGCATCACTTGCGATTGGCAAATACATAGTGGATACCGTGATGAAACACAATGACCACGGTCTGGGTGACCTCAACTAGATTCGACTGCTCTCGTCATTTGATCAAAACTCGTTCGCTCACCACTCGTTCAGCCCTTGCTTCGCGTCAGCATACGGCCTCGTCCAGAGAGCCAACTGCAGTTGCAGCGACTTACACCACGCTTGATGCATTTTGTCCACGTCGGCGGGGGAATGCCCTTTTGCGGACAGATATGGTTTGATCGTCTCATTTATTACCGCGATAAATGCGACAATGTCGCGAAGCGGCACATACTCTGTCGACCGAACTTCATCGGTCTTGTTCTTCTTCAAACTCGTATGCCGTAAAGCAATCTCTTGTTGGTAGTTAAGCCAGTCCTGATCGTACGGCCGCAGACACGTGTCAAGAATCCATTGCTGAAAGCGAAGGTTACTCTTCGCCAGATAATCGGGCAGCGGGTCTCCCTCGGGCGTACGAGAGTGTCTGGCAAGATTCGGGATGCTGGCTATGATGCCACTGCGCCAATGGAGCACCACCTGCTCGGTCTGGTCAGCGAGCACTTCGCCTGCCTGCCGCAGGTAGCGCTCGTCTTCCTCCCTAAACCCTACGCTGATCTTCAATTCTTCCAATTCGCGCATGGATACAGGCGACATGGCGACTTCGGATGATCCATACGCGTATCCGAAGATATGTTCGGCGGCCATTTTCATGGATGTTCTCCTCGAAGCGTAACCTCCAGAGTTTTAGGGCTGATAAAACATCCCGATCCAATGAGCAGCTCCGCGCCGCTTCCCTGGGAAAACGCCTCATGGCTAGACATAAAATCTCGCCTCCTTGAAATTCTCAACCTTGGTTTACATTGCTGCAGAAGTATCGGCGGACGAACGACAACATGGTACCCGGAAACGACCGTACGCGCTCAGAGGTGGCCCGCGCAGAGTTTCTCCGTACGCAGGCGTTTCTCAGGGATTCGCGCATCGACCCCGCTGATAGCAGGTCGATATTCCTAAGTAATCGGCCTGACGCGGACTCGCTCAGGAGCCGGAGAAAGTGTTCGCCTTCATGTGGTAATTTTGTGGGGCAGGAAATGTCACGCTGAACGCGGCAGAAAAACGAATGAGCCGCCGTCAGATTTGCGAGTGAATGAAACATACCAATAAATCAAAACACGCTGACATTCGGACAAAAGGCGATCTCAGCTCGCCAGCACGTTGCGTCCCTACTGGAGATTGCTGATGGCGCAATTGAATCCGCCAGCGAAGATATATGACGTCTGCATCATCGGATCCGGCGCTGGAGGCGGAACTGCGGCCAAGGTGCTAACCGAAGGCGGCCTGAACGTTGTGATGCTTGAAGCAGGCCCCGCGCTGAACCCGGACAAGGATTTCAAGGAGCACGTCTGGCCTTATGAGCTGCCGCATCGCGGCGCCGGCATTGGAGGCAGAGCGCGCCATGATTTCACCGACGAGTTCCTGGCGCCCAATGGTTTCTGGGAGATTGATGGTGAGCCTTACACCGTTGCTCCGGGCTCGTCCTTCCGCTGGTTCCGCTCGCGCATCGAAGGCGGCCGCACCAACCATTGGGGACGCATCGCCCTGCGCTTCGGCCCTGCCGACTTCAAGGCCCGCTCGACCGACGGCATGGGCGACGACTGGCCCATCACTTATGAAGAGCTTGCGCCTTACTACGACAAGGTCGAATCGTTTGTTGGCGTCTTCGGCACAAAGGAGAACGTCCCCAACGCCCCGGACGGTGTTTTCCAGCCACCGCCAAAGCCGCGCTGCACAGAGACCATCGTCAAGAAGGCTTGCGACAAGCTCAACATCACCTGCATCCCGTCGCGCCTCGCAATCCTGACCCAGCCGTTGAACGGGCGCCCCGCCTGCCATTACTGTGCGCAGTGCGGTCGCGGATGCATGACCGCATCCAACTTCAGTTCCAGTCAGGTCATGATTCCGCCGGCACAGGCCACAGGTCGCTTCACCTTCGTCCCCAACGCGATGGCCCGCGAAATCGTCATTGGCAAGGACGGAAAAGCCGAAGCCGTCTACTACATCGACAAGACGACGCAGAGCGAAAACCGGGTGCGGGCTCGGGCCTTCGTCGTCGCGGCCAGCGCGTGCGAGTCGGCACGGCTCCTTTTGAATTCCCGCTCCTCGGGCTTCTCAAGTGGCCTGGCCAACTCCTCCGGTGTCGTCGGCCGATACCTCACCGATTCGGTCGGCAGTAACCTGGCGGGCTACTTCCCCCAGTTGGAAAAAGTGCCCGCGCATAATCATGACGGCGTGGGCGGCATGCATCTCTACATGCCGTGGTGGAAGTTCGGAGAGAAAAACGACTTCCTGCGCGGATATCACATTGAGTTTGGCGGCGGACGCGGCATGCCGGGCGTTGGCGAATTTGGGGGAGTTTGTGCCGAGTACGAGGGTTATGGAGTTTCACTGAAGCAGAAGTGCCGCAGTTCCTATGGCACAGTCATCGGATTCAGTGGGCGCGGCGAAATGATCCCCAATGAAAACAGCTATTGCGACATCGACCCGAATGTAGTCGACAAGTGGGGTATTCCAGTACTGCGTTTTCACTGGGAGTGGGGCGAGAACGAGCTGAAAATGGCGCAACACATGCAGGATACGTTTCGCTCCATCATCGAAACCGCTGGAGGAACCGTTCTCAGCCGTCATCGGGACTCGAACGAAGGCCAGATAAATGAGGGAAAGATGCGCGTCGATCCGGCTCAAGCAAAGAGAAGCAGCATTTCGGAAGGCGGCGCCATCATCCACGAACTGGGCACCGTGCGCATGGGAAACAATCCAAACACCTCGGCGTTGAACAAAAATTGCCAGGCTCACGACGTTAAAAACCTGTTTGTAGCCGACGCTGCGCCTTTTGTGACTAATCCCGATAAGAATCCCACGCTCACCATCATGGCTTTGTCATGGAAAACCTCGGAGTATTTGCTCGACCAGGCCAAAAAGGGAGAGATTTAGAGAGCGACCTATGTCTGGAAACTCTATATCGCGTCGCAATATTTTGAAGTCCTTAAGCATGGCAGCCGTAACAGGCTCGGTGCTGCGAGTAATCCCCCTCGAAGCCGCCGAATATGCACACAGTCTGATCGCGGCGGAGAAAGCCGATGCCAAGGCAGGTGCCTATACCCCGAAGTTCTTCCCTCCGCAGCAATACAAAACATTGCAGTCGCTATGCGGGACCATCTTCCCTGCTGACGCGGACTCCGGAGGCGCCGTCGAAGCTGGCGCTCCTGAATTCATAGACCTGCTCACCAGCGAGAATCCTGAATACCAGTTGAAGCTGGGTGGAGGTTTGATGTGGCTGGACGCGACGTGCGTCGACCGCTATGGCAAGGGATATCTTGATTGCAACCCACAGCAACAGAAGGAAATTCTCGATCTCATTGCTTACCGCAAGAATGCTATGTCGGATGAGAGTCTCAGCCAGGGCGTGGCGTTCTTCTCGTTTCTGCGCGACCTGACAGCAGATGGATTTTTCACCAGCAAGATTGGCATCCAATATCTGGGCTACATCGGCAATACATTTCTGACCGATTTCCCAGGATGTCCACCCGTTCCGGGAGTGTAAACCTCTCGTTACAGCTCGTATTTCATTTTCGTCGAGGAATCACAAGGATGATCAGGCATTTCAGGATGGTTGCAGTACATCGTAACGTCAGGACAGCGGCATTATTGGCTTTCGTATCCCTGACATTAGGCCAAATTGCAAATTCTCAAACCGCACCCGACAGCGATGCCGGAGCAACCACATACAAGAAAAGCTGTGTGACCTGTCATGCTGCGGACGGCTCCGGAACAGCCTTGGGCAAACGTCTTCACGCTCCCGATTTACGCACGAAGGAAGTCCAGGACAAAACACCCGCAGCCTTGACACAGGTCATCACCGCAGGCAAGGCGAATATGCCGGCGTTTGGAACTCGCCTGACAAGTCAACAGATTCAGCAGGTTGTTGACTATATTCGCCAGTTTCATCCGGACGCAGGAAAGTAGCCCGGCAATCCGTGGCTTAACGAGTTAGGCGCTAGCCTCCCGAGAGGTCAGAGCGGGAAAATCGCTTCAAAAATTGCGCGAAGCCAGATGGCGACCGCCTTCGCTCCGGGGTCGGCGTGTCCGAGCACGCGATCCCCAAGATAGCTTGACCGCCCTAGACGTGGCCTCATCTGGGCAGTCGCCGCAACGCCATCCTCAGCCGCTTCCACTGCAGCCTGCAGCGCCTCGCGCGACAGTTCCCTGCCGGCACCCTTCAAAGACCTTACACATGGATCGAGAGCATCCAGCATCGTCCGATCGCCAGGTCTTGCGCCACCCAATTCACTGATGGCGTGGCAACCCTGATCGAGCGCTTCTGCCCATTGGGCAAGCCCTGTCGCGCCAGAATTCTCTAGAACATTGCCGCAACGCAGGAAAAGCACACCATAGAGCGGTCCCGACGAGCCGCCCATCTCGCGCTGCAGAGTATATCCGAGCGCTTTCAGCATAGCGGGAACATTGTCCAAGGGATACGTGTCTACTTGACCTCGCACAGCCTCGGCGGCGCGTTTCATGCTGATGCCCAGGTCGCCGTCTCCTGTGATGCGGTCCATTTCCGTTAGTTCATTTTCTGCGTCGATAAGCGCATTGCAAGCGGCCTCGATGGCCAGCTTTACTTTTCTTCCCGTCTCCGTTTTCGGAAATTCGCCAGTAGGAGAACTCGCTTTTATGCTGATCTCCATCGCAACCCGCGCCTCTGGTTTTCCTGGACGCTGCTTCAGCAGATTGGGCCATGCAGGAGCTGTGTTTGGCGCATCCAGCAAGCGTAACCACTCGTCGTTTAAGCCGAGAACAGAAATTGAGATTCCCGCCATGTCCAACGACGTGAGAAAGCTTCCAGCGTAAATTCGCTCCACTGTGAACCCCTTGCTTTCTAAAAGTGGCATCGCATGGCGAGCCACAATCGCAAGTTCCATCTCTGTGGCAGCACCCAGATTGTTCACCATTACCGCCACGCGCTTCTCGGCGCCAAACTTTCCATGCCTTAGAATCTCGCCCAACAGCGTCTCAGTCAGTTCGTCAGCACTCTTCAGTTGCATTCGCCTCACACCCGGTTCTCCGTGAATACCAAGACCAAGCTCCATCTCATCTTCGCCAAGCTCAAAACTCGGCTTTCCAACAGCAGGCGAAGTTCCTGCGGAAAATGAAAGCCCCATGGTCGCAAGGAACTCAACCGCCAGTCTGCCTGTTTCTGCAACATCTGCGAGGCTCCTGCCTTCAGCTGCGGCAGCCCCCACCAGTTTGTGAATAAAAACAGTTCCGGCAAGACCTCGCGCACCGGTGGCCTGCGCCTGTCCTTTGAGAGCGACATCATCATTCACAATCACCATTTCGACCGCGATACCTTCAGCACGCGCCATTTCCGCAGCCAGGCCGAAGTTCAGCCGGTCACCGGTGTAGTTTTTCACCACCAGCAGCGCACCATGCTTTCCCGACACCGCCTTAATTGCAGCAAAAACGGAGTCACTGCTTGGCGAGGTAAAGACTTCTCCCGCCGCGGTAGCGCTCAGCATGCCAGAGCCGATATAGCCTGCGTGCGCTGGTTCATGACCGCTGCCTCCACCAGAGATCACCGCAACCTGATGATCACGAATTTGTTCCGCGTCTGCGCGAAGCATAACTTTATGCCCCGACAAGCGGACCAATCCGGGGTGCAACACGGACAACCCCTGCAGCATTTCCTCCACAACGTTCTCGGGACGGTTGATGAGCTTCTTCATGACGGAGCCAATGTATCAGCTCTGGTGGCGAAGTCCCGGGTTTGCGTGAACGGAATGTCTTTCTCGATCACGCTGCGGCATCGGTCGAGTCGCAGAAAAGCGAAGGGGCAAGATCCCTTGCGGGATCTCGCCCCTTCTTTTCCGATTTTTCGAAGATCTGGTTCGGCCTCCAGACCACAACTACTAAGTCACTTCAGAATCACTCAGAAGCTGCGAACCTTGCGGCCCGCGCTTCCCTTGCTTTCCCGTGGTCACGTTTCGTTGTAAGAGCTTACTCGGTTCCATCCGATGGCATCCAGCGTCCTGAATACCTCGCGAGTACCGTCACCGGTTCTCTCGATAGCCCTTGTCTACTCTCTCCTTCTGGAAGATCTCTCTTCCGTTGATTTGAAGCATACTCGCTATGTCGCTGCATGCAAGGGGGTTTGATAAATTTTGTCGTGTGGAAATGAAGTACGTTTTGTGGAAATGGAGTCAGATGTCAAGAAGGTGAATGCTATTCACTCCCTGTTGTTGCGGTCTCGGCGGGATCGGGGAATAATGGCTCCTGCCTTGGCCGCGCGGATTGGGCCGTCTTGTATTGGGCGAACACCCATGGAGGAATCGATGACAAAGGAACAGCGCAGACTTGATGAAGCCCGCACGAAGGAAAACCCGTGGAAGAAGTGGGGTCCCTATCTGAGTGAACGGCAATGGGGAACCGTGCGTGAAGACTACAGCGATGACGGGAACGCCTGGAATTACTTCACGCATGATCATGCGAGGTCGCGGGCTTATCGCTGGGGTGAGGACGGCCTGGCGGGGATTTCCGACGATCACCAGATTCTCTGTTTCGCGCTGGCTCTCTGGAACGGCAAGGACCCGATCCTGAAGGAGCGGCTCTTTGGGTTGACGAACAGCGAAGGCAATCACGGCGAAGACGTCAAGGAATACTACTTCTATCTCGACAGCACGCCTACGCACTCCTACATGAAGTACCTCTATAAGTACCCGCAGGCGGCGTATCCATATGCGGATCTCATCGAGACGAACCGCCAGCGCGGCCGCCAGGCGCTGGAGTACGAGTTGCTCGACACCGGCGTCTTTAACGAAGACCGTTACTTCGACGTTTTTGTTGAATACGCCAAGGCCGGACCGGACGACCTCTGCATACGAATCAGTGTTGCCAACCGCGGACCTGAAGCGGCCACGCTGCATCTGTTGCCGACCCTCTGGTTCCGCAATACGTGGTCGTGGGAGGAAGGCGCCACCAAACCCATACTGGCAGCGCGGCAGATAAAAGGCGCGAGCGTAATCTCGGCTCATCATACGGAACCGGTCTCCCATGAAAACTTCCCCGACTACAAGCTCTACTGCGAGGGAGACGTCTCTCTGCTGTTCACAGAGAACGAGACCAACAATGTGAGACTCTTCGGAGGTCAGAACGCTTCTGCTTACGTCAAGGATGGCATCAACGACTTCGTTGTGGGCGGCAATGGCCAGGCCGTGAACCCGGCCAATGTGGGGACCAAGGCGTGTCCGCACTACATCCTGAATATCGGTCCCGGCGAAACGCGGATTGTGCGCTTGCGTCTGACGCAGCCCATTGAGGGCGCGCCCGAAAGTCCCTTCAAGGATTTCGACGATATCTTCGCCGAACGCTTGAAAGAGGCGGACGAATTCTACGCAAGCGTCACGCCGCCTGCAGTCATGGCCGATCCGGATCGCGCCATGGTAATGCGACAGGCGCTGGCCGGCATGCTCTGGAGCAAGCAGTATTTCTACTACGATCTCAACAAGTGGCTGAAGGAACACAATGTCGGGCCATGGTCATCGCCCGAGGTGCGCAGGAAGGTGCGCAACAGCGAGTGGTTCCACATGGACAATGACGACATCATCTCGATGCCGGACAAGTGGGAGTATCCGTGGTACGCCTCGTGGGACCTGGCGTTTCATATGCTGGCTTTCCAGACAGTGGACTCGGATTTTGCGAAGTCGCAACTCGACCTGATACTCCGCAACGATTATCTTCACCCCAACGGGCAGATGCCGGCTTATGAGTGGAACTTTGGCGATGTCAATCCGCCAGTACATGCGTATGCCACCATGCAGATTTACCTGACGGACAAGGAACGAAACAACGGTAAGGGAGACTTGGAGTTTCTCGTCTACGCATTCTCCAAACTCCTGATCAACTTCACCTGGTGGCTCAACCGCAAGGACCGTTCGGGAAACAACGTATTCGAGGGCGGCTTCCTGGGCCTGGACAACATAGGCGTCTTCGACCGCAGCTCGCCGCTGCCTACCGGTGGATATCTGGAACAGGCTGACGGCACCGCGTGGATGGTGTTCTTCAGCCAGCAGATGCTGCGGATCGCGGTGGAACTCGCGCTGCATTTTCCGGCCTATCAGGAATACGTCGTCAAGTTCTTCGAGCACACCATGTGGATTGCCGGGGCGATGGACCGGATGGGCGAGCATCAAGACAAGATGTGGGACGAAGAGGATGGGTTCTTCTACGATGTGCTTCGTCTGCCCAATGGCCACGCTTTCCGTTTGAAGGTGCGATCCATGGTCGGCCTATTGCCGCTGGCGGCGGTCGCGATCTTCGAGGGAGAAGTAGCTGAGAAAATGCCGATGGCCGCGAAGCGCATGCAGGAGTTTATGGATCGCCATCCCGAACTCCGAGCAAACCTCCACATGCCGGGCACGCAGGGCCTGGCGGGCAGACGCATGCTGTCCACCGTGAACGAGGATAAGCTGCGCCGCATTCTCGCGAAAATGCTAGATGAGAATGAGTTCTTCGGTCCGCATGGCATCCGCGCGCTGTCGCGCTACCACCTCGATCATCCCTTCGTTTTCGGTCTTGGCGGCCAGGAGTATCGCGTTTCCTATCTGCCGGGCGACTCTGACAGCGGAATGTTCGGCGGGAACTCCAACTGGAGGGGGCCGGTCTGGATGCCGGTCAACTTCCTGCTCTACCTATCCCTCATGCGGCTGGGTGCTTATTACGGCGATTCCTTCAAGGTGGAATGCCCGACCGGCTCCGGGAAACAGCTGACATTGTTTGAAGTCGGGCAGATGTTGGCGGAGCGCCTCATTAGTACATTTACCAGGGACAGCTCGGGGCGCAGACCGGTGTTTGGCGGCACGGAGAAATTTCAAACCGACCCGCATTGGCGAGACAATGTCCTCTTCTACGAGTACTTTCATGGCGACAACGGCGCGGGCATCGGCGCCAGTCATCAGACCGGATGGACGGGCTGCATAGCGCGGATCATTCAGGCAAACGGACGCTTCACCGCCGATGTGCTCGGTGAACGGAATCTTGAGCAGCTTGCCGTCAAAATGGGCCAGGCCCAGAGAGATTCCCATGAACCATGATTTTTAGCTCTTGATATGTCACAGATTCTGAAGACGGCGGAGAGAAGATTCAGAAGGTTCTCGCAGTTTGCGCAGACTATTGTAGTCGTTGGCGTTGCCCTCCTTGCAGTCGGCCAGCAATCACAGACCGCACCGAACGCGGAAGGACAATCTACGCCATTGATTCGCTCAGTCGATGGCCCGGATTTGTTCCGGGCCTATTGCGCCTCCTGCCATGGAGTGGATGCCAAAGGAGCGGGTCCAGCAGCATCCGCGTTGAAGCCCAAGGTACCCAACCTGACTCTACTGGCCCAGAACAATCGAGGGCAATTTCCTTTGACGCGCGTACGCAAAACGATTATGGGCGAGGAAGTAATGGCGGCACACGGTTCGAGAGAGATGCCGATCTGGGGACCTATCTTTCATCAGGTTGAGGGGGACATGGACTGGGGAAATGTGCGGTTGGAGAATCTCGTGAAGTATTTGGAGTCAATACAATCCATTCGAAGCCCTGATCGTCCATCCGGTGCAACGCCGCCTCCTCAGCGAGGAAGATGATTAACTGACTGTTGATATTGATAACTGCCGACTTTCCTCTCCAGCTCCCCAATTGAACGATTCATCGCGTAGCGTACGGTCGAACGAACAGAACAACAGCGGCCAATTTTTCTGTCGTCCAGAATGATTGCCGGCAGTCATGCGGCTGCCATAAGAGTAGGCGTTGCCTCTGCCAGCTGATCCGGTTAGAGGCCGATCGAGAAAGGAATGGGGATGCGCCATCCGGTACTTCGGGCAATGCTCGCCGCCGTCGCCGCCTTTGCGCCAATCGTGATGGGTCAGGAAGAGCCGAGCGGCGGTAATGGCGCTCAGCAGCAGACGCCGAACCGGAACATGACACCGGAACAACGGGCGGCTGCCACGCGCGCTTTTCTCGGCCTCGGTCCGGAGCCGATTAAGGCAGCCGCGGAGCGCGGAACACCCCTATACCAAAAGAACTGTGCCTTCTGCCACGGTCCACAGGCACGCGGTGCGACGGGCCCCAGCCTGATCACGTCGGATGTGGTGCTTGGCGACGACCACGGGGAGAGGTTGACGCCATTCCTGAAAAAGGGCCGCCCGGAGAAAGGCATGCCAGCGTTCGCGACGATGTCGGGGGATCAGCTGAAAGATATTTCTGAGTTTCTGCACATGCAGGTTGAGGACGTCGCGAATCGCGGGACGTATCATGTGCTGAACATTCTGGTGGGAAATGCAGCTAGTGGGCAGGCCTATGTGACGGCTCACTGCATGTCATGCCATACGATGGAAACATTCACGCACATCGGCACCACCTTCCGCTCTCCCGAGCAACTGCAGCGCGGCTGGATCTGGCCGATGCGTCCTGGGGACAGTTCGCCGGCGACTACCGCTAGCGTGAAGATGACGGACGGCACTAAGATAGCGGGGCGTGTCACGCAAGTGAGCGATTTTCGCATCACGCTGGTGGACCGCGCGGGCCAAACGCATGTAATCGAGCGGCAGCCGGGTGTTGATGTGCAGATGAAGGATCCGCTTGCGGCGCACCAGGAGATGATCATGACGCTGACAAACGATGATATGCACAACGTGACCGCTTACCTGGCGACACTGAAATGAGATTGGCTGGCGGAGTTTGTGCGGCGATCGCAACTGTGGCCCTGGCGGGTGCGGTGCCTGCCGTCCCGCATGTTTCGCTCGACCCGAACGCGATCGGCAAGACCCCAATCACTGACTGGACTACCTTCAACGGCGATTACAGCGGCCAGCGCTACAGCACGCTCACCCAGATCGGCCCTGCGAATGTGAACCAGCTAGCCCAGCAATGGATTTTCAAGATTACGGGCGTCGGGGCGCAGCGGGGCGCGCCCGTTCCCATGATCAAGTGCACGCCGCTCCTTGTTGATGGCGTGCTCTACATCACAATTCCGGATCACGTGTGGGCGCTCGATGCGCGGACTGGAAGCGCACTGTGGCACTACGACTGGGTCGATCACGGCGGGCATCTTGTGGGGCAGCGCGGCGTAGGAATATGGAAGTCGACGGTTTATTTTCTTACGCCGGATAACTGGCTGATTGCGCTGAATGCGAATACCGGGCAGGAGTTGTGGAGGAAGAATTATGCCGATGCGCGCAAGCAGTACTTCTCGACGTCTGCGCCGCTGATCGTGAAGAACCACGTCATTGTAGGCGTGGGCGGTGACGCGATGGACATGCCGGGGTTCCTCGATTCCTTCGATCCGGTGACGGGCGATCTGCAATGGACGTGGTGGTCGACACCACGCAAGGGTGATCCGGCGCTGAAGACGTGGCCGAATGAGGCGACATCTGATCACGGCGGCGGCATGACGTGGATGCCGGGGACTTACGATCAGGAGCTCAATCTGCTCTATTGGCCCACCGGGAATACTAATCCGGTGTTTGCCGGGCAGGGACGCCCCGGAGCCAATCTATGGACAGAGGCGATTGTCGCGCTCGATTTGGACACAGGGAAATTGAAGTGGTATTTTCAGGTTTCGCCGCATGACACGCATGATTTCGACAATACAACGGCTCCGATTTTGTTCGATCAGGTGGTGGACGGGAAGCCGCGTAAGTTGGTCGCGCAGGGGGCTCGCAACGGCTTCTTTATAACGCTTGATCGAGTTACAGGCAAATATCTGGTGGTTAAGCCGTATGTACCGCTGGATTATTACTCAGGCCTCTCGCCGCAGGGGGAACCTATCCCGATTCCCGATAAGGATCCTACGGTTGGTGGTTCCATCAACATTGTGAATGCGTCAAACTGGCCGGCTCCAGCCTACAATCCGCAAACCGGTTTGGTCTATGTCAACTCGGTCGAAGGCAAGGCTATTTATTACCTGACCGATGACAGCGCAGAACCATCAGGCTATGGAGGCACGGGTACGAGCATTGGCTATTCGCAACGTGTGCTGCAGGCGATTGATCCGCTCACAGGCAATGCAGTGTGGAAGCACGCGTATCCGAACCTGAATAACGCACCGACCACACTTGGTTCAAGCATCCTGACGACCGCGAGCAATCTGCTTATTACCGGTGACGACCAGAAGAATGTGATCATTTACAGCGCCGATAAAGGTGAGGTGCTTTGGCACCACGAAATCAGTGCCAGCGAATCAGGTGGCGTAATTACCTACATGCTGGATGGGAAGCAATATATTTTGTTCGGAGCGGGTGACAGCCTCTATGCCTGGAGCCTGCCTCAATGAAGCCCAGCCGCACCCGCTACAGTGTGGTTGTATTGGCCATCGGTCTTGCGGTGCTCTCCTATGTGCAAAGGGTCGCGATCTCCCAGGCCGCCGGACCCATTTCGCAGGATCTGCATATTTCGAAACAGCAGATGGGGCTCATTTTTGGAGCCTTTGGATTGTCCTATGCGTTGTTCGAAATTCCCATGGGGCTGCTCGGCGATCGATTGGGCGTAAGGCGGGTGCTGGCGCAGATCGTTCTTGCGTGGTCTGCTTTTACCGCTCTGACCGGGGCAGCCTGGAATGTTGCGTCATTATGGGTGATCCGGTTCCTGTTTGGAGCCGGTGAGGCTGGATGCTTTCCTAACCTGACGCGGATGCTCAGTGCGTGGCTGCCAGCACGGGAACGCGTGAGGGCGCAGTCGCTGATGTGGGCTTTCACGCGATGGGGCGGCGCGGCGACACCGCCGCTGGCATTGCTATGCATCCGGTGGTTCGGCTGGAGATGGGCTTTCGTGAGCTTTGCTGCACTGGGACTCGTTTGGTGTGCCATATTTCTGATCTGGTTCAGGGACGATCCGGCCCAACATCGCGCTGTGAACGCAGCTGAATTGAAAATGCTGGAGGCGTCGCGCGTTTTAACCACGCATCATGCAGGTCAACAGCACTGGATGTCTCTGCTGTTGACGCGGCAGGTGTCGGTGTTAGTCCTGCAGTATTTTTGCTTTTCGTATGTATGGTACTTCTACATCACATGGCTTCCGACGTACCTACGCGAAGGGCGAGGGCAGACTCCGGCCCGCGCCGCTACTCTTGCGGTGCTGCCTCTGTTGTTCGGCGGCTTCGGTTCGCTGGCTACGGGACTTGCGCCTATTCGACTGCCACGACGGGCTATCGCCATTTGCGGATTTTTCGGAACGGCCATCCTGCTATTTGGATTTGCTCATATTCACTCGGCTGTTTTCGCCATGCTGGTCATGGGACTGGCCAGCTTCTGCAGCGATCTGACGATGCCGATTTCATGGGACACCTGCGTGGAAATCGGCGGTCCCTATACCGCGACTGTAGCGGCAGCGATGAATATGCTGGGCAACCTCGCGGGTTTTGTAGCGCCAGTCGTCGGTGGGGTAATTCTGCAGCGGACTGGTGGCAACTGGAACATTCTCATCTACACGATGGCAGCGGCGGCGGCGGTGTCGGCTATCTGCTGGTTTTACCTCGATCCGGAATCGGCACGGCGGCAATGAGAGCTTGGTCTGAGTGGAGCGGCAATTCATAAACAGGAGATGCAACGATGATCATCAATCTGCAAGGCCGTACGGCGGTCATTACGGGTGGAAGCCGTGGTCTGGGCGAGGCGATGGCGAAGGCCCTCGCCGAATCAGGCGCGAACATTGCTCTGGTCGCGCGCGATACCAAGCGGCTGGAACTGGTGCGCGATGCCATCGCGGAAGCTGGCGGAACAGCGGCCGTCTTTACCGCCGACGTGACGCGGGAGAATGAGGTCGCCACTCTGGCGGATGCCGTAAATCAACGTTTCGGAGCTGCACAGATTCTGATCAACAATGCGGGAACGAATATCCGGAAGAATCTGGTGGACTATTCGCTGGAGGAATTTCGCAGCGTTCTGGACTCGAGCCTGATTTCGACGTTCCTGATGTGTCGCGCATTCGTGCCTGGTATGAAGGGCTCCGGTTATGGCCGCGTCCTGAATATGACTTCGATTATGAGTCATGTGTCGCTGCCGGGGCGCACCGCATATTCCTCGGCGAAGGCGGCGCTTCTCGGTCTGACACGCGCGCTAGCACTGGAATTGGCCACCGAGGGAATCACCGTTAACGGCATTAGCCCGGGGCCTTTCGGAACGGACATGAATGCGGCGGTGATGAACAATCCGGAAGCCAATGCTTTGTTTCTCGCAAGCCTGCCGGTTGGGCGGTGGGGCAAGATCGAGGAGATTGGCGCGCTAGCCTGCTATCTGTGCTCGGACGCGGCGGGATTTATCACAGGTACCGACATCCTCATCGACGGCGGGTGGACGGCCAAGTAACTCGGCCCGACTCCAGCTACTTATTCGCGGCAGGCGGCTGCGTACGCGAGGGCTGCGGCGGCACATAGTCGACCAGCGTGTCGACGGACTTCTTCCCGGCCCATGCAATGCCACGCAGCAGCATTTGCTGAATTTGATAATTGCTGAAGTTCGCATACTCGTGCCCTTGCATCCAGACAAATGCTCTGGCTGGCTTGCCACCCGGCAAAGTGTGTTCATAGGTCCAGATCTGCGGCACAACTTCGCCCTTGTGCACGCCCGCGCTTGGCGTGCCGGGTATGACGGCGGTAGCCAGGACATGCATGCTGGGATTCTGGGCCCAGGTCATGTTGTAGAAGGCTTCGTCGAAGATCGTGATGTTGGACATGCCCTTCATGATGGGATTTGCAGTGTCGACCACTGTGTATGGGATGGGCGCTCCTAACGTGTAGTTGACCTCACCGTGCTTCTTTGCGCCTCCGACAAGTGTGGCGAAATATGCGGGGTCGGGGCCGCACAATGAATCGTGAATACTGACGAGTCCGCCTCCGCGTTTGATATACGCTTCGAGCGCGGCTTTCTCTTCATCGCTCAGATAACCTGCGTCTCCCTTGTAGATAATTACGACGTCGACGTGCTCCAGATCTGCCGCTCGAGGTGCGTGTAATGCCCCGTCGACCACGGCGCCATGCTCAGTCAGAAGCTTGCTCCAGTCAGCGAGGAACTGCGGATAGTCGTGCTGTCCGGGTAGGTGAGATTTGAGCCCGGCCCATATGTAAATGTGCATTCCATCGGGATTCTGATCCCACGGACGCGGCGCCTGCGCATCGGCGGCGCTGGTTGCCTGGCTCTTGGCCTGCGGCGTCAGCGGAGAGGTGAACGCAAGCAGGAGCACGAGGGCCAGAGGCATGTGGCTGAGCTGAATCACTTCGCGGTATCTTCTCTCTCGACTGTTCTTGGCATACAACATGGCCGTGGTCCATCGCAGTGCAACTGAATATCGAGGATAACGTGGTCGGATGGTCAAGGCAGAGCTCTCGTTAAAGTCTACTGATTCGGATGGTTCACGGAACGTCTTAAAAGGCGCACCATAGATACTAGATTCAGATTTGGGCTGTCAATTTGCTGCGGAGCCGTGCGGTCAGTGCTCCAATCCTTCACGACAAACAGAGAGCACTCGGAGTCGTGATACCATTGCCGCAAATCGCTGGCTGCGCGGCCCAGCCGCGGAGGTTTTAATGAGCCCATTCACACGTCGCGACTTTCTCAAAACTTCAATTGCCGCTGGAACCATGGCCAGCTTCGGCACGCTATCTCTAAATGCCACACGCCGTACTGCTACGGACGTTGTCACGCTCGGCAAATCAGGCATGCAGGTTACGCGCCTCGCTTTCGGCACCGGCAGCAACAACGGCCACGTACAGGCCGCGCTTGGCCAGCAGGAGTTCACGCGGCTCGTTCATTACGCGTATGACCACGGAATCCGCTTTTTCGAAACTGCTGAGGCATACCTCACTCCCGCGATGCTCGGTGAAGCGCTCAAAGGTTTCCCTCGCGACAGTTATCAGCTCATGACCAAGGTGACCACCAATCAAGGCGTCGATCCGCAAGAGCGCTTTGACGAGATGCGTCGCACTTCGCAGACTGAGTACTTCGACATTATGCTGCTCCACTGGCAGCACACAGCCGACTGGACTTCCGAAACGGCACGGTGGCAAGATGGCATTCTCGAAGCGCAGTCGAAGAAGACCATCCGCGCACGTGGCGCGTCGGTCCATGGTTTGCCAGCGTTGCGCCAGATGCCCGGCAACAAGTGGCTCGAAATCGCAATGATTCGGATGAACCACAGCGGCGCCAGCATGGACGGGCCCAGCTATCAGGACAATAACAATCCGGACAATGTGGGCGAAGTCGTCGAGCACGTCAAGCAGGTGCACAAACAAGGAATGGGCGTCATCAGCATGAAGCTGATCGGCAACGGCACTTTCACCCGCCACGAAGACCGCCAGGCTGCCATGCGGTTTGCGTTCCAGAACGCCGGGGTGGATTGCGTTACCGTGGGATTCAAGAGCACGCAGGAAATCGACGAAGCAATCAACAACCTTAATCTGGCGCTGGCTTAGCTACTCATAATCGGAATCGGTTGTTAGCGCGGAGAGGGCGCTCCCGAAGGTCCTGACTTGGAAAAAGATCTTGCAAGATAGGCGGAAATTTCATCGAATTCCTCGTCGGAAGCAATCGCTCCGCGGCTGGCCATGACCTGAACGAGATTGTTCCATCCCTTGGCGTCCATACGATAGGCGGCTGACAGATTCGGCGAGTGGCATCCGGAGCATACGCTGAGCATGAGTTCGCGTCCGGGTCCGGGAGGAAAGAGCGATGCGGGGGTGGCATCGGGTGGCACGGCCACGGCAGACTCGGCGGCAAGCGTCGCGGCGGCCGGCGTCGCTGTACCGGGCGTTCGGCCGTTTAGGACAGATGCTACAGGTTTCGATCCGGACAAAGAATAAGCGATGACGACATCGCTGAGAAGCGGAGCACCAATGAGGCCGCCTCCGGTCGCAACGACGGTCACGTATTGATTACCCCGCGGGTCGGCATAGGTGATTGGGGTCGACTCAGCAGCCGCGGGAAGGCCGACGGTCCATATCTCGTTGCCGGTTTTTTCATCAAAGGCACGGAAGCGAGCGTCGTCTGTAGCGCCGATGAAGATGAGGCCACTCGCCGTAACGATGGCTCCGCCCAGACCGGGACGGCCTGTATCCTGTTTGCCTGCAGGCAAGCTGTCGGTCACTCCGAGCGTGGATCTCCAGGCGATCTTTCCAGTGTTGACATTCACCGCGACCAATTGTCCCCAGGGAGTCGGTGTACAGGGCAAGTGATTGGCAGGATTCCAGAAGCGTTGCAAACCTGCGAGTGGTCCGGAGTTGATGTAGCTCCCGTCCGGATTACGAATGATCCGCATTGGCTGCGCGAGATTGTTGACGTTGACGATGAAGAGTCCGGACCGCGGATCGAAGGCTCCGCCGTAGTAATTTACGCCTCCCTGGGTGCCGGGCATGGGAACGGTGTAACGGTTGAGTTGAGGCGGCGTGTATTCAACCTCGCCCAGCAGCATATTGTTGTCGTCGACGTATTTCTCGCACCATGCCTTGTGCTCTGGAGTGTCTTTGTAGAGATTCGACCGGCTTACCGTGACCTGAGAGAGAGGTTCGGGCAGGACCGGAACAGGCTGAGTCGGTGACGTCTGCTCACCGGGTACATTGCTTTTGGGAACGGGTCGTTCTATGACATCGTAGATTGGCTTGCCCGTGACGCGATTGAGAATGAACATCAATCCATTCTTGTTAACTGTGGCGACAGCCGGAATGATTTCGCTGCCACGTCTTACGTTAAACAGGGTTGGAGGCGATTCCGTGTCGATGTCCCAGATGTCGTGGTGAACGACCTGGAAATACCACAGTAACTTGCCAGTGTCAGCATTGACGGCCACAAGCGACGAGCCAAATAAATTATTCCCGGGGCGATCCACGCCGACGCGGTCATTGTTCGGAGCGCCGAAGGGCATGTAGAGAATACCGCGCGCCACATCGACAGTCATGTAACCCCAGACGTTTACGCCCGAACGATTCTTCCAGCTATCGCCTGCCCAGGTCTCATGTCCTTTCTCTCCAGGAAGCGGCACGGAGTGAAAGGTCCAAACGAGTTTGCCAGTCTTCGCATCCCAGGCCCGCGTATCGCCTGCTGGCCCTAAACCTCCATCCTTGCCGCCCGGTCCTTCGCCGGGGCCTGCACCAGTTATGATGAGGTCCTTGTAGACGGTGGGAGGTGACGGCAGGATATAACTCTTGTCCATGCCGGTCCTCATCACCTCTGGCGTCTTCAGGTTAACCATTCCGTTGACGCCGAAGCCTGCGTTGAGATGGCCGGTTGCCGCGCTGATTGAGTACATTCTTCCGCGGCGCGTCCCGAAGATGATCGCCGCGCCAGAACCATCGTCTCCGGGCCAGTATGCTGCGCCGCGCAACGAAGCGTTATCGCCATCCGGAATCTCGAAGACCCATTTCTCGTGACCAGTCGATGAATCCAAAGCAACCACACGGCTGTACGGCGTGACCACGTACATGGTTTGGCCGATTACCAGTGGTTGATCTTCAGACTGATGGAAACCTGCTCCGCTGTAAAAATGGTTGGCGCCAGTATGACTTGCGTCTACTTTCGCGGCGGGTCTCATGTGATAAACCCATGCGATCTTCAGGTCACGAACGTTTTTCGGTGTGATCTGGGTCAGAGTCGAATACCTGTTACCTCCCGGGTCACGGCCGACCATCGGCCAGTCTGCGGCTGACTCCAAAGACGTCGACCCGAGTTTTGCACCGCTCTGGCCCGGTCTACCTGAAGCAAGGAGCGGCATAAACAGCAGCAGGCAAACCAAGCCGGTCGACGATATCTTTCTCCGGCAAGATAAGTGCCGAATGTTGTACACCGGCGCGAAAGTTTTCATGAATGTTTGTTTCCTGATCACCGGTGTTCCTAACTCACGGAAGGGCGTATCAAATTGTAAAAGGCTTAGAGCGGTTTCGGCCATGTTCGCGATAGATCTCGAATGCTTGATTTGAAACCACGGATGATTCAAGCGAGAGTAGTGCTAGTAAACTTTCCTGGAATCATATTCGGAGTGTCCGTGCTGAACCGACGCAATTTTCTGAAAGCAGGCGTAGCGGCCGGAGCGGGAGTCGCTCCCCTGACATCCGCGCTGAGTCGTCTCGATGCTATGCCGCTTTCGTCGGCCGAACAGGCGGCCACCTCGGAAACAGACGCATCAAGCGTGGAACTCGTCTCGCTTCCTCAGCGCTTGCCACCGCTAGACCAGTCGACCATGGCCTGGCAGCAGAGGGTCCGACGTGTGGGACAAACCAACATGACCGAGTATGATCCCGCGGTCATGAACGTGGATCAATGGGCTGATTACTGGCATTCCGCTAAAGCGGACGTTGTCTTTGTCAGCGTGACCGGAATCCTCGCCTTCTATCCTTCCAAAGTAAAGTTCCACCGCCACGGCAAGTTCCTCAAAGACCGCGACCTTTTCGGCGAATGCGCGACTGCGGCGAAGAAGCGTGGGATGCGCGTGGTGGCGCGCATGAGTCCGGATCTCAATTGGGGTGATGCGCTCGAAGCGCATCCCGAGTGGGCCATGCGCCACAAGGATGGGTCCGTGCAATACAGTGGCGAGGAGCCTCGCCTTTTTAAGACCTGCATGTTTACCAGCTACATGGACGAGTACGTGGCCGCCATCATGCGCGAAGTCAACTCGCTCTATGAGGTCGACTGCTTCTACACCAATGGCTGGCCTCCGCTCGGGAGTTTGCCCGATTGCCACTGCTCTATCTGCAGCAAACTCCCTCCATAACGCCTTTGCCCAGACCTTCTCCGGTATGGTCACCGTCCGCTTCATGGGCATTTGGGATACAGTCTCCTCCGTCGGCTGGATCTATACTCCCATCCGCCTCCTCGATGGGGCCCAGAATCCCATCATTCAGGTCGGCCGCCACGCCATTAGCATCGACGAACGCCGAGCCTTCTATCGCGACAACCTCTGGGGCAAGGTGGTAGACATAAACGACCCGGACTGGCCCGAAACACTGCGCAAGCAAGGTATCCAGCAGGACATAGCCCAGGTCTGGTTCCCCGGCGCCCACTCCGACGTCGGTGGCAGCTATCCACAAACCGAAGCCGCCCCCCGCCAATGAATCCCTCCGCTGGATGATCGGTGAACTCCAACAGCACGGTGCCCAACTCTGCCAGGACCGGGTCGACATGGTCCTCGGCAAACCAACCGGCTTCCTTTCTGCAGATGCCGCCTACCAGCTCCCGGATCCATCCGAAAACAAACTTCACCAATCCCTGGATTGGCACTGGTGGCTCCTCCAGCTCTTCCCCCAGCAGTACTACGACAAAGACGATGGCCTCATCCAATGGCGCGTCCCTTTGGGCCGTTCCCGCTCCATCCCCAATGACGCCATCATCCATCATTCAGCCGAACGCCGCCTCCGCATCACGGCAAAGGGTCAGGATCCCTACAAACCGCTCAACCTCAATCAGCGAAATCTCCATCCCATCCACGCACCCATTCCAGAAACCACCGCCAACCTCACCGGCTCCTTCATCCACAAAACGCCAGACGGTCAAGCCTCCGTCCCCGACGACCCAACCCCGGTCCGCTATGCCAAACTAGCTTTCGGGTGGCTCTTCTTCGTCTTCTTCTGGCTCTTCCTCGCCTTCGTTCTCGTCCTCCTCATTGGCGGGTGTCGCATGCTAGGGGCGCATGTCTTCGGCTTTCTGAACCAGGCGGCCTGGATACATAGGTTTTTCAGGCTCCTCCATTACTGGCTCATGGGCTGACCCAACGCCCCGCGACTCATCACCGCAGGGCATGAGCCTTCCGTTTCTTGATTGTCATTTCCAAAGGAATTCTGCTGCTGACTTTGCCGTCCTGATTGAGCGTGCAGTTACGACTCCAAACATCGCCAAGATGGATACCAATCCTCATCTCAACCTTGGCTTGTCTGTGTGGAACTTCCGCTATGAGTACTGCAATGACTTCTTCATGGGAAACAGTCTCCTCCTTGGAGGGGACTGTTTCCCATCTCATTTCTCGTCAATGTGAATCCCTGACGCGATGAGCGTTTTTGAGTATCTATTAAGCTCAGCTTCCGGATTGCCGACCATAAATCCGGAACATCGCCCACATCTAGTTTGGAATAAAGGCCAAGGATTCTCTTGACCTCAGCCGCACCAAGAACTCTAAGGAGCGTCACGCTATCAGCTAATGCCTTCGGCGATTTGATTCATATTGACCACCCGCGAGAACAAGCCGGTTCTCTGTGTCTTGATATTCGTCCGGAATGCTCATCTTCTGAACCTGATAAAACCACGACATTCCCGATCGGAACACTTCATCCAAGGTTGCTGCGGTCAACTCTTTTGTCTCCCAACCAGTCTTAGGGGCCTTGGTCGTATAGCTAATGCTCCGTCCTTCGTTGGCGAGATAAGCAAGAACAGGCGGAATGCCTTTTTGTTCTTGCCTTTCGATTCATCCGGCAAACGCAAGGCAAATTTTAGGCCGAAGTGCTTTTTGCTTGAGAAGAGATGAGACATTCCAATCTTCTCCTCCATGCGGTCAACAAGCTTCTGCACGACATCGGCAATGCTATCGGGAAACTCTATTCCTCGAATCTCACGCATCGGGGCAGTCGCTCCTTCACTTCACCTCAACGAAAAGTAATCGAAGTCGCTCTAGAAATCGTACCAAATCATCTGCGGATGGCCCTTGTGCTCTTCATCCTCGCCTTCACACTTCGGATTGGCTCCCTCCACCATAGCGTCCTCGAAGGAAGGCTCATCAAGAGATGCGCCACCCGCCCACAAACAGTTTGCTCGCTACTAGGACGTTTGAACTAACTCGCTGTCGCGAGGGACGCTGCGGCATGGGCTTTTCCCGAGCGTTATTGGCTATGTAAGGGATGGGTCACAGGAGGTTTACCGTGACCCATCTTCGTCAGCGGATGCTGGATGAGCTCCAGCGGCGCAACTATTCTCAGAGCACTGCTCGTTGCTACATTCACGCGGTGGAGGATTTCGCAAAGTACTTCCATCGTTCGCCGGAACGGCTTGGCCCGGAACATATTCGCCAGTACCAGGCGTATCTGTTCCGCGAGCGCAAGCTCTCTGCCGGAACCATCGAAGGCCGCACTGCGGCGCTACGTTTCCTATTCGTCAAGACACTGCGCCGGCCGTATCTTCCCGATCACATTCCTTTCCCCAAGCGACAGCGTCGACTGCCGACCATACTAGACCAGCAAGAGGTGGCGCGACTGATTGACTCCGCCGGGAACCTGATGCATCGCACCATGCTGATGATGCTGTACGCAACCGGCCTGCGCAGGGCCGAGCTGTGCCATCTCAAGGTCTCCGATATCGACAGCCAGCGCATGGTGATTCATGTGCGCCAGGGCAAGGGTGGCCGCGACCGCGACGTGTTGCTGACTACGAAGTTGCTCGAGACTCTTCGCGAGTACTGGCGCTGGATGAAGCCCAAGACCTATCTGTTCCCAGGTACGGTGAAGGGCTGGCGGGCCGATGTGCCCATTACAGAGAAGATTGTCTGGCAAGCGGTGAACGAGGCCGCCAAGCGTGCCGGCGTCACCAAGCATGTATCTCCGCATTCGCTTCGACATTGTTTCGCGACGCATATGCTCGAAGCCGGTGCCGACCTGCGCACCATCCAGGTGCTTCTCGGCCATGCCAAGCTCGCTCACACCACCGTCTACCTGCACTTGTCCCGACGTCATCTGCAAGCGATTCCCAGTCCGCTGGAAGCGATCGAGGTTTCGCCTCCCGATAAGTGAAGCGTTCCAGGAGGAAGATGAAGCGATGAGCCGGCCCACCCTCGAGGTGGCCGACATCGTCAGCGCAGTGGGCAACAGATTCTGGGAAAAGCACAAGTCACACTTTGCTTGGGTGCATCGCAAGGTACTCGATGCCATCGTGCGCTGCCGCACAGCGGCACTGGGCGGTCATCTGGATCAGTGCGTTCGCTGCGGCCATCAGGCCATCTCGTTCAACTCCTGCCGCAATCGGCACTGCCCCAAGTGCCAGAGCAACGCGCGCACAAAATGGCTGGCGGCGCGCTCAGCCGAACTGTTGCCCGTGCCGTACTTCCACGTTGTCTTCACCCTGCCGCACTCACTCTCCGCTCTTATACTCCAGAACAAGCGGCTGCTGTACGATCTGCTCTTTAGCACCAGCGCAGCGACGATGCTCGAAATGGCCCGCGATCCGAAGCACCTCGGAGCAGACATCGGGTTCCTCGGCGTGCTCCATACGTGGGGACAGAACCTGCAACATCATCCCCACATCCACTACATCGTTCCCGCCGGCGGCCTCGCTCTCGATGGCGCCAGATGGATCGATTCCTCGCCACGCTTCTTTTTGCCCGTCATCGCACTCAGCGAAGTCTACCGCGACAAGTTCTGCGAACAACTCCGTGAACTGTTCGAACAGGACAGACTCCAGTTCCACAACTCACTCGAGCAACTTGCCTCGCCTGGCGCATTCAGTGACTTGCTCCGGGAACTCGGCCAGAAGGACTGGGTCGTCTACGCCAAGCCTCCCTTCGGCGGCGCCGAACACGTTCTCAACTATCTGGCTCGCTACACCCATCGCGTCGCCATCTCCAACCATCGGCTCGTGGCCTTCGAGAACGATCGCGTCTCCTCCCGCTGGCGAGACTATGCTCATGGCGGCAAAAAGAAGATCATGACCGTTTCAGCAGATGAGTTCCTGCGCAGATTTCTTCTTCACGTTCTGCCCAAAGGCCTGGTTCGCATCCGCCACTTCGGCCTGTTCGCCAACCGTAGACGGAGTGCTGCGCTCCAACGCTGCCGCGAGTTGCTCGGCACCGTTGGGTGTGCAGATCGCACCGAAACAGCGAACCTGCCGCGTTGTCCTGCATGCTCAGCAACCATGCTGGTCATCGAACGGATCACCAGCGCTCAACTTTACTTCCGGCCAGATCGAAGCTTTGCTACCCAGCAGAGGTGCAGCGTTGATAGCTCATAAAACATCCATAGCCCACTACGTCTCTAGCCCTGTCGCCCCATGGCATGCCTGCACATGCAAGGCCGTCGTCTGCCAGCAAGCTGCCTTAGCTCCCTGTATGCGGCACTCGCTCACACCTTGCAGCACTCAGCTCCGCTCACTTGTGGGACTCCTCCCCACTCCGCTGGTTCAGTTCCGTGCTCGCAATAGCCACGATCGGCGGGTCGGCGCGCCGATTGAAATCCCATAGGTAGATCACCGCGTCCCTCGCGACAGCGACTTACTTCAAACGCCCCTATCGAAACTGCCCAGAGAAGAATCTGGACTATCCTGACCTCTCGCGTCCGGGCAGTCCCGATAGGGTTCTAACGTTTATGAGGAGTAATCCGTAAGTTCTCCCCCCGCCCAGTGCAATCGCGTCGAAGTAGGCTACCTGAGCTTTCTCCGGACATCTTTTAACGACGCGTCTGGCGGCAACCCGAGGTCTCTCTTGATATTCCCCAGTTTCTTATCCACTCGAAACTGGTCGAATTCCGGATAGTCTTTGCTCAGCGAACCAGCATGGGTATCGTTGCGCTTCCTGCGAATTTCACCATCTTCGTCCCTCCAGCGATTGTCGAGACCAGGTTCTTTCATAAATCACCTCCATATTGAATCGCGGCCTTATCACGCGGCTCCGTTCGATTACGACGCCATCCACTCTTCGCGGTATCTCGGACCAAAGCGCGCGTTCTCAGGATTCACTCTGTCCAGCAGATCCTGATCGGCGCGCAGGCAGTAAGTCTCGGTGACGCATTCCTGAGGAATCGTCATGGCGAGCCACACCTGATCGATGAACGTCGGCGCGCAGCGGTCCCACGCTTCGAGGAATGCACGGTAGAGGTCCACGCGGTTCGTAAACACGATGTCATCTGATTCCAGCACCAGGAACGTGCGGTCGCCGGCCTGCTTGTATTGGGCGAGCAGCTCGTCTTTGTCGACAAGCGCTGCGGCCGTCATTTTGACCAGCTCCTTTTCGACATCAAGTGAGGAATCCTCCCACCGCCCGACGAGGAATTTAGGCGCGAGAAAGTTATCCCGCCGGAGCCGTACTTGGAAGGGCACGCCGGGCATGGTAACCTCGCTCCGCCCCGGAGGAATAACAGGACCGCTGAGCAACCACGCCCTAATCGCCTGCGTGATCTTCTCCCAGCTTTGGCCTTTCTGGATCGCAAACTGTGGAACCGTGAGCGTGAGTCGGAATGGAAACTGATCCTTCAGCTCTGCCTCCAACACGCCAATCACGCGCGTAAATTCTGCGTCAGTCCTCTACTGGACGGCATAAGTCTGCACCAGCGTATGCTCGAGCGCGATCGAGGTCTCACCGGACGCCTCTGCATAGGCATCGCACGCGCGCCCATTGCGCTCCTCCTCGTCGGGGTGCCTCGTGATAACGAACCCGGTGTCCGATGCCGCGTTGTAGCGATCGATCACGAATTGGAGTATCGAGTTCTGATGGGCCCTGCTGTTTGACATGTTGTCCTCATTCTGGCACTGAGCGGGAATCGACTCAAGGACTCCTTGTGCAAGGGACCGCAGGCGCGTCTGGTTCACCAAAGTGAACAGAAGCATTCAGGATGTGCCTTACGAGGCGTTTGGCGGAGACGTTACCTATAGCGCTTTCACCGCTTAGGGGTCGCCGCCGCGCGGCGGCTCGTTCAAGTTGGCCAATGTTCTGAACGAGCCATGACACCTGGGTGCCCGAATCCTACGGCGTTTCGCAGGACCGATTCGGCTGGGTATCTAGCCGTCGCTACCGTTCACGGTGCACGGTACTCACTTCCGATATTCTGGCGAGGTGGAAACTGCAATCCTGTTTACGGAAGATCCGGTCATTGTTCTGAAGACGGCTGGGAAGTTCCTCACCTCGCAACCCGTTCTGCACAACCTGATTCTCTCGCTCATCCATGCCCGCATCGCACATCCCGAGCCGGGCCGTTATTGGCTGGCGACCGAACAGGAGCAAGTGGTCGGGGTGGTGCTTCAGTCACCCTTGACCTTTGCCGCAACTCTCACCCCGATGGACGTACGCGTCGTAGAGGCTATGGTGGGTGCGATCGCCGAAGCAGGCTTTTCTCTGCCTGGAGTCAATGGAGACGCTACGACAGCGGCCAACTTCGCTGGGCATTGGAGCGAGCAACGGAGGTCGGCGGTTACGCCGTTTCAGGGCAGTCGTCTTTACGAATGGTTGGAACCGGGAGAGACGAGGGATGTAGGAGGCAGGCTTCGGCAGGCTCTTCCGAGCGATCGCAATTTGATGATTGAGTGGACCCGCGGATTTTCCGTGGAAATTGGTGAACCGGCGGACGACACCGAAGCTCACGTCGCCCGACAGTTGGCTGAGAGGGAGCTGTGGCTCTGGGATGACGGGGAGGCGATGTCGATGGCGGTGGGTCGAAAGCCGGTAGAAGGCGTGGTCCGGATCTCAGGGGTCTATACTCCAGCCAACAAGCGGAACCAAGGCTACGCGGCAGCGTGTGTTCATGGACTTTCGAGACATATGCGCGATGCCGGCTTTCTCTGCGTACTTTACACGGACCTGGCCAATCCGACCTCCAATTCGATTTACCGTCGAATTGGCTATCAAGCCGTGGCAGAAGGTCTTCGTTATCGCTTTGCGTGATTCGTAAAGGAACGTGTCGGTGTTGCGGTGGGAAGATTTCCGCAAGCCCGGGAAACTCGTCTGGAGCCGACTGCCCATGCACTGATCGAGGGTGGCATTAGTACTGATATGTCGGCTAGCGTGCTGGGATTCCTGGTCTGAGATGGATCTTCAATGCGTGGCGCGATGAGCGTTTATGGGGAACTAATTCGCTTTTGGAGCTTGCAAGTTTGCGCCGGAAGAGAGCATCGCTCTGTCGTTGTCGATGCTGTTTTCGGGATTGGAGGAGTCTGCGCAAATTCCTGGATGAGTCGCCGAGGAAAGCCCGAACCGGCAGCACGAAAAGAAGTAGAATGAGGAAACTACACTGAGTGAAGCGTGTTGAAGCGATAGTTCAAGAATCGGGAGGCAACACGTGCCGACGAACTCCCAATCGATTGCGGTAACGTGCGAATCCGAAGATGCGGCGTCACGCGTCGTGTCCGAATTGGCGGCGCTCGGCGCTTCGGCGCAGACGTTTAAGAGAGAGAATCTTGATGGCAATGCCGTGACGTGGGTCGTCGTGGTGCAGACCGCGATCGTAACACTGCCAAAGATTCTTGAGAGCTTGGCAAGAGTCATCTCCACCTGCAAAGTGCGGTCCCTGAGAATTGGGGAGCGGGAAATGCGCAATCCCACAGCAGCAGACATTCACGCGCTGAAGGAGTAATGCGATCGAGGAAGCACCACGACAATGGAAGAAGAATATGTTCGCGCCTTTCTAGAAGGCGAACTCGGAAGGGCGGCGAAATACAAGAAACTTGACCCTTCTCTCGTCGTTAATGAAGGACCGGATTCCTTCAACCCGTTCTTCCATTTTCTCGATCGCTTCCGTGATACCGTGGAGCGAAAGTTCGATATCTATTGGGTCGACGGGGGGAAGCCTGAGCTTTTTTCCGTGGCGCAAGTTGAGCCGGCTCTGGTGACCTTCAGCAGCCGCTATATAGAGCTGGTCTTTGTATTCCGCCATATTCTCGGCGAAGCGACTTTCGACGGCTATCGATGGCAGGCAGTCGAGCGCACTGCGCTACGAGTCATGGCTGAGCTTGCGGTATATCAAGGCAATCTCGAGTTCGCTTATCAAGCCTTCATCCGATCGCTTATTGGGGAAAAGATACACGTATTCGATTGGAGCGGCTACTGGATTCACGAGTTGAGCGAGCAGCCGATTGATGAAGGATTCGTAGCGAACTGGTTTTTTGGACTCGCGCACGAACTCGGACACCTGAATGTGTCCGCTCATCCTGAATCGCCGCAAGGTTTCTTCTCCGAAAACGACGCGCGGCTCGCGATCGACTTTGTATTGAAAGACTACGGCCTTGGGCAGGAGATTGAAGACGCAATTCGAAAATCTGCAGAAGATCCCTCTTGTCCCTTATGTCCTAACAGACTCTTTGTCGAAGCCTATGCTGACTTGTTCGCGGTTCAAATCATCCTTCGCGCCGCGCATTTCCTCATGGAAAAGGTTGGAGCTACAGCGGATATGTACGCGGTGCTTACCGAAGTGCAGCAATGCATGACGACTCTTTGGATACTGGAACGGTGCAAGGCTTCGGCCCAATGGACGGCGACGAATTCTGGCGGAATCAAAGACGCGGAACTGTACATACCGCCCATAGTTCTTAATGTCCGGCAATTATTGGTACGAAAACCGCTCGAAATTGCTGTAACGCAAATGATGTCGAGTAAACCTTCAGCACGGGACTGGCTGATGGTGAAAGAGATGATGAATCAGATCTCGCACAATTGGGAACCACTTGTAAAGGAGGTCCTGAGCGGATTAGAAGCCGCAAATAGATTTGTATTTTTGCCAAATGAAGAGCGACGGTCCCAGACTCGTGTCTTCACGTCTCGGTCAATCGACCTCAGAAATAAGTCAGTTCAAATGCAAATCAAGAGCTTTTGCTCGCTCATTGAGTCACTCCACGGAGACATTGAATACGCACGCCGACTCCGGAACGTTGTCGCAAGCGTTGAAACCGAGTGACATTTGAAGGTTCTCGTTTCTGGCGTAGCCTGCTTTGCTCTGTTGGCTGCAGCACCAGAACATTCGTGAGCGCTGTATAAACCGCATTTTGTTTTGGCCTGCGAAGAGCGGCAGATTTAAGGGATGAGTACAGAAGCGCGGGCGAAGTGGCGCGAAGTAATTTCCGAACAGCGGCAGAGCGGCAAAAGCATGGCGGTGTTTTGCCAGGAGCGCGGACTGCGGGTATGGCAGTTCTACGAGTGGAAGAAGCGGCTGCGCGAGGCTGACAGGGGACAGTTTGTGGAACTGGAAGTAAAGCCTGCTGTGAAGGCGACACTCTCAGAACCGGTGCGTAGTCTAGCAAGAGCTCCGCCCTCGCCTGCTGCGTAGGTATTGGTTCACCTAGCGCCCACGACAAGGCAGTTCATTTGGGATCAAAAATCACAAAATGATCAGCACCGCTGATGAAGACGCGTTGGAACGGGGCGAACTCCTTCGACTACTTGATCGAGCTGCAACGCCACGCCCAGGAACTGGCCGCTCGCCCCACGGAATGGATGCCTTGGAACTATCGCAAGACTCTGGCACAGACTGTGTGTCTTCCCGATCCTGCATAGAGTTATGATGAGTCCCGCATGGCCGGAAAGGATAGATTGCGGGCCGGGCCGGAGCGTCGGTCAAGAGTGGCCGGGAAAACGGCCTTTCCAAGAGCAAGATCCCAATCACGTTTTTGGCCATGCACGAACCGACCGTGGTAAGGTCTAATCAAAATCGAGCTCGCGCCCCAAGGCAAGGGCATTCGACGGGAGGCGGAGCAGTGCCCGTCAACTCCATGCGCAACCTGTATCGCACCCACCTTTTCGTCAGCTACAGTCACAAGGATCAGGATTGGTTGAATCAGATCCGGGACGTGTTTGCCGCCGATAAACGCAACCTTCGGATCGGGTATTGGGATGACGGAGAATTGACGCCTGGCGATGCTTGGTACCAAGAGGTGCTCAAAGCAATCGATCACGCCAAGGTGGCCATGCTGCTTGTGTCGCCGAACTTCCTCGAATCCCGCTTCATTATGGAGGAGGAGGTGCCGCGCATCCTCAAAGCAGTGGATGATGGACTGACAGTCCTCTGGGTTCCGCTGTTTGGCACGTTCTACGGACCTGACGCGCCGGCCGCGGTTGCGTCTTTAGCTCAACTTCAGGCGGCCACTTCCGTTGCGACGCCTCTTGCGGACTTGTCCCCCGAGCCGCTGCAGGAAACCCTTCTCGATCTATGCCGCCGGGTTGAGAAGCTTCTGAATCCGGCCCGTGTCACACGCAATCTGCCGTTTCCTTCGATCGGCAACCTCTTCAAAGGCCGCGACGGAGATTTGGCGCAACTGGAGGCACGGCTTCAGCAAACCGGCTCGGCGGCCATCGTTCAACCGCAGACTGTCACCGGCATGGGTGGCATCGGAAAAACCCGCCTCGCTCTGGAATACGCCTGGCGGCACGCGGATGATTTCACGGCCTTTCTTTTTGTCTCGGCCAACACGCCCGACGATCTCGCCACCAACTTCGCCCGTCTAAGTGAACCACTAGACCTTCCGGAATACCGTCTCGGCAAACAGGACGATCAATATGACGCCGTGCTGCGCTGGCTCCAACAGAACAACCGCTGGCTGCTGATCCTGGACAACGTGGATACGCCGGAAGCGGTGGGCGCGGTCAAGGAGATGGTGGCCAACTTCCACGGCGGGCAGGTCCTGATCACTTCGCGCATTGCCGGGCCGAAATGGGGAAACACCATGAGGCAGGTATCTCTGGATGTTATCCTTCAGGAGGACGCGGTTGCGTTCCTGATGGAGTCGAGCGAGGGGCAGCGCCCCTCGCGGCCCGATGACGTTGAGCAGGCCCGGGCTCTTGCAACGAAGCTGGGCTGTTTGCCGCTCGCTCTTACCCATGCGGCGGCCTACCTCCGCGAACGCTTCCAGTCGTTGCAGGAATACCGGGCCGACTTCGAGCAGCACTTCGCACAGGTAATCGCGTGGTACGATCCGGAGGCCATTGAATACGACCCGCAGGCGCGAGGGCCAACGAGCAGCCTGCATCGCGGGGTAGGGAGCCGTACCGTCGCCACCACGTTTTTCATGTCGTTTGGCCGTTTGAGCCAGATGGCCAAGACCCTGCTGCGCATTGGCAGCTTTCTTTCGCCCGAGCCGATCCCGGTCGCCATGTTCGAAACCTGCCCGGAAGAAACCAAGGCCCTGCTGGGCCTGTGGTGCGGCGAAACCGGTGAACCGCTCATTGAGCAGCCGCTGGGCGAAGCGTTCGCCGAGCTGGCCCGCTATTCGCTGATCACCCGCGGAGACGGGACGTTCTCGATGCATCGCATGGAGCAGGCGATCGTCCAAAGCAGAGTACCCGGCGCAGAAATCAACCGTTGGGCTCAGGCAATCGTGAACTTGGTTCAGCGACACGGGCCGAAGAACCCTGACGAACCCAGCTCGTGGCCGGTCTGGGACTTGCTCCTCCCGCACGCCGAGCTGCTGTGGGAGACATATAGGGAGCGGCCTGGCATCACCATAAGCGTCGAGTACCCATCATCGCTGGCGCAGTTGTTCGGCTCTAAAGGGCGGTTTGCCGCCGCCATTGGTTACGCTCGACAAGTCGAGGCGTTGCGGCAAATACATTCAGGCCCGGAAGACCCGGGCACATTGAGCTCGCAGGATTACTTGGCTGACCTGCTGGACGATAATGGCGAATACGAGGAGTCCGAAGTCCTGTTCCGGAAGGCGCTGGCGGCCAGAGAGCGCATTCTCGGCCCGGAACACCCCGACACGCTGAAGAGCGCCGCGGGCTTAGCGGACCTATTAGGAAAGCTAGGCAAATGGGCGGAAGCCGAGGCGTTGCACCGGAGGACTTTGGAGATCAGGGAGCGGGTGCTGGAACCGGACCATCCGGACACGCTAGGCAGCCTGGATGGGCTGGCAACAGTACTCTTTAACAAGGGCGACTTTGCCGCAGCAGAGCCCCTGTATCGGCGGAGACTTGAATCGCTTAAGCATGTGGAGGGACCGAACAATCTCAGCACGCTCGCGGCCATGAATAACTTGGCGCACCTATTGGAACGAAAGGGCGACTATGTGGAAGCCACGCCTCTGCTCCGGCAGTGTGCGGAGGCCTGTGAGCGACTTGTGGGTCCGGAACACCCCAAAACACTCGCCAGTCTTCACAACTTGTCGATTTGTCTTTGCAAACAAGGGGACGTCAAAGAGGCTATTCGTTTGATCAGGCGAGTGGTCGATGCTGAACGGAACACCCTGCCCCCCAACCACCCTGATAAGTTGATTACCATGCAAGATCTCGCCTGCTACCTGGGACTGGATGGCCAGTCCGAAGCTGCTGAAGCATTGTTTCGCGAGACGCTCGCCAGCTACGAACGGAAGCTCGGCCCCGAACACCCCGACACCCTGCGCACCGTGACTAATTTTGCGGACCTCCTGGGCAAGATGGGTAAGTCCGAGGAAGCCCGAGGCTTGAACCTACGGTATCTCAAGGCCCAGGCAGAAAAGAAGGACATAGCGCCGCTGGCGCTGCGGCAAATGGCCGGGAAGTACTATCAAATGGGAGAGTATTCCGAAGCGGAAAAACTGCTGAGACAAGTCTTAGAGCGTAATTTTGAGGTTCCGTCGAACAAGTGCCACCTGGCCCGTCTCCTGATTTTGACGGGACAGGAACGGGAAGCGCGAGAGGAAGTGGCCGAAGCGTGGGAGCGCCGGGCGGAGGGGCCGCCGTATGCGGTGCCGCGTATCCTCTGGTTTCAGCTTCTATTTGCTATGCTGGAGTGCGCTCCCTCCGCGCTGGCGAATTGCCAATCCGCAATCCAGTTGCGCCGGCTCAAGATGGTGGTCCAGAACGAGAATTCCCACAGCGAATGGGCCATGCAGCCCGTCCTCGACCATCTGAGATCCAAGCTTGCCGAATTGGATTACTCGCTGCTCGCGGATCTGGTGGCCGCTTTAAGCGATCGCGCGAAGTTGCCGGAGTTGGAAAAGATCGCAGCCTGGCGAGATACGATGCCACTGGCGCTAGAGTGAGCGGTGCGAAAGCAGGGGATGGAAAGACGGTGCTCGTCTAACGCGTCTCCCGCCACGCCGCCTTGTCCTTTTCGCGCTTCGACCCTTCGACCAGATTGGGACGAGACGCAGCTCTTGGCGAACGGTAAAAGAGCTCCTACCCAATCGCCGGCCAGCGCCAGTGCGTTTCCCAGGTTTGAACATTCTCGGGCGACACGCAGACGAAACTCAAATCACTATCTCATCCATAAGAGCAAAATCTTGACTCAAGCTAGCAGCCGGGCGCTTCGGCAACCTGTGGCGCCGGCTGACTCTTCCAACTGGTATCTCAGACTGGTCGCTGACCAGCCTATGGCAGCGACTGGTGAAGACGGGCGGCCGGCTCGCGAAGCATGCGCGGTAGTACTGGCTGATGGATTGACGCTTCCGTAAGCGTCCGGATCTCGCCGTATCGACATCGTGCTGGATTGGGTTGACGATGGCCTTGTGAGCGAGACGATTGAGGTAGGCACGAGTCATTCCGCGAAGCGGGTTCAACGCACAGCCGAGGAGAAGCGGCGCATTGTAGAAGCGACGCTTGTGTCTGGCGCATCGATTGCGCGAGTGGCGCGTGAGCACGGGGTGAACGCCAACCAGGTCTTCCAGTGGCGTACGAGTACCGCAACGGTGCTTCATGGGCCGCTAAGCAAGCTCGAACCGAGCTTCTGCCGGTAACACTGGCCGCTGAGCCGAGCCGCATGATCACGCCTGAAGCTCCGGCGGTTGCAGCTTCGTCGGGCGCGATCCACATTGAGTTGCCCGGGCGAGCGTTGGTAACGGTAGAGAACGGCGTCGATGCCGCACTAGTGCGAGTGGTGCTGGAGAGCTTGCAGCGGTGATCGAGCTTCGGTCCGGAACGAGGATATGGATTGCTGCCGGTTTCACCGACTTGCGGCGCGGTTTCCAAGGACTCTCCACACTGGTGGAGACGGTGCTGGAGCAGGCGCCGTATTCCGGACATGTCTTTGTCTTCCGCGGCAAGCGCGGCGATTTGATCAAGCTGCTGTGGTTCGATGGCGACGGGCTGTGCAATCCCCCTACAGAAAACCCATGAACTCTCGTTTGAACCTCGGCAGATTTGCTATCCGTGGCATCGCTGGTATGGCCAGACCATCTTGACGCGTAGAGCAGGCGGCGCGCACGCTGATCTCGCGTATTTCTGCAAATTGCCTGAAGCGCCACTCGATGCGATGCTGGTGGAAATCCCCAAGTGGATGTTTGATGCAGCTCATTGCGCGCCGATGCGTCTTGTGGACGATCCTCATGTCGATTGCGCAACTCTCCGCACTCTGAGAAATACAATCTCGGAACAATGCGTCTCCTCGAAGGCGGCGGTGTTACAACCGCAGGTAAACCGGCAAGCCGGTGATGGAGACGCAGATGACACTCTCCCCTGCACATCGAATTACCCAACTGGCGCTGTTCGACGACCGGGCCACCGTGCCAGGTTGGAACGTTCTCAACGAGCCGGTGCGGAGCGACGTAATCAAGCTACTGGCTCAACTCCTCATAAGTGTGAGGACAAGCAAGCTAATCCGCACCTCAAGAAAACAAGGAGAGCGCGATGAGTGAGAAGATCAAGCCCCAGCACACTTCGCGTAAGGCCATCCTCTACGTACGGCAGTCTTCGCCGTACCAGGTGCTGAACAATCTAGAGAGCCAGAAGTTGCAGTATGCAATGGAAACTCATTTGCGATCGCTTGGCTGGAATGAGGTCGAGATCATCGATGAAGATCTCGGTCGGTCGGCCGGTGGCACCGTGACTCGGACCGGATTCGAGCGGATGGTGGCGCAGGTTTGCATGGGTGAAATTGGTGCGGTCTGTGCGCGTGAGGTATCTCGGTTTGCGCGCAATAGCCGCGAGTGGCAACAGCTGGTGGAGGTGTGTCGCATAGTCGACACGGTTCTGGTCGATCAGGAAACTGTATATTCGCCGCGCCTGGGTAACGACCGTTTACTTTTGGGCTTGAAGGGCACACTTAATGAGTATGAACTTGATCTGCTTCGCCAACGGGCGAGCGAAGCTCGCGTCGAAAAAGCGCGACGTGGTGATCTTGTGTCGCACTGTCCGGTTGGATTCGTCAAAGACGAGGATGGCAAGCTCTTGAAGGATCCGGATCAGCGCATCCAGCGCACAATCGAGCTAGTGTATTCGAAGTTCCTCGAACTCGGCAGCGCACGACAGGCGCTGCTATGGTTCATGGAGAACAATCTGTCCATACCAGCCCGCACGATCCGAGGGGATGTGCACTGGCGTCGCCCCACTTACTGCGGCTTCCATCAAATCCTGACCAACCCTGCCTACGGCGGAGCCTATGCATATGGAAGAACAGAGAGGGTAACCTGCTACGAGAATGGTATCTCGATACAGCGTACTCGTCGCAGACCTCGCGATCGCTGGGTTGCTCTGATACCCGCCGCACATGAGGGCTATGTGAGCTGGGAGGTTTTCGAGCGGATCCAGAAGATGATCCACAGTAATCGGCTCAGTAGCTACGAGCCCTCCGGGGCTGCGCGTCGCGGTAGCGGTCTGCTGACGGGATTGTTGCGCTGCCGCCGTTGTGGCCGTATGCTGCGGGTATTCTACAAGGGAGCTGACGGCGAGGTAGTTCGTTATGCCTGTCCCAGAGCTTACCTCGACAACAAAGAAGCGCGCTGTGTCGGCTTCAGCGGTTCGAATGTCGATCCCGCGGTCGCGCGGCAGCTGCTCCGTGTAGTGCAGCCCGCAGCTGTAGAGGCGGCGATTATGGCAACTGAACAGCAGGCACAGGTTCATTCGGAAGTGTTGGATGCGTTGCGGCGCGATCTCGAAGCCGCACGCTACCGTGCAAGGCGCGCTGAGCGGCAATACGAGGCTGCAGATCCGGACAATCGCCTGGTTGCGCAAGAACTGGAGCGTCGGTGGAATGCCGCACTTGAAGAGGTGCGAGTAATCGAAGCCCGCATCGGTGTCGAAACCGAATGTGCGATGGCCGCTACCGTCGGCACAGTTGATGAGTTCAAGAATCTTGCGGCCGATCTGGAAGCCTTGTGGTGTGATCCCCAATCCGATGAGCGTACAAAGAAGAGGCTCCTGCGAACTCTCATCCGCGAGATCGTGGTAGACATCGACGAGAAGACCAGCGAGGTCGTACTCGTGATCCACTGGAAAGGTGGCATACATACTCCGCTGCGTCTGCCGCGGCGGCGCCGCGGAGAAAGCCGCGGGCATACACCGAAGGACGTCGTTGAAGCTGTTCGCGTCCTGTCGCGAATTTACAGCGACGAGATGATCGCCGGCGTTCTCAATCGCGCCAAGCTGTCTACCGCCCGAGGCAACTACTGGACGCGATCGCTGATTACTTCGCTACGCGCTAATCACGACATCGCTTGTCACACTGTCCAACGTCAGGCAGAGGAAGGTTGGTTGAACCTCTCACACGCTGCACGATCGGCAGGAGTATCAAATCGTACATTGCGGATAGCTATCGAACGCGGCTATATTACCGCAGAACGGCCGATCGCTTGCGGCCCGTGGGTGATAAACAAGCAGGCCCTTACCAATGAAGTCGCTTCAAAGTTCCTTGAAAGGGCTCGAATCGGAAAAACACACCCCACGGTACCATCACCGTCTCAAACAGTTCTCGATTTATCAATCACATAGTGAAATGGGGCATTATGAAGACGGCTCGTGTTTATTTCAGAAGCGTCTGGAGCGAGGCCGCTTTATCTGGCCGCAGGCTACGAGCGGCACTGTCGCGCTGACGCGGGCGCAGTTATCGATGCTTTTGGAAGGCATTGACTGGCGTCAGCCGCAGAGAACGTGGGAACCACAGTCGGCAGGATAAGTCACATAATTTTGATCTATCACTGTTACATATCTATGGCATACTCCGTGTCATGGTTGAGGCTCGCGCTGCTCTTGCTGATCTGACCGCACTGGATCGGACGGCGCTCGAAGCCCTGGTGCTCGCACAACAGGAGAAGCTGCTCAACCGCGATAGCGAGATCGAACACCTGAAGCTGGTCATCGCCAGGCTGCGGCGCATGATGTTCGGCACCAAGAGCGAGAAGGTCACGCGCGAGATCGAGCAACTGGAACTGAAGCTCGAAGAGATGGAGACGTGCCAGGCCGAACACGCTCGAACCACACCAACAGTTACAGATGCGAAGAGCAAGCCTATGCGGCGACCGTTGCCCGAGCATCTGCCGCGTGAAGTGCACACGCATTTACCTCAACCAGACAGCTGCACCCAGTGCGGCGGTGAGTTGCGCAAACTGAGTGAAGATGTCTCCGAGATGCTGGAGTATGTGCCTGCCAGCTTCAAGGTGATTCGACACGTAAGGCCGAAGCTGAGTTGCACGAAGTGCGACGTCATCGTTGAAGCTCCCGCACCAGCACGACCGATCGAACGCGGACTTGCTGGACCTGGACTGCTGGCGCATGTGCTGGTCGCGAAGTATGCCGATCACCTTCCGCTGTATCGTCAGTCAGAGATTTATGCTCGCGAGGGTGTTGATCTTGATCGCTCAACCCTTGCCGACTGGGTTGGAGCAGCCAGCCACTTACTCACGCCACTCGTAGATAGAGTGCGCGACCATGTTCTGGCAGCAACGAAGCTGCACGCCGACGATACCCCTGTGCCCGTGCTGGCACCCGGCATGGGCAAGACCAAGACTGCGCGACTCTGGACTTATGTCCGCGACGATCGCCCGACAGCAGAGAGCACACCGCCTGCCGTGTGGTTCGCCTACTCAGAAGACCGCAAGGGCGAACATCCAAAGCAACACCTGAGCAAGTTCTCCGGCATCCTGCAGGCCGATGGCTATGCTGGTTTCCATCATCTCTACGAAGGCGGCAGGATCGTCGAAGCCGCGTGCTGGGCACATGTCAGGCGCAAGTTTTACGATATTCATGTAGCCAATGGCTCGGCCATCGCGGCTGAAGCCATCGAACGCCATCGGCGTCCTCTATGATGTTGAACGCGAGATCCGCGGCAAGCCCGCCTGTGCAAGGTGTGAGATCCGGCAGACTCGCGCTCGTCCGCTGATGGACGATCTTCATCGCTGGCTCAACAAAACACTCGCAGGGCTGTCACGCAAATCCGATACCGCTCTAGCGATCCGTTATGCGCTCTCCCGCTGGCGGGCGCTCACACGTTATCTCGACGACGGATCGATCGAGATGGACAACTCCGCGGCCGAACGCGCTCTGCGTACCGTTGCTCTGGGCCGCAAGAACTATCTCTTCGCAGGCTCTGATGCCGGCGGAGAACGCGCGGCTGCGATCTATACTCTGCTGGGCACGGCCAAGCTGAACGGCATCGACCCGGAACTCTATCTCCGTCATGTGCTCGAACGTATCGCCGACCATCCCGTCAACCGCGTCCACCAACTTCTGCCCTGGAACCTTGCCCCACTTCCAAACCATATCTCTTAATCTCAAGTGTCCACTTGAGAAATCAGATGGACACTTAATCCCTCCGAGAACCTCTCTCCTTGCCTATGTCAAGACGGCTCTCAGATCACGCTTACGATTGTGGCGCTGCAGGCGTGATTGTTCCTATGGTGCGCACCGCCGACGATGCTCGCGAAGCGGTTGCTGCCTGCCTGTATCCGCCCAAGGGAGTTCGAGGCTTTGGACCGCGCCGACCTTCGAAATATGGACGTGTTGGCGGACCGTCTTTCTGCCAAGAGGCAAATGACGAAATGATTTGCATCCTTCAGATCGAGCACATCGATGCAATTCTTGACATCGAGAAGATCATTGCCGTCCCCGGCGTGACGAGTTTGGTCCTCGGACCCAATGATCTCTCCGGGTCGATGGGTCTCATGGGCCAACCGTCGCATCCTGAAGTCGTCAAAGCGATCGATCTATTACTCGAGAAAGCTGGACGCGCCGGCATGCCGGTCGGCATCGGAATAGGACCCGATCCAAAGATGATTCGTGAGTGGGCCGGTAAGGGTATGCGCTGGATAGCAGCAGGATCCGACTCTGCTCTTTTGTTAGGCGCACTGAAGCAGGTGGTGAGCACAAGCAACGCTACGAATGCCTAGGTGAGATTTCGCCTTGTGCCCAGCACCATCGACCGTAGGCTCAGGCGTGTTGACTCAACTCTGTCGCCGGCCGCTTTCCGTTTGGAACGATTTTCATCGGATTCACCACAGTACGAGGCCGGTATCCGTTCGCGATAGCAACTAGGCTCTCCAGTGAATAACGCCAGAACGAATCTGAATAATCAGCGGAATAACTCGCAAAATGCGACGCGAGAACTACATTGTCCATCGAGCGTAGTGGACTGTCCGCGCCGCTCCCGGACCTTAAGATGATGTCGCATCTTTCCAACTCATCCAAGGGGCTGCTCAACAGCACCTTGCTACCCTACCCCTAAACCAGATGTCAGCTTGTCGAAACAGTTCGTCGCCCCCTGAGGTTGCTGCAGCGCTCGTGAGGGTCGCCATTGCAGATGCTCATGGCTGCTCCTCCGTAAAGTTGAAAGTTCAACAAGCGAACTATGCTGATAAGAATCCCGAACCGGCAGTCATACCGATGACAAGTCGGTCCATGGCATGTAGCTAAATAGATAATATAACTTATTTATTTTGTGTGCTTTACCTGGCTGCCCCCCAGGGATTCGAACCCCAATATGCTGATCCAGAGTCAGCTGTCCTACCATTGAACGAGGGGGCAGTATGACCTCAGCGGATTCGCTGAGTGATGACTGATACCTCATTCATAGTAAAAGTTGTAGCGGCTTCGGTCAACCTCGCCACATATCCTGATTTCGCCTGCACACTTGAATACTGCACCCATCAATTACAATCGCATTGTCAGCGTGGAACTTCTTCTCAATTTCGCATGGCTCGTGCTCTCAACGTCACTTGCCCTCCTTTGGATCAGAGAACTGCGTTTTGTTTCCGCAGACTCCAAACAGCCGAGCAGGACCATACAGCTGCTGGCGCTGGCAATGCTCATCGTAATTCTGCTTCCCGTCATTTCAATGACGGACGACATGCAGGCCCTGACTACAGCAGAAGTGGAGCATGTGACTCGACGTGCCGACCTGCTGCCCAATTCCGATCAGCCTGCGGAACTGGTTATTCCTCCCGACGCTGATTTGTTTCCAAGCAGAAGCGTTTTCAATCTCCAGACCTTCGCCCGGGTTGAGCCCTCTCTTGAAAAGGCGCATCCTCAGAGCGGATCGATCCGACAGTCGGCAAATAGACCGCCGCCGCTCGCGGCTTAGTTTTCTCGTCAATCGCAACCTGGATCTTCTTCACTTTGTAATCACTTAGACTCATTTTGCAGTCCCGGAAGTGTGTATATGAAACGACTTCTCCACGGAGGCGCCTTTCTGCTTGCAGCATTGCTCTCGGGCACATCGCTCCAGGGCCAGGCGCCGCAAACGCCCCTGACATTACAGCAGGCCCTCGAGATCGCCCGCACAAGAAATCCTAACCTGCTCTCCGGGCAGCAACACGTTATCGCGACCAAAGCCAACGAAATTACTGCCGGTTTGCGCCAGAATCCAAACTTCCAGGTATCCGGCACTGACGTGAGCCTGTCAGCCAGCAATCCCGCGAGTCCGTATTCATACGCTGCAAACGTCAATCGCCTCTTCGAACGCGGAGAAAAACGCCGCTGGCGACTCGACATTGCACACGCCACAACCGACGTCACGCAAAGCCAGTACAAAGACGCAGAGCGCCAGACTGCCTTGGCCGTCAAACAGGCCTTCACGCAAATGCTCGCAGCCAAAGCGTCTCTGCAGATTGCTGATGACAATCTGCAGAGCTATCGGAAGACCGTCGATCTGAGCAAAACGCGCCTCGACGCTGGCGACATTAGCGCAACAGACTTTGAACGCATTGACCTTCAGCTGGCTGAGTTTGAATCGGATGATGACAACGCCAAATTGAACCTGGTCCAATCGAGCGATCAACTTCAACTACTCCTCGGAATCGAAAAGCCGACGGACACATTCGACATTACCGGCACGCTCGATCCCCCAACGTTGACCGCCCCCCTCGCCCAAGTCGAGCAGCAGGCTCTGCAATCGCGGCCAGACTATCTCGCAACACAGCAATCCGTGCGCCTCGCCGACTCGAATATCAAATTGGCACAAGCTGACGGCACCACCGATCCAACCATCGGCGGCGAATATGAGCGCTCCGCGACATACAACACTGCCGGTTTTCAGGTCAGCATCCCTTTGCGCATATTTGATCGCAACCAGGGCGAAAAGGAACGCACCCGTTACGAAGCACAGTCGAGCCGCTTCGCCGAAACTGCTGCGCGCAATCAAGTCCTGAACGACGTGGACCAGGCATGGGCAGGTTATGAAACCGCCGTGGCCATGGCAAAGCGCTACCACGGTCACTACCTGCAGGAAGCCACCCGCGTCCGCGACAATCTTGAGTTCAGTTACCGCCATGGCGGCACCACTTTGCTCGACTATCTCGACGCCTTACGCGATTACCGCCAGATAAACCTCGACGCGCTCAACGCAAATGCTCAGGTCTGGCTCGCCATTCATCAACTCAGCTTCGCCGCTGCAACGGAGATCGTCCCATGAGCAAAAAATGTCTCACTGCTTTCCTCAGCCTCTGCGCAATGGCGCTTACAGCATGCAGTCATCGTGATGAAGCAGTTGCCCCCACTCCCGCCACCGGCAAAGATGTCGTGGATACGGTGACCGTGCATCCAGCGCAGGTCACCGATACTCTCAGCCTTCCTGCGCGGCTCATGGCAAATCCCACTGACGTTGTGCACGTCTATCCGCCGCTCAGCGGACGAGTTGTCGCCTTAAAGGTTTTGCCCGGGCAGGAAGTCAGCAAGGGTCAGGCAATCGGAACACTTCAGAGTAACGACGCCGCTTCCGCGCGTTCTGACTTCGAAAAAGCGAAGATCGAAGCGGCTCGTGCCGACCTGCAGTTGCAACGCGGCAAAGAACTGTTACAGCACGAGGTCATGGCCCAGAAGGACTATGACGACCTGAAAGCTCTTGATGATGCCGACCACGCAGATCTGGAACGCACAAGGCAGACGCTGCACATTCTTGGATTCTCCGAGAATGACACCTCCGCCGATCTCCCGCTTCGTTCACCCATCAGCGGCGTTGTTCTGGACATAGGCACTGCCCCCGGTGAATTGCAGCGCTCACTCGATAATGCCAATGCCATCGCAACGATCGCTAATATTGACTCGATCTGGGTCGTCGGCGATCTGTATCCCAATGACGTCGATGCCGTGCGCCGGGGACAGCCCGTTGAGGTTCGCGTCACCGGCTATCCCAATGAAGTGCGTACCGGCACGATCGACTACATTTCCGATGCAGTCGATCCGACCACGCTTACTCTCAAAGTACGCGTTGTGCTCTCGAATCCCGGGCATAAGTTCAAGCCGCAGATGTATGCGACCATTTCGGTTGCAAATCTCAAGCGCCAGGCGATCGTCGTTCCTTCAACCGCCGTCATTCGCGACGGCATTAAAAACTATGTCTTCGTTGCAACACCCGACCACAAGTACGCACGGCGCGATGTGGAACTGGGCGAGACGCATGCAAATACCGTGGAAGTCACACACGGTCTTGAAGACGGCGAGCAGGTCGTGAGCACCGGCGCAGAGTTGTTGCGTCAGGCAGGAGCGCAGTAAAAATGCAGGCCTTTATCCGCACGCTCCTCCGATACCGCAACATCGTGCTGATCATTTTTCTCGCCTCTCTCGCGGGAGGCACGCTCGCATTTCTGCGGCTTGATATCGAAGCTTACCCGGATCCTTCCCCGCCGATGGTCGAATTCATCACGCAGAATCCTTCGTGGTCCGCCGAAGAGATGGAACAACAGGTAACCGTCCCTCTTGAAGCAGGTCTGAACGGAACGCCCCATCTCGAACAGATTCGCTCCATCAGCATCTTCGGCCTCAGCGACGTGAAACTGTACTTCACTTTCGACAGCGACTACTTCACAGACCGTCAGGAAGCACTTAACCGCTTGCAGTCCGTCAACCTGCCTGGAAATCTTCAACCGCAACTTTCTCCTGAATCACCGATCGGAGAAATCTATCGCTATCAGCTAACAGGCCCCGGATACTCACTCAACGAACTCAAAGCCACACAGGACTGGCTGCTCGTACGCGAGATGAAGCAGGTACCGGGCATCATCGACGTGGCCACCTTTGGAGGAACGACGCGCCAGTACCAGGCCGAAGTCGACCCCAACAAGCTGCTGGCTCACGGCGTCACCATGACCCAGGTCGTCAACGCGATACAGAACAGCAACGCAAACGCTGGCGGCAACTATCTAACCCTCGGCAGCCAGAGCGTAAACGTCCGCGGCATCGGTCTCCTTCACTCCATCGCCGACATGGACAACATCGTCGTCGCCGAGCGCAATGGCGTGCCCGTGCTGTTGAAAGACGTAGCCGATGTCAAGGAAGGTCATCAACCACGCCTCGGAAAAGTGGGTCGCGACGAACAGCCCGACATAGTGGAAGGCATCGTCCTCCTCCAGAAGAATGAGAAGTCTCTTCCTGCGCTAGCCGGCCTCCGCGAAAAAATCAAAGAACTGAATGAAGGCAATCTTCTGCCACCAGGCATGAAGATCAGCACCATCTATGACCGCACAAACCTCATCAACACCACCACACGCACTGTCCGCCATGTCATCATCACCGGCCTCATCCTGGTTACGCTCGTACTTCTCAGCATGCTGGGCGACCTGCGCCTTACGGCCATCGCGGCCATAACGATTCCTTTCGCTGTCCTCTTTTCCTTCGCCATGATGGTCCTTACAGATCACTCGGCGAACCTCATCTCCATCGGAGCCATCGATTTTGGCATCCTCGTCGATGCTTCCATCGTCGTGCTCGAAAGCGTCTACCGCAAAATTTCCCGCCGGGTGCAGGGTGAAGAAGTTGCCGAGTTGATCATGGAAGGTGTCGGCGATGCCGCCAAGCCCGTCCTCTTCGCAACGTTGATTATTCTTGTCGCATTCATCCCGCTCTTCACCATGCAGGGCGTGCCGGGCAAGATATTCGCGCCAATGTCCGTTACCTATGGATTCGCGCTCACCGGAGCACTCATCTTCGCGCTGGTCTTTGCGCCGGTGCTCGGCTCCTTCGCCGTTCCCAAGCAGATCAAGCATGAAGCCGAGGACACTTGGCTAAGCGCTTTCTTCCGTCGCCATTACGACAGAGGAGTGAAACGGGCACTCAAGTTCAGAAAGATCGCGTGGTTCATAGCCCTCGGCGGTCTGGTTGGGGCGATCGTGCTGTTTGTTTTCGTCGGCGGCGAATTCATGCCCGCACTTGAGGAAGGCAATCTGTGGATCCGCGCAACCATGCAGCAGGACATAGCCTTCCCGCAATCGGAAAAAATGGCCGATAAAATCCGCGCCACGCTCCGTTCCTACCCCGAGATTACCCAGGTCGTCTCGCAGATGGGCCGTCCCGACGACGGCACCGACGTCAGTACCTTCAACAACATTGAATTTCTCGCCAGCCTGAAGCCGGCCGGAGAATGGCGGCCTCAATTCCACGGCAACAAAGACACCTTGATCGCGGCCATCGAAAAAGACTTTGCGCAATATCCCGGGATCGACTTCAATTTTTCGCAAAACATCCAGGACAACGTCGAAGAAGCCATGTCCGGCGTAAAAGGTGAGAACTCGCTCAAACTCTTCGGCAACGACTTCGATGACCTCACGCGCATCGCCGATCAGATTCAGGATGTGATGAGCAAAGTCCAGGGCATCGCCGACATCGGCGTATTCAAGGTCACGGGTCAGCCCAGTCTGATGGTTTCCATCGATCGCAGCAAGGCAGCGCGCTATGGTCTTCAGCCACAGGATGTGAACGCCGTCGTCCAGGCCGCAGTTGGAGGGGCGCCGGTAACGCAAATCATCGACGGCGATCGGCGCTTCGATTTTGCACTGCGCTACTCCCCGGAATATCGCGACACCCCGGAAGCGATCAGCAGAATACTTCTGCCAACTCCTGACGGCGCTCAGGTGCCGCTCGGCACAATCGCCAATGTGGGTCTCAGAAACGGCGCCTTCATGATCTATCACGAAGGCGGTCGCAGGTATATCCCTATCAAGTTCAGCGTGCGAGGTCGCGACCTCGCGAGCGCCATTCAGGATCTGAAACAACAGTTATCTAACAAGGTGAAGCTGCCAACCGGCTACAACTACACATGGGCCGGCGAGTTCGACAGCCTGCAGAAAGAACAGCGCCGCCTGGCCTACATCATCCCTGTAAGCCTCGCGGTGATTCTCGTCCTCCTTTACATCCAGTTCCGCACCTGGAGAGATGCCTTCATCGTCGTTGGAACGCTTCCCTTTGCGGCAATCGGAGGCATCCTTGCGCTCTTCATCACGCGCACGTCGTTCAGCATTTCGGCTGCTGTCGGCTTCACTTCGCTTACCGGAGTCGCAACCCTCGGAGCAGTCGTCTTTCTTTCTGGAATCCGTCGCGCTCAACGTGAAGAAGGATTTGACCACGGCCTGGAAAAAGGCTGCCTCGATGAAATGCGTCCCGTGGTGATGGCCTGCATGGCCGCAGGCCTCGGCCTCTTGCCAGCCGCCATTTCGAATGGAATCGGCGCTCAGGCCCAGCAACCACTCGCGCGCGTTGTCGTCGGCGGCATGCTCACCACCGTCTTCTCGATCCTCTTTGTCATGCCACTGCTCGTAAGAGCTTTCACATCACGCGAAGAATTCGAGAACTCAACACCCGAATAAACAACTTGGGCTCTCTTTCAGACAAGGGAGCCCTCACTCCTCCCGCAAAACTTCGAGAGGCTTCTGCCCAAGAATCCGGAAGCTGGCGATCCACCCCGTGACAACTGCAAGCACAGCCGTGGCAAGAACAGAAATTCCGCTCACCACAAGCTCGGGATGATACGGAACCTCCATTTTGTGCAACAACACACGCGACAGAAGGTTCGCGAAGATCACGCCAACCACCCCCGCCAACAACCCCAGCACGACGAATTCGATGCTGAAGACCGCAGCGATCCGGTTGCGTGTAGCGCCAAGCGTCTTCAGCACCACAACTTCGCGAATCCGCCGGAAGCGAGTGCTAGCCACGCTCGATGCCAGAATGATCGCACCTGAAAATATTGAAAACGCAGCGAGGAACCGAATCACCAGCGTAATCTGGTGCACCACACCCTGCACGGTATCGAGTATGTCCGCAATGTTAATCACCGTTACCGTGGGATACGCGGCAAACAACGCGCGCTCCATGAACGGAATCTGCTTCGACTGCACATGCACCGCTGCATACCAGACATTGGGCAAACCCTGGAGAGGTCCCGAAGGCAAAATGAATTCGCTGCGCGCAAACACATGCTCACCCTCCGGTTTGTAGACTGCCGCTACATGTGTATGAATCGTCTTCTCGCCTGATTCAAAATCAACAGACGACCCCGGATGCAGGTTCAGCCGGCGAGCAACATGGTCCACCACGGCCAAGCCGTCAGCATCGCTTCTCTGCCACCACTTCCCTTGCAAAAGCTTCACGCCTTCCGGCGCCGAATCAGCCCAGGTAACAGAAACCGACGACAAAAGACGCTTCGGATAGTTCTTCACTTTCAACTGGTCCGCCGGAACCCCATCGATCGCCGCGATCCGCGCCGAAACAATGGGGATCGCCTCGAATTTCTTCTCTACCCCGTCCTGATGCAACAGCAGTTCCCTGACCCCCTGCACCTCATCCTGACTGATGTCGATCAGAAAGATGTTCGCGGCGCTTGTCGCGACATCGGAATTCATCCGGTTCACAATCGCATGCTGCATCAGAAACACGCTCAGGATCAGCATGACTCCCGTACCGAGCGCAGCCAGTACAGCAGCCGATTGGTTCCCAGGGCGATACAGGTTCGCCAACCCATGCCGCACCGCTGAGTGCAGATGCAGGCGAGTCTTGTTAAGGAACGCACGCAACGTTCGCAATGTCACCGCTGCGACTCCCAGAATCACCACCAGCAATCCACACAGCGCAGCCGCAAACCACTTCCCTACCACCATGGAATCGGCCAGTGCCGCCGCAATACCAGCCAGCGCAAGCATGATCACAACGACAGAAATCCACTGCGCCCTGTTCTCCCCAATCCTCTTCCAGAACCCATGTTTGCCATCTGCATCTCCGCCTTCCACCGCCTTGCGCAGCACAATACTTGGTCGAATCTTGCGAACATCCAGCAAAGGCGGTAAGCAAAAGAGCACTGTCGTCAGAATCCCAGTTCCAAACGCGGCGGATACCGAGCGCACAGGCAGCCGCAATGGCGGTTGAATAGGCAAAAGCTTGCCGAAGAAAAACGGCAGCGCCCATTCCACGCCCAACCCGAACGCAATGCCCAGCAGCCCGCCCACCGCGCCAAGTAACAGCGTCTGCAACAAATAGATTCGTAGAATGTCAGACGATCGAGCTCCAATCGACTTCATGATCGCCAGAATGTCGATCCGCTGCTGCAGATGCGCGCGCATCGCCATCCCTACGCCAACAGCCCCAAGCACCATGGCAACCAGGCATATCAGACTCAGCAGCCCAGTCGCATGATCCAGCCCTTCAGATAGCGCCGGGCTCGTCTCACGAAAATCAGTAATCTGTGCGTCAGGCAGAACCTTTTCAAGCTCACTCCGCACATCGGCAACCTTCCCACTCTGCGGTCCCAGCCTGAACAAATATCGTTCCGTGGCGCGGCTTCCCTGCTGCAGCAAACCTGTCCGGTCAACTGCGGCCCGCGTCATCATCACGCGCGGCCCTAAACCGATGCCGGCCGTCAATCGATCCGGCTCTTTCTCGATCACCGCAGCGATCTTAAAGAACTGGCCGCCTATCTTCAGAGTGTCGCCGATCTTTGCACGCAGTCGCACCAGCAAGTTATCATCCACCACCACCGTCGAATCTGTAAGCAGCGAGCGAAGATTCCCGGGGGGATTCAGAACCATCCTGCCGTAGAACGGATATTTCGCCGGATCCACGACTTTCAGCGACACCAGCAGCGGAACCGGATCGCCCTGCAGCGACGCCATCGAGACTGTTTCTGTGACAGAAGTCCGCTCGACCACTTTAGAGTCGGCAAGTGCATCCAGCTTCGCATTCTCCTGTTGCGTCGCGAGTCGAAACATCCGCGCAGAGAGATCACCTGCCATAATGCTGCGAGCCTGATCGAGCAGCGCCTTCTGAAATGACTCACTGAAGCCGCGAACTCCGGTCAACGCCGCCACGCCAATTGCAACCGAAAGAATTACAAATAAGAACTTCGCTCGCGACGCGCGCAGCTCTCGCCAGGCAATCTTTGCAGCGGTGCTCCATCCCAAAGCACGCTTCTGTTCAAGCTCCATATCAGGCCTGCTTTCCGTTCTCATCGGAAACAATGCGTCCATCGCGCAAGAAAATCCGGCGGTCCGCGCGATCTGCAATCTGCCTATCGTGCGTCACCAGCACCAGGGTTGTACTCGCCTCGCGCTGGCGCTCCGTCAGCAGATCCAACACATGTTGCCCATTCGCCGAATCCAGATTCCCAGTAGGCTCATCCGCCAGAACAATTGGCGGCTCAAGAACAAACGCCCTCGCCAAAGCAACACGCTGCTGTTCGCCGCCGGAAAGCTGCACCGGATAGTGATCGAGCCGATCAGCTAGCCCTACTGCTTCCAGCAGAGCCGTAGCGCGCTTCTTCCCATCGCCATTCGCGTTCAACTCATACGGAAGCAAAACATTTTCGAGAGCCGTCAGAGTGGGAATGAGTTGGTAAGACTGAAATACGAACCCAATCTTCTTCCCGCGCACCTGCGCAAGCTTATCTTCCGCCAGCTGGCTGATCTCCGTCCCATCGACCAAGACCTCGCCTTCGCTCGGAGCATCCAGTCCAGCCAGCAACCCCAGCAACGTGCTTTTCCCGCTGCCCGAAGCGCCCATGATCGCCAGGAACTGTCCTTGCGGCACCTTCAAGTCGATGCCTTTCAAAATCTCCACTGTTCGACTGCCATTGCGAATCGACTTCTTCAGTCCTCGCACTTCGATCATTCCTGACTCCGATCCCCTGATTACAATACCTATGTGACGCGCCGACACGCTCTCCTGCTTCTTTTTACGCTCTGCATCGCCACTCCGTTCCATTCGCATTGCGCAGCACAAACAAAGTCCGCTGACCGCCCTCGCCCGATCATCGTTTGCTTCGGCGATTCTCTGACCGCCGGCCATGGCGTCACCGCAGGCCAGACGTATCCAGACTACCTGCAGCGCGATCTCGACAGCCGCGGCTACCCCTACCATGTCATCAACAAAGGCATCGACGGCAATACAACAAAAGACGGAGTGGACCGCCTGAAAGACGTGCTCGCACTTCATCCGCAGATTGTTGTTGTTGAATTCGGAGGCAACGACGGCCTGCGCGGACTGCCGATTTCAATCACGCGTCAGAATCTTGACCAGATCGTCTCAACGCTGTTGCAAGCCAAAGTAAAAGTCGTGCTCGCAGGAATCACGCTGCCGCCAAACTACGGCCCGGACTACATTCAGCAGTTCAACGAAACCTACAGCACGCTAGCCCGCAAGTATAAGATTCCCCTCATCCCGTTTCTGCTCAAGAACGTGTACGGCACTCCGGACTCAATGCAGGAAGACGGTATCCACGCAACAGATAAAGGCAATCAACAGGTGGCCTTGAACATCTTGCAGGTGCTTCAGCCGCTTCTGAGAAAATGAACTAGCCCAGCACAACAATCGGTTGAAACAGCGTCCCCGCGATCCGGCGCCCAATCGCAATCAGGTTTCGCTGCCCCTCAAAAATCTTCACCGTAGAAGCCACGCCAAACTCGGGCAAATTCACAGCCGCGCCGTTCCGCAAGCGGCCCACTGAAAATGCATCTGCGGTAACCGCTGGAAGCTCTGGCAACAGCATCCGTGGATGCGGCATCCTTGCCTCCAGCGCATCTTTAGCCTGCACTTCGATATCTGCCAAGGAGATCGCATCCTCGATCGCAAACGGACCAGCCGCAATCCGCCGTAGGCTTGCAAGATGGGCACCGCAACCAAAAGCATTACCCATCTCATGCGCCACGCTGCGCACATAGCCACCCGCAGAAACTGTCATACGAAATGCCGCAACATCGCCATCAAGCGAAGTAATATCAAATACCTTCACCGTAATGCGCACCGTCTTCAATTTCGGAGTCTCGCCGGCGCGGGCCAATTCGTAAGCCCTCTTTCCACCCGTTTTCTTAGCGGAAAAAGGTGGCGGCATCTGCTCAATCTCGCCCAGAAATCGTGCTGCCGCACAACGCACCTGCTCCAGGGTCAGCGATAAAGGAACGCTCTCCCCGGTCGCCTGTCCTTCAGCGTCATAAGTATCTGTAGCAAAGCCAAATCGAATCGTACCCGTATAGGTTTTCTCAAGGGAGCCAAAGAACTGGGCCAGCCGCGTGTACTTACCCAGAAGAAGAGGGAGTACGCCAGTCGCCATCGGGTCAAGCGTGCCTAAGTGACCTATCGACGACTCACCCGTCGCCCGCCTCACCCGGACAACAACATCATGCGATGTCATCCCGCCGGGTTTGTCCACAATCAGAAGCCCGTTCACTCTGATTACTATAGCCGAGCGCTACGTCAGAATCCGTTGTGTCCGCGGTCCCGCACGAGCGATAAGAACTCTGCGCGCGTATTCTGCTTTTGAAACACTCCAACCATCGCTGAAGTCACCGTCGACGAGTGCTGCTTTTCGACGCCGCGCATCATCATGCACAAGTGGCGCGCCTCAATCACGACACCAACGCCCTGTGGCGCAATCGCCCCTTGAATCGCATCCGCAATCTGCTGCGTCAATCGCTCCTGCACCTGCAATCTGCGCGAAAAAACTTCCACAAGCCGAGGAATCTTGCTCAGCCCAACCACCTTGCCATTAGGGATGTAGGCGACATGCACCTTGCCAAAAAAGGGCAGCATATGGTGCTCACACAGTGAGAACATCTCAATGTCCTTTACGATCACCATCTCGTCGTAATCCACATCGAACAACGCATCGCGCAGAATCTCCGTCGGATTTTCGCGATAACCCTTCGTCAGATACGTCAGCGCCTTCTCCACGCGCTCCGGAGTCCGCTCCAGCCCATCCCGAGTCGGATCTTCGTCAAAGCGGCGAATAATCTCGCGATAAATGTCCTGCGTCGAAATATTTTCCAGGCCCGTCGTCATGGCCTTGCGAACTATTGCCGGTCTCGCCATCGTCGTTCTCTTTTCTGTCCACTCACCGCTCAGCGCTCTGCAAAGAGCCCATTTGCCGGGTATTCAAAGGAGTTATTACTCGTCTCCTCAACGCGCACGCGCACCACTTCTGCCTTGTCAAAAGCTCCCGCCAGAAGCCGATACGTCTCCATACATAGATTCTCCGTGGTCGGCACTCGATCCTGAAAGAGCGGATCCAGGTTCAGATTCGTGTGATCGAAGCGGTCCACTACTTCTTTTCGTACGCACGTATCCAGATCGACCAGATCGCAAACCATGCCCGTTTCCACACTGACAGGTCCGCCCACCGTCACCTCAATCACATAGTTGTGCCCATGCCCGTGCGGATTGTTGCACTTCCCATAGACAACGCGGTTCTGATCCTCGGTAAATGCACCCGTATTCAGACGATGTGAGGCGCTAAGCCGATACCGCCGTGACAAGTAGGCTCTCATGGCTCACCATAATAATCTGCAAAGAGATCGGGCATCTCATACACGCGCACACGATACAGCTTCGCACCGGGAATCTTCCCCTCAAGGCGCTTCCAAACCGCAATCGCTATGTTTTCAGTCGTCGGAATCGCCTCGGCAAATTCCGGAACCTCTTTGTTCAGATGCCGGTGGTCGTACACTCCAACCACCTCGCGCTCCATTACATCTTTCAGCTGCTTCAAATCCACCACAAAACCGGACGTGGCATCCACCTCGCCGGCCACCGTCACTTCCAGCGTGTAGTTGTGCCCGTGACCGTTCTTGTTCGCGCACTTTCCAAAAACGCGCACATTTTCTTCCGCAGACCACGCCTCGTTCCAGTAATAATGCGAGGCGGAAAATTCAGCTTTTCTCGTTAATAAAATCATTTCTTTTACTTAGAAGAGATGCAGCCTCGCGCCGCTTCGCTTCAGCGGCCCCCGCCCGCATATTCGCGTCCCTTCCAGACTACCCGTTTCGTTACCGTATGGTCGAACCAGCTCTTCCATAACAGCCACACAAACAACGGCAGTCCCAGGACGCTCAGCAGGCAATCCCCAAGGGGAAAATTTGACTTCGCCACTCTGCGATAAAAACGCCACAGCGTCCGCAACCAGATCAGCAGAATCACCAGCCTCGCCGTTATCCACGGCGTGCTCACACTCAGCGGCCCCCGAAAATACCACGCCAGAACCGGTAATCCAACCAACAGAAAAATATCCAGCAGCTTCCACGCGGCCGTAATCAGAGTATTCCCAAACAGGAGCGCTAGGTTCTTCGTCCACCCTTCGCACATCTGCCCAAAACTGCGGTACATCTTCACACTCAGGGCATCCGGAGCATACCGGAAGCGCAGCCCCAGCTTCCGCCGCTTCACCAGGTACGCCAGGTCCACATCTTCCAGAATCGAATCCGCCACCGCCTCATGGCCGCCTATCTGGACGTAAGCATCCCGCCGCACTAGCAGAAACTGCCCATTCGCAGCCGCCAATCGCGATTCAGGATCAGACACCTTCGCTGGCGGATACGCCAGCGCCAGTTCACTAAAGACCAGCGGCATCAGCGCCCGCTGCCAGAAGCCCGTCACAATCTGCCGTGGCGAATATGACAGCATCGCCACCTTATGCTTATCCGCCTCATGCAGAGCACGTCGCAGATCTCCCGGCTCATGTACCGTGTCCGCATCGGTAAACAGCAGCCATTCTCCCTGCGCCTGCTTCGCCGCCGTCCACGCAGCGTTAGCCTTGCCCGTCCACCCCTTCGGCAGCGCTGGCGGACTAATCACCGTCACCGCCGCAAAACTCTGGGCAGTCTCCCGCGTCCGGTCGGTCGATCCGTCGTCCACAACGATCAGTTCCCAGTCACGTCCCAGCTTCCAGCCCTCATCCGATTGCCAAACTAACGACTCAAGGCACGCGCCCAGGCAATCCTCTTCGTTTCGCGCAGGAACAATCACCGATAGGTCCAAATCCACTCCAGGCAAGTCCAGAAAGTATTATAGAAACGTGCGCGGTCTTCGATATTTCTCTGCATCGTTAGCGTTTGCCCTGATTCTCTCCACCGGCTGCGATCGCGGCTCGCATCCCGCTCAGGTAGCCACGCCGGCCCCAAACTTCACCATTGTTGACGGCTCCAGAACCATCCGCCTCTCCGACTACCACGGCAAAGTAGTCGTCCTCAATTTCTGGGCTTCCTGGTGCGCCCCATGCCTTGAGGAACTGCCCTCGCTCACCGATCTCCAGAAACAAATGCCGCAAGTCGTCGTTCTCGGCGTGGACTTCAATGACAACATCGACTCCTACCACCAGTTCCTCACCGACAACCACGTCGACTTCCTCACCATCCACGATGAGTCGCAGCAGAGCAACCTCGCCTTTGGCACCACACGCCCGCCCGAAACCTACATCATCGACGGCCAGGGCAAAATCCGGCGCAAGTTCATCGGCCCGCAGGACTGGACCAGCCCCGAAATCATGAATTATTTGAGAAATCTGTAATCTTAGAACCGCAAGCCGGCCGATTCGCAGCCGAAGCGCCACCTTGCTATCATTTCCCCATGACCACCGTAGAAGTCCTCTTCCGCTACGAGCAGCATCCGACAGAAGCAGCCATGCTGGCACTCAACAACTTAAGCGAGGTCTACGGCATCCGCTCCGTTCAGTTAAAGGAAGCAGCGCAGACGGTTCGCGTCGAATACGACGCCACCCGTCTCAACAAAGCAATCGTCGCCCAGTTGCTGCGCCGCGCGGGCATCAACATCGCCGAAGAGTTGTCACTCATACCACCGCACCCGCCCGCCCCAGAACCAGTACCCGCGCCCGCGAAGTAGTTACTCCGCGTGGACAGCTGTCAACATATTCGCGTCCCTCGACAGCATCCACCTTCCATCCGGCATTTTGCGAAAAATTGTAAGCGTGTGGCCTTCGCGTTTGAGGGGCATCCCACCACCATGCGGAGTCAACGTGACCCGCAGCTGGTTCCGCATGAACGCAAAATCCCCAGCCACTTGCAATTCGTCAATCTCCGATCTCACCTCGATGCGTACCCGTTCTAGGCCGCCGCGAAATCCCTGCTCAAAGGCCTCTTTCCCGAACGGCTCCCGGCCAGCGATCTGAAAAACCGCATCGTCGGCAATCAGGCTAAGGACAGTTTCTACATCGCCGGCCATCGAGGCGTCATTCCATCGCGCCACCAGATCGCGGATTTCCTGCTCATCATTCGGCATACAACAGGGCTCCCCTCTTCTGCGCCAGCTTAGAACACGACACGCCGTCGCGCCAGGCATTGAAAACCGATCTAAATTGAGCCATGATAACCCCGAACGGGTTTGCGAAACCGCCCAGAACTTGATATCTTTAAATGAGTTCGCAGTCCCCTGCCTTTGCGCGCCCATAGCTCAGTTGGATAGAGCGATTGACTACGAATCAATAGGTCGGAGGTTCGAATCCTTCTGGGCGCGCCATAAAAATCAATAACTTACAAGCAACTTAAAACTCAACCCGCGCTCGGAAACCCTTCTGTTATGCCATTTGTGTAGGCGACAGCACTCATACAGGAGTGCACTCTCTCGCTTTCCACAAGCTCCATTTCACTGTTAGCCGAAGCAATGGTCTGAAAACAGCGCAGGCAGATGGAATCGAATGTGCCATCTGCATTCTCACGATGAGCATATTCACCTTCCCCAACGGCGTTCATTGAGGTTTACTCCTGCATGCTGGAATTGTCTGTGGGTTCATGGCGAGCAATTGGAGGCCATGATGCACAGACATGATGCTAAAGTGAACCCTTTAGTTGCCGACAAAGTTGCGCTGCAAATCCAACCTTCAAGCCCGCTGCGCACCCAAGTTTTCAAACTCGCCACTACCGGAACGTGTAGAGCGGCTCGAATTCCGGGATTCCCGCCGTATGCCCGGCGATCCAGCGAAGAACATATACCACCGCCGGATCGCGGTAATAGTCAATGTCCGGCTCGACCACAACGCAGTCAACGCCATCAATCGTCATCTTGTCGTTCTCATGGAAGTGACCCGACAAGCTGCGCCAGAATGAAATCCGCTATCGCCGAGCGACGCATCTTTGCTCAATCCGGCTCTGCTCAGCAATCCCTGATAATACGATGGACAGGCCGGCGATTGGGAGCCGTCGCAAAGATCGAGCATGGTCACAGTCACTCAAACCTTGCCAGAGCAACCTCGGCCGTTGACGTGGCTCTGGGATTTTCTCAAGGAAGAACTCGCGCCTTACCCCGGAAGAACAGCTCTGGTCGCGCGCATGGTCATTGCGTCAACCGTCGTGATGATCGTCACCATGACCTTCAAAATTCCATTCGGCGCATACGGCGCGATCTACGCTTTCACTATTTCGCGAGAAAGCACTCAAGCGACGGTAACCGCTGCCAACACAGCCATCGTCACGTTCGCGCTCTCAGGCATCTATATCCTCTTCGGAGCGATACTTTTTGTAGGCGATCCCCTGCTCCGCATCCTCTGGATCATCGGAACACTCTTCCTGCTCTTCTACGCGCTCAGCGCCGCAACGAATTACTTTGCTGCGAACCGCTTCGCCTACCTGGTAGCCATCACCATCGCATTATGGGACCGCCATGTCCCGGCAATGGTGCAGGTCTCAGATACCCTGTGGGCAATCTTCAGTGTCATGTCGGCAAGCCTGATCACCGTCGCATTCGAGTTGATCTTTGCCCACTTAAAACCCTGGGACGATCTCGTCCAGTCCATTGCAGATCGCCTGAGCGGAGTGGAAGAGGTTCTCAACAGCTACAGCGCTGACCGCCCCATTGACGACAGAGTTAAGAAGGAAATAACCCGGCAAAGCATGCTGGGCACATCAAGGCTGCGCCGCATTTTGCGTCGTGCCTCTTATTCCCCGCAATATGGCGACCGTATGGGCGCAATCGTGGCGCTCACCGGAAGGCTCGTAGACTTGGCAGCTAATCTGGCATATTTCGAAATCCATATCACGGACGCGGAAGACAGGAAACGAGTCGCCCGTCTCGCAGATAGCATCGCAAGTATCCGAGCCGACCTTCTAAAAGGACAGATCCCGAATCCAACTTCATTCGATAGCGAAGCCGACATCGTGCATGGCGTCCCGCTATTGCGCGAAATGCAGGCAACAGTATCCCAAATCTCCGATGTTTTCGCCCATTCCCCATCTCTCGACCCGCACGCGCCAACCGTAATCAGCACAGCCACACCCTGGGCTTTCTTCGCGCCCGACGCACTCTCCAATTCTGAGCACATTAAGTTCGGCTTGCGAGGCTGCTTTGCAGCAAGCCTTTGCTACCTCTTCTACAACGCAGTTGATTGGCCGGGCCTCAGCACAGCCATCACCACCTGCCTGCTGACCGCATTGACGACAATCGGCGCATCCCGGCAGAAACAGATTTTACGTTTTGGCGGCGCCATCCTTGGCGGCGTCATATTGGGCATGGGCGCGCAAATCTTCGTCCTGCCGTCTCTCGACTCCATTTGGGAATTCACCCTGCTCTACATGGCAGTGATTGGTCTGGCGGGTTGGATCGGAACATCCGGCCCGCGTCTTTCCTATGGCGGATCTCAGGCCGCCGTCGCCTTCTGCCTCATCAACGTGCAGGAGTTCAAGTTCCAGACATCCCTTGCCGTCGCAAGAGATCGCGTAGCCGGTATCTTCCTCGGCCTCATCATGATGTGGATTGTCTTTGATCAACTATGGACCGCTCCCACGGCCGTGCAAATGCAACGGGCATTCGTTTCTGCTTTGCGGTCACTAGCCGAATTTATGAGAGAACCACGTTCGGGCGACCTGAAGGTCGCCCTTGAACGCAGCGCTTCACTGCGCGAAAGCATCAACAAAACCTTTGACAAGGTCCGCTCGCTCGCCGACGGGGTTCTATTCGAATTTGGCTCCTCCCGGCAACAGGATTTGGCTTTGCGGAGTCGGATTGTCCGCTGGCAGCCGCAGCTGCGCGTAATCTTCATAACCCGCATTGCTTTGCTCAAGTACCGGCTCAGGATTTCCGGTTTTGAACTGCCGGAAAATGTACTGGTCGCACAGCAGGAGTTCGATGAATGGCTGGCACAACTGCTGGATGGTATGGCGGACCGGCTCGACGGAAAAGCACCCAGGCAAAACGAGAGCCAGGCATCGCAGATCGCGCCCTTAGAGAAGGCCATCCAGCTCGTCCCTCCGGAGCAGGCCGACGCAGCGTTTTCCGCGCAGATGCAGACATTTCTCTCTCTATCGCGCAACATAGAATCCTTGACGACTTCCCTCGATAAGGAAATCTGAGCGCCTTCCTCACCCCCTGCGTTTTAAAACAAAACCACCTATAGCTCGTCGCAGACTTCCTGCTATAGAATGCGGTCCCAGCGGCGGAAAGGGCCAGCTGGTGAATCCCTCTGCCGTGGAGGGACTCGTGTCAGCTCCCGACTTAGTCTGGAAAAACGGCAAGTTCGGCCAAACCTCGCGCCGCGATGCCTGGTGGCTTTCTCCCACAGCCGTCTTCCTCGGCTTCAGCGCATTCATCGTCTACTCAACCTGGGCCGCATTTCAGAACCAGTACTACACATTCGGCCCGTACATTTCGCCGTTCTACTCGCCCGAGCTCTTCGGCAGCTCGCCGCATGCGCTCTTCGGCCCAAAACCGCATTGGTTTCCGAGCTTCCTGCCCTACTCCCCGGCATTCCTCATCCTTTGGATACCGGGCCTCTTCCGCCTGACCTGCTATTACTACCGCGGTGCATACTACAAATCCTTCTGGGCCGATCCCCCAGCCTGCGCCGTCGGCGAGCCGCGCAAAACCTATCTCGGCGAGCGAAGTTTCCCGCTCATCATGCAGAACTTCCATCGTTACTTCCTGCGGCTCTCCTACATCGTCTGGTTTTTCCTCCTGTACGACGCGATCGTGTCCTTCCGCTTCCCCGACGGCTTCGGCATCGGCATAGGCAGCCTCGTTCTGACCGTCAACGTCATACTGCTCGGCGGATATGTCTTCGGTTGTCACGCCTTCCGCCATCTCATCGGAGGTACCTTCGACTCCATCTCCGAGCACCCCATTCGCCACAAGCTCTACAAAGGCGTCAGCTTCCTCAACGCAGCGCACAAAAAGTGGGCATGGGCAAGCCTCTTCTGGGTCGGCTTCTCCGACATCTACGTCCGCCTCTGCGCCATGGGCATCTGGCACGATTGGAGGCCTTTTTAGATGCCCGAATTCCAGCGCTTCTCCTACGATGTCCTGGTAATCGGAGCGGGCGGAGCAGGCCTGCGTGCCGCTATCGAAGCCGCAGCCACCGGCGCAAAGGTCGGCGTCGTCTGCAAATCGCTCCTCGGCAAAGCCCACACCGTTATGGCCGAAGGCGGAATCGCTGCTGCCCTCGGGAACGTCGATGACCGCGACAACTGGCGCGTCCATTTCTCTGATACCATGCGCGGCGGCCAGTACCTCAACAACTGGCGCATGGCTGAGCTGCACGCCAAAGAAGCCCCCGAGTGCGTGCGCGAACTCGAAGCTTGGGGCGCACTCTTCGACCGCACCAAAGACGGCCGCATTCTGCAGCGCAACTTCGGCGGCCACCGCTACCCGCGCCTCGCCCACGTAGGCGACCGCACCGGCCTCGAAATGATCCGCACACTCCAGGACCACGGCATTCACTGCGGCATGGAAGTCTACATGGAGTGCACCATCCTCAGCCTCCTCATGGACTCGGGTCGCGTCGCCGGAGCCTGCGGATACGACCGCGAAAAAGGCCGCTTCTATCTCTGGCAGGCAAAGGCCGTGGTCCTTGCCACAGGAGGCATCGGCCGCGCCTTCAAGGTCACCAGCAACAGTTGGGAATACACCGGCGACGGCCTGGCGCTCGCCTACCGCGTCGGTGCAGAACTCCAGGACATGGAATTCGTTCAGTTCCACCCTACTGGCATGGTTTGGCCCATCAGCGTGCGCGGCATTCTTGTCACAGAAGGCGTACGCGGCGAAGGCGGAGTACTGCGCAACAGTGAGGGCCGCCGCTTTATGTTCGACGACATCCCCGACCTCTACAAAGAACAAACTGCCGATACAGAAGAAGAAGGCTGGCGCTACACGCAAGGCGACAAAAACGCCCGACGCCCGCCCGAACTGTTGACCCGCGACCACGTCGCCCGATGCATCAATCGCGAAGTCAAAGCAGGCCGCGGCTCGCCGCACGGCGGCGTCTTCCTCGACATCTCCTGGATCAAGCAGCACATCTCCAAATCCGAGGAGCACATCAAGCGCAAGCTCCCCAGCATGTACCACCAGTTCAAGCAGCTCGCCGACCTCGACATCACCAAGGAGCCGATGGAAGTCGGCCCCACCACCCATTACATGATGGGCGGAATCCGCGTCGACGGCGACTCACAAATGTCCAACATCCCCGGCCTATTTGCCGCCGGAGAAGCAGCCGCCGGCCTCCACGGCGCGAATCGATTAGGCGGCAATTCCCTCTCTGATCTACTAGTCCTGGGACGCCGCGCCGGACGCTACGCTGCTGAATTCGCGAAGTCCAACGGCACGCCAGCCATCGACGATCAACAACTACAGACAACCGCAACCGCAGCCCTCGCGCCATTCGACCGCGGCCCCTCCGGCGAAAACCCCTACCAGATCCAATACGACTTGCAGGAAACGATGCAGAACCTCGTCGGCATCGTACGCACCGAAAGCGAAATGGAGCAGGCCCTCGACAAAATTACACAACTCAACGAGCGCGCCGACCGCATCGGTATCACCGGCAACCGTGAATACAACAACGGCTGGCACACCGCCATCGACGTCCCGAACATGATGATCGTCTCCGAAGCGGTCACCCACGCCGCCATCCTGCGCAAAGAAAGCCGCGGCGCGCAATTCCGCGAAGACTACCCCAACAAAGACGCCGAATGGGGCAAATACAACATCGTCGTCAAACAAGGGGCGGAAGGCGAAATGCACATCGAGAAGCGCCCCATCGCACCTATGCCCGAAGAACTCAAGGCCGTAGTTCAGGAGATGAAATAGATGGCCACGCAAGCAACATTCCGCATCTGGCGCGGCAACCCCGCAGGAGGCCAGTTTCAGGACTACACCACGCAAGTCGAAGAAGGCATGGTCGTCCTCGACGCCGTCCACCGCATTCAGGCCCAGCAAGCCAACGATCTCGCCGTGCGCTGGAACTGCAAGGCCGGCAAGTGCGGCTCCTGTTCTGCTGAAATCAACGGCACGCCAAAGCTTATGTGTATGACGCGTCTCAGCGATATAAATCTCGAGATGCCCGTCATCCTCGAGCCCATGCACGCCTTCCCGCCCATCCGCGATCTCGTCACAGACGTCTCCTGGAACTTCCGCGCCAAGAAGACCATCAAGAAATTCAAGCCGCGCACGCCCGATGAACCCGACGGCACATGGCGTATGCAGCAAGCCGACGTCGAGCGCGTGCAGGAATTCCGTAAGTGCATCGAATGCTTCCTCTGCCAGGACGTCTGCCACGTCCTGCGCGAGCATCACAAACACGACGAGTTCATCGGCCCGCGCCTCCTCGTCTACGCCGCCGCGCTCGAAATGCACCCGCTCGACACCGAAGACCGCGTCAGCGATCTGCGCAAAAAACACAGCATCGGCTACTGCAACATCACAACCTGTTGCCGACAAGTCTGCCCCGAGTCAATTACGATTACCGAGAACGCCATCATCCCGCTCAAAGAGCGGGTCGTGGATCGCTACTTCGATCCAATCAAATCGCTCTTTCACATCCTCTAACTTAACGAGAACGAACAAGGAGGTAATCCGATGTTCAACCTCAAGCCCATCTCTCACGACAGCGTCGAAACCGCCCTCGCCAAAGCCGAGCGCTACCGCCTGCTCAACGAGCCGCACGAAGCCGAAAGCATCTGCCAGGACATCCTCGCCATCGATCCCGCCAACCGTCAGGCCCGCGTCAGCCTCGTCCTCGCCCTCACCGACGAGATCCCGCAGGAATCCGGCGCCTTCGCAACCGCGCTCACCGCCATCGAACAACTCGAATCCGAATACGACCGCGCCTACTACTCCGGCATAACATGGGAGCGCCGCGCCAAGGCCTACTACGAAGCCGACGGCCCTGGCTCCGGCGGTTATATCTACGACTGGATCGTCAAAGCCCTGCAATTTTTCGAACAGGCTGAACACCTCCGCCCCGCAGGCAACGACGACGCCATACTGCGTTGGAACACCTGCGTGCGTTTCCTCGAACACCACAAGCAACTGCGTCCAAAACAGGAAGAAGCGCCCGAGCCAATTTTGTCAGAATAATTACGGCGTCACCTTAAAGTCCGCTTCGTCCTTCGCCAGCGAACTGCCGCCAATCCATACCGTGTAATGTGTCGGCTCGATGACCGCCTTGCTCTCCGTGTTGTAGAAAGACAGCTCCGGGAATCCCAGATCGAACGAAACCTGTTTCGACTCACCCGGCTGCAACGTCACCCGCTTGAATCCCTCAAGACTGCGCACCGACTGCTCCACGCTCGCCCCAAGATTGCGCACATAGCACTGCGCAACCTCAGTCCCAGCGCGGCTTCCGGTATTTGTCACCGTCACAGTTGCAGTAATCAGATTCTGCGCGCCGCTGCGGTTCGCCTCGCGCAAAGGAAGATCGGTCCGTGACAACGACACCTTTCCATAAGAAAACTGCGTATAGCTCAGTCCAAATCCAAACGGAAACAACGCATCATTCGGCACATCAATATACCGCGAGATGAACCGCGAATCACCCCCCGGCGGCTTCGTCAGATCAGCATTGAACGGAGGCCGCCCCGTAGGAAACTGGTTGTAATACAGCGGCTCCTGCCCCACCGCGCGCGGAAAACTCATCGGCAGCTTGCCACTCGGCGCAACATCCCCATACAGAACATCCGCAATCGCCGACCCAGCCTCCGTCCCCGGAAACCAGACCTCCATAATCGCCGCCACATGCTGCGCCGCCCAGTTCAGCACCAAAGGTCGCCCCGAAAAGACCAGCAGGACTATGGGCTTGTTCGCAGCCGCCACCGCCTCCAGCAATTTCTCCTGATTCCCCGGCAGATCCAGATGAGCCCGCGATCCAGCCTCACCGCTCATCGCGCCTGATTCGCCCAGCGCCATCACCACCACATCCGCTTGCTCCGCCGCGTGCACCGCCTCAGAAAATCCCGCGTCCGATGTCCCCGTAATCTCGGTGCCTTTGGCATACGTCAGCGATCCGCCGTTCTTCTTCACGCGCGCATCCAGCGCATCCTTGATCGTGACAATATCCTCCTGCCGCGGTCCTCCGCTCCACGATCCCACCATCTCGTTCGCGTCATCGCCAAGAGACCCAATCAGCGCAATCTTCTTGGCCTCAGCAGAAAACGGCAGCACTGGCTTGCCCTGACCTGCGTCATTCTTCAGCAGCACAAACGATTCTTCCGCCGCCTTGCGCACCACCGGACGATGCTCCGGCACCGCAGCCGTGACCTCCGTCCCTCGTGCATAAGGATGCTCAAACAATCCCAGCGCAAATTTCACGCGCAGCACCCGCCGCACTGCCTCATCCACCGCGCTCATCGGAACCTGCCCCGTCTTCACCAGTTCCGGCAACTGCGTGTCATAGAAGTGCGACATCATGTCCACATCCACGCCCGCAAGAAAAGCTTTGCGCGTCGCCGTCGCCGCATCGAGCGCAATGCCGTGATTGATCAGCTCCATCACCGCCGTGTAGTCGCTCACCACAAAGCCGTTGAATCCCCACTCATCGCGCAAAACATTCTGCATCAGAAAACGATTCGCAGTCGCAGGCACGCCATTCAGAGCATTGAACGCGCTCATAATCGTAGCCGCGCCCGCCTCCACCGCAGCCTTGTAAGGAGGCAGATAAACCTGCCGCAGCCGAATCTCCGACATATCCGTCGTGTTGTATTCGCGCCCTGCTTCAGCCGCGCCATACGCCGCAAAATGCTTCACGCACGCCGCTACATTTTCCGGATTCGAAAGATCGTCGCCCTGATACCCTTTCACATACGCGCGCGCCATCGCCGCGCCCAGATAAGCATCCTCGCCCGCACCCTCTGTCGTCCGCCCCCACCGAGCGTCGCGCGAAATATCCACCATTGGCGAATAGAACCACCGCACGCCCGCCGTCGTCGCTTCCTGTGCCGCAATATGCGACACCTCCGTCACCAACTCAGGGTCAAACGTCGCCGCCAGCCCCAGCGGCTGCGGATAAATCGTGCGATAGCCATGAATGATGTCCGCGCCAAACAGTAGCGGGATGTGCAGCCGGCTCTTGTCCATCGCTGCATGCTGAAACGCATTCGTGCGCTCCGCGCCGACAGTATTCAACATCGACCCCAGCCGTCCCGTCGCCGCCAGATCCATCGCATTCACGTTGTTCCTGGCTTCAGGATTCGCCGCAAGCTGTACCGGACTTGTGGCTGACGCATAGCCGCTGTCGTTGTACTGCACAAGCTGGCCGATCTTCTCCTCCAGCGTCATCTTCTTCAGCAACTCCTCCACGCGCCGCTCAATCGCCGGTGACGCAAGCTGAGGACTCGATGGAGGCACATGTTTCTGCTGCGCGGGCATCGGCAGCGAAATAACCAGACTCAATCCAAGCGCCATCACCCCTCGGATGGCCGCAGACCATATAGATACGCAATCAGCCATAGTCCCTCTGTAATTCAAATCCCTCTTTGCACCAGCTAAGCGTGCGGCATCATCGCAGTCGACTGCCGCTCAATAAACGTAGGCAGCACGCGAATCGGATGCTTCGGCCAATCCTCTTTATCGTCGTGAATCATCTGCAGCAGCGTGCTCGCCGCCACGCGCCCCATTTCCTGCAACGGCTGCCTCACTGTAGTCAGCGGCGGATTGTTCGTGCCCGCGCTAAAAATATCGTCAAAGCCCACCACGGAAACCTGCTGCGGCACTTGTATGCCCGCCTCGCGCAAAACCGTAATCGCGCCAATCGCTGCCAGATCGTTGAACGCAAAGATCGCCGTGAAGCGCACGCCGCGTTCCAGCAACCGCACCGTTGCGGCTCTGCCCGGCTCAGTGCCCAGCCCATGGTCTTCAAGCTGCGTCACGAGACGCGGATTGATCTCGATCCCAATCTCCGTCGCCACTTTGCAAATTGCTCTCCAGCGCGCCAGAGTATCCGAGCTGAAGCTCTGCCCTTTGATGAAAGCAATTTCCCGGTGCCGCAAACGGTTCAGATGCTCCAGCGCATAGCGCGCCGCCAGCACATGATCCAGTTCAATATTGATCACTGAAGGACGATGATGATGATCCGACACCGCCACCACCGGTATCGGCAAATCCTCTTCAATCGCCGAGTCCACGGCAATCAACCCTTCCACAGCGCGCGACATCAGCAGCGAAGGATACTCCCGCAAAAGCTCCGCGCGATGGCGATGACTCACAACAAAGTAGAAGAAACCCGAAAGCAGCAGCACATCTTCAATCCCACCCAACACAGCCGTCGAATAGCCTTCGCTGATCTCCGGCACCATCACCCCCACCGTCTTGCTGCGCTTGCTCCGCAGGCTCCGCGCCAGAGCATTCGCCTTGTAATTCAGCTTCGCGGCCGCCGCCAGAACCCGCTGCTGCGTCTCTTCTGAAATGCGGTAGTCTTTCGCCGATCCATTCAGAACGCGCGAGACCGTTGTCTGCGAAACTCCCAGATAGTGGGCCAGTTCTTTCAGGCCTGCTCTCACCACAGCCGTTTTGCGGGGAGCATCAGTGCCCTTTGAGGTCATGCCCATCCTTTCGAAGATTCGCTAAATGTACAACGGCACTCTTTGTTCACCGGCTCCCATCGCGCTGGAGTCCGATGGTTTGCTGTATATGCGCCATTTCCGGATTAGACATGAAGCACTTCCAGATCAGGCCCGTGCGGCCATTCTCGATCATCACCGCCATGGGAGCCTGGTTGAGCCCCATCGTAATGCCCGAATACCAGTTCTGCTGCTCATTAAACGCATCGCGAAAACCATAAATATCCCAAAGCTGCGCACCCAGGTCGCGATAAAAATGCTTCAGCGCCTGCAGCGACTGCTTCGGCGTGTAAGCATAGGAGCTGATCGCACCGGTCGGCGCAATCGTACCGTCGTCTTCAGTGAAAGGCTTGTATTCGCGATAGCCCTCCGGCCCGTCGACGGCAGTCAGCCCCCACGAGTCCGCGCCATACCCTTCCCAATGCTGTGGATTCGTAATGCTGTATGCCTGACTCATCAGAGCTTCGTTGCGATTGTTCGTGAAGTAGTCGGTGTATTTATCGCGCCAGCCACGCGGGTCATAGCCCATGTAGGAATACTGCGTAAAGAAGAGCGGTCCCGGCGAACCCGGTCCGTAATTCATATCAAGCTGAATGCCAAAATAAGTGTGCTTCTCGCCGTAGGTGTGCTTCGTGCCTTCTGCCGTATACCCCGTGTGATAAAGACTGGCGGAAACAGGATGCGTAGGCGACGCAATCGCCAGCAGGTACGTAATCATCACCTCATTCCATCCCTGCAAGCGGTTGGCAATGTGAAAAATATAGTCCGGCGACCAGTGCCAGTAGAGCGCATCCTTCTCAGGCGTCGCGCGAAACCAGTCCCACTCCACTCCCTGCCACAGATGAGTAATGCTGTCGCGCAGGCGACGTTCCTTCTCGTCATCTTTGTTGAAGTACTGCCGCGCCGTCAGCAGACCCTGCATCAGGAAAGAAGTCTCCACCAGGTCCGCGCCATCGTCATACATGCCGAACACAGGTAGAACATGGCCGGTCTTTCCGCTGATAAAGTGCGGCCATACGCCGTGGAAGCGGTCAGCACGCGCAAGAAAATCCGTGATCCGAAGCAGGCGGTCTACAATCTCTTCGCGAGGAACAAACCCGCGCTCAGCGCCCACGACCATCGCCATAATGCCAAAGCCGCTCGCACCCAATGCAATCACATCGTCATCGCCTGGCGTATTCTCCCGCGCCATACCAGAATGCGGCTCCGCCGCCTCCCAGTAATAGCGGAACGATGCCTCCTGCACCATCGTCAGCAACTCATCGTCCGTCATCGGATGCGTCGATGCCGTCACCGCAGCCGACAGCGGCGACTCCTGCAACGAAGACGTACGCGCCGAAACTTTATACGAAGCCGTCGCATGCGGATCACCAATAAAATCCGCATATCGATTCACGCCATACCTCTGCACGCCAATCGCCTTGAACGGCTCACCATGCATCGAGCGATAAATCACATACTGCGCCACCGTCGGGTCTTCCGGCGCCTTCCACGTCACATCGATGTGACGCTCATATCCCTTCGCCGTCGCCGCTTCCGGCACCGCAGGCGCATGCTCGCTCTGCGTGGCATTCTCAATACGAACATCGTCGATATCGAGCGTGTGCGCCGCACCATCCGCCGCGCCCTGCGCCAGAATAATCGCATCCAGATGCCGTGGCTCAAACGCACGCAGCGATGCGCTCTCAAACCTGTCCAGCGGAATCCGCACGCGCGTCCACTTTCCCGGCGCGAGATCACCAGCGAAAGTCCCAAGAGAAAGCTGCCCCGTAAAGTTCCTGGCTATGTCGCGCAGCGCGATCTTCGGCATATCCGCCACACGCATGCCGTCCTTCGAATAAAGCCACAGGAAAAGGCTGTCTCCGGGAAAATCAACATCGCGGTTGCGCCACACATACAACTTGATCTCGGCATCCCAGCCGCCGTTGTCCATCGACTTCCACTGCAGTTCCAGAGCATTCGGCCCGCTGATAAACTGCTCCGTCTCCACCGGCAGCTTCCCATCCACCAGCTTCAGCGTGCTCGGAGCCGATACCGTCCCCGAACTGTAAAAATACGATCCCGGCGACAAGCTGTTCTCAAAAAACACCTGCTGCGAATAGTTCTGGTCAGCCCGCGCCTGCCCTGTAAAAGCGAAAGCCGCTATGGCAAGCGCAAAGCACCGAGGCAGCCCTGCGCCACTCCTCATTTCGCACTCACCTTGATCAGCAGCAGCGCATTCACACCCAGCTTCAGATTCAGCTTCCCATCCGTCAGCGTCATCTGCTCCGGAGCACCAATCGCTGTCTCACGATTCATCTGCTCCACCTGCCCTTCGGTTGGATCAAGCGGGCTCCCCAACGCCTTGTACGCAGCCAGCGTATTGCTGTGCGTCTCGTCTACGCGATTGATCGAAACCGCTGCATTCGCCGGCAATCCACGAAACACAAGCTGCACATCTTTCTCCGATCCCGCCTTATCCGGATCGACGATGTTCCACACCGCCACTTCCAGGGAGCCGTCCTTCTCCTTCGTCACAATCACGTCGTGAGAGGCATTCGCGATCCGCTCGTCCCCCAACTGATGCAGCAATGCAAAATCATAATAGCTGGGCTTGTTGATGCCCCCCTTCGCCCGCAGCCCAAACTCCCCATCGAATGGTTTCGCAATCGGACCGCCTTCTTCAAACACATCGGAGAACGTCCAGAAGGACATCATGTCCACAAGCCCATCGCACTCGCGAATCGTGTTCGCCAGCCCGGTGCCCACAAACGAAGTGTCCCGCGACTCGTTCATCCCCTGCACATTCCACTCCGTCCAGAAGAGCGGCAGCTTCGGCATCGCCGATGCCTGAATCTGCTTCCTGACTTTTCCAATTGCGCGGCACACACGGTCATCCATCGAAATATCTTCATTCGTGCCGAAAAGATTCTCGACCGTGTCATCCGCATACCCGTGGCTCGTAACAAAATCCACCGGCACATGGTTGTCAGCCGCATATTTCAGAAAATCATCCACCCACTGCGCCGCCGCCGTCGCCGGCCCACCTACGCGCAGCCGAGGACTCACTGCCTTCAACGCCCGCGCCGTATGCGCGTACAGATCGAAATAGCTTTTGTCCCGCGGAATCCCGTTCCAGAAATCGATATTCGGCTCGTTCCACACTTCGAAGTACCATTGCGCGACTTCATCAATCCCGTAGCGATCCACCAGGTGCTGCGCAAAGTGCGTCATCAGGTCGTCCCACCGCTCCATGCTCTTCGGCGGCGAAACATTCTGCTTGTACCAGAACGGATGCAGCGCATCCGGATTGAACGCCAGCTTCTTCGGCATGAAGCTGATCTCGACCACGGGCCGCACGCCGTTTTTCAGCAGCCCATCATAAATCTGGTCAACGTAAGAAAAGTTGTAAACGGGATTCCCATGCTCGTCCTCGTTGTACCCGCCGTTCTCGTCATGCAGAATCGCGTGAAAACGCACGTACTTGAAATCCGTAACCTGCTTCACTGCCCGCAGATCACTGCGGTAGCTCTCGCGCAGCGTCAAGTTCGCGCGCCCCGATCCAAACATCTCCTCCCAGAAGTGCGGAAACGGCGTAGTCGGCCCCTGCGCATTAATCTCGATTTTTTCCTGCGCCCATACAGGCTGGCACCAAGCCAGCGTACCCGCCAGAAGCACGCCAAAGCAGCATGAGTGAATCAATCGCACAATCAGAACTCCTCTAAACACGAGTCAGAATCTTGTGGGAAACGCCGTAAAGAGCAGCGCATGAAACGGAAAAGAACGAGGGTACGCCGCACACCGACGCACCCTCTAAGGGAGGCAAAGTTTAGAAGCTGAAGCGCGCCTGGAAATTGATAATTCTCGCTCCAAGCGCGCTTGTCGCCTGGCCGAGGTTGGAATTTGCGATGTTGGTTGAAAGACTGCTGGGATTAATGTTCAAGTTATTGAAGAGATTGAGTATGTTCGCCTTGATTTCGATGTTGGCGTTTTCTCCTAGTACCGGAATTTTTGGTAAACCGAAAGCTTTGCCGACGTTAAGATCGACATTTCTGTATCCGGGACCGGGGAAGGTGTTGCGGCCGATTCCGGGTGCAGGAATAAACGTGGTGCTCGACTGTCCAGGATTGTCGGTAATCGCAGCCGAATAATTTGGAACCTCGAAGTAGTTATTGATGAACTGATCATTGTTGGTGCCGGTGTTGGCCGTGCCGGGATTTGGGAAGTTGCTGCCTGTCTTGAAGGCACTCTTGCTCGTGCTATGGCCAGCTCTGCCGTTATAGATCGGACGCAGATTCTGATACCCGTAGTTGCAGGCGTTGCAGTAAATCTGGTGCGGCGCCTGATAAACCGGAGTCCAACCATAGCCGGAGTGAATGGTCAGGATGCCGCTGAGCGTCCATCCGCCAACGAGCTTCTCTGCCCAATTATTGCCGTGAAAGAAGACCGGCTGCCAGACGCCAAACAGCTTGAAGTACGAGTTAATGTCAAAGTCCGACCGGCCGTAGGCATACCGGGTGTTGTACAAGTAGGGGTCACGAAAGTATGGCCCCGAATTGGTGTCCATGCTGCGAGCCCAGCTATATTGCGATTCCAGAGAGAAGGTGTGAGAGAACTGATGCTTGAGGTCGGCGAGCATCATGTTGTTGTTTGACTTGCCCTGGCTGCCGAAGGTGTTGACGCTATTCACTAGAGGATTCAGCGGCGCGCCCATGATTTGCCCGAAACCGTTCGCATCATAGTTGTACAAGGTGTGATGACTGGAACTGCCCACATAGCCCAGGCTCGCAACCCATCCTTGCCCAATGTCCCACTGCATGTCGAACGAGTAGTGGTGCGTGTATTCCGTGGGCATATGACCGGGCAGCGCACCCAGGTTTGCGTTTCCTACGGTCGGCAGACCAGCCGTGTTGAACGAGGTAATCACGCTCGGATTCGGCGGATACCCGAAGATATTCGTTGGACTGGACGAAGTCGCGTAAAGGATATTCGGATTGATCTGAGTCGGGTTCTTGCTGGACCCTGGAACGGAGCTGGTTCCCGGCGGGTTGCCGTCATTGTTATTGGCGGTCGCGATCTGCTGCTGGTTGTAGTTCAGGCCATACCCACCACGGAAAACCAGTTTTCCATTGTTGGCAAGCGGACTCCAATTGAAGCCAATCTGCGGCCCGAAATTGAGCTTTTGCGCCTGCCATGCATCGATTCCGGTGCGGATCGTGATGCCGGTTAAGAGGCTGCTGCCACTGCCAAAGCTCAGCACGCCCATATTGTTGTTCTTATCTGTGAGCGGTCCAAAGTATGAGTAGCGAAGACCGCCGGTCAAGGTGAGGTTGGGTCTTGCCTTCCAGTCATCCTGGAAGAAGATGCCCCACATGTTCTGGCGGTTATCGTTGCGGTAGCCACCAGGAATTCCGGTGGTTGCCTGAAACGGACCGCCCTCCGCTTCCGGGGCATCATTCATGAAATCCCAGAGATTGTAAAAGGTGAAATTCGGCGCTCCGATCGGGTCATTCAGATAGTAAAGCCGTGTGAAATCAAAGCCGAATTTCATCGTTTGGTTGCCCAGAACTTTGGTGGCTACATCTTTATATCCGTAGGTCCATTGGTTCAGGTGAGAAGGCCCCGGAACGCCAAGGGAACCAATACTAATGTTGCCAATCGACGGAGTGCCCTCCAACTGGTCCTGGGGTAGGCCAAATGGGGCCTGAGGGTTGCTGGAGAGTTCATTCCAGCGCCAGCCCGCCGCATTAGCGCGTGCTTCGTTCAGAAAAGTGGCTGAAAATGTGTGGTTCCAGATCACCGAAAAGGCATCGTTGATCTGGTCGTGATTGAAGAACTGATAAGCGTATCCGCCGTTATACCGCGTGAACGAGGAAGGGACCCAATAGATGGCAAAGCTGGCATGATCCTTGCTGGTCACGTCCGCGTCAAGACGCCCACTGTACTGTTTGAAGTCGCTGGTCGTCGGATTGGCGATGGTGTACTGAGCAATATCAGGAACGTTTGAAAGCCCGCTGCCGACGCCGGGATTGCTGGCGTTCACCCATGTCAGATCCTGTGTGCCTAGGCCAGTTGTGAGGGGCGAGCCTATGTTTAAGCCCTGTCCCGCGATCGTGTTGCAGTTCACTCCTTCGGTAAGTCCCGCATCCGCACAAGTCGACGAGCCGATTACTGTTCCGGCAACGTTGGCTCCTTTGAAGTTGAGGTAGGTGGCCGCAATGCTGTTTGCGGGAGCCAAACCTGCCAGCGCCGAGGTCGTATACCATCCTGTACTTGTGGCCGGAACGGTCTGGCTTTGCCCCTCGTAGGCGAAGAAGGCAAATATCTTGTTCTTCCATATGGGTCCGCCAATACTGCCGCCGAGTTGGTTGTAACGGTCTTCGTCGCGGAGCAGGCCGCGCTGCGCGGGCGTCAGTTTCGCTCCGGTCGTCGGATCAAACGCTTGCACGGATCCGGGTCCATTCCAGGATTGGTACGCATTCAGTCCCGGACGAGCGATCTGAATGAAGAAACTGCCATGGAGATCGTTGCTTCCGCTCTTCGAAGTGATTTCGGTCATCGCACCCGAGAAGCGGCCATTTTCAGCGTCATAGGCATTGGTGACGATTTTGACGTTGCTCACAGAGTCTTGACTGGGAGTGATGACAGTCGCTCCGCCCCACACAGCACTCTCCGTGCTGATGCCGTCGACAGTGTAGCCATTGGTATCAAACTGACCGCCGTTGGCATTGGCAGAGGCGCCATTTTCAGTGGCGAAGATACTGCTTGAGTGTCCTAAATTGCCCCCACCTCCCGAGGATGCCCCGGTTTGCGTGCCCGGAGCCTGGAATCCGCCTCCTCCGGCCGATTGCGCGCCACTGGCCAGGACCCCAGGCGCTAACTGGATGAGGCTAGTCACGTCGCGTTGATAAACCGGAATTTGCTGGACTTGAGCCGCCGTAATGGATGTACCGCTATTTGCGGTTTGTGTATCGAGGGCCGGCTGAGTGGAGGCATCGACGGTCACCGTCGTCGATGCCACTCCTGGCTCCATCTGAATATTGACTGAGTTCGCCTGCTCAGAAATCAGCTGCAAATTAAGAAGATCTTTCTCCTGGAATCCATCCTTCGTGACGACGAGAGTGAAGACATCGGGTGGCAATGCGTTGAAGTTGTAAACACCGCTGCCATCGCTGGTGCGAACCTGCTTTTCGTTGGTTCCATTATTGGTCAGGGTCAAGGTGGCGCCGGGAATCACTGCGCCTGTTGTGTCGGTCACCACACCTTGAATCGAAGTACGGTACTGCGCGGAAGCCGTCAGGGCCGTCGCGCACATCAGCAATATCAGCCAGCGTAAATAGTTCTGAAGGATGAAGTTCTTCTCTGAAATCGTAGGCTCTCGGCGGGCGTCCTTTTGGACAGACGCTTCAGGTGTGATTTCGTGCATGTTGCCTCCAAGTTATGGGTCCTTCGTTGGTTGTCTTTCGTGATCTATAACTGCGCAACCGATTGTGCAAACAACAACGTGTAACATCGGCAAAATACGGCTGTCAACGTTACGGTCCTTTAGATGCAGCACAACTTGCCCTGAATCACACCCCTCTGTAGATTTGTGCAAAGCGCAAATGCGCAATATCAAAACCTCATCCGGCATTGCACAAGTCGCGGCCAGCGAAATGACGCCCCCTTCAGCCCGCATCGACATCATCCCCGCCTCCCGGGATCAGGCGCCTATCCTTGCGAATCTGCTCCAGCTCTACATCCACGACTTCACCGAGTTCTTCGATCTGGACACAGGGGCGGACGGCCGATTCTCCTACCCGCACCTTCCCCTTTATTGGAGCGATCCCGGGCGCCATCCTTTCCTCGTAGAGGTGGATAGAAAACTGGCTGGCTTTGTCCTGGTAAAGAAGGATTCCGGCAACCGGCCATTTTGGGACATGGCCGAATTCTTCATCTTGCGCAATTACCGCAGACATGGCATCGGAACCCGCGTGGCGCACGAAGTCTGGAAACTGTTCCCCGGGCTGTGGAGGGTGCGCGTCATCACCTCAAATACCCCGGCCCATCTTTTCTGGTCGCGCGCCATATCCGGATTCACTGGCAAGCCGGTCCATCCCGGCCGGGTTGAAAAGGACGGCGCACTCTGGCAGGTCTTCTCTTTCAAGTCGAAGCCAACCTCCTGAGACCTGCTACCATCATGCGACTGGAGACACCATGCCCACAGCCCTAAAATACCTCGCCGTCGCAATCGTAACCATGGCAGCTACAATTACCGTTCTCCGCTCGCAGGAGACGCCGGCCAAAACTCAGCGCATCCCGCAATTCGAAAACGAGGACGTCAAAGTCTGGAAGTCGATCGTGATGCCGAACGCCCCGCTGACCATGCACCGCCACGACCACCCCCGGGTCCTCATCGCCCTGAGCGGCGGAACCATGAAGATCGTCGACTCCACCGGCGCCTCCGAATCGCACCTCTGGGAAACCGGAAAAGCCTACTGGCTCCCCGCAAACCAGCCCAACACCACGCACGCTGACGTAAACGCGGGCGACAAACCGATGGAAGTCATGGTCGTGGAATTGGAAAAGGAAAAATAGGCGAATCCAGCCGAGAGGGCTCTCAATTTTGATCCACGCCCCACATCTACTGTCATCCTGACACTGAACACAGTGAAGTGGAAGGATCTGCTTTTCCCTAAGCAGCAACACGAAAAAGGGTGGGAACCATAACTTCCATTTAGCCGTCATCCTGAGCGAAGCGCAGCGGAGTCGAAGGACCCGCACGAATAAAGTTCGTGCGAAGCCGACCGCTAGGTCGGCCCGCTTTCCCTCGTCACCAAATCATTTTGTAAATCCCGCAAGCGAGGGCAATGAATCCCACAAGTGTGCAGATCAGAATCACAACCAGCAGAGAAAGACTCAGAGAGTTGTTTCGCAATCTTTGAAATTTGGTCTGCTTAGGACGGAGATAAATGTGGGCACTGGGATCCAGTCTGAGTCCATTTATTCCCCAGTCCAGATCATCTTTGCTTACCCATGATTTCCCTTTAAATGTCTGCTCTTCTCCCCCAGCAGCTCTCAGCGACGCTATCGCAAGCTTGATTAGGCCCGGGCTATTTCCAATAATGAATTGGCCAGTATCTGGTGGCAGAATGATCATGGCGGGAGCGGGGCTCTCTTCATCTCTTATATTTTCGAGAAGCACTAATGCCTGCTCAACGTTGTCATGAATGGTCATGCTATATACCTCTCGCAAATTGAAGACAAAATTCAGTGCGAAGAGCTGAAGTTTCCTCGCGATCTGACCCAAAAACTTGTCAAGACCCTCTCTAACCATATTTACATGTAACTGAATGATTTATATAGACTTAATACGGCAAGAACTTTGACCTGCTATTTCGCAAAATCTGCTATCATAGAAATAGCAACAAAAAGCCCGCTTCGCAGCGGGCTTTTTTATTCACAGGACTTAGAGGACCCCCAGCTAAAGTATTGAAAACACTAGGAACACCCTAAGCAATAGAAAAATCAATCACTTACGAGGGAATGATCCCCCGCTAAACTATTGAAAATACGTGAAATAGGCGGGGCCCCAAGGGGGAGGGGTATACCATAAGCGCTAAGATAAACATTGACTGATTACTGAGCTGAAGGGTAGCCTGAGGGCATGTCTGAGCTGGAAGACTGGCAGGTGTTACTGGGCCTGTTTCCCTCCGAGTGGCGGCAGTTGGGCAGGAGCAGCGGTGCGGTGAAACGGTTGCGCGGCTTTCCTTCGCTGGAAGCGTTGCTGCGCACCTTGCTGTTGCATGTGGGTTGCGGGTGGTCGTTGCGTGAAACGGCGGTGCAGGCTAAGTTAGCGGGCATTGCTGAAGTCTCCGATGTCACGTTGTTGAATCGTTTGCGGGATGCCGAGGATTGGCTGAGGCAGCTATGCCAGCAGTTGTGGAAGGACAACGGAGTCGAATTGCAGCCGGGTTTCGAGGGGAGAAGTGTGCGACTGCTGGATGCAACAGTGGTCAGAGAACCGGGCAAGACGGGAAGCCAGTGGCGGATTCATTACAGTCTGCGTCTGCCGACACTGGAGTGCGATTCTTTCGATCTCACCCCGACCAATGGTGCCGGCGCGGCGGAGAGATTTGGGAGGTTTCAGTTTCAGCCCGGGGAGTTGGTGCTGGCCGATGCGGGCTACTGCCATCCTGCTGGAATTGCGGCGGTGGTCGAAGAGCATGCGGACGTTTGCGTGCGTATGAATCCTTACGCACTGCCGTTGTGGAATGAGCGCGGAGCCTCATTCTCATTGCTCGAATCGTTAGCCGGCCTACGCAAGGCCGGAGAGTTGGCAGAGTGGCCGGTATGGATCCTGCCAGGCCAGGCCCGGTCATCATCCGGTCGGCAAAGAATCGCCGGACGGGTCTGTGCGATTCGCAAGAGCCGGGACGCCATCGAGCGGGCTAAGCGTCGGTTGAAGGATAAGGAGCAAAAGGGAAAGAGCGTAGGTCCGGCAACCCGTAAGTATGCCGAATATGTGCTGGTCTTCACCACCCTTCCCGCCTCCGAAGCCAGGACTGAGCAAGTCCTAGAGGCTTACCGGCTGCGATGGCAAGTCGAGTTGACCTTTAAGCGATTGAAGTCCATCGCCCAGCTCGGACATGTGCCGAAGCACGATGACCAGAGCAGCCGCGCCTGGTTGTACGGCAAACTGTTCGTGGCCTTGCTGAGTCAGAAGATGGCACGGGTAGGAAGCACGATTTCCCCCTGGGGCTACCTCCTTCCGGAAGCCGCGCACTCCGAGCCAATGGCGTGAATTTCAGTTCGCCTTCCATCAGGTACTCGCCGCCATTACTCCTATGCTGCCACTTCAAACGGTTCTTCAAAACTGGAACGAGGTCGCTGCGGCTCTGAGCGAACCAAACCGCAAACGAAGACCCCAGCTCCAATCCTTATCTTAGCGCTTATGGGGTATACCCCTGCCACACGCCTTATAATCAAACTGGGAAAGCTTGTACTAAACTCCCGGGACGCACTGCATTGACGGACCAGATCACCATCCGCGGCGCGCGGGTGCACAACCTCAAAAATATCGACTGCGACATACCGCACGGCAAGCTGACCGTGGTTTCCGGCGTCTCCGGCTCAGGCAAATCCTCGCTCGCCTTCGACACGGTCTATGCCGAAGGCCAGCGCCGCTACGTCGAGTCGCTGTCGGCCTATGCACGTCAGTTCCTCGAACGTATCGAGAAGCCCGATGTAGATCTCATCGACGGCCTTGCCCCGGCAATTGCCATCAAGCAGAAGAACTCGACCCGCAACCCGCGCTCAACCGTAGCCACCGCGACCGAGATCTACGACTACATGCGCCTGCTCTACGCGCGCTGCGGGACGGTCCATTGCATCGTCTGCAACGGCATCGTCAAGCGCGACACGGTCGACGAAATCGCAGCTGCGGTCCTCGCCCTCGGCGAAGGAACCCGGCTGCACGCCCTCTTCCCTGTCCAGAAGCCACAGGAACAACCCGTCTCGCCGGAACCCGAAGAAAAGCCAAAGCGTGGACGCAAACCAGCGGCCAAAAAGACCCAAGAATCACCACTAACGGACGCCTTAAAAGAGCGCCTGACTGACCTGCGCAAACGAGGCTTCAACCGCCTCTACCAGAACGGAACCATCTACGAGTTCTCCACACCAGAATCGCTGCTCGAGATCAACTTCGCTCTGCCCGTCTTCGCGTTGGTCGACCGTATCGTAGTTAGCGCCGACAATCGCGCCCGCATCGTAGACGCAGCTGAAATCGGCTACCGCGAGTCGGGAGAAATCCTCTACGAAATCGTCCCGCGCGATAGCGACGTCACCGAACGCGAACGCCTGCGTTTCTCCGCAGCCTTCGAGTGCAAGAACTGCCATCGCGTCTACCGCGAGCCCGAACCGCGTCTCTTCTCCTTCAATAACCCCTTCGGCGCATGCCCGCGTTGCCAGGGCTTCGGCAACACCATCGACTTCGACCTCGATCTCATCATCCCCGATAAATCCAAGACATTGGACGAAGGCGCAATCGACCCCTGGAATCGCCCGAAATATCGCCCCTACTTCACCGAGCTGAAAAAGGCCGCAAAGCTGCACGGCATTCCCATGGACATCGCCTGGTACGACCTCGAACCCGACCAGCAGGCCTTCGTCCTCGACGGCCGCGACGGATTCCTCGGCGTCCACGGCTTCTTCGCGTATCTCGAACGTAAGAAGTACAAGCTGCACGTCCGCGTCATGCTCAGCAAGTATCGCGGCTACGCTCTTTGCCCCGAGTGCAAAGGCCAGCGACTGCGCGCCGAAGCCCGCGCTGTCCGCGTCGAAGATGGGAACAACGGCGACAAGAACATCTGCGATGCCGCCGCGCTCACCATCTCCGAAGCTAACCGCTTCTTCGGCGCGCTTACGCTCACGCCCATGCAGGAAGAGATCGCCGGAAGCATCCTGCACGAGATCCAGCAGCGCCTGCACTTCCTCAACGCCGTCGGCCTCGACTACCTAACCCTTGACCGCCTAGCATCGACGCTCTCAGGCGGCGAATCGCAGCGCATCCAGCTCGCCACCTCGCTAGGCTCGCAGCTCGTAGGCGCGCTCTATGTGCTAGATGAGCCATCCATCGGCCTGCACACGCGCGACACCGCCAAGCTCATCCGCATCCTCAACGACCTCCGCGACCTCGGCAACACCATCCTCGTCGTAGAGCACGACCCCGACGTCATCCGCTCCGCCGACTACCTCCTCGATCTCGGTCCCGGAGCAGGCGAGTTCGGTGGCCGCGTCCTCGCCGGAGGAACCGTTGAAGAGGTAGAGCGCAACCCCGACTCCATCACCGGCCGCTACCTGAACGGGCAACTCACCATCCCCGTTCCCACGCGCCGCCGCGAACCCGGAAAGGAATGGCTGAAGCTGCGCGGAGCACGCAACCACAACCTCAAAGGCATCGACGTCGAGATCCCGCTAAACATGCTCGTCTGCATCACCGGCGTCTCCGGTTCCGGCAAGTCCACGCTCGTCCACGACGTTCTCTACCGCGCCGTAGCCCACCAACTAGGCAAGGGCGAAGGAGCCGACCCGACCAACCTCTACAAGGAACTCAAGGGCGTGGAGCGCCTGAACGACATCGTCCTCGTCGACCAGAACCCCATCGGACGCACTCCACGCTCGAACCCGGTGACCTACATCAAGGCCTTCGACGCCATCCGCGAGCTCTTCGCCGCGCAGCCCGAAGCCCAGCGGCGCAGCTACACTGCCGGACACTTCTCCTTTAACGTCCCCGGCGGACGCTGCGACGTATGCGAAGGCGACGGCACCGTCACCGTCGAGATGCAATTCCTCGCCGATGTCGAGCTGCCCTGCGAAGAATGCCGCGGCACCCGCTACAAGGCCAGCGTGCTTGAGATCAAGTACAAGGGCAAGAGCATCAACGAAGTCCTGAACTTCACCGTAAAAGAAGCCCTGCGCTTCTTCGTAGGCCAGCCCAAGATCCTCGACAAGCTCGCCGTCCTCGACGAAGTCGGTCTAGGCTACGTCCGCCTCGGCCAGTCGGCGACGACCCTCTCAGGCGGCGAAGCCCAGCGCGTCAAGCTGGCCGCGCATCTGGCGACCGTCCGCTCCACTGGCTCCATTGCCAAGAAGGGCGGCAGCCGCGTCCTCTATGTCCTCGACGAGCCCACTACCGGCCTCCATTTCGACGATGTCAGCAAGCTCCTCACCGCCTTACGCAAGCTCATCGACGGCGGCGGCTCGCTGCTGGTCATCGAACACAACCTTGACGTGATCAAGTCGGCGGACTGGGTGATCGACCTTGGCCCCGAAGGCGGCGGGAAAGGCGGCCAGATCGTAGCCACCGGAACGCCGGAACAGATCACGCAGAACGAGCTATCCCACACCGGTTACTGGCTGTCAAAAGTACTGGCGCAACGTCGCGAATCCTTACGTGAACGCGAACCTCTGCAGGAAGCTGAGAATGAAGTAGCCGTATGAAGTCGGTCGTAAACCACTTAGTAGGATTTGGGTTCGCTTTCGCTCTAGTCGCAGCGCATGCGCAATCAGCGCCGCAGCCACCGGGAACCAGCGTCGATGAGCCACGCCATGCGACCGCGACAGCGGCAGCTGATGACCCGCTGTCACAGGCAGAAGCGGCCATCGACACGAAGGACTTCGCGCGCGCCAAAAACCTCCTCGATACCTATCTCTCCGCCCATAGCAGCGATGCCCGTGCCCTTTTCGACCGTGGCTATGTCGAAGACGCGCAGGAACACGACGACAGTGCCGCAAGCTATTACCAAAAAGCGATCCTGGCCGACCCGAAACAGTTCGAATCGCGCCTTGCTCTTGGTCTGATTCTGGCCCGCCAAGGCAAGCAGCAGAATGCCCACGAACAGCTCGAAGCCGCTTCCAAACTGGACCCGAACCCGCCAAACCCAACCGCCAAAGCTCAGGCTTTCCGAGCCCTGGCCCAGCTTGACCGATCCAGTAATCCGGACGCGGCAAAAGAAGAACTGCTGCAAGCTCTCTCGCTAAGTCCCGAAACTCCGGCCGACCTTCTCCTTACGGGGGAAATCGCCGAAGCCGAAGGCGACGAAGTAAGCGCTGAGACAGCCTACCGTCGGCTGCTGAATCAGCAGCCTAACTCTTCAGAAGCTACCGCAGGTTTAGCCCACGTCCTCATCACCCAGCAGAAATACAGTGATGCAGAGCCCCTGATTAAGTCAGCCCTGATCCGCGATCCTGACGATCCGGCTCTAAACACCCAACTGGCTATCGTTCTGAATGCGGAAGGCAAGCAGAATGAAGCAGTTGACGCGTTGGAACGGCTACATGCGCAGCAACCCGACGACGCGCTGATCAACGGTATGCTTGCCGACGCCTACACGCAGACCGGTGCAGCCGACAAAGCCGATCCGCTTTACGTCCAGTTGCTAAAAGCTACCCCCAATGATCCCGCTCTGCTAACCGCGCGCGGTGAAAACCTTATCCGCCAGCAGCGATATGCGGAAGCCGTAGCCGTATTGCAGAAAGCGGTAAGCCTGAAACCGGACAACGGAGACGCTTGGAGCAGCCTGGCCTTCGCCGCTTCTGAAAGCCATCAGCCCCAGTTGGTGCTCGATTCTCTTTCCGCACGATCAAAATATCTCGAAGAAACTCCAGCTACCTACTTCCTTTGGGCAACGGCATACGATAATCTACATCACACAAAGGAAGCGGCCGACTACTATCACAAGTTCCTGGCCGCATCCAATGGCAGGTTCCCCGACCAGGAGTGGCAGGCAAAACACCGGCTGGTCACACTTGGCAAATAGTAGCCGATAACGTTCCCGTGGCACCCCAAGGAGGTGTCCCATGAGGTTCGTAGCAATCGCAGCCGCAGCAGTCCTGCTTGTCCCCTGCACACATGCGTACGGCGCCAATGAAAAGCTCCCTGATGCGCAAGCTCTGCTTTTGCTCGAAGCAAAGGCGGATCAGGCATCTCCTAAAGAGCAGTGTTTTCTCTACGCAGAGATCGTTCACGACATGACGGAAATCGCCGGGCAGGAAATGTCCTCGGGCGACTTCGGTCATGCGTCAGAAACTTTGAAGGCGGTTCAGTCATACGCTCAGAAAATCCACATGGGCGTAGCGGAAGACACAAAGAAACTTAAGAACGCAGAAATCCTGATGCGCCACACCGCATTTCGTTTAAACGAAATCCTCCACAGCGCTTCACTCGATGACCGGCCAACACTCGAGTCCACTCTGAAACAGCTTGATCAGGTGCAATCAGAGCTGATGATGCAGGTCTTCAAGCACTAACTGTTTGTAACTGTTTGCTGATCTTCGCCAGTCTACGAAATGGCGAACTTGGGGATATCCGCACCCGCAACTTCGGGCTTTAGAACCGGAGTATCGCTCTTCACATAGGCCACTTTACCCGCGGCAATTTCGTCCTGCGCGATCTTGCATGCTTTGCGCGAACGTGAGTCGACCAGTGGCGCTGAGCCATTTTGCAGTTGGCGAGCGCGCCGTGCTGCCACAAGAACATAACGGAAGCTGCTGTCGAACGACTGCTCCACACTCATTGACTCATTCCTCCAATTAAGAACCGCAACTTGTTAAGGTCTTACGTTTCCGGATCGAGCAGCCCAAAGGCCTTGAGTATCAGGTCGGACTCGCTCACCTGAATTTTCCTGCCTGCAGCCTTCGGCCAGCTTTACCAGGCGATCTTCATCCGGCGCCGCGTGTCGTCCCTCGCGATGAATGCGTTCGCTGGCAACGATGGCCAAAAGTTCCTCTTCAGCTAAGGCAAGAATGTCGTTGACGAGAATATATCTGTATTCGCGGTAATTCACAATCTCCGCCCTGGCCTCGGCCAGACGGCGCTGAATAACTTCTTCCGTTACATCGCCTTCCGCCCGGCTGCGATTGCGCAAACGGGTCGCCAGAATATCGGGAGCAGGCGGCATAACGAAGATGCTGACCGCCTCGGAAATCTTCTCGCGCACCTGTGCCGCACCCTGCACATCGATGTCCAGTAAAAGATCCTTCCCATGCGCCTTAGCATCGGCAAGCGACTTGCGGGCAGTTCCGTAGTAGTTGCCAAAGACCTCGGCATATTCCAGAAACTCGTCGTTGCGCACCATGCGCTCGAACTCTTCTCGCGAGGTGAAGTGATATTCGCGGCCTTCTGTTTCCGAACCGCGCGGCGCGCGCGTGGTGTAGGAAACGGAAAATTCCAGATTGTCCACGAGCGAGCGAATCTGGTTGACCAGCGTGGATTTTCCCGAACCCGAAGGCGCTGAAATGATAAAGAGAATTCCTGCCAAGCTTTCGTTTTCCTTCTGCATGGAAATGGGTGCTACTCGAGGTTCTGCACCTGTTCGCGGGCCTTCTCAATCTCCGATTTCATGCCCAGTCCAAGTTCGGTAATGCGCGTTCCATTGCCTGCGAGCCCGCTCGTTTTCGAAAGCAGCGTGTTGGCTTCGCGGTTCATCTCCTGCAAAAGAAAATCGAGCTTCTTGCCGATCTCTCCACCCTGCTGCAGCAGCGATTCGAAATGCGCAATATGCGTATGCATCCGGGCGATTTCTTCTTCCACATCGCTGCGCTGAGCCAGCAGAGCCGCCTCCTGCAGAACGCGGTCGGAATCGAGATTCCCGTTGAGCATTTCAGTCAACCGCTGGCTGATCCGGTCGAAATATACCTTCTGCACATCGTGTCGCAGCTCAGCCACCTCTTCAACGAATCCACTGAGCCGCGTAAGTCCCTTGCGCAGTTCAGTGGCGAGCGAATCCCCTTCCGCGGAGCGCATCTTGTTCAATTCCGCAATCAGCGCGTCGACGCGTTTCAGGACGGCGGCTTCGATGGACTGCATTTCTTCCTCGGAATTGCGCGAATCGCCGCTAAGAACTCCGGGCAAGCGAAAGATCGCATTCAGATCGGGCTCCGCGTTTAGCCTATGGGCTGTCGCCGCACTACGAAACGCTGTGACGTAAGCCGCCACAAGACCCTCGTCATATTGCGCTTCCATCTTCATGCTGCGATCGATCGAAAGCGAAACCTCAACATGCCCGCGCGCAATCTTTTCCTTCAGCATTTTGCGCAGCTGCATTTCGAGCGATTCCGTTCCGCCAGGCAAGCGCATATGCAAGTCAAGAAAGCGGTGATTCACGCTCTTCAGGCTGAGCGTGTAGCCAAGCGTCTCTGAAAGTCTCTCGGAGGCGCGCGCAAAGCCTGTCATTGAGTGGGTGGGCAAACCGGTCGCAATGTCTTTGTTCTGAGTGGCAGCTTCTTTTTTCGGGGTCATAGTTCGGATTTACCCACCATAGCAGGCTCGGCCAATTCCGGCGCATCCATGAACTGCAACTGATACAGCTTCTGATATGTCGGGGAGTTGCGCATCAGTTCTTCATGCGAACCAATGGCGGTAATGCGTCCCTGCTCCAGAACTGCGATGCGTGTCGCCCGGCGCACTGTCGAAAGCCGGTGCGCAATCACGACAACCGTGCGCCCAGCCATCAGATTGCTCAGTGCTGCCTGCACCAGCGATTCGCTCTCAGTATCCAACGCCGATGTGGCCTCGTCGAGAATGAGCACCGGCGCATCTTTCACCAGCGCACGGGCAATCGCCAGCCGTTGGCGTTCACCGCCCGAAAGCCGAAATCCTTTCTCGCCAATCAGCGTGTCATACCCTTCCGGAAGCCGCATGATGAAGTCATGCGCCAGCGCCGCCTTCGCCGCATCCTGCACACGCTGGATCGGCACATCCGGCTGCCCATAGGCGATATTATTTCGCACCGTGTCGTTAAAGAGGATGGTTTCCTGAGTCACCTTGCCGATCTGTTCACGCAACGAGCGCATGCTTACGTCGCGCAGATCGTGCCCGTCGATCAGAATCCGGCCTGATGTGACATCGAAAAACCGCGGAATCAAATTGACGAGCGTCGATTTCCCCGCTCCACTGGGACCAACCAGAGCCACCACTTCACCCCGGTGAATCTCGAGATTGATCTCGTGTAGAACCTGCTTCTCGCCCTCTTCATCGCTATAGGCAAAGCCGACATTTTCGAGGCTGATGGAATCGTTAAACTCCTTCAACACAAACGCACGGTGCTTCTCCACCAATTCATCCTGATCGTCCATGAAACTAAAGATCGCGGACGATGCGCCCAGCGCCTGCTGAAAGTTGTTATAGAACTGGGCAAAGCGCCGCACCGGATCATAGAGTTTGAACAGTGCAACGATGAATCCGAAGAACGCCCCTTCGGTCATCGCTCCGCGCTGAATCTGCCCACGGCCGACCAACAGTAACAGAGCAATTGCGATCGCTCCGATCGAGTCCATTAAAGGAGAACTGATCGCCTGCGCGCGCACCGACCGCAGATTCGCCTTGAAAAGCCGCTTGGCCGCATCCCGGAAGCGCAGCAGCTCCCAGAACTCCATGTTGAAGGCTTTCACAATGCGATTGCCGGTAATCGTCTCGTGCAGAATGTTCTGTATTTCCGCGAGCCGGTCCTGTCCTCTGCGCGTTGTCCTGCGTACATCACGGCCGATGCGACGTATTGAACCGATCACAACCGGAACAAAGATCAGAAGCGCCCACGAGAGTTTGCCGCCGAAATGAATCACGACGCCAATCGTGAAAATCAACGTGAAGAACTGCTGCAGGAACTCCGACAACACCGAGGACATGGCATACTGTACACGCTCAATGTCGTTGATCAACGTCGAGAGCAGCGTGCCGGTTGCATGCTTCTGAAAGAACGATACCGAGCGGCGCAGCACCGCATCGTATAGATCGTCACGCAGGTCCGTGATCATGCCAAACCCGGCGTAGTTCACTAGATACGTGCCTGCATAGTCGCAGACGCTCTTCAGCAGAGTCGAAACCACCAGCGCAAACGCAACCACTCCCCACACGTTGTGAATGAAATGAGGAGTAACCTGCTGCAGAGTGAACTGATAGCTGGTTCCGGGAATCTTATAAAGCGCAATTGGCGGGCTGATGCCTGCAGGATGCAGAACGTGATCGAAGATAGGCTGCACCAGCAGGACGCGAAATGCATCCAGCAACCCAACCACAGCCATCAGAAAAACTGCCGCTAGAGCCTGCCACCAGTAGCGGCGCATGTAATAAAGCAGACGCAGGATGCGCTTCATCTAGCTTGCCTGCGAGTCTGCCATCGATATGCCATCTCTTTATTTTACCGTTTCAGCGAGGCATATCGCGATGCCCTGTCTTCACGCGATAGCCTTCTTTCTCAAGCCTCTTGCTGACTTCTTCCGCAATCATCACGGATCGGTGTTGGCCGCCAGTGCAGCCAAAGGCAATCGTCAGATAGCTTTTCCCTTCGTGAATGTAGTGCGGCAATAAATAAAGAAGCAGGCTCGTCACGCGGTCAAGAAACTCCTGCGTCTGCGGAAATCCATTGAGGTAAGCAACCAGCTTTGGATGCTTTCCCGTCAGCGGCCGGAATTCCGGCTTGAAATGAGGATTGGGAAGAAACCGCACATCGAAAACAAGATCCGCTTCCAGCGGCACGCCATTCTTATAGCCAAAGCTGAGCGAAGAAATCAAAAGATCTTTTCCACTGCCTTCGCTGGAAAATCGATTCTGGATATGCGTGCGGAGTTCATGCACGTTGAAATTCGACGTGTCGATGATGACATCGGCAACGTTGCGAATCGGATCCAGCAATTTGCGCTCAGATCCAATAGCCTCCGCAACCCTGCCTTCCCGAGCCAGCGGATGCGGACGTCGCGTCTCGGAGAATCTGCGCAGGAGGGCCGCGTCCGACGCTTCGAGATAAATGACGGAGGTACTAAGCGTTCGCCGAATCTGCTTCAGGATCGCCGGAAATCGTTCCAGCCCCTGCCCCTCGCGTACATCGACAACAAGAGCCGCGCGGGTCGTCGTGGCCGATTCGCCAATCAGCTCAGCAAACCGCGGCACAAGCTCAATCGGCATATTGTCGACTGCGTAATAGCCCAGATCCTCAAATGCTTTCAGCGCAGAAAGCTTACCTGATCCGGAAAGCCCGGTAATAATGACCAGCGATCGCGTTTCATCTGCGTTATGGGCAGGCGCTGGTTTCGCCTTCTTTGGCTTGCTTTGAGGCTTGGGCGCAGCTTTCGGGGGCATGCGCCCATCCTAGCATTTCGTGGTGAAGCAGAAGGCTATGGCGCCTCGATCAGCTCCATTTTGCCATCGCGTTTGCGATGCAGAACCTTCACATTCCCCTGGTGGTCGCGAAAAACAAAGACCTCCCGGTCACGGAATTCCGCTTCTTTCACAGCTTCCTCAAGCGTCATCGGGCGCAAGGCCACCGAGTCCGCCGAGCGAACAACGTGAGGTTCCTGGATCGGCACCTTCGCCGGGAAGGAATGCACCGTAACCGGCAGTACCTGCTTGGATCGCCCATTGCCGTTCGCCTTCTTGGCAGGCGCCTCAGGCTGTGCCTCTTTCGACACAGGGGGACGGGCAGCAGCACGCTTGGGGCGGGCCAGAGCGGCCTCGACAACCAGCTTCTCTTCCTTCGGTTGACGTTTCTTGGCGTGTAGTTTCTTTTTGCAGCGAATCGCTTGCGTCTCCGCCTTCTCCAGAGCGGCGCGCAGCGCTGTCTCCATATTGGTCGACTCTGAGGTTGCGACGATATTGTGTAAGCGCGTCTTGATGGTCACTTCAGCTGTAAGTCTGTATTTCTCAGCTGCCAGAACGATGTGCGCGCCTGTGGTCTTACCCAGGATCTTCACGATGCGCTCAATTGATTCTTCAGCGATCGTGCGTAGGTTGCGGGTAACGGTCACCTGCCTGCCTGTGTACTCAACCTGCATGGTGAAAGCTCCCTTCTTAAAGAGATCCTTCGCCAATCTCCGGCGAAGGTCTGTGATTGTACATCAACCGCGAACGCGACGCTGATGGGTACTTGGAATCCGCATGTCTTCGCGATACTTTGCGACGGTTCGGCGGGTCACATCGATGCCCTGTGATTGCAGCATGCTGGCAATCAGATCATCGGTGAGCGGCTTGCGCGGGTCTTCATCTTCAATCAACTTCTTCACCTTACGCTTTAACAACATGAGGGGCGTGCTTGATCCCTCGGGGCCGTTCACCCCCTCCGAGAAGAAGAACCGCAGCTCATAGACTCCCTGCGGCGTATGCACATATTTATTGGATACCGCGCGACTCACCGTGGAGGGATGCACGCCGATCTCTTCCGCAACTTCCTTGATCATCATCGGCTTCATCGCATCGACGCCCTTCTCCATGAAGTCGACCTGCCGCCGAATGATGGCCTCGCATGTGCGCAGAATCGTGTTCTTCCGCTGTTCGATATTCCGCATCAGCTGAATCGCCGAACGATAGCGCTCTTTAACGTAATCCTTGACTTCCTTCTCCGTGCCGTCCTGCGTAATCATCCTGCGATAGCCCTGGTTCAGCCGCAGAGTCGGAAGGTCTTCCTCGTTCATGACCACGACGAACTCGTCGCCCCGCTTCACGAATGCCACGTCCGGCTCAATCAGCCGCGCATCTACGCGGTTGTAGCGTTGGCCGGGCCGGGGATCGAGCGTGCGAATGAAATCGAGAGCGTGCTGTGCTTCTTCAGATGATCGTCCAAGGGCCTTCGCAAGCTCTCGAAGGTCACGCCTTTGCAGCAGCGCAAGATGCTTGTCGACGACGCATTTAGCAGCTTCAAAAACGTTCACACGCTGCGCCGAAGCATCTGCATCTTTGGCACAGCCCGCATCTTTCGCGAATCCGTTCACATGCGCGGTCTCTGGCTCCTGAGCAGGTTCATCGCTCAGGAATAATTCTGCAGCCTCAGCGTCGCTTGCGCCGGTGTGCATAGAGCGCTTCTGGCGCTCATAAATCAGCTCAAACTCACGTTGCTGCGCTTCGATCTGCACCAGCAGACACTCGCGCAGGTCTCTCGTCGCCACGCCGACCGGATCGAGGTGCTGCACCACCTTGAGTGCAGCCGTCAGGTGGCCTCTGGCGCGCTCAGCCAAAGCAGGCGGGATGTCCACGATCTGCGTGTGTCCGTGATCCTGGAACGGACGCCCATTCTCCTGTTCGGGCAACAGCTGTTCCCGCAGATACCCCTCAAGCAACTCCTCATCTGATGAGGTTAAATACCCATCTTCATTGAGATTGCCAATAATATATTCCGCGGCATCGCGAATGACTGGAGCCAGGCTCAACGACCCAAGCTGCCAGAAGAGATGATCGGTAAGAGTGCTGGGCTGGGAAAGAAAATTCTCAATCGAGGGCTTTTCCGTAATCTCAAAGCTGTTCGGAGTACGGAAGCCGGGGTCGAGATAATCCTGGAAATAGGAGCCGAAGTCAATCTCGTCGAACGGATCGGCCTTCTCGCGCTCGGCCTCCGCCTGCTGGGCTTCCACCGGGCGGTCCAGCATCTCCTCGCGGCCCGCAACATCGTCGAGAAGGGGTACATTTTCTTCAAGCTCTTCAAGGATCGGATTCTCGGCAATCTCCGATTGAATCATCTCCTTCAACTCAAGCTTGTTCAGCGCCAGGACGCTGACCATCTGCATGAGGCCAGGCGTCAGTATCTGCCGCTGAGAAACTTTCAAGCTGAGTCTTGGTTGAAGTAGTGCCATTCCTGCCTGCTTACGAGTTACGAACAATGGGGGATTGCCCCTAGTCTACACGCATCTACCTACGGTTCGACAGCCACTAAAGTGGTAGATTGAGTTACTACTCTCCACGGGTTGTGACTTCAATTCAGTGAGAAGCCTTCGCCCAGATACACCCTCCTGACCTCGGGATCGCTGCCAAGCTGCTCCGGCGTCCCATGGCGGAAGATACGTCCTTCGTTAATGATGTAGGCGCGGTCAGTAACTGACAGCGTCTCGCGAACGTTATGATCTGTAATTAACACACCGATACCGCTGGCTTTCAGGTCATAAATGATTTCCTGCAGATCAAGTACCGCAATGGGATCAATTCCCGAAAAGGGCTCGTCCAGCAAAATAAATGAAGGCTGGATACACAGGCAGCGAGCGATCTCAACGCGGCGACGCTCGCCGCCGGATAGCGCATACCCGCGCGTCTTGCGAATGTGACCGAGATTGAGCTGATCAATCAGCTTATCGGTGCGTGCACGGCGCACTTCTGAAGAAATGGACTGCACCTCAAGCACAGCCAGAATATTTTCTTCGACCGTCAGCTTGCGGAAAACCGAGGGCTCCTGCGGCAGATAGCTGATCCCATATTGCCGCGCCCGCAGATACATGGGCACCCGCGTGATCTCTTTGCCGTCGGCGAGAATGTGTCCGGCATCCGGCGAAACCAGGCCGACAATCATGTAAAAGCTTGTCGTTTTTCCCGCGCCGTTGGGTCCAAGCAGCCCGACAACTTCCCCCTGCGAAATCTCAAGGCTTACGCCACGCACCACTTGCCGGCCCTTGTAGGACTTCCCTATCTCGTCGGTCGAAAGCTTTTGCATCTACTTCGGCGCACGCGTCTTTGTGACGGCGGCTGACTGCCCTCCACTCACCTCGACGCTATCATCCTGGTCATTGAAAATCAACGCAGCTCCGGTCGTGGTGCCATGCGCGACATCGGAAATCCTCGGCGGCTTTGCAGGAGATCCCGTCAATACGTAGCGTCCCTCTGCCGACATGTAGACCAGCTTCTCGCCTTCGCCCTTCCGGCCCGGCTGCGTCAGCACAACATTGCCTTCGGCCACGATCCTGTCGATTTGCGAAGGAGCGCCCGGCTGCGGAACCGTACCACTCTGGCCTTGCGCTTTCTGTTGGGCTACAGGACGAAGAAAGAACTGCGCACGATCGGAACGAATCGTGCCATCCGGCGCAATCGCGACTACATCGCCGTTGAAATCGCCGCGTCTCTCTTTGTCCGAGTAGAGTAGCGTATCGCTTTTTATCCGAATCACGCTTTGCTGCTGCCGCTTCGACCCCATCGTCGAGGCAATCGTAGTATCGACCGCGTGAGCCTTGCCGCCACCGTCTCCGTGCGCCTTCAGAGTCTGCTGCGCGCGCGACAACTCAATCACAGGAGCAGCAACAGCATTCGCGCCCTGCCACATCCTCACCTCTCCCCGAAATATGCTGTCGCCGCTGCCATGCTGCAGGTCAGCACTGTCCGCAACAATATGGACAGGCCCCTGACCGCCAAACATCGAACCAGCCGGAGCAGCTTGCTGATTCCCTTCGCGCAGATATGTCGCCTTCACATCTCCCTTTGCGGTCGCATCGCCGGAGTCGCGGTGATAATCGACCAGCTGCGCCGAGAGATCAATCGACCCGTTGTTGATCCTCGGATTCCCCGTAAGATGCAGCACCTGATCCGCGGCATGGTACTCAGCGCGCTTCGCCGTAGCATGCAGAGGAGACTGCGTCTTCGCGCTTTTCGCCGGCGTCTGTGTCAGAGAAACATTGCCCTCCTGCACCGCCGTGTCGATCTGCGCCGCCTGCATGGCGGGCGCTGTGTGCGACTTCACCGGAGCCGCGTCTTTGCTCTGCGGCACAAAAGTAATATGGAGCACGTCGCCAGTGCTCACATTCGTAGCCCCATCCTGCGCCTGATCCACAATCTTGGTGTGCCCCGACCCATCTAGTTGCTGGATCGCGTTGCCACCGCTCAACGTCGCCAGCAGCTGATCAGCACTGATGGTCGAACTCTGCTCGGGGCCTTTTGATGAAATCGTGCGGAACGTCGCAACCGCATTTCCCGTTGCAAGCGCCTTCTGCGCTACAGCCTTCTTATCCGCGCCAGTCGTAAAGTCAACATCGAGCTTCGACGCCGACACCTGTCGCGTAGCCGATCCGTGAGGGTCGTCAGCAAGCTTCAACTCTTGGTCGACAAAGCTGACCGCATTGCGAAACTGCGCGTGCTTGAGCGTAGCTTCCGGACCAAAAGTAATCGTGCCCTCGACCGCATTGCCATGCATGCTTTGCGCATCGTCTTTCGCAATGAAATTCACGCCGCCGCCCAACAATGCTTCCGTCGGCTGACTCTTTTCATCGAGCGCTATGTTGGCCGTCTGCGAAGTGGCCTGCGCTCCATCGTCAAGCACTGTGCGCACGTTGCCTTTCGCATCGATGCGTTCCGCCGAGCCATCCTGACGAAAATAAATAACAGCCTGATCGGCAGTGCTGCGCTCATTGCGAAACTCGGTCTCTGCATTCAGCAAAAAAGTCTGCCGCGAATCTCGCAGCATCTGTGCATGGCTGGCATGCACGATTGCCGGCTCCCCATTGGCGCTCGTAGTCAGCTCCACCTGTTTGTCGAGTACTAAGACACCTTGCTTTGAATCGAAAGAAGCGCCGACTGCCTTCCCCGCAGCCTTCGGCAGCTGGAACTCAACCGGCTGATCCGTGGTCGCGATTCCAGTTTTCTGATTAAAAACCAGACCGCTCGCCTTTATATGAATCGTGCTCTTTTCACCCTGCTCTCCGCCGCTCGCCTGTTGCGCAGCAGGCGACTGCAGATCGATCTGCACTTCCCCTTGCGCGGAAGCCATGCCATTTTTCTGGTCGTAATCAAAATCGCTTCCATAAACGCGATCTTCGCGATTCGTCCCCGGTGGCCCGAAAAGCGTAATTGCAACATCGTGCAAAATAGCGTGCCCGTTGTCTTTAAATTGCACGAGCTTCGAGGCATGAATGGTAAAAATCGTGTGCCCCTTATCAGATTGCGAATACGTAAAGCCATTCGCCGTCTGCTGGATATTGATTCCCAGCTTGCCTGGCAGATCTTTGCCAATATGCCGAATGCGATAGCGCGCATAGACAATGAAGCCGCCAAGCACCGCAATCAGCAGGCAAGCCAGTCCCACAATCAGCAGCCGGAGCCTCTTTATCGTAATGCGCATGGGTTGATTATCTCAGCAAGTCAGCAAAGCAGCCCCCTTGTATAGCTGTCATCCTGAGCGCAGCGAAGGATCTGCTTTCACTCAACAGCAGCACGAAAAAGGGTGCCCCATCCTATCGCGCAGCGATAGGGTGGGAAAGCAGGAACTCAAACGATCCGCTGGCTCTCAGTTCACCTGCTGCAGACGCGCTATCAGCTTCTGCGCCAGGCTCTCGCCCGACTCCGACCACAGCAGCCGCGATGAGATGCCGCAATGCTGTTGCACGCCGTTGGTGAAATCCACGAGCATCTGCACATTCTGTTTGACGTACTCCGCAGCCTCGGAGTCGAGATCCACACCTTCCTGCAGAAACGGTGTGTCCGTCCCAAAATCGATGCGGATCTGCCCATTCTGCTCATACGAGCCTTCATCAAACTCAGGCCCGTATCCTATGATGCGCACCGCGCGCGGCTCTTTGCGCCAGATCGGATCAAGTTCGCCCGCCTGTTCCTGCGTCCACAACTCCCAGGTCAGCTCAAACTCATAGGCAAAGTCATCGTGCAGCATTTCAAGCGCAGCAGGCACAGCCTGTTCCGGAGCAGCTGCCTCCGACTCGTCGTCATCATAGACACGCTGATACGCCGGAGCTTCATTCCACGAAATAGGATAGGCATTCGCCGCCTTCACCAGGCCCGAGCCGCCGACAATGGTGAACTGGCGAATCACTCCCAGCAATGCCGGCCCGAGCGAAGTCAAACGGAAATTGGGATACCACAGGCTTAAATACAGTTGATCTGCCATCTCATTATTGTAGATGGCTCTGACCCCATAGAGGACTCACTCCGCCCGGAGCGCCCTCATCGGATCAACCCGGGATGCCCTGCGCGCCGGCAGATAGCTTGCCGCCAGCATTACCAGAGTCAGGCTGAACCCGGCACCGCAATAGAGCCAGATCGGCGCGCCGAAAAGGTTCACATCCCTACTCCGCAATATCCTGAATGCCACCAGCGCAAGCCCAAGTCCCGCCACCAACCCTCCGGCAACCAACACGCCAACTTGCCGCAGAACCAGCTTTGAAATGCTCCCTTTGTCCGCCCCAAGCGCCATGCGTATTCCGATTTCGCGCGTTCGTTGTGCCACCGCAAACGCCAGCACGCCATAGAGCCCGATAGCTGCCAGCGTCAGCGCCAGTCCACCCATGACCGAAGCAAGCAGCGCTGTCAGCGTAGTCTCGAAAACCGATTGATCTATCCGCTCCTGCATGCTTTCAAAATCCGGCATCGGCAAATCTCGATCCAGTCGGCGCAGCATCGAATGCAACACCCCCGCCAGCACCGTGGGATCCCCGCTGGTACGCACGTAAAAGCTCGCAGGATGTGACCCGCTGGACTTCCCATCGGCTCTGAGAGATTGCTCGTAAGGAAGATAGATGAACGGCAGCCTGGAGGAATCCTCCAACCCGATAGCTCGGATTGCCGGAATGACGCCGACAATTTGTATATCGGTCTTCACACTGTCGCCGCCGCCAAAACCAAGCTGTGCGCCCAGAGCCTTCCGCGCATCGCCTTTGAAATAGTGCTTCACAAATGTTTCATCAACGATGGCTGTCTTCGGTGCAGTCAGACGATCGCGAGCATCGAATTCGCGCCCTGCCAGCAGCGGCACCTGCATCGTCGAGAAAAATACCGGACTGACTTCATCCAGATCGACTCCCGGCTCATGTCCCGTGTCCGTATATCCCTGAAGAGTGATGTTCCTGCTCGACTCGTTCCCGGTCAGCAGCCCGTTCATCCCATAAGCAACGCTATGGACTCCCGGTTGGCGCAGCACCTCGTTGCGGATCGTTTCGTACTCATCTTTCACCTGCAGGTCATTCTTCCCCAGCGAGGACGCGTTCACTCTGAAAGTAAGCACATGGCTGGACGTAAACCCCGGATCGACATGCCGTAGCTGATAAAGGTTCCATCCCAGTACGGCAGCTCCCATCAGCAGCACGAGGCTCAGCGCAGTCTCGGTGGCAACAAACAGACTCCGCAGCGAGCTTCCGCCGCTCGTCACCGAGCCAGACTGCCCATGCAGCGCACGCATCAGGTTCACATGCATGCTGAGCAGAGCGGGAGCGACACTGAAAAGCAGGCTCGTCGCCACGCCGGCGCCAATGCAGAAAGCGAGCACCTTCCAGTCCATCGGCGTATCGAGTCTTTCGCGCAGATAACTCGCTGCCGGAAAGGAATGGATCATCACCTTGAAACTGATCCAGCCAAGAAGCAGTCCAGCTGCCGTCCCAATCACCCCAAGCAACAACCCTTCCGCAATCACCTGCTGAAAGATGCGCCTGCGGCTGGCTCCGAGTGCACCTCGGACCGCCAGTTCCACATGCTTCCTTGCCGCCTTCACCAGCAACAGGTTCGCAACGTTTACGCATGCGATCAACAGCACCGCCAGCGCCATGGCTTCCAGCAGCTTAAGCGGCTCGCCCAGCATCTCCTCCAACACCGGGACGCCACGCGCTCCACTACGCACGGAAAGATGCGTCTTCAGCCAGCCGTTATTGTCTCCAATGTCGTGACTCTCTTTCGCTACATCCCTCCGCCAGTTCCACCACAGAGTATTCAGTTCTGTTTCCGCGCGCGCGCGCGACATTCCCTGCGGCAGACGTCCAACCAAAACCACCCAGCGATACAGAGGATCGCCAAGGCGGTCTGCGCTGCCCGGCATCACCGAGTGCTCAAGAGACATCGGAATATACACCGCCGGATCGGCTGAATCGAGAAGCCCGCTGTGCCGAACCACGCCCACGACGGTAAAAGCAATTCCGTTGATCTTCAGGGCCTGGTTCAGAATTCCCGGATCGCTGCCCAGCTTGCTATTCCAGTAGTTTTCGTTCAACACGGCCACCGGATTTCCCGCATGATCGACATCATCCGATGGCGTCAGCAGCCGCCCCATCAAGGGCCGCAATCCCATCACATTGAAATAGTTCCCCGTGACCAGCTGCATGTTGACGCGGTCTGCTTCCTGCGGGCCAACCAGGTTTGCCGAACCAAGCATCGCCGCCGACAGCCCGTCGAGAACATGGTTGTTGTCATGCAGGTATTTGTAGGCCGGATAGGAAAAATAGAGATGCTCGTCGCCGCCCTGTGTGCTCAGAGCCCCCGTATCGTATTGTGAATGCGCTTCCAGCATCACCAACTCGCCCAGCCTCTCGACCGGCATGGTGTGCAGCAGCACTTTGCTGAAGACGGTAAAGACCGCGGCATTCACGCCAATCCCGAGCGCCAGCGTCAGCACCGCCGCCAGCGCAAAACCAGGAGACTTCCTCAATTGCCGAAACGCATAACGAAGATCGTTCCAGATAGTCGTCACGTAGCTCTTCCCTTATTCCGTTCGCAATGCCTGCATCGGTTCAATCGAAGCCGCGCGGCGTGCCGGCAACAGTGCCGCCAGCGAAGCGACAATGCCAATCATCACAATCCCGCCAAAATACACCAGCGGATCAGCAGCTGAGACGCCGAAAAGCTGTTCATGCAGCGTGCGCGTCAGCAGAAACGCCAGCGGCAGTGTTAGAACAATCGTTCCAGCAGCCAACACCAGCACCTCTCGCAAAATCAGCTTGGCCACTGTGAATCGCTGCGCCCCAAGCGCCATGCGAATGCCAATCTCGCGAGTCCGCTGCGCCGTCGAATAAGCCAGCACCCCATACAACCCGATCCCGGCCAGCAACGCGGCAAGCGCGCCAAAGACGGAAGCCAGCATCGCAATCATCCGCTCCGTGCTGATGGTGTCATCGATCTGGCTCTGCATCGTACGCAGATCATCGACAATCAGCTTCGCATCGATACGCTGCATCGCAGCGCGAATCTCACTCGATGTGGCTTCCGGCGTCTGCCACGTCCGCACATAAAAACTGAGATTCGTCGGTTTCTCGCCCTGCACAAATGGCCGGTACACCGTAGGTCGAATCTCATCGCGCAGCGACTCATGCTTGGTATCCCGCACGACGCCGACAATCGCCGTATCCGTCACCGGGCGATTGCTGCGCTGCACATGATGCCCAAGCGCGTTCGCTGGCGATCCAAAATACTTGCGTGCGAACATCTCATTCACCACCGCCACCTTTTGCGCTCCGGCCACGTCAGCCCCGGTAAATCCACGCCCCACCAGCAGCGGAATACCCATCGTCGCAAAATAATTCCCGCTCACCCACGGTACTTCCGCTTCCACCTCTTCATCCGGCTTTGGGGTGTACCCCGCAATGTCCATGCTGCCGTTAATCTCATCGTCCGCCAATTCCGGATCGTTGGTCGCAGCCACTCCTTTGACTCCTGGCAGTGCGGATAGAGCATCCAGCACACGCACCTCAACTGCCGCAACAGAATCACCCTGGTAGCCTGCCATCTCCGGAGAGAGACCGAAGGTGAGCAAATGATCGGTTGCAAACCCCGCGTCCACCGCATGCAGCTTCTGAATCGTGCGCATGAAAAGCCCCGCGCCCACCAGCAGCAGCAGGCTGAAGCCAATCTGTAGCGCCACGCAGCTCCTGCGGAATTGCAGCGACGCCGACGTGCCCGTGCCGCTCTGCTGCTTGAGCGAATCGACAAGGTTCGGCTTTAGAAACTGCAACGCCGGCGCAAGACTGAACACCACGCTCACCAACAGCGTCGTCCCCAAGGCAAATGCCAGAATGTCCGGGTTGAGCTGCGACGAAAAAGGCGTATCAGACATCGTTGTCGAAATCCACGCAATCAGCCCGCGCACCATCTGCGGCGCAATCAGAATCCCCAGCGCCGCTCCGGCCAGCCCAAGCAGCAGCCCTTCCGTCAGCAGTTGCAGCACAACATCGCGCGTGCTCGCGCCCAGCGCGTATCGCGTCGAGAACTCACGCACCCGCCCCGCCGCGCGCACCAGCAGAAGGCTCGCCATGTTCACCGCTGCCATCGCAACCAACAGCAGCACCATGGCCAGCAGAATCTTCAGCGGCATTTCTACGTCTTCCCGCATCGGCGAGAAACCCTTCGCCGCATCGATAACGCTGAGATGCGATCGTAGTGACAAATTTTTCATGCTCGCGCGCAGACTGGTCGTGAAGATCCTTGAATTCCATCTCGCGCAGCGAAGTCCAAAGTGGATTCAGTCCTGCCGACGCCTGCTTCGTCGTTCTTCCCGCCGGCAAGCGCCCGATGATCTTCAGCCATATCGAGCGCCGGTCATTGAGATCGTTGTTCGGAGCAATCGTCTGCTGCATCGTCATCGGAATAAAGACGCGCGGCCGATCTCCCCAAACCGCACTCTGGAAGCCCGGAGCGACCACGCCAACCACCGTAAACGGCGTCCCATTCAGCGCAATTGTCTGCCCCACGATCGTCGGGTCTTCGTTAAAGCGCCGTTTCCAGTAGTCGAAACTGAGCACCGCAACTGGATTCGCTCCAGCCGCCGTCTCATCGCTGCCGGCAAACAGCCGCCCAACGGCAGGGCGCACACCAAGCACGTCAAAATAATTCCCACTTACGATCTCCGCCGGAACCGCCTCCGCACTGTTGTGCCAGCTCACGCCCGCATTGCCAACAGCCGTCGCAATCAAACCATCGAAAACGGATGTCTTATCGCGCAGATCGCGATACATGGGATAGGAGAAGTAAGGATGTGCGCCTGGATGGTCGCCGCCTTGTTCATTGACGTGCCCGGAGTTGTCTCCGGAAAACTGCAGCAGCACCAGTTCCTGCGGATTTCTCACTGGCAGACTGCGCAACAGCGCCTGATCGAACAGTGAAAAAATCGCCGTGCTGGCACCAATCCCCAGTGCCAGCGTCAGCACCGCCGTAACCGTAAATCCCGGAGACTTCTTCAGCTGCCGCAAGGCATAACGCAGATTGCCGAATATCGATGACATGGCGCACCAACCCCCGACTCACCATCAGCAAGCTCTCTGCCAACCAGCAAGGTCATCCAAGCCGCTCAATCCAAGTGAGTTTTGTCCTCGAACGGCCCACCTGAACGACGCAACCCTGTCCAAAATCGCTCAGGGTCGTTCATAAACGGACACTAACTCATAATTTTGTCATCCCGAGCGAAGCCTAGGGACCTGCAGTTTTCAGGCACAGCACCACAAACTTTAGCTAAGTGCTGTCATCCTGAGCGTAGCGAAGGATCTGCTTCTAGCGTCCCTCGCCACGAAACCAGGCTAAGCCCCGAAATCCAACTCTACAGGCTCAATCAAAGGCATCAACCAGCTCAATAACTTCAGGTGCACAGGATTCTGACCATAAGCCTCGAAACTTGCCTTATCGGAAAACTTCATCACACCGCCAAACGCGTACCCCTGCCCGCGCGGCGACTCGTTCTTCCCGACATACGTTTCCAGCAGCCCGGGAACATGCCCCTGAAAGGCACGAATCTCAACCGCAGCGCGCTCGATCTGCTCATCCGTCACACCCGGCTTCCAGCGAAAAGCAAAGCAATGAATATACATAAGCGCCATCTTAAAGTAGCCGTAGCTGTTACCCTAGAGTTAACCAATTAGAAAATTCATTAGCCCCCCAGAATGAAGCAGCGGTAAAGGCGTGCCCGACCACATCGACTATCACAATTGGAAGCCGAAGCATAATCCCTGGCTGGTTGCGCTCACGGTCACTCTCGCCACCTTTATGGAGGTCCTCGACACCTCCATCGCCAATGTGGCCCTGCCCCACATGGCCGGCTCGCTCGGCGCCAGCCAGGAAGAGGCCACCTGGGTGCTCACCAGCTACCTGGTATCCAGCGCCGTCGTGCTGCCCATTTCTGGCTGGCTGGCCACGCGCTACGGACGCAAGCGCTTCTACATGACCTGCGTCGTCATGTTCACCGTCTGCTCCTTTCTCTGCGGAATCGCCCAGTCTCTGCCCATGCTCATCATCGCGCGCATTCTGCAAGGCGCAGGCGGAGGGGGACTCGCTCCCAGCGAGCAGGCCATCCTCGCCGACACCTTCCCCGTCAGCAAACGCGGTCAAGCCTTCGCCGTCTATGGAATGGCCGTCGTCGTCGCCCCCGCCATCGGCCCGACGCTCGGCGGCTGGATCACCGACAATTTCAACTGGCACTGGATCTTCTTCATCAACATCCCCATCGGGATCCTGTCCATCTTCCTCAGCCAGCGCATGGTCGAAGACCCACCGTATCTCCACGAGCAACGCAAGAAAGTCGGCAGCGTCGACACCATGGGCCTCGGCCTCATCACCATCGGCGTCGGCTTCCTCGAATTCGTCCTCGACAAAGGCCAGGAAAAAGACTGGTTCGGCGACACCAGGATCACCACCTTCTTCATTCTCGCCGTGTGTACGCTCGTCGCCTTCGTCATCTGGGAGTGGAACCACCCCGACCCCATCGTCGATCTTAAGCTGTTGCGAAACCGCAACTTCGGCACCGCCATCTTTCTTCAGTTCATTCTGGGAATGGTCCTCTTCGGCTCGACCGTGCTCATCCCGCAGTTCCTGCAGGTGCTCATGGGCTACACCGCCGAGCGCGCTGGCATGGCGCTCTCGCCCGCTGGCTTCCTCATGATGGCCACAATGCCCATCGCCGGGCTCATCGTCAGCAAAGGCAAAATGGACGCGCGCCTACTCGTCTCCATCGGATATGCCATCACCGCGATCGGCCTCTACAACCTCACGCGCCTCGATCTCCAAACGAGCTTCAGCAGCATCGTGCTCTGGCGCATGTTCCAGGTCAGCGGACTCGCCTTCGTTTTTATCCCCATCAGCACGCTGAACTACGTCGGCGTCCCCTACAACAAGAACAACCAGATCTCCAGCTTCTCTAACTTTGCCCGCAATCTCGGCGGCAGCGTCGGCACCGCCATGCTTACGACTTTCCTGCAGCGCACGCAGCAGGTGCACCAGTCCACCCTCGGAGCCAACATCGTCGCCGGAAACCAGCGCTATTCAGAATTCCTCGACACGACAAAGCAATCCCTGATGCGTCTCGGCCAGAGCTCCGACCAGGCCTCACAGGCCGCCGTAGGCCACGCCTACCAGATGCTCCTGCAGCAATCCTCCATGCTCAGCTATATGAATGCCTTCTGGGTGCTCAGCGTCATCATCGCCTGCCTGATACCGTTACCGTTCATCATGCGCAAACCCCCAGTGATGAAGAAGCCCCCACAAGAAGCCATGGGCCACTAGCGACTGTACAGGACTCCAGTAGTCTTTCTTAGCCCAGAAAGGGCGGGATATTTCGTAACTGGGCAGTCGAATCCTCAATGAAATCACGCTGTAGGCACCTCGAACTTTTGCACGAAAGGCCGCAACTCCCTCGAGAACGGGATATCAAACCGAGGCGAAAAGTTGGCTGTAGCAATGCGCTTCAATAATGAAGGCTTCATCGGCGCAATCACCAGCGGACGTCCTTCGCTATCCAATTGTAGAAACCGAACTTCGTCCAGCGCCGGGGGCAAAGCACCTTTGAACAAAGATCCGAATCGCTCTCTGAACGATTGATAGCGCTGCTCTCGCTCCGCCTCCATCTCAGATGACGTCGTGCGTCGAAGCCACTGTCCAATGACTGGATTCTCAAAGTACATCGCTCGAAAGTAAGACTTGCGTACCTTCTTTGGAGCCGGATACGGAAAAAAGAAGATCAACTTCTCCGGTGGCACTTGAGAGAGCGCCAGCTCGATTTCCCACCAAAGACCCTTCGTTCTCCCTACGATTGCGACAACCGCGCGGGATTCTTGAATCAGATAAATAATCGCCTCCTTCCAATGCTCATTCTCGACATAGAGCCTGGCCGCCCCCAACTCCGGTTCCCGCTCTCCAGGTCGGCCGAGCGCCAGAACCGGACCAATACGCCGAAGACCTTCGACCAAACGCTCCTCGTAACGGCCTGGAAAGATCTGAGTTGTCGCGGAAAACGAGGGATCGATCAGATCGTCATCGTCGAAGGAGCGAAGCAGTACAACCGGCGCCTGCTCGCCGCTCGATAAAATATCGACCGCAGACGGTGCGCGCATCCTTCGGCCGCGATACGCAAGATTCACGAACCATGGAAACGCCGTAAAATAGAAGGCGAAGAATATTCCGAATACCCCGATGAGCACGAGGAATGGGCTTTCCGTTTCGCCCGGAATGATCGCCATCATGGCAAACCACAGCAGCATGAAACCGACGATGCCGAGCCACGCTGCACTGGAGAGCAGCCACCCAACAGCAGGGCTTCGCTCGTCGGAACGGATGATTGGAAAGGGTAGTTTACGGGCCATTGCCATCATCAAAAGCTCAACCTGAATCACTCAGTCCATCGATGGCGCTCATCATAGGCCCATCCGCACGTCATTGGCGCGAGATTTTAAATAGCTGAAGCCGTTTTTTAAATCACCATCGCTGGAGCCTCATGTTTTGCAAAGGCGACGGAGAATACAAATCTTCCACCACCAAATTCGCGGCCGCAAAACAATCGCGTCGCACATTCCCCACATGTGCCGTATCATCTTTCCTGCATCAAATTGAAGGCGCACGCTCTCAAACCGGAGGAACAAGAATTGGGAAAAAGCATGGTCCCAAGGCGGCTGTTTTTCACCAAAGGCGTAGGCAAACACAAGGAACGCCTCACCTCCTTTGAATTAGCCCTGCGCGACGCTGGCATCGCCGCGCAGAACCTTGTCCGCGTCTCGTCCATCTTCCCGCCGCAAGCCAAACTCGTACCGCGCAAAGAAGGATTGAAGTACCTCTACCCCGGCGAAGTCGTCTTCGCCGTCGTCGCCGAAAACTCAACGCGCGAGCCGCACCGCCTCGTAGCATCGAGCATCGGCGTCGCCATTCCCAGTGACCGCAACGCCTACGGCTACTTGAGCGAACATCACAGTTTCGGCGAAACCGAAGAGCAGGCCGGCGAATACGCCGAAGAGTTAGCGGCAGAAATGCTGGCCACCACCCTCGACGTCGACTTCGACCCCGACAAAAGCTGGGACGAGAAAAAGGAAATCTACCGCATCTCGAACAAGATCGTCCGCACCGCCAACGTCACCCAATCCGCCATCGGCGACAGGCGCGGCCTCTGGACGACAGTCATCGCAGCAGCGATCCTGATTTTTGAATAAAATTGACCACGAAGCGTATCTAATCTGTTGTAAGCGGCAATAAAGCCGCAAGAAGAAATCGAGGCGCGGGCCAAAGGTGCCTGCGCCTTTTCTCTGTCCAGTCCAGGCTGTCATCCTGAGCGTAGCGAAGGATCTGTTTTTTCTTCATTCGCCGCGAATGATTTTGAAATTGCTCTAACGCTGAGCGGTGTATAAGCTCGGTGTTTAGGGTAGAAGTCACACGGGCTTAGCCCGGTGAATTAACGTGACAAAGATTTTGGGCCTTTAGCAGCCCGGGATTTGAAAGCTATGCCCTCCAATCTGAATTACCGAATCGGCCTGATCCAGATGTCCTGCAGCCCCGACCCCGACGCGAACCTCGACAAGGCCGCCGACCGCGTCCGCGAAGCCGCCCGCGAAGGCGCCAACGTCGTCTGCCTGCCCGAGCTCTTCCGCGCTCAGTACTTCTGCCAGCGCGAAGATATCGCCCTCTTCGACCTCGCCGAGCCCATCCCCGGCCCCAGCACCGAGCGCCTCAGCGCCGTCGCACGCGAAGAAAAAGTCGTCGTCGTTGCTTCCCTCTTCGAGCGCCGCGCCGCCGGCCTCTACCACAACACGGCCGCGGTCCTTCAGCAGGACGGCTCCATCGGAGGCCTGTATCGCAAGATGCACATCCCCGACGACCCGCTCTACTACGAGAAGTTCTACTTCACCCCCGGCGACCTCGGCTTCAAGGCCTTTGACACCGCATTCGGAAAAGTAGGCACGCTCGTCTGCTGGGACCAGTGGTATCCCGAAGGCGCGCGCATTACAGCGCTCCAAGGCGCAAATGTCCTCTTCTACCCGACAGCCATCGGCTGGCATCCGGCAGAGAAAGAAGAATTCGGCGCCGCGCAGTATGATGCCTGGCAAACAATCCAGCGTGCCCATGCGATCGCCAACGGCGTCTTCGTCGGAGCCGTCAACCGCGTAGGACACGAGCAAGGCGACATACGCGGCAACCGAGTCGAAGGCCCGGGCCTCGAATTCTGGGGTGGATCCTTCATCGCCGATCCCTTCGGCCGCATCATCGCCAAAGCATCGCACGACAAGGAAGAAATCCTGATCGGCGACGTAGACATCCGCGCGATGGAAGACGTGCGCCGCAACTGGCCGTTCCTGCGCGACCGCCGCATCGACGCCTATGCCCCGATCGTGAACCGCTTCCTTGACGCAACAACCCTGGAGAAATAACGCAGGGTTGTCATCCTGAGCGAGCCTAAGCGAGTCGAAGGATCTGCTTTTAAGCAGCAGCACGAAAACGGGTGCCCCATCCTGCGAAGTCAGGGTGGGATAGTAACAAAGCAAACTGGCCGGACAGTAAGCAAAAGGAACCAAAATGCAAGACACCCCAAGAGACCACAACTACCGCATGCCCGCCGAGTGGCACCCGCACGCCGCCACCTGGATCGCGTGGCCGCACAACGCCACTGACTGGCCGGGAAAATTCGCAGCCATCCCCTGGGTCTACGCCGACATCGTCCGCCACCTCTCCCGCGTCGAGGACGTGCACATCCTCGTCAACGACGCAGCCGCCGCGAAACGCGCCGACGGAATCCTGAAGCGTGCAGGCGCAAAAATCTCTCGCGTCTACTTCCACCAGTGGCCCACCGACCGCGTATGGACACGCGACTCCGGCCCCATCTTCGTGAAAAACGAAACCTCCATCACCATCACCAACTGGAAGTTCAACGCCTGGGCCAAGTACGACAACTGGCACCTCGACGACCAAATTCCCGACCACGTCGCCAAAGAACTCCGCCTCCAGCAATGGCAGCCAATGATTGGAGACCACCGCGTAGTCCTCGAAGGCGGCTCCATCGACGTAAATGGAGCAGGCACTCTCATCACGACCGAAGAATGCCTCCTCAGCACCGTCCAGCAGCGCAACCCCGGCATCACCCGCGAGCAGCTGGAAAAAGTCTTCCACGACTATCTAGGAATCGACCAGGTCCTCTGGCTCAACCGCGGCATCGCCGGCGACGACACCCACGGCCACGTCGACGACATCACCCGCTTCGTCAGCGAGAACACCATCGTCACCGTCATCGAGCCTAACCGCGAGGACGACAACCACTTCCCGCTCGCCGAAAACCTCGACAGCCTCAAGTCCGCCCGCAACCTAAAGGGCGAGCCCTTCCACATCGTCGAGCTTCCCATGCCATCGCCGGTAATCTTCGAAGGCCAGCGCCTCCCAGCAAGCTACGGCAATTTCTACATCGCCAACAACCTCGTCCTCGTCCCAACCTTCAACGACGCGAACGACCGCAAAGCCCTAAGCATCCTCGCCGACCTCTTCCCAACGCGCGAAGTCATCGGCATCCACTGCGGTGATTTCATCTGGGGATTAGGCGCCTTGCACTGCATGACCCAACAGCAACCCGTTTGACAGGAAAATCGAGGAAATCGCCGTCATCACAATTGTTGAAGCACACGAATCGCCGCCTCAAGGTTCGCTCGATGAGCGGCATCGTGTTCTTCCTCAAACCTGAACCGCAGCATCGCATCAGCGACTCTTTTACCAACGGCGTCAGAGATCACAGAGCACATGAGCTGGCGCCGTAAGTCATTTTGCTCAGTCGGCAGCTTATCGAGAACCATGTTGACAGCCGGAGTGCCGATTTTGACCAGTGCCTCTTGGGCTGGGTAAGGGCCCCATCGCCCGATGCCACCCGAGGTATCTTTCTTTGCTGGCTTAAAGTCAATCTTCTCAATCAGGACTGTCGCAGCATTTGCGGCCCGCAGTTGGCCGAGTAAGACAATCGCATAGAGCATGCCTTCGTTCGGCAGATGCCCGCTCTGAACCTGCGCAATAATTTCATTTGTTACGCCGCTGTAAGCCTGAACCGCTTTGTCGACCTCGGTGCTGAGCACATCCGGCGTTGAGGTCTGAAAATCGGGTACTGTTATGGCAATCGTCTTTGCATTCGTCATTGGTTTCTCCCCGTACAAAGCCTGAGAAAGAATCAACAGTGTGCTGATCCAACAAAGGCGCATAGATGGAACACGCATGAGAGTTCACCTTGTCGTGTAGTTCGAGCTGGCTGGAATCGGGATGTGCACAAGACTTAGGCTGTTCAGTTCAACTTTGTTTGACGCCTTATCGACATCGACTCTCGCTTGATAGCTCCACTGCTTTTCATCGGAACAGGCGAGTTCACTATCAAGCGTAACTGCAGCCCATTGTCGGAAATTGTCATAGCATTCAGCCGTATGGTTAACCGTCGTGCCCGAGAGAGTTGCGGAGCACCCAGGAGCATCAAGATCATAGATTTCTCTTGTGCTGCTGCCCGATTTTGGATCTAGGTCTAACCACGGCGCATCGGAAGTATCGTCTTTATTGGTGGAATCATCAGTGACAATGCCATTATCGAACGTTTTATCAGTTCGTTTCCTACGCATCAGCCAAGCCGTTCTAGCCACCACGTCTTCGATTCCTGCTGGTGACAAAGTTGCTTTTGCCTGCATCTTGCCTACGGTATGGGCATAAGTTAAACCGGTGCTTTCAGAGCTGATGGGTCCAAGTGAATTGCCACCTCCCAACATCGAAGGCCATTTGTGTCCGGCGGCCAGTCCTGACGCATCATTGCCAGTATCGATTGTGTCCCCGCTCCCGATCTTGATCTCCAGATCCGCCCAAATCACCCAGACATCCACAAAATCGCTCACCCCTCCCAGCTCAGCCTGAACATGAAACTTCTTGCTCGCCGCCCGCGACAGTTTCCTTCGGTTCGGCTGGTCCCCAGGATTGCCTGTGTCTCCAGACCAGTTGATTGCCTGCCAGCACGCATCTGTGTTTGGATTCGTTGTCGCCTCTACAACTACGTCGTCCGACGACTTCTTCACCGTTGCCCAGTTTTTCGCCCCGGTCACGTTGGTTTGCGTAGCGTTGCTGATCACCGTGAGACTGACCAGCTTTCCGTCGGGACATCCGCACGGAGGCTTGGTGGAATTTACGGGAGTTCCACCGTCTCCCGCGCTCGGCGAGGTCGTTTTCGTGCAACCGCTCATAGATACGATCCCCGCTCGTTTCCTGCCACGACGTGTTCAAGCCAGGTAACCGCCTTCTTCTCCAGCCGCACAGCTCTGGCCGCCGGCTCGATGACCTTCTCATCTCTCAGCGTCTGCCCAATCCACGGATAAAGCGGATCGTCGGTGCAGCCGTGCCCGAAGGCAAACTTCAAGAAAATAAGTAGACCCTCCTGCCGCTTCGTCGAAAAGTGGTTCCTCCTTGCCTCGGCAATACTCTCATCGATGAGTGCCTTCAGCCCAGCCTCGCCGGCATAAGCCGCTTTTTGCGGAAAGATGCGCTTTATTTCCCGAAGCATATCTGCTGTGAAATCGTCCGAAAACACTACCGGCGTTCGAACAAGGACCAACAAATCACGGAGCGCATTGTTCTCATTCACTCCGTCGCTGCCGGCTACCTTTTCCAGATAATCGAGCGAGCCCTCGTGGATTCGTTGCGCGCGCTGCATCTGGTCGCCAGAATCTCCCAGTGACTCACACATCGCCGCATACTGTGGATCAGTATCAAATGCGCTGCCGAAAAGAAACATCATCTCGATGAAGAGCCGGACGGGACCCCGATTGGTAAATCCGTAGCTCTCGGCCCGGCTCATCGCGCTACGGATTGCCATGCGAAGCTGCTCATCTCCGATCACTTTACACAGGCGAGGAGAAAACTCCTTGCTGTGAACCATCATCTGTTCTTCGAACCGCCTTCGAGCAGCCTGCTCAAAGACCTTCATCTGTTCGTCGCGGATGATGATCACGAACCCCTCCGAGCACTCATAGGCTCGATCGTTAGAATTCGACCGACAGTATAGCGCAGCAAATGGCGGCCTCCCTGACAATGGGCGGCGGCCGAAACATGACCGACTGTCTCAATCTGGTGTTTCCCGTCGGCCTGACCGTTTCAATGTATTTCTCAAAAACGATAAGTATCTTTACTGGCTTCGATCATTGTTCGCAATCGAAGCCTCAATAACTCCCCAAGCCTTTCCAGAGGCTATAAACAGCAAGCAGAAGCATCACTCCCACCACATCATTCACGATCCAACCCATTGTGGACTTCGTCTTATACAGAGCAATGTGGTCGATGACCGTAACCAGCAACGCAATGGAAAAACAGAGGAGCAGTCCCCGAAAATTCCCCGTGTAAGCAAGCCCGCCGGCAATCAGCCCCAGCACAATTTCCCGCACGGCCAGAACGGCCATCATAGGCCGCGACTCGCCCTTCAGCAACAGAACGCCGCGAGGCCCGGTCGCCAGTTCCGGCTTCATCAGCAGAATCAGCCCAATTCCGCATAGAAACACGGTTACGAGATAAGCAATGACCCGGGCAACAGCCATATCGACCTCCGCCTCTTCCTATTCACGCGGCCCGCAACGCCAAGAACGTCCAGTTCAGCCTAACCGATGTTTAAGCCCGTCAGCCCCCTTCATGCATCTATAAAGGAAATAAGCTATCTTTACTGGCGTCGATAATTCTTTAGGAATCGCACAGCGAACGAAAAAAGGAGCGTTATGCAACTTGGAATGGTGGGACTGGGAAGAATGGGAGCGAACATGGTTCGCCGCCTCGCACGCAACGGACACGAATGTGTCGTCTTCGACAGGTCAGCCAAGGCCGTTGACGACCTCGCAAAGGAAAAAGGAGTCGGCGGCTCCTCTTCGCTAGCCGACTTCGTCAGCAAACTCACCGCGCCGCGCGCCATCTGGCTCATGATCCCTGCAGCGGTCGTCGACGACACCATCGCAGAGATCGTCCCGCATCTCCAGAAGGGCGACATCCTCATCGACGGCGGCAACTCCTACTACATCGACGACATCCGCCGCGCCAAAGAGCTCGCCCCCAAAGACATCAACTACGTCGACGTAGGCACCAGCGGCGGCGTTTGGGGCCTCGAGCGCGGCTACTGCATGATGATCGGCGGACACAAGGAAGTAGTCGCGCACCTCGATCCGATTTTCAAAGCCATCGCACCCGGCATCGGAGACATCCCGCGCACCGCCGGCCGCGAAGGCGAACCCACGCAGGCCGAACAGGGCTACCTGTACTGCGGCGAGAGCGGCGGCGGCCACTTCGTCAAGATGGTCCACAACGGCATCGAGTATGGCATCATGGCCGCATATGCCGAAGGCCTAGGCATACTCAAAGCCGCCAACATCGGCAAAGACACGCACGAGATCGACGCCGAAACCACACCTCTGCGCGACCCCGAGCATTATCAATACGAGTTCAATCTGCCCGACGTAGCGGAAGTCTGGCGCCGCGGCAGCGTCATCGCATCATGGCTCCTCGACCTCACCGCTTCCGCGCTCCACGACGACCCGGCTCTATCGAAATTTGGCGGCCGCGTCTCCGACTCAGGCGAAGGCCGCTGGACGGTCAAAGCAGCCATCGACGAAGGCGTGCCGGCACACGTTCTCACAACCGCGCTCTACGAACGCTTCAGCTCGCGCGGCCTCGCTGACTACTCCTCCAAGCTCCTCTCCGCGATGCGCTTCGCCTTCGGCGGCCACCTCGAAAAGCCCGCCGAGAAGTAACACCGTCAAGAGCGCGCAATCCACGGTAAATCCGGATTGCGCGCTGTCATGCCTTTACGCGAGCATCATTGACAGACCACTTGACTGATCGTCGAAAAAGCCCGTTTGATCACAATCGAGATGTCTCCAGGCTCGTTCCTGCACCAGTGTTGAAGCGTGGTGTTCAGGGTGCAACCCAGGCCGGCAGCGATCAGCAGACCACTAACATGCAGGATGCTCTTACCGCTGAAATGTAACGCAAGCCAGTCGCCGGAGAACCTTGCGGCCGCCATGGCAATGGCATAGGCAGCGTAACCGGCGGCTGCAAGCGGAAGCGTGACGCTGACATTCGAGTGGAGGTAGACAGAAGCCCAGTCAGCAATCGCCCCTTCCGCCAACAATCCAAAGGATGCGAGGATCGCAATCCGCAGCAATGCGGCATTCGGCCACACAAACTTCGAGGCCGCCCGCGGTCTCACCGCCTCAATCACAAGCATCGGCAACGCCCAAATGCAGCAAAGGCCGAGCACGCCTGCGGTGATCGAAAGATCGGCTCGAACGGTGCCTTGATGCTGCAACATCAGGCCTGCCGCACCCGCACCCAGCAATCCTCCGGCGCTCCAGCACCCCTGGAAGAAGCTCATACTCGACTGCTGATAGTGTTTTTCCACTGCCATGGCCTGAGCATTGACCGAGATATCGAAGGCTCCCTTCGTGCTTCCGAACAAGCCTGCGAAAACGATAAGAAGCCAAAAGCTCGAAGCTTGCGCAAGAAGTCCGATCATCAGAACGCAGCCGATCGCCGCAACCCGAATCACGCGCCGGCTGCCGTAACGAGCGATGAGCTGTCCCGTCGCAGGCATACTGATGATCCCGCCAACTATGACGCTGACCAGGACAAGAGTGAGAGATCCATTCTCAATCTGAAGGAGCTGCTTGAATACTCAGTCCAGCTTCTGGATCAAGGACGGCACAGTCCATGCAATTTGCTCCTGTCATTAGGCTGCAGGCTTTGTATCATTCTGTCCAATATGCAATAGGAGATGTTTTGATAACTTGTAGGAATGGCACTCGAACTATCTGAGTTGCGTGCGTTCCTGGTGCTCGCGAACCACCTGCACTTCGGGCAGGCGGCAGAAGCGCTGCACGTCAGTCAACCTGCAATCACAAAACAGATGCAGCGGCTGGAAGCCAAAGTCGCGGGCCCATTGCTGATACGCGGCTACCGAAGGGTCATGCTCACGCCAGCCGGTGAGATCCTGTGAGACCGTGCGCAGAGCCTGTTACGGGAAGCTGAGATCGCAGAGCAGATGGTTCGCCTCGCGGTGAGCGGAAAAGCCGGATTGCTGAGGATCGGTTTCGGCATCGCATCGCTGGCGGCTGGCCTTCCGGGCATCCTGACTAGATTTCGACAACACTTCCCCGAAGTACAAGTGACCATGCGTGACATGTCCACGCCGGATCAGATCGAGGCGCTTGAGCGAGCCGATATCGATGTTGGTTTCGTCCGGCTCCCTGTCGAGCGTGCCGAACTGGTCACCGTCCCCGTACTCGAGGAGACGCTGGTTGCGGCGGTCCCGCGCGGCATGTCCTATCGCAAAGGACTCTCGGGCCTTCGCAACGAGCCCTTCGTAGTAATCTCCCGCAGTGATTCAGCCAGCTTTTTCGATCACCTCGTCCAAACCTGCAGAGCTGCCGGCTTCAGCCTTCGCATCGTTCAGGAAGTTAACGAGCTGTTCACGGTTCTCAATCTCGTGCGAGCGGGCGTGGGTGTCAGCCTGGTACCGCGCTCGGCGAGCCTGATGCGAGTGCCCGACGTTCGTTTGCTGGATACGAAACTCCCCGAAGCAAAATGGAGGATCGGCCTGGCCTGGCGCAAGGTCGACCAAGCCGACCCTCTTGTCCGAAATTTCGTCAGCATTGCACGTCGGCCACACAATGCCGCTCCGATTGGAACAAGCCAGTAATAACAGCCAATATGAGATAGAAAGAAACCGTTTAATCGATGTCGCGCTAGATCATCTGGCAACTTCAAGCCCTTTGATGGAAGGTATCTAAGTTGATCCCTTGGATGAAAGCCGGTACGGTAGACCTTTGTCCTGCGCAGCAGGAGACGGTAGAAGAGTGGGGCTTTTAGCCCCGCGTCCTGGCCTGGAGAAAGAGGGGCTTCAGCCCCGGGCTTTCCGCCATTTGTCAAGGGGGCAATCATAAAATATCCTCTAACCTATTGATTCAAAACATCAAAAACAGCGGCTAAATTGGCCGACTATTTTGCTGAATCAGATAAAATAGAAATAGAAGCAAATTCCAGGTAAGGCCCGCCTGAGTGCGGGCCTTATCCCTTTTAAAAACAATAATTTGCGAGTAACTATTTACGTTTCAATATTTTGCCGCGTTAACCGTGAGTGGCTAATGTTTTCAAAGATTTAGCACCCCGGGGGGTGTCCCGGAACTCGGGTTTAGCATAGGACATGCAGGATGAAACCTTCATGCAGGCAGCTCTTGATGAGGCGCGGCTGGCAGCATCCGCAGGCGAGGTACCGATTGGGGCGGTCATCGTCAGGCAGGGCGAGATCATCGGTCGCGGCCAGAACCGTGTTCTCCGCGACGTGGACCCGACCGCCCACGCCGAGATCGTGGCCATGCGCGCCGCCGCTTACGCGACAGGCAACTATCGCCTGCTCGATTGCGAGCTCTACGTGACGCTTGAGCCCTGCGCGATGTGCGCCGGAGCGATGGTCCACGCCCGGGTGGCCCGGGTTGTCTACGGCGCAGCTGACCCAAAAGCCGGAGCCGCGGGATCAGTGCTGGAAGTGCTGAATCACCCGAACTTGAACCACAAAATGCCGGTTACAGCCGACATTTTGAGCGAAAAATGCAGCGTAATTCTCAAAGATTTCTTCCGCGCGCGGCGTGAACAGTAACACTACTCGTGCGTGAGCACGCGAATCCCTGCTTCCGCCTGCGGATACTGCTGTAGCAACACTTCCCTCTTCCCCGATTCATAATCGGCGTAATCGAAGCCTGGACTGACACTACATCCGAGCAAGGCAAAACTGCCACCGGAAACCAGCCGAGACCCTTGCCAGACATTCTTGGGAACATGCAGCTGCACATCCTGCCCCGCGCTCAGATCCTGCCCAAGAACGACCATCCTGAAGCTGCCATCCGGCCAAAGCTGAAGCATCTCCACCGGATCGCCCAGATAGAAGTGGAATATCTCGTCAGAAGCCAGACGATGCAACTCAGAAAACGTATGCGGCTCAAGCAGATAGTAGATAGCAGTCCCGGCAGCCCGATCAGCAGGATACCGCGCAGGCAGCGCAGACTTCGGAATCGTCTCCTCAGCCCGCCAGGTCTGGATAAACCATCCACCTTCGCAAGGATGCGGTTCGAGTTGCAACACCTTCTTGAGTTCGTCAGCAGTCATGAGCGTCATGATAATGGAGTACTGCCAAACGTATGCGCGGCCCGGTATGATGTTGACCATGCCGGTTCTGCTCTACACTGCGCCGTGGTGCCGCGACTGCCGCGAGGCCAAGCGCTTCCTCGACAAACACAACATTCCCTACACCGAGATCGATATCGAAACGACTCCCGGTGCTGCTGAAGATGTACTCAGGAATGTGGGCAAGCGCGCAATTCCGCAGTTCGTGATTGATGGCAAATGGGTGCAGCCATACCGGCCCGGACGGGGCTTCCTCTACGCGGAAATGAGCGAACTCTTCGGCGTAACGATTTAGGAAATCACGATATATCAGGCTCGGTGCTTGGCTCGGGAGCCAAACCGGCTCCTGGATCGGCAAGGATGGCGAGGGCGTCAGCCTGATCAGAAGCTCTTACCTGAAGCTGCATCGGCCCCAGGCCAGGCTCAAGAATACGGGCGTTCTCACCGGACAGGAACGTTTCGATTCCGGCAGATTCAAGACGCAGCTTTGCCATTTCAGCCTCGAGCGGCTCAGTGAAATTAGCTACGGTCACGACTTCTTCCATGGGTCTCCCCTTCTGAGTTTCCCTTCAAGTGTTCTGGTAAATGTTAGTTGGATGCACAAACGGTAAAATGAGAAGTTCACAATAGACAGCTTATTCCTCAGGAGAGTGTTTCGTTGATTGCCCGCTACACGCGCCCGCAAATGGGCCAGATCTGGAGTGATGAAAACAAGTATCGCATGTGGCTGGCAGTGGAAACAGCTGCCAGCGAAACGCTTGCCGAAGATGGGATTGTTCCTGCGGAAGCAGCCAAAGCCATCCGTGAACGCGGAGACTTCAGCGTACTGCGAATTCAGGAAATCGAAGCTGAGGTAAAGCACGACGTCATCGCATTTACAACGGCAGTAGCCGAGAAGATCGGACCAGAGTCGCGCTGGTTGCACTACGGGCTTACTTCAAATGACGTTGTAGACACAGCACAAGCCCTGCAAATCAAGGCTGCCTCAGCGCTGATTCGTGAAGATCTGCTTGGGCTAATTGAGGTTCTGAAAAAGCGGGCGCTTGAGTTCAAGCACACGCCGACAATCGGCCGCACGCACGGCATTCACGCTGAACCAACGACCTTCGGACTCAAGCTGCTGAACTGGTATGCCGAAATGCGGCGCAACCTGGAGCGCTTTGACGCAGCAGCGGAACAGATTCGCATCGGTAAACTGTCCGGCGCCGTTGGAACATTCGGCCATCTCAGCCCGAAACATGAGGAGCGCATCTGCGAAAAGCTGGGATTGCAACCTGCTCCCGTGGCAACGCAGGTGATTCAGCGAGACCGGCATGCGCACTACATCTCGACCCTGGCGATTATCACCGCCACGCTGGACAAGATTGCCGTCGAAATCCGCCACCTGCAGCGGACTGAAGTGCGCGAGGCAGAGGAGTATTTCTCGGAAAAGCAAAAGGGCTCTTCAGCCATGCCACACAAGCGCAATCCGATTACGACCGAACAGATCAGCGGGCTCTCGCGAGTTGTTCGTGCGAATGCACAGGCGGCGTATGAAAACGTCGCCTTGTGGCATGAGCGGGACATTTCTCATTCGTCCGTCGAGCGCGTGATCTTTCCTGATTCGACGATTCTCACAGACTACCTGCTGACAAAAACAATCAATCTTATCGAGAAGCTGCTTGTTTATCCAAAACGCATGCTCAAGAACCTTGAGAGTACCGGCGGACTAATCTTCAGTGGCCAGTTGCTCCTCGATCTTGCTGAGGCGGGCATGCTGCGCGAGGACGCGTACCGGTTGGTACAAGGCCATGCAATGCGCGCGTGGAAAGAAGATCTTGTCTTTCGCGAACTCATCAAGGCCGATCCCGAAATTACCGCAAAGCTCAGCCCTGAAAAACTGGATCACGCTTTCGATCTGAATCGGCAGCTAAGGAATGTGGATGCCATTTTTGATCGTGTCCTGAATCCGTAGCGCGTACGCTCGTGAGCAGTTCTGCTACCATGCTCTCGGCTTTGAAATGCCGGAGGCCGCTCATGGTTTCACGCTGCGCTGCTGTGTTGTTCGCCGTTTTTGCTTTATCTCCTGCCTGGGCGCAGAACAATGTTCCTGTGCCACAAAGTTGCACGCCGCCGGTGAATGAGAAGCTTGGCACTCTGCTCAGTTCGGACGAGAAACAATCGGTAGACAATGTGATGGTGTGCGGCATCACTGTGAGCCCTTCGCGTACGCAGAGTGGAGGACCGCATGGCAGCCATCAGATACTGCCACTGCGCGTAACTTTTCCAGATGGCAACACCCGCCTTGTTGAAGTGGTAACGAATGACGATCTCGATGGCGTCGTGACCGCGCTCGTGAACGCACCGGTGTACGCGTATGGGCAGACATTTTTCCCTTCGAAGGGCCGTTTCGTGGCGGGAATCCACGATGTTCATTGCTCGACGCACCGTGGCGCCGATAACGGCTGGGTGGTTGTGAATGGCCAGCAGCACCCGGCGAATTGTCAACACTAGACCATTATGGACGCATTTACCCCAACCACCATTGCAGCCTTGGTCATAGCAGCCAGCTTTGCTGCGGGCCTGAATGTCTACGCAACGCTGCTCACGCTGGGGCTACTGGCCCGTGCTCATTGGGTTGATTTGCCAGTCGGCCTGGACGTCTTGACCCACTGGTGGGTGATCGGCATCAGCGGATTCATGTTTGCGATCGAGTTTGTCGCAGACAAAATTCCGGCGTTCGACATGGTCTGGAACGCTTTGCATACGTTTGTCCGCGTTCCAGTCGCAGCATTGCTGGCCTATCACGCAAGCGAGCAACTTTCTCCAGAAATGCAGATTCTGGCGGCTGTAGCTGGGGCTGGAATTGCCCTGGTGGCACATGGATCGAAAACCGCAGTGCGCGCAGCAGTCACTCCCAGTCCAGAGCCGGTCTCGAATATTGCCCTCAGTACAGGCGAGGATTTCATGGCAGTAGGAGTGACCTGGCTTGCGACTAAGCATCCCTTGGTTGCGGCAGGTATTGCAATCGGTTTTCTGTTGCTGGCGGTCATTACAGTCCGTTGGCTGGCAACGTTTGTCCGCAAAATGTGGAACAAACCAAGGACGGCGAATGCGCAGTGAATCGGGCTGCGAAGATGGTTAATTTAACGGGAGCACGATGACGCGCGAGCCATTCAATCTGACCGTGGCCATGACGGGAGCAAGCGGAGCTGTCTTTGGCCAACATCTTTTGCAGGCATTACAGGTAGATCCGAGTGTTTCGCATGTGCATTTTGTCGCGTCGGAGAGCGCCCTGCGTGTTCTTGCCGAAGAGTTGCGCTTCAGCGGGCGCAACACCCTGGTCGAAAAGCTGCTTGGGCATCCATCAACAAAGATTCAACAACACGCCGAATCCGATATTGGCGCGTCCATCGCGAGTGGCAGCTATCCCTCCAGTGGCATGATCGTGATGCCGTGCAGCATGGGTACGCTGGCGGCCATTGCCAATGGTCTGGCGCAGAATCTTATCGAGAGAGCTGCTGATGTCTGCCTCAAGGAGCGCCGTCCACTTGTCTTGTGCGTCCGCGAAACACCTTTCAATAAGATCCACCTGCGCAATATGACGCTCGCCGCAGACGCGGGAGCCACCATCTTTCCGATGATTCCCACGTTCTACAACCATCCTGTCGATTCGACAGAGATGGCCAGGCAGTTTGCCGCGAGGGTTCTGGCCCACATTGGTCTACCGCAGCAAGGCGCTTATGTGTGGAAAGGCGACATCTAACATATTTTCATTTTGCTGCTGTCTGTGCATCCCTCCAGGCGTCTTGTGGTTGTTCGATGGGAAGAAGTCTGCCTGCATGATGCAACAACAGATGGCGGCTGACCGGCTTGGGAAGGAAGACGTTCACTCCGGCCCCATAGACGCGCTCAGCCTCAAGCCTGGCGCCACGCTCGGCCATCATAATAATCGGCGTTCGGAGAAAAGCCGTGAACCCGCGCAGACGTTCCACGACGAGAAGGCCGCTACCAGCAGGCAGGCTTAAATCGACAATGATCAAATCCGGATTGTGTTTACGCGCCTCTGAGACCGCGCTTACAGCGTCAAATGCGAAGAATACAACGTGTCGGATGACTGACAGTGTTTCGTGGATTGCCTGACATATTCGTGGATCGCCGTCCACAATCAAGATACGTCTCATCAAGTCCTCGCTGCGTCACTCCCGCTCTGTTCATTTGGGTGCGCGACACATGAAAGACAAGCAATTATCCCGGCGTTTTTTCGTGATCTTTCTTTGAAGAGTCTAAGGTTGGATTCGAAATGCTTTATCGATGACCGCAACCGTGAAGGGGGCAACCCGGTATTTACTGTGCGAGTTTAGTTCTTCGCGACGCACCCAGCGAGCGGCTGCGGCATCAGATGCGCAGCACAGCGCGCCTCCAGTCACGCTGCAGAGGAAATCCACGAGAACATAGTGGAATCGCACTGTGCCTGCTTCATCGCGCACGATCCGATCGAAGACTTCAACAATTTGCAGCGGCTCGACTTCGAGGCCAGTTTCTTCAAGCACCTCGCGCCGGATTCCCTGCTCCAGGGTCTCGCCTATTTCCAGCCCGCCTCCGGGCAGCGACCATTCGCCTTTCAGCGGCTCCTGGCCACGCTGAATGAGCATTACCTGATTTTCATGGATGATGACGGCTCCAATACCTACGATCGGAGCTTCTGGATATTCGCGCCGCATGAAGACAAGATTAAACCTTCAAGGGCCGGCCAAACTCTTCAGCGAAAACAGTGCGGGCCATGCTGAAGCGGCCGCCATAGAACTTGTCGCTTCCTTTCAGATGCCCAATGGCAAGGAGAGCGACAACATGATAGCTGAGAGGCAGCTTCAGTACCTCGCGCACCCTTTCCTGCTCAAAGCCTTCCATTGGAGCTGTATCGTATCCGAGAACCTCGGCCATAAGCATCATGGTCGTGAACGCGATCATGACATGGCGATTCAGCCACATCGGGAAATTCGGATGGTTCGAAAGGTAGTTGGGAATGTTGACCTTGGCCTGTTCGGCGTAGTTTTCCGGCATGCCGCCTTCGCGTGCGAGATGGAGCACTTCTTCAAGATCGCCGTTGCGCCAGCCATCCTCATCGCCGCAGGCGACGATGACGGCAGATGCTTCCTCAACCTTGGCCTGGTTAAAGCTTGCGGCTCGTAAACGCCGCTTATGCTCCTCCGAGCGGACGACGACAAATCGCCACGGCTGCATGTTGTAACCGCTTGGGGCCTGCAACCCTGCTTCCAGAATCTTTTTCAGGTCTTCGTCAGGCAGAGGGGAACCATCGAAACTAGGCGTCGCGCGCCGCTGAGCAATCGCCTGGGACAACGTTTTTTCCATCACGTTTGCCATCTGTAATGAACTTCTTTCTTCTAAGTTTGTGGCAGTTACTGAATCTGATTCATCGGAAGCTCGATTGCAAACGGCCTCTGGTTCTCGGCATTGGCATAGACCCAAAGACCATGAAATGCCTCCCGCAATTCAGGATGGCGGGCCAATAACGCCTTCATGACCTCAACGTTGCGCTCGCGCGTAGCTACGGGATCGGAAACATCGCTCGTTTTGTAGTTCACAACAAGGTCGAGTCCGCCCAGCGAGCCATCTGTGTGAATGTTCGTTATATCGAAAGTCTGGTCTTTCACCACAATTTTCATCGGTTCCGCATCCGGCAAACCCTCCGGCCGGGCACCGCTCATCTCTTTCTGCAACTTGTCGAGGTTCGGGCTGGAGATGAAATCCACCGGGCTGAGCAGGTACGCCGCGGTCTGGTAATAGAAATATGCATTCCAAAATTGCTTCTTGTTCGCATAAGCACGTGCCTGCGCCCAATACCAGACGCCGTCGTGTCCCGCATAGGTAAGTGGGCGAATGAAAATACCCGCGAGCTTCCACTGCGAGCTGCCTGCCGGATCGCTCTCGAGAATCATGGAAATCTGCTGCGGCTGCCTGCCGCCCGTTGCGTGCACCACGGCGAAGGCATAGTCGCCGGGCGGAAGTTGCGGGATCGAGATATTGATGAGCAACTGCGAACCCGGCACACTGCAGAAAAACTGGGTATCCTGGGGAGATTTGAGATCGACCGCACGTAGGCTGTAGATCGATTGCATAGTCAGGACGGATCCCTGAATGACCGGAGAAACTGACTGAATCGTGTTGGCAATCGAGTCAAACTGCGCTGCAACGCTGGCTATGGTGTTTGCCTTGACCGCAGATACATTGCCAGACTGGATCTCGGCGGCCAATCCCTGCACTGCCCGCACGTATATATCTCGCTGAGCCTCGGTCATCTGCGATTGGGTGGTGCAGGTGACACCAATGGCCATTTGGCCAGACAGAAGAGCAGCAAGCAGGGGTAATGATGGCCAGCGATTCATACGCTTTGATGAACAATTTTTAGTGAGCAAATCCAAACCACTGCTAGTCTAGTACATAGAAGTTTGCGGACAGAAAGACCAGCGCACAAACAATAAGGTTTTTGATGCGGTTAAGGGCACAAGCCGGGTTCATTCTCTTTGCTGTTGTTACTGCAACCATAACAGAGGCGCAGAACGCGACCGCTCCCTTACAGCCCCGGCAACGGCAGCAACTTCATGAAAATGCATCTGATGCGAAGCCACCAGCGGGCATAGCCCAGCAGTCGTCTCCGGGAGTGCCTCAAGTCGCATCATCGTTGCTGGATCAGCCCGCCAAGCCCGCGCAGGTGCAGCTGAATGCGGGAAAACTCTCGGTAAACGCGGACAATTCAACCCTTTCGGGGATTCTTCACGACATTTCCGCAAAAACAGGAATGACGGTCGATGGGCTCTCACGGGATCAGCGTATTTTTGGCAGCTATGGGCCAGCCGCGCCGCGTGAGGTATTGTCGGCCCTGCTGGATGGTCTCGGTTATAACGTGATGATGGTGGGCGCTCTCACCAACGGTGCACCCCGAGCTTTGGCGCTTGCGCCTCGGACCGGCGGGGGAACTGTAACGGGAAACCGCGCAGTCTCCATGCCGAGGCAGAACAACAGCGACGATGAAGACGACTCGGCATCGGAACAGCAAGATACGCCTCAGCCCCCGAGACCAGAGCCGAATCCCCCTGAGGCGAACCAGCCGCCAGAACAGCAACAACCTCCAGCCAACCCAGGGCAGCCGGGCCAAGTGAAGACGCCGCAGCAGATGTTGCAAGAACTGCAGCAGATGCGGCAGCAGCAACTGCAACAACAGCAGCAGGTAACCCCACAATAAAAAAAGCCGCTTTATTGAGCGGCTTCGTTCCAATCTAAGTGCGGACGATTATGGGCGCGCAATCTCCGGCTTGGGCTGGGGAGCCGGCACGGCATAGGAACGCGCGTGCATTTTCAGCGCTGCAAATGCAACCCGACAAATTACATAGGCCGCCAACACCCCAAAAGCGAGCGCTGCCACTGCCGCGCAAACCAACATCACCAGATTTAGTGCGTCCTGCATCCTCAATTTCTTTCCTGGCAACCGCTTCACTATTTCCGGCCTCGCGGGTTGCCTTACACGTTTGTCTTAGCGTGTATGTACTACGATGCTCATTCTCGCAGAAATCGGGCACACATTGACCCGGTTTTCTGTTGCCAACTAAGATACCTATAGGATTCTTGTTCCAATTCTGAACGGCCGCCAGCGCATTTGCAAGGGCTCGAGCTCTCCGCATCTGCAGATTTTGTCCAAATTTACACTCTCCATGTCGATCACACACATTACCGTGCGCGGTGCGCGCCAGCACAATCTGCGCGACATCTCCGTCCAGATCCCACGCAACACGCTTACCGTAGTGACCGGCCTTTCCGGCTCCGGCAAGTCGTCTCTGGCTTTTGACACAATCTATGCTGAAGGCCAGCGCCGCTATGTAGAAACCTTATCGGCATACGCACGGCAATTCTTAGATCAAATCGAGCGGCCCGATGTGGATTCGATCGAGGGCCTGAGTCCAGCTATTTCCATTGAGCAGAAAACAACCAGCCGCAGCCCTCGATCCACCGTGGGAACAATTACCGAGATTTATGACTATTTGCGGCTGCTCTATGCATCAGTCGGTGTGCCTCACTGTCCGAATTGCGGACGTCCTATCTCGCGCCAAACACATGAGCAGATTGTGGAGCGCATTCTTGCACTAGCGCCAGGTGAACGCGTAACTGTTTACGCGCCCATCGTTCGGGGACGCAAGGGCGAATTCAAAGACCTGCTCGACGAACTGGACCAGCAGGGCTTCCGCGCTCGTATCGACGGGGAGTTGCGCGATCTGGCCGAATCAATCAATCTCGAAAAACGCAAAAACCACACGATTGAGGCCGTCATCGACCGCGTAGTCGTCAAGTCCGGCGTAGAAAAACGCCTGCAGGAGGCGGTTGCCCGCGCGCTGCAGATGGCAAACGGGCTGGTGCTGGTCGCAATCTCTGGCGGTAGCGAACAGCTTTACTCGTCGTCGATGGCCTGCCCGGACTGCGGCCTCGACGTACCGAAGCTTGAGCCGCGCAGCTTTTCATTCAACAGCACGTATGGGGCCTGCTCGGAATGCCACGGACTGGGAAGTATCTACGATTTCGATCCAGCCAAAATCATCACGGACTGGTCAAAGCCGCTTCTCGACGGAGCGCTCGGTCCCGGCTCAGGCTCACAGTATCTGCTGAAGCTGATTCACATTGCAGCGCAACGTTACAAAATCGACCTGAAAAAGCCCTTTGAACAGCTTTCGCAGAAACAACAGGAAATCCTGCTCTATGGGCCGGGTAAAGGTGAGGCACCTCGTACTGGATTTCACGGCATCCTCTCCTACCTGCGTGACGCAGTTGAGGAGTCTAAATCGGACGCATATCGCGAATGGATGCTGAACTACATGTCGGCTTCGACCTGTCCGGTATGCAACGGCAAGCGTCTGCGTCCCGAGTCGCTAGCCGTCAAGGTTGGTGGCCTGTCCATTGCCGACTTTACTGCCCTGCCGCTGCGCCGTGCTGTCGACGCAGCTCGTAACCTGCAATTCTCCGAACGCGAAGCGCTGATAGCTGAACGACTGCGCCGAGAAGTTGTGGAGCGCCTTGAGTTTCTGAACGCAGTCGGGCTGGGCTACCTTTCGCTTGACCGCAGCGCCGCAACACTTTCCGGAGGCGAGGGCCAGCGCATCCGCTTGGCAACGCAGATCGGCTCGCGTTTACGGGGCGTGCTATACGTGCTGGACGAACCTTCGATAGGACTGCATCAGCGTGATAACCAACGACTGATCAATGCGCTGGAGTCACTGCGAAATCTGGGAAACACGATCCTCGTGGTCGAGCACGACGAAGACACGATCCGGCACGCCGACTATGTGCTCGATCTCGGCCCAGGAGCTGGCAAGCTGGGTGGACATGTCGTTGCAGAGGGCACTCCGCAGGACATAATGCAGACGCCTGCGTCGCTGACCGGGCGCTATCTTGCAGGTGAAGTCAAGATCCTGCACCGTTTCGAACCTCGGGCGGTAAACGGCAAATGGGTAGCGGTTGAAGGCGCACGGAGTCACAACCTGCGCAATCTGACGGCAAGGTTTCCACTAGGCGTGATGACGGTGGTCACCGGTGTTTCTGGCTCAGGCAAGAGCACGCTGGTCAATGACATCCTCTATCGCGCGTTGGCGAAACAGCTTTACGGCTCGCGCGAAGAACCTGGCGAGCACGGCCGCATCACCGGCTTCGAAAATATCGACAAGGTAATTCGCATCGATCAGTCGCCGATCGGACGTACTCCGCGTTCAAATCCAGCGACGTATACCGGGGTGTTCTCCGGGATACGCGACCTGTTTGCGATGCTGCCAGAGTCGCGCGAGCGCGGATACAAGGCTGGGCGCTTCTCTTTCAATGTTGCAGGAGGACGCTGCGAAGCCTGCCAGGGCGAGGGTCAACGACGCATCGAGATGAATTTTCTTCCTGATGTGTACGTGCAGTGCGAAGTATGTAACGGTCGTCGTTACAATCAGGAAACACTGGCAGTAAAGTTCAACGGATACTCGATTGCCGACGTGCTCGAACTTGCGATTGAAGACGCGTTGCCGGTTCTGGCTGATATTCCGCAGGTGCGACAGAAGCTTCAGACGCTGGTCGATGTAGGACTTGGCTACATTCATCTTGGACAAGCAGCAACTACGCTGAGCGGCGGCGAGGCGCAGCGCATGAAGCTGGCTCGCGAGCTATCTAAGCGGCAAACGGGACGAACGCTCTATCTGCTCGACGAGCCGACGACGGGGCTGCATTTTGATGACGTGCGCAGGCTTCTGGAAGTGCTGCATCGACTCACCGATCTGGGCAACACAATTGTGATCATCGAACATAATCTGGACGTAATTCGCAATGCCGACTGGATCATTGACCTGGGGCCTGAAGGCGGCGAAGATGGTGGACAGATTGTTGCCGAAGGCACGCCGGAACATATTTCGCGGATCGTGGGCTCGCACACAGGAGAATTTCTGCGGAAATATTATGCGAATCATCCAATTGAGCTGGAGCTGAGTTCCAACGGCAGCGGCTCGGCCCCGAAGCGGCGCAGGTCAGCGAAAAAGGAGGCGATTCAATGACGCTTGATCCCGTCTCGCTGACGCCGGTACCTCCCCAACTGGAGCTTGAAGTTCAGACGCCGGAATATCCCTACCCTAATCCGGTTGAAACGAAGACCCTAGTATCGGACCTGCCCCATCTCGGCCATGCTGTTCTCTTTTTTGTGCTGACGATCCCGATGCTTCTTATTGGCGAGACGTTAAGCCTCTTCCTGGCAAAGCAATCACATCTTTTCGGCAACAAGAGCTACCACGCCATTTTCGATCTGATGGCAACGGATGCGCGTCTTGCGATTCCGGCACAAGCCATAACCTACATGCTCACCGCATTGACGGCCATTGCTATCTTTCCAATTCTCTGGCGACAACCCTTTTCGCAGGGTGTTCATTGGAACCTGGAAGCGGCGCGAACACGCTTTCTCTGGTTGGTGGGTGCAGGGCTTGGGCTGGGATTTGGTATCACGCTGTTGGGCAATTACCTGCCCATGCCTAAAGATCCACCGATCATGCAGGACATGATGGCGTCGCAATTGGGAGCATGGATGATGCTGATTTTCGGTGTTACCTGCGCGCCTTTGCTTGAAGAGCTGGCCTTTCGAGGCTTTCTGCTGCCTGGATTAATTCATGCCCTGCGCTGGCTGATGCAGCGCGAGATTCTCTCGTCCGACGCACTTGCGTGGGCCACAATTCCCGTATCTGTCTTGTTGACCACGATCCCATTTGCGCTGCTGCATGCTACGCAGGTTTCGCACGCATGGGCTCCGATTCTGCTCATTGGGCTGGTTAGCGTCGCGCTGTGCGTGGTTCGTCTGCGGCTGAAGTCGGTTGCCGCGAGCACAGTAGTGCACGCAGCCTATAACTTCACGCTTTTCGCGGGTTTGCTGCTTCAGACGGATGGCTTCAGACACCTGGAGCGGCTGAACAGCTAGAATCGCAGTAACACGTATGGCTACTAACTATCGCGACGCCCTGCTTCACCTGCTCTCTCGTATTTCGTTCAAGCTCGGGAATTTCAAACTGTCCTCAGGCGCCACTAGTGACTACTACATCGATTGCCGAAGTACGACGTTGCATGCTGAAGGCGGACGCCTAACGGGTCTTGCGATTCTGGAATTACTGCGAGAGAAGAAGATTAAGCCTGCCGCGGTAGGCGGGCTTACGCTTGGCGCAGACCCGATTGTCTCTAATGTGGCAACAGCCAGCGCATGGTATGCGCAGGAGCACCACGGTGCTCCGCTGATTCATGGGTTTCTGGTCCGCAAAGCGGAGAAAACGCATGGTACTGGACGTCGTATCGAAGGCTTCTTCGAGAAAGACGCTCCAGTTTTGATTGTGGATGATGTTTGCACCACCGGCGCATCTACCATTACGGCAATTGAGACAGCGCGCGAGGCCGGAATGAAGGTAATTGCCGTAGCCTGCCTTGTGGAGCGCGAGGAAGCTAATGGCCGTCCGGCGGTAGAAGCAGCGGCGCAGCGCGCTCCATTCTTCGCTCTTTACACGGCAAACGACGTCCGCGCTGCCCATGTGCGGCAAATGGCGCTTTAAGAAACGAAAACCGCGAACAGTCTCTAGTCCTGTTCGCGGTTCAATTTCATATTCTACGAATTATCACTACCGCTGCTGCGGGGAGTTTACCTGCCCTTCCTGAGGCAGCTTAACCGTTCCGCTGGCCTGCGCTGTCGTCTGTGTGCCATTTTGAGCGGTCATGTTCGTCAACATCTGAATTTCTACGCGACGATTCTTTGCGCGACCTGCCGCAGAATTGTTCGAAGCTACAGACTTGTCTTTGCCGATTCCGATGAGATAAAAGCGGTGCGGTGGAACATCATATTTCGAGGCAATGTACTGCACGACAGCTTGCGCACGACGCTGGCTGAGATCGTAGTTGTAGTCGGCCGGGCCGGTCGAATCAGTGCCGCCGGTGATTGCAAGTATGTAGCTCTTCTGTGAGTTTAATTGCGCGGCGAAGTCGTCAAGCTTTTGCTTGTCGGTACGAGTTAGGTCAGCTTTGTCGAAGGCGAAGTTCACTTGTGCATCAGCGATCTGCTTGTAGTTGTCCAGGTTGCCAACTACGCTGGCAAGTGAGTCCGCACGGTTGACTGCTTCCTGTGCCGATTGATTTGCCTGTGATGCAGCGGTTCCGGCATTCTGCGCAGCCTGGTTCGCCTGGTTCGCGCTGTTCTGCGCCTGCGTGATGCCCTGCTGTGCGCGCTGGTCTACGTCATGGATGTTGCGATTGTTCGTGGCGGTCGCATCATCGAGTTCATTCGTCTTTTGGATAACCGGTGTGGTTTGGCTGCGCACATAGTTTTTAGTCGTGCATCCACTAGCCAAGAGCAGCGACAGCGCGCCAAGCGCCGAAACTGTTTGCAAAGATGTCCTGCCAATACGAGTCATCACGTTCACTCCATTTCGCTTAAGCAGATTCCTGGGTGTCAGGAAAGCATGCTTTTCCCTCTTACGATGCAGATGAGTGCAAACTCATTGCCAAACCTTTAACAAAACCTTCAAGTAGCTTTATTTGAGCCATTTAAAAGACGTTACATACGTGCGAATCGTGTTCATTGAGTGATTCGATAGTAGGTAGCTTTTACGCGATTTATGAAAATCAGGGTAGCAACAACCGAACAGAGTTGCTGGCGAAGAAACGGTAAACTAAACAACAGGCCACTTCATGGATATTGAGGAGAAAATTCGCGCGTTACCGACGCGGCCCGGCGTGTACCTGTACAAGAACGCCGATAGCGAAGTTATCTACGTCGGCAAAGCGAAGAACCTGCGCTCGCGGGTGCGATCGTACCTGCTGGAAGCATCGCAGGCCAATGCGAAGACTGGATCGCTGATGCGCGAGGCTGTCGATCTGGATTACATCCTGGTCGACAACGAACATGAGGCGCTGGCGCTTGAGAACAATCTGATCAAACAGCGCAAGCCGCGCTTCAACATCTTGTTGCGAGATGACAAGACTTATCCATACGTCAAGCTCACATTGGGCGACCGCTATCCGAAGGTCTTTGTTACGCGACATCTGCGGAGGGACGGCAGCGCTTATTACGGGCCTTATTTTCCGGGGAATCTGGCACACCGCATTGCGGACCTGATTCATCGGAGCTTTCTAATTCCCAGCTGCAAGGTCGATCTTTCGCGTTACCACCCGCGTCCGTGTTTGCAGTACTACATCAAGCGTTGCCTCGGCCCTTGCGTCGAAGGGCTGACGACTCCGGAGGCGTATCGCGAAGCCGTGCGTGATACGCAGATGTTTCTCGAAGGCCGCACCGCAGAGTTGAGCAAGTCGCTCGAAGAGCGCATGCAGACCGCTGCCGTCAGTGAACAGTTTGAACTGGCTGCACGGTATCGCGATCTGTTGCGCACAGTCTCTGACTTGCAGGAGAAGCAGCGCATCGCTTCGACCGAGAACGATGATGCCGATGTCTTTGGCTACCACTTTGAGAACGGCATGCTGGCGGTGAATCTCTTTCACATGCGCGGCGGAAAGATTGTCGACCGGCGGGAATTCTTCTGGGAAGAATTACCGGAGTTGTTGGAGGCTGAAGACGACTCTCCATCGAACGGGCCTGCAGCGTTTGAGGCGGGCGTCTTCTTTTCTGCGCTGCTGAAGCAGCTCTACATCGATCAGCAATATGTTCCTCGCTCCATTTACGTGCCGGTTGATTTCGCAGATCGCGTTGCGCTTGCCGATCTGTTGGGCGAGCAGACCGGGCACAAGATCGAGCTTGCGGTACCGCAGCGTGGGGAGAAGCGCTCGCTCGTCGATCTTGCCGGGCAGAATGCCAAGCAGAGTTTTGACCAGCGCTTCCGCGTGATGCAGCCGAGCCAGAAGGCCATTCAGGAGTCGCTGCAGGACATTCTTGTGTTGCCGGAACTGCCGAAGCGCATCGAGTGCTTCGATATCTCGCACATTCAGGGTGCGGAGACCGTGGCGTCGCTGGTGGTCTGGGAAAACGGCGCGATGAAGAAATCGGATTACCGCAAGTTCCAGATCAAGACGGTTGAGGGCGTCGACGATTTTGCTTCGATGCGCGAAGTCGTTACTCGCCGTTACAAGCGTGTTGCCGACGAGAACAAGGCGATGCCCAGCCTGATCCTCATCGATGGCGGGATGGGCCAACTGCATGCCGCGGCGGCCGCTCTCGAGGAACTGGGCTTCACCAGTCAGCCGCTGGCCTCGATTGCCAAGCGCGAGGAGATCATCTACCTCTACGGGCAGGAGGATGATCCTATTGTGCTGGATCGGCGGTCTCCCGTCCTGCATTTAGTCCAGCGGATTCGCGATGAGTCGCACCGCTTTGCCGTCAGCTATCACCGTAAGCGCCGGGAGATGCGCGATCGCGACTCGGAGCTGCTGGAGATTCCTGGTGTCGGCGCGCGTACCCGCACTCGTCTGCTGGAACATTTTGGCAGCTTGCGCAGCGTACAAAATGCTGATTTAGAGTCGCTTACGGCGGTCGTTCCACGCAAAACCGCGGAGCAGATTTACACTCACTTCCATCCGGCCGCCTTCCCTATTCTGAATTAGGTCCCCGAGGGGTGGGGAGGCGCTAAATCTTTGAAAACACATGCTCTTTCATGGCCTTAAAACGCTTGACGCACATATAGTGTGTCTATATCCTGTTCTTGCCGTGACAGGGCGAGAAAGTCTATTCTCTGGCTTTCTCATCCATCCATTTAAGGGTTACTTTCATTCGTTCTTTAAACCGCTGATACTTGGGCTGGCTGTCATCTGAGTAGTTTCCTTCGTCGGCAAAAGTCAGGTTCGTGTGTACTCCAACAGCCCCGCCCATTTTTCCATACATGAGGCGGTATCGGGTAAAGTGCTTTTTCCTATATATATCCCTATACATAATGATTCCGTTCCAATACAGACAGCCAGAACCCCCCTTGAGTTTAGAGATTTCTGTCACGGTCAATGGCTTATGTACCAGGTTTTTAGTAATCGGAATACCTGGACCAAGAGGGGAGCGATGCTTTTCATCTTCCTCAGGCATCGATGGAAGTTTGGATATCAATGGATATTCGTGGAATTCGAGACTCGCCCAATGAAGCACGTCATAGGCTGGAGTTTGCCCAACATTTTTGATTTGGACTTGAGCGATTGGACCAGATTCTGGATATTTGATCGCGGCTGGAGTGTCTCTATCAGGCCCTACCATAGGGTCTGGGTTAGCCACGTTAACTATAGTGCCCGTCTCTGGAATCACATAAGCCCGCAATTGACGTTTCCCAGAACGAGACATGAGCCACAGGGTGAAAAGCAAAGCAAGGAATTGGAGAGCGGCAGAAATGCCAGTGAACAGGGCAATTCTATCTGCACGATTCCAACGTCTGCTTGGTGTCTGCTGGCCTCCTTCTGCATCTTGGTTGGCTTCTCGATTGCAGCATTTGGAATTGTCGTCTTCGATGATTGGGCTTGGCTGCGAAACGTTCTTGCGCTCATTGGGATAGTTCTTGGATTGTTCGGGTGCATACTGCTCGGCTTGCCCGAGCACTCTTCCTTGGGGCAAATAACTCGACGATATTGTGGATGCGATAACGGCGAATATCGCCAACCGCTTCAGCATAGTCGTACCCTTGAAGCAACGGTGAAATATGGCAAAGCATGAATATCATGAAGGCGCTAAGGCGCGCGAGAATTTTGAGAGATTGGCATCCGAACTGTTCCGAGTTCCCAAGAGCGCCGTATCCCCGAAGCAAAAGAGGCAGCCGAAGAAGGCTACCTCTCAGAAAAAGTCCGGCAAGGACAAGGCTTAGAAGGGTTCCTCTTGCCCCGTCCCTGCCGCCGTACCGTGCAGCGAGTCAGTTCCTTTGCCCGTAAGATCGGCATAAGTAAGCCGCCGCCCAGCGATTTGCGACATGGCAAGCATGAAGCGGTCAGCGTCATCTATCGGGTTGCCCTTAGTGGCGCGGTTGTTATAGCGAAACACCTGTTCGTCGAGGTAACGGTCAAGATGAAACGGTTCTACCGAAACATACGTCCCGCGAAGGTTGCGTTTGAACAGGCTCCAGAAGTTTTCGAGGCCATTCGTGTGAACCTGCCCGTTGACGTACTCTTCCATGTGATTGACCGTGTCGTGGACGAAACGCCGACGAAGGCCAGCCTCATAGCCTACGGCGCTGTCAGTGTAGACCGTGGAGCCATACTTTACCTGCTTCAGAATCTCATTCTGCAAAGTCTCACGGCGCACATTGGGAATGACTTTGCAGCGAATCTGGCGCAGTTCGCGATCAAGGATGCCCTGAACGGCAGTTTTGCCGAGGTATATATCACCGCGCCTCTGCTGTCCGCGAATCTGTTGCAGCTTCAGCTTGCGGCTCTTGCGATTTGCGGAAATAGTACGCCAAGTGACTACAACCTTTAACTTGTTATATATCAATAGCTTACACTGAACCATGAGCACGATGGGGCTTGACATGGGTTGGGTTGACCAAGTGGGGCCCGGCTCAGGAGCTGAAGACCCCTAAAAAAGGTTCATCCTTACCTTCCACCACGGCAGGTTGAGTATTACGGTTCCCACCCTTTCGCGATGCGAAAGGATGGGGCAGCCCTTTTCGTACACTATCCGGGAAAAAACAGATCCTTCGCTGCGCTCAGGATGACACCATCGGTAGAAGATTCGAATGACACTGTTCGTAGATTCGAACCTTACCATCTTCGATTCCGTAGTAAAAAGGCAGACAGATGACAACCGCGACCAGCGTTTCGCACCTGACTTTACACCGCGCGGAGCGGCTGCGCTCCATTCTCTGGCTGGCTTTTCTCTTTGCTGCCGTCAAGCTGCTGATTCAGATCGTCGGGAACGTTTTGGCGCAGCGGGCCGGGTATGGCATTTTCCGCGATGAGCTGTATTACCTGATGTGTGGGCGGCATCTGGCGTTCGGGTATGTCGATCAGCCGCCGCTGGTCGCCCTGCAGGCGCGGCTGAGTGAAATGCTTTTTGGTTACGACACGATGTGGTCGCTGCGGCTGATCTCGGCTCTCGCTGGTGCGGCCAAGGTCTTTCTTACCGGCGTTATCGTCTGGGCGCTGGGCGGCGGCCGCAAGGCTGCGGCGCTGGCCATGCTTGGAGTGATTGCTGGCGGGGTGTATCTCGGTATCGACAGTTTTCTGTCGATGAATTCGTTTGATCCGGTCTTCTGGATGCTCTGCGCGCTGGCGCTTATTCGCATTGTGCAATCGGAGTCTCAGAGTGAAATTCGCAACTGGTGGATTGTTCTCGGCATAAGCGCAGGATTGGGCTTTGAGAACAAAGATTCCGTTCTTTTCTTTCTGGTCGCGATGCTGGTTGCGCTGCTGCTCACGCCGCAGCGGCGCATTCTGGCCAATCGCTGGTTCGCGGTATCCGTGCTTTTGATTGTCGTTGTCGCGTTGCCGAATTTGCTTTGGCAGATCCACTATCACTTTCCCACGCTGGAGTGGCTGCGGGACGTGCAGAAGAGCGACAAGGATGTGAAGCTTCCTCCTCTGCAATTTTTGCTGGCGCAGTGGATGATGCTTGCCGCCGCCAACATATTTCTTTGGGGAACCGGAGTTCTATGGCTGCTCTTCTCAAAGCGTGGGCGTAATTTCCGCTTTCTTGGAGTGTTCTACGTTCTCTTTCTTGCGCTGATGATGGCGCTCCACGCGAAGGATTATTATCTGGCGCCTGCTTATCCGGTGTTCTTTGCTGCAGGAGGTGTTGCGTGGTCTGCCTGGACCAATGCAAAAGCATGGCGCAATGCGCTCATAGGCGTGTATGCGGCGGTGTTGATCGCAGGTATTGTGGCGTTCTTTCCATTTTCCGTTCCCGTGCTGCCGCCGCAGCAGTGGCTGGCTTATGCGGAGAAACTCCACTTCAAGCCGCATGACACTGAAAATCATGATGCTACGCCGCTGCCACAGTTCTTTGCTGATCGCTTCGGCTGGCATGAGCTTGTCAGTCAGGTCACGCAGATCTACAAATCGCTACCGCCTGAAGAGCGGGCGGTTACCGGTATCTACACCGGAAATTACGGACAGGCCAGCGCGATCAACATCCTGGGGAAACAATATGGCCTGCCCACCGCCATCAGCGGCCACCAGAATTACTGGATATGGGGGCCGCGCGGTTACACGGGCGAGGAGATGATCGTCATCAACGAGGCTACTCCCGAGGAAATGGGCAAGTATTACGCGTCGTGCACGGTGGTGGGCAAGCGCGACCATCGGTATGCGATGCCTTGGGAACATGGGCCAATCTATTTATGTCGTGGCAGAAAGATGACCTATGAGGCGGACTGGACGGAACTCAAGCACTACTACTAGGAGGTAGTGGGTCAGTTTGAAACTGCCAGGATTACAGTTACCGAAATCCTCGTTTTTCGGACCCTCCAGTTTGGTTGTGCTGGGAGAATGGACAAATATGCATTATTGGCGCGAACAGTATTTTGAAACTCTAAGACCGCTGCCGCGGACGTAGTGCGCGAGTCGGTGAGTTGGCAGGACTATGCCGATTTCTGCCTGGAGTACGAACGGGGCCTCCGCAGTCAGGCTTTTCTCATTCTTGAACGATTCATGTCGCGGATGGAGCACGAGCACTTCATGGAGCGTCGTCGCTTCGTAAGCTGGCTCATGAGGACGGCTGAGGGACGAGAAGGCCGTCACATGCTCATCCCACATCCACTTGCGATTCGGATTGTGGAGCCTACTCTGCTGGAGTGGACTGAAGTTGAACCCAGCAGTTCTGAGCCGCATCGCTGGATTGGCGGCCCCGAGCATCTGGAGAAAGCCATTGAACTCGATCCGATGGATCAAATTGCTCTGAAGAAGTTGGTTATAGTTCTTCTGAGTCAGGTCGACAACGCCACTCATGAACTACCGCACGGCTACTTGGGATCAGCATCGCAGGATTTGGCAACTCTTAGCAGAGTCGAAACTCTGTTGCCCCTACTAGCCAACGACGATGACCGAGCAGCTTATGCTGCTGACATCGCGGAGGAAAGGTATGTCATCCACGAGCACGTTCGGAGGCAAAGTCGGAGCTGCTGAAAAGTCTGGTTATGGGTAACCGTACTGCTTGCCAAACTGACCCACTACCTACTAGTGGGTTCCACTTTGCGAAGTTCGCTGTAAGCAGATTTTCGAAAGCGCAGATTATGCGAGGGCATACAATACGTTCGGCCTGCAAAACGCAGACCGGAGTGAACCTTCCATGGCAAGACGCGCTTTTCTCAGACAACTCCTGTATACCGGCCTTGGCTTGCCGCTTCTTGACGCGGCAGCTCAGAGCGGAGCTGCTCCATCGAAAAAGCTGAACGTCATGATGAAGAGCGCCTGGGGATCGGATGATCCGACCAAGGCCGCTTTTCCCTTCCTGCATGGTCTTGCCTTATCGGAAGCCGGACACAATGTGCAAATCTTTTTGCTGGGCGAAGCGGTATCGCTGATGCGGAAATCCGTGGCCGAGGCGGTGGTTCCTGTTGGATGGCCTCCGCTGGCTGAGACGATGCGGAAGGTTACATCGCGCCAGGTAACGATCTACGCTTGCGGGGCGTGCTCCCGCGCACGTTCGGTTACAGAAAGCGATCTTTCGCAGTGGAGCGCGAAGTTTGGCAATCCGCAGATTTTTGTCTCGCTGGTTGAATGGGCTGATCGCGTGATTACAGAATAGGGCCTCTTTATATCGTGGCAGAAAGAGGCCACATGAGGCAGACTGTAAAGAACTCTAGCACTACTACCAGGAGTTCCGTTCGTTGCCAGCGACTCAGGAAGCCACACAAACACATGATCTGCCGCGCGTTTTAGGCGCATCGCATGCCACAGCTATTGTCGTAGGAACGATCATTGGCAGCGGCATCTTTCTGGTTCCGCATGAAATGATGCGCGCGGTAGGCAGTTCCAGCCTCGTGTATCTGGCTTGGATCGTGGGCGGCCTGCTTTCGCTGTTTGGCGCGATGACCTATGCGGAATTGGGCGCGATGATGCCCTATGCGGGCGGCGAGTATGTCTATATCCGCAATGCCTATGGCGACATGCCGGCGTTCCTCTACATGTGGACGTGGTTTGCCGTAGCCAAGCCGGCTTCGATTGCCAGCGTCACGAGCGGGCTGGCGCGCACGCTGGCCATCTTTGGAGTGTTCGCGTGGCTGGAGCAGCCGGTCTTTCATGGCTCGACGATGATCTACTGGTCGCAGATTTTTGCCATTGTTGCGACGTGGCTTATTACCGGCTTGAATTATCTGGGCATCAAGAAGGCCGGCGACTTCCAGCTGTTCTTTACCTGGCTGAAGGGCGTGCTGATTGTCGTCATTGCGATTTTCTGCTTCACATCGCACACGGGGTCGCTGGCGAATTTCAAGACGTCGTTTACCGGATCGCAGGGCGGCTTTGGCGGCTTTATGGTGGCCATGATTGCCGTGCTCTGGGCTTACGATGGCTGGAACGATCTCACGATGGTTGCCGGTGAGGTGAAGCGTCCGGAGCGCAGCTTGCCGCTTGCGCTTGATCGCCGGGCTCTTTATCGTCGGCGCGCTTTACATGGCGACGAATGCGGCGATCCAGTACATTCTGCCGGCGGCGCAGATTGCAGCGGCACCTCGGCCCGCGGTTGCGGCGATGGCGATGGTCTCCGGCCATGCGGGAGCGGTTCTGGTGTCGGCGGCGATGGCGCTGAGCATATTCGTAACTCTGAACGGCACAATTATGTCGGGAGCGCGCGTTCCGTTTGCTGCGGCGCGGGACCGGCTCTTCTTTCGGAGCATCGCGCATATTCATCCGCGATTTCAGAGCCCTTCCACTTCGCTTGTTGTGCAGGCCTTGCTGAGCACGCTGCTGCTGCTGGTCGTGGGCCGGTTCCAGCAGCTTTTTGAGCTGGCCATCTTCTGCCGAGTGGCTTTTCTACATGATTACGGCTACGACGATCTTTGTGTATCGCGAGACGGCAGCCGGATACGCCGCGGCCTTACAGGGTGTGGGGATATCCAGTGCTTCCGGCGCTGTTTGTTGGCGCTTCAGCGGTGCTGCTTTATTTTTCGTATGCCGAGAATCTGAAGAATTCGCTGGTGGGCACGGCGATTATTCTGGCTGGGATTCCTTTATTTCTTGTCATCCGGCGCAGGTATGCGGTCTAGGAAGTCTATTTCGGCAAGTCGGGACAGACGAATTCCTGCTTGACCGGTGTCAGCGTTTCTTCCTGCTTTTCTTCGCTGCGCGTGAGTTTCTTTTCCAGACGCAGCGTGGCCGGCGTCAATTCCACGATTTTCCATGTTGCGACTATGCGCTGATCCTCTGTGATTCGCAGAGTAAATGGGTCCCGGCTGTCGCGTGACCAGAGGGCTATGCGATATGGCTCGCCGCATGAGGTTTCAAGTAGCGTCCCGTTGGATAGAAAGATGTAGATGCTGCCTTGAAAGGGCTGGGGCTCGGCCTTTGAGATTCTCCAGATATTTTTGAAGAGTAGTGTCATAGGCGGCTTGGATGCTGCCTGGCTTGCATTCTGAGCCCACGTCGACGGTGCGGCAATCAGGAAGACGAGACACACGAGGCGAGTTACTGCGACGCATTGCGTCAGCTCCGTCTCTGCGCCACTTCCTCATACACCTTGATGTACTCTTCGCTGGGCTTGGTCCAGGAATAATCCTGGGCCATGCCGTTGCGCATGAGGGTGTGCCATGCGTCCTTATCCTGAAAAACGGCGAGCGCGCGCTGTACGGCTCTCAGATAATCGTCGGCATAATAGCCTTGGAATTTGAAGCCGGTGCCGGTTTTCGTTTCGGAGTTCCATTCTTCCACTGTGTCATCGAGGCCGCCGGTGGCGCGGACTACTGGAACCGATCCATACTTAAGGCTGTAGATCTGGTTCAGGCCGCATGGCTCATAGCGCGACGGCATGAGGTAGATGTCGGAGCCGGCGTGAATCTTGTGCGCCAGCGTCTCGTCGTAGGTGATGCGAACGGAAATCTTTTCCGGGAACCTTTCATGCAGGGAGCGGAAGAGGTTTTCGTAATATGGCTCGCCTGTGCCCAGGACGACGAGAAAGATGTCCTCGAATGTCAGCCGCTCGATAATCTGCGCGGTCAGGTCGAAGCCTTTCTGCGTGGCGAAGCGGGAGACGATGCCGAGCACCGCTGTCTCCTCTTTGATATGGGAAGCTCCGAAGGCGTGCAGCAGGTCGCGCCTGCAGTCGGCTTTGCCGCTGAGGTCTTTGATCGAGTAGTGCGCGGCGATTTTGCCGTCGGTTTCCTGGGTTCCACTTGGCGTAATCGACACCGTTGAGGATGCCGTGCAGGTCTGCTGCCCGCTTTTTGAAAGCGCCGTCGAGGCCATTGCCGAATTCCGGCGTCTGAATTTCTTCGGCATACTTGTGGCTGACGGTAGTGAGCGCGTCGGAGTAAACGACGCCGCCTTTGAGGAAGTTGAAGGTGTTGTAATGCTCCACGCGGTCCATGGTGAAAATGTCCCATGGCAGCAGGAGGCGCTCTGTGGTCTGCGGCGGAAACCAGCCCTGGTATCCGGCGTTATGAATCGTTAGAACTGTGCCTGCGTTGCGCAGCGCGGGATCGAAATAATAGATGGTTCGTAGATAGACCGACAAGCATGGCGGCCTGCCAGTCGTGCATGTGGAAGATGTCCGGCACGCCGAGTTGCTTGCTGGCTTCGAGCACCGCGCGGCAGAAGAGGCCGAAGCGCTCCCAGTTGTCGAGGTATTCGCCGGACGACGTGCCATAGACGGCTTCGCGGTCAAAGAGCTCGGGGCAGTCGATGAAATAAAACTGCACGTTGTCGCGCTTTCCGCCATCGATTACAGCGGCAAAACGGTTGTAGTACTGAAACGGAATGGTAATGCTGGGGATGACGATCTTCTTGTCGGGAAAGTGGCTCTGAACCTGGCGATAGAAGGGCAGATACACGGTGACCTGATGGCCGTGCCGGGCAATTTCCCGAGGAAGCGATCCTATGACATCGGCAAGTCCGCCGGTTTTTACAAAAGGCACGCATTCTGGCGCGGCAAAAACAATGTGCATGGTGTGCAATCACTCCCGTGACTATTCGTATGATGATGATTGTTGAGTTTTCATTTATGACGCACTGAATAGTGTAAGCCTGCTCAGGTTTACAACTTACATAAGATGCCGCAGAAAGCAAAATTGGGGCAGAACTTTCTTGCCGACCGCAGCGCTCGCAGCCGCATTGTCGAAGCGCTTGGCGATATTTCAGATAAGACCGTGGTCGAGATCGGTCCGGGCAAGGCGGCGATTACGGAATTGCTTGCGCAGAAAGCGCACAGGCTGATTGCCGTGGAGTTGGATCGCGAACTTGGCGGCGAGCCTGAAGCAGCGGTTTGCCGGGTCTCGCGTTGAGGTGATCGAGCAGGACATTCTGACCGTCGATCTGGCTTCATTTCGTGATGACGGCGAGAAATTGCTGGTGGTTGGGAATCTTCCTTACTACATCACTTCGGATATTCTGCTGCACTTGTTTCGCTACCACGATGCGATTTCGCGGGCGGTGGTGATGATGCAGCGTGAGGTTGCGGATCGCGTCGCTGCGGAGCCGGGATCACGGGATTATGGGCTGCTCTCTGCTACTACGCAGCTTTATGCCCGCGTAGAAAAGCTGATGACTCTGCCTCCGGGGGCGTTCTCGCCGCCTCCGCAGGTGCATTCGAGTGTGCTGCGACTGACGTTTGCTCCTCGATTTGTGGAGCTTGGCGTCGATGCTGAGGGCTTTATTCCTTTTCTGCGGCTGTGCTTTGCGCAGAAGCGCAAGACGCTGATGAATAATCTGCGCGCTGCCGGGTTGGAGGCTTCCCGCATTACAACTGCGGCCGAAGCTGCGGCTATTTCACCTCAGGCGCGGGCTGAGGCGATTCCTCTGCAAGAGATGGCGAAGTTGTATCGCGCACTGCAGGCGGCGTGATCCGCATTTCCGGATCTGGGCAAATAGAAAAGGGCTGGATCGCGTTCGCGATCGCAACCCTTCGAAATAAGCCTCAGTGCGGATGTCCACCACCGCTCGGCGCGGCAGAAGGCGCTGATGAAGACATGTGAGCACCCGAGGACATGGAAGGTGCGGACGGAGCCGAATAGTGCGCTCCGCTATTTCCCATGCTCGGCGCAGAATGATATGTGGGCGGAGGCGCAGAGCTCCGAGGCATAGCTACTGTGTTGTGCGGCATTCCCGAGGAACCTTGAACATAGACGCCTCGCGAACCCCCATCTGGCATTACTCCCGAGCGGGGAGCCGTCTGTGCCGGCGCGACATAGCCCGAAGCTATGCTGAAGCTTTCACCCAGAGGACCCGACACACGCGGCTGGACCGAGGTTTCGATCGGGTGGAGGGTTTTGCCATCGAATTTGATCGGTCCCGCCACCGGCCTGAGTCCTGGCGCGGGGGCATGAACGGCAACCGGCTCGCCGCGATTGACTGCAACCATGGCCTGCTGTGGCGGCATATGGACTGGCCCGCGAACCGGGGTTGCGGGGCGTTTCGGCACAGCGTAACCGGGAGGGACATTCCAGACGGTCGTGACCGGATACCAGCCACTTCCAAAGGCTCCCCATCCACAATTGCCGGGGAACCACATCCAGCCGGGGCTATTGAAATAGTTCCATGCGCCGCAATGGTAGGGCATCCAGCCCCAGGGATAGGAAGAAATCCAGGTATAGCCGGTATCCCCGATAGTAGCCCCAATAACCGGAGCCAAATGGATCAAATCCGGAGCCGACGCCGGCAGGCATCCATCCCATGCCATAGCCAGGCACGTCGTACCAGTTGCCGGAGGCGTCGAGATCGCTCCAGGCAGGATCATCGGGGTTTCCGCCCATGGCACGGGCCATTGTCGCCTTGGCTCCCATGTTCGCAAGATGCTGATCACGGTCGGAGTTCCACTGGTCCCAGGAATCTGCGGTGATTTTCTGAGCGACGTCGTAACTCGAAGGGTCTTTCATATCGAGCGAGGCTGTCTGGCTGGTAAGCACATCAAGTCCGGCTTCGTTGCCGGTATCGATGTGCACTGCACCGTGCATAACTGCTATCTGCGCCGGGTTTTGATCGACCCCGATCGCGGAAGATGCTGCTCTTGGTCGCGGAAACAGTGTAGGGACCCACCCGAACGCTGTATTTGCCGCCACGGTTGTTGAATTCGTAGTAGGTCAGGCCCGCCGCAGCCTGTATCTGTGTGACGGTATTGCCTTCAGGGGTGCGCTGCAGCTGATCGAAATTGATTGCGCTGTTCGGCGTAACGCGCGCGACGCTGCCGTCCTCAAACTGCACCTCAGCGCGGCCATCAGCGCCGGTTTTAAGGTGCATTTCCTGCGTGACGGGCATGTTGACATGCGCCTGGTCGAAGACGACGCCGTTATCGTCCAGGATCTGGACCGTGCCCTCTACATGGCTGATGCGAACGGCGCGGACATTGTTGTTGTCCTGTGCGTAGACAACCGGGGCTAAGGCAAGCGTGAGGAGTAATTGAGAAGTGAGGCTGGTCTTAAGCCATCCTTTATGCTGAGAACCTGCAGGGTGCCGCATGCGACACCTCCTTCCGGGCCCTTCATTTCCCCGCCTTATTAGAACACCGAATTACGCCGAGGTCTCTACATTTTTCACCTACGCCGTAACTCAACTTCGACGTAGCTGAAAACCGCAAAGTTGCAGGAAATCCTCTAGGGCCTGTTAACAGCCCCTAGCTGGACTTGCCACCGCTGGCGAGGAGCTGGCGTGCTCGAAGGCGGGCTCGTTCCATGACCTTCTCATCGGAGGCGATTGCCTCCAATTGGGGAGCGATGTTCTGGATCTGCTGCGCCCGGCCTCCCTTCACTGCCTCCTGCAATTCTTCCAGTTCCGCGTCAAGACCCAGCCGGTTATGTTCGTGCTCGACAGCCAGGCGGCGGCCTTCTTCCAGGGTGAAGGCAACAGCGATGAGGTCGTCAGCCACCTTCATGATCTGCTGATCGCGCGACCAGTTAAAAGTGCAGGATCCGTTACCGTCAGGGCCCGTGTATTGGAGCGCCTTTTTGCCGGTGAAGGCAACCTTGGACTTCGCGCTGTCGCAAACTAACGGCGAAAAAATTGTGCGAGCGTGCAGTCTTGAAGAGCGCGCTGCGCAAAGGCTCTTCGATCCTGATGTCCATATTCACTGGCTGGGGTGTAATACCTTCCGGGTCGGAAGAGTCTGCGCTTCCAGACTCGGAATGGAAGTGACCTGAGCCGTCTTCGTTGATGTCGAGCACATAGCTGGCCGGTTGCAGCTTGGGGTTTTCAAAAATAAACCGAATGCGTGCAGTATTCGTCTGCTGTGCTGCGGCGACTAAAGTCCCTGAAAAGCATAAGAAGACCAAAACCCGCCATGCTGTCGTCATCTTCTAAAGACCGGCCCTTTGCAAAGTGAGGGTTTGCGCCGTGTGCACGTGACAAATGGCGATAGCCAGCGCATCAGCGGCATCGGCTGGTTCCGGCGTGGTGTCGAGTTGCAGCAACCGAGTGACCATGAACTGCACCTGCTCCTTTTGTGCCAAGCCGTAACCGACCACGGTTGATTTGATCGTCAGAGGCGCATATTCGGCTACAGAAAGATTTGCGTTGGCCGCGGCCAGCAGGGCTACTCCGCGTACCTGGCCGAGTTTGAGGGCGGATTTAGCGTTGACAGAATAGAAAACCTCTTCGACGGCGACAATGTCGGGCTGGTGAGCAGCGAGGAGCGCGCTCAACTCCGCATAGAGCAGCGATAAGCGATATGGGAGCGGCTCTTTCTTGGGAAGGCGAATGCCTCCGCACCCCAGCGAGACGAGATGCGGATCGCGATGGGTATCGTCCCATTCGACAACACCGTAGCCGGTACACTCGGTTCCGCAGTCAACGCCGAAAACTCGCATTGAGGATGAGTTTAGCTGATGGATGCCGTGTGAGACAGTGTTCGCATTGGTGCGATTTTGCTTTAGCGCGAAATGCCTTCGAGTGGTGAACTGGCGGTGGCATACAGTTTGCGCGGCATGCGACCTGCCAGATACGCCTGCCGTCCTGCCAGTACGGCATGTTGCATGGCTTCGGCCATCAGGATCGGATTTGAAGCTGCCGCGATGGCTGTGTTCATGAGCACGCCATCTGCACCCAGCTCCATCGCCAGGGCTGCGTCTGAGGCTGTGCCTACGCCGGCGTCGACGATCAGCGGGACTTCGGTGATCATTTCGCGGAGGATCTGGAGCGTGGCGCGGTTCTGAATGCCGAGACCGCTGCCGATTGGTGCTGCCAAGGGCATAACGGCTGCCGCGCCCAGCATCGATAAGACGTTTCGCAAATACAATGTCATCAGAGGTATACGGGAGAACGGTAAAGCCTTCCTTTACCAGTGTGCGGGTGGCTTCCAGCGTTGCTTGCACGTCTGGATACAACGTTGCCTGATCACCGATGACCTCGATTTTCACCCAGTCAGAGATGCCGACTTCGCGCCCGAGGCGCGCTGCGCGGATGGCCTCGTCCGCCGTGTAGCAGCCAGCGGTATTGGGCAGCAGGAAATAGCGCTGAGGATCGATGAAGTCGAGCAGGGATTCCTTGGAGCGATCGAGATTGACGCGACGCACGGCCACCGTGACCATCTCGGCACCGGAGGCTTCTATCGCCGCCTGGGTTTCGGGGCCGTCTTTGTATTTGCCGGTGCCAACGATGAGCCGCGATTGAAATGCTTTGCCTGCAATGACGAGGGGTTCCATGGGTTTATTGTAAAGCGGGTCGTGATTACCAGATGGTACGCACCTCGCCCGATCGCCGAATTCGATCATCGGCGGTCATCAGCAAAGTTCCTTCAGTCAAGGCCGTAGCTCCAATAATGCGATCGGCAGGATCACGAGGATATGCCTCAGAAAACTGCTGCGACAGATATGCAATTCTCGCATTTATCGGCACAATGAGGAATGTCCGTTCAGTCGTGTCAAGAAACACTTCGAGGGGCACATCCAGCTGGATCCGATTACGCTCTACTAACTGCCCAATTTCAAATAGGGTGATTGGAGATATACCCAAACCGTCGGCAGACCTGGCTGCCTGAATTGCTTTTTTTGCTTTTTCTGAAAGCTGCTCCGGCTGTAGGGCAAGCCAAAGCACAACATGAGTATCAAGCAAAATCACTTAAGGCTCTCCCAATCCTCCAGTGGAGTAATGGGAGAAACGATGTCCCCGATGATTTTTCCCTTCCCACGCATGAATCCAAAGATGGGGTCTTTTCCCTGTTGAATGGGCACAAGCTTTGCCATTGGTTTTCCATGTTTCGTGATCACAACTGTCTCATGTTTTGCATAAACCTCATCGATCACGGCAAGACAATGCGTCTTGAACTTTCCTGCTGCAATTTCTTTCATATTTACTCCGACTATGGTCATCATACCATAGTCGCAACGCAGGATCGCATCGAATGCACGAAGGCCCGCTGCCAGATTCGGCGGAGCGGGCCTTCGATACCGGTGAACTGTTGAGATTGACCTGAGGCACCCTTCGATCTGTGAGTGGGCCTCGGCGAATGTGTTTGCGGATCGCCAGGTCTAGAGCAAAGGGTGCTCTAAGCCTCAGTCACCTCACGTAGGATCGTGCAACTACTACCATCAGAATTCTTCATAGGCTGGATCAACCTCCTTTCCCGTGTACCTGAGACGTTATCGCTTGATGCTGAGGAAATCAAGTGCGGTGGTTCCTACCAGGAGTGCCAGTAACCACCGCGCTCTGTAAGGGTGACTTCTACGCCGAAGAGATTTCGCAGTTGGTCTACAGTGATGAGTTCGTGTCGCGGGCCGTCGGCTACGATGCGTCCGGCGCGCATCATGATGATGCGATCGATTTCAGGGAGTATGTCGGCGAGGTGATGCGTGACCATGATGATGCCTGTTCCCTGCTGCGCGACAACCCGCAAAGCGTCCCTGAGTTCGCGCTGGGCGGCGAGGTCGAGGGCATTCGACGGCTCGTCGAGGAGCAGCATCCCCGGCTTATGGACGAGGGCGCGGGCGATCATGATGCGGCGCTGCTCTCCCGCGGACATTTCGCCGACGAGCTTTTCGGCCAGGTGGGTTGCCTCCATCAGCGCCATCGCCTCCTGCGCGCGCTCGCGCATTTCCTCCGTGATATGAAGATTGGGCCAGATGGTGGATGCGGAGAAAAAGCCGGCGACGACCACATCGCGACCTTTTGAGACTGGGGTACGCTCGCCCGGCAGATCGGCTGATACGACGCCGAGGTGCTGGCGCAACTGCGAGACATCCCAGCGCTCGCGGCCCAGCAGACTGCACTGCATCTCAGGGGTGAAGATGGGATAGCACTCGCAGGTGATGGTCTTGATCAGTGTGGACTTGCCGCAGCCGTTGGGACCGAGGATGGCGACGTGCTCCCCGGTTGCGATGGTGAGATTGATGTTGTGGAGCACAACTGCGTCGCCGCGCGCCACGCTGACCTGCTGCATGCGCAGAAATTCGGCTGAATGTTCGAGGGCCAATCTTTATCCTTCCTGAATTGGTATCTTGTTTAGAGTAAATACCAACAATGAATGATTCATCCCTCATCCCTGATGAAGCGCTGCCGCTTGGCTTCCGCTTTGCTGCCGTAAAGGCCGGAATCAAACCGAGCGGCAAGGCCGATTTTGCCGTCGCCGTTGCGGATGCTGCCGCGAGCGCTGCAGCTATGTTCACCAGCAATCGCGTCGTCGCTGCGCCCATCATCGTAGGCCGCAAGCACCTGGCCCGAAGCGCCGGACATGTGCGCGTGGTCGCGGTGAATGCGGGCAATGCGAATTGTGCCACGGGCCAGATCGGCATTGATGCCTGCCAGCTAGTCTGCGCTGCTGCCGCGGAGACTTTCCATTGCGAAGGGCATGAGGTCTTTCCTTCTTCAACGGGAATCATTGGCGTGCCCCTGCCAGAGGAGAAACCGATTGCGGCGCTGCCCGAAGTTGCAGCAAGTCTGGGAGCGACGCCGGAACACTTTTCGCAGTTTGCACGCGCCATCATGACGACGGATACGAAGCCGAAGGTCGCGCATGCGTCGTTAAGCGTAGACGGCAAGATGGTGCGTATCGCCGGCGTCTGCAAGGGCGCGGGCATGATCCATCCGCAGCTTGTGCCTCATGCGACGATGCTGGTGTATCTGTTTACCGATGCTGTCATTGAGCCTGCGGATCTGGATTCGCTGCTGCGGGAAAGTGTTGAGGTCAGCTTCAATCGCATCTCGATTGACGGGGATACATCGACCAATGACACCGTTCTTTTGTTGGCATCCGGTGCAAGCGGCGCACGAGTCGACGCGGCAAACGCAGGGTTTCTTAAAGCGCTGACCGAGGTCTGCACATCGCTGGCAAAGCAGATTGTGGACGATGGTGAAGGTGTCACGCACGTTATAGAACTGCAAATTGAGGGCGCGGCCACGGATGGCGATGCCCTGAAGGTAGCAAAGGCCATCGCTCACTCTCCGCTGGTAAAGACGGCATGGGCTGGCAGCGATCCTAACTGGGGCCGGCTGATGGCTGCTGCCGGCTATTCAGGCGCGGCGATTGATCCGGAGCGCATCAGCATCTGGTTTGGCGAGCAACCGATTTGCCGGAATGGGGGCCGCGTTCCGGATTTCGACGAAGCCGCGGCGCATGCCTATCTCAAGTTACGAGAGTTCACTGTACGCATGGATCTCAGCATCGGCAAGGGAAAGTGTCGATTCTGGACGACAGATCTGACTGCTGAATACGTCCGCATTAACGCGGACTATTCAACTTAAAGAACCGTTTGGGGAATGGTTCTGTTGCAGATTGGCTGCACTGCAACGGAAAGAGTGCAGAGAGCTAGAGGCCGCGCCAGTATTGGCTTTTCTCTCTATCGAGGCCGGTCTTGCACAGACTTTTTCACAATTCTGTTGAAAACCATTCTTCGCGCGGCGGGAGAAAAGGCGTCTCCAGATTTGTCCCTTTGCTGAGCTACAATTGGCCGAAGACATGTCTACAAAATCCGCGAAGAAAAAGCCCGCAAACAGCGCGCCTGCCCTTATCAGCGACAACAAATTGCAACAACTCTACGCGATGATGCTCAGGTGCCGCATTCTGGATTCGCATGCACGAAACCTTTACGGCGGCCACTCCTGGAAAGGAAAGGAAGCTGCTATCGTCGGCGCGGCCATCGATCTTAAGCCGGAGGACGCGATTGTATTCCCGTCAAACGCGGCGGTCGCAGGGTTTTTGAAAGGCCTGCCGCTACAGTCGATCTTTCAATCGCACAAGCATTCCTCAGAAAATGCGAAGAAAACGCGGAAAGCGATCGCGGGCGCCGATGCGCAAGGCGCGCTAGCAACGGGAATTGCCTATGCATCCAGCACAAGAAATAAGGGAAGCATCACGCTCGCCTTTCTTTCGGAGAACCCCGAAGGCAGCGAAGCCGGGCGTGATGCTCTTCGCTTTGCCGGGCAGCACAACGTGCCGGTTATTTACGTCTATAGCGGCAATCGAGTGGATGCGACCCAGGCATATGTCTATGGCTTGCCGGTGATTCCTGTGGATGGCAGCGACGTCGTCGCCGTTTACAGGGTGGCATACGAGTGCATGATTCGCGCGAAAGAGCGCGGCGGCGCCAGCGTGATTGCCTGCTGCTTTGGATCTGCGAATGGGAGCCCTGTAAAGAGTCAGGACCCGCTTCGGAACATGGAAAAGTATCTCTCCGCGAAGGGTCTTTTTTCGGATGAACGGAAGCAGTCAACAATTCGCACCTTCGAGGAAGTCTTAGCAAAAGCGATGTCCGCCTCGAAGAAGGCACAGCATCACCAGGAAAGAGCGCTTGAATCGCGAAACATCTTTCTCCTGTAGAATCGAGTATTGTTGAACGTTGATCTGGATACGGTGCAAGGAAGACACCGGAAAACAGGTGGACAATCTTCCCTTTGAAGAAGCCTTGTGCGGCTTCCGGCTTGCATCCAAGAGCAAGACGGACGCTTGTCATGGCTGACTCCTTCATCTAGCCTTGAGGTAACACCGTTATAGTGATTATCCATTCGCGAGATAGTGTCGCGGATTAAGGATTCCCCTACGTATGAGGTGCGAGTGAAATTTGTCCCGTTGATCTGTTTTTTTGCAGCGCTTAGCTTTCCGCTGCAATCGATCGTAGCCCAGGAAAACATAAACCAGTCGATTTCAGCGGACTCAGCCGCCGATGGCGGGACACCACAACAGCCGATTCCGCCCAATTACACCCCCGCGGCGCCTGTCACCTATGTCAGCACGGTCGGCTCGCCTTACATCCCAGTGGATAACTGGGTCTATCCGGCGCTCACTCGTTTGCAGGGGCTTGGCTATCTTGACACTGCATTTCTTGGACTGCGTCCCTGGACGCGCCTGAGCATACTGCACATGCTGCAGCGTACCGCGGACAAGATCGACGCCGACACCAATAACGATGAGGCGCGTGACATTTATCTCAGTGTTTTACACGAGGTGGCTCCGGGGCTGGAAAACAACTTTGGTCAGCGCTCCTTAAGCGCTAATTTCGAGAGCGCCTACACCCAGCTGCGCGGTATCACTGGCACTCCGCTGGTCGACAGTTTTCATCTTGGACAGACGATCGTGAACGATTACGGCCGCCCTTCTGAGGAAGGCCTTAACAATTACACGGGCTTCAGCGCGTACAGCGGGCTCGGCCGCTTTGCCCTGTATTTTCGTGGTGAATATCAACACGCACCCAGCGCAGCTGGCTATTCGCCTGCGCTGTTCGCCTTTCTTTCCAACCTTGATTTAGGCATTCCCGTAGCGACAAATCCTCAACAGGACACAATTCCGCTGGGACCGATTCCCACGACAAATACCTTCCGCGTACAGGAAGCGTATTTGTCGTACAACATCCTGAATCACGAAATCTCATTCGGCAAAAGCGATCACTGGTGGGCACCGAACCAAAGCGGAAGCTTCGCATTCAGCACCAACGCTGAGAATATTTACGCGTTTCAGATCGATCGCACGGAGCCTTTGCGAATTCCCTTTCTCTCGCGATTGACGGGGCCGTTCCGCTACGACTTCTATGTAGGCAGCCTGAAGGGGCACTCCTACCCGAATTCGCCCTGGATGCATGCTGAGAAGATCAGCTTCAAGCCAACAGAGAATCTCGAGTTTGGTTTTGAACGAACTGTCATCTGGGGCGGCAAGGGACATGTTCCGATTACCATCCACAGTTTCCTGAAGAGCTTTTTCAGCATACAGAACGTATCCCCAGCCGAGAAGAACTCTCGCGAGGATCCCGGCGCCCGCTTTGGCACGTTTGACTTCTCTTACCGCCTGCCGTTCATGCGCAAATGGCTTACGCTTTACACCGATTCTCTAGCACATGACGATATAAACCCGGTCAGCGCTCCACGGCGTTCGGCATATATGCCGGGCCTCTATCTTTCGCATTTCCCGGGGCTGGACAAGCTGGACTTCCGCGTGGAAGGCGGCACAACCGACACGGTGAGCACAGGCGGCCCCAATTTCCTTTATAACGAGACGATCCAGAAGCAGGGATACACGAACAAGGGCTTTATTATGGGGAGCTGGCTGGGAAGGCAATCCACAGGCGGACAGACCTGGCTGACGTGGCATCTTGTCGCCCCAGGAGCAGATTCAGTTCAGCTATCGCACCATGAAGATACCTCAATCATTTGTGAACGCAGAGAACTCACAAAGGGATTCCTTCCCGGCGGGACAACGCAGAATGACTATCAGTTCAATGTCGTGAAACGCATTCACAAGGACATTGAGATCAATGGCTGGCTCCAATACGAGCGGTGGGTCGCGCCGATCTATAAGACAGGCGTCCAGAATGACACGACCATCGCTGCTCAAATCACCTGGTTCCCGCACGAGCAGAAAGTCTTCTGAGTTGGATTCCGGATAGACGAAAGCCCTCACGCGATGAGGGCTTTTCTTTTTGTCGAATCGCTAGCCGATTCGACGCCGAAGATCGCCACCGGTCATCTGGTTTGGCTGATCGATTCCCAAAATGCCAAGGAGCGTCGGCGAGATGTCCCGGAGGGAACAATCTGGCCTGAGCGAATAGTTCTTCGCATCTTCGCTGACAAGAATAAAGGGCACAGGGTTGGTCGTGTGCGCGGTGTGAGGGCCACCGGTTACGGGATCGACCATCATCTCGGCGTTGCCATGATCTGCGGTAATCAGCAATGATCCGCCGCGCTGGCGAATGGTTTGGTAGATCCGACCCAGACAGGCGTCGACGGTCTCCACTCCCTTGATCGTCGGCTCCAACTTGCCTGAGTGTCCGACCATATCAGCGTTCGCAAAGTTTACGACCACCAGATCGAATGCTGTGTCTTCTATAGCTTTCACGACGGCGTCTGCAATGCCCGCCGCGCTCATCTCAGGAGCCAGATCGTAGGTCGCCACTTTCTGTGACGGGACGAGTACACGGTCTTCTCCGGGGAATGGTGTCTCAATTCCGCCGTTGAAGAAATAAGTCACGTGAGCGTATTTCTCGGTCTCCGCGACGCGAAGGTTCCGCAGATTTGCCTGCGCGAGCATGTTCGCCAGAAGGTTCTCCATTGATTCCGGCAGAATGACCATGGGCAACGTGAAGTGCTTGTCATACTGCGTCATGCAGACATAGTGCAGGTCCTTCGGCACTTCACTGCGCGGGATCGTTTCGTCAAGCTCGGCGGCATTGATGAGTTCGCGTCCGCCTTCTTTGGTGAAGTTGCTGTTGCGGGCGAGGACGCGGGTGATCTGCCGGGCGCGGTCGGCGCGAAAGTTGAACATGATGCAGACATCCTCGTCGCGGATGACTCCATTGGGATGGCCATGTTCATCTGTAACAACGAAGGGCACAATAAACTCGTCGGTGACCCCGTTGTTGTAAGACTCCTTGACGCGCGCAATTGGGTCCTGATGCACGCCGCCTTCTGCGCGGCCCATCACCATTGCATCGAAGGCCTTTCTCTCGCGCTCCCAGCGGCGGTCGCGATCCATGGCATAGTAGCGGCCTGAGACGGACGCAATTTTGCCGACGTTGTACTCGCGCATCTTCTGTTCGAGAGCAGCAAGATAGGCGGCACCGCTTGTCGGCAGGGTGTCGCGGCCGTCCATGAACGCGTGGATGAGGACTCGTTCCACACCGTGCTGCTTTGCGGCTTTGAGCAGTGCGTAGAGATGCTCCTGATGCGAATGAACGCCGCCATCAGATAACAGGCCAAATAGATGCAACTGGCGCCCATCGCGCGCACGCTTCATCGCCGCAACGATGACAGGATGCGTGAAGAAATCGCCGCTGGCTATCAGTGCATCGATGCGAGTGATATCCATGCGAACGACGCGGCCTGCGCCGATGTTGAGATGGCCTACCTCGCTATTGCCCATCTGGCCGTCCGGCAAGCCGACGAAATGATCGGAAGCATGCAGCAGAGTGTTCGGATACTCGGCCAGCAGCTTGTCATACGTAGGCTTGCGAGCAAGCGCGATCGCATTGTTTTCGATTTGAGGGCGATAGCCCCATCCGTCCAGAATCGTAAGGACCAGCGGCTTTTTGTGAATCGACAACTCGTTCTCCTGAAAATCGCGCTTCTACTGCTTCTGAGGCGTGGTTGGCGGATTGGTTGTGCCTTGCGGTTTTGACGTACCCTGAGGGTTCGAGGAAGGGCTCTGGGGAGTGCTGAGCGAGGGCTTCTGCTGCTGTTGCTGATCCATGTACTTTCGCTGGGCCGCTTCGATTTCGTCCTTGTGGCGCGTCATAACGTCCCGGGCAGTCTGCTGCGCAACCTGCACGGCAGAGCGCTGCATCTCGGTCATCATGTACGGCTGCGCCTCAATCATGCGCTGGCCTGCCGGCGACTTGTAGAATTCAATAATTTTCGTCGCGTCTTCAGTCGAAATATATTTTGGATAGATTTCGGCAGCGTGTGATTCGAGATCGGCATTCTGCAGGCTCTTATCGAGATCGTCGATCACATCCTGCGGAACGTAGGAAGGAAACTGGCTGCGATAAAACTGCATCGCGTTCGCGACAATGCGTTTTTTCGTTGCCGCCGCGCCAGTCAGCTCTTGCATTTCCTTGATCTGCGCAGGAGTAATTGGGTTGGCAGGCGGCTTGATGGCCGGCTCAGCAGCAGATGACGACGGAGCTGCAGGCGTGGCGGGCTTTGGTGCTGTCGAGGTGGCTGGTTGCTGCCCGAAGGTCGCAACGGAAAATGCCATGACACACACGGCACCCTGGAAGATTCGCATAAAAGACTCCTAATGATGATTGGCAAAGCAAAACGCGCGGATTCCTCTCCGCGCGCTTGCTGATTCACTTACTCGCCGAAATTTACCGCTTCGAGGCCGAGGAATTCGGCCGCCTGGCCTAATTCTTCTTCGATGCGCAGAAGCTGGTTATATTTCGCGATGCGGTCGGTGCGTGAGGCCGACCCTGTCTTGATCTGGCCAACGCCGGTTCCCACTGCCAGGTCAGCGATAAAGGTATCCTCCGTCTCGCCGCTGCGGTGGGAGATGATCGAGGTGTAGCCGTAGCGGTGGCCAAGAGCAATCGCTTCCAGCGTTTCGCTGATGGTACCGATCTGATTCACCTTGATCAGGATCGAGTTCGCCACGCCCTCTTCGATGCCGCGCTGCAAGCGCTCTGTGTTGGTAACGAACAAGTCATCGCCGACGAGCTGCACGTGCTCTCCGACCAGTTCGGTCAGATACTTCCAGCCCTGCCAGTCGTCTTCAGCGAGTCCGTCTTCGATGGAGACGATCGGATACTGGCGCGTCCAGCTCTCCCAGTAGCGCGCCATCTCTTCGCTGCTCTTCTCGCTCTTGTCAGACTTCTTGAAGATGTACTTGCCTGATTCCTTGTCGTAGAACTCGCTCGCTGCGGGATCGAGTGCCATCGCTACGTCTTCGCCAGCTTTGTATCCGGCGAGGTCGATGGCTTCAAGAATGACTTCAATCGCTTCAGTGTTTGACTTGAGTGAAGGAGCGAAGCCTCCTTCATCGCCGACTGCGGTGTTGTAGCCCTTCTTCTTGAGCACACCTTTCAATGTGTGGAAAATTTCCGCGCCGCAGCGAAGTGCGTCGGAAAAGCGTTCCGCGCCGACGGGCATTACCATGAACTCCTGAAAGTCCACGTTGTTATCGGCGTGCGCACCGCCGTTTAGAATGTTCATCATCGGCGTCGGGAGGATGGAGGCATTCACGCCGCCAAGATACCGGTACAGTGGCACTTTGAGCGAATTAGCCGAGGCGCGTGCCGCTGCCATGGACACTGCCAGAATCGCATTTGCACCCAGACGGCTTTTGTTCGGAGTGCCGTCGAGCGAGATCATCGTCGCGTCGAGCAGACGCTGGTTGGTTGCATCCATGCCCGTCAATTCAGGAGCGAGGATACTTTCGACATTCTCAACCGCCTGCAAAACACCTTTGCCCAGATAGTGGGTCTTGTCTCCGTCGCGCAGCTCAACGGCTTCGTGCTCGCCCGTCGAAGCGCCACTCGGCACCGCGGCCCGGCCCATTGAGCCATCGGCCAGCACCACATCGGCTTCGACTGTCGGGTTTCCGCGCGAATCAAGAATTTCGCGCGCATGAATTGCTGCAATCTCTGTCATTTCGTCCCTCGAAATCTGGTGTCTTAGCCGGTCTTTGAGTTTGGGGCGTCGGTCCACACGAATCGGCTCACCGGCAAAGCCGCCTATGGTGTCTACAAACCCCGACATGCGATGCAATAACCTTCCTGAGAATTTACGGTGAATGTCCTTGGAAAGGATACCAAAGACGCGGCTAGTCCTGCTGGCAGCGCAGGCGATTCATCTGCTATTCGTAAACGCGCTCATCGAATCCCTGCTGTGGTCATTGCAGCATCTAAGATTGTATTGTCTGTTCTGGTTCGCAAAGTCATCTCGACGTGGGCAGGCTTTATCAATTCGTCTAGTCTTAATTTCAGACGCGACTGTTTCGCATTTCCCGGGTCTAATCACAGAGCGAACAGCGCACGGAGTTATGCATGAAAAAAACGGGAAATTCTCTCGCACTGATTGCGTTTGCCAGCGCGTTGCTGCTTGTGCCTGCGGGATTTGCGCAGCAGAGCAGCCAAGCCCCTAACCAAGGAGTTTCAAACCCGCCGGCAGATGACACGATTGTCACGAGTCAGGATGAGCCGGCAAGCTCCTCGGCAGCCAAGCCTTCGCCAGCCGTTTCCGCCAAGCCTGCCGCGACTTCACCGGTAGCCAGCACCGCACCCGCACCAGCAGCGAACCCCGACTACGGTATCGTTTCGTCTGTTCCGTCGGCTTCCGCCAGCGCTGCACCCGCGACGAGCGCCGCTCTCGAAAAACGGCCCTACAATCCCGACGAGGACATTGTTGGCTACGTGCCTTCGCCCAGCAATGAGCTGGCGGAGGGCACGAACATCCGCGCGCGGCTGCTGGATACTCTTTCCACCAAGGAAACGAATGCGGGCACAGCGTTCAAGGCCCAGGTTGCTTCAGACGTCTATAAAGATGGACGAATTATTATTCCTGCAGGTTCCGAGCTGCGTGGCCGCGTGGTGAGCGTTACCCAGGGTCATCACTTCGGTCCGTCGGCTACGCTGCGGCTGCGTCCCGATGTTGTCATTCTTCCCGATGGCACGGCTTATCATCTTTACGGGCAGGTTGTGGAATCGAAGGCTCCCAATACCCGTACTGACAGTGAAGGTGGCATTCAGCCCTCTTCGCAACTCAAGAAAGATGCCATTGAATATGGCGCTGGGGCCGGCACAGGTGCCATTGTTGGCGCAAAGATTGCGGGCGTACACGGTGCCGTGATTGGCTCCCTGGTGGGCGCGGGGGTGATTACAGCACACTTACTAATGCAGCATCCGGAAATTGCGGAAGTGCCGAAGGGATCTGTGGTTACCTTTAGCCTTACCGAACCGATGGACCTGATGCCCACACGAAACTAAGTCATCTCATGGCAATAAAAGGAGCGCTTTAGGCGCTCCTTTTTATTGCCTTTGATTGAGGCGTAGACTCTTTGGCAGGAGCCTGCATTGACGTCGCTGCGCTACAAGCCGCCTTCTCCGCTCGGGCATTTTGTAGAGTGCTTTTGGTACTGGCAGGGCATTCCGGAAGGCACGCACACGCATGAACGACTCATGCCCAATGGCGAAGCGACTATTGTTTTCAACCTGAAAGACACGCCCATCCGCATCTACCACTCGGACGATGTGCGCCGTTTTGATACGTATGGGCACGCCATTGTGTCAGGAGCGCGGACGAACTATTTCGTGATCGGCACAGCCCAACAGGAGCGGGTGATGGGCATCCAGTTTCAACCGGGAGGCTCATTTCCCTTCTTCCGTGAGCCTGCCGATGCAATGGAAAACTCATCGATTAGTCTTGAAGACCTGTGGCGCTCCCGAGTGGAAGAGTTGCGCGAGCGCATGCTCGGTGCGCCAAGCATACCTGCAATGTTTCAAGTTCTTGAGCAGGACCTGCTCGAACAGCTTGCGAGACCACTGGCATGGCACCCTGCGGTGGGATACGCGCTGCACCATTTTCGCCGTGTGCCGCATGCGACGACGGTTGCGTGGCTGACGGGACAAATCGGTCTCAGTCCGCGCCGATTTATTCAGCTCTTTAGCCAGCAAGTGGGCCTGACTCCAAAGACTTTCTGCCGTGTGCGACGATTTCAGCAGGCCCTCATATCTGTTCACGGCGCAAAACAGATTGACTGGGCCCAGGTCGCGCTGGACTGCGGCTATTATGACCAGCCCCATTTCATCCACGATTTTCAGTCGTTTTCAGGGATGACTCCGTCTGCGTACCTTGCAGCAGCTACGCCGCATCTGAACCATGTGCCGATCGCCTAGCCGTTCCTGCGACAGGTCAATTTTTTACAATACTGATCTTCAGCAATTCGACGACAATGGTCGACGTCTGGAGGATTGGTTTTATGGGACAAGTGAAAGCGATTCCCGATGGGTATCACAGCGTTCAGCCCTACCTGCATATACGAGGAGCAGCGGAAGCTCTGGATTTCTACAAGAAAGCTTTTGCCGCAACCGAGCGCATGCGCATGCCCCAACAGGATGGGCGCATCGGGCACGCAGAAATTCAGCTGGGCGACTCGGTCATTATGCTGGCCGACGAATTTCCCGAGAAGGAAATCTACAGCCCGAAGCATTTCGGCGGCTCAGCGGTTAGCATCATGTTCTATGTCGAAGACTGCGATGCGGTCTATCAACAGGCCTTATCTGCCGGTGCCAAGAGCCTGCGCGAACCCGCCGATCAGTTCTACGGCGACCGCACGGCCGGAGTAGAAGATCCGTTCGGTTTCCAGTGGTGGATCGGAACGCACATCAAGGACGTCTCGATGGAAGACTTGCAGAAGCCTCAGTAGAAAACCCGCCATGACCCCAAATGATTTTCGCCGTCTCGCGCTCAGCTTCCCGGAAGCCATGGAGGCTGAGCACATGGATCATCCCGACTTCCGCGTTGCTGGCAAGATTTTTGCGACTCTCGCCTATCCGGATAAAACCTATGGCATGGTGAAACTGCCGCTGCTTGATCAGGACAAGTTCGTTCAGGAGTGGCCGGAAGTTTTTACGCCTGTTCCTGGCTACTGGGGCAAGAATGGCGCGATGCATGTGCATCTGAAAAAGGCTACGAAGAAGACGCTGCAGCCAGCACTGGCAGCCGCCTGGCGCAACGTTGCGCCAAAGCAGCTGGTGAAGGATTTGAAGGAACGATAATTCTCGCTAGACCTGTGGAACCTTCGGTACCTGTTCCAGCAGCCGCTTCCAGGTTTTCTGGTTGCGGCGGAAGCTCTTCTTCAGGTCTTCAAGGATACGCTCGAAATCCGTGTGTCCATGCAGACGGTTCCACGCCGGATTCTTCGCGAGCCAGGGATAATTTTCATTTCCAAGATAAATCGCGCGGCGGAGCCAGTGCAGGGCCTCGCTTTCGTCTCCTTCAACGGCGAAGTAGGTGGCAAGACGGTATGCCATCTCACTATCCGCTTCGGCAGCGGAGAGCGAATCTTCTGTGATGAGCGAGGCTGCGCGCTCCCGCTCGCCTACCTGGACGTAGCACATGGCTAGAGTCGGGTATGCGATGCGCATACTGTCGTCATCGCGAATCACCGCCTCAAGCATTTCGATGGCCTGTTGCAAGTCTCCCTGGCGCATGCGCTGATACGCAACCGAGGTTCGCAGCAGCGGGTGTTTGGGTTCGAGCGTAAGACCTTTTTCGAGTTCCTCGTCCGCGAGTTCGAGTTGGTTCTGATACTGGTAGACACGCGCGCGGTGGTTATAAATGACGGGCGCGTTGGATGGATTCAATTTGAGCGACTGATTGAACTGATCAAGCGCCTCTTCATAAACGCCGTCGAGTCGCAGGGTCATGCCGGCCACCAGATGCACGTTCCAGTCATTGGACGCTGTCCGCAGCAAGTGCTCGATGCCATGCCTCGCACTCTCCTTCTCACCCCGGGAGAGCAGCATGTAAACGCGGTAGAGATTCGCTTCTACTGACCCCGGATCAAGATCCAGCGCATGGTCGAATGCACGGCGCGCAGCCATCACGTGCATGTGACCCCCGAATCCGTGCCGGACATACTGGAGATGGGTAATACCGAGACCGCTCCATGCCGGAGGGAACGCTGCGTTGCTTTGTACAACGCGATCGAAGAGTTCCCGCGCGCGATCGAGATCCGCTTTGCTACCCGTTCGCTGCATAAAAGCCGACAACAGGGCGCGCGCCTGCAGATATTCTTCAGAAATTTTTTCGGTAAGCGTTGTGCGTGGCGCACCGGCTCGGTCGTTGGTCTGCGTCAACTGCCCGATTCCCTGCAGTGAAGCAAACACCTCGTTACAGATTTCTGTCTGTACGGCAACGAGATCGAATGATGGCACGCTGATGGCGCCACCGCCGCTGACACTCTGTCCAGAGATGTCGAGCAACTGCCAATTTAGGTCAAACCCTTTTTCCGAGCGTATGAAAGTTCCGGTCAGCACCCATCGCACGAGCAGTTTCTGGCCAACTTCGAGGGGATCGAGTTGCGCGAGCGGAAGGTGCATCAATGCGCTTGAAGGCCGAACTACGAGAGACGACATACGCGAGAGCCTTGCGGCAATCGCGTCGGCTAGGGCGAACCCATAGAGTGGCGTTACTTCTGAAGGGCCAAAATTCTTGAATGGCAGAACGACGATCGTGTTCTGCTTTGTCTGCGTGTCGGCTGATTCACGGAAACGCTCAGCCAGCATGGAAAGCAAGCCGGTTGTCCGTTTTTCATCTTCCGGAGCCGATACCGGCAGATGCGCTGCCGCTTCTCCGGGAATGATGCCCGTCTCAATCTGGAGCGCCTTCATGATGGTCTTCAGCGCTTCACGCACTTCCGCAGCACTGGCGTAACGCTCGCCCGGATTCTTTTCAAGGCAGCGCAGAATGACCGAGCTGAATTCAGCGGGGACGTCGGGGCAACATTGATCGAGCGCCGGCGGATCGACGAATTGAATGGCGCGAATGCTCTGAAATTCGTCGGCATCAGGCCGCGCGAAGGGATGGCGACCGCTGACCAGCTCATACAGGATGACGCCAAGCGCCCAGATGTCGCTCTGCACGCTGCTCTGCCCGGTGACGAATTGCTCGGGCGCCATATAGGCGATGGTGCCGCCGCGCGCAGTGTAGGTTGCCGCAACGGGACCGGGCTTCCGGCGCGATGACTTTGATGGGTCGAACTCTGCGTCCTCAGGATTGAGCCGCCGCGCGAGGCCAAAGTCGAGGATCTTCACCAGACCGCCATCGGTCAGGATCGCATTCGCCGGCTTCAGATCGCGATGGAAGATTCCCAGCGTGTGAGCGGCGCTGAGACCATCAGCAATCTGGATACCGACCGAAAGTGCGAGTTGCATGCTTGCCGGGCCCTTGGCAATGATCTTGTCCAAAGACTGGCCGGGCACGTACTGCATCACGATGTAGGCTTCTTCGCCCTCTTCACCCACTTCGTAGATGGCGCAGACATTCGGGTGTTCGATCGCGGAGGCCATGCGCGCTTCGCGCAGGACGGTTGTGCGCATCTGCTCGAGCGTGAGCGCGCCGCGCTTCAGTATTTTAAGAACAACGGGGCGCATCAGCAGCGTGTCGTTGGCTAGATAAACTACGCCGCTGCCGCCCGCTCCCAGACGCCGGACCAGTTCATAGTGCTCGATCGTGCGATGCTTCATCTACAGCTAGTTTAGCTGTTCGAGCATTGTGGAATAGTAAATGAGCGTGCTCAATGCCCTATGCCGTGGCCGCGCCCGCCCAGTGGGCGATTTGTGCCTTCAATCGGTTCGGCTGCGGTGCGCTTGTCGTTTGCGCGGCCAAGCAGGAACATCACCAGCCCGAAGGCAAGCATGACCAATCCCCAAATGAGATTGATGTTCATCCCAGCAGAGCGCTCATAGATAACGCTGCCTCGTGTGAAAAAGCCGAAGAGGCTCATGATTGCGCCTACGATCAGGAACATCAGGCCCATCGGGATTCGCAGATCAAGATTCATATTCGTTCGCTCCTCGGTTCGTTAGCGGAAGGTCAGGTTCAATGCGATCAGCAACGCAATCAGGCCAACGGCAATCACCTTGGGACGCGCATACCATGCCATGTGGTGTTCAACCGGCTTGGGCGTGAGTGAATAAACGAGGCCAACTAATTCGTTCTCTGGGCGCGGCTTCGTCATCAGGCTGATGATCACCGTTAGAATGAAGTTCGTCGAAAATGCCCAGATTGCCGTCCAGAAATTCTGCGCCATTTCACTTGGATAGGAATGAGTGACCGCGATCCATCCGCCATGAATGCCGGGATGCGCATCCATTGGCAGCGTCAATCCGTGATGCAGGACAGCCGCTACTGTGCCGCTCACCAGGCCGATGAAAGCGGCATGGCCTGTTGTTCTTTTCCAGAACATGCCCAGCAGAAACGTGGCAAAGAGCGGTGCATTCACAAAGGAAAACACTAGTTGCAGCGTGTCCATGATGTTGTTGAAGGACGTCGCTGCGTACGCCGTTGCCATGGATAACAGAATGCCGCCGACGGTCGCCCATCGCCCCATCTTCAGATAGTGAGAATCGCTCGCATTTTTGTGGATGTAGGACTGATACAAATCGTAGGTCCAGACGGTATTGAAGGCGGTCACGTTGCCGGCCATTCCCGACATGAAGCTTGCCAATAATGCAGTCAACCCCAGCCCAAGAATACCTGTCGGGAAATAATGCAGGAGCATATTTGGAATTGCCAAGTCGTAGTCGAGCAGCGGCTTGCCCTGCTCGTCTGTCATTACTTTTCCGGTGACTGGGTTTACCTTCGCGGGAATCAGGCCCTTGCTGTATTTGGTCGGATCGGAAAGATCGTTCGCTGCTGCGGGTGTTGCAGGAGCATTCAGCGTCGGCGCGGATTGCACCATTGCGTGCTGCGTGGTGGTTGATGTTGCGATGGCAATCAATCCGGGCAGAATGACGAGAAAAGGGAAGAACATTTTAGGGACGGCCGCGATCAGCGGGACACGCCGCGCCGACTCTTCAGAATCCGACGCCATCGCCGTCTGGATCACGAGAAAATCTGTGCACCAGTAACCGAAGGAAAGCACGAATGCGAGCCCCATCGAAAGCCCGAACCATTCCACGCCTAGAGGATTTGTATGCGGATTGGTCATGCCACGCCAGGAATGGGTGTACGCCACTGGCAGCGTAGCCTTCAGCCCGCTCCATCCGCCGACGTTTTTCAGCCCTACCCAAACGAGCGGCAGAAACCCGGCGACAATCAGAAAGAATTGCAAGACCTCGTTATAAATCGCGCTGGTGAGTCCGCCGAGGAAGATGTAACCGAGCACGATGACCGCAGAAATAATGATGGCGAAGTGGAAGATCCAGCCTAGCGGCAAGTTGAATTTCAGGAATACAGAGTCGAAGACATGCAGCGTCTGAATGAGCCGCGCCATGGCGTACATTGAGATGCCGGAAGAGAACACGGTCATCACAGCAAACGAGCAGGCGTTGTAGGCTCGCGTTTTTTCGTCGAAGCGCAGGCGCAGAAATTCCGGCACCGACCGCGCCTTCGAGCCGTAATAAAACGGCATCATGAAGACGCCGACGAAGATCATCGCGGGAATGGCACCTATCCAGTAGAAATGGCTGGTGGCAATGCCATATTTCGCGCCGGAAGCCCCCATACCGATCACTTCCTGAGCACCAAGATTGGCAGAGATAAATGCCAGCCCGCAGATCCAGGCAGGTAACGAGCGGCCCGCCTGGAAAAAATCTTTGCTCGTCCGCATGAACCGCTTGAGTGCAAAGCCGATGCCAAGCACAAAAGCGAAATACAGCAGCATGATGAGCCAATCGATAAGTGTCAAATGCACGTTGTTTGCCCGTTTCCTTCCCAGGAATGACGTAGGGAGAATATCTGTACTGCCAAGTCTCTACCGCAATGTACGCGCTTTCATTCTCAACGTCTATAGAAGAAGGGCGCCTTTGTCGAGCTGATTTTCGGGATGAAAAGTGACTGGCTTGCTCTCAAAACAGCATCGCCCCGCTGAAATGAATCAGCGGGGCGTTTATGACACTTGCCTATGGCATTCCAAAAAGCCGCACTTCCGGTTTGTTCGGATTGTTTCGGTTGGCCCGCGCGTACCAAAGCTCAAGGCTCTCGATAACGCGATCACCTCCCGGCAGCATAACAGGAGCGCTCTGTCCGCCTGTATGAATGACTGCCCTTACAGGCAAAGTTTGCGCAGTGCCGTTTCCAAAGTGGATCACAACGTGATCGAACTGTATGGGGGCCTACTTCACGCGCAACACGATGGAATGGTAGCGGCCGGCATACGGTCCCACCTTAATGTCGTCGTGATCGGTGGGCCCGTCCACGTGAGCCATTCCTAAAAAGATCATGTGGGCCTGGGCTGATGCTCCTCGGGTAAATCCGAGGATGAGCAAAATCGCCAATAGAAAACCAAACTTTCCGGTGCGGGACATTCTTATCTTCCTTTCGAACTCCAATGCACACAGAAACACCTCGCTCTTTATAGAGTTGCGGTGGATTTGACGAGCCAACCAGTCGCCTCGTCATCGCTCTATTTCAAATGCCTCGCGAAGAAATCAGAGGCGGCAGAATATGCGGCCAGCCAGTCGCGATGCAGCAGAAAATCATGGATCTCGTCGGGAAAGATCAGCTCCTCGACATTGACTTTCTGTTTGCGCAACGCCTCGGCCAGTTGAACAGTTTGCGAGAACTGAACGTTGCGGTCATCGTCTCCCTGAATAAGCAGAACCGGCGATCGCCAGGTGTCCACAGACGACAGTGGCGAAGAGAGCCAGGCAGTTCTGGCGGCCTGCGGATCAGCCGAAGGGTCGTAAGCGGGAAGCCAGTTACCCAGCTCCAGATTCCAGTCATGCACACCGTGCAGGTCGACCCCAGCAGCAAACATGTCTGAAGCCCGTGCCAGTGCCAGCGCCGTGAGATAGCCGCCGTAGCTGCCACCCCAGATACCAATGTGCGCGGCATCGACATCGGAGCGCCCGCGCAGATACAAGCCTGCTCCAAGTACGTCATTGAATTCGCTCGCGCCGGTTGCTCCATAGTTGAGCGCTTCGCGGAATTCCTCACCGTACCCGATGCCGCTGCGGTAGTTCACCGACAGCACGATGTATCCCAGGCTGGCGAGATACTGGTTCATTCCGTAGGCGTTTGAGTAGTACTCCATATAGTGCCAGCCGAGCAGCATCTGGCGTCTCGATCCACCGTGAAAGAAGACGATAGCTGGATGTGAGCGGCCATCGCCGACATTCTTCGGCAGAAAGAGCTGCCCATGAATGCGCATCCCATCTGCGGACGAGAAAATGACTTGTTGCGGCACGACAAAACTTGCAGCGGGAAAATTTGCGGGTTCAGCCTGTGGCGCGAGATCACGCAGGTCGCCATTTTCTTCAATGATGGCTGGCCGCATGGGGACGCGGACGTCGGAGCGCAGCACCGCAATCGTTTCTCCATCGCTGGAAAGGATTGGCGCTGTCTCGATTCCCTCACCACGCGTTAGTTCGCTTACGCGTCCGCTTGCAGTATCCAGCTTCCAGATATGTCTGCGGTCTATATCGTTCTGGTTTGAGGAATAGACGATGCTCTTGCCATCGCTGCTGGCGGTGACGCTCTCTACTTCGAACTCGCCGGGCGTCAACAACTTTGCCCCTTCACGGTTGGGCCCGATCGAATATAAATGAAGCCAACCATCCGCCTCCCAGGGAAAGATGATGGCGTCAGAACTCGTCCAGTGAAGCTGGCTCTGTCCCTGTGTTTCGTGTAGGACGCTGCCCCTACCCTCATTCGCGCGCCAGATCTCATGGCCCTTGCCGCTTTCGATATCCACGACCCGGATGGACCAGGGCAGGCCCGTCCTTTTGGGTCCAAAAAGTACCTCATGCTTGCTGTATGGGACTCGTATGAATGCGATGCTCTTGCCGTCATGCGACCACGCGGGAGAGCCGTCGTGATCTGTACCTGGATCAAGATATCGAAGCAACTTTGTGGCCTGCGAGTAGAGGCCGATAAAACTGTGATCGCCGCGGTCACTGACGAAAACCAGCGCCTTACCGTCAGGCGACCAGAGCAGAGATGAGGCATTGCCGCGCGTGTGCAACACCTGAACCGGCTTTGCATTCGAGTCTTTCAGCGATATCGCCCAGATTTGCCCTTTCAGGAGATACGCTACCTCGTCTCCCGCTGGCGAGACAGCAGGAGCGCTGCCTGCTGTAAGCTTTCGCGGTTCGCCGCCGCGTGTAGAAAGGATCCAGATCTCCTGATCGACACCTCCGGAAAGTAAATCAGGATTGGGAGCTGGCCGCTCCGGAAATTCAAAATCGCCACCGCGCACATAGACGATGGATTCGGCATCGGGAGTCCAGCTGATGTTCCCGACTTCAATGCCGTCGTCTTCGAGATAATTCGTCAACTGCCGGGAGGTAAATGTCTTTCCGTCGGAATTTCGTGTAGCAACCCAAAGATTGCGACGTCCTTGCAGATTTGTGACCCAGGCAAAGGTTGATCCCGATGGCGCGGCCGATAACTGCGAACTGAAGGGCGCGCTCAGCGCTTGATCAAGCGTGAAGCTCTGTGCTGGCAGAGAAAATGGGATGAGGCATAACAACCACAGGGAAAATATCCTTCCAATCGGCATCTTTATGGCACCCTCAAAGATTTTGAATCATAGCATCTGTCCTGGGATCACACTGGCAAACGAATGAAATTCGGAGCATCTAACGGCAGATAATTGCCTGCGATGGTCGTTCGCCGTCGTACCTATGGTTTAACATAGGAGTTAAACCAAGGGAGCGCGCTGATTCTCCTTTCCAGTGTGTCCCTTCATCTCTTCTCCACGAGATTCAATATTGATAACGCGAGTACTTATTACAGGCGCGGCGGGATTTTTAGGCTCTCATTTGACGGATGCACTTCTTGCGGAAGGACATTCGGTAGTTGGCATCGATAACCTATGCACAGGCAACCTTGAAAATTTAGATCATCTCCGAAACGAACCGCGTTTTGAGTTCCAGAAGCATGACATCTGCTCTCCATTCGATTTCGGGAAAGTAGATTACGTATTCAATTTTGCCTCCCCGGCCAGTCCTGAGGACTATGACCGCCTGGGGATCGAGACCCTTGAGGTCGGCTCTTCGGGAACACGAAATGCGCTGGATCTTGCGCACAAATACAAGGCCAAGTTTCTTCATGCCTCCACTTCTGAATGCTATGGTGATCCAACAGTACATCCGCAAACAGAAGATTACTGGGGTAATGTGAACCCGATCGGTCCACGGTCTGTTTACGATGAAGCCAAGCGCTTTTCTGAAGCGCTGGTGATGGCATACCACCGTTATCGGAAGGTGGATACCCGGCTGGCTCGCATTTTTAATACGTATGGCCCACGCCTGCATGCCAACGATGGCCGGGTGATCTCCAATTTTATGGTACAGGCGCTTCAAGGACACGATCTGACGGTGTACGGCAATGGCAACCAGACGCGCAGCTTTTGCTATGTCTCTGATGAGATTGACGGCTTTCTTCGCCTGTCCCGCTCAACGGAACATCTGCCGGTTAACATTGGCAACCCGAACGAGTGGACCATCCTTGACTGCGCACAGGCCGTGCTCAGGGTAACCGGGTCCAAAAGCAAAATTATTTTCAAGCCCCTACCGGTGGATGATCCCGCGCAGCGCCAACCCGACATCACTCGCGCCAGAAAACTGTTAGGATGGGAACCGAAAATTGACCTCGAGTCGGGCCTTAGGCTTAGTCTTGAGTATTTCCGATCGACCATTGCTTCCCAACCTGCAGTGGAAGAGGGAAAAGTTCTGAATTGAGCAGGGATGAGCTACTCAACATGGCCGGGAAGCATGGCAACCTTCTGTTGGAACTGCCGCATCTCAGGTATGACTTAGTTTTTCTGGCCAAACCATGTCCAATACCATTCTTCTTGTCGATGACAACCCCGTGCAGGCCGCCACGCGGCAGGCCATACTCGTCTATTCAGGAAACACGGTGATTGTTGCGACAAATGCCAGCCATGCTTTGGCGCTGTTCGAAAACCTTGATCTGGCACGAAATGTGAGACTGGTTATTACGGATCACCTGATGCCCAAAATGAACGGCCCACAATTTGTTGCCGAGATACGTAAACGATTTCCTGCGCTGCCTGTTCTGGTTCTGAGTGGTATGCCGGATGCTGAGAGTGAGTATTCCGGGATGAATGTTGTATATCGGTTAAAACCGATCGCACCAGAGGAGTTGATTCAGCTCACGCGGTCGCTTTGTGCAGATACCCTCGGCCGGACTGCCTGACCGTTTTCCTGGCCCTGAAGGGCACATAGCCTTCATATTACTCTCTCTTGGTGCTGATACGCCACTCGACTGGTTTCTATTTGTCCTGCAGAGGCGTGCTTCTTTTCTTCCTAGGGGAATCTCAAAATTTGTTACAAAATGAGATGTAATTCCTCGGCCAGTAATTGGCCGTATCTCTCACCACTATCTTGCGTCTCGAGAAAGTTCAGAGTACTTTTCTTGATTGCTGCCCGGAGTATTAAAGCGAACGAATGACCAAGAGCAAGCGCCGCTGCCCAAATTGCGCCAACGTTGAGATGACCCGTGTCCCGCGCCGCGGCTTCCTGCAGGAACGTGTCTATTCCAGGCTGGGTCTTTACCCGTGGGAATGTCCCTTCTGCCGCGAGGTATTTTTACTGAAGAGCCGCGGACGAAGCTATCGCAGATCGAACCCTGACCCTGAGGGACATAAATAGGCCCCTTCAGAATTCCCGCCTATAAAAGGCTGAAGAGATCGCCGTTATTCTTTTCCAGGATATTCACTACCTGCGTCAACGCGGCCTGCTGCGTTGACGCAGTGCTCAGTTGTGTTGAAACCTCGGCTACGTCTGCCTGCATGAGATTTGTCTGGGCCGAAGTAATCTGCGTGCCCTGGGTCTGGGCGTAGCTTTGCGCCGCCTGCAACTGGGTAATCGAATTGTCCATGATGACGCGCTGCTGGCTTACATAGTTCAGCGCTGAATTCAGGCCTGTGGTATCGGAAATAGCTGTTGCCGAAGCCGTGCCCGAAGAGAAATCGGCAACCAGATTGTTCAGCGTTTGCAGGACATTATTCGTGGGATCGCTGAAAATCTGGCTTCCGGGAACGTTCGACTGGATCTTCTGTCCGTTTGGCGTTGTGACATAGGACGTGACTGCGTCGCCGTTGTAGGTGACCGTGTTCGGGGTCACGGCCGAGTTCAGCGTATATGGCGTGGTTCCACCTTGACTGCCGGAAAAAATATAGCGGTTCAGATAAGTCGTGTTTGCCAGTGACAACACTTCATCCCTGATGCCCGAAAGCTGCGTTGCAATCGATTGCAGGTCACTCGCGTTGAGGGTGCCGTTGTTGCCTTCCGTCGCAAGAGACAAGGCCTGCGTCAGCTGCGACACGACCGTGCCCAGAGTCGAATCCGTTACTTGCAGCATGCCTACGGTTGAGCTCTCGGTTTGCGAAAAGCTGTCATTAAGGTTCAGCTGCGAGGCGAGCAGCACGTTCTCTCCGACAGCAACGGGATCGTCGCTCAGCGAATTCACACGCGAGCCGCTGGAGATTTCATTCGTAAGCTGCTGCTCGGTCGCCGAAGTCTGGTCAAGAGAGGCTACGGCGCTATTCAGGTAAAAGGGGTCAAACCTCATCGTTTTAGTCCTTAAGAGACGGTAGTTTCTACTCCGAGATTGATGGCCGATGCCATGACCGTATCGAGAATCGTAAACACCTTGGACGCGGCCTGATATGCCTGCTGGAGATTCTCGAGGGCCGCTGCCTGATCATTCAGGTTTACGGCGGAGAGCGAGTCCCGTTGTGTCTGAAGTTGTGTCAGAGAAGCCTGCTGCGCGGTGTTCTCAGTCGAAACCTGAGACACGAGGCTGCCCAAGGCCGAGGTAATGCTGGAGTAGTAGCTCGATGGAGTGGCACCGCCAATAATGCCCTGATTTTGCAGCTGCAGCATGCTTTCGAGGTTTGTGTCATCCGACGAGCCGTTGCCCGTCGCAGCCGCCGCGATGTGCGCAGGGTCCGTGATCGCAACTGAAATCGAGCTGGCAGATCCGGCAGCCGTTCCGGGCAGGTTAAAGATCGGTCCGCCGGGATTGCCATTGGCGTCCGAACCTGCCGCATTGGCGGTGTTCACCGCTGTTCCCAGATCGAAGGCAAGCGTATCGAGAGTGCTTTGCATCTGCGGAATGTCCTGATCGCGCACCGTCAGGACACCGCCGAGCTGCCCGCCCCCGCCCGCAAGGCTGGTAGTAATGTCATTGCCCTGATAGTCGGAGATATGGGTTACGCCGCCTGAGACAGAGGTGCTTAACGAGAACGCCTGTCCCTTCGATACCAGCAGCGCGCCGCTGGAAGTGGTGATAGTCAGGCTGTTGTCTTCCGTCGTGATCTCGTGAATCCCGACGAGCTGCGAGAGCTGCTGAAGGTCATATTGCCGTTGATCTTCGAGTTGTCCGGCATCTGTACTCCCGGAAGTCTCAGAAATCTGGCCGTTCAACTGGGCAATCGCCTGCGCCAGAGCGTTCACCTGCGTCACGATGGTCGCGCTTTGCTGATCAAGCGAACCTTGCTCCTGCGTTAGCTGTGACGAGGCGGATTGGAAGGAGGTGGCCAGGGTCGTTGCCGCACTGAGCACAGACTGCCGTAGAGAATCGTCAGCCGGATTGGACTGCAACTGTGAAAGCGCGCTGAAGAAACCGGAGATGCTTGTTCCAATATCGAGAGAACTGCCGGAAGAGGAGGTGGATGTAGCCGTGCTGAAGATATTCTGTACCGACTCAAGGGCAGTCTGCCGCGCGTCGGTTCCTTGCTGCAGCTGCGTCTGCTGCTGAATGCGCTGCTCGAGCACCAGGTCACGCTGTGAAGAAGGCCCGGTCATCGTCACACCTTGCCCGTAGCTGGTGCCGTCGATAGTGACTGGATCGTTCGCCTGCCACTCCGGCAATTGGTTCGTATATCCCGGCGTGTTGGCGTTGGATGTGTTGTTGGCGATGATGTTGATCGCTGCCTGGTCCGCGTCGAGAGCACCCGTCGCAATACTGAGAGCTGAATTCAGAGTTGCCATTGTCGTTGCCTTCCGGTAATTGTTGCGCTATGAACTGCGGCCCCGACTGCGGCCATAACGAAAAGTGTTTTCCTCGCCCCGGAGCATACGTATGTTCCGCCCGGTTTGCTCCAGCACTTTTTCGAACGCAGCCTGCTGCGTAAGGGCCCGGCTGAATTCCTCTGCAGAGCCGGGAAGCTCCGCCCGGCTGCAATCGGCGAGCACTTCTGTCAATGACGTCATATCCACGTGCGCCAGCGCTCCGATGGCGCGATCCAGAAGATTTACAACTGAGAACGAAGAGCCCGAGATGGAGGACATAGAAGCGGCTATTCGCCCATCATCTGACGGACAAGCTTATCGGCCACGTCTTCCGCGCTCACCTGATATGTGCCATTGGCAATTGCCTGCTGGACGGCCGCAACCTTGTCCATGCGCACATCGGACACAGACATCGCCTGGTGTGCCAGGCTCGCCGCCGTGCTTACTTCCGTCCGATCCTGGATGTTATTTGCAGTAGCGGAGACAGCCGCCTGCTGCTGTGGCTGAACAGCTGAAACTGGCGATGTCTGTGATACTCCCAGCGCTTCCGGCAACCCGTGCAGGCCATCGTTCACGTTCATAGGGTTCTTTCCTCATTCCATGTATCGGCAGCCGAACGGTAAACTTTAGTAACTTTGGGCCATCTTTTCTTAGAAAATTTTCAGAAATGAACTGCGCTGTCTGTCGTGCCAGTCTTCGATGGATTTGTACTGTGCTTGAAGTGGTCGAGAATCTTCTCTGCGATGCCGAAACCACCGTGTTCGGATATGGCCTTCGCCATTGCCTCTGCTCCGTAGCTCATGAGTGTCCCGGCACTCCCGCTGGAGTCATCGTCGTCTTTGCTTCCTTCATCGGCAAAGAGGCTATCGTGTTGTAAGGGCTTGAGAAACTCCTTCATCAGGCTGGCCTCAAACTCGTGTGCCGCTGAGGCAAGTTTAGGGTTCTGTTGCGTCGTTTCCTGAGCCGGAGCCGATCCGGATAGGGATATGTTCATAAGACCTCCAACTCGGCTTCGAGCGCGCCGGCTTCCTTCATGGCTTGCAAAATAGAAATGATATCGCGGGCCGTAGCACCAATCTGCTGCAGGTTCTCAACCAGCGTGTCGACCGTCGCCCCCTGTTTCAATTCGATACGGTTCGCCGGCTGCTCCTGTGCCTGAATGGTCGTCTGCGGCACTACCTGGGTCGTACCCTGGGTGAAGGGATTGGGCTGCGAGACCTGGTACTCGGTCACCACGTTGACTGATAGCCCGCCGTGCAGAATCGAGACAGGCTGCAGACGCACATCGCCGCCAATTACAACCGTTCCGGTACGCTCGTTGACGACTACCTTCGCGCGCGGATAGGTTTCGACTTCCACCGATTCGACCTGAGCAAGAAAGGCCGGAACATCGTCCGTGGGCTGCACTTCGAGCGAGATCCGCCGGCTGTCGACAGCATGCGCGACGGGCCGCGCCATTTCCTTATTGATTGCGCCCGCCATCAGCTCTGCCGTGCGGAAGTCGGCATCATTCAACAGCAAGGACAAGGTGCGCATTTTGGTCAGATCGAGCGGGACTGAGCGTTCCACCATAGCTCCGTCCGGTACGCGCGCCGTGGTGGGATGGTTGTACTGCTTCAGGTTGCCGTTGCTCGCCACCGCATAACCGCCGAGAACCAACGGTCCCTGTGCCTGCGCATAAATCTGTCCATCCGGCCCATAGAGCGGAGCCAGCAGCAGCAAGCCGCCTTCCAGGCTGCGCGCATCGCCCGCCGAGGAAACGGTGATGTCAAGCTTGTTGCCGGGGCGCGCAAATGCAGGCAGCGTCGCCGAGATGAAAACGGACGCCATATTCTGTGTGCGCATGGTAGACAGCTGCGGAGACTGCTGCAGATTCACTCCCATGCGCTCGAGCGTCGAAATCAGCGTCTGCATGGGAAAAACCGTCTGCTGGCTGTCGCCGGTACCGCGCAGTCCGACAACGATTCCATAGCCGATGAGCTGGTTGTCGCGGACGCCCTCTACCGTGGCCACGTCTTTCACGCGAGCGAGCTTCGTACGCTGCGAACCCGTTGGTACCGAGGCCGCACTCAAGCACGGCAGCGCAGCCATCACAAGCAGCAGCAGGTAGAGATTTCTGTCGTTACGCATCAAAACGGCTCCTAGTAGACCATGAACTTTTCGAGAAAACGAACAATCGGATTCTGGCGGTAGGTGTAATCGTTGATGATGCCCTTGCCGACGACTTCGAGTTCAAGACTGGTGATCGACGTCGAAAGCACCTGGTTCTGCGGGCTGACGTCCTCGGGGCGCACCAGGCCACGCAGCTTGATGAGCTGCGTCTGCTGATTGAAGGTGAGCTGGCGCACCGCCTGAATCACCAGCATGCCGTTCGGCAACGTATCGACGACTTCTCCGCCGACGATTGTGCTCAAGCTGGAATTGGTGACACTCTGCCCTTGTGCGTTCAGACCGGAAGCCGAAGACTGATTCAGAAGATTGTTAAGGGCATTTCCAGCGGAAAGCTTGCCGAAGAGCGCCGAAATCTGGGAGCTGGCATTCGAGGCGCGCGAATTTTTCACCGTACCGTCGGTCGAAGCAGCCAGGCTCTCGGAAACAACGATGGCAATCGGGTCATGGATACGCGAGGCTTTCACGTCCGAGGAAAGCCTTGTGAAGCGCCCGTCAGGCGTCCAGATCGCCCCCGGCATATGCACCTCAGCCTCGCTCTCGGCCCTGACCCGTGCAATGTAGGCATCGAGAGCCATCTCCGGCGGCGTAGGCTTAGGGATTTTGTCCGGTTTCTTATCCGCGGCCCGTGCGGTAAGACAGCAGACACAGAGGAGGACCGCCAGCAGGTGGCAACGAATGCCATTTCGGTTGATCCTCATTGCGCGTTCCACCTGTCTGGCTGTTTGCTTTGCCAACGATCTGAAATCGACAGCTCAACCGATCCGGTGCCACACACTCTTCCCTCGAGCACGGTTCCGCGCTCTCCCGTTCGCACATGAATCATCTGCCCCGCGGCACCAGCATCCAGAGCGGTGCCCGACAGCTCAATGCTTGCGTCGTTCGCGATGCTCCAGATCCGTACTTTCGCACCAGCCGGTATTAGCGGGGCCGTCTTTGCGATATTCGCGATAGCCGCTTTCGTTGGTGTAGACACGCCCGCGCGCTGCCAGGGAACGTCGACCAGAGTCCAAGGCCGCTCAGGATGGACGCAATCGACCTCTACGGCCCACCTGCGACGCAGGAGACCGTCGGTCATGTAGTGATCCACCCGCAGGCTTTCCGCCTGAGACGAACCCGCACCTGTATTGCAGACCGAGGCGCGCGTCGGCACGGCGAGCAGCACAACCAGTGCAGAAGAAGCGATCAGGAATCGCCTCATCGCCGCCTACCGTGCCATATTGTTTACTTGGCTATACATGTCGTCAGCGGCGCGGATGACTTTGGAATTGCTTTCATACGCACGCTGCGCCAGCACCATCTGCACGAATTCGGTCACAACATCGACGTTCGAGTTTTCGAGATAGCCCTGCTGCAAAGTACCCAGGCCCTGCGTGCCGCCAGGAACATCCAGCACCGGATCGCCGGAAGAAAGCGTTGCGCGAAAAAGGTTCGCGCCGATGCTTTCCAGGCCCTCAGGGTTGGCAAAGGTGGCCAGCTGGATCTGCCCAAGCTGCGAAGGATTCTGCTGCCCGGGAAGCGTCGCGTTCACGACACCATATTGCGTAATCGTCACCGAGGTAGCATTCGGCGGAATCGTGATATTCGGCACAATAGGATCGCCATCGGTCGTCACAATGGTTCCCTGATTATTGAGATGGAAGCTTCCAGCGCGGGTGTATTCAATCGTGCCGTCCGGACGCGCAACCTGAAAAAATCCATTGCCCTGGATGGCGAGGTCATACGTATTGCCTGTGTTATTGAGATCGCCTTGCGACATGATGATCTCTGTCGCGGCAGACTTGGTTCCGAGACCAACCTGCAAGCCCGCCGAAACCGTCTGCTGGCTCTGCGCTGCGCCGGGCGTGACCAGATTCTGATAAATCATGTCCTGAAACTGCAGCTGCCGCTGGCGGAAGCCCGAGGTCGACGAGTTGGCCAGGTTGTTTGCGATGGTGTCGAGGTTGAGTTGTTGCGCGCTCATGCCGCTTGCCGCTGTGTAGAGTGCCCGGATCATGCTTCTCTCCTGATCTCAAGAAATGTGTGTGTCTAAACTTTTGGCAGATCTTCGCTCGCCGTTTTATCAAAGTCGCCGTGAAAAATCGATAGCGCCTTCTGCATCATCTCCGCCTGCCGCTGCACGAGAATGAGTTGTAGCGTTCCCTGAATCACATCCTGATTGGAAGACTCCAGCGAACCCTGGTGAATGGCAGCGGTTGTCAGTGTTGGCTTTGTCCCCGCCGCTATGGTGTAGCGATTCGTTCCTTCCGGGACCAGATCCTGGGCCGGAAAATCAAAGAGCGCGACCTTGCCGGCAACGGCGTTGGCAACAGAAACCGCTCCGTCCATACCGACCGTGACATCTCCGGTTGGAATTTGAATGGGCTTGTTCTGCGCGTTCAGGACCGGCTCACCAGCCGCGGCAATCAACGTTCCGTCCGATGAGCGACGGAAGGAGCCATCGCGGGTGTAGCGAATGCCCTGCTTCGTTTGAATGGCGAAGAAGCCGGACCCCTCGATGGCAAGATCCAGAGGATTGCCGGTATGCGCGAGCGCGCCCTGGCCCAAGTCGAGACGGTTGCCTCCGAGCACGCCGAAATCATTGACGACCTTGTTGACCTGCGAGTTGAGCGCGTCAGGCCCGACGATGGCATTGCGGAAATATTCCCGCTCGGCGCGGAATCCGCTGGTGTTGGCGTTTGCCAGATTGCTGGCCGCCGAATCGAGCGCCTCTGTGCGCGCCAGCAATCCGGAAAAGGCTGCGTAGTAACCGCTGTCCACCTTTGATCTCCTCCGCAGGAAGTAAGTGCAAGAGATGGACCAGAAGGAGTGGGGAAAGATTAGGGAATGCTAACTTCGACTTGATTCGTGCTACGCGAAGAGACTACTGAATCGATTCGCAGATAATGCTGATGCTGAGCGGATGTTCTTCAAAACGATAATTGCGATCGATGCGGAACTCCTGCTGCTGCATGTGCAGCTGATAGTTGGTCCCGGTAACCACGGCGGGGGTTGAGAGCATACATCCAGCGGCAAGCATGGCATGTTTTCCTTTCCATGCTCCCGCGATCATATTGCAGACCTCTCCGATCGCATCCTTGACCATGCCGTCCAACTCAAAAGGACGCGTGCCGACCATGCATTCGGCCATGCGCAGCGCGGTTTCGAGGCCACAGCGCAGCGTGCAGGCGCCGCTCATGGTGCCCGCCAGTCCGATCACCGCCGTAATCGTTTCGTTGCCTTCCGCCGCACCCTCGTCAACGGGCACGCAGGACGCACCCATCATCAAACGAAAAACCTCATCCACAGCATCGTCAAGATGCGATGTGTGCACGCTCTCCTGCAGGAATTCACGCGCTGGTGTTGCCATAATTTTCTCCAAAATGGATTAAGTCACTGGAATCGATCAAGCTATGAAAGCTCGAGCAGCGGAAGAACCCGGTCTTTGACCTGTTCAGCTGTAAAAGGTTTGCGGATGTAGCCCTGTGCCCCGGCAAGGATGGCTTGCTTCACATGCTCTTCGCTGCTCTCGGTCGTAATCATCACGACCGGAACCTCCGGCGCCAATGCCTGTTCGCGCAGCTGGCGAAGAAACTCCAGTCCATCCATCATGGGCATGTTGATGTCGGTGAGGATCAACTGGACGCGTTCGCTCCTCAGCACATCCAGTGCCTCCACCCCACTCGATGCTTCGTGTACCTTGCTCAAAGGCAATCCAGCCTGGCGCAAGGCCCGCTCGACGATCTTTCGCATCACCGAAGAGTCGTCGACAATCAGGGCAGCAATTTCACTCATGAACTTTCCTCGCTCCACTGCCTTTATCGGCACTTTAGCCGATCGCGCTAGCTGCGATTGAGCACACCAGATCTTCCACATCTTCGACCGCAGGCAGGACTCTGCGGTCTCCTGTCACTGGTGGATTGCGCCATATCCGCAGCCAGTAATAGTCATGAACGCGCACGATTTGCGAACGCACCGCCTTGCGTTCTTCAATCATGGAGGTGATCGCGTGAACCAGTCCGCGCATGTTCGCCGCCTCGAGCAAACGCGTCTTCGGAAAGGCGGCTCGCAGTGCGTCTTGCTGCACATGACGAAAATCCGACTCGCGCAATACCCCGGCTTCGACCTTTAACCCCAGCATCTGTTCCACAGCCAACACAAGGCAGCGGTCAATCTTGTCTTCGAATGCAACATACAAAAGCTCGCGCCCGGCAAGACGCAAAGGAACAGCACCGACGCTGTCGATCAGCAGGCGGGGAAATGCGGAAGCCATGAGGGCAGGATCGTGAGGAGCACCCGTCAGTACAGGGCAGTTCCACTGCGCGCTCAATGCTCGCGTAACCTGCTCCTCATCGGCTGCATTCTGTCGGATCAGCCATTCTCCCAGTCTGCCAGTACCCGCTTTTTTCTGAGCTTCGAGAGATTTTCTGAGTTGCTCCTGCGTAATGATGCCTCGCGAAAGCAGTACTAATCCCATCGGCACCCGATGCTGGTGCGCAACTTTTTGAGAGCTGTGAGAGCTTAGCTCTCCCGCTTCGCGCAGAATTGCCGCTCGCACAATCTCCTGCATACAGGCCGCGCTGCAGGCCCAGTTCCCTTCGAGGACAGGGCTTTGGCGGCTGCGCCAGAGCTTCATCCACGCGCTTCTGCACTTCACATTGCCGCATTGTGGCAAAAGAGCAGATGCAGTCCTGGCAGGCGGATGGCTCTCCTGCAAATCGCCATGCGATACAGTGCGCTTGCCCATCGCAGCTTCAGTCATCATCCTTCGCGAATTTTCCTGGTTCAGCGTCCTCTTTATCAAAACAGGCATCGAATGCTCTCCAATGATTTCCTTGGCTCGGCCACTTCCGTAACGCGCAACCCGAAGTTCCCATTTACGAGAACGACTTCGCCGCGGGCCACAATCTTGTCTCCGACGATCAGATCTACGGGATCGGAAACATGCCGCTCTAGCTGCACCACATCGCCCGGGCCAAGTTCCAGCACTTCGCTCAATGGCATCTCTTTTGAGCCAAATCGCAACGAGGCCTCCAGCTCAATATCAAGCAGCAATTCGACCCCTCGCGCCGGCGGACCGGCCGCCGTATTCTCTCGCGGCTTTTTCTCCGTGGCTGGTTTTGTGTCATCGGAGAAGGCCACGCGTACAGCAGTCTCGCCAAAACGCAATTCGTAGACCGCCGTTGTCACGCCGACCGGACACGCAGCCCCACGGATGGCAAACACCGACGTGGCCACGCCTGAGTTCTTCGTCGCAGCCTTCGCGGCGCGTTCCGCAACCTGCCGTACGATGCCCTGCCAGAGCGCTTCATCGCGTTGGCGATCCTGCTCGTCAGGGGTCACGCGGGCGGCAACAAAGAGGCGGCCAAGCGCCTCGGCGTCAGCCATGACCCAGAAGTTCCCGCGAAAACCTCCCTGCAACTCGATCTGAAAGCAGAAGGGATTGTTCGTCTCCGCGAATACCTCGGCGGGTAAGAGTTTTACCGTGCCCGCCAGTTCCTGGCTCAGGCCCATCGGCGCTTCCAACAACCACGCATCCAAAAATGTCTTCATCCGACCTCCGCTTCTTCGATTTTTCTTTAGGCGTTTGCAGGCGCTGCGACCTTGACCAGATGCGCGCAGCGCTGCTCTTCGTGACTTACCGGATATCCCTCAAATAACGGAACACCGGAAATCCGCAATTCCGCTACCTCCGAAGCGACCAGCGGCAGTTTTAGAATCTTGCCTTCATATAAATCCTCGAGTTCCCGCCCCGCAATGCGCAGCGGAGGAAGCTGCAGCGCCGCGCCGACCTTCACCATGCCGACACGTTCCTGCATGCGCTGGCGGGTTTCCGGCGAATGCCGGTGCTGTCGACTCCAGTCTCCAACCAGGCGTCGCAATACGGTATTTGAAACAACGGCCGGAAACGCCAGATTCAACATGCCGCTTGCCCCAGGCATGCGCACTTCAAAGCTGAGACAGAGCGTTTTTTCCGACACCGGCATAACGCGCGCAATCTGCGTGTGGATCTGGCGACGCTCGAAAGTAAAGCTCAGGCCCACAGGCTGCCACGCAGCGCTAAGTTCGCGACAGATAACGTCGGCCACACTGGTAAGAATGGACTCCTCGATGTCCGTCAATTCGCGCACCCGATCCGGCTTCCCCTCGCCGCCCAGCAGCAGATCGATCATCGGCGGAGCCAGCGCAAGATCGAGTTGCAGCACCGAGAGCGCACGCAACGGCTCGAGGCGAACCGAGCTGACATAGGCAAGATCAGGAATACGCAGCATGAATTCATTGAAAGGCATCTGTTCAGCGGAAACCAGATTCACCTGAAAACGGCTGCGCAGCCACACTCCAAGATTGTGCGTAAGGTTGCGGGCAAAGATATCATTCAACAGGCTGATGGCGCGCATCTGCTCGTTGCTGATCTGCCCGGCACGGGAAAAGCTGTAGGGCTGCACGCGTGCACGCGTCTCCTGCGACGCTGCCTGAGACCGGGCGCGGGCCGCCTGAAATAATGCGTCGATTTCATCCTGCTTCAGACTCTTTTCCACCTTCTACTCCTTCGCTGACTGAGCTTTGCGTGCATTCGCACGCTTGCCGGCTGCTTTTTGCATTGCGCCTGACTTTGCCGCAAGATCAGCCAGCATGGTGCGCAGGTGCAGAACCGCCGAGGCATGAATCTGCGAGACGCGCGACTCAACCACTCCCAGCGTGAGGCCGATCTCCCTCATCGTCATCTCTTCGTAGTAATAAAGCGTCATCACCAGCCGCTCACGCTCCGGCAGATCGCCAATCGCCTCGGCAAGCCGTTGCTTCATCTCACCCTGCAGGCAGCGAAAGAGCGGGTCGTCCTCCGGGCGGTTAGGAACGTAGGCCAGTTCTTCTTCTCCGGAGTCCTCCGAGCGTTCGAGATGCAGTGTGCCAATCTCGAGGCCCTTCAACTCTCCCAGCAGTTGCTGGTAGTCTCCGAGATCCATCTGCAGTTCAGTGGCAACCTCCTGTTCGGATGGGGTCCGTCCGATCCGCGCTGTAAGGGCGCGCATTGCCTGTTCGATCGCGCGGCCCTTGCGGCGGAGATCGCGCGGGCTCCAATCCAGCGTGCGCAGGCTGTCCAGAATGGCGCCGCGGATGCGGAACTGCGCATAGCTGCGAAACTGCACCTTCTTGGCCGGATCGAATTTCTGAAAGGCGTCCATCAATCCGAGTACGCCGGCACTGACCAGTTCTTCCATCTCAACATGCTGCGGAAGACGCTCGTGGATGCGCCGCGCAATATAGCGCACAATCGGCAGATGCTCGACCATAATGCGCTCTTCTTCCGGCGTAAATCGGGCACCGGCCATTGCTTCGGAGCGCGCATTCTTGATCTCGGCAGCGCGGGTCTGCTTCTGTTCTGATTTCTGCTCTGTTTCACGAGGTCCAGGCAAGGACATCATCAGAGCTCTCTGTCTGGACTCTTCTTCGATTGCTGACCGATCTTCCATGGATCCCATGTTCTGCATATTGTTTTCACTCGCGCCTTCATCAATTTCCGTTTTCATTCCGCAACCACGATTTCCAGATCGGGGGAGACTGCCTTACCGAACAACACCAATCGATCGCACACGCACATCTGGCGGAATCTCTGCTGGAGAAATCACCACCACCCTCGGCAAAACCGGCTCCAGCCAGCGGCGAAGGTAGAAGCGTGCCGGACTCGGACAGAGGAGCACTGGAAGGGCCATCGAGGATTGCGCTCCGATTAGCTGCTTCACAGAATCGATGAAGCGCTTGAGCCAGGGAGTGTGCTGTGCGCGGCCGTCGGTCAGCAGACGCGCTCCTGCTTCTCCCTGAAGCGACTCGATCAGCTCTTCTTCGAAGGCCGGATCCATCTGCAGAACGCGCAGGCTTCCATCGCCCTCCAAGAGAGGCTGGATGATGCGCCGACCGAGCGCGTGGCGCACGGCTTCGACCATGTGAGGCAGACTCTTATTGACCGCGGCCGACTCGATCAGGACGTCGAGAATGGTGCCCAGATCGCGAATCGAGACCTGCTCGCGCAAAAGCTGCTGCAGGACCTTCTGCACTTCGCCCAATGTCAGGATCTTGGGCACCAGCTCTTCCACAAGCTTCGGATGCGATTCGTTCAGCGTATCGAGCAGACGCTTCGTCTCCGCGCGCCCCAGCAATTCATGCGCATGCTGGCGAATCATCTCGGCCAGATGTGTGCTGATGGCGGTCACCGTATCGACGACTGAATAGCCGGCGGCAATCGCCTGGCTCTCAAGCGATGGAGAGATCCAGCGCGCCGGAACCTGAAACGCTGGTTCCTGCGTCTGCTTCCCCGGCAGTGGATGCGCGTCGCATTCCGCGCTCACCGCCAGCAGCGCGTTGCCTTCCGTCTGCCAGCGGCCAATTTCCACGCCGCGCAACGAAAAGACATACTCGCGCGGCCTGAGACGCAGATTGTCCGAGATATGAATCGGAGGAACAAGAAAACCCAGTTCAGTCGCCAGATGCTTGCGCAGAGCCCGCACGCGCGCCAGCATCTGTCCGCCCTGCTTTTCATCGACCAGCGGAATGAGCTGAAAGCCGATTTCAAGGCTGAGCTCGTCCACCTTGAGCAGCGTGGCAATATTCTCACCCTGCGCTTTATCCGCCTGCTTGCGCTCAGGCTCCTCGACTGCCTCCTCCGCAGGCTTGCGCGAAATCTGCCATCCGAGGTATCCGAGACCGACAGCGGGAAGCAGAAAGGCAAACTTTGGAAGCCCAGGCACAAGACAGAGAGCGCCGAGAACTCCACTGGCGATGTAGAGTGTCAGTCCTCGACGGAAAAGCTGCGTTCCTAATTCCGTCGTCAAGCCGTTCGCGGAGTTCGCGCGCGTCAGCACCATGCCGCCCGCCACCGACACAAGCAGAGACGGGATCAACGTCACCAGTCCGTCACCCACAGTGAGCACGGTGTAGGTCTTTACCGCGTCAGATAGCGCCACGCCCTGCTGCAGCACGCCAATCAGCAATCCCGCGATAATGTTGATCGCCGTAATGAGAATGGTCGCCAGCGCATCGCGTTGATTGAAGCGCGCGGCGCCGTCCATCGCTCCATAGAACTCCGCCTCCTGCGCAATCGCCTGTCGGCGCTTCCTCGCTGCGACTTCGTCGATCAGACCCGCATTCAGATCGGCATCGATCGCCATCTGCTTGCCCGGCAGCGCATCGAGTGTGAAGCGCGCCGTCACCTCAGCAGTGCGCACCGCGCCATGGCTGACCACGAGAAACTGAATCGCAATCAGTGCCAGAAAGAGTACGAAACCGACAACGTAGTTGCCGCCTACGACGAACTGACCGAAGGCTTCGATCACGCTCCCCGCCGCCGCGGTTCCTTCGCCGCCGTGCAGCAGAATGCGGCGGCTGGAAGCAATATTCAGCGACAACCGGAAGAGCGTCAGCAGCAGTAGAAGGCTCGGGAAGACGGAGAAATCGACAGCGCGTCTCACCTGTACAGCCGAAAGAAAGACCAGAACAGAAGCCGAAAAGGAACATGCAAGTAGAAGGTCGAGCACGAACGATGGCACCGGGATCAGCATCACGAAAATGACGCTGATCGCTCCAACCGGCAGCGACAGGTCTTTGCCCAGCTTCAGCAAACGGCTGGCAAGTCCTTCTGCCGCGACTGAGGATACGGGTACGACAGCAGTAGAACTCATGGCATCTCCCTGGTGGGTGTCGGATTCTGTTTGGCGGATGTGGCGTTTTTCCTGCTCTTCTCACGCTCCGTCTGTTCGGCTGCGCGCTGGCGGCGGACCTTCTCTTCGACCTGCTTGCGATAGAGATAGGCAAGAATCGCAGCAACCGCGGCATAGAGGTCGACCGGAATCGACTGCCCTTCGGCGACCGACCGATAAAGAGAACGCGCCAGCGGCGGGTTCTCGACAATCGGCACGCCGGCCCAGCGCGCTTCACTTTTGATTTGTTCGGCCAGCAGATTGCGGCCCTTCGCCAGAACTTTGGGCGGCTCCATCGTTTCAAAATCGAAGCTGAGCGCTACGGCATAGTGGGTCGGGTTGGTAATGACAACCGTGGCGCGCTTTACGTCCGCCTTCAATTTGCGCCGGCGCATCTGGCGCTGCAGACCGCGAATGCGGCTGCGCACCTGCGGACTGCCTTCGCTCTCCTTCATCTCTTCACGAATCTCCTGCTTGCTCATCCGCATGCGGCCTTCCCAGCTTCGCCATTGCACGATGTAGTCGATCCCCGACCAGGCAACGAGAATCCATGCCGTATCGAGCAGCAGGTCGTAGGCAGACGAAAACATCAGCGGCAGGTGCGCGAGGCTCATCGGCGGTAGACCCGTCTGGCTCCTCACTTTGTAGATCCCCAGGATGACGATCACTCCAGCGGGCAACAGCGATTTACCCAGGCGCGACGCGCCTTGCAACGAGAAGATGTTCTTGATATTGGTGGCAGGGTTGAGGCGTGAAAACTTTGGCTGCAGGGCCTCCGCAGAAAATTGCACGCCTCCTCCCTGAGCCACTGAAACCAGGAATGCGGCCCCGGTGACGGCTAACGCGAGGAACAGCAGGGGCGACAAGGCCACCAGCACAACATGGCGCAACGCCAGTGCCGTCTGCATGACCTGATCGTCATGCCACACCGAGGGAAAGCCCAGCGCAAGCACCTGCGTGACAAGTCCGCTCCACATCGAAGACCAATGCGATGCAACGCCGCCCAAAACCAGCACGCCGGCCAGCATCCCGAAGGCCGCCGTAAGTTCGCGGCTGCGCACGCGATCGCCCTGCTGCTGCGCCTTCTGCCGGCGCCGCGGTGTCGCCCGTTCCGTGCGCTCTCCGCTCATGCGTGGGCAACTCCGTGCCGCAGCATGCCTTCGGCCACCTCAAGCAGCCGGCTGAAATGGCTCTCGATAAACCGCGGCCAGAGCGCGAGCGATCCCAGCAGAATCACGTAGCCGGTAATCGTCTTGGCCGGAACCGTGATCGCCATGACCGGAAGCTGAGGAGACATCTTCCCCACCAGCGCCACAGCGATCTCCACGAGCATGGTCGCCGCCATCGCCGGAGCGGCCAGTTGCAGAGCAGCGAAAAAGATGCCGCTTGCCATCTGCACCAGGGCCAGCGCATGTTGCCCATCGAGGAAGAACCCGCCGAGAGGGGCTTCTGCGAAACTGCGAATCAAGGCAGCCAGCATCGTGCGGTCGAGCCCCGACACCAGAAGCACCGTCGTCCCCATTAGCGAGAACATCTGTGCCAACAGCGGCGTCTGCACTTCTGAATTAGGATCAAGCAGATTTGCCAGTGAAAAGCTGAATTGCACGCCGAGTACCTGACCCGCAAAGAGGAGAACTTCATTCAACAGGCTCAGCGAAAAACCGAAGACCAGGCCCGCTCCGACCTCGCCCAGCAGCGGAAGGACACCCAGTTCTACCTGCGCCATCGGAAGCGATGCGACTACGGGAGCCAGCAAGAGAGAGACGGCAAAGACGAAGACCGCCTTCACCTGTTTGGGAATCGCCTGTGATGAGAAAAACGGGGCTGAGACCATCATGCTGCTCAGGCGCACCATGGCTAGCACCAGCGCCGAGAGGTAGTGGCTCCAGTCCAGATTCCCGCGTGTGAAAATGTCTTCCATTGCATTAGCCGATATAGCGGTGAAAATCGTTCAGAAGCGTTACGGTGAAGAAAATCATGCGGCGCAGAAACCATGGCAACCCGGCAAGCATGACAAGAGAAACAATGAGCAGTCGCGGAACGGTGCTCAATGTCTGGTCCTGCAGCGAAGTCAACGTTTGAAAGAGACTCAGCAGAAAACTCGTTGCCGCCGCAAGCAGCAGAATCGGCGCGCTGACGACGAGCGCTTCTTTTAAAAGATGCCGCATCAATTCCGCAACCTGATCGGGACCCACCGTATCTCTCCCCTCTCCAAAGAACTTCTAGAAACTCTTGAGCAGCGATCCAGCCAGCAAATGCCAGCCGTCTACCATGACGAAAAGCAGAATCTTGAGCGGCGTTGAAACCACAACGGGAGGCAGTTGAAACATGCCGATCGAAGTCGTGATCGAGGCAATCACCATGTCCACCAGCAGGAACGGAAGAAAGAGCACGGCGCCAATCACAAAGCCGGCCTTTAATTCCGAGAGCATGTAAGCAGGCACAATCACGCGCAGCGGAAGATCGTCCGGCGTCTTCGGGCGTGCAATCATCGACGCCGAGCTGAAGAGCGCAAGATCCTTCTCGCGCGCATACTTCAACATGAAATGTTTCGGCGGATCGACACCGCGCTCAATCGCCTCAATCCCCGAAATCTGTCCCTGACGAAACGGCTCGACCGCCTGCTGGTCGACGGCCATCAACACCGGCTGCATCAGAAACCACGTCATCATCAGGCCAAGCCCCATCAGCACCTGATTGCTGGGAGCTGTCTGCGTGCCCAATGCCTGGCGCAGAAAGTGAAAGACGACCAGCAGACGCACCATCGGCGTCATCGAAAGCACAATGGCCGGCAGCAGCGTGATCAGCGTCAGCGAAAAAACGATCGTCCAGGGCACGCCGTTGTTGTTTGTCAGGTGCTGATCCAGGCCGGACAAAGGGCCCGGCAGTGGCAGCAGCTTCGGCGTTTTCGCAAAATAGAAAGCAAGCATCATGGCAGGCGCTCGCGTTTCTGCATTCGCGTCAGTGCTGCTTTTGGGGAACCTGCATGCTGAACCGGCACGGTCGGCGAGACTTCCACCATCGACACAATCGAGTCAGCACCCGCGGCAATCAGAAACTCCTTTTCGCGGCAGCTCACCAGATACAGCATCTTTTTGGGTCCAAGCGAGAGCTTCTCTTCGATTTGGAGCGCGTTTTCCTCACCCGCGTGCGTACTTCTCAACAGACGTGTCGCAATGAATCTTCCCATCGCGGAAAATGTGCGCCTGCATCGTTCCGCAAACCCGGCTGGTCCCGCGCTCTGTTCTCCCTCGCCGTGCATTGTCATTTCTATCCGCATGTCTCTACACCAATCTCGTCACGCGCACAGCCAGCTTCTGGTCCACCACTTCGAACTCGGTCCACACCAGATGGACTCCACCCGACCACAAGGGAAGATCTTCCGTGTGCGGCCATGCCGACTCAATCACCTGCCCCTTTTCAAGCGAGAGGAGATTCTGCACGCGGAACGATGGAAGCGGCACCAGCAGATCCAACTGCAGGGGTAGCTTGGCCGCAAGCGTTGAAAGCGAGACTCGGTCAGGCTCGGGCGCAGTGAGCGCTTCTTCCTCTTGCGGGACGGAGAGTACAGGGCTCACTTCTCTCGCAGCCTGGGGCGATTCCTTGACTTCAGAGGATGTCGGGGATTCCTGCGTCATGCCAGAAGAAGGTGCAGATGGATGACCGGAATTGGGACAGAAAGATTAGAAGATTCTTATATAGTGCGAAGGCCAGAGCAGAACTTTTCTCCACTCTGGCCGACGCTAGCTTAGTGAATCATGTTGATGGTTTCCTGCGTTACCGTGTCGAAGGTGGTGATTGCCTTCGAGTTCGCTTCAAAGGCGCGCTGGGCAACGATCAGGTCCGAGAACTGGGTCGAGATATCAACATTCGATCCCTCGATCGCCTGATCCTGAATCGTGCCACGGCCATTTGAGCCAGCCGTACCGATCGTCGCCTCGCCCGATGCCAGAGTCGTCTGGTAGTTGTTATCGCCCAGCCGCGTCAGTCCCTGCTCATTGGTGATGCTCGCTACCGCCAGCTGGCCAACGACCTGTGTCTGGTTGTTGCTGTATGACGCCGAGACCACGCCATTTGAATCCACCGTAAAGCTCTGGTATTGCCCGCTGGCGTAACCGTCCTGCTGCGAGCTCGCGACGCCCGAACCGGCAGCAACCTGATCGATTACCGGCTTGTTGTTTGCGTCATACAGGTTCCAGTTGAAATTCATATTTGCAACGCCATCTGAGAGACCGGTGAATTGAATGTTCGAGATGTTCGCAGCCGGGGTAATGAGATTGCCGCTGGAATCAAAGGTCAATGTACCCACGGTGTTGGCGCTGCTCCCGGTGGAATCGCCCGCGGGCAGCGACATGTTGTAGCTCCAAGTATTGGTGCCGGTCTTCTGGAAATCGACTGTGGCGATATGCGACTCACCCAGCGAATCATAGAGAGTAATCTGTCCTTGCGCAGAGGTGCCAACCGCAGCCGAGGCATCGAGATTTGCCGTAAGAGACATATTGCTGGTTGCCTGTGGCTGTTCGACCTGCCCCACAGGAATCTGGATCGGAACCAAAGGCGCATTCGTGTTTGCAACACCGTTCGCCGCCGGATAGCCCATCACCTGCTGTCCCCCCTGGGTCAACAGATGACCGTCAGAGCTGAGAACGAAATTGCCGGCACGTGTGTACTCCTGCACATTGCCGTCTTGAACGACAAAGAAGCCGTCCCCGTTCAGTGCGACATCCTGCGACTCGCCTGAAGCCGGGCTCGCGGTGCCGGTGCTGAAATCAGTTGTGATAGCTCCGACCTGCGTACCCGCGCCCACCTGTTCGGGATCGCCCGAGCCGCTTTCTCCGACCTGCTGGTAGAACAGATCGCTGAACTGCACATCCTGGCTCTTATAAGCCACGGTATTCATGTTGGAAAGGTTATTGGCAATAGTGTTGAGCGCCGTGTTATCGGCCTCAAGACCTGAGAGTGGAATAAAAAACGATGGCATGTATCCTCCGCATCCTTGTGTGGCGTTACGATTGATGAATTGCTGACCTGAAAGCCTGGAGCGCTTGCGATGCCGCGTTCGGATCGCGTCCCGCCGCAGCGTTTACATCCGTCGTTGCCGGTTGCGTATGCTTTCCGGCGAGCGAGGTGGCGAGCCGGCTCGCAGCGCTGATGGCGTGCGACGAAGCACTTGAACTCGCATCGCTGCTTGAACCTGAACCAGAGCTCGACGTGGAGCTTGAGCTGCCCAGATCCTGGTTGATCTGAATCAACTGCTGGAGGCTGTTTACCTGCACCAGCTGGTCAATGTAGGCATTGGGGTCGGTATCAGCAGTGGGATCCTGATTTTTCATCTCTGCGACCAGAAGTGTGAGAAAGTCATTCGCTGTGATTGTGGTGTCGCCGCTGTCGCTGCTCGAGGAGCCCGATGAATCCGAAGTACCACTCGTTCCCGAAGATCTATCGAGCGCCGTAACCGGCGACATGGTTGAATGGTGTAAAGGCTGTATCATTTTTCCTTTCCCTTTCGCGCTGTCCTTATGCGTGGATGCTGATATAGGACGAACTTCTTGTCTGCAGCGTGTGCTCGCTTCCTGTTTGGCTCAAAGACGACGATCGGCTTTCTTCCATTCCCGAAGATCCATGCTCGGAAACCTCATGACGGGCGTTCCCTGTGTCCGATTGCGGTTGCCCTCCTCCGCTCGAAGCTCCGCTCTGTGTGTCCGCCTGCGTGTGCACATTTACGCTATGCACGGAGACGTTGCGGTCGGCAAGATACTGCGTGATCGCAGGAGCCTGCGCGGCAAGGCTCGCATGCGCTTCCGTCGAAGCAGCCGTAAGCGTCGCACTGACATGCCCTGCCGAAGATTGCGTCTGCACCTCAAGCCAGCCCAGCGATGGGTCGTGCACGCCCACGGCGATCTGGTGTGCGCTGCTGTGAAGCAGCGTGGCCGGGGTTCCGCCGGAGTCCAGACGCTGAAAGGTATTCGCCTCGGATACTGAAGGTTCTTGCTTTGGGTTGGAGTCGACGGGATCGGCCGTGCGCGTAGCCTGGGGTATCGACAAAGAGACGTTATGCGACGGCACCGAATCCGCTGATGACACTCCTGACGCAGCAACAGAGGCTGACAGGCCGCGCACTGTATCGCTGTTTGCTTTTTCCTGCGTCTTTGATTTTGATAACGGGGCTAAGGCGGCCGGCGAGGCTGCTCCTTGCACCGCCGATCCGGCAAACGGCGCCAACGCATAGTTCAGTCCATCTGATGAACCAGAGGCTTGCAAAATAGCTGCAGCGGAGGACACCTGCCGTCTCGCAGCGACACTTTCTGGAATCGAAACAGTGGTTTCTGCCGCTTCAGCAGCCACTGGAGATAGCGTGAACTGCGCCTTCGCAGATGAGATCGCCTGCGGCTGCAAATCATGCGCGACGGAATCGCTTGCAGGTGGAGCCGCTTCAGATCTTACGACCTCCGTGCTTGCTGCTATCGCCACGTGCTCACTCTGGCTTTGGGGAATGAAAGAACGCTGTAGCAAAGGAGCGTTCGCGGATGGCAAGGATGCATCAAGAATTGAGTGGGATCCTTTCGCGGCGATAACCGCCGGTATCACCTGTGCTATGGTCACGGATACAGGAGCAGATACTGCAGACGGAATCAGTTCGGCCGCGGAGCTCTGTTTCTTTTCGGATGCGCTGGAAAGACTGTCGCTTGAGGTCTGGCGCCTTACTGGCTTTGTTTCATTTTTTGATGTTGCGGAAGGGCCCGATGGCGTGTCATTTTGCGCGTCGCCAGGGTTCTTTAGCGGCGGGCTCAACAGAGCTTGAGGACCCACGCGAGCTATTCCGGACAAAATCGCATCAAACGCCTCGTCTGCGCCTCCAGCACCTGCCCCGCTCACAATCGCGTGAATGTTCTTTCCGGTATCTGTCCCGACGGATTGTTCGGCGAGAATAGCGGCAAACGGCGGCACTTTGCCTTTCGCTGCCGAAGGCGCTCCGGCCAGTGCTCCAAACAGACTGGAGGAAGTGCCGGCTGCGGCATTCTCTGGGCCGGCCGTTATTGCGCTTGCAGGAACTTGCACGATTCAGCCTCCTGCGTTCGTACTTGCAGATGGCTTGCCAGAATGCGCTGCAGGAGGTTAGAGAAATCTCAGGCTGACTTGGTCCGCGCGCCACGGCCCGACCGGCCTTGCTGGTTAAACCAGTCATCCAGTTCTTGCTGATCCCGGCGCCCCCGTTCGATCGCGTCCGCGGCTGCCCTGGCTTCGATCACGCTTCCCACCTGATGGCGCTCCTTGCGACGCTCGAGATATGCCGCTTTCGCAGCGTTCACCTCAGCGGTTTTACTCCGGCTTGCTTTTTCGTATATCTTCTCTTCCGAAGCCACCCACTCACCCACTGCTTCCGCTTCCAGCCAGTCAGCGCTCCAGGCCTGTCCTATACTGGCGAAGCTTCGCTGACGCATCGCTCTGGCAAAGTCCCGCGAACGCGCCAGCGCACGCTCGATTTGCGCCAGCTCCTGTAATCGCGCCTCCAGCTCTACGCGGCTGACATCTTCCAGAAGGGACCGCAGGCGGAGCAGACGGCTCAAAGGATGCTTCATCGTCATACCTTTGCCGCAAGCATCTGCATCGCCTTACATGCCTGCTCGAAGCGAACATCTTCATGCGCCTGCTGCACAAGAAATTCGCGCAATAAGGCGCGCGATCGAATTGCCCGGTCAAGATCGCCGTCCGCTCCCGGCTTATACGCGCCAATGCGGATCAGGTCTTCCGATTTCGCATAGACAGCAAGCAGCCGCCGCATCAGCGCAGCAGCTGATTTGTGTTCGTCGCCGATAATCGCCGGCATCAGACGACTCACTGAATCCAATATCTGGATCGGCGGATACCACCCCTCGGCGGCCAGATCGCGCGATAGAAAAATGTGCCCGTCAAGAAACGAGCGCGCCGCATCGACGATCGGCTCCTGCTGGTCGTCCCCTTCCATCAGCACCGTGTAGAAGGCAGTGATGCTTCCTTTGCGAAACTGCCCCGCCCGCTCCACCAGCCGCGCTAGACGGCTGAAGACCGACGGCGTGTACCCCTTTGCCGTGGGGGGCTCACCCGCCGCCAGACCAATCTCTCGCGCAGCCATGGCAAACCTGGTCAGCGAATCGAGCACCAGGAGCACATGCTTGCCCTGATGCGCAAAGTATTCCGCCACCGCCGTCGCCGAAAGAGCCGCCCGCAGCCGCAGAAGCGGCGACTGGTCGGAGGTCGATACTAACACCACCGACCGCTTGCGCCCTTCCACCCCCAGACTGTCTTCAAGAAACTCGCCCACTTCGCGCCCGCGCTCGCCCACCAATCCAACCACGATGATGTCCGCCTCGCTGTTGCGTGTCATCATCCCTATTAGCGTGCTCTTCCCCACGCCCGAGCCGCCGAAAATTCCGATACGCTGGCCGCGGCCTACCGTCAGCATGCCGTCGATCGCGCGAATACCAGTTCCCAACGGCTGTCGGATCGGCACACGCTCCAATGGATTGGGAACACTGCGATCGAGAGAAACCGCGACGCGCGTCACCGGTCGCGGCCCGTCATCGATCGGCTGACCGGAAGCGTTCAGCACGCGCCCAATCAACCCCTCACCCGCTTCGAGATAAGGAAGCGTGCCCAGCGCCGATACTCTATCGCCGAAGCGAATACCTTCGGTGCTCTCAAGCGGCATCGAAAGCACATTGCTGCCGCGAAAGCCGATCACTTCAGCCAGATGCGGCTGCCCATTGCCATCCAGAATCTCGCAGCATTCGCCCATCGAACATAACGGCCCCGAAGACTCAATCGTCTGGCCCACAGCTTCGAGGACGCGACCTTGCCAGCGCCAGGTCGAGCGCTGCCTGAGACGCGAGAAGTAGGTAGCCAGCAGCTCCATGCTGTCAGACTTCTTCCGGCTTTGTGCCTGCTTTGAACTCATCGCGCCGTGCGGGCTCCCTGTGCTCTAGAAGATCAAAGAAGCCCCGCTCAATCTCCGCCAGCTGCGCCTTCACTCCCAGGTCGACGCTCCCGAGATGCGTCTCGAGCGTGCACTCACCAGCCTGCAGCGCGTCATCAGCAATAAGCTGCGGACGCAGCGGCAGATTCGGCATCAAGTGAATCATCTCGCTCCACAGCTGATACTGAGAGGTTGGAATCCGCAGCCTGACCTCGGTCGTATCGGAGAGCTGTCCCAGGGCAACACGAACAGCGCCAGACAGCAACAGCGCATCCATCTGTGCTTCACGATGCAGAATGCGGGTGGCGATGCTCAATGCCAGCCGCACCACTTCCTGCTCTACCTGCGCCAGATAGCCATCGCGCGCCGATGCGAAGTCCCCGAGAGCACGCTCCATGGAGCGTGCCATTTCTGTAACGACCGCAGTACGATGAGAGTCGTCCTCCCGGCGCCCGCGCTCATATGCGGCAGCTGTTTCCGCTTCGAGCTTCTGACGGAAGATGCTTTCGCGCTCCTGCAACTGCTCTTCCAGCTCATGCAAACGCGCGGTTAACGGTGCAAGATCGCCTTGGCCATTTACATCCTGATCCTTTTTATTCTGAGCCTGCTCCGTTGGTTCCTCTGGAACAAACGTATCCGGCACGGTTGCAGGAGGAGCAAATGCGAGGCGGTATTCCATCCGCCGAATCTTCGGTTCAACTTTGTGCAGCATCTCTGCCTCCATCGCTGGCGTCCCTAAACCAGCAGGTCATCGCCCTGTTCGATCTTCAGGATCAACTTTCCGTCTGCTTCAAGCTTGCGCGCGAGGTTAAGAATTTCGTGCTGCGCCAGTGTCACTTCACGCGTGCGCACTGGCCCAAGCACTTCCATGTCTTCCTTCAGCATCTCCACAGCACGCGACGACATGGCACGGAAGATATGTGCCCTCACATCCTCCCGCGCGCCCTTCAGCGCCATTGCCAGGGTCGGCTTGTCGATCGCGCCCACCAGTTCGCGCATGCTGGTCGAGGGCACCGTCACCAGATCTTCAAAGGTGAACATCAGATTGCGGATGTTGAGCGCGACCTCCGGCTCTTCCTCTTCAATCTGCTCGAGAATCTTCTTCGTCTGCCCGGCATCGAGACGGTTCAGCAGGTCGGCAACCGCCTTGAAGCCTGCATACGCTTTGCGGCTCGTATCACCCACGGTCTCAAGGCGCTTGTGCAGAATCAGCGCAACCTTCTGTGCCATCTCGGGAGAAAACTGGCGCATTTCCGCCAGTCTTCTTACCACGGCGACTTTCTGTTCCTCACCCAGGCTGTTCAGCACGAGCGAAGCGCGTTTCGGATCGAGGTGGGCCAGAACCAGAGCGACCGTCTGCGGATGCTCGCCGTCGAGGAATTTGCCCAGCTGCTGCGGATCGACCTTCTGCAGCATGGCAAGATCGCCCTGGCTCGCCTCCTGTGCACGCTTCACCAAAGCAAGTAGATCTTCCGCCCGCTGCTTGCCGAACGACTCCACTAATAACTTGGTGGCATATTCGAGACCGCCGTGCATCATGAACCGCTGGGTCTCGATCATCTCGAAGAACTCTTCCATGACCTGCAGCGATGCCTCGGGTGGAACGTTGCGCAGCTCCGCAATCTCCTCCGTCAAGCGCTGCACATCGTTATCCGGCAGGTTCTGAAGAATCCTCTTGCCCAGTTCATCGCCGACAGCGACAACCAGAATTGCCGCTTTTTTGATTCCGGGCAGCGAGCGCTCAGGAATGCGGCGCTCAGGCGCAGGAGGCGGCACGAGGCTCGTCGTAGTTGTGGGCAAAGGTGCGGCAGCGGCCATCGTCAGCTCTCCTTATTCGGTGTGAATCCAGCTTTGCAGCAGGCGCGTCGTTTGGGCAGGCTCACGTCTCAGGTGCTCCGCCACGGCGTCAAACACCAGCTGCGCTCTTTTCTTTTGCTGCTCTTGAGCTTCTTCGCTCGTCTCATGCAGCGACACGGTCTCCGCGCCTGAAGAAAGTTGCGGCTCTTCCGTCAGCATCGCAACGGCAGCCCTCTCCGGAACTGCGCTCTTCCGCATCACAGGACGAACGACAAAGAAGAGTAGGCAGAGAAGCGCGATCACGAGCGCGCCGTACTTCCACATGGCCTCGGATTGGGCAGCGCCGGCCAGGAACTGTTCAACCGCGGTGGCCGGCGGATGCGCCGAGTTGTCTTCAAATGCCATGTCCTCGACGCTCACCGTATCGCCGCGCGCGTTGTCAAAGCCAATGGCCGCCTGTGCCAGCTCGGCCAGATGCTGCATCTCTTCTGGAGTGCGCGCCTGCCAGCTGACCTGTTTGCCGTTGACCACCATGCGATGGTTGATCAGCACCGCGGCAGTCACGCGCCGCACCTTGCCCGATCCCTGCACCGTATGCCGCACCCGTTTTGAGGCTCCGTAGGTGCCGCTCTCCTGCTTCAGGTTCTGCGTGCCCAGGTTCTGCTGGGGAAACAGGGGCGGCTGCACATTGGGAGCATTGCTCGCCGTGCCGGGAACGCCCGTCGGGCCAGACTGCGCCCCGGAGGTCTGCTCAGACCGCTGCATCGAAAGGGTCACGACATTATTCGGGTCGTAGGTCTCATCGACTTCATCGGCAGTCGAGCTGTCATACTCCACATTGACCGAAGCCCGGACATTTCCCACGCCGGCAACGGGCTCAAGCGTCTCGATGAGCTTCGCCGCCAGTTCCTGCTCGTGCGCGGCTGCATCTGCGCTGGCATTGCGCCTGCCCAACTGCAGCCGCCCCTCTGCATCCACCAGGGCCACATCTTCCGGATGCAGATCGTCTACGGCGCTGGCCACCAGGTTGCGAATCGCATCGGCCTGTTCGTCGCTCAGAGATCGCCGCTTCAACTTCAGGACCACAGATGCCTTGGCATCGCGTTGCTGCGAGGTATAGAGCGAATCGTGTGGCATCACCAGATGCACACGCGCAGACTCGACTTCGGACAGAGTATTGATCGTGTGCTCCAGCTCGCCTTCGAGAGCGCGCTGATAATTCACCTTTTCGTCGAACTCCGATCCAATCCAATTGGGTTTATCGAAGAGCTCAAAGCCCATGCGGCCGCTTCGGGGTCCGCCCTTCGCCGTTGTCGCCAGCCGCGCCTTGTCCAGATTCGCGGCCGGTACGCGAAGAGTTGCTCCATCGGGAGAAACATCGAAGGGAATATTAGCAGCCGTCAGCTCCGATGCAATCTCGCGCGCATCCGACGGCTCCAGGCCGGCATACAGCACCTTCCAGTCTGTGCGCATGGCAAACCAGAGAATGCCAAGAAAGCATAGAAGCGCAAGGCCTCCGGCTCCAAGCAGCCAGAGCCGCTGCTGCCCCTCCATGCTTCTCAATCGCGCAAGCAGGCTCTGCACAACCGCCCTTGCGCGCTGCGGCATGCCCGACGGCGGCGCTGCTTGAATTTGCTGGTTCTCATCCATGCTGCATCATCTCGCTGTCTTGTCAGTTCAGGATGGTTAGAACTGCAGGCCCATCATCTGCTGAAAGGCGCCCACGGCTTTGTTGCGAACAGCCAGCGAGAGTTCAAATGCGGCGTCCGCATCGCTGGTGGCAATCATGGCCGTGTGCACATCGACGCCACTGCCGTCGAGCAGCCCCTGCACGGCAGTCGAGGCCTTATCCTCCAGTTGCTGCACATTCTGCATCGCGTTCTGAAACAGATCGGCAAAAGGAGTTTTTTGCGCATCCGCGCCTGCCTGCAGCGGCGTCTGGAGATTGAAGGAATCCGGCATAGCGGCAATTGTGCCTGTCTGAGTTACAGAATTCATTTGCATGTGACTTTCCTCCTGGCAATGTCCGTGATTACGACTTCAGGATGTCGAGCGACGAGTTGATCATCCCCTTCGTCGCCTGCACTGCGGAACTGTTCAGCCCATAGGCCCGTGTCGCACCCATCAGGTCCACCATTTCCGTCAGCGGATTGATATCGGGATACGACACATAGCCGTCTTTGTCCGCATCCGGGTGCGATGGATCGAAACGGCGCAGCGTGCTCGCCGGATCCTGCACCACGGCCGAGACCTCAACGCCGCCGATCTGTGGATCCGCCTGGGGATTCACCTGCGATAACAGCTGCCCGGCAAAGCTGTTCGGCTCCGCCGCAGCCGAGGTAAAGACAACATGCTGCCGCCGGTACGGTCCACCCTCCGGCGTCCTGGTTGTCTCCGCGTTCGCCATGTTGGCCGCTACGACCTCGGCGCGAATACGCTCTGCCTTTAGAGCCGAGCCGCTTACTTCCATGACCCCGAACAGATTCATCTCTTCCTCTCGATCGTTATGTGCTGCTTACTTGGTGTCCACGTGGATCGCGTCCATCACCCGGGCCGACTCACGCTTCAACAGCTCAATTCCAGTGCGGAATTGCAGCTGCGCTTCCGCCATGTTCAGGCTTTCGCGATCCATCGAAACATTGTTTCCGTCAGGCCGCTCAATCAGCCCATCGACGAGTCCGACCCGTGCTGCGCCCGGAGCAAACGGCTTACGTGCGACGCCGTTCTTCGTCTGGCCGGCCGTTAATTCGCCCAGAGACCGCTCCATCTCGCCGGCAAAGTCGAATCCCTGCGCCCGGTAACCCGGCGTGTCGATATTCGCCATATTCTGCGCTGTGAGCTTCAGTTCCATGCTCGATAAGTCGAGATAGCGTTCCAGCGCATCGCTCATGGGGGTTGAGATCTGCATGCAATTCACCTTTCTTTAAAACCTGCCGATGGTTCAGACAGAGATAAGATTCCGCTGTTCTTTCCTGCAGAAGACGGGCCAAGCTTGGCGATCAGAGGATAAGAAAACTCTCAGAAAACTCCCGCGTCTTCTTCAAACTCAATCTCATTCGCACCAATATTCGGCCGACTCTCGGCGAGGATCCAGGCGCGCTCCAGCATGTGCTCAAGCTCGCGCACGTTTCCAGGCCAGCTGTAGGATTCGAGCTTCTCCATGGCAGCGGCGCTAATTGTCTTCGCCGGGCTCGTCTCGGCCATCGCAGAAAGAAAATGCTGCACCAGCGATGGCAAATCTTCTTTGTGAGAATGCAGATCCGGCGTTCGGATAAGAAAGACGGCCAGCCGATAGTAAAGATCGGCGCGAAATGTCCCCTCCGCCGCCAGTTTTGCCAGCGATCGATGTGTTGCGGCAACGATTCGGACATCGACCCGCACAGGTTCGTTGTCTCCCACGCGCTGCAATTCACCGCATTCCACAAAGCGAAGCAGCTTCGCCTGGAGTTGCAGCGGCATCTCGCCTATTTCGTCCAGAAACAATGTCCCGCCGTGTGCTGCCTCGATACGGCCGACACGACCCTGCACAGCGCCGGTAAAGGCTCCGCGCGTATGCCCAAACAACTCAGCTTCAAGCAGCGCTTCCGGAATCGCGGCGCAATTCAAAGCGACAAAAGGACGCGACGAGCGCGTACTTAAGCGATGCAGCGCACGCGCTACCAGTTCCTTGCCTGTCCCCGTTGGCCCCTGCACCAGCACCGGAGTGCTGCGTTGAGCCACTAGGCGGATGCGGCGGCTCACTTCGAGCATAGCCGGATGATTCCCGATAAATTCCGGTAGTCTGCATGAAGGGTCGGCCAAGGTAGATTTGTGTGTCGAGGTTACAGGGCTGTTTTCTGTGCCAGTTGCAGAATTCGCCGAGACAGCTGCTTGCGTCGGCTTAGCGATTTCCGACGCTGCGCTTTTCTGAGCCTCTTCCGGCCAATCGATCACAGGCGCGCTGTTCCATATCGCACCATCTTCATCCTGGCTCCTCCGCAGAGCGTAGAGAATCTCATTACGCCTTGGACTCCGCGGCGTCTTCGTCGCATTCGCGCCATCGATAGTTACAAGATCCACCGAGGGGTAAAGCCTCTCAAATTCCGCGATGAATTCCTGCACTTCCAGATCGGGCAGCCACGAGTCAAGAATCATGGCTTCCGCTGGCGCGCTGTCGAGATGCGCTATAGCTTCTGCTCCGCCAGCAGCTTCGCGCACCTTCCAGTGCAAGCCGGTCAGCGTTTCCTTCACCCTCTGGCGGAAGGAAATATCTGCACTGGTAACAATCGCTGTTCGCGTCTGCATGATCGGTTCGCGTTTGATCACTGGAGTAGAAGTCGCCGTCTTCCTTTTCTGTGTTGGGGTGATCTCAGGCATGTGCGCCGATCGAATATCCCTGTCCGCGCACAGTTTTAATCAGAGGATTCGCGCCCGTATCCTTCAGCTTCCGGCGCAGGTAATTCACGTACACATCCACAACGTTGGTGCCAGCCGTGGGATTCATCTCCCACACGCGTTCCAGCAGATCCGCGCGCGAAATGGAGCGCCCGCGGCCAAGGAGCAGACACTCCAGCAACGCAAATTCCTTGTTCGTAAGCTGAACAGCTTCTCCGGCGCGCTTCACCGACCGGTCCACGCGATTCACTTCGAGGTCTCCATACCGCAGGACCAGTCCCACTTCACGCCTGCGGCGTATCAAAGCCCGGCAACGGGCTCGCAGCTCATGCAGCGAAAACGGCTTCAGCATGCAGTCGTCAGCGCCCATATCCAGGCACCGGATCTTGGTTTCCGTCTCGCTTCTCGCCGTCAGAATCAAAACGGGCATCTCGTCATTTACGGAGCGCAGAAACCGGAGAACTTCCGTTCCGTCTTTGCGCGGAAGATTCAGATCGAGGATCATCAGATCGGGCGCGTCGGCAAGAAACGCCTCTACGGCGGCCTGTCCATCAGCCACAACCGTCACCTGATTTCCATCCGCCTCCAGACCTCGGCGAAGAAACATTCCCAGCGCGCGATCATCTTCCGCAATCAACAAACGCATCCTTTGCTCCTTGCTGTATCCCCACCTTCTCGTGTACGGAGATGGAACACAACCAAAGCGTGAGAGCAAAATCGTGTCGCGTTCAGAAATGAGAATGGAGGCAGAGCAAGGTTTCAAAATGGGAGGAGAAAGAAAGAAACATGGGAATCGGCCTTGACGCAGATCACTTCAATCGCGTCCGCAGCTATTCCATTGCCAAAGAGGGGAAATTTTCTGAATTACGTGAAAATATCTGGCTGCGATTCGCTTTTTATTCGCTACAATGCCGTTATATGGCGGTGACACGGCGACAAAAAGAAGTGCTGGATTTCATCTCCGGCTTTGTACAGCGCAACGGCTACTCACCATCCTTCGAAGAAATCGCACGCGGACTCGACCTCAAATCGCTGGCGACCGTGCATAAGCACATCACCAACCTGCAAAATAAGGGGTTGCTGCAAAGGGCTCACAACCGCAGCCGGTCGATTGACGTCATGCCGCCCCGCAGCAAGACGAGAACCACAGAGCGCCTGCCGCTCATGGGGAGAATCGCCGCCGGCTTCCCCGTCGAAGCCTCAGAGAACCCGGAAACCATCTCCCTCACCGACATCATCGGCAACCGCGACGTATTCGTCCTGCAGGTACGCGGCGACTCCATGCGCGACGAGCACATTCTCGACGGAGACTACGTGCTGGTTGAAAAAACGCGCACAGCCCGCGAAGGCGAAATTATCGTAGCGCTGGTAAATGGCTCGGAAACCACGCTGAAGCGCTATTACATCGAGGGGTCGATGATCCGCCTGCAGCCTTCCAACATGGAAATGGACCCGATCTATGTACCGGCAGCGCAGGTCGCTATCCAGGGCCGGGCGCTGGGCGTGCTCAGAAAATACGCATAGCAAAAAAGGCCCGGCATCGCCGGGCCTTCCTGCTTCCTAATCAGATTTCGTTACTCGATCACGCGTGCAATGCTGCGTGCAATCGTGTCCTTGGGAACATATCCAACGATCTGGTCGGCGACCTTTCCGCCCTTGAACAGCAGCAGCGCGGGAATCCCGCGAATCCCGTAGCGCATGGGAGTGGCCTGATTGCGGTCCACATCCATCTTCATCACCTTCAGCTTGCCGCTGTACTCCGATGCAACCTCATCGACAATTGGGGACAGCGCTTTACAGGGCCCGCACCATGCAGCCCAGAAATCAACCAGAACAGGCTGATCTGACTGAAGCACCTCCTGCTCAAAAGTCGCATCATTTACCTCTACCACCGCCAGACTTGCCATGCTCCTCCTTCATACCCTTCCGACTCGTTGTTGAGTCCGCGAAAACCAGTTCATTAGATGATAACCGGTGCGCAAAAGTCGCAACAGGGTACGCTGGTGCAGCCGTCTGAAAAGAGTTCCGTTTTTTCCCGAAAAGCAAAAGCGCCCGGACTCATGCGTATGAGTCACGGGCGCTAGAGCAGCCCTCCCCCAGAACTGCCCACGGATGCGAAGTTAATCGTTTGCGCCAGCTGTGTAAAGAAAACTTAGGTAATGCAAAAGTAACCTTGAATCATGGAGTTACCTCGCCGCAGGCTTGATGCGGCACAGCGCAGGATTCGGCTGCAGACCGCACTCCAGGATCTCAACCGGTTCGTCCGATACCTGTTGCAACACCATTTCTTTTGTGGAATCGATTCCAACCCCCGATTGCACCAGCAAAAGCACAGAAGGCCCCGCTCCGCTCAGAGTCACGCTTAGAACGTCCTCTTTCCCGGAAAGAGGCAGAAGCTTCTTCAGCAACGGGCAAACTTCCGCACGATAGGGCTGATGCAGCCTGTCCTCGACGGCCGTCGCCAGCAATTCCCCATGCCCGGTGGCAAATGCCGCCGTCAGCAGCGCCACCCGCTGCAGATTAGCCACAACATCGGCACGGCTGTAGGTCTCGGGAACCACCGTACGGGAAAGCGTAGTCGCCAGCGGCTTCTGCGGCATCACGATCAATGCCTGCCAAAAAGCACGCGGTGTCAGGGAAACCGCCTCCACCTCGTCGCCGCGCCAGCACGCAGCGGTAAAACCGCCTAGCCAGCAGGCTGCCGTGTTATCCGGATGGCCTTCAAGATGGGATGCCACGGCAAGGATCTTCCCTCGATCCCAGCCCAGCCCTCCAAAATGCGACGCCAGAGCAACTCCAGCCAGCCGCGTCGCAGCCGAGGAGCCCAGGCCCATGCCCAGCGGAATCCCATTCCGCACCTCAAGCGCCAACGGAACTTCGGACACATGCTGCTCACGCAGAACAGTCCTATAGGTGTGCAGCAATAGATTCCGTTCCAGCGCTCCGCACACCTCCGGATTCCGCCCGCGTGGCCTGAATCGAATAGTGCCTCGCCGGCACAGCTTCGATATCCAGATACAACGTCAGCGCCAGCGCCAGCGCGTCAAAACCCGGCCCCAGGTTGGCCGACGTTGCCGGCAAGCGCAGGTGAAGACGTTCCTTGCTCATCGAACAGCTGCCCTTTCGAGTTCCCGCAGCACCTGGTCCGCTGACGCATCCAGTTCCACCGCGTTACGCCGCGTAATCTCAATCTCAGGACGCAGTCCGTCGATCTCGTCCGCCTTCAGTAGATCCCCGCGATGATAGGCAATCGTGTAATCGGAATCTTTCAGCGTATGCCCGGTGAGCAGCAGAACCACTCGTTCGCCCGATTGCACCTTGCCCTGCTGCACGAGCTTCTTGAGTCCAGCAAGCGTCACCGCCGAAGCCGGCTCACAGCCGATCCCTTCCGCGCCAATCTCAGCTTTGGCGAGCGCAATCTCCGCTTCGCTTACCTGCTCGCAATAGCCGCCCGTCTGCTGAATCACGCGCACGGCCTTCTTCCACGACGCCGGATTGCCGATCCGAATCGCCGACGCGCGTGTCTGCGCTTCCACGGGCTGCAGCATCTCCCCACCGCTCTCGCACATACTGCGATACAGAGGGTTCGCGCCCTCCGCCTGAATGACAGAGATCTTCGGCAGGCGGCTCGTCAGACCCAGGTGTTTCATCTCCAGAAAGGCCTTGCCCAGAGCCGAGCTATTCGCGAGATTTCCGCCGGGAACGATGAGATGATCGGGAACATCCCAGTCAAACGACTCAGCAATCTCCAACGCCGGCGTCTTCTGCCCTTCCAGCCGGTACGGATTCACCGAATTCAGCAGATACACCGGCGCGCGTTTCACTACTTCGTTCAGCACACGCACACAGCCGTCAAAATCTGTCCGCAACTGCAGCGTGAGCGCGCCATAATCCATCGCCTGCGACAGCTTGCCCCACGCAATCTTTCCTTCCGGAGTCAGCACCAGACTGCGCATGCCGGCACGAGCGGCGTAGGCCGCCATCGCCGCCGACGTATTGCCAGTAGAAGCGCAGGCGACCCAGTCGAAACCAAGCTCATGCGCCACCGAGAGCGCCGTCGTCATCCCGGCATCTTTGAATGAACCGGTCGGATTCATCCCCTGATGCTTGGCAAAGAGCTGTTCGATACCAGTCGATTCCGCGACCTTCCGCAGCTGATAGAGCGGCGTATTCCCTTCCCGCAGTGAAACAATGTTCGCTTCATCGCGCAGGATGTGCAGCATCTCTCGAAAGCGCCATACGCCGCTCTGATCGGCTACGGCATTGGAACAGCAGCGTTCCTTCCACAACCAACGCATGGCGCTTGCATTGGGCTTGCGAATCTCCGCCATGCCCGCGCTCCACGACGTGTACACCACTTCATAAAGGTCGCCGCACTCCGCGCAGCGAAAATTCTCCTTCAACTCGCGTTGTTCAATCACACGCGCGCACCCAGTGCAGCGCAGCAGATGTCCAGAATTTTCCATGAATACTGTTAGCGTAGCATTTGCTTTATAGCAGCTGGCGTTCACTCCGCTCGCTCATCCCTCCGGTAGAAAGCCTTATGCTCTTGGATCTGCACCTGCGGGCGCGCGTGAAAAGGCGAAGCTACTGACTCAATTTGATAGAAAATCGTTCATAAATTAGTATGTGCCTCTTGAATATCGTATAAAATCGCCGCATGCCATCCCTGCTCACTCCGCGTGAAGCTGCACTCCGGCTCGGCATTTCCTATCCAACCGTCAAGCAATGGCTCTATCACGGAAAACTCAAAGCTATAAAAACCCCTGGCGGTCATTACCGCATTCCTGAATCGGAACTCGACAGCCTCTTGCACAAGGCAAAGCGTCCGGAAACGCCGAAACGCCAGATGATGCGAACCTTGAGCGGACGCAACCAGCTTGTAGGCCGCATCGTCGAAATCAAAACCGATGGCCTCCTCGCCCAGGTCAAGCTTTCGATCGGCGGACAGATCATCAACTCCATCATCACCACCGAGGCGGTCCGCGAAATGCAGCTTCAAGTAGGAGAAACCGTCGCCGCGCTGATCAAATCCACCGAGGTCATGGTGCTGCGTGTATAGGCTTCTCCTGCTTCTGCTCCTCGCTCCTCTGGCTGCGGCACAGACTCTGCGACTGGCCGCCGCTGCCGATCTGCAGCCTGTCCTGCCGCCGATCCTCACGGAATTTGAAAGCCAGACGCACATTCACATAGACGCTTCATATCAATCCTCGGCAACGCTGGCAACGCAGATCCAGAACGGCGCGCCCTTCGACCTCTTTATGGCAGCCGATCTCTCCTTTCCGCAGCGCGTGATCACCGAGGGCCTCGCCGACTCTGACAAGCCCATTCCTTACGCGCGCGGCACGCTCGTCCTCTGGACGCGCAAGGATTCGCTCTTTCACCAACTATCTGTGGATACACTGCGCGACCCCGCACTGAAAACTCTGGCAATCGCAAATGCCGAACACGCTCCGTATGGACGCGCCGCCGAAGCCTCACTCAAGAGCCTTGGCCTCTACGATCAACTCAAGCCGAAGTTCGTAGTGGCGGAGAATATCGCGCAAACGGCGCAATACGTGGATTCAGGAAATGCGCAGGCCGGGCTGATTTCTCTCACATCCGCGCTCTCTCCGCGACTACAGGCCAACGGACACTACATTGCCATGCCACGCGATTCCTATCCGCCGATACTGCAAGGCGCAGTCGTCCTGAAGAATTCTTCCAATCGAACCTCGGCGCACCGGTTCCTCGATTTCCTGTTATCGCCTCCGGTTCAGAAGGAACTAGCCTCACGCGGCCTCGCACCTCCCAACAGCAATGAGCCCGGGCACAGCCCTGAGCCCAGACATTGATGGACACACAGGCTCTCTGGCTCACGCTGAAACTCGCCACTGTCACAACGTTCCTGTTGCTGTGTGTGGCCATTCCTCTCTCCCACTGGCTTGCGTTCGGCAAAACGCGAGGTAAGAGCGTCATCGAAGCGGCTGCGACTTTACCCCTGCTCCTGCCGCCAACGGTTCTCGGCTTCTACCTGCTCGTCCTGCTCGGCCCGCGGACGGCGCCAGGCCGGTTACTGATTCACGTCGTCGGCCATCCGGTAGCGTTTTCATTCAGTGGTCTGGTCATCGGCTCGATGATCTATAGCCTTCCCTTCGCGGTGCAGCCTCTCACCAGCGGCTTCTCTGCCATAGCACCTGAAATGATCGACGCGGCAGTTCTGCTCGGAGCGAGCCGCCTGCGCATCCTCGCTGAAGTGGTGCTCCCGCTGGCGCGCCGCTCCATCTTCACGGCGGCAGTGTTGTGCTTCACGCACACGATCGGTGAGTTCGGTGTGGTGCTTATGATCGGCGGCGACATTCCCGGCGAGACGCGAACGCTCTCCATCGCTATGTACGACCAGGTGCAGGACTTCCGTTACAGCCAGGCAAACCATACTGCTGTGCTCCTGCTTGCCATTTCCCTGCTGGCGCTCATCCTCGTTTATGGATGGGGAAGGCAGGTGCACCGTGCCTGAGGCCACATTTCTGGAAGCAGACCTGGAGCACCGCATCGGCACATTCGACCTTCGTGTCAGCTTCGGCCTGACCTCGCCGTGGACCGTGCTTTTCGGTCCATCCGGAGCAGGAAAAAGCACGATTCTGCGCATCATTTCGGGCCTTATTCAGCCTAAGAGTGGCAAAATCAAGCTGCAAAATCACGCTATTTTGGACGTGAAAACGGGGGTAAGCATCCCCGCAGGCATGCGGAAGATCGGTTACGTGACCCAGAAGCCGGCGCTTTTTCCACACATGACCATCCGTCGCAACGTGGAGTTCGGGCTTCATGCCCTTTCACCGGACGAGCGCAGCCAGCGCATCAGCGAAATGCTCCGCTTGTTCAGGGTCGAGGAGTTGTCAGAACGCCTTCCGCGCGAGCTTTCCGGAGGAGAGTATCAGCGGGTCGCGCTTGCCCGCGCTCTGGCACCGGAACCGAAGCTCATGATGCTCGACGAGCCTTTCTCCGGATTGGACGCTGATCTGAAAGAATCTATCCTCAGCGAATTGACCGTCTGGCTAGCGGCGCGCGGAATACCTGCCCTTTACGTCTCGCATGATGTGGCTGAGGCTTACCAGACAGCTGCCGATGTCATTGTCATTGAGAACGGAAGGCTGGAAGTTCAGGGTCCGGTACAGGAAGTACTTGCCCCGCGTCGCGAACGGCTCCTGCGTCAGTTGGGAGTCATTAGCCGACCCACACCGGCTCCGGTTCCAGACGAATCGCAAACTTCTCCGCGACCTTAGCGATAATCTCGTCTCTCAGTGCGGCGATATCGCTTGCAGAAGCACGGTCGCGGTTGATCAGCGCCAGCGTATGCCTGCTCGAAATCCCTGCCCGCCCCAGCGCATAGCCTTTATGAAACCCCGCCTGGTCGAGCAGCCACGCCGCAGGGACCTTTACCTGCCCGCCGGATGCCGGATAATGCGGCACATTTGCGCCGTCCATACTGGTGACAATCCGATGAAAGTGTTCCGTCGGGATGACCGGATTCTTGAAGAAGCTTCCCGCGCTTCGGCAATCTGGATCACCCGGAACGATAAGCATTCCCTTCAATCTCCGGATTTCGCGGACTGCCGTACTCACCTCAGCCAAGGTCGGGGCGGCATTCCTGTCCTTAAAATATTGCTTTATGTCTGCATAGGAACATACTGCATCAATGCCATTTCCAAGCGCATAGTCAACGCGAGTAACAATGTAACGGCCTCGATGGGAAGCATTGAAAATACTGCGCCGATAAGCAAATCCGCACTCCTCAGTACTTAGTTCCACAAAACGCAGTGTCCGCAAATCGAGGACGCGGACCAATCTGATCGTTTCGGCAACCTCCTGCCCGTACGCTCCAACGTTCTGAACCGGCGTCCCACCCACGCTTCCGGGAATTCCCGCGAGGCACTCGATTCCGCCGCAATTCTGCCCCACGGCAAGGCTTACAAACGCATCCCAGTCCTCACCTGCGGCGATTGAGAATCTAGTCACACCCTCCGAACTCTGCTGCTCAATTCCCTTTAAGCCAACGTGCAAGACGGCACCGGGAAACCCGGCGTCGCTGACCAGCAGATTGCTGCCACCACCCAGGACGAAGAGCGGCACATCCCTCTCCCGGGCAAACTGGACGGCCTGCAATACATCGTCTTCAGTCGAAGCCTCCATGAACCATCGCGCCGGGCCGCCGATGCCAAACGTGGTGTAAGGAGCAAGAGGGATCTGTTCTAAAACCTGCATCAGCTTCAGGTTATATCAACGATTACTAAGGACTGGCGCGACGCTCTCGGGCTTCGTACAATAGAGAAGCCGGGCTTCGTCCAGGCTGGAGGAACAAAAGCGAATGTACCCAGAGATTATGGTTATACCGATGCGCGAAGAGTTGAGCCGCGCAGGAATTAAAGAAGCGCGGACAGCGGACGAGGTGGACGCTGCGCTGGCAAAGCCTGGAACAACCATGCTCGTGGTGAATTCCATTTGCGGTTGTGCCGCGGGCAAGATGCGCCCCGGCGTGCGGCTTGCGCTGCAAAATGCCACCGTTCCCGATCAATCGATTACAGTGTTTGCAGGACAAGACCGCGAAGCGACAGAACGAGCGCGTTCCTACTTTGAAGGCAATCCGCCGACTTCGCCCGCGATCGCGATTTTGCGCGATGGCAAGCTCGTGTACCTGATGCAGCGTTTCATCATTGAGAACAACACCGCTCAGGCTATCGCCCAGGAACTCGCGCGCGCTTTCAATGAGCTTTGCGCAAAGGCCACTGTCTAGAATTCGTTTATCAACAAAGAAAAGCCCGGCAGAAGCCGGGCTTTTTCTTTTATGGATGAGAATCTCAGTTCACTCCTGCAGGCACATCGAAATCGACGCCTGCGGCCCGGTTCGCTCGCTCTGTCGCGGACACATCGATTTGATCAAGGGAAATTTCGGGCCTGCGACCAGACGCTGCATCGTCCAACACGTAGAGGGTCGTCTTCGTCACAGCATAATTGCGAACCTGCAGTGAGTGCCCGTCCTTAAAGACCAGCGTGACAGGGGCCTGAGGAAGTGGTTCAACCGGGCCTGGCGGCGGAGGCGGCACGTCCTGCGCCTGTTGTTGAGGTTCATACGGTGCTGATTCGGGCTCGTAATCGCTGTTATCTTCAACCTGCCCTTGAGGGGCATTGGAAGCGGACTGATCGTTTGAATATGAGGTATCCGGGTTGTCCCAATAGGAATTCAGCAACCCAGGCACCAGATAGGTAGAACGGGCATAGAAATATGGCACATATGGCTGTCTGTAGTGTGAAACGGGGTAGGGTGGTCGCCCTTTGTGCCTGTCGCCAGTTGGAGCGGGATACCGGCCAGGATTGGGCTGATGCGGAGAAGGGCTGCCTGTGTACCGTTCAGGCGTGGTCCAGTGGTATTGGGGCGGTGTGCTGAAATTCGATCGGCCCATCGCAGGAGCGGACGAAAAATGACTCCCTGAGTTGAACCCTCCGCTCATATGCGGTGTCGCAAATCCATGCGGCGCAGAAAAACCGCCTGCATGGCCCGCAGGAGCCGAGCGCTGAGCTGAGACTTGAACAACCAACCCAGCCATGAGAGACGCAGTAAGCAGCCAGCGCATACTCACCTCCAACTCTCTATTAGACGCCTTTCGACAACGCTATGTTCGAAAAAGTTCGTCGGAGCATTTCAACGCAATCGACAACTATTTAGCTGGCTCCGCCAGATGAGCTGCTGCCCGCATCGCTTTTTCCGTAAGAGCCTGTTTCGTGTGCAGAAGGTCTTCCCACGGATCGTCTTTAAGACGTCTCTTCCATGTATCGAAATTGGCAACGGCAAACTCGGTTGGATTCCCTTTCCGCAACTCTTCCCAACGTAACGGAACCGCCACCCGAACGCCCTTTCTCGCTCGTGGTGAATACGGGGCAACGGCGGTCGATCCACGATCGTTTCGCAGGTAGTCGAGAAAGATGCGCCCCTTGCGCGCGGACTTTGTCATCTTGATCAGGTACCGCTCGGGGCGACTGGCTTCGAGCACCTGTGCAACATTGCGAGTAAATTCCTTCACCTCGCCCCAATCGTGCTTCGGCTGGATGGGTGCAACCACATGAAGACCTTTTCCGCCGGTCGATTTTACGAACGAAACCAGTCCCAGTTCTTTCAAAACATCCCGGACTTCACCTGCACTTTCAGCCAGAGTTTTCCATTCGATGGCCTCATCGGGATCGAGATCGAAGATGATCTGGTCAGGCGTTTCGAGCGAATCATTTCGCGAACCCCACGGGTGGATTTCAAGTACGCCCATTTGCGCGAGCCCGACTAATCCTTCCTGCGTCGAGACAGTGATGTACTCCTCCGACCCGCCGCCTTTCTTATTCGGAACCGATACGCTGTCGATTCCCTTTGCGACTCCCTGCCCGATATGTTTTTGAAAAAAGCATGGCTTGCCGCATCCTTCAGGGCAGCGCACGATGCTCAACGGCCGTCCAGCGATATGCGGCAAAAGATGATCGGCCACTTCAAAGTAGTACTCGGCAAGTTGCTGCTTGGTCAGCTTCGATGCTTCGTCCAGTACCTTGTCCGGATGGGTCAGCCGCAGATTTCCGATAGCGCCTGTTGATTTACCCACTACTTTCTCTGCGGGTGCAGCCTGAGATTTTTCCTTGCGAGTCCGGGAAGGCTTTGGCATGGCTACAGGCTCCTCACGGCGAATCTCCTTCGCGGCTTTATCTTCGCGCAAACCTTGAAAGGAGGCTTGGCGCACGCGATGATCGCCGGTCCAGGTGGCAAATTGCACTTCTGCCACGAGCTCAGGCTTCACCCAGATTGCATCTTTCTTCGCGTCGGCAGTCAACTCTGCAAAGGACGCTTTGGACTGCTGCAGTTCATCGAGACGTTTTCTAAGAGTTTTTTGCGTCGCGTGCGTAAAACCTGTTCCCGTGCGTCCCGCATACATCAGCTTTCCGTCCTGATAATAGCCAAGCAGCAGCGCTCCGATCCCGTTGCCGCCATCCCCAGGGAGAGCGAAGCCACCGATCACAAATTCCTGCTGATGCACGCACTTCGCTTTCAGCCATGTTTTACTGCGTCCCGAAGCGTATTTTGAATCAGCCAGCTTAGAAACGATCCCCTCTGCTCCCAGCTTGCAGGCGTTTCTAAATGTTTCTTCACCGTGTGCGCGGATGTGCTGGCTATAGCGCAGGATGCTGTCATCACCCAGTTCCCCCAGCAGTCCTTCAAGAATTGTCTTGCGTTTATCGAGCGAAAGGTCTCGCAGGTTGTGCCCATCCAGATGCAGAAGATCAAATGCGAAGTAAGTGAGATGAGAGTGCTTTTCTTCCTGAAAAGCAGCCTGCAAATCAGCAAAACTCGTCTTCCCGGACTCATCGAGTACGACGACTTCGCCGTCGATTAATGCACTCTTGACTGCCAGCTGTGCCGCCGTTTTCGCAATATCCGGCATGCGATGCGTCCAGTCAAGACCTCTGCGTGTGTAGAGCACGACCTCACGCTCGCCGGGCTTCAATTCCGCAATGTGAACCTGGATGCGGTATCCATCGAGCTTGAGTTCATGCAGCCAGTCATCGCCGTCCGGCGGAGCAGATACCTGCGTTGCCAGATGCGGCGAAATGAAGCTCGGCATCTTTTCCTCAGGAATTCCGTCGAGCGCACTGGATCGATCGGGTGCCGCAGCCTGCTTCTCTGCCTTTTCCTTGCGGTGCTGGAGCCTTCTTTGCGCCAGACGGGAGAGATTGCGCTTCTTTGACTCCTTCGATTGCCAGACATGGTCTTCCTGCGCGCCAATTGCTTCGATGTCCCGTCCAGTCACGACGCTGTCTGGCGCGCTTTCAGTAATCGGCTCCTCGTCGTCGCTGCGCTCGAACTCGTCGTGTTCCTTGATGAGCAGCCAATTAGGTTTTGCCTCGCGCGCCGCTCGGCCGCCCATGCGAACGAGCGTCCATTTCCCTTTCAACTTTTGGCCGTGCAGCACAAACTTCAAACGTCCGGTCTTGAATCCTTGTTCCGCATCCTCCTGCGGCTCCCATGTGCCCTGGTCCCAAACCATCACGGTACCGCCACCATATTGGCCCTTGGGAATGGTGCCCTCAAAGCCGCCGTATTCCATGGGATGGTCTTCCACCTGCACAGCAAGCCGCTTGTCGCCGGGATAATAGCTTGGCCCTTTGGCTACGGCCCAGCTCTTCAACACGCCCTGCCAGCCAAGGCGAAAGTCATAATGAAGGCGCGTCGCGGCATGCTTCTGAATCACAAACGGCAACTCGCTGGCGCTTCCCTTCGGCGCGCCGCCGCTAGGTTCAGCAGTCATCGAGAAGTCGCGCATGGCGCGATAGCGTGCCAGCTGTTCGTCGACCGCTTCAGAAGGGGAAATTTCCGGTGTTTTCTTACGGGCCATAATTCACAAGATTCCCTATTTCGCACTGAAGGCTGCCAGCTTGCCACATAGCACCCCACCATTGTCTACTCATCTGGCTGTCATTTTCGAGAGAACCGATGCCCTATATCCTTTCGCTTGACCAGGGAACCACCAGTTCGCGCGCGATACTTTTTGGCCAGAATGGCGAGATCGTCGCATCCTCACAAAAGGAATTTCAACAGATTTATCCCAACTCCGGATGGGTCGAGCATGACCCCTACGACATTCTGACATCGCAGCTCAGTTCGGCAATTGATGCGCTCGCACGCGCCGGAGCCCGTCCACGAGACATATCCGCACTCGGTATTACGAATCAGCGCGAAACGGTGATTGTGTGGGACCGCGAGACAAGCAAGCCGGTCTACAACGCAATTGTCTGGCAGGACCGCCGCACAGCAACCGTTTGTCAAACGATGGTCAAGGACGGCATAGAAGACATGGTGCGCAGTAAGACGGGACTGCTCATCGATCCATATTTTTCTGCCAGCAAGATTGCGTGGATTCTGGAGAATGTAACTGGAGCGCGTGAAAAAGCCGAGGCAGGCAAACTGGCATTTGGCACCGTCGATAGCTGGCTGATCTGGAATCTAACCAGCGGCCAAAAACATATCACCGACTACACGAACGCATCCCGCACCATGCTGTTCAATGTGGTCGAAGGCAAATGGGACGAAGAGCTGCTGCGCCTCTTCAAGATTCCGCCGCAGATGATGCCTGAGGTTGTATGGTCCAGCGGCGAGGTTGGCCAGGTAACGACTACCCTCGGTCTGGGTTCCATTCCGATCGCCGGTATCGCCGGGGATCAACAAGCCGCTCTCTTCGGTCAATTGTGCCTCAATCCCGGCGATGCTAAAAACACATACGGGACCGGATGCTTTCTTCTGCAAAACATCGGCGAGACATTTGTCTCATCCAAACATCGACTCATCACAACGCTCATTTGCAGCCTCAATCGACGGCTCGAATATGCCTTTGAAGGCAGCATTTTCATCGGCGGCGCAGTCGTCCAGTGGCTGCGCGATAACCTGAAGCTGATTCACACATCTGCGGAAGTAGAGGCGCTCGCACAATCCGTAAAAGACTCCGACGGCGTCGTCCTGGTGCCGGCCTTCGTCGGCCTCGGCGCGCCGCACTGGGACGCGCACGCCACCGGGCTGCTCATCGGACTGCGTCGCAGCACGCAGCCCGGACACATCGCTCATGCAGCGCTTGAAAGTATTGCTTTTCAGGTAGCCGACGTTATCGATGCGATGAATTCTGAATCGGCCAACTGGTTTTTTGAGCTGCGCGTCGATGGAGGCGCCGCGGTCAACGACATGCTCATGCAGTTTCAGGCTGATCTCCTCGGAATTCCTGTCCTGCGTCCTGCTGTAACGGAAACAACTGCGCTGGGCGCTGCTTATCTCGCAGGGCTCGCAGTCGGTTTCTGGGAAAGCCCCGAGCAGATATGGTCGCTGCGGAACAATGACACGCGATTTGAGCCAAGCGTCGACCAAAACAAAATAACTACGATGCGCGAGCGCTGGCACAATGCAGTGGAACGCTCCAAGCATTGGACAAAGGATGAACAGATATGAATCGTGAACAGATGATTGCGCGGATCGCGCACCATACCACGCCGTGGGACATCGTCGTCATCGGCGGCGGAGCCACGGGTATGGGCGTCGCCGTCGATGCGGCCACCCGCGGCTTCGATGTGCTGCTGCTCGAAGCAAAGGACTTCGGCAAAGGCACATCCAGCCGCAGCACCAAGCTTGTGCACGGCGGTGTGCGTTATCTCGAACAAGGCAATGTCTCGCTAGTGATGGAGGCGCTTAAGGAACGCGGGCTACTACGCCAGAATGCTCCGCATCTGGTCCGCGACCTCGCCTTTGTCGTCCCAAATTATTCATGGTGGGAAGCGCCCTTCTATGGCATCGGACTAAAACTCTACGACATGCTGGCAGGCAAATACGGCTTCGGCAAGTCACGCGTTCTTACCTATGAGGAGACCCTGGAGCGCCTGCCCACGCTGCAAACCGAAGGCTTGCGCGGCGGCGTCATTTACTTCGACGGTCAGTTTGACGATACGCGGCTTCTCATCCATCTCGCAGCCACTGCTGTCGATCATGGCGCGGCGATTGCGAACTACATGCCGGTGACCGGTCTCCTAAAAGACGAAGAAGGCTATATCAACGGTGTAGTGGCCCACGATGATGAAAGTGGCACCGAGCACACCATTCAGGCGCAGGTCGTGGTAAACGCTACCGGCATGTTTACTGACCGCATCCGTCATATGGCCGATCCTGAGACTGCAAACATGGTGGAACCCAGCCAGGGCATCCATCTGGTTTTCGAACAATCGTTCCTCAAGGGCGACACAGCCGTCATGGTGCCGCATACCAGCGATGGCCGCGTGATGTTCGCCATTCCCTGGCATGGCCATACGCTCGTCGGCACAACCGATACGCCAATCGAAGAGGCATCTTACGAGCCGCGCCCATTTGAACAGGAGATCCAGTTCATTCTGGACACGGCAGCGCTCTACTTAAGCCGTCCTCCGAAGCGAAGCGATGTGCTCGCCGTCTATGTTGGAATTCGTCCGCTGGTGAAGGCCGGTGGCCCTGCGTCTAAAACCTCGGCGCTCTCCCGCGATCACACTATCCATGTCGATAATTCAGGCTTGCTCACGATCACCGGCGGAAAATGGACCACCTATCGGCACATGGCAGAAGACTGCGTCGATCATGCGATCACGCTGGGAAAGCTGCGCGAAGAACCCTGCGTGACGAAGACACTCAAGATTCATGGTTATCACAAACACACCGCGGACCTGGGCGATCTCTGGGTCTATGGCGCAGATGCGGATGCGATCCGCGATATCGCCGCACGCGATCCCAAGCTGGCCACGCCATTGCATCCTGACCTTCCTTACATTGGCGCGGAAGTAGTCTGGGGCACACGACAGGAGATGGCGCGTACTGTGGAAGATGCGTTGGCACGCCGGACACGCGCGTTGTTCCTGAACTCTCACGCTGCGAGTGAAATGGCGCCGACCGCAGCGCGCATCATGGCCGAAGAACTGCATTATGGGGAAGACTGGATAGAGCGGCAGGTGGCCGAATTCAAAACACTCGCAAGCCAATATAGTTTGCGATGACTGACGTTCTGCGCGCATGCTACATTGCTTGCACTTGAAGACTCACAAGATAATAAAGGTGAACAAAAACGAATGAGGTCGCCATTCTTTGGTGAATTTATGGGCACGCTGGTGCTCATTTTGCTCGGCAACGGCGTGGTTGCCGGAGTGCTACTGAAGCGTTCTAAAGCAGAAAACAGCGGATGGATGGTCATCGCAACAGGCTGGGCGTTTGCCGTGCTCTGCGGAATCTTCACCGCCGTTCTTTGCGGCAGCCAGGATGCTCATCTCAATCCAGCCATCACAGTCGCCATGGCGGTGCAGTCCCATGATTTCAGCAAACTCGCGACATATATACCCGCTCAGATGCTGGGCGCCTTTGTTGGTGCAACTCTTGTATGGCTGCACTACTTCCCCCACTGGAAAATCACAGAGGATCAGGATGCCAAGCGTGCAACATTCTGCACTGCCCCAGCTATCCGGAATCCGATAGCCAATTTTCTTTCGGAAGTCATCGGCACGGCGGTGCTTGTGTTGGTTGTAGGCGCGATCTCGTCAAAGCTTGTACTTTCCACCGGCGCTGCAGCTGGATTTTCCCCCTATCTCGTCGGCTGCCTTGTCTGGTCGATCGGACTTTCTCTCGGTGGCACTACAGGATATGCCATCAACCCTGCGCGCGATCTGGGTCCGCGCATCGCGCATGCCGTTCTCCCTATTGCCGGCAAGGGAAATAACGATTGGGGTTACGCGTACATCCCAGTCCTGGGCCCCTGTACTGGCGGAATTCTTGCGGGCCTGTTACTTCGCGCTCTGGGCGCTTAGAAGTGATGCAGTTTTTCTTCGACGGGCGCTTCCACTGGACGATGCGCTTCGCGCTCCAGCGACCGGCTTACCAGATCGCGCGAGCCAAGGCCTACCGCGAGCGCCAGAGCTAACACGATGCCGCCGAAGAGAATCCCGAACGCGAGATCGACAATCCCGCCGCCAATCGCAAGATGATCAAGCACCATCGCTGCCGTAAGCACGAAGACCAGCCAGCGCACTCCCGTAGCCAGCAACCTGGCATATTGCAGATTCAAATTAACCGCGCTGATAAGCACGCTGCGCGAAAGAAAACGTCCGATGACAGTTCCAAAGAACAGAAGGATAGCTGCGCCAATCACACGAGGCACGTAGGCAAAAATATAGGCGGAAATTCCCGACTCCGCCGACGCTGCTTCAAATGCAGAAACACCAACAAGCACGCCGATCGTCACGAACGACCAGAAAACAATTCTCGCTACGAGAATTGTTGGCGTGTGCAATGGAGTCCACTCCGTCAGCGTGCTTGTGCCGGAGCTGGTCCGCTCGTCGAATTTCACGGCCATCAATACCCATCGAACCAGCATCGCCGCCAGCCATGCAATCACGAGAAAAATGATCAATACGAGAACAAACGCAAGAATCCCCGGCAACAGGGTCGCAATCTTCGTAAAGACACGGCCCATGGACTCGCGCAATGATTCTTCAATCTGCTGCCACATCATTGTTCTCCTTCTCTATGGATTGAACCGGTCTGGCCATCTCCATCGCGACACCAGATAGGGCTTGCCTTCTTCATAGGCCCTTGCCAACTGTTCGAAACGCTGTTCTGCCGCCAGTGGCGACCGCGCCGCCACTTCCTGAACATACGATGCCACCCATCCCAGATAAAGCGGAGTAAGGGCTCCCATCAAGATGTCCGCGATTGATTGTGCGCAACCGATATGCCAGGGCAAAGTCATAGATGATGCGCACCCACAACTCGTCGGGCATGCGAAATGACTCCGGCGTGCAGCGAGAAAGCTTCTTCAACTCAAGCAATGTAACTGGAGGCAGAACCAGGCTCCAGACTTCCTGCAAGTTGCGTGAACCCAACACGAATGATTCGACGAGCGGTTTCGCATCGACAGGCTCACCATCACTGGTCTGTTGAACGGCATTGCCGTATGTAGCTGTCGGCTGCGAATTCCGTACACGCTGCCAGTATGGCGCATATGTCTCCATCTCTGCGAAAACGGAGCCGACGAGGCTCGTAAGTATCGTGCTCAATTCAAGCCCTTCGGTCTGTGGTTGGTGATGAGCATCCACAATTGCCTGGCACACTTGATAGTTGGCCATCGCCGCGTGTATAGCAGGCCAAAGCAAACTGCCATCGCTGCGCTCACGTCCACCTGTCAATTCGCTGAGCTTCTGAAACATGCGTGCCGAACAACCGAAGTCTGGCGCGAGAGGATATCTCACGCGCTGCCCATATAAAGCGCGAGCCAGGGGCGCCAAGATACTGTGATTGAGCAGTCCATCAAATTTTCTCGATGGATAAATCGGTAATATGAGATCGCATTGCTTCTCGTGGATCGCTTGCGTTAGAGTCCGCAATCGCTCGACACTTAACATCTCAAGATCACCATGAAGAACGACGCATACCTTTGCATTCAAATCGACCGCTAGAGAGCAAATTGCCTTTTGCGCCGCTGCCGATATTACCCATGGAAGAGTGGCAGGATCAGAGCCTGTAAGGGCATACGGAATAAAGCCTGCAGCACTTGCATCTGAGTCGCTGCTCAACGCATCTCTTCCTCCGGCGTCCGGATACGCAATCACGGCGCCAGAAATGCCGGCGCTGTGCAGCAGGCTGGGCGCTTGCTGTTGAAGGTCAGTCACCTTCACGGGACCGGAAATGCCCAGCAGCAGATCTACCGGACCCGTTTGTTGCACCTCCGCTTTCATCTCATCTGCCAGGTCGCTCTTCGGCATTTGTGGTCTTCCTTTTTTGTTACGTCAGCAGTGAAACAATTCCAGCCAGCGGAATACGGACCCAGTCGGGCCGATTATTGAGTTCATAGCCAAGCTCGTAGAGTGCTTTGTCCAGCACATAGGCATCGATTACGAGCTGAAAGTCCATCTCGCTTTTGGGAGTGATGGATGAGGTAGCTGTGCTCTCCCGATAGGCTCGCAAGAATTCCTGTGACACCGCCGCAAACCAGAGTCTCGCCCACGGCTCCATCCGCTGATGATCCTCAGGCCGACGCGTCGTATGCCTGGCCATTGCCGAAAATGCAGCATAGTGGAATGACCGCAACATTCCAGCAACGTCCTTGAGCGGCACCTGCTTTTGCCTGCGCTCAGCAAGCGGGCGTGCGGGCTCGCCTTCGAAATCGAGAATCACAAAATCAGCCTTTGCTCTCAACACCTGACCCAGATGATAGTCTCCGTGAACTCTGGTGCGCGTAAGTCCCTCTTTCACCTTACCTAGAGCGTTGAAGCAATCCGCGATCCGGCGTCTCTTGCTGATCACCAAGCCGCCCAATTCCACCGCATCATCTCCGAGACGGGATAAGTTCGCCTTTAGGAGCTCCATGATTTGCGTGGCATGCTCGGACAGCTCTTTAACGAGTCCCTCCAATTCACCCGGCTTCAGAATTTCCGGACGAAAGTCTTCATTCTGGTTGGATGACGCCAGGGCCATATGCATCTCTGCGGTTCGGCGGCCGAGCGTATTTGCGGCCTCCAGATAGATCCCCGCATGTTCGCGCACCACGTCTGCAGCTGCGCCTCCTTGTTCATCGGCGGGTAAAACTGCCGGAGCGCAGCTCTCGAAGTAACGTTCCAGTTCTTCGAGAGTCCACTGCCATCCATCCCCTTCATTCGCGACTAGACCCTGAAGCATTGCAAGCGTTGCTGGCTGCTGATCATCGACAAAATATTCAATCGACCCACCAAACGGGGCGATCTGTGTGAAGTCTGTGTGCTCAGTAAGAAATCGTGCGATTTCGGTATCGGGATTCGGTCCGAAATCCTGTTTGCGAAAGCACTTCATGATAAGCCGGTCACCAAACAGGATCGAGGTATTGCTCTGCTCAGCAGAACTGCGACGCGCAGGCATGACACGCTTTTCTCCATCCATCAACTTAGGCAATCGACGACTGGGAATGCCTCGGATCGTTCCACGTTTGCTCGCGAGGGTCTCTTCTTGTGAGATCAGCGAAAGTATTGCGCGGCATGAACTTTCTCGAACGAGAGCATCGCACAACAAGCCTTCTCGATTCGCACTCCGAATAGCAGCCACGCTAGAAATTGGATTCGCTTCCTTAGCATCGCGTGCGGCATCATCGTAAAGAATGGTTAAGGGAATAAAGTAGCTCTCGGGGTTGCCCTTGTCGAACTCCACGTTCACGATCGTCGATACGGATTGACCCTCATCAAACGGAGCCCAATCTGTAACTGTGGCAGAGACTATTTGCCAGGATTTGGAGCCAAACCATCGCTGCCGCAGTATGAACTCAGGTAAGATTGAGCCTCTCAATGCGTCGCCGTTGGGGCCAGTAAATAACGACTCCCAATCACCCTCGCGCGCAGTCTCAAGTCCCACGGCCTGCTCTTCGCTGACAGTTTCACTCCACACTTCAGGCGCAGGTTGAATCTCCAGCCAAAGAAAACCGTAGGGTCCGATTGTCAGTGGATATGGCTGCTTCGTGATCACCGGAAATTCGACATACCCCAACATCTCAACGGGAGTCATTCCTTCAAACTCTGCCAGGTCGAGTTGCACGGGCTGTGCGAAGCGCGAAAGGTTCGCCAGACAGAGCACTTGTTCAGATCCAGATTGCCGCACATACGCAAGTACCTTTCTGTTCGCCGATGGCAGAAATGTAAGCGTTCCTCGACCGAAGACTTGAAATAGTTTGCGCAAAGCGATCATGTTGCGCATCCAGTTCAGCAACGACGAAGGATCGCTCTGCTGCGCCTCTACATTGATTGCCTGGTATCCCCACACAGGATCCATGATTACTGGGCTAAATAGCTGAGCAGGATTCGCGCGAGAGAATCCTGCGTTGCGATCGGCCGTCCACTGCATGGGCGTGCGTACGCCATTGCGATCGCCGAGATAAATGTTGTCGCCCATCCCAATCTCGTCGCCGTAATAGAGAATGGGGGTTCCCGGAAAGGAAAACAAAATGCTGTTCAGCAGCTCGATGCGGCGACGGTTGTTGTCGACAAGCGGAGCCAGCCTGCGCCGTATCCCGATGTTGATGCGCATGCGCGGATCGGCACTGTACGCCAGATACATGTAATCGCGCTCATCATCCGTGACCATTTCGAGCGTCAGCTCATCGTGGTTGCGCAGGAACAATCCCCACTGACAGTTCTCAGGAATCTCCGGTGTCTGCGCCATGATCTCTGTAATCGGCAGGCGGTCTTCCTGCCGCAGAGCCATGTAAATACGCGGCATCAACGGAAAATGAAATGCCATATGGCATTCATCGCCGTCGCCAAAGTATGGGCGCACATCTGTCGGCCATTGGTTCGCTTCCGCAAGAATCACGCGGTTGCTGTAACCCTCATCCATTGCAGCGCGAATCTTCTTGATGACGGCATGCGTTTCAGGAAGATTCTCGCAATTGGTGCCATCGCGCTCCACGATGTACGGAATCGCATCCAGACGAAGCGCATCGACGCCCATATCCAGCCAGTACCGCAGGACTTTCAACACCTCTTCCAGCACTTCCGGATTGTCGTAATTCAAATCCGGCTGGTGCGAAAAGAACCGATGCCAGAAATACGCCTGCGCCACCGGGTCCCACGTCCAATTCGATTTTTCGGTGTCGGTAAAGATGATACGGGCGTCCTGGTATTTTTGATCCGTGTCACTCCATACGTAGAAATCACGCTCAGGCGATCCCGGAGCCGCGTGACGCGCCCGCTGAAACCACGGATGTTGGTCCGATGAGTGATTGATGACCAGTTCGATCATCACCTGAAGACCGCGCTGGTGTGCCGCAGCCAGAAACGCTTTGAAATCATCCAGCGTTCCATAACTCGGATGAACTGTCATGTAATCCGCGATGTCGTAGCCATCATCGCGCAATGGAGACGGGAAAAACGGCAGGAGCCACAGACAAGTCACACCCAGGTCCTGCAGATAGTCGAGCTTCTGTATCAGGCCAGGAAAATCGCCGATGCCGTCGTTGTTGCTGTCGGCAAACGCCTTCACATGCAATTCGTAAATAATCGCATCTTTGTACCAGAGAGGATCGCTCGCACTACCGGCGACTTTTTGATTTCCGCAGTGGAGTCATGTGCGTGCTCATCGCCTCGTCCATCGTCACAAGTAGTAATCAAAGTCTTTTTCGGTTCGAATTCGCCGCATCACCCGCAGAACGTGCGCCGGAATTTCGAACGGAGAAAGCTCTACAAAGTTTCTTGGGCCCTGCCATAGATAGCGTTTGATCTACGAGTTGATCGTGTATCTGAAATGGCTCCCGTGGATCCAGCCCGAGTTTCGCCAGGTCTAAATCAACCCATCCCGCCTGAACATGGAAGGGATCGAGATTCACCACCACAAGGATCGTGTTGTCGCCGCCCACGCTTCTCTTGCTGTAGCAGATCAGGTATGGATTGTCCGTCGGGTGGAAGAACAACTCATGATTCATCTGCAGCGCGACATTTTCGCGCCGCGCTCGATTCACAGACCGAATCAATGGCGCCAGGCTTTTCGGGTCATCAAGGTTCCATTGCTTCAACTCATATTTTTCTGAGTTCAGATATTCTTCGCCGCCGCGCTTCGCCGGAACGTTTTCCAGCAACTCGTAGGCGGGGCCATAAATGCCGTAGTTCGTTGCAAGCGTAGCCGCCAGTACGAGCCGTGACATAAACGCAGGCTTGCCGCCGATCTGCAATTGCTCCGGCAAAATGTCGGGAGTGTTCGGCCAGAAATTTGGGCGGAAATATTCTTTAACCTCGGTGCTGAGCAGCTGATTCAGGTATTCCGTGATCTCCTGCTTCGTGTTCCGCCATGTGAAGTAGGTGTAAGACTGCGAGAATCCCAGCTTAGCCAACCGCTCCATCACGCGAGGCCGTGTAAATGCCTCCGCCAGAAACAGCGCATCTTTGTAATCGCGCTTGATTTCGCCAATCGCCCACTCCCAGAACGGAAATGCCTTTGTGTGCGGATTGTCGACGCGAAAGATGCGCACGCCCATGCTCGATCCAGAAGACAAAGACATTCTTCAGCGCATCCCACAGCCCAGCCCAGTCTTCGCTCTCAAAATCCAGCGGATAAATATCCTGATATTTCTTCGGGGGATTTTCCGCATACTGAATTGACCCATCGGCGCGATGCTTAAACCACAAGCGGATGTTCTTTCACCCATGGATGATCGGGCGAACATTGAAAGGCAATATCCATTGCGATTTCAAGCCCGAAGCTCTTGGCCTTGGCCACCAGATGCTGAAAATCCGCAAACGTACCAAGTTCAGGATGTATTGCGGTATGGCCGCCCTCTTCTGCCCCGATCGCCCAGGGACTTCCAACATCACCCGGCTCAGCAGTTACAGAATTGTTCTTGCCCTTACGAAAGCTCACTCCGATGGGATGAATCGGCGGCAGATACAGAACATCGAAACCCATGTCAGCGATATATTCAAGGCGCGCTTCGGCATCCTTAAAGGTCCCGTGCTTTCCGCGCACAGGCGAGCAGGAGCGCGGAAACATCTCATACCAGCTTGAGAACCGCGCTCGTTCGCGATCCACAACAACGCGCAGCTCCATTTCATACCTCGTCTCAAGGGCAGTGTCAGCGTGGCGCTCCATTACTGCAGCAAGATCGGCATCGAGCGCGACGACCTTGGTGTCCTCGTCTCCACTTTTCGTTCTCAGGATGCGAGCCCATTCGCCCAGTTGGATGGCGTCCTGACCTCCGGCCCGCTTGGCGGCCTGCTCCACCAGCAGGCCGCCGGTTTGCAGCTCAAGAGCAACATCCTGCCCGGCCTCGAGCCGTTTGATCAGATCGCTTCGCCATGTTCCAAAGTGATCGACGCTTCCCGCAATCGTGTAAGAATAGTCGCCAATCTTAGCTGACCTGAAATGAGGAGTGCCAGCGATCATTCCCAAGCGGCTCCATCTTTACGCGATGAGGCTGAGCTTCGTCCTCATGCCGGAACAAGAGATGACACGTAACTCGATCATGCCCATCTCCGAAGACGTTGGCTTCGACCTGGACCATATCGCCGATAATTCGCTTAATCGGGAAACGGCCTGCGTCGATCTCAGGATCAACGCCTTCTATCACTACACGTTTTCTTCCATCCGCGGGCTTCGTCATGGTCTAACCGTTCTTACTCAAGAATAGGCACACAATCGCCTGCGCACCCGAAGGACGTCAGAACTTCCTCCTAACAAAGATGCCGGTTAGCGAAAATTCGTTCGTTACAATCTGCGGGATTTTGGGTGTCGAGTGCGCGAAAACAATATACGCCATGCGTCGGCGGGAAAGGCGCAACAATTCAGGAGAAGTCTGCAGCAGACCTCATAAACAAGAACGCGGCATCAAACCTGATGCCACGTTTCGTTAATTTTCGTGCAGTAAGCTCGGCTCTTCAGGAGAGCGCAGGCGCACGAGGCGATCAATGGCATAGGGAGCGCGTTGCGTCGCAGTGTGATAGTGCCGCACCTGAAGCTCGCCCAGCAGTCCAATCGCCAGCATTTGAATGCCCGCAAGAATCAACACTCCCGCGATCACAAACAGCGGCCCATGCTGATCCATGACATGCTGGTGCGTAAACACCTTCAAAAGCAGAAGGAAGAAGGAAATCGCCGCGCCGCCAAGCATGCTGAGCGCGCCAAAGCTGCCGAAGAAGTGCAGGGGACGCGTCATGTATCGCAGCAGGAAACGAATCGTCAGCAAATCGAAAAACACGCGGAAGGTCCGGCCGATGCCATAATGCGACTTTCCTCGTTCGCGGTTCACATTCTTGATCGGAATCTCGCAGATGCTGGCTCCGTACCATGAAGCCAGCGCCGGAATAAATCGATGCATCTCGCCATAAAGCGGGATATTGTGGATCACTTCGCGACGATACGCCTTGAATGTCGTGCCAAAGTCGTGAATATCCACACCCGACAGTTTCGCCATCAGCCAGTTAGCGCAGCGTGACGGAATCCGCCGCATCACAAAATTGTCAATGCGCTCCTTACGCCAGCCGCTCACAACGTCATAGCCTTCTTCGAGCTTCGCCAGGAAGTTTGGGATTTCATCCGGGTCGTGCTGCAAATCGCCGTCCATGGCGAGAATGAATTCGCCCTGGGCATGATCGAACCCTGCCGCCAGCGCCGAAGTCTGACCGAAATTGCGACGGAGCTTCACCACCAGCACGCGGCTGTCGACCGCGGCAATCTCTTCCAGCAACTTATAGGTACGGTCGCTGGACCCATCATCCACAAAAACCAGCTCAAAGCTGTCACCCACCTGCTCCATTACCGCCTTCAGGCGGTCATAAAGAGTGGTTACGTTGTCTTCTTCGTTGTGGAAAGGGACGACGATGGAATACTTGGGCATATTTATACAATTATAGACTTCTCGCCGGCCAAATCGGTTCAAAACAGGCCCGAAACGGAATCTCAGGTTGCACTTTCTCTACTGACACCATGCTGTCAGTAGCCCTCTCGTACGCTCCTCTTGTAGTCAATTTCACTCCAGAGAGAGGACATCATGCCGACCGTACAGGAAACCGTCACATCCACGATTACGTGGTTCGAAATTCCCGCAGCCGACTTTCCCAGAGCCATTCAGTTTTATGAGACGATTCTCGGCACCGCGTTGATCCATCAGGCCGCGTGGCCGAATCTCGCCATCTTTCCTTACCAGAGACCTGGCATCTCGGGAGCCATCGGCTATGGTGACGGCTTCAAGCCAACAGGCGACGGCGTTGTCATCTATCTCAACTGCGACGGCAAATTCGACGCGGTTCTTGGTCGAGTGGAGAGAGCCGGCGGGGCGATCGTCGAGCCCAAAAACCATCTGCCGGGCGTGGGCTGGGTTGCCCAGATTCGCGACAGTGAAGGCAACCGGATCGGCCTGCATGCTGCGGCTTAAGGCCAGCGGTCGACGCAAAGGCTCTAAGATAGTCCCGTATGCGTCGTGCCGACAGGCTCTTCCGAATCGTTCAGTTACTGCGCTCCGGGCGCCTGCTAACCGCACGCCATCTTGCCGAAAAGCTGCAGGTCTCACACCGCACGATCTATCGCGATGTGCTGGATCTGCAGCTTTCCGGCGTTCCTATCACCGGCGAAGCGGGAGTCGGATACACACTTCGCCGCGATTTCGATATTCCTCCGCTGATGTTTGACCGCGAAGAGATTACAGCGCTCGTCCTGGGAGCGCGCATGGTGCAGGCGTGGGGCGGTATGCAGCTTACCGAGGCTGCAAATCGCGCTCTACGCAAGATTGAAGCCGTGCTGCCCACCGACTTGCGCGAGCGCATCGATGAAGTCCTGCTCTACGCTCCGGGCTTTCGTGTGTCCCCAGAGCTTCGCACCAGGCTCGACGCGCTGCATTCTGCCGCACAGGAGCGGCGCATCGTCCTCATCGCTTATGTTCGCGAAGATGGCCAGCAGAGTGTACGCCGTGTGCATCCCTTGGCGCTTTATTTCTGGGGTGGCGCGTGGACGCTGGCCGCCTGGTGCGAACTACGTAACGACTTCCGCAGCTTCCGCGTGGACAGAATGGAGCATCTGGAAACCCTCGACGAGGTGTTCACCCCGAAGACTGGCCAGCTGCTTGCTGATTTTCTGCGGCATGTTCGCGCTGAGTTTGATCGCAGAAATTCCTGAACCGATGTAGTGCCTTCACAAAAAAAGGGGCGGAACCGAAGTCCCGCCCAGGAGCCATTGAGTTGAAATCAGAAAGTGAACCTAGCACCCACCTGAATCAGACGGGGGCTCGCTGCAGATGTGATATGACCGTTGAGTGAGGACGCCAGGTTCGCGGTAGGCGCGTTTAGGCTGACCAGGTTGAAGGCATTGGTGGCCTCACCGCGTAACTGCAATGTGAATCGTTCAAAGCTGATGTTGCGGAATAGCCCCAGGTCGATATCCCGGTAGCCCGGCGCACGCAGGTAGTCGCGCGGTGTGTTGCCGTCCGCTCCGCCTGGGCCAATGCCAAGGCCGGGGCCATTGGCTGTGAACGCATTTATGTTGAACCACTCAGCGGCTGCGGTAGTGCGATTTCGATGGGAATTCAGGAATGCGCTCTGACCAGAAACCAGATTGGGTCGGCTGTTATTGGCGCTGTCAAAGTTCTTGTTTGAGCCGGTTACGATGTTGACCGGTGCACCGCTGTTGAGCGTGGCGATGGACGATATCGTCCAGCCATTCGCGAGCTGCTTCATGAAGGAGTTCCCTCCCCTGTGGTAGTCGAGATTCCAGATACCCGAGATGCTGGCCATGTTGCGCCGATCATTGTCCGTCGGTCCTCTTTCCTCCCACAGATTCGCGAAATCCTGGGCGTATGCCAGTCCCACAGCTGACTCGTTCGAGCTTTGGAACGAATGGCTCCATACATAGAATCCATTGAGCATGAGGTTATGCGTCAACCGCCGCTGAACTGAAAACTGGAGTGAGTTATACGAGGCGGTCTGGTTCGTTATGAGAAAGATGTTCTGCCCCAGAACGCCGGGATCGTATGGGCGCCGGGCGTTGATGCTGCTCTGTGACGTGCTTGCTCCCGGTGCATACGGAGCGTAATTGTCGTCGATCATGATTGGCAGATCGTGCGACAACGTACCGACATATGCGAGTGTGGCAGTGAACTGGCCGGGAAGTTGCTGTTGAACTGAGCTGTTGATTTGGTAGACCAGCGGCCACTGAGCATCTTTTGAAATGCTCTCGATGCTGGCGGCAGGCAGGAAGCGCGGGTTCGACGGAGAATACGTATAGGGGAATGGATCTCCGTTAGGGAAAGAAGCTGGATTCCCGTAAACGTCCGTTAAGGATGTGATGGAGTTGAAGGTCTGTCGAATCGCGAACGGCTGCGCATTGGCCGGCTGGTTCCATTCGTTGCCGCTTACGCTGCCATAGAAAACACCTCCAGCGGCGCGCACCGCCGTCCTACCGTCACCAAAGGGATCCCATGCCAGGCCGACACGCGGCGAGATATGGTGCCAGCGCAAATCGGCAATACCGCGGGGTACGCCCTTGTCTCCCGGAAAGAGCATGCCCAGCGGCGCACTGGGAACAACAGTCGATTGAACATTAGGCACAAAAGTGGCGGTAAGGTTCGAAGACTCGACCGGAGGAACGTCAATATCCCAACGCAACCCCAGGTTCGCCATAAGTCTCGGAGTGAGACGGTAATCGTCCTCAATGAATAATGCGGTGTGCCAGTCGCTCAGGAGACCATGGTAAGGAGTGTCCTGTTCCATCGTGTTGACCTGACCGGTCACAAAATCGCCGAGAGCATTCCCTGTCGTCGTGGGAGCGGATGTTTGAAAGGTGAAAACCCCGAAGTTATACAGGTTTCCAACGATCATGTTTTTGTCCAGCGCCACCTCGCCGCCGAAATTGAGCGAGTGCTTGCCCTTGATCATTGTGACGAGATCTCGTACGGAATAAAAGTCAGTGGTCGTAACCGGACCCGCCAGCGCTCCTCCAACGCCGAAATATCCGGATACAGTTAGCTGGGGCAGCGCCTTGGGTCCCTGGATTGTGAAATTCGATCCGAGATCTCCAAGAGAAATCGTCGGCAGGTTGACGCGCCCTCCCGCCACTCTGGTAAAGCCGATCCAGGCCTCGTTGGCAGTCGTGGGGCTGAAGGTATGCACGTCGCTGATGTTCACGTTCTGCTGCGTCGAGAAGGACTGATTGATGTCCCAGATGAAATTGCCATTCCCAAATGCATTTTGCGTGGACTTGAGATAGAAGTAAGTCGCCGCCAGATGATCCTTGGAGCCAAGAACCTGGTCATACTTTCCCAGATACTCGTCCTGGTTTGTCGGACCGGTAAAGAAGCCTGTCCACGCATTGTTCGCGCTGTTGGGCAATGGAATGTATTTATCGATGATGGTTGCGGCCGTTGGGTCTAACAAGCTGGATGGTACGCATCCCACGGTCGGCACCTGGCAATTGGGCGAGCTATTGGTTCCATCCACCTTCGTCTTCGTACCTGGCAGATTCGGAATGACCTTCGATTGCGTGAAGTCACCCTGCCGTTCCAGAGCGGTCGGAACTACGCCGCCGCTGAGGAACTGACCTACGGATTGCCGCAGTCCGGCATAGCTGAAGAAGAAGAAGGCCTTATCGCGCTTAATCGGGCCGCCGACTGTGCCGCCAAACTGGTTTCGGTGATACGGCGGGTTCAGGGTTGCATTCCACGGAGTCGCGTTCAAATCGGTGTTGCGCACGAATTCAAACAATGAACCGTGAAACTGGTTAGTTCCCGAGCGTGTAACGGTATTGACCACAGCGCTGGACATGCGGCCGTACTGGGCCGAGAAGTTGCTGGTCTCTACGCGAAACTCCTCAAGCGCATCCGGGTTGGGCAGCGGGTTTCCATAGTTGCGGATACCGGTCATATTGCTGCCACCGTCCAGATAAAAGCTGACCATGGGAACGCCGCCGTCGATGCCGCCATTGACCACGACCTGCGTCGAGGGCACGCCAATCACATAATTGGGAGTGCCGCTGGGATTGGTGGCCGGGCTGGCGCTGTTGGATTGCACGCCCGGCGTGAGTGAAAGTTCCGCATACGCATTGCGGTTCACCAACGGCAGCCCTATGATCTCGGCCGGCTGCACGGTTCTTGCCAGGGTCGCAGAGTTGGTATCGATAAGCGCTGGAGTCTCTGTAACTGTGACGGTTTGAGTTTGTGCGCCCACCGCCAAAGTTATATTCAGGGCTTGCGTCTGATCGACGGTCAGCAGGATATTCTGTTGCACAAACTTCTTGAATCCGGGCTGATCCACTTCAACGCTGTAAGTGCCAACCGGAAGATACTGGATGTAGTAGCTTCCTTCGCTGTCGGTTGAGATCGACCTCGAGAGCCCGGTTGCGCCGTTGGTTGCTCTCACGGACGCCCCAGGGACCACAGCGCCTTGTTCATCCTTGACTGTTCCCCTGATAGCTCCGGTAATTTGCTGGGCGCTAGCATCCATCGCAAAGCTCATCAGAAACATCCCGACTGCAAGCAATGTGACAAAAGTACGCTGGACTGTGTTACTGCCTCCTAGGAATACGGACCGCATATCAATAGTTTTCACTGAAATCTCCCTTTCGACTTCTAAAGCTGCAACCGTCCATCTGCACTAACGAATGCAGAGCAGATGGTAAGGTCACTGGACCATCTAGCAGTAAGTACAAGTCCACAAAAATGACTGTCAACGAATAGCTGCGAAGCTATCCCGCTAGGTGGTACGGCCGGTCAATTTCGGGAAAGGCGGTTCTCAGGGCGGTACACTCGCTGGAGAATCACGCAAATTCCTGCTTCAATACGAGACAGCTTTCATGCGCGCAGATGTCGGCATTCCGGCTGAGAACTTCTGATTCGAGGAGAAACGAACATGCGTCGACTTACATGGATAGCTGCAGCGTGCATCGGCATCCTGATACTTACCGCATCCGCCTTCGCCGCTTCTTCAAAAGAGGAAACCGATCTGCTCGCCGTGCGCGAGGCAGTGTGGCGCAACTGGTTTGCGGCGGACATTCCGGCACTGGAAAAACTCGTCCCGAAAAACACGATCGCAATTAGTACGGGCGAAGAGAAGTGGCAGAACCAGGCCGAGATATTCGCAGAAGTCCACGCAGTTTCAAGCTTCGGGAGGAAAGCTGATTCGGCTGGAGTTCCCGCACACTGAGATACAGCGCTTTGGCAACGTCGCCGTTCTCTACAGCAATTACTATATGAAATCGAATCGAACGGCAAACGCTCATACGCCTCAGGACGCGCCACGGAAGTCTTTGTATTTGCAGACGGGCAATGGACAAATCCCGGGCTGGCACACTGATAGCGAGAAGTAAGACATTCGACGCCAACGCGGAGCTATAGCTTCGCGATCTCCTCCGTCAGCAATACGCGCCGCTTCTTCGCAAGCGGCGCGATCCACGTCGTGGTGCGTGACAAAGCGAACAGAATTCGTACCGACCGTTCCGCTCAAGACTCCGCGCTGCTTGAGGCGCTGCACCAATTCGTCAGCTTTTCCTTTTTCCTTCAGGCCGAAGATAACGATGTTCGTCTGCACAGTCGCAAGATCGAGTTCAATCTGCGGCACTCCTGACAACTGCTCCGCAAGATATCTCGCGTTTGCGTGGTCTTCCGCCAGCCGCTTCGGCATTTCTTCGAGCGCAATAAGCCCGGCAGCCGCAAGAATGCCAGCCTGGCGCATCCCGCCCCCCAGCGCCTTGCGCACCATGCGGCCGCGCTCGATCAGTTTGCGGCTGCCAACCAGCATCGATCCAACAGGCGCGCACAGCCCCTTCGACAGGCAGAACATCACCGTGTTGAATCCGCTGGTAAGCACCGCGACCGGAACATTCAAAGCAACGGACGCATTGAAGACACGCGCGCCATCCAGGTGCAACGGAATGCCTATCTCATGCGCACCATTCCATATCTCGCCAAAAACCGCGAGCGGTGTAGCCGTGCCACCGGCCATGTTGTGCGTATTTTCTAGCGAAATCAATCCTGTCGGGGCATTATGTACGCTCGCGCGCCTTATGGCAGGCTCGATATGTTTCCATGTCACAATGCCCCGCTCTGCGGTAACCGTGCGAAGCTGGCATCCGGAAAACGATGCGGCCATCGCCATTTCCCAGTCGACAATATGCGACCGCGACTCGCAGATAATCTCCTGCCCCGGCTGCGTATGCAGGCGAATCGCAATTTGATTCCCCATCGTTCCCGTTGGAACAAAAAGCGCAGCCTCGCGGCCAAATATCTGTGCCGCACTCGCCTCCAGCAGATTCAACGTTGGGTCTTCACCGTAAACATCGTCGCCAACTTCAGCAGCAGCCATCGCCGCGCGCATGGCCTTTGTCGGACGCGTTACGGTGTCGCTACGCAGATCAATAAAGCCAACCGGCTCCTGCGAAAAAACCTCTTCATTGTGCTGGGTCTCTGTGGACATGTTTCTGTTTTACACCGAGGCAGGTTCAGGATCTTCGACCACATCCAAAAATCGCGCAAAGACGTCGTTCGATAGCATCCGACCGCGGAGAGTCAGCGCGATCTGCTCATCGTGGATCGCGAGAAGACCGTCCGCAACCAGTTCCTTGAGAATCGGCTGGTATTGTTGCAGCACTTCGCCGCCGAATTCAGCCTCAATCCGATACAAATTCACGCCAGCATTGAGACGCAAGCCCAGAAACCACGCCTCTTCGGATTCTTCCTGTCGTGTAAGAGAGTGCAAATCATCCCACGCCGGCTGCCGCGAGATAGCTCTTGCAAATCATCGGTAGCGGCAAAGCGAATCGCCGCGCCAATCTCTGTGCGCAGCATCGAATGAGCGTCCACGCCGAGTCCAAGATAAGGCCGACGCAGCCAATACTTCATGTTGTGGGCGGATTCGCCTCCGGGACGAGCAAAATTCGAAATCTCATATTGCATCAGCCCATTCTCTGCAAGCGCGTCCACAGCACCGGCATACATATCGGCAATTGCATCGTCTGACGGAGTCGCCGGAGCATAATACCGCGCCCCTCCGCCCAACAACTCGCGTCCGAGGCGCGAATCGTCATCCACCTCCAGCATGTAGATGCTCGCATGATCGACTCCCGAATCGATCAACACAGCCAGAGACTCGTCCCACGACGCAGGGGTCTGGTGCGGCAGTCCTGCAATCAAGTCCGCGTTCACTCGTCTGACACCCGCGCATTTGCACTCGCCGAATATCCTCCAGCGCAACCGCCCTCGTATGGAGCCGTCCCGCGGCCTTCGCCTCCTGATCCATAAAGGACTGCACACCAAAGCTGATGCGGTTCACGCCGCAATCTAACATGGCGTCGAGCGCATCATCCGCGAGCTGCCCGGGCGCGCACTCGACTGTAATTTCGGCACTCGGGGGTGATCTCAAAATGCTCCCGTATCGCGCCGAAAAGCGCCTTCAACAAATCAGGCGGCAGCAAACTCGGTGTCCCTCCGCCCAGATAAATCGTATCCGCCGTGCGAGGCATACCCGAAAACCGCTCAACCGCCGCCTCCAGGTCTTCGCAAACCCGCTCGACATACCGCCCCATGTAACTCGACGGAAAAACCCCGGACGCGAAGTTGCAATAAGTGCACTTCGAACGGCAAAAAGGCACGGAAATGTAGATGCCGAGGCTATCCATGGGAGCGTCTATCCTCTATTTTCTCATTGTGGGCGATTCTCCCATTACGATCCTGGAAACCCAAAGGCTCATCCTGCGCCGCTGGCAGGAATCCGACCGCCAGCCCTTCGCAGAAATCAACGCCGACCCGCAAGTCATGGAGTTCTTCCCCAATACGCTGACGCGCGAGCAAAGTGACCGCGTCGTCGACCGAATCGAGGCTGCCTTCGCGCAGCGCGGTTTCGGACTATGCGCAGTCGAACTCAAGTCCAACCGCAGCTTCCTCGGCTTCATCGGCCTTTCGGTGCCAAATTTCCATGCGCATTTCACGCCCTGCGTCGAAATTGGCTGGCGGATCGCGGCAAATACGTGGGGGCAAGGCTTCGCCACTGAAGGCGCAAGTGCCATGGCCGCATACGCATTTGAGGCTCTGAAGCTCGATTCGCTGGTCTCCTTCACCGCTGAGCAGAACCTTCGCTCCCGCCGCGTGATGGAAAAAATCGGCATGACCTTCGACCCTGCCGACAGCTTTGATCATCCGAACCTGCCCGACGGACATCTATTAAGACGGCATGTGCTCTACCGGCTCCGCGCCGCAGAGTTTCGCCAACCCGTAAAATAGAGTCAGGAGCGCATGGCCGAGCAGGAAAAGCCGAAAGCCGGGGCCCCCGACACGCGCGGGTCTCGCGTGGTGGGGCAAAAACAAGCCCAGCAGCAGGAAGATGACGTCGTCGGTAAAGCATACGACGGCCGTCTGATGCGCCGCCTCATCCGCTACCTTTACCCCTACAAACTGGCCGCTGTTGTGTCGCTTGTAGCCATCGTCATTAAGGCTGGATCCGATGTTCTAGGCCCGTATCTGACCAAGGTTGCCGTCGACCGCTATATGAGCGCTCAGGTAGGAGCGAAACCGTCATGGCTCGCGCGCCATCTCAGCCCAAATGCCTTCACCGGCATCACGCAGCTCGCAGGCCTCTATCTCGCCTCTCTCGTGCTGAGCTATTTCCTCGAATTCGTCCAGACCTACCTGATGCAGTGGACCGGGCAGAAGATCATGTTTGACATGCGCAGCCAGATCTTCCGCCATCTGCAGCACATGCACATCGGCTACTTCGACCGCAACCCCGTCGGACGCCTGGTCACGCGCCTTACCAGTGATGTCGACGCGCTGAACGAGATGTTCACCTCCGGCGTCTTCGCCATCTTTGAAGACGTGTTTGTGCTCGCCGGAATCGTCATCGTCATGCTACGCATGAGCTGGTGGCTGGCCCTTCTTTCATTCGCGGTCCTGCCGCTCATCCTCGTAGTCACGCGCATCTTCCGCAAGCATGTCCGCGACTCCTACCGCCGCATTCGCACCGCGATCGCAAAAATCAATTCCTACACGCAGGAACACATCAGCGGCATGACCGTGGTGCAGCTCTTCAATCGCCAGGAGCGCTCTTTCAAAGAATTCCGGGCCGTCAACCAGCAGCACATGGACGCCTTCAAAGACGCGATCCTGGCCTATGCGCTCTACTACCCAGCGGTTGAGGTCCTCAGCTCCATCGCCATCGCCCTCGTCATCTGGCGTGGCGGCTACGGCGTCCTCCACACCACCGTCACCCTCGGCGTGCTCGTCGCATTCATGCAGTACGCACAGCGCTTCTTCCGACCCATCCAGGACCTGAGCGAAAAATACAACATCCTGCAGGCCGCCATGGCTGCCAGCGAGCGCATTTTCAAGCTGCTCGATACCGCACCCGAAATCGTCTCGCCGGCGCACACAAAAGAAGGTGACGACTCGGGCCGCATCGAATTCCGGAACGTCTGGTTCACCTACCAGCGCCTCGACGAAGCGCAGAAAGCCCGCATCGCCCAGGCAAGCGCCGCCGAGCTGGCCACCATGGACGACATCGAATGGATCCTGCGCGGCGTCTCCTTCACCGTCGAACCTGACCAGACAGCAGCCATCGTCGGTCACACCGGAGCTGGCAAAACCACCATCATCAGCCTCATGATGCGCTTCTACGACATCCAGCACGGCAGCATCCTGATCGATGGCGTTGACGTCCGCGAGCACGACCTCAACAAATTGCGCCGCCGCTTCGGTGTCGTTCTGCAGGACCCGTTCCTCTTTTCCGGAACAATCGCCGACAACATCCGCCTCGGCTCGCACTGGATCTCCGACGCGCGCCTCGAAGAAGCAGCTGATGAAGTCAACGTCCGCGACTTCATCCAGTCGCTGCCCGAGGGTTTCGCCGAACCGGTTCGCGAACGCGGTAATGGCCTGTCGACTGGCCAGAAGCAGCTCATCAACTTCGCCCGCGCCCTCGCGCACGATCCCGGCATTCTGATCCTTGACGAAGCCACTTCCAGCGTCGACACAGACACCGAGATGCGTGTCCGGCTCGCCCTTGAACGCATGATCGAAGGCCGCACTTCTGTCGTCATCGCACACCGGCTCTCCACCGTGCAGCAAGCCGACGTAATCCTCGTCATGCACAAAGGCCAGCTGCGCGAAATGGGATCGCACCAGGAGCTGCTCGCACAACGCGGCATTTACTGGAAGCTCTATCAACTGCAATACAAGGATCAGGAACTCCCTGACACGCTGCCTACGTTCAACTCCAGCTTGGCCGTGGGAACCGACTAGCCGCGCATGGATCGAGCTCCAGATCGGCCCAAAATCTTCATCTCCGCAGGCGAAGCCAGCGGAGAACACTACGCCGCACAGCTCATCCCGGCAATCCGCAAGCTCGCTCCTGATACCGAATTCTTCGGTCTCGGCGGCCAGCGCATGGAAGCTCTCGGCTTCCGTCGCATCGTCCGCGCAGAAGATGTCGCTGTCATGGGCATCACCGAGATCATCCGCCACATCCCGCGCATCTACGGCGAGTACCGCAAGCTCAAGGCCAGCATTGCAAAAGAACGCCCCGACGCCGCCATCCTCATCGACTTCCCCGATGTGAATCTTTCCCTCTCGCGAACCCTACACAAACTCGGCATTCCGGTCATTTACTTCGTCAGCCCGCAGCTCTGGGCGTGGAAAAAGTACCGCATCCACCGTGTAAGGCGTTATGTGGACCGCATGCTCGTCATCTTTCCCTTTGAAGAGGCTTTCTACCGCGAGCATGGAGTCAAAGCTACGTTCGCCGGCCATCCGCTGGCCGAGGTTCCACCGCCTTCCATCTCACGAAAAGATTTTGCTGACCAATACCATCTCGACCCGTCCAAACTGTGGGTGGGTCTGCTCCCCGGTAGCCGGTTCAAGGAGATTCGCCTCAACCTTCCGGAGATGATCGAAGCCGCCAGCCAACTGCACGAACCCATCGAATTCCTACTCCCGCTCGCCCCCACCCTTACGCCGGAACATGTTTCCCACGTCCGCTCGATGCTGCCTGCAAACGGCCCGCGTATAACAGTTGTCAACGATGCCCGCGCCACGCTGCATCACGCACGCGCCAGCATCGTCGCCAGCGGCACAGCGACAGTCGAAGCCGCACTTATTGGTAATCCATTCATCGTGGTCTACCGTGTTTCCCGCTTGACGTATGCTGTTGCCAAGCGGGTGGTGAAGGTCCCGCATGTGGCCATGGTCAATCTCATTGCCGGACGCGAAGTGGTTCCCGAACTAATCCAGAGCGACTTTACCGCGCAACATGTCGTCTCACACTTGCAGAACCTGCTGCACAATGTGGCAGCCTGCACACAGATGCAGGCGGATTTGGCTCAGGTCAGCGCTTCGCTCCATGCGGACAAAAGCCCCATTGAGCAGGTAGCCAGCATCACAGTAGAGTTAATGGGTCCGGCACGATGACAATGAGAACGACGACACGCTGCGCTATTTTTCGCCTTGGAGCTTCATTTTGCGGAGCAGTTCTGCTGTTTGCCGCATCTGGCCTCTCTGCCCAGCAGAAGCAGATCATCAACATCACTGGCTACACCATCAACGCCCAGCTGAGTCCTGCTGATCACAAGCTGTCAGCCACTGCACAGGTCACCTTCACGGCGCTCGATAATACCGACACAGCTATTTTCGAATTACACGGCGCGCTCAAAGTCGAGAAGGTGGCTACCACAGCGAACCTGCCGTTGAGCGGCGAGCGCGGACCCAACGCAACCGTGATCGTCACCCCTACCACTCCACTGGTCAAAGGCCAGCAGTACACTTGGGTCTTCACCTATGACGGCATGCTCGACGGCGACGCCGGCAGCCCCGTTGAAGGCTTGAAACTGGCTCAGGTTGGCGACCCCGTTAGCTATCTGCTCTACGCAGGGCGCTGGTTCCCCATGGTCGGCTACATGACCGACCGCTTCACCGCCGACATTCACATCACCCTCCCCAGCGGCTATCGCGTGATCGGGAGCGGCCCAACAACCTCAGCCCCTGCTGCTGGCGGCGAACAGCACAATTTTCACTGGGCTAAGCCCGGATTCCCCGGCACGATCATCGCCGGCAAATTCGACACGCCTGTTTCCAGTGCGCCGAATATCCGTGTTTACGCGATGGAGGACAAGAAGCAATCGGCGCAGGATTATGGGCAGACCGCGTTGCGCGAGTTTGCCTTCTTCACCAGCACCTTCGGTGTCCCCGAATCCTCGCAGCTGAACGTTGTTGAGTTACCTAACGACACCGTCCCCGCCGCCTGGGCTCCCGAAATCGCTGCCATAGCCGGTTCCCGCATCGGTAACAAAAGCGACTTCCGCCTGCTGTCCAATACGATCGCCCATCAATGGTGGGGTAGCCAGATCAGCCCGGCCACTTTGAACGACGCGTGGATCACCAACGGCATGTCGCGTTACGGCGAACTCATGTTTCTCGAAGACACCGCCGGACGCAGCGCCATGAACGCGGCCATACAAGATGTTTCTTCAGGCGCGCTCGCCTACGACACTATCCCGCTCACCAGCGCAGGTCGCCTTGACGCCTTCTCGCCGCAGTTCCAGTCAATGACTCTCGAAAAGGGCGCGCTAGTCTTTCACATGCTGCGATGGGAAGTCGGTCAGGACAGCTTTCTCAAGATCCTGCGCGCCACGCTCTCTCAATTTACTGACAAATCGATCAAGACGAGCGACTTCGAAAAGCTGGCTGAGGCTCAATCGCAACAGCAGCTCACGCCATTCTTTGCGCAATGGCTCGACGGCACCGGCGCACCGCAGTTCAATAACAAATACGCTGTCTACCGCCTCGGCAACAACAAAGGCTTCCGCACTATCGGTGAAATCCAGCAGGACCTCGACCTCTTCAACATGCCGGTTGAGCTGCGCATAGAAACTGACGGCAAAACCGAGATACGCCGCGTCGATGTTGTCGGCTCCGACTCGCAATTCGTCGTCGATACCTTCGGCCGCCCGCGTCACATCACGATCGATCCTGACAACTGGATTCTGAAAAACTCACCCGACATGCAGGTGCGCGTGCACATCCTGCGAGGCCAGCAGCTGGTAGCGCAGGGAGACACAACCGGCGGCCTCGCCGAGTACCAGAACGCGCTCAAGGCGAATCCGAACAGCTCCCTTGCCAGCTATCGCATCGGCGAAGTGCTCTTCACCATGCGCAACTACCAGGCATCCATCAACGCCTATCGCGACGCGCTCCGCGGCGACGACGATCCAAAATGGACCGAAGTATGGAGCCACATCCAGATCGGCAAGATCTTTGACGTCACCGGACAGCGCGACCGCGCCGTTCCCGAGTACCGTCAGGCCATCCAAACCAACGACAACACACAGGGCGCTCTCAACGAAGCCCGCAAGTACCTGCAAACGCCTTATAAGCGGGAAGATACTGATTAGCTGTCGCTTCTGCTGACCTCACCCTCCCCCGTTTTGTACGGAGATCGTTTGTTTTCTATGGCTTACAGCTGCGCGTCCGTACGGAGATCGTTTAGTTTCAATCGTTTACGTATTAAAAGCTAAAGGCATGGCTGAAGGGCCATGCCTTTTGTGCTTCCCTTTGAATATAGCAGCGATGTCAAGCCCCTCTGAGCACATGAGCTCACATTGCAAAAAAGCAGATCCTTCGCTTTCACTCAGGATGACAGCATTATTGGTTGACCGCCGACAACTTGAAGGTTTGGGTGCCGGGGTGCAAGGGATATTCCTTTCCGCTCCAGACGAGGGTGCCGTTGAGGCCGTCGGGGAGCGTAATGGTGGCTGCATATTCATGCGCTTTAAGCGCAAATTCTGTCACAATTGGGCCTTTTAAGTGCGGCATTGTGGCTTTTATTTCATGCAGGGAGGCGAGGTGCGGCTCAATCCTCACCTTGGAAAACCCCGGCGCGGCAGGATGAATTCCTGCCACCACAGTCAGCAGATCATAGTTAGGATGAGCGCTCCACGCGTGGCAGTCTGAGCGCGTAGGCTCTGGCTGCTCGGCCCAAGTGGATAGCCCAAGGTTCAGCATGTTGTACCACGGCTTCAACTGGCTGACATATAAGTCGGCAAGCCCGGCCTGCTCCAACGCGCGGCTGAGGTAAAAGCGGAAGTAGTAGCTCATGGCCGACATGGGAGGCACAGCCTTGCCGTCGAGCTGCGTTTCCTTGCCCTCCTGCGAAGCAAGAAGACGCTGAACGATGGCCTTCTGCTCCGCGCGTGGAGCTACGTCCTGCCACACGGCCAGCACATTCGGCTGCTGGCTGTAGGTTTTCTTCGCGGGTGTGTCGGCATAAACGCCGTAACGCGCGTCCCATGTGAGGCGGTTCAGGGCATCTGATGATTTATGAATCATGCTCTGGTAATTAGCGGCGCGTTCGGGGCTGCCGAACTGCTTTTCCAACTCGCCCGCGTCGCGCAGGGCTTCGATGAATTGCAGCGTTAAATACGTAGACCCGCCGTCGGCTTCCTGCGGAGGATCGCCGCCGTCATAGCCGCTTGTCCAATCGGCAAATTCCCACCACTTCACTCGTCCCATGAGGCCGTCGGGGCGCAGATGCGAGGCGTACCAGTCGATGACGCCGCGGGTGCGCGGCAGTGTCTCGCGCACGAGAGGCTCGTCGTTCACATACATCCAGTAGTCGTGCAGCATATCGACCCACAGCAGCGAGAAAGGCGGAATGAACTGCGGGAGTCGCGAGGGATAGCGGCTCTGCGTGATTCCTTCAGGAATGATGGACGATTCGATGTTGGTGATAGCCTGCTTCCCTAACCTGCTGTCGCCTGTTACTGCGTAGGAGATGAGCGCCTGAATGCGCGTGTCGCCGACATACTGCAACTGTTCCCAGTAGGGCGCGTCCATGTAGGTTTCATGCGCGCAGAGGCGGGCAGTGCGCCACCCCGTGTCCCAAAGCTTTTTGAGATCGGGAATATCTCCGGTGATACTGGCCTTCTCTTCAAATGGATAGGCGCTGAACCATCCGTCAAATTTTTCAAGGCGCAGGGGAGCTGCTTTCGTCGTTACATCCAATTGCGCATAGCGCCAGGTACGCCACCAGAGCGGCTGGTATGCGTGCTGTTCGCCGCCATCGCTGATGAACTCGTCCGTGATGCCTTCAATGTGGCGACCTGCGATCTCGTTGCGATTGCCCTTTTCCCCTTTCGCATCGTATAGGGCTTCCGCGTAGGTGATATGCACGTCCGAGTCGCGGCCGCCGCTCATCACCAGTTCTGGATAGGCGGTCTGCAAGACGCTGTTATCGAGCAACAGGGTCACATGCGTATTCGCCGGAATCTCCAGCGGCTGCGCGGGAAATGCGGGCATGGCAGAGAGGCCCTCAAAGCGCACAGGCTTGCCTGCCTCGACCTGGCGGTGCTCCATTGCAGGCAGCAAATCCTGCACGAGTTCCCAGTTGTTGTCTGCGTCCTGCGCTTCGCGCGTGGCCGGCCTGCCGATGTCTTCCGCTTTCTGCCATGAGGATCCGTTGGAAACTGTCGCCGCGTCCCAGTCCCATGAAGCGACGCGGCCGTCTACCGTCTCAGCCGGACCCGCTGCATAATATCCGCTCATTCCATTTGTTGCCGCCAGCCCTCGGCCTTTTTCCTGCATAACCTGCCATGATGGGTCCGTATTGGCAATCTCTTCAGCAGCCGTATCGCCCTGCAGCATGAAGCCTGTGCGATTCGTCATCTGCGCAACCGGAGCACGCGTACCGAAATTCCACACCGTCGCCGCGAGGATGTTCTTCCCCGGCTTCAGCATTGGCGCGAGATCGATCGTCTCAAAGCGCCAGTGGAAGAGATCGCCGCGCGCTGGCCCCTCGCCGGCATACTGCCCGTTCACGTGCAGAAGGAAGCGATTGTCGGCGCTGACATGCACCCAGAAGTGCGCAGGGACCGAATCGAGCGTGATTTCCTTGCGGAAATAGAAGATGCCGAGGTCCTTTTCCGGAGCACCGGGGCAGGCAATCCAGTGCGCGTGCCATTTGTCGGCTACGAGGGCGGGGTTAAGGGGTTTCGAGTCCTGTGCGACTGAGACAACTGCAGATAAGAAGAGCGCTGCAAGGAAAGCTTTCCGAAACATGTGGGACAGGGTAACAGATGGAGCGCGGGTAGGAAGTTAGGAACCATAGAGATATTTGGCGGATTTCAAAATATGATTGGGTGTAAGGTGATGGAATATAAAGTTACATCTAAAACGCCTATTGTTCTGATTGCGTTAATTTTAGCGTTGGCCACTGGTCCTGTTAAGTTCGCTTTCTCTCAATGCAAAAACCAAATCACCATGGTGCCACGCCGCGCCATGAAGGCAGCTATTAAACCCCGGAACTTCGTCCGTTTTCAGTATTCCCTTTCGCCCTCCGACTCTCTACTGGTACGGTCGCACGAAGACACAGAGACTACGATCGGACCGTACGATCTTGGCTTCCTCATTGCACGGAATGGAAAGGCGATCCAAAGCGTGACTTTGCGGGAGCTACCGGAGTTTCGGCGCGAGGACTCTTTCTTCTCGAAAGCCTTTACCACGCTTGCCGTGACCCGTGCTTGTACGAGCGGAGGCCTAATCTTCTTCGTTACGATGAAATATATGGGCGACGAAATCAGCCCGGCTCTTGTTTTCATAGCGGTCCCCTCAGCACAGGGATATGAAGTGTCCAATCTTCCTCTGATTTCCGGTGGGATTGTGGACGTTTCTACGGACAACCCCCTTCATCTCAGAGTATTGGACAGTCTGCATGAAGGCTCGTGCAACGCCTGCGAAACTGCATACAGAGTCACGGAGTATGAGATTAGAGACGGCAAGCCCATCCGAACACGGCAACACCGGACAAAGCGCCTCTACTCTTCGGGTCAATTCGACGAATCACGTATCAGATTTATTCCGTGAAGAGATGCTCAGACGGACAGAGCCGGATTCAGAGGCTTGGTGGATGGGAGTCCCGGGGCTTTATGCTGCTGCCTGGTTCCTGAAAGACGGTTGTTGCTTCGCAACAATTCGCACGACTTTGTTCGTGCGGGTCCTTCGACTTCGCTGCGCTTCGCTCAGGATGACAGCATTGGAGGGTTAGCGTTTGCCCACTGCAAAGCGGAGCGAGACCAGCGAGGACAAAAGCGCAAGAAGCAGCGCTCCGGCGAGCCAGCCGGCGTTTACCTGCTCCAGCGCATGCCACACGGCGGGAGGCACCAGAGGCCCGCTCGTGGTGGCGACCGGCGTTCGAACCGCTGCGACGATTCCGCCAATCAGCATGACAAGAACCGCAGCCAGTGCAACGAATATCGGCAAGGCGCGCAGCCAGGGAAATGCAATTGGCGGAAGTGGGGTCGGTTCTGAAATCGCCGCTTCATGCCGCACAGCGTCCATCACCGACATGACAAAGCCCGACGAAGGCACGATCTCGTCTCGCGTGGAAAGCATACGATCCAATTCGTCTTTCATTCCGTCTCCTTCGGGCATCATGCCTCCTTCAGCCTCGACACTTCCAGCAGTTGCGGCAGCTTGCTGCGCAGAATCTCGCGTCCACGAAAGAGTCTCGCCTTCACGGTGCCTTCCGGCACTCCCAGGCTCTTCGATGCGGCAGGCACATCCATCTCATGAAAATAGTACAAAATCATGGCATCGCGATACTTCGCCGGAAGCGCCATCACGGCTTTTCGAACCAGCCGGTCGCGTTGATGCTCTTCGAAATCATGAGCGTGCGAATGCTTATCCATCAGTTCAGCAACCTCGTCCAGTGCAACGTTCCCTGCCGGAATCCGCTTCAGCTCCGACCGGTAAAGATTGGCCGCAATTGCAAAAAGCCAGGTTGAAAACGCAGCATCCCGCCGCCAACTTGCCAGCGAGCGATAGACGCGCAGGAAAGCCTCCTGCGCCATCTCCTCTGCGCGCCCGCGGTCGTTACAGAAGCGATATGCCATATTCACCAGCGGCCCCTGCCAGCGGCGCACAATGCCCTCGAAAGATGCGACATCTCCCGAGAGCACCCGCTCCACATCGGCCTGATCTTCAGTCGCGCTCACGCTTTGCTGTTTCCTCGCAATGTACGACCAACCCGCAAGCACGATGGTTGCATTTTTATTTCAGAAATAAAAATGCAACCGCTTCATCGGAGGTCAGGTCTTACTCGGCATCAAGGAGGTTGTCATGCTCTTTCAAGGTCCGGGTTTTATATTTCTCTTTCTCAGTGTTGGCGCAGTTGCCCTTTTCGGTTTTCTCGCGGTGGCCGCCTGGTCGGGTACGCGCGCACAGGAGCGAGAAAGCTACTACAGGAATGACATGCTGAAGAAGATCGCCGAATCTAACTCAGACAGCGCCGTTGCCACGCTTGCTTATCTTCGAGAAAAGGAACGCGCAGCTGAAGCAAAGAGCGAAGCGAAGAAGCGTGAAGGCTATCTGGTCGGGGGCCTCGTCAACATGGGCATCGGTATTGGGCTCATGGCTTTTCTTGCAGAAATCTCGCACGATAGAGCTGTCGGCTTGGTGGGACTCATCCCGTTCCTGATCGGCGTCGCGCTGCTTATCTCCGCATATCTGGCCGTACCCAAAAGGGCGGCCTAGGCGCCTTTTTGTTCGATCTCAAGCCACTTCTGCGGCATCCATCGACGGCTTGCGATAGCCTTCTGTTGCCAAGTGCTTCCCCATCGCCGCGTACATCGATTCATCCCGCGGCTGCCACGTTCCCAGCCCATCCACGTAGCGGTTGTACATGCAGAACGCCGCCGCAATCAGCACTGTATCGTGAATCTCAAGGTCCGTTGCTCCGAGATCGCGCGCGTTCTGCACATCCTCAGCAGTGACGTGCTTACCGCCCTTCTGCACTTTCCCTGCAATCACCAGCAGCGCCTTCAATTTGTTGGAAATATCCGCATGCTGAAAATCAGCCTTCACGCGCTTCACAATTTCATCGTCACCGAGATGCGCAGCGGCCGCCGCGCCATGACTCGTCTGGCAAAAATAGCAATCGTTCTGCGATGACACATAAGTCGCAATCAACTCGCGTTCACCCGGCGCTAGGCTGCCCGGTTCGTGCAAAAGAATATGCGCCAGTTCGCGCATCGGTTTAGCCGTCTCCGGACGAAACGCAAAACCACCGGTGATACCCGGTAAACCCTCCGGCAAATCAATATGAGGCATCTTCATCGTTCCTTTCAGGGGAGAATCGTTTCCGCGGCTTCAGCAGACGCCACAGGCTTGGCGGACACAAACCAGCGCCGCAACAAATCGCCGCAAAGAACAACGGCGACACCAATCAGCGCAGGCAGTGGATCATGCATAAGAATCAGCAGCGCAATCACGCCGCTGCCGACAAGAAACAAAATCGGAGCCACCGGATACCACCACCGGCGCACCGGTTCTTCCAACCGGAACAGTGATGCGGCCGACAACGAGAGAAAACAAATCGCCGAAAAAATGATGTAAGCCAGAATCCGATCGAACGCACCAAAGCAAAGCACAAGTAGCGCGCCACACATCTGCAGCAAAACTGCATTCGCGGGCGTGCCAAATCGCGGATGCAACCGCCCAAAAACGGAAAAGAACGCGCCATCCTTCGCCATCGCGTAGTACACGCGAGGGGCAGCCATCGTCAGAGCCATCAGGCCGCCCGCGACGGAAAGCAGCACACAAGCCGATAGAATCTTTCCGCCTGCGGAGCCAAAGAGCGCCTGCCCAAACTGCGCTACAAACGCCGTGTTCGAAACGATATGCTCCAGCGGCACAACCGACAGAAACGCGAAACTCACCAGCAGGTAGACCGCCGTCACCAGCAGCACGCCAACTGTAAATGCCAGCGGCAGCGTACGCTTCGGCTCGCGAACTTCACCCGCCAGCTTTCCCGCCTCCCACCATCCGCCAAAGCTGAAGAAGGCATTCACCGTGGCTCCGGCAATCGCACCAAACAGCGCCTCAGAGCCGGGCCGCCGCGAGGCCAGTGGCAGCAGATTCGTCGTCGATGCATGGCCCGACACAAACGCCCATGCCACCAGCGCAAACAACACGGCAATTTTCAGAAGATTCGCAGTAGCCATCACGCGGCTGCTCAGGCGCGTTCCGGCATAGTTGATGACCCCGAGGCACACCAGAATCACCGCAGGCAGAAATGTCACAAGCCGCGGCGAAATCGAGACAATCGACTGCACATAAGGCACAGCGCCCACTGACAGCGCGGCGGCCAGCCCGGGATCGATCACCGCTGCCGACATCCAGCCATAAAGAAACGCGACCCGCCCGCCGTATCCCTCGCGCAGATACACATATTCGCCGCCAGCGTGAGGAAACCGCACCGCCAGCTCCGAATAGCAAAGAGCGCCGCAGACCGCGACCAGTGCCATGCCGCACCAGACCGCCGCCAGCAGCAGCGGCGAACCCAGCGCCTTCGCCATCGCCGCCGGCGTCAGGAAGATGCCCAGTGCAATCGATTCCCCCGTCACCACGGCAACGGCGGAAGCCAACCCCATCTGTCTGCGTTGCTCCATTCGCATGCCATCCTACGTGGAAAGACACGACGAAAGCATCCACCAAAAGTTTGAGAAATGGATTGTTACGGGAAAACCTTACTCGTAGCGCAGCGCTTCAATCGGATTCAAATTCGCCGCCTTGATCGCCGGAATCATACCGCTCACCATCCCAACGACAATCAGAATCCCCGTGGCGACAATCACAATCATCGGCGAAATCAGCAGCCGGATATCCGCCGCCTCGGCATTGCTTGCCAGCGCGCTGTAAAACGTAATGCGCCCCACGCCAATCGACACCGCATAGGCCAGTACAATACCAATCGCACCGCCAACGCCGGTAATTACCAGAGCCTCGGCAAGAAACTGAATCAAAATATGCCGCTTACGCGCGCCCAGCGCCTTCTCAATGCCGATCTCGCGCGTGCGCTGCTGCACCGCCACCAGCATGATGTTCATCAGCCCAATGCCCGCAATTCCCAGTGTCAGCCCGCCAATAAAAAGCAGCAGGACCTGCAGCGCAAGCGTCAACATTCGGAACTGCTTCAACTGCTCCATCAGGTTTGCAACATAGATGGCATTATGGTCCGACGGCCGAAAGTTATGCGCCGCAGCCAGCGTGTTGCGAATCGCCTGCTCCACGACCATGTGGTTACCGCTGTAATTCAGCCAGATGCCGTCCAGATATTTCAGATCCTTGATGTCGCCCATGGTCTTGATAGGCACATAAATCTGCCGATTGATGTCATCGTCACCCTCCTGCATCTTGGGCTTAAGAACGCCGATGATCGTAAAGCCGATGCCATTCAACCGGATGCGCTGCCCAACCGCGTATTCACCGGAAAAGAGCTTGGTCTTCGCCTCCGAGCCGATCACAGCGACATGGCTTCGCTGCTGATCGTCCAGATCCGTGAAGAATCTACCCGAATCAACATCGAACTTGAGAATGTCCTGGATCTCCGGCCGGTAGCCGATCACCGACCAAGTATAGGTGTGAAGATCATTGGCAACCGGGACATCTTTTGAGATCATCGGTGAAATATGCTGTATATTCGGCACCATTGTCCACAGGCGATCAATATCTTCCTGCGTAAAGCGCACCTGCACTCCCGCCTTCGTGCCACCTGCCTGTTCGCTCGTGCGTCCGGGAAACACACCAATCATCTGCGTGCCCCACTGCGCAAAGATGGCTTCAATCGCCTGCCCGAATCCTGCTCCATACGCCAGCAGCAAGACCACAGTGGCAATGCCCCAGGCCATGCCGACAATCGTGATCGTCGTGCGGCGACGGTTGTAGACCATCGCCCCATAAGCCTGTCCCCACAGATCGCGCAGCATGTTGACTCCTTGCCTATTCGCGCCGCAGCGCTTCTACCGGTTCGAGCGCGGCAGCCTTGCCCGCCGGATACAAGCCCGCAATGATTCCGCTCACGCTGAGCGAAATAAGAGCGAGCGCCGCCGACCACGGCACCAGCCTGGGAGGATCGAAGCCCGGCATGCTGTTTCCCAAAGTGCTCTGGAGCACAAACATCAAGAGAGCTGCCCCGCCAATCCCGATGAGCCCGCTGACCCCGGTAAGCAGCAGACCTTCAAGAAAAAACTGCGTCAGAATGCTCCGCGAAGTCGCGCCCAGCGCCTTGCGCAGTCCAATTTCGCGCGTGCGCTCGCTCACCGACACCAGCATGATGTTGACAATGCCTACGGCGCCCAGCGCGAGCGTCACAATCCCCACGCCGCCCAGGAAGACATCCATCGCCGTCCAGATCTTCCCCACCATCTGCTCTTCCTTGATGGTGTCCCATTCGTTGAACGCGTCTTTCGAATTGGGATCGAAACCATGACGCCGCGCGACGATTTCATGCACCTGCCGTGTCGCTGCGGCATTGTCGCCGCGAATCCGCGGCTGATACTGAATCGAAGTCACCGAATCGGCGGGAATGTTTTCGCCCTTCAGCGGAAACATCTCCAGCATGGTGGAAAGCGGAATATAAATTTTCTGGTTTTCGTTATCGTTGTTGCCTCGCCCGGTCTTGTCCGCAATGCCCATCAACCTGGAATCGCGAGCCATTCAGCAGCACTGTCTCGCCCATCGCCGGACGCCCCGGAAACAACAGCCTCGCGCTCTTCTCACCCAGCACAATCACGCGCCGTCGATCGCGCATGTCGGCATCGTCCAGAAATCGCCCTTCCTTGATTGGCAGGAAACGGATGCCGCTGTAGTTCGGCTCGCAGCCAATCGCCTGTCCGCCAGCGCTCTCATACGCGCTCTGCTGCTTGATATCGTTGCGGTTGATGAACGCCGTTGCATTGCGCACTTCAGACGCCTCTGTGCGAATCGCATCTGCATCGGAAAGCGTCAGGTTATAAGGACGCATCCCGGTATGCTGGTTTGCGACTGCCGGAATCGTCCCGCCCCACATCATGATGAGGTCGTTGCCCAGCGTCGCAAGTTGCCGCCTCTGGCCGGAGCGAAATCCCTCGCCTACGCTGATGAGCAGCAGCATCGAGCCCACGCCCCAGGCAATGCCAAACATGGTCAGGAACGAGCGCAGCTTGTTCGACCAGATGGCGCGAAAAACCTGCCCGAAGATATCCTCGACATTCTGCATGCTGTATCAGGGAATACGCATTCGCCCGCCCGACGGTTCCCCGGCATTTAGACGAGTTGGAAAGAAAATAAGCTCGAAATTCGGATGCCACTCGTCACAAACCGGGCAGGAAATCCGGATACTATCGCCCATCAGAGAAAAGGTGTCCAATGGACCAAAGCCCGCAATGGCGCTCCGGCAGAGCTTATTACTTGCCTTGCAAAGACGAAACGACTGTCTCCACGCTCGGCTGCGCGTTCCTCAAATACTCGCTCACGCGCTTGCGCTCTTCCGGTGTCAGGGTCTGCGCCAGTGCCAGCACGCGGCGCAGCGTAACGGTAACGTCGTCAACATAGTTCATCAATCGAATGGCTTCGCCGGAAAGGGGCATCGGTTCCTCGTCGTTCAGAGTTTCTGTTCCTATTGTCTGCGCGACACACAGCTTTCGTAAAGTCGGCCACCTGAAAACTGGTGCGTTCATTCCTGCATCTAAAGGCAGGTATCGCAACGCAATCTCCCATGGAATTAAAAGAATGCATTGATCGTGTGGTGCACAGCAACGCGCGCGCCCCAATATCGACTTATCGCGTGCAGATGCACGCCCAATTCACATTCGCCGACGCACAGAAGATTCTCCCGTATCTCAAAGAACTGGGGATCGGCGACCTTTACAGCTCTCCCATTTTTGAGGCTCGCGCTGGAAGCCAGCACGGTTACGACATCATCCGCCACGACCGCTTGAATCCGGAACTCGGCGGCGAAGCTGGCTTCCATCAGCTTTCCACAGCGCTCCGCGAAGCAAAGATGGGCCTGCTCCTCGATATCGTGCCCAACCACATGGGCATTGGCAATAACTCCCTGTGGTGGCAGGACGTGCTCGAGAACGGGCGCGCTTCGGAATACGCCACCTTCTTTGATATCGAGTGGGAGCCGCTCAAGCCCGATCATGCGGGGCAAGCTCCTTCTTCCCATACTTGGCAAGCAATATGGCGAAGAGCTGGAAAGCAGGAAGATTCAGGTTGCATTTGAAGATGGCTACGCGCGCATTCGCTACTACGACCATTCGCTCCCGATCGCTCCGCGCACGCTCCCTCTGCTTTTTCCGAAGCGGGAAGACGCAGAAAGACGGCGTGCCGCAGTCGTTCGGCGATTTGCTGAGAGAGCTGGCACACATTCCACCGCATGACACCGCAGACCCGCACCTCGCCGCGCAGCGTCGAGCACAGCTAAAGGAACTGCGGCCGCGTCTGCGCAATGCTCTGCTGTCTTCCGAGCTTCAGCCCATCTTGCGGCGCGTAGCCGAACGCGTGAACGGAATAGAGAAGAAGCCCGAAAGCTTTGATCTCGCTCCACTCACTGCTCGAAGCCCAGCCCTACCGGCTCGCATATTGGCGCGTCTCTTCGGAAGAAATCAACTATCGTCGTTTTTTCGACATCAACGATCTGGTCGGTCTGCGCATGGAAGACCCCTCCGCCTTTGCCCAGACTCACTCCCTCGTTCGCAAAATGCTTGCGGAGGAGCAGGTCACCGGGCTGCGCATCGATCATTGCGACGGCATGTTCAATCCGCGCCAGTATCTGATTCGCCTGCAATTGCTCTATGTCGCCAGCCAATGTTGCGGAGCAACGGCAAAAGAACCTCACGCGGCAAACGGCATCGAGCTTGAAATCCTCGACTCTCTGCGCAGCTACGATTGGACGCAGAGCCAGGGACCGCTTTACACAGTCGTCGAAAAAATTCTGGAGCCGCGCGAAGCCCTTCCTCGCGAGTGGCCAGTGCGCGGAACATCAGGATACGATTTTCTTCATCTAGCAAACCACGTCTTCATCCAGCCGCAGAACGAAGCCAAATTCACCGCGCTCTACACCAAAGTTCTCGGACGCGAAGTCGACCCCAGCGAGCTCATCTATCGCTGCAAGCTGCAGGTCATGCAGACATCCCTTTCGAGCGAAGTCTACGTGCTGACAAATCTGCTGAATCACCTCGCGTCCAACGACCGCAGAGCACGTGACTTCACAGAAAGCATCCTCGAAGCCGTCATCCGCGAAACCATCGCATGCTTCGCCGTCTATCGAACCTATTTCGACGACCGCGGCCAATACACTGAACGAGATATTGCCTTCATTGCGCAAGCAATCTGGCGCGCAAAGTATCGCAATCCGGAAATTGACGGCTCGGCTTTTGACTTCCTGCAGAACACCCTTCTGCTCGGAGACAAGCGTGATGAAAAATACCCGGCGCGTCTCTACTTCGCGCTGAAGTTTCAGCAACTCACCGGCCCGGTGATGGCAAAGGGTGTCGAAGACACCGCCTTCTATGTGTACACTCGTTTCTTATCGTCGAATGAAGTCGGCAGCTCCATAAAATCCTTCGGCATTTCCACCGACCTCTTCCACGCCACCAATCAGGACCGCCTCCAGAACTCACCCGATTCCATGTTGGCAACCTCGACGCACGACACCAAGCGCAGCGAAGACATGCGCAACCGCCTGAACGTGCTTTCAGAAATGCCGACGCAGTGGGCATCGATTGTCCGCCGCTGGATTCGCCTCAACGCGCGCCACAAACAAAAACTGTCCGACGGCCGCATGGCCCCCGATTCAAACGAGGAGTATCTGATCTACCAGACTATCGTCGGCGCGTGGCCCTGGCAGATGGCGACTCTCGATGATCGCAAAGAATTCCTCGAGCGGATCAAACAGTACTGCACCAAGGCTCTGAGTGAAGCCAAAGTCAACTTAAGCTGGACCAACCCCAACCCCGCCTATCTGGAAGCCGTGAACTCGTTTCTGGAAGCAATCCTCCTACGGCTGGGACGCGAGAAAGAAACGCGCTTCGTCGAAACGCTGAAAGCATTCCTGCCTCCAGTACAACTCTTCGGAGCCGTCAACTCGCTCTCGCAGCTCGTCCTGAAAATCGCATCTCCCGGCGTGCCTGATTTTTATCAAGGCACCGATCTGTGGGACCTGAGCCTGGTTGATCCCGATAACCGCCGCCCAGTCGATTACGCGCAGCGCGCCCAGCTATTGCATGAACTGCAGGACATGCATCAACGTGAAGGAGCCGCTGCGGTCTGCACCGAAGTTCTTCGCACCCTCCCCGACGGACGCATCAAACTCTGGACGATGCATCGCGCCCTCATCACGCGCCGCGACCTGCACCCAATCTTCCGTCACGGTGAATACCTTCCGCTCAATATCGAACTTGAAAAGCAGCAGAACGCAATCGCCTTTCTCCGCCAGGACCCGGGCACAAAACAATCCGTGCTGGTCGTCGTCCCTCGCTTCGCCTGCTCTCTGGCCCACGCAAAAGTTCACCTGCCACTGGCTGAAGCATGGGGCAAGGCGGCGCTCTCATTGCCGAATCAAACGCCGAAGAAATTCGTGAACATATTTACCGGAAAAGAAATAAGGGCAGATGAAGCAGGCCGCATCAAGCTAGGCGACATCTTTGCCGACTTCCCAGTGGCCATGTTGACAAGCAATCCATAAAACTAGGCTGTCATCCTGACCCTGAATTCAGTGAAGCGGGAAGGATCTGCTTTCTACGGCAGAGCACGGAAAATGGCCGTGCCCCATCCTTTGCGTAGCAAAGGGGTGGGAACCTACAACACTCAACCAGCGACTTCCGCAGTCTCCTTAACCTCCACCACACCATCCCGATCCGTCACCACCGTAAGCGCCTCAAGCCTCTCCGCAAGTTTCGGCACCAGCGCGCCCTCCGGACATCTCCATCCCCAGTTGTCACCCGACCGCGAGGGCACATTCATGCGAGCCTCCGAGCCGAGCTCCAGAATGTCCTGGACGGGAAACAGGCAGATATCTGCCACCGAAGTAGCAGCAGCTCGAATCAGCGGCCACACCACGCCGTCAGCACCCGGGTCGACGTACGCTTTCACCGCCGCCCTTTCAACTGCGGTCGCGCCATGCTCCCACCAGCCGCGCGTCGTGTCGTTATCGTGCGTCCCGGTGTAGACCACGGTGTTCTTCTCATAGCGATGCGGCAGATAATTGTGCGCTCCGCGGTTCGAGAACCCAAACTGAAGAATCCGCATCCCAGGCAGATCGAACTGTTCGCGCAACTCGTCTACTTCAGGGGTAATTAACCCAAGATCCTCTGCGATAAAAGGAAGCTCGCCCAACGCCTCGTGCAGCTTCGAAAAGAGCTCAGCTCCGGGAGCCTTCACCCACTCGCCATTTACTGCCGTATCGTCCTCTGCAGGAATCGACCAGTAAGCCTCAAACCCGCGAAAGTGATCGAGGCGAATCGCGTCATAGAGCGAATGCGCGCGACGAATGCGGTCCACCCACCAGTGCAAAACCGCTCTCCTCAAGCAGCTCCCATTTGTACAGTGGATTGCCCCACCGTTGTCCCGTTGCGCTGAAGTAATCCGGCGGCACACCCGAGACGCGAACCGGCGAAAGGTCTTCGTTGAGATCAAAAATATCGCGGTGTGTCCACACGTCAGCGCTGTCGTAATTCACGAAGATCGCAACATCGCCAATAAAACGAATATCGCGTTCCGCACAGTATTCGCGCAGCGCCGTCCACTGCTCATCAAAAGCAAACTGGATCACCTGCTCAATCGCCAGTTCTTCCCCATGCTCTTTTTCCAGGCGCGAAAAAGCCTCCGCGTCGCGGTACGCATATTCCTTCGGCCACTCATTCCAAGCAGGCAAGATTGAATTCCCTCCGCAACACTTTGTAGCGCGCGTAGTCATTCAGCCAGGTGGCATTTATCTTGCAGTAGTCATCAAAGCGCGCCCACTGCGCCGTCAGCTTCGATCCATCATGTCGATGCAGAAAATTGCGCGCAGCCTCCACCAGCAACGGCATTTTTGCTTTCTCGACTTCGTCAAAATGAATATTGCCCGAGCGCCCCGGCAACCCCGCAATGCGCTTCACATCGATCCAGCCCCACTGGGCAAGTTTCTCCAGGCTCACCAATAAAGGATTGCCGGCAAACGCAGAAAGCGCTGCATAGGGCGAATTGCCATATCCAGTCGGACTCAGTGGAAGCACCTGCCACCACCGCTGCTTCGCCGCGGCCAGAAAGTCGGCAAATTCATATGCGGCGGGACCAAGGTCCCCAATGCCGCCATAAGAAGGCAGCGAAGTAATGTGCAGCAGCAATCCCGACGAACGTTCGAATGACATAGTAGTTCCCGCGCAGCACCTGACAAAAAGGCCCGCGATTCGACTGATTCCAAACCACGGGCCTTCGGATGCTCTTTGCTTATCCTTACAAGGTTACGATTGCGGCTGCCCCGGCAATCCCGGCTGCTGTTGCATCCGCTTGTTGATGCGGATGCGACCCTGCTTCTGATATTGATCCACCAGGTTCGTCACAAAGACAGCAAACATATCTTCGCGCTTCTGGTTCAGAAGTGCATCGCGCGTCTGCTCGAAATTCTTCTGAATTTCGTCCGGTGTCGGCTGCTGCTTGTCCGTCAGTTTCGCCACAACTCCCGTGCGCTGGCTGTTGATCGGCTGGCTGATCTGCCCAACATTCAGATCAAACAGCGCAGGAGCTGTCTGCGCCAACTGGCCCACATCCGGAACCTGAGCGTCGCGCCCAACCAGATCGCTGCTCTTCATCGTAGCGCCCACTTCTTTCGCGGCCTTCGCGAGATCGTTTTCTGCCTTCGCCTTGTCCGCAAGCTCAGCCGTCTTGCGCGTCAGCAACGAGGGCAACTGCTCATCGCGGAAGTCATCAAGAATATGCGACTTGTACTCATCAAATGACGGAGCATGCGCCGCATGCACGTCCTCGACTTGAAACACCGCATAACCATCGCCTGTAGACGCAACCTGTGGAGCCGCTCCCGGCTTAGCCGAGAAGGCGCTCGTCAGCATCTGCGATCCATCCGCAAGCGTGGGAATAATCGCATTCTGCGCGAGATAGTCAGTCGTTACAACCTGTAAATGATGCGCGGCAGCCGTCTGCGCAAAGCCGTTCTTCTGCGCTTCGCTGGCCAGTTGCTGAGCAAAAGCCTGCTGCGCCTGCGCTTCCTTCTGGCGAGTCAGCACAGCCACAATCGTCGGCTTCACCTCGTCCAGCAACCGCGTGTGCGCCGTCTGCTTCTCTTCTGTCTGAATGATGTGATAGCCGAACTTCGTCTTTACCAGATCAGAAATCTGGCCCGGCTGCAGTGAGAACGCAGCCTTGTCGAACTCCGGCACCGTCACGCCGTGCTTGATAAAGCCAAGCTCGCCGCCCTGATCCTTGCTGCCCGGATCGTCGGAGTTCTTCTTCGCCAGCTCGGCAAAGTTACCGCCGGCACGAAGCTGCTTCAGGATGTCTTCCGCCCTCTGCTTCGCCGCCGCATCTGTCTTCGCATCGGCATTCGGATCAACCTTGATCAGGATGTGCCGCACTTTCACCTGGTCGTCGACTTTGTAGTCGCTCTGGTGCTGATTGTAGTACTGCTGCACCTCGGCATCCGTCACCTGCGGAGCGCCGCCGGGCAGATTCGCCGTCGTGAACGCAATGTACTGAATCTTCCGCGCTTCGGGAACAGCCTTCGCATACTTCGGCGCATTCTGCTTGAAGAAGGCCTGCAACTCGACGTCTGTCGGATTAATCGTTTTCCGCAGGTCGTCCGCGCTCACCACCGCGTAGTCAAACTTGATCTTCGTCGCCTGCTGCCGGTACGAGTCTCGCACCTGCTGATCGGAAACCGTAACGCCGGCAGTTACAAATGACCGCAGCCGGTTCTCCTGCAGCTCTTTCTTCAGTTCCTTCTCAAAGGTCTCGCGCGAAATGCCAAAGTTCTGCGACACGAGGCTTGCGTACTGCTCATCGCCGATGTACTTTCCATTCGGAAAGAGCACCTGCCCCCACGTGCCTGTATGCAGAAACGCCCGCAGGTCGTTATCCGTCACATTCACTCCGAGGCGGCTCGCCTCCTGCAACTCAACGTGCTGCTGGATCAGTCCCTGTCCAACGCGCTGCATCATGAACGGCAGCACAAAGTCAGGCAGTTGCTGGCGCTGCAGCATGCGCTGGGCAAGCTGCTGCACTTCCTGCGTGGAAACCTCATCACCGCCGCCAAAAATGCGGCCGAAGAAGCCGCCCGCGCGAATTGTCGCGTATGTATCGGAACCGGAAGCCTGGTCGCTGAAGATGCCCGGAACGAGCGTAATGACCATGGTGATGCAGGCAACGGAAATAATCACGATGAAGATCGCCTTCACCGTGCGGCTGTCTTTCTGAAGAAAACGAATCATGTATGGGTAATGACCTTCTCGATCTTGCGCTTTTAGAGACGTCTCCGCCACGCGGAAAACGGCTGATCCTGGCTGTATCAGGAAGCTATCTCATTATAAATGCATTCCCACTGGAGCCGTGAGAGAGCGGATCACGACAGCAGATTACTTGCGGCATTTTCGTAGCATCGGACAAACTCGCCAAAGCTCATTGGAAAGACAGCGTCTTCGAAAGCACTGACTGGATCGACTCCAAGTTCCGCCTCAAGCCGAGCCAATACGGTAGCAAAGCAAAGGGAATCTAGCCCCGAATCCAGCAGCGCCAGATCATCTGTGAGTGGCGCCAAGTGTATGCCGTGTTCGAGTGCGACCTGTTTGAATTGAGTCGTAATTTCAGATCGAACATTGCTATCTGAATGATTTTCAAGGGCCGGTGGTAGTGTCAAACTGTGGTTCCCCCGTCTAATACTTGGCTAGGGGGAGCTGTAGGATAACTGCGGTGAAGAATTCCACAAAGGCTATCTTTCAGCCAATCCAACGCTCAATTTAGCCGCAACGGGTCATTGCCCAGTCGATGACCAGCCTCATTCGCTGATGCAACAAATTATGGTGTAAGGGCGATAATGTGTGGCTATCACCTGAAACCCCTTACTTTGTCGCGTCGCTTCTTTGAACGAAAACTACGCCAGCGTAAGCACCGTAATCTCAGGCGGACAATTGAACCGGAAAGGCATATCGACTGTACCGATTCCCCGGTTCACATAGAGTTGAGTGCGGCCCAGCTGAAAATGCCCTTCAATGTATTTCCTCCCAAGAGGCGGCAGATGTATCGGAGGCAAAAACGGAATCCGCACCTGTCCGCCATGCGTATGCCCGGACAGCATCAGATCAACATCGTACTTCGCCACCCTGGGCAGCAGATCCGGCTCATGAGCCATCAGAATCACGCGCTCATCATCCAGGCGCGCCGTCTTCGGAATCGCTTTGTCAAAATCCGGACCCGGCTTACCACTGATGGCATCCGCAATTCCCGCAAGCCAGATGCGTTTCCCGTCGCGTTCCAGCGGAATCGCCCGATTGTTCAGCACCGGAATCCCATGACCAATGAGAGCATCCTTAGCCGCTGCTTCATTCACGATGCAATCGTGATTCCCAAGCACCGCATAGCGTTGCGGGCACTGGATCCGCGTCAGCAGCTGGGCACACTCCTGAAACCAAGGGACTGATCGGCGCTTGTCAATGGGTCCATAGCTTACAAAATCGCCCGTCAGTGCAACCAGATCAGGCTTAAGCCCATTTACCTCGTGCACCACCAGCTTGACGAAGAAGGCTTCGGTAAATTCCTTAAAATGAATGTCCGATATCTGGACGATGCGGAAACCCTTGAAGCTATCAGGCAGCCCCGGTATCACAATCGTGCGCTGTACGATGTCAAGTTCATGCCGCGCAATCTCGCCTGCATAGAATGCCAGGCCGAGCACCGAAAGTCCGGACAGTCCAAGGAACTGACGTCGCGTGACAACGCGTTCTCTTTCTGGAGCAAGAACATCCATCATTTCTATGATACCGGGAATCGCGCAAGAGTCGCTCCGCTGCCCCGCAGAAGTACATTTCGCGCCCGAAAATCAGGTGAAATAGCCCCACCACTTGCAAAAAATGCAGCAAAATCAATGCTCTTAAGCTGCTAAGGCATAGCCTCTCCCCTGCGCATTCTCCTTTGACCCATCCGGCCGATTCTTTGCACTTTCGCCGCATCTCGTTGAAAATCAGTCCCATGCGCTTGACAGGTATTTTCTTTGTTTTATTTTTGGCGGCCCCCCTCCTGCCGGCACAAATGGCTGATTCCAAGGACAATCAGCCGCGGTATAAGCAATCCAACCTGCCTATCGAAGACCGTGTGCAAGACCTCGTCAGCCGCATGACGCTGGAAGAAAAAGCCCGCCAGCTCGATATGTACGCGGGCATACCCAGCTTCGTCGACAAAGCGACCGACAAGACCCACGCAGCCCCGGACGCAACCTTTCAGCCGGCCGAAGCCGAGAAACTCCTCGGCAACCTGGGAGCAGGCAGCATCCACGACCTGTACCCAAGCCCTCAACTCGCAAACGCCATCCAGCAATGGGTCATCCAGCATTCGCGTCTCGGCATCCCCGCGCTCTTCATCGAAGAAGGCCTGCACGGCTACAGCGATGGGACTGTCTTCCCCGCGCCCATCAATCTCGCCGCCACCTGGAACCCCGATCTGGCCCGCCGCACCGGTGGCGCCATTGCAGCCGAAGCGCGGTCGGCAGGCGTTGACATGATCCTCGGGCCGGTTCTCGATCTCGCCCGTGAACCCCGCTGGGGCCGCGTTGAAGAAGACTTTGGCGAAGACCCGTACCTCACCGGGCAGCTCGGCCTCGCCTACGTGCAGGGCGCGCAGGGCGAATCGCTCGCCACCGATCACACCGTCGTCGCCGAACCCAAACACTTCGTCGGCCACGGCTCGCCCGAGAGCGGTTTGAACACATCCCCGGTCCACATCGGCGAACGAGAACTTCGCACCATCATGCTCAAGTCCTTCGAGCCCGCGTTTCGCGAAGGCCACGCTGGGAGCGTCATGGCTGCATACCACGAGATCGACGGCGTGCCCGTCGCGTCCGATGAAGCGCTCTTTGAAGGAATCCTCCGCGGAGAATGGGGCTTTCGCGGCTTCGTCCTCTCCGATCTCGGCGCCATCCGCCGACTATTAGAGGACCACCACACAGCCGCCACTCCGCAGCAGGCCATTACCGACGCGATCACCGCAGGCGTAGACATGCAGTTCTACGACTTCGACCACGCCACCTTCCAGAATGCCATCATCGCCGGCTATAAAGACGGCACCCTCGCGCCGAATGATCTGGACAACGCCGTCAGTTCCGTCCTGCGAGTTAAGTTCAGGCTGGGACTCTTCGATCATCCGTTCACTGACCCATCACTCAGCGCCCGAGTCAAGCGCAGCCCCGAACATCTTGCCACCTCGCTCACATCTGCGCGCCAATCCATGACGCTGCTCAAGAACGACAACCACACTCTGCCGCTGCCCAAAACACTCAAGCGAATCGCCCTCATCGGCCCCAACGGCAACATCGCCCGCTACGGCGACTACGAAGACGAAAAGAACGGCCAGCACATCAGCATCCTCGACGGCCTGCGCACCCTCCTGCCCAACGCAACCATCGACTTCGACGAAGGCGCCGATATTCCCGCAGCGGTAGCAAAAGCCCGCAACGCCGATGTCGCCATCCTCGCGTTAGGCGAGTGCCAGGGCATCTCGGGAGAAGGCTTCGACCGCCAGACCCTCGATCTTCCCGGCAATCAGGAAGCACTCCTCGAAGCCGTCGCGGCAACAGGCAAGCCCGTTGTTCTCGTACTCCAAAACGGTCGCCCCCTTACCATCTCGTGGGCAGCAGAACAAGTTCCCGCAATTCTCGATGCCTGGTATCCCGGCGAATTCGGCGGCCAGGCCATTGCAGAAACGCTCTTCGGCGACAACAACCCCGGCGGCAAGCTGACCATCACCTTCCCGCACACCATCGGACAGATCCCTGTCTTCTACAATTCAGACCCATCCAAAACCAGCAAATATGTCGACGGGAGCAGCAAGCCGCTCTTTCCTTTTGGCTTCGGCCTCAGCTACACAACCTTTGCCTTTGACAACCTCACGGCAACCTCGCCCGCGCCCGGAAGCAACGACGATGTAATCGTAACTGTTAATGTCACAAATACCGGAGACAAGCCAGGAGATGAGGTGGCACAACTCTATCTCCATCACGACACCAGCAGCGTCGAAGTTCCTGACAAAGCCCTGAAGGGCTTCGAGCGCCTGCACCTCAACCCCGGCGAACACCAGACCGTAACCTTCCACCTCAAGCAAAGCGAATTGGCCGTGTGGAACATCAAACGGCAGTGGGCGATCGAACCCGGCAGCTATCGAGTGAACGTCGGTGACTCGTCGGAAGCCCCACTCCACGCCAGCTTCAAAATCGCAAAGCATTAAGTGGCGAGGGCTTCAGCCCTCGCACACCCGCAGAAAAATCAACGGAACCAACGCCCTATCCCTCGCGTAACCCCAAACAGAGGGACACATGGCACAACTGCGGCAGGACCTCTCTTACACCTTCCGGCGTCTTTCCAAAACTCCCGGTCTCGTCGTCGCCGTCGTCTTTTCCATCGGACTCGGCATCGCCGCCAACTCGACCATCTTCTCCATGGTCAGCCGCTTTGTGCTTACTCCGCCGCCAGTAGGCGACCCCGGCACACTGCTGTCCCTTAAGACCACCGACAAGAACGAGTGCTGCAGCAACTTCCCATGGCCCGTTTACACCGACCTGCGCGACCAGGCAAAATCCTTCTCCGGCCTCGCCGCCTACGACGAACTCCTGCCCGCCTCCATCGGCGGCAATGGCGAACCCGAGCGCCTTTGGGGACAAGCCGCCACAGCAAACTACTTCGACGTAGCCCAGCTTCGCATGGCCCTCGGCCGCGGCTTCCTCCCGCGCGAAGAGCGCCAGCAGGTCATCGTGATCGGCTACCGTGTCTGGCAACACCGCTTCGCCTCCGACCCTGCCATCATCGGCAAAGCCATCAACCTCTCCGGACATCCCTACACTGTCGTCGGCGTAGCACCCCCAGGCTTCCATGGCCTCGATTCCATTCTTGATCCGCAATACTGGGTTCCGCTGGGCAACATCGAAACTCTCGCCCCCAGCGTTGCCGGCAACACCGTGACCGTATGGCAAGGGCGTCAGAACCACTGGCTCGCGGTCATTGGCCGCCTCAATGCGGGCACTACGCAAACGCAAGCAGCCAACGAACTCAAAACACTCGCACAGAACTTTGCCAAGGCATACCCCGCAACCGATAAAGACCTCGGGTTCTACACCGACCGGGCCGGCTCCCTGCCTCCGCGTGAAAAGTCCATGACCCTGCTCTTCCTCGCCGCGCTCTCCATCGTCGTTCTGCTCGTCCTCGCCATCGCCTGCGCCAACGTCGTAAACCTGCTTCTCGCCAACGCCGCAACCCGCCAGCGTGAAATGGCCGTCCGCATCGCCCTCGGAGCTACGCGCAAACTCCTCCTCCGGCAAATGCTTCTCGAAAGCATCATCCTCGCCCTCGGTGGCGGACTCGTCGGCGTCGCGCTATCCCTCTGGGCCACATCCGCCCTCTCCGTATTCCGCATACCCGCACCTGTCCCGATCGACACGAGCCTCAGCGTCGATTGGCGCGTCCTGCTCTACACCTTTATTCTCAGCGTCGGCACAGGCCTGCTCTTCGGCCTCATACCAGCCTTGATCGCCTCGCGCCCTATCCTTACGAGCGCCCTCAAAGGTGAAGACGCGCTCGCGCGTCCGGGCCGCCGCATCACCCTGCGCAATGTTCTGGTAGTAGCCCAGGTCGCCATGTCCATCATCCTGCTCTCTGCCACCGGACTCTTCCTGCGCAGCCTCGAACGCGCCTCCACCATCGACCCTGGCTTCCGCACGCGCAACGTCCTCATGGTCTCCGTCGATCCGCGCGTCCACGGCTACACGCCCGAGCACACCGCGCAATTCCTCATCCAGTCGCGCGACCGCCTCGCCGCCATCCCCGGCGTCATCTCCGCCGCCGCGACTGACAGCGTGCCGCTCTCCGGCGGCAACCGCAGCGACGGCATGGCGGCTGAAGGCCATCCGAAGCAACAGGCCCCCATCGTTGAAATGTACATGGCCACATCCGGATACTTCGAGACCCTCGGCATTCCCCGCATCGCCGGCCGCGACTTCGCCAACGAATCCCCTACCGGACCAAAAGTCGCCGTCATCAACAAAGTCCTCGCCGAAAAGCTCTTCCCTGGCGAGAACCCCATCGGCCAGCACGTCCGCGATGGCGATAATCTCTACGAAGTCATCGGCGTCGTCGGAAACATCAAGTCACGCTTCATCGGCGAAGACACCCGCCCCGTTCTCTTCCGCTCGCTCACGCAAACCATTGGCAGCGATCCTTCTTTCCTCGGCTATACCCTCATCGTCCATTCTGAAGACGACACGGCAAACCTTCTCTCCGCAGTTCGCCAGCAGATCCACGCGCTTGACCCGGCCATGGCCGTCTACAACGCCGAGACCATCGAAGAGCACATCAGCAGCGCGCTCTTCCTGCCGCGCCTCGCCGGAACCCTCTTCGGTATCTTCGGCTTCATTGGTCTCGTCCTCGCTACCATCGGCCTCTACGGCGTTATGAGCTACGCAGTCAGCCGCCGCACGCGCGAAATCGGCATCCGCATCGCATTAGGCGCGCAACTCGCAGCCATCCAGCGCCTCATCCTTCGCCAGGGAATGATCCTCACCGTCATCGCGCTCGCAGTAGGCCTGCCCGCCGCGTTGGCCGTGGCGAAACTCTTCAATAGCTTCCTCTACGGAGTCCGTCCGCACGACGTACTCACCTTCACCCTCGTCCCCATCTTCCTCGCCACCGTAGCCCTCGCCGCCTGCTGGATCCCAGCCCGCCGCGCCGCAAAAGTCGACCCGCAAACCACCCTCCGCTACGAATGACCTACTCGTATTTGTCATCCTGAGCGGAGCGCAAAGCGCGCAGTCGAAGGATCTGCTTTTCGCCGGCAGCAGCAAGAAAACGGGTGGCCCCATCCTTTGCGGAGCAAAGGGTGGGAGACCACAAGTCCACCCAGCAAATACCCTGTACAAAACCATCCGACCTAATCTACGTTCTTGATAGAATTCGCCGGGCCACCCATGTCACGACATATCACTGCTCTACTGATCTTCTTTGCCACCCTGAATGCCCACGCCTCCGCCCCAACCTGGGTAGAAATCCAGAGCCCGCACTTCTCCCTCATCACCGACGCCAACGAAAAACAAGGCGTCCACGTACTCGACCAGTTCGAGCGCATGCGCTGGGTCTTTCAAACCCTCTTCCCCGGCACCAACGTCGATCCCGCGGCCCCGATCATCGTCATCGCCGCAAAAAACAAAAGAGACTTCGAAGCTCTCGAACCGCAGGCCTACCTCGCAAAAGGCCAGATAAGCCTCGCCGGTCTCTTCCTCAACACGCAGGACAAGAACTACATCCTCCTCCGGCTCGACTCCGAGGGCGAGCAGCATCCGTTCTCGACCATCTACCACGAGTACACGCACCTGCAGCTGAACGAGGCCAGCGACTGGCTCCCTCTCTGGCTCAACGAGGGCCTAGCCGAGTTCTTCCAGAACACCGACATCCATGACAAGGATGTGCAACTCGGCGAACCCAGCTTCGACGACCTCCTCTACCTGCGCCAGAACCGCATCCTGCCGCTCCCCGTCTTGTTCCGCGTCGATGCCAATTCCCCGTACTACCACGAAGAGCAGAAAGGATCGGCCTTCTACGCCGAATCCTGGGCGCTCACGCACTTTCTTGAAGTCACCGACCACCAGGATCACATGCACCGTCTCGTTGACTACGTCGAGCGAATGCGCCACCACGAAGACCCGGTCGCCGCCGCCGAAAAATCCTTCGGCGATCTGAATCAACTCCAGAAGGTGCTCGAAGCCTACCTCGCGCAGGCATCCTTCAAATACTTCCGCATGTCAACCGCCGCCGCGCCCATCGACGACGCAACCTTCAAGGTCAAACCCCTGACGCAGCCCCAAGCCGACGCCATCCGCGCCGACTTCCTCGCCTATAACCAGCGCACCAGCGACGCCCGCACACTCTTAGCTACCGTCCTCCAGCAGGACCCGAACAACGTCTCCGCGCTCGAAACCATGGGCTACCTCGAATTCGCCGCAGGCAACCGTGAAGCAGCTCGCAAGTGGTACGAGCAAGCCGTCAAACTCGACTCACAGAGCTACCTCGCCCACTACTACTACGCAGCCATGTCCATTGACGCTGGAGCACGCGATGACGCCCAGATCGAAAGCAGCCTGCGTGCCGCAATCAGGCTCAACCCGCAGTTCGCGCCTCCCTATGATCTGCTGGCTTTGTTCTACGGAACGCGCAATGAAAAACTGAGCCAGGCCCACCTCCTCAACGCGCAGGCAATCTCTCTTGAACCTGGCGAGATTCAGTACCGTCTCCACGCCGCCAACATCCTTCTCCAGCAAGTGAAACCCGATGATGCGTTGCGCGTCTTGAAGGAGGCGGTAAGCGCAGCCAAAACTCCCGCAGAACTCGCCGAGGTGCAAAACCGTATCAAGCAAATCGAACAAGATCAGTCCGTCCGCGACCAGGCAGATCATCCGGCAGCGGCTTCCGCCAACATCCAGACCATCGTGACCGTGAAAGATATCTCCACCCCGCCGAAACACCCAACAGAGGAGCCGCACGGACCAAAGCACCTGGCCAAAGGCGTGATCCGTAACGTCGCGTGCAGCGGAACCACCGAGATCGAACTCAAAGTGGAAGGCTCCGGCCCGCCCATTTCCCTCTACACCAATAATTATTTGAAGATCGACTTCACCGCCGCCAACTTCACCCCGACAGGAGAAATCCATCCCTGCAAAGACCTCGAAGGAATGAAAGCCCGCGTCCAGTACTCCGCGACTTCCGACAAATCCATCGACGGACAAATTCTCGCGATCGAACTCAGCAAATGATCAGTGACCTTAAGTTCGCCTGCGCAAAAGCCAGCTGACAGCACAACGTTTCAGGTCTAACGTTGTCATGGCCGGGTTTCTTTGGCAATGAAAGCTGGTATTGGCCGGGAGGCACAATTGAAAACACTTCGAGCCCTAACTGTCCTGTTTGCTCTCACAGCGTGCCTGCTGTCTAGCGCAGTTGCCCAAAATGGAGACAGCCAGCCACTCTCAGGCCTGCCTCTGCAATTTGCAGCGACCGCCTTCGGTCAAGCCGGCGCATTGGCAGGCAAGAGCTTCGGCGCAACCATCTACATCACCGCATGGACAACCGACCAGCAGGTAAAGGACTACATCAGCACACTCAGAGAGAAGGGCCCCGACGGACTGGTGAGCGCCATGGAGAAGACCGACGATGTCGGACGCCTCTCGCCCACCGGCTATGTAGGCAGCGGCTTTCGCTTCGCCCGCTACAAGCCAACAGCGAATGGTGGCCTGCACATCGTCATGGTGACGAACCGTCCCATAGCATTCGGCGAGTTATATAACGGAACGCGCTCGAGGGATTATCAATTCGGCATCGTCGTTCTCGACGTCGATAAAGATGGCAAAGGCACCGGCCAGCTCGCGCCCGTATGCAAAATCAAGTTCAACAAGAAAAACGAGCTCGAGATCGAACACTACGGCCAGAAACCCTTTCGCCTCGCAAATGTCTACCGGCAGAAATGATCTCTGATTTCGAACCGAATAGGAGACCTGAAATGGTCTCCTGTTTCAGAGCTTGAAGACCGCGGAGGGACTGGCCGTTGTTCGAGGGCCAGTCCCGGGAAGCTTCGGGGACGTAGGCAAGGCAGATTCCTACAAGGCACGACATTCATTCAAGCCGAGTAGGATTCATGGCTTCAATGGTGGCTCAGAGCCCATACGTACGCTGCGACGGCTTCTGCTTGCGCAGGTGTAAGCTGCGCGCCGCCCATTGCAGGCATGGGGCTGCGATATTGTTTCGGCGCCGCTACACCGTCGGTGATGGTTTTGGTGATTCCTTTCCAGCTACCGTCGCTCCAGAGCCATTTGTTTTTGCTCAGGTCCGAGCCGAGAGTCGTTCCACCGCCGGTGTCGCCGTGGCAAGCGGCACAGGGGGCTCCGCCGACCTCGCCATGATAGATACGATCGCCAAGCGCGATCATCTCATGCGTGGCTCCAGGTGGCACAGGGAGAGCGGCATCACCGGCGTCAGCATTTGTACCCTCGGGCGGCTTGGCGGCGGCGCGTACAGGTTCGCCGGCCGGAGCAGTAAGGCTGGGACAGGGAGTGAAGCTGGGCTCAGCGGATGAGGCGGTGGCCCCACCGACATAAGTGATGCGGTAGATGCGGCCTTTCATGTCGTCGGAAACATAGAGGGCGCCGTCAGGTCCGACAGCGACACCAGAGGGACGGTGGATGGCCCCTTCTGGAGAGATGACACCGCCGGCAAAGCCGTCAGCGAAGATCTCGCACCGGTCGGCGATGCCGCTGCGGGTGAGAGCCTGGAAAACGATGTTGTAGCCGCCCTGGGCATAGGGAGCACGGTCCCAGGAGCCATGGAAGGCGATGAAGAGGCCATTGCGATAGGCAGCGGGGAATTGCTTCTGGTCATAGAAGACCATGGCGTTGGGTCCCCAGTGTGCAGGAAAGGCTGCGACCGGGCCGGTCTTGGTGGAGCAGACGCCGGACTTATTGCCATCGCCGCCGTATTCCGGGGCGAGGACGAGACGTTTGAGAAAAGGGTCGTAGTAGCACTCAGGCCAGCCGTAGTCGCCGCCGTTCTTGAGGAGCATCACTTCTTCAGAGGGAAGCGTGGCCTCCTGATCGGGCTTGTAGATCTCAGGCCAGTTGGCGTGGAGCTGGTCGCGCCCATGCTGCGTGATGTAGACGCGGTTGTCCGCCTTGTCGATTCCGAAGCCTTCAGCATTGCGGATGCCGGTGGCATAGCGACCGGTGGGCGAAAAGTTTTGATTGGTCTTCTTCGCGTCGTAGCGCCAGATTCCGCCACGGGTTTCGAGCTCTTTGCACGGATCGGCACCGGGGGAATGCAGGCTGCGGTTCTTCAACTGGCAAGCGTTGGTGGCCGTGGCAACGTCAATGTAAAGCATGCCGTCGTCGCTGATATAGAACGGGTGCATCGGGTGGTCGCCGCCGAGAGGAAGGCCGGAGACGACGGTGACGGGCGGATCGCTGGGAACGAGCGCGTTGGCAGGCAGTGTGTAGCGAACGATACGGTCATTCACCTCGGCGTAGATGGAGCCGTTGTAGAGACCGATGCCGACGCCGCCATGTGCACCGTCCTGCGCCGTTTCACCGAAGCGCTCGATGACGTCGGCTTTGCCAGTACCGGACTTGTCCTGCAGAGCGACGAGGAAGCCGCCCTCGTGAACGACTTCGCCGGCAGGGTAGTAGTCGCCGGACCAGGTGTTGACGTAGACGACATTGTAGGGGGCGACGACAAGATGGCGGGCGTGTCCGATGCCGTCGGCGAAGATGGTGGCGCAGAAGCCCGGCGGGAGCTTAAGACCGGTGTCATTGCTGGGGCATCCGGTGCTGGCGGCGCGGACGGTGGAGTGTTCCAGATGAGCCGGCCCCAAGCCAACAACAACGGAGAGAGCAGCGAAGATGCCGAAGACAAGAGCAGCAGGGACGAAGAATCTAGGCGAAACGAACGACCGCATGAAACTCTCCTGAACAGCGATGCAAGGATATCAACGAAGCGAAAACAAATGCATTGAGTGTTTCTCTATCATCTCGGCATCGTCGTTCTCGACGTCGATAAAGACGGCAAAGGCACCGGCCAGCTCGCGCCCGTATGCAAAATCAAGTTCAACAAGAAAAACGAGCTCGAGATCGAACACTACGGTCAGAAACCCTTTCGCCTCGCGAATGTGTATCTGCAAAAATGAGCAGCTCTGAAGCACCTAAAAAAATCAAGCCATTGGGGATCTTGGTGATTCATGCGGAACTCGAAGGAAGGGCGCTGTCAGAAATCTCTCCCTGAGTGCATTTAGCTTGTAGTCAACAGTTGAGAACTGTAGTTACTGAAAACCCGGACTTTTAAGCCACTTCGGGATTGTTTCCGGTTTGTCGGCAACCCGGAAGTAATCCGGTTATTTCCGGTTAGCCGATGACACGCCCGCAATGCTTGGATTTTAGGTTGGACTGCCTCTCTCTGGGTGGCGATTCGCACGGAAGTGTGGTGCCCCGATGGGCACATGGCACATCGATAAGAGATTACTTCCTGGGCACGGAATAGATTGCGATCTGGTCGCGAGTCAGGACTGCGAGTTGCGAGCCATCCGGCGCCAGCGCGTAACCGTCACGGCTTGTTGAAGGAGACGCAACGCGTACGCCGAGAAGCCGCTTGCCATCTGTTGCGCGATAGACCCCGAGTTTCTCGGATAAGAAATCCATTGCGTTAAATGACACTCCGGGATAAATGGGCGATCTGGACTGAACGACCTTGACCACGAAAGCCTCGTGGTTGGCACTGCCTCCCGCGGCGTGGCCAACGTCATTCGGCATCCCCCCGCCCTTCAGGGCCAGCTTGCCATCGGATCGCAGCACACGATAGTACCGCCCTTCCGTTTGCTTATCGCAGCTCACTAGAAAGATAAGATCGGGTGCGATGCTGGACATCTCGGGTGTGCAGCTCGAGTTGAAGCGTGCAACCGTCCGAGTTTGATTGTCCCAGGTCAGCATGGAAACGCGATACCGCATGTTCGGCAGCGCCAGCAGCCTGGCCTGCCCCTCGTTCAGAAGCGTGGGGACCATCAGTCCCGAGCGGGTGGTTGATTTGGCGATGGTTTCAAAGTTACTGTTCAGAACGATGATATTGACATCTTCTTCCGGGTCTTCGTCGCCCTGGGTAAGCTTGGCATGCAGTTCCGGCGAATGCCGTTCGTGGATCACACCAACAGTCAAAAAGCTTCCATCGGGCGTCACGCGCACAAAGGCCAGAGGTCCGTCCAAAGGAATCCGGTTCTGAATCTTCAATCCCTCCCCATAGACGCGCAACTCCGAGCCGACGTGCACAAGCACGCGGCTTTGCGTCAGCGGCCAGAGGTATTGCCGGTTGTCAGGCAGTTCCCAGTCGACGGTGTGGGTCACGCGGTGCGTCTGCGTTTCCACGATGGCAGCGCGGATCACACGCACGGTCGAGCCCGAGCGCCCCAACGCGTGTCTGGGCGCCAATATGTGCGGATTGAACGCAACCAGGAGTTCCGTGGGACCGAGATAAGCCAGAGCCTCATCATTGCCGAAGCTCTTCATCATCCTCTGGGGGCGCGAAGAATAACCGAGCTCGCGGATCGAAATGCTGGCTGCCGTTTTGCCCTCGTCGATCGCGTCGCCTGAGGGCAATGCCAGGTTGCACTGTGGGGGCTCGCACACTTCAATGTCGTCGTCGGGCGGTTGGGGTTGCACAGCCGGAGTCGGATCGGGAGCGGGAGTACTGATGCTGCCAGAAACCTCGGACATCGAGGGCGACGGGGGCTGTGCGGGTTTGGCCAAAGCGAGAGGAATATTACCTTGTGCCGGAATCAGCAAGAGCATGCTGTGCTTCTCAAGCGAAACATCGCGCTTCGTCGATGTCAGGACTGAGCTATTGTCGGGTCCGGTGCCGACACTCAGCTTCACGCCCGGAATGCCTTCTACCGTACCCATCCGCATCCGCGGGGTGACCGGGAACAGGCGGATCTCCGTCTGCACCTGCAAGGTGTGAATGTAATTTTGGTCGATGTTTACCAGCCCATACTTGCCCGAGGTTTGAACTGGCAGGCCCTCGCTCAATATGCCGAGGTCACTGCTCTGCGGGGGAGCCGCCATCGCGGCAAGCAGCAGATCGAAGGCGTCCATTTTCATTTGCCCGCATTGCGCCCCGGTAAAGGCCAGATCGAGTTCGGAAGTCTTTGCCGCCTTGCTGTAAGGAATCACCGAGGATACGTGCGCTTCCAGGATCGCTCCGCGCCTCAAGACGCAATTCGTGCCCTGCCAGTCCACGGTGACCCGGGCAAAGACGCTTGCACCCACTTTCAGCAGCCGTGCGTGCAGATCCTCCGTCAGCTCCGCCTGCACCGCGGTGACGGTTGGCGGGCCGCCTGTGGCCGCACGGACCGCCGTGCAGCCGAGCATAAGAAAGGTCAGCACAAGAATCCGCATCTTTCTCTCGATTCCCGATTGCGCAATTCTATCCCTAACTGGCTTATAAAGGCGTGACAGCAGCTCTCGGTAACGGGCGTGCCGCCCACAAACAATACTTCTCCGGTTCACAGAAGCACTTGAGATTGTTACGACAGCATCTTCAGCTTCACTCGACCCACCCTGCTGAACCTCCCCCTCGCTATCGGGCGCAAGATATCCTCTATGGACCAAGGTTTGAAGAATCCTGGCACCATTGGCCGTTCGGTCATTGTCGGGCAGACGCGGTATAGCTACACCTACACCCAGCCATTGCGTGCCACCGGTCTGTATCCGATGTATCACGGAACGCAGGAGGCGCGTCCGCTCGGAGCGGGCCGCACTACCCTCTACTACACCTTGATGTGGGATAGCTCCACGCAGCCAGACGAGGCTGCGCGGCAGAAGCAGTTGGAAACCTACCGTTTGCTCTTCGAGAAGATGCTCGCAACATGAAGAAGCTCGCTGAAGGTGGCACCCTGACGCAGGAAGATAAGCCCCGGTGGAGTTCTAGCTCTGGGGGGTTGGACTCGGAGGCGAAAGCTTTCCCCTCATGATTTCCTTTCAGGGAGGATCGGGTTCTGAAAGAAATGAAGGGCGGTCGACGGTCCCGGTAGGGACGCCCATCACTGAGCGCCCCCCGGACGGATCCGTACGTGCGCGTCTACGCATACGGCTCTTATGAAGCATGAGTGGCGTTGAAGCGGGCGTGAGGGTAGGGATGCAGGATTCGGGGTGTGGGTATCCACCTATTGAAGACCGGAGTCAGTGACTCCCACTTCTTCTTTGCGCGTTGGCTGCGACGAACCAGAACGTTCCGCCAGAGCCGATTGATGCGCTGTCTGAAGGTGCGCAACTGACCGATATTCCCGGGAACAGCATGGTATTGGTAGTAGCCGGTGACCACCTTCCGAAGCCATGCACCAACCTGACTGATACGATCATGCTTCCGGCGGAGAAGCTCAACCTTGATGGTCTTCAGCTTCGCAACCATTCGCTGTTTCGACGTAATCCGCCAGACGGTGAAGGTATCGGTCTTGTGGCGTCGCCCGCAGTAGTGGGTGAAGCCCAAGAACGTGAAGGTCTCCGGTTTCCCTCTGCCCCACTGTTTCCGTTTGTGGGCCGCATAGCGCCCGAACTCGATCAGCCGGGTCTTTTCCGGGTGGAGTTCCAAGCCGAACTTCGCCAGCCGTTCCTTGAACTCTTCAAGGAACCGCACTGCTTCGGCTCGATGTTGGAAGCCCATCACAAGATCGTCGGCATAACGAACGATGATGACATCGCCCGTTGCCACTTTCTTGCGCCAGGCATCCGCCCATAGGTCGAACACGTAGTGGAGATACACGTTGGCGAGCAGCGGTGAGACTACGCCCCTTACACAAAAGGTAATCTGGGTTTCCGCGTGAGTGCGTGCCATCATTTTGCTGGGGCGCTGAAGGGATGGGGATGCTGTGGCGAATGGTGATAGTGTCGTCCCCCACCAGAACTTCTTTAACCACGAGCCGCACGATGCGCTGGCGCTCAATGACATTAAGCGTTTCAGCGGCGCTGCGCAGGCGGGCGAGAAATGCTGTGAGGGTCTCGGCCAGGCGCAGGAATGCAATCTGATCGGTGCTCTGGTCAGCGATCGCCTGCAGCTCAGCACGAAGCGACTGCTGGCGCTGACGCAGCAAGGGCATTCGATCGCGCAACTGTTCAATCGACAAGAGTCCTTCCTGGTAGGCGTTGAGTAGTCGTTCGATGCCTTTGCCCACATGCGTCAACTCCCGCTGCAGACTCTGCTCACGTTTTTGGGTTGGATTGGCAGAGCGAGCTGCTGCCAGGCGACGATCAAGTTCTTGTTGTATCAGAGCCGGCTCTTCCAGTAGGCGGATCACCTCGGCCCAAACAATCTGATCGAGGAGATCTTGCCTGACAAGGCGGCGGTTGTCGCAAACAGGGCCGCCTAGTTTTCGCCAGCTATCGGAACCAATGCACTTGTAGTAGTGAATCTTACGTGCGCTGGTATAGGTCGAAGATCGCGAGAAGGCGTAACCACACTTGGCACAGCTGACCAGTCCCTGTACAACACTGGGCGCAATGGTACGGCGGCGCGATCGTATTTTGTTCTCTTGGAGAAGCTCCTGGGCCCGGGCGAAGCTCTCTTCGCTTACCAGAGCTGGCACGGGAATTTCGATCCACTCTTCGCGCGGGCGTTCGTGACCGGCTGTCATGCAGGGCGTAGTCACCCCACGCCGGCGCTGCGGACGCATAACGCGCGTCCGTGTCGCGGCGCTGGTTTTGCCGAAGCAGGCGGTGCCACGATAGGTGGGATTCCGCAGCACGGCCCAGACTACCGAGCGTTCCCAGCGAGCACTTGCCTTGCGCGTGGGGATACCCTCGGCATTAAGTCGGCGCGTTATCTCGCCGATGCTGAGCCCCTCCACCGTATACATCTCGTAGATGCGCCGAACGATGCGCGCCTCGGCTTCATGCACGATATAAGCAGCGGGCGCTTCGTCGGTTTTACGGATATACCGGTAACCGTACGGAGCGTTGCTCATCACACTGATCTCGCCCGAGTGCGCGCGGTGTCGCTTGCCGCGGCGCGAGCGCTCCAGGATCTGCGCCCGCTCATATTCAGCGATCATGCCCTGGAACTGCACCAGCAGTTGATCTTCCGCGCTGTCGCCTTGCGGCGACCTCACAAACAGTGTCTCGACTCCGTGGCGGGCGAATTCCTCGATCAGCAGAATCTGATACGCATACTTCCGGCTCAAGCGATCTGGCGCATAGGCGAGCACAACCTGAATCTGCCCTTCAGCGGCGAGGTCTCGCACCTGCTCCAAGCCTGGACGCTCCAGCATGGCCCCGCTATAGCCTTCATCTTCGAAGACCCACTCTCTGGGTACTTCCAGATCGTGGCTGTTGGCGAACTCGATCAGCGAAGCCGTCTGGCTTGCAATCGTGTTCTCCTCGCGCTGCTGCTCGGACGAGACCCGTGCGTAGATCGCCGTCATCCTCATCATCGCACTCCTTTACGCGCCTACCGACCGGGCGTTCGCGACAGGGCACCAAAATATCGTAGGCCTGCGCAAGCTTCGACTCGAGCAGGCGATCAAACGAATAGGAAACGTGGATTTGAAATGGTCCGCTCTTGGTGCGCGGCTCAGCCATGTTTCTTCAGAGCACCTAGAAACGCGTTCAACGCGCCTGTCACGATCGCTCCGATGGTCAAGCCGCTGCTTCTTGCGTGCTTCCGTAACTGTTCTACCGTGCGCGGCGGAAGTTTCAACGTGACCGGCACCGTGGCCTCGGTAACTTCCACCGGACGAACGAGATGGGAGGCTTCCTGCAGGTACCGATATGCTTGACGCTCTGAGAGTTCGAACTTGCGCGACAAGCGCTGCACTGCCTCGGGCCATGCAACCTGACGCTGGAGTAGGGCGAAAGCGGCGTTCAAGTGCCGAGCCTTTTCCACCTTGGTCGAACGCGTCATATGCCATAAACGTATTACCCCTTAAGACGAAGATCAAGCACCGGGTACCTTGTTCGCCATCCCGTCACTGTCCGTTCGAACTGGAAATTACCTTTTGTGTAAGGGACGTAACCACTGCTCCTTGCGGCGTACCCTGCTTCGTTTCCGACCACTGGCCATCCTCCGACACCCCCGCCTTGAGCCATTTCCGGATCAGGCGAAGTATTCGGGGATCGGCCACCCTGTGCTCGATGAACTTAGTCGTCCACGCGTGGCTCATGTTATCGAAGAAGCCACGGATGTCCGCATCGAGCACCCAGTTCACCTTCTTCCGCTCCAGTCCAACCACGAGCGCATCGAGCGCTTGATGAGGACTGCGGCCCGGACGGAACCCGTAGGAGAAGCCCTTGAAGTCGACCTCATAAATCTGATTGAGGATCGTCACCACGGCCTGCTGGACGATTTTGTCTTCCAGTGCCGCGATGCCCAACGGACGTTGCCGCCCATCGGCCTTCGGTATATAGACTCGCCTTGAAGGCTGCGCCCGGAACGTTCCGCGGTGAACCCGATTGTGAAGATCGACGAGGCGACCTTCCAGTCCAGATTCATACTCCTGCCACCGGACACCATCGACTCCCGGCGAAGCCTGACGCTTGAGAGCGTAGAAGCTATCGCGCAGCAGCGCGGTGTCAACATGGTGGAGCAAGGAAGTGAACCGTTCCTGTTTCCTTTCCCTTGCTGCTTTACGCACACCGTCCAGCCCCTGGGACATGCGGTTCCCGCTCTGTGTCGGGAGCATGCGTGGCTGACCGATGTTCTCCTTCATCTGCGCCCTTCCCTCCCCCGCCTCCGCCGCCGCTATCGATGCTTTGTTCGGCTGGTTCACAGGTACTACGGCACAGTCCGACTTCTCCAGCACGTGCATGTCCGCCGTTCGGCCTGAGGCCTTCGCGGACCGGCCTTCGCCACGTGGCGAAGGCGCACTGGAGATCTCCCGGTTCTCGTGCATGTTGTTTCTCAGCGTGCGCGGGCTCTCACGACTACGCAGGACCGGACAGTCCCTCGCGGCTAACGCGACTGCCGTTTTGCCTTCCTCCTGCTCACTAGGGAGTCGGCATCCTGATCTGCGATTTTTCGAAGCTCAATCACCCCGCCCACCAATGCCTCCGGCCTACGCTTCACGGAACACCTCGCGATGTCCCATGCAAAACTAGAGGTCAGGATGGAGTCGCTAATTCCTTTCCTGCAGGGGACTTACACCCCCTACAACATGCCGGTTTATCCCGGCGCACAGCGCATTATCGCCGAGTCACTCAGCGAGCGTTCCCGACGCATCAGGGAATCTTCAAATCTCTCGAGTTCCAGGCGGATGGGCTCTTCAAGCCTTCGTTTTTGGCTTGAGTGGGGCAGTCCCACCCCGAAAACTTGTCAAGCCCTCGAGCCAAAGAAATCTTCTAACCCACACATTCCAAAGCGCAAAAACTTTAGGCAATTTGGCCGACTATTTCGCTGAATCCGGTAAAATAGAAATAGAGACAAAAAGCCCGCCAATCCGGCGGGCTTTTTTATTGCAAATAAAGACTTTACCCACAAACCCTGCGGCTTCAATATTTTACGTCGCTTTCGATTGAGAGTGAATGTTTTCAAAGGTTTAGCCACCCTCCCACCCCCAGGGGTAGGCCACCACAGGAGGAAAGGAATGATTCCCAATTGCCATCGCATTATGCCGGACGGTCACCAGTGCGGAAGCCCGGCGCTCCGAGGTCAGGACGACTGCTACTTCCACCACCCCAGCCGCAAGCCGAGAGCCCGCAAACCACCCACACGCTACCCAAACCTCGACCTCGAAACACTCCCAAACATCTACAGCCATGAAGGCATCCAGCAAGCCCTCTCCGCCGTCCTGCACGCCGTTGCCGCGGACACCATCAGCCTCTACCAGGCCCAAACCATGATCTACGCCCTGCAACTGGCATCGAACCTGAACCGCTAAAAGGAAAACGGCAGCCAGAAACGGCTGCCGTTCACCTCTCATCTTTATCCAGCGTTAGTAAATACGGAAATTGACCTCGATATTCACTTCCACCGGCACCGGATGTCCCTGGTACTGAGCAGGCCGGAATTTGTATTGCCGCACCGCCTCAACCGCCTTCTCATCAAGCCCCATGCCCAGCGGGCGAATCACATGCACATGCTGCGGATTTCCCTGCGCATCCACAATCACAGAAACAACGCAGATACCCTGATACTTCGCGCGCCGCGCCTCATCGGAAAACTCCGGATCAGGCGCATAGATCACCTGCGGAGCGGAAACGCCGCCGCCCGGGTGATACACACCGCCGCCAGTCCCGCCACCCGAACCCGGCCCGATACCTCCACCGGTACCAGAGCCAAGTCCACCGCCGGAGCCGGTACCAAAGCCCGAACCTGAACCCTGCCCCTGCGAAGCCAGCGCCACCTGGTTCGACTGTGGAATGCCAAGGTTCGGCATGTTCGCATCTGGCATCTTGATATCCGGCATCACCACCGTCGCCGGAACCGGCAGCTTCGGATTGTCCAGCAGCAGCTTCTGCGGGGGCGTGATCTGCTGCTTATCAAACTTCGGTAGCTTGCCCTTCGAGGCGTCCACCAGTTCGTGATTGCCGCCGCCACCACCGCCACCCATCACGTCCTTGGACGCCGGTGCGATCGGCACAAATGCAGACACATCAACCGGCGTAACCTGTGCCTTCTTTTCAAGGGCCCGCGTGTGAATGCGAGCCTCAATGATCACAAGAATAATCAGACCGATGACCAGAACGTGCGCGCCAATCGAATACGCGCTCGACTTCGCGCTCCGATCCGATTTCAACAGAACATCGGTCTCAATCGGCTTTGAAGTCAGTTCCAGCGGAGGAAGCTTCTTCGGAAAGAAAACATCTTGAATGTTGGTCCAGAGCGACGACCAGATCGAGTCCTCTCTCAGCGTTTCAACAAGGTCGTTATTTACGTCGGGCTGAGAGGTCAGCTGAAGCGGAGGCTGCTTGACCGGAAAGAAGACGTCGCCAATGTTAGCCCAGAGCGACTTCCAGACCGACTCATCCTTCAGACTCTCAACGATTTCGTTATTTTCGTCTGGCTGAGAGGTCAGCTGAAGAGGGGCCTGCTTTGATGAAGACAAAGCATCGCGCAGGTTCGACAGTAACGACTTCCACATGGAGCCGTCGACTTCAAGAAGAAGCGCGGGTTCTTCTTCCTGTGGCCGAAGTTTTCCTGGTTCCAGTTCCGGAGGTGTCAAAAGCTCATTGCCCATATCACTTCAACCGGGCGAGCAACAAACAAAAGACCCACCCGTGTATCTCTCCATTATGGACGACGCAAGCCCCGCTTGTCTTTAATCTGCGCGGGGAAATATTCTCTGCGCTTTCCTGCTTACGTTTGATGTCATCCTGAGCGGAGTAAAATGGATGACAGCCTCCGAATACCTTCCAATATAGACGCGAACCCCATCATAAAGTTACTTATCCAAAACCAGATACAATAAAGTTTTACCCCTGTCGAATTTTTCTTAATGGGAGAAACGATGTCCGCTCCATCCAATCCGAGCGAATCCACAGCTGCGCCGAAAGCGGCCGATTCAGGAACGCCGGAACTGAAGGCAACCCTCACCCTGCCACAAACAGACTTCCCGATGAAGGCAAATCTGCCGCAAAACGAGCCTCTAAGACTCAAAAAATGGACAGAAGAGAAGCTCTACGAGCAGATCCGCGACTCCCGCAAGGGCTCGCCCCGCTACCTTTTGCACGACGGTCCACCCTACGCCAACGGCCCCATCCACCTCGGCCACGCGCTCAACAAGTGCCTCAAGGACTTCGTAGTCAAGACAAAAACGATGGCCGGCTTCGATGCCCCATATGTTCCCGGCTTCGACTGTCACGGCCTGCCCATCGAGATCAAAGTCGACGAGCAGTTCGGCCGTAAGAAGCTGGAAATGTCGTCGGTCGATTTCCTGACAGCGTGCCGCGCTTACGCCCAGAAATACGTCGACCTGCAGACCAGCCAGTTCATCCGCCTCGGTGTCTTCGGCCGCTGGGAGCGCCCGTACTCGACCATGTCAAAAGAGTACGAGGCCAAGACCCTAGAAATCTTCTACCGCTTTTTCGAGCAGGACTTCGTCTACAAAGGCCTCAAGCCGGTCTACTGGTGCATCCACGACCGCACCGCTCTCGCCGACGCCGAGATCGAGTACGAGATGCACACCAGCCCCAGCATCTACGTAAAGTACGCGCTCACCAGCGATCCCGCAGCTATCGACCCTGCACTCGCCGGAAAAACCGTCTCGACCATCATCTGGACGACGACGCCCTGGACGCTGCCCGCATCGCTGGCCGTCGCCTTTCATCCTGAGCTCGACTATGTCGCGCTCGAACTCGACGGACAGACTTACATCGTCGCTGATGCTCTGCGCGCCGCAGTCACGGAAACCTGCAAGCTTCAAACCTCCATCGAAGTCGCCCGCTTCAAGGGGACAAAACTCGAACGGGCGACCTTCCAGCACCCGTTTCTCGACCGCAGCATCCTCGGCGTACTCGCCGACTACGTCACAACCGACCAGGGCACCGGAGCCGTCCACACCGCCCCCGCCCACGGAGCCGACGACTTCTACACCGGCGCAAAGTATGGTCTAGACCAGACCTGCAACGTCGACAACGCAGGCCGCCTGCGCAATGGACTCCCCGAGTACGACGGCCTGACCGTCTTCAAGGCCAATGAGCCGATTATCAAGCTTCTCGAAGCTCGGGGAGTCCTCATGGGCCGCAGCGACATCTATCACAGCTACCCACACTGCTGGCGTTGCCACAACCCGGTCATCTTCCGCGCCACCGAACAGTGGTTCATCGAGATCGACAAAAAGATGCGCGGCAAAGATGGCCCCGAAACGACCTTCCGCCAGCTCGCGCTCGATGAAATCCGCAACACCGTAAAATGGGACCCCGCCTGGGGCGAAGAGCGCATCGCCAACATGATTGAGACGCGCCCAGACTGGTGCATCTCTCGCCAGCGCATCTGGGGCGTACCCATCGCCGTCTTCCTCTGCAGCCAGTGCCACACGCCGCTCAAGGACAAAGCGATCTACCAGAGCATCGTGGCCTTGTTTGAGAAGGAAGGCATCGCCGCCTGGCACACACGCGAAGCCAAACAGTTACTGCCTGCCAGAACGAAGTGCGCGAAGTGCAACAACGCTGACTTCCGCAAAGAGATGGATATTCTCGATGTCTGGTTTGACTCCGGAGTCAGCTGGCACGCCGTCATGGAAGCCGAGCCTGAAATCGCTCCGCCTGCCGACCTCTACTTTGAAGGCGGCGACCAATACCGCGGCTGGTTTCACACTTCCCTGCTCACATCAGTAGGTGTAAGCGAAAATCACAAGGCCCCATACACCATGGTCGGCACACCCGGCTGGACGCTCGACGAACAGGGCCGCGCCATGTCGAAATCGCTCGGCAACGGCGTCGATCCCGTCGACATCGCCGATCGCCTCGGAGCAGAAATCGTCCGCCTGTGGGTCGCATCTGTTGATTTCCGCGAAGATGTAGCGGCCAGCGAAAACCTGATGAAGCGCATCGCGGAGAACTACAAGAAACTGCGCAATACCTTCCGCTTCCTGTTAGGAAACCTGCACGGCTTCACCCCCGCCGTGCACGCACTGCCCTACGAAGACCTGCTTCCGCTCGACCAGTACATGCTCGCTAAGACGCAATTGCTGACATTCAGAACTAACGATTGGTATGAAAAGTTCGAGTTCCACCGCGTCTACCATGCCATCAACGAGTTCTTCATCGTCGATCTCAGCGCCCTCTACCTCGACGTGCTTAAAGACCGCATGTACACCTTCGCGCCATCGAGCACGGAGCGCCGCTCTGCGCAAACTGTGATCTACAAAATCACTGATACCTTAGTGCGCCTCGTCGCACCGATCCTGAGTTTCACTGCCGAAGAAGTCTGGCAACACCTGCCAGCAGATGCAAATCGCCCCACTAGTGTGCACTTGGCGCTGTTCCCAAAACCAATGGAAATAGTGCCCCCTCCCGTAAATTCGGGAGCCATGCTCCCTCCGGAATCTGATGCAAAACTTTTTTCTGAGCTTCTACCCATTCGAGACGAAGTTCTAAAGGTGCTTGAATTCGCACGACAGGAGAAAAAAGTTGGGAAAGCGTTAGAAGCCAAAGTTTCGATAGAAGCATCCGGAGATTCCCTAACGTTGTTGCGACTCTTCGAAGCAAAATCTACTTTCAGACAGTTCGATATCCTCAAAGAGTTGTTCAATGTGTCTCAGGTCGAGATCGTCGAGAGTCTTCATCAATCAGCACAGGTAGTTGTGAACGTGCATCCCGCTGACGGCACAAAATGCGAACGCTGCTGGAACTACTATGCCGACGACGGCCCCAACCGGGTCCAGCCCTACGGCTCATGGCCGAAAGTTTGCGGACGCTGCGCCACAGCTCTCGAACGGATGGGCTACAAGCAAACTGTTGGAGTCTAGAAAATTTGTCATCCTGTGCGAAGTGAAGGATCTGCTTTTTCTGAGCCTGCCAGCGACAATGAGGAAAAGCAGATCCTTTATCGCTGCGCTCCTCATGATGACATCATCAGGGAATTAGAGGACTGGAACATCATCAGGAAATTAGAGGATCAGATTTGAACAAAGACCGCCGCGGCTGGCTCCTCGCAATCGCCGCACTCATCATCGTGCTCGACCGCTGGACCAAAATCTGGGTCGAGCACCATATCGCCGAAGGCGACGAAATCCCCGTCATCAAGGGCTACTTCTACATCTCGCATGTTCTCAACCCAGGAGCAGCATTCAGCCTCTTCTCCGAATCTGCAACTCCCGGACGCACACGCTGGCTGCTGACCGGTTTCTCGATTCTCGCCGTGATTATCGTCTTCGGCCTGATCCTCAAGATCGGCCGCCGCTTCTCTGCCACAACAGTCGCGCTCGCCCTCATCCTCGGCGGCGCTCTAGGCAACGTATGGGACCGCCTTCGCTATGGCGTGGTCACCGACTTCATCGAGGTCTTCCTCCGTTGGGGTCACTGGAGCTACCACTGGCCTGACTTCAACATCGCCGACTCTGCCATCGTTTGCGGTGGCATCCTCATCATGCTCGACGCCCTGTTGCCAAGGAAATCGGCGTCCTGATCGGCCCAAATTTGGCTACGCTCGCAATCCATAATTAACCTGAACCACTCCAGCTCCCGTCGCGTACATTTGTAAGGACGCGCAGAGCGAATCGGTGCCCTTGTCCGTCTAACCAACCAAGTTCAGAGCGGGAAAGGACCACCTGTGGCCAATCTGTGGCATGACCTTAAGCACTCCCTGCGCAGCCTCTTCAAAAACCCAGGCTTCACCATCGCAGCCGTCGCAGCCCTGGCTCTCGGCATCGGAACCAACACCGCCATCTTCACCGTCGTCAATACGGTCCTGCTCAAGCCGCTGACTTACCCTGACGCTGACCGCATTGTCCAGTTCCTGCTTACAACGCCTGAAGGCAAAGGAGCCGCTGCCTCTCCCACCAAGTTCAACAACTGGCGAGAGCAGACCAGCGTGCTGCAGGACGTCACCGCCTACGACTTCGGCGGCCCCGGATTCAACCTCACCGGCGATCACCCCGAGCAGGTGCACGGCATCCACGTCAGCGAAGCATACTTCCGCCTCTTCGGCGCACCCGTCATGCTGGGCCGCACATTTACTCCCCAAGAAGATTCGCCAAACGGCGGCAGAGTCGTCGTTCTCAGCTACGGCCTCTGGCAGCGGCGCTTTGGGGGCAATCCCAACGTCGTCGGCACTGCACTTTCACTTGGTAACGAGCCATACACCATCGTCGGCGTTCTCGGCCAATCCTTTGCCACTGATCCCGAAGCTGACATCTGGATTCCCTTCCAGATCGACCCCAATAGCACGAACCAGGGCCACTTCTTCCTCGCTGCCGGACGCCTCAAGCCCGGCGTAACGCTGGCGCAAGCCAACGCCCAGCTGAAGCTCGCCGCCGACCAGTTCCGCCGCCGCTACCCCCAGGGCGTCATGGGGCCGAATGAGGGTTTTGCCGTCGAGCCCATCCGTGACACGATCGTCAGCGGCGTGCGCTCATCCCTCTTTGTTCTCCTCGGAGCGGTAAGCTTTGTCCTGCTCATCGCCTGCGCTAACGTCGCCAATTTGTTGCTCGTCCGCGCCGCTGGCCGCAAGCGTGAATTTGCCATCCGCGTCTCGATGGGGGCGACACGCGGCCGCATCATCCGCCAGCTTCTGGTGGAAAGCGTCATGCTCGCCTTCACCGGTGGTGTTCTCGGACTCATCCTTGGCTACATCGGCATGCGCGCTCTGCTCGCCCTAAGCCCCGGCGATATTCCGCGCATCGGCGAACACGGGGCGGCCGTCGGCATCGACTGGCGCGTCCTCCTCTTCACCGTCGGCGTTTCCTTCCTCACCGGCATTCTCTTCGGACTTTTCCCCGCCATCGGAGCTTCACGCCCTGATCTGAACTCCACGCTCAAAGAAAGCAGTAACCGCGCCGGCACCGGATTCCGCCAGAGCAAAGGCCGCTCCCTGCTCGTCATCAGCGAAGTCTCGCTCGCGCTCGTTCTGTTGATCGGCGCGGCATTGCTTATTCGCACTTTCCTCGCCCTGCGCACCGTGAATCCCGGCTTCAATCCGCACAACGTTCTGACCATGCAGATGTCCCTCACCGGCGACCGCTTCCAGAAGACCGCCGGAGTCGCGCTGCTCACGCGCGAAGGCCGTGAGCGTATCAACGCCATCCCCGGGGTCGAGGCCTCCGCCTCCACCTGCTGCCTGCCGCTTGAAGGCGGCTTCGGCCTGCCCTTCAATGTTGTCGGTCGCCCGCTTGGCAAAGATCCCTACACCGGCGGAGCAGGCTGGATGAACACCTCGCCCGGCTATTTCGACGTCTTCAAGATCCCGATCCTGCGCGGCCGTGACTTTAACGACAGCGACGTAGCGGGAGCGCCCGGCGTCGTTCTCATCAACGAAGCCATGGCGAAAGCATTCTGGCCGAAAGAAAACCCCGTCGGCCAGCAGATCATCATCGGCAAAGGCGTCGGCCCTCAGTTTGAGGAGCCTGCGCGCCAGATCATCGGTATCGTCGGCGACATCCGCGATGGCGGTCTCAACCGCGATCCGCGCCCGCTGATGATCATTCCCCAGGCGCAGGTGCCGGACGGCATGACCGCGCTCAACGCCAACATCGGCCCTGTCACGTGGCTCATTCGCACGCACACCGATCCGCATCAGTTCATGACCAGCATTCCCGAACAGCTCCGCCAGGCCAGCGGGGGGCTGCCCGTCGCGCGCGTACGGTCCATGGAAGAAGTCGTCGTCCACTCCACCGCGCGGGAGGACTTCAACATGCTTCTGCTCACCATTTTCGGAGCATCCGCTCTCATCCTCGCGGCTATCGGCATCTATGGCCTTATGGCGTACACGGTACAGCAGCGCACACAGGAAATGGGTATCCGCATGGCTCTTGGCGCAGACCGGTCGCGCATCCGCAATCTGGTCGTCTGGCAGGGCATGAAACTTGCCATCATCGGCGCAGTCATCGGAATAGCCGCCGCCTTCGGCCTTACCCGTCTCATCGCCAGCTTTCTCTTCGGAGTCAAACCTTACGACCCCATCGTATTTGTAACTGTGCCGGTGATATTGAGCGCGGTGGCCCTCTTCGCAGTATGGCTCCCGGCAACCCGCGCATCGAAGTTGGATCCCATGGAATCTCTACGGGTCGAGTAAGCCGTCTGTTCCGGTGCGAAGAGTTCACAACTTTTTGCAATTTGTTGCGTCCCTGTGACATATTGCACAATTCCTTGTTCTAATCTCAGTCCACAAGAGATGGGCTACCCACCCGGAAGCGACAATATGAAGCTTCAATTACAGCAATGGTCAGAGCGTCCCCGCACCCTGGTGCTCATGCTCGCCGTCATACTGCCGGCAATCGCGCTCATCGCCTTCGGCTTGTACCACCTCTGGTCCATCCAGAGAGATAAGGCGATCGAGGCCGCCATCCAGCGGAACTATCAACAGGTCCTCGCCATCGCCGAAAAGCAGATCGACGGTCGTGCTTACGACATGGCCGAAGAAGCCATCGCCACATTCCCTTCCGCAGACAACTCCGACAGTATCGATCACTTCCTTGACTCCCACCCCGACATCGCCCACGCATTCGTCTGGTCGGGCAAAGGCGATTTCGAATTTCGTTCCCAGTCCGGTCGAATGATGCACGACCGCCAATTCTGTACTGAGAGCCAGTCGATGTCCAGCGATTTCAAGGCCTGGTGGGATGTCGAGGGCGATAGCCTTATCGCCAAGATCAAACACCTCTCAGCCACAACCGGACGAGGAATTCTCATCACGGATCACACCGTCATGAGAAACGACAAGATGCAATATCAGTCCCTGGTGCTCTTCACGCCTCGGGGCTCCAATCCGGAGCATCCAACGCTCGCCGGCTTCATCTATGACACCGATTACCTGAAGCACAAGTTTTTTCCGGCGGTTCTGAACGAGGTCCTCCCCGACCAGATGGAGGGCGAAAGCTCTCATCCGCAGAAAGGGCTCATGGTCCGCTATGAAAAAGAAGACTCTCCCCTCGCCACCTCTATGTATTGGGATGGCGGCTCAGCCGAGGTGGAGCGTCCCTTCAAGAGCGTCTTCCCCGGGTTAATCCTGGGAATCAAGCTGCGCGGCACCACCATCGCCAGCATCAGCAATCGCCTGTTGCGGACCAACCTCCTCGTTCTGGGCGCACTATCCCTGCTCATGGGCGCCGGATTGATCCTCACCTACCGCAACGTCGCCCGCGAACTCGCCCTCGCAAAGCTGAAATCAGATTTCGTTTCAAACGTCTCGCATGAGCTCCGCACCCCACTCGCCCTCATCCGTCTTTATGCGGAGACTTTGGAACTCGGCCGCATCTCCACTACTGGAAAGCAGCAGGAATACTACGAGATCATCCGCAAAGAAAGCGAACGGCTAACCTCGCTGATCAACAACATTCTTGATTTCTCCCGCATCGAATCCGGCAAGAAGGAATACAGTTTCCGCGAAACCAATGTCGCTGATCTGGTGCGCAGCACCCTTGAATCCTACCGCTTCGAAATCGAACAGAATGGCTTCCAGTTTGAGCAGAAAATTGACAGCGACGTACCGCCACTGTGGGTGGACCGCGAAGCGATTGCCCGTTCTCTCCTGAATCTGGTGAACAACGCCGTCAAGTACTCCTCGAACGAGAAATATCTGGGAGTTCGACTCTACCGGCACAATTCCGGCGTCAACCTTGAGGTCGTCGATCACGGCATCGGAATTCCAGCAAAGGAACATATCAAGATCTTCGAAAAGTTTTACCGGGTAGGCGATCCACTGGTGCACAACACCAAGGGCAGCGGTTTGGGGCTATCTCTGGTGCGCCATATAGTGCAGGCGCACGGAGGCGAAGTTGCTGTTGAAAGCGCACCGGGAAAAGGGAGCAAGTTCATCATTACATTGCCGCTGCAAAGATTAGTGAATGGGGTGTCTGCATGAAACAACAAGAGAAAGCAAAGCCGGCCGACGAACCAAGACCGGCGAAAATCCTCGTCGTAGAAGACGAGCCCAACATGGTAGCCGGCTTGCGCGATAATTTTGAGTTCGAGGGCTATGAAGTCATTACGGCGCGCGACGGAATCGAAGGTCTTGAGCGGGCTCTGCAGGAATCTCCCGACCTCGTGGTTCTCGACGTCATGATGCCTCGAATGAGCGGTCTGGAAGTATGCCGACAGCTGCGAGCCAAGCGCGCTTCCATTCCGATCATCATGTTGACGGCCCGCGGTCAGGAAGTCGACAAGGTGGTAGGCCTCGAACTGGGCGCCGACGATTACGTCACGAAACCATTCTCGATTCGCGAGTTGCTGGCGCGCGTGAAGGCCATCCTCCGTCGCACAGCCGTTGTTCCCAAACATCAGGATCAGCATTCCTTCGGGGACATCGAAGTCGACCTTCATCGTCGCCGCGTCCTTAAGTCAGGCAAGGCTCTCGATGTTTCCTCCAAGGAATTCGAACTGCTGCAATACTTCATCTGTCATTCCGGCGAAACGCTCAGCCGGGACCGCCTGCTCGAAGAGGTCTGGGGATACGAAAATTATCCAACCACGCGAACGGTAGATACGCATTTGGTCCGCCTACGTCAAAAACTTGAGCCCGATCCAGAGCAACCGCAGTATTTCCTCACCGTACACGGAACCGGCTACCGGTTCGTCGGTTAGAGCAACTGCCCAAATCAGTATGAGGTGCACCTTGAGCGGAGAGACCATGCTGCCGGGAATGAATGCCAAGTGGAGCGTTGAAAGCCAGCGCCGGAATCGCAATACCTCGTCGATGACCCCGCCGCAATCGAATGTTCTCCTGCAGAAAGAAGTGGATGCTCTGCTGCAGGAGAAGCTCGATCTGTATGCGCAGCTATTCGAAGCCGGACAGATCCAGCGCAAGTTAAGCGGCGCACGCGAACTTCGCCACGGTTGCCTTCAGTTCGCTAGCGAAGTCTTTGCCGCGCGCTTTCTCTCCGGCGATTTCACGATGTTTCTGCAAAATGGTTCCAGGGTTCTCGCTGCGCATGGAGATATCGCCGGCAAAGGTATCGCAGCCGGAATGTGGTTTACGAACCTGGCTGGACTCCTGCAAAGTTACGGCCACCCGGATTCCGATCCGGCGATGATTGCCTCGGAAGTCAATCGCCACCTCTGCTATCTGCGGCCGGTCGCTCCCTTCGCCACTGCGTTTCTCGCCCAGATTGACTGTGAAAGCGGGCATCTGACCTACTGCAATGCCGGTCACTTTCCACCGATATTGCTTCGCTCCGACGGGCAAGCCGAACTACTCGAAATCGGCGGTCCACTGTTAGGCGCAATTGAAAAAGCTGGATTCAACTCCGGCGATCTGGTTCTCGAGTCCGGCGATACGCTTCTCGCCTATTCCGATGGAATACTCGAATGCCGTGACGCTGCGGGAGAAGAGTTCGGCATGGAACGCCTGATTGAAGCTCTGAGACGCTCCAAGCAGACATCTCCTCACTCCACGCTGATGGTGCTGCTTGCGGCTTTACAGGATTTTGCCAACGGTGGCCCGATTTGTGACGACGTCAGTCTGACTGTGATCCAGCGCGATAGTTTCGCGACAGGTAGTGCCTCCCGCGTGAATTGAATCTTAACTGTTGCTCATCTTCTTGTCGGCAGAGAAGGCGGAGCGGGAGTTCGCTGCATCAAGCGCCAGACGGATCGCTCCCATCAACTGCGCATCCTCTCCAAGAACGCTGCGCCGTAATTGCATTGGCACGCGCGTGTCCCATTTTTCCAGGACTTGCCGCGTTGAATCACAAAGTGCAGCGTGCATTCCGACGCCACCGCCAAGCACAAAAAGTGGACAGTTCAGCACCAACGACATGTTATAGATGGCATCTGCTAACATGCGTGCTGACCGATGCAGGAGAGACTGCGCGAGGGGATCTCCTCTTAATGCGCCATCAAATATTTCGGTGGCTGTTAAATCCTTCTTGAGTGCAGTGCTGTCCGCATGCCAGAGACGGTGCCATTGTGCTTTGATACCTTCGCCGCCAATCATGCTCTCGAGCGCTCCCGGCTCACCACGTCCCCACCGGCTCGTCAGAGAGTCCAGGAACCAGCATGTAGCCGATTTCGCCCGCGGACCATCCAATCCCGCGAAACGGGCGGTCATTAAGGATGATTCCCGCGCCGATGCCGGTTCCAATTGCAATGAAGACGAAGTCTCTCGTGCCCTTTGCCGCGCCCGCCCAACTCTCGCCGAGCGCTCCCAGATTCACATCGTTGTCCACCAAAGCCGGTATTCCGAGTGAGGACTCAAGGAGATCACGCAGGGGAACATCCCGCCATCCAAGAAGATACGATGTCGCAATCACAACACCGGCATCTACGTCGGTGATGCCGGGTGCGCCAGACGCAATGGCTCTCAATGAGCTGCGCTGGATAGAGGTTTGCTGCAAAAGCTCCTCCACGCCGCTGCGAATGAGGGCAATGACTGCGTCTGCGCTCCGACTACCTGCTGTAGTAGCGGACCACCGGCCCGCGATCACACCAGTCGTATCAGCCAGCGCCAGGCGCAGATTGGTTCCTCCGATGTCCGCCCCAAGGACATAACCTATCTCGCCTGTTGACAGCAGGTCTTGATCGACGCCTTTTGAATTCATTGCCTGTTTCTGCATTGTTGCTGTCTGCCTAATGAATGGCTGACTGGTCCTTAGATTTCTTCTAATAAGCGCCTGCATTGGATTTGGCGCTAATGCTCTCCAACTCGCGCCCCTTCGTCTCTGGAACTATAAAGCGCACAAAGAGCAGCGTCAGGATACAGAAAACTCCATAAATCGCGAATGTAAGCGCATTACCAGCAGCTTTGATGAGGGAGAGGAAAGTAAGCGAGACCAGAAAGTTCGAGGCACCGGAGCCAATTGTTGCGGCCGCAACACCGCGAGCGCGTACCTGCAACGGAAAGACTTCAGAAACGAGTATCCAGGCAATCGGTCCCATACTGAAGGCGAAGCACGCAATGTATGCAACAAGGCAGACAGTTGCGACCATTCCTAGTGATGGTTCGAAAGTCAATTGCTTATGAAATGCAGTAGGAGAGCAGGAACAGAGAAGCCGTCATGCCACCGACACCCATATAGAGCAGGGGCTTTCGCCCCAGCCGATCGACGAACACAAGTGCGATGATCGTCGCCAGAACATTTGTGACAGCAACAATCAGAGTCGCAAAGATCGCGTTTTTATTTGATGTGATGCCGGCAAGAGCGAATATCTGCGGCCCGTAATAGATGATCGTGTTGATTCCGGTGACTTGCTGGAGGACGGTAAATCCAACAGCAATGAGAAGCGCGCCGCGCGCTGCCGGACTCCAGAGCGAACTCCAGCGTCGATCGATCTTCGTCTGCAGAGCGGCTTCAATGTCTTCCAGGAGGAGTTTTGCTCCAGCCGCATCGGTGTATGTTCGCAACACCGACTGCGCTTCAGGAAACCGGCTCTGCGCAAACAGCCAGCGGGGACTTTCCGGAAGGGTGAGAACCAGGATGAGGAACAGGACCGCGGGCAAAGCCCCGATACCAAACATCCATCTCCATGCCTGCTGGCCAGCAAGCCAGTAACCCACTAAATCCGCGAGTGCTATGCCAAGTGTGAGTGCAAATTGGTATAAGCTGATGAGCCTTCCGCGGGATTGCGGAGGAGCAAGCTCCGAGACATATACCGGCGCCGTAACTGAGGTGAAGCCGATTGCAAGGCCCAATAAAGCGCGTGCCACAATCAGCGTGAAAACATTCGGCGATAAGGGAGCAAGGATCGAACCAAGAATGAAAAGGCCGCCACCCCAGAGCAGCGTGGCGCGCCTGCCGACGTGGTCCGCTACACTACCTCCAACAATTGCGCCCAGCATCGCACCAACAAGTACGATGCTCACCACCATCTCCTGCATCTGCGTAGAAAGGCCGAAAGAGTCGCGCACGAAGATCAGCGCCGCGGCGATGATCCCCATGTCGTAGCCGTAGAGAATGCCTCCCAGCCCGGCGATAAAGGAAACCCGCCAGATAAATCCGCGATTCACATGTATTGGTGAAGCAACGATCGAATCGGACAAGGCTTCCTCTCACCTTCGTGCAGATATCTGCATCACTGCTCCATCACTCCGTACTGGAACCGCGGCGGCAGACGGCATCCCGTCCTTTCCACCGTGCCGAGCGTCAACGCCTGTGGTACCAAAAGGGACGTAATACCCTCCCACGGCTCGGGAACTGCATCGATCCTGATGGGGAAGAGTGTGTCGGTGGCGTTGCGATCCTCTGTTGAAACGAGAACGACTTTCCCGCCGCGACGGTTGCACTCCTGCGCAAGCTTGATGCCGAGTTCGGCAGCCCGTCCCAGCGCAAAAATAATCGCCACGTGCGACGCGTCTACATCAAGATTGGGACCGTGCTTGAATCCTGCTCCGGTATGCGGCGCCGCGCGATGGCCGCTCATCTCGCGGATACAGAGTGCGCTCATAATTGCGCCACCGTATGCTGCTCCGCGACCGATGACCTCTATATTCGCGGCTCCACGGCAGAATTTTTCCAGATCCCCACGGATTGCGAAGATAGGATCGAGACTGGCAGCGAATACTTCCGCAGCATGCTCCGCGTCCTCTTCCCATGGGTAGCCAAGCATCTCAGACGCAAGGATGATGGCAGCTGCGGTTGCGTTTGTATAGGTCTTCGTCGCGTTGCCGTACTCAGGCCCAGCCAGGATGGGCAACTTATTTTCGGCCCGCTTCCAGCAGGTGCTTACTGGGTTATTGCAGATAAGCCCAAGAGTCTTGTCTCCCTTCTCCTTAAAAAGCTCCACCAACTCAGCGCTTTCTCCGGACGTCGTGAGCAATACTGACAAGGCGGCCTCGCCCCACGACGTAGATGCATAATGCAGCCATTCACCCGCGTCCACCGAGAAAGACAATCTCCCGTGCGACTGCAGAAAAACCGAACCGCTGATCGACGAGCAGAACGAAGCACCCATGCCGATAAAAAGCACTGGGCCTTTCTTCGCAGCAAGCTCGCGGAACTTCTTCAGTTCCGCGCGGATCGTCGCGTTGTCGCGATAGGGCTGAAGCAAATCTCGAAGACGTGCAGGCTGCTCCCGGCACTCTATTTCCAGTATCTGCGTGCCAGTCGCAGTGAGCAATTCTTTGGGCGGCTCTACGCCTGAAATCCAACGCGGCTCTCGTTTGTTTACTTCATCCATGAAATATCCCCGGCTTAGACGCGATACGGGCTTTGCATCTTAATACGGTAGGAGCCTCTTCCTTGAAACGCATCCCCAAAGACTTCCTAAAGATTATTTAGTATCGATTCCAAATAGGTTTTAAGCAAGGACTTCTTCGCCATCCAGAGGAAGAAGTCCTTACGTGCTTGCTCAGTTTTCGCGACAGAATATTTGTTGATACGTGTGCCGAATGGTATAGATGAGTGGATGTTGCGCCATCAAATGAATATTGAGCTAGGGTGAAGAAAAAAACGATTCCTGTCGGCAGGCCTTCTGTCCTGCGTCACACAAATGCGCTCAGCATCCTCACGCTTCTGCGCGAATGCGGTTCTTGTTCCAGGGCAGACCTCGTTCGCGCTTCAGGGCTGAGCGCGCCGACCGTCACAAATGTAGTCAAGGACCTTCTATCAGAAGACCTGGTTGAGCCCCTCGGCGAGGGAGAATCAAGCGGCGGACGGCCACCGGACATGATCCGCTTCAAGGCTGAGCGAGGCTGTATTCTTGGCGTAGAGATCACCGCTGAAAATATTTCGATCCTTCTCGCTGACCTGAACGGGAATGAGCTCGATACACTAAAGATCGCACTCACCAGGCGGAAGACCACCCCTCCCGCAATCTGCAGCTACATCGATCAAGGATTGCGGAGGCTCCTGCGTAAGCAGAAGAAGTCTCGGGACCAACTACTGATCCTGGTCGTCGGAGTACCTGCGATTGCGAATGTGGAGGAAGGCAACGTGCTGTCGATCAGCAATCTGCAAGAGTGGCGTGCAGTCCCTTTACGTGCCATGCTGAACAAAATTGTTGACTGCCTGGTCATCATTGAGAATGACACAAACCTGGCTGCCCAAGGCGAACATTATTGCGGCGCAGCAGAAACCGAGCGTGACTTCGTTTTCATCAACATAGGCGCAAATGTGAGCGCCGGCATCATCCTGGGTGGAAGGATTCATCATGGCTCGCAATGGTCTGCGGGAGAGATCGCCTATCTTCGCCTCCCGCACATTTTGCGAAAACAGCCGACCATCCATCAATTTGGCGAACTCGAAACAGTTTTGACCAGTTCCGGCATCCTGAAGAGTTGGTACGCAGAAAAGAAGCCGGATCGAAGTGTGCATCAGGGCCGGAAGCAAATGGATGCGATTGGAGTTCTGGATCTGGCGCAAGCAGGAGATGCTCACGCCAAGAAGATCGTCAGACTACGAGCAGACATCGTGTCCGACATTATTATCAACTTGTCGCTCATTCTGAACCCTGGACTGGTTCTGCTGGGGGGAGAGATAGGCAGTCACCCCGTTTTGATTGGCTCCGTACTCAAGCAGCTTGAGGGAAGCGAATTTGGGGTAACAAAGATAGGTACCAGCGCCCTAGGGCCGCGTGCTGTGCTCTGGGGCGCGATCTCGCTTGCTCTCGATGCTATCTCATCTGTACTGCTTCCACAGCGGCTATCCTGATTCGCGCCGAAGAATGATCACAACGGCTTGACAGGCCATTTTCGGTATGGTCCGATTGGTAGGCAGACAAACTTAGTTATAAAACGTTAGAAACTCCGCAGCTTGTTTATTGACCGCGTGGACGGGTTCATGCCTGAGTTTTTTTGGCAACCGAGATGATGGAGAATTCAATGCTCAAGAAGTTTACTTCCGTCCTCATGCTCTTATTACCGCTCTCACTTTGGGGGCAGCAGACCCATCCTATCCTCCCGCTTGGCTCGCCCGCACCTGATTTTTCACTCCCTGGGGTGGATGGGAAAATTCACAATCTGAGCGACTATGCGAGCAGCCCTATCCTTGTTGTGGTCTTCACGTGTAACCATTGCCCAATCGCCCAGATGTACGAACGCCGGATCGAGCAGCTTTATGGGGACTATGGCAAGAAGGGGGTAGCCGTCGTTGCAATCCAGGGCAACGATCCAAAGGCGATCAGGATCGATGAACTCGACTCGTCCGATGTAAGCGACACGCTCGATGAGATGAAGATTCGAGTTCAGTACAAGCATCTTCATTATCCGTACCTCTATGCCGGCGACACACAAACTGTGACTCGTGCCTACGGCCCACAAGCGACGCCGCATGTTTTCATATTCGACAAGGATCGGCGTCTCCGTTATGAAGGCCACTTTGATAACAGCTATCGCACCGAGATGGTCAAAACTCACGATGCTCAGAATGCCATCGATGCCTTGCTAGCGGGTAAGGACGTTGCGGTAAAACATACAGGCGTCTTCGGCTGCTCTACGAAGTGGTCGGAGAAATCAGAATTACGAGAAGCGGCCGAGCGGAAGATTGAATCCGAGCCTGTCCACGTAGAACAAGTAGACTCAGCGGGGTTGAAGAAGCTGCGCTCGGGTACGAGCGGCCACATTACGCTGATTAACTTCTGGGCCACATGGTGCGGCTCCTGCGTGTCTGAATTCTCAGACCTGCAGGATACTTATCGTATGTACAGCGCACGCGACTTCGATATGGTAACTGTGTCTGCCAATATGCCGGATGAAGAGCCGAGCGTACTCCGGTTCCTGCAGAAAAAGCATGCCACCACTCGCAATCTGCTGTTCGGATCCGAGGACACCGCGAAATTGCAGGCGGCATTCGATCCATCCTGGCAGTCGGCAGTACCTTATACTGTCGTGTTCGGACCGGACGGAAAAATCATTTATAAGACCCTGGGCTCGGTCGATTTGCTGGAAATGCGCCGGAAGATTCTTGCGGCGATGCCTTCCGATTACATCGGCTTCAATAAGTACTGGGAGTCCAGCAACTAGTCTTTGGGCTCAGAACGGCCAACGATACGCAGGTAGCTTGGATCGATCGGGGGAGTCATTCCGCCAACGCAGGTTGTTTCTACGGACAACATCTAGACAGGAAGCGTTCGCTACAAGTGATAAGCACCTCCTCACCCGGACGCTTCCACCAGTTTTCGGATGAGAATATCTCTACTTCTTGCGGCCCGTGATATCCGGCTTTTTCAATCGCCGCGCGAATTGATTTGAGGTCAATGACACCATCCCCCATCATGCCCCGGTCCAGGAGAAGATCGCGCGTCGGCACCAGCCAGTCGCAGATATGATGCGCAAATATCCGAGCATTAGCGCCGGCGCGGGCAATCTGGGCATACAGCTTCGGATCCCACCAGACATGGTAGACATCGATCGCAACGCCGATTCCGTCTCCGAGAAGATCGCAAATATCGAGCGCCTGCTCAAGCGTGTTGATGCAGGCTCGGTCCGCCGCATACATGGGGTGCAGAGGTTCAATGGCCAGAGGGACGCGATTTTGGCGCGCATAAGAGAGAATGGTGGCCAGGCCGTCCGCCACCATCTCGCGTGCAACCGGAAGATCACGTGATCCTTTCGGTAGTCCTCCTACGACCAAAACCAGGCAATCTGCGTGAAGAGCTGCAGCCTCATCGATAGCGCGCTTGTTATCCTCGACTGCCGCTACGAGTCCGGCCTTATCGACAGCAGGAAACATGCCTCCGCGGCAAAGACATGTGACTCTCATACTGTTTGATTGCAGGATTGAAGCCGCTTCTCTCAACCCAGCGGCTTGTACCTGATCGCGCCAGGGAGCAACCGCCGTAATTCCCTGCGCTAGACACGCGTCCACTGCTTCCGGCAATGTGTACTGCGCACGCACGGTAGCTAGATTGATAGACATGCCTCCGAGGCTCATATGACGCCGCCCACAGCAAGCACTCGTCGCATACGATCAGCCGCAAGTTCAGGATCGTTCAGTACCCTGGCGTGGTCCGCAAGACGAAACAACTCCGAAAGGTGCACGAGGGACCGTGCGCTCTGCTGACCACCTAGCATCATAAAGTGATCCTGCAGACCATTCAGATAGGCAAGAAAAACAATGCCTGTCTTGTAAAAGCGTGTCGGCGCTTTGAAAATATGCCGCGACAAAGGTACCGTGGGTTTGAGAATTTCGTAGAACCCTGCTTCATTACCCGCGCCTAGCTGCGAAAGGGCGATGGAAGCCGCCGGCGCAATTGCATCGAAGATGCCCAGAAGCGCGTGCGAGTAACCTTGCTCGTCTCCTGCAATCAATTCTGCATAGTTGAAATCATCGCCCGTATACATTCGAACACCTGGGACAAGCCGGCGGCGCATGACAATCTCTTTCTCTGCCGACAAAAGAGAAATCTTTACACCGTCGACTTTGTCAGCGTGGCAGTTGATTATATCGACGCATATATCCATTGCGGCCATGTGATCTTGCTGTCCCCAATAGCCATTCAACGCCGGGTCGAACATCTCGCCGAGCCAATGCACAATGACTGGTTCTTTTGTCTGTCGCAGAATTCGATCGTAGACACGCTGGTAATCGTCCGGCGATTGTGCGACAGCAGTAAGTGCACGGCTCGCCATCAAAATGATCCGCCCCCTCCACTCCTCGACAACCTCTATCTGCTCCTCATAAGCACGGACGACATCATCTACGGTGGTGTTAGAACAGCTTTGCAAGTGGTCCGTGCCGACACCACAGGCGATCACTGCATCTGGATGCGTTCGCGCAGCCTCCAGCGAGTACCGGATCAATTCTTGCGCCCTGTTCCAGTTCAAACCCATGCCGCGCTGTGCAGTATCCATTGCTTCTGCCACTCCGAGGCCCAGGTCCCACAGATAGTGACGAAAGGCAATGGTTCTCTCCCAGTCGATGCTTTGGTCAAGCCATGGGTCGTCGTCGGCTAGTGGATTTGCAACCACATGCGCCGCAGCGTAGGCCACACGATTGAATTGTCGCCTCGCAAATGGACCAGACAACAACAGTGGCGTGTTCGCAACGGTATATGATTCCAGTGTTCCGCCACTTGTCGGTAACTTGAGCGTGGGCAGCATCGACTTAGACCGACGAAGTTTCTACTTCAAGTGACAATGGCGGCACGTCAAGCCAACGTCGCTCAGCCCAGCTCTTTAGCCCTAGTTCTGCCAGCTGCACTCCCTTCGCTCCTTCAAGAAAATCAAATCGCCACGGGGCATCCGTCACTACATGACGAATAAATTCCTCCCACTGGATCTTGAAGCCATTCTCATAAACCTGATTGTCCGGGACCTCTTCCCACTGTTCTTCGAACTTCATCGTCTGCGGCTGGTCCGGATTCCACACTGGACGCGGCGTGTTGACGCGATGCTGCGTGTAGCATCGCGTGAGGCCTGCTACGGCTGAACCGTGTGTCCCATCCACCTGAAACGTGACTAGGTCAGCACGCTTGACGCGGACGGTCCAGGACGAATTGATTTGCGCGATAACACCACCTTCCAACTCGAAGGTGGCATAGGCCGCATCGTCAGCATCAGCCGTATAGGTCTGACCTTTTTCATCCACGCGGCTTGGAATGTGATTTGCTCCGATGCAGCTGACTGCCTTCACCTCGCCGAACAAATTGTCCAGAACATAACGCCAGTGCGGCAGCATATCGAGAATAATGCCACCTCCCTCCGATTTGCGATAGTTCCATGAAGGCCGTTGGGGTACCTGCAATTCGCCCTCAAAAACCCAATAGCCGAACTCACCGCGCACCGAGAGAATGCGTCCGAAAAACCCTGCATCTTTCAGCATTCGAATTTTACGTAACCCGGGCAAGTAAAGCTTGTCCTGTACCACTCCGCTCTTTACCCCGCGTGCGTGGGCAAGACGCGCAAGAGACAGCGATTGTTCCAGCGTTTCTGAGAGCGGCTTCTCGCAGTAAACATGCTTCCCGGCTTCGATGGCACGTGCCAGTAGTGACGCGCGCATCTGTGTCGATCCCGCATCAAAAAATATGGCGTCGTCCGGATTCGCAAGGGCTGTTTCGACGTCTTTCGCGACGCGAGCTATCGCATGGCGGTTGGCTAGCTCTCTGACTCTTTCCACGTTGCGACCCACGAGGATAGGGTTGGGAATGATGCGATCACCATCCGGAAGTGCAACGCCTCCCTCTTCCCTAATCGCCAGGATTGACCGCACAAGATGCTGGTTGTAGCCCATGCGTCCTGTAACGCCGTGCATAATAATGCCGATCTCTCTGACTGCCACTGCAACCTCGTTCAGACTATGAATTTGTCAGATAAGTCTGCGCGAATTAGCTATCGAGTTGACAAGCACTCGCTGCAAGCCAAGGCACCCAACGCAGTCTGCCGATCAAATGTATTTCATGATCAGGCTTTTTGCCATTCTGATTTTGGCGACGGCGAAAGCTGTGCCTAATTCGCCACTTTCGGGATGGATGGGAATGGAAAGTAACATATGCTGGTTGCTATCGGCTGCAATCAAACAGCGATTATCAGGAGACAGTGTCAGGATTTGCAACGAGTGACCCTTCAAACTCCACTGCTGCCTGATAGATAACTCGCCAGCTTCAGGGTTAATCTTCCAGGCCGAGATCTTCGCATCCGCGCATGCGACATAGAGAGAGAGACCCGATTTCGAAACGACAAGCTGACCGGTTTCCCATATGGCGTTCTTCAGGTTTGCCCCTACGCGATGTTCATATTTCACCTCGCGCAAATCCGCTCCTAAGCGGTAGCAGTCAATTGATCCATTCACCCGGTTGGATGCATAAAGAAAATTACCGTTCGGATGTAGAGCAAAATGACCGAGCCTCGATACCGCCTGCGAATGAACTTGCAGAGTCCGCTTCATCTGGCCATTCTGGATAGCAAAGACACTGAGACGATCGCACCCTTCGTCAGTCGCAAGAAAATATTGCCCTGTCTTGTCGAATGCGACCGTATGCGGATGAGCAGACCTTTGATGGACAGGATCCGGCCCGGAGCCGACTTCTTTTACAATCTGTGTCACCTGTCCCACAGAGCCATCGTATGCGATCGGCAGTAAGTTATATGCTCCTCCACCGTGCACCGCTACAACAAGATACTTACCATCCAGAGAAATAGCGATATGCCTCGGCCTAATGCCAGAAAGCGACAAGGGCTGTCGATTTATTAGAGCCAGATTGCCGCCGGAAGCAATGTTGTAAGCTTCGACCGTTCCGCGGGGCAATCTTTCGTGCTCATCAACCTCATTCGCTACGTATAGATATTGTTGATTGGGATGAAGGACCAGTGATGTTGGTGATCGGCTTGGGATGCTTTGCTTCACGTTCCAATGATCCCCGCATACTTCAAAGACGTGGATCGCGGAGCCGCCTACATTATCTGTCGACCCAACATAAGCAAACCCAACCGAGGCTATTTCCTCAACCCTGCTCGAAAGTAGGCGACGGCTTCTAATAACCTTATTCAGGGCACTACTGGCGGATATCCATCCAATTCCTTGTAAAAATGTTCGGCGACTCCAATGAATAGCGGGATCCATAATGAAAGAAGCACCTCAACTAGGTGGGTTTACAAGCGGACAGACATAGAGTGGTGAAAAATATTGTTGGGATCATAGCGTCGTTTCACGCCTTGCAGAAATGGATATAGTTCCTGATCACCGTAATATAGCTGCGGCCAGAATGAGTAAGCCAACATATCGCTATCCGGATAGTTGATATAGCACCCCTCATAGTGCTCGCCGGGATAGGGAGTGGCCGCATAACGAGAGTCTACCTTCCAGCCGGAATACAAATCGGCGTAAAAATCCTTCAGCCATTTCAGGCGGCCAGCATCATCTTCTGCGTTTGACCAGTAAGACTGAAACTGTAGCTTCATGATCGATGAGCGCTGCCAGATGGATGTTTCCTCTGCGAGTTGGCTGCGGTTGACCGCTCCTCCATAGGAATCAACTGCCATATAGAAGCCCTTTAGGTCGACTCCGGGAACGTCACGCATCATGTATCTGTAAATGCACTTCGCTTCTTCGGTCGAGAAATTACTCTTCATATAGGCTGACTTATACTTGGCGCGGCCGCTTCCTTCTGCCCCGCCTCCCGCAATGGTGGCGTCAAGCCATAAACGACGGCTCATTGGATATTGCCCTTTGCATGCCTCGCCAGTAATCGAAGCGTGAGCAATGGCTCTTTCTCCTGCGGGAGTAGGAGCACCCGGAGATGGATTGCATGACGAAAACAGACCGAGAAACTCGTTCACGACACCCAGATCGCTGCACGTTCCATCCGGATTACAAAACTGCAGCGAGATGCCCAAGCGCTTCGTAGAAGAATGAGCAATATCGAGAATGGAAAAGAGCCCGTATGTATCGGGATCCTTGCCGCGCGTCTCCCAATAGTTGCCGTAAGTTTTCAGGATGGCGACGAAACGTTCCTCTGTCATCGTGACCCAGTCAAACGATAACCCAGCGTGAACAACCTCTTGCGGAGCTTGAGGCAGCTTATCGAAATAAAATTCCGTGATTACGCCGAAATTGCCGCCGCCAGCTCCGCGGCATGCGCGGAAGAGATCGGGATCACTGTGTTTATCAACGTGACGAGAGATCACTTTACCGTTTGCATCGACAGTGAGTATATCCGCTGCAGATAACCAATCGACCGTGAGACCATGGAGGCGAGACAGCAGGCCGTATCCTCCACCACTTATATGTCCACCGGCGCCTACGGCATAGCATGTACCTGCTGGAATCGTCACACCATAGCGCTTGAAGAGATCGAGATAAACATCCCCTAACTGTTTTCCTGCATTGATACGGTATCGCATCCCATCTTCTGTTGACTGCGATTCCTGTAAAAGACTGAGATCGAGGATCGCGCCGCCGGGATTGTTCACGACAAAATCTTCGTAGCAGTGGCCGCCGCTGCGAACAGTGGGACGTAGCCCGGCATTCACGATCCTTTGCAGTACTTCTGCCACGTCTGATGTGGTTTCGCACAGCTCGATGCGGCTGGCAAAATCCGCTTCCGACGCCGGCCAGCGAAGGTTCCGGCTCCTTTTCAGAGTTGGATAACGCGGGTCCTGGTGCTCAACGGTAATTGCCATACTGTTCTCGGGATACTAGCTCTTTACCGCTGTCCAGGTAGCATCTCCATACTCGCCCATGTGAACGGAGCCGCTCATGGTATTGCCGGAAACAACCCCTTGAAAAGTCCAGAAAATGGAGTTGCCTGGAACCGCCATACTACTCGTAAGCTCAACGTGGTCGGCATGAACGATGCCTTTAAGATTTGCTTGATATATCTCACCCGCCTGCGTTCCGGTCAGTTGATCCCCCTCCTGCTGCAGAGTGAAGCGTTGTTGTCCCGTGCCACGGATGTATTTGATTTCGACTGCCCAGTTGCCGGCAACCTCTGTTGGAGCACCTTGCGGTATCACCGGATTTTCGTAATGCCCAGGGTGCGTAAGGCCTTCATAGATAGCATCGGCAACAATCTTGTCTTCTCCGGACGCCATCATATACGGCATGATCGTGATCGAACTCTGCATCTTGTCGGGGCGCTTGCCCGTGCCGCTATCGACGAGGATGCGCGGCGTGCCCTTGTCGAGATGCTCGACAAGTTCTGTTCCAGTGATCTTGAGCTGGTTAGCATCCCAGTGAATGCGAAGACGCGGGGCGCGGTTCGAAAGGTCTTCCGGTTGGAGATATTCGGTTGTCACCGACGGCAACCCTTTTACCCGATTCTCGATGTGCTGCAGCCAAGAAAGCCATTCGCGCTGCTCCGCCGCGTGGTCGCGCTTGTACCATTCGCGCACAGCAGCGAGCATGCCCATAATCTCTTCTTTGCCGACCTTGAGCGCGCGGCCCCAGTTGTGATGCGGCGCCGCATTGAACCATGCCGCCTGCACAATGTCTTTCTGGCCAAGCAGAATGCCTGCGGCCTGAGGTCCGCGCATACACTTGCCGCCGGAGTAGCCCACCAAGGTTGCACCATGGGCGAGATGGATATTGGGAACCAACGGTTCTTCCGCGGCAGCATCGACAAAGACAGGGACATTTTTTCCCTTAGCGATGGAGCAGATGTTCGGGATCGACAGAGGTCCTTTCTCTGCGGCTGGGCTGGAGAGGATGTAAACCATTGCGCTACGCTCGGAGAGTTTTGACCGCAACTCTTCTTCTGAATCCACTTCGACAATTTCAACGCCGCACATGCGCACGCCAAAGTCATAGGGATTGCGGGAATGCTTGGGGATGATGACCTGATCGCGCTTCTTCGCATAGGGGAGAGCCTGTGTTCGTTCAGGGTCTGCCCCGGCGATGCAGGCAACCGTTGCAGCGGCAATTGCTGCCTCGCACCCAGTCGTGACGATCGCAGAATCTGCCCCCATCTGCTTGGCGATCTCACTGCCGACAGCAGCCATCAGTTCGTCCAGATGGACAAAGTAATTCGAAGCTTCGACCATCGCCTGCTTTACCTGCGGCAGTGACCGGGAACCGGTAATGATCGTGAATGTGCCACGTGCGTTGATCAGCGGACGAACACCGATGCGCGTGTAAAGGTTATCCCCATCCACTGCTTCCATCAGGGTATGCATAGTCGTGCGGGAATCAGCCAGTGTTCCGGCATTTGCAGTCAGAGGAGAAACAGCTGCTGCTGTAGAAATCGCCGTCAGTATTCCCGATTGCTTGAGGACTTCTCGTCGGGAAGGACGTGCATTGCGAAAGAGGGACATGGATACGCCTTTATTGGTAAATGTCTGGAGGTCAAAAACATCAGATGTAGGCAATCAAATCAATTTCAACGAGCGAATTTCCAGGAATGCCACCGGCCGGAGCAACTGTCGTGCGCACCGGCGGCACACTTCCCCAACGGCCTTTATATACAGTATTCATCCGCTCCCAGTCTTTGATGTCATTGAGGTATACGTTCACCTTCAAGACCTTATCCATTGACGAACCCGCCGATTGAAGCTTCTGTTCAAGCTCATCCAGCACGTGCTTCGTATGTTCTTCGATCGTGCCTTCGAAGTGTGCCCCCACGCCGGCGAGAAACAGGAGACTGCCATACGAAACAGCAGCACTAAAGAGTGGCGTCTCGCCAGGCTTCGGCGGCGGATAGCTTTTCTTTTCCAGATTCGGAGTCTTTGCTGAAGCTGTTTCGCTCAGGACCGCCGAGCTGCCGACAGCCGCAACTGCTATCGCCGCATTCTTGAGAAGACCTCTTCTCGACTGCTGTTTCATGCTGTTTCTCTCCCTCTTGATATTTGAAGTAAATGCCGCCGCTACACGTGGTTATTCATTAAGACAGCTCTCAGGCTGCGTGCAACAATCTCTGCTTCGCCGGGCTGCAACATCCAGGTCGAAATAACAATTGTGTTCTGGTCAGACGGAATGCCTACCCTCGAACTCGTGCCTGTTGCCGGGTTGAGTTCGATGGAAGGTTTTTGTGTGCGCAGCTTCTCTTGCACCTGCCGCGGTGAAATACCTACGACTGACGGATCATACGAAAGCAATAAATGTGGAACATGATTGGCAATCGGTGGCATGAAGACGCGCGTCTGCATGGTCGGGACATCCTTTACGGCATTCTCTATGATCTCGGTCAGCCGCATGTACTCGGCCTGATTCTTTTCGTCGGATTGATCGAGCAGCCAATCCACAGCAGCAACCATACCGACAATCTGCTCTTTAGCAACCTTCATTCCGCGACCCACCGCGTCGGAATTAGGATTGTTATTTGCCACAGCAAGATCAATAAGGTGCTTTTTTCCTAGAAGTAGACCAGCATTTTGCGGACCGCGAATCCCCTTCCCACCCGAGAAGGAGACGAGATCGAAACCCATGCCGGTGTATTTCCAGAGATTTTCAATCGGTGGCATGTCAGCAGCAGCATCATTGTGGCAGAGTACGCCGTGCTCGTGAGCAACACTCAGCCAGGTTTCGCGATCGATTTGTGCGCCATTTGGCCCTGCCTCGGCAGCGTTGAAGAAGTTCGTCATCACTGTGTTTGGGCTCAGCGACTTGCTTGTAATCCTCCAGGGTGACCACTTCTTTGATACGCGCTCCGCACAGGAGCATGGCATGGTCATATTCATAGCGATGAGCCTTTTGCACCACTACCTCGTTCTTCATTTTGTCCACATTTTCCGGAATCTCCTGTGGACTTGCCCCATTTGCTGAGGCAATGCAGGCAGCGGTTGCAAGCGTCAGAGCCGCCGATGCTCCAGCTGTAACCATAGCAGCCTCACAACGCAACTTCTTCGCCAGATACTCACCGGCCGCAAGCTGCAGGTCCTTTAGCCGAACAGGATGCAGCGCTGCCTCCGCCACTGCCCGCTGTACTTGTGGAGGCATACATGCAGCGGTGAGATAGGTATAGGTTCCAGCGGCATTGATGATTTTTTCGACGCCCAGCTTCGCGTAATAATCGTCAGATGAAACACTTGCTGCGGCTAAGGAATCAGGAGAACTGCCGAGAAAGGGAGCAATTCCAATGCTCGCCGCCGCTGCAGAAGACAGGCCAATAAATCTTCGCCTCGAAACCGAACCTTCCGCGTCTCGTTCCGACATTGTCATTGCCCCTTTGCAAAGCCAACACAACTGCCGTATCGGCACAGCACTAAATGCGACCGAATTGCTTCACTGCCTCTTCAATTGAATGGAGCTTTTCGATAAAAGGATACATCGAGTGCTCACTCTCATCCAGATGCTGAGCCAGCACCAGAATTTCCGGAGCACGTTCGCGTGGCACAACAACAACCCCGTCCTGATCCGCCACGATGATGTCCTGCGGGGCGACTTTGACTCCATCGCAGACGACGGGGACATTCATACCGCCAAAGCGATAATGACTTACTGAGGTTGAAGGCACGGGACCGGTAGAGTACACCGGGAAGCCAATTTTCTTGAGCTGCGGGAGATCGCGAACTCCACCATCGATGACGGCGCCCGCAAAATTCCTCGAAAACATTGCCGTTCCCATCAAGCCGCCCATTCCGGCTATATCTGCTCCATCCTCGACGGTCATGACATAAACTGAGCCTCGGCCACCTGAGTCAATTGCCTTCAACATCCCCGAGAGGGCATTGGGGTCGTGATTTTCTTCCTTTACCAACTTGACGGTCAGGGCAGTCCCGGCGAACTTGGTAGGGAAAATGGACTGCATGCGATGCGACATATAGCGCTTCTCATGCAGGAGTTGCTCGATCGCATCTGAAACCGATGCCGCCTCTACATGGCGGTAGGCATCGATCATCAGGGAGGAATCAGCAGCATAATCGGCCGCAGTCTTCGGAGTATCGGCGAGGACAACGTGTGTGACCATTAGAGCCGCCACGACGACGATACCAACGATTATCACGATGCCGCATTGCCTCATTGCTAACATAGACACCTTCACGGGAATGACCTCCTACCTCACATCGTGAACGAAGCGCGCACGGCAGGATAGAATTCAGGGCAATTGTAAAGAAAACTTAAAAAGCAGCGATACTAAAAGCGCATAATCGATCCCTGCAGAGCCGAGCTCAATCCAGGGGGTGCTCCGGGTGCACTACCATCCAGCACAGCCCACCAACCACAGCAAGCACAGCAGCCGTACCAAAGGAACTGGTCCAACCAAAGCGATGCGCAATCCACGGTGTAAGTGAAGCTGTTACGGCACCGCCAATCTGCCCACCCATATTCACGATGCTCGAGAAGACGCCAGAGCTGCGCCCTGCAATATCGACCGAAACGGAAAAGAAGGCGCTTTGCGAAAGATACAAGGTTCCAGCTCCACCAGCCAGAATGAGCCCGGCAAGACTCGGACTGTGGACCTGTGAGCCCAAAACAAGAAAACCGGCGGTGATAAACAAAGCAACCGATGCGAGGGCGCAGCGTCCTGTGCGAAGCCCATAGTTGCGGGTCAGGCGATCATTCAAAACTCCTCCCGCCAGGCAAAAAACCGTCATAGAAAAGAAAGGAAGCATAGAGTAGCGGGCGCTCGCCTTCAAATCGAAACCACGCACCTGCGCCATATAGAGGAAAAACCAGCTAAAGAATATCCATGCTGTATATCCGAAACTGAAATAGCTCACCATCAAGGCCGCAAGATCGCGTCGATGAAAGATCGCTCTCCATGAAATGCCGGACGAAGTTTGTCTCTGGGTATCGGCATCTTCTACAGCGAAAGCCTTAACACCCTCGCGAATTTTCTCGAGCTCCAACGGAGATACGCTGGGATGCTCCTCCGGCGTATCACGAGCTGCATACCACCACACAATAGCTGCGACAATTCCAAGAAAAGCGCTGAACGAGAACGCGGCACGCCACCCGCCGCTTAATATCAGCCACGTAAGCAGCGGAGGCGTCAAACCGCTCCCAGCACCCACACCCGCGAAGATAAGGCCGTTGACGAAACCACGTTCCTGCTGCGGAATCCAACGTGCAACGAACTGATTCGCCGCCGGATACATGATGGATTCTGCGATCCCAAGAGCGAATCGTATTCCGATCAGAATCGCGATCGGATGTGCGATGCCGCCGGGCAACAACGCCGTGAGCTGCGTCACTACACCCCAGCTTAGAACTCCCAGTGCGAGCACGCGTCTGGGGCCGAACCGGGCTGCCAGCCATCCAGCCGGTATCTGAAAGCCGGCGTATCCAATCAGAAATGCTGAAAATATCCAGCCGAGATGCTGATTTCCGAGTCCATACTCAGAACTGATCTGCAGCCCGGCGATGGAAATATTCGTGCGGTCCAGATAGGCGACGCCGCTCAGGACAAACAATAAAAAAGAAAGATAAAGACGAACCTGAGTACGACGTTCAGGAGACATCTATACTCCACGCTGCAATGGATACTCTGTCCGCGTTGATGGGCACAATGAATAACTTACTTGGTCGGCACTGATACTGGGAATTTCTGATGTGCACCGCTATCGGGAGGACGCACGCCGAAGTTCGTCCAGCGCTTTGCCTGCTTCAAATCGCTGGTCGGCTTCGCATCCCACAGGTCGGCTGATATGCCGTTCAGGTCGTATACGACTTTTCCCGCGCGGACTGTCAATTGGCAGATAAGCTTTTGCGTCCCCATCAGCTTCGTGTTGTACATGTCGACGAAGCCGAAGTTCCCATGCTCAACGCTCAGCACTGCAATATCAGCCGGCGCCCCAACGGAAAGATTGCCTAGCTGGTCCTGCTTCATTTCATGGGCTGGGTTCCAGGTCATCTCCGTTACCACCTGCGGAATTGTTTGTCCCATAGCCAGGAACTTGTCGGCCACGTTAAGCATGTCTTTCATACCCGCATTCATGCTGCTGATATGCAGATCTGTTGAGATCGAATCGGGCTGAAATCCGCCCTGCATCATGGGAATGGCGACCGTCCACGCGAAGGACCCTCCCCCATGCCCAACATCGAAATATATCCCGCGCTGGCGACCGACCAGCATGGCCTTGCTTGCTTTGCCAGTTTCCGGGTCCTGCTCGCCGCGCAGCCCCGAATAACAGTGGGTGTAAATGTCTCCCGGACGAAGCTTGGTGGCGAGCAGATCGTACAAGGGCCGTTCGGCGCGGCGAGAGCCATAGTCGATCATGACAGGAATGTTCGCGATGTTGCCGGCTATGACTGCCTGCTCGTACGGCTTCCATTCAGGCCCGGTGAAGTGCGCGCTCTTTATGCCAACAACAAGGCCGGGATACTTCAAGGCCATCTTCCCGGTTGCCTCGCCGTCCATGTCGTCGAGGTTGTCTTCATAGTTCGGCCCGCGCATGCCGGAACCCACAATATTCAACTCCGCCAGCACACGGGTCTTCGATCGGTCGATCACGCGTTGTTTGAAATCCTCGAAGTTGCGCCAACCCGAACCACCCGCATCAACGACCGTGGTAACTCCGACGCGGAAGCTGAAGCCATCGGGATACACGCTGTTGTCACCGGCATACGAATCCCGCTCACCCGTGCCCGCGTACACATGTTCGTGAATATCAACCAGGCCAGGCGTAACGTAGAACTCCTTTACATCTATCGTCTTGACTGCTCTGTTCGGGTCGATGTGAGGCGAGACTTCAGCAATCAGTCCATCTTTAACGGCGACATCTTCGACTGCGTCTACATGATTCTTCGCATCGAGAACATGCCCACCCTGCAGGATCAGGTCATATTCCTGAGCCGAAGCCTGCCCGGCACATAGCAACGCGATGCCAATTGTCGTAACAACAAAAGAACAATATTCGAAGAACTTCATCTGCTTCCTCCAGGAGGCTCCACCCATAATCATACGAAGGAATGGAAATTGAAACTTAGAAACGGGAGTTTTTCCGATCCGATGGCTAGTTCCTGTCGCGGCAATAGCCGCCCTTCATTTCAGAAACTGCGTTGTGAATGCTGTATTCATCTCGATTGGCCTCTTCAGAACCTGCAGATCGAGCATCTGAGCGTACGTGCTTTGCCATCGAGCCGAATCGAACTGCCCTACCTGGGCTCCGTTCGCATCATCGCCCGTTATGAAGCCACCCTTCTTGAGTGCGGAGTAGCTGTACTGCATCCAATCCGAGCTAAGCGCCGGGTTCAGTTTGAGGATCATGGCATTAGCCGCCGAAGGATCCTTCATGTAGTCGCGCCATCCCCGAAGGCTCGCGCGCACGAACTTCGCTACGACGTCCGGGTGCTCGTGCAGGAAGTCTGTCGATGTGTAGAACACCCTGTAGGGGTCGAACCCGGCATCCCTGTTCATCAGCATTCGCGTGGGAACACCGGCCCGCTGCGCGAAGTAGGGCTCAGAGGTGACAAACCCCTGCTGGATGTAGTTCGGGTCTTGCAAAAAATTGGCTACGCTGTAAGTCGCGGGTATTTCGTGGACGCGATCGAGGTGGAACTTCTTGACCAGGAACTCCCACCACGTGGAACCCGGTTTGACAGCAACCGTGCGCCCATTCAGGTCGGTCCATGTGTGCACAGGCGAGTCGGCTCGCACCAGTATTCCCTGCGGATCGTGCTGCATCGTCGCGCCTACCGCGACGATCGGCTCATTCGAGTTGGCAATCGACTCCAGAACGTGATCCGAAGTGTTCATGCCGAACTGGACAGCTCCGCTCGCCACAAGAGGCTCGCTGGAAATATAGGGGCCGCCGGGTAGGATTTGCACATCCAGCCCCTCGTCCTTGTAGAAGCCCTTGACGATGGCATCGTAAAAGCCGCCCTGCTCCGGCTGCGGATACCAATCTGCCTGCAGCTTCACAGTTGTGAGACCACCTGTTTTTTGTGATGATCTACAACCGACACTGCCCAGCAGCATCGCGGACACAACCATAACAAGAAACAATCGCGCAGTCTGCATGCCAGCAGCCTAGCATCCCTTCGCCGAACGGAGAATAATCTTACTTTTCTAACGCTGCAGTCAGCGCGAGCAGATGGGCGTCACTGCCCAGCTTGCCCACCAGTTGAGGCCCTCCGCGACGACTCGGCAGCGTGACAGCAGGCCAGCCAAGCAGACTTATCGGCGTTGTATAACGAAGAATTCTCAATCGCGCCCTTGAATGATCCTCACCTGCGCGCAATTCCGGCGTGGGACAACATGGCAGCAAAAGAACGTCGAAAGCCTCCAGTTGCCGCTCACTCTCCACCCGGAAGCTGGTAAGCCTCGTCCGCAGTTCGGCCAGTTCATCTGAGGGCAGCGAAGCTCCCCACCGCAGCCTTTCAGCAATGATCGGCTCAAAGTCGTCGCGCGGTTCTGGATGCAGTGCAGCGGCCTCGCTTGCCTGCAGCGGCACATACAACTCCATCGCATCACACCAAATGCTCGTATCGAACGATGTAATCCGCGCTCCAAGCCGCTGAAACCGAGTCTTCCACTCTTCGAAAGCGCCTAACACCTCATCCTCGCAGTCATGTAGAAACGCCTCATCCGCAAGTCCTACGCGAAGTCCCTGAAGATCGGGCGCCGTTATTTGTGGCAGTCCAAACAAAGCCTCTCCCAGCAACGGCCCGTCGCCGAGATCGCGATACAGCCATCCAAGTGTGTCGAAGCTCGGAGCAAGATGCTCGCCGCCGCGCCAAAGGTCAAGTCCATTCAGAGTGCCCAGGGTGACCGATCCACGATACCCAACCAGCCCGCATAGCGAGGCAGGCACCCGGATAGATCCGCCGGTGTCCGTACCAATTGCCGCCATCGCAGAACCTTCCTGGACGCTCGCCGCCGCACCGCTGGACGATCCACCTGTCAGCAACTTTGGATCGGCAGGCTGAAGGCAATCACCGAAATCCCGGTTCTCTCCGGTGATGCCATATGTCAGCTGGTGCAGGTGCGTCTTTCCGGTAATGAGCGCGCCAAAACTCCTGAGCCTGGATGCAACCGCCGAATCAGCAGTTACAGGAGCACGAGAGCTACCTAGAAATTGCGATCCACAAGTCGTGACAAACCCTTCCAGATCGAGACAATCCTTCAACGAAATCGGAATTCCCCAAAGAGGTCGACCTTCAAATGCTTCCGAGCTTTCCAACCCACTCGTCAGCAATTCCTCGGCCTCGTGCTGCGTCCAGGCCTCGTCACGTGCGAGATACACGTTCCTTCCGGCGTTTGAGTTGGCCTGCTTCAGGGCCGCTTCCACCAGCTCGCGCGGATTCGCCTGATTTGTTCGGTACTGTTCTCGCAGGTCATGGATAGAAAAAGCCGTTTCAGGACTCAGAGGCATACGTGCATTTTATGCAGACCTGGCAATGAGGAATAGCCGCACGAGGAATCGCCATTGAAAAGATGGATTCGTATGCTAATTTCAACTATGGCAGCTTGCAGCGAATCAGACTCATCTGGTTTGATCTTCCAGCTCGATCAGCAGCGCATGGAAGCGCTCGCCCGCTGGACCGCCCGTACCCTTGCAACCTCTCATCCGGTACCGTTTGCAGCTGAGATTGTGCACAGTACCAGCGGCGAACGCCTGATGAGGGCGCTGAACGCCGTTGCCGCTCAGAATGATCCCAGCGCACACGCCGAATTGCGCACTGTCCGGCGCGCCTGCCGAAAGTTAGGCTCCTATTCGTTAAGGGGATATACACTCTACTCCACCTGCGAACCATGCCCCATGTGCATGGCGAACGCCCTGTGGGCAGGGCTGGACCGCGTCGTTTATGGCGCCACGATTGCCGACGCAAACCGCTTCTGTCGCCAGATCCGTATTCCCGCCACCGAGGTCGCCGAGCGGTCTGATATGAGTGCAACCGTGGTCAACGGGCCAGTCTGTCGTGATGAATGCCTGGCTCTTTTTACTCATCCGAAGATGCAGGAAGCCTTCAAGACGTGGAGCACTGCAAGAGAATTTTCCATTACCGCCTAGAAGTCGTGTTCACCTGTGGAGTAAGACAACTCTGAAAGGAGGCAACCGATTGGAGCTCGCAACGCAGCTGGCCGAAGTGCTCGGCAACCCGTCCCGCGTCATCACGCAACCCTCCGTCGTCGAACGCCTCTCTCGCGATTTCTATTGGTACTCGCCTGTCCTTCGTCCGCTTCTCGACGGTAAATGTGCCGACGTGGCGGTTCAGCCCATGTCTGCTAAAGAAATCTGTGCTGTGCTTCGTCTCTGCTACTCGCTTGACGTACCCGTTACAGTTCGTGGCGCTGGAACCGGAAATTATGGGCAGGCCGTACCGCTACATGGCGGTGTCGTTCTCGATCTTGCGCGGATGGACCAGATTGAGGCCATCACTGCCGAAGGCGTCGCGATCTGCCAGCCCGGCGTTCGGCTCGGCATGCTCGAATCGACGGCGCGCGAATCTGGCTGGGAGCTGCGATGCTATCCCTCCACCATCGTCAAGGCGACCATAGGCGGCTTTCTTGGCGGAGGATCAGGCGGCATCGGCTCGGTCGCACACGGCGGCCTTCGTGACTTCAACACTGTGCGGGCCTTCGAAGCCGTAACCATGGAGTCCGAGCCCCGGATTCTGATGCACGAAGGTGAAGACGTACACGGGATCCTTCATGCATGGGGCACGAACAGCGTGATGACGCGTATCTGGCTTGCTCTGACCCCTGCCGTTGAGTGGGCACAATGCGCCGTTTGTTTCCCGAACTTCGACGCGGCCTTCGATTTCGGCACCGCGGTCGCTACCAATCCAGAGTGGACGAAGCGTCTAGTCACTGCTTTTGAGTGGCCGATCCCATCGTTCTTTTCTCCAGTTCGCAGCATCACGCGCGAGGGCGCAACATCAGTCTTTCTGCTCATCCCAAACTCTCAATCTGAACAACTCAAAAGCTTCGCGGTCGCCGGTGGAGGCGAGGTAACTTTCTGCGCGCCCTATGCCGGGTTGCGCTCATCGCCGCTTCTTTCGGACTACACATGGAATCACACCACGCTCTGGGCGATGAAGAGCGACCCCGCATGGACCTACCTGCAATGCGGCTTTGACACTGATACGGCTCGTGCGCGCGAGCAACTTGCACTTCTCAAGCACCGCTTCGGCAATGATTTTCTGCACCACATCGAGTGGATGAAAAACGGCGCGGGGACCGTCTTTGCTGGCGCGATACCGGTAGTCCGCTTTCGCACACCGGAATACCTTAACGAAATGATCGAAACTTGCCGTGCAAATGGAGTATTTGTGGCAAACCCCCATGTGAACTATGTGGAGGGGGGAGGCCGATACCGCGCAGACAACGTGCAGCTGCAGGCCAAGTATCTCTATGACCCGAAGGGCCTGCTCAACCCGGGGAAGATGGCCACGTTTCACCGGACGGAGGAGCACTCTACAGAGGAATCCCTGGCATGAGGACCCGCATCACTGATAACCGCAACTTTGCTTATCTGAACTGGAAGCAGGTCGATGCGCTTCCGCGGGACCGCACGCTCCTCATCCTGCCCACTGCAGCGATCGAGCAGCATGGGCCACACCTTCCACTCGCAACTGACACACTGATCAACAACGAACTATTGGGACGTGCGCTAGATCTTCTTCCGGCAGACGCGCACGTCTACGCTCTGCCACCAGTCTGTTATGGCAAGAGCAACGAGCATCTCGGCTTTCCCGGCACGCTATCAGTTTCTTCCACTACCTTCATCGCAGTTCTGCGAGATTTAGGCGCAAGCCTCGCGGCTGTGGGCTTCCGTCGCGTCGCTATCTTCAATACACATGGCGGCAACAGTTCGCTCGTGGATGTTATGGCACGCGACCTTCGCGCCGAATTCGGTTTGCGCACTTTCACGATCTTCGGATCGGCTGGTGCAACCTTTGAAGGGCTCAATCCTCAGGAGCGCACCTACGGCTTCCACGCCGGAGAACTGGAAACTGCATTTCTTCTGGCGACCGCGCCCCAACTCGTCGATACCTCGGCGTATACCGCCAACTACATCGCGTCGATTGACCGCAAGCCACTGCTCGCGCCTGAAAACGGCGCTGCGAACTTTGCCTGGCTCACCCGCGACATCGCCGCAAGCGGCGTGATGGGTGACCCTCGTCCCGCCACTGCTGAAAATGGCGACCTGTGGCTCAACGCAGCAGCCAACAGAATCGCCGCAGTCCTGCATGAGATTCTTGAATTCCGTGAGCCAAACCAATCAACCGGGAGTGAAGCCAGGGCGTGAGCGGTCAATCAATAGGCTCAGCGCGCATCGACTGCGGTGGAGGCGTCACGCTCGATCGCGGCGTTCGCTTTCAACTATCCGATGGAACTACCCTTGTCTCCGATCATTACTATCCCCCGGGCAACGGCCAGCAACCTACACTGCTGATGCGCCAACCATACGGACGCGATATCGCATCTACGGTCGTCTATGCACATCCTGCATGGTTTGCCCGTCACGGTTATAACGTCGTCATTCAGGACGTGCGCGGTCGAGGCGGCTCTGAAGGCTCCTTTTATCCATTTCGCAACGAAGGGCACGATGGTGCGGAGACGATCGCATGGCTGAGAACCCGCCCGGAATCAAACGGCCGCATCGGAATGTACGGCTTCTCCTATCAAGGTGCGACGCAACTCCTGGCTGCCGCTGAACGTCCCGAGGGTCTTGAGTGTATTGCGCCCGCGATGACGGCCTGCGATCTTTTTGCCGGATGGTTCTATCACAATGGCGCACTGCGGCTTTCGTCGTCGTTAGTTTGGGGTCTGCAGATGCTCAAGGAAGATGCGCGCCGTCTCGGGCTGCACGAAGCGAGCGAGCGCCTGGAAACCGCTTGGCTGAATGTGAGGTCACAGGCGATGCACTTGCCTTTTGGCGGGCATCCAGCAATCGCAGATCCTGGGTTGCCATCATACGTCCGCGACTGGTTTGCGCACACCGCGCCAGGCGAATACTGGTCCGAGATGGATGTGAGCGAGAAGGCGCATTGCATTGAGGTTCCTGCTCTCCACATCTCAGGCTGGTATGACACATATCTTGAAGGCAGTATTCGTGGATTTGATCTGCTCAGACGAAACGGAGGTGCACAGCACGCACGCCAGAATCAATATCTCGTGGCGGGTCCCTGGATACACATTCCATGGAGCGATCGGGCAAGTGATGGCAGCTTCGGCCCAGAGGCGCTTTTTGATACGGATTCGCTGCTTCTTCGCTGGTTTGATCACTGGCTGAAAGACGCTGGCACTTGGACTGATGAGCCACGCGTGCGTCACTTTGTTTTAGGACTGAACACCTGGCACGAGGCCGATGATTGGCAGGGAAAATCGGAAGTAACGCTGTACCTCCATAGCCGTGGACGCGCTCAGTCACTAAAAGGCGACGGCATTCTGACTGGTCTGAAACCTAGCCAAGCGGAGCCGCCTGATCTCTTCGTCTACGATCCCGAAGTACCCGTTGCAGCTCCTGGAGGACCTCAATCGCTGCCGGGGCCATTCGATCAGGCTGCAATCGAAGCGGGCAACAATGTGCTCGTCTTCACCACGGAGCCACTAACCGAACCGGTGCACATCTTCGGAGCACCACGTGTCGCCGTTTACACCGCAACCTCTTCTCCTTCCGCCGACCTTACTGCCAAACTCATCCGCGTGCTTCCTTCGGGCCGCGCTGAGTTCATTTCAATAGGCATCGCGCGTTCCTCATTCCTGTTCGGCAGCGAATACCGGGCCGACGCAATCCACCTCTGGGAGTTCCGCCTCGAACCCACCTCCTGCATGTTCAGTATGGGTGAACGGCTGCGGCTGGAGATCGCTGGTTGCGCGTTTCCGTTGTACGACCGTAATCCATGCAACGATATGCCGCCGCGCGAGATGACGCCCTTCAACTGGAGTCGCTTAACGCACATCATTCACCATGATAACGAGCACCCTTCAGCCTTTTACCTTCCTGTAATCGCATGAATACGATTCCCGAAGTCCTTTTTCGCGATGTGACGAAGCGTTTTCGCGCTGCCGACCCGCCTGTGCTACAAGGTATCGACTTGACGATCGAGCGCGGTGAGTTCGTGACGCTACTCGGTCCATCCGGCTGCGGCAAGTCTACGATGCTCAAGCTCGTCGCAGGCTTGGAGCCCGTCACCTTCGGCCAGATTCAGGTAAACGGTCTGGAACCTAAAAACGCTCGTCGACTGGTCTCCTTCGTCTTTCAGGAAGCAACGCTGCTGCCGTGGCGCAACGTTGAACGCAATGTCGCACTCGCTCTGGAGTTGGAAGCCCGCTCGCGGGAGGATGCTCTTCAAACCACAGGCAGACTCCTCGAATTAGTAGGACTCACCGACGTAGCTCAGAGTTACCCCAGGGCACTTTCAGGCGGTCAGAAGATGCGCGTCTCCATCGCACGCGCGCTCGCTACAAAGCCTCGTCTTCTGCTCATGGACGAGCCGTTTGCCGCGCTCGATGAGATCAACCGCGACCGTATGAATGAAGAAATCCTGCGGCTGCGCGAGGCTGGCAACTGGACCGTGCTCTTCGTCACTCACTCCGTCGCAGAAGCCGTTTTCCTTTCGTCGCGCGTCGTTATCCTGTCTCCGCATCCGGGCCGTATCGCCCACACAATCTCTGTTGATCTGCCGTATCCGCGAACAGCCAACCTTCGCGAAACCGCTGAGTTCGACATGCTCGTTAATAATGCCTCCCGACTGCTGCGCGAGGCCCACAGAGTATGAAGAAAAAACTGCAGTTCGCCGCCAATGCCGCCATCGTCTTTGCTGCGTTGCTTCTTGTGTGGCAAGCCGCAGTCTGGGTATTGCATATTCCGCCCTATATGCTGCCTCCGCCGATAAACGTTGGACGCGCCATCGCGACCCGTTTCCCCGAACTGTGGGCCTCGTTCTGGATTTCTGGCGAAGCAGCTGCCGCTGGCCTTTTCGGGAGTATTTTGGGGGGCCTGCTCATCGCGCTTGTGTTCGCGCGCCTGCCGTGGCTAAGACGCATGCTCTTCCCTTACACCATCCTTCTGCAGACAGTCCCCATCGTTGCCATCGCGCCGTTAATACTCATGTGGGCCGGTCAGGGACTCTTCGCAGTCGCTCTTGTCACATTCATCATCTGCCTCGCACCGATTATCGCCAATGCCACGCAAGGGCTCATCAGCGTTGACACCAACCTTCTGCAACTCTTCCTGATGCACAACGCTTCGCAAGGACAGATTCTGCGCAAGTTGCGCCTTCCCCACTCGCTTCCCTATCTCTTTGTGGGAATCCGCATCTCGAGCGGCATCGCAGTCATCGGCGCTATTACGGGCGAACTCTTCGCTGGATCGACCCGCGTCGGCCAAGGTGGCCTCGGTTACTCTATTCTGTATGCCATGGCGCAACTCCAGACCGATTATCTTTTCGCTCTGGTCTTTGCCGCGACGATACTCGGATTTTCATTTTTCTTTACCGTTATGTTTTTCGAGTGGCTGTTTCTTCACAAATGGCATGAGTCAGCACGGTCGGAAGGAAGCGAATCCTAATGTTCCGGCGGATATAAGGAGCTTCAGACAACAATGCTTCGTCTCGCAACTCCTGACGGCTGGTGGCTGATAACGCATCCGGATCACGCGCATCTTGCCGGCGAATTCGCATCTGCCTGGGGCAACTCGCTTTTCGCTCCACCCGAACCTCGCAAGCATGTGCTTCGAGGCATCTACCGGCACGATGATGGCTGGTTGGCCCGCGATAGTGCTCCCGTGATTACGCGCGATGGAAAGCCAGCAGCATTCTCCACGGAACTGGTTGGCAAATACTCCGCCTTCGAAGAAATCGACCTTGAAGATTATCTTGCTGTCCGTCGCAACGCCGTGCTCGCCATGTCAGAAGAAGATGCGTTCGCTGCGATCCTCATCTCGATGCACACGCACAATCTGCTCTCAGAACGCACAGACCGCAGTACCATTCGCCCCGAGCAGCTTCCTTTGCTGGACAACTTCCTCGCCCAGCAATTAAACCTGCAAGGCGAGTTGCGCCAGCGATTACTCGACACCGCTGCATTCTTTTCTAAACAACTCGACGACGCCCTCTTGGAAAACTTCCGCCTGCTACAGGCGACGGACAATCTGTCTCTTCTAAGTTGTGTCGATTTCAATAGACCAGCAACGCTATTGCATCCGCTGCGGAAGCTACAAGGTGCGGCTCAGGAAATCAAAGTTGAGAGAGTCAGCGAACGCAGTTTCAAGCTTTCACCCTATCCGCTGCGCGAACCGGAGATGCATTTCACCGTGAGAGCGCGCTTCGTTCCCGGCGATCGCTTCAAATCTTCAAGTGAGCTGACAGATAAGCTATCCAGAGCACCCATGCAAACACTCGAAGTCCTCATCTCTGATTAAGACGGACACGAACATTTGTCATTTCACAGGCAGCGTCGAGACATGCGCAGACACAATTCTCCAGCCCTCGTCAAACCGCACCCAAATCTGGCTTTGCCGCCCTCTAATAACCGACCCATCCGAGGCATCGCGCTCAAACTCCAATGTCACGCTTCCAAAGTTTTGGCCAAAGGTCACGATTTCCAGGCGGACCATCCTCCGGGCAAGATCGATTGGAGGACGGTTTTTGCGAAATGCCTCGATCTCGTCCACGCCATATAAATTCTCGCCAGCCCCAAATCGAATTGCGAGGGGTGATGCCCAGAACATCTGGGTAAGAGTCTCTACATCGTTGCCCACTAACGCTTCCTCATACCGAGGATAGAGTGCTCGCAGCTCTGCCACTGTTTTCGGATCGTTCACCACCATTGAGATCTCCTCATGCCAGCAGCAGGACCGTGCGAAATTCAGAACAATATCCGTGGCGGCAGCACGCGCTTCGAGATGGCAGCGGCAACTGTAATCATCGGCTCGTTCACCACCTGGCTCAGTTGAAGTTTCATCGCCACGCTGCACAGCAGGTAGGCATGCACAGGCTGCATGCTCCAGCGCTCGGCCAGCAGATCAATCATGCGATCTGTAGCACCTTTCGCGGCTTCCATAGCATCCTCCGCCGATTCAATTACGATCCAGCTTCCAAGGTCATCTCTGGGCTGCGTCGGAGCTGATTCCAGCAGAGGCCCACGGAGGAGTTGAGCCTTATGTAGCTTGAAGCGCAGCGTCACATCCGCCGGACACTCGATGCCGTTGATGCAAACCTCGCCATCACCCTGCGCCGCGTGGGCGTCGCCACAGGAAAACAACGCCCCGGGCTGCTGCACAGGCAGGTACAAAGTTGCGCCGGCGCATAACTCACGCACATCCATATTGCCGCCAAATACGCCCGGCGCTCGCGTACGAAACTCGCCCCGCTCCGCAGGAGCGACGCCCATGATTCCGCAAAAAGGCCGCAGTGGAACCACCGCTGGCTCGAGTGACTGGGTCTCCGTTTCAGCAAGTTCCCAATGAAAGAGGTATGCCTCATGAAAGCGCTGCTTTAGAAAGCCCAGCCCGTCGATCACGCTCGACCATCCCCATCCTTTGTGCCGGACTTCGAGAACATCTACCTGCAACACGTCACCGGACTCCGAGCCGCACACTGCCACTGGTCCGGTCAGAGCATGGACCTTACCGCGATCGATTCTTGTGAGTTCCAGCGCGGTCATTCCTGGCCGAACCTGGGCTCCGCTGGAGTCCTGACATTCAAAGTGCACCACGTCGCCGGACTCAACTGTGAGCCGCGGCGGCAGGTCTGCGTTCCAGCGCGAATGCGTAGGCTCAGCGCTAAGCAAATGCTCCGCCATCAGTCCACCGCCTCCACAACCATCTGCAATTCGACGAGCGCATTGCGCGGCAGACCACTAACCCCGATCGCTGCGCGCACATGACGTCCTGCTTCGCCGAAAACTTCCATCAGCAGATCGCTGGCGCCGTTGATCGCCTTAGGTGATTCGGCGAAACCCGAAACGCTGTTCACATAACCGTTCACCGAAACAATGCCTTTGACCCTATTAAGTGACCCAAGGTGCTCTTCAAGGGCTGCAAGCTGCAGCAGAGCACAGCTTCGAGCTCCCGCGTATGCGTCCTCCAAGGTACGATCTGAACCCACTGTCCCACTTATCACTCCGCTCGCGTCTTGCGAAATGACTCCAGCCAAAAATACAAGCGAGCCGACCGTTTTTGCAGCACAGTAATTGCCACCAGGTTTGGGGGGCGCAGGCAAGTTCAAACCGAGCTGCGAGAGCGTTACATAAGGATCCATAATGGAGCTACTCTAGCACGCTGCTTACTTGTACTCCCGGAGGCAGCATGCAGCTTTGGCGCTCCGACAACAATCTACTTGTGATTCCTGAGCACCACGCTAAGATTGAGCATGTTTTCCACGACGACAGCAGCGCGGTGGTCGAAAACGCTACTCCTTGCATCAGTTGCTCTATTCTTCACGCTGGTTGCTTTCAACAACACCACGGACTTCTACTCAAATTATCAATTCGTTCAGCATGTTCTTTCGATGGATTCGACGTTTCCAGGCAATCAAGCGATGTGGCACGCCTTGCGCGCACCCGGCCTTCAACTTGCATTCTATCTAGGTATCATCGCTTGGGAATTGTTCAATGCAATTCTCTGCTGGATGGGTGCCACAGCACTCTTCCGCGCCCGCAACTCCTCCGAATCGGCTTTCACCAGGGCCAAACGAATCGGAACTCTTGCTCTAACCGCCGGGCTCCTGCTGTGGCTCGTAGCATTTCTTTCGATTGGAGGCGAATGGTTCCTTATGTGGCAGTCAAAAACATGGAACGGGCAAGAGCCAGCCTTCCGTATGTTCACGATTGAAGCCCTTATTCTTGCCCTTCTGCTCCAGCAAGAACCTGCCGACGGAGGGTAGTCCACCCGTACAGATGCTCTTGCACGCTCGAAACCAGCCATACGAGTAGGCAAGTGTCTGCGAGGCTCACTAGTTTGTCTTCATCCTGAGCTTGGCTAGTGATAGTCCGTGGCGAAGCCGTCGGCCTCGTGGTTCATCTCTTCCGGTGTCACGGCACGCGGATATAAGAGCACCCGATATCGAAATGTTGCGGTCTGACCTTTGTTGATGGCGTAGTTGAAAGCGGTCTGACTAGGATCGAAGATCGTGCGGCCCAGAGGATTCGCGGCGAACAAACCGTAGCCGCGTGCATGCCAGTACGTTGGATATCCCGGATTGTCGGGGTGATCCACGATTGCAATGGCGACGACCTTGTTGTCTTTGGAGCCCGTGAGGGTGCACCAGCGCCCGCGTGTTCCCCAGGCCTGATCGCCGCGCTTTCCTTCACTGGTCAGATAGATTCCGCTTGCGCCGGGAGCACCTGCATTATCCACTTTGGTGGCTGTCCCGTTGGCATCGGTAAAGACGCCGCCCTTTTCTGTAGGTGACTCAAGCCAGCTTGCGACGCGGATACCGAGCAGCCCTTCCTTGTCGTCGTTGAAGACAACGTGGTCGAGGGCCTTCAGCGTGGTGATCTGGTCGATGACGCGCGCGTCTCCGCGCGTAGCGAAGACGTATTGCGTGGTATCGTCAAGAATCTTCTCGCCGGTGCCAGTGATCCATACCGACTCAACGACGAGTTCTCCACGGTCGCGGCCGCTCTTTGCTGAAACGATCTTCTCCTGATAGATCGACCCCATCTTGCTGCGGTTCTCCGGCTTGATCGCATCGGAATTGTTCCAGAAATCAAAACCGCTGACGTTGCCATAGTTGAACCACATTCCAGCATGGTGTGGGTGATCGACGCGCTCGCCGGCGTTTGGCGTGAGCGGATAGCCGCGCGTCACCACAGTTCCGCCGGGAGCAATGAGCGGAAACAGGACAGGCTTCTTGAGCGAGGTGGGCCACAGATAGGAGGTAAACGGCTGGCCGTCGATGGTGATGTCGACACGCCGCTGCGCCTCGTCCGGTGTTACCTGCACCCCCTTTTCCGATTGCTTCGCCAGCACGTTCCCGCCGGACTCCATCAATGCCAACAGCGAGCAGAGGACAAGCCAGGAGCCCCTAGCCAGCATAGGGCTTGCCTCCTGCCATCACCTGCTCCGTCTTATCGTCGAAGGTGACCTTCTGCCCGGTCTGGATGGCGGCAACGTTCATGCAGAGTGCCACGGAGTGGCTGTAGCCGGCGTCAATGCTGGCGTTGGGCGTCTTGCGTGAGCGGACGCACTCCATCCAGTTGCGCATGTTGGCGGAAGTCATGGGATCGGCCCCGGTGTCCGCGGCTGTCGATGCCGGACCTGCATTTTCGCCGAGAGAGAAGCTCTCCAGAAGGTCTTCCTTCGTGCCCATTTCCGCGGCTGCTTTTGCCTTCAGACCGCCTTCGGGGGTGACGCGCTGCGTGTCCATGTCGAGCATGCCGCCGACCGAGTAGTAGAGTTCTTTGACGCCTCCCGCCGAGTTCGTCTGCCGCGACGTATACAAGACCTGGAAACCCTTGGAAAGATCATCCGGCGGCCCGTAGTCGAAGACTGCCGTCATGGTGTCCCAGTTCTTGCGACCGTCTCTCCAGGCATAAATACCGCCGTTGGCCACGACGCTGCGCGGGTGGGGATACCCGCTGAACCAGTGGACGGTATCGATCTGGTGGACCAGCCATTGGTCAGGGATGCCGGAGGAGTATGGCCAGAAGAGCCGGAACTCGAGATACTTTCGCGCGTTGAAGGGCTCATAGGGGCGGTTCATCAGGTAGCGCTTCCAGTCCGTGTCTTCCTCTTTCAGGAGTGGCACAACGTCCGGCCGCCGCCAACGGCCCGGCTGGTTGACGTTCCAGGTCATCTCGACCATGACGATGTCGCCAAACTTACCGGACTTGATGTATTCGGCTGCCTTTTGATAACTCGGCGTGCTGCGGCGCTGCGTACCCACCTGCACGATCTTGCCTGTGTCTTTGACCGCGTTGCGAAAGGCTTTTGCATCGGCCATGGTGTGCGCGGTTGGCTTTTCGACGTAAGCGTCGCGCCCGGCTTTCACTGCTTCTACGCCGTGGAGCGCATGCTGAAAATCGGCAGTCGCAACCAGAACAGCGTCGACATCTTTACGAGCGTACAGTTCGTCGTTGTTGCGCACCGGGACAACAGAATTGCCGCACACCTTTTGGATATAAGCGGCGCCTTCCTCGCGTTGGCGGTTCCAGATATCGGAGACTGCCACGAACTCAAAATTCATATCCTTCGCATTGAGATGGAACGATGGAATCAACGCCCCCTTCATACGATCGCCGCAGCCCACGACACCTACGCCAACACGGTCGTTGGCTCCTATGACCCGCGCGTAGCTCTTTGCGTTCCATGAGACGGCCGCTCCGGCCAGCGCTGCTCCACTTATCTTCAGGAAGTCTCTGCGGTTGCTGTCCTCTACTGTCATGGCTCACCCCGTGGTTCAGTTGTTGGGTCGATAGATTTCGTTCTTCGATTATGAAGTCGTCTTAGGGAAGATCCTGCGAAAGATGATAGAGAATGTATTACCGTCGATGAAGAGCCCTCTCAGTAGGTTGAGCTGATTCTGCATTTTGTACCGCATTGCGGGATGAAAGCATCCACGTCGTTCTAGACAAATGGCGTTCGATTTGCGCCGTCACTTGGCGGGAGAAGTTGCTGTGTCACGCGTTGATTGCCAGGCGATCTGCTGCCAGCGCCCGTCGCGGCGCGCATATATGGTCAGAATGAAAATATTGATATTGCGCTGCCAGTTTGCCGTATCCAGCTCCTGGCGCGTGGCGTAGGAGTCGATGGGGTTGTTGATGTTGTCCATCATCTTTGACCACGTACATGCGGCAGTGAGCGTCAACCCGCGCGCGGTCCGTTTCTGCAGTTCGAGTTGCATTGCGTTGTAATGGGAATTTCCTGTGCTGTTGCGTGAATCGACGGTCGTGATGTTGGGATTGATGCTGTAAAACGGCAGACATGCCGGATATGATGGCGGCGGAGTAGCAATCGTAAACGATGGTGGGTTGCACTGGTTGAGCTGGAAATCATGATAGAGGTGGCTGCCAGCCGTACCCACATATGCCATCTGGAACGACATATCTGAGGTCAACTGCCGCTCAAAGCTGACGTTCCACGCCATCGCCTAATCCTGCCTGAAGTTGCGTACGACGGAGAAAACGCCAAAGCCGACCGGGGGGCTTACAAATCCTCCCGGCGTCGTGGGCGGCACAATCAACGGAGAGTAAACCTGGCCAGGCGTTACCCCAGGGAGACCGTTACTCATAATCAGGGAACCGCAACCGGAGTATAAAGCGGTTGGAGAGATGGGCGAATTGCAGTTCGAAGCGAGTGCGCTGTTATTTTCAATTAGCGTCTCCGGATAATTCCGCTCCAGAGTTCCTCCGTTCGCGCCAAAATTGTCAGGGAAATAGCTCATCCCGAAGGCGCCGCGAAAGGCCGTTCTACCGTCGTCTGGCGTGAAGGCCAAACCCACACGCGGCGCGACATTCCCATAATAAGTATCCAAATTCGGGCGACGATTACTGGATGAAGCGATCTGAATCAGGCCCGCATTCGGTCCCGAAGTAACGAAGTTGCTCTGATGGTTGTGTGCATCGACGGGCGCTGTGTAAAGATCCCATCGCAGGCCGAGGTTCAAAGTGAGCTTTCGATTCACTCGGAGATCGTCCTGTCCGTAGATGCCCAGGTAAGTAACTCGCGTAGCCGGCGTGGAAGGAAACAGGTCCCGATTGAGGGCGTTGGGGCCGCCCATGAGAAAGTCGGCAAGAGCGGAGCCCTGCGTGCCAACTCTCGTGTATCCTCCACCAAAATTGACGATCCCACGGGGATCGTTCTGAGCGTTTCTTACGCTCGTCTGAACTCTCTCGACATTAGCGCCAAACTTTAGGCTATGCCGGCCGTGGATCCACGATAGGGCATCTACATACTCGAAAATATTGGCCCGTCGCCCTAGGCCATTTGGCACCCAGCCGGAATCACCCGTTCCGCTGAATCCCGAGATGTTGAACTGGGCGATGCCGCTGGTAATCGGCAGCCCGGGAAGGTTGCCATTCGAGATCCCAAGGATATTATTCTCGTCGATCCCATAGGCATTATTGAAATCTTCTGTGGCATAGCGGCTAAAGCCGAAGCGGGCCTGATTGATCATGGTGCTGGAGAAGAAGTGATCCCAGCCAATGACGTTGTTGTAGCTCGAGTTCGTTCCGTAGGCGTTGCCGTTATTGATGAAGACAGTGCCTGGCGATGGCGAGGTGTAATCCCTGCGCGCATATGAGGTGCGGACAAAGAATCGGTTCTTGTCAGAGAATGCGTAATCGCTTCTGACGTCAAACTGCGGCATGTTCTCGGTGCCGACAACAGCGTAAGCGAAATTGTTGGATACGCCCGGCAGATTCGGCAGCGGAATCACCGACGGGCTGAGGATGTTCGCTGCAATGGGAGAGATATCCGCGGCGGGAACCGAATTCGCTGTGCAGGGCAGACCCGCCAATCCGTTCGCGGCAGCGATCATCTGGCATGCGCCGGTATTGGTAATGGGCGAGCCGAACGCTGACAGATCCCCGGTCCGCATCGCAGCTGTCGGGACGGTCAGGAGTCCGGACGAGCCCGCATGTTGGAGAAGTTGCTGATAATCGAGCGAGAAGAAGAGTTTGTCCCTGATGATCGGGCCATCGAATTCTCCGCCGAACTGGTTGGCGTGATAGGGCGGGTTCAGTTTTGAGAAGTAATCCTTTGCGTTGAAGTCAGTATTGCGGACATACTCGAAAACCTGACCGTGGAACCGGTTGGTGCCGGTCTTCGTCGTCAGGTTGACGACGGCGCCGCCAAAAGTGCCGTATTCGGCGGTTGGATTGCTCGTCTCCATTTTCATTTCCGAGATGTCAGCAAATGGAATCGCGATAGTGATATACGCATTCTGAGGCTCGACATTCAACACACCGTCGACCAGATAGAGAATCGCGTATTGTTCCAGGAACAATCCCTGTGTGCCCAGTCGATTTTTCGCCAACCCCGCCGTGGCTCGCACTGTGCTCAACAACTACGCCAGCTTCTTCAACTCTGGATACCGCGCGTAGATACGCTGCTGGTCTTCCGGAGTCAATTGCCCTAATCGGATCGGTTTATCCTGAGGCCTCGTTCCCTTCTGGTTTAGCACGTTCATCAGGCTCCACTCCCGCTGCAGTCCTTGAGGTTCGTGGGCAGGTAAGTCATACCGCGTAAAATCAATCACCATCTCAGGACTGTTCATCGTCCAGTTGTTGAGGAGTGCCAGCCGAAATTCCCGATTCATGAACCATCGGATTTCCAGATCCTTCTCTGAGCCGGGTGCTCCTGTTCCCTTGGCGTCGAAGCGGTAGTCGAGCGACGAATTGTTAGGCGTGTGCTTCCGCCACTCCAGGCCAAACGCGCCTTCGGTTAGCACTTGCGTGTCCGGCCATCGGTCTCTGACTGCCTGCAGCCACCAGGTGAGGTCCTTATCGTGACCAACCGATACCTCCCAGATTCCTGTCACCCAACCGAATCCATTTAGAGCGTGGCCCTGGTCAAAGTGCATCGCGGTGGTGTCCATCATCTCCTTACGACCTACCGTTTCACCCAGATTGCCGACCGTCTCGATCGGACCCACACCCATGCGGCTGTTAAATCCTCCCTCAAAGCCGTTGCGACGGGCTGCCAGAAAATCGCATGTCCATCCGTCGAGGCAGACGCAGTCGATAAAATCCGCCGGTCCCTGTGCTGGTTTCAGGTAGTGCTCGCGGCTGGGGTAATAGGGATAGCAGATGCCGCCGTCGCCATCGCCGTTATCGATGCCGTGCTGGCTCCAGATCTGGCCCTGGCAAACATGAATGCCTTCCTCGGTGGCGAGGAAGCGCTGGTTTTCCGCATCCATAAACCCAGCGACCAGGCACTGCGGACGATATCCATTCCCCACCATTTCTGAGATCAATTGCAGTGCCTTGTGAATCGTCACCCCGTTATGTTCGCGAGTGTCAAACATGGGCGCAAAATAGCCGCCGGGAATGAAGGTGATCTCATCGCCGTATTTGTCGTGATAGGAGGCAAGCAGGCGTCGCGCATCCTTGTATTGCTGCCGCGTGTCGTTCAGCGCCAGCCAACTGATCGCCCAGGTCATTCTGCCGTCGGGACAACCGCGCGCAAAGGCCTCTCGCCGCGAGCGGATATGATCCGGGCTATTGTCCGGAACCTCGTCTTCGCCGATCGATCGGTTGGGAGTCACCTCGATCTGATTCACGCGCACCACCGAGACATGGGTCACAAAGCGCCCCTGCAGCCCCGATTTACCCGCGCCCGCGTATAAACCCAGCGCATTCTGTACCGAGGGCGCAAGCGTCAGAGAGGCCGCCGCCCCTGCAGTTCGGCCCAAGAACTTTCGTCTCGTCCAGGAATAGTCCATTCCCTTCCTCCCATACCCCGCAGACTGTTGCGAGTGTTTGCAGGGACTTCCTCTTCGCCAGAAATCCTAGGGAAGGATACGCTATCCCGTTCACATGATCCTCAGTGGAGTTATGCGGCGCTTTGCAAATTAGCTAATTGACGTGGAATTCCTGCGTTGAAGCTCGTGAGGGTGAACCAGTTTTCAGATCGACGGGAAGGCGCAAAAGGAAGCGCCGACGGGTATTACCTATTCGAGAGGTGAGTGATGAGGAAAGCGTCTTTTCGGACTACCCGTCCTTGCGCTGGTGGATCGGCGTAATTCTTTTCGCCTCAACTGTTATCAACTACGTCGATTGCCAGACCCTATCGCTGCTAGCTCCCTATCTGGTGGACGAATAGCGATTATGCCAGCATTGTGATCGGGTCTCGTACCGCCTACCACTAGGCTTAGGCTCTCTTCGGTCGCTTGCTGGATCGCATTGGGACTCGACGAGGATAACTAAGATGGTTAGTCCTGAGTGTAAGTCACTTATTCTGCTCCGGAACCCTATTGGCTGGCTTCAGTGCAGTGGTAAGTTCAGATTTCCATCCCTGTGTGTCGATTTTCCAGCAAACCTCAATCTTCTGCCCCCTTCGCATTACTTCGTGCCAAACAAGGGAATTTCTCGCATCGGCCGCCACATCTAACCGATCCACTACAGTCATCCCCCGGGTAAGCTTGCTGTTACACTCAATCCCCACATAATGTCGACTCACCTCGAGCTTCAGCTTTGGGTCGAGCAGCACTGCCATGGCGACTGGGTCCGGAAGAGAGATGCCGTACTCGCCAGTCTGCGCGTGATAGGCTGCGGCAGCTGTGCTATTTGCACGGACAGCGAACTCTGCCAGCGGTGTTTCGAGCGTAAGAATTTCCTGGATCTCGAGCTCATTCAGGACAGCATCGGAGCGCGATAGATGCCAGCCGATCATCTCGATCGGCGCGCCGGATGCGAAGACGGTCCTAGCGGCTTCAGGATCGACCCAGATGTTGAACTCCGCGGCAGGAGTTACATTGCCTTCACAACAAGGTGCTCCGCCCATAACGACGCAGCGGCCGATAGAGTGCGCAAGCGCTGGCCAACGTTCAAGCGCCAAAGCAAGATTCGTCAGTGGCCCGAGCGTAATGATTTCGATTCCCGGTGTCGACTGAACAGCTTCGATCAGAGCGTCAACAGCATGTCCTGAGGCAGGAGTACGCACGGATGGCGCGTACCCGTGATCGCCCAAGCCATCTTGTCCGTGAAACCAATCGGCGGTCTGGAGCTCGCGCTCCAGGGGCTTTGCAGCCCCGATGAAGACCGGCACGTCAGCACCGCATAGCTCCAGCGTGAAGAGTGCGTTTCTTGTCGCCTGTTCCACCGCGACGTTGCCGGCTACTGTAGTGATCGCTTTGACTTCGACGCTCGGCGAGCGTAGAGCCATGATCAACGCGACGGCGTCGTCGGATGCCGTGTCCGTGTCAATGAGAATAGGGCGGCGAGAAACCAACGTTCCTGCTCTTTCCTTACTGCATCACCGAGAAGCTGTCATGCAGTTTGGCTGTCGAACTGTTGCCGACCCAGACGTCGAAGTCCGAAGGTTCTACAACCCAATCGTTCTCCGCAGCGCTCCAGTAGTTTCGCTCCTCACTGCCAACCGTGAAGCTGACCTCTTGTTTTTGACCTGGCTGCAGTGTGACACGACGGAAGCCCTTCAGCTCACGAACCGGTCTCGATGCCGAACCGAAACGCTGATGCAGATATAGTTGAACTACTTCGTCTGCCGCTCTAGTACCAGTATTCGTGACGGTAACGGTGGCCGTGATCGACCCATTCAACGGAGAACTCTTGGCACTCAGGCGAAGATCTGAGATAGAAAAGGTCGAGTAGCTCAGCCCGTAACCGAAGGGGTAGAGAGGTGAGGTCGGAAGGTCCCAATAGCGGGACGTGAAGTCTGCGGAGTCATAAGGTTTATGTGAGGTAGTATGGGCGTAATAGATTGGAACCTGCCCCACGTTGCGGGGCCATGTGACCGGAAGTTTGCCGCCTGGCACCGCGTCGCCCACGAATAGATCAGCAACCGCATCGCCTGCTTCCGTCCCGCCGAAGTAGCAGTCCATAATCGCTGGAATGTGCTCCGAAGCCCACGAAATATCGAGCGGCCGAGTAGTGAACAGCAGTAGAACTACAAGCTTTCCGAGCGCTTGAATCTTCTCGAGGAGCTCCTGTTGCCTTCCGGGAAGGCTAAGAGAAGAACGGGAGGCATACTCAAAATCCATGCCACTCAACTCTCCGAGGGTCATGACTACGACATCAGAGTTTCCCGCCAGCTTCAGCGCGCTCTTAAACTGGCGGTCCGCCTCTTCGGAATTCCAGGGTTTCTCTGGCTTGGGCCCGATGAAGCCTTCAAACGAGGAGGGAAACTCCTTGGCTATCTGCACACCTTCTGCAAATTCCACGTGTGAATCGGGGAGCTTTGCGCGGATACCTTCGAAGACAGAAATCGTATCTTCCGCCTTCGCGGTCAGGCTCCAGGGCCCGTTCATGTCGCCTTTGCTGTTGCCCAGCGGTCCAATAACAGCAATTCGCTTAGTAGTCTTTGCGAGTGGCAGGAGATTGCCTTCATTCCGAAGCAGGACAGCGGAACGCGCTGCTGCAGTCCTCGCGATCTGGCGATGTTGCGTCAGCATCTCGGCATGGGTCTGATCCGTAGCGTCGGCATACGGATGCTCGAAGAGACCGAGATGATACTTTGCAGTCAGTATTGGACGGACAAGATCATCGAGCTGTGCTGCGGTGATCTGCCCCTTATCCAGCAGAGCCTTCAAATGCTCCAGATAGGTAGCACTGCCCATGTCCATATTTACGCCAGCCGTGGCGCTGCGCAGAGCTGCATCCTCACCGTTCTGGGCGAAGCCTTGTGTGACCAGACTGCCAACAGCAAAGGCGTCGCTTACAACGAACCCCTTGAAATCGAGCTCTTTTCGAAGTAGGTCTTGAAGGAGATGAACGTTGCCGCTCGCTGGCACGTTGTTCAGGTCCATATACGCACTCATGACGGTCCCCGCGCCAGCCTCAACACCTGCTCGAAAAGGAGGAAGATAGACGTTCTGCATCCGCTCTTCCGAAATGTACACCGCGTCATAGTCTCTTCCACCTTCCGCGGCGCCATAGCCGGCGAAATGTTTCAGAGTCGCTATGAAGGCCCGTGGATTCTCTGGGGTTCCTTGAAAGCCCAGTACCTGTGCCCGCGCCATCGCTGCACCGAGATAGGGATCCTCACCCGCCCCTTCAGAGATGCGCCCCCAGCGTGGATCTCTTGCGATGTCCAGCATCGGTGCGAAGCTCCAGCGCACGCCGGCGTGGGCCGCCTCTTCAGCAGCAATCGCTTGCGCCTGTTCAGCCATCGCCGGATCCCAGGAGGCAGCCATTGCCAGAGGTACTGGAAACTCCGTATCAAAACCGTGAATCACGTCAAAGCCAAACAGGATCGGGATGTGCAAGCGTTGTTCAGTCATCGCGATCTTCTGCAGACGATTGATCTCCTTTGGGTCGGTAACGAACAGAAAAGAGCCAACCTCACCGCGACGTATGTGGTCTTCGTATGACACCGGATCAGTCTTCACGCCAGGGATTGGGAGTTTTAAGTAGAAAGGCTGGTTCAGTTGTCCAATCTTCTCTTCTGTCGTCATCTGCTTCAGCAGCGCATTCGCACGATCAGTGTCGTTAGACGGGGTGGGAGCTTGGCCTTGCCCTGCTCCAGAAAGAAGCAGACCTATGACGCTGACTGAAAAACAGACTCGCAACTTAATCATGGAACCCTCTGACAATTTATCGTTGAGCGACACTGCTCCTCGTAAGGGTCGGCCTGTTCGGGAGCGTAATGGCAAGCTGAACCGCATTGAGCAAAATGGGCACTCACATCATCGGCTTTTACGCTAGAGGCGCTCGTAGTGAAAGTCAATGGAGCGGTTGAGTGAATGTGCTCTTCATTAGAGTCCGCCAATCTCAACGTTTCAGAATGGTTCATCCTGCATGGAAGGCTGCCTTGAGCCTATACTTGACGAGGCAACGATGAGACCGTATTTCATTCCTCTTCTTCTCGCTATACTCTCCATGTCTCTTACGGCTCCTTTAAGCATGGCCCAGAGCGTTCCCTCAGCTGCTGACACCTTCCATAACCCTCTATTACCTACGGGCCCCGATCCCTGGGTAATTACGTACAACGGCTTCTATTACTACATGAACACCACTGGTAACAACCTGACTGTATGGAAGACGCGTGATATTACCGACCTTTCGCGCGCCGAGAAAAAAGTAGTGTGGACGCCGCCAGAAAACGGGCCCTATTCGCATGAAATCTGGGCGCCGGAGATCCATCTTCTCGATGGCAAGTGGTACATCTACTTCGCTGCCGATGCCGGGAAGAATGAGTCGCACCGCATCTATGTGATCGAGAACAGTGCAGCCGATCCGCTGGAGGGCGAGTGGCAGTTCAAGGGTAAAGTAGCCGACGCAAGAGATAAGTGGGCAATCGATCCTTCTGTCTTTGAAGCCAAGGGCAATAAATACATTCTGTGGTCTGGATGGGAGGGCGACAGCGACGGTGAACAGCGCATTTATCTGGCACATCTAAAAAATCCGTGGACGATCGACTCGCAGCGCGTCGTGCTCTCGTATCCAAAGTATCCCTGGGAGCATGTTGGAGACCTTCTGGACCGGCCTGAAATGCCCCACGTCGATGTGAATGAGGGCCCAGAGATACTTCAGCATGGTGAAGACATTTTTCTCGTCTACTCTGCCTCTGCTTGCTGGACTGATTACTACGAACTCGGTGTAGTCAGAGCGAAATCCGGATCGAATCTGCTTGACCCTGCATCGTGGACCAAGTTCGATCATGCCTTTTTTAAGCAGGATCGAGAGGCCGGTGTCTTTGGACCCGGCCACAACGGATTCTTCCAATCACTGGATGGAAAAGAAGATTGGATCATCTATCACGCCAATCCAGCTTCAAAACAGGGATGCGGAGCAGCACGTTCTCCACGGATTCAACCTTTCACCTGGAATGCCGACGGCACCCCAAACTTCGGGAAACCGATAGCAACAGAAATCGCAATTCCCAAACCGTCTCACTGAAGATAAGACCGTGCAGCAGAGGAATTAAGCTTCAACGCAAGCGATGAAAGACGATTACCGTTACGCTTTCATGGGGAAAGACATGCCGTAGTTCGTTTGTCGTCATATGAGCGTCCGTCGACACCGGGATTACGTGATCTGGGTCGTCTTCATCATTTGCGTCATCAATACTGCTTCCACGCAGCGTCTTAACCTCCGCATCCGATCCTGCGGCAAACCCGGCAAGCTGAATGTTGGCTGGAATGTCGGTTTCGAGGCTGCGATTCACGCAAAACAACGTGAGTTCGTCGCCCTTTTCGTTAAGCGCAGCCACGACATCCAGATAAGGCACCTTTGCAATTTCAGGTAAACGCCCCACGCCATTCTGCACGGAGTAGCTCCCCGATTCCGCATGAACCGCGACCGGGCGCGATGCGTGCACTGTTGAATACATCTTGAAGACGTAATACCCAGGTGCGGCGTAAACCTGGCTGCGCTTTTTCCAGATGCCGGCAAATTCCATAATGCCCGTCATATCGGAGATAGGAACAATCGAGCTGTTGCGCATCAGAATATTGAACAAGCCAGCCGTATCAATTGCACCACCCATATTGTTGAAGCTCGGTGTCCCAGGCCGATTGCCGATGAAAAGCCATTCCGTAAAAGCAACATGGGCTTTTCCGGTAAAAGCCGGAGTTTGATTGATCTGCTCCTGCTCGGCCTTCAGCTTTTGCTCCAGCCCAACAGGCAGAGCAAATGCGGCCTGGGCAACAAAGTCACTGGACGCGTGAGGTGTTCGGACATCCGTGTTCGTCACTACAAAGTGAGTGGAAAGGTAGTCGAAGGTCCCCGAAGGGTTGGTTAGCTGGATCGAGTTCCACTTGGTAAACCAGTCTGGGTCACCTCCGGTGGCAATTAGCTTAGCATCCGGATCAACAGCACGAATAGCTTTGCTGAAGGCCAGAGTACGCGCCGTCAACTGATCCTGAGTTGGATATCCAACATTCCAATTTCCCCAAAGCTCATTGCCTAGTTCCCATGTCAAACCATTGTGCCGATGCCAGTGTTCGTCGATGTATTGCACCCAGTCAGCAGCTTCTTGCGGCGTACCGCTGCCGAGATTGAGTGCAACCTGCGGCTCAGCTCCGATCAGGCTACAGAAATGTAAAAATTCGTCTGTTCCAAACGTGTTGTATTCGGGAATGCCCCAGGCAAGATTCAGCATGCTCACACGCTTGTCGCGCGGCCCAGTGCCGTCCTTCCAGTGGTAGGAAGAAGTGAAGTTACCGCCAAAGCGCACCAGCGGAGTTTCCATTGCCCTAGCCATTGCAACTTCATCGGGATCGAGCCCATCCAGAGCATCCGCCGGCATCAGAGAAAGCTGATCAATCTCCATCACAGCATCGCCTTCGACTTCGACAACAAAATCCGCTGGATCGAGACGATGTAATTTGCCGTCAGGCAGTTGGAAATTGAATTCGTATTTGCTCCATTGATCTGACGAGGCATCTAATTTCGCGCTGGCAAGAACTTCGTTACCGTTATGCGAATGAATCGAGACTGTCAGGCCCGAAGGGCCGCTTAAATGACGGGCATACAGACTGCCTTTATATTCAGCGGTTCGGTGAACCGGGAGATAAATCTTCTGGCGCACGCCCGTAGGCTGGTTCGGAACACCCATGATGACAAGAGAACGCCATGAATTCGCAGCGTTACCGTACCGAAGTTCGTAGCGATTCCCTTGGCTGCTATCTAGCGGCTCCCATGGCAGCGGCAGTCCCAACTCGGAGGCTCGCGTAAGCGTGGGCTCCTCGCGCAACATTCTGCTGATATTTCCAGCGCTCCACAGGCCCGACTCGAGGCTGGGATTTTGCAGGATTTCCGCCCACAGTCCGTTGTAAGTGGAGTTGCCGATAGGTTCAAGGAAGCTTCCAAAGATTGTGCGTGGAATCGGGCCGCCAACGAATTGCGCGGCGTCAACTCGAATGGAAGCGGTATCGGGAATGGGTTGCTGAATCGATATCTGTGCGTTTGCGGCGAAGCAACCACCAAAATACAGCAATCCTATAGCTAAAGTGTAAGCGGGTTCTTTCAAAGACCCCTCCTGATTGTTCAGCGCGAAATCTATGTGTTGAATTTTATTGAACGCGACGTGATTGGACCAGGCAGCAATGCTTCAAGTGGCGCGGTGGCTAATCATCGCATTGGACTCGCTGAGTGATCGCCTTGGTAATGTAGATGTCCCACTTGGTGAGTATTTATTCCCAAACGTCCGAAATGAGGGAAAATATGGCTACTCCCCGATCAAACCCAAGTGAAGCGTTAGGCCCCACAATGACGGAACGCATACTGCTGGTGGGAGAAGATCCCGGCCTTTTAGCTACGAGAGCTTTTCTACTGGCGGAGTGGCAAACCGAGATAACGAATACGAGGGCAGCGTTGCCCGCCATGCAAGCGAAACTGTTCGATGTCGTGATCATCGGCCAACTCGTTTCCGTTGCAGAGGCGAAGAGACTGATCGCCGAGGCCCTGAAGTTGAATCCTGCACCATCCATCCTCGCGGTCCGTTTTATCGGCGAAGCCATTGATCTCGGGGTGGAAACTCATTTCGCGAATTCCGAGGAAAGTCCAGGATGGTTGCGGGATTGTGTCGCACGCCTGTTAGCGAAGCGCAAAGGCCAGAAGTAGAGCGTTTAGTGTTTTCCGCACACAGATGCCTTGACACGAGGCATCCCACCTGAATAGTATGGCCGCCGCTGCCATCAACTCCTTGAACAGCGTACCGCCGCGCCGGTTCTGAACAGATGCAACAACGTCTTGAGGAAACCTGCCCATGAAATTCAGGATTAGATCGCCTCGCTTTCTCTCCATGACCACCTCGCGAGTCCTCATCTTTTTGCTGTGTATCGTAGCGTCAGTTCAAGCATTTGCTGCCGATCCGCCTATCCCTGCAGGTCACATCCGCATCCACTATCATCGCCCCGATGGCGTTTACTCCGGCTGGACAATCTATGCCTTCGACAACACCACCGAAGACACCGGCAACTATGGCGGCGGTCCTGTTCAGGTCACAGGCGCCGACAGTTACGGCGCATACTTTGACGTTGGCATAACCACAGGCGCCCAGGAAGTCGGGATCATTATTCACAACCCGACCGCGCCGGGCGGTGACCAGAAGGACCCTGGCCCGAACGAGTTTGTCGATCCGGCAACGCAGGGCATTGAGTATTGGGCGTATTCAGGCATCGGCAAGCTCTACAACACCGCAATTGATCTCAACAACCCTACCGCACTTCTCCCCGGATACGTTCGCATTCATTACCACCGAACCGACAATAACTACAGCGGATGGACGGTCTATGCCTTTTTCGATACGACGGAATATACGGGAGACTACAACAATGGCCTCGTGGGTCCGACGAATTACGACTCTTATGGCGCTTACTTTGACGTTGGCGTCACCTCGAGCGCGCAAAATGTCGGCCTGATTATTCATAATCCGACCGCGCCCGGTGGGGACCAAAAGGACCCGGGCCCCAACGAGTTTGTCGATCCCGCGACTGAGGGCTTCGAGTACTGGGGATATGCAGGAATCGGCAAGCTCTATAAGAGCGCGGTAAGCGTGAACAATCCGAACGCATTATTGCCTGGATACGCACGCATCCACTATTTCCGGCCCGACAGCAACTATGCAAACTGGACCGTCTACGCCTTTAACGACACCGCCGAATACACGGGCGATTACAACGATGGATTGACAGGCGTAACAAGCTTTGACTCATACGGCGCGTACTTTGATATCAGTCTGATTCCAAACCCGCAGAACCTTGGGTTCATCATTCACAACATCTCAACGGGCGTCAAAGATCCCGGGCCCAACATGTATCTCGACGTTGCCACGTATAACCAGGCTTGGGCGATATCAGGGAACGCAACGGTCTTCACGTCAACGCCGACACCCACGCAGATTCTCGACAGCCTCCTGAATGTGGAGCAGGCATACTGGCTCGATCGCCAGCGCGTCGCTATCCAGCCTCAGTTCGTTCAGAACGGCGCTACCTACGCGATCACCTCGAGCCTGACAGGCGGACTCTCTGTAACTCCGACCGGCATCACTGGAGGGACCAGCATTCCGCTCACCGTCGGCGGCACTCTGACTGCGGATGAATTACTCCGCTATCCACAACTCAGCGGATACACCGTTCTGCAGCTTCCGCCAAACGTGCAGCTTCCGGCGGTGCAAAGCGCGCTCCGAGGGCAGCTTGCGTTTTCAGTGGTCGCGCAGAATGGCTCACTCACTTACGCCACCGGCATCCAGATCGCCGGCGTACTCGACGATCTCTACTATTACCCCGGCAAACTCGGCGTTGTTTTCCGGCACGACGATCGCGGCTGGCACGATTGGGATGACGACGAAAACTGCGATGTGAAGTTGAAGGTTTGGGCACCCACGGCGCAGAGCGTTTCCGTGCAGATTTACGATCACAAATCCGATACGACACCTTCCGCCACTGTCGCCATGCATCAGCACAGCGGAATCTGGGTCGCCGACGGCAAGCCTTATTGGAAGGACAAATATTACCTCTACAGCGTCAAGGTATGGGTACCTTCTGACAGTGCCGTCGACACGAATCTGACCAGCGACCCATACTCCATTGACATCGCCCTGAACGGCACCAAGAGCAGAATCACGGATCTGGATTCGGACGAAACGAAACCTGCTGGCTGGGACAAGGATACTTCTCCGCCGCTGAGAAGCTTCAGCGATATGAGCATTTACGAACTCCACGTCCGCGACTTCAGCGTGAATGATCTCACCGTGCCAACAGCGCATCGCGGCATGTATGAGGCTTTTACAGACGACCACTCCGACGGCATGAACCATCTTCGCGCTCTGGCCGAAAGCGGGCTCAAAGCCGTGCATATCCTGCCATCGTTCCACTTTGCCAGTGTGAACGAAGATAAGAGCACTTGGCTCTTTCCAGGCGATCTCTCGCAATACCCTCCTGACGGACAACAACAGCAGGCCGCTGTCGCCGCCACGCTGACCAGTCCTCCGTATAACTGGGGCTATGATCCCGTTCACTATCTCGCGCCGGAAGGCAGCTACGCCATCGATCCGGACAACCGGGTGCGTGAATACCGCACCATGGTGGAAGGCCTGCATCACGCAGGACTGCGCATCATTCAGGACGTAGTCTTCAATCACACCAACGCCAGCGGCGAAGGGCCGAACTCAAATCTCGATGAGGTCGTGCCGGGTTACTACCATCGCCTCGATGCGAACGGGAACCTCGAGACCGCTTCGTGCTGTCCTGACACGGCGAGCGAACACCGCATGATGGAAAAGCTGATCATCGATACGCTGCTCCTCAACGCGCGCGACTATAAGATCGATGGCTTCCGCTTTGACATCATGAGCTTCATGTTCACCTACAACATGACGAATATCCAAAAGGCGCTTGTATCTCTCACCCCTGAGAAAGACGGCGTCGACGGATCGAAGATTTACTTATACGGAGAAGGCTTCAACTTCGGTGACACAGAAAATAATCAGATAGGACCGAATGCCTCACAGATCAATCTCTACGGCTTCGGCATCGGCACTTTCAATGACCGCATCCGCGACGGCGTACGCGGTGGCAGCCCGTTTACTGACGAGCGGGTGCAGGGTTTCGCTACCGGCCTCTTCACCGACTCCAGCGACTTTACCAACAGCACTCTTGCGCAAAGCGCACAACAAAGCCAGCTTTTGCAATACTCCGATTGGATTCTCGTCGGCCTAACCGGCAACCTCCGCGACTACACCTTCACCGACAGTGCGGGCATGACTGTCACCGGAGCGCAGGTGATCTACAACGGCCAACCCACCGGCTATACCAAGAGCCCGATCGAATCTATCAACTATGCCTCCGTCCACGATAACCAGGACCTTTTTGATGCCGTCCAGCTGAAGTCCAGCTTCAACGACAGCATCGCCACGCGCGCGCGAAGACAGATCATGGGTATGAGCCTCGTCACACTCGGTGAGGGGATTCCATTCTTCCAGGGCGGAGACGATCTACTTCGCTCCAAGGACATGGATCAGAACAGTTATGACTCCGGCGACTGGTTCAACAAGATCGACTGGAGCGGCAAGACTGCGAACTGGGGTATCGGTCTGCCCATAGCCAGCCAGAATGAGGGTCAATGGCCGATCATGACTCCGCTCCTCAGCAATCCGGCTTACACGCCGCTCCCCGGGAACATCGCCTACAGCGGCGCGGCATTTGAGGAGCTTCTGAAGATCCGTTACAGTTCGAGACTCTTCCGCATGTCCAGCAACGACGAGGTGCAGCAGAACCTCTCCTTCCTGAATACTGGGCCGAGCCAGATACCAGGGTTGATCGTTATGAAGCTCGACGCCAATGGAGGCGATTACGGGGTCTACAAACATATCGTTGTAATCTTCAACGCAACGAACGCGCAAGCTACATTCACCGATAGCCGCCTGCAGGGCCTGAAATTGCATCTGCACCCAATCCAGCGCAACTCCGACGATCCAATCACTCGGCAGTCAACCTTCAACGTGAAGCAGGGAGCCGCCACCGTGCCTGCCCTCACGACCGCGATCTTTGTGGCCGAGAACGAGTGAGCGATGGGCAGCCCTGGATAGTCGATCTCTCAACCAAGTTCAGGGTTCGCAGTCTTGTCAGAGGTTGCCGGCCACTTCGCCGCGAGGATCGCTAAGACAAGGGCTGTCGCGATCACAAAAGATGGTCCGAATTTTGGCCGGTCCATCGTCACGTTATAGCCACCAATTTCAAGTTCTCCGGACATTGCTAGCCCTCTGCGTCCATGCCTCGAAGTCAAAGGACAGCCGCCCTCTGAAGATTTCTGCTGGCGGGTAGCGACGACGTTCACCACACAGAGGGCAAGTATGGATGATCCAGGTGTCGGGCATCGTCTGCACTGGTGCAGCAATGTACTCACTACAGCGTTTGCACTTGATTACGAAGCCGTGGAGTCGAGTAGTGGGTCCGTGAAGGGAGGACATGGCGAGATCAGTATAGCGAATAAAAAGCGAAAACGCGGGCAAGATTTCCACTATGCGAAGAGTTCATCGGGAGTTAGCTATTGCACGTTGGTTTACCTCCCTTTGAATCTTCGCTACATCCTGATGCAACAATTGACCATGTTCAACCTGAAGGTCTCCCCCCACGTAGACTCGATCGATATCGGGCTGGGCGGTTACAAGAACCAGGTTCGCATAGGGATCCTCAAGCACGGCGCCGAGACGCGCGGGATCAATGACCACGAAATCCGCAAACTTGCCTGGCTCCAGGCTACCAAGCTTGTTCTTTACGCCAAGAACGTCCGCGCTTCCCATCGTATGCAGCCAAAGCACCTGATAAGGACTGATGACCGTCGCGTCTTCATACTTGTCACGGATAGCGTAAAGACCCGCACGCATATTCTCGAAAGGATCTGCGAGGTCTCCGCTCGCCTCGCCGTCGATTCCCATTCCCACCCGAATTCCCATCTTCAAATACTTGGGAATATCGGGTATTCCGGAGGCCATGCGACCGTTCGAGAGTGGATTCCATGTCATCGCGACATCGTTCTTCGCGGTCACCTGGAGAATGTATTCGTCAGTATGAATGAAGTGGCCGAAGATGAGTTTGTTGGACAACATGCCGCTGTCCATGAACCATCGGAACTCAGCCCGCTCTTCTCCCTGAGTCAGCGGCTCTGGAGGCTCCAGGTAGTGGCTCTGGTTCATTAAGGAGAATTCATCCATCAGCGTCTTTTCCATGACTGACTGCTGATAGGTGTTGTTGAATGCGGTGCCCCCGTTGATCATGACGCTCAGAAAATCCGACGAGGGCGGCTGAATGGCGGTCCAATGCAAGAAGGTCTTGAGCCGTTTGCGCGCCTGATCGATGGTAATTCCGGGAGCCATCATTCCGGGCTCATAGCCATGGACGAAGCGGATACCCGATTTCACTTCTGCGCGGAATTGGGCCTCATCGAAATCGTTGTCATCGCCACGCCAGTAAATCCGCGTGTAGTTGAAGTTATAGGCGGTGGTAATTCCGTTCTGAAGATGATCGAGTGCGCCAAGTAAACAGAACCAATACAAATCTTCGGGGGAGGCCTTCGCTGCTCTCTGAAAATATAGGTCGTCGATCCAGCTAATCAGTGTCTTGTCCGCGGCAAGACCGCGATACGCCGCCTGCCAAAGATGACTGTGGGCTGAGATCAACCCGGGAATGATCCATTCTCCATGCGCGTCGAATACCTGTTCGGCGGTTATGCTGGTTGGCGGATCACCTGCGCTCACAGCGGTAAGGGTTCCGTCTTCGGCGACAACGAAATAGCCTGTGAACGGAGCACGCTGCTGCGGAGCCATGGAAAATATGCGGGCATTTTTGACCAGCAGCTTAGCTGATGCTGCAAAAGCGCTAAACGGAAAGAAGACGATAAGCGCGTAAATCAGGCCGCGCAATGCCGGCGGCATCTGGAAACCCCTCCACGAATAATGCCGGGGCCTCGTCGACTCCACGAACGAGATTTGGCGATTCTTGGGGTCTCTTGTGGTCTGTAGCAGAGAACTGCATAGATTTGAATTCATTTGCGGGCGTGGGCTCCCTTCGTCTTTGCCGTTCACGCAGAGTGAAGCGGCGCGGAACGTGATGTCAGAATTTATAGCATCCGACGCGAGAGCGCTCGAGCAAACGATCTGTACGACCGGCGCAGTTAGTTGGCTGGCAGGCAGGCGCGGGGGCCGCGTCCGTAGGCTTGCGTGAAGACTTTATAGAATTGCGCGTAGCTTCCGAATCCTGCTGCATACACGGCTTCAGCCAGGGTTTTCTGTTCCGGCTGTCTATAAAGCTCCCAAAAGCGAGATAGCCGCAGCGAATTACGATACCGGCTCAGCGGAACACCAATTTGCCGTCGAAATGTCCGGCTCAAATAGGATTCGCTGACTCCACAGTTTTCAGCGAGTTGGCCAAGATCCTGACTCGAGTCGCCTTCGCTCAAGAGCCTGAGTGCGCGACGCACCGCGGGGTGCAGAGCTACGGCGTCTCCCAGCACCCTGCCTGTGCGCTGGCTGCGCCAGCACAATAGCAGAAGGTGGTGGAGTCCGGCATTCAACCCATCGGGATCCCCGTGCTCATAGGAAAACGCCGATCCCACGCCGAAGCCAGCCTCGCGATTGAGCACGTCCGGGTCGAGGGAACCGCGCATCAGCGAGTCCATGGTCTTTCGGATTAGATCGAACGAATCGGGTTCGAGCACGGTATTCAGAACACCATCGCGCTCATTCGTTTTGCGCTTCAGGCCTGCGTAGGCCTCGGTGCGACAGGATCGACCTATGAGCGCGGGCTTGAAAACTGCAACGTAGTTTTGCGCATCGTTCGAAAGATCTACCAGCTGGTGCTCCTGCTCGGGATAGAGCCAGAGCAGGGTACGGCGCTGAAACGTGAACCTGCGCCCGCTTAGCACATAGGTAACCGTTCCCCGGACCACCAGGTTCAGCTCCAACTCAACGTGGTGGTGGCTTTTGAGTTTAGGAGGGTGCCGAGTGGACTCCACAAGGTAGAGGAATCCGTCGTAACCGTTGCGGAGCTTTAGATCTTCGAGCACATGGACAAAATACGATAACTATTGAGCGTCTGTCGAGAAGACAGTTTTTCCGGGCGAATTGTAGTGTGAGAGAGGGCTTTGAAAGAAGCTGAAAATGGCCTTGTCTCCGCAATCACGATTATTCGGACAGCTCCCCAGCGGAGAGTCGGTCGAGGCATGGACGCTGACCGGAGCAGGCGGCCTCCAACTGGAAGTCATCACGTATGGCGGCATCGTCACACGACTACTCGCGCCCGATCGAGAGGGGCGCCTCGCAGACGTCGTTCTGGGTTTCAGAGAGCTTGAGCCTTATTTAGCCGGTCATCCATACTTCGGCGCGATCACAGGACGCGTCGCGGGGAGGATTTCCGGAGCCCGGTTCACTCTGGACGGAAGGACTTACGAACTGGTCCAAAACCAGGCTCCTAATCATCTCCATGGAGGTGTGGAGGGCTTTGACAAGAAGATCTGGACTGCGATTCCCATGGATGTTCCCGGAGGCAGTTCTCTGCGTCTGAGTTATCGGAGCCAGGACGGCGAGGAAGGTTACCCGGGTACTGTCGACGTCACGGTGACCTACACGGTCACTGACGATAATGTTTTTTCAATTGATACTGTAGCTGTTACAGATCGGCCAACGCCGTTCAACGTTACCCATCACTCCTACTTCAATCTTCGCGGAGAGAGTTCGGGTTCCATTGCGGACCATGAACTCCAGATCCACGCGGATCAATATGTTCCCGTTGATGAACATCTAACCCTGCTCGGGCGTTATGAGTCAGTGAGCGGCCAGGCCAATGACTTTCGCGAGAGCCGCCGTCTTGGCCCCGCCATCCCGAATCTGTTTCTCAACCACGGGGATTTATATCTCCTCTGCAAACCAGGCGGGGGGGCATTCTCCGATGAGCTTGCACCTGCCGCGTGCCTGGTGGAGCCGCACAGCGGGCGGACGCTAAATGTTTCTACTACCGAAACCCATCTCCAGCTTTATACTGCCGCTGCTCTTGATGGGACTCTTACCGGAAAGTCCGGCGTTCGGTACGGCAGGCATGCGGGCATTTGCCTGGAGTGCCACGGCTATCCCGATGGAGCAAATGCTCCGCTTTTCAGTGACAATATCCTACGTCCAGAGCATCCGCAGCGACACACGACGATGTATGCCTTTTCCGCAGCACCTGCGGACACGTCCTTTTCCGGCCGCATCACGCAGAGCGGAAGAGCCCGCAGTTCCAGCGTGTGCGGCGTAAAAATGAACTCCGAAGGAGAGCCTGTTACGAATCTTGCGGGATCGCGACCAGGCGATGGGCGATAATCATGGGTCACAATACCGCCGCCCTCGCCCGTCCAATCAAGCCTGACTACAGTCTTACCGGCGTGAGTTCCACCCAGGCGATTGAACAGGGCCTCGCGGAAGCCGACTGGTATCAATGCCCCGTGCCGCGCGAAGCCATGCGCCGGCTGCTGGAACGCCGCGACGTGCCTGCAATTCGCGACACGATCCTCTGGTTCGCGCTGATCCTGAGCAGCGGCTATACCACCTGGGCTCTGTGGGGCACGTGGTGGGTGATCCTGCCTTACTTGGTCTACAGTGTGCTCTACGCATCGACGTCCGACTCGCGTTGGCACGAGTGCGGACACGGGACGGCGTTCAAGACTGACTGGATGAATAATGCGCTGTATCAAATCGCGTCATTCATGGTCATGCGCGAGTCCACCGTATGGCGGTGGAGCCACACCAGGCACCATAGCGACACCATCATTGTCGGCCGTGATCCTGAAATAGCGGTCCCGCGGCCGCCCGATGTGAAAGCCATTATCAAGTCTTTCTTCAACCTCGGGAATTATCCGAAGTACTTCAGGCGAATCGTTCTGCACTCGTTCGGCCGTATGGCTGCTGAAGAAAAGACCTTCATTCCCGAGATAGAGTTTCCGAAGGTATATCGGAATGCGCGGATATACGTGGCTATCTACCTCGCGGTGATCGGGATTGCGATTTATACACGCAGCTTCCTTCCGTTGTTCCTGGTTGGTTTCACGAATTTCTTCGGTACGTGGCTTCTTGTTGTGTATGGCCTCACCCAGCACGCCGGGCTGGCGGAGAATGTTCTCGATCACCGTCTCAACTGTCGAACGGTATACATGAACCCGATCCACCGGTTCCTTTACTGGAACATGAACTACCACGTAGAGCATCACATGTTCCCATTGGTGCCCTACCATCGCCAGCGCGACCTGCACGAGGCCGTGAAGGATGACTGCCCCACGCCTTATCCAAGCCTCTTCGCAGCCTGGCGCGAAATCCTTCCCTCCGTTCTCAGGCAGGTCAAAGATCCGGCGTATCACGTCAAACGTAAGCTTCCAGAGCCAAAGGCGCGCCTCAATGAAGGCGCCTACAAGTCCGCCGCCGTACCCGATGCGGAAGGGTGGGTAGGTGTTTGTGCTGCCACCGATCTCAGACTTGCGGACGTCAAGCGCTTTGATCACGGCAAGAAGACCTATGCCATTTACCGGGACGACGAAGGGAAACTCTACGCCACGGACGGACTGTGCACGCACGGGAATGTCCATCTGGCCAACGGCCTGGTGAAAGACAAGCAAATCGAATGCTCGAAGCACAATGGACGCTTCAACCTTATCGATGGCTCGCCGGCGCGTGCCCCGATATGCCGCGGTTTGGTCACATATCCTGTCGAGGAGCGCAATGGCCAGATTGTGATCAACGTCGCCCATGCCAGCGGCGTGGGCACCCGCGCGCAGAAGTCGTACCAGTTCCGCGTAGTGAGCAATACGAACGTCGCAACCTTTATCAAAGAGCTTGTGCTCGAACCTGCGGAAAAATTCGAGTTTACGCCTGGCGACTACCTGCAGTTCGACATTCCCGCCTACGATGCGATCGCATTCCGTAGGTTCGACGTACCGCAGCCGTTCGCCACTGTCTGGGAAAACCAGCATGTTTTCGATCTGATCGCTCGGAACCCGTTGGGAGACCCTCGCCGAAATAACTACTCTGTCGCGAGCAATCAGAAGACTGAGAATACACTCCGGTTTAACATCCGCATTGCGACGCCTCCTCCCGGCCAGGACTGCGATCCTGGGGTCGGATCAAGTTACTTTTTCAATCTCAAACCTGGCGACGCTGTTTCCGGCATCGGTCCATTCGGCGACTTCCATATCAAGCCGACGCAGCGGGAGATGGTTTACATCGGTGGAGGCGCCGGCATGGCTCCACTCAGAGCCCACCTCTCGCATCTGCTCGAAACCGAGCAAACTGCGCGCAAAATCAGCTTCTGGTACGGCGCTCGCTCAAAACAGGAAATCTACTACGAGGACTACTTCAGGGATCTAGCTGCTGATCATCACAATTTTTCGTTTCACCTCGCGCTCTCATCGCCCCTGCAGGAAGATAACTGGACTGGCCGTGTGGGTTTCATCCACGAGGTGGTACTCAACGATTATCTGAATTCCCACGCGAATCCAGTGGGAGTGGAATATTATCTCTGCGGGCCGCCCATGATGATCAAAGCCTGTACAAGTATGCTGGCTGAACTGGGTGTACGCGAAAGCCAGATCTCCTACGACGAATTCTGATGCGATCGATATCCCGCTTTTTTAACGATGGCTCCGGTAGCACTCCGAAGCTCAGGCTCTATCTGAACCTCGACAACCTGGTCGACCTGCGTGCCGACACAGTCTGGCCCGGACTCGAGGGGCTGCCACGCTACCAGCGTCTGAAAGATGACGGCTTCGAGGGTGTGCAACTTACCAACGATCCTCCGCTAGCGGGCGCTCCCCTGCCCCACTGCGGGCTGAACCGTATTAACGCTCCCGCCGACGCCGAGACAATCGCCGCCCGACACGCAGACCGCGGCGATCAGTGCATCACCGTCCACGTCGGTTGGGGACTCGAAGACGACTCAGAGGTTTTTCGACTGGTTGAGGCCGTTCTGACTGCTGCAGACAAGCATCGTCTACCGATCTTTATTGAAACGCATCGCGCGACAATCACTCAGGACGTGTGGAGGACTGTCCAGATCACGAAAAAGTTTCCCGAGGTTCGCTTCAACGGCGACTTCAGCCATTATTACTGCGGCCTGGAGCTGGTCTATGGCGACTGGAACACCAAGCTTGCTTTCATGGAGCCTATTTTCCAAAGGGTCGGGTTTATCCACGCCCGTGTTGCGAGCCCAGGCTGCATCCAGGTGGGCATCAATGCAACTTTCCCTTCAAGTTATGTCGATCACTTCAAGGAACTGTGGACGCGCGCCATGCTTGGCTTTCTTCGCAACGCTCTCCCGGGGGATGTGCTGATCTTCGCGCCAGAGCTGTTGGCAAGCACACACTTTTATGCCCGCCTCGTTCCAAATGCCTCCGGCCAATTCGTCGAGGAGTCGGACCGCTATTCCCAAGCTCTGATCTACAAGGATCTCGCGCGTGTATGCTTTGCCGAAGCACAACGGCGTCTTTCAGCTTCTATTTGACCGGATGAGACGAAGGAAAGACCCGCCACTCGGGCGGGTCTTCTTTTGCACTGGTGACCATTCAAGCTGTGCGGCCCACGAGACCATGCGGATCAAGAACGAACTTCTTCGCTACTCCGGAGTCAAAGTCCTTATAGCCCTTCGGCGCGTCGTTGAGAGTAATCACGGTAGCATTCACGATCTTCGCGATGGGCAGCCGATCGTGGAGGATTGCCTGCATAAGTTGCCGGTTGTACTTCAACACCGGCGTCTGGCCTGTGTACAAGCGATGTGACTTGGCCCAGCCAAGACCGAAACGCATCTTGAGATTGCCGTGTTTCGCGCCCTCATCCTGAGACCCTGGATCGTCGGTCACATATAAACCGGGAATGCCAATTCCACCTGCGGCGCGGACAATCGACATCAGGGAATTCAATACCGTTGCCGGAGCCTCCTCACCGTCCTTGCCCTGGGCCCTTGCTTCGAAGCCGACTGCGTCCACAGCAGCGTCTACCTCAGGCTTGCCTACAACGTCGGCGATAAGTTCGCCGAGATCATGGCTTTTGGTGAGGTCGATCGGCGTAAAACCCACATTTGCGGCGTGTTTCAGCCGATCGGCGTTCATATCGCCGATCATCACGAGAGCTGCACCCAGGATCTGTGCGGAAGCCGCAGCCGCCAGTCCTACAGGCCCCGCGCCCGCTATGTAGACGATGGAGCCTACGCCTACGCCGGCGTTGACGGCTCCGTGAAAGCCGGTGGGCAGGATATCGGAGAGCATCGTGAGATCCCGAATCTTCGACATGGCCTGGGCTTTATCCGGAAATTTGATCAGATTGAAGTCTGCATAAGGAACCAGCACGTACTCGGCCTGGCCGCCGACCCAACCGCCCATATCGACATAACCGTAAGCGCCTCCCGCGCGGCCATGATTGACGTTGAGGCACACACCCGTTTGTTGCTCGCGGCAGGTGCGACACCGCCCACAAGCTACGTTGAAAGGCACTGTGACAAGATCGCCGACCTGCAGATACTCAACGTCGGAGCCAATCTCGATGATTTCACCTGTAATCTCATGCCCCAGAACCAATCCGGCGGGCGCCGTGGTACGCCCGCGGACCATGTGCTGATCAGAGCCGCAGATGTTGGTGGCAACAACTTTAAGAATTACGCCGTGATTGATCTTCTTCCCCGCTGGGTTTTGCATTTTGGGGAAATCAATGGACTGAACCTCAACCTTGTTCGGTCCGAGAAAAACTACTCCGGAATTCTGTGCCATGGAATTTCCTCAATTCTCCTGCGCGATCGCATCTGAGGCACGCACTCACGCGATTGTCCATTCCACCCGAAGGGTCTGCGATGATGCAGACCGCGTCGTCTTCGTCGAGCCGAGTAATCGTATCTCTCCATTTAAGCTGTTGTCTTTTCGAAACGCGTTCAAAAGTTTTCATTTCTTGTCGCCGCGGCCAGACTGTGCAAAACAGTGCCTATAATTCGAGAGCGCGACTGCGAATTGTAAATCACAGGACTGGAAAGATCGAACAAAGGCCGATATGGGGAATGTTGACCGAAGGAAGTTTCTTCAAGGATCAGGGCTGGTCCTCGGTGGCATCGCACTGGAAGCGCAGATACAGGCCCTCGATAGCCTTCGTGACTCGGCCAATGCCACTGCAAATGTGTTGAGTAAAGGATCGTCCTCACGGGCATTTCCCTCTCTATGCAACACCAACATCAAGACCAACATCGGCCTGGGTGATGAAACGCCGGGAATCATCGATCAGTTCGGCCAACTCGATTCGCGGAACGCATCAATCTGCCTGAGCATTGGTGATATTCCACTGAAGTCGCCGAACCTTCACTGGTCGCAGTCTCTTGAAGGCGGCTATCTTCCGATTGTGAGCACCGAGGTCCGGTCAAGCCAGGGGAGAGCGCGCTGGACTGCGGGCGCCACGACTGAGGGGACCGTTCAGGCCGACTACTTCGAGTTCAATCAGGCGGATCTGCCGTTGAAGGTCGACCTCTGGTTTCCATTTATCACGCGGATTGAAGTCAACGAAGGAATCTTAACAAGCGGTGATCGTATTCTTGCGGCATTTCCACCCTTCGCCGCTGTCAATATGTCGCAGGCGAAATACAACATGATGACGCCGGCACGGGAGAGCTGGTCACTCAGCAGGCAGCCGTGGTCACCGGAGGTACCCGCCGGATTTCGTCCGACCCCAATTCCGGGCCTTGATCCGGCATTTGCCAGCGGCAGGTCCTCATATCTTTTTCGCTCATTGCGATACAGGTTCCCGGTAGAGGCTGGGAAGACGTATCACGTCGTTCTCGGTTTATATGTACAGAAAGGCGCCGAGTACAGGTATATCCATTCGCAATCGCTTCTAGACCTGTCTGCAAATGAAATGTCGGTAACTGTGGATCTGGCAGATCTGACGGCCGGCGAGCCGTTTCTTCATGACTTTGTGATCCAGGCTTCGACGAATGAGATTCAAGTCGCCTCAAAGGTAAATCCGTCTTCCACGTCGCCTTATCGCTGGGTGTTGCTAAACGCGATCTGGATCTTCGAGGAACCTGTCGACCTGGCACAGGTCACTACGGGAGCCTTGAGTGATAAGGCTCTGTTCTACGTTCGCTGCGGCGAGGAGTCCATGTCCGATCGCGCTTGCAGAGTCACCCTCGATCTTTCAAACGCTGACGCGGCGAGGTGCCGTATCGTTCTGCCCTACGACGTCGGTATAAACAACCGTGACACGGTTGCCGCGTTGCGTGCCGACTCGCCGGAAGCCGGCGCAAAACAAAGATGGGAGCGTCTTTTAGAGGATGGAGCGCAGTTCCGCACCGGAGATGCCCGGCTGGATAACCTCTACCGGACCTCCCTGCTCAATATTTTTCTGTTGCGAACAAAGTATCCGGGCGCAGCCAACGACGGCGGGGATCTCTACGTTGTTAAACCGGGCGCGTCAACCTACGACGCTTTCTGGTACAGGGACGCCGCATACATAATTGCTGCGCTGGACGTTGCCGGTCAGTCCAATGAAGCAGAGAAGTCTCTTCGCCTCTTCTGGCAGACCAGCCTTCGCGGCAATTTTGGATCCTACGAGCAGCAGGAAAGTGGACTTTGGCAATCTCCTCTAAACCAGTCGGACGGTCAGGGGCAGGTACTGTGGGCACTCGTGCTCCATGCACAGTGTTCGGGAAACCTCGAGTGGTTGCGGACTGTCTACCCAAGTATCAGGAAGGGTGCAAACTGGATCAGAAACGTTACCCAGCAAATGCGCTATCTCACCGAGAACGGTGATCGCCCTATCTACTATGGGTTGCTGCCGGCCGCCGAAGGTGAAGCGATAGGCCAGGGCTATATTTACTATCACGATTTCTGGGCAGTCCTCGGACTTCGGATGGCGATAGAGGCTGCCAGAACTGTCAATGACGAGAACGATGTCAAATGGATGACGGATGCGTACAACGCGTTCTGCGCCAATCTTTCCGCGTCGGTAAAGCTCGCTTTCGAGCGCGTTGGAGATAACAAATATATCCCTGCAACGCCATTTCACTCGGTCTCTCAACTCGACATTTGGGGGTCGATCGCAGCTCTTTATCCATCGCGATTTCTTGGCGCGAACGATCCCATGATTTCGCAAACCCTCGACATGATGCGCCAGCACTGCCAGGAAGACGAGTACACGTACTTCAACAGGAAGAAGCTATGGACATACATAACGGTAGATTGGGCAATGTGCTACCTGCTTCGCGACGACCTGGAAGTGTTCTACAGGCTGTTCGACGGATATGTGGCTCATGCCTCTACAACGAACGGTTGGACGGAAGAGATCTTTCTCGACACGCGGCAAGGCACGGGAGACATGCCACACGGCTGGGCGGCAGCTCAGTTTGTCCACTTGCTTCGCAACTCGCTGGTCTACGAAGACAACGCTGTGCTGCACCTTTGCTGGGGTGCAAGGGAAGATTGGCTCGACAATGGAATAACTGTGCGGCGCGCTCCGACCAGGTTCGGCGCCGTCGATTTTGATCTTCGCAAATCCGGCGATTCAGTCGTTCTCGACTATCGGGTGGATCGGGGCACTCACCAGCAGCCGTATGGTCGGGCGCTGCTGCACCTGCCGCAGTCTGTGAAGAGGCCTGTCTCAATTCGGGTAAACGGGAAGGTCAGAACGTTAGCTGCAGACCAACGCGCAATTCAACTTGACTAGGCCGCAATCTGCCTTTTCCTAGAAAACGGGATGTCCGGCGATGTGGGCGATTCTGAAGGACGGATCTTCCTGAAATGCTCCGAGCGAAAACTGATGTCTTAATGTTCTCGGTCCAAAGCCCTTGATCCGTTTAAATTGGCGATTAAAATTTGAGTAATTGCCGAACCCGACACGGAAGCCTATGTCGAGAATGCTGTCGTTCGTGTTGATAAGGAGCTGCGCGGCCGCTCCGACTCGCAACTCATTCAGATATGCCGTCATGGTGCGGCCGGTCGCCCTCTTAAAGAAACGGCAGAGCGAGGCCTGATCCATATGAAAGCGCTTCGCGAGCCTGGCGAACTCGATCTCCTCCGCAAAGTTCTCATTCAAGAAGAGACAAATCTCGTCAATCCGGTGCTGGTCAGCAGTCCGGCAGATCGGCTTTACTCCCAATGTGGAAAGTATCTGGCCGTCCTTTTCGTCTGCAAGTTCTACAAGTGCCGACAACAGAGTTGCCAACCTTTTGCCGGGAGACTGAACAGGAAGCTTCGCAATAGATCGTGCGACCCTGCGCCCGATCTCCGTGTGGCCAAAGGCAAGCCCATTCGAAGCACGGCGCAGAAGATGGGCAACCGGTGTCATTTCTTCCAGTTCAAAGAAATGTTCTCCAAGAAAATCGTGACGAAATTGCACAACTACGGCGCGATGCGTCTCTGCCCTCTGTGTTGTTACTCGGCCGGAACGCCAACTATGCGGCACGTTGGGACCGAGTAGTACAAGATCGCCCGGGCCGTAGTCCGCGATGCCGTCTCCGACCAGCCGTTGTCCGCGGCTGTTGATAATCAGAGTCAGTTCGAACTCGGGGTGATAGTGCCAGTAGAATGGGAATTCAGGATCACTTCGCTCAAAGGCAACGACCAAGGCGGATCCGGAGCCGACCTTCTCGAAATATGGCTTCATGCGCCGATCGGCCCCGCGAATATTGACTGCGATGATTTCAGGGGTCCCGGCGCCAATCTCTTTCCCAGCAAAATCCCGCATTTCAGAGAGGTTGATGGATGGAACCTCGACCTTGCTTGTATCGAGAAATGCTATCCCGGTATTCGACGCCATTCGATCATCTCCACTTTCCTGCCCCAAAAGTGTTCGAGGCCAATACCTGCCGTCTGCAACCTTGAAGTAGAGATTGCTGACAGCCTAAGTAATGTTTTTCAAGTGCAAGGCAATGTTATCCGCGCTTTAACAAGTTGTCTTTTCCAAAGGCGCACAAGAGTTTTCATTTCTTGTCTTTGCGGACGACACTTGAAGCCCAGGGTTTTGCGTTCCCGGGGCCGGTATGCCGGCGACGCCGGTGTCGGACCGCAGCCGAATCAGCGGATTGCGGACACATTTCTGGAAATCATGTCAATTTGATACCCATAGTGGTCAATTGATCAGAGGACATGTACAGTCGTCGTCGGCTACCGTTATCGAAAATTGACCACAGATGTGTTGCAGGTGATGACTATGAACATATCCTCCCCACACGACATCGTTCAGAAAGGCCGGGATTCGGAGCACCCACGGTATAGGTCGCTGAATTCCTACGAAGGCTTCGCCGGTTTGCCGCCCCTGGTGGGTCTGCATACGATGAACGAGGCGGCAACGACTGGCTTGTCCGTCGGCGAGTCGGTTTCTCGATTGAAGCGGGTGCACTGGTCCCTGAAGAGGCTGCACCAAATCTTCGTGTCGCGCATTACAAGCGAACCTGTCTACGAGTTGAAGATGGCCTTCAGCCTGCACGCGTTCTACTGCTCGGAACATGTTGGAGCGATCGCTACCCGGGTCCGGGAAATGCGGCAACCGCCATATGGACTTGAGGTATCTCCGGACGCGTCGCTCGATCTGTTCTTCGACGAAATACTGGCAGCGCCTACGACACCTGCACTGCTCCTAGGAGTCTACGAGCACGCGATACCCGCGGTGATTCGCGCTCTCGAGAATCTCATTGCCGATACGAACAAGCTTTTTGACCATCCGACTTTTCGCATTTGCCGGCTCACTCTTGTCGAGATGCAGGACGTGCTGCACTACGGGAATGAAGCCGTTCGTTGCCTTGTCAGCGCCGATGGCCGAAAAGAGCTTGGGGATTGGCCGGTCACACTCGAGCTTATGCTTGGTGCGGCAGGAGATCTCGACGGCAAGAGAGAACCCACCGGCGAGACCGTCGCAGCTCACTTCTCAGTCATTCCCTACAAGTATGATCCAGTTCCCAAGCGGGATGACCGCTTCAAGGATCCATACAACATGGGCGTGAATGCCGAGGCGCTGTTGTTCGACAACAGCATCCCGCCCTTCCCCAAGCTGATCATGCTCTACTTCAAGCGCATGCGCGAGATTGACGTGCCTGAAATGATGGCAAGCATCCTTGCGGAGACCGAGGGCAAGCCGTGGGAGTATTACCGTGATATGACCCGTCAGCTATGGGATGAGGCGCGTCACGCGATGATGGGTGAGCTCGGATTCGTTTCGATGGGAATCGATTGGTCCACAATTCCCTTCAATTTCACCTGGTCACTGGGGCTGAATACCTTGCTCACCGCGAAGGAGCGGCATGGAGTGCTGTACACCATCGAGCAAGGGCTTATGCCTCGAAAAACGGGCAAACAATATGAGTGGGAGGTCGCAGTAGCTTCCGCGAATCCGCTCTCGGCGATGATTCAGGATTATGACTGGGCGGACGAAGTTCTGCATGCCAAGATCGGGCGTGATTGGATTGTGTCGGAGGTAGGATCACAAACGGAAGCAATAGCTTTTGGCGACAAGGCCTGGTCCAAAATCCTGGTGGACTGGAAAAAATGGAAAGAAGACGGCCTTACAGAACATCGAAACTGGTGGCCTGAAATTTATCGTGCGGCCTGCCAGAACCAAGGCGTCGCCCCCGACCCGCAGCTACTTGCCTACGATACTACTTATGAGAAGTCGCGGGCTGATCTGAAAGAAGTTGTTTCCTGATTTGCATTCTCTTGAATCAAGATTGACGACAACGGTTCTACGCAGAACCTTGCTGCAGTGTTAGCGTTCTATCTCATTGGAACTTTGATGAATCGAAGAGATACTCTCAAGCTGCTGATGGCTGCATCGGCGAACCTGATGCTCCCGTCGAGCAACGCACCAGGCCTTCTTTTGACACCATCCGATCCTCCGGCGCAGGCAGCGACGAAAATCGCGCCAGTGTTCAGGTGGCTGACTTTGGGAGAGGTAAAACCCGCAGGCTGGATCAAGGAGCAGATGCTGCGAGACTTGAAAGAAGGTTTTGCAGGACATCTAGGAGAGCTGTGTCACGAAGCCTCGTCTGACATCTTCGTCAGCAATCGCAACAGCGCCGCGTCAGCCAACGTGGCGAACGTCGAGAAAAACAATTGGTGGAATGGCGAGACAGAAGGAAACTGGCGAGCGGGTTTCATCATGATGGCTTATCTCACCGGAGATAAGCCGGCAATGGAAGCGGCCGACGCTTATGTTCGCCATATTCTCTCTTCGCAGGGAAAAGACGGCTATCTGGGTGTCTTCGCACCTGATATCAGGTTCTCCAGGCCGGGAGAATTGTGGACGCAGACGTGCCTGATGCGAGGCCTGCTCGACTATTACGAACTGACCGGCAAACCGGAGGTGAGGGACGCCGTGGTTCGTGCCGTCAACTTAACCATGTCCGTCTACGGCCCACGGAAGACGCCCATCCAATTTGAGTACACGATTTCCGGGCAGGGATTGAGTCACGACTTGATGATCTCCGACGTGACGGAACGGCTGTACGATCTAACCGATGAAGCGAAATACCGGGACTTTACGGTTGGCCTTTATCAGAACATGAGCGCCAATACGAGCAAGGCGGATACCAGCCTGACCTCGCTCCTTAATCTGAATTCCGATTTCGTGGACCATGGCGCCAATACCTTTGAGGCAATCCGGGTTCCGCTCTGGCTCTGGATGGCGACCGGCAGAGAAGACTTCGGTCGTGCGTCCCGCAATGCACTGGACAAATTGAACCGATACACCGAGCCGAGTGGTTCTGACGTGAGCCAGGAGGATGTGCTCGCGTTGAAACCGGATCCCAGTACCACCGAGTATGAATATTGCGGAACGAAGGAGATGCAATTTACTCTCGAGTCCGCATTGCAGAAGACCGGCGTAGCCTCTCTTGGCGACAATGTCGAACTCATTTGGTTCAACGCCGCGCAGGGTTCTCGCTTGCCAAATGGGGCTGCGATTACTTACCTCACCTCTGACAACAGGCTTCACTGCGATGGTGTGTCGCCTGACGGAACGAAGCCCGACATCAAAAACAAGTTCTCTCCGACTCATACGGATGTGGCCGTATGCTGCAACCCAAACGCCGCCAACGTGGCCTCTCTCTATGTGCGCGGGATGTGGATGCGGCACGATAACGGGGCTCTCGCCGCATTGCTCTATGGACCCTGCACCGTTTCCACCACTGTTAAAAACGTCCCGGTTCGCATCGAGGAGAAAACTCTCTATCCCTTCGAAAACACAGTCACGCTCGAGATCCACACGGAAGGCGCGCCGGAATTTCCACTCTACCTCCGTGATCCGGGGTGGTCACGCGGCACGATTGTGAAATGCGACGGCGCCACGATTACCCGCGAGGATTCCTACTGGTTAGTCAGGAAGAAGTGGCAGCAAGGCGATAGCGTCCATATCACCTTTGTCCCGACGATTCAGGAGGTCGCGGCTGTCAACGGTGAGTTCGCTCTCAAGTACGGAGCGCTGTTATTCGCGCAACCGCTTGATGCACAGAAAATAACTCTCAAGACCTATTCCGTACCCGGGTTCGAGGACTCGTACTACAAGCTGGCAGGAAAATACGAAACACTCGCTCTCAACGCATCCTCGCGGTGGCAATCATTTGGCTTCAAGGCGATGCCAATCACGGACGGTGTCAATCCGTTGCGTCCGTTCGACGCTGCGCTCATCACTCTCCAAGGAACCATGACAAAACAACCAGATGGAACGCAGGTGCCGGTAACTCTGGTCCCGCTAGGAAATGCCGCCATTCTGCGCCGGGTTACCTTTCCTGTGGGATAAGACCGTCAGCACGCGAACTTCGCTCGGTTCCATCGCGTTCTGTGTGCTCGGACTTTGTAAGTCAAGCATCAGCAAGGAGTATCATTGGCCACTCTCAATCGACGCACATTCGTTCACATCTCCACGGGAGCCCTGCTTGCGTCCGCGTCGAGCAGGCTTTTTGGCAATACAGAGGCACCCTCGATTACGAGGCAGGGCGGAGAAGTCCGAGTCGAAGGCTACAACTACATATGGGAGTACTCTGAGGCCAGCGATACGTTCCGTCTACGAGACTCGAAAAAGCGGCTGATCGTCAGCGGGAAAATGCAGCCCGCGGTGATCGTGTGCCCAACCCAGGAGCCATTGCGAAGACAATGCAGTCCGGGCAAGGCGACGATTCACCAGACAGATCGAGATCATGTGACGATCCAGTACGAGAAAGTCAACGGCGCGGCCACGGTGTCGGTCACATGGCGTTTTGACGAGCACGGCATCTGGGTCGATCCCATCATCTATGACACGCCGTCCGCAGAGGACATCGTCAGTCTTCACTACTTCAGGGAGGCGGACGGGGCAACCAGTAACGCCGCCCTTCATGCTACGTATCTTGTGGTTCCCGGCATCAGTGAAGGATCTTCGGTTAGCCCGATCGTTCGAGACGACATGCACCTCAACGAGAATGTCTGGTTGGGCCGCGGGAGCTTCATTCCCGGCCTGAACCAGCAATGGGCGCTGCCGGTCCACTATTTTTGTGGGTTCAGTGTCGATTCCTCTGCCGGCCTGAAGAATATGTTCACCGAAGGACGCTCGGAGGCATTCACCTGTGGCTTGGCCGACCTGCCTGCCGGGGACTTGTTCCTGAACATGTATCAGGGTACCTGCAGCCCCTGGGTCGACTATCGAAGTGATTTATGGAAGCACGTTCGGGGTCCGGGAAAGTTAACGCTCGGTGCTACCCTGGTGTGGTCCGTAGGGCCTGACTATCGTGACGCGATCTCCGGCTACTATAGGAGTCTCCTTCAATCCGGAATCATTCACATCCACCAGAACTCCGCGCATAAGACCCAGATGGCGCTTACTCCTGAATTCTGCACGTGGGGTTCACAGGTTGATGAGAACAAGGAGCAAGATCATCTCGACGAAGCCTTCCTAGAGGAAACCTATCGTGCCCTCAAGGCTTCGGGGCTGAAAGCTGGCCTCTTTTCGATCGATGATAAGTGGGAAGGTGCTTACGGTAACCTGGAGCACTCGAAGACCAGGCTTCCCAACTTCGAGCAATTTCTAGAGAAGCTGCGGGCCGATGGCTATCGCCTGGGCATATGGGCAGCGCTCATGCGTTGCGAGCGTCCGTCTGACATCGGTCTAACCGAAGACAATATGCTCAAGACGCCGGACGGCACTCCGTATCAAGCGAAAAACTCCGGTACCACGCATTACTACATCATCGACTTCACTCAACCGGCCGTAGAAAAGGTTCTTACCGACCTTGTGAAGAAGTTCATCCGCAGGTACAAACCGGACCTTTTCAAGTTCGACTTCGGATACGAGCTGCCCGCTGCCGGCATTGCAGCTCCGCAGGATAAGAAATGGACTGGAGAGCGGCTAATGTGGAAAGGCCTCGATATCGTCATCAAGGCCATGCGAGAGGAAAATCCGGATTTGGTTGTGATGTACTATCAGCTCTCGCCTCTCTTTCTTGACTACTTCGACCTGCACAGCACCGACGATCTCTTCCTCGCCGCCGGAGAATACGATCTCGAAGCCAACCGGCGAATCTACTTCAGCAGCCTGCTGGGACCACTGGGCATTCCAACGTACGGGTCTTCTGGATACGACTGGGCCAGCGCACCGAATATCTGGTTCGATTCGGCGGCGTCTGGAACGATCGGATCCCTGAACGATTTTCACGGGGATGAACAGGGAGAAAAGGGCTCTCCGGAATTTGTCGCGAAATATAACGGCATGAGCAAGGTGTTGCGGCCAATGAATATCTTCGAAGTCATTCCTCTGGGCTCGATCTCCGAGGCGCCGACGTATGGTGCGCACGCGCGCTCGTGGGCAAGGCTGGAAGACGGCCAGCTTGTCCTTTTCGCTTATCGTCCGCCAATCTCGGGTGAGGCGAATCCCCTCGCGTCAGAGGCGACGCACCCTCTCATTCGAGATGCCGTTCACTCCGGTGTGCCCGTGGTTGTCGCTTCGCGTGGAAAAAGCAGCATATCGAAGAATGGGGAACTGGCAGTGGTGGCCTATGGTGGCGGAGAGATTTCGATTCTTCGGGAAAGCGGCAAACAGGCTGAGATTGTGAGTCACTATTTCGGAGGCGAAATCGTCCAAGGCCAGGAGCAGATCCACGATCGCCGGCTTACGATCACCGTAGCCGATCGCAGCGCGACAGGAAAGCCACTCGAGTGGATTGACATACATATCTCATAGCATGCAGACAAGGGTCGCTCAATGCAGGACGTAAAGAGCTCTACAAATCTGTCTTACGTCATTTTTCTCGGCGCGACCGCGGCGCTGGGTGGAATGATGTTCGGATTTGACCTGGCAATTATCGTTGGCGCAGGCCCGTTCCTCGTCGAACACTTTGGCCTTGGCGACCTGGGTTTAGGGTGGGCGTACAGTTCGCTTCTATTTGGTTGTGTGCTGGGGTCAGTGATCGCCGGCCGGTTGACCGACGAATATGGACGCCAGAAGATACTTCTCTTCGTTGCCCTACTTTTCATCGTTACGTCAATCGCTACCGGCGTTGCGCCGACCTTTGCCCTCTTCGTCGCCGCAAGGTTTGCGGGCGGGGTCGCCGTGGGTGGCGTGTCGGTCCTTTCGCCGATGTACATTGCAGAGGTTTCGCCCCCGAGGATACGAGGCAGAATGGGCGCAACCTACCAGCTCTCCATCACATTTGGCATCCTGGCTTCGTACTGTATCAACTACTGGCTCCGCAATCTTGGCGAATGGAACTGGCGCTGGATGTTCATCAGCGGTACATTGCCGAGCGTCCTGTTTTTTCTCACGTTGATTCGCGCGCCTGAGACTCCGCGATTCCTCTTCAAAATCGGGAGAAAGAAAGAAGGCTTAGCTCTTCTGACACGCATCATGGATGCGAAGGAGGCCGCTATCGAAGCTGCTGAGATCGAAGCGAGTCTCGCCGGGTCGTCGGCTGCTGCAGAGCCGCTGACATCCGGGCCTATCCGCCGTATCGTTCTCATCAGTTTTGCTCTGGCAGTCCTGATTCAGGTATCGGGCATCAATACCATCATTGATTACGCGCCTCTGGTCTTGAAGTCTGCTGGATGGAAGATCGATGCGGCGCTTTTTTCAACCTTCATCATCGGTGGTATTAATTTTGCGTTCACTCTGATTTCCTTTTGGACGATCGATCGCTATGGACGCAAGCCTCTCTATACCATCGGCTCGTTGGGGATGACGGCTGCGTTGGCCCTGATCATAGGAATGCTGGCAGCAGGGAGATTTAACGGCGGCATCGTCGTTGGTCTGATGGCGCTGTTCATCGCATTTTTTGCCTCTTGCATCGGGCCCGTCTTCTGGACGCTCGTGCCGGAGATCTTTCCCAACAAGGTCCGCGGACGTGCTATGGTCGTCCCCGTTGTGACTCAGTGGGTAGCCAACGCCTTTGTAGTTCTCTTGTTTCCGCTTGCATTCAATCAAGTCGGCAAGATTCCCACCTTTGCTTTCCTGGCCTGCATGGCGTTTTTGCAGGCACTCTTCACCTTGCGTTTCCTGCCGGAGACGAAGGGAAAAACCCTCGAGGAGATTGAGGACTATTGGAGCGGAAAGCGGACGATTTCACAATTGCGCGGTTGATCGGCCCGGGATTACTATTGCCAGATCTCCCGATAAAGCTGCTCGATCTCCGAAGCGGAGGGAACCCTTGGGTTGTTTTGTGGCGAGCCCGACGCCACGGCGTGCTTTGCCATGGTTGGGATCATCTCGAAGTACCGTTCCTCGGCGATTCCGAAACGCTTGGGCGACGGAACCTCGAGTTCTTCATTCCTGTGAAACAATCCTTCGATCAGCTTGCTCACTGCCGCAGCCTCTGAGTCCTGCAGGCTTGCAATTCCCATGGCGCGCGCGCAATCGGCATATCGTACAGGGGCGGCCTCCGCTGAGAACCGGGTCACTGCGGGCAGCAACATGGCATTCGAAAGCCCGTGCGGGACATGGAAGAAGAATCCAATCGGCCGACTCATGCCATGCACTAAAGCGACGCTGGCGTTGGAAAAGGCCATACCCGCCATCGTGGCCGCCAGCATCATCGCTTCACGCGCGCTGCGATTGTCTGGTTGACGGAAGGCAATCGGCAGCTCCGCCCAGATGGTCTTCATCGCCGACAACGCCATGACGTCCGTGAAAGCATTTGCCTTGCGGCTCACATATGCCTCTATTGCATGAGTCAGCGAATCAGTGCCCGTATCCGCCGTCAGCCGTCGCGGCATCGACATGGTCAGTTCATAGTCGACAATCGCAGCCGAAGGTACCAACGCTCCACCCGCAACCAACATCTTCTCTTCGGTCGCAGAGTCGGAGATAACAGTGAACCGGCTTACTTCCGAACCAGTTCCAGCCGTAGTAGGTATCGCAACGTGGGGAGGGCCCGGTCCAGGTATCGGCTTGGGAACCTTGTAATCGCTGATGCGGCCTCCGTTCGCCACCAGGAGGCCAATGGCCTTGGCTGTATCGATGGAGCTCCCTCCTCCGAGGCTGATCACACTGTCGTGTTTGCCTTCGACAAACGCGCGCACACCTTGGTCAACGGCCTCGGTGGTAGGATCTGCGACAGAACCCGCGAAAATCTTGCAGTCGATACCGCTGGCCACGATTTGATCCTTGAGTCTGCCCGCAAGCCCGGAACCTGAGAGAAACGCATCCGTCACAATTAATGGCTGGCGGCACTTCAAGCCGGGAAGGATTCCTGCAACTTCGTTAAAGACACCCCCACCGATTTTTAGGATCGCCGGAATGCGAATATCGGCTGTCATGGCGACTGTCAAGACTGCTTAAAAGCCTAACTCAATCACGTCTACAAACCTTACGGAACTGCATTCCCAGTGAATCAATCGGGAGCAGTTCCGCAGGCGGGACTGGCACTAGTAGTACAGTTTCAACGCAAGTTGCAAAATGCGCGGATTACTGCGCGATGACGTGATTTGACTGAAACCAGCGGTATTCAAAAAGTTCAGGTTTGCAGAGGGATTGGCGAACGAATGCCAATTAGGAAGGTTAAAAGCCTCTGCCCGGAATTCCAGTTTCACTGCTTCGTGAATGGGAAACTGTTTGAACAGTGACATATCGAGATTCTGGAAACCGGGACCTCTTACCGGAGTGGGGCTGCCGCCGAGGGGCGCGGTACTCGACTGGCCAATCTGGGTTGCGACAGGCGGATTTGCAAATGCGCTTGGATTGAGCCACTGGTGAACATTGTGGGGGCCACCGTAGATGTTCTGACCGGAAACGACATTGGCAAAGCATCCAAAATCTGCCGTTGTAGAAATCGGGCACTGAATCGTGAAGGGCTGTCCGGTCTGGTGCGAGAAGATGAAGTTGGTGATCCAGCCGCCGATGAAGGCATTGGTGACTGAGTTGACGTTGTTCAGAAAATGCTGATTCCGGCCAAAAGGTAAGTTATAGGTTCCTGAGGCATGAACGACCTGGGCAGTATCAGAGAAACAGAGCCCGTAATCGGCTGACTGACCCCAGCCGGGAAGCCAAGGTGCTCTGTAGCTTGGCAACGTGGAACTTATCAGCGAGCGTTGATCGGTCATGCACTTGGAATAGGTGTAGTTCGCCAGTACGGTCATCCCCGCACTCAGCTGATGCTGATATACCGCCTGAAAAGAGTTGTAGTTACTCGAACTTGAGGTGGCCTGATAAACGGCGTTGTACGCAAAAGCTGGAAACGGAATATGACCGGGAACTGTGGGGTCATACATATTTGTTCCCGGCGGCATTATGGCAGACGGTGCATTCTGAGTACTTGCGCTGTCCAGATGCCTTCCCAGAGTAGCTACGTACGCGAAAGAAATTGAATCATGTTGGGTGAACTGATCCTGGACGGTCAAGTTAAATGTCTGCTGATAGGGCGTTTGAAAGTTATATTGCCGCCCATAGAGTGTGAGACCGGCTCCGTTCACCGCAGTGGGATTTTCGAGATTCTGTGCGACCAGGGCGTTCCCCAGAACGGCGGTGTCTCCTCCCGGCACGGTGAGCGGGGTTTGGGAGTCGACCGCATAAAAGTTCACCGTATAGGAGAATGGATAGTTTCCTCCGATGTTATAGCCAAATCCAGTGTTGTTCAGCGTCCCAAAGGTGATGCCATAGCCTCCGCGAATAACTACTTTGGGAGTTGCGCGGAATGCAAAGCCAAGCCGGGGAGCAAAGTTAGAGTTTTGGGCATTTCCCGTAGCGTTATTTGAAGTGCAGTTAATACCGATGTTGTAGGAGGCCATCAGCGCTTGAAAAGTCGAGGAAGTGGGAACGGAACAGCCTTTTTTCGGAATATAGTAGGTTCCCGAGGATCCCGATCCTCCGCCCGTCTCAACGAAGTTAGCCTGTCTTCCGTTGATTTCCTGATAGGGAGTATAGTGGTCCCACCTGAGGCCAAGATTGAGCGTTAGTGTGGGAGTAATTTTCCAGTCATCCTGAAAGTAGGCTCCGATATAGTAGCGCTGGTCGCTCACCTGAGCATAATTGGAAAGGCCATAAGTTTGCAGTCCGCCCACATTATTGATACCGCCTGGAACAGTTGAAGCGGTAGGCGCCAGTAGCAGGTCTCCAACGCCTTCATAACCTGAATTCTGATTGGGAATATCAGAGTATTGGCCGGTGAAGCCGAAGTTTCCTTTGCCATAAGTAGGCTGGATAATCGGTGCATAAAAATTGTCCACCTGAAAGCCGGTCTTGAAGGTGTGTGACCCGTAAATTTTGGTCACATTATCCATGATCTCCACAGTGCGGATTGTATTCAGAGTTGGCATCCAGCCAGCGACCCCCATACCCGTAAGAGGGCCGATAGCGATGGGAGGTAATCCGCCATTCCCCGGGTACTGGGGCACCCCCGCAATTCCGTATTGTTCTGGTATGCCAGTCGTGTTGCCGTAAACCGCGTTTAATCTCTCAACGTTGTGGATATATCCAATATGGAATTCGTTGGTAAGAGAGGGCAGGAAGACATGCGTATAACCCAGGACGATCGCATACCGCGGACCCTCTTCGGGGCCATCCCCATAAACCTGACCTTCTGCGTACCCTGGCAAGGCCGGCGGTAGAAATATCGTTTCGTTGCTGTAGCTGTATACGCCAAAGAGGATATCTTTGCTGCTGATGTTTTCATCAATGCGGACATCAAACTGATTGATGTCATTGGTCCCAGAAGGAAACTGGAAGTAGTTGGGAAAAGTAGTCCTGCCAGGTGTGGGATTGGGATACAAGGCAAGAAGCTTAACCGCGTTAGGGTCGAGACGCGATGGGGGAAGAATATTCAGATACTGCGCTTGACCCGTAAAATCCCTGATCCCGGAAACATTCCCGTTTGTGTAGAACGGGTCGCGAACATAAATTGCCTTGCCCGAAGGATTCTGCAAACCAGAAACGGGATCAACAGCATTCGCCGCAACCATACGGGTTGTAGCGGGATCCAGAATGGTTGCCAATGGGTAGACCCTCCCGAGCGCGTCGGTCTTCGTTCCACTCACTAGGCTGAAATAGTCCTGGAAATTGGTGAAGTTGCTGCTGTGCATCAAGAGAGTCGGAACACTCGAGCTGCTGGCAGTAGGCGTACTGATTCTGGTGCCCTGATAGTCGAAAAAGAAGAAGGTCCGATTCCTGCCGTCATAGAGCTTGGGAATGTAGATGGGGCCTCCGATCGTTCCGCCGAACTGATTTTGGTGATAAGGCGGGCGTGGCGTATTGGTCTGATTTGCGAAATAGTCGTTGGCGTTGAAGACCGTATTGCGAACGTATTCCCAAAGGTCCCCATGGAGGCTGTTGGTTCCCGATTTGAGGACGGCATTAACGATCCCGCCGGTGGAATGACCGAACTCGGCGTCGAAATTGCCGGTCTGTAGTTTGAATTCCTGAATGGCATCGGGCGGTGGCACAAAGGCGGTGTAGCCATTGTTGCCGCCAGCGCCCTGGATATTGCCACCCCCGTAAATCTCTACGTTGTCGTCGATTCCATCCAGGCGGAAGTCGTTCTGCGTCCAATCGATGCCCATCACATTGAACTCGGCGTTGCTGGCGCCTCCTGTAGTGACGGTGCCGGCGGCCAACAATCCAAGTGTTGTCCAATCACGGCTTTGTAGCGGCATGTTGTTCACTTGTTCCTGGTTGATCGTTTGGCCAATCGATGCATCGCTCTGCTGCAGCAATGGGGTCGCTGCAGTCACAGCGACCTGTTGACTAACAGTGCCAATCGTAAGACTCACATCGATTGTCAGGTAATCCTGGATGTGCGCCTGAATACCCGAACGGGTGAGCTCGCCAAACCCAGGTGCAGTCACCTTCAACGTATAGGTGCCCGGGTTCACGGCTTCGAAGACATAGTCGCCCCCAGCGCTGGAACGTGCTGTCTGGACTACGCTGGTCGTATCGCTTGTGATGGTTACAGTAGCGCCAGCGATCACCGCTCCGCTCGCATCTGTCACTCTTCCCACGATGCGGCCGGTCGCGATCTGCGCATAAACATTGGAAATCGGAGCACTTACTGCCAAGACGCAAACGAAAAGAGCTAGTCCTATAGCGTGTTTAGGCAACTCTGTCAGCGTCTTCTCTAAGAAGCACCGCACAGCTTGCGACAGTTCCTTGATTGTCGACACCTTATTGACTACTTGCCTTGTCATCGCACGCCACCCTTGTATTTAAACGAGATTTCGTCAGTATTATGCTGGACTCCAAAAGTGGAAGAATCGTAGGCGCGGACCGCGAGTCCTGTCCTCATCGGGATTGACATTTTTATGCACTCAGTTGACTCACCGAGCCGTTCACTTGTCACAAATGGAGTGAAACCGTTTTAGATTTTGCCAAATAGCAAAGGGCTTCGCTTATCGACTAGCGTGTAGCTGTGATGGACAGAAGCTTCCCGCGATATCGAATATTCTTGAGGCTCCCTTCAAATTCCGGAATGATCACTGTCTGCGCCTGGTCCCCCGCATCTGGATGGGCTAGACCAAAGATTGTTCGCACGATCACTTCCGCAAAAGCTCCCGAAGCGCTCTCGAAATAATCCTGCAATTCCAAGGCCTTTCGCACCGGATAAGCCTTGGTTGCAACGTAATGAGCCTGACCAAATGGCCCCTCACGGGTAGCTGACTCCACGCTTCGCAGGCGCTCAAGTGCCTCCACTTTCCGCCCTGTCTTGAAGAATGCCTCGGCGGTCAGTGCTGGCCACGCGTCGTAAGCACCAGTCGATCCGTGATCTGGCCTGGTAGATTCCCTGGCTGCACCGTCACGCGGCGAGAGCGCGTATAACCACTCTGGCGTCCACAACTCTCGGGTCACAAAGGAGATCATCTCCTCAATCCTTCGCGGGCCGAGTTCGTTCTCCATGGCAGCGATCGTGGTAAAAAAGTCGATGCAGTGTCGCACTTCTACCTTCTTGCCGTCAGGCAACTCGCAGGCCCAAAATCCCTGGCCATCCACATAAAAGCCAAGGACTTCCTTTGCGAGCTTGTCTGCGAGTTGGTTCAGTTCCCGCGCCTGGTCAGCTTCTCCGCGCGCAGTTCGGATCCGCGCCATGGATCGCATCATCCACACGTTGGCGGCGTTCATCGATGGAACGCGGTGGATATATGTTGGAACCGTCTCAAGCAGGTTCGATGCATCGCCATAGTCCGCCAGAAGGTTTGGCGGCTTGTTCAGCGTCTTCCAGTAGAGCGACATCTCCTCCAGATAGTCGATGACTCTCTTGTTTCCAGCGACGGTTTCATCCAGAAACTGCTGGTCACCGGTGATGTTGACGTAGGTGTTGACGAGTTGAAAGATCGAATAGTCATTGGCGGAGTACCAGGGGCCAACCGTTTCCATACTCTGGAAGTCGATCGCATAGCAGGAATGGATGTTGCTCGCCAGAAACAGCTTCAATTGCTGCTTCATGCAGACCGGATCCAGCAATGCCCAGAGGGTTGCAAAGAAGCTGGTATCCCAGAAATAGACGAGAGTTGTCGCCCAGCGTGGAGACGCGGTAACAAAGACGCGAGGGCATCGAGCGCTTAGATTCGTTCTCTCCAGGCACAGCAAGCTGAGAATGCTGTGGTAGTACAGCTTGCGAATAGGGACGTCAGAAGTGACGAGGACAGGTAGATTTCCGGAAAAGTGCTCATTCCGGGGATCGAAGGCTGCCACATAGCGTTTCTGCCAATTCCCTCGCGCCTCTTCCCAGACTTTGGAGAAGTTTGCCTTCCATTCTGCCGCCTGGCGCGCCACTGAATCGATCTCCAGCCCGGCAGCCATCACGCCCCGCAACGTGAAGGTTTTGCCGGCTTGGATGTTGACCTTCCAGGTTGCATTGGAAGACGAGGGCAGCGCTTGATCCGGATTCGACAGGAACAGTAATCCGGTTGCGCTTCTACTTCGTAGGTCTTTGGTATAGAGCAAATCGCCGCCATCCAGGTGAATTGTGCCGAGTTGGAAATCCCCCTGATCCTTATCCCCTGGACGAGGAGTCTTCCACGCCCACTTGCCTGGATAGTGTCGAATGCCAGCATGCAAGCTAATCGCTAGAGTACACGCGTAGCGTGCTGGGCCATGGTTCGTAATGCACACTGCGAACAGGAAACCGCGTTGTTCAAATGGCATGCGCAAGGTCGTGAGGATGCTTAGGTGTTCCAGAGCCGACCTGCGCTGGATCTGGTATGGATACCACCGGAATTCCTCGGCCGCAACCGTCACTCCACTCAATGACAGAATTCCCAGCTCTCCGCCCTGTGCAAACGGCGGAATGGTGAAATTTTGTACGCCGAGTATGTTGCGAGAGCTTTCAAGGCTTCCGTGAAAGTTCGAAAGTGCAGGCGTGTGTTCAATCAGGTTGCCCGCCATCCAGTCGCCCGCTAGTTCATCAAGGTCCGGGATCTCCTGCAAATCCGAAGAGGGCTGAACGTCCGCCAGCAATTTCTCGTGGTGCAAATCAGGGAGCGGAGCGAACATGACGCCGCCGGTCGCAACCGCGGCTTTCTTGATGAATTCGCGTCGTCTCATTTGGGCTGTCTCAGATCCAATCGCAGTTTCAGATGTGGCCACTCGCTCAGCAAACAAATGAAGGCTGTGGCATTTTAGGCAGAGTTCCGCAGCCGTGTCTTCCTCAGCTTTGACATACTTATCTATCCAGTTGACATAGGGAATGGTTCAACCCGATGGACAAGTATCCTGTATTCCAGGCGTCAGGCGCATCGCTCTTTCACCTCGACCTGCGTATAAAATGGCCCTGGGTGATTGTCAAGCTTCGCGCTCGCGCGTCGGCAATCTCCGCATAAGAGAACGGGTAGCCACTGAGCCATGCGGTATGAGATCGTAAGCAGGACCAACTGGTCTTGAGGAATGTGTGCGTGGTTTGAGAAGACAACCCTTAGTAAAGATCGTCATCCTGTCGATGCTACTGGGACAGTCCGCGTACCTGGTCGCGCGTCAGTTAGATCAGTCCGCTTCACCTTCCGCTGCCAGTGCGACCGCCGAGCAGGATTGCAGCAGAAAACGCACCGAGACTCTTTCTCTTGCCCAGGGGGGAAGCTCATCCCGGGCAGTCACTCTGCTGACCGATTTGTATTCGAAATGTCCCGGCTATGAAAACGGACGCGATCTGGCCGATGCGGAGGTAGAGGGGGGACAATACGAGAACGCCAAAACTCTCGTAAGCTCTCTACTGAGGCAACAGGACCGGGCGGAGCTTCATAGCATCCTTGGAAATGCCGAAGCAGCGCAGAAGAACTATAAAGCAGCCGCGATCGAGTACCAGAAAGCTGCAGAGATGGATCCGAGTGAAACGAACGTCTTTGATTTCGGCATGTCTCTATTCCATCTTGACCACAACGCGGCAATTACGATCCTTCGTTATGGCGTGCAAAAGTATCCTGGCTCAATTAAGCTCCACGTGGCCCTGGGAACCGTGCTGTACGCAGATGGGAAGTCACTTGAAGGCGCACAACTTTTTTGTGAAGCCGAGGAATTGAACCCTTCCGATCCGCATCCTATGGAGTTGCTCGCAGAAACTGAGATTGTTCCCCCCGAGTTAGCTCCGAGGATTATCGCCCTCTTCGCTGATCTGCACAAAAGATACGAGCGCGATGGCTTGATTCTCTTCGACTATACGATGGTCCAGTCCGGACGATGGTCGAGCAAGACGGACCCTCCGCCTCCGCATTTCGCCGATTCTCTTGAAGCAGCACTTCGGTTGAATCCCAAGCTGCCTCAAGCCTATTTCCAGTTAAGCCTGATCGCCGAACAGCAAAAGAACCATGCGGAAGAAATTCGGCTTCTCAAGAGAGCCATCGCGCTCGATCCGAACAAAGAGGAATATCACTATCGCTTGGCATTCGCTTACCGAAAGTCTGGCGACGAAGCGAAATTTCGTGAAGAGTTGAATGAGTTTCAAAAGCTGCACGGCGCGACTCCGGATGGTCAGTAAGCCCTCCGCTGTTCTTCGGCGATGGAAGTTAGGCGCCTTGTCCAGCGTGATTCTGTACAGTGTCTTCCAGGCTGATCCCCTCGTTGGAATTCAAGGCCAGCAACTGGCGCGACGATCGGCACCTGCGGCTTCGCCTGGAATTATCCAAAAGGAACCGCATCCAGCAAAACCATCAGCGGGAGCTGAGATTCACTTCGACAATATCCTCGAGGGCTCTACGATCAGCTTCAAACTCAGAAATAGTGTCAGCTCAAAACGATACTCAATCGAAACTATGGCTGGGGGCGTCGCAGTCTTCGATTACAACAACGATGGCTTACTGGATATTTTCTTCACCAACGGTGCCGAGATTCCGTCTCTCGAAAAAACAGGCCCGGAATACTATAACCGTCTCTACCGCAACAATGGCGACGGCACCTTTACCGACGTCACCGCAAAGGCCGGCTTGCAAGGAATTGGTTACTCCATGGGGGCCGCCGCTGGAGACTACGATAACGACGGCTTCGTCGACCTGTATGTTGCAGGTGTGAACCGGAACCAATTGTTTCACAACAATGGCGACGGGACCTTTACCGACGTCACCGCAAAGGCCGGCGTCGCTGGCACAGTTGCGAACCACGGAAAGGTCTGGGCCGTTACAGCCGGGTGGTTCGACTACAACAACGACGGGCTGCTCGATCTCTTCGTTGCGAACTATCTGGACTACGATATCAACACCGCCCCTCAGTGCCACTTCGAGGCAATCACCATCTATTGCTCGCCCAACGACTTTCGCGGAATGCCAAACATCCTGTATCGCAACAATGGCGATGGGACTTTCACCGATGTCTCCGAGCCCTCACACATCTCCCGATATGCCGGAAAAGGCATGGGTGTCGCCTTTGCCGACTATGACAACGATGGTTTTACCGACATTTTCGTCTCAAACGATACCTTCCCCAATTACCTGCTCCACAACAATGGCGACGGCACGTTTACGGATGTTGCCATGGTTTCGGGAGTTGCGTACACGGACAGCGGCAAAGTGGTTGCCGGTATGGGCGCCGATTTCCGAGACCTGGATAATGACGGCAAGCCCGATATCTTTCACACCGCCATGTTTGGCGACACATTTCCGCTGTACAAAAATCTGGGCAGAGGCCAGTTTGAGGACGTCACATCCGCCGCCGGACTCACTGTCTTCACAAGCCGGCTCACAGCCTGGGGCACCGGCGCCTTTGATTTTGACAACGATGGATACAAGGATCTGTTCACTGCAAATTCAGCGATCCTGGACAATTCTATGGAGGTTCAACACCAACCCTTTGCACTGCCCAATAGTTTGTTTCACAACAAGGGCGGCCTTCGTTTCGAAGATCTGAGCGCTTTGGTAGGGGCGGACTTCGGGGTTCCAGCCGCACACCGCGGCGCAGCATTTGGCGATCTGAACAACGACGGCAAGATCGATGTTGTCGTGACGGTGCTGAACGGGCCGCCACAGATTCTCATAAACCGATCCCCAAACAAGAACCACTGGATCATCCTACGGCTAACCGGAACGAAGTCCAATCGGGATGGACTGGGAACCAGAGTCAAGATCACCACCGCACACGGTAGTCAGTATAATTCTGCCACCACAGCGGTTGGCTATAACTCGTCGAGTGACAAGCGGATTCACTTCGGACTTGGTGAGAGTTCCGTCATCGACAAAATCGACCTGTGGTGGCCAAGCGGTATTCGGCAGGTTCTGACAAACGTAAAGGCCGATCAAATCCTTTCGGTCAGGGAGCCTGCTCGATAGTTCCGGCGGGCTGGCACCTCGTGCTCAGCCGCATTAAGCTTTGGATGGCACAAGTGGGCTGTTCGGAGGCTGATGTTAGATTACCTAACCCGCTTGCTGTCAGGAATTTACAGGAAATATACTGGGGGAGGAGTGTCGCACCGAGGAAAGCCGAGCCTCGCATCAAGCTCCGTTCTAAACTGACAGGAGTTGTATGAGCCTATTCGGCAGCACCCCCGATCTAGCCACGCAAGCAAAAAATGCCCCGCTCGCCGAGCGCATGCGCCCGCGCACGCTCGACGAATACGTAGGTCAGGAACATCTCCTCGGCCCCGGCAAGCCATTGCGGGTTCAGATCGAGCGCGACGACGCCTCATCCATGATCTTCTGGGGTCCGCCCGGAGTCGGCAAAACCACCCTCGCCAAAATCATCGCCGAAACTACCAAGGCCAGCTTCATCGAATTCTCCGCCGTCCTCTCCGGCATCAAGGAAATCAAGCAGGTCATGGCCGACGCGGAAAAGGCCTCGACCTACGGCTCGCGCACCATCCTCTTCGTCGACGAAATTCATCGCTTCAACAAAGCGCAACAGGACGCCTTCCTGCCCTACGTCGAGCGCGGAACCATCCGCCTCATCGGTGCGACAACAGAAAACCCGTCCTTCGAAATCATCTCCGCGCTCCTCTCCCGCTGCCGCGTCTACACCCTGCACGCGCTCACCGACGAGCAAATCCTCCACTTGCTCGAACGCGCTCTCGCCGACGAAAAGAGCGGCCTCGGAAACCTGCACCTAGAAGCCGACCATGAAGCACTTGAACTGCTAGCCGGTTACTCCAATGGAGACGCGCGCCACGCCCTCAACGGTCTCGAGGTAGCCGCAAGACTCGCCCAGTCCGCGAAAACCCGCATCACCAAAGAAATCGCAACAGAGGCCCTGCAACAGCGCGTCCTCCTCTACGACAAGCAGGGCGAAGAACACTACAACCTCATCTCCGCGCTGCACAAATCCGTACGCAACAGCGATGCCGACGCCTCGCTCTACTGGCTCGGCCGCATGCTCCAATCCGGTGAAGACCCGATGTATGTCGCCCGCCGCGTCATCCGCATGGCTGTCGAAGACATCGGCCTCGCCTCGCCCGAAGCCCTCAACCTCTGCCTCTCAGCAAAGGACGCGATGGATTTCCTCGGCTCCCCCGAAGGCGACCTGGCCCTCGCGCAGGCAGTCGTTTATTTGGCTCTCGCGCCCAAGTCAAACGCCCTCTACACCGCCTATGGCGAAGTCCTCTCCGACATCGAACATACCCGCGCCGAACCCGTGCCCCTGCACCTACGCAATGCGCCAACTGGCCTGATGAAAAACCTCGGCTACGGCAAAGATTACAAATACGCCCACGATGAAGAAGGTCGCATCGCCGACATGGAATGCCTGCCGGAAAGCCTGCGCGGCCGCACATACTACCACCCCACATCTGAGGGCCGCGAAAAGCTGCTCTCCCAGCGCGTGGAAGAAATCCGCAAAATCAGAGAAGCGAAGAGAAGGCCTACTCAATAGAGCGCGAGGTAAAGACTCCGGTTGACCCGCCAAAAACCGGCGGCTAGAATGAGCGCGCTTTCGCTTCGCCGGTAAAGAACAATATGAGCACGCAGCCAGTACCGCAGATTCGCTTTTTCCAGGATACAGACAGAGATGGAGTCAATTGGCGCTTCGCCAGACAGGAATATGACTTCTCCTGCGGTCCAGCCTGTATCAGGAACACGAAACAGTTGGTGAACAACCAGCTTCTGGAAGAGGGCGAGACACGTCAACAGGTCAGCAGTTTCGAGCTGTTGAACCCCATAGGGCGTAGCGAAAAAAATGAGCTCTTGACCAAGGCCCAGCAGCTTCTCACAAAGCCGGAAGTGGTCCAGAAGCTAGCCGCCGAGAGGCTTGCGAAAGACGAAGCACGCAGAATGGCGGGAAAGACCGAAAAGGGCGCACTCACGTCTCTGCAGTCCGTCAAAAAAGCCCTTAAGATCGTCCTCACTCCCGATCGTTCCACCGCCCATCAAACTCGAACATATGGTCCATGGATAGGGGATGCCAGTTGGGGCGGGATGGCCACAAGACCTGAGTGTGTGGTTGAGGCCCTTCATAGCGAACCTGCTGCTGTCCCGACAGCCAAACTTATTTCAAACAAATACCTCGAGCACTTACTTGCGTCGACACGGGATCGTCCGGCAATCCTCGCGGTCATTTGGATGCACAAGCACGAAGGCAATCCAACAGCCGCTGACAAGAAATCTGTGTTGGAGAGGAAAACAGGAGGCAGCGGAGGCCACTTTGTCCTATGTGCAGGTCCAACCGCGGATCGCCAGCAGTTCATCGTCCTCGACCCCATGAACGGTCTAAGGTATATCGACCGCAGCGATGTCACCGACACATGCATTTTGTACGATAGCGGCTTTGGACCTGCCGGCCACGGCCCGGGTAGCATAGGCAAGGTCGACGTCGATATGCAGAAAAACCCGAAAGCCACGGTCGTGGACGAACAACTTGTCTCATACGTCGCTCGTGGACGTCTCTCCAAGTGTTGCGTTATCGTCACCCACTCGCAGACCGTATAGTCGGGATTTCGGATGTCAGTCTCCTATAAATAAAGGCGACTGCGGACAGCTATCCATTCCCGCCACTTCCCCCTACAATTTGTGTGGCTGCCCACAAAGTATGCTGTCAACTCTCTAGTTGCGATTCACGGAGCGATTCATGCCAACCCCGAACGCACAGCGCGTCCTCAATGCCTGCGAGGCAGAGTTCAACACGTATGCCAGCGATTGCAGCGGATTCGTTCGCGCCGTCGCCTCCGATCTTGGCATCACTTTGACCGGGCTCGCCAATCAGATCACCGACCAGATGCAAATCGCGCCCTGGGCAGTGCTTCCCGATGGAGTGCAAGCCAAGGCCAAAGCCGATCAGGGCTTCTTCGTTATCGGAGGCCTCAAAGACAATCCCCACGGCCACGTCGTTGTGGTCGTCACCGGCCCCCTCGCCGCCAACAAATATCCCATCGCCTATTGGGGACGCCTCGGCGGCATCGGTAAGAAGAACACCACCATCAACTGGGCCTGGAACTCAGACGATCGGGATAATGTCACTTACGGATACATCACGTTGCCGCCACAATGAAATTCATCAGTCTAATTGTTTCTCTCTTACTCTCCTTCGCTCCCTTCGATTCCCATGACGGCTTCCAGCCGCTCGTTTTTCACGATCAGCAGATGACCGTATTTGGCTCGCGCAGTTTCGGCCTTGCAGGACCCGACCAACCTGATAAACCCACCGCATGGCAAGGCCCATTAACGATCGTGACCGGAGAAAAATCCTGCGAAGCGGGCGTCTCTCTCGTTACCGCTGTCTATGCGTCGCTCACCGCCCCTTACGTCATCGTCGTTGCCTACAGCGGATCCAGCACCTACGTTCACTTCGTAGCCACTTCTACCTGCACCACGCGATGGAACACCTACAAAGTCTTTACAAATGGCGTTCAGGTTCACGATGACCGGCTTTCCGTCCTTCCCGCCTGCGAACGCCCAGCGGCCGATGCAGCATCGCTATGTTCTTCGGCCCGTGTCTACCGATTGTCTGAAGACTCTGCCCCGGTCCTCCTGAAAAACGAGTCTCTCCAACTCACCAGGGAAAAGCTAGGCGTCAGTTTCTTCGGGCAAGCAAGAGTCAGTCACCCCAAAACACCCCAGGCCGCAATCGTTCACTGAGCTCCCAACATCCGTGCCGCCTTGCCTCGCATGCAGCGGCAGCATTACCATGCTCCCTTTCAGAAACGGAGACTCATGCTCACTCGCCGAAGCTTCCTCGAAAAATCCGCCGCATTCGCTGCTGCTGCAACTCTTCAGCGCACAAGCCCGCTCCAAGGCATGCTGCAGTCCGATACATTCCCCAAAGACTTCCTCTGGGGCGCAGCCACTGCAGCCATGCAGATTGAAGGCACTCCCATGAGCAAAGGAGGAGGCGAGAGCGTGTGGGATCCATTCCTCCGCCAACCCCACGCAACCCTCGACGGCAGCACCGATACCATTGCCGACGACAGCTACAACCGCTGGCAGGAAGACATCGACGTCATCCGTCAGATCGGCATCAACGCCTATCGCTTCTCCATCTCATGGCCGCGCGTACTACCCGATGGTGCAGGCCGCGTCAACCAGCAGGCGCTCGATCACTACGATAAGTTCATCGATGCCCTGCTCGCCATCCACGTTGAACCCGTCGTCACCGTCTATCACTTCGACTATCCGGAAGAACTGCAGAAAAAGGGCGGATGGCTCAACCCCGACAGCCCCAAGTGGCTCGCCGATTACGCCGAGCTACTCACGAAACGCTATTCCGACCGGGTCAAATACTGGCTCACCATCAACGAACCGAACATCTTCTGGAGCCTCTCCGCCGAGGCCGAGATGTTCCCGCCCGCTCAAAAGCTTTCCCCAGACAAACTCGTACAAGGCTCCGTCAACATCCTTCAGGGACACGGCCGCTCCGTCCAAGCCATCCGCGCCGCCGCAAAACAGCCCGTCAAAGTAGCCCTCTCCGTCGCCGGCATGATCAACATGCCCGCAACCGAATCGCCAGCCGACATCGCCGCCGCCCGCGACTCATCCTTCACGCTGAGCCCAATCCAGATCGTCCCCGGAAACCCCGGCCAGTACCTGCTCAACAACGCCTGGTGGCTCGACCCGATCTTCCGTGGCAAGTATCTCGAATCAGGCATTGCACACTTCGGCAAAGACGCAGCAGCCGCAACCGACGACGCGCTAAAAATCATCCATCAGCCCGTCGATTACTGCGCCGTGAACCTTTACTTCGGTAGCCATTTCAAAGCCGGAGCTGACGGCAAGCCGGAAAAAGTCCCCGATCCGCCAGACATCCAGCGCACGCCCTATGGCTGGGCCATCACGCCCGACATCCTCTACTGGGGACCAAAATTCCTCTACGAGCGCTACAAAAAGCCAATCCTGATCACAGAAAACGGCATGTCATGGAACGACACTGTCTCACCCGACGGCCATGTCCACGACCCGGTCCGCACCCAGTTCATTCACGATTACCTGACGGCCTATCGCCGGGCCATCCGCGACGGCGTCGAAGCGCATGGCTATTTCTATTGGTCTTTGCTCGACAATTTCGAGTTCACGCAAGGCTACAAGCAGCGCTTCGGCATCACCTACGTCGACTTCAAAACCTTAAAGCGAACCTTGAAAGATTCCGCGCTAGCTTACAGAAAAATAATCGAATCGAATGGTGCTTACCTGTAGGAAAATATCTTACTGGTATTTCACCGAACAACCATAAGGCCGCGTCGACGAAGTCGCCACCGGCTGGCCGGCCATCGCCTCAGTCAGCGCCGCTGAGACATAGTTTTTCGAAGCCTTGATGTCGCTAGTGTCCGTCGTCGGATGGTCATCGATCGCGCCTGCATAAATCAGCTTCCCCGAAGGATCGATCACGAACATATGCGGCGTCGTCTTCGCCGCATACTCATGCCCGATCGCGCCGGTTGGGTCGAGCAGCGCAGCCGTCGGCGATGCCTTCTCCTTGCTGAGATAGGAATTCTCCTGCGCAGCCGTCATATATCCCTGCTCACCGGGAGCCGACGAAAGCACCGTTAGCCAGACAACGCCCTTGGCGGTCCAGTCCTTCTGCAAAGCCTGCATATTGCCGCTTGCATAGTGCTTCAGCGTGTAAGGACACCCATTGTTCGTCCACTCCAGAACCACATACTTGCCCCGATACTCCGAGAGTTTGTGCGAATTTCCATTGGAATCAGTTCCGGTGAAATCAGGAGCGGTATCGCCCACGCGAACCGCGTAAGCAGCAACAGAAACGGCAACAGCCGCCACCAGCATGCCAACAGATAGGAAGGACTTGCGAATCATACACACCTCGCGAAGAAGGCCCGTTTCACTTGCAGATACTCATTTTGACGCGAATTTCCGCCATTGGTCGATCAAAGTGTGACGAAATTTGAAGGCTAGGTGGCAGATCGAGCCACATATGGGGGATGGCCCGATCCTGACGAAACGGGGTCCCCGCCACGCGCGATGTTCGCGTGGTGGGGTGTGAAGTCAGGGTGGGGTTGTTAAAGGGTCTACTTCACCTGCGGCACCGGTAGAGGATTCCTCTCGGCAAACTGCCACTGGTGCCAATACGGATAGATCGGCTGCACAGCGCTGGCCTTGTCCAGCTTCGCCACCTGCTCCGCCGTAAGGTTCCAATCCGCCGCAGCCAGGTTCTGCTTCAACTGCTCCTCGTTGCGCGCTCCCATAATCACGCTGGCGACCGTGGGCCGTTGCAGCAACCAGTTCAACGCTACCTGCGGAATCGTCTTCCCCGTCTCTTTGGCCACCTCATCCAGAGCATCCACCACCGTGTACAGATACTCGTCATCCACCTGAGGTCCGTAGTCTGCTGTCTTATGCAACCGGCTCGTCTCCGGCAGCGGATGCCCACGCCGAATCTTCCCCGTCAGACGCCCCCATCCCAGCGGGCTCCAGATCAGCGACGAAACCTTCTGATCCAAACCCAGTGGCATCAGCTCCCACTCATACTCGCGCCCCACTAGCGAGTAGTAAACCTGATGCGCGACATACCGAGCCCATCCATAGCGCTCCGAAATAGCCAGCGACTTCATCAGGTGCCATCCTGAAAAATTCGAGCACGCGATATACCGGACCTTGCCCTGATGCACCAGCGTATTCAGCGTGTCCAGCGTCTCTTCAATCGGCGTCGTCGCATCGAAGCCGTGCATATGGTAGATGTCGATGTAATCCGTGCCCAGCCTCTTCAAACTGGCATCGCACTGCTGAATCAGGTGATAGCGCGACGACCCCAGGTCATTCGGCCCATCGCCCATCTTGAAGGTCGCTTTGGTTGAGATCAGAACCTTGTCCCGCCTGCCCTCAATCGCCTTGCCCAGAATCTCTTCCGCCAGTCCGGTTGAATAGATATTCGCCACATCAAAGAGGTTCACCCCGGCATCCAGACACAAATCGACGAGCCGTGTAGCTTCGGCCACATCCGAGCTGCCCCATGCCTTGAAAAATTCGTTGCCGCCGCCAAAAGTCCCCGCCCCAAAACTGAGCGAAGGAACCTTCAGTCCCGAATAGCCAAGCTGTCTATATTCCATGGGCTAGTAGATGCCGGAAATATGAGTGAAGACGCAGCTCTCTTCGTGGATAATGCACTCGTGGCAAACCCTGAACATCTCGCCATTCTGAACGAAGGTGTCAGCAGGTGGAACAACTGGCGGAAAGCCAATTCTGATCTTCGGCCAGATCTAAGTAAGACAGACCTAAACGGCGCGAATCTCGTCGGAGCCAACCTTCACGGAACATATTTCAAAGGCGTGAACCTTAGCAAAGCGAATCTCTACGGCGCCAAATTAAGCACGGCAGACCTCAGCAGAGCAATACTTCGCAAAGCCGATCTTTCCTGGACAGACTTGTCGCAAACCAATCTGCGCAACGCCGATTTGAGAAATGCAGATCGGCGCAAAGCAAATTTGAATAGGGCAGATCTTTATGCAGCCTCCCTGCTGGAAGCAAAGGCCGGAGAGGCCGACTTATCTGCTGCGAATCTCAATGAAACTCTATTCATTGAAGCGGATCTTACTGGAGCGAACCTCTCTGAATCCTATCTTGTGCTTGCAAACTTCAGTGGCGCAGCGCTGAAAGATGTCGATTTCACGGGTTGCAAATTCGGATGGACTGTTCTGGCGAACAACGATCTGCGTTCTGCCAAGGGCCTCGAGGCGATATGACACGACGGCCCCTCGACACTGGGCATCGACACCATCTACAGATCAAGTGAGAAAATACCCGAAAGCTTCCTTCGTGGCGCTGGCATCTCTGACAACTTCATCACTTACAGGAAGTCTTTAGTCGGCAATCCTATCGAGTTCTATTCCTGCTTCATCAGCTATTCCACCAAGGATCAGGACTTCGCAGACCGCCTCTACGCCGACTTGCAGGCAAAAGGTGTGCGCTGCTGGTTCGCGCCACATGACATCGCTGGCGGAAAGAAAATCCATGAGCAGATAGATGAAGCTATTCGCCTCTACGACCGGCTCCTGCTCATTCTTTCTCCAGCCAGTATGACCAGCGAATGGGTCAAAACAGAGATCGCGAAGGCGCGCAAACGAGAGGTGAACGAACACCGCCGGGTGCTCTTTCCTGTAAGGTTGGTCAACTTTGAATCCCTGCGGGACTGGGAATGTTTCGACGCTGACGCAGGCAAAGATTCAGCCCGCGAAATTCGGGAATATTTCATTCCCGACTTCAGCCAGTGGAAAGATCATGACGGTTACCGGAAAGCCTTGCAACGCCTGATTCACGACCTGAAGGCCGATTCGGGAAAACCCTAGCTAACCGTCGGCGGAATAGGCCCCTTCACCTTAGGCCTGCGAAACGCATAAATCACCGCCAGCAGCGGAGGAGCCAGCAGCACGCCCCAGAACGGGATGACAATGCCAAGCACAATCGGCGCCAGAATCGAAGCCCAGATCGGCACGCGTGCCGTCCGCTTCATCAGGGCAGGCTGCAATGCCAATTGATCGACCACAACAATCACGCCATAAAGCCCCAGCACAAACGCCAGCCGTTCCAGGTCCTTCCCTGTCACCAGAATGCAAAAGACCGGCCCAATCAAGGCAATCACCCCGCCAAAATTCGGGATGAACGTCATCAGCCCGCCAAGCAGCGCCCACACAGGAAAGAGCGGCACATGCAGCAGCCACAATCCAATCAGCCACATGACGGCAACACACAGAGCCTCAATCGAAACAGCGCGCCACCAGTTCACCAGCGCAGTCCCAGCCGTGCGCCCCGTGGTCTTGAGATCGAAGCCGCCCATGAATGTCCCTCAGTATGCTTTAGACTCGTTGCTTCTGGCAAAAGAAATGGTCTTTCTGGACGCCGTCATGCGTGATATCCAGAACTCCATCTTGCAGGTCATCAAACTGCGTTGTGAGCGCACCGCAACCGTTACAGATTGACATGGAATTCGCAGCAAAGCCGGGCCAAAACTGCTAGCCTAGAAGTATGAAGTTCGGCGTCCTGGTCTTTCCCGGTTCCAACTGCGATCACGATACCTACAACGTAGTCTCTGAAATCGCCCATCAGCCAGTCACCTTCCTGTGGCACGACTCTCCGAGCCTCGAAAACTGCGATGCCATCCTCGTCCCCGGGGGCTTTGCTTACGGCGATTACCTCCGCACCGGAGCCATCGCCCGCTTCTCGCCAGTCATGCAATCGGTCAAGAAATTCGCGGCTGACGGTGGCCTCGTGCTCGGCATCTGCAACGGCTTCCAGATCCTCGCCGAAGCCGGACTTCTCCCCGGTGCGCTCATGCGCAACGCCGGGCTAAAATACATTTGCAAGCAGGTTTACTTGCGCACGGACACGGCCGATACGCCCTTCACCCGGACCCTGAACAAAGGTGAAATCGTCAAGATTCCCATCGGCCACATGGAAGGCAATTACTTCTGCGATCCTGCAACCCTGGCCGCGCTCGAACGCGACGACCGCATCGTCTTCCGCTACTCCACGCCGACAGGCGAAATCACCCCGGAAGCGAACCCAAACGGCTCTCTCGGCAATATTGCAGGAATCCTGAATGAAGGCCGCAATGTACTCGGAATGATGCCGCATCCAGACCGTTCCTCTGAAGGCCTGCTCGGCTCCATGGACGGCTACAAGATTTTTGCATCTATGGTAGTAGCACTGCAGGAGAAAGAGGGCCAGACCCCCGCGACCCATGAGCTCGCAGTATCGTAAGGGGGGACTTAGAACGTAATGATTGATATTCACCACCACTTGCTCTTTGGACTTGATGACGGCTCCCCCGACTTGGAAACCTCAGTCGCCATGGCCCAGATGGCAGCTGACGACGGCATCACCCACATCAGCTGTACCCCTCATGCCAACCACAGGTATCACTTCGATCCGGCGGTAAATGCCGAGCGTCTCGCCGAGCTTCGCCAGCGGCTCGACGGCAGGCTTACGCTTGGCCTCGGCTGCGACTTCCACCTTTCCTACGACAACATTGAAGACGCGCTGAAGAACCGGACGAAATACACCATCAATCAGAAGCAGTATCTGCTGGTCGAATTCGCCGACCTCATGATCCCGCACAGCGTGATCGACACGTTCTATGAAATGAAGATCGCCGGCACGCAGCCCATCATCACGCACCCTGAGCGGAACCACACCATCCAGCGCCATCCCATCCGCATGATCGACTGGCTGCGCGAAGGCTGCCTCGTCCAGATCACCGCTTCATCCCTCACAGGGCGCTTCGGCAGAACCGCCCAGGCGATGGCCTTCAATTTCTTCGACAAGAACTGGGTCCACTTTATCGCGACTGACGCGCACAACCTCAACTCGCGTCCGCCAATCATGAGCGAGGCCTACAAGATCATCGAAGAAAAATACGGCAAGGAAACCGCCGAGCGCGTCTGCGTTACAAATCCCGGCGCCGCCTTCCATGGCACCGAATTCCCGCCACAGCCCGAGATGCTGGGCCTTTACGACGAGCCGGGAACACAACCGCGAAAGGGCCTCTTAGGCCGCCTGTTTTCCGCAAAGTAGCACGACCAGAACTCTGCAGGGAATGTCCATCCATGGACATTCTCTGTCCGCAAATGAACGTTAATCGGCGTCTTCGCTCAAGTACGAAAACTTTCGTATCAATTGCTTAGCGATCTGGGAACATGGCCCATCATTTGCTCGTATGCGATGAAGAGGCTCCCTTCATGCAAACACTGCGACAAGATATCGCTTACGCCCTGCGCCAGATGCGACTCTCCCCGGTCTTTACCCTCACGGCCATGCTGACGCTCGCTCTCGGCATCGGAGCCACGACCGCAATCTTCTCGCTGATCCACACAGTCATGCTCAAATCGCTGCCCGTCGTCGATCCATCGCGCCTCTATCGCATTGGCGACGGCAACGATTGCTGCGTGGAAGGCAGCCCGCAGGACAACTGGGGCATGTTCTCCTATCCCTTCTATGAGCTGATGAAGAAGAACACGCCCGAATTTGAAGAGCTCGCCGCATTTCAGGCTGGCGGCGGCCAAATCAGCACTCGTCGCGGAGAAGCTGACCGCATTGCGAAGCCGTTGCGCGGTGAATTCGTCAGCGGCAACTATTTCTCCACCTTCGGCGTGGGCGCATTCGCCGGACGCGCCATTCAACCCACAGACGATGCGGAAACAGCCGCGCCGGTCGCCATGCTCAGTTACCGCGCGTGGCAGCAGCAATACGGAGCGGACTCGAAAGTTGTCGGCTCGTCTTTTATCCTCGACGGCCACCCCTTCACCATCATCGGCATCACTCCTCCGGGCTTCTTTGGAGAAACCCTGCGCAGCGATCCTCCTGACCTCTTTATCCCCATCCTGCAGCAGCCCATCTTCGCTGGCCAAAATTCCTTCGTCCATCACTTCCAGGCATGGCTGCGTGTCATCGGCAGACTCAAGCCCGGAGCCACTGCCGACGCCCTCCCGGCACGCATGACAAACCTCATCCGCCAGTGGCTCATGAATGGAGCCGACTTCCCTGCCGACTGGATGTCCGGGATCAAAGCCGGCTTGCCGAAGCAGGTCGTCAAGGTGGTTCCTGCAGGAATCGGCGTTGGCCTCATGAAAGAGGATTACGGCAACAATCTGCGCATCCTGCTCGCCGTTTGCGCCTTGGTGTTGCTCATTGCCTGCGCCAACATCGCCAATCTCCTCCTCGCCCGTGGAGCCGCCCGCCGCGCTCAAACCTCAGTCCGGCTAGCCCTCGGCGCATCGCGCAAAAGACTCATCCGCCAGTCGCTCACTGAAAGCCTCGTCCTCTCCGTCTTCGGCGGCCTTGCCGGACTCGTCATTGCGTATCTTGGCGTAAAGCTGCTCGTAGCGCTCACCTTCCACAGCGCCAAATTCGTTCCCATCGACGCAGCGCCATCGCTGCCCGTCCTCGGATTCGCCTTCGCGCTCTCTCTCTTCACCGGCATGCTTTTCGGAACCGCCCCCGCATGGCTGGCCACGCATGCAGATCCCGCTGAAGCACTGCGCGGTGCCAACCGCAGCACGCATGACCGTTCTTCGCTCTCGCAGAAAATCCTCGTCATCTTGCAGGCGACGCTTTCCGTAGTTCTGCTCGCTGGTGCCGGTCTGCTTACGCGCAGCCTTCAAAAGATGCAGCATCAGGATCTCGGCTACGAGGTCGACCATCGCGCCCTCGTCAGCCTCATCGGCCCCTTCAACTCCTACTCGCAGCCGAAGCTTGACGCCATGTACCTCGAATTGCAGAACCGCCTCGCGCATATCCCCGGCGTAGAAAGCGCTGCCCTTGCTCTCTACGCACCGCTGCAGGACAACTGGGGCGAAATGGTCATTCGTGAAGGCCACGGTATGCCCAATATGAACGAGCAGGTAGGTTCATCATGGGACCACGTCAGTGCCGGCTATCTTGAGACCATGGGGCAGCACATCCTGCGCGGCCGCACCATCACTGAGCAGGACACAGCCTCCACGCAGAATGTCGCCGTCGTCAACGAAGCCTTCGTCAAGCGCTTCTTCAAGCCGGGTGAAGATGCCCTCGGCCAGCGCTTCGGCCTTGACCTGCCTCAATACGGCGCAACCTTTCAAATCGTGGGCGTCGTGAGCAATGCCAAGTACATGTGGGACAACCTCTACGGAAAAGAAGATATGCGTCCTATCTTCTTCGCTCCACTGGCGCAGCATGTGAAATACGACAACGCCATGATGCAGAGCATCGATGACGGCAGTCATTACATCGAAGGCGCGGTCCTCAAACTCCATGGCAACATGGACGGCCTTGAACCGCAGGTCCGCCGTGTTCTCAGTGAAGTCGATCCCAACATAACCCTGCTCAACATTGAGCCCATGCAGGAACATATCGACGCCAACTTCGATTCGCAGCGCGCCATGGCACAGATGACCGGCCTCTTCGGCATCCTCGCGCTCATTCTCGCTGCCATCGGCCTATATGGCGTCACTGCATATACGGTGGAACGCCGCACCGGCGAAATCGGCGTGCGCATGGCCCTCGGCGCCGATCGCAGCAAGATCGTAAAGCTTGTCCTCCGCGGAGCTTTTCTGCAAATCCTCATCGGCCTCGCCATCGGCATTCCGATTTCGATCCTCTGTGGCCGCCTGATCGCCGCGCAACTCTACCAGGTCAAGAGTTGGGACCCGCTCGTGCTCTCCGGATCGATCATCGCGCTCGGTATCTGCGCCCTCATCGCCAGCATCCTTCCGGCACAGCGGGCCGCATCCATCGATCCGGTAAAAGCACTACGCACCGAATAAGAATTGCGAATCGGCACCGCCCGCTGTAGAGGAAGAAAGAAGGAAGGCCCACGATGCAAACCCTGCGGCAAGACATCTCCTACGCACTCCGGCAGATGCGGCTCTCACCCGTCTTCACGCTGACCGCCATGCTGACGCTCGCCCTCGGCATCGGAGCCACGACTGCCATCTTCTCGCTGATCCACACCGTCATGCTCAAATCGCTGCCGGTCGTCGATCCGTCGCGCCTCTATCGTATTGGCGATGGCGAAGACTGCTGCGTCGAAGGCGGCCCGCAGGACAACTGGGGCATGTACAACTACTCGCTTTATCAGCGCATGCAGGCGGCAGCACCCGAGTTTGAGCAGATGGCAGCCTTTGAGGCAATGGCCGCGCAATTCAGCGTGCGCCGCGGCGAAAGCGACCGTCAGTCCAAGCCTCTGCGCGGTGAATTTGTCACCGGCAATTACTTCTCAACCTTTGGAGTCGGTGCATTTGCCGGACGCGCCATCGTTCCCAGCGATGATCGGCCCTCCGCACCACCCGTAGCCATGCTCAGCTACCGTGCATGGCAGCAGCAATATGGTTCCGACCCTTCAATCATCGGCTCGACCTTTATCGTCGAAGGTCATCCCTTCACCATCGTAGGTGTTACACCTCCCGGGTTCTTCGGCGAAACGCTGCGCAGCGATCCTCCGCAGCTTTGGCTTCCCATCCAGCAGGAAACAATGGTCAATGGAGCAAGCTCGCTTCTGCAGCAACCAGTCTCCGCGTGGCTGCGGGTCATTGGCAGGCTCAAACCTGGTGCTTCAATCGATGGAGTCGGCCCGCGTCTGTCGGGGGTCATGCAACAGTGGCTCTTGCATGAAAGCGGCCTTCCCGCCGATTTCCTGCCGGAGATTCAGAAGACGCTTTCGAAACAGGTCATCCATATCGTTCCCGGAGGCACAGGCGTAGGCGCAATGAAGGCCGATTACAGCAGCAGTCTCCGCATCTTGCTGACGGTCTGCTGCCTGGTGCTGCTCATTGCCTGCGCTAATATCGCGAACTTGCTTCTGGCCCGCGGCACCGCGCGTCGCTCGCAGACTTCTGTTCGCCTGGCGCTTGGTGCATCGCGCCAGCGGCTCATTCGCCAGTCGCTGACGGAAAGCATCGTCCTTTCCGTTCTTGGAGGAATCGCCGGAATCGTCGTCGCGTATCTCGGCGTGAAAGTTATCGTCGCCCTCGCTTTTCGCAGCGCGCATTTCGTGCCCATCGACGCCACTCCCTCGCTGCCGGTGTTGGCGTTTGCCTTTGGACTGTCGCTCCTCACAGGCGTGCTCTTCGGAACTGCTCCCGCCTGGTTTTCGTCACATGCTGATCCCGCGGAGGCCCTGCGCGGCGCCAATCGCAGCACGCAGGACCGCTCTTCACTGCCACAGAAGATCCTGGTAATAGTGCAGGCGGCGCTTTCCATTGTGCTCCTTGCCGGTGCAGGCCTGCTTACGCGCAGCCTCGACAAACTCGAACACCAGGACCTCGGCTATGACACCGCCAACCGCATCAGCATCATCATGAACAGTCCGCTGGCAAGCTATTCCGAAGCGCAGCTGGACGTGCTCTATCACAATCTGCAGGATCACCTTTCGCATCTCCCGCGAGTCCAGCGTGCAGGACTAGCGGTATATACCCCGTTCATCGACAACATGGGCGAGTTGATCGTTTTGCCGGGTCACGGCATGCCACAGATGGACACGAACAATGACAATGCTTCCTGGGATCGTGTGAGCCCCGGCTATCTGGAAACCATGGGGCACACTCTTCTTCGCGGCCGCACCATTACCGAGCAGGATTCACCGTCGACGCAGAACGTCGCCGTCGTGAACGAAACGTTTGCAAAGAGATTCTTCAAGGGCGAAGACGCGATCGGAAAACACTTTGGCCTCGATCTACCGGAAAACAGCACGACGTTTGAAATTGTCGGCATTGTGCGCGACTTCAAATACGTCGATGCGCGCAACCCGGCGCGCCCCATGTTCTTCGCTTCACTCGCACAGTATGTGGCCTACAAAAACCCGCTGATGTTGAAGTTTGACCATCGTACTCACTACATTTCCGCTGCAGTGCTGCAACTGCGTGGCAGTGCGGATGGACTGGAGCCGCTCATTCGCAAAGCCTTCAGCGATGTCGACCCTAACCTCACCATCACCAGTATCCAGACGATGCAGGAACAGGTGGATTCCAACTTCGATCAGGAGCGAGCCGTCGCGCAAATGACCGGACTCTTCGGAATCCTCGCTCTCGTCCTCGCCGCCATCGGCCTCTACGGCGTCACCGCATATACCGTTGAACGTCGCACCAGCGAAATCGGCGTACGCATGGCTCTGGGAGCAAACCGCAACGATGTAGTAAGACTCGTCCTGCGCGGAGCCTTCCTGCAAATCCTGATCGGACTCGCCATCGGCATCCCCATCTCCATCGGATGCGGACGCCTTATCGCCGCCCAACTCTACCAGGTAAAGAGCTGGGACCCAGTGGTGCTCGCAGGTTCAGTCATAGCATTAGGAACCTGCGCCCTGATCGCGAGCGTACTACCGGCACAGCGAGCCGCATCCATAGATCCAGTAAAAGCCCTGCGGACGGAATGACCGCTTTTAACGCAATGCCGTCATCCTGAGCGGAGCGCGAAAGCGCGGAGTCGAAGGACCCGCACGAACAACGTTCGTGCGAAGCCTTGCGAAAAGCGAGACCCGCTTTCCTAAGAAGCAGCAAGAAAACGGGTGCCCAATCCTATCGCGCAGTTTGCGATAGGGTGGGAAAGCAAAAACGTCAATCAGCCGATCTGAATCCGGGGACAAAAAGACCTACAGTCCCAACCCACCATCCACACTCAAAATCTGCCCGGTAATAAAATGCGGCCCGGTAGCAAAGAACATCACCGCAGCCGCCACATCCTCCGGCGTCCCATTCCGCTTCATCGGGGTCTTGTGCGCGAAGTGCTCATAGTCTTCCGTGACCTCGCCATTCACAATCATCCCCGGAGCAACGCAGTTCACGCTGATCTCCGGCGCAAATGCCTTCGACATCGTCTGCGTCAGCATATGCAGAGCAGCCTTTGACGTGCAGTAGTGTCCATGCGTAGGCCACGGATGCAGCCCGCCCAGCGACCCGATGTTGATGATCCGTCCGCGCGAAGCCTTCAGATGCGGATACGCCGCCTTCGACACCAGGAAAGGCCCGCGCGTGTTGGTCTCAAACATCGCATCCCACTGCGCCACGCTGATGTCCTGCAAGACCGCCGTCTCAAAAACCCCGGCATTGTTCACCAGCAGATCAATCCGTCCAAAACGGTTTGCAACCTGGGCAACCGCGCCCTCAATACACTCCGGATCGCGGACATCGCAATGAACCGCGAATGCCTCCACTCCGAAAGCTTCCAACTCTGCAACCGTCTTCTGCGCCTCGGTCTCCGAATCGCGATACGTAATCGCAACGTTTGCCCCCGCACCCGCCAGTGTCAGCGCGAGGGTGCGGCCGATACGCTTGGCGGCGCCTGTGACAAGGGCAGCCCGGCCTTGTAAACTATCCATAGATTTGATTTTACCCGCCTGAGCGCGCCAGTCGGAACGAGCCGCGCCAGACCCTCTTTGTTACCCATTTGCAACCTATCCGGTGCAGATGTCATCTCATGAACTACTTTCGAGGCTGCATATGATTCCCCCACTGTCCCGTCTCTCGTCTATAGCTCTGACCGGCAGTCTTATCATCGCGTGGCCATTTTTCGGAGGCTGCTCGCATTCCACGCATGCCTCGGCAGTCCAAGGCAGTGCTCCCGTCCTGCTCAATGAGGACTCGCCCCACGGTCGCGGCGGCACGAACCCGAACGCCCCATACCTGATGAGAGCCGCAAACCCTCAGCTCGTGAAACGCTCCGATGCCGCAAGTGCATCCGCTGCCAATCCCTGCGAAAGCAAAGACCTGACAGTAACCGAAATCGCAGCAGCAGTGAATGGCAATTATCGAGCGGTCAAACTGGCCTTCGACAATGAAGGCCTGGCGCCATGCCACATCGGCGGCTACCCCACCATCTCCCTGCTCGACAAGACCGGAACTCCGGTCGCAAATCTCGTCGTCGATCGCGTAACCACATCCTCCATCAGCGCGCGGCTCTCCCAGGGTCCAGCGCAGCCCACAGCGTCCAAACCGGATGCTCAGGTAACAATCGCACCGAAAGATGAAGCGTGGTTCCAGGTAGGCTGGTCCACAGGACAGGATTGCCCGGTCGTCGCGCGCATCAGTGTCTCCGCTCCCGGTTCAAGCGAGAGCTTCACAGTAAATCACCCGCTCACCGTATGCGAAGGACACGTCCAGATCACCACCCTGCACTCCGACCAGGATTCCGACTAGAGTAATCAAATCAAAAGCGCTGTCATCCTGACCCTGAACGGAGTGAAGGGGAGGGATCCGCTTTCGCGTCGATAAGCACGAAAACGGCTGCCCCATCCTTTCGCGTCTTTTGCGAAAGGGTGGGAAAGCAAGAACCTCAGCCAGAAATGAACAGGGTAGAAGCCCCGGCCTTCAGCCCGGGGAATTCAGGCGGGAATATGAGCTTCAGTGAGGCTGAGCACTCGAATCCGAAGGCTTAGCCACCTGATCCTGGCCGCCAATCTGCGAATCATCGTGCTTCTCATAAATCGAGTACTGTTTCCCAGGCCGCAGCATCTTCACTTCGATATCTTTCGTCGCGCCATCGATCTGGTAATCCGCGCCATAGGTCTGAAAACCACTGGCAATAATCTGCAGCCGCACCGTGTCGCCGATAGGCACAACATCGAGTACAGCCTTACCATCTTCGTTGGTCTTCAACTCCATGTTGCCCTCATCCTTCCCATTCTTGATCGGATGAAAGATGACACCGGCATTCTCTATCGGCTTGCCATTCGTGGCCTTGGTCACGGTCACGGTGATCTTGCAGGTCGGCGGCGGCGGCGTATATTTGCGCCCGCGCTTCGCATCCTGCGCGGAAAGCAGCAGCGGCATGCAAAGAGCTACAACGGTAGTCCTGTGAAACAAACCTCGGAAAGATAACAACTTCATACCCTTATTGTAAGCATTTCGCCGCCCTCAGGAAAACTGCAACGTGCAGGGAGGGAACCGTCAGGATTCCCTCCTGCCCCTGAGTCGCTACTTCACTTCCTTCCCCAGCGCAAACCGCAACCCCGTCCGATAGCTGAACGGAAGCGACGTATACCCAATCGGACCAATGTGCTGGTTGCTTGTCCCGTTTTCAAGCTGCGTATAAATTGCGATCCACGGCTTGAACTGGTACACCGCCCCTATGTCCAGCTTGGCATAGCCATAATCAAGATTCCGGTTAGGCAGCAGCAGCGAGTTCCCAAAGTTCGCATCGCTATACCCAAGAAAAGTCGAATCATCGCTGCGGCTCGAAAAAGCGGCATTGCCCACCACCGTCCACTGCTTCCCTGTATAGGTCGCAGTAATAAACCCGGTATGTGGAGCGCGCCGGAAAGGCCGAGCCCCCCTCAGCGGCGAATACACCCCAATCGGCACATCCGGAAACGAAGACTCAGTGTTGTAAGTGGGACTCAGCGCATCCGACGAAAACGAATTCTGCACCACAGTATCCAGATACGTATATCCACCACGCAGAAAAACATTCCGCCCAAAGCCATACTGCACTTCGCTCTCAATCCCCTGCGCCCGAAAATCCAGCGAGTTCAAAGTAGGCGAAACAAACGAAGCATTCAGCAGCGAAATCAACTGCTGCAGCTGATCCGGGGGAAGGTTCGGCAGCAACTGCGTCAACGCCGCCGGAGGAACTGACTCAATCTGGTTCTTGAACTCATTGTGGAAATAGGTCACGCGAAACAGCAGCCGTTCGCTGAAGAAGCTCTGCTCCCCGCCGCCATCGTAGCTGCGCGAAAGCTCAGCCCCAATCGGCTGAATCCCGTACTGCTCGGCCGCCGCCTGCCCGCCGTACTGATAAAGAAAGTCATACAGCGACCCGAACTGATCCGTCAGCGTAGGCTCTTTTACACCCTTCGCAAAGTTGAAATTCAGCTTCGTTCCGTGAACATGCCCCGCACCCGGCCGCACGACGTAGTAAGAAAGCCCAACCCGCGGCGTCCCCTCAGTGCCGTAGAGCTGGTTCTTTTCAATCCCTCCGCCAAGCGAATAGAACAGCCTGCTTTTAAAGTCGCCGCCAAGCTGCAGCATGTAGTCGTAATTGCTGCGCTCCAGCGAATCATCCACAAATCCCGGATACCGATCCGCGCCGCGCTCATTCTCATACCGGAACCCGGCAATCGCCATCAGATGCGGCGTGAACTGATAATCCGTCTGCGCATAAAGACTGTCGCGGTTCGACACTAGCTCCGAAGTCACCGGATACGTCCCGGCATAATTCAGAATCGCCTGCCCGCTCACCGCATACCCATTCGCACCCTGGATCGTCACCTGGTTGCCAAGATAAATTCCCTCATCCGGCTCATAGTTCCCCGTAGGCGACCACTGCGTCGACTCTTCCCGCTTACGCGCCAGCCCATACCGCGCCAGCGCATGCCAGTTATCAGAAAAGTCATGATCGATCGTCCCGGCGAGATAAATATCCTGGTCCGACTGCTTCGCATCATTTGCGATTTGATAAAACTGGTACGCATTCGGCAGCCCTGTCGCAATATCCGCATTGCGCGCCGTCACACGCAGAGTCGTCCCGGAAGAGATCGCATACCCCAGATTCGCGGTCGCTACGATGTTGTGATACTCACTGTCCGGGATCGAATTCTGCGTCTGGAAATCGCCGAAGCCGCCGTAGTAATCGAACGCGCGGTGCGTCCCGCCCAGCTGGACCTCATTCCGATACGTCCCAAAATTCCCCGCGTCTCCCTCATACAGCAGCGAAGGAAACGGAGTAGACCCGCGCGGCGTGCTGAAGCCGATCACGCCTGCCGCAGCATCCGACCCATACAGCACGCTGTTCGGCCCGCGATACGCCTCCGCATTCTGTAGCCCCGTCGAAGCAATCGTAGAGAGATCGAAGCGGCCGCCAATATCCTCAATCGGCACGCCATCAAACAGAATCTTGTTCGCGTCCGAATTCCCGCCGCGGATAAACACACTCGTCAGGCCGCCGCGCTGCCCCGTCTGCACCACGTTCATGCCCGCAACCTGGCGCATCACATCCACCATGTCCGCGCGATTGATAAAGTCCGTCTTGCTCAGGTTCGTAATTGACGCGCTCAGTTGCGCCTGCGGCAGCGGAGTACCCGTCGGCGTCACCACAATCGACTGCCGCACCCACTCTGGCTCCAGCACAATGTCCTGCTCCACGCCATCCAGCGCGCCGCCATAAAAGCTCTCCGTCGCAAGCTGGCGAAATGAATCGCCACCGGCCAGCACATAGAACCGCCCGGTTGCAGAACTCGTCAGCGAATACGTTCCATCGTTCAGCGTCTTCGCGACAACGACGACCTTTCCATTCTGAATAAGCGAGACATTCGCATTGGCAATCGGCAGCCCGAGAGAATCGGTCACGCGCCCGCGAACAACAACAGCGCGCAGAGGCAGCGCCGCCAACAGCACAGAAGCAGAAATAAGGGTGAAACGGCACATAGGCCGCAACTTCATCAACATGCAATCTCCTTCGTCCCCCTCGGAACGCGGTTCGAACGGATCTAGGCCAGCGGCCGCTCCGTTCCTCTCGCGCATGAAACCGGTCTCCTGACTCGCGCAGTCAAACCGCCTTCCCGGAGTCACTCCAGTGGCCTTCAGGTCTGACATTCATCCGCACGCCTCAAAAACAAGACGCACAGCATCGCGCTCACAGTTGCGGGGCAGTGACGGATTCCCACCGTCTTCCCGAACATCCCATGCGGTTGATCGTTATCGTGGACCATGCAACGGCCGCAAGTTATTCGCGCAGCCTGCATGAAAATATGTTCCCAGTGGTGACCCTGGGAAGATTCGCACTTCCGACCTGCGGTTTAGGAAACCGTCCTAGATCACCTTGCACAGAATAGCAGAGCCCTGCATGGAGTGAGTATCCGACTTGTTTTGAGTCTCTTACCTCCAACTCATGGCATCCGGCAGAAGCGGATTGACCCTAAAAGACCTTCCCTTGCGTTCATTGCGATAACACTTACACGTTTGCAAGCACTCTTTCCACTTCTTCCAATTGCTTTGATGTGACATCGATCACAGCGAAGTCCCCGTTTAATGACTAGATAGAAAGGTGGTGCTGAGCAGATTTGCGCGCCAGATCGAGAACGATCATGAGCACCCTCACGCCGGTACGTGCAAGTTTCGAACGTATTCTTGTCCCAACAGACTTCTCGGACGTATCAAAGCACGCACTTGCATATGCGAAGAACATCGCCCGACAATACCAATCGCATCTTTTCCTTGTGCATGTAAATCAGCCAACCAATCCCATTGCCCCTCCGGAAACGGTATGGGTCGACGAAGGGGCAATGCAGCAACTGGAGGAGCAACTCCAGCAAGCCGGTGCGGCTTTGCGATCGGAGGGTTTTAAGGCCGATTCTCTTTCAGTTACTGGAGCAATCCAGAGCGAGATTCTTTCCCTGATTGAAAAAAATAAGATCGATCTGATCGTGATGGGAACGTATGGCAGAAAAGGATTCGACCGATTCCTGTTCGGATCAGCTACGGAGGCGGTAAGTAGGCATATGCATTGTCGGACGTTGGTAATTGGGCCTAATGCGGTGCCCGCTACGCATCAGAAGTGGCATCCCAAACGTCTGATTTGTGCGACCACATTTGACCCGGATTCGGCTTGGATTGCCGCGTACGCTTACCACCTTTCGGTTCAGTTTCAGGCTGAGTTCATGCTGATCAATGTGGAAAACCCCTCGCAAGCGAGAGAGAGTGAAGATTGGCGGCAATTTGAAAATGAGTTCAAGAAGAGTCTCGCAGGTGGAATAAGCTCCCATAACGCAGTGCGAACCTTACTCTCGGATAGCGTCCCGGCCCATAAGATTGTCGAGATCGCCAAGGAACGTAATGCAGATCTGATTGTCCTTGGGGCGCACACCGCCTCTAATATTACAAGTCACCTGGCTCCTGGAACCGCGCCGCAAGTGTTTATTGAAGCCCCATGTCCGGTCCTGACGCTTCATCGGAATTGATCCGAGCTTCTGCTGGACCCGATAATTGGAGACTGTTGGCCATAAAACATGCGGAATCCGCAGTCAACCTCTGCGACTCAAATCACGGCGGCAATTTTCCTTTTCTGCAAGAGTTGACTTGTCCCGAGACTTAACGGATCCGAGGTGCGATCAGCCTTGCTGCGACTCTTGGACCCTCTGATCTCGTTGATGCAGGAAGCGACGCTTGAGCTGAATTGATGGGGATGAGCAGGTCGCACTAAATTGGCTCAAACCGTCTGCTTCTTGGGAATATGGGGATCGATACTTTAAAACCTCGTTACGGCCGAAAAGGAGGGAACGGTGCCAGACACAGGAGAGAATCGCGAATTACGACAACGCACCAATGCTAAAGAAGCAGAGGTCGAGTTGGAAGAAACGAAGCTGCTCGAGAAGTTAAAACCGCTTCCAGATCGGACATCGGGCAAGCGCCCCCGCTCAGCTAAGAAACAGAAGGAAGCGAAGAGTCGCCTGCGGCGCGACTCATGAGCACGAAGACGTCCTCAGCTAAGATCAGCGAAGGGCGTCCGGCTTTCGCTATCTGCTCGAGAACTGGCACAAGGTCTTGAATGGCACTTAGCTTTTTCTCATAAAGCAGGATGAGAGGTTCTTCCAATACAGCCTGCATTCTCTCTGAATTGGTCACGAAGTATGCGGAGAGATAATCCGCGGTCAAACTGCATTCCTTCTACGATGTCGAGTACTGTCTCGGTGCCTTTGCCCTCTTCAACCGAGACTACGCCCTCGACTCCAACCCTCTCTACCGCGTCGGCAACCAGCTCACCGATGCTTGGATCATTGTGTGCGGAGACCGTCGCAACCTGGACACGTTCTTTTCGGCTTGCTACGGGACGCGAGAGCGCATGAATTGCTTCTACTGCAACCTTGAGTCCGCGATCTAATCCGCGCTTGATTTCAATGGCACTTGTTCCTGCTGCATATTACGGAGGCCTTCCGTAAGAATCGCGTGAGCAGAATCGTTGCCGTGCTTGTGCCATCCCCGACAGCATCTCCGGTGCGTTCAGCTGCTTCACGCATCATGCTTGCGCCCAGATTTTCTTCCGGACACTTGAGAGTAATCTCCTTTGCAATAGTGACACCGTCGTTACAGACGACGGGTTTGCCAAATGGTTTTTCGATAAGTACACATTTCGATTTCGGCCAAGCGTCACACGTACGGCGTCGGTCAACAGGGTAGCCCCTTTGAGTATCTTTTCGCGGGCTTCGGATTCGAAGAGAAGGTCGCTTAAACGCCATAGTCCACTCCGCCTCCCGGCAGCATCATCTTGGGTCACAAATCTTAGCGTGGCTGAGATCACGCTTGGATGTGACAGATGTCACAGCAGTGTCCGGCGATTGTGAGGACACTGAAATAGTTGCGGGAGTGGTGCAATGCGATCTCAGATCAAGCTGGGTCAAATCTTTGGCATCAATATCGGCCTGCACTACAGTTGGTTCTTGATTGCATTCCTGATCGTGTTTTCGCTGGTGAGTGATTACCACGCGAATCATCCTCAGTGGCCCTTCGCCCTTACTGCCACTCTGGCTATTGCAACTGCCTTGCTATTCTTTCTTTCTCTGCTCCTGCACGAGCTCTCGCATTCTCTGGTCGCAAAAGCACACGGTTTGCCGGTACATGAAATTATCTTGTTTGCTTTGGGTGGGGTATCTCAGCTGGAAAAAGAAGCCGCAAGCGCCAAGGACGAATTCCTGATCGCCATTGTCGGCCCATTGACCAGCGCTATGATTGGCGCCCTTTGCCTGGGAGCGGTTCATATAGCAAGCACTGACAGTCTGCCGCGAGGTCCGTTGACAGCCATGTTGTCATGGCTGGGCTACATCAATTTCGGCCTCGCCTCTTTCAACATGATTCCCGGCTATCCGATGGACGGTGGCCGCATCCTGCGTGCGGCGATGTGGTGGAAGTCGGGTGATCTGGGGCGCGCCACCAGAAATGCGGTAAGGGTAGGTGAGGCGGTTGCAGTAGTCTTCATCGTGACCGGGATTGTCGGCTTTTTCAGAGGAGGAGGATTGAGTGGACTATGGATTGTCTTTCTCGGCTGGTTTCTACTGCAGGCGGCTCGGGAAAGCTATGTCGAGACGACCCTACGAAACTCGCTGGCTGGGATCAAGGTAAGCGATCTTATGGTGCGAGATTATCCCGCAGTGGATGGGCATGAAAGTATCCAGGATTTTGTGGATAATACTCTTCTTCGTACGGGTGGACATTCCTTTCTGGTGACTGAAGATGGCAACACGATTGGCCTGGTGACCCCCCATGAACTCAAACATGTCCATCGCATGCGATGGCCTGGGGTCGCTCTCGATGCGGTGATGCGTCCACTCAAAGATATGCGTACAGTTGAACCGGATGCGCCCATGTTGAAAGCGCTGGAGATAATGGGCCAAGAGAACGTCAATTCGGTGCCTGTTGTTTCCAACGGTCGTCTGCAGGGAATATTACCCCGCGAAAAGCTGCTGGACTATCTGCAAACTGTAATGGAGCTTCAGACCGCGGGGAACGGCTCTCACAGATAGAGCAGACGAGCACCATGCATGTCGTCAGATCTCTGCTACGGCAATATCGCCTTCTTGCAGTCAGGGATTGTTTCCGATTTTCATCTGAGCCTATTCCGCAAATGAAGTGATGCAAATCACTGCGGGCAGGTCCGTTCGCGCGTAATCATAGCCTAAGAACACTTCGTTGGACCATGAGGTGCACAAATGGTCTTTAAGAATCGACAAGACGCTGGACAACGGCTGGCTCATCAACTCACTGCATACGCGAACCTGGAAGATGTGATCGTACTGGGAATTCCACGTGGTGGCGTTCCCGTTGCTTTTGAGATTGCGAGCAAGCTTCATGCTCCACTTGATATTTTTCTTTCCCGCAAGCTGGGCGTTCCCGGACATGAGGAGCTTGCCTTTGGCGCCGTTGCAGCAGGCGACGGACGATTCCTCGACCGGGAGATGATTGAAGCTTTAGGTATTTCTGCAGATCAAATCGAGCGCATCACCCAGGCCACAAGACGGAAATTGGAAGAGCGAGCCTTACTCTATCGCGGCGGAAAGCCGCCACTGCGCATCGCAGGACGAACGGTCATCCTGGTAGACGATGGCATAGCAACTGGCGCGAGCATCTATGCCGCCCTTCGAGCGCTGCGGCAGATGAATCCCGGGAGACTGATCGTCGTAGCTCCGGTAGCCCCACTCTCAACCGTGAACTGGCTCCGGTCCATAGCAGATGAACTCGTTGTTTTGTATACGCCAGAAGATTTCTACGCAGTAGGCCAATTTTATGATCGCTTTTCGCAGGTATCTGACGAAGAAGTCATCGCTCTGCTGCAACATGCAGATCAGTCGCGTGTGTCGGGAGTCTCGTATCAAGACTGCCCGGAAGTCGATCTACCAATGAAGTCGGCATGGAATGGCATGCAGCGTGAAGTATCTATCCCGGTGGGTAAAACAACACTAAAAGGCACACTCAGCCTTCCTGGAAATCCTGGAGGGATTGTTCTGTTCGCCCATGGAAGTGGCAGCAGTCGTCACAGCCCGCGGAATCGATACGTTGCTGAAGTATTGCAAGCCAAGGGGCTCGGAACCCTGCTCTTTCACCTGCTCACACAAGAAGAAGATCTCATCGACCGACGAACATCGGAACTGCGTTTTAATATCCTTCTTCTAGCTCAACGGCTGATTGCTGCCACGCAGTGGGTTACGACAAATGCGGAACTCAGAAATCTTCCTATCGGCTATTTCGGGGCCAGTACCGGTGCTGCTGCAGCGCTCGTAGCTGCCGCGCGGCTACCCGAATTGGTTGCGGGTGTCGTCTCGCGTGGCGGCAGGCCTGATCTGGCGGCCGAGGAGCTTGGTGGTGTTCGCGCTCCCACTCTGTTGATTGTTGGAGGCCTGGACGAAATGGTCATTAGTCTCAACCGCCAGGCCCTGGCCAGATTGAAATGCAGGAGCAAACAGCTCGTGATTATCCCGGGAGCTACACATCTCTTTGAAGAGCCGGGCGCCTTGGAACAAGTCGCGCGGGCAGCTGCTGAATGGTTAACCCACCATCTCATGCAAGCTGGAACAGTCGTCGGAAAAGCTACTGCACGCTGATTGTCAACCTGGCAACTCGTGCGGTCTGACAAGTAGGGCGGGTTTGGGAGGACTTTATGTCGGAAGCAACTCTTCCAATCGTGATCGACCTCATTCGGGACGCAGCTCATCCATTGACCGGCTCCCCGATGGACTATGATCCATTGCTGAACTTCATTGGCGATGCCCGGTTCGTATTACTCGGCGAGGCGTCCCATGGAACGCATGAGTTTTATCGCGAACGAGCCGCGATCACAAAGCGTCTGATCCGCGAAAAAGGCTTCACCGCCATTGCCGTCGAAGCGGACTGGCCAGATGCCTATCGGGTGAATCAATATGTTCAAAGCCTGAGCCGCGATGCCGATGCTGCTGAGGCGTTGAGCGGCTTTCAACGTTTCCCGGCTTGGATGTGGCGCAACGCCGACATTCTTGACTTCGTCGGCTGGCTTCGCACGCACAATGATTCTCTCGCCGCCGATTCACATGCCAAAGTTGGCTTTTATGGTTTGGATCTCTATAGCCTGCACGCTTCGATGGAGGCGGTGCTTGCTTATCTTAACAAGGTGGACCCGGAGGGAGCGAGCCGTGCTCGCTATCGCTATGCGTGCTTTGAGCATTTCGGAGAAGATCCACAAGCTTACGGCTATGCTGCAGGATTTGGCTTGAGTCATACCTGCGAATCCGAGGTAATTGCTCAATTGATCGATCTAAGAAAACGCGCTGCTGAATATGCAAGACGGGATGGATGGGGCGCTATCGAAGACTTCTTTTCGGCAGAGCAGAATGCCCGGCTGGTCATGAATGCAGAACAATATTACCGGACGATGTTTCGAGGGCGTGTTTCTTCCTGGAATCTTCGCGATGCACATATGGCTGAGACGTTCGATGCGCTCGTGCAGCATCTCGAGCTTCGCAACCCCGCCGCGAAACTTGTTGTGTGGGCACACAACTCTCACATCGGCGATGCTCGCGCCACCCAAATGCATCATGCGGGCGAATGGAACATTGGGCAACTCATCCGTCAAAAGTACCGTGACGACTGCTCCTTAATCGGTTTCAGCACTTATACGGGAACGGTGACGGCGGCATCGAATTGGGATGGCCCAGCGGAGCGCAAGCAAGTGCGTCCAGCAAGGCCTGATAGTTTCGAAGGGTTGTTCCATCGAACCGGTATTCGCGCCTTCGTATTGCCTCTTGAATCCGGCACGCACGTTTCGCGTGGACTGAGCGAATCGATGCTCGAGCGGGCGATCGGCGTGATTTATTTGCCCGAATCCGAACTGAGTAGCCACTATTTTGAGGCGCGACTCTCAGATCAATTCGACGCAATCATTCACTTCGATCAGACACGCGCAGTTGAGCCGCTGGAGCCAGTCGCTGAACTCAAAGATGGAGAACCAGCCGAAACCTTTCCTTCAGGCGTATAAGGCTCTATTAGAGACTGCACTTCAAAGCTGTTCCAGAGCTGTCGTTGTAGCACGCTCTCCAGCTAAAATCATGCGCTCCAGTGCTTGAGAACCGTAGAGATAGCCAGTCCAGGGAATATGTGGCTGAATCAGGAGATCGCTGTTCTGGAGAGCAACCTGGTAATGCGATGGATAGGCACGATTGGCCAACGGATGATCAGGACTTATTCCAATCCCACGAAGCAGGTAGCTGAGCTCCCAGACATCAGCACCAATAATGAATTCCGCTCCCAATGACCTGCAAGCCGCAGATGGCAAAACGCACGCGATCCCGCCATCCTTCAGCCGCTTTCCCGCCCGGTTCACGGGTCTGCGGATGCCCCGCAAAGCACAACTGGCGCTAATAGCAGACGCAAGATCACCCTCCAGTATCGCCACTGCGCTTTTTCCCGGTAATTCCGTTGCAATGGCAACGAAGGGAATCTTAAGATCAGCAAACGTTTTGGGAAGATATTCGGTACAGAATCGTTCGAGTACTTTACCGTGTAAAAGCTTCGGCCAGAAAATGCTGCGAGCCAGCCCTTCAATTTCGCGCCAGGTCATTCCTGCGGCAAATGCAGCGCCAACCAGGCTGCCAGCGCTTGTCCCTGTTACGACATCCGGCCGGATGCCGCGATCAGAAAGGGCTTTGACGACACCAATATGCGCAAGTCCCCGTACTGAGCCACCGCTGAGCGCCAACCCAATTCGGTGGGAGCTAAGATAATGCAACCCACTCATCACTCTCCATTCTATCGCTCGATCGGAAGCCAATCGTCTGAGATTTTGGGGGAATTGTCCAGACTTGCTGCCCTCCATGAGGGCTATTCGTCACCGCCTCATGACCATCTCATCGGCAGGAGCAGATTTACCAGGACACTCGATTGGATTCTTAATTTTCTTAGACAATACCTACCTCCCATGCATTGGCTTATTGGGCGAGCCGTGGCTTCTGCGCTTTTTTGTTACGTGCACTGGATCGCATCGACCGATACTCTTGTCAATTGTGGCGCTTATCGCTGGCCACAAATCCCCCCAGGGTCGGTGCTCGCCATGTGGCATGGCAATGCCCCCTCTCTTGTATGCGCTTTTGTTGCAAAAAGGCCCAGCATGCCCTCGCAGATTTTAGTTTCCACCGATCCCCGTGGAGACTACCTATCGCTGCTTTGCAGTTGGCTCGGGTTCAAGGTCGTCAGAGGGGATGCCGAACATGGCGGATGGAGTGCACTTGCGGCCCTTGCAGAGGAGCTTTGCCAAGGCGCATCGGTGGTGATTACTGCAGACGGCGGCGGTCCAGTTTCAACAGCGAAAATAGGCGCAGTTGTATTGGCGTCCTCCGTCCACGCTCCATTAATTCCGGTCGGCGCAAATTGCCGTCCCGCAATCCTCGAGAGTCATAAATGGGATGCGGCACGGAACCCCTTGCCATACAGCCGCCTCTCAGTGATTTGCGGTGAGCCGGTTCGCTATCCGGAGATCACTGACATCGCTTCGCTCGAAAATGCGCGGAGACAGCTACAGCAAGCACTCAATCAAGTCTCACAAGAAGCCCAAATAGCCTCAAGCAATAGACAGACTCTATAGCAAGGGGGTGCGTTAGGAGGAGGACCTCTCAGATTCTTACATAGCGTTTTTGTCGGGAACCCACTCGACTTGCTCCAGCCATACGGTGGCTTCGCTATCGCTGGGCGCACGATAGTCCCCACGTGGCGACAGGGAGCCTCCCGATCCAACTTTTGGGCCGTTAGGAATGCAGCTGCGTTTGAATTGGCTTTGTTTGAAAAAGCGTGTCAGGAAAATTCGTAGATACGACTTGATTTGCCCGATTTCATAGTGCCGTCGTTTTTCGATAGGAGTGTCGGGCCACTGCCCACAAGCCGCATCGTGCCAGGCGCAATAACAGAGAAAAGCTACTTTCGCAGGGCTGTAGCCAAATCGCAAAGTGTAATAGAGATAGAAATCATGAAGCTCGAATGGACCGATGGCTGATTCCGTCTCTTGTCCAGGAATGAGTTCCGGACTGATGGCGGTATCAAGAACCGAATGAAGCACCGCACTTGCATCCTTCCCGAAAGTTCCGTTCGCGGCAACCCAGTGGATAAGATGCGCAACCAGCGTCTTCGGCACGCTTACATTCACACCGTAATGAGACATCTGATCGCCAACGCCGTACGTACACCAGCCTAGGGCCAACTCACTCAGATCACTCGTTCCGACGACAAGGCCATTGTGCAGATTAGCCAAGCGGAAAAGGTGGCTTGTTCGTTCACCGGCTTGCACATTTTCAAACGTTACATCAAAAACATTCTCCCCTTTCGCATAAGGGTGGCCTATGTCCTGAAACATCTGAGCGCAACTGGGGCGGATGTCAATTTCTCTGGCTTCGCATCCAATTGCGTTCATCAGGCGATGTGCTTGTTCAAGTGTGCGCTTGCTTGTTGCAAATCCAGGCATGGTACAGCCGAGGATATTGGAGCGTGGATATCCAAGGATATCCATGGCTCTGGAGCAAATCAGTAAAGCGTGCGTCGAATCCAGTCCACCTGAGATGCCAATGACCGGACGACGAATGCCCGTGGACTCGTGGACTGCAGACGTTTGACCAGGCCTTGGACCTGAATCTGATACACCTCGCTACAGCGCTCGCCGCGATGGCCTGCTTCAGAGGGCACATAGGGAAAACGCTCATAGATCCTTTTCGGTAGAAGATACTCCTGGCGTGGCCAATTTAGAGAAAAATGGATCGTTCTGAAACCGGTGAGCCTTGCATGCTCGCGGATCGCTGTTTGGGCAAAACTTGTTTGCCTCATCCTCTCCTGAGAAAGACGTTCCAGATCAATTTCAGAGTATATGAGTTGTGATTCATAGCAAAAGCGGCGGGACTCGGCGAGCAGATTGCCATTTTCGTAGATCATCGCATGCCCGTCCCAGGCGAGATCCGTTGTTGATTCGCCAGTTCCAGCAGATGCATAGACATATGCACCTAAGCACCGCGCGGATTGGGAAGCCACGAGCTGACGCCTGTAATCTGCTTTGCCGATCGTTACGTTAGAGCCCGAGAGATTGCATAAAACAGCAGCACCTGCCAAGGCCGCATCAGTCGATGGGGGCAGCGGCACCCACAGATCCTCACAAATTTCGACGTGGAAAGTGAAGAGAGGTTGCCGCTCAATCCGAAAAATCAGGCGATTGCCGAAGGGAATGTCCTGCTGTTCGAGAAGTTCGATCTCGTCTCGAACTGCCGCATCAGCCGGAGCAAAATAGCGCTGTTCATAAAACTCGCGGTAGTTGGGAAGGTAGGTCTTGGGGATAACACCATGAATGTGCCCCTGGCTGATCACAACGGCGCAGTTGTAGAGCAGATGATCGATTTCGAGAGGAGCACCTACGACCGCAATCGACGAACAGGTGCGAGAAACATCAATGATCTGCTTCAAGCTATTCAGGCTGGCATCGAGCAGAGCGCGCTGATGAAACAAATCGTCACATGAGTAGGCCGATATACTCAGCTCCGGAAAAAGAAGAAGAGCGGCATGTGCATGCTCGGCCTGCTGCATGAGCGCAGTCATCTCGGCGGTGTTGAAGGCGGGATCAGCTACCTGGACTCTTGGAATCGCGGCGGCGACTCGAATGAAGTCATGATTATAGAGATTGAAGAATTGGTTTTCCTTGTTCACGATAACTCACCCTCATCAGCTTCGAGGCAATCATTATGGTGCTGATGTGACCGTCATCACCGCTGCCGAAAGACGAGAGAGCGATTCTAAAGATAACTACCGGCCTTGAAGGAGGATACGATGGTGCAAGGTATAGAGAGTGTCCTCGCATTCGTGCTTATAGGCGCGCTGGCTGCAATCTTCTGGCTAGAATTCAGAGACGGAAAACGAAGCAGCAAAAAGAAGAAAGAGAAGCCAGAGTCTACCGTGATTTAACTCCCTCAAAACGAGTGAATCCCATCAACGATACAGGTTGATGTCGATGTAAGTATTGCGAGGGTTCCACAACATCCAGCCGTCCGATCCGAAGTCATCTGCTGCGCGGACCTGAGCATTGATTTCTTCTGCGTCGAAGGCGCGGCGGTCAAAAGCATAATCCTTAGAAGATTATGTGGTCGTGTTAATTGGGCATTCGTTTCCTAGAATCCAGCTTCCTTTATGGGACCAGATGACAAATGGAATGGAAAGGCGGCAGTGTACGGGTGATTTCGGTCACATCCCGCATGAATCCACTCCGCGCAGACTGTCCTATGAATGCCATACGCCGTGGCCAAGGGGGACAATGAAGACTTATCTCATCCTAGTACTCAGCGCAACGCTGTCGATCCTCCCGCCGGCACTTGGACAGCATCCAGGCGCACAGCCGCGTCCCGGTCCCGCGGTCGGCTGCTCCTCCTTCTCCTCGGCCACGGAGTGCACCCTATACTGCGCCTCAGGTTGAGCACCACTCTGATGGTACCGTCGACCGGACGCCGCATTTAGAGATGGCCATTGGTATGGCCATGACTTGCCGAATGATCCGCGTTATCACCTTGAGCATCCGTTTGATCATGGGCGGTTCAATCACTTTGGCCCTACATGGCAATACAAAATTGTTCGCATTGATCGGATCCACCGCTTCTTCTGGCTACCCGGGGGGTTCTATTTTCAGATCGCTCCCTGGGACTGGCCTTGGTGTAACGACTGGTGTTGGGATTGCGGCGATGATTTCGTGGTGTACCTTGATCCGGACCATCCCGGCTGGTATCTGCTCTATAACCTGCGAACGGGAGTGTATGTACATGTTCTCTATATGGGCCCATGACAGATTAGGCCTCTCTTGATATTCCTTGCTGTCGCCGACATTTGTGTTTTCCGTCACAGACCGACAGGTCATCGCTCTGTACAGTGATTCTCGTTTGCAGGCTCGTTCTTGAGTATGCGTTCCCCGGGCTCTGCGTTGGATTGGAGGCCCTCCATGAGCGCCATCGAAAACTCCTAATCGCAATCTTCCCAGCTTGGAATCGAGGGAGCGGCTATGGAATTCGCAGAACTGATAGGCAAGAGGCGTGCCGTTCGGGCCTATAAAGACAGCCCGATTGAACAGTCTGATATCCAATCTCTCATCGATGCTGCCATTCTGGCGCCAAGCGCGATGAATCGGCAGCCTTGGGCATTTGCGGCGTCGGTTGATCCAAAACGCATCGACGATTTCTCAAGCCGAGCGAGAGCTTGGTTGCTGGAAAATACCGGCGAGACATCAGCGGATATTCCGATTCATCAAATGTTGGAAGATCCGGAATTAGCGTTGTTGCATCATGCGCCGGCGCTTGTCCTTGTTCTGGCCAAGTCTTCTGATCGCCAGGCAAGCGAAGACTGCTGCCTGGCGGCTGAGAATCTGATGTTGGCCGCTCGTGACGCGGGACTGGGCACTTGCTGGATCGGGCTTTCGCGTCCTTGGTTTGATCTACCGTCAACTAAGCTTGAACTTGGATTGCCAGAGAATTACCGGATTGTTGCTCCGATCATTGTTGGCCATCCAAAATCCTGGCCTGAGCCGCATGGGAGGAATCCTGCAGAGATCCACTGGATACGCTAGATAAAGCAACCTTATGGAAGCCCGCATATCTGTTCCTGCTCTGGCTGCGCTTAAAGCAACCGTTTCAGTACGGGCAATGTAGTTGTTCTTTCCGTGATTTCGCTTTAGGTGATTGGCATCACAGTGCTCGAGTGAAGGCCTTCTTAGACTATGAAAAATCAGGTTTGAGGAGCTTTTATGAAAACTGCTACGGATGTCGTCAATCACTCGGGAGCCGGAACAACAGTTTCAAAAGAAGGCATTTTGGCCCTGGCTAGGTTTTGTAGCCCGAATGCGGATGCCGTCTCCTTTTATTTCTGCCGTGCTGAGGTTGCAGACAACGCTCATCGAGAAGAGAAGATCTCTGTCAAGGATCTCGTTCAGGAGGCGATCGGTAACGCTCCTGAACCGATATCCGCTTCGTTGATGAAGGACGTGAAAAGGATTCTTACAGTCGCGGAGGACATCCGAATCAGCGCTAGCCGACTCCGCATAGTCCTTGCTTGTGGAGGAGAGAACATCTGGAAGGAGTTTGCTCTTCCTTTCGCACGTCCAGAGTATTTTTTACAATTCGGCCGCCGCTTTTCTTTGGCCCCTCTGATCTTCGCGATGCAATCGATTTCTCCCTATGGTGTTGTTCTCCTCGAAAGCGGTAAAGCGCGGGCTTTTATCGTTCACGGCACGGAGATTGAGGAAATACTCGATCGGCTGGAAGTCGAAGACCTCAGTTTGCGGGCACAAGACTCGAGGGTGGGCTGGTCGAGTCATATTGATGGTAACCAACGAGAGCATGAGAAAGCGTACTTCAAAGAACTATTCCATCAGCTGCACGGGCTCACAACGGAGCATTACATCGATAGACTCGTCATTGGATGCCGTGAAGATCTATGGGGAGAGATCGAATCGCAGTTTGCGGATCTCCGGAAGAACATCCCGATTGGGCGGTTTCACCTTCCCAACTTTGCCATAGACCCACCAGAAGTATTGAGGCTTGCAACACCCCTGTTCGAAGAAAACCAAAGAATGCGCGTCATGGATGTTCTGCGCGAAATCAATGAGTCGTCTTCACGTAGTACATACGGAGTTAACGATGTCATGCTGACTCTCATGGAGGGTAGGGTACAAAAGCTTGTATTGGGCCAACTGCGTGAGCAAAACATTTCTGAGTGCAAATCGTGCGGGCGCATGGCGCCAATGGCTAGTCAAAAGTGCATTTTCTGTGACAGTGCCGATATCTGTTGCATGACTGCAGAAGAAGGCTTGCTTCGCCAAGCTCTTCTCACAGACGCGGAGATCCTGTTTGTTGAAGAAGGCGCTGCGCCAGGATTCGATGGCGCCGCAGCTTTATTGCGTTATTGAGGCTTCATGCTAATGGATACAGCATTCGTTGACCGCAAGGAAATTGCTTTGTGCGCATGAATGAACCATCCTTTCCCCAAGTGTGCTGTTCACACTGTTTCGACGAAACGATGCTGCAGTTGCTCGCACATTTCTTCCAGGCGGACACTGTAGCGGACCGGGAAAGGCTGGGACAGTGATCCCAGGGCCAGAAGACGAGGAGGAAGACTCTTGCGATTTTCAAGAAATCGGGCCCGAGCTGTTTTTGCAGTGACTGACGGACACTGCGCCGCGGAGTCGAGACGTCGGCCCTCGCACATGACCTGGATGAGCAGAGGCTCAGCGTCGGGGAATGATTCATCTTCTAACGCTATGACATCATGAGACAAGAACCCATCGCCGCCCTTAAATCGAAATACTTGCTTGCGGCCAGGATAGGTTTTCTTCTCAGCACTGAACTTTGCCGTACCGCGTACCTGATCCTTCACTTGAACTTCAACTAGCTTGTAAATCACGCCTACAGACGGCGAATCCGATGAAGTGGAGAGTGCTGTGCCGACACCAAAGGAATCTATCGGTGCCCCATTTGCAAGTAACACCGCAATCCGATCCTCCGTGAGGTCTCCCGAGGCAAAAATCTGAACATCTCTCCAGCCCGCTTCGTCGAACCGCCTACGAACCCAAAGGCTGTCGGCGTAAACGTCTCCACTGTCCAAACGGATTCCATACGGCTTGCGACCCAGTGCAATAATCTTTTCGATAGCGGCATGCACATCGTAGGTATCCACCAGAAGCGTGGATTGTTCAGGAAAGACATCGAGGAAATGGCTGAATGCTACCGATTCGTCCTCATGTGCCATGATCCAGGAGTGTGCCTGCGTCCCAAGGACTGGAATACCGAAACGAAAGCCGGCAAAGGCATTGGAAGTTCCGGCACATCCTCCAATGAAAGCAGCGCGGGCGGCGAGAACCCCAGCTCCGATGCCATGAGCGCGGCGGGAGCCGAATTCGATTACAGGCCGCCCAGCTGCTGCCGTTGTAACGCGTGCAGCTTTACTGGCGACGAGGGTCTGAAGGTGGATGGCGGAAAGCAGGCTCGTTTCCACCAGCTGCGCTTCGGCTATAGGAGCGGTCACGCGAAGAACGGGCTCGCCGGGAAAAAAGACCGTGCCTTCGGGCAGTGCCCAAACATCGCCGGTGAAATGGAAGCTCTTTAGATATTCGAATACCGCGGGGCTGACATGACCAAATAATGGCATTTCCCGCAAGTACGATATTTCCTCATCAGGAAAACGAACATTCTCGAGGAAATCGAGCGCCTTTTCTAGCCCCGCTGCAACAAGGTAATTGCGACGCTCCGGAAGATGACGAACGAACAGCTCGAAAGTGGCCCGGGCTGTAAAGTGATTTTGCACATATCCAGCCGCCATCGTAAGTTCATATAAATCGGTCAGAAGCCCGGAATAGAAAGGACCCGAATTGTGGAGCGATGACATAGACTTTCCTCGGGATCAGGTCAGGAAGTGGACGAGATCGGATAAATATCTTGCAAAGACGGCACACAAGACAACAACAATGGACGCGATCGCGAAGCCGATTCTTAGCCTGCGTCTAAACCGTAATACTGCTCTATATCCGTCGATCTTCGATCCATCAGGAAGATCAGGATCCAAATAGCGAATGGCAGATAGTACTTCCTCTTCGGAAACCACCCACATCCTTATCGAGCTCATTTCAGTTTGCTCCATACTCAGCGACGATAGGTGGACAACTGATAGCGAGCTGTGACTTGTATCACACTATTCGCGCTTTTTCATACCGGAGTTCTAGCCTCTCACGAAAACTTGATAGAGGAATCGAGGCGGTGTGATGTCTGTCACAGCCGAGATGCATCAAGCTAGACGAGACTGTGCACAGTCGCTCTTGAATTGCGAGTTCCAGTGTGCGATCTCACATTTCTGCTCGCCATTGCGATGTACACCCTAAGGAGAGAATTGAGATGAAAACCAATCTTGAGCTTCAAAAAGATGTCTCCGACGAACTGCAGTTTGAACCCGCGGTTGATCCAGCAGACATAGGAGTCACAGCGAAGGACGGCGTAGTCACGCTTTCGGGAAAAGTGAAGAGCTATGCCGAGAAATGGTCAGCAGTGCGCACGGCCGAACGAATCTGGGGAGTGAAAGCCGTCGTCGATGAGATTACAGTGGAATTGCCGTCCATGTACCATCGCACGGATGAGGATATTGCTCGCGCGGTAGTGAATGCTCTTGAATGGGACATCGCCGTACCTGAAGACCGCATCAAGGTCCATGTAGAGCAAGGGTGGGTGATTCTAACAGGAACCGTCGATTACAAGTATCAGCAGACCGCGATTGAAAATGCGATTCGAAACCTGGCGGGCGTAAAGGGTATCACCAACCACATCAAGTTCACGCCGACCGCTATGCCGTCAGAAGTAAAAACAAGAATTGAGAATGCTATTCGCCGCGCCGCTGAATCAGATGCCAAAAAGATCCAAGTCGATGTCAGTGGCCACAAAGTGACTTTACGGGGTAAAGTGCATTCCTGGGGAGAACGCACGGAGGCGGAACGTGCTGCGTGGTCGGCACCTGGCGTAGCCGAAGTCCAAGACGAGTTGGTGATTGCTTGATCGTGACGTCAAGATCTGGAATAGGTGATGAGTGAAGGGTCTCACAAAGTCATCGTGATATAGCGAATCCAAAAATCCGGGCGAAGATATCAGGCATATTCGCCCATTTGATAAGTCTTCCTTGTCAATTGTCGACTAATACTGGAAGTGGGATAACCGCCTTCTCGTGCACACAGATGGGAAAGGCATGCTGAGAGTCGTTCGGCTGGAGACGCTCGCACCATTGACTCGAGGCCTTTCAATTGCGAGTCGGGCATCGGCTCCGATGTGCGGAACCTCGTCGAGTATTGAGGATGGTAACAGACGTGGTCGTCGATAGCGCCGATATAAACGTCTTTTTGCTCGTCTCACTTCCTGCCACGAATCCGACGCCACCACTCTCCGATTACGTTCCAGAGAACGAATCGGCTGTCCTGCCGGTAGGCCGCAATCCCTGAAGTTACCGAAACCCAGACTTCCGAGGAAGAACCCGCGTCGAAGATCGTTGAGTCAACGGTTTTAGCTTGTGCACGAGAACAACAAGAATAGTCTGCTCATACGGCTTCACCTGTGCCCGTAATCCGTGAAAACGTAATCTCTTGTCTTCACTTTCGTGTGGCACGTGAACCCGCACTTGGCGTCGTTCCCCTGCGGCGGCTTGTCGGTTAAGTTGCCGAGCCTGAACTTACCGGACGCGGCGTCATACTCGAAGACGCCGTAACCCCATCCGCCGCTGTCCGCGAACCTCTTGCTGTCCTTCACCATGAAATCAACGTCATGCTGGGGGCCTGGCACCGTCGGCGCACCGGGTTCACCGACATCCACTTTCGCGATCCAATGGACCTTCGCCATCTTGGCGCCATCCGGAAAGGGCTTGCCGTTACCGGGAATGCCCGCCTTATAAGCGTCGATCATCACAGGATTCCCGAGGATCGCAGCGACCGCACCTCCGTTATGACTGATGGCGATCACCGGCCAGCCTTCGTATCCTCTGAACTCGGAGAACGCGAGGCCATTCGGTACTTTGAGAGTGTACTTGTCCTGCGTGGAAGTAGCGGTTTGTGCCTGTGAGGGGCCTGCTGTGGAGGCGGAGGCAGCGGCGAGGCGCGGGAGGGCGTGGATGTAACGTGTAACCTTCCAGGTGTCCTTATCGGAGATGCTCGACTTCCAGGAAGGCATGCCTGTGAGACGAACTCCGTTCTGTATGATCCAGAACAGTTCCGCGTCGCTCCAGTGCTGCACGTGGGCTGAGGTCAGGTCCATGGCAGGCGGCGCCATGTTGCGCCCGAGGTTCGCATCTCCGCGCGCCTCCGGACCGTGGCATTGAGCGCAAGACCCAAGAAACACTTCCTGGCCATGGCTCACGACCTCATCCGTCTCAGGCAGCGGGTTCTTCATCTTCCCTGCCTCCAATGGAATGGTGACGTCTTTCGCCGCATTGGCCAAGCTGGTTTCCTCCCGGGAAGGCTGTTTGCCCGCTGTGCAACCTTGTAGCAAAGCGCCGAGCATTGCCCCGATCACGCCAATCATCAGCTTGTGTTTTAGCGGCACGCTGCGATCACCTCCGCGCCACCCACCAATCCACGACAGACCCACAGCTTCCCTCATAGGTTCAGGCATGGTGCGTTCTCCTTCACAAAGAAAGTTTTCTAGGCCCGATCCAGCGTGTGTCACCCCTTGGGGGCTTCTGATGTCCCTGGAACTAGAATGCGGCGGTGGTCTACTTTTACTCCGCCACGTCACGCCACTAGCGCGGCGCGATGTGATCCATTTTTACTCCGGCGCTCATATCTTGGGAAGACGACCTTTCGCCTGGTGGCTCTTGGCAATAACGGCAAGGTACTGCTGAAGAAGAAATTTAGCCAACCTACAACCCTTCGGTTAACAGCTAGAATTTCGTCCATTTCATCATTGCTCGGCATTGCTCGATTTTGCTTATTTTCAGCCTCTTATGGATGATCGCTGTCACGACAAAAATGTGGGGACTACCCACAATTTGCCGCTATTTTGAAAGAGCCTACCCACAAAAATCCCCACATTTTCATAGGCGATTTACCATAAATCCAGAATCTGATGTCGTTGTCGCATTTCGCCGCGGTCACTGTTTCTTATTTCACAAGTGTGGCGAGCCGGGCTTTGCTGATCTTCAACACCACACCGGCATTCCTGTCAGCAACTTCACTGACATAGTATTCAGCAGCAGTTCCAAGCACCTGCGCAATCTCTGAAGGCGTGAGCTTGTAGTCTTCTTCGAGCCATCAAGCCATATCGCCTGTAACTTCTTTGAAATCGTCATCGAGAGAACCGTCAAGCCCCATGGTGATGATGTCGGTAGCCGTTTCCACGCGAGGATCTCCAATACGCTTGTTGGGGATGACGTCAACTGTCAGTTCTACGTCCATCGATGTTTCGAGGGCATTACCATTAAGCTCGCCGTCGCCCTGCGCTGCGTGTGCGTCGCCGAAATAGAGCAGGGCGCCAGGATTTGCTACGCGAAGATAGACGGTAGCGCCTTCCCTTATTTCGTTGAAGCGGCGAACAATTGAATGAGATCACGTCTCTTATTGATGCCGGGGTCATACGCCCTGTTCTAGATCGGGTCTTCCCATTAGAGTCGAGCAGCGACGCTTTGGCTTACGTTGAGTCAGGACGCGCAAAAGGTAAGGTCGTCGTCAAGGTCAGATAAGAGTGGCGTTGCTTGAGGTGCCGCGCCTTCACCCTGTCTTGTCACGTTCAAATGAAATTTGGGAACGATGCGGACAACTTGGTTCAACTAGTCGAGGTTTCGATTGAATCCTTCGGCCTCACTGGATACGCACCAACTTTACTTTCAACATACCTACTTTAGTTTTGGGCAGGCCTGGTTGAAACAGTTCGTCGCCGTTGATTCTGCGCCCAGCAATCCACTTTCCGTTCTCATAGCGTCCTTCATCCCTCGAGGCGATAACGACCTTTCCTGGGCCTGAATCAATCGTGAAGACGGGATCTCCATTCGCCCCGATGAACAGGAATTCATTGGGCGCGGTGTTGACAACGATGGCGAAGGGGCGCGTGTCACTCGGCATTGCACGGGATGCTGAAGTAACAACGGCTCCCAACGTGGCATCGGAATCTGGCTTGGGAGCGGGTGTGCCAAATCCCATACCTGCTGAAAGCGTAACCTTGTAACCGCCCAGGGAAACAGGTTCGGACTTCTCGCCGTCGATCACCAGAATGGCATTCACCTTACCTGCTGCCTGCCACTCAGCCAATTGGGGAAGCATCGGGGAAAGTAGCTTGTATGCCTGCGCGACCTGTCCATCTGGGCTCAGATCTTCAACACCGAACGGCGACCAGCCCAGAGCAGAGTGATGGCCGAGAGCCCAAAAGAGATTTCCCACCTGGTCCCTGGCTTCGGGGATGAACAATGGATTCCCGGATCTGGCATAAAGCGCACATGTCCCCTTGAAATCCGGTACGTAGATATCGGGTGCGAACAAATCGATCGAGGGAGCGGCCGCCCGGTAGATGTCCATCACCCGCGCGACCGGCCCACCGCTCGGCCATTGACCCGGAAGCTCCGCCTTCGGCTGCGGACCGAGCCACGCATTCACATACATGGGTATATTCAACTGTGCCTTCCCCTCTTTCGCCGCCGCGTTGACGTACCGCCCCATGTAGTAGGCCATGAAGACCTCATCTGCCCACGGATTCTCGCCGAAGACTTGCTCCCAGCTACCCTTTGTTTTGTAACCGTTCTTCCCCCAGACCTCTTGAATTTCGGGCAATAGGCTGTCTTTGTGCTCTGTTAGGTAGTTCATCAAGTCGGCTGGGACCGGCCCAGCCCATGCCGATTCCGCCATAGGAGAACGGTCCCGGCTGTCACCCAGGCTGCCGATCTCGTTCTCCACCTGCATCATGATCACCGTATGCTGAGGATCGACATCCTTGATATGACTCATCAATGCAGCGAAGGCTCTGGCGTCAGCCTTCACAGTATCCCTGCCAAACGGACTCAGCGGGCCCGTACCCTGTTGTTCCATGTACTTCGCCAGAAAAGAACCGATTCCGCCATCGGGCCGCACCTTGAGGACCATGGGCGGAAAGCGCTTTGAGTCTGCCCTGACCCAGTCCGGAGTATAGCTCGAACCCGCGTTTTTCCAAGTTGCGAACCAGATCAGCACGAGACGCATATTGCGCTGTCGTGCCTGATTGATTTGGTCGTCAACGAGAGAAAAATCAAACTTGCCCTCCTTTGGCTCAACTAATTCCCAGCTAGCGGTGCCGATCACCGTGTTGAGGTGAAGAGCGGAAAGCTTGTCCCAAACGGGTCGCATGTACTCGATGCTCGAAGAGCTCGAGTTATGCAATTCGCCAGCGAGCATGATGAACGGCTTGCCGTCGACGAGGAACTGTTTAACCGCGCCATTCTGGCGGATCTGCGGCAGGGGAGCCGTTTGCGCTTCGCAAATCACCGCGGCGCTTAGAAATAGAACGATCCCCAACTTCGTGCAGGCCATAACTGTCGATACTCCTTCAACCACGGCGTCGATCATAGTGCGATAGCAGCATCCTCGGCTACGTCAATAGCTTTGGCGAGCTTACACGAAGCAATCGTTAACGGGATTCCGGCACTCGGGTACTTCGATCGGTCATTGATGGACAACTTTGAGTGGAATCAGGGCTTCAAGATCAAATACGGCTTGTGCTCTGCAAATCGGGTAACCTTCAGACGAACCCCGAGCCAAGTGCATTCGTCTTGGGTGATATTGCGTTACGCCGAGCAATATTTGAACTGCTTATGCTGTTTGAGGGCCTGATTGCGATGGCAGGTCGAGTGCCTCTTCCATTCGTCCGAATCGACCTCCATGTACGAGTTCGACAGCATTTTTGCCCGATGCAACTGTCATTTATCGCACGCACTGTCCATTACCCGCTAAAGGCATCTCCACGAACGTAATGGACAATGGCGGAAAGCTTATTGCTCCCGGCTTTGACGCTTCTCCTTCGGTGGTCGGGACGGTTCCATCGGGCTCTGCCTTCAATTCTCTGCCATTGAGCAACACGGACTGGCCGAAGAGATCCGGCGCCGAGAGAGTGTAGCGTTCTCCGGCGACTGGCAGCTTGAGCAATGTCTCGGAAGTCTTGTCCATGTTCAGAACCATGAGAGTCACGCCGCCGCTTGAATCTTTCATGCACTGCGCGTAGACGCGAACATTCTTTGCCGGCACAAGCCCAGGGTCCAAAGATCGAGTTCCCATGGTACGCTTCCACAGAAGAGCAGCCCAGTAATTCGGGCGCGGTTCCAGGGTTTCCTCGTCGAGCATGCCATAGTCGCTACTTGCCAGCGTGTTATACATGATGCTCTTCACGCTCTTTTGCGCGAGGCTACCGAACTGGTCCAGCAGCCGGAAACTGTCGGCGAATTGGGCAGCCCAGGTATCCCCTCCGCACGATCCCTCGCCGGTCTCGGTGAGCCACAGATTCTTGCCTGGAAGGTATGTATCACGCTCCTTCGCGTAGAAGTTGTAGACGGTCAGGTCGCGGTCCAACCACTCAGAGGTGAGCACCTGTTTGGGGTCAGCGCCGCTCTCTCCCAGGCAGCGGTGCGACGGCATGGAATAGAAGTGATAAGAGAAGGCATCAAATATCGGGCCCGTGGCCTTCATCAAGTCATCGGTAGAAACAATCTCGAACCGCCGTCCGCCCTGCATTGACGGGAGCGGAAGCCCTTCGGCCGCGCTACCCGGTCCCAGGTAGATTGTTGTTGGAGACTCGCGGCGCAGAAAAACTCCGAAGATCTTTGCGTCTCTACCAAAACTGGCGGCGTCGTAGCCTTTCGGCACACCGCCGAAGCTGAGCAGTGTGGGTTCGTTCATGAACTCAATTGCCGCTATATGACCGCCGATCTGTTGCGTGTAGTCGAGCCATGGCTTGGCTTGCACAGCGGTCCAGACGCCATTCGCATCGCGCGTTCCGGCGCTTGTGGCGACAGAGGCAACAATTTCGGCGTTGACGGCCTTCGCAAAGTCGACCACACCCTTCCACTCCGCGCGCGTGAGGACGCCATTGAAGCCTTCAGGCGCAGTTTTGAGCGGCGGATCGTCGTTGTTCTGGAAATAGGTGGTGTTGCGCCAGGTGCCGCTCACGCGAATGTAGGCGGGACCGAGCGCAGCAGCAAGCTTACGGAGCTTCGGGTTCGAGAGGTCGATGGGCGGGCGGTACTTGAAGAGGCTGCTATCCAGACCGGCAGGCTGATTGCCGGAATGCGTGTTGGAGCCGGCGGCAGCAGCTTTTTGCGCCCCAGATTTGTAAGGTGCCCAAAAGCGCCCGCCGGTTACCTCAACGGCTTCCACATTGTAGGAGACGAAGCGGCGGTCGACCTCGCCTAGTACTTTCATGCTCTGCGGCGACACGGCAGTTTGAGCTGTTGCGGACTGAAAGCAACTGATCGTGAGTACACCACCTACACCCACGAGCAGGCGGAATAGGACTGAGGAGAATTTCATAGTGAGCATCCTCGATTGGGAACACCGTTTAGGAAAACGCGCCACTCGTCGATGGAATCCGCTGCCATCCATCGATCGAAACCCGAGACACCCGAAGATCCTTTGTATCAGACTTCTTCAAATTCCCTTCGACTCTGTCCGGGGCAGTGCCTGCACAGATGGGCGTCGTTTTGCAGCCAGAA
>CAWHWJ010000013.1:0-48457 GCA_963833015.1 uncultured Acidobacteriaceae bacterium | reverse complement strand
CCCCTCTCAGCTTATCTTCTCAGCTTCATCATCGCGTTTCATTCGCCCCAGGCATACCCGCGATGGCTGATGGTGCGGCTTGCCGCCTGCACGCTCGGCATTCTCGGCTATCTCGCGCGATGTCATCAGGGATTGCAGGTCCAACTCTCCGTGCCGCTTTATTGCGGATGTCTCTTCGTGCTGTGTTTCTTTTTTCACGGCGAACTTTACCGGCTGCCCACAGTCGCCGGATCCCACCGGCTTTTATCTACAGATTGCGCTGGGTTCTGCGCTTGGGTCGCTTTTTGTTGGCGTAGTTGCGCCGAATCTTTTCCGTGCCAATTACGAATTGGCCATTGGCCTTGTACTTGCAGCCATTGCGCCCTGGCGGTGATGTGGGATTTCGGTGTTGTGGCGAGGCTTTTCTGGGGCGCCGTGGTGCTGGTTTTGTTCTGGATCGGCATCCAACAGGCGCGTGCCTGGCAACACGACGCCCTCGTACAGCTGCGCAGCTTCTACGGCACGCTGCGTGTTACGGAAACCCACTGGCCTCCTCTGGCTGAGACGACCCGCACGCTTTACCACGGGACGATTCAGCATGGCGTGCAGCTCTTTGGCAATGGACTGCGCATGCACCGACGTCTTACTACGCGCCGGATTCAGGCATTGGGCTGGCGCTGCGCTTCTGCTGCGAAGGGCGCACGAAACGAGTTGGCGTTGTAGGGCTGGGGCCGGAACCCTGGCGGCTTACGGTCAGACGGAGACGATTTTCGCTTCTATGAGATCGATCCGCTGGTAGAGCGCATCGCTCGCGAACTGTTCACCTATCTCCGCGAAACTCCGGCGCATACGGATGTTGTGCTTGGCGACGCGCGCTTCTCGATCAGCCGCGAGCGTGCGACCCCTTCGATGTGCTTGTTCTCGATGCCTTTTCCGGCGACGCTGTACCGTTCACCTGCTTACGCAGCAGGCCCTGGCGCTCTATCGTAAGCACCTTGCGCCGATGGCATTCTGGCTTTCCATATTTCAAGCCAGTATCTCGATCTTGAACCGGTGCTCGCCCGCCAGGCGCAGCAGGCGGGCATGCATGCCGTTACGGTGCACTCCGCTGGTGACGAAAGCCACGGAATTTTTATCGCGGACTGGGTTCTGCTGACGAACAATGAGCAATTTCTTGCCAAGCCTGAAGTAGCGCGCGCCAGTCAGCCATCGGCGACGCGCAGTAACGTGGGCTTGTGGACAGATGACTACTCCAGCGTTCTACCGATTCTGAATGGCAGCCGCGCCTTCACTGAGGCTGTACAGGCTTTGGATACGGCGTTGCCTGCTGGGACGCGGGAATTTTCTTTGTTGGCGGAGCTACGGCTGGGCACCTGTTTGGGAGCGGGCTCGGGTATTGTTCTGACCACAGGCTCGCCGAATCCATGCTGGTCATCGGTGACGCTCGTGATGCGGCCGGCTCCGTTGTAGTTGATGTCCCACAGCCTGTAATCGGTCGGCGAAATGGGATCCACGAATCGGACCTCATGCTCTTGACCGCTTACGGATATCCGCAGGGTCGGCGGCGGCGCCTTGATCATATGCACATCGAGGCTCGGATGGTTGGGCACCTGCGGCCGGGCGCCCGTCATCTCCGCATAGCAGACTGAGAGCGAAAGCCATTTGCCGTCCGGGCCGCTGTTTGCCTTGGCTACATCCGCGGGCACGATCTGGCTGAAAATCTGATAGTTTCGCGGATCAATCGGAGCCGGCTTGAAGCGTGTGGTTCCATGGCTGAGCACGGGCACTATCAAAATGCGTCCGCCATTGCGGGGCACCAGAACGGTGAAGATCGAATCGGCCCCGGCTGCGTCCTTGTTCGAGTACCGCAGCATGACATAGTCGGGAATCAGGGCGCACACCGACTGCTCGTAGGCCCACCCGCTTGCGCTCAGGTCATATCCGTAAAATTCTGCCTCGGTCAGTATGTCGTTCTTGCGCTTTTTCAGCAGATCAGCATCCGCTGGCTCAATCTGATCCGGTGACCGGTGCTCGAGCACAAAATACTGCAACTTCTCTACGGGAGAGAAGACGGTTTCCGTTTGTTCTAGGTTCCGCGTTGTAGCCTCCGCTGACGGCTGACTGGGTGGAGGTGCATTCTGCGCAAAAAGAAATGGAGCCGCCAGCAGGAAAAGGGCTGCCGGAGGGGTCAGGCTCGAAAATCTCATCATCGGGTTTTACTCTACCATCTCCGTTTCGGGAGACAGAAAAGGCAGCCTCATGGGGCTGCCTTTCTGCGTTACGAATGACTCTACCTGCCGCTTGGATGGTGAACAGGCCGCTTGGCCGGCGTCTTCTTTGCCGGAGCAGGCGGTTCGCCGTCCTTCATGATGATCATCGGTGGATTCTGCGTGTAGGAGTCAAAGGTTGCTGTGAACTTGACCTGGGTTCCAGGCTGCGGCACTTCCTTAAGCGGAGTCTTCATGTTGATGGTGAAGTCCGCCTTCTGCGACGCCTTTGCATCGTCGGAGACAGCCACTTGAACACTGTCGGCTGTGGCCGAAACTACAGTTCCGGGAACCTCCGCTGTACATCCTTCAGCACATCCCAGACCTTACCGGCATCTTCCGGAGTACCGTTGGCCAGGATGAATTCCTTGTCAGCCAGCGCCAGGGTCTTGAGATCAGGCGTGCTGGTCACAGCCTGGTGCGCCAGATCCTGCGGCGATGGCGGCGGAGGAGCGGCTACCGGCTTGTAGGAATCCGGCGGGAACAGGTTCGTCGTGGTCAGGGCCTTGATCTGATCGAAGCCATCCATGCCGCCGTGGTACTTCTTGTACCAGTATTCAGCGGCCTTTTCGATCTGGTCCTTGTAGCCGGCGGGAGCAAACTGGGCGGCGCGGGTCAGGAACCAGACGCCGTTGACGAGATCCTTCGGGTCTTCCGAAACATAGGCATTGCCAAGATTGTAGGTTGCCAGCAGGCCGGGGCCTGTCTGCGTCTGCGCAGGATCGGAATACGCCTTCAATTCGTTCGTGTAAGCCTCGATGGCCGTTTTGTAGTCTTTCTTGGCGGCTGCATCGACGGCTTCCGCGTCGTAGAAAATCGGCGTCGTTGCGGCCTTCAGCTTCTGATAGTCAGCCTCGGAAAGGGCCGGGGGCTTGGGCGCGGCGAGTGCAGTCTTTGCCTTGGCAGCTGCGTCATCCAGCTTCGCCTGGTCGTTGGTCTGCTTCTTTTCCATGTAAACGACGATCGTGAGAGCGCGAATACTGTTCGGGTTTACCTGCAGCAAACGGTTCGCAGCATCGAGTTCCTTGTCAGCCTGGCCGGCCTGTTCGTAGGCCGCCATCAGCTGCTCCAGCATCTCTTCCTTCACAATGCTGTTTGGATACTGCTGCAGGAACTGCTCGATCGCCGAGGCCTTGGCCGCCGGAGATGACTGCCCCACGGCGTTGGTGTAGGCGTTGTACTCAGCCGGATCCTTGATTGTGAGCTGGCTGGATTGCGCACCCTGGCTCTGGTCATCCAGTGCCAGCGCAGCAGGCAGATAATATGCGGTGCCGGTGGCAACGGCCAACACGGAAGCAACGACGACTTTCTTCATTCAACGCTCCTAGGAAAATTCCTAAATAATTGCTCGATGCGGATTTTAGAGGGTGCTCACTCGCATTGAAACACGCCAGCCCTTGTTTGCGGAAGATATTCGGCAGCCCGATGCGATTTGCTGAATTATAAAAACCCACAGCCATCAGTGACAAGTAATCGCTTTTTGCAATTCCGTCAATGCGAAAAGTGAGATGCGTCCAGCCAGCAAATCGTTGACCTCCGCGCTACGCTTCCTGCTGAATAGTTAAGACACCACTGCGCTCAGAAGAGTGCCACACTTTCGTGTAGGAGTATTCGCACTATGGAACTCAAAGGTCAACTGGCAGTAGTGACAGGAGCAGGACGTGGCATCGGCGAAGCGATCAGCAAGCGCCTGGCCGCCATGGGAGCGTCGGTTGTGCTCGTGGCGCGGGACCTCAGCCGCCTTGAGCGCGTCCAGCGCGAGATTGAAGCCGCGGGCGGTTCGGCGCAGACCGCCCAGCTCGACCTGCTCAGCGAACCATCCATCGCAAAGTTTGCCGAGGGCATCGACCGCTGCGACATCCTGGTCAACAACGCGGCCGTCGGAGGCACCAGTAAGCCCCTGCACCAGATGCCACCGGCTGAGTGGGACCAGATGATGGCAACGAACCTGCGCGCACCCTACCTGATGATCCGTGCTCTCGCTCCGCTGATGCTTGCCGCGAAATCAGGGCACATCATCAACATTTCGTCGCTTGCAGGACACAGCCCTCTGCCCAACGGAGCCGCCTATTCCGCCTCAAAGTGGGGTCTGAATGGCCTGACCTACTCCGTCGCCGAGGAGCTGCGCCCGCACGGCATCCGCGTCTCGGTCATCGCTCCGGGGTCCACCAACACGCGCTTCGAAGGCGGCACCGACAAAAAAGACCCCAGCAAGAAGATCCAGCCCGACGATGTAGCCCGCGTCGTGGCCTTGCTGGTGACGCAGTCTCCGCAATCGTTCGTCAGCGAAGTGCTCATCAGGCCGACGCAAAAGCCCTGAGCCCGAACGCTACTCGGCGCGCAGAGCCTCGACAGGATTCACCGAAGCAGCGCGCCGCGCTGGCAGGTAGCTCGCAAGCAGCGCGCACGCTCCCAGCACAACCGCAACCATCACCATCGTCGACACATCCCATGCGTGAACGCCAAACAGCAGCTTGCGCATCAACGTCGTGGCACCCAGCGAAACCACCACACCCGCAACAATGCCAGCAATGGTAAGCCAGCCAGCCTCTCCAAGAATCAGCCGGTAGACAGAGCTGCGCTGCGCCCCCAGCGCCATGCGCACGCCAATCTCCCGCGTCCTCTGGCTCACCGAGTACGCGATCACCCCATACAGCCCGACAACGCCCAGAAGCAGCGCCAACCCGGCGAAGCCACCAACCAGCCACGCCGCAGAACGATGCAGATAGGCCGATGGCGAATCGTGGATGCGCTCGGCCATGGTCGAGGCGCCATAGGTCGCGATATTCGGGTCAATCTCGTGGACGATGGAGGTTAGAGTGGGAAGAATTGTCTCCTCACTCTGCGAGGTGCGAACGACGAGAGAAAAGAAGCTGTCCGGGCCCTGATTGTATGGAACGTACATGGCGCCGCGTGGATCGGCATCCAGTTGACCTTCCTGCAAATCCTTTACGACGCCAACGATCTGGATATGCGGATCGCTGTCGCCCAGGCTGATCTCCATACCAACGGGATTTTCACCACGAAAATACTGCTTCGCCATGCTCTCGCTGATAATCACCACTTCCGGTTTCGATTTATCCTCGTTCTCCGCAAAGTAACGCCCGCGCAATAATTGCGATTGCAGCGTCTGGAAGTAGGTGGAACTCACTTTGCGGATAGCGACTTCCATATGCTCACCGTGGTACTCACGCCCCACTACGCGGAATCCGGTTGTGGAGTCACCATCGCCAATCGGCAGCTTGGACGAAATCCCCACCGACTTCACTCCCGGCAATGCTGAAACCTGGCTGACAATCTGCCGCTCCAGAGCAATGCGCTGCTCGTCTTTGTCGTAATTCTCCGATGTTGCGCCGAGGTTCAGCATGGCGAGATGATCTGGTTGCAAGCCGATATCCACATGCAGCAAACGATAGAAGCTCTTGCCCAACAGCCCGGCTCCCACCAGCAGCACCATCGCAGTAGTTAGCTCGATCACAACAAGATTCGACCCGAAACGGCGCCACAAAGTACCTGCATTGCCCCGACCACCGTCCGCTAATCCGCTCTGCATCTCTGATGCAGACAGTCGTAGTGCGGGCGTGAGCGAAAAAAGGATCGCAGCGGCAAACGAGATGGTGCAGGCGAACAGCAACACGCGACCATTTAAGCCGAGTCCGTGTATATATGGCATGCTCGCCATCATGTCTTTCGGAATGTAATGGGCGAAAAACTGCATTCCCCAATATGCAGTGGCCACTCCCAGCGCGCTGCCGACAGCTACAAGCAGCAGCCCTTCGGTCACAAATTGCCGGATTAATCTCCCCCGGGATGCTCCAAGTGCCCCGCGCACGGCAATTTCACGCCTGCGGCTCTCTGACCGCACCAGCAGCAGGCTGGCTACGTTGATGGTTGCAATTAGAAGCAGCAAACCAGCTCCGCTCAGCAATACCAACAGAACCGGGCGAATATCGCCGACGATTACCTCGCTCATCGGCAGCATGTAGGCTTTCTGATCTCGGTTGGAATCGGGATACTGCCGCGCAAGCTGGTCGGCAATTCCCTTGATGTTGGCGAATGCCGTCTGGAACGAGACTCCATCTTTCAGGCGCGCCACGCCATAAAGCCCATGGCAGCCACGGCATTCGCTGATGGAGTCGTGAGTTGTCGCCCAGAAGTCGGCAGGCTCCGCAGGCGCAAAATGAAAATCAGACGGCAGCACGCCGATGATGGTGTTGGGGTGTCCATCGAGAACTACTGTCTGGCCCAGCACGTCCTTTCGCCCGCCAAAGCGTCGTTGCCATGCAGCGTAGCTCAGCAAAACGGTGCGCGGCGCAGACTTCTGATCTTCGCCCGTACGGAAATCACGCCCAAGTATCGGCGAGACGCCCAGAGTTTGAAAAAATCCGGCGCTGACGCGAGCGCCATCCGTCTGGTGTGTTCCGTCCGCGTCCTTAAGCATGAACCCGTACGGCGCATACACATCCAGAGACTGAAAGACTGTATTGCCCTTCTTCCAGTCCAGATAATCCGGATACGAAAGATGAAAGCGCAGACCAAGCGGAATGCTTTCAAATAAAACAACGAGCCGATTCGAATTCTTGTAAGGCAGTGGCTTGATCAAAGCTGCATCAACAAATCCAAAAATCGCGACACTCGCGCCAATGCCGAGCGTCAGGATAAGAATCGCGGTCACCGCAAACCCAGGATTCTTCCTTAGCTGCCGCAGCGCAAAACGAAAATCCTGCAGCATCCCCTCAAACCAGAACGCAACCGTCTCATGGCTTTCATCTCTTAACCGCACGTCATTCCCGAACTGACGGTTCGCCGCATGCCTGGCGTCTGCTGAAGCCATGCCTTCAGTTCGAAAGTTCTTCTCCGCCTCCGCGCGATGAAAGGTCATCTCTTCTTCAAGTTCGCGGTTGAACTTCTCTCCACGAACAAGAATTGTCAGTTTGCGAAAGAAACGAAGCATCCAGTCCTCCTAATCAACCTTAGTTACTCAGCCCGCAGCGCTTCTACCGGATTGACCGATGCGGCAATCAGCGCGGGCCGCAGCGTTGCAAGCACCACAGGAATGAGCAGCAGCACGATCGACCCCAGATAGATAAGGGGATTGTTCGGCTGCACGCCGTAGAGCTGACTGCGCAGCAGGCGCGTGAGCAGGAGCGCGCAGACGCTTCCGGCAGCCAGCCCGATCATCGCCGAAATCAATGCACGGCCCATGAAGTGACGGGAAATCTGGCTGCGCGTTGCGCCAAGCGCCATGCGCACGCCAATCTCCTGAGTACGCTGCGCCACCGAATACGCAACAACGCCGTAAATGCCAACACAGGCAAGCAGCAACGCGATCACGGCAAAGAACGCAACCATGGCCATATTCAGCCGTGGCTGGGCGACAGCTTTGTCCAACAAATCATCCATAGTGCTGACATTCGCAATCGCCTGCTGCGGATCGACCTGATGCACCTGCTGTTGGATGGTCTTGATCAGCTGTTCTGGCGGAACGTGAGAACGAACGACGAAAGAGCGCACCACGACTCCCTGATCCCCATCCGCCGGCCAATAGACTTCAGGTCCAACGCCTTTCGCAATCGAGCCGGCTGTACCACGAACATTGGCCAACACGCCCACGATCTCAAATGCATGGCCGTCAACAATTAAGTGCCTTCCTATCGGGTTTCCACCCGGAGCATACTGCTGCACGAGTCGCTGGTTAACCATGATGGAAGTGGACTTCGACTCTTGATCGTGTTCCGTAAAAGCCCGTCCAGCCAGCAGCGGAGTGCCCATCGCCCCGAGATAGTCACCGGCAATATGCCTGTCCTCAGCGTTGATGGTCGGCTTATTGGGGCTTCGCGGCAACCAGTCGGCGTCAAAATTGCTGCGCAGATGCCAGTCCGCAGTCGGCAGCGCATCGATCTGCCCGACGGCAGTAACTCCCGGCAGGGACTCTATCCTTTGCTGCACATTTGCATAGAAAGTGTGAACGACCGTATCTTTCGTATTCCACGGCAGGTTGATGGCAAACGTCAGCAGGTGGTCCGGCTCGAAGCCCAGCGGCGATTTCACCAGATGCCAAAGCGATTCAGCCAACAGCGCCGCGCCGATCAGCAGAACCAGCGATAATCCCACTTGAATCGAAATGAACGCGCTGCGCACTCCGCTGCCCGCCGCTCCGGCAAAGCGCGATTCATTGCGCTTGAGGCTGGTATTCAGGTCACCATGCGCTTTCCTGAGCACGGGAACCAACCCAAACGCGATCCCCGTGCCTACGGACAAGCCAAACGCAAACCAGACAATGGACCAGTTCATGACGACGGTTCCAGGGGTGCCGAGCCTGCCCGGCAGTTTGGCCGCAACCGCGTGAACGAGAGCGAACGTGGAGGCCAGACCGATGCAGCCTCCAGTCAAGGACAGCAACGTGCTCTCGGTAAGAAATTGCAGCCGGATGCGCCACTCCGACGCACCAAGAGCCCGCCGCAGAACGACTTCCCGTTCCCGTGCCGTCGCGCGCGAAAGCAGCAGATTGGCTACATTGATGCACGCAATAAGCAGTAGAAAGGCGGAGGCGATCAGCAGTACCAGCAGAGCTGGCCGCAGCTCACCATACAGGTCATCCCGGAGCGATTCACCCTGGAACCGCCACAGCCCATCCGAATCCGGATGCTCCTGCGCCAGCTGTTTACCAATTCGTTCGAGATCATTCTGCGCCAGTCGCATGGAGGTGCCAGACCGCAACCGGGCGAATACGTTGATGAACCGAGTGCCCTCCCCGCGATACTTGCCCCAGTCTGCCTGATCGAAATGCGCAGGCCGCCACAGATCGATCCCGCCTGGCAGATGGAAGCTCTCCGGCATTATGCCAACAATAGTCGCCGGTTTCTGATCGAGCGATACCTGCCTTCCGATCACTCCCGGATCGCCGCCAAAAGCCTGCTTCCAAAACGCATAACTCAGCACGACAGCATCAGGCACATTCGGCCGGTCATCCTGCTCGTCAAAGGCGCGCCCCAGCATCGGCTGGACGCCAAAGACTTTCCAGAACTGTCCATCAGCGCCAACGGCCTTCATCGCCACAGGCAGCTGCTCGCCAGCAACCATCGTCGGATGATCGAAATAGAAAAATGAGACATTCGAAAAGGATTTGCTGCGTGCACGCAGATCGAAAAACCGCGGCACAGCTACCAGCCCGGCTGTGGATTGACCTTGCACCCGCTCATCCGCAATGTGGAGAATGCGATCCGCATCAGCGTAAGGGAGACCGTGCAGCAAAGTTGCATAGACCAGAGTGAAGATCGTAGTGGTAGCGCCAATGCCAAGCGCCAGCGTCAGGACGACGGCAAGAGCAAAGCCCGGAGCTTTCAGAAACTGACGTACCGCATAACGGCAATCTGCGAAGAATCGCTCAAACCAGAACGCGACCGTCTCGTGACTTTCTTCCCTGAGCCGCAGTTCGTTTCCAAAACCGCGCCGCGTCGCATGCCGCGCCTCGTCGGGAGACGCTCCGGCAGTGCGAAGTTCTTTTTCATTCTCCTCGCGATGGAAGACCATCTCTTCTTCCAGTTCGCGATGGAATGTTTCGCGGCGTACAAATATCCTCAGCTTCCGAAAAAAGCGTCCTAGCGGCTCCATCGCTCCCCCTATGCGTCTTGCAGAACCCGGCCAATCGCGGCGATCATCACCTCAAACTGCGAAAGCTCCTCACCCAGCTGCTTACGCCCTGCCGGAGTGAGCGTGTAATACCGGGCCCGGCGATTCGTTTCCGTCTTCTTCCATTCGCCTTTAACCCATCCCTGCAGCAGCAGCCGCTGCAGCGCCGGGTAGAGCGAGCCTTCTTCTATCGTCAGCACGTCGTCGGAAAGCCGTTTGATCGACTGCGCGATGCCATAGCCGTGCAACGGAGCGCGCGTCAGCGTTTTCAGGATCAGCATGTCCAGAGTTCCAGGAAGAAGTTCCGATTTCTTAGCCATGCACTGATATATAGATTGTCTATGGATAGAAAGTCAATGGTGAGGACCTGCACGTTTCTCAATGCACCAAAATGTGCACCTTATTTACCGCGATTTTGGCTTGTTTTTGACCCTTAACCGGGCTAGCTTCGTAGTATCTGGCAGTATTCTCCGCGACGATCCAAACGAAAGCTCATCCTCCCGAGCAGACAGGTAAGGTCTGATTTGAGACAATATCTGTCATGCAGTCCTATTTGTGGCATTTGGGACGGCTTATCCACAAGATGTTGGGGTGCGAGTGTTGATTCCACCTTGCTGCAAGGCTAGAGTTTCAACTGACGCAGCCTGTTCGCGCACCCTCCCGGTGTTTTTAGAAGGAGTTAGATCCGCATGCTGAAGCTGAAAAAAATCCAGATCCTGGGCTTTAAGTCCTTTTGCGACCGCACCGAGGTGGCCCTGCCCGGCGAGGGCATTGCTGTCGTCGTCGGCCCTAACGGCTGCGGCAAGTCCAACATTCTGGACGGCGTGACCTGGGTCCTGGGCGAGCAGAGCGCGAAGAGTCTGCGTGGCGGCAAGATGGAGGACGTCATCTTTGCCGGAACGCGCGACCGCAAGCCGCTGGGCATGGCCGAGGTTTCGATCACGCTCATCGATCCGGATGCTTACGCCGGCGGACCACTTCTCGACGAACCGGAAATCGTTGTAGAAAACGAACTGGACACGGACTGGGACGAAGAAAAGCTGCGCGAGCAACGTGCCGCTGAAGTCGAGGAGATCATCGCCGAATCGCAGCCGGGGCAGGTGATCGAGGGCGAAGCTCCGGTCGAGGCGCAGCCTGTCGAAGCGAGCGCAAACACCGAGGCAGGCAACAATGTCGTTCTGAAGATCCGCCGCCGCAAGTTCCGCAAGACGCCGCAGCAGGGCGAGATCATCGTCACCCGCCGCCTCTTCCGCACCGGCGACAGTGAATATCTGCTGAACGGCAAGCTCTGCCGCCTGCGCGATATTCAGGACATCTTCATGGGCACCGGCCTCGGCCCGGAGTCCTACGCCATCATCGGGCAGGAGCGCATTGGGCAGCTGCTCAGCTCAAAGCCGCACGACCGCCGCGCCATCATCGAAGAAGCCGCGGGCATTACCCGCTTCAAGACCAAGAAGCGTCTCGCCGAGCTGCGTCTCGAACAGGCGAAGCAGAACCTTGCCCGCGTCAATGACATCTTCGAGGAAGTCACGCGCCAGATGGGTTCGCTCAAGCGGCAGGCGGCGAAAGCTGAGCGTTATGCCGCGCTGCGCGATGAGATGCGCGCGCGTCTCCGCATTGTCCTCGCCAGCAAGATTGCGCAGATGGACGCCGAGCACGCGAAGTTCGAAGAGGAGATCGCTTCCCTCACCCAGAAAATTGATGAGCACAGCGCCCAGGTGGAAACGCTCGATGCGGAGCATACCGCAGGCATGCAGCGCGGTTACGAACTGGATGCTGCCGCCAAGGAATCCTCGACGCGCGCGAGCCAGAGCGCAGTCGAACTGGAACGCGCCACCTCACGCCAGAATGCGAACAGCGAGCGCATTGCAGAATTGCAGGCGCGCGCAGCCGCCGCACCACCGAACTCGATCAGGCGAAGCAGCAATTCGAAGGACTGAGAAGCGAGCGCGAATCGAATCGTGCTTTCCTCGAGACAGCCGCAGCCGAGGCGCAGAGCTTCCGCGAGCAGGCGCAGGCCAAGCATCAGCAGGCGCGTGATGCCGTGCAGGCCGTCGCTTCTGCCGAGCAGCGCACGGAATCTGCGCGCCGGCAGGCCATGCAGCTGCTGCAGCAGGTGGGCCAGATCGCGCAACCAGATGACGCAGGCCGAAGAATCGCTTGCCGCGCTCGACCGCGATGCGCAGCGTCTCGGCTCCGAAATGGAGTCGGTCAAGCGCGACCTTGAATCGCTTGGGCGCAGAGCGCGGCCAAGTCTCGATTAAGTTCGAGTCTGTCACGGAAACACTGAAGCGTCTCGAATCCGAGATTAGTTCCCTGCGCAGCGAGATTGCCGCCAAGCGTACAGCAGAGATCGAAGCGAAGAAGCGCGGCGATCAGCTTCGCGCCGAACATGCAACGCTTGACCGGCCAGCGCAATTCGCTCGATGCGCTGATCCGCGAACACAGCTATTCGACGGACACCGTGCGCAAGCTCTTCCGCTCGAACTCGCTGGGTGGCGGCCTGGCCCCGGTTGGCACGCTGGCCGATTTCCTCGAAGTGACCGGCCAACATGAAAACGTCGTCGACGAATTTCTGCGCGATGAGTTGAACTACATCGTCGTCAAGAGCTGGGACGCGGCTCATGAAGGCATGCGCCTGCTGAAGACCGATGTGAGCGGCCGCGCTACCTTCCTGGTCCATCCGGAAGATTCGCAGGCGAAGTTTTCCTTCGCAGGCGATGGCGTTGCCAACCACTACGAGCAGCAGCAGGGCGTGGTGCCGCTGAAGAACTGCATCCGCGTGCTCGATGGCTTCGGCAAGTCGCTTGAAGTGATTCTTCCCAAGCTGCGCGATGGCTACGTCACGCCGGACAGCGAGACCGCCCGCAGGCCTCGCACTTGAAAACCCGAACGCTTTCTTCCTCGCTCCTTCGGGCGAGTGCTTCCACAACGTCACCGTGACGGGCGGCAAGCCCAGCGCGGCCGGTCCGCTGGCGCTGAAGCGCGAGCTGCGCGAGACGCAGCAGAAACTGGAAGCCGTTGAAAAAGAACTGGGCCAGGCTGACATCGCAGCCGCTTCCCTTGCGCGCGATCTTGCCGAACTGACCAAGCAACTTGATCTGAAAACGGAAGACCGCCGCAACGCCGAGCGTGAAAGCGCCAACCAGAGCGCCGCCCTGCGCCAGATGGATTCCGAAGTACAGCGTCTGGAACGTCGCCTGCAGGAATGGAACCTGCAAAGCGAGCGCAACAAGGACCAGCGCAACGCGAAACAGAGTTTCATCGAACAGAAGCGCGAAGAAATTGCGCGCCGCGAATCCGAGCACGCTGCTGCCGAAAAATCTTTTGAAGAAATACAGCAACAGGTAGAAGAACTGCGCCGCACCCGCGAAGCCGCGCAGCAGGAAGCCGCGCAGATGTCGGCGGAACTCGCCGGGCTTGAAGAGCGCCGGCGAGGCGCCGAAGCTGCCTTCGCCCGTATCGACCGCATGTACGGTGATCTGGAGCGCCGCGTCGCCCAGCTCGAACAACAACTGACCGCAGCCAATACAGAACAGCAGCAGCGCGCGCAGGAGAACGAACAACTCGCGGTGCAGCGCGAAGAATTGACGCAGGTTCGCGAGCAGGCACAGCAGGAAGTAGCACGCCTGAACGAAGAGGCAAGGTCCCTTCGCGCCAGCCTCGCCGAAACCGAACAGAAGCTGAAGACTCTCCGCGCTGAAACTGACGCCCTGCGCGAAACCCGTAGCCAGCACAGCGCCAGCGACGCCACCCTTACTGCCGACCTCAAGCACATGGAAGAAACGTGCCTGAACGATCTCGGTATTGAAGCGGTGGCGCTGCGCGAAGACGCTGAAATCGCCCGCATCGAAGGCGAAGCGCTTGCCGCAGAAGACGAAACCTGCCGCGGATTCAAACAGAAGCTCGAATCGATGGGCCCGGTAAACATGATGGCGCTCGAAGAGTACAAGGAAACCGAGCAGCGTCACCAGTTCCTCGAAACGCAGCGCAAGGACCTGCTCGACTCGATCGAAAACACGCAGGCGACCATCAAAGAAATCGATGAAATTTCGCGCACGAAGTTCGACGAAGCCTTCGTTCGCATCAATGAAAACTTCAGCACCACCTTCGCAAGGCTCTTCGGCGGCGGGCAGGCCTTCATGCGCCTCACCGATGAAGAGAACACTGCCGACAGCGGCGTAGACATCGTGGCCCAGCCGCCGGGCAAGAAGCTGCAGAATGTCTTCCTGCTCTCCGGCGGTGAAAAGGCGCTAACTGCGCTCTCGCTGCTCATGGGCATCTTCCAGTACCAGCCGAGTCCCTTCTGCGTGCTTGACGAAGTGGACGCGCCGCTCGATGAAACCAACGTCGGACGTCTCGCAGACATGTTGCGCAGCATGGCAACGGATACGCAATTCGTGATGGTCACGCACTCGAAGCGCATGATGACTGCTGCTGATTTGATCTATGGCGTAACGATGCAGGAGCCGGGAGTTTCAAAGATCGTGAGCGTCCGCATGGGCGGACAGGAATCAGCACGCGAGCAGCGTCGAGCAACAGCTTAAAGCGATCATCATCCCGCTGCATTAGAGAAAACGGTGGCCTGCAATAACTATTTGTTTCATGCAGGTCACTTTTTTCCTTGATTCAACTCTTCCCTATTGACAGCGATATAGCGTCCGTGACAGGACATTACATCGTTACATTCTCAATGCGTCGTTGGTCGCATTGACAAACTTTTCTGGCGGAAGCAGAATCAACTTTCAGCCTCTCTACGAAAGGTACGACCCCCTTTGCCAGCTCTGTTAGAAACCGAAATCGGCGATCTTGTTTTGCATGCACGCGGCAAGGTGCGCGACTTGTACACAGTTGGCGAGTTCTTACTGTTGGTGGCAACGGACCGCATCTCCGCATTCGATCATGTGCTGGCGACGGGAATTCCCGGCAAGGGAAAAGTCCTCACGCAGATCTCGCTCTTCTGGTTCGATTTTCTGAAAGACGTCGTCCCGAATCACCTGATCACGGCCGATGTGAACGAATATCCCGAAGAACTGCGCGAGTATGCAGACGAGCTGCGTGACCGTTCCATGCTGGTGAAGCGCGCCCAGATGTTCCCCGTCGAATGCGTGGTGCGCGGCTATCTTTCCGGCTCGGGCTGGAAGGATTATCAGGCAACAGGCGCGGTATGCGGCATTCCCTTGCCAGCAGGGCTTCGCGAATCGGACAGACTGCCGGAGCCGATTTTCACTCCCGCGACGAAAAGCCTGCACGGCAAACACGATGAAAATATTTCCTTCGAGCAGATGGTTGAACTTGTCGGCGCTAAGTCCGCACAGGCATTACGTGATCTGAGCCTTTCCATCTATCGCAAAGCGTCAGACCATGCGGAGAGCCGCGGTTTGATTCTCGCAGATACAAAATTCGAATTCGGAACGACGGCAGAAGGCATCATACTTGCCGATGAAGTTTTAACGCCGGACTCATCCCGCTTCTGGCCTCGCGATCAATACGCGCCTGGTGGCGCGCAGCCTTCGTTCGATAAGCAGTTTGTGCGTGATTACCTTGAGAGTATTCACTGGAACAAGCAGGCGCCTGCGCCCGGCCTGCCCGATGATGTGGTGAAAAAGACGCAGGAAAAATATCTCCAGGCATACGAGTTGCTCACTGGAAAATCGCTGGCACTGTAAGAAGTACGAGGTTACAGACCGGGCATGGCACTGATAGATTGGGCGATCGTTATTATCCTGATCGTTTCTGTACTGAGCGCGGCCAAACATGGATTTTTCGTAGAAGCGTTCTCGCTGGCAGGTATAGTGCTTGGATTGCTCCTCGCCAGCTGGAATTATCAGAAGCTGCTCCCGTGGATCGACCGCTGGGTACATTCTCCGGGAGTAGCAGAGGCAATCGCATTTATAGCAATTGCGATTGCAGTGATGGTGATTGCAGGACTTGCAGGCCGGCTGATTCGCTGGTCTGTTCGCTCGATCGGGTTGGGGTGGGCCGACCGTTTTATCGGCGCCATCTTCGGCCTGTTAAAGGGATGTGTGCTGGTGACGCTGGGGATCATGGCAATTGCGGCATTCCTTCCCCACGCCACGTGGCTCGATCGATCGAAATTTGCGCCGTACTTTTTATCGGCGGCGCATGAAGCATCTGCAGTAACTCCCGCGCAGCTCGGTGAGCGAATACGGGAGGGAGTAAAAGCAATTCGTGACGCGCAGCCGGACTGGCTGAAACCGAATGCGGCAGTCACTTCAGGGCCATGGCAACAAAATCAAAAGCCGGGAACATACCCGGTATAAGAAAGAGGTTTTTGTGAAACGCGAACTGGAAACCCTTGTGGCAGCGATGCATGCAGGCGGTATTACCTATGCTGAAGCTGTGCGCGAATTCAAGCGCCGTTATCTACTTACCGTACTTGCAAACAACAAGGGAAACCAGTGTAAGGCCGCCAAGGAACTTGGCGTGCACCGCAATACGCTCAGCCGCATCATCGCCGAGCTGGAGATCGATCCAGCGCAGGTCCGCAACGGGCTCAAGCGCCCGCCGCGCAGCGAGCGTCCTGTATTTGAGATAAAGCAGGTCGTGCGCTAGCGCCAGCCATTCGCCGGAGCCATGGTCTCTGCTTTACTCTTAAAGAAGAGACCATGGAAAGCGAGCACGCAGGTGAGTTCCACCACAATCGATTCAGTTTTATCGCAGGCATCTGAGGCAAGCCCTCGCGTTTACATTCAGGAGGGCTTCCGCTGGGACCAGCAGGATGCCTATCTCTTTGACATCGATGGCACGCTTCTGCGCAGCCGCGACCGGATTCACTACGAGTCTTTCTTTGAGAGCGTCCGCAGCGTTATGGGCCGTGAGCTTGTGCTTGATGGCGTGACGCTCAGCGGCAACACCGATCCCGGCATCCTTTACGATGCATTTCGTCTCGCCGAGCTGGACCCGGAACACTGGCAGCCGATGCTCGAAGATGTGCTCGATCACATGCGCACGTCAGTAGCGGCGCAGCGCGATCAGATGAACCTGGTGAAAATGCCCGGCGTAGACGAGATGCTGGCGTATCTGCAAAGCAAAGGTGCCGCACTCGGCGTCGGCACGGGAAACCTTGAGTCGATCGGCTGGCTCAAGCTGGAAGTGCTGGGCGTGCGCCACTGGTTTACCTTCGGCGGCTTCGCGGACAAGTTCGCTGTTCGCTCAGACATGATTGCCGACGCGGCAAAGCAGGCGCGCAATCTGCGAGGCACAAACGCCTCTGTCTGCGTTATCGGGGACACGCCGTTCGACATCTCGGCGGCGAAAGCAAATGGCCTGCCCACGATTGCCGTCGCAACCGGCCATTATTCCTTCGACGATCTTATGGAGCATCACCCTGAGGTCTGCGTCAGCACTCTCTCGGCGCTGCTCGCGCAGGCGGCAAGCACCAACGTATGATCTTCCGCACCAGCATGGCTTTGCTCGTGTGCGCGGCGCTTGCAGCGCCTGCCCAGCATGTGCCCGCGCAATCTACCTGCGGCTGCCCAGGCGGTGCAGAAGCCCGCGTCGGAGCACGAAAAGAATGAGGCAATCAAAGGCGTTTCTCGAAGGAGCAAAAGCACTTAAGAAAAATGACCTTCGCGAGGCCGAGAAACAGTTCCAGCGGGCCGCAAAACTCGACCCGGACAATACCGACTACCGCACCGCATTGACCATTGCGAAAGAGCACCTGCTGACGCAACTTGTGCAGGATGCTGGCAAGGCACGCATCATGGGGCAGGATGCTACGGCGCGTTCCCTGCTGGCGGAAGCCTACCTGATCGACCCCAACAACCCGATCGTGCAGCAACACATTGACGAGCTTGCACACGACACCACCTCGGAGGATGCGGTTCTGCTCCCATCCGCCGAGGAGGCAGGCGCTCCGGTGCAGCTCGCGCCAAAAGAAGGCAAGCAAACCTTCCACATTCGTAGTTCGGCCAATGAAGTTCTGCGCCAGGTGCTGACTGCATTCGGATATTACGCCGACGCTGGACCTTTCGGTGCGAAACCGCATCGTGCGCTTCGATGCCGATGACGTCAACTTTGCGCAGGCGGCGAACATGCTCAAGCTGATCACCGATACATTCTTCGTTCCGCTCGACGAGAAGCGTGTGCTCGTTGCACTAGACACAAAGGAAAATCGCAACAGTTTTCAGCGTGAAGTCATGGAAACGGTCTATCTTCCTGGCCTGACGGCAACCGAAATGAGCGACATGGGCAACATCGCGCGCAATGTATTTGAAGCGCAGCAGGCGTCCATTCAGGCTGAAGCGCACACGCTCACCATCCGCGCGCCCCAGGACCGCATCTCTGCGTTGAACCATACGCTTGTTGACTTGCTCGATGGCCGCAGCCAGGTCTTGTTGAACTTGCGTCTCTATGAAATCGCTCGCACGCGGATGACAAATATCGGCGCGCAGCTTCCGCAGACGACAACCATCTTCAACGTCCCCACGGAAGTCAATCAGATCATCCAGGCTAACCAGAGCGCGGTGCAGCAGGTCGTTGCCGCAGGCCTGGCGCCCGCCGGTGACGATATAGCCATCGTCGCCGTTCTGATTGCAACCGGCGTAGTCACCGGCACGGTCTTCAATCAGCCGTTTGCTCTCTTCGGCGGCGGAATTACCCAGAGCGGCCTCACGCTGAACCAGGGCGCTACTGCGAATCTCGCTCTCAACTCATCAGACACTCGCGTGCTCGATCAGGTCCAGTTACGCGTTCAGGATCAGGAAGACGCCACTATCCGCAGCGGCACACGCTACCCGATCGTCACGTCCACATATTCCGGATTGACGGGAACATCTCTGAGCATTCCAGGAGTTTCGCAGGCAGGCCTGTCCAGCGCACTGCAGAGCATCGGAATCAATTCAGCGGCGCTGCAAAGCAGCGTGAACCAGACCATTCCGCAGGTTCAATACGAAGATCTGGGTCTGACGCTGAAGGCAACGCCGCACATTCAGCAGAACAAGGACGTAGCGCTCAAACTTGATCTCAAGATTGAATCGCTGACCGGGCAAACGCTGAATAGCAATCCGATTCTCAACAGCCAGCAGTACACCGCCACCGTAACACTGCTGCAGGGCGAGAGCGCCCTCGTAGTAAGCGATCTCACCCGACAGCAGAGCGCAGCAGTTAGCGGCATTCCTGGGCTGAGCGAGTTGCCAGGTTTTCAATCAACGACGAACAAGGAAAGCGATCTCGACGTATCGAAGCTCGTTATCCTCATCACTCCGCACATCGTGCGCCTGAGCCACACGCATCCGGCAAGCCAGCTGGTGATGCTGCCGATACACCCCTAGACATGTTCTTCCCACAACAAGGAATGGAAGGAACGCTCGTCATTCTGAACGTAGCCAAAGGCGAAGTGAAGAATCGCAGCGATATCAAGTACCCTCCATCGCTGAGATCCTTCGTCACTTCGTTCCTCATGATGACGACTCTAGAGCACGAGGTCTGCAAAAAGAACCGCCCTGTTGCAGGATAAGTGTGTTACTTATCTTCCTTCGTCTGGAATGCAACGATCTTCTGCAGCGTTTCGTACGGAGCGGCACCCATCGGAATGCCTCTGCCATTGATAAAGAGCGTCGGTGTCTCGTTCACGTTGAGTGTCTGCGCCAGCTTCATCGAAGCATCGACCGTGGCCTTTGCTTCCGGAGTCAGCGCGCATGAACCAACCTTCGCAGCATCCGCGCCTGCTTTCGTGGCAGCATCATTTAACGTGCTGTCGGATGTCTGCGGCGTCAGGCCTTCCTGGTTTTGGAAGACGAGATCCGCAAACTTGAAGAAGGCATCGTTGCCGTTTAGCTTTGCGACGCACACGCCATACAGGGCAGCCTTCATTGCTTCGGAATGAATCGTCGGCAATGGAAGATTCTCAAAGACAAAATGCGCATTGGGAAAATCCTGCAACAGCCTCTGCACCGTTGGCTGGGCGGCCTTGCAATGCGGGCACTGGAAGTCGGCGAACTCGACCAGCAGAAGGTCCTTTGAAGCCGCACCGCGTGAAGGACCGTTGGCCTCTGCAAGCAGCGTCTTGTGGGCCGCATCGAATGGACGCGCGCCAAACGGCAGCACATCGTTCGAAATCAAATGCTGACCATCCGGTGTGGTGAAAAACTGCAACGTCCCAATCTGAGGGTTGGTCTTCTGCGCCGCTAAAACCGTCACCTTGCTTACGCCGGGAGCAGCAGTCTTCTGGATTGCCTGAATCTGCCAGACGCGATCCGGGTCATAGCCCCAGAACTCATGCAGGAATGCATTTACCGTGTCCTTACTCGGCGTATCTGTCGTGAAGTTCGCGGGGTCAACCGCAGGAAACTGCGGTGGTCCCGACGCGGGAGGAGCCGCGACAGAACTGGGCGCAGCCGGAACCTCCTCCGTCGTTTGGGAATGGAGCATCGGGGCAGTTATGCCAATAATCGCGATCGCAAAAAGAGTATTGCGAAGAGAAACAGAGAGTTGCATCGAATTCCTTTCTGCCGAAGCAGCGTGTTTTAAGAGAGTCTATACCTGAACCTTTACCGCAATGGGAAAGCGGCGGCCCGGTCCGAAGGCTTTCTTGGTCACCTTGAGCACAGGCGCGGCCTGCTGGCGCTTGTATTCGCTGCGCTCCACCAGTTTGACGACCTTCCGCACAAGTTGGAGATCGACATGGCGCTTCGCCGCGATCTCTTCCGGCGTTTCATAACACTCCACATACGCCTCAAGTATCGGGTCAAGCACCTCATAAGGAGGCAGCGAGTCCGTGTCCTTCTGCCCCGGCCGCAGTTCGGCTGACGGAGGCTTTTCCAGAATCGCAGACGGTATGCGATCGCCATCGCGATTCACGAAACGGCAGAGTGCGTAGACGCGCGTTTTCACAACGTCGCCAATCACCGCCAACGCGCCCACCATATCGCCGTAGAGCGTGCAATACCCAACCGACATCTCCGACTTGTTGCCGGTCGTCAGCACCAGCGCATTGAACTTATTCGACAACGCCATGAGCAGGTTGCCGCGAATGCGCGACTGAATATTCTCTTCCGTAATATCCGGCTGAAGGCCGGTAAAGAGCGGCTCAAGTGCCTTTCCGTATTGCGAAAACAGGTCGCTGATCGGAATGATCTCGAAGCGAATGCCAAGATTCTCAGCGAGCTTCCGGCTGTCTTCTACCGACCCGGTAGACGAGTACGGGCTCGGCATGCCAACACCCGTCACATTCTCTTTGCCCAGAGCGTCTACCGCGATCGCTGCGACCAGTGCCGAATCGATGCCCCCGCTCAGCCCGACAAGTACCTTCGAGAAACCGCACTTGCGCACATAATCGCGCGTACCCATCACAAGCGCGTTGTAGACAGCCTCGTCGATGTTGTCCGTCTGCCAGTGCATGTCACCAGTGCGTGCGCCTATGTCGCAGAAGATCAAGTCCTCTTCAAACGACTTGCCCTGTGCGATGACCGAGCCGTCTGCCGCGATCACCAGGCTCGATCCGTCAAATAACAGGCTGTCATTGCCGCCCACCTGGTTCACCATCACCACTGGAGAGCAGTGGTGGCGCGCAATCGCGGCCAGCATGTCGCGCCGCGTCTTGCGCTTGCCACGCCAGTAAGGCGAAGCGGCAATGTTCAGAATGATCTCGCCGCCCTCGCGCATTAACTCTTCTACTGGATCAACGTCATGCAACCGCTTCTGCCAGAAATTCTTGTCGTTCCATGTATCTTCGCAAATCGTGAGCGCAACCCGCTTGCCGCTGAAGTGACAGAGATGCTGCTTCTCGGCAGGCGCAAAATATCGCTGGTCGTCGAACACATCGTAGAAAGGCAGCAGCATCTTCGATTGAACGAAGGCCACCTGTCCTTCACGGACAAGAGCGGCCGAGTTCATCACCCGCTTGCCGGTGCTGGCATGAGCACGCGTAACGTAGCCAACGATGCTCGCGATGTTCAGGTCTGCGGTGGCCTGAGCAATCTCCGCCATTGCTTCTTCTGAGCGAGCAACAAACGATGGCTTGTCGAGAAAGTCTGCCGGAGGATAGCCGCAAACCGCGAGCTCCGGGAAGAGCACAAGGTCGGCACTGCCTTCGGCTGCCGAGCGCGTGAACTCGAGAATTTTCTCTACGTTTCCGGTGAAATCGCCGATAGTGGGATTGATCTGAGCGAGCGCAATCTTCACTCTTTTAGTGTAACAATCTCACTTCGTGACTTTCTCCCATGTCAGTTGGACCGCCACGACGCCGTCGCCAGAAGGAATGGGCGGCGTGCGCAGGATCAGAGTATTGCCTTCGCGTTTGTGATAGCGCAACTGCGCCGTACCCAGCCAGTTGGGAAAAAGGCTCACCTCAACATGATGAGTAACCGTGTCGCCCGTGACAGTGTAGGGTCCTGCGTAAGCAATGTAGTCACGCTTGCGGCTCTTTCTTTGAGCATCTGTCATCTCGACATTATGTCTGCGGCCAGCGGGGCTTAGATTGCCGCTCATGTAGCCCTCAGCCGAGTAAAGAAGGTAGCCCACAACATGGTTGCCCCAAGGCTTTTCGACGGTACCGTCTTCGTGGAGAAAGGAATAGTCGACCAGCTTCCACGTTCCAATAAAGTCGCTTGCCGTTGTATGAACGTGTGCTTCCTTCACTTTTGTAGCTATCATAGTTACGCTTCCGGCAGCACCAGTGCATCGAGTTCCAGGAACTGGCGCACGATCGGATCGTCGCAATGCTCCATCTCTTCCATCGTGCCGAAGAAATGCGCCTTAGCCTGGTGCAGAAAGAGTACCCGATCAGCAAGCTTTTTGGCGAAGCGCATGTCATGCGTCACCACAATGCTTGTCAGATGCAGCTGATGCTTCAGCTTCTGAATCAGGTCACCCAGCAGCCGCGCAATCAGCGGATCGACCATCGTCGTTGGCTCGTCGTAAAGAATCGCCTCCGGCTGCGCGGAAAGCGCCCGCGCAATCGCCACTGAACGCTTCATGCCGGTCGAAAGGTCGGACGGCAACAAATCCCGCATCGCCGCCACACCCACCATCTCCAGCAGGCCATGCACGATCTGCTGAATCTGGTCCTCCATCAGCTCGCCGCGCTCTCGTAAAGGAAAGGCAACATTCTCGCCAACGGTGAGCGAATCGAAGAGAGCGCCGTTCTGGAAGACCATCGTGACCTTGCGGCGAATCCCCTGCATCTGCTCTTCCGAGAATCCGCAGATATTTTCGTTCGCCACCAGAATCTGGCCTGAGTCCGGCTTGAGGAAGCCCATGATCTGCTGCAGCGAAACCGACTTGCCCACGCCGCTTCGCCCAAGTATGCAAAGCGTCTCGCCGGGCAGCACAAAGAAACTCACGTTATCAAGCACGACCAGATCGCCAAACGACTTCGATACTTTGTCGAACGCGATATATGGTTCCGGCCCTGACGCCGTGCTCTTTTCCTCCACAATCACAACGGGAACACTACTCAAGCCGCGGGTCTCCTCCTCATCAGCTTACCAGCGTCAAATCCGCCGGCGTGTTCATATTCTGAAACCAGCGGCGCAGTGGTTCGAGCGGCCAGTCATCGCGCGTCGCAGCAACTGCCTCGACGCTGAAGAGGTCGATGTCCGGAGCCTGAGCGGCATTTTTGATACCGCCCATCACCTTGTAATTCCCCGCTTCGAGCGACTCCCGAATCCCCGCCAGCAGATCGCGGCGATACACGGCACACAGAGGCTCGGGTTCCCCAGCCAGCGTCGGAATCGTCGCGGCCGCGCCCGTGATCCGGGCGCGCTCGATCAGGTACTTCAAAAATATTGAGGGCAACAGCGGCAGATCGACGGGAAGGAAAAGATTCCACTCGCTACTGCTCGATGCCAGTGCCGCCTCGATTCCGCCAAGCGGGCCGCAGCCCGAATGCAGGTCCTCAACGATAGGAGCATAAATGGCAAGATCGGGACGCGTTCCCACAATGTGCGGTGCAACTCCTGCGGCCTTCAGTAGATCGACGGCATGCGCGATGAGCGGACGCCCGGCATAATTCAGCAGCACCTTGTCTCGCCCCATGCGCGTGCTGCGTCCGCCGGCCATAACGAATCCGTTCACTTTCCCAACTCTTCAAAGAACGTGATGATCGATTCAATGCCGCGATAGAAATTCGCCAGATGAAATTTCTCATTCGGCGCATGCAGATTGTCGTCCGGCAAACCAAAACCCATCATCACCGTGGGAATTTTCAGGTGCCGCTCGAAGTCCCCCACGATGGGAATCGACCCGCCCGAGCGGATAAACACCGTGTCCTTGTTCCAGACCTGCTCCAGAGCCTTCGTCGCCGCCTTGATGTAAGGATTGTCCGTGCCGATCACAATCGCATCGCCGGAATGAATCAACCGGACATCGAGCTCAATCCCCGCGGGCTTCAGCGATTCGACGTAGCTCTTGTACTGCGCGAATGCCTCCTGCGGCGTCATATCCGGCACCAGCCGCATCGACACCTTCGCCACCGCCTTCGCCGGAATCACCGTCTTCGCGCCCGCCCCAGTAAAGCCGCCAGGCATGCCGTGAACGTCGAGGGTAGGCCGAGCCCAGGTGCGCTCGATGACCGAGTATCCGGGCTCTCCCGTCAATTGCGACGAACCCACTTCGGTCAGCCGATAATGCTCTTCATTAAACGGCAGGCTCTTCCATGCCTTCAGTTCATCCGTACTCGGGGCCTGCACCTTGTCATAAAAGCCGGGAATCAGAATGCGCCCGTTTTTGTCTTTGAGTTGAGCAATGATCTGCGCCAGAGCGACAAACGGATTCGGTGCAGCGCCTCCGTATATGCCGGAATGCAGATCGGTCTTCGCGCCGCGCGCTTCGATCTCCGTATAGATCATGCCGCGCAGTCCTACGCACAACGTCGGCAGCTCCGGCGCAAACAATTCCGTATCCGAGACAAGCGCAAAATCCGCCTTCAGCTGCTCCGGATGCTCGCGCACAAACTTCGCAATCGACTCGCCACCAACCTCCTCTTCGCCCTCGAGAATGACGCGGATATTCAGCGGCAGCTTGCCGTCGTGCGCCGCAAAAAGCGACTCAAGAGCCTTCACATGCATATACATCTGGCCCTTGTCGTCTACCGCACCGCGCGCATAAACGTTGCCGTTGCGCTCCGTCGGGTCAAATGGCGGAGACAGCCACTCATCCAGAGGATCCGGCGGCTGCACATCGTAATGCCCGTAGCAGAGGCAAGTCGGCTTGCCCGCCGCATGCAGCCAGTCAGTATAAACGAGAGGATGACCCGCTCCCTCAATGAGCCGGACATTCTCCATCCCGATGCGCTTCAACTCGGCCACCAGCGCTTCCGCCGCACGGCGCACATCCCCCTTGTGCTCAGGCAGCGTAGACACAGACGGAATCCGCAACAGGGCCTTCAATTCATCCAGAAAACGCGGGTACTGCCCGCGCGCAAATTCAACAGCAGTTGGCATCGTCTCTCCTTAAAACAGAACATCCCAGTGTATTGCACCTGAATCTTTCCCGGCCGCTCAAGCATCTGTCACCCACAGGTGCAACATGGATCCCCGCTTTGCTTTTCTCGCCGGCTCTTTTCCAGATGACTCAACCGGCACAAACGAACCGACGCCCCTTGACGATACTTCCCTGCTCGATGCATACTCCACCGCGGTCACTCGCGCAGTCGAACGCGTCAGCCCATCGGTCGTTAAGATCGACGTCAAATCTTCCTCACGTCGCGGAGGTTCAGGCTCCGGCTTCGTCTTCACGCCCGACGGACTCGTTCTCACCAACAGTCATGTTGTGCGCGGCGGCGCGCGCTATCAACTGACTTTCAATGATGGCCAGCAGGCGCTCGCAACACTCATCGGCGAAGACGCCGACACCGACACCGCGGTCCTGCGTACCGACGCAGCCACCCTTCAGCCTGCCGTGCTTGGAAATTCACGCACGCTCCGCGTTGGCCAGCTCGCAATCGCTGTCGGCAACCCATTTGGATTTCAGTTCACCGTTACCGCCGGCGTCATCAGCGCGTTGGGCAGAAGCATGGGCTCCACGACCGGACGCATGATGGAAGAGGTGATCCAAACCGACGCGGCACTGAACCCCGGCAACTCCGGCGGTCCGCTTGTCAATTCACGCGGCGAGGTCATCGGCATCAATACAGCCACCATCGTCTCGGCGCAGGGCCTGTGCTTTGCCATCGGCATCGATACGGCAAAGTTCGTCGCATCTCAACTCCTGCAGCATGGACGCGTTCGCCGTTCGTGGATTGGAATCGCAGGACAAAACGTGCCTCTACCGCGCCGTCTCGCTTACGAATATCAGCTGAAAGAATCCACTGGCATTCTGGTTGTGTCAGTGCAGGATGGAAGCCCGGCGAGCCACGCCGCTCTGCGCGAAGGAGACATCATCGTTGCCATCGCCGATCAGCCTGTTGCCGGTATAGACGCCCTGCACCGGCTCCTCACGGCCGAATGCGCCGGCATGACGCTATCGGTCGAAATTTTGCGCGGAGTGGAGAGACTTCAGCTCAGCATCAAACCTGAGACGAAACCGGAGGAGTAGCGGCCCGCGCGCGTGACGTCCTCACGCGCCACACAATCGCGAGCACCAGCAACAGAATCAGGTGCGCCACGATCGCGCCGGAAAAGTCGATTCCCACGTCGAAGATGGAACTCGTGCGTCCCGGCAGAAACGACTGGTGCCATTCATCCCACGAAGCCAGCGCCAGCGTGCACACCAGCGCCAGTGGCGCCACGGTTGCGAATAGCACGCCATGACCCTTGCCTTTGCCTGAAAACGTAGCTCGCCAGCCCTCAAAGAAGCCCAGGCTCACCATCCCATAACCCACAAAGTGTCCCGTCTTGCGAATCCAATGATGGATCACAGCCCATCGATCAGGCGTAACCGGGCCAAAGAGCTTGATCCACAATGGCAGCAACCATCGACTCGTGTTCTCTGCGGACATAGTTCCGGTCGACTCGATCAGAATGACTCCAATGCCGATCATCGCCGGAATCCAATGCAGGAAAAGATACATTCCTCTTGTTCTGGGCATCAGTACCGCACAATCGTAGGGTCTACCAGGGCTGACCAGGCATCGATGCCTCCGCGCAGAGACTGGGTTTTCTCAAAGCCCTGATTCCGCATCCACACGGCTACGTTCATAGAACGCACGCCATGATGGCAGATGGCGACGATGTGGGCGTCCGGATCAAGCTCCTGATTGGCGCGTCCAGGCACATCACCCATCGGCATCAGGATGCTGCCGGCAATACGAGCAATGGCGTGTTCTGCGGGCTCACGAACATCCAGCAGTACAACCTGCTCGCGCTCCGGCTCAGCCAGAATCGAAGCCAGTTGTGAGGGAGTAATTTCGTAATCGAGCATGCAATCAGAATACATGCTCAGAGACGGGGCGCCGGGCTCAGAACGCGAACGACATCAATGCTGCGATTCGGAAGTCGCGACGTATTGTTGAGGAGGAGGACTTCCACTCGGCGTTCCCTGCGGCGTCGACACGGGAGGAGTAGTCTGCTGCTTCTGCTGATCCGAACCCGAGCCCGAGTCCTTTGGGAATTGCACTGGCTGCATCGTCGGGTGGTTCTTGTCGTCATCCGTAGGCAGCGTCTCACCTGGCATCCGCAAGCTGGGCGGAGCCTTCGGCGCATTCTGCTTCGCCGCATCCGATGGATCCGCATCGCCCATCTTTACCGTGCGGGTATTGCTGGCGGTAGTCGTCGTCCCATTCGTGCTCCAGTAATCGCCCATCTCGTTCTCTGCATGGATCACCGGAGGCTTGCCCACCTCTGCCACTTCCACACGGATCACGCGGTTGCCATTGATGCGCACAAACTCAGTCGGCTGCGGAGCCTCTCCGTATATCCACTCCTCAAATGGCATCTGCCCATCGCGCTCGCGGACTTTCTGCTGTGGCTGTCCCATCGCGAAGACCACCATCTCGGTGCTCATCCCCACCAGAACGTGATGGTCAAGAATCGCCTGCCTGAGCATCGGCGGCAGTGTGTCCGTATACGCAATGACCGGCGATTTCACCCCGAAGCCAAGCAGTGGAGCAAGCAGCGCCTCTACCGTTTTGCCCGATATCTCCGGAACCGCGTGCGGGAAGACGAGCGTGATGCGCGAGCCAACCGGTTCCGGCCCGCTGTCCTGCACCACGGGCGTGGTCATGTTCGGGTCCATTCCAATCGAGATATGCCGCAGCCATTTGTGCTTTTTATCGGGACCGCCGTTCAATTGAAGGATGATCTTGTCATCTTTGATCTTTACGTCTGAGATCACGCAGCGATCGCCCGCCTTGGCGGATGTGCCCTTCTCGTTGAGCTCATTTGTGTAATCCAAGCCGGACGGCTGCATGTTTCCATTTGCATGCAGGGTCAACCCCTTGCTGGCAAGTGGAAGAGGCCGCATGGCAAAGCCCTGCTCAGCAGTCAGAAAGCGGATGAGTTCCTGCTTGCCGCGCTCGCTCAGCGGCGTTGCCGGAAGAGCTATGTTCGTGGGGTGAAACTCGAGATAATGCCCGTCCATGCCTTCCGGGGTGACCGTCATTACCTGAGAAGAAGCCGTGACAGACAGCAACAACACCAGCGCGGCCGCGCCAGCCATAATTCGTAGCAGCCTGCCTGCTGCTACTCGCAACAGGCGCCGACTCAACGTGCCATGAGTTGCGAACCCCTGCATCCTGAGGCCCTCAAAGTCTTTCGGAATATAAGCATGGGCCTATTCAGCGGCATTTGCAAGTCCCCGGACGCTGAACCGTGCATAGATTGTTTTGAAATGGGCGAAACGAATTTGCGTGGGACTATTCCGGGCCCTGCCGCGGAGCTTCCTCATCCACTTTCGTTTCTGAAACTTGGGGCGCAGTGCCATTCGTGGAACCGGATACCGGCAGGATCTGAACTAACTGTGGCTCACTCGACACAGTCACCGTGCCCATGGCCGCCTCATGCTGCCGCCGGGCTATCGCGTCCAGATCGACCGGAATTCCACCCGGAATGATCACTGGCTGAGCATATCTGTGAGCGTAATCGCGCGTGGCTCTTACCAGAACAATCATGAGAACAGGCAGCACGAAGACCGCGATGGCGCTGCCCTCAGGCCCGTAACCTCCGCCCGTGAGCCACGTCGGCCCCACGGCATTCGTCACAATTACCGGATTGAAAATCGTCAACCCGCTCACCGGAAGCCCGAACAGAATCCCCATGCTCGCGTTCCAGGCAAAGTGCAGCCCCCAGGGCAGCCACAGAGCCCGCGTCCGCAGGTAAGCAATCGAAAACAGCCACCCGGCAAGAATCGTGACCAGCGTACTCGCAGCTGTCGCATTCGTGTTCACCAGATGCATCGCCGCAAACATCACTGACATGCCGAGCGTCGCCAGGGTTGGCCCGACAGAGTCAATCAGCCGCTGAAAGGCATACCCTCGAAACGCGATTTCCTCTGCGAGTGCGGCCACAGCCAGCGTCAGCAGATTCACAAAGAAGAGAGAGAACTGATGGCTATCCGTCCAGAAGCGGATCACCAGGCTCCCGAAAAGAGCCATCGGCAGCACGCAGGCCACCACTCCGCCCCATCCCAAGGCCGCGCCCAGCGCAAATTCGCGCTTCCAGCCCTCGCGCCGGATAAGGCCCATTGTCTTCAGCGGCTCGCGCTGGCTCTGCCCCGAGTACCCCATCGCCGCATAGCCAACCAGCAGCAGAAAGAGCAGGAAGAGGCTCTCCACCAGCAGAAACCAGTCACCGGAGCTGAGCCCGTTAGCCGCACGCAGAGAAACCTGCTGCGCGAAGACGAAGTAAATCGCCGCAATGACAAACCAGCTAAACGAGCGGAGACGTCCCGTTGACTTCATGCATACACCACACGTTGGCTGGTTCGGTGACAGCTGGTCATGGTCAAATGACTCTTAACCCCAGATCCTGCATCAGCTGCGCCATTGATTCCGCAAGCTGGTTGCGGTCACCGGATGCAAGCGTCCCGATACGCCGCAGTATCAGTCGCTCATCCAGAGTGAACAGCTTCATTCGAACAACCGATGCCGCCTGCAAACCAGCCTTCGGACCGTCAGCAATCGGAACATCCAGCGGCCAGGGTGAGTTCGTTGCACTTGTGATCATCGCCAGCACACTGTGACCGGAAGAAAATTTTCCACTCGAAGACAAAACAACAGCGGGCCGGCGCTTCACTGCTTGCTTGTCGGTAAACGGAAACGGAACAACGACTACATCCCCACATTGATAACTATAAGTCGCCATAGGCCCTTTCATCGGCCTGAGACAACCATTCCGAAGCGAGAGTATCGGACACAGCGGATGCAAACTGCCGGTCCAACAGATGCGCCTTGCGAATAATCACCGGAGAGCTCGCCTTTTCGCTGATTTCAAAAGCAACTTCATCGCCGGGACCAATGCCGAGAACCTTGCGCGCGGCCTCAGGTATCGTTGCCTGACATTTGCTGGTCAGCCGGATCACAATGGTTTGTTTGGATGCTGTCTTCATACAGTAATACTGTAATACCTATTCTATCGTTATGTCGTATAGAACTGCGCAATATTGCGGAACTTCTCGTAGCGGCGATTGAGCATCTCGTCCAGCGGAAGCGCCTTGATCTCATTGAAGTGCCAGGTAAGCTTCTCGTCCAGAAGCTGCGCAGCCTGCTCCGGATTCGTCTGCGCGCCGCCCTCAGGTTCGGGAATGATGTCATCGACGCAGCCAAGCGCCTTCACATCCTGCGCCGTAATCTTCAGCGCCTCAGCCGCATGCGCTCGCTTGCTCGCATCGCGCCACATGATGGAAGCGCAGCCTTCCGGCGAGATAACCGAATAGACGGCGTTCTCCAGAATCAGCACGCGGTCGGCGACAGCCAGCGCCAGCGCGCCACCCGAACCGCCTTCACCAGTGATCGTCGCAATCAGCGGCACCCGCAGCCGTGACATCTCAAAGAGATTCCGCGCAATCGCCTCCGCCTGCCCGCGCTCTTCCGCGCCGATACCCGGATTCGCACCCGCCAGATCAATGAAAGTGAAGACCGGACGCCCCCACTTTTCGGCGATCTTCATGGCGCGCAACGCCTTGCGATAACCCTCCGGATCAGGCGAGCCAAACTTGCGCTGGATGCGCTCCTTCACTGTTCGCCCCTTGAGGTTGCCGATGACCATGACCTCTTCGCCATGGAAGCGCGCCATACCGCACGACATCGCCGCATCGTCGCCAAAGGCGCGGTCGCCGTGGATCTCGCTGAAGTCGGTGAATATGCTTTCGATAAAGTCCATCGGATACGGCCGCTGCGGATGCCGTGCCAGCTCCGTTTTCACCCACGCCTCAGGCGTGGCCTCAGCCACGGCCTGAATCTGCTCAACACTGCCTGCCTGCTCAGTCATAGACGCTGCAAGTCTTACTTTTCGATTGTACAGGGATAGGGCGCATATCTTAACCGCTCCGAATCGCCGCGCCAACCAAATACCCAGATGTCATCCTAAGCGCAGCGAAGGATCTGCTGTTTGAGTGTACTTCCAGACAGGATCTTCAAATCCAGGAAATCTCTTGCGACCTCGGGTCAGGCCGCCTCGCTAGTCCAGAGCCTGCACCATCCCCCGCCCCAGCAGTTCCTCAGCGCGATCCATAAACGCCCGATCCGCCGCCACCGTAACCCCCACAGGCTCCATCATCACGCAGAACTCACCCTGCTGCTCCAGATTGAGCATCAGTTTCCCCGGCCCCGGTGAAGCCGCAATCATCTGCCTCAACTCAACGAGAGTGGCGTCGCTGGCCCGCTCCAACAGCACGCGAATACGAATATGCTGTGGCAACCGCACCTTCACATCTTCCAGCGCCTGAATCGACGACACCGCCAGCTTCGGCGCGGCATCCTCCTCGGCGCGCAACTGCCCACGAACGATGACAGGCACCTCAATCTTCAGCGTCTCCTTCAGGCGTTCATAGTCTTTCGGAAAACAGATCAGATCGATCTTGCCAGTGGCATCTTCGAGCGAAGCCTGCGCATAGAGTTCACCCGAGCGCTTCGACTTCGCCACCTTCAACCCGACAATCACGCCAGCAATCGCTGTGTCCGGTTCCATGGCCTGCCCGCGCCGCCCGTTACTCGGCGCAGGTTTCGTCTCCAGTGCCGTCGCCGTATCGATCACGCCCGGAAGATTGCGCAGCTTCTCCGCGTACTTGTCCAGCGGATGCCCCGACACAAAGAACCCCAGCACTTCCTTCTCACCCTGCAAGCGCTGGTACTCATCCCAGTCCGCAATATTTGGCAGTTCGTCGGCCTTCGCCGCAGTCGCCGGGTGGTCGTCGAAAATTCCAAACAGCCCATGCTGGCCGGCCTCAAGATCTCGCTGCGTTTTCTGCGCACGCTCCATCGCCTTGTCGACCGAGATCATGAGTGCCGCGCGGCGCCCGAATGAATCGAGCGCCCCAGCCTTGATCAGCGATTCCACCACACGCTTGTTCATCAGCCGCAGATCGACCTTCTCGCAAAACTCCCAGAACGAAGCGAAGGCTTTTTTCTTCTCAGCCAGTTCATTCCGCGCCGCCAGAATCGAATCGATCGCATTGCGCCCGACGTTTTTGATCGCCGTCAGCCCGAAGCGAATCGCCTTGCCATGCGGCGTAAAGTCCGCATCGCTGAAGAGCACATCCGGCGGCTCCACCGGGATCTCCATCTCGCGGCATTCTTTGATGTACTTGACCACGTTCTCCGGCTTCGAAATTTCCGAAGTCAGCAACGCCGCCATAAACTCGACCGGAAAATGCGTCTTCAGATACGCCGTGTGATACGCCAGCAACGCATACGCCGCCGAATGCGACTTGTTGAAGCCGTATCCCGCAAACTGCTCCATCAGATCAAAGATCTTCGTAATCTTGTCCTTGGGAAACTTCTTCTCCGTCGCGCCCGACACAAAGCGGTCGCGCTGCTTCGCCATCTCCGCAGGGTCTTTCTTGCCCATCGCGCGCCGCAGCAAATCCGCTTCACCCAGCGAATAGCCCGCCAGCACGTTGGCAATCTGCATCACCTGTTCCTGGTAAACGATGACGCCCAGCGTCTCCTTCAGAATCGTCTCCAGCGGCGGCAATTCGTACTCAACCTTGCGCCGACCCCACTTGCGCTCGATGAAATCGTCAATCATGCCGCCCTGAATCGGCCCCGGCCGATACAGGGCATTCAAAGCCGTCAGGTCTTCAACCGTAGTCGGCTTATATCGTCGCAGCACATCGCGCATGCCACCCGATTCAAACTGGAAGACACCCGAAGTCAGCGCGCGATGGAAGACCTTCTCATACGTCGTCTGGTCGTCCAGCGGAATCGTCGCCATATCCACCACTTCATCCCGATTGCGCTTGATCAACTTCAGACAATCGTCGATGACGGTCAGCGTCGTCAGCCCAAGAAAATCCATCTTGAGCAGGCCCATCTTTTCCACCGCCTTCATGTCATAGGCGGTCACAATTTCGTCATTCTTGCTGCGTGACAACGGAACCAGATCGGTCAGCGGACGCGGCGCAATTACCACGCCCGCCGCGTGCACGCCCGCACCGCGAACCAGACCCTCCAGCTTCTTGGCCGTATCGATCAGCTCACGCACCTGCGTGTTCGAGTCGTACGCCTCTTGCAGCCCCGGCGAATCCTTGAGCGCGTCTTCAATCGTTACGCCGATTGTCGTCGGAACCAGCTTGGCGATGCGGTCCACATCGCCGTAGGGCATATCGAGCGCGCGGCCCACGTCCTTGATCGCAGCCTTCGCCGCCATCGTATTGAAGGTGATGATCTGCGCTACCTGCTCGCGCCCGTACTTGCGCGTCACGTACTCGATCACCTCGCCTCGCCGGTTCATGTCGAAATCGATATCGATATCCGGCATCGAAACGCGCTCGGGGTTCAGGAAGCGTTCAAAAAGCAGCGCATTCTGTAGCGGATCGATATCCGTAATCTCCATCACATAGCTTACGAGCGATCCCGCCGCCGATCCACGTCCCGGTCCAACCGGAATTCCATGCTCGCGCGCATAGCGGATAAAGTCCCACACGATCAGGAAGTAGCCGGGAAACTTCATCTGCTTGATAATCGAAATCTCCCGCTCCAGCCGCGCCTCGTATTCAGAAATCGGTTGCCGCAGCAGCCCGCGATCCTGCAAATGCCGGACTGCAGTATCGAGCCGCTTCCTGAAGCCTTCACGGCAAATCTGCTCGAAGTAGCTGTCGATGGTGTGCCCGGCCGGCACAGCAAATTCCGGAAACGGATTATCGACCTTGTTGAGCTTCAGGTTGCAGCGCTCCGCGAATTCCATAGTCCGGCTCACCACTTCGGGAGCATGCGAGAAGAGCTTGTCCATCTCCGCCGCGGTCTTCACATAGAACTGGTCGGAATCGAACTTAAAGCGCTTTGGATCGTGAATCGAAGACGCCGTCTGCACGCAGAGCAGAACCTCGTGCGCGTGCGAGTCGTCCTCGCAAAGATAGTGGCTGTCATTCGTCGCCACCAGCGGAATGCCTAACTCCTTCTCCAGTCGAAATAAGTCGGCGTGAATCTTCTTCTCAAGCTCCAGCCCCTGATCCTGAATCTCAAGAAAGAAATTCCCCTTGCCGAAGATCTCCTGATACTGCCCCGCCGTCGTCCGCGCCGCTTCGTACTTCCCTGCCATCAGGTTTTCGCAAAGCTCGCCCGCCAGGCACCCAGAGAACCCAATCAACCCTTCCGAATGCTCCGCCAGATACTTCTTGCTCACACGCGGCTTGCGATAAAAGCCATGCAGCGAAGCTTCGGACGTGATCCGCACCAGATTGCGATAGCCTTCCTCGCTCTCAGCCAGCACCAGCAGATGGTTGTAGTCATCGCCCTGCGGATCGGCCCGATGATCGTCCTTCTTGCAGATATAAAGCTCGCAACCCAAAATCGGCTTCACGCCGCGCTTCTTCGCCGCATCGAAAAAATGCACCGCCCCGTAAATGTTGCCGTGGTCGGTAATGGCAACCGCGCTCTGGCCAATATCGGCCACGCGGTTCACCAACTTGTCCACGTCGCAAGCTCCGTCCAGGAGCGAGTAATCCGTATGCAGATGCAGATGAGTAAATTCAGCCATGGGGATAGGCTTATTTTAGTTCCGCAACGCTCCCGCTTAAGGCGAAGCAAAAGCGCAAAACGCAAATGAAATGAGGAAAAGCAGTGACGAAATTGGTGCGCATCAGTGCGGTAGGTATTTCCGCTACTCCTCTGATTCAGCCACCTGTTTGATGTAGGCATTGCGTTCGTGCAAAAAGCGTCGCAGATATTCTTTCAGTAGAAGAACTTCAACAATTCGCCCAAGAAGCGGAATCGGCGCAGCAAATTCCAGATTGTCTTCCATCCCCGTGCCATTGTCTTCCAAGGTGAAGGAGTGCCGATGTCGAAAGCTGCGAAACACACCAGAAACCATTACGTCCTCGAAGGATGTAGGGGCTTCATAGGCCGTAATCTCGCTCGTATGCCGCAGCATGACTCCGAAATGCCTGCCCTGCCATGTAACGCGCTCCCCTGGTCCAATCAAGCCTGTAGTAATGCCGGCGACAGCGCGTTCTCGTGCTCGCGCTGTACTTTCCTGATGAAGATCAATATTGAGTGACAGATAGAAGCAGCGTTCAATCGGAGCATTTATGTGAGTGCGCTCGACAATTGAAACCATCCGCTATCGTCTGAGTAACTTCGCGATTTCACTGACTTCAAACGAAATCCCGCGTCCCGGTTCATCAAAACGATCACGGTTCATCAACTGCTTGTTTTCGTAGTGCGAGAAGCTGCCATCTTCTGGATCAACCACCCAGATTTGCGGGATACCCATTGCAGCATAATCTTCGAGCTTGTGCTTGAGCCGCTGAACCGTATCTTCCTTCGAGAGCACCTCAAAAACGGCAATGGGAGCATGCGTAGTGATCTGCTCGACGGGAGCGGATGAATCCAGAATAGCCACATCGTGAACGCGAAAACGTGCCGGCCCGATCTGTACACGAAGTTCAGGGAATACATGGAGACTCCATTCCTGCTCATGCTGCCAGAACCACTTCAGAATCGCAGCCTGCCAGGCAGCATGGTCCCGCTCACCCACTGGACGCTCCTCAATCTCTCCGTCCACATACTCAGCGTCCGGCTCATAGGAAGACCGCAGATATACCTCAATCGGCACATGTGTCGAAGTAGCCATTCAGTCCTCCTTCACTAAGAATATCTCTGCCTGTCTCGGTTACGAAAGCAAAAAGCGGCGCCCCGAAAGAGGTGCGCCGCAGTATTTCCTGTTCAGGCAAAGCCTCAGTCGTAGTACTCCAACCCCAGATGTGTAATCAGATCCTCACCCATAATGTGCCGCAGCGTGTTCTTCAGCTTCATCGACTGAATAAACAAATCGTGCTCCGGATACAGTCCCTCCGCCGTCATCGGCGACTTGAAGTAGAAGCTCAGCCACTCCTGAATCCCAAGGTGCTTCAATTCGGGAGTACGCTGCGCCAGATCCAAAAACAGCACCAGATCGAGCGCAATCGGCGCAGCCAGAATCGAGTCGCGGCAGAGGAAATCGACCTTGATCTGCATCGGATAGCCAAGCCATCCAAAGATGTCGATGTTATCCCAACCCTCTTTGTTATCACCGCGCGGCGGATAATAATTAATGCGAACCTTGTGGTAAATCTCCTTATATAGATCAGGATAAAGCTCCGGCTGCAGAATAAAGTCGAGCACTCCGAGCTTCGACTCTTCCTTCGTCTTGAACGACTCCGGGTCGTCCAGCACCTCACCATCGCGGTTGCCAAGAATGTTCGTCGAATACCACCCCGAAACCCCCAGCATGCGAGCCTTGAAAGCCGGAGCCAGCACCGTCTTCATAAACGTCTGCCCGGTCTTGAAGTCCTTGCCGCAGATCGGAGCGCCTGTCAGCTTCGAAAGCTGCTGCATGCAAGGCAGATCTACAGTGAGGTTGGGCGCGCCATTGGCAAACGGAACACCTTCCTTCAGCGCGGCATACGCGTAAATCTGCGAAGGAGCAATATTCGGATCGTTGTCAACCAACCCCTTCTCAAATGCCTCAATCGACTGATGGACCGCCGAAGGCTCCAGAAAAATCTCCGTCGACCCGGCCCAGAGCACGACCACGCGATCCACCTGCGTCTTGAACGCCTGAATATCCGATCGCAGTTGCTGAGCCAGGTCGCACTTACTCTTGCCCTGCTTTACGTGCGTGCCGTTCAGCCGCTTCACATAGTGCTGATCGAAGACAGCCGGCATTGGCTTGATTGCCTCAAGAAAAGGCTTGATGCTCTTCAGATGATCGCGATCCAGTACCTGCGCATGCTCGGCCGCCTCGTACATGTTCTCCGGAAAAATATCCCATCCGGTAAACACCACATCATTCAAGTCAGCAATCGGAGCAAAATCCTTGATCAGCGGTGAGCGCCCATCCGTGCGCTTGCCCAGCCGAATCGTCCCCATCTGCGTAAGCGACCCGATCGGCTTCGCGAGCCCCTTGCGAACCGCTTCGACCCCGGCAATCAGCGTCGTGGCCACCGACCCCATGCCGACGGTCATCACTCCAAGTTTTCCCGTAGCTGGCTGGATCTTCGATCCAGCAACTGCAGGTGATTCCGCAGCGGCCTTCTTGCCGCTGTCATTAGGCGTAGACATTCCTTGCTTCAACCGTCCTTCTCTCTGATGAAAATTGTTGGCAGTATCAAACTATGTAGTCTCAGCCCTCGAAGCATGCTTTGGCAAATGGACTGGCCTTAAATGGTAATTTGCATGGTGCGAATGGAAAGATTGTGGAAGTGACAGGAACTCGATACCAGAACAAACCAGATCAGGCTTCTTCGGGACGCACCCGGTTCTTCCAGTGTGTCCACACAAACCAGACAATCCCGATCACAAGCACAATTTCCACCCCGAGATGGAAACGATGGAACGCCGCCTTGAAGCGTGGATCGCTCTCCCACGCCTGCCCCAGCTTCATCCCCACATAGGCCAGCGCATAGCACCACGGCCATGACCCAACAAACGTGTAGATGTGAAATCGCAGCTGCGGCATCCGCGCAATGCCCGCCGGAAGCGCTATAAAGGTACGAACCACCGGCAGCAAACGCCCGAGGAAGACTGTAATTCCGCCAAAGCGTTGAAAAAAGTGCTCGGCCCGATCCAGATCGTGGTGATTCAGCAGCACAAATCGGCCGTACTTCATAATGAAAGGCCGGCCGCCCAGGGCTCCAATCCAATAAGCCACCACGGACCCCAGGTTGCAGCCGATCGCCCCAGCCGTAGCTACCCAGAACAGCTTCAGCTGACCCGTATGCACCAGGTAGCCGGAAAAGGGCATGATGATCTCCGACGGCAGCGGAATGCACGCCGACTCAATCGCCATCAAAAAGGCAATTCCCGCGTATCCGGAAGCGGAAATCACAGCAATAATGAAGGAAGCAAGAACGGCCAGGATTTTTTCGGTCATTCTCGTTGAGTATACCTGCCCGCCGCACTTCAATGAGGACAGGCAGATGAATCGAATCAGCCCGGCAGACGCTCGTCCCGCCGCAGCGCATACCAAAGCCCGCCGCCGACAAAGAGAACAGCCAGACTTGCTCCTGCAATCGTCGCGTTAAGCGACGCAGCATCCAGCTCCGGCAGCAACACCCTGCGCACAGCCAGCGCATGCAGTCCCCATAACGCCAGCACGACGGCATAGACCAGTCCCGCGATTTTCAATGCAGACACAAAACGCGTCGCCCGCTCCAGCGCCGCCATTCGACGATGCCGCTCAGCCGCCGCCCATACCTGCGCAGACGGTGGCGGAGTATGCCGCGCAGCCAGATCGCTCGCATCCCGCCGCAACGCCTGCGCCACGCCCACGGCGTCTCGGCAATCCGCACAGACCTTCTGATGCTCCATCAGACTCTCAGAGAGAGCACCACCCTGCAGCGCCCGAATCATCTCGTTCTCGTATCTGCATCGCATCGCATTCATCTCGCTTCCATGGTATCGGGCCGCAGCAGCCCGGCGGCATGCCGGCGCGCGCGAAAAAGCAGCAGCCGAATACTCAGCACGTTGAGACCAGTAGCCGCGGCAATCTCGGGATGACTCATTCCCTCAACGTACGCCAGCCATAGCAGCTGGCGCGCACGCGGCTTCAGCGCCTGCATCACACGCCGAACATCCATCTTCGCGGCCGGATCATCCTCAACAACCGGCTCTTCGTCCGCATCGCCGTCGAAAGCATTTTCGCCGCGCCGCCAGCGATCACGCAGCAGATTCGTGGCTATGCGAAACAAGTAGCTGCGCGTATCCGCCTCGTTCATCGCCAGTTCTCCGGCCTTGCATCCGAGAAACCGGCAGAAGGTCTCCTGCAGCAGGTCATCAGCAACATCGCGCCGGCCAGAAACACGCAGCAGGTAAGCCCAGAGCGGGCGAGCCGTAGCGTCATAAATCAGCTGAAACGCGGCTTCGTCAGGAGCCGACGCCTCCCGGCTCGTGCTCGCGGCATAGTTCGTAATGGATTCCGCCAGTGTCATCCGTAAAGACTTCTACTCGCTATGCACGCGGCCCGCGGTCAAAGAGGCCGAAGGACCGCGACAGGAAATACGAAGCGCCTGCGGCCAAACCAAAGCCGACGCCAAGCGCAATCGCCAGCGTTCCGAAGATGGTGAATGCCTCATCGGAAAAAGGAAGCTTCGACCGCAATACCAGCAGCGCCACTCCAAAAGCCGTAATTATGATGGCCGCCTGCGTGCTGCTAAGGATACGTTCATACGGCGTAACTCGTTCCGTGCTCAACCCCTCGACGAATTGCTTACCGGCGGGCGTCTCCACGTAGGCGAGAAGGCTCTGGCTGGAGTCCAGCCTTTGCAGGAGCCGCGACTGCACGTCGGCCTGAAACTTGGCAATTTTGTAGCGGCGGATCGAGGAAAAAAGAACCCAGACAATCCACCCAATCATGAAAAATAAGCTACCCGGTACCAGAATGTCCGTCATGTGCAATCTCCTAGAGTGCTTTCACCCGATACAACGCGCTTTGAGGCCCAACGGTTAACAGTGCATACGAAAAAATTTGCGAAATTAGCCATTCATCCCAAGCCGTAGCGTCTCGCAGCATGGAAAAGTAGGCAGAAGTCGACCATTGCTGATTCTTTTCAAACTTGCCCGCAATCTATCGGTTCAACATAATGATTAAAGGTTCAGTCATCGCGCAGATGACTCTGCGATAGGAGAAAATACGTGCCTGATTTGCCAAGGGTTCCGATTACGGTCGAAGGTTCCAGCGTCCTTCACCAGATGTTTCGGTTTGACTGGGAAGCGTGGAAGAAGCTGTCTTCTTCGGAACAAGACAAAGTGGAATCTCAGGTAATCGAACTCTTTCAGGAGTGGGAGAAAGGATCAGGCGAATCGGCGAGAAATCAATCAGCCATCTTCTCTCTGTTGGGACACAAGGGAGATCTTCTTTTCGTTCACTTCAGAGATTCTTTTGCAGAGCTTAATCGGGTTGAGCTTCAACTCGCCCAGACCTGCCTGCATAAGTTTCTGAAACCCCAGCACTCTTACCTTTCGGTGGTTGAACTAGGCCTCTACGAGTCCTCGGCAAAAACCTACGCGGCCCTTGCCGAAAAGGGCTTCAGCGAAGGCTCGCCCGAGTGGAATGCGGGAATACAGGAAGTTGCCGAACGCCAGTCCAAGGCCATGGGGCAGCGGCTCTTTCCAGCCATTCCTCCGGCAAAGTACATATGTTTTTATCCAATGGATCGGAAGCGCGGTGAAGGAAAGAACTGGTACACAGAATCCATGTCCGAACGTCAGCGCATGATGCATGAGCACGGCTTAATCGGGCGCCGCTATGCCGATTCTGTCCGGCAGATCATTACGGGTTCGATCGGCTTTGACAATTGGGAGTGGGGTGTCGATCTGTTCGCCGAAGATCCACTGGTGTTCAAAAAGCTCATCTATGAAATGCGCTTTGACGAAGTGAGCGCGGTCTACGCCCTCTTTGGAGAGTTCTTCATAGGCGTCAGGCTCCCAGCCAGTGATCTTGCATCATGGCTGCACGGCAGGCTTACGTAGGCAAAAATTGGTGTCCCCCCAAAAGTGCTGTCATCCTGAGCGAAACGAAGGATCTGTTTTTCGCCTCGGACAGCACGAAAAACGGGTGCCCCATCCTATGCGAAGCATAGGGTGGGAAAGCAAAACCCCCGATTGTGTTCAAGTGGATCGGTATCTCTCACCTAATAATCTGGGCTGGTCCATACGCTGGCGGATCAGGGATATGAATATCCCAGGCTGCGTAGTTACTCCATCGCTGTTTTGCCTCTTGTGCTGAGAGTCGCGCCAAGATTCTTCCATCAGGTACACCCAACTCATTCCCGAGAACCTGGCACATAATGCCGCCATACGAACTACTGCACGGCACCTCAGCCAACACATAAATCGCAGCGGAATCGTCTCGCCAGCCAAGACCCGACATATTGTACTCAGGATTATTGGCAATCCTTCTGCAGGTTTCTTCATCTCGGTTATATGCCTGCAAGGTGGATATTGCTTGACCATATCCCTCTGAGCAGTGTTCGTAACGACCACCTTGCGCATGCCAGCAGAAGGTTCTATCTGATACACGGCTAAGAAAAATACACGGCTAAGAAAAACCCTGCATACGAACTCGTGCCACCGTCCACAAAAAACGCTAAAGAGTTTGGAGCCCACAGCAACTCATGCGCGCCCTCATCCAACGGACTTTCATAACGATGCTTATCGGGAGCGATCAGACGGAGTGAATAGGTTGGATCATCTTCTCCGTGCCTGATGCAAACAACCTGAAGTACATACTGGTGGTTGGGTGATGTGATTGTTTGAGCTTGCGATGAACAACTTAGATCGAGCGCAGTCGCCTGTCTTGCCCAAATTGGCTGCTCCAATTCACTTGCGCGTGACTCTGAGCTGCCCGCTGTCGGAATCAACGTAATACCGAGGCAAAGTGCAAGAATTTCAAATCGGCCCATACGATGCACCTCACGCACTTCTCAACCGAGCCTCGGCAAGCGCCTCCGAAATCACCTCATCCTTCACCCCATGCCGTCGCAGGCTATCCATCAATATCTGCACCTGTGAATTCTCCATCCGGGCAAGATCTTTCCTAAGCCCCTGTCCGATGTAGGCGCGAATCAACGGCTGATATCCGGAAAACCCAAGCGCCGGAGCAATTTCCTTCAAATCTTCGATCACATCTTCCGGAAGGCGCATGCTGATGGTCGTCATCGCGCGGTCTCCGCAGCCGCTTCTTGATTCGATCACTCATCTTCATATTTCCTCCGCTCCTGTGTTGTCGCTGCTCGTGCTGAAATAATCCGGATCGCATCTTCTTCCCGCAAAAGGTGAACAACGAAGAGCAATTCCCAGTCCTCAGTCAGGCCAATAGCCTCGCGCCCCTCAGCCTCCGTACTCGCATCGGCTCTGATAGAGGAAGGTGATATCCATCTAAACGGCCGTATATACGTTATATATGCGAAGGTCAAGCAACAATCGGAATGACGAGGTCCTTTCCTCCGGGCGCCTTAGCTTCTTTGGCGTCCTTTGCGATAAAACATCTCTATGCCAGCCAAGAAAGCTGCCCCGAAGAAATCCACAAAATCCTCCAGGCTGAACGCCGCCCTCGCGAAACCAGCCAAATCCGCCGCTAAGCCAAAAGACAACTTCAACCCAAAACGCGACCTCGCCCCCGAGCGAGTAGCCGAAATCCTGAAGCGCCTCGCCGCAACCTACCCTAACGCCGAATGCGCCCTGCACCACCGCAACGCATGGGAGCTGCTCGTAGCGACCATCCTCTCCGCGCAATGTACCGACGTCCGCGTCAACATGGTCACGCCTGAACTCTTCCGCCAGTTCCCCACCCCGAAAGCCATGTCCGAAGCCTCGCAGCCAGCGCTCGAAGAACTGATCCGGTCGACGGGCTTCTACCACAACAAGGCCAAATCAATCCTCGGAGCCGCCAAAAAGATCACCAACGACTTCGGAGGCAAAGTCCCGCGCACGCTGACCGAGTTGACCACCGTCCCCGGAGCCGCCCGCAAAACCGCCAACGTGGTTTTAGGCGTAGCCTACGGCCTCGCCGAGGGCATCGTCGTCGACACGCACGTCCTGCGCATCTCCCGCCGCCTGCACCTGACACAAGCCACAGAGCCGAAGCAGGTCGAGCAGGACCTCATCAAGATCATTCCCAAAGACCACTGGATCGCCTACTCGCACGAAATCATCCATCACGGCCGCCAGATCTGCATCGCCCGCAAACCAAAATGTGCCGATTGCACGCTTGAAACCGTCTGTACCTCAGGGGACAAAACATGGTCCAGCGGTAAGACATGGTCGAGCTAGTAAACTCCGGGCCTACAATCATTACCAAAATGACGCGGATCATCCTCACTCTGTCTTTGGTCTTTTCTACAGTTCTTGCCATCGCCCAACAGGCTGAGGACTCGCCCACCACCCTCACCGTCAGCTCCACGCTGGTGCAGGTGCCGGTGCAGGTCAAAACAAAATCCGGCAAAAACGTCTACGAACTTACCTCCGACAACTTCCTCGTCACCGACAACGGCATCCCCCAGACCATCACCCTCGACGATGACACCGGCTCTCAGCCGCTCGCCCTCGCCATGGTCGTGCAGACCGGAGGAGCTGGCGCAGCGCACATCGCGGACTATCAGGGCCTCGGCGCCATCCTCGACGCCATCGTCGGTAACGTCGATCATCTCGTTGCCGTCGTCGCCTTCGACAGCGCGCCGCATCTCCTGCAGCCCTTCACTCCCAACACAGGGTTAGCCACGAAGCAGCTCAACAACCTCCAGCCCGGAAACACTGGCGCCGCCATCCTCGATGGAGTTGCCTTCGCAGTCGCGCAGCTGCGGCAACAGCCGGCAAACTACCGCCACGCCATCCTTCTGTTTAGCGAAACCCTCGATCAGGACAGCAACACCACTCTGGAAGAGGCTCTGCGTCTCATCAGCAACACCAACACCACGATGTACAGCTTCGCTTTCTCCAGCACGCACTCCGCGGTCCGCCACGAAGCGTCAAAATTCAACCGCCCTGGCGAGCCCGGCCCCACTCACGGCTGCTTCAGCCGCGACGGAGCAGACGCCGAATACCAGGACCACTACAGCAAGCAGGTGCTCGACTGCATCAGCCAGCTGGCTCCGCCCGTGCGCCTCGCCACCATGGCCTTTGTCGCCGCCCGCAACTCGCTCCGCACCAACACCGCCGAATCCATCGCGCAGCTCACCGGAGGCGAATTCGTCCACTTCAGCAACGCCAAAGACCTACAGCGCGGTCTCGTCAGAGTCATCAATGACGTGCCGAATTTCTATATGCTGAGCTTCCGCCCGCAGCCGCCAACGCCAGGCATGCATACACTCCACGTAGAACTCAAAGATGACCCGCACTTCGAGCTGAAGGCCCGCAGCGCCTACTGGATCGAAGATGCCAAGTAGTCCCAGCCATCGGTATTGCTCATATCGATTCGTACTATGGTCATTCCACCGTTTCAATTGTGCTCAAGGGTAGAGTGCGAGACGGTAAGAACCGGGCAATGCGCCCGCGAAATGACTTCGAATGCAATCGAGCCCGGCAAATGAGCGGCGAAACGAGCGCGGATGCCCTTGCGGCTCTGCACACCGATCACAATCAGATCTGAATGGCCCGCTTCTGCAACCTCGAGGATTCGATCTGCATGAGCGCCAAACTCCACGACCACCTTGGCATTGCCCATGAGCTCTTCGTAGCCTGCCGCACGAGCACCTTCCAGAAACCTGTTGGTCATCGGCATTGCATCCGCAGGCGTCTCGTTACCGTCCCCGTCGTTCACATGCAACAAAGTAAGCGAACTGTGAAAAGCATCTCGTAACGAGTCAACGAGTGGTAGCGCATGAATTGCGGCGGGCGAGAAGTTGGTAGCGTACAGAATGCGCTGCAAATCGGGTTTCGTAGAAACCCTGGGACCTACTACCAGGACCGGCTTGCACGACAGCGAAACAATCTCTTGTGCAGTTGATCCATGAAACAGCTTCCCGATTCCCCTTCTGCCATGCGTTCCGATCACGATCAGGTCAATATTGCTCTTGCTGGCCACCGCGAGCAGCGTAGGGTAAACCCTGCCGTAGTCAGTTACCGCCACGTGAGGCGTGTATGGAGTTCCGGCAAGAGACGCGAGCGCTCCCTCTTCGGCTGCAATCAGCATCGCGTCCAGCATGTGCTCCGCTTCGGGCCCGATCTGCGGTCGATCAGAGTCCTCTGTAACGTGCGCGAGGAAAACCTTTCCCTTATAGTGCCGCGCGATGCTTGTGGCGAAAGGAAGCGCAAGCAGTGAGGTTTCCGAGAAGTCCACCGCCAGGAGGACGTTCCTCAAGGAAACACGAACCCGCTCGCCGATGACCATGGCAACGTTCCGTTTCAACAACGAGCACGCTGCTGGAAAGCCGCATGCCGTTTGTGAGAGCAATGCCATGATAGCAGAGAGACTTTTGCCTTGTCCTGGGGCTGCCGAACTCTCGAGGCCTGAATTGATGGTGAGATTCCTCTCCGCTCGAACCTTGTAACGCCGTAAAATTCAACATAGACGGCCGAGGCGGTGATCGAATTCTGCTTAGGCGCCAACGGCTCGCCCGCCTTCTTAGTTCTCGAACTGCGATGGTGGAAACCCAAATCTGCCGAAGTTGTGGTGGTCCTCTCACCAGCGGAGTATGCGCCACTTGCACAACGCAAGAGGCGTACAGGGATATCCATAAAGACATCGCATTGCTGGTTCTGCTTTCGCTTCTTGCTGTTGGCCTGTTTCTTGCGACAAAGATGATGGCAAACAGTGAAAGGAAGTTGGAGCAGAGAGTAGCCGCAGTCTGGTTTGCGCGAGGATCTCGCCAGTTAAGTTCGGGAAATGTCGAATCGGCAATTGACTCCTTCCAGAGAGCGATCGCGGGTGACCGCGATAATCGGAAGTTCACGCTTGCCCTCGCCAATGCTCTTTCGACTGGAAAGCATTCGATGGAGGCTCGGGAGGCGCTGCTCCGACTGCGTGAATCGGACCCTGAGGACGCGGAAATCAATCTGTCGCTGGCGAAACTGGAAGCAGACTCTGGCAACATTTCCGATGCTTTGCATTTCTACCAGAATGCGCTCTATGGACGCTGGACTGGAGACCGCGTTGACGAACGCAGGCAGGAGGTTCGACTTGAGTTGATTCATCTCCTTCTGGATCACCACGACCGGAACCGCGCCCTTTCAGAACTGTTGATCCTTGGTTCGGAAACTCCTCATAACGCGGAGGCTGATGCAGAAATCGGGAAGCTCTTCTTGAGGGCGGACGATGCCCAGCACGCGCTCATATACTATGAAAGCTCACTCCGTGCCGAATCCGCACGATGCTGATTCCCTTACCGGGGCTGGGGATGCCGCTTTCCAACTGGGCGAGTACCCGAAAGCGCTGCATTATCTGCAAGCGGCAGTGAATCGAGGACCAGATAGTGGTTCTACCCTGCAGCTCCTCGAACTCACCCAGACGGTTGTCTTCTGGGACCCGCTACAGCCGCATTTGACCAAGTCCGAGCGTCAGTCGCGCCTGCTTCGCGGTCTCGATCAGGCCCTTCAGCGCGCCTCCAGCTGTTCCGGTGCCAACCTGACTGGAAAAGAGATGCCGGAATTGAGGTCCCTTCAAGCAGAAGCGCAGAAAGCGAAAGGCGCAATCCAGAAGGGCCGCAACCCCCTCGACAGCGATAAGGTACGATCCGAATTTGAATTGATTTACCAGATCGAAGAAACCGCCAACAAGGCTTGCGGCGAAGCGACCGGACCCGACCTGGGTCTGGTGCTGATTGGACGCCGGCATCTGGGTGCACAATGAGGACCTACGATTTCGCGCAGCGACTCAGAGTCCGCGAGAGCCAGGTGTTCATCTTTATCACGATTCTCATCGGGGTTTTCGCCGGACTGGCTGCGGTTATTTTCACCCTGTCAATCAAGTTCGTTACCCTTTTCTTTTTTGGGATCGACCCTTCGCCTCTGCGTTTTCTGGCGATTCCGACCGCGGTTAGCTTCGTCTCCGGCATTTTATTGTGGAAGTATTTTCCTGAAGCGCGAGGCAGCGGAGTTCCCCAAACGGAAGCCGCGTTTCACCTCAACCACGGACAGATAAGGGCCCGTGTCCCATTCGGAAAATTTATTACTGGAGTGTTGTGTATCGGGTGCGGCCACTCGATGGGACGCGAAGGCCCATCAGTACAGATTGGGGCCGGATTGGCGTCAATCATTGGGAGGTGGTTCCGCCTGTCTCCAGCCCGCGCACGGAATCTGGTTCCGGTAGCAGCCGCAGCAGCTTTGGGAGCTGCGTTCAACACGCCGATCGCGGCTGTGCTGTTCGCGTTGGAAGAAATCATTGGCGATATGAATGCTGTCTTGCTCGGATCCGCGGTCGCCGCCTCTGTCACTGCGGTGGTCGTCGAGCGCTCAATTCTGGGAAACAATCCGGTCTTCCACGTTCCCGTCTATCACTTGTTGAATTCGATGGAACTTATCGCCTACGCAGGTCTTGGGGTAGTGGGTGGAATTGTGTCTCTGGCGTTCAGCCAGGGCCTGCTGCGTGTCCGCGCATTCTTTCTAAGGTGGCCCATCAAGACCCGTTGGTTTCAACCGGCAGTCGGAGGGCTATTCATCGGCGCGATGCTGATCTTCGTCCCCCAGGTCCGTGGCGTGGGATACGAATTTGTCGATCAGGCCTTGAACGGTGGTCTTCTTTTCAAAACAATGGTCATTTTGTGCATCGCAAAATTGGTCGCAACCATCATTTCTTACGCTTCGGGTAATGCCGGCGGCATCTTTGCGCCAACCCTCTATCTTGGTGCGATGGCAGGGGGATCGATTGGAGTGCTTGTCCACCGATTCGCTCCATTTATTGCCAGCAGCCCTGGGGCCTACGCCCTGGTTGGGATGGGTGCTTTGTTCGCCGGAATTATCCGCGCTCCGCTCACTTCCGTCTTCATGATTTTTGAGCTGACACAGGATTACCAGATTTTCTTGCCGTTGATGATCGCGAACATGCTGAGCTTTGTAATTGCACGGCATTACCAATCGAAGCCTCTTTACCGTGCACTGCTGGAACAAGACAACGTCCACCTGCCGGACCTGAGGGCAAGAATAACCTTCCCAGGTTGGAGGGCGCGTGACATCATGACGCGTGAATTCGCGATAATTCCTTCAGCCACACCGGTGGTGAAAGTTGCGAACTCGTTTATGGAAGATGGATTGAAGTGCCTGCCTGTTGGTGACAACGACTCGCTTATTGGACTGGTGACATGGGAACAGGTTCAGGAAGCGATGATAAGCGGGCTGGGAGACAAGGCGATATCGTCGATCGCGACGAGAACCTTTCCTCACGCGCACTCAGACCATCCGATAGAGGTAGTGCTCGAGCGATTGGACAAGAGCCCCGGATTGCTGCCTGTAGTCGACCGAAATGCGACCGGGCATCTGGAGGGAGTGATCACACCCCAAAACGTGACCCAATTTGTTGAGAGCAAATGGAAAGACAGAACCGGAAGTAAACGAAACGTATGAACTCAAAAGTCCGACTCGGCAACGATTCTCGGGAAGCGAGCCACAT
>CAWHWJ010000012.1:0-254268 GCA_963833015.1 uncultured Acidobacteriaceae bacterium | reverse complement strand
GTGGCGCTCCCGTAAGCGCTCCAGATTGGCCCTGTCCATCCCGTCCAGAATGCGGTCGGCAACGTAGACCAGCCACGTCCCTACGGCGAGGAGTAGGGGCGCCAGGCGGGGCAGATCAATGTGTGCAACGCGGGCAAAACTCCAGCACCATAGCGCCGCCACCGTCGGAGCATCGAGGCTGAGCAGATGCCAGTACACCGCTATCGTGGCAGGAATGCTCGCTGTTCGCGTTGTCTCGGAAATTCGTGCAGCTGAGAGGGCCACACTTTATTTTAGAAGGCGGTTCTGCGGAAGGAGTACTTTAATCCGCAGCAACCTTCCGCCGCGACGCCGCCTTCTTCGCCGGAGCCTTCGGCTTGGGATGCTCCTCTTTCGGCAGCTTGGGGATATCGTCCGCCGAAGCTTTGCCCTCAGCCACCTGCATAAAGAAATCCTGCGCGCTGAAGGCGGGCAGCTCTTTGCCAAACGGCGTGTCGTACGCCCGAGTGTACCTGCCGTCGCCGGAAAGCAGTCGCGTCTTCACCGTATCGGCAAGGTATGCGGCAAGAATCTCATTGCGCAGTCGCGAGCAGAGCTGCGCGTCCTTCACTGGAAAGACCACTTCGCAGCGCTCGAAGAGGTTGCGCGGCATCCAGTCGGCGCTGCCGCAATAGAACTCCTCCGCACCGCCATTCGCGAAGTAAAAGATTCGGCTGTGTTCGAGGAACCGCCCCACCACAGAACGGACGCGAATGTTTTCGCTCACGCCCTTCAATCCCGGTCGTATCGCGCAAATACCCCGGATGATCAAATCCACCTGCGCTCCGGCCTGAGAGGCAGCATAGAGCCCCTCGATCACGCTTGGCTCCAGCAGCGAGTTCATCTTGGCAATAATGCGCGCCGGCCGCCCGGCCTTGGCATGTTCCGTCTCCCGCGCAATCAGCCGGATAAAGCTTTCAGCAAGCGTGAGCGGAGCTACCAGCAGCGGAGCATAATCATCCGACTCCGAGTGCGCTGTCAGATAGTTGAAGACGCTGTGCACGCTCGATGTGATCGCAGGATCGGAGGTCAACAGGCTGATGTCTGTATAGAAGCGCGCGGTAATCGGGTTGTAATTGCCCGTCCCAAGATGCGCGTAGCGGCGAATCGCTCCATCCGGGTCGCGCCGGACGAGAAGCGCCAGCTTGCAATGCGTCTTCAAGCCGACGATGCCGTGAAAGACCTGCACCCCGGCATCTTCAAGATCGCGCGCCCAGCGAATATTTGAGGCCTCATCGAAGCGAGCCATCAGCTCGACCACCACCGTCACTTCTTTGCTTTGTGCCGCATCCACCAGCGCGCGGAACATCGGCGAGTCAGAACTCGTCCGGTAGAGCGTCTGCTTGATCGAGATCACATTCGGGTCTGTGGCTCCCGCTTCGATATAGCCCACCACCGCGTCATACGAATCGTAGGGGTGGTGCAGCAGGATATCGCGATGGCGCAGCTCGTCAAACAGATCCACTGACTTGCGATTCAGCCGTAGCTCATGGGGAACAAAAGGCTGAAACTTCAGATCCGGACGTTGCGCATCGCTGTACAGGTTCATCAGTCGCGACAGGTTTACCGGCCCGTCGGTGCGGTACACCTGCGACTCGTCCAACTCGAAATTGATGCGCAGCCGGTCGATAATCTCGGCATCGGCCCGCTTTTCGATCTCCAGCCGGACAGCATCGCCCTTGCGCCGGTTGTGCAACTCCGAGCGCACAGTCTCCAGCAGCGAGCGCGCTTCCTCTTCCTGAAAGTAGAGGTTGCTGTTGCGCGTCACGCGAAACGCAGCCTTTGAAAGAATCTCGTAGCCGCGATACATTCCGGCGGCGTGCCTCTCAATCAGATCGTGGAGAAGGATGAAATCGTGGGTGCCTTCCGATGAAGGCAGCGGCACCAGGCGTGTCAGCGCGCGCGGCACCGTGACGACCCCGAGCACCGGCCCCGGCGTTCCCTTGCGCTTGCGCCGCAGCAGCAGGGCAATGCACAAGGCTTTGTTCAGCACGCGCGGAAAGGGATGCGCTGGATCGATCGTGATTGGCGTCAGCAGCGGATCGACTTCACGCTGGTAAAACGCCGTTGCAGCAGCTTGCGCTTCCGCGTCCAGCTCGTTCCAGCCCAGCACGCGAACTCCTGCCGCATGCAGCGCCGGATGCAGTTGCTGGTTCCAGCAGCCATACTGTTCGACCATAAAGGAGTGCATGTCCTGGGTGAGCGCATCGAGGGTCTGTTGCGGCGTCACTCCTTCGGGGCCAACCTCGGTGTATCCGTCCTCAATCCTTTGCAGAAGCCCGGCTACCCGGATTTCCACAAACTCGTCCAGGTTGCTGGCCGTAATCGCTAGAAACTTCACCCGTTCCAGCAGGGGATTCGAGGTATCTTGTGCCTCTTCCAGCACGCGACGGTTAAATTGCATCCAGGACTCATCCCGGCCAATCAAAAGGTTCTGCGGTTGCGTCGAACGTGCGCTCATGGCTTCGATCCGGGCTCAGATGGCAAGTGTACACAATCTGCTATACACCGGCGCGTGGTCTCCGAATATGAAAGAGCTGCAAAAAGGCGGCTTATTCAGTCTGATTTGACTCCGGAGAGGCCGTTCCATGAGGATAAAAGTAACTGTCGGAGGAAACACGATGGGAAATCACGGTTGTAGCGACACTCTGGTTCAGGACACAGCAGTCAAGCTCTTTCAGACCGCCGCTCTGCTGCTCGGAGACGGTGATGAAGCGGTCCGCCTGGTCGAAGAAACCATGGCCGGAGCCGACGTAGACCCGTGTGCCGATGGCAGCCAGGCGACAACTGTGCTGCAGAATCAGCTTGTCCAGGCAGCGATTCGCGAATTGAGCCAGCGCGAGCCCGGCTCCTTTGCCGCGGCGGAAACAGGCGGCGGCAACGCGCTCTGCATCGAGGACGACGATCTGTCGGCTGCTGGCGTCACTTCGTCCCAGCTGCACGAACTTCTTCATGAAGGCCGCGGCCAGCTCCGCGATTGGCTCGAGCACCTGCCCCCGGCGCAGCGCGCCGTGTTTGTAGAAAGGGCTATGCTGGGTCAGGACAATGCCGCGACCGCTCAGACGCTCCGCACCGCCGGCGGCGAAACTGCGGCAGGCTGGACCCCGGAAAAAGTCAGCGGCGTCTTCCGCGTGGCACTGTGCTCACTGGCGAATTCACTGGCGCATTCCGGGTCGGCTGTATCTGTCGCTTGAGCGCCGTCGCTCCCATGTCCCTCCAAACACGGTAAGATTTCTGCGCTCTTTGCGGTCAGGGGCGCGTTGTGCCCCTGACACTCTTACGAATAGGCCCGCGCTGAGGCCAGGTCCCCCGGTCGCCACCGCCATGTAAAATGGCCTTTGGATCGGGCACAACGTCTTTATTCCCTGTTATTTTGTGAATTTTTTGAGAGTTTCACAGCATCGAAAGGAATAACCCTTTTTGGGATATTCCCAGGTACTAGGTGAATCGTACGTGCATGTAATCAAAAATGCGTGGCGGTGGAGCATGGCCACCGGGCTGTTGGGAGGTGCTTTCCTTCTCGCGCCTGCAGCGAGCGTGCTGGCTCAGGCGCCGACAGGAAGCGCCAGCTCATCCTCGATCCCGAGCCCCTACCAGATCTCCACGCCTCAGCAGGGCGGCAGTGGCCACCAGGGCAGCGTTGTTGAAGACAAGCCGGTTGAAGGCGTACTCCCGTTGTCGCTCGACGACGCCATCCAGCGCGGCCTGAAGCACAATCTTGGCTTCATCCTCACCAACGTAAACACGACGAACGTGAACGGCTCGCGTCTGCAGGAACTGCAAGCCCTTCTGCCGACGATTACAGCCAAGGGGGAAGTATCCGTCCAGCAGGTCAATCTTGCGGCGGAAGGCCTTCGCATCCCCGGCTTTCCCCAGATTATCGGCCCCTTCGGCTTCTCGGATATTCGCGGTTCGCTCGACTGGTCTCTGCTGAATATCGCCTCGCTGCGGAACTATCTGGCCTCGAAGCATAATTTCCAGAGTTCCAAGCTGTCCGTCGATGACGCTCGCGACATGGTCGTCTTGACCGTTGGCAACGCTTATTTGCTGGTGATCGCCGACAAGTCTCGTATCGACAGCGCCCAGGCGCAAGTGGACACTTCGAAAGTCTCTCTTGACCAGGCCGTGGCGAATCATCAGGCCGGAACCGCTCCGCTGCTCGACGAGCTGCGCGCCCGCGTCGACTACCAGACGCAGCAGCAGACGCTCATCTCCGCGCAGAACGCTTACGAAAAGGACAAAATCGCGCTCGCCCGCGCCATCGGTCTGCCGCTGGAGCAGAAATTCGAACTCACCGATCAGGCCCCCTATGCCGCGCTCGATGATGTCGATCCCGACACTGCCGTCAAGGAGGCGCTCGACAGTCGCAGCGACCTCAAGGCTCTGGCCGAACAGCTCAAGTCGGCAGAGTTAGCCCGCTCCGCCGCCACGGCTGAACGCTATCCGACGATCAGCTTCTCCGGCGACTACGGCGACATCGGTGTCAATCCTGCTAATTCGCACGGCACCGGCAACGCCAGCGGCACGCTTTCTGTTCCGGTGCTGGAAGAAGGCAAGCTGCGCGGCGACGCGCGTCAGGCGCAGGCGCAGCTGGAAACCAAGCGCGCGCAGTTCAGCGACATTCACGGACAGATCAGCGCCGATGTGCGCGACAGCATCCTCGACATCCGCTCCGCGCAGAAGCAGGTGGAAGTCTCGCGCAGCAACGTGCAGCTGGCGAATGAAGCATTGAGCGAAGCGCAGCAGCGCTACGCCGCCGGAGTATCGGACAACCTCGCCGTATCGCAGGCGCAGCAGTCCGTCGCTCAGGCAAACGATCAGTATGTGAGCAGCCTCTACCAGCACAACATCGCGAAGCTTTCGCTGGCGCGCGCGCTGGGAGTCGCTCAAAAGAACTACAAGAGTTATGTGGGAGGGAAGTGAAACGTGGCCGAGCAGGTAGCGGAACCAACAGAAAAAAATCGCATCGACACGCCGGAAGACGCGACGCCGCAGAAGTCGAGCAAGCGATTCATTGTGATTGGAGTGGTCGCCGTCCTGGTGATCGTCGGACTCCTTTGGTGGTGGCATTCCACCTATTACGAAGACACGGATGATGCGCAGGTCAACGGTCATCTTATTCAGATCAGTTCGCGCATCCAGGGCCATGTCCTCAAGGTCAACGTGGACGAGAACCAGTACGTCGAAGCTGGCACTGTGATTGCCGAGCTCGACCCGAAGGACTTCGAAACCGTCGTCCAGCAGGATCAGGCGAACCTTGAAGCTGCCGAAGCCACGTATGAAGCCGCGAAGGTCAACGTCCCCGTCACGAATATCAGCACCGGAAGCACGCTGACCTCTGCGGGCGCCGATGTCTCCAGCTCTGCGTCGCAGGTCACGCAAGCCGAACATCAGTTGCAGGCTTCCCAAGCCGCCGTTGTCCAGGCCGAAGCCAACAACACCAAGGCGCAGCTCGATCTGCAGCGCTATAAACCGCTGGTTGAAAAGGACGTGATCTCCAAACAGCAGTTCGACGCAGCCGTAGCTGCCGCCGACGGCGACAAGGCCGCTCTGGAACAGGCCAAAGCTAACCTTGAAGCCGCAAATTCAGCCGTCCGCGTAGCGAAAGACAAGGTAGCCTCGGCTCAGGCATCCTACAAGAACGCTGAAACCGGACCCCAGCAGGTGGCTATTCAGAAGGCGAAAGCCGATCAGGCAGCCGCCCAGGTCCAGCAGTACCAGGCCGCGCTTGACCAGGCCAAGCTGAACCTCAGCTATACCAAAATCGTCGCGCCAACCGCTGGCATCATCACGAAGAAGAGTGTCGAAGTCGGCCAGAACGTCAGTGTCGGCCAGAACATGGCCACCCTCGTCTCACTCGACGACATCTGGATCACCGCCAACTTCAAGGAGACGCAGCTTGAACACATGCGTCAGGGACAGCACGTCGAAATCAGCGTCGACGCCTATGGTGGCCGCAAGTACGACGGCAAGATCACGCAGATTGGCGGGGCCACCGGCTCCGTCCTGAGCCTCTTCCCGCCGGAAAACGCCACCGGAAACTACGTGAAGGTTGTGCAGCGCATTCCTGTGCGCATCGACCTCACCAATCGCGACCAGAATTCCGACCACCTGCTGCGTCCCGGCATGTCGGTCGAGCCAAAGGTCAGAGTGAAGTAAACCCCACCCATGATTCTCAGATCAGGGCAAGCCTGTCCTGATCTGAGAACGCGATTCCTCCGCTGACCAAACGCTGACATTCCCGTGACAACCTCTCAATAGCTCCGGCAGATACTGGTGCGGAAACCCATGTGCGCCAAACCAGAAGGATATGCCGGACCGACCTGGACCGACGACCATCTCGATTCCTCCGACCCGCCTGAAATAAAAGCGCCATACTTTGACGAAAGGCTGGGAGCATGGGTGCTGAGCCGCTACGCTGACGTTCTCGCCGCCTTCCGCAGTCCCAATCTTGTCCCAGCAGGCGCGCGGGGCAAACCGAGCAAAGAGGCGCCGAATGAGGCGGATCGGCTCAAGATGCGCGCTGAGACCAGGGCGGCAGTCTCGCTCCGGCACCTGCGCAAATGGCAGAAAGTTCTCGCCCCCGAGGTTGCCACTTTGACCAGAAGCCTGCCCGCCGGGCAGACGGTTGATCTGGTAGGAGAGGTCGCACGTCCGCTGTGCCTGGTTCTGGCCGTTGCCGTCACCGGAGCAAATCCTGACGAAGTAGAGCATCTGGAAAAGCTGGCCCGGCATGTGTCAGCATCCGCCGCTGAACCATACGACGCTAAAATTCGCTCTCACTCGAACGCCGCCAATGCCCGGCTCCAGAATTACTTTCCCGCTGGTCCCGAGTCCCTGCGCTCTTCCGGCTTCGTAGCTCTTTCGCAGACGATGCCCAGTTTGCTGGCGAACGCATGGTACGGACTTTTGCAGCATCCCCACCAGTGGGGACAGCTCCATCAACAGCCCAGCCGCACAGCAAGAGCTGTAGAGGAGTTGCAGCGCTACACCGGTCTTACGCGCCTATCCTTCCGGCAGGCAGCGCACGATGTCATCCTCAACGGCGTTCGCTTGCGAAAAGGCGATCGCGTCATATTGAGAATTGCTGTCGCAAACCGGGATCCGGAGCGCTTCCCCCATCCCGAGTATGTCGATTGGCTGCATCATGGTACGGGCCATCTCTCGCTCGGCGCGGGACCGCATTCCTGTGTGGGCGCCAGCCTGATCCGCATGGCCGCCGTGACCATCACCCGCCCGCTCATCGAGCGTTTTGCGAGCGCTGAAATTGCGGGACCCGTGGAGTGGCGCGGAGGTCCTATTTTCCGCTCTCCGGCTTCGCTGCCTGTCCGGCTGTATGAGGACGCTCCTGCTCCCCTGTCATCGTTGCATCTGTATTAAAATTCAGCGGGTTCTCGCCAGAAACGACATCTCCCGCAGCCCACTCTTGGCCAATTGCATCTAACAGAGCAGAGTGGAGGATCACAGAATGAGCAAGGCCGCACTGAAAGAAGTTCCCGGCAAAAACGACCACATCACACCCCACTGGCACCAGACTGCCCAAGAAATCCAGAAGTTCGGCACTGTCATCAGCGATATGCCCATCGGGCTGAGCGAAGACTCTCGTCTCGAGATTACAGGTCGCCTCAATATCCTGCTCGCCGATACCGCCAGCCTGCGCGATCTATATAAGAAATCGCACTGGCACGTCTCCGGCCCAACTTTCTATCAATTACATCTTCTTTTCGACAAGCACTTTGAACAGCAGGTCGAGCTAGTCGACGGCCTTGCCGAGCGCATTCAGATGCTGGGCGGTGTCTCGATCGCCATGGCGCACGATATCGCCGAGACTACGCGCCTCGAGCGTCCGCCAAAGGGCCGCGAAGAGGTGCCGGTCATTATCTCGCGCCTGCTTGAAGCGCATAAGATCATCCTCGAGGACGCCCGCAAGCTGGCAAAACGCGCGAGCGAAGTTGGCGACGACGGCACCAACGATCTGTTGATCAGCGACGTCGTCCGCACCAACGAAATGCAGGTCTGGTTCATCAGCGAGCACCTGGTGGAGATGCCGCTCGTCTTCGCCAACAAGTGAACGAGATACGCTTCATACATAACCCTGATAAACAAAGGCCGAACCTGTTCCGCAGGTCCGGCCTTTTTGTTTTGCGCTGGTGACTATCTAAGGCAAGCCGCCGTCCACTAAGGAGAACGGAGTCTACGCCCTTCCGCCACAGCCATTTGGGGGACTAGACTTGTTCCCGTCTGGAGGCAGCGTATGCCGTGCCGCAGAAATCTTGTACTTTCCGTGTTGTTCCTCTCTTGTCTGGTCGCGGTTGCAAAGAACAAGAAAAAATCTCCGCTGCCCATAGACATCCTTCAGGCGCATACAGCGTGGGTTATCGTCGACCCACAGGCTGGCGTCGATGTCACAGATCCGAACGCCAATCGCCAGGCGCGTGCCGATGTCGAGAATGCCCTGGCAAAGTGGGGACGGCTCATGCCGGTGACGGATCCTTCGCAGGCCGACCTCATCATCGTGATTCGCAAAGGCAACGGTAAGCTGGTCCAGCCAACCATCGGCGGCACGCCCATCAACGCTCCGCCTCCAGTGATCGCACAGCGAACAGATACCGGAATCACCGCTGCCGGTCGCACAGGGCCCCCACTCGAAGAATCCCAACCGCATCCGCAAACGGAGGTTGGCAGCACGCAGGACACATTCGCCGTCTACCGTGGCAATCCCGCTTACAACAATTCCGCTAATGATGAAAATCCGCTCGATTCTCCGCCCGCGTGGCGATACACCGCGAAGGATGCGCTTGCATCTCCCGGCGTCCCCGCTGTCGATCAATTCCGCAAAGTGATCGCAGAGTCGGAGAAAGCGCTGGCTGGGCCATAGTCTCACGTCCGGCTTGTGATCGAGCCGAAGCGCGGAGTACACTCTCGCATCTGCGGTACGTAACCGGCAAATTCGAGTTGCGAGGAGACGGCCTATGCGAACTGTGCCTGTCATGCTCGGAGTGTGTGCGGTCCTGATCTGCGGCTGCGCGGCCAAGCCATCGACCCCAACATTGCAACCAGCGAAGGTAACTACGTCAACTCCGCTGATCCTCGAGAATAACGAAGGTGAGCGGCGAATTCTGCGCGGCTGGCCGGGGCATCCCGATCCCGGAGAAACCTTCATCCTGAAAGTTGACCCGAGAAATGGAGGATCCTCCCATTTGGTTTTTATGACGGGAGACATCGCGCCCGGAGGAGCAATCCATGCCCATCGACACCCCAGTGCCGACGAAATCCTGTATCTGCAGACGGGAACCGCGCGGGTGCATCTCGGAGACTCTGTGAGAGACGTGCACGCTGGCGCCACTGTGTTCATTCCTGCGAATACGTGGATCTCCGTCGATAACGTTGGAAGCGACGGCATCAGCATGATAGCTATCTTTTCCGCCCCGGGCTTCGAGGAGTTCATGCGGGAGGGGTCGGTGCGCGAAGGAGAGAAAAACGTTCCGCTGACGGACGCCGAGAACGATCAAATCGAGAAGATGCATGCAAATGATGTGATTTACAAGGAACCCTAGAATGCATTCCGGTTGACTCTCCTTGAGAGGGCAACAACCAGCATCACTCCACCCGCAGCATCGCCACCGGGTCAATCCGCATCGCTCGCAGCACGGCAGGCACGGCGGCAACCAGCACAGCGGCCAGAATCGTGAGGCAGGGAACTGCCAGCACACCTGCATCTGTAGCCTTCACTTCATAGAGCAGCGATTCGATATACCGCACCGAAGCGAGTCCGAGTCCCAATCCGGCAACCGCGCCGAGCGTCACGGCGACAGAAATCCCTGCCATAACACGGTGCGCCACATCGCCCACCTGCGCGCCCAGCGCCATGCGAATGCCAATCTCGCGCTGTTGTTGCAGCACCGAATAGTTCAGCACGCCATACAGCCCAACCCCCGCAAGCAGCAGCGCAACCGCGCCAAAGAAGAAAGCCAGCGTAGCCAGCAGGCGCTCGCGAATCGTTTGCGCCTGCTTCAATTCCAGCTGTGTCCGCACATTCGAAACACGAAACTCAGGGCGCGCTTTTGACACTTCCTGCCGCAGCGTCGACGCCATCGCCATCGGATTCGCCGCAGCCGTGCGCACGATGAACGTTTGGTACTTCAACGCATCCGACTCAAACGGAATATAGACCACCGGCAGCATCGGCTCATGAATGTCGCTGTAGTAGGCATCCCCCGCTACGCCGATCACCTGCAAGCGATCGCGCCGGCCGTCATCGTGAGCCTTTGCAAAAACTCTGCCCACGGGATGCTCGTCATTCAGAAATTTCCTGGCAAACGTCTCATTCACAATGGCTGTGCCGGGAAACGTGTCTCCATTGCGGAAATCCCTGCCGGCAACAAGTGGGATCTTCATCGTCTCCAGCCAGCCCGGCGAAACATTCAGGAAATAAGCCAGATCAACGGTAGGGGGCCCATCATTGATTGAAATCGAACTGTCCCAGTCATTATTCTTCAACAATCCCCATCCCGCCTGCGAGACACGCTCCACGCCCGGCACTTCGCGTAGATGCTCCGCCACCTGATCCCAATAAATCTCAGGTTGTGGAGGTTTGCTTATTGTTTCCAGCAGCAATATGCGATCTGCTGAAAATCCCATCGGCTTGTGCGAAAGGCGCTCGAAGGTAACCACAAACAATCCGGCAACAAACAGCACCAGGAAACAGAAGGCCACCTGTACTGCAATCATTCCGTGCATCAGCCGCTGCCGCGAATGCGGATTATCGCCCTCCTTCAGCACGCTGACAGGCTTCACCGATGAAGCGCGCAGCGCAGGCAGCAAGCCAAAGAGCAGAACCACAACCAAAGTCAGCCCAATACCGAATCCAAGCACGCGCCAGTCAGCTGGCAGAATCAAACGCGCCGGATTATCCGGCGGATTGATCATGCTCACCACAAACGGAGCCGACCACCACGCAAACAGCGCTGCGCTTGCGGCAGCAAGAAACGCCAGCAGCGCGCTCTCTACCAGCACCATCTGAACCAGCCGCCACCGTCCTGCGCCAATCGAGACGCGCAGCGCCATCTCGCGCGCCCGCGCTGCAGCCTGGGCCGTCATCAGGTTGGCCACGTTCGCGCAGGCAATGAACAGGACCATCAGCACAAGCACGGCAAGAGCAGTCAGCGCGCGGCTGTACTCGTCCTGCATCCCGGATGCCCCTGTAGGCGCAGGCCTCATCCGCACCTTATTATTGAGAAAATTCTTCAGGGTCTCCTGTGATAAACCTTTCTCGCCGCTCAAGCGGTTCGCTTCGAACGCGTGGTTGACCGCCGACAATTTTTCGCGTAACGGCTCAACCGCAACTCCCGGATTCACAACAACCAGTGTGCGTATCCAGGTACAGTCAGCACGTGTCGCGCAGCGGTGCATCGTGATTGGTACGAAAATATCAATAACGGTGCCCGGCTCCGTGCCCGTGAATTTCTTTTCGCTGACGCCAATCACCTGGTAAATGCCATCGCCAAAGTGAATTGTCCTGCCGACGACGTGAGGATCGCGTCCAAAGCGCCGCGTCCAGTAGTCATACGAAAGCACAACGTAGGGATGCGCTCCGGGCTTCTGATCGTCGTTTTCCGTGAACAAGCGGCCCGCGGCGGGTTCAATGCCGAACGCAGGGAACATCCACCCGGAGACGTACTGCACATTCGCCTGCTCCATTTCAGCGTCGGTCTTGTAGGTCACATCCTGGCGGTAGGCATACCCGATCGCAATCAACTCCGCCTCGCCCTTCGCAGCGGCACGCATCAGTTGAAAATCCGGATACGCCCACGAATCCCATTCACCCGGCTTGTTGTCATAGCCCATTCCGTAACGCGACAACGCGTACAACCGCTCCGGATGTTGCACCGGCAAAGGCCGCAGCAAAAGAGCATCAATGAGTCGAAAGGCTGAGGTGCAAGCGCCAATCGCCAGCGCCAGCGAAAGGATCGCAGCGATGGAGGTGACTCTGTTGCGCCTCAGTTGCCGCCATCCGAATACAAGGTCGGCGCGCAGAGAATCCAGCCAGCCAACCACACGCGCATCGTGGCTCTTCTGCCGCTGTTGCGCAGCCGCGCCGAGCGCGCGCCGCGCTTCCTCCGGGTCGCGTCCCTGCTCGACGGCTTCAACAATATGAGCTTCGTACTCTTCCTCGATCTCGCGGTTCAGGCGTTCGCCGCGAAATACATTTGAGATGCGCGACCACAGGCTCATATCACACCGTCCTTTATTCCACCCGCAGCATCGCAACCGGATCGATCCGCAAGGCCCGCAGCACCGCAGGCACAGCAGCAATTACTACCGCTAGAAGAATCGTCAGGCAGGGAATCGCCAGCACTGCCGCATCCGTGGCCTTTACCTGATACAGCAGCGATTCGATATACCGCACCGAGGCCAGCCCAAGCGCCAGCCCCGCAGCCGCTCCGATCGTCACTGCATACGAAATCCCTGCCATAATCCGCCGCGTCACATCGCCTACCTGTGCTCCGAGCGCCATGCGAATGCCAATCTCACGCTCCCGCTGCTGCACGGAATAACTCAGCACGCCATACAATCCAACTCCCGCAAGCAGCAACGCAACTGCGCCAAAAAAGAAAGCCAGCGTCGCAAGCAGACGCTCGCGAACGGTCTGTGCCTGGTTCAGCTCTTTTTGCGTCATCACATTGGAGACGCGGAACTCGGAGCGCACATGCGGCACTTCCTGCCGCAGTGTCGACGCCAGGGCAAGCGGGTTTGCCGAAGCCGTGCGCACAATGAAAGTCCCGTAAGTCTCAGGAAGCATCGCTCCCTTGTCCTTGTGATGAATCGGAACAAAGACTACAGGCAACATCGGCTCGCGAACGCCACGGTAGTCGGCATCGCGCATTACGCCAACAATCTGCATGTGCTCGTGCGAGCCATCATCGGAAGCCTTGTCGAAAGACCTACCCACCGGATTCGCATCGTTCATGAATTTCCGGGCAAATGTCTCATTCACAATGGCGGCATTGGGATACGAATCGTCCTCGCGGAAATCCCTTCCGCCAATAAGGGGAATTCTCATCGTCTCCAGAAATCCCGGCGAGACATTCATAAAGTAGGCGAGGTCTACACTCGGCGGACCTCCATTCAGTGAGATCGAGTCATTCCAGCCCACGCCTTTCAGCAACGCCCAACTGGCCTGCGATACTCGCTCTACTCCGGGCATCGCGCGCAAATGATCCGCCACTTGATCCCAGATAAGCGATGACTGCGCAGGCCGGCTCATCGTCTCCAGCAGAAGAATTCTGTCCGCAGAAAATCCTGTTGGCTTGTTCGAAAGCCGCTCGAACGTCGTCACGAACAATCCGGCAATAAACAGCACCAAAAAGCAGAAGGCCACCTGCAGCGCAACCATTCCATGCATCAACCGCTGTCGTGAATGGGGATCGTCTCCGCCCTTCAGCACACTTGCAGGCTTTACCGAAGAGGCCCGCAGTGCAGGCAAAAGCCCGAAGAGCAGGACCACAATCAGCGTCAGTCCGATACCAAAGCCGAGCACCCGCCAGTCCGCAGGCAGAATCAACCGCGCCGGATTATCCGGCGGGTTAATCATGCTCACCACAAATGGAGCAGACCACCATGCGAAGAGCGCTCCACTCGCAGCCGCAAGAAAAGCCAACAGTGCGCTCTCCACTAGCACCATCTGCACCAGCCGCCAGCGTCCCGCGCCAAGCGAAACCCGCAGCGCCATCTCTCGCGCCCGCGCTGCAGCTTGCGCCGTCATCAGGTTGGCTACATTTGCGCAGGCAATCAGCAGAACCATCAGCACCAAAACGCCAAGCGCAGCCAAAGCCCGGCTGTAATCCCTCTGCATCCAGGACCCGCCCGTAGGCGAAGGTTCCATCAGCACTTGGTTGTTGAGCACGTTCTTCAGCGTCTCCGGCGACAAGCCGGTCTCGCCGCTGAGCCGGTTTTTCTCGAATGCGTAGGTGATCGCTGCGAGCTTCGAACGAAGCGGCTCGATGGCCACGCCTGGCTTTACTACGGCCAGAGTTCGGAACCATGTGCAGTCAGGACGTGCCGCGCAGCGATGCATCATTGTCGGGACAAAAAGGTCTACGACAACGCCCGGCTCCGAGCCGATAAACTTCTTCTCACTGACGCCGACAATTTCGTAAACGCCATCGCCGTAATGAAATGTGCGCCCTATGATATTTGGATCGTGCCCGAAGCGCCTGTTCCAGTAATCGTAGGAAAGTACTGCGTAAGGGGCCGCTCCCGGTTTCCGGTTGTCATTCTCTGAAAAAAACCGCCCCAGCGCCGGCTCGATGCCGAAGGCCTGGAACATGTTTCCGGAGACATACTGCACATTGGCCTTCTCCATCTCCTGGTCGGTCTTGTAGGTCACATCGGCGTGGTCTGTGTACGAAATCGCAAGCAGCTCCGCCTCACCCTTCGCGGCCGTGCGCATCAGTTGAAAATCCGGATATGCCCATGAGTCGAAAGAGCCAAACTTGCCGTCAAATCCAAAACCCTGGCGTGACAAAACATAGAGCCGTTCTGGATGTTCGATCGGCAGAGGCCGCCACAGCAAAGCATCAATCAAGCGGAATGCCGAAGTGCAGGCCCCAATCGCCAGAGCCAGCGAAAGAATCGCCGCAGCGGAGGTCACTTTGTTAAGCTTAAGCTGCCGCCACCCAAACACAAGATCGGCGCGTAGCGAATCGAGCCAGCCAATGACGCGGATGTCGTGGCTCTCCTGCCGCTGCCGCATCGCCGCGCCCAGCGCCCGCCGCGCTTCCTCGGGATCGCGTCCCTGCGCAATCGCCTCGGCAACGTGTGCTTCAAATTCTTCTTCGATATCGCGGTTCAGACGTTCGCCGCGAAAGACATTCGAGATGCGCGACCAGAGAGCCATATCACACCGTCCTCAAAATGCGGTTCACCGCCGCCGTCACCGACACCCAGCGCGATTCCTCGGCGGCCAGTTGCTTCTTGCCCGCCGCCGTCAACTCGTAAATCCGCGCCCGCCGCCTCGTATCTTTCGTGACCCACTCGGCGCGAATCCATCCCGCTTCTTCCATCCGGTGCAGCGCCGGATAGAGTGAGCCTTCCTCGGCGCGCAACACGTCATCGGACATCTCGCCGATCGCCGACATAATGGCGTAGCCATGCAAACGCGGCCTGCGCGAAAGAATCTTCAGCACAAGCAGATCGAGAGAACCTTGCAGCGAATCCTGTTTTGCCATACTCAGACAACTATATATAGATGTCTGAGTAACCTGTCAATACTTATTCCGCTCCTGCTTCATATATCCTTGCTGCGATTGCCAACCACCGACCCGAGGAGAGCCATGCGGACACACAGGTTGTCATCTCTCGTTGCCATCGGTTTTTGCCTCTTTCTGTTCTCAACTGCAGTTGCCCAGACTGCAAAGCCGCCAGCCGCTCCCGGCACGAGGCTCAAGATCGGCGTTGCGCTCGAAGGCGGTGGCGCGCTCGGCCTCGCGCACATCGGCGTCCTCCAGTCACTCGAAGATCAGCACATCCCGATCGACTACCTCGCCGGCACCAGCATGGGCGGCCTCGTCGGAGGCCTCTATGCTCTCGGCAAGTCTCCAAAACAGCTGGAAGACATCGTGCGCAAACAGGACTGGGACTTCATCATCGCCGGCCAGACAAACTATGAAGACCTCTCCTACCGCCGCAAGGAAGACGCCCGCGCCTACCCCAACCTGCTTGAATTCGGCCTGAAGAAAGGCATATCCCTGCCCTCCGGCCTCAATTCAGGCCAGGGTGTCAGCACGCTCATCGACGAGCAAACACTACCCTACGCGCACACCGGCTCATTCGACGATTTCCCCATCCCCTGCAATCAATACTCTTCCCGCCATGGATGCGCAGTTGCAAGGATTTCTGCCCGTTTTCACAAAAGGGTTCTATCTATGGCTCCGCGGAGGGAGGATCGACCTTCGGATTTGTCAACACCGGTCTCCCGCTCTACTTCCTGGGAGGACAACCTACGCGGCTCAGCGCTTACGGCACGAATGAACTCGACGGAAACCAGTATTACCTTTTCCGCGCAGGCTATTAGCCGAGACCGCTCTGGGACCACTCTACATCGGCGGAAGCTTCGGCGACACCGGCCATCACAAGTGGTTCTTCCAGATCGGCAAGGCGTTCTAGGGCACGCGTCCGGGCTAGTTCGACAGATGGCGCCGTAGTTGTGTTTTGCTGCTCGAGAACGTTACGCAGCCACCAGCAGCAGAGACTTGTCAGGAACAACGCGCCTGCAATCCAGACAGCGTGATGCGCGACGCTATTCACCACAACGTCGACTGAGCTATGCACGTTTAACAGCCGCTCAGCAATCCAGCCCACGGAGGCAAAACCGGCAAAGAGCGCGCCGCCAATCCTCAGGAATGGATATCCGCGCGTGCGGCTCATCAGAACCAGAGACGGCAGCGTGACGGCGACCACGATCAGCTGCATCGTCTCGATACCCAGGTTGAACGCCAGAATGCCGGCCACCCGCTCCCACCGGCCAAGCCCCAATTCGCTCAGAGTGGCGGCAAATGCCAATCCGTGGATAAGCCCGAAGAAAGCCGCGATCCCCGCCTCTTTACCGGGGAAAAGCGGCCGAAGAGCGTGAATCGCCGAGACAAGAATCGAAACCGCGATCAGCACTTCAATAGGACGGCTGGGCACATGAACGAATCCCAAGGCCGCTGACGCCAGCGTGATCGAATGCCCGAGCGTGAACGCCGTCACAACTTTGAGAATCCGAAACAGACTCTGGCGCACACCCACGCATCCGGCCCAGTGCGAACCGGAGACGATAAGCGGCGCAGGCAGAAGAAGCGCCAGCAGGAACAGCAGATGATCCGTGCCTTCAGCGATGTGCCGCAGCCCGAGGCGGAAAAGGCTGGAAAAGCCGACCACACTCGTCCAACCGTGAACGCTCGTCCACCACTTCGCAAGCGATGAGCCCGAAGCGCCGCCGGCCTGCACATAATCGAGCTCGTAGAACGACTGAGTTTGATTCCGAGTCTGACCGACGATCTGAATATCATGGTCGCTCGGAACCAGACAGTTCATGAGGTAGGCTGCGTTTTGGTTCTGGTGATGGTTTTCGAGAACGAGTCTTCGATTGGGGCCGCCGCGCGGCAAATCAGCCGTGAAGTCGATATGGATCTCGCCGAGGCCTTCTTTCATCTGCTCGATTTGCGGGAAGCTCACCGAGACAAGCTTCGGCTTCAAACGGTCGCCGTCAACCGTAAGCGACAAATCGCCCAGCACTCGCTCCGCATAGGCATGTTGCTCGGCTTCGGAGATGACACCGTCTCCATTGTTGTCGATGCTCGCAATCACAGAGGAAGACACCGCAACACCGGGGATCAGGCGCATCGATGCCTGAACATGGTCCTTCTCCACTGAGAGGATGGTGGCTTGCAGGTATTCATCCAGCCTGTGTGCAGAGGCAACCCCTCCGAGACACAGCAGAATCGCAGCAACGGCGATGAGCCTCGATTTCATTGCCTCCCTTTCATTGTTTGATCATTCCCCGCCCGTAGTCATTCGTCGGATCGCGGTACATGGTATGGACATGCAAACCGGGATCGCCGCCCAGAGTCTGCGGCGCATACTCAATGACAAGGTGCGGCCCCTGAATCCGATAATAGGCGGTAATGTTTTTTCCCGGAGCAGCGGTAGTCGGACCGCTCCACGAGAACCACGTCTCGTTGATATCCGCCTTAAGTTCCGCCATGCGCGCCGTGGCCGCGCTTTCGTGAATAATGCCCGCCCATTCCGCGATCACATCAAGCAGCATGGCGCGCTGGCGCTCCGTCATCGCTGAGGCCTTCAACCCTTCCGGAACAATCGTTTTGCCATCCTGTCCCGGACCGAGCACAAGATCGGCAAGCTGATAGCTCAGGATCGCCTGCTTCCGTTCGCTGTCGTCGAGTGCATTGAGCAGGGCCAAAGCCTTGTCGCTCTCCTGCCCGAGTGGCCGCACGGTCTTTCCGCCTTCTGTGTAGAGCGCGGGCTGAGCGCCAGTCAGAGTCGGAGTGAGAACGCCGCGTTCGCCGGCAACGGTAATGTTCAGCGCCAGATGGTGGCCGCCGAACTGCAGCATCCACGGATCTTTTTCCGAAGGCTTGCCAAGGATCGAGATGTAGTAGAGCTCTTTGCCAAACATATCGCTGCTCAGGCCGCGGCCCATCGGCGGGCGATTGGCTCCGCCGCCGGGAGGCGGTCCACCGTTACCCGGGGGCGGTCCGCCGACACCCGGAGGTGGCCCATTGTTGCCGCGCCCCGCGTTGTTGGCCTCGTCCTTCTTCAGGACCTCATCGCCCTCCATGATTTCCTCGACCTTCACAAAGCCCTTGCGGCTGAGCGCCGATGCGACCAAAGCCATGGCAGCGGAGCGCTGCGTGGGAGTCATCTCTTTCAGGCTGATGCCGCCGCGGGGAACAAAGCCGGTCGGAAGATTGGACCAGCGTGCCCGTTGCTGTTCGTCGTCGAAGGAATACAGGACGCTTTGCCGCTGCTTCTCGCTGAGCGTGGAGAGAAAAGTATTCGCGGCGCTCACCATCTTTGCCGTCGCCGTCTGTGCCGAGGCGGCTGTCACCGACAGCCAGATCGCCGCCAATGCGCCGACGACGCGAAGCATTTTCATCGAAAAAACATTCATCCTGTTCTCCTGGTCATTCATTCTTATCCGGTTCGCTACACACACTGATTCCTCGGATTCCGGAAGATCATTCGGTATAACGGGACAGCCCTTCTTTCGTCTACCTTGATGGACGGAATTTTCCTCTCGTCGGCTACCTCATGCGAAGCGATCCCCCACTATTTGCGCCCTCCGTTGCCATTCGCGCATCTAAATGTCATCCTTATTAGTTAACGTTAACCAGCCGGGAAACGCCATGCCAGTAGCACTCTCTTTCTTCATGAAATTCGGTTACTTCATCCTCTTCTTCTGGGTGATGACCGAACAGTTTGGCGTGCCCATTCCCAGCGCTCCACTTTTGATTACAGCCGGAACGCTGACGGCAACACACCGGCTCAATCTGCCTTTGGTTCTTCTCGCGATCGTTCTTGGCTGCCTCGTCAGCGACACCGTCTGGTACTTCATGGGCAAGCGATACGGCGGCGTGGTCGTCCGCCTGCTCTGCCGCCTGTCGATGGAAAGCAACACCTGCGTGAAGAAGACTGAAGGTTATTTCACCCGCAACGGCGAGCGCTCGTTACTGCTGGCGAAATTTATCCCCGGACTCGGCACCGTCGCGGCGCCAATCGCCGGGCAGACCAACATGCCGCTGCATCTGTTTATCGCCTATGACGCGGCGGGATCACTGCTCTGGGCCCTGGCCTTCACGCTGGGTGGCCGCTTCTTCGGCGATTTCCTTAAACACTCCAACCTCGTCTCGAGCGTCAGCCACACAGCCGGAATCCTCTTCATTCTGCTTCTGATCGGATTCCTTATTTACCGCTTTACACGCCAGCGAGCCTTTATCAAGGAAATGCGCACGGCTCGTCTCGAACCCGACGAATTGAAAGGCATGCTTGACCGGCAGCAGGATGTTTTTATCGTCGATCTGCGCCACCCGCTCGACTACCTGCCCGACCCACGCACGCTCCCCGGAGCCGTCCTGCTCACGCCCGACAAACTGGTCGCGCACACTGACGAGATTCCGCGTGACCGCGACGTCGTCCTCTTCTGTACCTGCCCCAGCGAAGCAACAGCCGCCAAGATGGCCCTCACGCTGCGCAAAATCGGCGTCTACCGCGTGCGTCCGCTGCGCGGCGGCTTCGACGAATGGAAGCGCCTCGGCTACCCCCTCGAAGAAATCCCCGAATCCGTAACAGCCATACATGCGAATTAAGAAACGCAACCCGTTGTAGGTCTTACGCGCCTGTGCTACCTTGCTCTGAGCAAATTCCCCAACCGGAGCAAGCATGGCGTTTACCGAAACGTTCCGCTGTGAAGTATGCGGCAAAGTCAAGAACGAAGCATCCGCGGACTGGTGGCTGGCTTGGGCTGAGCATTTCTCTCCCATACCCGACGCAGTGCCGCTGCCGCAGCTCCGCTTCACACCGTGGGACACCTTGCTCTCTCATCAGGCCGAGGTCCGCCATCTCTGCGGCGCGCGCTGCGCCCAGACGCTCATGGACCGCTGGATGACCAGCGAAGGTGAGTGATCGAAAGCAAGTAGAAGGGTAAACCTCCAGATAATCGTTTCCATGTTCAGACGGGTGTGATGTAATTCCGCGACAGATCAACCACGATCGAGAGGAGTTTCAAAATATGGCAACTGCAGGCACATCGACGCCATCGGCAACTTTCAGCAGCCCGGGTGCCAGCGGCATCCAGTTACAAATCCTCACTCCCTTCGATCCAGCGAATCCCAATTGCTTCGTCATCTCCGGCGCAAACGATCCCGTCACCATGCCGCAGATCCAGTGCGAGGCCTCTGTCTTCGGCGTTACACCCGATCCCACGGCGACGACAACGTTTGTCTGGACCGTCTCTCTCCAGCACACGGCATCCACCTGCCGGCACGGTCAGCCGCAGAACAACACCAGCCACCCTCCCATTTCCGTTACGCAAACCGGAGGCAGCTTTACCATCCCCTTCACCGCCATTCGCGGCGGCAGCCTCACCATCACCGTGGCCACCAGCGGTCTCCCCGGCGGCGATTTTCAGGTAAGCAGCAGCGGGCTCACCATCATCGGCCAGAATCCGCTCAAAAGCGTCTTGTCGAGTGCCATCGACTCCACCGCGCCAGACCCGCAGACAGCCGACGCGCTCAAGAGAATCACAGGACAGGAAAGCGGCCTGAGACAGTTCGTTGCCAACGCGGACGGCGGCATTGGCGCCTGCCCGCTGTTCTCAGGAGACAACCTCGGCGGCGTAGGCCTCTTCCAGATCACCGTTCCCGCGCCCACCGCCGACCAGATCTGGAGCTGGCGCGCGAACCTTGCAGCAGGAATTCAGATCCTGATGGAGAAGCGCGCCATCGCCGCAGGCTATCGCCAGCGCGTCCTGCAGGCCCCGGGATATCAGCAGCTGGTCAGCACCTTCAACGCCGCGAACCCGTCCGCTACCGTCACTCTGGCAACCTATACGGCACAGCAGCTCGAAAACGACACGATTCGCGGATACAACGGCTATGGCGGACGCGACCAGTTCGGACTGGTCCTGCATGAATACCGCGTTCCCGTCGACGCCTCAGGCAATCTGGTGGTAACACTCGACGCAGGCGGCGCTAGCGGCACCGTCAACTGGGAGCAAGTTCCATCAACTGCGAGGCCGCAGCAATTCGGCGACCCGAATTACCTCAACCACGTACTCGTGCAGTCGACATTCTGACGAAGGCCGAACCTACTGCGGGTTCGACCACCCGGTAAAGTCCTTCACCAGAGCATCGGCCTCCGGAGGCCCCCACGAACCGGGCTCGTACGTATGCACCGTAGGCTTGTCCGCCAGCAGCGGATCGAGAACCCGCCACGCGCACTCGACATAGTCTTTGCGCGCAAACCAGGTCTGCCTGCCGCGCATCGCATCTTCCAGCAGCTCTTCGTAAGGAAAGAGCTCGTCCGTGCCGCACTTCTGCTCCGCTTCCAGCTCCACCATGCAGCCGCGCAGCCGGTCGCCCGCTTCCTTCACCGATCCGCCAACCGCGATCGCGGGCACAGGGCCCAACCGGAAGCGAATGTAATTCTGCGGCGGCACGTCTTCTGAAAACACCGGCGGTGTCTGCCGCATCTTCGCAATGACTTCAGTGGCCGTAACCGGCAACGACTTCCCCGTGCGAATGAAGAAGGGAACATCCCGCCACCGCCACGAATTGATATACAACCGCAGTGCTGCGAACGTCTCCGTGTTCGATCCCGGCTTCACGCCCGGCTCATCGTGGTAGCCCTTGAACTGCCCCAGCACGACGTCTTCCTTCTGCACTGTCTGCACGCTTTTGAGCACCTTCATGCGCTCATCGCGCAGTGCCTCCACGTCAGTACACGGCGGCGGCTCCATGGCAATGTTACTCACCACCTGCAACAGATGGTTCTGCACCACGTCGCGAATCGCGCCCACTCCGTCATAGAACGAGCCCCGACCCTGAATCCCGAACTTCTCCGCCATCGTAATCTGCACGCTCTGCACATACTGCCGGTTCCAGAGCGGCTCCAGAAACATATTGGCAAAGCGGAAGAAAATCACATTCTGGACAGAGTTTTTGCCCAGGTAATGATCGATGCGGAAGATGTGGTCCTCATCAAAGACGCGGTCAATCTCCGCCGTGAGCGCCCGCGCCGACGCCTGATCGTGCCCAAACGGCTTCTCAATCACCACGCGGCCGCCATCCGCGCATCCCGACGCCTTCAGCTGATCAATCACCTGCCCAAACAGAAACGGGGGAATCGCCAGATAGTGCAGCGGATGTTTCGCCGCTCCCAGCTGCTGCCGGACCTGCTTGAAGGTCTCAGAATCGTTGTAGTCGCCATCCACATAGCGCAGGCAATCGAGCAGCTTCGGCAGGCCCTCGGGATCGGCCCCGCCATGCTTCTCCACGCTGTCTTTCGCTCGCGCCTTGAACTGATCGAGGCCCCATCCGGCCTTGGCCACGCCAATCACCGGCCCCTTCAGCTTGCCGCGTTTGGCCAGCCGCTGCAGAGAGGGAAAAATCTGTTTATAGGCAAGATCGCCGGTAGCGCCAAAGAATACCAGTGCATCGGATTGCGTTGTATCCATATCGCCTCGTTTCAAACCTTAGATGTTTCCAGCCAGCCTGAGGTGTCAACGACAGTCAGTCTATCGCGGAATTGATAGAGACGAATGAAAGGGGTGTTGTCGGGAGCGCGAAAACGGGTGCCCCATCCTTTCGCATAGTTTGCGAAAGGGTGGGAGACAAGAATCTGAAACCAACCTCTGCACCCTAAGCATCGTCATAATCCTCAGTCAGCGACTGCAGAAACGCCACCAGCGCCGCCACATCCCCCTCCGAGAGCGACATCCGCGCAAACTCCGCCGGAGCATTCCTCAGCGCACCCTGCCGCGCCAGCGCCGAACTGCGAATATAAAATTCCACCACATCGTTGAAGGTCAGTTTGCTCCCGTTGTGAAAGTAAGGCGCCGAATCCTCAAGATCACGCAGCGTCGGCGTCTTGAACTGGGCAATCGTGCGCGCCAGCCCCTGGTCGACCGAGCAGTCAACGCCCGTCGCGCAGACCACGCCCTTCAGAGCCGTCTGCGGATTCGGCTTGTCCGGATTCAGATAGATGTTCCACAATCCAAGATCGGCATACGCAGCCGTCTCCGCTTCCGCCGCATGGCGAAACGCTTCCGTCGCATTCGGATGGTTCGCCGTCACCGGAAGATACAGGTCGTAATTCTGGTTGCGCACCGCAAGCGACGGAATATTCAGCGCCATGAACGCGCCCGCGCCGTGCACGCCGTCATACTCCTCCTGCGACACGCCCGTGTTGTGAAATACAAAATCGGTAAAGTTCGGCGGCACGTGACACGCCACGCAGTTGCCCGCATGCTGCGACCCGTCGGTGGCATTCGTAGCGCTCGACAAAAAGATCTTCAGCCCCGCCAGTTCCTGCGCCCCGAACTGAAATTTCTGGTTGTGATACGCAAACGAGCCATATGTCTGATCCACCCAAACCGGACTGCCCAGACGTATTGATCGCCTGCAGCAGCACCTGCGCATAAGCTGCGGGCGTCTGCCCCACGCGTGGCTGAACGGGAAGATGATTGATGCGCAGAAACACGTCATACGGCGAGGCGATATAGCGCCCGAACTCATCCTGCTTGAAGAGCAGATCGGCCATATACTGCGAAATGCACATCGCAATCTCATCCAGAATCTGCTGGTCGGTCGCTGTGTTTACATCCAGACGCTGCGATGGGGGCAGCAGCAGATCGCTCGTAATCCGCGAGTCCGTCCCTTTGAAGATGATCGCCAACGACAGCCCATCCAGACGGTCTGCTGCCAGCTGCCCCGTGCCGTCATCTTCGCGGACGACGCGCGCAATATGCGCGAGTCGCCTGCTGAGCCTGCGTAGGACCCCAGCCGAAGTTGCGTCCCGTCATTGTCTGCTCGACCAGGTCCTCGGGCGTCGCAAACTCACCGTCGAAATGCAGAAACGTCGGCCCCGAATGCGGCTGCAGCGACCCCACCATCTGCATCGCATTGCGCGGCGTATGGTCGAAGCCATTCATCGGCAAGGGAATCGGGCTGTGCGTCGTGAAGTCGGCATACGTGCGGTTACCCGCGCCCGTCACGCCCTGAAATTCGGTAACGAAATGGCACGACCGGCAATTGATCGACTGCCCGGCAAACGGCCCCGGCAGCGGAGCGCCATACGCGTTTTGCACCGTCTGCACTGCCGGATCGCCAACCGGCGGCGGGTTGTTCACACCAGTCATGTGCGCCGCGAAGTATTCGGAAAAGCGCGTATCCAGAAACAGCGCCTCGCCAATTGAATCCGCCGCAGGAGGCGAATCAGCCTCCTGCGGAAAATCCGGAGCCTTGCTCGACCCGCAACCCCCAGCGAAGCCGCCCACCACGAGGCAGCCAACCCATCAAAAGCCATCCAAAAAATCTCTTACGAGTACGAATCACTGATGTCCTCACCTAAAAGAGCGTTGTCATCCTGAGCAACGCGAAGGATCTGATTTCTTATCAATCAGCACGAAGACGGGTGCCCCATTCAAGCCGAAAGCTTGAGTGGGAAAGCAAGAACCCAACCGGAGGAATCATTGCCCCTTCACCGGCTCCTGAGAACTCCGCAGAAATGCAATCACCTGCCACCGCGAAGGCTCCGGCAGCGCACTCCACGAAGGCATCCCATGCCGCAAATCGCCATTCTTCAAGATCCAGAAAAGCTCCCCATCCGTAGCATTCCGCACGGTGTCGCTGCGCAGCGAAGGCTTGCCGCCATTGCCTTCGAGATCGGCTCCATGGCACTTCGAACAATGCTGGCCGTAGAGTTTCGACCCCGCCGCCACGGCATCCGCCTTCCCCGCATAGGGATTCGCCCGTTGCCGGTCCTTATCCGAAACACGCTTGAGCCACGACTGATCCGTCTCCGCAAAGGCCACGAACGCGCAAAGCAGGATCGCGATCGCTCCGAGAAATCTGTGCCCTGAGCCCTGTGCTCTGTGCCTTGCAATCATCGCGGCCCTCCCTTATGAAACCGTCCAAACAACTGCTGAATCTCATACGAGACGCTCACGCGATACAGCATCGGCAAGCTGTTGTCGTTCAGCCCGAAATTCGGAGAGAAGGAAATCGACGGCCCCTTCGGCAGATTCCACTGGATATTCGGCCCCAGGTATTGCGACGTCTGGCTCAGCCCGAAACCGTCGGTCGTCCCCAGCCCGCCGTAAAGCTCAAGCCCGGCGGCAAAATTCTCCACGCAGAAAGTGCATTGCTTCGCGCTGGCCTTCAGCGATAGGGGACGGCTCGCGCCCAGCGCATAGCCGAACTCCCACGGCTCAGGTTCGTTCATGGCCTTCTCGGTGATGAAGTTCTCGGAGAAATTCCATCCCTTCGCGTTGCTCGAAAGGATGAGCTTCATCTCCATTTCGCGTTCCGTCTCTTTCCTGCCGGCGGCATTGCTGATCAGCAGATCGGAAACGCTCTGGTGCCCGGTGACTTCAAGAAAACTGCGGTCGGCTTCGTTATCGTTCTCATATTCGAAATAGAACACCGGATTGATCCAGTGCTCTTCGAGCAGCGGCCGGAAGCGATTCTCCCAGCGGAAGCCAGTGAATACGGTGCTGTCATTCGCCGTCGTCTGGCCGGAGAGATAGAGTTCGGTCGTCCACCACGCCCGCGCGCCGTACTCCAGCTCCAAGACCCCACCCGCGAAAGAGTTGCCATACTTCGGTGCGCCCTGCGTTCCCTTGAAATCAATCTCAAGGTTGTCGGGCTCCTCCATTGCGTGGGAGTAGGTCACGAAATAAGGGGGTTCCTGCGCCTGAGCCGGTCGGCTGAACAGCCCGAACCCGGTGACAAGAGCTAGAATTCCGATCCCTGTCTTGTAATGGATTCGTGTGGCATTCCGTGAAAGCAGAAGCCAAAGCCTGTCTAGATCGAACTCAAAAAGCAATGTAAACAGCCTCAAAATCGCCTTTTCAGCCATCTATTTGGTGCCTTCAAGCGTACTCAAGCTCGGGCACCAACTAGGACTAAATCAGTCTTAGATATAAGAGCAGACTAAAATGGTCTGAGTTATACGTCAAGCTCGCTATCATGAATTTTCGAAGACACTTACGGTGGACTAAGGCCGCCGTCATTCCGAGGCGCAGTCCACAGCCTGCCCTGAGCGCAGCGAAGGGAGGAATCCTTACGGTTCTAATAGAAGGAACAATCCCTCCGTGCCTTCGGCCGAGAACCCGTCCAACTCTTGTCAAGCCCCCGTCAGTCCACTCACCTTCCGCTATCATGCTGAATACAAATGGATTAGAGGAAGCCCCAAGCTGCTGGGAATTACGCCCAAATTTGCTATCCTAGAAATAGGGCTATCTTCCTTTCACTGCTCTCGAATCGACGGAACGAGCTAAATTCCTGAAAATAAGGAATTTAGCATCAATACATCACATAAGTGTAAGAAAACAAGGAATTTACGCAGAAATAGGGGAGGGGGGACCCACCTTTCAGGTAACATAAGTGGTTGCCGAAGGGAGGCAAGCCGTGGCCTACGACGACCTGCGCGACTGGATCAAAGCCCTCGACAAAGCCAAAGAGCTGAAGCGCATCCGCGAGGAGATCGACCCCATCCTCGAAATCGCCGAGATCACCGACCGCGCCTCCAAATCCGTCACGAAAGACGGAGTCAAAGGCGGCCCAGCCCTCCTCTTCGAGAACGTCAAAGGCCACCCCGGCGCCCAGGTCCTGATGAACCAGTTCGGCAGCGAGCGCCGCATGAAGCTGGCCCTCGAAGTCGATTCGCTCGACGAAGTCGCTGGACGCATCCGCGCCCTGCTCGACGTGAAGTCGCCCGAAGGCTTCCTCGAAAAGCTGAAGATGCTGCCGATGCTAGCCGACATCGGCAAATTCTTCCCCAAAACCATCGCCGCCAAAGACGCCGCCTGCAAGGAAGTCATTTTAAAAGAGGAATTTAGCGTACTCGACTTCCCCGTCCTTCAATGCTGGCCGCAGGACGGAGGCCGCTTCATCACCCTGCCCTGCGTCGTCACCCGCGACCCCAAAACAGGGAAGCGCAACGTCGGCATGTACCGCATGCAGATCTACGACGGCCAGACCACCGGCATGCACTGGCAGCGCCAGAAGAACGCCGCCGAGCACCTCCGCGAGCGCCTGCGCGCCGCCGCCGGAACCACAGCCTCAGCCCACGTCAACGCCATGGCCGAAACCGCCGGAGGAACGCAAAATATCACCCTCACGAACCAGACAGACGACCGCCTCGAAGTAGCCGTAGCCATCGGGACCGACCCGGCAACCACCTTCGCCGCCATCGTCCCCGCCCCGCCCGAAGTCGAAGAATTCATGATCGCCGGCTTCCTCCGCCAGAAGCCGGTCGAACTGGTCAAGTGCGAAACCGTCGACCTCGAAGTCCCGGCGCACGCCGAAATCGTCCTCGAAGGCTACGTCAAACTCGACGAGCTGCGCAGCGAAGGCCCCTTCGGCGACCACACCGGCTTCTACACCATGGAAGAGGATTACCCCGTCTTCCACATCACCTGCATCACCCACCGCAAGAACCCGATCTACTCGGCAACCATCGTAGGCAAGCCTCCGATGGAAGACGCCTGGATGGGCAAAGCCGTCGAGCGCATCTTCCTCCCGCTCATGCGCCTGACGCTCCCCGAAATCGTCGACGTAAACCTGCCGCCCGAAGCCGTCTTCCACAACCTGATGATCGTATCGATCCGCAAAAGCTATGCCGGACAGGCCCGCAAAGTCATGAACGGCATCTGGGCGATGGGCCAGGCCATGTTCACCAAGTGCATCATCGTCGTCGACGAAGACTGCGACGTGCAGAACCTGACCGAAGTGACCCTGCGAGTAGCGAACAACATCGACCCCGAGCGCGACATCCAGTTCACACTTAGGCCCGATCGACTCGCTCGACCACGCCTCGCGCATGCCCAACTACGGCAGCAAAATGGGCATCGACGCCACCCGCAAATGGGCAGCCGAAGGCTTCACCCGCCCCTGGCCCCCAATGATCGAAATGGACGCGACGACAAAATCCCGCATCGACGCGATCTGGAAAAAATTAGGGCTGGATTAATTACTCCGCCGCCTTCAACTCCACCGAAACCAGATTCCGCACCGACCGCGCAGGCCGCTTGTCATCCGTGACGACAGCCGAAACGGCCCGAGTCTTGGCATCGAGCGGCTTGCCATTCATCGCGTCGGCCACAAGCACATCGCCGGGATGAAAATCCGGCTCAGCCTCCGCCAGCGCAAGCACCGCCTTGTATCCATCCGATCCGGTAGCGACAACATATTCGGCAAGCGCCTTACCATGCACATCCTTGCCAACGGGAGCTCCAACCTGCTTCAGCAATTCAATCAGCGGCACGCCGGAGTAGGTTTCATCGACATTCTCGTGCGGGTTATGGACGGTGACAGTCTTATGCGGCAAGCGCCTTCAAAGCATCCAGAGAGACGCTGGTCTGCTGGCTGCCGTTCTGCACCTTGAGTGACGCCTGAGCATGCAGCGTCAAGCTGGCAAGAGCCAAAATCCCAACGAGAAACACTAGAACAGCGCAGGATTCTCATTCAAATCTCCTCAATGACAGCGACTCCATCATACAAAGGCGCCGAAGGCGCGTTTCGCTGGACGCGAAGTCCCGTATACTAATGCCATGTCGATCGTGCGTAACATCGCGGCTATCAGCAAAGGCATGAGCATCACCTTCCGGGAGATGTTCCAGCCGACTGAAGTTGAGAACTACCCGGACGGCCCCGGCCCGACGCGCGGCGCCGTGCTGCAGGAGCGCTACCGCGGCGCGCACGTCCTGCAGCGCGATGAGAACGGCCTGGAAAAGTGCGTCGCCTGCTATCTGTGCGCGGCAGCCTGCCCATCGAACTGCATCTATATTGAAGCTGCAGAGAACACCGCCGAAAATCGCATCTCCAGCTCCGAGCGCTACGCCAAGGTCTACAACATCGATTACAACCGCTGCATCTTCTGCGGCTACTGCGTGGAGGCCTGCCCCACCGACGCCATCACCCATGGACACGGCTTCGAGCTCGCCACTCTCAACGCAACGAACCTGGTCATGCGCAAGGAAGACATGCTTGTGCCAGCCGTCGGCATGTCGGGCGAGCTTGGCTGCTCAATCGGACTCGGTAAAGTAACACGCTCATTGCCACTATCCACAGGCGAAATGGCTTGTAGTGTAGGTATGCTTTGCTCTGCTATGCTACAACGTGACCCCAGGCCCCCAAACCATCCTCCACGTTTGCAGCCGTGATCTCATTCGCGCAGTTGCGCGACCGCATTCTTAACTTGCACGGATACGGCGTCGTATCGACGCTTTCTGTTGCGGAAGCGGAAGACCTCTACGCCAAGTCGCGTTTCGACTTAGTGCTCGTCGATGTCGAAGGAGACGGACGTATCCCTCAGGCAGAGAAGCTCTGCGAAGACATCAGACAAAAGGATCCGGAACAAAAGATAGCGTTTATCTGCAACTACCGTGTCTCAAAAATCAGCGACTGCCCGGACGAGATCATCCGCAGCGAATTCAACCCTGACGCCATGATTGAAGGCGTAAAGGACCTTCTCGGGTAAGCGCGCTGCCAGACCAATCTAAGTAGGGCTAGCTGGCTTTCTTAAGCTGGCTGGATTTTATCCGCCGTGGCGCAAACTGCTTGTACTCTGCCCGCAATGCCGCCTCGCTCACCGGCTTCTCATGCAGCAACAATTCCGTCGCCTGCAGTTCCGGATTCGCATGGAACCATTGCTTCGTCTTGTCTTCATCAAGCAGGTTCAGAATCGCAAGCAACGACATGCCCTGATGGTGCGCCATCCATTCGCGCACCACTTGCGGGTCTCGCGTCGACTGCGAGTAATCGATCGCCTCATAGAAGCCATACGCGCCCACCCATCCATGTCCTGACATCCGCTTCAGATTGCGCAAGGCCTCCGCGGCATCGATACCGAGCGCAAGAAATGTGGAGTAAGGCGAGACCACCGGTCCCGCAGTCGCGTCCCACTTCAGTGCAATCTGCGGGATGCCGAAGGCCATGTAGTGATAGTGGCCCTTGTCATCCTTCTGCGCGTATCCGCATTCAGAGATGCCCCAGGGAATGCGGTGTTCACGCGCAAATGCGCGTTGCACCTGCACGGTCGCGGCCAGCGTGCGTGAAACCAGTGTGTCGGGATAGCTCTGCATCCACAGCGACGGCATGAGGTACTCAAACATCGTGCCAGTCCATGAGATCAACACCGACCGCCCGAAAGCCATCGTATGCGTGCGTCCCAGCTTGAACCATACCTGCTGTGAAATGTCGCCCTTTGCGATCGCGACAAATGCGGCGATGCGGGCCTCCGATGCCAGCAGGTCATAGCATGCGGCATGCAGTTTTTTCGGTTCCATGTCGTAACCGATCGAGAGCAGCATGCGGCCTTTCTGCAGCAGGAATCCGAAGTCCATTTCGTCCGCGAGCCGATACGCTTCCTCTGAAATCGCGCGCAAGCTTCCCTTCACGCCTTGCAGCAATTCCTTTGCCCGAGGCAGCATCGTACGTAGCTGTTCGCCGATGAAAACATTCGACTCATCTTCACGCGTAGCCCAGGCGCGTGACAATCGCGCGTCAAGCTGCGCTGCAAAATCCGCAGCCGTTTCGAGAGAAGGAAACATCGTCTCTTCGCGAAGCCCAATCTGCGGAACATCCCGCAGCGGCGCAAATTCGGGCAGCAGCCACGGCATATATTCCCGAAGGATCGTTGTCAGCGACGATGTGCGATGCTGCAATTCGACGATCCACCACTTGCTTTCATCATCATCCGCGGCTACATCGCTCAGCAATGAGTTTTCATATTCCAGCAGCCACGCAGTCCAGGCATCGAAAGGTGCGTCCGCGCCCGGCGGACCAAACGCATCCTTTCGCGCAAGTTCCGGCATATGTAACTTCAACAGTTGCCAATAAGTTTCGAACCCTTGAAAGTGCCGCTCGGAAATAAGCGGCTCGCGCAAGAGGAACAACGCGCCCATGCGCAGGGTATACAGCGATGCAGCCAGGTTGCCGCTGTCGACCGATGACACCGAAGCAGGCTTCAACGGCTCAAGCGTCTGCGTGTCGTACCAGTTGAGGAGATGCCCATGCGATTTTTCCATGCGCGCAATCGTCGCAAAACTCGCATGGGTCAGCTCAGCAAATTCCGGAGCAGTGAGAAAGCCGAACTCGCAAGCGGCCTGCCGCGCGTTCAGCAAAAGTCCGAGATTCGTCGGCGAAACCCGCGCAGCCTCGAACAACCCTTCTTCCTCCACGTTGTCAGGAACCAGATAGTTGTGGTCGGCTCCGCCAAATTGATAAAAGTAGCGCCAGATGCGGGCCGCGTGTTGCCGCAAAAAGGTAACTTCGTCGCGCGTAAGCTGCCGCTGCTGCTCGCGCGGCGCATGGTTCAGCCAGAGAATAATGCTGCCGGAAAATCCCCACAACAGCAGGATCGGTGCGGCAACTACAAGAGACTTGGGATCGAAGGCAAGAATGACGACCGCAAGAATAATCGTCGAGAGCGGGATAATTGCCAGATAACGATCCACGGGCGTAGTGCGGCGCGAAGCGCTTTCCGCCTCTGCTGCTGTTTCCCACTCGAGCAATCGCTGCCCGGTGATGAAGCGGCGTACCAGCGAGCGCACAATCGCATCGATCGCGAGCATCGTTTGATGCGGAAGGAAAGTCAGATTCAGCAGAGTAATGAAAGCGCCCTGCAGGAAACCGGTAAAGGCTTCTCGCATGGCGCCCTGCTGCTCGCTCGCTAGAGCGCGTCCCGTTGTGAACAGCAGTTGCACAAACGTCGGCAGAAACATCAGGAGCAGTGTGGCGATCGTCCAATAGAGCGCGCCCCCAGGCAGCCCAAGCCAGCCCGCAACAAGAAGAATCATCGTCAACGTTTCTACCAGCGAACGGCGCAGATTGTCGAAAATCTTCCAACGCGAAATCGTCGATATCGGATTGCGCACATAGCGTCCTGACTCATCGGGAACACGCCCGAAGAGCCACTGCACAATCTGCCAGTCCCCGCGCACCCAGCGGTGCTTGCGGCGCGTGTATGCGGAGTAGTGCGAAGGATAATCGTCGATCACTTCGATATCTGTCGCCAGTCCCGCGCGCGCGTATGCGCCCTCAATCAGGTCGTGACTGAGCAGGGAATTGCGCGGAAAGCGGCGGTCAAGCACGGCGTGCAGCGTCGCGACTTCGTAGATTCCCTTGCCGGTAAAAATACCCTCGCCGTAGAGGTCCTGATATGTATCTGAGATAGCCCGCGTATAAATATCGAAGCCGGTCTGCCCGGAATAAATCGAAGCGAGTCGCGAACGCGACGCCGAATGCACGCTGACGCCGACGCGCGGCTGCAGGATGCCGTATCCATCCGTAACAATGCGTTTCTCCGGATCGATGATCGCCTGGTTCAGCGGGTGCGCCATCGCGCCAATCATGGCATTGGCTGAACCGCGAGGGAGTTGCGTGTCGGAGTCGAGCGTAATAATGTAGCGCACTCGCTTCAGTACATCGAGATTTCCTGCCTTAACCGGGAAGGCGTCGAACGCGCCGACCAGCAGCTTGTTCAAGTCCAGCAGCTTGCCGCGCTTGCGCTCCCATCCCATCCAAACGCCCTGGCGCGCGTTAAAGAGGCGATGGCGATGCAGCAGGAAAAAAGACCCGTTCTTTGGAGACGGATAGCGCGCGTTGAGATCGTTGATCAGCCGGATCGCAAGATCCACCAGCGGATCGGTGTCGTTCTCGCGCGGGCGCGTGATCGAATCCGGCAAATCAGTGAGCAGAACGAAATGGAGATTTGGATCAGGGTTCGCGAGAAAGCGAACTTCAAGTTCCTGCACCAGTTCGCGCGTCTGCTTTTCATTAATGAGCAGCGTAGGGACCACGACAAGCGTCGTATACTCTGCCGGAATCTTTTCGCCGAAGTCGAGCTTGGGCAGCGCTCGGGCCTTGAACAGAGAAGTGACCGTGTTGTTCACCAGATCTACCGCGCCCTGCGTGACCGGCAGCAGCATAAAGAGAAACGCCACCGTAAGCCCGCCAAAAATTGCGTAATTGGGAATCAGCGGCAAAAGAATCAACGCGATCAGCAGAACAGTGAGGATCTCAATCGAGCCGATATAAAAGTCATCTGCATTGCGCTGAATGCCGATGCGCAAACGATCGATAAGCGGCGGACGGTAGCCAACGCGCCGTGTAAGATCAGCGAAGCCTTTGTCCACCAGGTAGTACCCGATGTGCATCTGCCGCGCACGCAAGCGCTCGTCCGAAAATTGCTGCTGTCCTGCTTTCTGCGCCATATCGAGGGCCGCAGCAGCTACCTGAGATTCTGTGCCTTCGGCATAGCGCGCAATCTCGGCAACGCGCTTGCGATACTGCTCACGGCTGTCAAAATCCATCCGCGAATAGGCCTGCGCGGGATCCTTTTGCAGGATGGCTTCAAAGGCGACCGACTCTTCGATCAGCGATGCCCACGGCGCATACCCAATGTCACGCACGCTCTTGATGCGAGTGCGCAACACTTCCGCCGACCCGGCAGCCGATGACGTCGACGCATGGAGCCGCGCGCTGGCCTGGGTCAGGATCCACTCCAGCAGCAGAAATTTCAGCATCGTGGGCACGGCCCACAACTCCTGCAACTCCAGTGGATCGACGCGTTGCACTTCATCAAGAAATGCATGAAAGGCATCCGCCGACCAGGTAGAATCGGCGGCGTCCAGATAAGTCGCAGAGAGAGCAGCAGCGCGTGTCTCTTCTTCCTGGCTTGTCAACGAAAAGCGAGGGAGGCGATCCACCTTGCGGCGGATCGAGAACGCTTCCAGGACCACCGCTCGCAACAGCCGCGGATTCTCGCGTATTTCAAGCAACGGATCGGGACCTTCAGTAGGATCGACCTTGTACCCTTCCAATTCCGCAGCCAGCATGTCGAGTGCGTCGCGCGCAGCTTCCACGCGCCGCGCGAAGCCGCCTTTTCCTCTGGGCTGATGCGTTACATGCCAGCCTGACGCAGCCGTTTGCGCAGCTGCGCGCATCCGCTCCGCGGGAATCTGCGGCTCTTGTTCTGCCTGCTGAACGTCAATGTGGGCTTGATCTGTCATGAACCTACTTTGCTTTCATCGATAGCTGGCAGCCTGCATCTCGAACATCTCTGCATAGCGCCCACCCAGCGCAATCAGCTGCGAGTGGTTGCCTTCTTCGACGAGCCTTCCGCCTTCCAGCACGACGATGCGGTCTGCCATCCGCACCGTCGAGAAGCGATGCGAAATCAGCAGCGCCATCTTGCCTTCCGTCAGCTCCGCAAAACGTTCAAAGACCTCAAGCTCGCTCTTCGCATCCAGTGCCGCCGTGGGCTCATCCAGAATCAGCAGCTGCGCATCGCGCAGGTAAGCACGCGCCAGCGCGATCTTCTGCCACTCACCGCCTGAAAGATCGACGCCGCCTTCAAACCGGCGTCCCAGCACCTGGTCATACCCATGCTGCAGCTTGGCCACGACGCCAGCCGCAAGGCTCTTATGCGCTGCGCTCTCGATCTCCGCCTCGGTATGCGGAATCTCAACGCGCCCGATCGAGATATTCTCCCGCGCCGTCATTTCATAGCGCATGAAGTCCTGAAAGATAACGCCAATCTCTTTGTGCAGATCTTCCAGGGAGTATTCGCGGAGGTCGACGCCATCCAGAAGAATCTCGCCTTCGGTCGGATCGTAAAGTCGCGTGATGAGCTTCACGACCGTCGTCTTGCCTTGCCCGTTTTCGCCGATCAGCGCAATGCGCTCACCCGGACGCAGCGTGAAATTGAAGTTCTTCAGAACTTTCCGCTCGGTCCCTGGATAAGCAAACGACACATTGCGGAACTCAAACCCAAGCCGCACTGGGCGCGGAGCCGGAAGAGCATTCGCCTTCGACTGCACCATCGGCTTCATCTCGAAGAAAGCAATCAGGTCGGTAAGGAACAGCGCCTGGTCCGCAATCCCCGAAGCGGTAGAAAAGACCTGCTGCAGGTTCGAGCTGGCCTGCACAATCGCGTTGGTGATGAAGTAGAACGTACCGATGCTGTAGAAGCCATGCACCGCGCGCCAGATCACATACGCATACGATCCGTAATAACCCAGCGTGCCCAGAATTCCCAGCAGGCCGCCGCCGATCAGCTTCTTGCGCGAGAGCGCAACGTTCTCTTTGTAGATCTGCTCCGAAAGCCCGGCAAAGCGGTTCGTTAGGTACTCATTCAGGTTGAAAAGCTTCAGCTCCTTGGCCGCTTCCTTGCTGCCGCCCACCTGCCGCAGATAGTCCATCAGGCGTTTTGCCGGAGTCTGCCGAAAATTTTTCGCGTACCCCAGAAAGGCAAAATGCGTCTCGCCCAGAAACGACGGGATCACGCCAAGCGCAAGCAGCACCATCAGCCACGGCGAGTAATAGAGCAGCGTCGCGGTAAAAACCAGCGTCGTAATGATCTGCTGAAAGAGCCGCCCCATCTGCTGAATCAGAACCAGCCGATCCGTAGCTTGAACCCGCGCCCGCTCAAGCCTGTCGTAGTAAACGGGATCTTCGTAAGTCGTCAGGTCAAGCTGCGCCGCCTGCCGCATGACCTCGATGCTGACATGATGCGTGTAGCGATCCGCGAGCAATGAGTCGAAGTAATCGATTGTTCGAGTCAGTATCCCGGTCAGAACTGCCAGTCCGACTTCAAGCGCAACAATCCACCAGAAGTGAGCCGGCAGGCCCTGCTGCCGCAAAACATGCTCGACGCCATTGATGATCCAAGCGGCGACTCTTGCAATCGCCCAGGGCATGAGCGCGACGAAAACGCGCAGAATCAATCCCCAAGTCACAACCTGCGGCCCCGACTCCCAAAGAATCTTCAGAACCGGCGGGACATTCTTCAGCGCCCGAATGCGATCGCCCCACGCATTCTGCGGGCTTTGGGTCTGGGTTTGGCTCATGGGTCAGGCACTTAGCCTCATCCGCGCTCCCGGCGTTTCACCGGGCATCCCAACGTCTGAGGAGAAGTCTGAGGGTGAGATGCAAACCTCTGTACTCGTGTTGTTTAGGGAAAAGCTCTACGTGTCTCGAACTCCCTTCCCCGTGCTTCATGCTCGGCGGTTTTTGCGGCTTATTCATGGGAAATTCGCCTGATTGTAACAATTCGCTGGGAATCTAGAGCAGGACTGGCACCACCCCCTTCACTCAACACCGCTGTTTGCCGTTCTAGGGCATTCCGATACGTGTGTCCGTAGTCAGGAGGGTCTGTGTGTGCGTGGTCCGGCAAGTTAACCCCTTGATCGTCAAGTAAATACAAGGAACCCCGTTTGTTAAAGAGAGGTCAAATGAACACGAATTTGAAAGCGCTGGCGAGTCTTGTGCTGGCATCGGCAGTCTTTGCCGGGCACGCTCAAACCGCTCCCACGACGAAGGCTCATGCAGCAGCAAAGAAGACTGCTTCGAAGCCCTCGGTGGAGTCGCAGATTGAATCGCTTCGCGAGCAAATGAATTCCCAGAATTCCCAGATCCAGGCGCTGAAGCAACAGCTTTCCCAACGCGACGCACAGTTACAGCAAGCGCAGCAGGCCGCGTCGCAGGCGCAGCAGGCTGCCCAGCAGGCGCAGCAGGCTGCACAGTCACAACAGGCCGCAATCGGCGAGAACACCCAGGCCGTTGCCAGCCTTCAGGGATCTGTTACCGACCTGAAGACCAACACCCAGTCCATCGTGTCTACGGTCCAGGACCAGCAGGCGCAGGTAAAGAAGCAGATCGAGAGCCCTGACGTCATCCATTTCAAGGGCGTTACGATTTCGCCGACCGGAAGCTTCATTGAAGCCGCGACGGCCTGGCGCAGCGCGGCCACCGGCGGAGGCATCAACACTCCCTTTAGCGCTATTCCTCTGCAAAAATCCGATGCGGCGCAATTGAGCGAGTTCTACGGTTCGGGCCGGCAGTCCCGTCTGGCCATCAAGGCGATCGGCAAGCTGGACAACATGACAATGACCGGCTATTACGAGATGGACTGGCTGGGTACCGGCATCACCTCTAACAATAACCAGTCAAACAGCTACGTCTTGCGCCAACGCCAGATCTGGGCGCAGGCTGCTCTGACCAATGGCTGGACCTTTACGGGCGGCCAGATGTGGTCGCTGGCGACCGAGACCTCGCGCGGTCTGGAGAATGGAACTGAGATCCTTCCTGCCACCATCGACCCGCAGTACACCGTCGGCTTCGTGTGGGAGCGGCAGTACGGCTTCCGGGTCAGCAAGAATTTCAACAACAAATTCTGGATCGGCGCCTCGGCCGAGGATCCCGAGACCCTAAATCCGGCCGGCAGCAATCTGCCGCTCAACCTGGTGCTCGGTGAGGGCGGAACCGGTGGCGGCCTCTATAACTCGACCGCAAACTACTCCTTCAACCTCGCTCCGGACTTTATCGCCAAGGTGGCCTGGGAGCCGACGTTTGGAGGACATTATGAACTCTTCGGCATCGCCCGCTTCTTCCGCGATCGCGTCTATCCGAACGCATCCGCCGCTCCACCGACCGGTTCGACTTCGCTCACCGGCAATTCCGTCGGCGCCTACAACGACAGCAAGGTTGGCGGCGGCATCGGCGCCAGCGCTCGTTATCCCTTCCTCCAGAAGAAGCTGACGCTTGGCCTGAAAGGGCTGTACGGAGACGGCACTGGGCGCTATGGCGACTCGCAGATTGCCGATGTCACCCTGCGGCCAAACGCTCAGCTCTCCCCGCTGCACAACTACTCGATGCTCGCCACGGTGGAGGTCAACCCGACGTCCCGGCTTACCCTCTACTTCAACCCCGGCGTCGACTACGTCTTCCGCAACTACGTTGGCAAGGTCGGCTTTGGCTCGCCGCTTACCAACATGAGCGGCTGCCACACCGAACCGATTCCAGGCGGCGCAGCCACGAACGGCGGCACCGGCTTCTCGCCAGCGACCCCAGCCAACTGCGGGAACCAGACGAAAAACGTGGAGGAGTGGACCACCGGATACTGGTACGACATCTACCACGGACCGAAGGGCCGCCTTCGTCAGGGCATGCAGTACAGCTACTTCCTGCGCAATGTCTGGTCGGGTATCGGTGGTACCGCGAATCCGGGCAACGGCGCCGACGGTGTCGACAACCTCTGGGAGACCTCCTTCCGTTACTACCTGCCGTAGTCGAACGTTCCACGCTTAACAGAGAGGGCATCCGAGACGGATGCCCTTTTTGCTTCATAAAAAAGCGCCGCAGCGGAAGAGCCGTCGCGGCGCGCCAATACAAGACAACGGAAGGATCATACCCTTACAGTTTCCTTCTGACCAGTCGTCAGCAGGATTCTTTTGCCGTATAGCAAAAAGCACCGGTGAATTTTTCAGCTGTTCGTTGTCTCGATGGTTTAATAGGCCATGCTCCTTTCAACACGTCGAAACACTCTGAGCGTTGTTGTCCTGGCTTTTTGGCTCGCAGCCAGCGGATGCAATTCGCAAACAGCGGTTACGTCGCAACAGCAACAACAGGTCAGCACAGTTGATCTGGCCGCTGTTTCATCGCGTCTGCATGAAATTGCCACTAGCGGAAATCTCTCCGACCTCCACTGGCCGAATTTCACCGACTACCGCATGCACTTCCAGCATGTCTATGACGCGTCGAACTTCGCCCCTGTCTGGCTCAACAACGGTAAACCCACGCCGCAGGCCCTCGCCGTCATACAGGCGCTCGAAGCCAGCCAGCAGAAGGGACTGAACCCCGATGACTATGATGCATCGCGCTGGCCCGATCGCCTCCATTCGCTCGACGGCTCACCCACACCCGACACGCTCGCGCGATTCGACGCCGCGCTCACCGTCGGCGTCATGCGCTACATCTCCGACCTCCACATCGGACGCGTAAACCCCAAGCACTTCAACTTCGGCATCGACATCGAACAGAAAAAATACGACCTGCCCCAATTCGTCACCACGAAAGTCGTCCCTGCTGCAAACATGCAGAGCGTTCTCGACGGAGTCGAGCCTCCCTACATCGGCTACAGGGCGACCGAAGCCATGCTGCAGCACTACCTGCAGTTGGCCGCGCAAGGCGACGGGCCAAAGGTACCCGACGTCACAAAGACGGTCGCTCCCGGTGACGCTTACGACGGAGTCAGCCCCCTCACGCAGCGCCTGCGCCTCTTCGGTGACCTTCACGCCGACACCGTTGTCGACACAAACGCACACACCTACTCCGGACCGCTCATCGACGGGGTCAAGACCTTCCAGTCGCGTCATGGCCTCGCAGTAACCGGCAAGATCGACAAGGAAACGGTCCGCCAACTCAACACGCCGATCGCTTTCCGCGTCAACCAATTGCAGGACGCCTTAGAACGCTGGCGCTGGTTGCCGCCGCAATTCCCGCAGCCGCCGGTCGTGGCAAATATTCCGGAATTTATCCTGCGCGCCTTCGGCCCGAATCAAAAAGTGGCGTTCGCCTGCAATGTTGTCGTTGGCAAGGCGTTGCGTACGCAAACCCCGGTCTTTGCCAAAGACATGCGGTACATCGTCTTTCGCCCATACTGGAACGTTCCGACAGGCATCGTGCGCGGCGAAATCATTCCGGCCATCACCCGTGACCGGCACTACATCAGCAAGAAAAACTTCGAAGTCACCGACTTCAACGGCAATGTCATCACCGACGGCGTGATCAGCGACGAAGTTCTCGCGCAACTTCGTGCCGGAAAGCTGACCGTCCGTCAGAAGCCGGGGCCAACAAACTCGCTCGGGCTGATCAAACTCATGTTCCCGAATGAGTACAACGTCTACCTGCACAGCACGCCAGCGCAGCAGCTCTTTTCGCAATCGCGCCGCGACTTCAGCCACGGTTGCGTACGCGTCGAGAAACCCGCAGAGCTCGCCGCCTACCTGCTGCGCAACCAGTCGCCGTGGACGCTTGAAAAGGTGCAGCAGGCGATGCAGTCCGGTCCTGACAACCAGCAGGTGAACCTCACCACGCCGGTTCCTGTGCTGATTCTCTACGTGACGGCTGTTGTGGAAGAAGACGGCTCAGTGCACTTCTTCGACGATATCTATGGCTACGATAAAACCCTCGAAGCAGTGCTCGCCAAAGGCCAGCCCTATCCGGGTTAGCGAAGGTGAGAGATATGCGGTTTTGCAATTGCACGAAAAAGGGGTGGCCCCATCCTTCACGAAGTGAAGGGTGGGAAAGTAAGAATCTGAACCGACCAGGTTAGAAAATGCAAACCAACCAGACTTACCAGCGCCTAACGCGCCCCACATCGACATGCACAAAATCTGACGAGGCATAATAGCCAACGCCGCCGCGCTGCATGGAAAGGGCTGCATCGCGCACTTGCGCTGTAGGCACGCCGGGGACGCGAATATCGATAGCCTTGGCTTCCATATGTTGGCTGTGGAGGGCCACGCCATGTCCGTGCTCGCGCAGGTAGTTGTTGCTCCAAGGAGTGCGATAGCCGCAGACAATGTCGATCTCACCGTTAGGGCGCCCGAGCCGCGCCATCAGGTCATGCAGCAAATCGAATTCCTTCAGGTCGTAATCTTTTTCATCGCCGGTACGGTGGTCGCGGAGAAAACGGTCAAGCTGGGCCACGGCATCGGGAAGGTAGCGATCACCGATGCGGTAGACAACATCAATGACGCTCACCCGTATGCAGATGGTAGAGGCGAAGGCGGTACTGTTCGGGGTTCACCGGAGCATCGCCACTCGCGGCCCGCAGGGACGAACCCGCGAGCAACAACAGACCGGCAAGCAATCCACCGATTAGAGGTTTTCTATACTGCGAAAAACAAAACACAATTCTTTTATTATACTAAATGGCCTGCATTTAGAGGCCGCGATACGACCCCCCATCCACCAGGAGCGTCTGCCCGGTAATCGATGCCGCCGGCACCGAAGACAACCAGACAATCGCAGCCGCAACCTCCTCAGGCGTGGCCATGCGGCGGATGGGAATGTCCTGGTTCAATTCGCGCTCCGCCTGTTCGACTGAGATTCCTTTGGCAGCAGCGCGCTTCTCGATGATCTCCATGGCGCGGCCCGTTGAGGTAAACCCCGGGCCAACATTGTTGACAGTAATCCCGTCAGGACCAAACTGTCCGGCAAGCGACCGCACCAGCCCCATCACCCCGGCGCGGATAGAGTTCGAAAGCACCAGTTCCGGCACCGGCTGCTTCACGGTATACGAAGTAAGAGTAACGATGCGCCCCCACTTCTGCTGCTGCATGTAAGGCAGCACAGCCTGGGCAAAAGAAACAATGCTGCGCAGATTCAGCTGCCACGCGCGTTCCCACTCCTCCATTGTCGTAGAAAGGAACGGCTTGGCGGGCGGTCCTCCCGCGTTGGTCACGCAGACATCGATGCGTCCGAACTTCTCGTAAGCAGCCTGAACGAAGCCGCGCACAGCGCTGTCGTCGCTCACGTCGAAGGCGGCAGTAAACGTCTGCACGCCAAAGCGTTCAGATGCCTCGCGGGCGACCGCCTCAAGCGGCCCTGGCTGGCGGGCGCAGAGCGCAAGGTGCGCGCCTTCGGCGGCAAAAGCAAGCGCGGTAGCTTTGCCGATCCCTTGGCTGGATGCGGCGACGACGGCAACGCGGTTCTTCAGACCTGTTTCCATGGCAATGGCTCCATACTATCCGAGGATTGGGTAAGATTGGGTCGCTGCTTTTCTGAAGGAGGATTTGGAATTGTCATCGCAATGGAAGCACACACCCCTCTCAACCATTCCTGTCGAGCACCTCAACCCGCTTCTCGAACGACAGTTTGTGCATGGCGAACAGTCGATGCTGGCGCGCCTGCTTTTGCGCAAGGGTTGTATCGTTCCGGAGCACAGCCATCACAACGAGCAGATTACCTATGTTCTAGAAGGCGCGCTGAAATTCATTCTCAACGGCAATGAAGAAGTAACAGTCCATACTGGAGAGACGCTGGTGATCCCTCCAAACGTGAAACACAGTGCGGAAGCGCTGGTCGACACGATCGATTTGGATGTATTCGCGCCGCCGCGAGCAGATTGGATCTCGGGAAGCGACGCCTATCTTCGCAAGTAACTATCTTCCGCTTGATCCGAATCCTTTCGCTCCGCGCGAGCTTTCGGTCAGCGCTTCGACGGCCGTGATCTCAAGATGAGTCATCGACTGAAAGGGAGACATCTGCGCAATCTTATCGCCTTTGTGGATGGCGACGCTGGCGTCAGTATGTTCTAACTCGGCATGAGTAAGTGCTCCCTGCGCATCGCGAACGACGCGCAGAGAATACTTCGGCTGATTGACGTTGATCAGGCACACGAGTATCTCGCCTCGATAGCCTGCGTCAATGCGCCCTCCGGCATAAGTGATCCCCTTGGCGGCCATCGAGGAACGGTCGCCAAGAATGAAGCCGCAGCCCTCCGGCCCTTCCACGGCGATGCCGGTCCGCACCCTGACAGGCACGCCAGGTTCGAGAACGACATCTTCAATCGCGTAAAGGTCGAAGCCCAGATCGCTGCCTGCATAGTTCACCGTAGGCACACGGGCATCCGGGTGGAGGAGTTGCACCTTGATCATCTAATAGGGGAGCTTTCTGTAGTTACTTTGCGCTTGAGGTTGCCTGCTTCTTCTGCTTGGCCCAGCGGCGTTTCTGCGCGTCAGCGATTCGCTTGCGGGCTTCAACGCTCAGATGGCGCTTCTTGCGAACGCCGGAGAGGCTTCCGGATGCAAATAGCTTGCTGCTGCCAGAACCTTGCAACAGGGCGCGCACCTTTTCCAGGCGGCTGATTTCTTCATCGATAGCAACAACGATTTCTTCTCTGGTCATACTTTGTATCCTTACTGATTTAAATAAAGTACTTCAGTTACTGGAGTAACGGGGAACATTGGCAAATAATCATATTAACCAACTGTTAAAAGCTTTCATAAGTGGGGTTCCCCTTTCAAGATAAAAATTCGGTCACGTTACCTATGATTTGCGAGATTGAGGATACATTTCCACGTTCATCTATGCTTTATCTTCCATTCACCGTATTGGAACATTCACCAGGAATTCGCAGCCTTTTCTCGATTCTTTAAAATTGAATTACTGTACGCGTAGCATCATGATGGCGTGTTCACCACTCTACGCGCTACCAGGCCCCGGAAGTTAGCAGCCTCAGCATCCACTTCGATGGGGCTTTTTGACCTTCCCGTCGGAGGCTCGTCGGGACTACTAACTCCACATATTTTCATCGAGCTGGGGAAATACCAGATCCGGCTGGCCGCATCGGAGGCAGAGCGTGAAGCAGCGTGCAGGCTGCGCTTCAAGGTCTTCAACCTGGAACTCGGTGAGGGACTTATGTCCTCTTATTCGACCGGCCTGGATAAAGATCAGTTCGACTATGTCTGCGATCACCTGATCGTCGAAGACCGCTCCTCGGGTGAAGTTGTCGGCACCTACCGCATGCAGTCAGGCAGCGAGGCCAGCAGGCACTGGGGTTACTACAGCGCGCAGGAATTCGACTTTGCTCCTTACGAAGAGGTGCGTGATCAGGTGCTGGAGCTGGGGCGCGCCTCGATTGATCGCGACCATCGATCAAGCGAAGTGTTGACCCTGCTCTGGCGTGGTATTGCGCAGTATTCAAAATCGTATGAATTGCGTTACCTGATTGGCTGCTCTTCGCTCAATTCCCAGGATCCGGCTGAAGGATGGGCAATCTACGAGCAACTGAAACCCTTCCTCGCGTCGGTGGAATTCCACACGAAACCGACCACCCCGTACACGCTGCCGCAAGGCGATGGGCAGCCGCAAAATACCCCCCGGATTCCGAGGCTCCTGAAGACGTATATTGGAGTAGGAGCTCGAATCTGTGGCGAGCCGGCGTGGGACCGGGAATTTGGCACGATCGACTTTCTTACCCTGCTGGACCTGCGACAGCTGACTCCCGCTGCGAGGAACCGATTTCTACCCGACGAAGAGCATTAGAGAGCTTTTGCCGCAGCCGCCTGCGCGCCGTTGGTCTTTTGCTCACGCTGCTGCTGTTGTTTGCGCGCTTCGCATGGCTGCGTTTGCGTAAGCGTCGTCTCACGCTGACTGATCGAGCCGAATGGCTGCAGGATTCCTGCGCTCGCGTGCTGCGCTGTCTTTCGATTTCTCTTGCGACCGAGGGCCCGCTTCCAGGATCGGGGCTAATCGTTTCAAATCATCTCAGCTACCTCGATATTCTGCTCCACGCAGCTACAGGTCCGCGCATTTTTGTATCCAAGGCGGAGGTGCGTTCGTGGCCGCTCTTTGGCTGGCTGGCGCGCTGCGGCGGCACCATCTTTATCGTGCGCGGCACCCGCTCTGGCGCCACTGAAGCAGCGATCGGCATTGAATATGCCCTGCGTTCGGGGGTGACCGTCGTCCTTTTTCCCGAAGGCACAAGCACCGACGGTACAACTTTGTTGCCGTTCCACTCCTTCCTGTTTGAGCCGGCGGTAGAGGCAGAATCTCTCGTAACTGCGTCGGCGCTCTGCTATGAAACGGATGGCGCCGACGAGCGTGATCTTTGCTACTACGGCGACTTGAGCTTCGTTACGAATCTGTTCGATGTAATGGGGCGCAAGAATATCCGCGCCAGGGTCCGCTTCGATCACAGACCTCGCGTCTACGACAACCGCAGGCATGCGGCAAACGACACATGGGAGCGTGTGGCACGGCTGCGGCTCCGCGCCAGTATGGATGCTCCGCACGATTCACGTCGGCATACGACTATGGCCGGCGAACTTCACTAGAACTTCTGAAAACCAGAGAAACTGACTCTGCGCACGAAGTAATTGACGAAATCGAGTAAATGTTTTCTCATGCTCTGGCAGCGCAAATTCCTGAAAATAGAATCACGTCTTCTTTTGAGGCACACATGCAACGACGCGAATTCCTGAAAACCACCGCTCTGGCTGGCTCGGCTTACTTTCTCTTCCGCAGACAAGCTCTGGCGGCTACCGCCGATGCCCACATTGAAGTCCTGTTCAACGAACCCATAGCAACCATCCAGCCCGAGATTTATGGTCACTTCACCGAGCACCTTGGCGGCGTGATCTATGACGGCGTGTGGGTGGGTGAGAAATCGAGCATCGCCAATGTTCATGGCATCCGCAAAGAGCTCGTTGAGAAGCTGAAAGCGATCAAGGCCCCGGTCATTCGCTGGCCCGGGGGATGCTTCGCCGACAGCTATGACTGGAAGGACGGCGTCGGCCCGCGCGACAAGCGGCCGCGCCGTACCAATTTTTGGGTTGACGATCCGCAGGCAAAGAAGCTCTCCGCTAATGCCGTGCAGAAATTCGAGCCGAATACCTTCGGCACCGATGAGTTCGTCGAATTCTGCAAGCTGAGCAATGCCGAGCCCTACATTGCCGCGAACCTGCGCGCCCTGCCGCCGCTCTCATTCGATCAATGGGTGGAATATTGCAACTCCCCGGCGCACAGCACAACCTATGCCGACGTCCGCGCAGACGCCGGATACGCCGAGCCATACAACGTCCGCTATTGGGGTATCGGCAACGAGAGCTGGGGCTGCGGAGGAAACTTCACCCCCGAAGAATATTCCAACGAATACCGCCGCTTCACCGCATGGGTTCCCGGCTATGGCGTGGATCTCCGCTATGTCGCGTCCGGCCCAAACCAGGACGACGTGGACTGGACCACGCAGTTCTTTGAAGACATTCTCCATCGCCGTCCTATCCGTCCACCCTTCGGCTGGTCCGTGCACAACTACACGAACGCGCTCGAAGCGCTGAACTTCAACGATCAGGATGCGTATTCGCTCTTTTACCAGGGAACATCGACCGAATCGATCATCCTGAATATGTGGACCGCAATGGGCGTCTTCGACCGCGACCACCAGACACGCATGGTCGTAGACGAATACGGCCCATGGTACGGGGCCGGAACAGAAGTCGATCCCACACACATCTTCGGCCAGCAGATCACCATGCGTGACGCGATTGTGACCGCGTTTACGCTCGACATTTTCAACCGCCATGCCGAAAAAGTCTGCATGGCAAACTGCGCGCAGCTGATCAACTGCATCGATTCGCTCTTCCTTGCGCATGAAGACAAGTTCATCGTGACGCCGAACTTCAACGTCTTCGAAATGTACGCCGCCCACCAGGGAGCAAAAGCCGTGCGGGCTGAATTCTCCGCGCCGTCGATTAGCTTTACCGACATCGTCAAGCCCGACCGCTGGGGCCCGCCGCGCGCAGGCGAACGCTCCGTGCAGCGCAGCCTGAACGGACTGATGGGCTCAGCATCGGTGAATGGCAAACAGCTGACCCTGACCGTCGTGAACCCGAGCCTCACCGACGCGCTCAACACGCAGATAGCAATCCGCGGAGGCAGCGCAGCATCGGCCTCCGCAACCGTCCTCGCTTCCTCCGACATCCACGCGCACAACACCTTCGAGCAGCCGAATGCCGTCAGGTCAAAGTCCGCGCAGGCAACGGTAAGTGGTTCAACGGTGAGCTTTGCCTTCCCACCAATGTCAGTAACGAAGCTCGAAATCACGCTGAGCTAGAAGCGGGTGGGTGCGGTATCGATCATCACGGAAAATGGGTGCCCCATCCTGTCGCGTATGCGACAGGGTGGGAAAGCACGAACCCATCCCAGAGAGTCGTCATCCTGAGCAGACCGCAAAGCGCGCGGTCGATGATCTGCCAAGTCACTTCGTATCCAAGGCATAAACGCGGACATAATCAACAAGCATTTCCTGCGGAAATTTGCTCGAAGCATCCGGAGAACCAGGCCAGTCGCCCCCGACAGCAAGATTCAACAGAAAGAAATACTTCCCATCATCGAACGGCCATACAGCGCCCGCGGGCAGGCTCGCGGGAGTAAACGAAGCATAGACATGCGCGGGATCATCGACGTAATACTCAATTTTCTTCGGCGACCAGAGCAGCCCAAAGACGTGAAACGCATCACCGAAGGCTTCATCATGCGGCAGCGTGAAGGGCAAGCCAATCTGCGTGCCCGTGAATCCAGTCCCGTGGATTGAGCCGTAAATCGTCCCCGGCTTCTTGCCGATGTTCTCCATGATGTCGAGTTCGCCGCAAGCAGGCCAATGCACTTTCGGCATGTTGTCGCCAAGCATCCAGAAAGCAGGCCAGAAGCCCTCGCCCTTGGGAATCTTGATCCGTGCCTCAATGCGCCCGTATTGAAAACTCTTCAGCCCTTCCGATTTCAGCCGCGCCGAAGTGTAATGCCCATGCCCGTCGCTGCGCGCAATAATGTGCAGAAAGCCATCCGTGCCGACAAACGCATTTGGCTGCGCCGCGTCGCAAGGTGGCTGCGATGACCCATAGTCGCAGTAAGTTTCAAGCTCCTGATTCCCGAAGCCGTTCGAGCCTGTTTCAAATGTCCAGTTCGCGGGGTTGGGTGCAGAGGAAGAAGCGGAGTCGTTAAATTCGTCGCTCCATAGCAGACGCGGCTTCTGCGCTTGCGCGATTCCACCGATCACCATCAACAATGCGCTCAGCGTAAGCAGCGATTTTCTTGTCATCATTCCAGAGGGCCCACTGCGGAAATCAATCCGCCCTACGCAATATATTTCATCCCAACAGGTAAGAACTGTATCCTACTAATATGCTTGTGCAATTTGATGCCGCGAATGTTGTCAATGAATCATCGATCGCCGTACTGGTCGATCGCTTCTACACCCGCGTGCGGCAGGATGACATTCTCGGCCCGGTCTTCGCGAAGGAGATAGGCGATGAGTGGGAGCCGCATCTTGAAACGATGCGCGCCTTCTGGTCTTCACTCATGCTGGCGAGTGGCCGCTACAAAGGCAACCCCATGTTGAAGCATCTGTTGCTGCTGCCGCGTATCGGCTCAGAGCATTTTGAGCGCTGGCTTGGTATCTGGAAACAAACCACCTCCGAGTTGTTTCCGCCGGAGGCAGCCGCCATCTTCATGCGCAAAGCAGAAAGCATGGCCGAGCGCCTGATTGAAACTATCGATCGCCACCACGCGTCTTTACCCGCTACAAACTGAGCCCGCACGACTCATAAATGCGGCTGATCCATTCCATGTCGCGGAGTCCTTCTTCGCCATTCGTCTTAGGCTCTTCGTTCTTAAGAATGCAGTTGCTGAAGTAGTCCCCCATGCGGACAAAGTGCGATGGATCCTTTGCCGGATTCGGCTCATCCAGGTTCGTCTTATCGTTGAAGGCCGCAGTCAGATGCTGTCCCTGATAGGGAAAGGCATTTTCCACGTTCGAGGACGCCCTTCGACCCATGTACGCGATAAAAGCCATTCATGTTCGCGCCATATGTTGTATTGCAACTCGCAACGATGCCTGAGGGAAACTTCATCGTCCACGAAGTATTCTCTTCCACCTGATCGAAGCGCCCATCGTGATCAATCGTGGTCGAGTAGGCCTTCACCTCAACCGGCTCCTCGCCCGTAAGATAGCGGCACGCATTCAGCGAATAGATGCCCACGTCAAGCAGCGGACCGCCGCCGGCCATCTTCTTGTTCAGCCGCCACTCACCAGCCCGAATGTTGAATCCATTTGCGCTTTCAATCGCCTGCACTGTGCCGAGTTTGCCTTCGCGGATCAGCGAAATCGCGCGCAGGTTCGTAGGCTCATACTGGCAGCGATACGCAATCAGGAGCTTCACCTTCGCCTGCTTGCAGGCATCGATCATCGCATGCGCATCGGCCACGCTGGTACACATCGGCTTCTCGCAGAGCACATGCTTACCCGCCTTGGCCGCGCGGATCGTGTACTCGGCGTGCATGTTGTTGGGCAGCGCGATGTAGACGGCGTCGATCGCCTTGTTGTCGCGCATCTGATCGCAATTCTCATAGGTGTAGATCGAGTTCTCCGGAACGCCGTATTGCGCCGCCATTCTGCGCGCCTTGTCCGGATGCCCGCTGACAATCCCGGTAATCTTCGACTGGCTCGACATCTTCACCGCGGGCATAAAGTGGTCCATTGAGATGCGGCCGAGGCCCACGATGCAGTAGCCGATGCGTTTGTCGTCTGTTTGTGCATTCAGACCGGGTAACGCGCTTGATAGAAGAGTCGCACCAGCAAATGCGCTGAACTGACGGCGATTCAAATTCATCTCATGGCTCCTGGACAGTTAACTCTAGTTAGACAGTCGAGCAGGCAGGAAAGACGCCAGTGGTGACACCTGCCGCGTTCGTGATTAGATGTAAGGCATGCGAACCGCAACGGAAAAATTGCGCCTCAGTGAGATTTCTCCACACGTCATGCAATCGGAGATTCGTTCGATGACGATGGAGTGCGACCGCATGGGCGGCGTCAATCTTGCGCAGGGCGTGTGCGATACCGAGATTCCCACCGCTGTTGTTGAGAACGCAATCAAGGCGATCCATGATGGTCACAACATTTATACGCGACTGGATGGAATCGCGCCGCTGCGCCAGGCGATAGCGCGCAAGCTTGCGCATTACAACGGCATCACTGCGGACCCCGATTCCGAAATACTTGTCACCTCGGGCGCGACCGGCGGGCTGTACGCCGCCTGCCTTGCGCTCTTCGATCCCGGCGATGAAGTCGTCCTCTTCGAGCCGTTTTATGGATATCACGTCAACACGCTGCTGAGCCTGCGCATCCAGCCGCGCGCTGTGCCCATGGCGATGCACACCTGGGAAATCGATTTCGACGCTCTGCACGCGGCCATCACTCCGCGCACCCGCGCCATCATCGTCAACTCGCCATCAAACCCATGCGGCAAAGTCTTCACCCGCGCCGAGTTCGAAAAGATCGCATCTCTTGCCGAAGAGCACGATCTCTTCATCCTGACGGACGAGATTTATGAATACTTCCTCTTCGACGCAGCGAAGCACATCTCGCCCGCATCACTGCCGGGAATGGCCGAGCGCACCATCACCATCTCGGGCTTGTCGAAGACCTTCAGCATCACCGGATGGCGCATCGGCTACCTCGCAGCCGACAGGCGCTGGCTCGGCTCGATCGCCTACTTTCACGACCTGACCTATGTCTGCGCGCCTTCGCCATTTCAATACGGATCGGTCGCCGGGCTTGTTGAACTGACGGACATCTTTTACGCGGAAATGGCTCAGGAGTACCAGGCAAAGCGCGACATGCTCTGCACTGCCTTGCAAGGTGCGGGTTTCACGCCTTCCATCCCGCAGGGTGCCTACTATGTACTTGCCGACGTCAGCTCTGTAACCGGAGCCACAGCCCGCGAAAAGGCCCGCAATCTGCTGGCGCAGACGGGCGTTGCCGCAGTTGCAGGCACAGCATTCTTCACTGGTGGACGCGGCGAAGACATCCTGCGCTTCTGCTTCGCCAAACGCGACGAAGATTTGCAGCGCGCCTGCAGAGCCCTACGCAGTTATCGCCCAAATTAGGGCTTGTCATCCCGAACGAAGCCGAGGGACCTGCAGTTTCTGAGCAGCAGCACGAAAACGCCGTGCCCCATCCTTTCGCGTAGTGTGCGAAAGGGTGGGAAAGCACGAGCCTATCCCCAAGCACAATCACCGCATCTGAAACTCTGGTGAGCCCAGAATCATCGCAGACATCGTATCCAGCACCTGCGTTGCATCAGTGGATGGAGTAGCCTCCGCCAGCTGTTCCCGAATCACCGAGTTCGTTTTGGCCGAAACATCCCCCGCAATCAGCAACTCCTCCATCAGTTCCAGCGCCTCATCCTGTCCGCTGGGCGCAGCTGCCTTTTGCGTCATCACCGCAGGCTCGACAGCAACGCGGTGAAGGGAATCAGACGAAGATGCAGGCCGCGCCAGCAGCCCCGCAGCAAGCAACTGCGATGCATCAAACTTCATCCCGCCCAGCTTGCTTGTCGTCAGTTGCATCGAGAAATTCAACCGGTCCACCAGTGCAGCCGAATTCATCCAGTGGTCCGCAGTCATCGGATACCCCGTCGGCGGTTGCATCTGATAAAGCGGCTCACCCATGCGCGCCAGCGTGCCCACCAGCGCGCCAGGGTTTGTGGGATTCGTATCCGTAGCCCGAAACGCCGACGCAACAAATTCAAGCGGCGTCTTCACCTTGTTGCGATAGTTCGCGCGCAACCAGAACTCTGGCGAGTGCACCATGGTACGCAGCACCTGCCTGATATCTCCGTCAGATGACAGATACGTCTGCGCCATGCGATCGACCAGCGCCGGCGGCGGCTCATCGGCAACGAAACGCTGCGCCAATTTGTAACTGATAAAGTGCGCTGTCTGCGGCTGCGCGGCGAGCCATGTCAGTGCCTGCACGCCTTCGTTGAAACCGTCTTCCCTGATCGTCTGCCCGAACCACTTTTTCGTACCCGGCTCATGCCTGCGCGGATCGAAAACAAACGGCCCGCCAAGTTCCGGATGATCGATTGTCCATCCGGTAAAAATCTTCGCAAGGTTCGTGACGTCGGCCTGCGTGTAGCCACCATTCACGCTGACTGTGTGCAGTTCCATCACCTCGCGGCCATAATTCTCATTCAATCCGCGATCCTGCTGTTTGGGGTTTGCCTTCTGCCGATTCGCAGCAAGCGAATCAGGCCCAATGCTGGTGCGGTTGTCGAGATAATCCAACATCGCCGGATGCTCCGCCGTCGCCAGCAATAAGTCTTTAAACTTGCCCAGCGCATGCTCACGGATGGCGTTGCGCTCGTAATCGGCCAGGTAGTAAGTCTCAATCGGATTCTTGTGCAGAAAAACATTGAAGTGGTTGAACCAGAAATCGGTCATCACCTCTTCAAGCTGCCGCTCGCTCAAAATCGCTCGCAGAATCTTCGCCTGCTGCAACTCATTCTGGGCTACACCAATCCCGGCTCCGCCCCCACCCATCATCTGGAACAGCTCGCGCTCGCGCGGAGTGAAATCGTTCATCAGCATCCCGCGCTGCGGATCGGCAACGCGGCGGCAGAGGATCATGCGCTGCTCCACCGGCAAACGCATGATCGCCTGCATGCGCAGATTTTTCTGATAGCCCAGAATCTGCTGGGCCAGCATCTGCGCCGTGGGCCCGTTCTGCGGCTCATCGTCGAGATCGATCGGCGGAGGCACCTGCATCGCATTCGCCTGCGCAGGCTGCATCGAAGTACTCTGAATCTGGTTCGCAGAGGTCTGGTTCGCCGCAGCGTCCTTCGCCTGCTTGCGCTTGTACCGCTCCAGCATCACTTCATACGCCCCGGTCAGCATCGGGTCCTGCGGCATCGCAAGCTTCCCTGCGTCAATCTGTCGAATCACGCCGCCATCGGGAAAATTCATCGCCACCTGCGACGGCGTCATCACCAGCAACGGATAAGCCGCCAGCCGCTTATCAAGCTCCGGATCAGGAATAGAATCCGGATTCAGCTGCTGTTCGAACCAAGCCTCCCAGCCGATTTTGGTGACGGCCGCCACATCGCCGGGACGCGGCCCAAAGGTAAAGCGGTCGAGAACCTGCTGCGCCCGCTCTTCATTCGTAAGTGGTGGCAGCGCCGGCTCGGTCTTGGCAGTAGCTTTATGGTGCGAAGGCGTGTGCGCAGAATTCTGCGCAACAGCCGCAACCGGCAGTAGAGCAACAGCAACAAGGCCCAGCGATAAGGAGGCGCGGATCATCAGCAGTCCCCGGCAATATAAACCAGAATCCGCGCTCAGAGTTGCGCAGCCGGTACTTTTGTTGGTTTTGCTCGCGAAGCTTTGGAAACATAAGTCAGAACGGGCCGCGCCAGCAGCAGAATGGCGAGCACCAGGGTGATTGTCAACGGGGTGCGCACGCCCGACTTCACGCCCCACCAGTAATGCACAACTCCAGCAATTGCCGACACATACGCCAACCGGTGCAGAGCCTGCCAGCGCTTCCCCCCAGCTTCCGAATCGACCATGTTGTCGACGTCAGCACCAGCGGCACCAGCAGCACCCACGCCGTCAACCCCGCCGTAATGAACCGCCGCCGGACGATGTCATTGACCATCGCGTTCCAGCTGAAGTTCGAGTAGAGCCAAACGTAGGTCAGCAGATGCAGGCACGCATAGAAGAACGCGTAAAGCCCCAGCATGCGGCGAAAGCGAATGAGCCAGCTAAGCTTTGGAATCAGCCGCCGCACCGGAGTAATAGCAAGCGAAGTCACCAGCAGCCGCAGCGTACCTTTCCCGGTAAAGAAAGTGACCGCAGCAATGGGGTCTGCGCCAAGCGCGTCGGGCACAGTGGTGCTGGCACGCCAGAAATTCCAAACCAGCCACGCGACCGGCGCAAGGCACGCAACATGCACCAGCACTTTAAGAAAAATGATCCAGCGGTTCGGCATGATCAGTAGTATTTACGCAAATCCATGCCATTGTAGAGGCTGGCTACCTGGTCACCGTAGCCGTTGAACATCAGCGTCTGCCGCCGCTGCTTGAAGACAGGCTCGCCGATGCGCCGCTCGTATTTCTGGCTCCAGCGCGGATGGTCCACATTCGGGTTCACATTCGAATAAAAGCCATATTCATCCGGAGCCTGATCGTTCCACGCTGTATGCGGCTGCTTCTCGACAAAGCGCACCTTCACAATCGACTTCGCCGACTTGAACCCATACTTCCACGGCACCACCACGCGTACAGGCGCGCCATCCTGATTCGGCAGCGTCTCGCCATATAATCCGAAAGTCAGCAGCGTAAGCGGGTTCATTGCCTCATCCATGCGGAGGCCTTCTGAATAGGGCCAGTTGATCGAGGACTGACTGAGTCCCGGCATCTGCTTGCGATCCGCGAGCGTCAGGAACTGCACAAATTTTGCCTTTCCCAGCGGCTCACACTCCTTGATGAACTCCGAAAGCGAATAGCCAACCCATGGAATCACCATGCTCCAAGCCTCAACGCAGCGGTGCCGATATACACGCTCTTCCTGTGGTCGCAGCTTCAGCAGTGCATCGATGTCGAAGGTCTTAGGCTTCGCCACCAGCCCCTCAACCGTCACCGTCCACGGACGCGTCTGCAGCCGCCCCGCATTCTTCGCCGGATCACCCTTCTCCACGCCGAACTCGTAAAAATTGTTGTAGTTGGTGATGTACTGGTATGGCGTAAGGTCTTCGCCGGTCGTCGAAAGCGGACTCTTCACGGTATCAAGCTTCGTTCCGGCAAGCACACGCGCGTCCGGCTGCAGAATCCGCGCAATGCGCTCTCCCGCAAATGCCGCGACCCCGGCAGCGCCCGCCGCGGCCATAAACTTCCGTCGGTTCATATATGCAGATTTCGGAGTGATCTCAGAAGAAGGAATGTCGCTAGGTTTGCCGATCAGCATTCTTTGGTGCCCTGTCTCTCTAGTTACAGACTAAAGTACGTGCCAACATGCGGCACGGATGTTTTTCACGCCACAAAAACCAGGATGAATTTGCAGAGTTCCGGAAAGCAGATACCTTAACACTTGGAACCCATAATTTCAGACTCCGAGGAACAGCGAATGGTTACAGAAAACCAGCAAAAGCTCACTCCGCAGGAAAACGACCGTATGCGACAGGCCTCCGAACTCATCCTTGCCGCCCGGCGCGATTCGCAGCCGATTGAGAGCTTGCCCGAAGCGCTGCGACCGCATACGCTCGATGAAGCCTATGCGCTGCAGGACATTATCGCGCAGGCTCTGGGACCAATCGGCGGCTGGAAAGTCGGTGCGCTCTCGCCCGACGCGACACCCGCCTATGCCCCCATGCCGCTGCTCGGAGGCTTCGCGCACAGCGGCCAGATGCTGAGCGAATCGCATCGCCGCTACCGTGGCGTCGAAGCTGAAATTGCCTTCCGCATCGGCAAAGACCTGCCCGTCCGCGATCAGCCCTACTCACGCGAAGAAGTGGTCGCAGCAATTGCCTCGGCGCATCCAGCTATCGAACTGATGGAGCCAGCCTTTCTCGACCCCGACAAAGTAGACCGCCTCTCGATGATCGGAGACCTCCAGATGAACGGCGGCTTCGCCTACGGCCCCGCACTTCCCGCATGGCAGAGCGCCGACCTCTCAAAAGAATCGGTCGTAGTGAGTATCGACGGCGTCATCCGCTTCGAAGGCACCGCCTCAAACCCCGCCGGAACCGATCTCCTGCGTCTCGTTACCTGGCTTGCCAACGAAGGACAGTACCGCACCGCCGGCCTGAAAGCAGGCGACTGGATCACAACTGGAAGCTGGTGCGGCAAATTCAACGCCAAAGCCGGATCGGAAGCGCGAGTCACCTTCTCAACCTTCGGTACCGTACAGATTTACTTCGCATAGCTCGAAGGAAGAAGTGCACTCTGGATTTTTCGATCAGCACGAAAAAGGGTGCCCCATCCTTTGCGAAGCAAAGGGTGGGAAAGCACGAACCCTAAAACAGAGTGCAGAAATTCAACTCGCTTTGGTCTTGGAAAAGGCCCTCAGGCACGGGCGTTCGCAAACGGCCACTCACCCCGCTTGCGAGCACGAACAAAATAGAGAACACTGCCCGTCACTGCGATTACGCCCGCATACACAAACTCCCGCGAAGCATCCTGTCGCGAGAACACGATGAATAAGAATCCGGCCAGCGCCACCAACGGAGGCAAAGGATAGAGCCACAACCGAAAGGGCCGAGGCATCTCCGGCTGCCGCACACGCAGCAGGATCACGCCAATCTGCTGCAAAACATACTGCAGAATAATCCGAATCGCCACCAGCGCCGCAATCACATGCGACAGATCAAAAAAGCAGAAAGCCGTCGCAACAATCCCCAGCGCAATGAGTGAAACATTCGGAAACCCATGCTTCGGATGTAGCTTCGCAAACGCGCGAAAATAATTGCCGTCCAGCGCCGCAGCATACGGCGCGCGCGAATATCCAAGCAGCAATGAAAAGACGGAAGCAAACGCCGTCCACATGACGAGCACAGCGATCACTCGCGCCGCTGTGTCGCCAAACGTCCGCTGCATCAGAACCGCGACCACGGCGTAGCGCCCGTCGCCGCCCTTCACCAGTTCCTGCCATGGAATCACGCCGAGCACACTGATATTCATCAGCAGATACAGCACGGCGACAACCGCAATCGAAAGCAGCACAGCGCGCGGAATCGTCCGCCCGGGATCGCGCACCTCGCCGCCGAGAAAGCAGACGGTGTAGTAGCCCCAGTAGTCGTAAGTCGCAATCAGCGTTGCCGCGCCCAATCCCTGAAAGAACGCAGGCGTTAGATGAAAAGCGCCCACCGGCATGGCAAGCTGCGATGCATGAAAATGCGTCACCCCCGCGATGATCACCGATCCGATCGTCAGCAGCACGCCCGCCCATAGAACCCATGCCAGCCGCCGGATGGCACTCAGGTTGCGGTACAGCAATGCCAGAATCAGCAGGCAGGTCGCCGCTGCCAACAAACTCGTGTAACGCAGATGCGGCACGCCCGGAACAGCATTGCCCAACGAAGGCCAGAGATACGCCGCATACTGCGCCAGCCCGATGCAGCCCGAAGCAATCGACAGCGGCGCGCTGAACCCGAGCTGCCAGATGTAGAGAAACGAAGCCCACCTCCCCGCGCCATCACGCCCGTAAATCTCACGCAGAAAGGTGTATGAGCCACCCGCTTCCGGCATCGCCGCGCCTAGTTCGGCCCACACCAGACCGTCGCAGACAGCGATCACTGCGCCAAGAATCCATCCCAGCATCGCCTGCGGACCGCCCATCGCCACAACTACCAGCGGCAGCGTAATAAACGGCCCCACGCCGATCATGTTCATCATGTTCAGCGAGACGGCGTTTCCCAGGCTCAGTTGTCGTTTCAATTGCGACGGCATGCTTTGATATTCATCTAACAAAAAGTTAGGCAGCGTCTCACGAATCTTGACCAGAGCTTTTAGGGGTAGAAGCACCGGCCTTCATCGGGGTCCGCGGCGCGTGGTCTTTGCGCGTTGGGGTGATTGAGGCCGGTGAATATCGGCCGCAAAGCGATGGGGCTTTAGCCCCGGGTTCGTAAGACACTGCCTGGTGCGTGGATTGTACACTGATAACAAGCCCTTTCCTGGAGACTAGACAAGTAGATGCAGCCTGCCAGCCGACGACTCAAGCTGATCGCCACACTCGCGCTCGCTGCGACCACCGCCGCCCAAACACAAACGGTCCCTTGGGCCACGCAGATCGCCGCCACACCCGACGCACAGACGCTCCCCGAGGATCGCGGAGCCGACGGCCTCTGGCAAACCCTGCGCAAGCTGCACACTTGGGCCAGCGTCATGATGATCGTCGCCCATCCCGACGACGAAGACGGCGGCATGCTCACGCTCGAATCGCGCGGAGCCGGAGCGCGCGTGGCCATGCTGACGCTCACACGCGGCGAAGGCGGCCAGAACGCCATGTCCGGCGAAGAATATGACGCTCTCGGCCTCATCCGCACCAATGAGCTGCTGCGCGCAGACGAATTCAGTGGCACCGAACAATACTGGTCGCGCGTCGCCGACTACGGCTTCTCGAAGACCATCGACGAAGCCTTCGACAAGTGGGGCCACGACCGCGTTCTCTATGACGTGGTCCGTGCCGTTCGCCTCAACCGCCCGCTCGTCATCACCTCCACCTTCAGCGGCAACGTCACCGACGGCCACGGCCACCATCAGGTCTCTGGCGAAATGGCCCAGGAAGTCTTCAAGGCCGCAGGTGACCCCAACGTCTTTCCCGATCAGATCGCCGAGGGTCTTCGCCCCTGGTCGCCGCTGAAGATGTACGCGCGCGTCTTCAACTTCTCCATCAGCGGGAGCGGCCCGCACAAAACCATGTTCGACTATGCCACCGGCAAGTCGTCGCCGCTGCATCTGCGCGACTACATCAACGACAAGTGGATGGACGACACCCCCTCAACCAACGTCGTCATTCCTGAAGGCAGCTTTGATCCCGTCCTTGGCCGCTCCTACGTGCAGATGTCGCGCGAAGGCTGGAGCGAGCAGAAGTCGCAGAATGGCGGAGGCAATCCACCCCTGCCCGGCCCATTCGACGTTGAGTATCACCGCTACGGCTCGCGCGTCGAAACCAAAGACGAAGAATCATCTTTTTTCGACGGCATCGACGTATCTCTTGCCGGCATCGCGACGCTAGCGCACGGCGACACGCAATTCCTCAAAGACGGCCTGCGTGAAATCGACCGCCACGTCACAAAGGCGCTCTACGCCTACATCCCTTCCGACCCATCAAAAATCGTCCCCGACCTCCACGACGGTTATCTGAAAACGCAGGAGCTCATCAACGCTGTCAACGCCAGCTCTCTCAGCGCCGACGACAAGGCCAACGTCAATCACGAACTCAACATCAAGCTCGCCCAGTTCAACACAGCGCTCGCCGAATCGCTTGGCCTGCAAGTGAACGCGCTCGTCACGCCCAATCTGCAAACGGACCGCAATCCATTCGCAGGCAGTTCAGCTGCGTTCACCTTCCTTCACGCCACTCCCGGCATGAATTTCAACGTCCGCCTGCATGTGACCAGCGCTGGCCCGTGGACTCCCGGCGGCAAGCTCAAGCTCGCCAAAACATGGCTCGTCACCCCGGAAGGTGAACACTGGCCCGTCGAGCGCGTAGGCGGCCCTATCGCGCCCAGCGCGTCGGAAGCCGACATCCTTTTCAAGCTTGAAGTCCCGAGCAAAGCCGCGCCCACGCGCCCATATTTCACCCGCCCCTCAATTGAGCAGCCCTACTACGACATCAATGACAAGCGCTGGCTCAACCGCTCCTTCGCCCCATATCCCGTCGAAGGCTGGGCCGAATTCAACTACGACGGCGTACCCATCCGCATCGGCCAGGTCGTGCAAACCGTGCATTGGGAACACGGCTCAGGCGGCGTCTACCAGCCGCTCGTTGTTCTGCCGCAAGTCTCCGTCAACATTGGCGCTGGCGCAGGGGTTGTGCCGCTTGACGCCAAATCCTTCCCGCTCAGGGTCACGCTCAACAACGAGCAGCAGAGCAACGCCGACGGCGAACTCCACCTCCAACTCCCCGAAGGCTGGACTGCCGATCCCGCCACCGCTAAATTCCATCTACCAATAAATGATCCAGCCACGGTTATATTTACCGTGCATCCGACTTCACTGGGCAGCGAAGCCTACCCCATCAAGGCCATCGCGCGCAGCGGTAACTTCGAGTTCAGTGAAGGAGTGCAGCAGGTTGGCTATCCCGGCGTGCGACCGTATTACTACTATCATCCCGCCACCTACCGCGCGCGCGGAGTAGACGTCAAAGTAGCGCCGGGCCTCAAGGTCGGCTACATCATGGGCACTGGCGACGAGGTCCCGCAGGCCCTCGAACAGATCGGCGTCCGCCCGCACCTGCTCACCGACGACGAGATCCTCCACGGCGATCTCTCTCAGTACAACACCATCGTCCTTGGAATCCGCACCTATGCCGCGCGCCCCGCGCTCGCCGCAGCCACACAGCGCCTGCTCGACTACGCAAAGAACGGTGGCACCGTCGTCGTCGAGTACAACTCCTACGAGTACGACCGCAACTACGGCCCATATCCCTACACCCTTGGCCGCTCGCCCGAAAAAGTCGTCGACGAAAAATCCAAGGTCACCATCCTCGACCCCAACAACCCGCTTATGACCTTCCCCAACAAAATCACCGAGGCTGATTTCGACGGCTGGGTCGAGGAGCGCGGCCACTCCTTCATGCAGTCATGGGACCCCCGCTACATTGCACTCACCGAGACGCACGATCCCGGCCAGGACCCGCAAAAAGGCGGCCTTCTCTATGCACGCTACGGCAAGGGCGCCTACATCTATGTCGCCTACGCCCTCTATCGCCAGATGACCGAAGCAGTCCCGGGAGCCTATCGAATTTTCGCGAACCTGGTAAGCTCCGGCGCTGATCGCACAGCCGGAAGCGCTCCGCGCCAGTAACGCCAAAAGGCGGTTGAACGTCCTGAAGATGAAGGAACAATGGCTCTCTGCCCGTGTGGTATGATCCGCCTGTGTCAGCCGCCGGTCCGCTCCATAATCCGGAAACTCCCCGGCATTCTGCGATCGTCCGCGTAACGCACTGGATCACGGTCATCTCCTTCTTTGCATTGCTCATCAGCGGAGCTGAGATCGTGGTCTCGCACCCGCGCTTCTATTGGGGCGAGATCGGCAATGTGAACACGCATCCGTTGTTCTCCATACCGATCCCGGCGTCCCGAAGCACCGTCCCGACCGGGTATAGCTTTGGCATGCCGGACGAGAACGGCTGGAGCCGCTATCTTCACTTTCAGGCAGCATGGGCTGTAGTGCTGACCGGCCTGGTCTACGTAATCGCCGGCCTCTTGAGCGGCCATTTCCGCAAAGACCTTGTTCCGGAAGCGGGCAACAGAACGTGGCGGGCATACTGGAGCCGAATCGCGCAGTATCTTCGCCGCGCCCCACCCGACGCAATCGAGGAGCACTCATACAATGTGTTGCAGCGAACTGCCTATCTGGCAGTGATCTTCATCCTCTTTCCCCTGGTCATCTGGACAGGTCTCGCAATGTCTCCCGGCTTCGATTCCGCATTTCCCGCGGCTGTGAATTTGCTCGGAGGTCGGCAATCCGCGCGCACTTTGCACTTCTTCGTCTCCGCAGCGCTCCTGCTCTTCCTCATCGTCCACATTACGATGGTCGTTCTGGCAGGCTTCAGAAGCCGCATGCGGGCGATGATCAACGGTCGCGTCGTCGCGCCTGAGGAACAACATGAAATCCATCTCACGTCGTAAGCTCATCGCTGGCGGTATCGCCGCCGCTGCCGGAGTCTCCGGCCTTGCGGTTGCCGATCGCCTCGCGCGACGCTATGGGCTCGTTCCGCCCGATTGCCGAGGGATTTACGGTCCCGGAGAAACGCTCACCTACGCCGCTCAGCGTCTTCTGACGAAGCATTCGCTGGCCCGCGAGTTCCCCCGCAGCATGATTTCAAAGATGCCTTTCGCCAACCAGACCCCACCTCCGAACGACGCCTTCAAACTCCAGCAGGCCAGCGGGTTTTCAGACTGGCGCCTGTCGGTCGACGGAATGGTAGCCCACCCCACATCATTTTCGCTCTCCGACATCAAGAGTTTTCCCGTCCGCAGCCAGATCACCGAGGTGGCCTGCGAGGAGGGCTGGTCCTACATCGCCGAATGGATCGGTACGCCTCTTGTCCACGTCCTGAACGAAGCCGGGATTCTCCCGCAGGCGCGATATGTCGCATACTTCTCCATCGACAGCGACTGGTGGGAAAGCATCGACATGGCCGACGCCCTGCATCCCCAGACGTTCCTCACGTGGGGGATGAACGACGGTGACCTTCCCGTGGGCTTTGGCGGCCCGCTCCGCATGCGCGTGTCCCGCCAACTCGGCTATAAGAACGTGAAGTACATCAATCGTCTCACGGTCACCGACACGCTCAAGCATTTCGGCAAAGGACTGGGCTCTGCCGCGCCCGAAGGTGGTTATGCCTGGTACGCCGGCATCTGAGGCGTCTTCTTAGCGAACGTTGGTCCAGTCCAGAATGACTTTGCCTGTCTGCCCTGAAATCATCGCATCGAATCCCGCCTGGAAATCCTTGTAGCTGAAACGGTGAGTAATCACAGGTGAAATGTCGAGACCCGACTCGATCATGACGCTCATCTTGTACCAGGTCTCGTACATCTCCCGCCCGTAGATGCCCTTGATGGTCAGCATGTTGAAGATCACCGCTCGCCAATCGATTGACATCGGCTTGGCAGGAATTCCGAGCATGGCGATCTTTGCGCCGTGACTCATATTCGCAATCATTTCCTGCATGGCCGCCGGATTGCCCGACATCTCCAGTCCCACATCAAATCCTTCCCGCATGCCGAGCTGCTTCTGTATCTCTGCGAGAGGCGTTTGCTGCGTGTTCACAGCAAGCGTCGCGCCCATTTTGCGCGCCAGTTCCAGGCGGAATGGATTCACGTCGGTGATCACGATATGGCGCGCGCCAGCATGGCGAACCACCGGGATTGCCATGATTCCGATGGGCCCGGCGCCCGTGATCAGGACATCTTCGCCCAGCACCGGGAACGAGAGACCGGTGTGGACCGCATTGCCAAAAGGATCGAAGATGGCCGCGACTTCCTGATTGATTCCCGGGTCATGCCGCCAGATATTGGTCATCGGCAGCGCGATGAATTCTGCAAACGCACCCGGTCGATTCACGCCAACGCCCGATGTGTACGCGCACAGGTGACGTCTCCCCGCAAGACAATTGCGGCAGCGTCCGCATGTGACATGCCCCTCGCCGCTCACAATATCGCCAGGGTAGAAGTCGTTTACGTTCGAGCCGACCTCGACAATCTCTCCGACAAACTCATGCCCGATGGCCATCGGCACCGGAATCGTCTTCTGTGCCCACTCGTCCCACTGATAAATATGAACGTCAGTTCCGCAGATACCGGCATAGCGTACGCGGATCAGCACGTCGTTGATGCCGATCGTAGGTTCTGCGACATCTTCCAGCCACAACCCGCGCTCCGCGCGGCTCTTTACCAAAGCTTTCATGAATTTCTCAACCCGTAATTCTTATCCTGTTCTTCAACCATGCAAGTGTGATCCTACCAGTGAAGCCGCTTCCGTTGAAATACTCAGCCCGCTGAGCTTTCGATTCGCAGTTACGAACAATCACCCCTCATGCAGACTTCAGGTCACGAATCAAACCGGGTGGGCTGAAAGAACAAGAAGCATTAGGGACGCGGTGGGCAGCCACCGAGCGCATCCACGATGGACTGCAGGGAGGATATAAAACTGTGAATAGCGCTTTGATCAGCCTCGAGTGAGGCAGGGTCAGTTGCTGCGCTGAGAGTTGGTGCCTCCGGAACGTTCAGACCTGCAATCTGAAAAAGCTCACCTCCAAGTTTCAGGGTTCCAACAATGGGTGGATAGGAGTTGAGGACACTGTGCACCTGCGACTGGAAGGGCGAACTCGGACCGCCGCTCGCTTCTTCGAGAATGCTCTGCAGGTTCCGCAGAAAGCAGTTCAAGCTGCTGATTTCAACACAAAGAAGATCGCGCACAAAAGGAAGCACACTCGCAGGTGCTGTCAGCAAGAGGCAAGGCGCAAGTGCAGCCGCGGCTTCGGAGAATTCTTCGAGGGCCGTGACACTCGGGCTGGGCAAGCCCTTGATTACTTCGATTAGCGGCTTAAGAAGATTCAGGACTTTGAGCTGGCACGACATCGACGTGATCAAAGGAGCAACCTGCGTCTGCAGGTTGATAATCGCCGAGCACTCGCTCAATGCCGGATATGGATTGTTGAAGCCGAGTAACTCGCCGCCCGTAGGCACCTGAATCGCCGGGATGGAATTGGATGAGCTCGACATCCCACCATGTTACTCGCTGCTGACGCTGTTGAGTGAGTCCCGGATCGAAGCACCTACTCCGAAATCATCCCGATCGTGCCCAGCCACGTCTCCACCAACTCAGGCCACCCGGTGATCGGAAACTTCGTGCGCCGCAGCCCGAACGCATGCCCACCCTGTGCATACAAATGCATCTCCACCGGAACCCCGGCCTTCTTCAGCGCAATGTAGTACGCCAGCGAGTCGTCTACGTTGTCCACGTGGTCATCCTCCGCCTGCAACAAAAACGTAGGCGGCGTCTGGCTGGTGACAGGAACTTCGGGATTTAGCGCAAGCTCTTTATCGGCAGTCGCGGCATGAGGAATGAAAAATTTCTTCGTGTCTTGTTTCGCATCCCATTCCGCCGCTGACAGCGACAGATGCCCGGGATAGATAACCACCGCAAAGTCCGGGCGGCAGCTTTCTTTATCCGCGTCATCCATAGCCGGATACAAACGCTTCTCAAAATGCGTGCTGACCGCAGCCGACAAATGCCCTCCAGCCGAAAACCCAAGCACTCCAAGTTTGTGCGGATCGATATGCCACTCCGCCGCGTGAAAGCGCACCAGCCCCACCGTCCTCTGCGCATCTTCCAGCGCCATCGGCGATTCCGGATACGGTCCTGACTTTGGATACGGTCCTACATCCGTCACGCGGTATTTCAGCAGCACACACGTAATCCCTTTCACCGTCAGCCAGTCACAGACCTCCGAGCCTTCAAGATCGATGGCAAGAACCTGATAGCCCCCGCCGGGAAACACGACCACCGCCGCGCCCGTATTCTTTCCCGTCGGCGAGTAGACCGTCATCGTAGGCCGCGTCACATTGCTCACGCCAACCGCCGGCCTTCCGGCAACAAGAAAGTCTTTTCCCGACGTCTTAGCAGCTTCCGGCCCCGCGACAGGTTGCGGATCAGGCGCCGCCCCCGGCCAAATTGGCACTTGCGTGTGCCCCGGCGAAGGCTGCCACACAGCCGTCTGCGCGCTCAGGCCACTAAACGCAGACACAACACAAAGAACAAGAATCAAAGGCTTCATCTCAATCCCCAGAGGCAGGATAGAGCAACTCTTGAAGACAGGTTCTGGAGAACCGCAATCGTCGCAAACCGACTGTTCAGACGAAGAAGCCGACTTCCAGTTGTTTACTGCTGCGGCTCGTCAATAAGTGTGTCTGACGATTTCTTAGACCGGCGTCTTCTGCGTGAGTTCAGCGAGGTGAGCTGTGAGAAATTGCAGATACTCTTCAATCCCGGCACCGGTTTTTGCTGAAACGGTGAGGTGGCGCATTCCCGGCCGCACGGCCTGAATGTTCGCCTTCATCGACTCCTCGTCGAACTCAACCGCCGCGGCAAGATCCATCTTCGTGATCACCGCGACATCCGCGCTGTTAAAGATGGTGGGATACTTCAGTGGCTTGTCTTCGCCTTCAGTAACGGAAAGCAGAACGAGACGCAGATTTTCTCCCAGATCATAGGATGAAGGGCAAACCAGATTGCCCACATTCTCGATGAAAAGAAAATCGAGTTCGCCAACGTCCCAACCGGCGAGTGCATGATCGACCATGGCAGCTTCAAGATGACAAAGAGTTCCAGTAGTGATCTGCTTCACCGGAGCCTGGCTGCGCGCCAGTCGAACGGCATCGTTTTCAGTAGCCAGATCTCCAACTAACGCCGCGACACGATAATGCGGGTGCAGCAGCGTAAGGGTCTTTTCAAGAAATGCTGTCTTGCCGGTGCCCGGGCTGGAGACGAGGCTCACAACAAAAGTCCCTTGTGCGCGGAAACGTTCGCGCAGTGCGCGGGCGATCACATCGTTTTGTTTGAGGACGTTCTTACGCACTTCCAAGAGGCGCGGTTCGGCACTCATCTCGTACCTCCAAAGCAGTAACTTGAAGTTCTTTTCCATGAATGACGTCTGAGGTTGGCGTGCCGCAATCAGGACAGCAGAACCATTGCATCGAGCTTAGGATTTTCTGCGTTTTGCAGGCTGGACAGAAGACTTCAATCGGAATCTGCTTGATTACCAGCCGTGAGCCCTCAAGCCGCGTGCCATTGCACGCAATCTCATAAGAGAACAGCAATGCGTCGGCAACGACTCCCGAGAGTGACCCAAGCTCAAGATAAACGGCATCGATCGTAACGCCGCGACGCTCTGCTTCTTCCACCGCCAGGTCCACAATGCTCATCGCAATGGAGAGCTCATGCATAAGGCGCTCCATCGACGTTGTCCGCAAACGCTGCGAGCGCGGCCTGCCCGAGGCTGATGCCGCCATCATTGGGTGGAACCAGATGATTTGTCCAAACCTGAAATCTTTCGTTTTCAAGAAGAAGCTTGAGGTCTTCGAGCAACAACTCGTTCTGGAAAACACCCCCGGAGAGAACGATGGTATGTGTCCCACGCTCTTCGCAGAGCGCACGGATGGCTGCGTGCAGACCCTTCGCGATTCCAAGTTGGAACGCGCGAGCGATCTCATGCGTTGAACGTCCGCGCATCCGGTTGTAGATTGCATGCTCAAGCAAAGGACGGAAGTCGAGTTCGCTGCCTGCAAAGGGAAACGGATAGGCGTCGACGGTGTACGCACCTCTGGCCTGCTGTTCCAGCCAGATGGCCGCCTGCCCTTCGAAGGTGGTTTCCCGCACGAAGCCAAGAAGGGCTGCCCCAGTGTCAAAGAGTCGGCCCATCGAGGTGGTAGAAAACGTACGCACTCTTCGACGGATGAGCTGCAGGGCATCCTGATAGCGCGAGCCAAAGTTGAAGGGCGCGATGGTCAGATCAGGGAGATCGTCAAGTTGCGAAAGAAATCCTGCGGCGGCTTGTACGGGAAACTGCGCGGCTGTATCGCCTCCGGGTAGCGCCGCCTGATGCAAATGAGCGACGCGCTCAAACCCCTGCTGCACGCTTCCGGCAAAGATCTCGCCGCCCCAGATACTTCCGTCGTCTCCATATCCGGTGCCGTCGAGACTAACGCCAACGACGGTCTCGTCCCACGCGCCGCGCTCGGCAACCACAGACGCGAGATGCGCGCGATGATGTTGCACGGCCCACTTGTTCGAAGAAGGCAGCGCAAGAGCGTGCATTGTAGAGGCGTATTGCGGGTGGCAATCGTGCGCGACCAAAAGATCTTCCCAGCGCACGTCGTACATAGCGATGAGATCTCGCGCTGTCTCTTCAAAGGCGCGGAAGGATTGATAGTGATCGAGGTCACCGATGTGCTGGCTGACGAATGCCTGACCATCCACTACGAGTGTGATGGTGTTCTTAAGGTCAGCGCCCAGCGCAAGCAATGGACGTTTTGTCGGCAGCGTCGCAATGGCTCCAGGAGCATATCCCCGCGCGCGTCTCAGAATCATCGGGCCCGAAACCCCGGCGCGGACGACCGAGTCATCGACCCGACGCGCGATAGGCCGTTCGCCAATGAGGAATGCGTCGGCAATTCCGGAAAGCCGCTCCAGCGCATCACCGTCCTCATATGCGATTGGCTCGCTCGAACGATTAGCACTTGTCATCACCAGAACATCCGGCGCGCCTGCGGCAAAGAGCAAATAGTGCAAAGGCGTGTACGGCAGCATCACGCCAAGCTCGTTGTTGCCGGGAGCGACGCCAGCCAGCTCCTGCTTGCCGGGCGCAAGCACGATCGGTCTGGCTGTTGAAGTCAGAAGGGCTTCGGCATCGGGTGAAAGATGAATGATATCTCGCGCTGTTGCAAGGTCTTTCGCCATCAGTGCAAACGGTTTCTCCTTACGGAATTTTCGTTCACGCAAGGCTATGTTCGATTCGGAATTCCGCGCATCGCAGGCCAGGTGATAACCACCCAGTCCTTTGACAGCGACAATCTTTCCATCGCGCAGGAGCAGCGCAGCGCGGTTGATGGCTTCTCCGTCGCCAGAGATTGGAGTCGCGCCGTCGCAGAAAAAATAGTTAGGTCCGCAATCTGGACAGGCAACGGGCTGAGCGTGGAAGCGCCGATTGGCGGGGTCGTGATACTCATGGCTGCAGTAGCGATCCATCGCCCACGCGCTCATGGTCGTATTGGGCCTGTCGTAAGGCAATGCGAGGATGACGCTATAGCGTGGGCCGCAATTGGTGCAGTTGATGTAGGGATAGCCGTATCGCTGATTCGAAGGATCAAAAAGCTCCGCGAGGCATTCGCCGCAAATCGGCAGATCCGGAGAGACGCAGACAGTCGGCCGGTCGAGCCGCTCGCTTTCGCGAATCCTGAAATCACTCAAGCCCTCGCATGGCGCCGGTTCGACTTCGATCGCAGCGATGTGAGCCGCAGCAGGAGGCTTCCTTCGCATCTCCTGAACAAATGCAGCTAAATTCTCGTCATCACCTTCAACGTGGATCTCGACTCCCTGATCGCCGTTGAGCACCCATCCGGCAAGCATATTTTCCTGAGCCAACCGGTATACAAATGGACGGAAGCCGACGCCCTGCACCACTCCGCGCACGCGGACAGAGCATGCGGCCGCCATTAAGACCCCGCGCCTACGACGCAGCCGTGGCCGCGCCAGCCGACCTGGATTATCTTGCCGTCTTCGACCAGGACGGGAACGGTGCGGACGCTGCTGTCGATTGCATGCATGCGCTTTCGGGCCTCCGGATCGGCCTCGATGTCATACTCTAGAAATTCGCGCCGTGTCCACTCGAGCCACTCACGCAGTTCCTGCGTATAAGGGCAGCTTGCGGTGCCGTAGAGCTCAAGCTTCGCCACGGCTCAGCACCTCCAGCATTTCGCGGATGACGTGATAGGCAGATGCCTGTACCTCTTGAATACGCGGAATATAGTCGCTGCGAACGATGATGGGGAAGTCTGCAAGATGGCGGCGGTGAATCTCTCCGCCGTCGTAGCCGAGAAGAGCGACGGTCAGCAGGCTACGCCTACGCGCTTCTTCAAGCGCCATCACAATGTTGCGCGATCCTCCGCTGGTGGAGATTCCGATTGCGACATCCTGCGGTTGCGCCTGCGCAATCAGCTGGCGGAGGAAGATGACCTCAGTGCCGACGTCGTTGGCGAGTGCGGTGATGTTAGCCGGCTCCATCGAAAGCGATATCGCCGGAATAGAGCGATACCCAGAGGGAGGCAGGATGCAGTCGAGCGCCCAGTCGTTGGCGTCGGTCGCAGAGCCGCCATTTCCGAAGATGATGAGCTTCCCGCCGCGCGAAAGCTTTTGATGGATGGCGAGAGCAGCGTTGCCAATCTGTTCCGATTGTTCCTCTGCCAGCTTTGCTCGCAACAGAGTGTCGTCATGGACTTTCATCTCGATTGACGCGGCAACATCTGCGGCGATATCGTTCGTCTCCTGCTTTTTCTGCCCGAGGAACGGGTAGAGGAATTCCGATTGCCCGACGTCCTGCCCCAGTTCGCGGTGCTCAAAAAACACATGCACCGTTTCCCAGAGCGTGTGGTAGAAAATCTCAATCAGTTCCTGATGGATGAACGGATCCTGCGTGACTGCTTCAAGCGCGTAGGAGGCAGAAGAACCCGGCAGCGCAAACGTCATTGCGTTACGCGAGCGAGCCAATGCCAGCGCGGCAATCACCTCGGCATCGCCTTCGGGCGGGCCGAAGCCCATCACGATGTCGTCAGGCCGGAGGATCGCATCGAGCCACGGCCGGAAGGCCATGGAGAGATCGAGAGCGGGAAGTGCGCGTTTGCCAACGATGACGGGATGGACGAATTCGACGGAGACATGTTGTGCGTCTGTGGCGTAAGGGCCGCGTCCGAAAGCAAGTAAGCGGCCTCCGCGGAGAAAACGCTCAGACATATCGCGGCAGGCTTCGGCCATGCGCGGCGCTTCGCGCGAGAAGAAACTCTCCATGATCTCGTTGCGCATGAGCAAACGTTCTTCGATTGCCGCAGCCAATTTGCACACCGTTTCCATCGCAATCGCCTCAGCAGATTCTCGGCAGTGGATCGCCGACGAGCATGTCCACAATTCGACTGCCGCCGTAGCGTGTGGTTACGAGCACGGCGCAGGCGGGCTCTGTCCGTATCTCGCCGATGATGACCGCGTTTTCACCGCCGTCGGTTTTATTGAGAGCGTTCAGTGCGGCGTCTGCATATTCCGGCGCGACGACGGCAAGGAACTGACCTTCATTCGCAATATGCAACGGATCGAGGCCGAGCAGTTCGCATGCGCCGCGAACCTCGTCACGCATGGGGATTTCTTCTTCTGCCAAAACAATGCTGAGGCCGCAGTCGCGGGCGAGTTCATTGAGAGACGTAGCGACTCCGCCGCGGGTGGGATCGCGCATCCAGCGGATTCCCGGAGCTGCTTCTTCGGCCATGCCTTCTACCAGCGGGAGCACGCAACGCGTGTCTGAGGATAGATCGGCCTCGAGATCAAGCTCACCGCGCGCGAGGAGAATGGTGATGCCGTGATCGCCGATTGGTCCTGAGAGAATAACTTTGTCGCCGGGTTGAACGGATTGCGCATCGATGTGTACGTGCGGCATTGGGCGGCCGATGCCGGTGGTTGTGATGTACATGCCGTCAGCTTTGCCGCGCTCAACGACCTTCGTATCTCCAGCGACCATGACGACGTCCGCGCGACGAAGAGCGGCTGCCATAGCGCGAACTTCGGCTTCGAGAACTGGAGTCGGCAAACCTTCTTCGAGCACAAATGTGACGACCATGGCCTGACCTCTCGCTCCGGAAACGGCGAGGTCGTTCATGGTCCCGTTCACGGCGAGCTCGCCAATCGAACCACCGGGGAATTTGAGCGGCTTCACGACAAAGCTGTCTGTCGTAACTGCGATGGAAGCGCCGTCAGTAGCGACGCGTGCTGCATCGCCCAAAGGCGCTGTTGCGTTTGCAAACAGCAATGGAGCGAACAGGCCTTCTACGAGTCTGCGGCTCGCCTTGCCGCCGGCTCCGTGCGCCATCTCAATTTGCGGATCGCGGAAGCGAACCACGGAAGCAGCGGTTCCGTTCACGCTACCGAGCTGATGCTGGTCACCAGTGCCGTTTTGCGATGTTCGTAGTTGTAATATGCTGCGCATGAACCCTCTGAGGAAACCATGAGCGCGCCGATGGGGTGTTCCGGCGTGCATTCGTTGCCGAACAGCTTGCACTGCGCCGGCTTCAACACGCCCTTGAGCACTTCGCCGCATTGTGCTGCTTTTGGATCCGTGACGCGCGTGCCAGGGATTGGGAAACGCTGCTCCGCGTCCCATTCGGCGTATTCGTCGCGAATCTTCAAAGCGGATTGAGAGATGAACCCAAGACCGCGCCATTCAAAATAGGGCCGCAGCTGAAAGACTTCCGCCATCGCCTTCAGCGCCGCGCGATTGCCTTCCCACGGCACAACGCGCTTGTACTGATTCTCGACTTGCGCTTCACCCGCCTTAAGCTGCCGAAGCAGCATAACGACGGATTGCAGCAGATCGAGCGGCTCGAATCCCGATGTGACAACGGGCTTGCATTCGTTCCTGGCGATCCACTCGTAGGGGCGGCAGCCAATCACGGTCGAAACGTGTCCGGGGCCGATGAAAGCGTCGAGGCGCATGTCGGGCGAATCGAGAATGGCGCGAATTGCGGGGACAATCGTGACGTGATTGCAGAAGATGGAAAAGTTCCGGACGCCTTCCGACTTTGCGCGCATGAGCGTGAGCGCAGTGGACGGAGCCGTCGTTTCAAATCCAATTGCGAAGAACATCACGTGCTTGTCGGGATTCTTTCTCGCAAGCTGGAGCGCATCAGCCGGCGAGTAGACGATGCGCACATCCGTTCCGCGCGCCTTGTGTTCAAAGGGGCTGCCGTGCGTCCCGGGGACACGCATCATGTCTCCGAAATGCGGCGAAAATCACGTCCTCACTTTTCGCGACTGCCAGACCGTCGTCGATTCTTCCCATTGGCAGAACGCAGACGGGGCATCCGGGACCGTGAATCAGCTCGATGTTGGCGGGCAGCACATCTTTAAGGCCGAAGCGGTAGATGGCATGCGTGTGGCCGCCGCACACTTCCATGATGCGATAGTGCCCGCCGGTATCAGCGAGACGGTAGATCTCTTCGGAAGCTTTGGTGATGAGTTCCGGGTCTCGAAATTCGTCTACATAGCGCATGTGAAATCTCCACGCAGGATCGCAAAGACCGCTAACTTGTCCCGCTACTCACGCTTCTGAAGTTGCCGCTGTCGTCGAGACCATAGCCGCGAACTTCTTCGATAGCCTGTTCCGTCTCGCCAAGCATCTGGAGCAGATGCATCTGCTCCAGCGCATCCTGCTCGCTGATTTTGGTCATGGCAAAGCCGACGTGAATCAGAACCCAGTCGCCGGGCACCGGCATGTCGTCCACCAACAGCCCCAAATCCACCTTGCGACGCACGCCAGCTACCTCTACGGTTCCCAGGTGCGGCTGGTCCGGAACGAGTTCGACGATTTTGCCTGGAATCGCTAAGCACATGTGTTTATTCCTGTCTGCGCGCCACAATCTCGAAGGAGAATTTGAGCTCGTCTTTCAACTTGAGCGCTCCTCCGGCAACGGATACCAGCTTGATCCCATAATCGGTCTGATCCAGTGTGAAATCTCCGGACGCCCGAAGCATACTCCCTAACAACGACACGCGTGCGGTGACCGACTGACTGCGAGTGACGCCATGCAGTGTCAGGTTTCCGTTGAGCGTGGCCGCAAAAAGCATGTCGGACATCTTCGTAACTGAGATGCTCGATGCCTCAAAGAGAATTTCCGGGAACTTTGCCGTCTCCAGAACCTCCTGATTCATAAGCCGCTCGATTTCGCGGCGGTCTTTCTCGCTGATATCATCCTGCACGCCGAGCGAAGTGGCCTTGATGGCAAGCCGAAAGGAGCCTGCTTCGAGCGCGTCGGGATTGAACCTCATCTCGCCGCTGAAGTCGCGAATGCCGATGATTGGATTGTGACCCATCGCGGACAAGAGTCCCGTAGCGAAAGCGCGCACCGTAAAGCGGCTTGAACGGCCGTCGATTACGTAGCGATCCGTCGCGGTCTCAGCTGGCTCGTACGGCGACGCTCGAACTTTCGCTCATGCTGTATCTCCACTCCTCACATCGCCCGCAGTTTCAAATAGCGCTCGATGTCCGGCATCGCGGCCTGAGCAAGATTACCGACGCCAAGCTGGGACATATAGCGGCGGACAAAGGGATTGGAAAGAATCAATCCCGCTCCAAAGATCATCAGCGCGACACCTCCGAGCATGTAGAGCGTATCCTTGTCGCTTCCGTTTTCATTCGCTGTACTATCGATCAGTTCCATAGCCACGGTACATCTCCTTTCACTTGCAAACTCTTTAGTTCGACTGGCCCTCGTTCAGAATTTTGTCTACGAGTCTCTCGACTATCTTTACCGCCTCATGCACGCCACTCTCAACAGCAGGGCTTAAGCCCATCTTTCCGTCTTCGCCGCCGAAGGTAGCCGGCTCGCAGCCGACGAGCAAAACGCGGTTCAGCGGGCCATGCATCGCGGTCGCCATGCGCAGCACGTTCATGGGATTCATGGCGTGAGGCTCTACGAAATTTGCGCTCGGCGATGCGTCGGGATCATTCAGATCCGGCTCGATGACACTGACTGTGCCTGGTTGCTGGCCGTGAGGAAAAGCGTCGATCAGAATCGTGGTTTCGTATCCATCCTGCAATGCGTATGCGAGATCGAAGCCTCGAATGCCGAAGTCCGCCACGCGCACAGAAGACGGAAAGGCGCACTTCGCCAACTGCTGCGCTACTTCGACTCCGAAGCCATCGTCACCGAGAAAAATGTTGCCGATCCCTGCGACGAGGATGCGGGGTTTCAGCGCGATCTCTTTTTGGCGGTTGCTCATCGGCAGGCAGCGGTTCGACTTCTGAAGCATCGAAGAAAAAACGGTGGCCCAGGCTGCCGCAGCAATCCGAGGTCGCGTCCCGGATCTTCATCGAGGACGACGCACACGTGCGATTTTCCTTCGTAATCCTGCTCGATGCTCTCAATAGTAGCGATCTGGCCGTGCAGAGCGATATCGAGAATGTCTCCGCCCTTGTGAGGAAAGAGACGAACGCGATCACCTGTCCGCACTTCTGCACCTGCAATCACAATGTGATCGACGACGGTCTTGTCTTCGAGCAGCTGCCACTCCCACTCGTTCATCGCGTCTCTCCGGTCACGGGATGCAGGCCCCGCAACACGCCGTGGAGCTTCATGAATTGCTCAGGCGGCATGCTCTCAGTGCGCTCAAGTATCTGGCGTGCATCGCTCGTCCGATTGCCGCATCTCGTGCTTCTCTTCGTCGGTCATGGTGAGAATTCGCAGCGAAAGAATCTCGTCGATCTCCGTCCCGTCAAACAGGCTGCCGGGGCTCTCCGGGGCGATCTGCGGATAGTCGTAGAGAATGATCGGCGACGAGAGCATGGTGTCCCGCTCGCCTTCTTCGCCGACCAGAACCGGCCACGTTCCAACGTTGCGGCACTCCGCCGCAAGACTCTTCAGATTTTCCGGTGGATCGATCTGTGACACAAACTGGCCGCCTTCAACATTAAGGATGGTATGCGTGGAGATGAGCGAATAGAGCAAAGCATCGGCGCGATTTTGAGACGGTTCGACGGAAGTAGAGTTTTTGATGCTTACCGTGATTTTGATCACGCCGTTCTTGGCATGGCCCTGCATCGACTTCGACGGAACCCGACAGCTTCCTCCATTCACGAATGACCACGCCCACGATCAGACCGTCCTCGTTGCGCAGTGGTTCGAACTCTCTTCCGGAAGGGAATTGAAACGGCTCATTGTGCGTGACGGCTGCAGGATGCAGCGACGGCAGTGTCACTTCGCGCTCTGCCGCTTCCTGCCACGGCGTGAACGTCTGTCCGCTGGCTTCAAGGTGGTCCACAACGTCAAACTCGGGTTCAGCTGGCATTCCATGCAGCGGATCGAAGAGTTTCGCGATCGTGCGATTGACGATCTGCAAGCAGCGAACCTTCACGTTGAGCCGCGTGGATGGGCCACCTTCAACGAGGCACTGCGTCTGCATCATCCACGCGTCGGAGCCGTTTTGTTGCTCGCTGTACGACCGCGGACAGAGCACGCCAAAGTTCCAGCGCTGCTGATTTTTTACCGCCGAAGCGCGGTATGGATACAGCATGTAGCCCTCGTAAAGCACGGCCTCTGCGATCTTTTCCACGCGATCAAGATTTGCCGCCGGATTCATCGGCTCACCGCCTCTTCAACCCGCAGCATGCTCTCCAACGCCTGCTCCCAGGTAGGAATTCCGTGCTGCGTCTTGTACTGATAGAGGCGATCGAATACATCGCGCCGCAGATTGAGCCAGACAGTGTTGGGATAGTAGGTATCCATCATCCCGTGCCACACTTTGACGGGAAGCCGGAACCTCGCTTCCTGTTCCCATGAAATTGGCGCGACCTGTAGGACATCTTCCGAATCCGCATAGAACACGGTCCCGCTGAACATCAGATGCAACGGGATTTCGCCGTCGGTTAGTCCTTCGAAGTATTTAGTTGCTGCGACGTTGAAATCGAAAGTGCAGTGAATAGGAAGGTCCGTAAGCGTGCTGCCCTGGAAGCTGGGCACGACAACGCTGACATGTGTCCAGAGCAGGCTGCGAAGAGTCTGGTTCCAGCGCTCGGGCTCGCCGAAGAGATCACGCATCTTCGCTTGCTCCTCTGACGTGTAGCGGCGGCGGCTCACTTCCAGCTGGATCTGGCACCTCAGGGCGACCGTGTGAATCGGCTGGTCTTCATCTGCATTGGTAATGCGAAGCTTTAAGGCCAGCATGGGCGCAGCAGCATACGGATCCACGGCTGCACCTTCGACCTTGAAGCTCAGATCAGGCATTGACCTCTCCGCTCACTACATCGGCTTGCGCTCTCAACCCTGAGAAGAAGCGCGCGATCTCCTGCCAGACTTCGGTGCCCCCGGAAAGCCCTTTCCAGTTTGCCCGGATTAGTCCGACGAGCCGGTAGCACTCGTCAATTGGAGCGATGTAATACTCAGCCTGGGAATATTCATGCGCGCGACTCACCCGCGTGACGAGCAGCGCTTCAACATCCGGCTGCAGCTGGTTCAGAACTGGATTCTCTTCGACGATTTCGGTCCAGGCATCGAGCGGGAGGAGCGATTCCACAGCTCCGGCAGGACTGGGATAGAGCGCGACAATTCTCTCTTCAAGGCTCGACCGGAAGAAGAACGCCATGTTGATAGGAATAAGCAGGTTCTCCCACTGTGCGTCAGCCATCTGGAAATTAGCAAGAAGCTGAGCGCGCCGGGATACGCGGCGGTACTTGCCGTCCGCCATGCCATCGAAGAGCGTAGCGCAGGCTTCGCAGGCGCAGACAATCTGTCTCGATATGAGCTGCACCAGATGCGGATGTTCATGCGTCAGAGCGGCGCTGCACAGTTCGCAGCGTTCAAGCGGGCGCGGCGCGCGCGCGAACTGGCGCAGCATCGCGAATGTCGAGGACGTGGCGGCAGGCATCGTCAGGCTCTTTCCTCTACGCAATGCGATCTCAATCGGCACCCTCCACTTCCGCGCCATGAGCCGCCAACGCAGGCGCAGCGAAGGAATGCTTCAACAGGTTTTCGAGAGGGACGAAGCCCGAAGCGCTGTCGTCTTCCGATCCAAGAATTGCGAGCGAGGTCAGATCGGGTGCCAGTTCGTAGATGCTTTCTTCGACGATGGATTGCAGTGTCTTCGTGGTCGAGCCGCAAGCGTGGCTCGAAGTCAGAAGGCGGAGCTGGACCGCGCCATCGTGAATGCTTATCACCTCCACGTCGGTGTTGTGTTTGCGCAGACGAGCCTTTGCTTCGTCGAGCGCTTTGAGGATGCGGGTTTCCATGTCATCGGGATGCAGCGAATAGAGCAGGAGCAGGTTCCTGGCGATTGGATCCTGCCCAAGCCGGTGGATGATCGCTTCGCCCTGCTCGCCAGATTCAAACACGAGCTCCATGATGCGCTCGAGGCCCGCGCCATGCACTTCCATGAGAAGCTGTACCATCTCACGCGCCGCGACCTTGGAGCCGCCCTCTGGAGCCTCATTGAGTTCGCTGACCAGAGTGCCCAGCTGCCGGATTTTCTCTTGAAATTCTTTTTCGCTAGCCACGCCACTCCTTCACCGAGCGCTATAGAACGAGAGCGCGGCCCCAATGAAGCAACCTCGTAATTCAGGCCCGGCACTTCTCATTCATTGCGAACAACCTTGTTGCTGCGAGCGTCGCAACCAAATCAGGGTTGCAGTCCGAACATCGGAGAATGGTGCGTCTCCAGCACCTTTCCATTCCCCAGATACATGTGCACACCGCACGGCAGGCAGGGATCAAAGCTTCTGACTGCGCGCATGATGTCGATACCCTTGAAATTTTCCGGGCCGTTTTCCTCGAAGATGGGCGTGTTCTGCACGGCATCTTCATACGGACCCGGCGTGCCGAAACTGTCACGCGGGTTCGCGTTCCAGGGAGTCGGCGGATACGGATGGTAGTTGGCGATTTTGTGATTCCTGATCACCACATGATGCGACAAGACGCCGCGTACCGCTTCATGGAAGCCGCATCCAATCGCCTCTTCCGGAACCTTGAAGTCGTTCCACGTCTTGGTTCTGCCCGCGTGCAGTTCGGCAAGCGCCTGTTCCGCAAAGTGCAGTGCGGCGGCAGCAGCATAGGCCTGGAAATACGTCCGCGCGCGGTCGCGTTCAATGGCATTGCTCCACTTGGGAATCTTCCACTCGAACTCGACTTCGGGCAGCGACATCGTCTTCGGAAGATAAATCTTTACGCTGTGCCCTGTGGCTTTCAAATATCCAATGTCGACAATGCCGGCCAGCGCTGTCGCCCAGAAGCGTGCAATCGGGCCACCGCCGGTATCAAGCGCAAGGTAGTCTCCTGTCCGCTTGTCGTACCAGCGAGGCGACATCACCCACGTATATTTGTCCGTGAAGTCGCGCTTTTGTGGCTTGGGGAAAGTGCTCTGATTCCACGGATGCCGCTGATCGACAGGATTCCCCAGCGGATCTTTCTTTACGAAGGTTTCCGAGCCCTGCCAGTCGTCGTAGTAAGAGCTGCCCAGCAGAATGCGAATGTTCAGATTAATGTCCACCAGGTCTGTCGTGACTAATTTGCCGTCCACTACCACGCCCGGGGTCACATACATAGCGCGGCCCCAATCGGTCATCTTCTCGTAGGTGTAGTCGCACACATCGGGATTGTTGAACGAGCCCCAGCAGCCGAGAAGAATGCGTCGCCGCCCAACCTCCTCGTATCCGGGGAGGGCTTCGTAGAAGAAATCGAAGAGGTCATCATGCAGCGGTACAACCTTCTTCATAAACTCAACGTATTTCATCAATCTCACGATGTAATCCGTGAATAGCTGAACTGTAGGCACCGTGCCCACACCGCCGGGATACAGCGTCGACGGATGCACGTGGCGGCCTTCCATCAGGCAGAACATCTCCCGCGTCATGCGGCTCATCTGCAAAGCCTCGCGATAAAAGGCTCCGGTAAATGGATTGAGAGCGCGCATGATGTCAGCGATGGTTCGGTAGCCATGCAGTTCTGCGTGTGGCGATTGCGTCTTCTCCGCCTTCTCGAATACGCCGGGATTCGTCTCCTTCACCATCTGCTCGCAGAAGTCCACGCCCACCAGGTTGTCTTGAAAGATGTTGTGGTCGAACATGTACTCCGCAGCTTCGCCCAGATTGACGATCCATTCCGCGATCGCCGGCGGCCTCACGCCGAACGCCATGTTTTGCGCATACGTCGCGCAGGTGGCGTGGTTGTCGCCGCAGATGCCGCAGATGCGGCTGGTAATGAAGTGCGAGTCGCGCGGATCTTTGCCTTTCATAAAGATGCTGTAGCCGCGAAAGATCGAAGAAGTGCTGTGACATTCAGCAACCTTCCGTTTACCGAAATCGATTTTTGTGAAGATGCCGAGGCTGCCGACGATCCGTGTGATCGGATCCCAATTCATCTCTACTAACTTGCCTGGCTCGGTCGTGCCTTCTTTGCGTTCCACAGTAATTGTGCCCATCGTGGTGCTCCTTTTTTGTGTATTAGCCCTGGTGAAGTTAGTAAGACCGGGGGTGATAGCCGGTGGTCAGCTCGGCACGCCGGTGCCGCCACCTAGGCTCTTTGTTTACCGTGGAATTTGTCATCGAGCGCAATGCACGGATGGTCTTGCCATAAGCGCTAATCGCAGTGCTCGATAGTTTTGCGCCTGGCGGCTCATCCATGAACGGCATGAACTTATCGGGAAAGCCGGGCATGGTGCAGCCGATGCAGATGCCGCCAACGTTGGGGCATCCGCCGATGCCGGCCATCCAGCCGCGCTTGGGAACATTGCAGTTCACTACCGGTCCCCAGCAGCCAAGCTTCACGATGCACTTTGGCGAACCGTAGGAAGTGGCGAAGTCGCCGCCTTCGTAGTATCCGGCGCGGTCACAACCTTCGTGTACCGTCTTTCCGAAGAGCCACGTCGGCCGCAGTTGATCGTCGAGCGGGATCATAGGAGCCAGTCCCGCAACTTGATAGAGCAGATAAAGAACCGTCTCCATAAAGTTATCCGGCTGAACAGGGCAACCGGGAACATTCACGATCGGCAGGCCAGCCTTCGATTTCCAATCCCAGCCAAGATAATCAGCCAGCCCCATGCAGCCCGTGGGATTGCCTTCCATTGCATGAATACCGCCATAGGTTGCGCAAGTGCCGCAAGCGATGACAGCGAGAGCCTTCGGCGTGAGCCGGTCAATCCATTCGTTCGTTGTGATCGGCTGACCAGTATGTGGATTGGTTCCCAGCCCCGCCCAATAGCCTTCCTTCTTGATCTTCTCGTTGGGAATCGAGCCCTCTACGACCAGCACAAACGGATCGAGTTTCCCTTGTTCGGCCAGATACCAATACTTGAGAAAATCGTCACCATTTTCGTATGCGAGCACGGGATTGTGCAGGTGCACTTTCGGCAAGCCAGGAATCGCGCCCAGCAGAACGTCTTCAATGCTGGGCTGCGTCGCCGCCGTGATCGACACGGAATCTCCGTCACAACCCAAACCGGCTGTAATCCAGACGATGTGCACTTCCGCTACTGCAGGTTTTTTCTGAGTAACGCGGCCGTAAGGCGCTGCTTCCGCTGTCATAAGCTGGAATCTCCTCTCGAGAAATGTGACTCGTTTCATGAGGATGGCGGACAGAGTGCGCGAGCGCCGCCGTCATTGGCAAACAAGCCATGGAAACAGAGGCTGATTTCGATTCACAAGCAGGACAGGCCCTATTTTTTCTTCATCCAAAATACTTGCAGCGGTATAAGGTTTTCCCTTATGGAGCCGTGCTGCACGTCATCATGTCCCGCGTGACGAGTGTCCTGGTGTATGGATTAAGTTGAAGCGATCAGGAAGTTTTTTCGGTGATTTTCGCCTGGATAGCGTGCTGCACCAACTCGCGTCCACTGCGGAGTGACAACTTATCTTTGATGTGTGCCTGATAGGTTTCAACGGTCTTGATACTAAGGTGTAGCTTTTCAGCAATTTGGCGTGTGCTGCGACCCTCTCCGATGAGACGGAACACTTCAAGCTCCCGATCAGAAAGAACAGCCAGCTGGGAATTCAAGTCTTCCGAAGGCCCGCTAACATACTGACCGCTGACATATTGGTGGAGCAGCTTGTTCGCCATGCGGTCGCTAAGGTAGATATCTCCGCCGAGAATCCGCCTCATAGCTATCAGAACTTTCTCAGTGGCCTCCTGCTTCATGATGTACCCGTTGGCGCGGGCCCGCAGCGCACGCTCCGCGTAAATCGACTCATCATGCATCGAGAGAATCAGGACGGGAAGATCCGGATACAACGTGCGGATGCTCTTCAACAGTTCCAGCCCATCCGGCCCATTGAGCGAAATGTCCGCGATCAGGATGTCCGGCCGCTTTGCGGCAACTGCTTTCATTGCGGCCTGCGCTTCTTCAGCCTCGCCGCAGACCGTAAGGTCTGGCTCCCGGTTAATCATCAATGCCAGGCCTTGTCGTAGTAGCGGATGGTCGTCTACCACAAAGACGGTCTTCTTCTTGAATTTTGTGACACTCTGCGAGCTATGAGTCGTCGCTGTCCGAGCGCTATGCATGATCTTTCACCGGAAAACTACAAATCACATCTGTTCCGCGATTCAAGCCTCGCCGAATCTCAAGAGCGCCGCCAATCATGCCTGCGCGGTAATTCATAATGTGCAGCCCCATGCCGTGAGTAGATGCGCGGTTCTCCATAATGCCCTTGCCGTTATCTCTGATTGTTAACCGTCCCCGTCCCTGTTCGGCAATCAATTGAATCAGAATCTCCTGTGCCTCTCCATGCTTGATCGCGTTGTTCACCGCCTCCTGCGCGATGTGGTACAGGTGCGTCGCCATGGTCACATCGTGAATCAAAACCGGAGTTGCGCATTCGAAACGGCATGATACTCCAAAGAGGTCTTCGACTTCAGCCGCCCAAGCTGCAAGGCCGACATGAGCCCCTGAGCATCCGACAGAACGGGAAGCAATCCCCTTGCGAGCTCACGAGTCTTGTAGATGGCTTCATTGACGAGCTTCACGATCTTGGCCGCTTCAGTACTCTCCGCTCTCTTCTGTTCGGCCAGCTTTGCTTCATGCACCTTCGCCATAAATGCGATCCCCGTCAGGTGCTGGCCAAGACCATCATGCAGGTCCTGCCCAATGCGCCGCTGTTCCCGCGCGCTGATTTCAAGAATCGCTTTTTCCAGATGCTTTCGCTCGGTAATGTCGATGCCGGTAGCGATGATGTAGTTCGACGTGTCTCCGCTGCTCGGAAGCAGCGTGCTCGTCCACGCAATCAGCCGCTGGTCTCCGTGCCGGGTGACCCAGCAGCTCTGATAGTCCTGAGGAAGAAGATCCGTACGTAGCACCTCGAAGATGGCCCGGAAGCGACTCGCTTCTTCGGGAAGAAGAAAAAGGTCCCAGATACATTTGCCCTGCACCTCCTCCTTCGAATATCCAGTCATAATTTCGCAGGCGGGGTTAAAGCGCAGGATGCGTCCCTCTTCGTCGAGAACCACGACCAGTGCTCCCACTGTATCCAAAATCGCCGATACAAAGTTGCGTTCTTCCTGCAACTCCTCTTCAATCCGCTTCATGTCCGAGATGTCGAAGGCGACGCCATGAATGAACCACGGATGGCCATCCTCACGCCGCATCATGCGAGCGTCGCAGTGAAACCATATAACGCGGCCATCGCGCGCAATCACGCGATACGCGGATCGCAGCGGCTTGCCCGAAAGAAACATCTCCGCGGCTTCCAGGCTCCAGCGCTGCTTGTCATCCGGATGAATGTGCTCATACCAGCGAACGGGATCCTCCAGCCATTCCTCGCGTGAATAGCCGAGAACGGCCTCGATCTCCGGGCTCACATATGCTTCGCTGATGCCCCGGTCGAGATAGGCCATGAAGACGACCGCCGGAATTTGTTCCAGTAAAGCCCGATATTTGGCCTCAAGATTCGGTGCGCGTGTGTCGGAACTTCTCTCTGCTTCGTCCTTCTTGGAGAAATAATCTCCGTCGGCAGGACCGACCGACTGATTGGCAAAGACACTGGCGAGATCGAGAAGGACAGCTTCCGCGTCAGAGATATTCGGTAGTTCTTCGTCGTGATCGATGAGTTTCTTTTTGCTGCTGATCCGCTTTTGGCCCGCTCTCACAAACGAAGACATCTCTCACTCCACACGCCGTGCGCCCACTCGTTGATCTCTATTCATGGAGGAGTGGTCCGAGAATCATTCTGGTTGCCCGGCACGCGTCGCTTCTGCCGCCAACTTGGCACTTTGTTGAGGGACGCCTGAGTAAAGCGCCGCAACGCATGGATCGCCCGCCCATAAGTCTGGACAGCCGCAGACGACAACAGCGACCCGGGCGGCTGATTCATAAACGGCATAAATTTGTCCGGAAATCCCGGCATCGTGCACCCGATGCAGATGCCGCCCACATTGGGGCAGCCACCGATGCCTGACATCCAGCCACGCTTACCCACATTGCACTGCACCACCGGCCCCCAACAGCCCAGCTTCACGATGCACAACGGCGATCCATACTCTTCCGCGAACTGCGCCTGCTCGTAGTAGCCGCCGCGATCACAACCCTCGTGCACCGTGTTTCCAAATAACCATGTTGGACGCAGCGCATCATCGAGAGGAATCATGGGCGCTCGCCCTGTCGCCATGGTCAGAAGGTAGAGCAGCGTTTCCATGAAGTTGTCAGGTTGAACAGGGCAGCCCGGCACGCAGACGATAGGGATATCCGCTTTCGAACGCCACTGCCACCCAAGGTAATCAGGCAGCCCCATGCATCCAGTTGGATTGCCTTCCATCGCATGAATACCGCCATAGGTCGCGCAGGTGCCCGCGGCAATGATCGCCCATGCCTTCGGAGCCAGACGATCGATCCATTCACAGGTCGTAATAGGCTGGCCCGTCGCCTGGTCCGTGCCGAACGACGCCCAATAGCCCTCCTTCTTATTGTTCTCATCCGGAATCGAACCCTCAATCACGAGAATGAAAGGATTCGATTTTCCCTCAGCAGCAAGATGAAAGCGCAGCATGAAGTCGTCTCCCACCTCATGCGCGAGAAAAGGATTATGGAACTGTACTTTGGGAATCCAGGGCAGCGCCCCGAGAACGATATCTTCAATGCTGGGCTGTGTAGCTCCCGTCATCGCGATCGTGTCGCCATCGCAACCCAGCCCAGCCGTGATCCACAGAACGTCTATTTCAGCGATGGATGTCGTTTTGCGATCCGAGCGACGAGCGGATGCCATGACGAAGATGACGCCCTTTCCTTGCAAAACTTGGGTCCGCAGAAAAAGTTACGCGTCATCTTGTGCTCCCAGCATGATTTGCGCAAGGCTATGCTGAGCGATGCATGTGAAAACTGGAGAAAAGCACAAGTTCAGTTACATGCACCGCATTCTGAGATAGCGACGAACATCCGGAGCTATTGCGATAAGCAGCGTAACCATGCCCAACGAAGCCAGCGCCAGGATTGTTTTTCTCATTTGTTTTCACCTCATATCTGAATGAATTCTGGACCTGCAGCTCAAGAATGAAAAGTAGGCACGGCGGTATTCTCCATTGTCGCGCCCGCGAACATCGCATGAACCAGGCACAAGCGTACCTCGCAAGGCCCGCGGTCCTAACTCAGGAGCGATGATCGTATCAAATCTTACGGTTGTTAGGATGCGACGCAAAATGACAAGGATCGCGTTACCCGCAAAATCTCCTTGCGGATCGGGTTTCGGCGCCCCTACCAGGCGATCTTTTCAGGAAAGTATTCCGCGATCAGATCGTCGTAGTAAGGCTTCAGTTCCGTGAAGTTAGGCTTCGCCGCTCCCTTGGAGTAGAGGTCGTATGGGTTGAACTTGCGTACCCAATCGAACATCTCTTCGTCGTGCGCAGTCATCAGGTGCTTGTAGGCGCCATGCTTGTGCGCAGGGTAAAAGGAGTGGTAGCGCAGCATGTAGAGCGCGGGCTCAGGCAGGTAGGGCTTGGCGACGTTGTAGATGTACTCATCGTGCCCCCACGAGAGATGCACATTGTCGAGGCCGCAGTGGGGCTCGTAAATGCCGTATTCGGTCTGGTACTCGGGAACCTTGCTGTCCGGATTAGCGGCGAAGTAGTCACGGAAAACAATCTCGTTTGACCATGCGCAGCCTACAGGAAAGGTGTCGCCGACCACGGCCCATTGCGGCTCGCCATAGAGGCAGAGCACTTTGCCAAGGTCGTGAATCAGCCCGGTCAGCACCATCCAGCGCGGATGACCATCACGGCGGATGGCCTCGGAGGTTTGCAGCAGGTGCTCGATCTGGGTTAAGTCGGTGTCGGGGTCGCTGTCGTCGACGAGAGTGTTCAGATAGTCCGCCGCCTCCCAGATGCTCTTCTTGCCGCGGTTGAGCGCAAGAAATTCCCTCTCCTTCTCAAGGACGAAGTCAACCGTCTGGTGCTGGTGGTTGAGGCGGTAGAACTCGGCGACACCGGGGTTAGCATCCGCGTCGTAAACGCGGAACTCTTCCTCTGACTTGCCCTCTTTGTAGCGGCTGGCGACGAAATCGTCCCAGTCTTCGAGATGTTCCATGGGCTTTTCAGGCGTAATGGTGTGCATGGGAAGAGTCCTCCGGTGACGTCAATAGTATAGGAGTTTGGAGGGGCCATCGTCACCTGATTTCGCCAGATTTTTCGCGGCTGGTAGCGATTCCACCCGTTTTGAGAATTCTTTGTTTTGACAGTGCCGGAACGATACCTTTAGGTTTATCCAATGCTGAAAGCGATTTTGACCGACGTGCAGTTCTGGATCCCCGTGGGCGTCTTGGCGGTGGGCGTGGCGTTGCTGGCGTGGCTGCACTGATGAACACTCGCGTGAGCACTTCTAAGACACACGGCTCCATGCATGGGTTGGGCGTAGCTTGCGGTCTCGCCGCCGGCGTCTGGCTGGGCGGCGCCGAGGCCCCGACCAAACTCGTGAATGTAGGGATTTCCCCGTTTGCTGTTTCGCTGGCGATGGTGCTGGGCGTCTTCGTTGCGCGGTGGACGCTGCCAACTCTGCTTAAGGGCACTGACTACGTATTTAACGACCTCTTTGCCAAGCCGCACCTCATTGTGTGGGCAGTCCTCGCCGGTGCGCTGTGGGCGGTCGCGAATACGCTGACGGTTTTTGCCATTCGCGATGTGGGACTGGCGATTGCCTTTCCGTTGTGGAACGCGAACAGCCTGATCGGCATTTTCTGGGGCTGGTTGCTCTTTCAGGAGATGCGCGGCGCAGGCTTCAGGATCGGCGGCAGAGTGCTGGGCGGCGCACTGGCGAATTGTCTCCGGCGCGATTCTTCTCGCATTTGTAACCGTGCAGCATACAAATACGGTGCATGCGCAGGCCGTGCACGGAATCATGGCCGCGCTTGGTGCAAGCCTGCTGTGGGGAACGATGTATGTGCCCTACCGGAAGGCGTATTTGAGCGGAATGAATCCATTGTCCTTCGTCACCGTATTCACCATCGGTGAATTGGGCACAATGGCACTGCTGGCCGCCGCGTTTGGCGGCGGTGTCGCGCGTTTGCATGCGGAACTATATATGGCGCGCCATGTTGTCTTCTGGATATTCCTCGGCGGCTTCTGCTGGGTGATCGGCGATCTCTTTCAGCAGTATGCAACAAAGTACATCGGCATCGGGCGCGGCATTCCGCTGTCGAACACGAACCAGCTTTGGGGACTGGCGTGGGGCGCGCTGGTCTTCGGCGAACTGGCGCACGTAAGCCATGAGGGCCGCTTGCTGATCGTGACGGGATCGCTGCTGATGATTCTGGGCGCGGTGTTCATCAGCTCGGCGGCGGCTCCCGTGCGCGAACAGGCTTCCGGCCGCGATGCGATTTCACGCGAGTGCGAAAAGTATGGCCTAAGCTTCGAGGATTGCGTGGCGGCGCAGCTTGGGGCCGCGCACGGAGAACACGAAAAGGGCAGGCGGCCGTGGTGGGACATCGTAATTGTGGCGATTGCAGTTGCGATATTTCTCTGGCTGGGCTTGCAGGCGCGCGTGCCGTCCCTGCAGATGAATATGGCCTGGACGTCTCTCCTGTGCGTATTGCTGGTATTCGCGGCGGTCGGATGCGGCTGGCTGCTTTGGAAGCGCACCCGCTTCAGTTAAGGTAGCGGGACATTGCCGTGGGATGCCCGCCTTTCGCCAATGCCAAAGGCGGGGCCATGAACTCGCGCATTCCTACCAGATACGAACTCGGTCTGGTGGCGCCAGGTAGAGTTTTTCCCCTGGCTTTACGTCAAAGGCCGCATACCAGGCATCGATATTGCGAACAGTGTCTGCGCGGTATTCCGCTGGTGCGTGCTCATTCGTGAGCACCTGCTGGCGGAGTGCGGCTTCGCGCGCTTTTGATCCCCAGTTCTGCCCGAAGGCAATAAAGAATTGCTGATCGCCGGTAAATCCGCTCTGTTCCGGCGCCGCCTTGCCATTGAGCGAAGCGCGATAGCCGTCATAAGCAGCCGCGATTCCAGCCACGTCCGCGATATTTTCCCCCAGCGTCTGCTTGCCGTTCACGTGCAGATCAGGGAATGGGAAATAGGTGTCGTACTGCGCAGCCAGCTTTGCAGTGGACGCGTTGAAGTGGGCGAGATCTTCAGGCGTCCACCAGTTTCGCACGCGGCCCTTCGAGTCGAATGCGGCGCCTTCGGAGTCGAAGGTGTGGCTTATTTCGTGCCCGATGACCGTGCCGATAGCCCCATAGTTAGCGGCCGCGGGTGCCTGTGGATCGAAGAACGGCGGCTGCAGAATGGCAGCAGGGAAGTTAAGCGCATTTTGCAGCGGCAGGTTGACGGCATTCACGGTCTGCGGCGTCATGCACCATTCCTTGCGATTGACCGCAGAGCCCAGACGCGCGATCTGCCGCTGATAATAGGCTAGATTGCCCCGCCAGATATTTCCAAAGATATCGTCGGCCTTGACGTCGTAGTTGGAGTAATCCTGCCATGTTTCGGGGTAGCCAATGCCAACGTAGAGCGTGTCGAGTTTTGCATGCGCTTCGGCCTTGGTCGTCGGCGCCATCCAGGTAAGGGCGTCAATGCGTTTGTGAAAAGCCGCAATAATGTTCGCGACCATCGCATCCGCCTGTTGCTTCGCTTCAGGCGGGAAGTAGCGCTGCGCATAAAGTTTGCCCACTTCGTCGCCAAGCAGCCCGTTCACGACGCCAACGCCTCGCTGCCAGCGTGGACGCTGCTGCGGCGTGCCGCCGAGCGTCTTGCCAAAGAAAGCGAAGCGCTCATCAGCCAGAGCCTTCGGCAGCACGCCGGAGTAGTTCTCAATGACGTGATAGGCAAGCCAGTCTTTCCAGCTTTCAAGTGAAGCCGAGGCAACCAGCGACGACTCACCAGCGAAAGCAGTAGGCTGCCAAACAATGAAGCTTGACTGCTTCTCCAGCCCGGCGCCGCGGAAATATGCACTCCAGTCAAGGCCGGGAGCTTTCGTGGCGAAGTCCGATGCCTGCCAGGTGTTGTTGGCCTTGTGGATGTCCTGATCTTCTTCGAGAGGGATATGCTTTTCCGCAATCGAGTGCTCAAGCGCGACGACATTCGAAGCGCGGGTCTCTGCATTGTCAATGCCGGCGAGCTTGAACATAGCCGCAATGTGCGCCTGGTATTTCGTGCGCAGCTCACTCATGTGCGGATTGTCGCTCAGGTAGTATTCGCGTTCGGGCAGTTCCAGGCCGCCCTGCAGCAGATAGGCGGCGTAGTGGTCCGAGTCATTGAAACCCGGCGCGACCCACAACCCGAACAAGTTTGATGTATGGAAGTTGGTGTTGTTGAGCGCATCCACGTCGGCGCGCAAAGTTTGGCCAAGCGCGCGGGCAAGATCGGTCTTGTTCTTGATCGCGGCGATGGCGTCGAGGTGCGGCCGCAGCGGCGCGAGACCCTTGGCTTCAATCCCAGCCTCGTCCATGTAGGAGTTATAGAGATCGGCGATCTTTCGCTGTCCCGAGCCTGCAGGCGCGCTGGATTTCGCTGATTCTTCGATGAGATCAGCCGTGCGCTTGTTGCTGAGGTCGGCAAGCGCCGAGAAGACTCCAATGCCGCCGCGGTCGGCCGGGATCTCGGTCCGCTTAATCCAGTTGCCGTTGGCGTAGAGATAGAAGTTATCGCCCGGCTTCACCGAGGTGTCGATATTGGCGACAGCGATGCCGTGCGTTTCCTGTGCATGGGTGGCGACAGTCAGAAGGCAGAGGGCGCAGGCAGCCAGTTTGAGGACTTGGTTCATTTTGGTTTGCTCCGTCGGTGCGGTTGACGCAAGTATTGAGGGTAGCACGCGGATTGTGCGCGTTTGAACAGGGAGTGACAATAGGCAAGTGAGGCGGGATGAGTGGTTGCGTTCTTTTACCCTGCTCTCGGGATGAGGGCTTCCTGAACCGTTTATCATCGCAAAATGCCTGACGATCTTCTTCTGACGCGACGTTCATTCCTGGGTAAGGCAGCGGCTTCAACCCTGGTGGGGGCTGCGCCCATAAGCGCTAAGATAAACATTGACTGATTACTGAGCTGAAGGGTAGCCTGAGGGCATGTCTGAGCTGGAAGACTGGCAGGTGTTACTGGGCCTGTTTCCCTCCGAGTGGCGGCAGTTGGGCAGGAGCAGCGGTGCGGTGAAACGGTTGCGCGGCTTTCCTTCGCTGGAAGCGTTGCTGCGCACCTTGCTGTTGCATGTGGGTTGCGGGTGGTCGTTGCGTGAAACGGCGGTGCAGGCTAAGTTAGCGGGCATTGCTGAAGTCTCCGATGTCACGTTGTTGAATCGTTTGCGGGATGCCGAGGATTGGCTGAGGCAGCTATGCCAGCAGTTGTGGAAGGACAACGGAGTCGAATTGCAGCCGGGTTTCGAGGGGAGAAGTGTGCGACTGCTGGATGCAACAGTGGTCAGAGAACCGGGCAAGACGGGAAGCCAGTGGCGGATTCATTACAGTCTGCGTCTGCCGACACTGGAGTGCGATTCTTTCGATCTCACCCCGACCAATGGTGCCGGCGCGGCGGAGAGATTTGGGAGGTTTCAGTTTCAGCCCGGGGAGTTGGTGCTGGCCGATGCGGGCTACTGCCATCCTGCTGGAATTGCGGCGGTGGTCGAAGAGCATGCGGACGTTTGCGTGCGTATGAATCCTTACGCACTGCCGTTGTGGAATGAGCGCGGAGCCTCATTCTCATTGCTCGAATCGTTAGCCGGCCTACGCAAGGCCGGAGAGTTGGCAGAGTGGCCGGTATGGATCCTGCCAGGCCAGGCCCGGTCATCATCCGGTCGGCAAAGAATCGCCGGACGGGTCTGTGCGATTCGCAAGAGCCGGGACGCCATCGAGCGGGCTAAGCGTCGGTTGAAGGATAAGGAGCAAAAGGGAAAGAGCGTAGGTCCGGCAACCCGTAAGTATGCCGAATATGTGCTGGTCTTCACCACCCTTCCCGCCTCCGAAGCCAGGACTGAGCAAGTCCTAGAGGCTTACCGGCTGCGATGGCAAGTCGAGTTGACCTTTAAGCGATTGAAGTCCATCGCCCAGCTCGGACATGTGCCGAAGCACGATGACCAGAGCAGCCGCGCCTGGTTGTACGGCAAACTGTTCGTGGCCTTGCTGAGTCAGAAGATGGCACGGGTAGGAAGCACGATTTCCCCCTGGGGCTACCTCCTTCCGGAAGCCGCGCACTCCGAGCCAATGGCGTGAATTTCAGTTCGCCTTCCATCAGGTACTCGCCGCCATTACTCCTATGCTGCCACTTCAAACGGTTCTTCAAAACTGGAACGAGGTCGCTGCGGCTCTGAGCGAACCAAACCGCAAACGAAGACCCCAGCTCCAATCCTTATCTTAGCGCTTATGGAGGCTGCGCCCGCCCTGGCTGCGCCGAAAACATCAACCTACTTCGAGTTGTTTCGCCAGCCGGATAACGTGACGGCGTACGCCGGGCTTGAAAATCCTGTAGCGCTGGCACGCTCCGGCGCTCAGTGGCAGGCGAGTGGCGTAGAGGTAGAGGCCGCACCGGAAACAGCGAAGGTGCCGATTCGGGTGTCAGCGCCGGTCGTCGCACTCACTCACGTCCACGTACGGTGGAATCTGACGGTAGACGCCGGCCTGCGTTTCCTGGGCGACCACTGGGAGCGCAGCTACGGCGATCTGGCGTGGCGTACTATGACCCCGGAGCGGGTAATGCCGTGGTATTTCGCGGCATACGACGGCTCGGCGCTGCATGGCTACGGAGTCGAAACAGGGGCCGCATCGATGTGCTTCTGGCAAGTCGATTCCGAGGGCGTTTCGCTGTGGCTGGATCTCTCGAATGGCGGCTCTGGCGTGGAGCTGGGTCAGCGTCAGCTGCATGCCGCGACCATCGTTGCCCGCAGAGGAGAGGCTGGCGAGGACCCGCTGGTCGCCGTCAGAAAATTCTGCGAGGTAATGTGCGCGAAACCGCGCCCGGTTCCGGATGTAATCTACGGCACAAACGATTGGTATTACGCATACGGAAATAGCAGCCGCGAGCAAATCCTCGAAGACGCCGAACTTGCTGCCGTGTTGTGTCCGCGAGGCGGCCCGCGTCCGTATACCGTCATTGATGATGGCTGGACGAATAAGGCAAAGTTTCCGGACATGCAGCGCCTCGCCGCCGAGATTCGCGAGCGCGGCGCGCGCCCGGGTATCTGGATTCGTCCGCTCATTGCGCGGCAGGGAACGAACGCGGCCCTGCTGATGCCGGACGCGCGTTTCGGTAGGCGTCAGGAGCGCATGGCCGAGCTGGCGTATGATTCCACGATTCCGGATGCGCTGGAGGCGGTACGCGCGAAGCTGCGCGAGCTGAAGGGCTGGGGCTATGAGCTGGTGAAGCACGACTTCTCCACCTACGACTTGCTCGGTCAGTGGGGATTCGAGATGAGCGCGCGGCCCGCGTTGCCGGGATGGCACTTCCACGACCGCACCCGCACTAATGCCGAGATCATTTCCGATCTCTACAAAGAGATTCGCGCAGTACTCGGCGAGACAACGCAGATTCTCGGTTGCAACACCGTGGGGCAGCTGGGCGCAGGCATTTTTGATCTTTCAAGAACCGGCGACGACACCAGCGGGAAAATATGGGAGCGCACGCGTCGCATGGGCGTCAACACCATCAGTTTCCGCCTCCCGCAGCACCGCAGCTTTTTCGCCGTCGATGGCGATTGCGTAGCCGTGACGAAAGCAGTTGCGTGGCGCGAGACATCAGAGTGGCTGCGCTTTGTAGCAGCAAGCGGTACAGCGCTGTTCGTGTCAGTGGAGAAGAGCGCGATGGGCGCGGAACAGAAGCGCGTATTGACAGAAGCGTTCGCGGCCGTTACCGCGTCTCCATCATTGCGCACAACTGCGGAGTGGTTCGAGAGCACAACACCGGAGCGGTGGGCGGAGAATCGTTTCACATGGTGCGGGTCCGAGGGGGCGTATCCCTTTTCGGTTTAACTGGCTTTGATTCGGGACGATAATGGCTTGCACGGGGAGAGGTGGAGAAGGGAGAAGGCTCCGTGACGAAGGCAAGCCGCTTGGTTCGCATCGTGATATTCACATTGTTGGCAGTAGCCGCTTTCGCAGGCACAGCTAGAGAGGCTTTTGCACAGATCAATCAGGGATCAGGCTTCGTCGGCGCGTGGTGCGCGCAGGGCGATCCGACAAAGCAGGCGTCGATCAGCAACAACGACGCGTTTCTGAACCTTACCAATGAGAACGGCGACACGTCGGTTGGCAATCTGCAGGGTTCAAACCAGATCGTCGCTCCGGGGTGGCAGTTTGTAACAGGCACTCTAAGCGGGGATGGAAGCCGGATCAACTGGTCGAATGGCACCTTCTGGGCGCGATGCAACAACAGTGGTGGAGGCGGAGGCCATAAAAAATTAGACCTCAACGGTATCTGGTATCCGAACGGGAACCGTTCGCAACAATGCTCCATTCAGCAGCATCGCAATGGTTTGAACTTCCAGAACGAAACCGGGCAGCGGGCAACTGGCACCTTCAATGGCAAGCGAAGCCTGTCTACCAACTGGTCGGGTACCACGATCGGGGGAAAAATCAGCGCAGACGGCAACCGCATCGATTGGGACAATGGCACCTATTGGATACGCTACCGTGTCTACTAGCAGCGCATGTATGAACACACGCTATGAAACCTACGGCTTCAAAAGCGTCAACCCGCAGAACGCCTAGTTCGCAACAGTAGGTAACCTTAATCGATTTCTCAGCGTCCCATCACACTGTTGCTTTCGGCATCGTTCGTTGTTGCCCGCGGAGGCGTGCGGTTTTGAAGCTGATTGTGTTGATGATTGAGGTGGAGCAGCCCGAGGGGCTTTCTGCGCGGAAACTGGTGCTGGAGACAGCCAAGCACAATGTGATTACGGCCTACAGCGGCAAGTACGGTCTGAACCTGTTGCGCCGCTTTCCCAGCGTAGACCTGGTGGTAGTGCATCGCTATGTGGATGACATGTCTCCGCAAGAGGTCATTCGCCAGATCAAGGCGATCACTCCGAAGATGCCTGTGGTTCTGTTGTCACCTCTGAATGACGAACCACCCATTGGTGCGGACTATGTGATTCCCAGTCATGAGCCGCAAATGATTCTGACGCTGCTCGAAGAGGCTTTCGGAGCTTCGGGGACCAATTATTGAACTCGGCTCACACGCACGCCGTCCAATACCACTGAACTCCTGCTGATGCGTCGCACTCACCAAAACTGATGCGATGCCAGCGAAGCTCGTGCTAGCATGGCCGCGTATTCCGCTGAGCCATGAGACAAGATGCTCCACTGATTCGCGTTGCCGTCAAAGGCAAACACGCCTGGTATCAGACCAAGTTCATGTGGCTGTTCATTTTTCTCTTTGGCGTGCTGGTCTCCTATCCCTATTCGGCAGGGACCAATTTTCGTTACTACTTGTATCGCGCGTTGTTCTGCGTGGTGATTCTTCTAACGGTTTACGCCCTCAGCCTGCGGCGGTCGCTGCTGGTAATAGCTCTCGTATTGGCTGGTCCGTCGATCATTCAACACACGGTCTACCTTGCTGAGCTCAAGAGCCCGCTTGCCGTGGTCAATTCCTTTATCGCGCTGGCGTTCGATGTCTTTATTGTTGCCGTAATCTTCCGTAGCGTTTTTTCGAAGGCGCGCGCCGACTCGGAGTCGATCTTTGGAGCGCTGTGCATCTATCTTTTCGTCGGCTACAGCTTCACCAGCATCTTCCTTCTGGTTACGTATTTTCAACCGCATGCCTTTTATCTCGATCCAACAGTCAATAGCCACGTGGTTCTCAATCGACTGGATTCGATCTACTACAGCTTCGGAACGATGACGTCGCTGGGTGCGCCGGGGATCACTCCTGTTACGGAGGAGGCCCGCTTGTTGACGATTATTGAAGCGCTGCTGGGAGTGCTGTTTCTCGCGGTTCTGGTTTCGCGACTTATGTCGGCATATGGAATCAAGGAGAAAGCGGAGGAGTAGCTACTCCGTGTCGAGGAGAAAATGGCTGGGCCTACGCGTCGGGGATGATTTGTGTTGCGCCGCAATAGCTGTTTTCTTGAAGACCCGTTGGAATGTATTCAGGGTGAGGCTTCTGACCATGCGCGTGGCACGCACGCTCGATTGAGCGTATGCTCATAGATGTAGATTGAAGTTCCCTCTTCTCGCCTCCAGCCACTCCCTCTGCTCCAGACGAGTTGCTTTTCCAGGTACTCAACCGCATGAGTAGGGGTCTATGGGTATCACCAGGAAACATGTCAGCAAGACGGGAAAGAGAATACTTGCCTTTCGACGAGAGCCAGTGATCGGCAGCTCCGGCGTTATCCCGCGCGAAGCGAACGCCCCCGAGACTGAAACCGAAACACGGCCCAAGGGCAAACCGGCAGTGTCTATCGATGCAGTGTTCTATCCGTTTTTCCTTCGGACCAGTCCGCAGGGCAAGTAACCTGATCTGAGGCCTGCGGTTTCGCAGAAAGCTGACGCTTCGATCAGCAATCTTCCTCGTCTCAAGCCAGATTCGATCCGCTCCAGACGGGCCGTACTTTCACTCCCGAATAAGTGGGCACAGTCCACCCAATGGGCACCGTCAATGAATGGAGCTTTTATGAGCCTGATCAAGAAATCCGATGTGCACCGCCATACGTCTACCGGGTCGCGAGAGGATCGTCAAATAAAGCGTCCGTATGGAGCTGAAGCGGTTCCGGTAAAGAGCGAGCCAGCGACCGCCCCTGCCGAAGTCAAGCCTGAGGCGCCTCCCGTAGAGTCAGCGAAGAAGTAAAACGACTCGATCTTCGGCCAGAGTGCGAACGAAGTCCGCGCAGCGGACTCGTCCGCCTTCAGGGAAGAGTATCTCGATTCCGTTACTTCAAATTCTGCAATAAATTAGCCAGGCGCGCTCCGGCCAGCGCAACTCTCTGCTGTGCGATGGTGTGCGCCTTCGCTGCATAGGCGGCGTCTACGGTGTACGGTCCGAGTGCCGGGCCTATGGGTGCGACATAGACCGCTGTCTGCGCGAGCTGGAAGCTTTCCTTTACCCAGTCGGCTTCGTTCGCATCGGCCGCCGCAGCCGAGTCGGCCGCCGGCAGCTGCTTTGCCGCAGCGACAGCGACCGAATAGTTCTTCGTATCGCCAACTCCAAGTAGATTGTCCCAATAGCCGTGCAGGTCTCCCGGATCGTTGGTGAGCTTGACGGAGTTGCCGCCGCCATCTCCCCTGCGAGCGCCGGCAGTGATGCGCGTGGCACAGTGCAGAGGCTGATGCGCGTCGCCGACAAGGTGCATGATCCAGACGAGGTCATAAGATTTGAGCTCATCGCTGGCGTTGGGATCGGCCAGCACCTGGCGGAAGGCGGCGATCTGCGTCTGCGCGTCCGGAGTGGGAATGGCCGGGAGAGGTGTCGTTCCATCGGTGCTGAACGGCGTGTTCACAAAGTGCCAGTACTTGTGCATGTACTTGTCGGTAGCGGCATTAGCTGTTGCCTCGGCGGTGCGTGGCGGAATGTCGCCGTCGAGCTGGTAGCCGCTGCCCTGCGCTTTGATCTCATCGGGCCAGGTGGCGGCCATCATAAAGATATAGAGGCTGCGGTCGTCCGGAGATGCGCTGGCAGGAACGTAGCTCACCCATTTGTTGTAGTCGGGGTTTTTCTGTAGCAGAGCGAGTGCGCGGGTGCGCAGCTCAGGACTCATCTGTTGGTAGGCGACGTAGGCGACGGCCATGTGCCCAATGGAGTTCCAGGCGTTGGCGGGCGGCATGGCGATGCAGGCGCTGATGGCCAGCACGACGAACGAGCGAAGGCGCAATTTCATTCGGGTTCTCTCCGTGGAGCCCCTGAATTGTGACAAGGGAGAGTGCGGGCGGGGCTTTCTTAGATGCGGAGCGATTGTCTCACTCCTGGTGCAGGATTGCTCAGAGAATATTTACGGCCCGCGCCGCCAGTAGAGCCACAGTGGTAAATGAGATGAAGGCCTGCACCATCATCATGAGCTTGGCCCAGCGCGAGAGAACCGGCACATCCGTCGGCGAGAAGGCCGTGCTGGTGTTGAAGGCCAGGAACAGATAGTCGACAAAGCCGGGACTCCAGCATTGCTCACCCATCTCGCGTTTCGCCTGCTGGTCCAGCGTCATCTGCGGAAACAGAAAGGCTCCGTCTGTGTGGACGCCGCGCAGCTCGCGGGCGCGCGGGCCTCCGGCGTCGAGCCGCCAGTACCATGATGCGAAGACAAGGATGTTCGCGAGCCAAAGCGCCGCCGCCGAGCGCAGCAGGTCCTGCGGCGCCTCCTTATGCGAGGGCAGTGCCGCAATCAGCAGGTAAAGCGACCAGACCATGTCGAGCGTAACGATTGAGGTCAGCACATATCCCAGAATCTTGTTCAGCATGTCCATCTTCTGATAGCGCGCCCAGATCGTGGGAACCATCAGCACTCCCACAACAATGATGAGCAGCCACGCCGGGCCCGCAGACAAGGATTCGGGCAGGGCAAGGCGTAATCCGCCTACTGCCAGTAAAGCGATCATCGCCGGCCAGCGAGGTTCCAGGTGTTTGGGAGCGTCGTTCATGATGTGTTCCCATCATGCAACGCCGTTCGTTGCAGGGCAATGCATGATAGTGCAGATGCCGGTACAGATGATCGTTCAATGGATGACGGTTAGATGGTCGGTGCCACTTCACTCCGGGTATGGCAGGTTATCGGGCTGAACCCCGATATAGTCAGGCTCCGGATCATCGACAAAGCGCACCGCCTCAATGTCGCTGCGACCTTCGAGCAGTGCTTTGCAGACGCGGTGCATCCCGTCCATGACGCGCCCGTCCGAGGAGAGAATGACCGGATGCATGAAGTCGCAATCGAGCATCAGGCGCGCATGTGCGACGATCTCACGGCAGGTCAGTTGTTGCGTCCGCTCGTTTGCCCAATACGGCTCATCAAGCTCACGGATCGCCGACAGCGGGACCCGCTCGCGAACCAGACCGCTGGCCTGCTCAATCAGACGATGAACGTTCCATGCGCACAGGCCGCGCGCTGATCTCCGGAAGTGATATTGCGTTCGCATGCTTGTCTCGGTTGGGAATATTTCTTAATCAAACTAGCGTCATTGCCTGTCGTTCGCCAGTCCGCGTGGGTAGCTTCCTCGATATATTTCTATGTTGACCCCACTGGTGTATGTTGACCCCTCCTTATGTTGACCCTCCTATGGAGGTCATTGCGGCGGACCTTCGTCCTGCGCAGCAGGACTCGGTAGAAGAGCGGGGCTTTAGCCCCGCGTCCAGGCCTGAAAAAAGGGGGCTTCAGTCCCGGGCTTTTTCCCATTTCTTTCCTCGTGTTCAAGAGGCAATCAACGTGTACAGGTGCTCCATTCAAGCCTTCCTTGGCTTGAGTGGGACAGTTCCAAAAACCTTGTCAAGCCCCTGAACTGAAATAAATTAATGACAATCCCTTTGACGTAGGTCGGTCTTGGTCTTGGTCGTTCTCGTCCTGCGTAGCAGGACCTGGTAGAAGAGCGGGGCTTCAGCCCCGCGTCATGGTCCGTGATAGACGGGCTTTAGCCCCGGGGTTTTCCTTCATGCTCCTTCCTCTGTCAAGGGGATGATCCAAAATAAATTCGCTAACCCACACATTCCAAAGAGGAAAATGCCTGCCCCAATTTGACCTTCTATTTTCGCCAAAATTGCTACACCGGATATAGAGAGACGAAAGCCCGCCAATCCGGCGGGCTTTCGTCTTTTAGGAGCAAAAACCACAACCTTAGAGCGCCGTCATTCTGACGACCAGCGGGAGAAAGTATCTGAATGATGTACGCTAGGCGGCACTGTCGAATATGCCCCTAACCCAAGCCCGCAGACGAATTTAACAAAACATACCGGGGGGGCCCCAGGAGGCACACGGGAGGTAAAAAAAGCGGATACTCTAACAATCTTCCGCCTGCAGTTCAAGGAGATGATGTGGAGTCCAATCAGACCGCAAAGCGCAGCGATTCAACCCCTAACCGCCAATAAAAAGAGGAATTTAGCTAAAATATACCGGGGCCTCAACCGCTTATCTTGCCCTGGCGTATCTCACGAGAGGGCGACATGTCCGTGAAGGTAAAGTCTGACCTTGCTCTCTGGGATTTGGTGACCGCCATCCTCGCAGGCGATGCCGCCGGCGTTTCGCGGCTGCTTGCGGCGACTCCGTCTCTGGCAAGCGCATGTTTTCAGGAGGGAGCGACTCGGCAGAGCGAGAAGCCATACTTTCTCGACCAGCTTGGGCGATACATCTACGCGGGCGATACAGCGCTACACATAGCCGCAGCGGCGTACCAGGCGGAGATCGTGCGAACGCTCATCGCGGCCGGTGCGAGCGTGCACGCGAAGAATCGCATGGGCGACGCGCCCGTGCACGCCGCTGCGGTTGGCTCGCCCGGTTCGCCCACATGGAACCCGCCTGCACAGGCGGTCACCATTGTCTGCCTCGTCCAAGCGGGGGCCGATCCCAATGCTGCGAATAAAAGTGGAGTAGCGCCATTGCACCGGGCTGTGCGAACGCGCTGCGCGACGGCGGTACGGACGCTTCTCGACCACGGCGCCGATCCTGCCCGCAAGAACAAAAACGGCTCCACGCCAATGCTTCTCGCGGTCCAGAACACGGGCCGAGGTGGCACCGGCTCACCCGAAGCGAAAGCGCAACAGCAGGAGATATTGCGGTTGTTGGAGCAGCGTAGCTCAGGTTCGGGAACAAACGGAGGTCTGTGATGTCGGGGAAACGAGGTTGTAGTGGCTTTTCGAGTCAGGGTAAGATCGTCTTACTATGCAGACTAGAGTTTCTACAAAGGGTCAGGTGGTTCTTCCCGGTCCGATTCGCCGCAAACTGGGCATCCGCACCGGGGACCAGCTGGATGCCACCATTGAAAATGGCAGAATCGTGCTGGCCCCTGGAAAGAAGCGCGCGGGGCGGGCAAGAATCACGAAAGACCCGCTGACGGGACTGCCGGTTCTGGACGCAGGCGCGGACGCTCCAGCATTGACAAGCAGGGAAGTTGAGGAAATTCTGGCAAGCTTTCCATGAGATATCTGCTCGACGTGAACGCACTGGTAGCGCTGGGACTCAAGAACCACGAATTTCATCACCGCATGGCTTCGTGGGTGCGTGCAGAGCAGTTTCCGCCGATGGCAACCTGCTCGATTACTGAATTGGGCTTTATCAGAGTGCTCGCGCAGGCTTCAGCCTACGGGCTCTCGCTTGCGGATGCCCGCACATTGCTGTTGCGTTTGAAGAAGAGCAGGATCCTGCAGTTTATCTTCATTCCTGATGATCAGGACGTCTCTTACCTGCCGGAATGGGTTACAACTGCAAAACAGACGACGGATGGCCATCTGACGCAACTCGCCCGCAGAAATGAAGCAGTCCTCGCAACGCTGGACGGCAAAATTCCTGGCGCATATCTTATTCCGTCAGGTAAATAGCCCCCAAAAACGGCGGATGAAGGAGGTGACGGGATGAAGAAGAAAAATCCTCAGGTTTCAAAGGGGTCGAACTCCATGAATACAAATCGGATTAAACAAGTCTTTCAGAATCTCGTTAATGGTATTACTCCTGACGATCAAGCACCAGACGACCTACCTCTTTCTGAAGAGCCTGTAATGATCACTGGCCCTCTCTTAATCCGAGGAGGCCTGGTCTTAAGGGGGGATAGTGCCAAAATGTACATGGATGCCCTCGAAGAGATAGGTCAGATTGCTACAGAGAATGAAACGTGGAGCAAGTCTTCAGTCGACGATGTGCTCACAAAACATCTGCTACCAATACTCGCTGCCTCGCCCCAACTTCGTTCCCAGGTTACTAGGGAACAGTTAGCTCTCATTCAGAGTCACTTTAAGCAGATACCGCAACTATGGGCAGTCGATCTCTCAGTTTATGGAATCCGAGCAGATTGGTCTGGCTTTTGCTTTGGCAAAGCTCAATTTCATGTTGCTCCCGCCTCCGTTCAAGATCATTTTCAAAGCCTCTACCCTCCGCCGGAAATTGTTGCTCGTCTTGAAATCGAGGCGGCAGACCAAGAGGCCGCTGTAAATCGTGCTACCAGAATTCTGGAAGAACACCTGGCGGTCTTGAACGCGATTTGTGTAGATTCGATGCCATCGCAATATCAACTCTCACATAACATTCCGAAACTTCGCGAGTATTGCTATATAAGAGCGACACCATCGAACGAAATCGAGGAAAAGTTAGAAGCAAAATTGTCCAGTACGGCTAAAAATCTTGTATTTGCCTTAGAGCGAGCTTACGCAGAGAAGACTCTGGCCAAACTTGGAGGTGAACGGATCAGCAAATACTTGAGTCATCGTACCGAATTTGGCGATCGATTACTTTCTGGATACGCAATGGCAGGGGCAGGAGCGGTGGAACAAAAGCGCGAACTGAGTTTTCTGCTTTATGCAATCGCGTTAGAGAGTGTCGTATTAGGAAAGAGCACGAAATCTGAACTCACATTCCAGCTTGCCGCCCGAGCTGCACACCTCATCGGGCAAAGTTTAGAACGGAAGCGGAGCTTAGTTGACGAAGTAACAAGTTTGTATGCTCTACGGTCACTGATAGTTCACACTGGCAGTACAGAAGTCGCGGAAAGTGAATTGAAGTTGCTGGCCAAACTCTGCCTATTATGTCTTTACTCCCTCACGAATTCTTCGGCATTTCAAAGCATGAGTACTTCTCAAGAACTGGAGAACTGGTTCAAAGACCAAATGCTGGATGCTCCTGATCCGCACAGTTCGCATTGATCAGAATCACTCTGTTTTCTAAGGCTCACCACTTGCATTGCCACAAGCCTCTGTGATACAAACTAAACATTCAAGTTTGCTCCTTGTGAGCGAGCCTGAATTTCATGCAGAGTGGCTGAGGGACGGGCCCTGTGACGCCACGACAACCGGCTCAAGCAATTTGAGACATCGGTGTCAACTCTCGCTCACCTTAAGTGGTGGGGAACATGAGATTCGGGGTGCAAGCTGTATCGCATCTCGCTAAATCCCAGGTGTTAGCAGTAAGGCTGTACCAATAGAGTAGTCGTCACGCAGTGCCCGTGCATTTTTGCACCCGTTTTAGTCGACGGGTCCATGAAGCCGCTCTCGGATGCGAGGGCAGAATGGCTTTATCTTACGAGTTGTGTTGTCGGGAATGCGGGAAGCGGTATGAGAATCAGCCGCTCTCGATTTGTGACGAGTGTTTCTCGCCGCTGGAAGTTGTTGTTGATCTGGACGCCGCCAAAAAGACGGTGACGCGCGCGTCGATTGCGCAGGGTCCTACCAATATGTGGCGCTACCAGGCGCTGCTGCCGGTCCCCGAAGATTACGTTCCGCAAACGCCTGCGGGATGGACGCCGCTGGTGAAGGCTCCCCGGCTGGCTGAGCGGATTGGCGCGACGAATCTCTACATTAAGAATGACGCCGTGTGCATGCCCACGCTGAGCTTTAAGGATCGCGTGGTGGCCGTGGCCCTCGCAAACGCCCAGCGCTTCGGTTTCGATACGGTCGGCTGCTCGTCGACGGGCAACCTGGCGAACTCGGTGGCGGCTCAGGCAGCGCGCCTCGGTCTGAAGACCTACATCCTGGTTCCGGCGGACCTCGAAGCGGCGAAGATTCTCAACACTCAAGTTTACGGTGCGAATCTGATTCGCATCGATGGCAACTACGACCACGTCAACCGCCTCTCGTCGCAGATTGCGGACCGCTTCAACTGGGGATTTGTGAATGTGAACCTGCGCCCCTACTATGCGGAAGGCTCGAAGACAGTGGGCTTTGAAATTGCCGAGCAGCTTGGCTGGCGGCTCCCGGACAACGTGGTGGTGCCGATGGCTGGGGGATCGCTGATTACGAAGATTCGCAAGGCCTTCAAGGAATTGATTGCGCTGGGTCTGGTGGAGGCGAAGGATGTTCGCTTCTTTGGCGCGCAGGCTACCGGCTGCTCGCCGATTGCGAAGGCGGTGAAGACGGGTGCGGATCACATCGAACCGCAAAAGCCCTCGACGATTGCGCGCTCACTGGCGATTGGGAATCCGGCGGACGGGATTTATGCGGCGAAGGCGATTCGCGAGAGCGGCGGCTGGGCCGAAGACGTCTCGGATGTGGAGATTGTCGCCGGTATCCAGGAACTGGCGGAGACGGAAGGTATCTTCACCGAAACCGCTGGTGGCGTAACTACTGCCGTTACAGCCAGGCTGTATGCGCATGGGCGCATCAAGCCGGATGAGCTGACGGTGACCTGCATCACGGGCAACGGGTTGAAGACGACCGATGTTCTGGCCGGCGCGTATGAGACGGAGCAGGCGATTCGTCCACGGCTGACGGATTTTGAGAATTACATCAACGAAATCAAGGAATTGAACGATCTGGTATCGGGAGGCGTAGATGTCCGTTAGAGTTTTGTTGCCGAATGCGTTTCAGAAACACACGAATGGCGCGAAGGAGTTGCAGTCGAGCGCGTCGAATCTGCCGCAGCTCATTGATGAGATTGAGGTCACGTTCCCGGCGTTGAAGGCGCACCTGCGGGACGAGACCGGCAATGTGCGGCGCTTTATCAACTTTTATGTCAACGAAGAAGATATTCGCTTTCTCGGCAATGAGAAGTACGCCTTCAAAGACGGCGATGAAGTGCTGGTAATTCCTTCGATTGCCGGCGGGTCCTGCTCCTGCTGTTCGTATTGCGGGCAGGAAGACTGTACCTGCTGTTAAGTTCCCTCCCCAAGGCCCCTCAAGAGTGCGCGGATGAAAATCCGCGCATTTCTTTTTTTGGGGACTGAATCCCTGACAAAAATTTGACGCTTGCACAGTGGTTTCAGGTTGCACAGAGGTGTCGATGCGAGTACATTTCAAACAGTTGTTTGAAACAGTCGTTTAAATAAGAAGATCATGGTTGCTAAGAAAAGAGTTGGGATCACAAAGCGGGTGAAAGCAGTCCGCGCGCCGGAGCAGGAGGATGCGCGGGGACGACTGATTGACGCGGCGATTGCGCTGTTTGCGGAAAAGGGCTACGAGGGGACGAGTGTGCGCGATTTGGCGACCGAAGCTGGCGTGAACGTGGCGGCGGTGAGCTACCACTTCGGCAGCAAGGACGCGCTCTATCAGGAGGCTCTACGGGCGTGCCTGGCTCCATGCGGCGAGATGCAGGCGCGAATGCAGGCGCATCTGGATGCGGCGAAGCGCAACAGGAGCCGCAAAGCGGCGGAAGAGGCTCTTCGCGGATGTATTCAGGATTTTCTTGAGGTTCTTGTGTCGCCTGCGGCGCGGCATAGTCATCTGGTGATGCGGGAGCAGTCGGAAGGGAAGCCGCGATTTGAGCCAGTGATCCGGGAGTTCTTTCAGCCGGTGGGAAGCATTCTGCAGCAGGTAATTCTGATGCTGGCGCCGGGGCTTCCGCAGATGACGGTGTTTACGACGATTTCCGGGATTATCGGGCAGTGTCTGCATGTCTATAAAGCGCGTCTGTCGTACCGCGTGCTTGCGGGTGTTGATTCGCACAGCCCGGAGTACATCGAGATGGTTTCAAAACACATTGCGCATTTGACCGCACTCGGGTTGCGCGGGCTGGAGCGCGAGAAAGGAGCGAGCTAGCGATGTGGAAGATTGCGATCAAGATGCTGGTGGGCGACCGCAGCAAATACTTCACGCTGGTGAGCAGTCTGATTGTCGTCTCTTTTCTGTTTCTACAGCAGGGGTCGATCTTTTGCGGGCTGATTCTGCGAACAGCTCGGCCTGTGGAAGTGGTCGGAGCTCCGATCTGGGTGAGCGATCCGCAGTTGCGTAGCGTGGACGAGAGCAAGCCACTGCTCGATACCGACCTTCAAAGAGTCCGCAGCGTTCCCGGCGTGAAATGGGCGGTGCCACTGCTGCTGCAACTTGTGTCGGCGCATATGTCGGACGGGAATTTTCAGACGGTGCGCCTCTACGGGCTGGATAACGACACCTTCTTCGGTCGGCCGAAGATGATCTCGGGCAACGGACGGCTGCTGACGCAGGACCAGGCGGTGATCATCGGCCGAGCGGAGTCGGAGAAGCTGAACAATCCCAAGCCGGGGCAGGTCTTTGAGATGAATGACAACCAGGCGCGCGTGGTGGGGATCGCCGATGTCCCGCGCGATTTTTTCTCTTACCCGTTTGTGTATGCGTCGTATGACCGCGCGCTTCAGTATGCGCCGCAGCAGCGGAAGCAGTTGAACTTTGTGCTGGCTGCTCCAGCGGATGGTCTGCCGGTGAGTGAGGTAACGCGACGCATTCGCGAGGCGACGGGCCTGGCCGCGTATTCCGAGCAGGAGTTTCGCTGGCTGACAATGGACTACTACCTCGAGAACACAGGGATCCCGATCAGCATCGGGATTTCGCTGCTGATGGTGTTTCTGGTGGGCATGTCTATCGTGGGGCAGACCTTTTATCAATTCGCGTTGCAGAACGAGCGCTACTTTGGCGCTCTGAAGGCGATGGGCACAAGCGGCGCAACGCTGACGAAGATGATTCTGCTGCAGGCGCTGCTGGTGGGGCTTGTGGGATACGGCGCAGGTGCGGGACTCGGCGGCATCTTCGGACTGATTGCGGGCGGCCAGGACAGCAAGATTGCGTTTGCGACGCCGTGGCCGATGGTGGTGATCAGCTTTGTTGCGGTGATTGCCATTTGTCTGCTTTCGGCGCTGATCAGCATTCGCAAAGTAGTGAAGCTTGAACCGGCGGTGGTGTTCCGTGGCTAATGAATGCGAGACAGCGAACGGCATGCATGCGGCCTGCCTGCGAGGTGTGACTAAGTTGTTCGGCGTGGGCACTACGGAGGTGCATGCGCTGGATAATGTCGACTTCAACGTGCATACCGGCGAGTTGTTGCTGCTGGTAGGGCCTTCGGGCTGCGGCAAGACGACGCTGCTGAGCGTGCTGGCTGGCATTCTGGATGCGACGTCAGGTGAAGTTGATGTCTTCGGGACGCGCATCGATCAGCTCGATCAGCAGGAGAAGACGGCCTTCCGACGTGACAATGTTGGCTTTATCTTTCAGCAGTACAACCTGCTGCCCACGCTGACGGCCGCGGAAAATGTGGCAATTCCGCTGCTGATTCATCGTGTGGATTTTGATGAGGCCGTCGAAAAAGCTCGAGTGTATCTGGACAGGGTCGGCATGGCGGATCGCGCGGAGTTTCTGCCTTCGCAGCTCTCGGGCGGGCAGCAACAGCGGGTAGCGATTGCGCGGGCATTGATTACAGAGCCGCGGCTGATTGTGTGCGACGAGCCGACGGCAGCGCTCGACGGAGATACGGGAAAGATGATTCTCGAAATGTTTCGCTCGACGGCGCTCACCGGAGATCGGGCAATTGTAGTAGTGACGCATGACAGCCGTATTTTTCCGTACGGTGATCGCATTGCAGAGATGCTGGATGGGCGGATTCTATCGATTCACGAGAACGAATTTGCGCCGGGTCACGGCTCGGATGGCAGTAAGGAGAAAGTCCAATGACGAAGCGGCTGAGTATTATCCTTCCGCTGCTGGGAGTGGTTCTGATTGCAGTGTGGGTGACGGTTTCGGCGCGGCGAGTGCCGCATGAGAAACCGCTGGCCGCGCCGCCGACTGCCCCATATGAGAACTCGATTGCCGCAACCGGAATCGTCGAGGCTTCAGACCGCAACTACAATCTTGCGCCTCCAGTGTCGGGCCAGTTGAGTGCGTTGTACGTAAAGGAGAATGATGCTGTTCATCGCGGAGACAAGCTCTATACGATCGACGACCGCGAGCAGCGCACGATGGTGGAGCAGGCGGATGCGAATGTCGCCAAGGCGCGCGCAACAGTACAGACAGCGCAGGCCGATATTCTGACGCAGCAGGCGAACGTGAACAGCGCCAAATCTGCTGTAGACACAGCGAAGGCCACGTATGACGACGCGGCGCAGATCGCCGATCGCAATGAAGGCCTGCACAAGGACGGCATCGTTTCCGACCAGGCGAATATGACGAGCGCGAAGACGCGCGACGCAGATGATGCGCGCTGGAAGCAGGCGCAGGCGCAAACCAAGCAGGCTGAAGCGCAGTTGCACAATGCGGAGGCTTCGCTCTCGGAGCAGCAGGCGAACCTGCAGACGATGATTGCGACGCGCGATCAGCAGCAGGTGCTGCTGGATAAGATGACGGTGCGCGCCCCGGCAGACGGAAAAATTCTGCAGGTGAACAACCGCGTAGGCGAATACCTTTCGAGCACTTCGGGAACATCACCGGTGCTCTTTGGCGACACTGATTCGCTGATGGTGCGCGTGGATGTGGACGAGATCAATGCGTCACATGTGCTGCCCGGCTCGACCGCGACCGCGATGCTGAAGGGTGATTCGACGCGGCAGTTTCCGATGCAGTTTGTGCGCATTGTGCCTTACATGGTGCCCAAGGAAAATCTTACTGGCTCGAATTCAGAGCGCGTAGATGTTCGCGTGCTGCAGCTCGAATTTCGCTTTGAGCCGCCGCAGTTTCCTGTGTATGTGGGGCAGCAGGTGGACGTATTCATTCATTCTCCGGAGCAGGCGAAGAAGTGATCAGTCTTCGAGGACGTTGGCGAAGAGCGCTTCGTCTTCGGTGAGTGGGCGCTGGTTGCGAGCGGCTGCCAGCAGGTAGCGCTCGTCGTTCATGTGCTTGTCGATGAAGTCGCGGACGCGCTCAAGCACACCGTGCTGCGTGGTGTGCATCTTGAAGGCTTCGATTTTGCGCTCTTTCCATTGGCCCAGCTCGAGTATGAGGGAATAGGGAACGCGGGCCGCGTCTGCGCCTTCGTTTGAGTTGTAAACGGAGACCCAGGGAGTGCTGGCGTAGTAGAGCTTCTGCGGCGCGTAGGGCGTGCCTGTTTCAGGGAAAAACTTTGCGCGTCCGGCCCAGTGGAAAGCCGCGGTTGCGGCAACCGAGGCGATGGTGTGGTCGCGATGCAGGTTGACGCCGCCGTCTCCGCCGAAGGTGAGCACGACCTGCGGGCGATACTTGCGGATTTTTTCAACCAGCACGGATGTGAGTTCGTTGAAGTTTTGTTGGTCTAGTTTGCCGTCGGGATAGTTGAGGACTTCGGCGTGGGTAAGGTTGAGGAGCCGGGCTGCGGCGTTGAATTCATCGCGCCGCAACTGCGCTAGTTCTTCGTTGCTGGTCGCTGTACCGCGGAAGCTTCCCGCCGCGCCTTCAGTGAGGCAGATGACGGTGGTTTCGACGCCTTTGTCATGCGCCATGAGCAGCGCGCCGCCGAATGCTCCGCTTTCGTCGTCGGGATGCGCGGTAAGGCACATCATACGATAGGACAAATGGATAGCTCCTGAGAAGATGCTTATTTCCAGTGTAGCGAATGGGCAGCGCTATGCAGAGAGGACGTCGGCAGGCACGTCGATGATTTCGGCTTGGGGCGGCATGTCCCATGGGAGCGACGTTTGCGCAACGGGGCGGAAGCTCTTTCGGTGCAGCGGTGTAGGACCATATTTGTCGAGCGCGGCGAGATGCGTTGGTGTGCTGTACCCCTTGTGCGAGGCCAATCCGTATTCGGGGTATTGCTCGTGGAGTTCGCACATGCGCTGGTCGCGGTAAACCTTGGCGATGACGGATGCGGCGGCGATAGAGATCGACAGCGAGTCGCCGTAGATGATGCTGGTTTGCGTGCAGGGGTGCTCGAGGCGGAGCGCGTCGATGAGTAGGTGGTCAGGCGCGGGCATGAGCTTGAGGACGGCGTTCGTCATCGCAAGCTTCGACGCCTGGTAGATGTTGATGCGGTCGATGGTTGCGGCATCGACTTCTTCGACGGCGATAGCGATGGCCTTCTGCTCGACGATCTTGGCGAGTCGCTCGCGGTCTTCACGCGGGAGCTGCTTGGAATCGCGCAGGCCGCGGATGCGGGTGTTCTCAGGCAGAATGACGGCGGCGGCTACGACACAGCCGAAGAGCGAGCCTCGGCCTACCTCATCCACTCCGGCGATGATGGTGAAGCCTTGGGCGCGCGCGGTCTTTTCGTATTTGTTGCCGCAGACGAGGGAGCGCAGCATGCGCATCTTTCGGGTGGCGGCGGAGAGGGTTTCTTCCTCTGGGATTTCTTCGGATTCCAGAGTGAATTTTGGTGCACAGGGCATTAGGTAAAGTTTAGCGCCGGAGGAGTGGTGGATGACGGTGGAAAACTGGGCACATAATGAGTGTCATTACCAGCAGCAGAGTTAACTGTTGAGCTGCTAAGAAAGGAGTCAGTTGATGTGGTCCAGAACAAGCCAAAATCTATAGAAATCAAGATTTCTCGCTTGACGCGCGAGATCTCGCAGATTGATAAGTTTTTCTATAGAAGTAGTGAGAATGAAGATCGATCTCTATATGCCGGTATGCTCGAACGCAAGCGGGATGACATGGTACGGTCAGTAGTTTTGCAAATGCATACAGCAATCGAAGATATTCTCAATTCACTTATCACTTGCTGCATTTTAGATGTAAAGCCAGAGAGCAAACGGATTCGGATGCGCAGCAATGCAGGGCGGGCATTAGCTAAGATGCTTTCCGGAGCGGGAAGTATCGGCTTCGATACAAAGCTCAATTTTGCGATGGCACTTGGACTGCTAAATGCAAGAACTAAAGAGAGGCTTACTGAGTTAATACGTTGCGAAATAAATGTAGCCACAATTGGCTCTTGAAAGTGCCTGTAAGACGCGGGAAACGTCCAAAGCAACAGAAGCCGCCATTACTTCGTTATCAGGGGCGGGATCTCCATTCCGTTGCAGCAACGGAAGACTTCACTGCTGAGTATGGCCCTATCTATTACAAATTATTTACTAAGTATCTGGCTGATTAGATTGCTAAAGATGGTGCTGAGTGTCTACCAGACATAACAACGCCCCGGTTTCGGCCGGGGCGTTGTTGTAGATGCAGGAGGGCTTAGGCGCGCTCGACTTCCTTGAGGCGGGCGGCTTTGCCGCGGAGTCCGCGGAGGTAGAAGAGCTTGGCGCGGCGCACCTTGGCGCTGCGGACTTTCTCGATCTTGTCGATGACCTTGGAGTTGAAGGGGAAGATGCGCTCGACGCCCTGGCCGAAGCTCATCTTGCGAACGGTGAAGCTGCCCTGCGGACCGTTTTTGCGGGCAATCACGATGCCTTCAAATGCCTGGAGGCGCTCTTTATCGCCTTCTTTGATCTTGACTTGCACGCGCACTGTGTCGCCGGCGACGAAGGCAGGCAGGTCCGTGCGGTTCAACTTTTCGGCAAGGCGCTGCATGACTGGATGAATAGACATTGTTCTTTCCTGCTTATGAATTCAGAACTTTTAGTTTACATGAAAATCAGGGGTTTTGCTGCTCCAGAGCCGTGAGAAATACGCGATCTTCCTTCGTTAAATCAGCGTTTTTCAGCAAATCCGGGCGGTTTTGGAGCGTTTTTTCGAGCGCTTTTTCGCGCCGCCAGCGGCGGATCTGGTCGTGGTTGCCGCCGCTCAGGACTTCGGGGATCGCGAGGCCGCGGAATTCGGCTGGGCGGGTGTAGTGGGGGTAGTCCAATAAGCCACCGGCTCCGTAGGTGGAGCGGGGTGGGCCGTCTTCGTTTTCCGCGAAAGGTGTTGTCGGGTTGGCCGAAGCTTTCGTAAGCGCTCGATGCCTCGTTACCGAGGACGCCCGGGATGAGGCGCATGGTGGCGTCGAGGATGACGGCGGCAGCGAGCTCTCCGCCGGAGAGGACGTAGTCGCCGATCGAAAGCTCGCGGTCGCAGAAGAGCTCGTTTACGCGCTCATCGACTCCCTCGTAGCGTCCGCAGATGAGGGCTACGCGGTCGAGAGTGGCGAGTTCGCGGGCGGTGGACTGGTTGAATCTCGCGCCCTGGGCTGAGAGCAGGATTACTGTTTCTTTTGCCGAGTTGCGGTCGCATTTCGGAGCGATGTTCAGGGATTCGATGGCTTCGGCTAATGGTTCGGGTTTGAGGACCATGCCTTCGCCTCCGCCGAAGGGGCGGTCGTCGACGGTGCGGTGACGGTCATGGGCGAAGTCGCGCAGGTTGTGGGTCTGGACGGTCAGAAGATTAGAGGCGAGGGCCCGCTTGAGCACTCCGTGGGCGAGAATGCTCGAGAAGAAGTCGGGGAAGATGGTGATGATGTCGAACTGCATTGTCCTTAACCGCAAAAGCCGCGAGTTTGCGCGAGGAAGATCACTCACCCCAGAGTACACAGAGGGCACAGAGAACTGCTAATCAGCAGGCTCTTCTTCATTGCCGCCAGAAGCATTGATCGTGAGCAGGCCTTCAGGGAGGGACATTTCCATGCGCTTTTCGTTTACATCAACTTTCTTCAGATAGGCCTTGGCGAAGGGGATGAGAATCTCTTCTTTTTTTCCTGCCGTGTGGACGATGAGCAGCGGGGTGCTGGTGATTTCGCGGTCGACGCTGACGATGGGGCCGATGTCTCCCGCGTTGGCGGGGCCGATGTCGATGATGTGGCATCCGATGAGGTCGTCGATGTAGACGGAGTCGTCTTCGAGCGGGACGCGCTGATCACGGGGGATGGCGACGTCGAGTCCGCGCAGGGCTTCGGTGTCGGAGATCGAGTCGATTCCGGCAAATTTGAGGACGACGCGGCCCTTATGCAGCCAGTGGTCTTCGAGTTCGATGGGGCGCGATTTATCGTCCGGCGAAAGCAGGACCAGATGGCGGCGCTCGGCGAAGCGCTCGGGGAAGTCGGTGAGGATGTCGGCGATGATTTCGCCCTCGCGGCCCTGGGGACGGACAAGATGGGCGATGAGCACCCATGGCTCAGAGTTGGTCATGAAGGAGATTGTAGCGGGGGAAGACAGGACTGTACCGGGGTGTCCTTTCGATACCTCTAAACCTGAAAAAGGGTAACCACTAAATGGTTACCTTATCGTCGATTATGGCGCAAATGATCGATACGTTTGTGCGCGGAGTGCGCACGGGCGATCCCGTCTTTCAGGAAACGAAAGCGCAGTGGCTCGAGAGATTATTCGCCGTGCGCCTGTTTTTCCAGGTGCTCTTCGAGGATATCAAGGGTATACCGATGATGGTGCTTCATGCTCACTGCACCGAGAATCGTACGCATGGATCGTGCTGTACGGCCCTGTTTCCCAATGACTTTCCCGACGTCCCCGGGGGCGACGCGTAGCCTCAAAACTGTGCTTTCTTCTCGCTCAACGGCTTCAACGTTTACCGCATTTGGGTCATCCACCAGAGCCTTCGCTATCTCGGTGACAAGTTCCTGCATATTGTCCGGCATCTGTTCGTGCGTCATTCAACCCCCCATCGAGTACACGCTTTCTGTCTCTCGGGTTGGCCAATACTAACAGCAAGCCGAGGGGGGATGACAGTGCTTTCTGGTGCCCTGTTTTCGTGTTACTTCCGGAACTAGAAGGAGATAACTCGCCTATGGGGAGGACCGAAAGACTGAGCCGCCCGGACGAGTATTCCGGGCGGAAAAAACGACTTAAGCTGCCGGAGCCGCCGGCGTTTTGAGCAGCTTGGCTACGGTGACTGAAAGCTGTGCGCCTTTGCCGGTCCAGTAGTCGACGCGCTCGCGCTTGATGTCGACGGTGGCGGGGTTGGTGCGGGGGTTGTAGGTGCCTACCACCTCGACCGAGCGGCCGTTGCGGGCGCGATCCTTCTCAATGACAACGACACGGTAGTGAGGCTGCTTGCGGGCGCCAAAACGCGCCAAACGAATCATCAGCACAGGTAAATCTTCCTTTCAAATCCTGGTTGTTGGTGAGGGATGTATTCCTATGGGCGGCAGCGACAGGCGCGGGCACGCATAAATCCCAACGCTTAAGTATAGCAGGGTTTGGTTGGGGTTGGGTGGCGAGGTACTTTCTAGATTGCCGACATACCGGCAAGTGATAATTAGATCATGTTCTTGGACATGAACGTCTCGATCACGAAGAACAATCAGAAAGACCTTCTAGGACTACGAATCAGCGCTGGTTTACTTGTTGCCCTAGGATGTCTCCTCGGGATTTATGTTCTCTTTTTCGGTTTTATTCTTAGTATTTCTGCTGTTCGCCACTTGCATGGCTATCCTCCGACTTTGGATAGGCCGAATTGGTTTCTTTCGCTGGTCATCATCATCGGCACTACTTCCGCCCTTACCTATCTTTGCTTCCGCGCTGCTGCCGGTCTACGTGACGCTCAACGTTGGGCAGCTTATATTGCCGTAGGGTTCGGCCTACTTCTTCTGTTGTTCAGCGGAACCATTATCTACGACTGGTTTCATCCGGACCGACAAAGTGCTGATGAGTACTTCTCGATCCTCATCGTACCGATTTGGATTGCTGTCGGTTTGTGGTGGTGTGTTTACCTGAACCTGCCTTATGTAAGAGCTCATTTTAAGAGCATGCGAGCAAAGCAGAAGTAATGCGCTAAACACCCACCAACACATGCGACGCCTTTATGATCGCACTGACCTTATCTCCTTGCTGCAGATTGAGCGCCCTGACACTCGCCTTCGTGATGGAGGCAACCACTGCTGTTCCACCGACCAATCTGATTTCTACCTCGCTGTTTACGGCCCCTTGCTCCAGCCTGGTCACCTCGCCCGCAAGGACATTGCGGGCACTCAATTTCGCACTCTCCACACCTTTCCCGATCATGACTTCTGAAGCCTTGATGATTGCGTAGGCAGGGCTGTTCTCTCGTAGACCCAGGGAATCAACGCTGTGGTTCGTGATGATGGCAACCACCGTATCGCCAGCCTTAAGAGCGAGCACAACCTCGGCATTCACCGCTCCTTTGGTGACGTTCTTAACCTTACCGGCAAGTACATTGCGTGCGCTGATCTTCATCCGAGGTACCTCCTGTGAAATCACTGCGCTGAAGTTTTATCACAATCGCCTGACTAAGAAATGCCCGGGAGTTCGCAAATGTGTTGACTTTCGGCTGCGACGGCTTTGTACTGCTCGGAGGAACGGCACCATCCCCCGGCTGACCGTCTCCGGTCATAAAGTGTGCGAGATGTCATCGTGGACAGCGAGAAACTGCTGCCGGAATTCATACAGAAACGGAAAGAGCTAAAGAGACGCTCGGAATTGTCTTCCGCGGAGAGCGGGAATCCACGCCCAAAACCTGGCTCGATTGCTGTACCCCAAAGAATTAAATTTTGGAAACAGCTGCTTAAGGAGCTCGAGTTCACTGCGACCGCTCTGCGCGAAATCGATGTCACAGGTGCGATCAATCCGTTCGGCGAAGAGATCGTGCGGGTCTCTTTGAACGATGACAGCATACCGCCGTTATCTACACGAACCGATCTGATTCTGGATGGTGACCGTATCCGTTGCAGTGTGTTGAACGGCGGCATCTATTACCTGAATTTCGCTGCCGCATCTGGTACTGAGATCGTCGTTCGGGATATCCAGAGCAAGGGCGGTTCCATGGACGCACGGAAAACCGCCGAATACGTTCTAGATCGAATGTTGAACATTCTTGAATGGACGCGCAGTTAACCAGACGCTCTCGTTGTAGATGGGTTGCTCCCCCCCGGTATCCCCAACGCATAAGCCTGACAGGGAATGGGGGTGATTAGCTACGTAATGGAGCCGCGATTATTTTCGATACTTATCATTCTCAAGTTTGAGCCGTTCCTATCTTCCTCAATCATGCGGTTTGTGAAAATATGCAGGCCGTCGCGGCCTGAATTTTTGACGACATACATGGCAGCGTCAGCGTTTTTGAGCAGCTGATCGGCCTCGAGACCATAGTCGGGATAAATACAGACGCCGATGCTGACGGTGATATGGATCACGCGATTCCCGATGGTGATGGGCCGTGCAGCGCTCTCAACGATCAGCGTACCGCAGCGCTCAACGTCTTCCATGCTCTTGAAGTCCGGCAGGACAATCACGAACTCATCGCCCCCCATGCGGGCAACGGTGTCTGTCTCGCGGACGACTGAAAGAAGCCTGTCGGCTACAGCTCTCAGAAGCGCATCGCCATCTGCGTGACCAAGAGAGTCGTTGATGCGTTTGAAGTGGTCGATATCGAGCACGAGGACAGCAATCTTCTGGTGATGACGCTGAGCGCGGAGGATGGCCTGCTGCAGGCGGTCGTGAAACAAGGTGCGGTTGGGCAGGCCGGTGAGTTGGTCGTAATGGGCAAGATTGTAGACATAGTCGGTGAGGCGCTTGCTCTCGGTTATATCGCGGCTTGTGATTGCGATTCCGTCGCCAAGCTTGACCACCTGAACGTTGAGCCAGGTGGCCTTGATCATTTCGTCGTCGAGGAAGACTTCGCAGGTGAACGGTACACCGGTGCGGACGACTTCCCGGTAATTTTCGATGAGTCCGGAGGAGATCATGAAGGGGCGAACCTCGGTGAGGATCTTTCCTATGAGGCTCTCGCGTTTGACATTCAGGCGGCGTTCCGCATTCGGGTTTATGTAGCTGAAGCGGAAATCGACAATTTTGCCTGAGGCATCGGGGACGCCATCGAAGATGTAGAAGTCATCCAGAGTGCTCTCCGCAGACGCGAGGAACCTTTCATGCTCTTTGCGCGTGATGGCTGAGCCTTCCTTCACGCTTCGCATGTGCGGCAAGACGACTACAGCAACTGCGGCGACCGTAATGGAACTGAAGAGCTGAATCGACTGTGGTGCATGCGAAAGCCAAGGCCATTGCGGCCAGAGAACTGTGCTGCGGGCAAGGCGCTCTATCGCGAAAAACAGAACAAAGAGAAAGAGCAGGTAGCGAGTGAAAAGGAGAGGCAGGTCAACGCTGAGAGAATTCGTGATGCGCCACAGAAGGATGAGACATCCGAGGCAGATGAACCATGCGGCGAGGTCGGTGGCCGGGTTGGGGGCCAGGTGAAACCCGTGGCGAAGAATCCCAATCGGCCGGCCCAGAGGATAGTCGAGGATAATGCTCGCCGTCAGGGCAAACAGCAGAAAGGAGAGCGCCAGATGCACCTTCTGTGGAAGTGGCCAGAACTTTTTCACCAGGTAGCCTAATCCATCCATTATCGGTATAAAGACAAGTCAGCAATAGTGCTAAGTACACAAGATTTGCTCAGTATGACGCGGCAAGTTGCCTGTTAGCCTCCAAAATTATCCATCGCCTGGCGTCTGATTCGCATCCGCTCTATCGCCCGTGGATATTAGAGAATTAGCAAAATTATATAGCGAGTAGAAACCGGCTTCTCTGAGCTTGACGCACTTTCCAGACACTATCGGCTGATGCGTAGCGCGAATTGAGCCACGCGTGGATCGGTGACGGCGCTACTGGGCGATCGCGTGACCTGATCCGCCGGGCCAGAACTCGGTTACATCCGTATCAAGATCGATGACGGGATTGGTAGGCCCCATTGTCCTTTGAGCGGGATGCAAAGGAAAGATCTGTTTTTCCAGAGCTGCGAATTGCTGCGCACGAGACGCTCATAGTAGAAGCGCCAGACGTCGTCACGGCGAACGCCGAAAATCGCGCCCAGCGCTTTTGCGAACTGCCTTCTTTCATCGTCAGTGACAGTCAGAGGGTTCTGCTGAAGCTCCGTCTTGCGTGCGAGCGGCATGTACATCGCGGCGGTGGCGCCCGCACCCGGCGCTGGTTCCATGGCCTTTCCGCGCGTTTGCTTGTTTCGCAGATCCTTCAAGGAACTCATGTCTTCGATCATTTGAGGGACACGCTCATCGTCTGGAGCGCCTACAGAGGTGTCAGTCTCGAGATCTCTTCGATTGGCATGGTAGACCGTAGGCTGTGACGGGGAGCCGTCAACGATCACCATGCAGCCATCGACGGCAGCAGTGAAGAAGATGTCAGGGTTGTTGGGATCGGATTGATAGCCATTGTGCCCGCTGAGCTTCTGCACCGCCCGATTCCCGGTCTTGAGCGTTCCTTCGCGGTCGGTTTCGGAACGAGGACGCAAAGTAGTGCTGATGACGTGATTGGCGAGCCAGGGAAGGAAGTAGATAGCCATCCAGCCGGCGTCCAATTTCGTGTCAATGTTGTCGTAGCTTAGCGCTACCTCAGCGTAGGAGCCCTTATCGACAAGGTCGGCTGCGATGATGCGCTGCGATCCGGGTACGCCCCTGAAGCTGGTGGGCATGTCGTGAAACATTTTGATGTTTTTCTGATCAGCCTGGCCGCCGGGCGGGACAACTGGTTTCTGCGAGGCGAATTGGAGAGGGTTTTCGACAAAGGCTTGGTTCAGGTCTTTTGACATGAGGACTGCGCCCTTCTTTCTCTGCTTGTTTTGTGGCCCAGGATTGTCAAAGGCGGACGTGAACGATGGAACGTCGACGGCGCATTGCCACTATAGCTCTTGATTTGTGTGAGCGAAAGGCAGGTTTTAAGGATTTTTGATCCAGCCGCAGACGGAAGAATATTCTTCCGTCTGTAACGTGGTTGTAAAGCAATTGACATGATGGCGGCTTTACTAAGGATGTGCTGGAAAAATCCCCTTCCGGCATGGAGGAATGACGCATGCAAAAGCTTGTTGCCACTTCACTGGCAGCGTTGCTGGTATCCAGTCAGCTGGCTACTCCCGTTGTTGCGAACGCACAGCGGCACGGCGATACCGCGACCCCGATTCAAGCATCTGGTCGTGATCTTTGGTGAAAACATCTCATTTGACCACTATTTCGGAACGTATCCGAATGCAATCAACCCCCCGCATGAACCGCGTTTTGTGGCCGCACCGAATACGCCGACGGTGAATGGACTGACGGAAGGCCTGCTCTTTACGAATCCGAACTTCCTGAATACGACCGGCAACGCCAATGGAGCGAGCAATCCTTTCCGTCTTGATCGCTCACAGGCCGCGACCAGTCGACCAGGACCATGACTACACGCCGGAGCAGCAGGCCTTCCACGGCGGTCTGATGGATTCCTTCCCGCAGTACACGGGAACGCCGGGACCTCCGCCAACCGGGCAGACGACGAATGCGCTGGTGATGGGCTACTACGACGGCAACACGGTGACCGCTCTCTGGAACTACGCGCAGCGGTACGCGATGAGCGACAACTCGTATGACACAAACTTCGGGCCTTCGACACCCGGTGCCATCAACCTGGTTTCAGGACAGACGAATGGCGTCAGCGATCAGGTGAATGCTGGCGGCGATGTGGTTGAAGACGGCGCGGGCGGATACACACTGGTCAGCGATGCCGATCCGATTGGCGATGTTTGCTCAACCACTACAGGAGCAGTGGTGCAGTTCGGCGGACAGAACATCGGCGACCTGCTGAATGCGAAGGGCATTACGTGGGGCTTCTTTGAAGGCGGATTCAACTTGTCGACGACGAACCCGAACGGCACGACGGGCTGCAAGCGCTCGCATACTTCGACGATTACCAACAGCGCGAAGGCCGATTACATTCCGCATCACCAGCCATTCCAGTACTACAAGTCGACGTGGAACCCGCAGCATCTTCGTCCTACTTCGGTGAGCCGCATTGGCCAGACTGATCAGGCGAACCACCAGTACGACACGGACGATTTCTACGCGGCGGTGAAGGCGGGAAACATGCCGGCGGTGAGCTTCCTGAAGGCTCCAGGCTATCAGGATGCGCATGCCGGATACTCGGATCCGATCGACGAGCAGGCGTTTGTAGTGCAGGTGATCAATTTCCTACAGACGCGTCCGGAATGGAAGTCGACGGCAGTAGTGATCAACTATGACGATTCTGACGGCTGGTACGACCACCAGATGAGTCCGATCGTGAACCAATCGCAAACCGCGATGGATGCATTGACGGCTCCGGGCCAATGCGGCAGCAGCGCAAACACTGCTCTGGCCGGCACCATTGGCGCGACCATGTGCAGGGGCGCTGCGGCTACGGCCCGCGGCTTCCGTTGCTGGTGATTTCGCCTTACGCAAAGCGCAACTTTGTCGATCACACAACTACGGATCAGAGCTCGATTACGCGCTTTATCGAAGACAACTGGCTGGGCGGCCAGCGCATTACCGGCTCCTTTGATGCGATTGCAGGACCCGTTAAACAACATGTTCGACTTCAAGAGGAACGCCCCGAACAGCGGGCTGTATCTGCTGGATCAGAACACCGGCCTGGTGACCGTCGATCAGGACGGCGGCCACGGCAGCTGGTAGTACTTAACTCTTTCTTTTCCAGGGTAGCGGCTACGACGCTGCTACCCTTTTTCTTTTGAGGGACGATTTTTGATTACACGACGGAAGTTTGTTGCCGGCACCGGGCTGGTGCTGGCGGATGCTGTGCTTAGGCGCGATCTTTCTGCAACGGCGGCGAAAGCGCAATCGCTGGACCCTTCAACGCTGCCCGCGTTTGTTGATCCGCTGCCTGTACCGGCGATCGCGCAAGGCGGCGGGAATGCGGCGAATCCGGATGACAGCAAAGAGCAGATTCCGTATTACCGCATCGCGATGCGCGAGGCGATGGTGAAAGTGCATCGCGATCTGCCGCCGACGAAGATGTGGACGCTGGGCGGTAGCTTTCCCGGGCCGACGCTTCGAGACACAGAGTGCAAAGGGCATGATTGTCGAGTGGGCGAACGAGCTTCCGGCGCAGCACTTTCTGCCCATCGATCACTCGCTGCATGGCGCGGGCAAAGACGTGCCCGAGGTGCGCGGGGTAGTCCATCTGCATGGCGGACGCACGCCTCCGGAGAGCGATGGCTATCCCGAGGAGTGGGTGGTGCCGGGAAGTCGCAGACGTGCTACTACCCTTCATCGCAGCATGCGGCGCTGCTCTTTTATCACGACCACACGATGGGAATTAACCGGCTGAACACCTACGCGGGCATGATGGGGATGTTCATCATCCGCGATCCGCGCGAGGATGTGTATGCGCTGCCGGGCGGGAAGTATGAGATTCCGCTGCTGATCTGCGACCGCATGCTGAAGACGGATGGGCAGCTGGAGTATCCGGTGTCAGAGAAGCCGGGCGAGGTCTGGGTGCCGGAGGTTTTCGGCAACGCCATTCTGGCGAACGGGAAGCTGCTGCCGTATTGCGATGTGGAGCCGCGGCTGTATCGCTTCCGCGTGATGAATGGGGCGAATGGGCGGTTCTTCCGATTTTCACTGGAGAATGGGGCATGGAGTTCTATCAGATCGGGTCGGACCAGGGGTTGATGACTGCTCCGGTGAAGCTGAAGCGGGTGACGATGGCTCCGGCGGAGCGCGCAGATTTGTTGATCGACTTCAGCGGGATGGCTGGCGAGCAGCGTGAACTTTGTCAGCGACAGCTTTACGATTCTGCAGTTTCGCGTGGGTAAGACTGCGGCAGGCGAGCGCGGAGTGGTTCCTCAACAGCTGCATCAGTTTGAGCGCATTGCCGAATCGAGCGCGGTGAAGGCGCGACAGCTGACGCTCAGTGAAAACAATGGACGACATACAGCGATCGATGGGCATGCTGCTGAACAATACGCCGTGGCACGCTCCCATTACGGAAAAGCCCGTGCTGAATTCGACCGAGATCTGGGAGCTGGTGAATCTCACGGATGATTCGCATCCGATTCATTTGCACCTGGTGCGGTTTCAGATTCTCGATCGCAGAAGATTCGATGCGTTTGAGTTTCAATCAAAGGGCGAGTTGCGCTTTACAGGGCCAGTGGTGCCGCCCGACCCGAATGAGATGGGGTGGAAGGATACGGTGCGCTGCGATCCGAATATGGTGACGCGGATTATTGTTCCGTTCAACGGCTACGCAGGGCGGTATGTCTGGCATTGTCATGTGCTCGAGCACGAGGACAACGAAATGATGCGGCCATTTGAAGTAGTGAAGGCGTAAGCTCCTCGCGCTAGCTCTTCAATTCAGGAAACGCAGTAATTCGTAGTTTCGCAGCAGCATATGGAACCAGCGTTACTGATTCTTCAAGCTGGTCGCTGGCGACGGGGCTTTGTGGGACGGGGTTGGCAACTCCGTCTTCTGCCACCCACGCGGGAAGCTTACGGGCTTTGACTTCGAGCTTGACGGGTGCGCCTTTGAGTGAAAACGGCCCTTCGGCTACTGGCGCTTCTGTTGCTTTGATCGAGTCTGTGCGGACGGCATAGTTCCACTGCGTTGTGGGGTAAACCTGCCAGTCAGCGGTCATGCCACGGTCGCGCAGCTTGAGCCAGTCTTCGCCGATGGGGTAAGAGAAGACTAGGGGACCGCGTTCGAAGGCAATGGAGTTGTTGAAGCCTTTGCTGGTGCTGGGTTCGAGGGGGAGGGTGAGTTCGACGGTGTCGCCCGGCTTCCATGAGCGCTCGATTTTCGCGTAGCTGCCGGGCTGCGGTGGCGGCTGCGTCTGGCCGTTGACGCGGATGCTCGCGCCCTGTGCCCATACGGGAATGCGCAGCTGTAGCGGAAAGCTGAGCGGCTTGTCTGGATGAACGGCAATGCGAATCTTTTCGCGGAATGGATAGTCCGTTTCTTCCGTGATGCGGACTGGAGTGTTGCGAATGGTAGTGTGGACTTCGCTGGGCGCATAGACGACGGCGGCCAAGCCCTCGTCGCTGCCCATCATCCACATACTGGCTGCGAACTTGGGCCAGCCCTGATGGAAGTTGGCCGCGCAGCAGCCGAAGTTTGGGTCGAGGCCGTAGAGATTCGATTCGGGGCCATCGGTGGTCCAAGGCTTGTGGTTGAGGCTGCACTGCACCTGATTCGGCTGCTGATTGTACTGGTGCGCCCACATGTCATCGGTGAAAGTGCCGGGTAGGCAGTTGTATGCGAGACGCTCGAGGCGGTCCCCAAGCATCGGCGTGCCCATGACGGCAAGCGCGACTTCGAGCGAAAACATCATTTCAACTACGGTGCAGAGTTCCGTGCCCTGCGATGGGTTGAGCCCGGCGAGGTGCTCGTCGGCGGAGAAGATGCCGTTGGGTAGCCCGTGATAGCGGTCGAGTTCGGTGAGTTGATGGAGGAGGGCTTGCCGGTCTTCATCTTTACCGCTCACGACAGCCCACACTGGAGAGGCTTTGAGGGCCATGGCATTGTTAACACCGTGAGTGGCGAGTGCGGTATCGCTGAGCCCCTCGTGCTCATCGAGCTTGATGAATTCCCGCGTGATGCGCTGCGTGTATTTGAAATTGGCGAATTCAGCCTGCCAGTCGTATCCCTGCTGATGGAGAAGTTTTGCCAGTTCGATCAGCTTGGGATCGCCGGTGCGGTTGTAGAGCCAGAGCACGCTCAGGACTTCATCGTGCCAGCGGAACTTGCCCCAGTCGCGCAGCGGACGAGTGGGCAGCTGCGAAAGCTGATAGGCGAAATACCGCTGCATGACGGGGATGACGCGCTCGTCGCCCGTCGCTTCCTGATATTGGGTGAGCGCCTTGAGCATGACCATGCGCGGCCACCAGTCATCGTTCGAGCGCGGGCCGATCATGCCGTTAGGCTGCTGGTTGTTGAGCGTCCAGTCGATATATTTCTGCGCTTTGGCTTTGAGGCGCGCGTCGTCAAGCAGATATGCGAGCGGTACAAGCCCGTCGACGAAGTAAGGGCCGCGTTCCCAGGATTCGCCGGTGCCTCCAAGCCAGCCGGAGTTGGGGCCTACGTCAGCCCAGGTTTCGTCGAGATGGCCGCCGAGTCCGTTGGCTTGAATTTGTAACTGCGCGCGCAGCCAGCCGGCGGGGCGGATGGCGCCGAGTGGAAGCGGGTCGAAGGTGTTGGCGGTGAGCGGAGCTCGGTTCCTGACTGCGCTTTGAACTGGCGCTGCGGCTGAGAAGCTGAATGCGCGGGTGTTTGCTGCGAGAACTGCTGCGGCGCTGAGTTGCTTGCAGAACATTCTGCGATTGATAAACCAGGCGGATTCTGACTTCACAGCGTGCTCCAGGGAAATGAATCTGGAGGTATGGTAAGCGATTACATGCAATGCCCGTATGGGTTAGATGGACTATGCGGCCGCCGCCTCATTGGTTTACGCCGCTCGCAAGGAATCCGCCGTCAACAACAAGTGTTTGTCCGGTCACATAGGAGGCTCCATCGGAGGCGAGATAGATCGCAGCTCCGACGACTTCTTCCGTTTTGCCGAAACGGCCCATGGGGGTACGCATCAGCAGTTCCTTGCCGCGTGGTGTGCTGTCGAGAAGCTCCGCATTGAGCGCGGTGCGGAAGACTCCGGGAGCAATGGCGTTCACCAGAACTCCATGCTTCGACCACTCGACGGCGAGCGAGCGCGTGAGCGAGGCGACGGCTGCTTTGCTGGCTGCGTAGGCGGCGACTTCCTTCAGCGCGACAAAAGTGTTGAGCGAGGCGATGTTGATGATGCGTCCGTAGCCGCGGTCAAGCATGTGCTTGCCGAAGATCTGGCAGGCACGCAGGGTTCCGGTGAGGTTGGTGTCGATGATGCTCTGCCACTCTTCTTCCGGGAAGGTGAGTGTGGGCGCGCGTTTGATCTTGCCGGCACAGTTGATGAGAATGTCGACTTTGCCGAAGCCTTTGAGGGTCTCGGTGAGAAGATTTTCGAGCGACGCACGGTCGGCTACATCGGAGGTCACGCGCAGTGTGCGTTTGCCTTTGGCTTCAATGGCGGCAGCCGTCTCTTCAACCTGTTCTTTGCGGCGCGCGGAGGCGATTACATCGGCTCCGGCATCGGCAAGGCCGAGACTGAGGGCGCGACCAATGCCGGATGTTCCGCCGACAATGACGGCTGTTTTTCCTTCGAGGCTGAGTGGATGCGTCATTCGTTTTCACCTTATGAAGTGAAGTGGCCTTTGTAGGCCCAGAGGCCGAGGCCGGGATTCGAGATGAAGAAAATTTCTTCGCCATTGACCATGTTGTAGCCGTTGCACAGTTTCATCGGATCATAGCGTTTGCTCATCTCGCCTAAATCGGCATAGCGGAATCCCACGCCTTCGATTTCCTGCTGCGTAAGCGAGCCGGGGCAGTAGGTGATAGTGAAGCGCCCTTCCGATGAGCCGTGGATGAGGTGCGCGGCGGCGCTCAGATCGGATGCGAGATCGGGATGTTTCTCGACCGCTTCGAGAGTATACGGAGTGCCGCGGTATCCATACTTGCGGATGAGCGCGTCGATGGTTTTGTCCTCGCCGAATTCTTTGACGCCGGGAGCGAGGACGATCAGTTCGCCGCCATCGGCGAACGCCATGCGCGTGCGATAGACGGCTTTGTTACCGAGCCAGGTGCTTTTGAATTCGTGCGGCTCGAGGTAGACGACGGCTTTCTGGATAGGGCGATCAAGCATCTCGAAGTTGACTTCGAGGCTCAGGTCGGCGGCGCGATGGAAGCATTCGACGTCGTCGCCGATGAAGAGGCCGCGTACGGCGAGACGGCCCTGTGCATTGCGTCCGACAACAGTGTGCACATAAACAATGGGGATATCTTTGAGAAACTTGTCGGAGGCGTAGTTCAGAACCTCGCGCACAGGATTGCTGGCGCGCCCCATGATGCGCTCCATGCCGTAGACAGCGCCGAGGTAGTGGCTGCGGTTGATGCTTTCGCGGCCACCGGTTCCGATAAGGATGTTCTTGTTGTAGTTGGCCATGCCGATAACTTCGTGGGGCACGACCTGTCCGATGGAGAGCACGAGATCAAAACCACCACGCACGATGAGACGGTTCACCTGCGCCGGCCATGCGTAGTTGAGCTTGCCCTCCGATTGTTTATTGACAAATTCGGCGGGGACTTCGCCCAGCGTCTCAACATCCGTCCGCCAGTTGTGCACGCGGAAAAGCGACTGCGGCACTTCTCCAAACATGCGCGTGAGGCTCGCAGGCGACATCGCGGAGTGCGTGCCGAGCGCGGGGAGAATGGCTTCGAGTTTGTCTCCGTAATATTCCTAGGCGTAGCGCGTAAGATCGCCGGCGCGCGAGTGGGCGCGGGTCTGGTCGGGCGGCACGGCAAGTACGCGTTTACGTTCTCCGAGTGCATCAAGCGCACTGAAAAAGCAGTTCGCGCAACTGTGTAGGGGCAAGTTCGATGGTGCTGCTTCCGGTGCTGAGATAAAGGCTCATGCGTTAATGCAAGTTTACGCTGGTACGACCACGCTGGCGGTGACACCTCACCGGCTGAAGCTTTCGTCTACCTTTCGTGCAAAAAACGCTACGCCGGGACATCGATTTTCTTCAACCCCGGCGCCAGTGTTCGAAGCACGAGCAATGCGATGAGATAGGCGCTGGCCGCGATGCCGAATAACGACGAGTAGCTGTGGGTGATTTGCAGAATCCAACCTGCGCTGAGAGATAAGAGGACGCCGCCGACAGAGCCAGCCATGCCGCCGATGCCGACGACCGCACCGAGAGCGCTCTTCGGAAACATGTCAGATGCAGTAGTGAAGAGGTTGGCCGACCATCCCTGGTGCGCGGCTGCGGCAAGGCTGAGCAGGCCGACGGCAATCCACTCGGAATTCGTCCGGCTGGCAAAGAAGATCGGCGTAACCATACAGGCGAAGAGCAGCATCGTAAGCAGACGCGCTTTGATCATCGTCATTCCGGTGCGATTGATAAGGGCAGGGAGCCACCCGCCGCCGATGCTGCCTACGGCTGACGCGTTGTAAACGATGATGAGCGGCAAACCGAGATGCGTAAGTCCGAGGTGAAAGCGCGCGTCGAAAAATTTAGGCAGCCAGTAGAGATAGAACCACCAGATGGGATCGGTGAGGAATTTCGCCAGCGAGAATGCCCACGTCTGGCGGTACCCGATGATCTTTCTCCACGGAATTTTGGTAACGGACTGAGGCGGGTCACTGTTGATCTTGTCGAGTTCGGCACGGCTGACTTTGGGGTGCTCCCCGGGCTTCCGATAGTGGGTGAGCCACCAAAGAATCCAGACAGCACTGAAGGCTCCGGTGATGAGGAAAGAGGCGCGCCACCCATAGCGAATGGTGACCCAGGGCACGATGGCGGGCGCGAGGATAGCTCCGAGATTTGTGCCCGAGTTGAAGATTCCGGTAGCGAGAGAGCGCTCGCTTTGCGGGAACCATTCGGCGGTGGTCTTGATGGCGGCGGGAAAGTTGCCGGACTCGCCGAGGCCAAGGAAGAAGCGCGCGATACCGAACTGCAAGGCTGTGTGCGCGAGCGAGTGGCACATGGCGGAGATGCTCCAGATGCCCATGACGATGGCGTATCCGATGCGCGTGCCGAAGCGGTCGACCATCTGCCCGGCGAGGATGAGCCCAACGGCATAGGCAAACTGAAAAGCGCTGACGATATAGCCGTATTGTGCCTCGGTCCAGCCGATGCTGTGCTGCAGCACAGGCGCGAGAATGCCGAGCACCTGCCGATCCATGTAGTTGATGGATGTTGCGGCGAAGAGCAGCGCGCAGATGGTCCAGCGCGTGTGGCTGCTGGCCGGACGCGAGGCGACGGGATCGTCAGTCAGTGCTGGTTCGGTCGAATTGCCGGAGGCAGTCAAATTCAAATTCTTTCGCGCGCGAAAATTGGTTTCGCTTGGTTATATCTGTGCAGCTATTACATGGGCAAGGCGAACGGCTTTCCGGGTCTCTACAGGCGGTATGCCTTGCGGACGAGGTTGACGGTCAAATCCTGCGCGAGTTCAAACGCCTCATCTTCATCGATGCGATGCTCGGCGACTAATCGCGCCAGGAAAGCGCAGTCAGTCCGGCGGGCTACGTCGTGGCGCGCGGGGATAGAGAGAAAAGCACGGGTGTCGTCATTGAAGCCGACAGTGTTGTAGAAGCCGGCGGTTTCGGTGGCCAATTCGCGGAAGCGCATCATGCCTTCGGGACTGTCGTGGAACCACCAGGGCGGTCCCAAGCGCAGGCAGGGGTAGTGTCCGGCGAGCGGCGCGAGTTCGCGGCTGTAAGTGGATTCGTCGAGTGTGAAGAGGATGAAGGTGAAGGAAGGCTCGTTGCCGAAGAGGTCGAGCAGCGGTTTCAGGCCGTGGACGTAGTCAGTTCGCGTCGGGATGTCGGCCCCGGAGTCCCGCCCGAATTGCTCGAAAACCTTTTGATTGTGGTTGCGGAAGCTCCCCGGGTGCAGCTGCATAACGAGGCCATCGTCGATGCTCATGCGCGCCATTTCCGTGAGCATCTGCGCGCGGAAGAACTCCTGCTGCTCAGGGCTCGCGTTTCCCGAGAGCACAACGGTGAATAGTTTCTCTGCTTCCTGCCTGTTGAGATTTGCTGTGTTGGCTGTGGGATGGCCGTGATCAGTTGCGGTGCAGCCGAGCGACTTGAAGCGCTCGCGCGATTTCCGCATTGCCTTCAGGTAGCCAGGCCATTTCGTCGTGTCTTCGCCGGTCTGCTCGCCGAGACGGGCAATATTTTCGCGAAAACCTTGAAACGCCGGATCGACGACCGAATCAGGGCGGAACGTGGGCAGAATGCGGGCCTTCCAGCTTGAGTCGCGAATCGCGGCGTGGTATTCGAGCGAGTCGAGCGGCGAATCGGTAGTGGAAAGGACTTCGATGCAGAAGCGTCCGTAAAGCGCGCGCGGAAGGAATTCGGGCTGACTCAGCTTTTCGGCGATGACGTCGAAGTAGTGATCGGCGGTTGCCGCGGAGAGGCGCCGATCGAGCCCGAAGAGGATTTCAAATTCATAGTCGAGCCACATGCGCGTAGGCGTCCCGCGGAAGAGGTGGTAGCGCTCGGCAAAGATGCGCCAGATTTTGCGCGAGTCAATCGCTCCGGTCTGGCGGATGCCGAGTTCGCTCATCGAGACGCCCTGACTGTAGAGCATGCGGTAGATATAGTGGTCGGGCAGGATGAGAAGCTGCGTCGGATCGGGGAAGGGCTCGTTCTTCGCGAACCATGCGGCTTCCGTATGGCCATGGGGGCTCATGATGGGCAGGTCGCTGACAGACGCATAGAGGCGGCGCGCGATCGCGCGCGTTTCCGGGTCGGCGGGAAAGAGCCGGTCTGGATGAAGGATGGTCACCGAAGACTCCTGAATGACGGTTCTGATTTCGTTTCGCGGTCCGGTACTTCTCATGAACCCCAATCCACGATCATAGTAAGACAGATGAGGTCAGACCACGCAAAACAGTCTAGTCTTGTGCAGGGCATTCTGGTCAAGTTACAAAACTTCCGTACAAAGCACGCACCGGCAATGCTAATCTCGGCGATGAACGGATTATGGCGGAGAACTCAAATCGCAATTACGAAACACACCTGACGATGCAGGTGGTGAACCACGTTCGATCGCTGATCGAAGACGGTACGCTGCACCCGGGCGACAAAATTCCACCCGAGCGCGAATTCGCTAAAGAGTTGAAGATCAGCCGCGCGAGCCTGCGCGCCGGCATCGGCCACCTGGCGGCGATGGGCGTGCTGAATGTGCGCCACGGCGTCGGCACGTTCGTGGCGGATGGTCCACCGGCGCTGGGCACGGCTTCGCTGGAGTTGCTCGGCGTGCTGCATGGCTTCAAGCCGTGGCAGATGTTCGAGGCTCGATTGATTCTCGAGAGCCATCTGGCGGCAATGGCTGCGGAGCGCGGAAAAGAAGAACACTTCACCGCGCTGGCCGAAGAAGTGACCGAGATGTACGCGACATTTCATGAGCCGCAGGAATACCTGATCCACGATATGCGCTTTCACCGCACGATTGCCGAGGCTTCGGGAAATCCGATTCTGGCGGTGCTGATGGAGACCATCACGGCGGCGCTTTACGATGAGCGGCGCAAGACAGTGGAACGCTCGCAAACCCTGAAGCAGTCGGCTGAAATGCACCGCGAGATTTACAGGGCGATCCGTTCGCGCAAGGCAAACGAGGCGCGCGCGGTGATGGAGAAGCATTTGAAGCTGGCGGAGTCGGCGCAGGTGAGCGAGATGAAACGCGGCGCAGCAAAGAAGAAGAAGGCCGCGCGCAAAGACTCATCCGAAGATTGACTGTCTCGCCCGTGAAGCTTCGCAGCACCTCAGCGCTGTACGGCCCAGGCCATACCGTCGGGTTCGTGGCCGGCGTCGATGTGTCCGGTGACCTGCAGGTTTTTTAAGTCAATGATGGCAACGTAGTCGTCAGGCGAGCAGGCGACGAAGACGCGCGCGCCGTCGGGCTGCATCAGAATGCCCGCGGCTCCATGGCCTACAGGGATACGCTTCACTTCTTTGCGCGTGGCGGCATCAAGAACGGTTACGTCGGGGCCGCGAAGGCTGGAGATGAAGACGAGCTTTCCGTCAGGCGTGAATTTCAGGCGGTTCGCTCCCAGTACATTTGCAGCCAGGGTCTCCGTCACTTTTTTGGCGTCGATGTCGATGATGGAGACGGTTCCATCCTGTGCGTTGGCGACCCACAACTCCTTTCCGTTAGGAGATATGTCAAAACCCTCGCTGCCCCTGCCTACGGGGATGACTGTCTCATTCCAGTCTGTTCGCGGCCTTCCCATTGGTCCGCCTGGCGGTGGTCCCATAGGCGCTCCAGCAGGCGGTGCTCCGGGTGGCGGCCCGGGATTAACGGTGACCTGGTCTATGATGCTGACTGTCGCTGAGCTGACGTTTGTCGTGATGATGTGCTTCAGATCCGGTGAGACATAGATCATGTGCGTCCGGTTTTGTCCGGTGCCGAGAACCCAGTCGACTTTGTTGGTTGCCGGATCATACCTGCCGATAACTTTGGCCGCTTCGGCTGTGAACCATGTTTTGCCGTCGACGAAGGTGAGTCCATGCGGGCCGCGCAGAGGGCCGAGATCGATGGAAGTCAGTGCTTTTTGCCCTATGAGATCAACGACGGCAAGTGTGTTGTAGGCGCCCCCGCCATAGTTCGAAGCATAGGCAGTCTTGCCATCCGAGGATGCAATGACTTCGTGTGGGTCGTTCCCAACGGGAACGCGCTTGAGGACCTTCAGGGTTGCAGGGTCCACGATAGCCAGCGTCTGATCTTTCTTGGCGAGAATCAGCAGTGCCTCTTTCGGTGTGCCCTGTGCGAGCGCGTCTCCCGCAACTGACAGGCAGAATAAGAGTAGCGCTACGCTAACTGCGGCCTTTCGATACATGGCGTGAACCTCTTTTGCAATGGACGTTGAACAGGCGAAGGATTTCTCACTGCGGATGGTATCAAGATGTCCCCGGAATGTCTGCGGAGGGAAAATGTTTACGTTTACATATCCGGCTCTGCGGCATATCTTGCTGTGTGGAAGGAGAATCCCCTGAAGAGCATGTTTAGAAAAAAAGTCCTGTCATTTGTGTCTTCGTTCTGTGTGTTAGCGGCTCCGGCTGCTGTCTTTGGACAATCATCGCAACTGGCGGCGACGCCGCCAATGGGCTGGAACAGCTGGAATCATTTTGCGACGAAAGTTACAGACGCCGATGTGCGCGCTGCTGCCGATGCCATGGTAGCGAACGGAATGCGCGATGCGGGCTACATCTACGTGAATATTGACGACAGCTGGGAGGACAAGCGCGACGCAAGCGGCGTGCTGCACACGAACAGCAAATTTCCTGACATGAAGGCGCTCGCCGATTATGTGCATTCCAAGGGGATGAAGCTGGGCATTTACTCTGGACCGGGGCCGCTGACCTGCGGCAAATATGCGGGCAGCTATCAGCATGAAGAGCAGGACGCGAAGATGTATGCCGATTGGGGCATCGATTACCTGAAATATGACCTGTGCAGCTTCAGAGACGTCATGAAAAAAGAGGCGGGCGACGTCTACGGCGCAAAGGGCTTCGCGATGCAGAAGGCAGCCTACGAGAAGATGCACAAAGCATTGCTCGCGACGGGGCGTCCGATTGTCTATAGCCTTTGTCAGTACGGCTGGAACGATGTGTGGAAATGGGGACCGGATGTTGGCGGCAACCTGTGGCGCACGACGGGCGACATCAACGACACCTACGATCGCATGGAGCAGATTGGATTCTCGCAGGCCGGGCTGGCGAAGTTTGCGGCTCCCGGACACTGGAACGATCCCGACATGCTCGAAGTCGGCAACGGCGGCATGACCGGCGATGAGTACCGCATGCACATGTCGTTGTGGGCGATTCTTGCCGCGCCGCTGCTCGCCGGAAATGATCTGAGCAAGATGAGCCCGGAGACGTTGTCGATTCTCACCAACAAAGACGTGATCGCCGTCGATCAGGACAAACTGGGCAAGCAGGGCGATCGCGTATGGGCCGAGGGACCGAAGGAGATCTGGGCGAAGCCCCTGTCGGATGGCGCGAAAGCCGTGGCCCTGTTCAATCGTGCGCCTGATCCAAAGTCGATCACGCTGAAACTCAGCGATGTTGGGTTCGGATCGAGTGCGAAGATGCACGATTTGTGGTCGGGCAAGGACGTAACGGCCACGAACGGGAGCTACACGGTGCTGATTCCGAAACATGGAGTGGTGCTGTTGCGAGTCAGCAAGTAGCGCATGGAATCAGGGAATGAGCTGGCGCTGAGGACGCTTGCGCGTGTTTCACGCCGGCTCATTCCTTTTCTTTTTGTGCTGTACATGTTCGCGTATCTCGACCGCGTGAATGTTGGCTACGCGGCTCTGTTCATCCGGCGCGAACTTCACTTCAGCGATACGGTTTACGGAACAGGCGCAGGGCTCTTCTTCCTGAGCTATGCACTCTTTGAGGTGCCGAGCAATCTCATTCTGCTGCGCGTGGGTCCGCGCCGATGGATCGGCACCCTCATGGTGGTGTGGGGCGTGATCTCCGCAAGCATGCCGCTTACGCACACGCCGACCGAATTTTATCTGCTACGCTTCCTGCTGGGCGCAGCCGAGGCCGGCTTCTTTCCCGGCATCGTGCTCTATTTCACCTTCTGGTTCCCACGGCAGCTCAAGGCGCGCACGCTGGCGCGATTCATGGCAGCAACCGCAGTCGCGGGAGTGGTTGGCGCTCCGCTGTCGAACCTCTTGCTGCGCCTGAACGGGGTGGCCGGCGTTGCCGGGTGGAAGTGGCTCTTTGTTGGCGAGGGAGTGCCTTCGATCCTGCTCGGCCTGCTCGTGTTTCTCGTGCTGACAGATACTCCAGAACAGGCTACGTGGCTGCCGGAGGACGAGCGGCGGTGGCTGATTGAAACGCTGGAGGTCGAGCGGGCCGAAATTTCCATCGCCCACTCGGTCGATCTGAGCAAGATTTGGCGCAACCGCGTGATGTGGGAGCTGTCGGGGATGTATTTCCTGCTCTCTGTCGGCCTGTACAGCCTGAGCCTGTGGCTTCCGGTGGTGCTGAAGCAGATATCGGGTGCTTCAAACAGCAGCGTGATCCTACTTACGGCAGTTCCGTGGCTGGCGGCAACGCTGGTAATGCTGGCCGTCGCACATTTCTCTGACAGGAAGCAACAGCGGCGGCGTTTTCTGCTGGGAAGCCTGGTCAGCGCGATGGTGGGCTTCGCGTTGAGCGCCTGGCTGGTGAATCCCTGGCTGGCGATTGCAGCTCTCTCGCTGGCGGCGGCAGGATCGTGGAGTTGCTTGGGTCCTTTCTGGGCGCTGCCCACGACGATGCTCCGCGGCACAGCGGCTGCGGGCGGAATTGCCATCATCAACTCCGCCGGAGCGCTGGGCGCGTTTTGCGGGCCGATTCTGATGGGGATCGTGAGCGACGCTACGCATAGTTTCCACGCGGCGCTGGGAACGGTAGCTGTGTTGTTGCTGCTCGCAGTCGCGATTGGCTGGCGCTTGCGCGTTTCCTGATTCGATTTTGGGACCTGGCCCGCGACGAATCGAGGCAAATACTTGCCAACTCTCTGCATCCGTTATTAATCTGCGTGGTTTGGTGAAGGCCCTTTTTGCCTGTCATCAAGGAGACCCGCATGTTCAGAAAATCGCTCTCTTACTGTCCCGCTCTCATTGCGCTTGCCTTGATGGCGTTCGTTTCCTCTAACCCGGCTTCGGCGCAGCAAAAGGATATTCAGCGCTTCGATCTCTACGGCGGCTTCGCCTACTTCGACACGCCTGATCTTAACCTTGACGAACATGGTTTCCACATCCAGACCGGATACAACCTCACCCGGAAGATGGCCGCAGGCTTCGACTATTCCTACGTAACAGGGCACAACTCCCTGACACCGGGGCTGCTTACCTTGTCCGATCAACTGATCGTCCAGACGGCTCTCAATGACCTCGCGCTCGAGGGACTCCTGCCTCCCGGCTATCAGCTGTCAGTGCCCACGGGCTCGTCGACGCAGACCTTCGCCGCCGGCCCCGAGCTTACGATCCGGCACTACGTCCCAGTGACCATCTTCGTCCGCCCCGATCTGGGCGCGATTCGCGAAGTCGCGAGGCCGCACCCGCAAGATCCCATCGCGGCGCTCATCGTTCAGGGACTCGCACCGTCGGGCACGAAGACGAGCTGGACCACCTTCTACGGCTTTGGCGGAGGCTTTGACTGGAATGCCACGCGACGCTTCGCTCTTCGCATCCAGGTAGACGAGGTCTACAACCACCTCTTCAATGACCTGCTGAAAGACAGCCGCTGGACGACACGCGTCTCCATCGGCCCCACCCTACGTTTTGGCAAGACAATCCCCGAGAATAAGTAGCGAAAAAAATCCCGTCCTGTGAGGACGGGATTTTCATCTTTGAAATGCTGTCATGTTTCGCGAATCAAAATGCTGTCATCCTGAGCGGAGCGAAGGATCTGCTTTTTCCCTAAGCATCAGCACCAAAACGGGTCCCATCCTATGCGAAGCATAGGGTGGGAAAGCAAGAACCCAGCCCCAGGAAAAGAACCTAACCAACCTTCTTCTTCCGCCCCGGAGATTTAGCAGCCGTCTCCCGCTGCGGCTCCTTCTTCCCGACGGCCTCTTCCTGCTGCTCCATGCTCTTCCGCAGAGCGTCCATCAGGTTGATCACCGGAGCCAGCCGCTTCTTCGGCTGCTTGTCAGACTTCGCGACCATCCCGGCTTCCTTACGCTCGATCAGCTCTTCGACGCGCGTCTGATACTCATCCTTGAACTGCTCCGGGTCAAACTTCGCCGTCAGCTGCTTCATAAACTGCTCAGCCAGATCGATCTCCGCCTTCTGCAGCTTCAGATCGTCGCTATCATGCCCATATTCCGCAATCTCCCGTACTTCCGCCGGATAGTACAGCGTATGCAGCACCAGCCCGTTGTTGTAGGGGCGGATCATCACAATCTGCTCCCGCTGGTGCAGCGTAATCTTGGCAATCGCGCCCAGCTTCAGCTGCTCCATGCCTTGCAGAATCAGCGCGTAAGCCTTGCGCCCGGGGTCTTCGGGAACGGTGTAGTAAGAAGTCTGGTAATAGACAGGATCAACCTCGTCGAGCTTCACAAACTGCTGAATCTCCATCGATTCCGACGACTCGGCTTCGAGAGACTTCAGCTCGTCCTCGGTCACCAGCACATAAGTATCCTTGTCGACGGGGTAGCCCTTGGCCAGCTCGCTGCGCTCCACCACGCGCTGGTCGGTGGGGCAATAGAGCTGCTGCTTCACCCGCGTGCCGCATTCCTTGTGAATCTGATTGAAACTCACATGCTCCTCGCGCGCCGCCACAAACAGCCGAATCGGCACCGAAATCAATCCAAAGGAGACATAACCTTTCCAAACCGTAGACGCCATAGAGACAATCCTCAGCCCATTAAAGACATGGGATAAAATTTTCGCATGCCGGAGAAGAGAATTCCCAGTGAAAAATGCACTAAAAACGATGCGTTGTTACTAAAAACATTCCCCAAAACCCGAAACACGCCCTGAATACCCGGTTCCACACGGCGACGCGTGCTAAGTTTGAGCCACATCGTTGGCCGCCGCCATGCTCGCCTCCATGCGTTCCGACTTCTACTTTGCCCTGCGCCAGCTGCGCAAATCGCCGGGCTTCGCCTTCACTGCCATTCTCACCCTCGCCCTCGGCATCGGAACCACGACCGCCATCTACAGCCTCATCGACGGCGTCCTCCTGAAACCACTGCCCCTCCCGCACCCTGAGCAGCTCGTCTCCGTCTATACCGAGGAGACACACTCCGGCCAGCCTCCCGCGCACGACGGTACTTCCTACCCCAACTATCTCGACTGGCGCGACTACAACCATACCTTCGCGCAGCTCGCCGCCTATATCGAAGACGCCCGCCTCATCAGCCGTGCGAATCGCGCGGACGGAACAATTCTCGGAGTCAGCCACGTCTCCGCCAACTACTTCGACACGCTGGGCGTAGCGCCCATCCTCGGCCGCAATTTCACCAACGATGAAGACCAGCCCGGCCATCACGTCGTCATCATCAGCTACGCCTTCTGGCAAAACTTCTTCGCCCTCAACCCAAACATCCCCGGCACGACCATCCTGATCAGTGACGTCCCCTACACCATCATCGGAGTCATGCCCAAAGGATTCATCGAGCCGCGCGCCGATTATTTCCGCGGAGCTCAACTCTGGACAAGTTTCTCCCCCAGCCTTGAAGGCTCAGCCCCGCCGGGCAAGAACCGCAATGCAGGCATTGCCGAAATCGTAGGCCGCCTCAAACCCGGCATCACGCAGCAACAGGCCAGCGCCGACCTCGGCACCATCCAGTCCAGCTTGGCAAAGTCCTGGCCCGAGGACCGCTATTTCACCTCCGTCTTCATCCAATCCAAGCTCGCTGACATGACCGGAGACATTCGCCCCGCCCTGCTCCTGCTCATGGCCGCCGTCCTCGCCGTGCTCCTCATCGTCTGTACCAACGTCGCCGGACTCATGCTCACCCGCACCATGAAGCGTCGCGGCGAAATCGCCCTCCGCGCCGCACTCGGCGCTTCCTCCAAACGCATCTGGCAGCAGATTTTCCTTGAATCCCTCATCCTCGGTCTCGCAGGCGGAGCCATTGGCATCGTTCTCGCCTACGCCTTGCTGCATACCGCTCTCCCATTCATCCCCGAGGACATCCCGCGCATGGACGAAGTGGCGATCGACGGCCGCGTTCTCGCCTTTACTCTCGCCACTTCCGTCATCTCCGCCCTGCTCAGCAGCCTCATTCCCGCCTGGAAACACACCCGCGTCTCACCCATCGAATCCCTGCGCGAGCAGAGCCAAAGCACCACCGGCAGGCGCTCCCACAGCTTCCAGAACAGCCTCGTCATCGCGCAGACCGCACTCGGCTTCGCTTTATTGCTGGCTTCCGGACTGCTCATTCGCGGCTTCGTCAACGTGCGCCACGCGAAACTGGGCTTTCAATCCGACCATCTCCTGCGCTTCCTGATACCGCTCACCAACGCCCGCTATCCGGACGCGAAAAAGGCGCTTTTTTACAAAGACCTGCTGCCCAAACTCTCTGCCATTCCCGGCGTCCGCAGCACATCCGCTGGCTATCCCGGCGCCGCTGCACGGAGCCTATGCCAGCGCGCCAGTCGAGATCGACGGCCGCCCCAATCCACCCGACAATCCCCTGACGACACTGATCGGCGAAGCCGAGCCCGGATACTTCGAAACCCTCGGCATCCCCTTGCTTCAGGGCCGCACCTTCACCGACGCCGACAACGACCCCAAATCCCCCTTCGTCGCCGTCGTGAATCAGGCCTTCGTCAACAAGTACTTCCCAAGTGAAAACCCCATCGGCAGACACATCCGTCCCGATCTCACCCAACTCCGCAACCAGTCCAACGACCTCGACCCTACCATCAGGAACGACCGCGAAATCATCGGCGTCCTGGGCGATTTTCAGCAGTACTCCGTCACAGACCCGCCGGAGCCCATGGCCTTTTTCCCCTACTCGCAGGCCTCCATGCTCACGCGCCCTGCCATCGTCCTCCGCCTTGCCGGCGACCCCATGCAATATAAAAAACCGGCGCAGGCCGCGCTCTCCAGCATCGACCCCATGCTGTTTCTCTACTCCCCCGAAACCATGGAAATGTATCTCAGCCAAATCTCCAGCACCCAGCGTTTTGAGACGCTGCTCATCTCCGCCTTCGCCACCATCGCGCTTTTCTTAACCGGACTTGGCCTCTACGCTACCCTCGCCGCCATGGTCGCCGCCCGCACCCGCGAAATCGGCCTGCGCATGGCCATCGGAGCCGACCGCCGTGACGTCGCCGGGCTCATCCTCATCCGCGCCGCCGCGCTCGTCCTCTCCGGCCTCACCCTCGGCACCGTCATCGCTCTCGCAGCCGCCCGCATCCTCTCCACCGCCGACTGGTGGCGGCCCCTGCTCTTCGGTGTCTCCTGGTTCGATCCACGGACGTACTTCGCCATTCTGCTCGTTCTGGGCGCTGTCTCCTTCGCGGCGTGCTTCCTCCCCGCATGGCGCGCAACAAGAGTCGATCCCATGCGCGTTCTCCGCAACGAGTAGCCCTTCCGGCTGTCTATGCGTGGCGGGAATTTTTCTGCAGGATCGCTCCCACAACCACCAGCACCGCCAGCAGTCTCAGCAGATACACCCAGTTGGTCATCAGATTGGGGTTTGCCGCGGAAATAGCAAGGGCCCGCGTGCCCCCCTGCACGATAAAGAAAACGGCAAACGCCAGGAATAGAAAGTCCCGCGTCTCCTTCCAGAATCGCAGAAAGAACAGCGCAATCACAGCCGAGGCGGCAGCGATATAACCGAGCAGGAAAATATCCAGCCTGAAGTGCGAGATAGGAGCAATGGGCCCTCCCTGAAAGGTCATTGGCGCTCCCACACTAGGCCGAAAAGTAATAACGAGATCGAGATGGCCGCTGAGGCAAGGCGGTAGGTATACAGATCAACCGAAGGAAACACGACCAGATCCCCCAGCACAAGTAGATTGTCGAGCGTCAGCCCTGCAAAGCATAATCCGCTCCACAGCAGTAGCCTGTTCCTCACCTTGAAAAATGCACGCAGCAGCAGGACAGAGCAAACCAGGGTCGTCAAAATGGTCAGGATATACAGGGCAGCTGACACGCCTACTTTTTCTCCTGTCTCAGCCGAAATGCACGGGCAAACTCGCGTACGCCGGAGGATGTCTTGGAATGTATCAGCGTCGAAATCCGCACCAGATCTTTTCGGTACGCCTCATCCAGCGATACCAGCAAGTCGTTTTGCTCTTCGGATTTAGGAAGGTAGGAATATTTCAAAGGACTGCTCTGAGATTCCGCTACCAGCTGCATTCGCGCCAGGTCGCGCAGCAGATGATTGACCTTCTCCAAAGGAACGTACAGCCGCGAAGCCAGCTCCTCACTCGTCCACCATACAGGCCGGCTGTTCCACAATAGAATGAGCGCCTCCAGATGCGGCACACTATCGATGTTCTCTAGAACAAACTCATAAACATCAAGGCCCGAGTCTGGAGCGTCAGTCATCTTTTCTCTGCGATTTGCGCGTGCCTCAACACGTCTCAATTGCCAGAATAATAATAGGTCACTGCCACTCGGATGTCTCCGAGACTTTGCACGCAAAAAAGTCAGCCGCTCCAGCTTTTCCTCAAGTTCCTGTCAAGAGGGTCACCCCACAATCACCTCCCAACCCATTCATTCTAAAGAGAAAAATCTGTGCTCTCTTTGGCCTGTTCCTTGTCTGAAACTGCTATCATAGAAATAGACAGCAAAAAGCCCGCCGGAACAGGCGGGCATTCGTGTTTATGGACAAAACAGGACTGGCCTTGGCGAGTCTGGGCGTCCTTGGCATTTTAAGCACAAATCAGGCGAGCCCCGTAACCATCTTTGTTTGGAAGAATTTACAAAAAGATGGGGGAGGGTCTAAGAAGAACTGACGAAAGGCAATGCCGCCGGGTGCCCCATCCTATCGCGCAGTTTGCGATAGGGTGGGAGAGCAATATTCCAACGCAGGCCTGGATCATCCCAGACGAAGCACGTAGACGCAGAGTCGATAAAGCCTCCTAAGCCTCTTTATTTGGAGGAATTTACCAAAAGATGGGGGGAGGGGTTCAAGAAGAACTGACGAAAGGCAATGCCGCCGGGTGCCCCACCCTATCGCGCAGTTTGCGATAGGGGGGGAAAGCAATATTCCAACGCAGGCCCAGATCATCACAGACGAAGCACATAGACGCAGGAGTCGATAAAGCCTCCTAAACTATTTATTTAGAGGAATTTAGACAATGTAGGGGGAAGGGGTATCAGAATGGAAAAGCCCAGCCGCGAACGATCACATACCTCGAGAAACCTGAACCACCAGGACGCAGACAACATCAGTAACAAACCACCCGTAACCCCTTGTCTTGGAGGAATTTACAAGACAAGGGGAGGGGGTTATTTCGTCACTTTACCCGCCAACCCACCGCTAAGGGCGAGCTCGATCACGGTCTTCTGCTCCATCTCATGTGCCTTCGCCGAACCCGTTGCCGGGCTCGCTGCCGCAGAACGCTTGATGCTCAGCACCTGACGGTCCCGAGCCAGCCGCTTCAGCCGAGGCATGACGAAGGAAAGGGCACCCATATTCTCCGGTTCTTCCTGCACCCAGATGACTTCGTGGGCTTCCGGATGAGCCTTGATCGCCGCCTCAAGCTCAGCCTCCGGCCATGGATACATCTGCTCCAGGAAGATGATGCCTGTGGTCGTGTCCTTGCGCTTCTCGCGCTCGACACGCAGCTCGTGCCCGATCTTGCCGGTGCAGACGAGCAACCGCTTCGCGCTCGCAATCTCCGCTTCCGGCAAGACATTCTGGAAATGCGGCTGGGCAAAGTCCTGAATCGGCGAAATCGCGTCCGGATGCCGCAGCATGCTCTTTGGGGTAAAGACGATCAGCGGCTTGCGCCACTTGCGCATCGCCTGCCGCCGCAGCAGGTGGAAATACTGCGCCGCAGTCGAAGGCTGGCAGATCTGCATGTTGTCATGCGCCGCCAGTTGCAGGTAGCGTTCCACGCGCGCGCTCGAATGCTCCGGCCCCTGCCCTTCGTATCCATGTGGCAGCAGTACCACAACGCCGCCAAGCAGTCCCCACTTGTCTTCGCCGGATGAGATGAACTGGTCGATAATGATCTGCGCGCCGTTGGCGAAATCGCCGAACTGCGCCTCCCACATGACCAATGCCTCGGGAAAATCGCGGCTGTAGCCATACTCAAATCCCAGCACGCCAGCTTCAGACAGGATCGAGTTGTAAACCTCAAACTTCGCTTGATCCTCTGAGAGATGATTCAGCGGAATGTGCGCCTCTTCGTTCTCAATATCGATCAGCACGCTATGCCGCTGGTTGAACGTCCCGCGCTGGCTGTCCTGCCCGGTGAGGCGAACGGGAGTTCCCTGCGTCAACAGCGAGCCGATGGCGACAGCCTCGGCCATGCCGTAGTCAAACGGACGCTTGCCCTGCCCCATCTCCGCGCGCTGTTCCAGCAGCTTCTTGATCTTCGGATGGATATGGAAGCTCGCCGGGTACTTCGCCAGGCCATCAGAAATCTTGCCGACCTCTTCCGCTGTCAGCCCGGTCTCCACTTCATATTCCGGCTTGTACTTGCCACCACGGTATGCAGACCAGTAATCCGGCAGCACCGCGAGCGTCGGCATCTTCTTCATCTTCTTCGCCGCGCTCTGCGCCTCGGCAAATTCGGTCTGCAGTTCCTTCACGCGCCCGCCGATCTCCGCGCCCAGCTTCTTCGCATAAATCTCATACAACGGAGGATGGTCCTTGATCTTCGCGTAGCGCAGCGGCTGCGTGATGGTCGGGTCGTCGACCTCGCTGTGCCCGTGCCGGCGATACCCAATCAAGTCAATCACCACATCGGTCTTGAAGGTATAGCGGTACTCAATCGCCAGCGCCGCAACCCGCACTACCGCATCCGGGTCCTCGGCATTCACATGAAAGATGGGAATCGGCAGCCGCTTCGCCAGATCGGAAGCAAAGCGCGACGAGTTCGATTCACTCGGCTCCGCAGTAAACCCGATCAGGTTATTTGCGATGATGTGAATCCCGCCGCCGACGGTGAAGCCTTCAATCGAGCCGAGGTTCATCGTTTCGGCCCAAATACCTTGTCCTGCAAACGCGGCATCGCCATGAATCACCATCGGCAGTACGCGCTCCTGACCGTATTCGCCGAAGCGCGCCTGCTTCGCGCGCGTCCGTCCCATCGCCACCGGATCGACTGCTTCCAGATGGCTCGGGTTCGAAACCAGGTGTAGCGCAACCGCTTTGCCACTCCGCGTCGCATAGCTGCCTGTAGCGCCGACGTGATACTTCACATCGCCGCCGCCCAAAATGCTTCGCGGGTCCACATCTTCAAACTTCGAAAAGATATCGGCGGGCGACTTGCCGAAGGTATTCACCATCACGCTCAACCGCCCGCGATGGCTCATGCCCAGCACCGCCTTTTCCGCGCCCAGCTCGCTCGAGCGGTTCAGCAACTCATCGAGAAACGGAATCAACGCCGTTACGCCTTCGAGCGAGAAGCGCTTGGTTCCCAGGTAGCGGGACTGAATCACCTGCTCAAATATGTCCGCCTTGATGAGCAGATCCAGAATCCGCTTCTCGTCGGTTTCAGGAGCTTCGGTTTCTAGCCGCGCCGCAATCCAGCTGCGCCGCTCGCGGCTGGGAATGTGCATGAACTCGGCGGCGATTGTTCCGCAGTAGTAGCTGCGGGCTTCATCGGCGTCTTCGCCATCAAGATCAAGCTCGGGAAGTGGTTCTGCGGGAAGGTATTGGCCCAGAGGATCGAGGTTGGCCTGAAGGTAGCCCCAGCGACGAAAGGCGTCGAAGATTTGTTCCCGGTTATGGATTTGCTGCTGCAGTTCGCTATGTGTCGGTTCCAGCCTGGTAGCACTCATAAATTCAGTTATTCCGTAGGAAATCGTTGGCCAAGGGGTTCGATTGCGCACAAAAATACGGTTGCCCAAATGGGTTTCCGCCCTGTGCTCCTTTGTCGTGGAAATCGTGCCCGGGAAATGGCCAGACGTTTCATCGTCACTCTTATTTTACTGGTTCTGAGGAAAACCCGCTGCGGGGCGGCGGACGTCGTCAGGGCCGGTGTTCCTGGTTGGAAATGAGCCGCATCAGGTGGAAGTAGCGCATCGCGTATGCCACGTCGCGCAAGATCTGCATTTTGAGCGCTGCTGGCGATGGGAAGCGCTTCTCAGAGCGGATGCGCTTCAGGAAGGTGAGTTCGAGCGGCGTGTCTTCTGTCAAAGGAAGTGGGTGGAAATCGAGGAGGTGGGATTCGACGGCGAAGGAATCCGCGCCGAAGGTTGGGCGGTTTCCGGCGTTTGTGACGGAGTTGAATACAAGTGCATCCGGTCCGTCACCGATTCTCATGCATGTGACGTAGACGCCGTTTGCGGTCAGCAGCTCATGGTAAGGCGCGAGGTTGATGGTGGGAACGGTTTGTTCGGTACCGATGCCGCGGCCTCGGGCTGGAGTGGAGAGGATAGAAAACGGGCGGCCCAGCAGAGCTCGCGCCGAAGCCATGTCTCCGGCGGCTACTCGCTGGCGTATCTGGCTGCTTGAAACGGGCAGGCCGCGCACCGTGCGCGAGTGGTGCGCTGCGACGACAAATCCGTATTGGTGGCCTAGTTCGATCAGTTCGTTGATGCCAGCTTGCGCCTGATAGCCGAAACGGAAGGAGTCTCCTTCGTGAACTTCAACGGCATGCAGGCCTCGATGCAGAACATCGCGAGCGAAGGCCTCGGCGGGCATGTGGGAAAACTCCTCAGTGAAGGGCAGGACGACAGTCGCATCGAGACCTGTTTCGGTCAGTAATCGCAGCCGCTCGGGCATAGGCGTAATGAGAGCGTGGTGCCACTTCCGGTCGCAGAATGCGAACTGGGTGCGGGTCGAAGGTGACCGCAATACACTTCGCTCCGAGTTCGCGGGCACGATTGCGTGCGTGCTCGATAATCCAGCGATGGCCGCAGTGGACGCCATCGAAATTGCCGATAGCAATGACCGTAGGGCCATAGTTGGCTGGAATCTGATCGAGGGCGCGGAAGATTTGCATGGCTATAGTTCGAAAGAGATGCGCAGACCGTCATAGGCGAGGCGGACGTGCGGCGGTAGCTCATTGTCCGTGTCGGCGTGATGGAGATCGTGCGACATGTGCGTGAACCAGGCGCGGCGCGGCTTGAGGATTTCGATCCACTTCATCGCTTCGTCGACGTTGGCGTGGCTCGGATGTGGCGTTTTACGCAGGGCGTCGATGATGATGAAGTCGAGGTTTTCGAGCAGCGGCAGGCTGGCTTCGGGAATTGCATTCATGTCCGTGAGGTAGGCGCCGCTGCCGAAGCGGAAGCCGGCGACCTCCTGCTCACCGTGGATCAGGGGGATGCGCTGAAATGTGGCTCCGTGGATGGTGACAGACTCGTGGCCTTCGATGCGGTGCATTTTGACGCGGGCGCGTGTGGGGTATTTCGACTCGGCTGAGAAGGTGTAGTCAAAGACTTTTTCGATGATGCGGGCGCTCGGCTTCGTCAGCGTAGAGCGGCATGTGGCCGTTGGGATGATGGAAGGTAAGAGGGCGCAAGTCGTCGAGGCCGAGGATGTGGTCGGCGTGCGAGTGGGTATAAAAGACGGCGTCGATGTTGCGGATCTTTTCACGCAGAACCTGCTCGCGGAAATCGGGGCCGGTGTCGATGAGGATGCAGTGGCCTTCCCACTGTACGGAGATAGATGCCCGGGTGCGGCGGTCGCGCGGATCGGGCGAGGTGCAGACGCGGCATTCGCATCCGAGTGTGGGGACGCCCATCGAGGTTCCGCTGCCGAGGATGGTTAGGGTGGCTTGCATTTGGTGCGGTTACTGGAAGTGCTTCAGATGAATCTTAATTGAGAGTTGTGGTTCCCACCCTTTCGCAACTGCGCGAAAGGATGGGGCACCGCTTCATGCAGGTCGTTAGGACAATGCATGATTCGCGCTTCGCGTCAGTCGATGACAACTTTGAAAGAGGCTGAGCAATGACACTTGCTTAGGGAAAAGAGATCGTGCTCTTCATAACGTTCAGGGGCAGAATGACAAGGTATTGGGCTGAGTTACGATCACTTTTTCTTTGGCGGTGGCTGTTGTGCTGATTTTGCGATCGCGTTGGTGATTTCGACAAACATCATACGCAGGTCGAAGAGGGCGTTTTGTAACAGCCGCTGTTCTTTTTCCGTGAGGTTGCCTTTTGTCTTTTCCTGCAGGATGGCGAGCATGTCGATGCTCTGGCGTGCGCCTACGATGTCGATACGCGGCTGTTGGCCTTGTTCAGTGCCGGCACCCATAGCCATGATGGCGGAAAGATAGATGGATTGGATGACGTGCTCGAAGGTCGTGTCCTGCGCGGCTTCGGCGACGCCGGGATTGGCTTGGCGCAGCAAGCTGTCGATCTCACGCGATGATTGCTCATAGGCGGCGTGTTGGTCGGCGGATTCCTGCGCCGATGGGCCGGGGAGTTCTTCTTCAGGCGGTGCTGTTTCAGTGGGCTTCAGCTCTTCCGGTTTTGGGAAATTGATGACGCGCGCCGTAGTCTCGGCATGCTCGGCAGTGGTTTCCTGCTCAGGTGTGGCTTCGTCGCGGGGATCGCCCTCCAAGGTGAACTTGCGGCGGTCGGTGACGGTAAATGATGGCGGTTTCTCTTCCATGGGTCCTTTCCCGTTCAGGGCAGTGCAGGAGGCGCGTCGAGTGGAATGGCTCGGCCTCCCGGATATGTAATGTCAGCTTTTCGTTCCAGTGCTTCGATGCGAATCATTCCTAATGCGAAGGTTCGCGGCAGGCCAGGCAGGGCAAAATGCGCTGCGCTGGTGATTTCGCCGATTGCCTTATCGTCACCCTCGGCGCGAAGTTCGGTTCCGGAGGTTGGCAACGTACCGTTCAGCTCAAACTGGCGCAGGGTACGGTGCACAGTGGCGCGCGAGCGGATTCGCTCGACGATCTCCTGCCCGAGGTAGCAGCCCTTGTTGAAGTTGAGGGCGCGGCTCTGGTTGGTCTCCTGTGGGAGGTAGCGATCGGAAATGTCGACGCCGTAGAGCGGGATGCCTTCGAGGATGCGCAAGGAATTCAGCGCGTCAAATCCTGCGGGGGTTGCGCCGGCTGCGGTGAGGATGCGCCAGGCTTCTGCCACGTCGCTGGCAGCAAGCCAAAGCTCAAATCGGGGAACAAGCACGCCATAGGAGCGGACGACCGTCACTGGGATGCCTTGCAGCGTGGCTGGGACGAAAGCCAGCGTGTCAGGGACGGGCAGCCCCAGAGCGTCAAGGATTGCAGGCACTTGCGGGCCTGCAATCCCAAGAGTCGTGGTTGTTGCGTCTAACTCATGTAGTTCCACGTCGTCCATGATGATGAAATGGTCGAGGTGGGCGAGGAGACGTGGCGCCTGAGAACGGTCGGTTTCAAGCAGAAGATGGTCAGCGGCGCGGAAGACGTAACCGTCACCCTGAATACGGCCCTGCGCGTTCAAAATCAGGGTATAGTTGCCGTAACCTTGAGGAAGCGATTGCACCGTGTTGGTGACCATGCCGTTCAGCCAGCGGACGCGGTCCTCTCCATTGATGCGAATGCGGGTCAGGTATCCAAGATCGTAGACAGCAACAGTATGGACGAGAGAAGCAAGCTCGGATTCCACTTCGGCGAAGACGCGAGGCGTAATGCGGCCGAGGTGCATCTGAAGATCGGAAGCGGGAGACAGCGCCGCGAGCGGAGTGAGGCCAGTCTCGACGATTTGCGGCGTTTCGCTCATAAGAAAATTATAGCCTCCACGGTGAGGCCGGGTTGGATATGAGAAGGAAGTTAGAAATGAAGATGGCAAAGCACTTAGTCCTGGTATTGGCGACCGCAGTGGGAGTCTGTGCTGGTCAGACGCCTGCCAGCACGGCACCAAATGCCACGCCGCAGGAAATGCACATCAGCCCGGCTCAGGCGAAGCAGCTGTTCAATTCCGTGGGCGTAATTCTGAAATTTGCTTCCGAAGACAGCAAATTGCCGATTAAGCACGATGTGAAGCGTAAGCTTACGACGCGTGAAGCAGTCGAAAAATACCTTGTCGACAAGATGAACGACGACAAGGACGCGAAGCGCATGGAGCGCTCCGAGATTGTCCTGAAGAAGTTTGGCCTGCTGGATCGGGATTTTCAGCTGCGTCCGTTCTTACTGCAGCTGCTGAAGGAGCAGATTGAAGCCTATTACGACAGCAAGACGAAGACGGTAAACCTTTTGGACTGGGCGACTCCTGATACGCAGAAGCCTGTGCTGGCGCATGAACTGACACATGCGTTGCAGGACCAGCATGTAGATCTGGACAAGTGGGAAGACGGGACGAGCGAAGAGTTGTCACGCAATGTGAAGCAGGATAATGAGCATATCCAGACGGATGAAATGGACACAGCACGCGAAGCCGTGCTGGAGGGGCAGGCCATGGCTGTCTATCTGGATTACGCTTTGGCGCGTTCGGGAAGGAGCCTCCTGACGGCTCCGGACATCGTGGATGATATGGCCGACTCCAGCGATACGACGGATTCACCAGTGCTCGCGCGCGCGCCACTTGTGCTGAAGGAGTCGCTGCTCTTTCCGTATCAAGATGGCTTGAAGTTTGAGCAGATCGTGCTGAAGGACGAAGGGAAGGCTGGAGCCTTTGCCGGGGTGCTGGATCGTCCGCCCGATTCGAGCTACGAGATCATTAATCCACGCGCATATATGCGAAAGAAGAAGGCGCCGGTGCTCCAGATGCCGGATGTGCATTCGCTGCTGGACGCGAACTACGAGCCTTACGATATCGGGGTGATGGGCCAGCTCGATGTGCGCATGCTGACGGAGTTGTTTGGCGGCCAGGAAATGTCGAAAGCGTTGACTCCGGCGTGGGATGGCGGGATTTATTACGCAGTGCAAAGCAAGAAAGCGAAAACCGACGCGGAGAAGAATTCGACGGCGTCGGTTGCGCTCTTTTATCTTTCGCAGTGGAAGTCGCCGCAGGCCGCGGAAGCCTTTACCAAGATGTATGCCGATGAGTTGGGCAAGAAATATTCCAACGTAACGCGCGACACGAATGACGAAGCCGACAAGACGGAGCAGATTTACAACACGAGCGAGGGACCGGTAGTGATCACCACTAATGACCGGATGGTGTTCGTGAGCGAGAGCTTTGACTTGACGACTGCGCGTAAGCTGGCCTTCCTGGTTACGGGAGCGCAGGCGAGTGATGACGCAAACCAAGCGGCGCGATTCGAGGTGCTTCCTTCTGTACGCGATGGCGGCACTGAACTGACAGGCAGTATGGTGAGGTTCTTTTCCGGCTGCGGCGTGATGCGAGCTGCGCTGCCGCATTAAGTCGCTGCATTTATACTGAATTCTTCGCACTACTTATATTTCAGCCATTCTTCCGGCGAGGAAGAGTGCGACGGAGTTCGGTTTGCAGCAAGCAGAAATTGGAATCATTGGGGGCAGCGGGCTTTATTCGATGCCCGGCCTGACCAACACGCGCGAGGAACGCGTCGAGACACCCTTCGGCGAACCAAGCGATGCGTTTGTTCTGGGCGATCTGGAGGGCCGCAAGGTTGCCTTTCTGGCAAGACATGGGCGCGGGCACAAGCTGCTGCCTTCTGAACTGAATTTTCGCGCGAACATCTTTGCGTTGAAGAAGCTGGGGGTCGAGCGGATTCTTTCGGTCTCTGCTGTGGGATCGCTTAAAGAAGAGCATAAGCCAACCGACTTCGTCGTTCCTGATCAATTTATTGATCGCACTTTTCATCGCGAATCGACATTTTTCGGCAACGGCATCGTTGGCCACGTTGCGTTTGGAGATCCGGTATGCGCGACGGTTGCGAAGACGATTGTCGATGCCTGTGCCGCATCGGAAGTGCAGGGTAAGGCCGGTGGAACGTATGTATGCATGGAGGGCCCGCAGTTTTCGACGCGCGCGGAGTCAAACCTCTATCGCAGTTGGGGCGCTGACGTGATTGGTATGACGAATCTGCAGGAAGCGAAGCTGGCGCGAGAAGCCGAGATTTGTTATGCAACGATGGCGATGGTAACCGACTATGATTGCTGGCATGAAGGCCACGACGATGTGACGGTCGAGCAGATTGTGGCGGTGTTGAACCAGAATGCTGCGAATGCGGCGAAGGTAGTACGTGCTGCGGTCGCGGCGATGCCCAAGGATCGCACCTGCGCCTGTACTTCGGCCTTGCAATATGCAATTCTCACGAATCCGGCCGCGATTCCGGCCGAGACTCGCAAACGGCTCGATCTGCTGGTTGGCAAGTACCTCAATAAACAATAAGACAGGAAAACGATGGCGATTCTGGTTGTGGGAAGTGTTGCGTTCGACAGCATTGAAACTCCTTCAGGTAACGCGGAGCGCTGCCTGGGCGGTGCGGCGACTTATTTTTCTTTGGCCGCAAGCTATTTCACCGATGTGCGTGTGATTGCAGTCGTGGGCGAGGACTTTACCGCCAGTGAAGAGGATGTACTGAAGCGGCGCGGCGTGGATACACGCGGCATCGAACATGTGGCGGGCAAGAGCTTCTTTTGGCGCGGGTCGTATTTGAAGAACCTGAATGAAGCGCAAACACATGAAACGCGGCTGAATGTCTTTGAGACGTTTTCCCCAAATGTTCCTGCTGAATACGCGGACTCGGAATTTCTTTTTCTAGCAAACATCGATCCTGTGTTACAGGAGAAGGTTCGCGAGCAGATGCCGCGCGTGCGCCTGGTCTGCGGCGATACGATGAATTACTGGATCAATGACCACCGCGAGAACCTGGAAAAAGTATTGAAGGGACTGGATGGTCTACTGATTAACGATGGCGAAGCCAAGCTGCTGGCAAAGGATGCCAACCTCGTGCGAGCTGCTGAAAAGATTTTGGCTTCCGGACCGAAGAGCCTGATCGTGAAACACGGCGAATACGGGGCTACGGCATTTTTCAGCGATCGTCTGTTTCCTGGCGAGGCCAAGCATATTGCTCTTCCATTTCGTGCGCCCGCGTTGCCGCTTAGCGAGGTGGTCGATCCGACCGGCGCGGGCGACTCCTTTGCGGGCGGATTCTTCGGATATCTCGCATCGCAGAAAGACGTTACTCCGGCGGCGTTTAAGCGCGCTATGTTCTACGGCGGCGTGATGGGGTCGTTCGCTGTGGAGCGCTTTGGCACTGAACGGCTGCAGGCGTTGACGCGCGAGGAAATCGATCAGCGTTTTGCGCTCTTCCGCGAGTTAACTCATCTTGAGTAAATCTGCGAACGCAAGACGGATGCTCCGAACGGAGACCTGCCTTGTTATTTGTGCGGCGGTCGTGCTGTCGCTATCGGCTCTGGCGTACTGTTTTCAGCGAGGCATGCTGCTGCTGTACGGAGATGCGGTTGCCCACCTTTATATTGCACGGCGTGTCTTCGATTCGTTGAATCCCGGCTTCAGGCAACTTGGTTCAGTGTGGCTGCCTCTACCTCATCTGTTGCTGCTGCCATTTGTGCAGAAGATGGAATGGTGGCAGACAGGGCTTGGTGGCGCATGGCCCTCAATGGCCTGCTATGTTCTGGGCTGCGCGGGGATTTACCGACTGGCGCGTATGTGGATACGGCCTTCGTTTGCGATCATCGCTGTGATGTTTTATGGGTTGAACCCGGGGCTTCTCTACATGCAGACGACGGCGATGACGGAGCCGCTGTTTCTGGCGGAGATGATCTGGAGCGCGCTTCTGATCGCAGAGCATGGCCGCGCATTGAAAGCATGTGAGCAAAGACGAGCTTCGCGTTTGTTGGTTGGAGCCGGGCTGGTGCTGGTGTGCGCAATTTACACGCGATATGACGGATGGATCTATGCGGCGTTCGGTTGGATGGTGGTGGCCTGGGGTGTGCGGCGGCATCTGCGCGAGCATGTGGGCGGGGCGTTTGTTTTGTTTACCGTGTTGTTGCTTGCCGCTCCGCTTGCGTGGCTAACTTATAACGCAAAGCAATTTGGCGACCCATTGGATTTTATGCGCGGGCCCTATTCGGCGAAGGCAATTGATGCGCGGACGACAGCGCCGGGTGCGCCGCATTATCCCGGTTGGCACAGCATGCGGGTGGCCTCACTGTATTTTCTCAAGACTGTCGAGATGGGGGCTGTGCCTTTGCGGTGGGGCAATCTGCTGCTGTGGCTTTCTGTCGCCGGAACGGCAATTGCAGTTTGGAGACGGCGTGGTAAGGGGATTGCCTCCGCGCTGTTGTTATGGATACCGCTGCCGTTCTACGCCTATTCCATTGCCTACGGATCGGTGCCGATTTTTATTCCGCCGTGGTGGCCGCACTCCTGGTACAACGTGCGCTACGGCATGGAAATGCTCCCGGGCTTTGCGCTCTTTCTGGCGTTCCTTGTATATGAGTGTGCCGAACTGGCGGAGAAGCGTTGGTCGCGATCTGAGGGTTGGGTTGTCTTCGCTGTCGCAGCGCTGATTGTGGTGAACAGCGTTGCATTGATGCGGGCGCGTCCGCTGGTGCTGCAGGAAGCTGTAAATAATTCGCGTACGCGGATTCCATATGAAGTGGCGCTGGCGAATGCACTGGCAGTGTTGCCGCAGCAGGGAATGATCCTGATGTATACGTCGGAACATCCGGGGGCATTGCAGCGCGCGGGGATTCCGCTGAAGCGGACGATCAATGAAGGGGACTACTATCAGTGGCCTGGAGCGCTTGAGCATCCGGCGCAGTCGGCGGCTGTGGTTGTGACCACTGACGGCGATGCCGTGGCACGCGCAGTGGCCGCGCATCCTGAAGGACTGACGCTGGTTAACATTGTGTGTTCCACTGGCCAACCGTGCGCGCGCATTTATCTCGCAAAGTGATAGCATCACGCTCAAACGGCGATGACACACCTCTTCCTATCGATTGAAGAACCCGGCCACATGTTGAGCTTTAATGGCTTGGAGGAGGCGATTCTTACAGGCGGCGCGATTGGCCGCCTGCTGCTGGCGGCATTTCTCGGGGGCGTGATTGGCATTGACCGCGAATATCATCACAAACCCTCAGGAGTGCGGACGAATCTGCTGATCTGCTTCGGGTCAGCGCTGTTTACGTTTCTTTCAGCGGTGGTAGCCGGCGCAGGAAGCACGAATAAGGGGCAGATTGCTTCGAATATTGTGCAGGGCATCGGTTTTCTGGGCGCAGGGCTGATTATCCGCAACCGCGACCGTGTAAGCGGATTGACCAGCGCAGCCACGGTATGGGCGGTGGCTTCGATCGGAATGGCATGTGGCGCGGGACTGTACATTCCAGCTGTATTTGCTGCGGTGCTTGTGCTGGTTGCGCTCGAAGGAGTGGGTGTTCTGGAGCGCAACGCAAACCTCAAACTATATTCGGTGATTTATGAGGTGCGCGGCGGCGATTCGGACAAGATGTCCTTGTCGATTCTGAATGCGATGGACCGAGCGAAGCACAGACTTGTCGGGTTGGAGCAGCAGACCATAGCTGAATTGAGTCGATTGTCCTTTTCTCTGTCAACTACGCGCAGAGGTCACGACAGACTGCTGGCGGCTTTGAACGCGGCTCCTGCCATTGATGAAGTGCTGACATTCCGCGACCCGGAGGACGATTGATTCGGTTTGTTAAGGCCCATGCGTGTGGCAATGATTTTCTGATTGTTGATGCAGCAGAAGTAAGCGTGGAGCGGCGACGTGATTGCGCCGTGAAGCTGTGCTCCCGCAATACCGGAATTGGCGCAGATGGGGTTGAATATCTGGAGTGGAATGGCGAACGTTCAGGGACGATTCGTCTTTTCAATGCAGATGGCTCCGTGGCGGAGATTTCGGGCAACGGCACTCGTTGTGTAGCTGCCTGGATGGCGCATGAGAAACGGCTGAGACCAGGTAATAGCATTTCGCTCAAAACAGATGCTGGTTTGCGCGAGTGTAGCATCGTGCAGGTTGATGGTCGCCGCTTTCAAATAGCTTCGCTCATGGGCGTGCCGGAGATTGAGCCTCGCACCGTCCAACTGAGCGATGGCGTGGTTGAGGGAGTTTCAGTTTCGGTTGGCAATCCTCACTTCGTTATTTTCGTCGAGGATACTGCGTTCAAGGTTCGAGGGCGAAGCTTGCAGGACATTGGCCGCGATATTTGCTTCCATCCAAACTTTCCTGAACAGACAAACGTGGAATTTGTGCGCGTGATCAGCACAAATGAGATTGAGATTCGCATTTTCGAACGAGGCGTTGGGCCGACCACCTCCTCTGGGACGGGAACATGCGCGACGGCGGTTGCGACTATGGTCCATCGTGGCGGTTCAGATCGTTTGCTGGTACGCGCGCCGGGCGGCGAGCAACGGGTGGAGTGGCTGGGTGGCGAGAGCGAGATTCTGCTTACCGGGCCGGCCGAAGTGATTGCGACAGGCGAGGGGTTTGGATGCTGAAGCCATCCTGCGGTTGAGCCAGATGCTCGTGTTGTGGTTATTGCTCCGGCCAGTTCGTCTAAGTCTGAGCGGCTTGCTCGCGGCATCGAGGCATTGCGTGCACGGGGTTACGACGCAGAGTTTGGCAAATATGCGCAGGGGCGACAGGTGCCTTATTTCTCGGGGACGGCTGAGCAGCGGCTCGCCGATCTGCATGCAGCATTCGCCGATTCGGAGGTACGGGCGATATTTTGTACCCGTGGTGGATACGGATCGAATTACCTTCTCGAAGATATTGATCTTGACCTGATTCGCGACAATCCTAAGCCACTTTTTGGCTACAGCGATATGACAGCTGTGCAGACTTGGCTTCTGGACGAACTTGGACTGGTTTCGTTTCATGGACCGATGGTGGCGGCTGATTTTGCTGTCGATGATGGCGTGCACGATGCGAGTTTTGATGCCGCGCTCGATGGTGATGCTGTGGAGGTTGGTGCTGCCGAAGGGTTGAAAGTCCTGAGGCCCGGGCGCGCGCAGGGCGTGATGTATGGCGGATGCCTGAGTATTTTGACCTCTTCCATGGGGACGCGCTTTGCGCCGCAGACGGAAGGAAAGCTGCTATTTCTGGAAGATGTGGCCGCGAAGCCGTATCAGGTTGACAGGATGCTGCGGCAGATGGTGCTAGGCGGGAAATTTGATGGTGTGACTGGGTTTGTCTTCGGCGAGATGCTGGAGTGCGTATCGCCGGGAACTGCGCCGGACCTGCTTGAGCAGGTGATTCTGCGCGTGCTGGACTGGTTTGATGGACCGATTACCATTGGACTGAGGTCGGGGCATGTGTCGCGCAGCAATGTGACGCTGCCGTTTGGGATTGAGGCGGAATTGATTCTGGAGGATGAGCCGGTGCTGCGGTATCTGGAGCCGGCTGTGCAGGTTGATTGAGAATGCAGACGAAACATATTCATTTGATTGGAATTTGCGGGACGGCGATGGCGTCATTGGCCGGGCTTCTGCAATTGAAGGGGCATCGCGTGACAGGCTCGGATCAGGCGGCGTATCCGCCTATGTCCGATTTGCTGCGCGGTTTGAAGATTCAGTGTTGCGGAGCCGTTTTCAGCCGAGAATCTGAAGCCGCATCCTGATCTCGTCATCATCGGAAATGCGATGTCGCGCGGCAACGTGGAGCTGGAATATGTGCTCGATCAGCGGATTCCGTTTACTTCGCTGGCGGACTTGGTCCATGCGGAGTTTCTTATGGGGCGTGAATCCCTTGTGGTGGCCGGGACGCACGGGAAGACGACGACGACGAGCATGCTGGCTTGGATTTATGAAGTCGTGGCGCGAACCCAGCCTGAGCTTGGCACCGTCATTTCTGATTGGTGGTGTTGCCGAGAATTTTAAGACGAGCTTTCAATTGCGCGAGACTAGACCGTTCATCCTGGAGGGGGATGAATATGACACGGCCTTTTTCGACAAGGGTCCGAAGTTCATGCACTACTTTCCGGATGGGCTGATACTGACACACGTGGAGTTCGATCATGCTGATATTTATCGCGATCTGGATCAGGTGAAGACGGCATTTAAGAGGCTGGTGAATCTTGTTCCGCAGCGCGGGCGCGTGGTTGCTTATGATGGCGCATCGAACGTTTCAGAATGCGTGAGCAAGGCATTTTGTAACGTTGAGCGTTACGGATTCGCTCCAGAATCCGATTGGAGACTTGCAGACCTGCAATTCCATGACGGGCGCAATTCGTGGAGGGTTTTTCGCAAAGGTGTGCTTTGGACTGAATTGGAGCTTCCGATGGCAGGTGAGCACAATGCGTTGAACGCCACTGCGGCCGCGGCGTTGGCGGCGGGGCAGGGAGTGGAGACGAAGGCGATCGAGGAAGCGCTGGCTACGTTCGAGAGCGTGAAGCGCAGGCTTGAAGTGCGAGCAGTAGTGGATGGCGTGACGATCATCGATGACTTTGCGCATCATCCTACGGCGATTCGTGAGGCGCTGAAGGCGCTGCGTGGGGCGTATCCCGATGCGCGGCTCTGGGCGGTTCTGGAGCCTCGGTCGAACACTTTGCGGCGAAATGTTTTCGAGCGCGAATTGATTGAGAGCCTTTCGATCGCGGATCGTGTTGTACTGGCTGGCGTCTTTAAACAGGAGAGTATTCCTGAGGGTGAGCGCCTGCATCCGGAGACTGTTGTCGAAGGCCTGAAACGATGCAACAAGGATGCAGCACTTTTGCCTACTGCCGATGCCATTGTCGATGCCATTACGCCTGAACTGCGTTCGGGTGATGTCGTCGCCATTCTTTCGAATGGTGGATTCGATGGGATTTATGAGAAACTGCCGCGGCGGCTGGAGCAGAGAGCGCTGGTGCGCGCGTAAGTCATGCTGTCGACGATTGGGATTGTGCTGTTCTACCTGATTATGGGTCTGCCCGCCGCTCTGATTGGGCTGCCCTGGACGCTGCTGCGTCGCGATATTTCATTTCTCTACCGGTGGGCGATGTGGATTGCGAATACCGGATTGAAATTCGGGGGAATTCGCATCGACGTGAGCGGGCGCGAGCAGCTTGATCAGAGACAGTGCTACATCTTCATGTCGAACCACGTTTCAAATCTCGATCCTCCTGTGCTGCTGCCACTGCTTCCGGGGCGCACGTCTGTTTTTCTGAAACGGTCGTTGATGAAGATCCCTGTACTGGGGTATGCGATGGGGCTGGGGGATTTTGTTCCTGTCGATCGCGACGGGCGCGTCGAGAGCGCAAAGCAGAGTGTTGAGAAGGCCAGGCAGGTAATGGAATCCGGGTTGCACATTACTTCGTTTGTGGAGGGCACGCGCTCGCGGGATGGACGGTTGCTGCCATTCAAGAAGGGACCGTTTTATCTGGCAATGGAGACGGGGAGTCCCGTAGTTCCGATCTCAATCTGGGGCACAGAAGGCATGATGAAGAAAGGTAGCGTGCGTATCACTCCGGGGACGGCGCATGTTGTTTTTCACGCGCCATTGTGGCCCCGCGATTACGCGACACGCGAAGATCTGATGGCCGCAGTGCGAGAATCGATTGCGTCGAGTCTGCCGGCGTGGATGCGGGGCGATGACCCTGTTCTCGCCAATTGAACGGTAATCAGGGCTTCAGAATCGCGTTGTAGCCGTCTCCGAGGAGCTTTGTGCGCATGATCTTGGCTTCATCGCGCGTTGCGAATGGTCCTACCTGAACATGCAGTAGCTGATCCTGCGTTTCGCTGCGCACTACGACGGTGTATCCGCGCTGGCGTAATGCGGACGCCAAAGCATTTGCGTCTTCCGAGCGTGTCACAGCCGCAATTTGCACCATGAATGTCCCACCGCTGACTGCGGTGGGCAACGAGGCTGGCTTAACCTCGGGTGCGGCTGCCAGAGGCTTCGATGCGGGGGCTTGCGTCAGTGCGGTTTGTTTCACTGCGGGAGCGGCTGGCTGGCTGGGTGTGGTATCGGGAGTTGAGTCTTGATCGAGGGATTCTGTGACCTCATTCGGATCCGGCTTGCTCGTGGTGGCTGCCTGCAAGCTTTCCATCGCGGAGGGCTTGGGCGTGTGGGATGCTGCTGGCTCTGAGTGGGGCTGCGGCGCGCTGGTAGTGGGCGAGTTGGCGTTTGCGGCGTCGCTGCCGTGGCGTCCGGTGGAGTAGCCGAAGCCGAAGAAGACACCGCAGACAAGCACCAGCCCGAAAAAGATGCCGAGGAGCGTGGTGGCGCTGAGGGTGATTTCTGAATCGACTTCTTCTTGTTCGCGTTCGATTGTGGTTCTCATTGCCGTTCCTCAGGCTTGGGCGCAGGGGCTGCGGTGGCTCCGAGCTTCTGCAGGAGGGAAAGTAGTTCCATGGGCAGAGGGAAGATAATTGTTGTGTTCTTCTCCGTGCCGATATCTGTGAGTGTCTGCAGATATTTTAACTGAAGAGTGATGGGTTGTTGTGCCAGCAGATTGGCGGCATCTACCAGGCGTTGCGCCGCGGCGAATTCACCTTCTGCGTTGATGATCTTCGAGCGCTTTTCGCGTTCGGCCTCGGCCTGTTTCGCCATGGCGCGCAGCATCTGCTCGGGCAGGTCAACCTGCTTCACTTCAACGCTTACAACTTTCACGCCCCACGGTTCCGTGCGCTGATCAATGATGGTCTGAATGCGTTGGTTGAGGGCATCGCGGTGCGAGAGCAGGCCGTCGAGTTCCACTTCACCGAGGACGGAGCGCAGTGTGGTCTGCGCGAATTGCGAGGTCTGATAGACGTAGTTCGCGACCTCGATGACGGCCCTCAGTGGGTCGAGCACGCGGAGCGTGATGACCGCGTTGACCTTGATGGTGACGTTGTCGCGCGTGATTACGTCCTGTGGCGGGACTTCCAGCACTTCCTGTCGCAGAGAGATACGAACAATCTGGTCAAGCGGTCTAAAGACAAGGATGATGCCAGGTCCTTTGGGCTTAGGGAGAACCTTGCCAAGACGAAAAATGACTCCACGCTCGTATTCGCGCAGGATCTTAATGGAGTTCAGCAGATAAAGAACAATTACCGCAATAACAATCAGTCCAGGGATTCCCATAGATACGCCTCACTGAGGTGCGATTGTACCGCAACGGCGTTGCGGAAGGCCTGCTTAAACAGCCGTCGTCTGGCTGTTGGGAATCCGCTCTACTAATAGAGTGAGATTGCGGACGGCGCGAACGCGCACATGTTCTCCCGGAGAGACAGGTGCGGGTGATTCGGCGAACCAAAGCTCACCGTGCACCATGACCTGGCCGCGCGGGTCGAGAGGCTGCTGCGCGATGGCAATTGAGCCGACGAGGGCCTCAGGACCGGTGAGGACCTTGTTTCGCCTGGCACGGAAGGCAATGCGGACGAGGAAGGTCGTAATAGCGCCGAAGGCAATGCCGGTTCCTACTGCTGTGGCGATGCTGACGCGGAGTTCCGGAATGGGCCCGGCGACGAGCGTGAGGGTGCCGAAGACCAGGCAGATGATGCCAGCGGCAGCGAGAACGCCATGGCTTGCAAACTTGGCTTCGAGGATCATGAGCGCAAAGGCTGCGAGGAGCAACATCAGTGACGTGTAGCGGACGGGGAGCAGGTTCAGTGCGAAGAGTGCGAGCAGCACCAGCAGAGTTCCCAGCGAGCCAGGAATGATGGTGCCGGGTGTATTGAATTCAAGATAAATGAGCAGGCCACCTACGACGAGGATAAGTACTGCGAGATTCGGATCCATCAACTTGTCGAGGATGTTTTCGCGCACTGTGGTGTCGACGGGCACGATGTGCGCGTCGCGCGTGCGCAGCGTGATGGTTGAACCGTCGAAGCGTGTGACGCTGCGGCCATCGATCGCGTCAAGGAGTGCTGAATTGCTCGGCGTGATGATGTCGATGAGCTTCAACTTCTCGGCTTCACTCTCGGTGTAAGACTTCGAATTGAGGACGGCGTCCTGAGCGGCGTCAATGTTGCGATTGCGACGCGATACGTAGGAGCGGAGGAACGCCGTCGCGTCATTTTCGAGCTTCTGCTTCATTACTGCATCGACATCTGTCCCCATAACCACCGGGTGCGCAGCGCCAGCGTTCGTTCCGGGGGCCATCGCTGCGATGTCGGCTGACTCCAAAATGAAGAAGCCCGCCGATCCTGCGCGGCTGCCTGACGGAGCTACGTAGACGATCACCGGGGATGGAGATGCGAGAATATCGTGAACAATGTCGCGGGTGGAGTCGAGCAGGCCGCCTGGCGTGTCTAACTCGATGAGCACGGCCTCGGCATGGATGTCGGCCGCGCGCGCGATGCCGCGACTAATGTACTGCTCGCTGATGGGCTGAATGGTGTCATGTACGCGTAGGAGCACAACTTGCGACGGCTGCTGTGGTGCTGCGTATGTCACTCTGCTGAGAAGCAATACTGCGGCACAGACGAAAAGAAAGATCGCGCTGCGCCGCAGAGTCATCATTGGACTTTTTGTCCTCGTTGTTCGAGAGCCTGCTTCATGCCGAGAGCGTTCGCGTTGGCTGGTTCAATCTGGAGCGCCTGGCTTACTTCGCCGGCCGCCGAGGTCAACTGGTTTGCCTGCAGGTCCATGCGCGCCAGCACCAGATGCGCGGTCACGTTGGGATGCAACTGGAGAGACTTCTGCGCCTCCTGCCGAGCTGCGTCGAGATCGTTGCTGCGCTCGCGCACCTGAGAAAGCCCAGCGTGGGCTGCAGCAGAAGAGGGATCGGCTGCGAGAGCCGCCTGAAATTCGCGCTCAGCCTCGAGGATGAGACCGCGGTTGAAGAACTGTGTGCCTTCCTTTGTGAGCGCTGCCGCGCGTTCGGCGGGGGGGAGCGCACTGAGCCGCATCGTTTGTATCTGCTCCATTTCGAAGGCAGCCTGGCGGAAACTGGCTTCGTTATAGGTGCGTTTGATGCGTTCGAGCGGGCCGCTGCTGACGTTACCCTGCGCGCTGTTGGCGCTTGTGTTCAGGGACGTATCGACTTTTGTTGCGGCTGGGTTCTGTAGTTCGTTGTGCAAGCTTGCAGCCAGATTTGCGGCTTCTGTATCGCGCGGACGCAGTTTTACGGCCAGGTCGATTTCGCGAACGGCACCGGCAATGTCATGACGGCGTCGCAGTGCCAAGGCGAGGTTGAAATGGTAGTCGGCGTCGTTAGGATCGGCCGTGACTGCCTGGAGGAAGAGGGCGCCGGCGTCCTTGCCACGGCGGGCGGCTGCGACTCCCTGATTGTTAACCACCTCAGGCAGCGGCAGGCGGGTTGAGTCGAAGGCAAAGGCATCTTCGGCATCGAGGTATTTGCCGGTGTAGAAGAACGACAGTCCGCGATAGAAATCCGCTTCGAGAGCGTTGGGGTCGTCTTTGGCCAGATGACCAAGAGTCGAGGCGGCGAGGTCGAAATTTTGGTCGACAAAGTAGGCCTTGCCCAATGCCAGCCATGCGGGATAAAAGTGCGGGTTGAGCCGGACGGCTTCACGAAGATGACGGATCCGCTCGCTGTTGGAATCCTCGGTTAGTCCGCGCACGTAATTTTCAAAGGCGTCGAGGCGCAGGTCGGAATCGGCGGCGATGAAGGTTTGCTCTGCGACTGCGTATGTGGGATCCAGTTGCCTCGTCACCTGCCACGCAAGACTGTTCAATGTTTCGAGCAGGCGGGGTAATTCGGATTGGTTGTTGAGCTGGGCGCCAAGTTTGAGGCCGGTGACGTCGAGGATCTGAGCGTTCGTGTTCAGGGTAGTTCCGGTTGTGGTGTAGGAGCCGAAGACCACGTAATCGGCATCAAGCGTTTGCGCGAGGCGAATAGCGCTGGCGCGCGACGGCTGGAAGCTATCCGGCAAGCCGAGGTGATCGAAGGCGTAGACGAGATCAGTGCGGCTGATGGGCAGAAAGCCGGCGGATGCGAGCCGCCGGTTGAATATCTCGGGGAAGGCTTGACCAATCCAGTCGAGGCTGGCTTGGCCTGTATGATTTTCAAACGGGAGCACGAGCAACAGGCGTCCGTGCGCGATGGCCTGCATGCATGGCGCGACGGGGATCTCAGGTTGAGGCCGCGCTGCTGTGGTAGCTGGCGGCTGCTGCGAAAATACGAGCGGAGTTGCTGTAACCAGCAGACCGCCAACGATAAGGCGTAATGGAATGAGGGACCGCACTTCAAGGCTGATTATAGTGAAGGGGAAGGTGCTCGTGCTCGGTTTGCATGGCTTCTTGCGGGCGATCAAAGTGGAGCACCGCCGCCCATTGTCCTTGCCTCTCTGCACGCCAGACGATCTTGCCGTCGAGCAGGCGCGCGATCATCTCGGGCGGGAGATCGCGGTGGAAGTCGAAAAAGCGGCTGTCGAAGTTCTCGTTTTTTCGCCCCAAGCTGAAGGGAAGATGCGGCGGGTCGTATTTTGTGGAGAAGATCAGGCCGACGGTGTATGGATCGGTCAGTTGCGCCGCTTTTTCGATTTGCGGCAGCGAGAAGTTGTCGATCGCTGCGACCTGCAGCGGTTTGGTGACGTAGCCTAGCTCTGGCTTGCTCAACTCGTCGGTGACGGGCCATGCGCTCAAGATGGTTGCATCAGGATAGTGCGCTTCAATCTGTTGGATGGCTGCCTCGTGAAGCAGGATCACGTCGCGATACGCGAGATTGTCTTCCGGTGCGAAACGGTAGGGCGGATTGATGAAGAGTCCGGCGAGAAAGGCGACTGCGCTTAGTGCAACAAGGTACGGCCACTGTCCCAGCCGCCGGTAGAAAGTATTGACGCAGAGCAGCAGCATTAATGGGTACAGCGGCAGAAGATACCGCGTAAGCAGCGCCCCGCCGAGAACAGAAAAAAAAAGCAGATTCGCGAGAATGACGACGTAAAACTGCAACTGGTCGCTGAAGGAGATGCGTCCCCTGTCGTCGACCGGATGGAGCATCATGCAAGCGAGCATCAAGAGCACCGGCACAAACAGATTCATGTGCGCGGTGATGTGCAGCACGCGATGTGCGAAGGCGAGCAGCACCCGTAGCGGCGTGAGTGTGGCCGTCGCGTTGTAGCGCAGGTATTCGGGATTACCAAAGACAAAGCCTGTGCGATGCCAGTGGTAGAGGTACCAGCAGGCTAGAGGCACGATGGGTAGCAACAGGAAGGCGATCTTTGCGACATTCGATGACGCCGAGGTACTGGTGGAAGGCTTGCATCTTTTCGGTGCGAAGGACAGCCAAGCTTGCCATGCTGCGAGCCCAAGTGGCGTGACAATGGCCGTTTCCTTTGATAGCGCGGCGAGTGAAAAGCAAACCGCCACAAGCGAGAGCCGATCTTCAAGAAAGAATACGAGTGCCCACAAAGTGGCGGCTGCGGCAAACATATCTGCATGCGCGAGAGAGCTTTGTGCGAACCAAACGGGATACATTGCAGAGAGAGCAACGGTTGCAATCGCAACTTTCGGCTTTCTTGTCGTAACGATCGCCAGTTGATATACCGCCAACAGCGCAAGAGAAGACGCTGTACACATGGCGAGGCGCGTGACCCATGGGGCGAAGGTCAAAAGCTTCCACCACAAAGCAAGATAAACGGACGGCAGTGGCGGGTGCGCGTTCGAGAGCGTCGAAAAGGGAATCAGCGAGCCGGTTCGAAAAAAGTCGTACGCCGCAGGGATGTAGTATCCAGCTTCGTCCCAGTAGTATGGCAGCCGAAGCAACGGCAGATGAGCCACCAAAACTGCTGCGAAGATCACAGGAAAGACGAGCCAAAGCGAAAACTGTACGCCTTTTTGTTGTGGTGACGACACGTGGCTGGCTAGCAAGCTCTAGTGGACCGGTCCCTGAGGAATGGGCAGCGGATGGTGTGGTTCGAGCGCTATGGCGCCGAAGGCCTGCTCGTATTGGGAGATGTTCTGGCCCAGGATATTCCAGAGCGCCTTGGCCTGCTGCGGGCTGAGGTAGATGCCCTGCGAGTTCTCAATGGTCACAGAATCCGGCGCATCTTGATGCACGATGCCGAAGGCTAGGAAGAAATCCCACACGCTCACGCGTACCTGCACGCTGTTCGAGTAGTTTTCGCGGTAGTCGGGGGACTGAGTGAGATTGATCTTAGGCTGAGGTTGCTGCGAGGAGTTCATGATGCTTTCAGAGTATCGCGTTCCGAGGAAGGATGAGAGATGGTGCGAAAGGGGGGACTTGAACCCCCACGGGGATTACCCGCCAGATCCTAAGTCTGGTGCGTCTGCCAATTCCGCCACTTTCGCACACACTAGTATTGTACTGTGACGAGTCAGACTCGCGACAGTCCGATATTCGTCCTCTAATGAGCCATGTGGCAGCCACCTGGCAAACCACTCGGCCGATGGTCGTACCACGGTTTGGGCGAAATCACGATAATTGTGTCTTGGCGGAAGTGGCGACGACGTAAGCGGGTTGCTGTGATAACCCCAATAAGGTGAAGCTTGTCGGGATCAACAGGAGATAACAGGCGGCCGAGATCAGCATGGTTGCGCTGATACCGAGCGACATACTGAGCATCACTCCCAGTACCGACGCCACAACGCTGGTAGCACCGTTGATTCCCCAGAACCATGGCGTTGGTCCTTGTTCTACCTCTTCGACCAGCCGCATTCCTGTGGGAAATGCGAAGCCGAGCAGAAAGCCCAGCGGCATGATCGCTGCCAGCGAGATCCCAATGCGTACCAAGCGTTCGCGATTTGTTGTGGCCTGGAATACTGCCGGTAGAACCAGCCGCATGATGACAAGGTAGATCACGACGACGGTGCCCCATCCCAGCAGCTTTCCGCGCGAATCAAGTCTGAGTCGGTCCGATGTCAGGCTGCCCAGCCCAGAGGCCAGAATCAGGCTAAACAAACAAACCCCCAAGGAGTAGATGGGGTGTCCAAGATACACACTGAAGTATTGCAGCAGTGCAATTTCGGACAGCATGAAGCCCATCCCTATGAGCGAAAAATACAGACTGCCAGCGACAACCAGAGGCTGCGGGGATTCGCGGGTTGCACCTCTCAGCGGCACCAGGATGGTCGCAATGGCCGCGATAAGCGAGATCACCAGAATCATAGCCAGGACACCGGATGCAAACAGATTGCCGCCAATAACGCCATTCCTTACCTGCCCGCTCATATAACGACGCACCACAGTTATCAGGCTTGGAATATCAAGGATACGCAGCTGGTTGAAGAAAAATGGCCGGCTGTCTGTCGGCACGGTGAGATCGAGATAGGAAGAGTTGAGAGCATGATTCAAGGAAGCGATATCTTGACTCTCCGCGGCTTGTCGCAGAAGCTCAGATTGTGGCGGGTGGTCTGGGGCCAGCAGCACGGCGAAGCCACCGTCGCGCACTGTGTCGTACAGTATCCCTAACTGTTCCGAGCTAAACGGGGCTTTAGACAATACGAGCGTAGCAACGTTGATATTGTTCGCGACGAACAGATGCTGGCGCGGATCCGTGATTCCGGCATCCAGTAATGTAGCCGTCGCCAGGCCTATCATGCGTCCCGTCTCATTAATTTCGCCGGGGCTGTACCAGCGGCTCACAGTAAATATGCCATTGTTGTTGAGGGTTTTCAGGAAGGCGCGCCAGCCCTCCAGGGTATAGAGACCGTTCTCGCTCAGGCTGAATGCGCCGGCGCCGGTTGCGGCCCACGTGTCGATCATGCTCATTTGCACCAGATCGAACTTCTCGTTCGTAGCAGCAAACCAACTGCGCGCATCGTCCACATGCAGTTTCAGATTCGGCAAAGCTGTCAGATTGGAATAGTTCTTAAAAAACGGATCGCGCGTGTGGAGATTTATGAAAATAGGATTGAGCTCCACGCCGGTAATGTTCGTTACTCCGAATAAATGAGCTGACAAAAGATCGCGACCGCCGCCAACACCAATCACCGCCGACTTATGGATTCCGGGAAGGCGATAGGCCAGATTGACCATATCGTATTGAAGGAAGGCAATGGAGTTGCGTGTACCGTCGTAGTGAAACATGGGGGAACCAGCAGCTCCATCGATATTCATCCAGGCGGCGGGCGCAAGTATATCTTTCGGCATCTTTGGAGAAGGCGCCCAGAGTGGGGGGAGTTGCAGTGTGGGATGAGCTGCCCTGATACGGGAATAGGAATTCCAATGCTCATACGTGTCGTGCCGTGATCTCTCGATCGTATCTTTGACCAGAATCGGGCGGAAGTCAGCAGACGAAAGTGCATTGAATAAAGTCAGAGCCAACAATGCGATCACGACTGTCGCCGGTTTCTGCCACCAGGCCCTTGACTTAAAATGCTGCCGATCTTCAACGCTGGCACTGGCATCAAAACACAGTGCAGAGAAACCAGCGATGGCGCCAGCAACGATGACAGCGGTGGGACCGTTCAGAACGTTCAGGATAGCGATGACCGCGACGCATCCCAATGCTGCTCCTAGAAGATCCACACCGTAAACCTGTCCAGTCGGGAACGGGCTTCGCGTCAACGCCAGGCTTACAACCACGCCAGAAAATACATACGGCACAGCCATGAGGGCCAGCAACAGGCTCCACGAAATCAACGTGGTGAGCGACAATACGGTCGATGTGATCAGGCAAAACTGGATGAGGACTGAGGCCGGCATGGCCAGGGCAGTCAGGAGCGCGAATTTAGATAGAGTGACTGGGAGCGGTGTGTCCTGGAAACGCTCACGCCAAAGATAGACCCAGACGGCGCCTACTGTCATGCCCAGCATTGCCACGCTGATTGCAAAGAAGGCCATGTAATACCACGCGATGACCGACAGAATGCGTGTCTGCAGAATCTGAAATATGAGCAAGGAAAAAGTGATGAGGAAGACGCCTAAAAGAAACGGAGTCTTGCGCAAGTTGCTGAGACGAGTCATGTATGGCTCCATATAGCGCGAAGGGATGAACGTTCACGATCTAAAACGGGCCGGGCGACTATCTAACCAGTACTACGCGATAAATTGCATTCCACGGAAAAAGCCAAAATCGGTAGTCAGATTAAGGCCGATTGGAGTACATCTGGCGAAGCATGCGAGGTCTTTTTTCTTATTTTCCGAGAAATTACATCAGATGATGGAAGTTAGTGAGTGCGGTAAGTCATATGCCGCTGATATTCCATCTCGTACGGACTACGAGGTAATTTTACCCTATGTAACATTACTCTGTGGCGAATAGAGGCTCTGCCAGCATCTGTTCACGGATTGTTTGGAGTATCTTCATCAATTCATGGGCCAATGAGAGCAAGTTGCCGGGGAGCAGGCTGTTTTTGTTTGTATCGGCTGCCAACGCAGGAGGGAAGCTACAGGAGCCTGTATGCCCGACCGATGCAGGGGCAGATCCTTGTTCAGTTGAGCTTCAAGATAAGCAGCCATATCGTTCAGTGTCTGCGCGCAGGATTGATCGAACTCCAGTAACAGAGCTTCGGCCTGGGCGGACAATTTTTCGGTCGCGCCGAAGACGCGGTATTGCAACAGCGCAAGTTGCAGGACGTATGCGGTGCGCAACTGGGCCTGCCAGTTGCGTAATCGTTCCCGCGCGGCCATGTGCTGTGCACGAAGCTTGCCCAATTCAAACGGCACAGCATCTGCCTGAGCATTGACGGTGGAAAAATTGCCGAAAATTTTGTTACGCAGCCGGCGGATGCCGACAATCGAAGCCGCATCGAGTGGACGAAGGGTGTAGACGGCCAATTCAGCCAGCGATCGCAGGTTCCTGGTGAAAGTCTTCAACATCTCGTCGGTGGCGGTTGTTGGCTGCAGCCGTTCGAACGCGAGCCACATCATCGCGATGCCGAGCAAGACGCCGACGGTGCGGTCGCGACCGATGGTGAGGGAAGTCTGGATGGTGAAATCGTTCAGGTGGATGAAATAGAAGGAAACGGCGATTTGAAGCCCGCAATACGAGAGGCGCGAACTTGCAGTTGCCACCCATGCGGCGATCGTTGAAACAGCAACGAAGAGCAGGGTGAATTCCGTAATGGAGTCGATGTTGGGCAGGATGAAGATTTGCGCGCCAAGACCGAAGATGAATCCGCCGATCACAGTTCCCACGACACGCAGGAACTGCTTCTGGCGGGAAGCGCCGATGGTTGAAAGTGCGGTTAGTACACAGGTTAGGAGGGCTGTAGACAGCGGCCCCCGCCAAGAGAGCCCGACACATACGACATAGCATAGAGTTCCGGCGAGGCAGCCGCTGAGCGCAAAGCGAAGATGGTCGGGATTGGTGAATGCATCGGAGAGCAGAAACCCGCTCTCGGGTTTCCGGTTCATGGGAGAGAGTCTGGAACGCTTCCAGAGAGGTCGAGCCCTGAATGACACGCGGCATGAGCGTGACCATCCCCTCCAGTTCCCGCAGCAGAGAAGCATTTGAGGGCGTCCCTGTCGTCTCGAGCAGAGGCGGTTTTTGTCCTGTCTTGAGGAATTGCGCGGACTTCCGCGATCTCTTTTGCAAGCTTTGCCGCGAGCTGGCTATCGGCGGCAGAGACGTATGGCTGCGCCTGAGACATGGCGGCAGCGAAGTCCTGCGATCGGCCCACCAGCGAAATAACGGCGTCCATCTGCGCGCGATAGAGTTGTGTATAGCGCGAACGAGCGAGCAAGCGGCGGATGGTTCCAACGCCGATCGTGGCGAATTGAGTGAGTCTTGCTGCGGTTTCCTTGGGGATTGGCTGTGCCCGTGGCGTAACAGGTAAGCAGTTCTTCCATAGCCTGAAGACGCGCATCCAGTCCGATGTGATCTGGTCCTGCTTTTGAAAGGCGTGGAAGACGGCTTCGACCACAATCGTAACGGCTGCTCCGATGGCTGGAGCCAGGATTTGCCATAAAGTCTGTTCGAGGTTGAACTCAGCGGGTCCGGGGAGATACCAGATACCAACGGCAGATGTGCCGATGATGCCGGGATGGTGGCGACAGCGAAATTGCTCAGTGTACGGACAAGAGAAAAAAATCAGGAAAAGACTGAAACATTCCCAGAAAAAATGAGTGATTGGCACCGAGGCGAACATTCTCGCTCCGATGGGAACGAAGAGGTCGCCATAATCAATGCGGTTCCGATCGATACTGGTGAATTTTGCTGTGGCGGCAAAATTTTCGCGGGAGATGACGAAGGCGACGATGGCACCGAGCGCTCCGCCGGGAACGCGGAAGGTCATGGTGAGGATCATGGTGATGGTGGCCGCAATTACGATGCGGGCGACCATCACTCCGCGCCCGGGGTAAGGTGTGAGCTCTCCTTTCAGAAATTCCCAGAACCAGGAAATGAAGCCGCCGTGGTTTTCCGCGGACGCGATGGTCGCGGTGGCCATGTTTATTTCTGCTCGGAAGATTCACCGCGAATCACAACGACGGCCGACTCGCTGAGGCGGAAAAGATCGGACGGATGTTCTTCGATCCGGACGCGCACGGGGAATCGCGATGCCAGGTGTACCCAGTTAAGCGTGCGCTGCACGTCGGGAAGCCCCTGCACAAACTTGCCGACGACGTCAGCGTCGGGGGTGACGCCGAAGCCGACGCTGTCGACTATGCCATGGAAGCGAATATTCGGCCGTGACAGCACATAGACATCGGCCTTCATCCCGGGATGGATGTGGCGGAGTTGCGTTTCGCGGAAATTGGCCACTGCCCACCAGATGCGCGAATCGATGAGCGTGAAAATTTCCTGGCCTGCATGAGCGTAGGCGCCTTGGAAATGGTGAGGTTGGTGACGCGGCCATCGAAGGGAGCAAGGTACCTGCAGTTGTCGAAGTTGTATTGCGCCTGGTCGATTGCGGCAGCTGCGTCCGCTACGCTGTGCCGTCAATGGTTCGAGCGTGGTCACGGCATGCGTTGCCTGTTGTACTTGCTGGTGGCTTTGCTCCAGTTGCGCTTCGGCCTGCTTATATTGCGCCTGCGCGGAATCGAGGCTCGCCTGAGCGAGGGCGAGCTGAGAACGCGCCTGTGCGGATGCCTGTTGGCGCGTGGTCTGCAACGTTCTGCGCCTGGTCGATCTGATCCACAGTGACGAATTGCTTGGCGAGAAGCGGTTGAATGCGATGCAAATTGTTGGTGGCGTATGCGGTCTCGGCATCCGCGCGCTCCACAGCAGCCTTTGCGTTGATCACGTCCGCCTTGGCCTCATCGATGGCAGCCGCAGCGCGAGCGACGTTTGCTTCAGCGCTTTTGGTGTTCGCCTTTGGCCACATCAACGGCGCTGCCTAGTGAGGCAATGGTGCGGCCCTGGTCGACGATCTGGCCTTCGAGCGCAGCGCGCTGCGACTTGGCTTGCGCCAGAGCGTAGGCATAGGGGCGCTCATCGATGTCGAAGATGAGGTCACCCTGCTTCACTAACTGGTTGTCGACCACATTCAGCTTCACGATAGGGCCGCTGACGATCGGCGCAACGCCGATGAAGTTGGCGAAGACCTCTGCGTCATCGGTGCGCGGATTTATCTGTCGTTGTCGAATCACGCAACAGGCCGGTGATGATGGCACACAGAATCGATGCGATGCTGATGATGCGTCCGATGCGGCGGCGATTTTCTTCGGATTCGATAGGCGCCATAGGTCCTCGATTCAACTGAAAATAACCAGCCAGAGAGTGAAGGCACAAAAAGCGGCCAGGCAGGGATAGACAAGGATCGAAGGCTTGATGTGCTTGTCGATTTCAAGTCGCGCGAAGAGCCAATGCGCACCCCAGGCCAGCAAAATGCCCGCGATAATGCAGAAGAGCCATGCCGGGAAAAACGAACCAAGAATGCTGAAGGTCGGCGCCCGCTGGCAGCCAGATAGCAGCGCCAGCGAACCGAGAGCCGAAAAGACTGTGACCGTTTTTCTCAGATAAAGCCACGAGGCGACTTCCTTTCTCTCCGTTGCTCTTCATTACGGACCTGCCTTTGGCGGTACTGCCAGCAGAGTCGCCTGTCCGGAACGCCAGGTTTGCGACCTGCAACAGGAGTTGCGTGCGTGCGGTGACGTCTTCTGTGCGCGCCTGTGCCAGCGTTTTCTGCGCGGAGACGACATCAAGCAGGTTTCGGACGCCATACCCGTAGGACTCCCGCGCCGCTGTGTACGACTGGTCCGCCGAGATGAGCAGCGCGGCCGCAGCCTGCTGCTGGCGCTGCGCTGTTTTCACATTGGAGTATGCCGTCCACACTTCATCAGAGATCTGGTCGCGAAGTGAATTGATTTCGGCGATGGCTGCCGCTTTTTCCGCCTTGGCTTGAGCGATCGCGTGTTCGCGGCGGCCGCCGTCGAAGAGCGTCCACTGAAGTGCAAGTTCCGCATCCCAGACTTCGGATCCGACATAGCCCGGAGGCAATTGACCCTGCTGCCCGTAATCACGGATAAGGCCGCCGTTGCCGTTGAAGCTAAGCGATGGATAATACCTCGATTTCGCCTGCTTGATGGTTGCGTTTGCTGCGCGCAGCTGGGCCAACTGTGCTTTGAGGTCCGGCCGCTGTTCGAAGGCGCGATCGATCGCAGTATCAACAGATTCAGCAAGATCGCCTGGCATCTTAAGCTCGTTGACATCCTGCACATGATAGGTCGTCTGCGGTGGCAGCCCTAGGGCGGTCGCCAGGTCGCCGTGGGCGATTTCTTCCGCGCCTACCACCGTCTGCAGATCATATTGCGCCTGCGCGGTCGCAGCCGTCGCTTCGAGCACATCGGGCTTGGTGGCAAGTCCGTGGTCGCAGCCGGTCCTGCGCGTCTTCTTCCACCGCCTGCGCATTCTTGAGGCTAGCCTCGGCTGCGTCCATCTGGCCCATCGCATTCAGCAGGCGGTAGTAGGCAGAGGTGACCTGAAAGATGATCTTCAGATGCGTATCGTTGAAGGCGAGATTGGCGGCCAGTAAATTGGCCTTGGCTGCGTCGATCGCGCCGCCACGGCCACCAAAGTCGAAGATGAGATATTCAACATGAAGCTCCGGCGAGAATGCGCCGTATGTCTGGCGGTAAAAATCTGAATTGAGCAGGACTTGCACGCGTGCCGTGCTGCCCACGGCGACCGCCGCCAGGGTAGGGAAGAGGGCGCCGCGCGCGATTCCCAGGGCTGCCGCCCGCGCCTTGGCCTGCTGCCAGGCCAGGCGCGTTTCCGGATTGTGCTGCTCCGCGAGATCGATCAACTCGGCCAGGGTGTATGCCTTTGCCGGATCAAGAGTGTATTTCGTATCGGGCAGCGCAGAATACTGCTTATTCAGGCTTTGCTCTGCGGCTGGATTGCTCCATGCTTTGTCAGGAGAAGCAGGTGCGCTCTGGGCGTGGACACCCAAAGTGCTTAAAGATAGAAGGCAGGTTGCCGCAATCTCCCGAAAATGTTTGTGCATGAGGGTTTACGAAAAACAGCTGCACTTCATTTTGCTGTAAGAGAGTGTTGCCGACAATAGATGAACTCGATCTCAATTGAACAAGATCGCGGTCAGGATGCCGGAAATAGAAACCGCAGCATAGGGCCGACGCGCTGTGCCCACGCAGCTTCGTCGTGTGTTCCGCCTTCGACGCGCTCATAGCTCAGATCGGACCCCGGACGCCAGCCATGGGCCTTCAGTCGCCGTTCCAGAAGATCGGCGTCCGCGAACGTTCGCCTGCCTTCCGCCGTTGCCGACGTCAAGCCAGATGCGTGGATGGTGATCCAATCGAGCATCGTTTACATAGCCGATGATGCTCTTGTGGTTCCACCAGACGGAGGGCGAGAGCACGGCGAGCCTGCTGAAGATGTCCTGAATATTTCAATCCGAGATAGAGCGTGACCAGTCCGCCAAGCGAGGATCCACCCATACCAGTATTCTCGCGGCCATGCAGAGTGCGGTAGTTGGCATCGATAAACGGCATCAGGTCTTCAGTGATGAGTCTGCCGTATTTGTCGGCTTCGCCGCCGCCCATTTTCCAGTCGGGAACAGGGGTGTATTCGGCGAGGCGGTGGTCGCCGGTATTGGCGATGCCGACGATGATCAGCGGCTGCCACTGTCGCCGGCTTCGATGGTTTCATCGGCAGTCTCGGCCACGCGCCAGGTGCGTCCCGGAACGAACGAAGTGCTTGGATCGAAGAGATTTTGGCCATCATGAAGATAAAGCACGGGAAAGCGCCGGTCCGGCTGATCTTCGTATTGTGGAGGGACGTACACGGTGATATCGCGGTCATCGGGAAGAAAACGGCTGTGAAAACGTGGGTGCAGGGTGACGCGCGCGGGCAACGTGGGAGCGCCGGGGATCTGAGCGCTTGCGGAAATATCTGGAATTTCTGTTGCCAACTTGCGGATGTTTCCTCTACGTTTTTTCATCGGGTGCCGCGGTACTTGATCTTCGGATGCTCGCGCCGCCCGTCCTGATACAGTATCAGGAACGTGAATAAACGATGAATCGTGAATACCATAAATGGTGGTCCTGGCGCCTCGGTCGTGACATGGAAGTTGCTGGTCTTCGGACACGCTGGCGTGCCGGCGGTTGTTTTTCCCACGTCGCAGGGGCGGTTTTACGAGTTTGAAGACCGCGGCATGATCGGCGCGATTGCGCACAAAATCGAAAATGGCGAGCTGCAGCTCTATTGCCTAGACAGCCTCGATGCCGAGAGCTGGTACAACCGCAACGTGCCTCCGCGCTGGCGTATCGCCCGTCACGTGCAGTACGAAGACTATGTGATGGAGGAAGTCCTGCCGCTGGTCCGCCTTAAAAATCACGACTCCCCATCTCATCAGCCTGGGGTGCAGCTTCGGCGGCTATCACGCGGTCAACATTGCCCTGCGCCACCCGGACCGTTTCACCGGATTTCTTGTCGATGAGCGGGGCCTTCGACCAGATCGGATTTCTGCGCGGCTATTACGACAACGACGTGTACTTCAATACGCCGCCGCATTACATCCCGAATATGTCGGATTGGTGGTATCTCGACAGGTATCGGCACAATACCTATGTTCTGGCTACCGGATGGGACGACCAGTGCCTCGGCGACAACCAGTACCTGTCGCGGTTGCTGGGAGAAAAGGGCGTTCCGCACAACCTCTATATCTGGGACGCGTGGAACAGCCACGACTGGCCTACCTGGGCGCATATGATGAATAACTATCTGTAGGCCTTTTATCTGCAGACTGGGTATTCGTATCTGAAATCGTTACAAATAGAAAAATCTTTTGATTTCCACTTGAAATTTTCTCTGCGACCTGTGCCACTATCTTTCAGGCAGAGGAAGCTGTAATGACTACGATCTTCCAATTCGGACACCAGATGCGGCCAGGGCGAGATAGCCTCGTCGGCGCGTTCCTGGATTCTGCTTTCAACCGCCAATAAATAACGGCGTGTTGTTCCTCTGCTAATTCCAGACAACCGATTTAAGGCAAACAGCTTACCTGCAATAGCGAGTGGTGTAGCACGCGGATACTTCGCCTTGACACGACAACTCCGCAAATAGCGACCGTTCCCTCGCGTTGCAGGCCATGCGCCAGTGGTGAAGTGTGCGGATACTTCTTTGGGTCGAAGCCCCGAAAGGGCGCGGTTCGAAACCGCAATAGCCGCATGCGATTTTTCCCTGGCGTGAACATCTCCGGTGGGGAGGCGCGGGATACTTCTCCGTCCACTTACGGCGGGCGAACGGGAATCGCCAGTTCGGCGGAAGCGAATGCCGCCCGTGCTGCTTTTCCCCGGAGATAACGAATGCGTTGGAGTGCGTAACTACATTCCGGCGCGCAACCATAACCCCGAACCGCGTGAAGGAGACACGCAATGGGCATCAGCATTACTGTGCGCAATGGCGCAGCTGTCGGCAAGGAGTCGCTATGCCGCACCTGCCGCCACGCGCACATTCAGCTGGGCTACTCCGAGAGCGAAGAGGAAATTCGCTGCGGCTATCTCTACGAGGATCCGCGCCTGGTGCCGTTTGCGGTCAGGGATTGCAGCGATTACCTCAGCAAGCTCCTTCCTACGCTTACTGAGATGGAAGACATGGCTTTGTCATCGACCTGAAGAAGGGCAACCCGCGCGCAGGCTTTGGCGGCGCGACTGTCCTCGTCAGCAAGTGTGAGGAAGACAGTGAGTAGCCACATCGTTTGACTCTGTTCCGGCCTTTACAAGATGCCGGCTGCGAACAGGGCGGCAGTCGCCGGGCATCTTGAAAGGGAGGCGCGCTATGCGCCTGAATATTTTGAAACTTAGTCATCTCGGATTCAGCGGAGCGCCCGTGCTTACGCATGAGGGCGCGCCCGCTGTGGTCATCAGCGCGGAAGAGCAGCTGCGGCGCTCGGTACTGGCCTGCATGTTGTGGGAGGACGAGTTCTACGAAGACGGCGCGACCATCGCCGAGCGCATCGCGGCGACTTGTTCCCCAGGTAGACGCGGCTAAGGTGGCCGCGCTTGCAGTCGAGGCGCGCGAGAAGATGAAGCTGCGTCACGCGCCGCTGTTGCTGGTGCGTGAGATGGCTCGCTATGCCACGCATCGCGGACTTGTGGCCGAGACGCTGGCCCGTGTCATTCAGCGTGCGGACGAGCTGTCGGAGTTCCTTGCCATTTACTGGAAGGATGGCCGTCAGCCTTTGTCTGCACAGGTGAAGAAGGGACTGGCTGCGGCCTTCACGCGTTTCGACGCGTATGCGCTGGCCAAGTACGACCGTGCGGGTGCGGTGAAGCTGCGTGACGTGCTCTTTCTCACGCACGCCAAGCCGTTGACGGCGGATCAGTCTTTCACGTGGCGTCAGCTGGTCGAGGGAACGCTGCCTTCTCCGGAGACGTGGGAGGTGCGGCTCTCGCGCGGCGAACAGAAGCGTGAGGTGTGGGAGTCGATGCTGATCGAGAATCGCCTCGGCGCTCTCGCTCTGCTTCGCAACCTGCGCAACATGCAGGTTGCGGGCGTCGATCCGGAGCTGGTGCGCTATGCGCTCGAAGTAATTCGCGTCGAGCGCGTACTGCCGTTCCGCTTCATCGCTGCGGCGCGTCACGCTCCGCAGTGGGAGCCGTGGATCGAGCAGGCCATGTTCGCGAGTCTCAGCGGCCAGTTGCGTCTTGGCGGGCAAGACGGTTTTGCTTGTCGACGTTTCCGGCAGCATGGATGCGAAGTTGTCTGCGCGTTCCGAGATGTTGCGTATGGACGCGGCTGCGGGTCTTGCGGTGCTGTTGCGTGAGATTGCCGAAGAGGTGAGCATCTATACGTTTTCCGACGCTCTTGCCGCAGTGCTGGCACGCCGTGGTTTCGCCCTGCGCGACGCCATTGTGCACAGCCAGCCGCATGGCGGTACGCAGCTTGGGCCGCGCGTTAACTGAACTGCGCGAGCGCGGCGACCGCCTGATCGTGATTACCGACGAGCAGTCGCACGACAGCGTGCCCGCTCCGAAGTATGGGCGCGGATACGTGGTCAACGTAGCCAGCAACCGCAATGGAGTGGGCTACGGCGCGTGGACGCACATCGATGGCTGGAGCGAGGCCATCGTCGAATACATCCGCTCCATGGAAGCTCTTGGAGCGATGGATGCGTAGAAAGGGAAGCGGGCGAAATCGTTCGCTTCCCTCATTTTTTCTGCAGGCACATTTGACATGGATGTGACAGCTGCATCAAACCGCGGCCCGTCAATTGATTCACCAATCTTTTCTTTGCATTGAAGCGTGCGCCTCAGCTAATGTGACCGTGTGAGGGCTGTGTTTTCGAGCGCGAAGTGCGCGGCGCAGCGTTATCCTTACAAACAGTCTCATCCCGTCGGGAGGCAACATTGTGAAGAAAATCGGCGTTCTCTTTGGCATGGAAAACACCTTTCCTGGTGCGCTGGTCGAGCGTATCAACTCGATGAATCTCGACGGTATTTCGGCTGAGTTTGTGCAGGTGGGCGGCGTGCGGCTGGACAAAGCGCCGCCGTATTCGGTGATTGTAGACCGTATCTCGCATGACATACCGTTCTATCGCGCTTATCTAAAACATGCGGTCCTCAACGGAACGTTTGTCATCAATAATCCATTCTGGTGGTCGGCAGACGACAAATTCTTCAACTACTCGCTGGCTGCCAAGCTGGGAGTTGCTGTACCTCCCACCGTGGTCCTGCCGCACAAACATTACCCGGAAGGAACAACCGAGCGCTCGATGCGCAACCTTGAATATCCGTTGGATTGGGACGACGTCTTTGAATATGTCGGGTTCCCGTCATTTTTGAAGCCGGTTGACGGCGGAGGCTGGCGCGACGTGCATCATGTCCACAATCGCGAAGAGTTCTTCCACGCCTATGACCAGAGCCGCGATCTGTGCATGACTTTGCAGGGCGCTGTGAAGTTCAATGAGTATTTCCGCTGCTATGTTGTGGGTCAGGAAAAGGTTCACATCATGCCGTACGATCCGCGCCTCCCACACCACGAACGCTACGTGCTCAATCCGCCTGAGTACGACAAGAAATTGTTGAAGCGGGTGGAGAAGGACGCGCTCACACTATGCAAAGCGCTCGGATATGACCTGAATACGGTTGAATTTGCCGTGGAAGACGGCATACCGTATGCGATTGACTTCATGAATCCCGCGCCCGATGCGGACCTGCACTCGGTAGGGCAGAAGAATTTCGATTGGATTGTGGATGCCGTGGCCGACCTTGCGATCAGAAAAGCAAAGTCAGCACCCACGCCAGCTGAGTTGCGTTGGAGCGCGTTCCTGAACGCCGATGCCAAGCCGGTAAAGAAAGCAGATGCAAAGAAGAAGAAGAGCACACCAAAGAAAAAAACCGCCGAAGTCTCCCAGGCTTGAGTGACGCAAAGAATATAAAGCCGTTTTCAGGAAAAACGGTCTACACTTTCCACCAGCAATTGAACTCGAAAGGAGCCAAACCGAACAGGTGCGAAGCGCGCATGCCTGGACGGCCAGTCCTATGAGGCCCTCATTCACGATCGGCATTGAAGAGGAGTACCAGACCGTTGATCCGGTTACGCGGGACCTGCGTTCGCATATAGCGACTGAGATGCTGGCGAAGGGCAAGCGCCGTCTTGCCGAACGCGTCAAGGCGGAGATGCACCAGTCGGTCGTCGAAGTGGGCACGACGATTTGCAAGACCGTCAAAGAAGCGCGCGAGGACCTCTTCGATCTGCGCAGACAGATGATCTATCTGGCGCGCGAGCACGATCTGGTGCTGGTCGCGGGCGCGACGCATCCGTTTGCAGATTGGCGCGCGCAGGAAATCTATCCCGATGATCGCTATAAGCGCGTCGTGGAAGATTTGCAGCTTGTAGCCCGCGCGAATCTGATTTTTGGGCTACACGTACATGTCGGCGTAGAAGACCGTGAAGCGGCGATTCGCCTGATGAATTCGATGCGGTATTTTTTGCCGCACATTCTGGCGCTTTCGACGAACTCGCCCTTCTGGCGCGGCATGAAGACCGGCCTCAAGAGTTACCGCGCGAAGGTCTTCGACAAATTCCCCCGCACGAACATCCCGGATACATTTGCCAGCTATGCCGAATACGAAGGCTTCGTCAACCTGCTGATCAAAACCAATTGCCTGGACAACGCCAAGAAGATCTGGTGGGATATCCGCCCGCATCCATTCTTCAACACCGTCGAAGTACGTATCTGCGACCTGCCCATGCGGGCAGAAGAGACGCTGGCTATCGCAGCACTGATTCAGGCCACAGCGGCAAAGCTATATATCCTCCATTCTCGGAATCAGGATTATCGGCAATACTCACGCTCGCTTCTTATGGAGAACAAGTGGCGAGCCGTGCGGTACGGTCTTGACGGCAAGCTCATCGATTTCGGGAAAGAGACGGAAGTGCCGGAGCGCGAACTGATCCTCGAATATCTCGACTTCGTCAGCGAAGTCGCGGACGAACTGAACAGCCGCGAAGAGTTAGACTACATCCGCACAATTCTGGAAATGGGCACGGGTGCAGACCGCCAGCTCCGCAAATTCGAAGAGACGAATGATCTGAAGGCAGTAGTTGATTACATGGCGGAAGAAACGCAGGTGGGTTTGTTCTAAAGCTGATTCTTGTAGAAGGCGTTTCTCGCAATTGCGATCGAATAGTATCGTTACATCGATGAAGAGATCAGTTCTCTGTCTTCTGGCCTTTTTACTTTGCGCTCTCACTCTTCACGCTCAGCCGAAATCCCTCTTTTATCTGACTCGTAGCCCTGATGGCGTGCGCTCTTTCTACGCGCATGAAGATAAGATCGACATCCTCGTCCCGGCCTGGTACGAGGTCGATGCATCCGGCCTGGTTTCTGGTGGAGCGGACCCGATGGTGCTGGCGGCAGCAAAGCAGCGCCATATTCCGGTGATGCCAATTGTGGCGAGTTCCGGCTTCGATCAAAAGTCATTCCACGCGCTGATTACCACGCCCGAAGCGTATCGGAGGATGATTGACCAGCTGATTGCAGCATGCAAGGAGAACGGTTATTCCGGCTTCCAGTTCGATTTCGAAAATATTGCGTGGACGGACCGCGATCTGCTCACGCAGGTAGTCGCTGAGACGGCGACGGCATTCCATCAGCAGAGCCTGCAGCTGTCTATCGCCACGGTGCCCAATGCTCCCGGCGCGCCGGGACAGAGCGCTTTCTCAGCATGGATCTATGCCAACTGGCGCGGGGCCTATGATCTGAAGGCTCTAGCGCAATCAGTCGATCTCATTTGTCTGATGACCTACGACCAGCACACGCGCTGGACTGCTCCGGGCCCGGTCGCCGGGTGGGGATGGACGACGGAAAACCTCGATTACGCGCTCAAAGTGGTTCCTAAAGAAAAGCTCTCGCTCGGTATCCCGCTCTATGGCTATCACTGGTTTGCGGGAGCGCCCCAGAATGACAAGCCAAACCCCAGCGCCGAGTACATTGGCGGGCAGGACGCGCTCGATCTCGCAAAGGCTTATGGCGGCAAGATCGAGTGGGACACAATCGACCGCACTGCGTGGACATATTTCTACCGCGACGACATGCGCGAATGGATCTTCTTCACCGACGAGCGCACATTCCGCGAGCGGTATGATCTGGTCCGCGAACGCGGACTGCAGGGGTTCTGCTCCTGGGTACTGGGACAGGAAGATTCTTCGATCTGGAACGTTCTGCCTAGCCACAAATAACAGCGATTATTGCTTGCCATGCAGTTGCTCTTCTGCGAGGCTGGCCACGATGCGAAATCATCTGGTTCTGCTTTTTTTCACTGTCTTCACCCTTTCAGATCACGCCCGGGGCGCCGATTCAGGTTCTGCCACGCAGAAATGCGCTCATCTCAGACAGATGGCATTGCCAAATGTCAGGATCACTCTGGCGGAGAACGTAGCCGCTGGTGGATTTTCGCCGCCCGATCTAAAGGCCGGAGAGAAGGTGCCGCATTTATACAAAGACACGCCAACCTTCTGTCGCGTTATTGCCACACTAAAGCCAACTGCGGATTCGGATATTAAAGTCGAAGTATGGATGCCGATGAGCCATTGGAATGGCAAGTTCAGGGGCCAGGGAAACGGCGGCTTTGCCGGATATATTGCGTATGCGGGCTTGGCCGCCTCGGTTGCGCAAGGTTATGCGGCCGCGGGCACGGATACGGGCCATTCCACGCCGGGCGCAGATTGGGCCCTTGGACATCCGGAAAAAGTCGTCGATTATGGCTACCGTGCGGTGCACGAGATGACGGCCGATGCAAAGGCTATCGTGAAAGGGTTCTATGGAAACGATCCGAAGCGATCGTATTTTGCGAGCTGCTCCAATGGTGGGCGCCAGGCTCTGATGGAAGCGCAGCGCTTTCCAGGCGACTACGACGGAATCATTGCCGGCGCGCCGGCGAACAATTGGGTCCCGATGCTGACAGGCGGGTTGAAATTCCTGCAGATTACGGACCATGCCGGTTATATTCCACCAGCCAAGATCCCGACGATTGGCAAGGCTGTTCTGGCTGCATGCGATGCGGAGGATGGCGTGACGGACGGTGTCCTCAACGATCCGCGTAAGTGCCACTTCGATCCATCGACCATGCTGTGCAAAGGCGCGGATGCCGACACATGCCTGACGGCGTCGCAGGTTGATTCACTTAAGACCATCTACGCTGGCGCACATGATGCGTCGGGCAAGCAGATATTTCCAGGGTTGCTTCCCGGCGCTGAGGATGGCCGCGGAGGCTGGGCAACCTGGGTTACCGGTTCCGAACAAGGCAAGAGCGCCGGAGCATTTTACGTGGGCGGATACTTCGGAAATATGGTCTATGGCAAGCCTGATTGGGACTATAAGATCGCAAAAATTGATGATGCCCTAAAGCTCGCCTATGAGAAGACTGGCGATTCTATGGACGCCGTGAATGCCGATCTGAAGCCCTTTCTGTCGCACGGCAAGCTGATCATGTATCACGGCTGGAACGATCCCGGAATCTCGCCGCTGAATACGGTCAACTACTACAACAGCGTTGTGGCAACAATTGGCAGCCAGACGGCGGACGAGTCATTGCGCCTTTACATGGTGCCTGGGATGCAGCACTGCGGTGGAGGGCCAGGCGCGACGTCATTCGGGCAGGACGAGGCTGCGTCGAGAAGCAGTGCTGATCACGATATCTTCGCAGCGCTGGTTGAGTGGGTGGAAGACGGCAAGGCGCCATCGACGATTGTGGCGACGAAATATGGTGAAGATGATCCTCCAAAGAATGCAAAGCCGCAGGTCGAAATGACACGTCCGCTATGCCCCTATCCGCAGGCTGCGAAGTACAACGGTACCGGCGATAAGAGCCTTGCAACTTCGTTCGTCTGTGCTGCTGCGGAATGAGGGATCGGTAGTCACTGCTGAGGTGTGCCGCGTACTCGCACGATCAAGGTTCGTGACCATGCGAATACTAACGACGGAATATGAAAAAGTAACCGGTATACTCCCGCATGGGTAACTTTGGTTTTGAACGGAAGAAGTAATTTGTTCAGGAAGACAAATGTGAACGACTAATGAATGTGCCGATTCCGGAAATTTCCGGTAGGCTAGTTGGAAGCCCTAAAAGAGGCAGTTTTTTAGCGAATGATGTATTCCGTAACACCGCAAGCCCAGGCGCTGCTTGATACGCCTTTCCCAGAAGAATTCGCGCCGGGAGCGCGAGCTGCTGTTTTTACCTGTCTTCGGATCGAAGCTCACGAAAAAGTCACGTTGATTACCGATCGCGAGACGACGCCGATTGCTGCGGCCATCGCAGCTCAGTTGTCTGCGAACGGCTGCAGCTGGAACGCCTTTGTGCTCGAAGATCTGGCGCCGCGTCCTTTGAGAGACATGCCGGCCGCCGTGCTCGAGGACATGGAGACATCGGACGTTAGCATCTTTGCCGTGAAGGTGCAGCAGAATGAATTACGTTCGCGCATGCAGATGACCGAAGTCGTGAACCGCCGCCGCATGCGTCACGCGCACATGGTTAACATAACGCCGCAGATTATGTGCGAAGGCATGCGCGCCGATTTTGCGCTTGTCGACCGGCTCAGCCAGAAGGTAATCGAGAAGGTGCGCCGCGCCAGCTACATCCGCGCCACCACCGCTGCCGGAACCGACATTCGCGCTGACCTGAACCCCAGTTATAAGTGGCTCAAGACCTCGGGCATCATTTCTCGCGAGAAGTGGGGCAATCTTCCCGGAGGCGAAATCTTCACCACTCCCGGGGAAATCAACGGCACTTTCGTCGTCGACGGGGTCGTCGGCGACTATCTTTGTTTTCGCTACGGACTGCTTGAGGCTGCGCCACTGACGATTGAAATCAAGGGTAATCGCATCGTCGACTGCCATTCTGAGAATCAACAGCTCCGTGACGATTTCTGGGCATATACGCACACGGACGAGAATTCGGATCGAGTAGGCGAGTTCGCCATCGGCACCAATCTCGGCATCAAGAATGTCATTGGCAACATTCTCCAGGATGAGAAATTCCCTGGCATTCACATTGCCTTCGGCAATCCTTATGGCGAGCATACGGGAGCTCCCTGGACATCGACCACGCACATCGATGTTGTTGGTCTTCGTTTCAACATCTGGGTCGAAGAAGAACAGATCATGCGCGACGGGCGCTTCCTGGTTGAGCCATAATACTTGGTTGAACGACTGGATTGGATAACGGCGCAGCGGTATTCTAAGCACCATGTCCACTCAAGATCTTCCCGAGACAAAATTCGAGACTCGTCAACTCGGCAATTCCGACATGCACCTTACGCCGATCGGCTATGGAGCCTGGGCCATCGGCGGCGGCAACTGGGAGTTTGGCTGGGGCACGCAGGACGACAACGAATCCGTTCGCACCATTGAGCACGCTCTCGACAGCGGCATCAACTGGATCGATACCGCGGCAATCTACGGCCTCGGCCACTCGGAAGAGGTGGTTGCGAAGGCGCTTAAGAATTCGGCACATAAGCCGTATGTTTTTACGAAGTGCTCTATGCGGTGGTTTCCGGATCGCCGGATCTACCGCAGCCTGAAAGCCGGGTCGCTCCAGGAAGAGATCGAGGACTCGCTACGCCGCTTGCGCGTGGATGTGATTGATCTTTATCAGATTCACTGGCCCAATCCGGAAGACGAGATCGAAGAAGGCTGGGAAACGTTGGCGCGCTTCAAAGAGCAGGGGAAGATTCGCTACATTGGTGTTTCCAATTTTAACGTCAAGCAGATGAAACGCCTCCAGAAGATCGCGCCCATCACATCGCTGCAGCCGCCTTACTCGATTCTGCGGCGCGACATCGAATCCGATATTCTGCCGTTCTGCCAAAAGAACAATATCGGCGTGATCAACTACTCGCCGATGGTTTCCGGGCTCCTTACCGGAAAGATGACTGCCGAACGCATCAAGAATCTGCCCGACGACGATTGGCGTAAGCGCAGCCCAAATTTCAACGAGCCCAAGCTTTCAAAGAATCTCAAGCTGGTTGGACTCCTGCGCGAGATCGGCAACGCGCACAATGTCGAACCCGGCGTGATTGCCATTTCCTGGACGCTGCGCCATCCGGCCATCACCGCTGCGATCGTCGGCGCTCGACGCCCTGATCAGATTGACGGTATCCTTCCCGCGGCAACGCTTCGTTTGACCGCCCAGGAGATCGCTCGAATCGAGAAGTTTTAACCCTCGTTGGCGAAGGCTATTACTTCTTTGACATGTTGCGAATGTAGATGATCAGGTTCCAGATGTCGTCTGGCTTGGCTCGGCCCTCTTCGCCCGGCATCTGGCCCTTGCCTTTCAGAATGATGTCGTACATCTGGCCGTCGGTGATGTCTTTCAGCGAATCCGGCTTGGTATAGTCCTTCAGAGTGAGCTTCATGGAATCGGCAACGTCGCCTTTTCCGTCGCCTTTTTCGCCGTGACACAGGGCGCAGTCATAGCCCCAGATTTTCTTGGCGTGCGCTTGTGATTCTGGCGTGGGTTTTACCGGGTTGGTTTGTCCCGCAGCGGAAGGGGTGGCGGGTGTTTCTTGTGCAGCGCAGGCAAAGGCAACCAGCAGTAGCAATGAAGGAAGCAGCAACGGTCGTAACATAGCGAGCCTCCAGGCCCAGGAACAAGTACGGCAATTGAGGGAGTATGCGCAAAGCATGCTACTCCGCGGATGAAGCAAGTGAAAAGCTCTATTTCAGTCATCGGTGAAAAGTAGTAACTCCTATAGCTAGTCGTTCTCTTGACAGCGACGGGCATGCACGGTCTACTGATCGCACTGCATCCACTTGATCGCTGCCTCAATACGTCCCTAATGATCAAAGCTATAGCCACCGTATTTCTGTTTGCAGCAATCGCACTCACTGCCACAGCCCAGGACAAGCCACAGGCCGACTGGCCCGTCTACGGCGGCCAACTCGCGCAAAACCACTACTCGTCACTCGCGCAGATTAACCGCGCCAACGTTAAAGACCTCCAGGTTGCCTGGACCTTCGATACGGGCGAGAAGGGCGGTTTTCAGTCGAGCCCGATCATTGTTGGTGGAAGGCTCTACTCCTATACGCCTTCGCAGAAAGTCATCGCTCTTGATGCCGCTACCGGCAAACTGCTCTGGAAGTTTGACAGCGGCATCACCGGTACGCAACCCGATCGGGGTCTCGCATACTGGTCGGATGGCATGAACGCGCGCATTCTTGCCGGCGTAATGAACTATCTCTACGCGCTCGACGCGAAGACCGGCACCCCCATTCCGTCGTTCGGCGAGAATGGCCGGATTGACCTGCGCGAGGGTCTCGGGCGTGATCCGGCGACTGTCTCCATCTCACTCACCACCCCCGGCATCGTCTACAAGGACTTGATCATCGTCGGCGGGCGCGATCCGGAGACGCTTCCCGCGCCTCCGGGAGATATCCGCGCCTACGATGTTCGCACTGGCAAGCTGCGCTGGTCGTTTCATACCATCCCGCATCGTGGCGAGTTCGGCTACGACACTTGGCCCAAGGAAGCCTGGCAGCACAGCGGCGCGGCCAACAACTGGGCAGGCTTTGCCGTCGATGCGCAGCGCGGCATCGTTTACGCGCCGACCGGCTCTGCAGCCTTCGACTTCTATGGCGGCGATCGTCTAGGAAACGATCTCTTTGCCAACACGTTGCTTGCCCTCGACGCGGAGACGGGCAAGCGGCTCTGGCATTTTCAGGCAGTGCGCCATGACCTGTGGGACCGCGATTTTCCCTCGCCGTCCACGCTTGTGACGGTCGAGCGAAACGGCAGGAAGATTGACGCCGTGGCGCAGACCACCAAGCAGGGATGGGTCTATCTTTTTGATCGCACGAGTGGTAAGCCGCTGTTTCCGATCAAGTACCGGAAATACCCGGCTAGCACCATCCCGGGCGAAGTCGCGGCCAAGGAGCAGCCCCTGCCGACCGTGCCCGCTCCGTATGCGCGTCAGATCCTGACCGAAGACATGCTGACCAATCGCACGCCCGAGGCTCACGCGTGGGCAGTGAAGGAGTTCCGCACCTTCCGCAGCTCCGGGCAGTTCGTCCCGTCGAGCCTGGAGCAACAGACGGTCGTCTTTCCCGGCTACGACGGCGGCGCGGAGTGGGGCGGTCCGGCGGTCGATCCTGAGACCGGGATCATCTACGTGAATGCCAACGAGATGGCCTGGACTGGCGGTCTGGCCGAGAACAAACCATCCGGCGAAAGCGGCATGTCCCTGTATCAGAGCCAGTGCAGCATCTGCCATCGCGATGACCGCCGCGGCTCCCCGCCTGCCTTCCCGTCTCTGGTGGGCATCGAAAAGACGCTGACCATCGATCAAATCGGCAACGTCATCCGCAACGGGCTGGGCCGGATGACGGGTTTCCCTCAGTTCTCCGATGAGCAACTGGATGCACTGATCCGCTATCTTCGCACCGGCGTAGACGACAAGGCGGAACTGAAGGGCGTGACCGAGGCGCCTCAAAAATACCGGTTCACCGGCTACCGCAAGTTTCTCGATCCTGACGGCTATCCGGCCATCGCTCCGCCGTGGGGGACGCTGAATGCCATTGACCTGAACACTGGTAAGTACGCATGGAAGATTCCCTTGGGTGAGTATCCGGAACTGGCGGCCAAGGGCATGACCAATACCGGGTCAGAAAACTATGGCGGTCCTATTGTTACGGCTGGCGGGCTGCTCTTTATTGCAGCCACCAGTTACGACAAGCAGATGCGCGCCTTCGACAAGGCGACGGGGAAGCTGCTCTGGCAGACGACGCTGCCATTCTCTGGCAATGCCACCCCTGCCACCTATGAAGTGGATGGACGGCAATATGTGGTCATTGCCGCTGGTGGTGGCAAGGACCCGAGATCGCCTTCCGGTGGGGTTTATGTGGCCTTTGCACTGCCCCGGTGAGAGCTGGCGCAGAAGGGGGAGGGTGTCTAAGTCTTTGAAAAGATTACTTATTTGCAGCGAAGTGCGGCAAAATATTCATTCTACTTGACTTATTCTTAAAGTATTGATTCTTAATGGAATAAGTTGATAGATACTGAAGCAATTCCAGCTCTATATCCATTTTAGCAATTTTTGGGGAAATTCCATTCAGCTCTCGACTTGAAATAACTTATTGAAAATAAATTGGTTAGATGGGCAGCGCGACGCTGACCCTCTTGACAAGGTTTTTTCGGGCACTTTTCACCCGGCATCGAGCGACAGCGCTCCACCCTTCGTATGCGCACAGCGCGCCTTGCTCCGCAAGGCTTCGCACGAACTTTGTTCGCGCGGGTTCCTTCGACAAGCTCAGGACAGGCTCTTCGACTCCGCTGCGCTTCGCTCAGGATGACGGCGGCTAGCGATGGTCTGTAGTTCCCACCCTTTCGCTTTGCGAAAGGATGGGTCACCCGTTTCGTGCGGCGGCTTGCAGAAAGGAGATCCTTCGCCTTCGCTATGCTCAGGGTCAGAATGACAGCATTGGAAATTGGGATGAGTTGCTTCTGTTCGGATTTGGACGGCCTTTTCGACAATTGAACATCGAATGCTCTCCTGAAGGCTGAGAAGTTTGTTCTAACTCATTTGGAATCTGCGGACTTTGGTTTGTTCGATTTGGCTGGTGGAATGCGGGACGCATACAGAAGGTTTTGAGAGGTCGCCATGGAAACTTTCCTGCAGGATCTCCGCTATGCGTTACGTCAGCTCCGCCGTTCTCCTGGATTTGCTCTTACAGCGGTTCTAACTCTGACCATGGCGATTGGCGCCAACGTGGTGGTCTTTGGCGTGGTGAACGCGCTGGTGCTGCACTCGCTGCCGGTGCCCGAGGCGAATCGGGTCTACTCGATCCAGCCCAAAGCGATTGCGATTTCTTATCCCAATTATGAGGACATTCGCGACCGAAATAAGACGTTTTCCGGCGTTTCCGTGGTTCGTATTGCCCGCATTGGTCTCGATACGAGCGGCAGTGCGCGTCCTGTGTGGGGATATGAGGTTTCGGGCAATTACTTCGAGATGCTGGGCGTCAAGGTGCTTGGGCGCTTTTTCACGCCGGCTCAAGACACGAAGGTCAATGGCGAGCCATATGTCGTGCTGAGTTACAACTGCTGGAAAACGCAGTTTGGCAGCGATCCCGGCGTTGCGGGAAGGACAGTCCGGATCAACAAACACGAATTTGTAGTGCTGGGAGTTGCGCCTAAAGGCTTCAACGGCACCGAGCGGTTCATCTGGCCCGAGGTGTGGGTGCCGATTCACGACGAGCCTGAGATTGAGGGCTACAACTGGATCGATTATCGCGGCAATTACAACGCGTGGGTCGTGGGGCGGCTGAGGCCGGATGTTACGCCGCAGCAGGCCAATGCGGACCTGGCCAATATCGCAGCGCAGTTGTCGAAGCAGTATCCCGATGTTGATAAGGGTCTTGATTTGCATCTGGCGCAGCCTGGGTTTTTGGGGGATATGCTCGGGGGACCGATGCACGGCTTTCTGCTGGGAGTGATGCTGCTGGCAGGGCTGGTACTTCTGGCGGCCTGCGCCAACCTTGGCGGGTTATTTGCGGCGCATATCTCGGACCGCGCGAAGGAGATCGGTATTCGCATCGCTATCGGTTCCAGCCGTAGGCGGATTCTCCGGCAGCTGGTCACGGAGTCTGCGTGCCTGTCGGTGCTGGGAGGCGTGATTTCCGCGTGCCTCGCGGCTGGGCTGCTGCATGCGCTCACGATGTGGCGGCCGCAGACGGACTTTCCGGTGCAGTTGCTGGTCGAGCCTGATGTGGTTGTGTATCTCTTCGCTGCGCTGCTGTCTTTGGGGACTGGGCTGATCTTCGGCATCATTCCCGCGCGGCAGGTGTGGGATACCGATCCGAATCAGGTGCTGAAATCGTCGGGAGCATCGGGGGCGGCGATGCGCAGGTTCACCTTGCGGGACATTCTACTCGCTGTACAGATCGCACTTTGCTGTCTGCTGGTGACGGCTTCGTTTGTTGCGCTGCGCGGCCTGCAACGCACGTTTGATATGCCGCTGGGCATTCAGCCTGAGGGAGTGACTGTGGCGGCTCTGGATACGCACCTTGCGGGATATGAACATTCTGGCGAAATCCAGAAACGGCTGCTGGATGCGGTGCGCCAGATTCCCGGAATTACGGGCGCTACGCTGTCGAACTCGATGCCGCTGTCTCTGAATCAAAGCGAAACCAGCGTCTATCCGCCGGGGACGACTTCTTTTACGGCTGCCAATCAGGCATTTTCGACGAACTACTATGAAGTGTCGCCCGGCTACTTTGCCGTCGCGGGAACGCGCATGCTGGCGGGGCGCGATTTTACCGATCACGATGATGCGAAGTCGCCCGATGTGGCCATCGTGAATGAGACCTTCGCGAAGCGTCTCTTTGGGACGGTGAACGTTGTTGGAAAGCCCTATCAGGATGGGCCAAATCATCAATTCGTGATTGTCGGCGTTGTCGAATCCGGAAAATATGTGACGCTGACGGAGGACGCCGCTCCGGTGGTTTACTGGCCCATTGCGCAGCGAGGAAACAGCGATACGGCTCTGCTCGTCCGCTCGCAGCGCAGCGCATCTGAAATGATTCCCGCTGTGCGGAATGCCATTGCCAGTGTCGACCCGGCGCTGCCGATTTTCAGCGTAATGACCTGGACTGACGTGCTCAGCCTTGTTACGTTTCCGGCGCGCGCGGCGACGATTGCGCTGGGAGTTCTGGGCGCGCTGGCGATGATGCTGGCGGTTACGGGCATCTTCGGAATGGCCAGCTACTCGGTGTCAAAGCGGATGCGCGAGCTGGGCATTCGCGTGGCGCTGGGCCGGGTTGTATTGCTGCTGGGGATTGGATCGGTTGCCGGTCTTGTTCTTGGCGCGGCGGCGAGCCGCGTGCTGGCGAGCATCGTCTATCAGGCTTCGGCGGCTGATCCGTGGGTGATTGTTGCTGTCGTGTTGACGATGGGTCTAATCGGGCTGGCTTCGGCTGCGATTCCGGCTGGCAAGGCGCTTTCTGCGGAGCCGGCTCGATTGTTGCATGATGAGTGATCGGCGCGAGTTGGTCAGGGAATAGAAACCCCTTTTAGCCTAAGGACCTGTGTTTACTCATTCCTAAACGCGCAAGGATATAATCGCTTTCCAAGCTGTAAGGGCCAATCAAGAGGAGACGATTGTGCCAAAGAAAGAAGTCGTAAAAAAGCTCATTGAAGATGAACTCGCCCGCAACGACAGTAAGCCAGGTTGGAAAGGCAAAGGCATCACAATTGACCTGATGCAGTTCTCGCTCACTCCGGACCTTCGCGCGCTGGTGCAGGAGCAAGGAAACAATTTCGGATGCCACACGTGCCTGACCCATTTAGAAACCGACAAGAACCAGCCCTGGGTGGGCGACCACATTCCACCCACGCAACTTTCCTGGGGTGACAAGAAAATTGTCATGGGCAAGGGTTGGGATGAGAGTACCTACCTGTTCCCTCAGTGTCACGAGTGCTCCCATAAGCAGTCAGCGGTCGTACGTGATCTCAAGAACGGCGCAAAAGAATATACGGACCTGACTGCGTCCCAAAAGAAGCTGATCGGGTCCGGGCGTCTCCGCATGAAGGGAAAATACATAGACTCCTCCGGTGCTAAAGTAACGGCGACTGAAGGACTTCAAATTCAGCAACTTGGAGTGAGGAACGGTTGCCACTCCTGTGGGGTAATTTATCCGGTCCTGACTTACCACTCCGACCACAGCTTTCCTCAGGAATTTTGCACTCATTACATGGAGCAGGTCTTTAAGGACCTCGGGCTTGCCTACCCGAAAAGCTTCGACCTTCGCCCGCAGTGCCCGCGCTGCTCTGGACACCAGGGAGGCAAGATGAAGCAGATTATGGATGTGGCTACGGCTTACGCAACTGAGAACCTCGGGATCGTGGTTTACAAGTTTTAGCAAACTCGAACCATGTAATTTGGCTTCGCGCCAAGCGGCCTCGATTTGCGTTAATCTGTTGGGCGGGGTTGATTCTGTGATCGAGGCGTTACGTCGCGACTTTAACGAGCGCTTTCGCCCGGAAGCGTATCGCAAGATGCTGCACAGTCTCGACGCGTGCGTGCGCACGCACGTTGAGTTTCGCGTCGCTGAAACGCCCTGCTTCTTTCCCAAGTCGATGTTCGACGAGATGGCCACTATCGGTGCGGAGTTGACGCATCGACTCGTCGATGACAAGCCCTATCTGAAGGCTTCCCACAAGATGATTCCGGCGGAGTACTGCGCGGCGGATGAGACGCCGCATCCGCACTTTATGACGGCGGATTTTGGGCTGGTGCGCGAAAAAGATGGCAAATTAACGCCAAAATTGGTCGAATTACAGGCGTTTCCGTCGGTTTTTGGGTATCAGTTTGTACTGAATGAGGTGTATCGATCGGCTTTTGAGCTCGATGGCAATCTTGGGTACCTGCTGGGCGGGCATACGGAGACGAGCTTCTGGAAGTTGATGGAGAGAGTGATTCTGCGCGGACACCATCCGGAGAACGTGGTGCTGACGGAGGTGGAACCGCGGAAGCAGAAGACGCTGCCGGATTTTCTGGTGACTTCGGAGCGGCTCGGGATTGAGATTGTGGATATTGCCGAGCTCGTAGCCGATGTGAGGCCGGGGAAGCCGACGCGCCTGTGCTACCGGAAAGGCAGGAAGCTGGTTCCGATTCGCCGGATTTACAACCGGGCAATTGTGGACGAGCTGATGGGCAAGCAGATTGAGCTGCCCTTTGATTACCGCGAATCGTTCGAAGTAGAATGGGCTGGGCATCCGAACTGGTACTTTCACATCAGCAAGTTTTCGATTCCGTATCTGGATCATCCGGCTGTTCCTCCGGCGGTTTTTCTCAGTGACTGGATGGCTGGTAAGGGGAGGCATCGGCTGCCTGAGGATCGGGAGCAGTGGATTCTTAAGCCGCTGTTTTCGTTTGCGGGGAAGGGGATTGAGTTTGCCCCGTCGGACGAGATGCTGGCGTCGATTTCAAAAAATCAGCGCCATGAGTACCTTCTGCAGCAGCGGGTTCACTTTGAATCTGTGGTCGATACGCCACATGGACTGACTCAGCCTGAGATTCGGATACTGTACCTTTGGCCGGATGGAGGGCATCTGGAGGCGGTTTTATCGCTTGTCAGGCTGGGCCGGGGGAAGATGATGGGAGTCGATCACAACCGGGATAAGGAATGGGTGGGCGGTTCGGCGGCCTTCTATCCCGCGCCAGGCCATTGATTTCTTGGGGGGTTAGCCCGCCTCCGACGTTACAATCCGTGTTCCTGCAGACAGGATTCCACAAACAAAGTAGTGACAAACATTGTTGCCCCCTGCTTCCATAGAAGGGTGTAAACTTTGGTAATTCGGAGTAGGGATTACGTTCGGGTAACCTAAAAAGGAAACACTTTGTGCATCCGATAGGAGTAGGTGAATATGTCTGAATACTCCTCTCGCTTTGAAATCGACGCACAAGGGTCACGTTTTTCCGTACGTTTTCCTCTTCGACTACCGGTATTGATTCTGTCAGGGGACCGCGAGTTTGTGGGGACAACAGAGAACATTTCGGCGAATGGAGTGCTGTTTCGCCTGAAAGACCGTCTTCCGACGAACACGAAGGTTGAGTTCCTGCTGGAGATTCCCGCAGGTGAGTTGTTCGGTGACAGCACGGCTGCCGTTCATTGTCTTGGACGAGTGATTCGCTCCTATGAGGAGAGTTCAAGCTGTTTTGCGGCAGCTGTGATTGACGAGTATCGCTTCCAATAGAGCGACGAAGTGGGCAGAGAATGATGACGTCGGAAGCAAAGCAAAAAACGGTTGAAGGCGCTGTACCGGCTCCAAACGGTGCGGCTGTGGCTCCTCACGTCAAGCCGCTGATTCGCGTGATCATGGCCGACTCACAGGCAATTTATCGCGTGGGCATGCGGAAGGTCTTTGCCGTGGAGGAGGACATTCAGATTGTCGCCCAGGTGGAGAGCCTGGCGACACTGCAGGCTTCGCTGCCCCAGCATCCGGCCGATGTGCTGGTGCTGGAAGGAAATCTGCTTGCGGGCAAGGCGAACCTGGTTGCGGAGATTCTGCAACGCGCCCCGGAACTGAAGATTATTGTGCAGGCCACTTCTACCGATGAGGCTCATACGGTAGAGCTCTACCGTCGGGGTGTTCGCGGCGTGATTCCCCGGTCCATTTCGCCGGATCTGCTGGTGAAGTGTGTACGCAAGATTGCCGCCGGCGAAACCTGGATCGATAACCAGTCGGTTACCTGGGTGATTGAGGCGTACCGGACGCAGGCCTCGGCGCTGGCGAGTCCTAAGAACCAGCCGCGGCTGTCTCCCAAAGAGCTGGCGATCATTAATCACATCACTCAGGGCAAGCGTAATAAAGAGATTGCTTTCGATCTGGGCACCAGCGAGCAGGTGATCAAGAATTACCTGCGCAAAATCTATGACAAGCTGGGTGTCTCAGACAGGCTGGAGCTGGCCCTTTACTGCCTGCATCACCAGATTCACACCAAAGGAACCGAAGCTGAAGCGAGGGCTAGTATCGAGGCAGCGCTCGGCGAGACGGCAAAGCTCTAAAAAATGCGCAGCTCAGGCGGAAAGCTGTTCGCGAACTTCTTCCAGTAAAGCAACGAGGGTCGTGAGTTTTTCTTTGCTCATGTGCCTGAGTGTGTGCCTTACGCCTTCGTTCACGATAGGGTCCATTTCTTTGAGCAGCCGCTGGCCTTCGGCGGTGATGGTCGCATAGATGACGCGCTTGTCTTTCGGGTTGCGCTTCCGCTTGATGAGTTTCTGTTTCTGCAGGCGGCCGAGGAGGCGGGTGATGTCGGGATCACTGCTGACGAGGCGTTCGCCAATCTCCGAACATCGCAGGCCGGTGTCGCCGGCTCCGCGCAGAATGCGCAGCACGTTGTACTGCGTCGGCGTAATGCCATGCGGCTTGAAGAGCTGCACGGAGTAATGCTGCAGGCGGTCTGAGGTACGGCGGATGCTGAGCAGCGCTTCTTCCTCAAGCGTTTCGAACGGACGAGTCTGTTTGATTTCTTCCTGAAGCTTGCTGACCATGAGAGCCTTTGCGAAAAAGTAGCAAGTGCGTTCCGTATGGGAGCGCACCCTTCAAGATCATAATGGATTGGTTTTACTGCTTGACCAGTTCGATGTCCAATTCCACTTTTACGTCGTCGCCTACGACCGCGTCTCCTGATTTCAGGTTGCCGCTCCAGGTGAGTCCAAAGTCCTGGCGGTGAATCGTAGTCGTTCCGGAGAATGCGCGACGGGTCTTGCCCCAGGGGTCGGCCTGCTCCTTGCTCGGTCCTTCAAGCGCGAGGGTAACTGACTTGGTTACGCCGTGCATGGTGAGATCGCCTGTAAGCTGCAGCTGGCCATTGTTGTTCGAAAGGCTCTTGCTGACGAAGGTCATCTGCGGATACTTGGCTGCATCGAAGAAGTTCGGGCTCTTGAGGTCCTGGTCGCGCTGAGCAACGCCGGTATCGACAGTTGTGATATCGACCGTGGCATTCGCGTTGGACCTGGTGATGTCCTTTTCGTCGAGGGTGAGGGTGCCGTTGATGCTGCCGAAGCGGCCATGCACATTCGAAATACCCATGTGCCGGACGGTGAAATCGGCTTCACTGTGGGCCGGATCAATCTGCCACTTCGATACCTGCGCCGAGGCGGCCAATGTCGTAAGGGTTAGAAGCGTAGTGAAAATAGCTGACTTGCGTAGTGCCTGCATATAATCGTTCTCCGAAAACCTGTTTTCCTGCTTGTGCCGTGAATCTGTTTAGCAGCATTTATTGGATACAGATATCTATATATTCGTTGCAACAAATAAATTGAGATATAAACAGAATATTTACCTGCGCTTACTCTGGTAAGCTCCAATTTCCGGGCCTGACGCATGCCGATTCGCTTCTTTTCTCATTTCCGGTCGCTGACTCCGCGGCAGCGGCATGCCTTTACTGCCGCTTTCTTTGGGTGGTCGCTTGATGCGTTCGACTTCTTTCTGCTGGTCTTTTGCGTCTCCGCGATTGCAGCCGATTTTCATGCGCGGACTTCCGCGGTAGCCGAGGCTCTCTTTCTCACGCTCGCCTTTCGTCCTGTGGGGGCGTTTCTCTTTGGGGCCCTGGCGGACAAATTCGGGCGCCGTCCGGTGCTGATGCTGAATATTGCCTGCTATTCGATCTTTGAGTTGTCGTGCGCGTTTGCGCCGTCGCTGCATGCGCTGCTGATTTTGCGTGCATTCTTCGGCATCGCGATGGGTGGCGAATGGGGTGTAGGTGCGGCGTTGGCTTTTGAGACATTGCCGCGGGAAGGGCGAGGTTTCTTTTCGGGGTTGTTGCAGGAAGGTTATGCGGTCGGATACCTGATCGCAGCTGCGGCCTATGCGGCGCTCTATAAGCCGTTTACGCACCTTGTGTTGATGGGTCATGTCGTCGGCTGGCGTGGGCTCTTTGTTGTCGGGGCTGCTCCCGCACTGCTCGTTTTGTACATCGGGCTGAAGGTTGAAGAGTCTCCGGTTTGGCAGGAAGGCCACAGGAAAGGAGCGAAGCATGCGATGTCGGCTGCGCAGGGCATCCGGCAATATGCCTTGACATTCATTTTTGTCATTCTTTTGATGACCGGATTTAATGCGTTTTCGCATGGGACGCAGGATCTGTATCCGACATTTCTGGAAAAGGACCACGGCTTTTCGTCGGCGCTTACGGGAGGCGTTGCGATTGTGTACAACATCGGCGCGCTGCTCGGGGGAGTTTTCTTCGGCAGCCTATCGGAGCGCTTTGGGCGCAAGCGAGCGATCATTGCTGCTACGCTGCTGGCGTTGCCCATCATTCCTTTGTTTGCGTTTGGCCATTCGCTCTATGTGTTGGCAACCGGGGCTTTCCTGATGCAGTTTATGGTGCAGGGCGCGTGGGGCGCAGTGCCTGCTTATCTGACAGAACTCTCTCCCGGTCCTGTGCGCGCCACGTTCCCGGGGCTCGCTTATCAGCTTGGAAATTTATTGGCCTCGCGGAATGCGGTGTTGCAGGCGAAAGCCGCGGAACACTATGGTAGCTACGGCTTGGTGCTGGCATGGACGGTGTTGATTGGAGCGATTTATCTTGCCATAGTCACTGCCTGCGGCAGAGAGGCCAAGGGCGCGGAGATGACTGCTGAATGAGAAAATTCTGCTCGCAATACGTAGATTTTTTTACTGTGGGAAATGAGTCGTGGATGTGCGCGAGCTCTATTCGGCTGAAATTCGGATACATATCGAGAGTCAACATATGGAACTTCAGTTGCATCGTAGATACCGTGTAGTTGATTGACGAGATCGAATTGGCAAAGATGACAGGATGACGCTGAGCATTCTCGGCAAATCCCCCAGAAACTGTCGTACTTGCCAGGTCGAGCAAAGCGGCCCTCTGAAAAGGGCCGCTTTTATTTTTGCAGATCAAAGACGATAGCGACTTTTCTGGCGCTGACCGAATGCGTAGCCGGCATAGTCGGGTGGGAGATCTACGACTTCGATGAACTCTGCTCCTGCGATTTCACAGCTGCGACGCGAGGCGATATTTTCGGGATCGCAGGTGATCCATAACGGATCGATTCCCAGCTTTCGCGCAAGAGGCAAGATCAACGTGACTGATCTAGCCGCATAGCGGTGACCGCGAAATGGTTCATGCACGCTGTATCCGATGTGCCCGGCGTAGCGCTCGATCGTGATATTTGTCTGTGAACGGAGGTTGATCAGGCCCATTTCTTCTCCGCTTGTGGAGTGGACGAGGCGGAAATGATAGGTAGGAACCTGATGCGTGCGGTGTGGCGCGAAGCTCACAAAGACCAGACTCAGTTCGCCATCGCGCAGGAGGCCGGGATCTATCTGCACTTGATCGGACATGCTTATAAAACCATCACAACTTCTTTGTGCCACTTTTGCGGATGGCCTCGTTCAATGGAGATGTGAATGCAAATGCAATTGCGCTTTACTTGTTGCTTGTTCTGATTGCCGGAAGCGTGTGGTTTCTTGTTTGGGTTTTCTTTCATCTCGGGCAGGAGACGCGGAGAAAGCGGTAAGGCTTGGGATGGTGGAAGGCTAAGTCAACTTCATATCGATGCGATCTCAATCAAAAGGAAAATATCATTTCTAACTGCGGCGGAAGAATCCCAGAGATCTTGGCTTTCAGATACATCGCTGAGATTCTTTCCTTCGGCTGCGCTCAGGACAGACTGTCGCGTTACTCCTCAGAATGACGGCCATAGGTGAAATCTCATCTAAAGCTCACAGATTGCCGCGTGCGGCCTGTTCGCGCTCGATGGCTTCAAAGAGTGCCTTGAAGTTGCCTTTGCCAAAGCTGCGGCTGCCTTTGCGCTGGATGATTTCGTAGAAGAGCGTGGGGCGGTCTTCTACCGGGCGCGTGAAGATCTGCAGCATGTAGCCTTCGTCGTCGCGGTCGACGAGGATGCCGAACTGTTCAAGTTCCTGGAGGGGCTCGTCGATTTTGCCGACGCGGCCTTCGAGTTCCGTGTAGTAGGTGTGCGGCACTTTGAGGAATTCAATGCCCTGCTGCTGCAGCTTGGCGACGGTGTGCAGGATGTTGTCCGTGGCTAGCGCGATGTGTTGCACGCCGGGGCCGTGGTAGAACTCGAGATACTCTTCGATCTGCGATTTTCTGCGGCCTTCTGCGGGTTCGTTGATAGGGAACTTGACGCGGCCGTTGCCGTTGGCCATGACTTTTGACATGAGCGCTGAGTATTCGGTCGAGATGTCTTTGTCGTCGAAGTGCTGATAGAGCGAGAAGCCCATGATGTCGGCGTAGAAGTCGACCCAGCGGTTCATTTCGTTCCAGCCGACGTTGCCGACCATGTGGTCGATGTAGAGCAGGCCGACGGGACGGGCGAGCGCATCTTCGTGCACGGCGCGGTAGCCGGGCATGAAGACGCCGCGGTAGTCGCCGCGCTCGACGAAGGTGTGCACAGTGTCGCCGTAAGTTGCGATGGTTGCGAGCTTGACTGTGCCGTGCTCGTCGCGCAGTTCGTAGGGTTCGTGGACGCTGCGCGCGCCGCGTTTGGTGGTTTCTTTCCAGGCGAGCTTGGCGTCGTCGACCCAGAGGGCGACATCGTGTACGCCGTCGCCGTGGCGGTGGACGTGCTCGGCGATTTCGCCGTCGGGGCGCAGCGGTGTGGTCAGCACGAATCGCACCTTGCCTTGCTGGAGGACATAGGACGCCCGGTTACGGACGCCTGTCTCCGGGCCGGAGTAGGCGACGAGCTTCATGCCGAAGGCCAGACGATAGAAATACGCTGCCTGCCGCGCATTACCAACGTAATACTCAACGTAGTCTGTTCCATTAAGGGGAAGGAAGTCTTTTTGCGTTTGCACTTCCGGGTGCGCAAGTGTGGACATCGAAAAAGGTACTCCCGTTTTCACTAAATTAGACGCGCAGATTGCTCGTTCAGATGCTGCTCTGACCGTAACTGCGACCCACTAACATATACCCAGCGGACAAGAGTTGGCCATACCGTATGGTTGCGGTTGACTACAAATTGTTTCAGTGAGGGAAAGGTGAAGTGCCGGTGAAGATTACGGATCGTGATGCGCTGCTGGTCATAGATGTGCAGAATGACTTTTGTCCCGGAGGAGCCTTGGCAGTCGATCGCGGAGATGAGGTTGTTCCCGTGATCAATCGGGTGTCGCCATTGTTTCGTTGTGTTGTGCTGACGCAGGACTGGCATCCGGCTGGGCAGTTGTCATTTTCTTCGCAGCATCGGGGAAAAGAGCCTTTCAGTACGACGCATGTGGCGTATGGCGAGCAGACGCTGTGGCCGGATCACTGCATCCAAGGCACTGAAGGGGCGGCGTTTCACAAAGACCTTGATACGACGCGTGCGCAGCTTATTCTGCGCAAAGGTCTTCGGCGGGAGATCGATTCGTATTCGGCGTTTCAGGAGAATGACCGCGCGACGAAGACCGGGCTTGCCGGGTATCTGCGCGAATGGGGCATAGAGCGCGTGTTTCTGACTGGGCTGGCTTATGACTACTGCGTGCGGTATTCGGCTGTGGATGCGCGTGCGGCGGGATTCGAGGCCGTGGTGATTGAGGATGCCTGTCGGGCGATTGGGCTGGGGGAATCGGTTGAGGCGACACGCAGTGAATTTATGAGCTGCGGGGTGGAACAGGTTGGTTCGGAAGAGATTCTGGTTTGATCGTGCGATAGAACCCAGGTTGACACTCCACAATTTGGAGTGAGATGCTCAAGAGTTTTGAATCAAGGGGTGTTTCTGCATGAACCCAGCTGCTACGCAATTGCACGTCGCCGAATCCTTTCTCATCCAGCAGGACTGGGATGCTTACACGCCGGAGCAACATGCGGTGTGGGCGGAGCTGGTAAGGCGGCGGATGCCGCAATTGCAAGAGCATGCCTGCGATGAGTATCTCGACGGATTTCATCAGATCGGACTGCGCGAGGACACGATTCCCAATCTGGCTGAAGTGAATAAACGGCTTGGTCCGCGCACGGGCTGGAATGCGACGCCGGTGAGCGGGTTTCTGCCGCCGGATGCTTTTTTTGAGATGCTGGCGGCGCGGCAATTTCCGACGACGACATGGCTGAGAAAGCGCGAATCGCTGGAATACACGCCGGAGCCGGATATTTTTCATGATGTCTTCGGGCATGTGCCGATGCATGCTCATCCTGTGTTTGCCGATTTTCTGCAGCAATATGGGCGTGTATGCGCCGAGCTGATGCATGACAAGGACAAGCTCGAACGCATGGGACGGCTCTTCTGGTTTACGGTCGAGTTTGGAGTGATCCGGCAGAAAGGGACGATCAAGCTTTACGGCAGCGGGCTGATTTCGTCGCATGGCGAATCGACGCACGTGATCAACAGAGCTGTGGAGGGAGGCCCGGAGATTCGCGATTTCGATCTTGAGGCGGTGCTGAACCAAGAGTTTCTTGTGTCGGAGATGCAGAAGGTGCTGTACGCGGTTGAGTCTTTCGATCAGATTTACGAAGCTGCGAAGGAAGCCGAGCATCGGCTGGCATAAAGTATCCGGAGGCGTGCTCGATGAATCTGATGAGATATGCAGAGCGCGCGGAAGGGTCGATGGCAGGTCATTTTGCGGCAGGTGACAGGCTATGCTTGCCTGGCCGTGGGTGTTGCGGGCTGCGTACTGCCGATTCTTCCTGGTGTTCCTCTGTTGTTTGTGGGACTGGGATTGCTTGCTGTCGATAGTCCGTGGGCGGCACGGCTGCGTGACAGACTCAAGGATTATGCTGCGAAGCATCTTTCCCCACAGCGCGACAGCGGTCCGAAATCGCCAGCGAGGAAGGCTCCGTCGCAGGATTCTACTGCCTGAGTTGAGACAGGTACGACGGTACTCAAGCTGCGCTGCGGCATTCGCAAGTTTTCGCGGGATTGTTACATATCTGTTGCATACTGTGGATTGGAGGGTTTATTGCCTCGCATTCATTTTCAGCAGCAGCTTGCCGAACTAAAGGACAAGATTCTGGGGATGGCGGCGCTCTCCCAGCAGGCGCTTGAGGCGTGTGTTGACGCCTATCTGCAGCGGGACGCGGGTTTGTGCCAGTTTGTGCGCGAGAACGAGAATGCGATCAACTCCGCGCAGCGTGAGCTGGATGAAATGGCTTATGACCTGCTCGCCAAAGAGCAGCCCATGGCGATTGATCTGCGATTTATTCTGGCCGTCATCAAGATCAATGGCGATCTGGAGCGGATTGGCGATCAGTCCATGAGCATTGCGAGCAGGACGCTGGATCTGCTGGAATGCGACCCGATCGACCTGCCGATTGATATTGATGGGATGCGCAGCATTGCGCGGCGCGCATGATTCGTACGGCGCTGCAATCGTTGCTCGACGCTGATGCGCAGATCGCCGAATCGGTACTCGCCATGGACGACGAGATTGACCGGATGAACCGAATTGCGCATGAAGAGCTGACAAAATTCATTCAGGGCAACTCAGAGCGCAGCCAGCAGGCACTGCAGGCTATCATCATTTCGCGAAATCTTGAGCGCATTGCCGACCATGCGACGAATATCGCCATGGACGTGATCTTCTGGGTGCGCGGCGCTGATGTGCGTCACCAACTGAGCGCGGCTGTCGATTAGTTGCCGTTCCTAGTCAAGTCATTGACCTTGATTGACAGCGGAAGATGAGTCAGAGGTACCTCTTCCACTCTCTCGCGGGGGCATGACTCCTCTATAGTTCGTTCCAATAAGATCACAATTTGATTAAAAAAGTGATGCTCGGTTCCCCAGAATCGCGCATCATAGTCGTATTGCAGTCTTTTTTTCGAGCGAGGACCGCCCGAAATTTACGTGCGCCTTGTTCTACCGAGGAGAGGGTAATTTGAAGGCACTCACACAGGCGGCCTATGAGTCGCATGTCAATCCGCAATGGGTCCGTCTGCTGAGTTCTCTGGAGATGAACGCGGAATACGAGGTTTGCCGGGGCGAAGAGCTTCGTACCCGTGATGGCCGCGTCATTCTCGATTTCCTCTCCGGCTATTGCGTCTACAACGCCGGTCACAATCATCCCCAAATTATAGAGGCGCTCCGCAGGGAAATGGAAAGCGAAGGCCCGGTGCATGCTGCAGAGCCACGTGGCGGCTAGCGCGGGCGAACTCGCGGAAAAGCTCTGTTTGCGGGCCGGGGGCAGGCTCAACAAAGTGTTTTTCACCAACTCCGGCAGTGAGGGAGTGGAGACTGCCATCAAATTCTCGCGTGCGACCACAGGCCGCGATGGTCTTCTCGCAGCGAGGAATGCCTTTCACGGACTGACATGCGGAGCGTTGTCTCTCACGGACCACCATTTCTGGTCGGAGGGTTTCGGGTCGCTGTTGCCGGGAGTGACATACGTCAATCTTGACGATATCCAGACGCTTGAACGCGAACTATCCACCCATAAATATGCCGCGCTTATTCTTGAGCCCATTCAGGGTGAAGGCGGTATTGTTCTTCCATCCGCTGCGTACCTGTTACGTGCACAGGCATTATGTAAGAAGCATGGAACGCTCTTCGTGCTCGATGAGGTGCAGACCGGCTTGTATCGCACGGGGAAGTTTCTGGCTGCGCATCATTTTGAGCTTGATCCCGACATAGTGATCCTGGCCAAGGCTCTGAGCGGCGGATTGGTCCCGGTGGGAGCCGTCCTGATGAGCGATCAGGTGCATGACAGTGTATACAGCTCCCCGATACGCGCCTATGTTCACAGTTCTACTTACGGCGAAAACTCTCTGGCGATGCGGGCAGGACTCGCTACGATCAGGGTGTTGGAGCATGAGGGATTGGGAGAAAGAGCCCACAAACTGGGAGAGAAGTTTCGCAATCAGCTCAGTGAAGCACTTTCAAAATTCGAGATGGTTTCCGAGGTGCGCGGACTCGGATTTTTCACCGGTATTGTTTTCGGTCAGCGCCGGGTTTATCCGGGAATTTTCGGGCAGATGATCGTGATGAGCCTGTTCCGCGAACATGGCATTTTGACCCAGATATGCGGAAACAACTTCAATGTATTAAGAGCAACACCGCCGCTGAATATCAGCGAAAAGAGCCTTGACCGCTTCATTGCAGCAATGGAACAGGTCGTGGAGGTTGCACACTCATCCAGTCACTTCTGGCGCGATGCTTTGCAACTGGCTGCCTCGAATGCCAGAGATCTGAGGAAGCCTGCTTAGTGTGCACACGTCCACCTAGAGCGAGAATTCGCTGGGGATGCGAGCCGGCTTGAGCACGATTGAGGTGCTGGAGGAGGAAGGCCTGGGCGAGCGGGCGCTTGGATTGGGCGAGGATTTCCGCCACCGGCTGCGGGAAGCCCTCTCCGGCTACGAGATGGTTTCCGAGGTGCGCGGACTCGGATTTTTCACCGGGATTGTCTTCGGTCAGCCGCGGTCGCTGGGCCTGAGGCTGTCTTTCGAAGCGTTCAGGAGGATTCATCCGGCGATGTTCGGGCAGATGATCGTGATGCGGATGTTCCGGGAGCATGGGATTCTGATCCAGATATGCGGGAACAACTTCCATGGTGCTGAAGGCCGCGCCTCCGCTCAACAGCAATGAAAAAAGCCTCGATCAATTCGTCGTTGCGTTGGAGCAAGTTATGGATGTGGTGCACTCGTCCAAGCGCTTTTGGCGCGACGCACTCCAAATGGCTGCCCGTACCGTAAAGATTTGAAAAACCACCACTAAACCGTCGATTACCCCATGTCCAATTTATTTCCCGAGCAAAAAAGTGACAATGCCGTTACATTTCTAAGACGGTGTCAAATTGGGTTTCGAATACTCTGAAGGGTGTGATCCAGCATGAGAATCGCTGCAACCGCGACGGCTTATCCTCCGTACTATTTCTCCCAGCAGGAAATCGTTGAGGCCATTAAGGAATATTGGGGTGAGAGTTTTGACAAGTCCAGTCTGCTGGAGAGACTTCACTATCGGACCGGCGTAGACAGCCGGTATTTCTCGCGACCACTGGACGAATATCGCGGGCTCGATACCTGGGGCAAGGCGAACGATGTCTGGATTGAAGTGTCGGAGGAGTTGGGCGAAAAGGCGATCGATTGCGCCTTGAAATTTGCCGGGTTCTCTCGCGATCGCATCAACGCGATCTTTTTTGTTTCGGTCACGGGCGTCTGCAGCCCATCGATCGATGCACGGCTGGTCAACCGCATGGGACTTTCTCGGAATATCAAGCGCAATCCGATCTTTGGCCTGGGCTGCGTCGCAGGCGCGGCCGGACTGGCGCGCGCGGCGGACTATGTTCGCGCGTATCCGGACCAGGTTGCGGCGCTATTGTCAGTTGAGCTTTGCTCGCTGACCTGGCAGCGCGACGATCTTTCTGTCGCGAACCTTATTTCTTCAGGGTTGTTTGGCGATGGCGCTGCCGCCGTTCTGGTTGCGGGCGATAAGGTCCCTTCGACGGGGCCGCGCATTGTGGCGAGTCATCAGGTTTTCTATCCGGATACGCATGATGTGATGGGTTGGAGGATCTCGGAGAAAGGCTTCAATATCGTCCTGTCACCGGATGTACCGACGGTCGTTCGCGAGAATCTTGGACGCGATGTCGACGGATTTCTGGAACAACATGGATTGACGCGGGCCGATATCGGCTCGTGGATCATGCATACGGGCGGTCCGAAGGTTCTGGAGGCAACTGCGGACGCACTGAACTTGAAGAACGGCCAACTGGATGCTTCGTGGGAAGCGCTGCGCCGAGTCGGTAACTTGTCGTCTGCCTCGGTCCTGATCGTGCTGGACGAGGTGATGAAACATCGGCGTCCAGCGCCTGGAACGCGCAGCATCCTGGCAGCCATGGGACCGGGCTTTTGCGCGGAAATCCTGTTGCTGGAGTGGTAGCTACCTCTTGACCCAAAATTCGTGTGATGTATTGATTGTCGGCGGCGGCCCAGCCGGGCTTGCTGCCGCAATCGCATTACGGATGAGGGGCGCCGATGTGCTGGTGGCGGATGCGCTGAAGCCACCGATTGACAAAGCCTGTGGAGAGGGTCTGATGCCGGATGCGCGCCGCGATCTGGCTGCGCTGGGAGTACATTGCGAGCCTGGCGAGGGGGCGCTGTTCCGCGGCATTCGATTTATAGACTGGACGGACAGGGAGCCGGTTTCTGCGTCCGCTGATTTTGCGAGCGGAGAGGGGATCGGGATGCGCAGAACTGCGCTGCATGCGCGATCTGGTGGAACGCGCAATCGAAGTCGGCGTTCGTCTCCGTTGGAATACGCATGTTGCGCTTGGCAGAGTCGTCTCGCTTAACCATGAAGCATGCCAGTACCAGTTCCTTGTCGGAGCAGATGGGCAATCGTCGCGAGTGCGCAGGTGGGCCGGTCTCGACCGGTGCAGACTGATTTCGAAACGCTTTGGCTTTCGCAGGCATTATCGAATTGCTCCGATAAGCGATTTCGTTGAAGTGCATTGGTGCGCTCTTGGACAGGTCTACACTACTCCGGTTGCGCGCGGAGGAGATTTGCGTTGCCATAGTGACACGGCATAGTTCGACGCGCATGCAGCAGATGATCGAGACGATCCCGCAGCTGCGCGAAAGGCTTTCAGCGAAAGAGGCATTTACGGATGAACGGGGTGCGGTGACAACGACTCGCCGGCTGAGACGCGTCGTGAAAGGCAATGTTGCGCTCATTGGCGATGCTTCCGGATCGGTGGATGCGGTTACGGGAGAGGGCCTTGCGATAGGCTTCCGCCAGGCGGGTTTGCTGAGCCGTTCGCTGGAGAAAGGCTCGTTGATCTTTATGCAGCCGAACATGAGAAGACTTTGCGAATGCCGAGACGAATGGCGCGTGGCTTGTTGATGATGGACAAGCATGCTCGCATTGCGCAAAGCTGCCATGGGTGTGCTGGCCGGGTCGCCGGAGTTGTTCCGCGGCTTCCTGCAGGTGCATATGGGCGAGGAGAGTCTGCCGCATCTGCTGCGCCACAGGGCTTCTGCCATCGTGAGGCATCTTGCGTTCTCTGGCATTGCTGCATCTGACACTGAAAGAGCATCCACGTGAATTCTGCATTTCGCAAGCACTGTCTTCTTGTCGCCATAGGCCTTTGCTTTGCGCAGATGGCCTGGGCGCAATCGCCAGTCGCCGAAAGTCACCGTACATCTTGACCCGCAGAAAACCGAGATTCATTGGACGCTGGGAACTACGCTGCATACGGTGCATGGCACATTTCGCTTAAAGGGCGGGATTGATTACGTTCAATCCAGCGACGGGTGCGGCGGAAGGTGAATTCCTGGTCAACGTGACGACGGGAGAGAGCGGAAACAGCACGCGGGACGGGAAGATGCAGAAGGAGGTGCTTGAAAGCAGCAAGTATCCACAGGCCTTCTTTCATCCGGTGAAAGTGTCTGGAGAACTGAAGCCGGGAAGTCCCCAAAATGTAACCGTAGACGGCACATTTAACATCCACGGTGCGGACCACCCACTCACCTTGCCGATGACGGTGCAATTGACTGGAACGAACGCGTCGGCAACGACGCACTTTACCATTCCCTATGTTGCGTGGGGGATGAAAGATGAAAGCACATTTCTTCTGAAGGTGGACAAGGCGGTTACGGTGGACGTCACTGCGCAGGGAACAGTAGAAGGGCTATCCCCGGGGAGATAAGTAAGGAGCCGGAGTAGCCGCGGAGGCACTCCGGCCGAACGAAAGAACTCCTTACTTGAACTGGCTGATTGCGTCCCAAACGTAAATGCCGATAATAGTTGCGGATAAAATACAGGTTGCGCCCGTCATGATACGGACGAGCGGCTGGATTTTGTTCACCTTCTGCACAATCTGATTTTGCTCCTGCTGCTGATGGCTTGCCGCCGGATCGAGGAAGAGCTGATCTTCCTCGTAACGGGTCAGGGTGCCACGATAAGCAAGGAGCACCAAAAGCGCGACTAAGACTACGGCCCATACGATCCACAGAATAAGCATGATGCTCATGCACCTCAAGGATTCGAGTTGGAGCCGGTCCCAGGTACGAGCGGGTCCGAAATTTTCCCGGGCTCGGGGGTAGGTGGGGCCGCTTCACTTAAATGATAGTCCTGTTGCAGCAGCATTGAACAGGGCTCATGCCCACTGTGAAACTAACTTGGCAACCTCTTGGCGGTTAAATGACTCCATCCATGTGTCCCAGATGCGGGTGGAGGCAGGAATGAGAGTCGATAGAAGGAAGAATTCCGGCAGTTTTGTGCTTCGTTTTGTTGCGGTTATGGGTGTGTTTGTCGCGCTTTTGTGGCTTGCGGCCTGCAACCAGCAGCCTTCCGACGAGCAGTTGAAACAACAGGCAGCGCAGACGACGCAGCAGGTGAAGGCTGGCGCGCAACAGGCAGCCGCCGATGCGAAAGTGGCTGCTGCAAATGCTGAACGCAAGGTGAATGACATCGCCGCCGGAGTGAAAGAGGGTTTGAAATCGGACGGTAAACCAGCGGCGGGCCTGGTCGATGTCAATTCGGCAACTGAAGAGCAACTTGCTGATTTGCCGGGAATTACGGGTACGCGGGCGCAGAGGATCATTCGTGGCCGGCCTTATGAGAATCCGCATGATCTGGTGAGCAAGGGCATCCTGACCAGCGAGCAGTATGGGCGAATCTCGGGGCAGGTTACGGCCAATTAACCCTTTCCTTATCAGTCATGAGCAGCGTGAATCCATTGCCGTGCACGGTCATCCAATAAGAAGAGTTGTATACGCGGTTTTTGGGCGGTACACTCATAGTTAAGTTCATTTGAGGGAGAAATACATGGCAACCACCACCGTTACGCCGACTGAGACCACCGAAGTCAGGAAGGCGCCGTTATCGCTGACCGATACCGCAGTTGGCAAAGTTCGCGAAATCATGGCGACGCAGGATCCGCTTCCGGCTGGATTGCGCATTGGCGTAGTAGGCGGCGGCTGTTCGGGTTTCCAGTATTCAATGTCGTTTGAGAACCAGTCGGGAATGATGGACAAAGTCTTCACCTTCGACGGCCTCAAGGTTTTCGTCGATGCGACGTCGCTGATGTACCTGAGCGGTTGCGTGGTGGATTATGTCGAAACCCTTGAAGCGGCAGGCTTCAAATTTGAGAATCCGAATACGAAGAGCACCTGCGGCTGCGGGTCTTCGTTCAGCGTGTAAGCTTTCTTCTCAAGGATGACAAAATGGCCTCGCGATGCGAGGCCATTTTTATTGTGGCGATGTCGGCGGATTACTAACCGGAGCTGGCGAAGGGCTGGAGCCGAAGGGGCTTGTCGGTGAGCCTGGATTGGTTGTGCCGGGGAAGCCGCTGGATGGAGTTCCCGTTGTGCCGGTGCCGCCGGGACCATTCAGCCCACCCGCTCCCGCTCCGCCACCTCCGCCCGTGAGGCTTACGGAACTCATGAGGTCTTCCACTGGATCGTAGACAAATTCCCACTCGTTGTAGTGCTTCTGTTGTTTGTATTCCTTGATGGAAGCCTTGGTGCTTTTGCTGACGATGCCTACCATCGGAGCGCCGCCCAAAGTCTGACCGCTGCCGAAGGCGCTGGTTCCGGAGCTGGCGCCGAATGGGCTTGTAGTGCCGCTGGTAGTGGTTGTGCCAGAGGTGCCTGAGGTTCCGGATGAGTCAGTGCCGGCGCTGGTTGGAGAGGACGAAGTAATGCTGCCAGTCGATGGTGTGGTTCCACCAAAAGATGATGTATTGCCGAGCGGATTCGATGTCAGGCCGGGGGTGCCTCCAAGAATACTGCCTCCCGCTGTTGTGGAAAGGCCGCCATTCTGGATGGGCTGGCCGAAGAGCCCCATCGCTTTTACGTGTGCTTCGCCAAAGTGGATGATCTTCCAGTCGTCCTTGCCTGTCATGGGATCGACGTAGCGCTTGCGGAGGAAGCGTATGTTGTTCGTATTCTCAAGCTGGTCGATGGAGGACGGGTAGCGGCCGAACTTTTTGTAGTAGAGCTTTATGGCGTGCGTGTATTGCTTGCCACGGTGGATCAGCTCGTCTTCGCGATCGCGTTGAATGTCTGCCGCGATGCGCGGAGCAGCAACCGCCAGCGCAATCAGAAGCAGCACCACCATGAACAGCACGGCGAGCAGGATGTAGCCGGATTCGGAATGGCGGCTGCGGCGTTGCATACGGATCAATTCTGCACCAGCGGCAGCGGCTGGGCGTTCTTGTACGGGAGATCTTCGACCTGCACGGAGAAGGGCGCGATCTTCAGTACCTTGTAGCGGTGATCGACCACGTCTCCTTCGGATGCGATAAAGACGTCCTCACCATGCAGGAGGAAAGCTTTGCGAGTACCGTCCTTGCGGGCTTCGTAGCCGAAAAATTTGAGATCGATGGGTGGAGGTGGCGGTGGGCCTTGCGGAACCTCTGCGACTGGCGTGGTCGGACGAACCGGAGCCTTTACCTGTTCGATCTCCGGCGGAGCGGAGGATTGCGAGAAGATGTTGCGGCCCCGGCCTGAGTATTCGAGCGACTCCGCCTGCGCCATCCATTCCGGATGCAGGGTTGGATCGAGGCTGGCGGCGACGCCCGGGATTCTGGCTGCAGCATGTTCGCTCTCGCTGGTGTGGCCGTGGTGGTTGCGGGACGGCTTGGTCGAACCGTAGCGGTCTGCGCTGGTGGAGGCGGTGGCGCTGGAGACGAGCTGCCGCCAAAATAGCTCATCAGCACGTTCACTACCAGCCCGATCACGACTACACCAAGCACGCGCGACGATGATGACTTTCTTCTTCTCCTCGGCGCCGATTCTCAAAGCCATTACCGGGCCTCCTGAGGAAGTGTTGTCTGAGGATGCAACGAGGCCTGATCGTTGCCTGCCGCACCTTCTTCACCGGTTGCGGGTGGCAGATCGCCGCTCGATCGCAGATAGGTGGTCATGCGCAGCCGCAGATTGACGAGGCCGCCCTGCTGTCCGCTGAGCGTAAGCGCGTTGATGGTGAAGAAGACATGGTCCTTGTCGCGCTCGAGGTCGTTGATGAAGTGCATCAGCGCAGAGTATTCGCCGCTCAGGCTGGCATCGATGCGCACCTCGGTCAAGCCATTGATGGCTGGTGTGGGCGTGTATTGGGCGCGGGTGAGGCGAACGTTATCTTTGCTGGCGAGCGCACCCAGCTGTTCGGCCATGGTTGAATAGTTTGCCGCGATGCGCTTCTCGTAAAACGCGTCGGCATCCGTGCGGGCCTGATCGACTTTTTGCGGAAGTCCCTGCGAGGTGCGACATCTGCGTTTGTAACTGCACGTATGTCATACGCTCGGATTCGTAGTCTGCAGACTGGTCAGAACTGGCTGCATGCCATGCGATGAAGAGGCGAGTCAGCAGAAACAGATTCAAGCCGAGCAGCAGCACCACGCCCGCGACGTGCAGATTGAGTAGCGTGAAGAGTTTGCGCAGATTATTCATTGCGCACCTCTCTTCGCTTTTCGCTCCGGCTCTTTTTCGTGCTTGTCGGCGTGTTCTTCGTCGAGCGGCAGCGGGCGGTAGTCGGCGAGGATGTCGAAGTTTACGTCGGTTGGCGCATTGACCGGCGTTGCCTGCTGATTGCCGTTGTTCGAGGTGGCCAGCGCTTCTCCTGCTAAACGCGGAGAGGCGAAGTGCTTCGAGCCTTCGAGATTCTTGACCAGTTCAATGGCGCGTTCGCGTGCGCCGCTTACTCGCATGCGTATCGTAACGTGGCCATCGGGCGTGACCTGGGGATCGATGCTGAGGACCTGCACGCCTGCGGGCAGAACAGTTTCGAGGTCGGTCATCGTGGCCGTCCACGAGAAGGCCTTGCGGCGGAAGAGGTCATTCAGAAAATCCGATTGCGTGAGCACGGCGGCGTTCTGCGGCTGGCGCATCAGTGCCTGATAGCTCTGCTGCTGGCGCTGCATCTGCTGCACGCTGGCCTGCATTTGCCGCACGTGCGCGGTCGCGGCGTCAGCTTTTCTTTGTTCGATACGCGCCAGATACCACAGCGGGATCGCCAGGAGTAGAAGCACGGCCATCCAGATGCGAAGGCGCTTGATAAACGGGCCTCAGCTCGACAAATGGCCGTGTTGCGAGATTGACGGTGATGCGCATTAGCTTGCGAGCGCTCCTGTTACTCCGGCCATCAGGCCCTTCGGCACGGTATTTCCATTTCCCGCGCTGGCCGCCGAAACCAGATCGCGGACGCGGAACTGTTCGAGCTCAAGTACGCGCGTCAGCTCGGGCGCGCCGCCCGGGCCAGCGTAGAAAACCGCATCTGGCATGGATGCGAGTGTGTCTTCAAAATACGCGATGGATACCGAGACGGCGTGACGAAGCTCTTCGTCGCGTAGAGCCTGATCGGCGGGGAGTTCGATGCTACGATGCAGCAGCAACTCGTCGCCGCGCGTGATCGCTGTGGTCACGGAATTTCCGTTCAGGTTGACCAGCAGCGCCGGTTCAGACTGCACGAGTCCCGCAAGCGATGCGAGCGTGCTGGGTAGGACGACGCCGGGCTCGTATCCGGCAAGCCGCACTGCTTCTTCGTATTCGGCGAGGACAGCATGCGGCATCACCGTGACCAGTGCGCGGATTTCATCCGTTGTCTGGTGGATGACCTGGTAGCTGATGGCGGCATCGTCGACTTCAAAGGGAACAAGCTTGCGCAAACGGAAGCGGACCACCGGCAGCGCTTCACTTAACTTCGTCGGCAGCGTGTCGAAATCGAGCAGCAGGACGCGCGCAGCCGCATCCGGCACGACGACGGTGAGACGCTTGTCGCGGGCTTCCACGGCATCGAGCGCGCGCTTCAGGGCGGCTACGACTGCGGCCTTGTCGATGATGTTCGGCGTTTTCAACCCTGGAATAAGCGCTCCGGGAAACAGCGGAGCGAATGCCGTTGTCGTTTGCAGTGCATCGGCGAGCCGTGCCGCCACTACGCCATCGGGCGTGAGATCGCACGCCAGGCGCGGACGCTGGTTCTTGATCGGAAAAAGGAAGGGGAATGCCACTAGCGGGTTGCCTCGATGAATGTGACCTTGTTGATTTCTTTCAGCGTCGTCAGCCCGCGCCGTACGCGGTCCAGCGCCGACTCGCGGAGGAACTGCATGCCCTCCTGCTGCGCGAGTTTGCGAACTTCCGAGCTGGGCTTCTTTTCGAGAATCATTTCGCGGATCGGATCGGTCAGGTCCAGCAGTTCATGGATGGCGGTTCGTCCGCGATAACCAGTGCCGCCGCATTCGATGCAGCCCGCTCCTTCGCGGAAATCGAAATTGCGCCACTCGGCAAGATCCATGCCGCTGGTGATCAGCGTTTCCTCATCGTGCCGGACGGAGCGTACGCAGTACTCGCAGATGGTTCGCACGAGGCGTTGCGCGAGGATGCAGTTGAGCGCGGAGATGAAGTTGTACGGCTCGACGCCCATGTTCAGGAAGCGGCCCAGCACGTCGAAGACGTTGTTGGCGTGGACGGTGGTGAAGACGAGGTGCCCGGTGAGCGCGGAGTTGATGGCGATCTGCGCTGTTTCCTGGTCGCGGATTTCGCCGACGAGGATCTTGTCGGGGTCATGGCGCAGAATGGAGCGGAGGCCGCGCGCGAAGGTAAGGCCCTTTTTCTCGTTGACGGGAATCTGGGTGATGCCGCGAATCTGGTATTCGACCGGGTCTTCGATGGTGATGATCTTGTCTTCGTCGCTCTTGATTTCGTTGAGCGCTGCGTAAAGCGTTGTGGTTTTACCGGAACCGGTCGGTCCGGTGACGAGCACCATGCCATAGGGCTCGCGGATATAGCGGCGGAAGCGGCGGAGGTCGTCATCGGCGAAGCCGACGACGTCGAGCGTGAGCTTGCTGAACTTCTCGCTCATCGATTCTTTGTCGAGCACGCGGAGCACGGCGTTTTCGCCATGCACGGTGGGCATGATGGAGACGCGGAAATCGATGAGGCGCGTCTTGTAGCGCACGCGGAAGCGGCCGTCTTGTGGCACGCGGCGCTCGGCGATGTCGAGTTCGCTCATGACCTTGATGCGCGAAAGGATGGTCGAGTGGTGCTCGCGCGCGATGGGCGCCATGGCCTGCTGCAGCACGCCGTCGATGCGGTACTTGACGAGAACCGAGTCGTCGTAGGTTTCGATGTGGATGTCGGAAGCGCGGCGTTCGAGCGCGGTGAAGATGGTTGTATCGACGAGGCGGATGATCGGGCTGATGTCTTCTTCGGAGGTCAGCTTCTCGATCGAGATGTTTTCGTCGGAGTTGTCGTCGCCGGTGAGCACGTCGAATGTGAGCCCTTCGGATGCTTCATCGAGGACGCGCTGCGACTGCTCGGTTTTCTTGAGCAGGTCGGTGATCTGCGAGAGCGTGGCGACGCGGGCGGAGATGCGCTGGCCGAGGAGGCTCGAGATTTCATCGAGCACCATGAGGCGGCTGGGGTCGCTGACGGCGATGACGAGGCGGTCTTCATGCTGTTCGAGCGGCACGAAGTTGTAACGGAACATCATGTCGACCGGGACGGTGCGGAAGAGATCGTGCTGGATGCGGAAGTTCTTCAGATCGACGAACTCGCAGCGATAGCGGATGGCGAGTGCCTGCGCGCGCGCTGTCTCGTCCTGCTCGATCGGAATGAATGCTGGTGCCTGTGCCATGAGAAATCCTTAACGTTATCGCGGAAAACGAGCCCGATTGACTGAGCGAGAAGATGGGCAGATAAAGGCGATGAGAATGATAACGACGACCACGCCCATCACGATCAGGATCGCGGGTTCGATCAGCGCGAGCGATGCGGTCAGCGCGGTCTGCACGTCTTCCTCGAAGAACTCGGCCACAGAGTTCAGCATCTGCGGCAACGCGCCGGTCGACTCGCCGACTTCGATCATTTCTGTCGATAGTTCGGGAAAGACTTTCGTGCTTATCGAGGCTGCGTGCGAGGCTCTTGCCTTCGCGCACACTGCCTACAGACGAGAATACCGCTTTCGCAATTCGCTTGCTGGCGATGGAGCGGGCGGCAGTTTCTAGCGACGGCACGAGGGGAGACCGCCGGAGAGCAGGGTGGAGAGTGTTCGGGCGAAGAGGGCTACCTGATATTTGAGCCAGATCTTTCCGAAGAGGGGGAGCTTGATGCGGATGCCGTCGATGCGGTCGGCGCCGGAATCGGTCTTGCTCCAGCGGTAGAGCAGGTAGGCGATGATGGCGACGCAAGGAAGGATGTAGAGGAGGTAGTGCTGGGCTCCGTTGCCGAGGGCGAGCAGGAAGAGGGTGATTCCGGGGAGTTTAGTGCCGATCTGGTCGTAGAGCAGGGCGAAGCGCGGGACGACGAAGGTGATGAGAAAGATGAAGAGGCCGAAGACCAGTGTTATCAACAGGGCTGGGTAGACGAGCGAGGCTTGCAGCTTCTTGCGGAACGTGAGCGAAACTCTTTGGAATGAGAGATATCGGCCGAGGACTTCTTCGAGGTTGCCGCTTCGTTCGCCGGCCAGAAGCGTGGTGGTGTAGATGAGCGGGAATCCGCCTTGCGCTTCGAAGGCGCTGGAGATGGATTCACCGGTGCGCACACGCGCGGCTACGTTCTGCAATTGCGCGGAAAATGCAGGATTTTTCTGGTTTTTTGCCAGCATTTCGAGCGAACTGAGGATGGGCAGTCCGGCTCGGACGAGGGTCAGGAATTGCTGGTTAAATATAAGAAAAATCTCGAGTTTCGCCCTTTTCTTGCCGCCGGTGAAGCCGCGCGGCTTGACCGAGTAGACGTAGTAGCCAGCCTGGGAGAAACGCTGGCGCAACTCCTCGGCTGAGGCGGCGGACTGGATCTGTTCCTGCACGCGCCCGCGCTCATCGGCCAGCTTGATGACGAACTCTGCCATTCTCTTCCACGATATCAGCTTGCGGGCCGGTAAATCCCCCGAAAACCGGCCCGCTCTGTTCTCTCTTCGTACTAAAGAGTCAGACGCGGGGAGGGTGGTTTTCGCTCATCTGCGGTTCGTGCTCTCCCACCCTTTGCTGCGCAAAGGATGGGGCACCCGAGATCATTTCCGTGACGGCAGGGCTCCTAGTTTGGCGATTCGGCCTTTTGGGCCTACGATCCAGGGCAGGCTTAGGGCGTTCCAGTTGCCGTCGTCGAGGGGCTGCCAGGTTTTGCCGTCGTCGTAGCTGATGTCGCTTCCGTTGGTTCCGGCGGCGATCCAGGCCTTGGCGTCAGCGTCCCAGGCTACGGTTGAGCGGTAGCCGTGCGGCGGTTTCGTGGCTGCGGTCCAGTGCTGGCCTCCGTCGGCAGTCCATGCTGCCGTTCCGGTGGATTCGTTGGGCTTCGTGTAGTCGCCTCCTACGGCCACGCCGTGTATGCGGTCCCATTGGTCACGATCTTCTGTCGGATCCGATCTTAGCTGAATTGAGAACACACCCGACGATGATGACTTTTCCCCTATGGGGATCGAGACTCTGTGCCAGGTTATGCGAGCATCGTGATAGACGTCCTCTGTCTCATACAGAAACCAACTGCCACTGATTCCACCAGTTGCAAAATAAAAGCCATTGATCTCGTCAGGGTCGAAATTACTATTGCTTGCCGCAAAGAGAGATTCTCCGGTAAGCGGTCTGAACCCCTTTATGCTCATATCTTGGATTAGCTCATGCTCGTCAGACTCTAAAAGCACAAAGTGACCGTGGACCGGATCTCCGATTATGTATATGCCGAGGGGTCGCTCGGCAAAACACATTGCGTCCCAGAAGCCGTCCTTGTCTGTGTTGGTGTAGAGCAGGGTCCAGTGGGAGCAGCCATCCGTTGTTTTATAGAGACGGGACTGGTCGCCGGGGCCGCTCGACATGACGATGGCGGTGTTGGCGTCGAAGGCCCAGATGACGCGGAAGTCGAGCTTTTCGGCTCCGGGGGGCATGGCGCAGCTTTGCCACATGTAGCCGCTGTCCTCGGTGCGCAGGACGGTGCCGTTGGTTCCGCTGGCCCAGGCTACTCCGCCGCCAACGGCGTGGATGCCGCGCAGGCTGGCTGTGGTTCCGCTGGACTGCATCTCCCATGGGCCGGACTTCTTGACCTGACCGAGTGCGATTACCGGGAGCAGGCAGATGGCGGCCAGTGTTGCCAGAACTTTCATCGTAAGCAGGATACGCGATTCGAAGCCCACATCTTTCAAGACCCTTCGGTTGCGCTCAGGGCAGGTTGTGGGATCCCGCACCCTGCCGGGCGGGTATTTATTGAGGGAGAAAAGACCCTGTCGGCAATGGCGCACCCTGCAGAGTTACGAACTTATTGGGTTCGCAGCAGGCTCTATCAAGCCTTGCCAGATCAGCTTGCATTGCACGATCTGCTTTGAACGACCCGAGCGTGGCATCCAGAATCGACGCCGCTCCTTCATCCTCCGCGCGCTCAATGCGATAGTGCATCCATTTGCCTTCCCGGCGAGCGCTTACTATACCCGCGTTGCGGAGATAGGCCAGATGGCGGGATATTTTCGGCTGGCTTTGCTTCAGAATCTCGACGAAATAGCAGACGCACACCTCGCGCCCGTCCATGAGATTGAGCAGGCGCAGGCGGGTAGGGTCAGCGAGAGCGGCGAACAAGCGGACCAGATCGAATGATTTAGATTGGCGGCTCATTGTCGATAATATACGCCTTGACAGATATGAATGGAAGCAATACATTCGCCTTAGCGTATATGAGGAGACGCCGACCGTGGAAAGTCGAAACGTTGTTCAGGAGAAATATGGCTCTATCGCGAGAAGCGTTACGGAATCGGGCGCAATGGCATGCTGCGATCTAGCCATGCGTTGCTGCGATCCAATAACGAAAGACCTGTATGGCTCTTCTGAGACAGACACACTGCCGGAAAAGGCAATACTTGCCTCGCTGGGATGCGGCAATCCGACTGCGCTCATTGAACTGAAGGCGGGTGAGGCGGTACTGGATCTTGGTTCCGGGGGCGGAATCGACGTGCTGCTGTCTGCCAGGCGCGTTGGGCCGACAGGCAAAGCCTATGGGCTGGACATGACCGATGAGATGCTGGCGCTTGCTCGTGAAAATCAGCGGCAGGCGGGCGTCACCAATGTGAAGTTTTTGAAGGGCGAGATTGAGAACATTCCGTTACCGGATAGCTCGGTCGATGTCGTGATTTCAAATTGCGTCATCAATCTTTCAGCGGATAAAGATCGTGTTCTTAAAGAGGCTTTTCGTGTGCTGCGCGCCGGGGGTCGCTTTGCTGTCTCTGACGTTGTTGTGCGTGGCGAGGTTCCGGATGCTGTGCGCCAAAGCATGTTGCTCTGGGTTGGCTGTATTGCCGGAGCATTGGAGGAATCCGATTATCAAGACAAACTGCTGAGCGCAGGATTTGTCGATGTGGATTTTGAGCCAACGCGCACCTACAACATTGAGGATGCACGGCAGTTTCTTGCCGAGGCTGGTATTTCCGTTGACGAGATTGCGCCACAGGTCGAAGGCAAGTTCCTGAGTGCGTTCATCCGTGCGACCAAACCCGCCGCGCCATGTTGCGAACCGGGATGCTGTGACCCGAACACAGATGCGCGGAAAGGGTGAAGGCGATGCCGACACATCACAATGTTCTGTTTCTTTGCACGGGCAATTCTGCCCGCTCGATCATGGCGGAGGCGATTCTTAACCCTAAAGGAAGGGGCGTCTTCACTGCATACAGCGCGGGCAGCCATCCGTCTGGGGCTGTGCGGCAGGAGGCTCTGAGCCAGCTTGAACTTTCTGGAATCTCGACTGCGGGACTGCGCAGCAAGTCGTGGGATGAGTTCGCCAGGCCCGATGCGCCAGCTATGAATTTTGTGTTCACGGTTTGCGACAATGCGGCCAAAGAAGTCTGTCCCTATTGGCCCGGTCAACCGATGACGGCGCATTGGGGCGTTCCCGATCCGGCGGCGGTAGAGGATACGCCAGAAGAGATAGCTCGCGCCTTTCGCGACGCATTCTCACTGCTTGACCGCAGAATCAGCCTGTTTCTTTCTCTGCCGCTCTCGACTCTGGATCAGCTTGCGATTCAGAGAGAAATTGACAGCATTGGGCGGCAATGAAGCCTGGACTTTTTCGCCGTATGGTCGCGGAGTTCTTTGGAACTCTGTTTCTGCTTGCCGCTGTTGTTGGCTCGGGGATTATGGGTGAGCGTTTAGCGGCAGGCAATGTTGCTCTCGCTCTGCTGGCGAATACTATCGCCACGGGAGCCGCGCTGGTCGCGATCATCCTTGCCTTCAGTCCTGTCTCCGGGGCGCATTTGAATCCAGTTGTGACGCTGGCCGATGCGTGGAGGGGCGGTATTGCCTGGAGGGAGACTCCGGCCTACATCGTCGCGCAGATGGCTGGGGCGCTGGCAGGGGTGGTCACGGCGCATCTGATGTTCGGACTGTCTGTCTTCTCTGCATCGACGCATGTCCGCAGCGGCCCTGCTCAGATGTTCAGCGAGTTTGTTGCCACATTCGGGTTGCTCGCGGTGATATGGGGCTGTGCGCGGCACCGGCCCTCTGCTGTTCCCTTTGCCGTGGGAGCTTACATCACCGCTGCCTATTGGTTCACCGCATCTACGTCATTCGCCAATCCGGCTATGACGCTTGCCCGCTCCCTGACAAACACGTTCGCAGGGATACGGCCTGCCGATGCTGCCGGCTTTGTTGTGGCGGAATTCGCTGGGGCATTTGCGGCTACGCTGCTTTTCCGATGGCTGACGCGCTCGCTCAAAGAAAATTCCTCCGCCGTCGTGAGCCGGTCGTGGAGGAACTAACGTCCTCAATCCAAGAGATGGGTTTGAATGGACAAGAGCACGATTTGGCAATCTGACATGGAATTGCGGTAATATGTGAGACCCGATGCGACTTCAACGGTTGATTGCCTCGACGTTGATCGGCTTTCTCTGGTTGTGGAGCGTGATGCTTCCAGCCACTGAGGCTTATGCGCAGGGCACCGTGCCTACGCCCGATCAGCTGGACCAACTGCTTGCGCCGGTCGCTCTTTACCCGGATGCGCTACTGGCTCAGATTTGCGCGGCATCGACTGATCCGCAACAGGTCCTCGACACTGACAACTGGGTACACCAGAATCTCGGGCTCACCGGACAGGCGCGCACGGATGCGGCCCAGGCGCAAGGCTTTGATCCGGCCTTCATTGCGCTGGTGAACTTTCCGCAAGTGCTCGACGTGATGGCGCAGAACATTGACAGCTATGCTGCGATCGGGCAGGCGTTTGCTGCGAATCAAGGGACGGTGATGGATTCGGTGCAGCGACTCCGGCAACAGGCGTATGCCTCGGGCGCTCTCGACAGCAACCAGTACCAGACCGTTGATGTGCAAAATCAGGGCAGCACGCAAGTGGTCGTGATCCAGCCGGCGAATCCGCAGGTGGTGTATGTGCCGCAGTACAACCCTCAGGTCATTTATCAGCAGCCGAGCACGGCTGCGGTGGTGACTGCTTCCCTGTTAAGTTTCGGTGCGGGCATCGCCCTCGGGGCGTGGATCAGCAACAACAGCTATCCCTGGGGCTGGGGCGGATGGGGTTGGAACTGGGGCCACAGGACGGTCATTGTTCACAACAATGTTTGGGTGGTGAATAATCGCTATCGTCCGCGTTATCCCTCATACCACTATCGACCTCCAGCCTACAATCGCCCGATTTACGCCCGTCCGCCGAACAACTGGCACGACCGGCCGAATTACCGCCCTCCCAACGGCGGTGGCCCCGGCAACCGTCCGCCGACAAATCCTGGACGCCCTACAACCCTGCCGGCAAACCGCCCTGCTCCACCGCCGTCTTATCAACGGCCACCGAACAACGGAGGTAACCCGCCGAGGCAGCCGGCACAGCGTCCCGCGCCGCAGCCCACCACGCGTCCGACACCACAGCCTGTTACACGGCCGGCACCACAGCCGACGCAGCGGCCCGCCCCGACGTTCAAGCCGAATCCGAACGCTGGGTATTCGAAGGGCCCGGCTAATACAAATACCGGAGGGCGCACCAGCGCTTTTGGAGGCGGGAATAATCCGTCGGCCGATCGCGCGGCCATCAATCGCGGCAAGGCGAGTGTCGCCTCGCAGCAAAAGCCAAAGGGAGGAGGGAATCGGCAGTGAAGAACGCTCGACGCTTGCGCACGTCCGATGCAGCTGCTCTCTTTCTGGTGGCCGCCGCGACCTTGCTGACATCGGTTTCTTTAAGAGCACAAGATGTAACCCAGAAAACATTTGAGACCGCACACCAAGCCGTTGACGCTCTGATTGCCGCAAACCGAAGCAACGATGTTGCCGCACTCAATCAGATTCTGGGAGCTGAGGCTGGCAGTCTTATTTCTTCCGGCGATGAGACGCAGGACAAGAATGACCGAGCCAATTTTGTGACGCTCTATGATGCTCACCACCGTCTAGTGTCAGCGGGGACGGGGAAGATGACCTTGGTGGTCGGGAAGAACGAGTGGCCCTTGCCTATCCCGCTGGTGAAGAGCAATGGCGCGTGGAACTTCGATTCCGCCGACGGTGCGAAAGAGTTGCTGTATCGGCGGATTGGGTCGAACGAACTCGCAGCCATCAAGGTTTGCCAGGCGCTGCGTCAGGCGCAACTGGAATATGCGGCGACGGGGCACGATGGAGATGATCCGGGCGTTTATGCTCAGAGGTTCCGGAGCGAACCCGGAAAACAGAACGGTCTTTACTGGGAAGTGGCCGAAGGCGAGCAACAGAGCCCAGCAGGCCCGCTGGTTGCGGATGCTGACGCAGAGGGCTACGAGCAGGGTACACGTCATCCCTACAACGGGTATTACTTCCGCATCCTGAAGGCCCAGGGGCCGAATGCGCACGGCGGAGCGAGGGATTACGTCGTGGATGGCAAAATGACAGGCGGTTTCGCAATTCTGGCGTATCCGGCGGAATATGGATCGAGCGGCGTGATGACGTTTCTGGTGAGTCGGCGCGGGACGGTCTTTCAGAAAGATCTTGGCGATTCTACGGCGGAGACGGCCAAGGCGATCAAAGCATTCGATCCTGATTCATCGTGGACTCGGCTGCCCGCAGCCAAATAGCGATTCGATGCAAGGCAATCTAAGCTCACCGCGTTGGCGTCGTTCGCCAATCCTGCTGTGACGCTTGCTCGCTCCCCTGACAAATATTAAAGATGCGAGACGTATATTATTAGCCGTCGCAAGCTTTTTTGCGCTTATGCGCCTGGAGAGAGTATGAAGCGTTTTTTCGCCTGCTCTGTGTTCGCCGCCCTTCTATCTATTGCGTCTTTTTGCCAATCACCGTCGGCTCCGGTTCTGCCGTATTCGCCGAGCCTCGATGTTTCGTCGATGGACAAGAGCGTTGATCCCTGCGTGGATTTTTATACGTACTCGTGCGGCGGGTGGCAGAAGAAAAATCCGATCCCGCCGGACCAGACATCGTGGAGCGTGTACGCGAAGCTTTACCAGGACAACCTGATGTTTCTGCGCGGGATTCTGGAGGAAGCAGCGGCGACGAAGGGGCAGCGAAACCAGGTCACGCAGGAGATTGGCGACTTTTACGCCGCCTGCATGGACGAGAGCGCCGTGAACCAGCGGGCACTGGCGGCGGTTCAGCCGCAACTGGATGCGATTGCGGCGCTCAAGTCAGTGCGCGACATTGCGCCACTGACTGCGAATGTAACGCTGCCGTTTGGGGGGACTCTTCTTTTTCCAGCGGGCTCTACGCAGGATCCAGACAATTCCGAGCAGGTGATTGCCTATCTGGATCAGGGCGGCCTGGGTCTTCCCGATCGCGATTACTACACGAAGGACGATGCCAAGTCGAAAGAGATTCGCGAGAAGTATGTGCAGCATGTGCAGAAGGTTTTCGAGTTGCTGGGCGACAAGCCGGACGTTGCGAAGAAGAATGCCGACACGGTGATGCGGATGGAGACTGCGCTGGCCAAGGCTTCATGGACGCGGGTGGAGGAACGGAATCCGTACAACCTGAAGAACAAGATGAAGATGGGCGAGCTGGAGCAGCTGGCGCCGAATTTTGACTGGGCGACGTATTACCGCGAGGCGCGGTATCCGCAGTTTGAGATTGTGAATGTGGAGTCGCCGAAATTTTATAAGCAGGTGAATGAATCGCTGGCGAAGGAGTCTCTTGATAACTGGAAGACCTATTTTCGTTTTCATGTAGCTGACTCGTACTCGCCGTTTTTGTCGCAGCCGTTTGTGGATGAGAACTTCAGCTTTTACCGCGCTTATCTGCGCGGTGCGAAAGAGCAGCAAGCGCGCTGGCGGCGCTGCGTGCAATACACCGACTACAACCTGGGCGAAGCATTGGGGCAGGCTTATGTGAATAAAGTCTTTTCACCTGAGCTGAAAGCCGATGCGCTGGATATGGTCGACCGCATCGAGGAAGCGATGCGCGAGAGGATTCGGCAGCTGGACTGGATGAGTCAGGCGACGAAAGAGCAGGCGCTGGTGAAGCTGAGCGGAATTCGTAACAAGATTGGGTATCCCGACAAGTGGCGCGACTATAGCTCGACCAAACTCACGCCGGACGATTTTGCAGGCAACATAGAACGGGCGGGAGCATTTGAGCGCCACAGGGAGATCAACAAAATCGGCCAGCCGGTGGATCACGGCGAGTGGGATATTTCAGCCGCGACAGTGGACGCTTACTACAACCCGCAGATGAACGATATTAATTTTCCGGCGGGCGTATTGCAGCCCCCCGTTTACGACCGCAAGATGGACGATGCGCCGAACTACGGCGACACCGGCGGCACGATTGGGCACGAGCTGACGCACGGCTTCGACGATGAGGGCAGCCAGTTCGACGCGAAAGGCAATTTGAAAGACTGGTGGACGAAGGAAGACCGCGAAAAATTCGACGCCCGGACGAAGTGCGTGGACGATCAGTATTCGTCGTACATTTCTGTGGCGGACGTTCATCTGAACGGAAAGCTAACGCTGGGCGAAAATGTAGCGGACCTGGGCGGTGAGATTCTCGCTTACATGGCGTGGCAGACCAAGACGAAAGACTTTCATCTGCAGCCTATCGACGGGCTGACGCCGGAGCAGCGCTTCTTTGTCGGCTTCGCGCAGTGGGATTGCGCCAATGAGCGTCCGGATGATTTGCGGGTGCGGGCAGCGACCGATCCGCATTCGCCGGCGAAATACCGTATCAACGGCGTGGTGGTGAATATGCCTGAGTTCACGAAGGCATTCGGCTGCAAGGCAGGTCAGCCGATGGTGCGGCCGCCGGATCAGATGTGCAAAGTGTGGTGAGGTTTGCACGGTTGTCGGCATGGTCACGGATGGGGTAGGCAGAGTAATGGACGGAAGGCTTTGGAATCGGCGGCAGGTGATGAAGAGCGGCGCGCGGGGCGCGGCGGGCGCGGCGCTTGCCGGACTCATGCGGAGCAAGGGCGTGGCCGCGCAACTGCCGCCTCCGGAGCCGCTGCAGGACAACCGCATCACATTTGTAACTACGACGGAGACAAATGCATGGCAGAATAGTGTGCTGTTCAAGCCGACGTTTCGTTGGGACATGCTCAACCTGAATATCAACCCGGCAGAGAGCCGTACTGCACGGACGATCGAGGGCTTTGGAGGCTGCTTCAATGAGCTTGGCTGGACGTCGCTCAAGGCGCTTAGCGAGCAGGACCGCGAGAGCGTGCTGCACGAACTCTTTGATCCTGTTGCAGGAGCGCGCTTTACCTATTGCCGCATGCCGATTGGCGCGAACGATTTTGCGACCGAGGCGTACAGCTATGACGAGTCGGACGGCGACTTCGATCTAAAGCATTTCAGCATTGAGCATGACAGGCAGACACTGATCCCGTTCATTCATGAGGCGCAGCGCTATCAACCGAAGCTGCGGCTCTGGGCTTCGCCGTGGACTCCGCCGAGTTGGATGAAGCGGAATCATTTTTATGCGGAGGCGAAGGCGTATCCGGGAATGAAGGACAACGGGATTCGCGCTGACCAGATCGGTCACGAGGGCGAAGACATGTTCATCCAGGAGCCGCGCTACTTCGATGCGTACGCGAGATATTTCGGGCGCTTTATCGACGCATATCAGGCAGAGGGGATTCGCGTGGGCATGGTTATGCCGCAGAACGAGTTCAATTCTGCGCAGAATTTTCCCAGCTGCACGTGGACGCCTGAGGGACTGGCGCGATTTCTGCATTCTCTGGGGCCGGAGATGCAGAAGCGCGACGTTGATGTTTTCTTTGGCACGCTGGAGCGGGGCAATCCGAAGCTGTTGGAAACGGTGATGGCCGATAAGGAAGCGGCGCTCTTCATCAAAGGCGTAGGCGTGCAATGGGCGGGCAAGAATGCCCTGCCGGCGATTCCGCGAGAGTTCCCGTCTCTGATGATTTATCAATCGGAGCAGGAGTGCGGCGACGGCAAGAATGAGTGGAGCTATACGGGCTACTGCTGGCAGCTGATGAAACACTACTTCCGCAGCGGCGCGAGCGCTTATATGTACTGGAACATTTCGACTGAGCAGGACGGACTGAGCACGTGGGGATGGGCGCAGAATTCCCTGGTGACTGTGAACAGAGCGGAGAAAACCTTTCACTACAACCACGATTACTACCTGCTGAAGCACCTCACGCACTTTGTCGATGTGGGGGCGAAGTGTATGGAGGCGACAGGGACCTGCGATGATGCGCTCGCCTTCCAGAATCCCGATGGCACGATTGTCCTGTTGTTGCGGAACGAGCTGTCCCACCCCCAGATGGTGCAGGTGCAGGTGAGGGATCGTGCTGTTGCGGTTGAGCTGCCGCCGGATTCAGTCGGGACGCTGGCCATGAAGCCGGCGTAAGGGTGTCATCCGGCGGCCTGACGCATTTCTGAGTGTCCCATTTGCAATCGAGTCAAGAATGATGGGAACTGTTCAGAACCCTCTTCCGTATCGGGCTACATGGCACACGACCTGCGTTTTGCCTTGCGCATGATCTTCTCCCATCGCCTGTTTTCTGCCGCAGTGGTGGCAACACTGGCGCTGGGTATCGGCCTGAACACGATGGTCTTTACGCTGATCAACGCAGTGTTGTTCAAGCCTGTGCCGGTGCCGGGCGGCGCGCAACTGGTGGCCATTCGCAACCGCAACGTAACGCAGAGCGACGACTCGATGCGGGTCTCTTACCCCGACTTCCGCGAATACCGGACACAAAATTCTTCGCTGGCTGCTGTGGAAGCAGCGAGCGACGAAGAAGGTGTTTTGAGCGAGACCGGCAACCCTCCGCAGGCATACCAGATGGAGCGGGCTTCGGCTGGCATTTTTGAAATGCTGCATATGCAGCCAATCCTTGGCCGCGGATTTCTTTCGACCGATGACAAAGCAGGCGCCGCGCCTGTTCTTGTTCTCGGATATGGTGTCTGGAAAGATCGTTATGGCAGTTCTCCAAGTGTGGTTGGCCGTCAGGTCCGCGTCAACGAGAGGCCGGCGACGATTATCGGGGTCATGCCGAAGGGATTTCGATTTCCGACCAATGTGGATATGTGGATGCCGCTGGTTCCCACGCCAGAACTGGAAAAGCGCACCAACCGTCCGCTTCAGGTTTTTGGAATGCTCAAGCCGGGGACAAGCATTGTTCAAGCTAATGTCGATCTGAATGGAGTTGCTCGGCGTCTTGCCACGCAGTATCCCGATACAGACAAAGATATCGGCGTTCTAGTTCTGACTTTTCACGAGATGTATAAAGGCGGCAATATCCGTCTTATATTCCTGCTGATGCTCGCGGCTGTGGGATTTGTGCTGCTGATTGCGTGCGCCAATGTCGCAAACATGATGCTGAGCCGGGCGCTGGCTCGTCAGCGGGAAATCTCGATCCGCTCAGCTCTTGGTGCTTCACGGTGGCGCGTCGTTCGTCAACTGCTGATCGAGAGCGTACTGCTCAGCATATTTGGCGGCGTGCTCGGCCTGGGGCTGGCTGCGCTGGGAGTTCACTGGTTCGATCTTTCGACGCAGAATGTCGGAAAGCCTTACTGGATCCAGTTCACGATGGATTACACGGTGTTTGGCTATTTCGCCGCGCTTTGTATCTTCAGCGGCCTGCTGTTCGGTACTGCGCCAGCGATGCGTTTCTCGCGCGTGGACCTGAATGACGTGCTCAAGGAAGGCGCTCGCAGCGCGGGGAAGCATCGCGGCGGAAGGCTCTCAGGTTTGCTCGTGATCTTCCAGTTTGCGCTTACGCTTGTGCTGCTAACGGGGGCTGGAGTTTTTGTCCACAGCCTGCTCGAAAATCTCTCTGCCAATCGGTCGGTACCTTCGGAACAAATCATGACGGCGCGCATCGACCTCCCCGAGGAACGTTACAAAGACACCGATGCGAAGCAACGCTTCTACGATCAGCTTTTGCCGAGACTGAAAGCGATTCCGGGCGTAACGCATGTGGCGCTTGGATCGGATCTTCCCGGGCTCGGAGCGGCAACATCGCAAATCGAGATCGAGCACTCTTCGGTCGAAGATGCGGCGCATCGTCCTTCGGTGTCGTATGTCGTGCGGTCTCCGGGATACCTGGAGGCGATCAATCTGCCGATCCTGCTTGGCCGCGATTTCAATGAGACCGACGGCACAGCCAACCACAAAGTCACTGTCCTGACCCGCGCATGCGCCGAACACTTCTGGCCGAACCAATCCGCCATCGGCAAGCGGCTGCGGTTTTATGACGACAAGAACAAGCCCGGAGACTGGATCACGGTGATTGGTATTTCAGCGAATATCGTGCAGCAGTTCGACGAGAAATCGCCGAAGCCATTGCTCTTTGTGCCCTTCCGTCAGGAAGGCTGGAGTGGCATGGCTCTTCTGGTTCGATCGAGCGACAATCCCACGTCCGCTGTGCGTGCAGCGGTGCAGAACATCGACTCGAACCTGCCGCTGCGCGACGTGTACATGCTGCCCCAGGCAATTGAGCACCGGCAGTGGTATCTGCATCTGTTCAGCAAGCTCTTTTCCGGATTTGCGCTGATCGCGCTGCTGATGGCTTCTGTCGGCATCTATGCCGTTCTTGCGCAGGCGACAAACAGCCGCACACAGGAGATCGGCGTGCGCATGGCTCTGGGAGCGGATGCGCGCAATATTGTCCTGTTGGTGATGAGGCGCGGTCTGTGGCAGATTGTTGCAGGACTAGCGCTCGGTGTCGCGGCGGCATGGCCTGCTTCGCGCCTTATGGCAAGCCTTCCCCTCAGCGTCTCTTCATCGGATCCCGTTGTCTTCATCATCGTCGCAGCCCTGCTGGCTGTCGTCGGTCTGTTTGCATGCTGGATTCCTGCGCGCAGAGCTGCAGCGCTGGATCCAGTGAAGGCTATCCGTTACGAGTAGTGGCAAAAAGAGAATCTCGCTATCGCCGGGAAGCCTGTTCGACCGCAGCCTTGGTTTCTCGTTTATAGAGGCCGAAATGCAGTCTTTTTGTGACCTGATAGCAGTCGCAGGCCGCGTCTTCCAGGTTCTCCCGGTTCACGATCCTTACGTGACCGCGGCGGTATTCGATCAGACCGCTCTCCTGCAAAGCGCCGGCGACCATGGTGACGGTGGTGCGTTGTGCCCCCAGCATTTCGGCGAGGAACTCCTGGGTGAGACTGAGAGTGTCGGATTCGATGCGGTCGGATACCATGAGCAGCCAGCGCGCCAGCCGTTCTTCGGCTCCGTGCAGACGATTGCATGCGGCGATCTGACTGATGGAGAGAGACTGATACTGCACATATTCAAGAACGCGATCGCGGATTTCTTCCGAGGACCTGAAAGCTTCATGGAAATGAGAGAACGGGATCCTGCACGCCGTACCCGCCAACTGCATAAAACATTGCGTTTGATCGGGAGCGGAGCCGAGGATATGCACGCTTCCGACGATTCCCTCGTTGCCGATGACTCCAACTTCTGCGGTTCCTCCCTCGGCCACTGTTGTGACCACCGACGCAATCCCGGAAGTCATGAAATAGGCGAAGTCCGGAGTACTATCAGCTTCGTAGAGTACCGTTCTGAGGGGTAACGAGACAGCGGTTGAGGGGCTGAGCAGATGATCGTGGCTTTCCGAACTAAGCGAAGCCAGAAAAAGATTCCTGGATGGGGGTGACATAATCGCGTCCTTTGCATTCAGTTCGCAAAGGACGACCGTCTCGCACGAACGGTAGCGATTTACGTCTCTGACCAGATTGCGCTGATGGCTCCACGCATGGCTTGAATATAGTCCTTAAAAAAATGAAAGTCTGTCGGCAAAACGACAGACACCAGAGAATGACCCGCGCTAATCTGTGAAACAAGTCAGATCTCCCATGCCTTCCTCCGGCTCCATTCTTGCCTATGGGTACGACATTGACTTACTTGATACTCGTAGACTGGTCCTGCAACAAGCAGGGTTCAATGTAGAAGTATTGACCCGTCTGACGGACCTCGAAGAGATGGCCTCTGCTCACGAGGCCGACCTCTTGGTTCTTTGGTACTCTCTGTCTTCGAGAGAATGTGAAAATGCGCTAAAACTGGCACATTCCGGTCAGAGAGCGTTGAAGTGCCTGGTGTTGGTCACACGGGCGCCTGTCTGCAGGCTTGGGGAAGAGGATGAACTCCTCAGCTCGTTTGACGGGCCAGGGGCCCTCGTCTCCGCTGTCACGAAAATGCTCCACTCCGCGGATTCCTCCCGGGAATCCTCCACCAGTTCATCTCTCAAAAGAAGACTGATGGCGATAAGTGACAGCATTCCAAAATGGGCTGATTCAGAAAATGTGTCGGATAGACGACATAGCGTCTGAAAATTGCATCATAATCAGTATTACTGGTCTGCGGGGGGTTCTCCTCCAGCACTTAACGCCTACTCGCGTTCTCTCCAGAACTCCTTTCTGGGGGTACTGTATGTCCGGAGAAACGATTTCGGAACTGCAGGCGAGGTTGGCGATCGCGACCGAATCGCTGCAAAAGGCAGATGAGCGTGCCACGGCGGGGCGACTGGCTCTTGAGGTAATGCACGAGATCAGAAGCCCTATGGAAGCTTTGGGGAACCTGATCTATCTCACAGAGAAAAATGCTGGTCATCCTGCTGAAGTTTGCAAATACATGGAGCTGGCCGACGAACAGATGGCACTGGTGAACCAGATTGCCAATCAGACACTGGACTTCGCACGCTCGTCTCAATCGCCTCATGCCATCGATCTGGTTGGCGTAGCCGAGGCGGCTCTTCGTATCCACCAGAGAACCATCGCCGCGAAGAAGGTGCATCTTGTAAAGGAGTTGCCGGAAGGCCTCGTGGCGGAGGTTTGCACCGGTCAGATACTGCAAGTGATGTCAAACGTGATTGTGAATGCTCTTGACGCGCTGCCGGTCGATGGGACTTTGTCTCTGCGCATGCGGAAACGCGATAATGAGGTTCAATTTGTGATTGCCGACAACGGCCATGGAATCCCGAAGGAGCATACGTCGGAAATCTTCAAGCCCTTCTTTACTACCAAGGAAGGGACGGGTACGGGACTCGGGCTGGCACTTTCGAAGAGCATCGTCGATCGCCATAAGGGCAAGATACGGGTGCGTAGCAGCATCCGCCCGGGCAAGAGCGGCACCATCTTCAAGATTTCTCTCCCTGCGTAATCAATTCTTTAGCGTCATTTTTGCTGTATCCAACTTTACGCAGATTTTGTCCACGGGCCTGCGGCACGGGGAAAATCTCGTTGCTCCCTGCCGGGGATGTGCTTAGACTTAGTCATCTCCAACTCTTTTTGCAGTTTTGGCAGCTTGATTACCGAGGAGTGTCGAAATCGGCCGGGTCGTTGTATCGAGACGCTGTTGTGAGTCGGGGCCTCATTCTTATGGGGAGTGACGGCCTTCATGGATTTTCTTTGAACCTTGAACGGTAAAAGAGGAACGCAGCTATGTTCCAACCTGCAGAATCGCTGGACGGTAGTCGTGTCTTTACCCTCGAAGAAATCAGCCCGCTAATGGAAGAAAGCGGCAAGCCCGCAGAAACGCTGATGCGGGTGGTTGAGCTGATAGCGCGTCATTTCAAAACGGATGTCTGCTCGATTTATCTGCTTGAGCCGGACCGTGCGAACCTGGTACTGGCTGCGACCGTTGGGTTGAGGCCGACGTGTATTGGATCGCTGCGGATGGGGCTGCATGAAGGGCTGAGCGGGTTGGTGGCGGAACAGGTGCGGCCTGTCGCCGTGAAAGAGGCAACGAAACACCCGCGCTTCAAGTACATCAAAGAAGCCTACGAAGACGCCTTCCAGTCGTTCCTGGGTGTTCCGCTGATCGACCGCGGGGTGCTGCAGGGCGTGCTGGTGGTGCAGACGATGGAGCCGCGCGACTTTCACGAGGACGAAGTGCGCATGTTGAGCGACGCAGCCGCGCAGGTAGGGCCGACAGTGAGCGAGGCGCGCTCTCTGGCTCGCTTTATTGCACCACTGCAGGAACGGCTCTGGAGCCTGGCGCGGAACATCTGGTGGAGCTGGGATCAGGAATCGAATGCGGTGTTTCTCGATCTCGATCCGAAGCGGTGGCGTGAGCTGAACCACAATCCGGTGGCGCTGTTGAATGAGATGCCGCTGGCGAAGATCGAGCTGCGCGCGGCGGAGCTGGTGCTGCACAGCCGCATCAACTATGCCTATCGGCGCATGCGAGAGTACACGCATGCGGACCGGACGTGGGGCGCGACGCATGCGGGCATTTTGCGGCCTCGTCCGGTGGCTTATTTTTCGGCGGAGTTCGGCCTGCATGAGTCCCTGCCGATTTATTCGGGCGGGCTGGGCGTGCTGGCGGGCGATCACATCAAGAGTGCTTCAGACCTGGATATTCCGCTGATCGGGATTGGCTTGTTCTATGGGCAGGGATATTTTCGGCAGTGGCTGGATCAGAAGGGCTGGCAGCAGGAAGAGTATCTCGACACGGATACGAACCGGCTGCCGATGGAGCCGGCGATTGGCGTCGACGGCAAGGCGGTGACGATCGAGATTGCGACGCGGAAGAAGCCGATTCTGGCGAAGGTGTGGCGGCTGAAGGTTGGGCGCTGCAATCTGTTTCTGCTGGATTCGAATATTGAAGGCAATGCGCCGGAGGATCGCGAGCTTACGTCGCGTCTGTATGGTGGCGATGGGCGCGTGCGCATTCGGCAGGAACTGTTGCTGGGCGTGGGCGGTTTCCGCGCATTGAAAGCGATGGGGATTTCGCCGGGCGTGCTTCACCTGAATGAAGGGCACAGCGGCTTCGCGATTCTGGAAGCGATACGCACGCGCATGCTGGAAGAAGGTACGACATTTGCGGCGGCTGCTCCGCGGGTGAGCCGGGAGGTTGTGTTTACGACGCATACTCCGGTGCCGGCGGGGCACGACCGCTTTGATGCTGAGTTGATTGAAGAGCATCTTGGACCGCTGGCGGACGAGCTTGGGCTGACGGCGGCGCAGCTGATGGGACTGGGGCGCGAGGATGTCCACAATGCGAAGGAAACCTTCTGCATGACGGTGCTTGGGCTGAAGCATTCGCGGCGGGCCAATGCCGTGTCGGCGCTGCATGGAGAGGCTTCGCGGCAGATGTGGACGGGGCTATATCCAAACAAGGCGGAGGATGATGTGCCGATTGGGCACATCACGAACGGGGTGCATGTGCCGACATGGCTTGCTCCGCAGATGGCGCGCCTGTATGACCGGCATCTGGGTACCGGATGGCATGAGCGTAGCGGCCGCGCAACTACATGGGAGGGCATTGAAGATGTGGACGACGGCGAGCTGTGGGAGACGCATGTGGGGTTGAAGCTGCGGCTGCTCGAGTTCGTGCGGCAGCGCGCGATGGAGCAGGCGGAGCGTCGAGGCGAGGCGCGCGATACGGTGTTGAAGCTGGGGAGGGTGCTGAGTCCGGATGCGCTGACGATTGGGTTTGCGCGCCGGTTTGCGACGTACAAGCGGGCGAACCTGATTCTGGCGGATATCGAAAAGCTGACGGGAATGGTGCTTGATCCGAAGCGGCCGGTGCAGTTTGTGTTTGCCGGAAAGGCGCATCCGCATGACGAGCCGGGGAAAAAGGTGCTGCAGCAGATTGCCGAGCTGATGTATGACAGCGTGTTTGCGGATCGTTTTGTCTTTGTTGAGGACTATGACATTAATGTCGGGCGGCATTTCGTTCAAGGGGTAGACGTGTGGCTGAATAATCCGCGGCGTCCATTGGAGGCGTCGGGCACGAGCGGACAGAAAGTGGTGCTGAATGGCGGGCTGAATCTGTCGGTTCTGGACGGCTGGTGGGCCGAGGCCTATGACGGGTTCAACGGCTTCGCGATCGGCAAGGGCACGACGCATTCGCTGATGGATGTTCATGACAGCCGTGACAGTGAGGACCTTTATCGGGTGCTGCGCGAGGAAGTTGTCCCGCTCTACTATCAGCGCGACAGCGACGGTCTGCCGCGCGGGTGGATCAAGCGCATGAAGCGGACGATTCGTACGCTTGGCTGGCGGTTTAATGCTGATCGCATGGTGATGGATTACACGCTGAAGTGTTATGTGCCGGCGGCCGGCGGGACTTCGAGCGACATGCGCGGACGATAGGCGCCGGCTTACTTCTGAAACGAAACTTCGCGGAAGGTCACTACTTATGTGGCCAGGAACTGATCTGCCGCGAAGAGGAAACATGCCAGTCAAATCGCCAACACCAACGAAACCAACGCCTAAGCCGCTGTCGATGATTATGTGGGTCAATCATCTGTCGCTGCTGCCGGGCGATGCGAGCGTCATCACTTCGTTCAACGCTGTCAGCTCGGGGGTGGGCGGAGGTTTGAGCGGACTCGTGATTCAGTCGACGACTACTGGCGACACGGGCGCGAGCGGCGGCAACAAGGTGGTCGAGAAGTCGCTGGATATTCCGCCGGGTTTTCTGGTGAAGGGCGTTCGCGTGGGGTATGAGAATTCCAATACAAGAAGCTACATTACGCAGGTGAGGCTGGCGCAGGTACAGACTCCTCCAGCGACCGCGGTGGTGATGCTAGACGATCCGGCGCATTTGAATGCCGCGGGGCCGACGTTTCACGACAGTGTGGCGACTTCGATCAATCCGGCTGCAGGGCCGCTGCTTTTGAGTCTGCGGGTGAATTTTGGAGACACCTCAGACAAGATTGTTGTTCGCGGGCTTGGGCTGTATCTGGTGAAGGCTTAACACGCAACTGCACCACCCCGAAGAGTGCAATAAAAAGGCGGGTTGCCCATTCGGGCAACCCGTCGACGTTTATACATCTGCGATTTACTTCACAGCTTTCACAACCTTGTTAATGAATGTCATTCCATTTGGTGTGCCGAGGCCGGTGACGTTATCCCAGCCGGGCCCTGTGGCCAGCGAGGAGTCTGTTCCGAAGGTGAAGACATCCCAGCGGGTTGACGATGAACTCTGGAACAATGCGCTGACAAATCGTTTCGTGGGTGGTTGAGGTCCTGCGAGGGCTGCTGCGCTTTCGAAGACCGGAGGATTTGGCGGGTTGAAGATCGTACCTGTCACATTCAGCAGAGTGTCAACTGGCGTTACGTTGACATCGATGATCGCGTCGTCAGGCAGTTCATAGAGGATGGGAGCGGCATTTCCCAATGGGCCTAAGCCCTCTTGCGCGGCCGCCTGGTTGGCGATCGCCCAGAAGCCGGAGAACATTGGGGTAGAGAGGCTCGTGCCCCCGAAGACTTCCACATACTGGTCATCGCCGGGGACGCTGGTAGGCGTGACGATAATTTCATTCCCGGTTTCCGGATCTGCGTTCATGGAGATATCCGGCACTAGGCGAAATTTACCGCTAATACCCTGTCCTTTTTGGTACTTGGGCTTGGCAAAAACGACGCTGGTTCCACCGCCGGATCCGCTCTGGAAGCCGAAGAGAAGAGGTGGGATGGTGGGCGGATTCGGAGTGGGTTCAGCAATTCGCGCGAAGTTCAAGCCCCATCCGGTTTGCAATTCGATGTTGCTCTTGGAGTCGAGGAAAGTGCTGGTGCCACCAACTCCGGTCGCGTAAGGGGAAGCGCAGTTTGCCGTGACAGATACTGCGGGAACACCGTTCGCTGTATCCTCTGCAAGAAAATCGCCGGAATCGCCACTGGAGATATCGTGGGAAATTCCTAAAGCTGCGGCGATTTCTGAGATGCCGTTCTCGACAGTGAGTTCAGATGGGAAAAAGTTCTGCAGTAGTATTTCAGGCGCTCCGAAGCTGTTGGATATTACGCTGCCGAATAGATTTTCGATAGCAAACAGGTTGGCGAGATCGAGGTTCGTGAATGAATTGTCAGCAGCGAGGACCAGGACGATATTGGCGCCCGGGGCAATTGCGTGTGCCCATTCCACGTCGAGAGTCGTTTCGTATTGCCAGTTCCCGGAGATGCATCCGTTAGTGGTGGTGCATGTGGCTGAGCCGTTGGGGGTATAGATGGCGAAGTTCGCGTCTGTGAGCTGGGGCAAACCGTTGAGCTGGGAGAAGAGGTTTGCGTCGGCGAGGATGGTGTTCGAGCCAAAAGCGTCGACGATCACGATGGTCTGGCCGGTTCCGTCGAGGCCAGATTTATAGGCTTTGTTCAAGCCATAGGCCTTCTGCATTTCGGCGGCATCGTAGCCGCAAGAGGGCAGATTGGGCACAGGGCTGTTGATGTCAGCGCCATAGCGGTTGCCGGCATAGATCGCCTTCGGAGTGCTTCCTCCGGTGGTGAAGGTGACGACCTCGGGCGGACGGAGGCACTGTCCGCTGAAGAACAGGCCGTCGGCACCCACGGCTGAGGGGCGAACTCCAGCATAGGGCGTGCCGGTTTCAGGATTCATGCCGGGCTTCACATTTGCATGGTAGGTAAGGTCGCTTAAACCCTGCACGGTGGAGACGAGCGCAGCCGCGGGCCCCGTGATCGTAGGCGGAGCTGTGTTTACATGATGGACGACGCCGTTGATCATCGTGCGATTGATCTTCGTGTTGAATGCTGTTTGCGCGTCCGCGACACGTCCCTGCGCCACAACGAAGTGGTTGTTCTTGTCGATCGAAGTGACTTTCATATTGTGGGCGTTGAGGTAATCGCGAACTGTAGCGGCCTCCTTCGCGGTGGGAGCGAATTGTTTCTTAAACTCGCTCAGCGTGAGAAATCTGTGGTAGTTCGGAGAGGATTTGTCGTACATGTCCTGGACCATCGCGTCCAGGGTCGCTTTGTTGTGCAGGTTTAACCAAACAGTTACGGAGATTGGCTTCGACTGGTCTTCAGGCCCGAGGTTTGTCGCTTGAGGTGTGGCGGCGAACCCGGAAGTTACGATCAGTGCAAGGCTTCCGAGTGAGAGAGAGAATCTGACACCTATCTGTGACAGATGTTTGCTGAAAGGCATATATATTTACCCTCCTTTTTGCGGATCTGTTATTTCCAGGTGGGGGAGGCAACACAGTTTTGGCCCACAATGTTGCATACGCAACAAGACATGACACGCAAATACACGCGATGGCCAATTGTTTGTCAAGGAGCTCTTTTTTATGACATGAACGCCTTCGAAAACAGGCGCAAACCGGGCGGATTCCAGCCGTGGCTGGCGCGGGCGCGCGCGCCCATTTGTGCAGGAGATGGCTGAAGCGGAAGGAAGAGATTATGTAGGGTACTGTCCGGTCGCGTGACGCGGATTACTGCTTGAGCCCGGTGCTGTTAGCTATTCAGCGGTCGGTGTCTTCGAATGCGAATCTGCCGAGATAAAAAGGGTGGGAGATTTGCGGTTTGGTGTCTACCTGATTCGACGGGTAGGTGTCGGGCGTGAGAGTGGGGAAGCCCCAGATTCTTTCCGTTCCTCATGTCGACGACGACTCTTCCGTAGACCTGCTTGGAGCCGTCGGGAGCCCGGAGCATCTGCGTTCCCGGCTCGAAGTAGAACGGGTAGGCCTGCGATGACTGCGCTTTGACTGGGTGCGGAGCGATGTAAGGCCGGATTGCAATTGCGATGAGTGCGACTGCGATGACGAGGAGCAGTGCGTTGGTGAGAGAAGTGTTTTTCATGCCGTCTCCTTTGCTGAGTTTACGCCAGTAAAAAGCGCGGGTTGGGTTTGTGCTTTCCCACCCTTTCGCAAAGTGCGCGAAAGGATGGGGCACCCATTTCGTGCTGATGCTTAGAAACTGCAGGTCCTTCGACTGCGCGCTTCGCGCTCCGCTCAGGATGACAATGTGTGGAGGGGAGCGTACGGCTATTCGGAGCGCAGGGCTCTTGCCGGGTCGATGGCGGCTGCTCGGCGCGCGGGCAGCAGGGTTCCGGCGATGGCGAGCAGCGGCAGGATGCAGATGGCTGCGATGAGCGCTACTGGATCGTGCTGCGAGGTGTGGATGAGCTGGTCTTTGGCGAAGCGTCCGGCGAAGAAGGCGAGCGGAAGGCCGATGGCTACTCCAAGTACGGCGAGCATGCAGGCCTGGCGGAGGACCATCCACATAACGTTGCTGCGGTTCGCGCCGAGGGCCATGCGGATGCCGATTTCCTGCGTGCGCTGCGAGGTGACGAAAGAGAGCACTCCGTAGATGCCGACGAGCGAGAGCAGCAGTGCAGCGGCGGCGAAGGTTCCGAAGAGTGCCAGGGCGAAGCGTGGACCGGCGTAGCCGTACATGTCGAGCATCTGGCGCACGCTTACGGCATCGACAATGGGCTGGTCCTTGTCGATGGAAGAAACGATCTGGCGCACGGGGTTTATAAGCTCGTCGGCGGGCAACGCTGTCGATACGATCAGAGTGTCAATGATAGGCGCTGCGGTATAGGGCAGGAAGATGTGCGGGTAGTCTGTCGTGAAGCGCGCAAACAGTGGAAGGTCGTTTACCACGCCGACGACGGTGAAAGCATTGTCTTTTAATGTATTTTTGCCGTCAGGCTTGAGTTCGGGCAGGCGGACAGTGCGGCCCAGCACATTTTCGCCGTTGAAATAGCGTTTGACGAAATTCTCCGTGACGACGATCTCGTGCGATTGTTCCGCAACTTCTCGCGCGTCAAGGAAATGCCCTTGCAGAAGTCGCCGGCTGGAAACGGGAAGATATTCCGAGTCCGTGAAGTGGATGAGCGTGATGCGATTATCCACCTGCTGGGAACCTATCTGCACATGGCTGTCGTAGTAATCCATGAAGGGAAACGAAGCATCGACGGTGGCGGTCTTTACGCCTGGGAGCGCGCGGACCTGCTCCAGAAGCTGGTGGAAGAAGCGGGCGCGGTCATCAAGCGCGGGATACCGTTCGGCGGACAAGCGGGATGCGCATTGCGAGGGTGTGTTCGGGCGAGAAGGGAACGGGGGCGTTTTCGACGGCCATCAGAGAACGGACCATCAGCCCGGCGATCATGAGCAGGGCCAACGATAATGCGATTTCGGTAACGACGAAGCCGCTCAGCAGACGGCGCTGTGCGCGGCTTCCCGAGGAACGGACGCTGCTCAGAACGGCGGCGAGGCGCGGATTGGCGCTGTGCCATGCAGGGGCGAGTCCGAAGAGCAAGAACGGTGACGAGCGCGACACCGATCGAGACGAGCAGGACCGGGATGTTCATGGTGACGACGGCTTCGTCGGGGATGGTTTCGGTGCGGGACGATGCGCAGAGTGGCCTGCAGGCCGGCGTAGGCCAAGGCCAGAGCTACGGGCATGGCCACAGCTGCGAGCAGGAGCGATTCGGTGAGGGCATAGCGGACGAGACGCAGGCGCGAGGCTCCGATGGAGGCGCGGACGACGAATTCATGCTCGCGGTGGACGGCGCGGGCAAGCAACAGGCTGGAGACATTGACGCAGGCGATGAGCAGCAGAACGAAAACCGAGCCAAGAAGCAGATAGAGCGTGCTGGCGAGATTCGACTGGAACATCTGGTCGAAGGGCATGATGCCAACACGGAAATCCTTGGGGAAAGCGCGGGGCGCGGTCTTTGAGAAGTCGCTGAAAATGGGGTACAGTTCGGCGGTGGCCTGAGCTTCAGTGACGCCCGGCTTCAGGCGGCCGACCAGGGCGAAGTAGCGCTGATCTTGCGCTTCGCCGCTGCTCGTCATGTCGATGGGCAGGTAGACATCGCCGCCTCTCCATAAGAAGCGCGGAGGCATGACGCCGATGATGGTGCGCGGATGCCTGTTGAAGGTGAGGACGCGGCCCAGGATCGACGGGCTGCCGCCGAAATGGGCCTGCCAGTATCGGTAACTGAGCAGCGCGACTTCTCCGTGGCCGGGACGCACGTCATCTTCGGTGCTGGCGCGGCCGATGAGGGGTTGCACGCCGAGGACATCAAAGGTATTGGGGGTGATGTAATTGCCGCGCAGGCGCTGCGGTTCCGATTCACCGGTGAGCACGACATTGCTGATGGTGGAGGCGGTGACGCCGTTGAAGATGTCGGTCTTCTGCGCGATTTCGTTGAACTGCTCAGGCGTGTAGACGTTCCAGCCGCACTGCGGCCATTGGGAGCTGCACAGCTTTGGGTGTGACGAGGGTGTGGACGTCTTTGTAGGGGAAGGGATCGATGAGGACGCCGTAGGCTACGCTGAAGACGGCAGTGGTGGCTCCGATGCCGAGGGCCAGGGTGAGGATGGCGGTGAGGGCAAAGCCGGGGTTCTTGCGCAGCTGGCGGAGGGCGTAGCGGAGGTCCTGAAGCAGGATTTGCATGGGCTGGCCTCGGATATTCTTGGGAGCTAAACCGCAATACGATGCTAGCGCATGTTTTGTTTCACGAAGACATTACCGGTAAAGGTCGTATGCTGGTTAGAGTGTTCAGGTAAAATTGATATTTAAGACAATCGGTTGACTTCAATATCGACGGGCACATTTAGCTGGGTAAATTGCTTAGTAAAACGTTTAAGCTTGACGGTTGTTTGATTGCCATTCTAGTATGACCGCGCAATCGGAAATCTTAAGGGGAGAACAATGCGGATTCGTGTGTTTCGAAAGTGCCTGCCATTGGTGGCCGGCTTGATGGGAATGCTGATGCCGGCGGTTCCGGTACTTGCGCAAAGTGCTGATCAGAGCGGGGCAACGATCGCCCGTGGATGAATAAGAGCCTGTCGCCGGATGAGCGCGCCGATATGGTGCTGAAACAGATGACACTCGATGAGAAGATCGGCCTGCTGCATGGCACTGGCATGGCGCATGTGCCGAACTGGCAGACGCCTCTCACCTATCTTTCCAACGGCGGCGCGGGCATGACGGTTGGCGTTCCGCGTCTGGGGATTCCGAATATCTATATGTCGGATGCCGCGTATGGCGTGCGCAGCAGCGGCGAGAATGGGCGTTATTCGACTGCGCTGCCATCGAATGTGGGCGCGGCTTCGAGCTGGAATCCGCAGGCCGCTTGCGATTACGGCGCGCTGATTGGCAGCGAGTTGCGGGCGCAGGGCTACAACATGACGCTGGGCGGCGGCGTGAACCTGACGCGCGATCCCCGGAATGGGCGGACGTTCGAGTACATGGGCGAGGATCCGCTGCTGGCGGGAACGCTGGTCGGCAATTTGATGAAGTGCGAGCAGGCGCAGCATGTGATCGGCGACATCAAGCACTATGCAGTGAACGACCAGGAGACGGGCCGCAATATTGTGAACGCGGTGATCTCGAAGAAGGCGATGCAGGAGTCGGATCTGCTGGCTTTTCACATCGGGATCAACATAGCGGAATCCGGCGGCGGTGATGTGCTCGTACAACCGCATCAACGGCGACTATGCCTGCGAGAACTCATACACACTCACGATGTGCTGAAGGGCGAGTGGGGCTTTAAGGGCTTTGTTCTCTCGGATTGGGGGGGCACGCACAGCACGGAGAAGGCTTCGGCGGCGGGGCTCGATAACGAACAGCCGATGGACCATTACTTTGGGCCGAAGCTGAAGGCGGCTGTCGACGCGGGACGTGTGCCCATGTCGGAGATCGACGATCATGCGCGGCGCGTGCTGCGTTCGATGTTTCTTTCGGGAGTTGTGGATTATCCGGTTGAAAAGAGCGTGGTGGATGTGGAGCATGGCTTTGAGGTCGCGCAGCACATTGAGGAGCAGAGCATTGTCCTGCTGAAGAATGAAAAGGGGATTCTGCCGCTCACTTCGAAGGTGAAGTCGATTGCGCTGATCGGCGGGCATGCGGATGTGGGGATGATCTCGGGTGGCGGATCGGCGCAGGTGGACCCGCCGGGCGGCAATGCGATCATGCCTCCGGGACAAGGCGCGACGCATTGGCAGGATCACATCTGGTTCCCGACACCTCCATTGAAGGCGCTGAAGGCGGAGTTGCCGGGCACGAAGATTGAGTACAACGCGGGCACGGATGTTTCGTCGGCGACTGCGCTGGCGAAGGGCTCGGATGTGGCGATTGTCTTTGCATACCAATGGACGTCGGAGGGGATGGATCTGCCGAATCTCTCGCTGCCGGATAATCAGGATGCGCTGATTGCAGCGGTGGCGAAGGCGAATCCGCACACGATTGTAGTGCTCGAGACCGGCACGGCGGTGACGATGCCATGGCTCGGGGATGTTGGCTGGTGTGGTCGAAGCGTGGTACGCGGGCAGCCGTGGACATATCGCTTTGGCGAATGTGCTGACGGGTGAAGTGAACGCTACAGGTAAGCTGGCGATGACCTTCCCCAAGAGTGAGCAGGATCTGCCTCATCCGGTGATTCCGCCGCTGACGCGCGAAGATGAAGGCCAGGGGACAGGCGCGGTGAATGGGCCGGATCATGTTGCTTCAAAGTATTCGGTTAGCTACGACGAGGGCGTGAAGGTTGGCTACAAGTGGTATGAGGCGGAGCACAAGCAGCCACTCTTTCCATTTGGCTTTGGGCTGTCGTATACCAGCTATTCTTATTCGGACCTGAAGACGGACAGCGGACAGAAGACGGTGAGCTTCAAAGTGAAGAACAGCGGCAAGCGAGCGGGCACGGAGATTGCCGAGGTCTATGCCGAGCTTCCAGACAAGGCTAACGAGCCGTTCAAGCGGCTGGTGGGTTGGCAGCGTATCGAGTTGGGGCCGGGCGAGTCGAAGACGGTATCGGTGATGATCGACTCGCAGATGATTTCCATTTTTGATGAGCAGTCGAACGGCTGGCAGTTGTTGAAGGGCAAGTACCGGATAACGGCTGGCGCGTCTTCGGAGGATACTCCGCTGAAGGGGACGATCGAGGTTAAGTAGGTCCGGAAAAGTTACGCCCGTAGAGCAGTTGCGGGCTTGTTTCGCCTTGAAAATTCTTAAAAGCAAAGATGTTTAGGGAGGACGATGCAAGCTTCGCAACCTCGCTTTCTCACGCTGACGATCAAGACTATTGTTTGCCATACCATTACCTATTTCGTGATGGGCGCGTTGGCATTTCACTTTTTGGATTACAAAGATGTCCTCAACAAGCCCGGCTCAGGGCTGAGGCCTGCAACGAGTCCGTTCGTAATCCTGGGGTCTGCGCTTCAGGTTTTCCGGGGCGTTGTTTTCGCGTCTATATCTATCCTTTGCGCGAAGAATTTTTTTCACGCAAGAACGGATGGGCGCTGCTTGCCTGGATGCTCATCGGTATAGGCATTCTGGGAACATTTGCTGCTCCGGCCGGGTCTCTGGAAGGATTCATCTATACCACGGCGCCGATCCCTTCGCAGTTGCGCGGCTATCTGGAGGTTATTCCTCAGGCGCTGCTTCTCTCCATCCTGCTGTGCTATTGGGTGCGCAATCCGAAGCGATGGCTGAATCGGGTGTTAGCTGTTTTGTACCTGATCTGCGCACTGCTACCCGCAATGGCGCTGCTGGCTCCGAAGCGATAAGGGTGTGGATGAAGCATTCGTTACCCAGGGGGAGAAGCTAATTCGCCTTTCGGAAACCTCTGCCTCCGCCCGCTGGCTTGTGCAGGCGGGTTTTCTTTTGCGCATTGATTAGGATGGGTGGGTGAAACATTACGCTTTGAAGGGGTTGTGGATTGTTCTTTGTGCTCTGATGACAGGATCGGTGGCTGCACATGCGGCTGCGCCTGTTCTGGCAAACAAGCGGGTGCTGTGGCTGGGCGACAGCATTACGCAGGCGGGCGATTACGTCACGTTCATTGAATACTTTCTTGAAAAGCAGTATCTGGCGGACAGGTTCGATGTGATCAGCATTGGACTAGCGAGCGAGACGGCGTCGTGTCTTTCGGAGAAGACGCATCCGTTTCCCCGGCCCTGCGTGCAGGAGCGGCTGCAGCGCGCGCTTGCTCTGGTGAAGCCGCAGATTGTCGTCGCGTGCTATGGGATGAATGATGGCATCTATCATCCGCAGAGCGCGGAGCGCATGCAGGCCCTTGAGCAGGGGATTGAAAAACTGGTTGCGGCTGTGCATACGGCGGGTGCGGAGATGATCTTGCTGACTCCTCCGCCATTTGATGCTTTGCCGGTGAACGCGAAGGTTGTGCCGCAGAGCGCGTCTGATTTTGGGTTCATGGCTCCGTATGAAGGCTATGACGGTGTGCTCGCTGACTATGCGCGCTGGGAGATGCAGCTGCCTAAGAGTGAGGCTACGGTGATTGATATGCACGGGCCGATGGATGCTTATCTTGCCAAGCAGCGCGAGACGGATGCCGATTTTTCGTTCGCGAAGAAGGATGGGATTCATCCGGATGCGTTGGGGCATCTGTTGATGGCGCAGATTGTGCTGCGCGGGCTGGGTGTGCCGGTGGCTGCCGGGGATTTAGTCTGATTGAGGTGTTGAGGCTGATCCGTTGTATGGCTTGATTAAGCAGCAGCGTGAGGCGCGGTCTGAGGGGTGGTTGAAGTATGTGGGGTATACGCGTGGCGAGACGGTGAAGTCGGATTCGGTGATGGATGTTGAGGAGAGGAATGCGGCTTTGCAGGTGAAGATTGATGCTTTGCGACGGTCGGTGCGTCAAGTAGTTTTGTTCGGGACGCATCATGCTTTCCCACCCTATCGCAAACTTCGCGATAGGATGGGGCACCCGTTTCGTGCTGATCGAGGCCTCAAAAGCAGATCCTTCCCTTCACTACGTTCAGGGTCAGGATGACAGCATTGGTAGTCTAGACCGGGGGCATGCCTTCGATGATGTGGGTCCCGGCTGGGGTTTGGAAGACGAAGTCGGCGTCGGTGGCGGGGGCGTTGGGTTGTTCATCGCTGAAGGTGAAGGTATTGATGGCGCCGTCGGTTTCTTCGATGCGCATCGATTGGATGACTCCGTCGGCGCTTGCGGTGATGGCGAAGGAGGCGATGCGCTGCTCCATGTTTTTCGGGATGCCGGAGAGCGGTGAAGGCGCCGTTTTCTGCGGGGGCGATCTGGAGGTTGGTCAGTTCCTTGGCGAGTTGCGTGTGGCCGAGCAGGAAGCGCAGATGGCGAGCGCAGGTCGTCGAGTTTTTTTGCAGGGACGCGTGGGATTTCGGTGTCGCCGGGCGAGTAGAAGTAGGCGTTCTGGCCGTCGAGGACGAAGAGTTTGCCTGCGGGTTGGGAATAGGTCCAGCGCATTTTGCCTGGTTTTTTCAGGAGCAGGATGCCGCTTTCCTGGCGATGCATGCCCATGCCGTCGTATTTCTGCGTGAAGTGGACGGAGAGGGAGTGGAGCGCGTTGTAGTGCTTGTCGATGCGTGCTGCCTGGGTTTGGGCGGTTGGGATTTGGGCGTGGATGCTGCGGTTAGCGATCAGCGAAGAGCAGTGTCAGAAAGCCTGAAGGTACTTGCCTGGCCTTGGTCTGTATGGATTCTTCACTCCGCCTGGCGCTCCGTTCAGAATGACGCTCTTTCTTTGGGACGGGTTGGTGGTATCCCACCCTTTCGCAAAATGCGCGAAAGGATGGGGCACCCATTGTTCGTGGCTCGGATGTAAAACTGCAGGTCCCTCGGCTTCGCACGGGATGATGAACGTGAGTTGGAAAGGCGACGCCGACTCGTTATTGCAACGGCACGGTGCAGTTGGTTCCGCCGGCGGGGTCGGCTTTGATTTCGCCGGTTATGTCGATGCAGAAGCCGCGGTGGCCGGTTTTGCCTACGGCTTGCGGGACGGCGGTGGCTTCATAGCTGGTGTACATATCCTGGTTGTTCACCGTTGTCTTCGAGCAGTTGACGATGTTGAAGAGGTATCCAGCCTTTGAGCCGGTGGCCAGGTCGCGCTGCAGCAACTGGGAGTTCTGTCGCGCTGGGCGGTCCCGAGTTGCGAGTCGCCGCCGAGGGCCTGGCAGCGAGCAGGCGAATCCATTGGCGGGATAGTTGGTCTGGTATTGAATCTGCGACTGGTAGATGGCGCGCAGGGACTGGATGGCAGAAGTCTCATTCGCCTGGCTGCGCAGGTTGAGCATGTTGGGGATGGCGATGAGCATGAGGATGAGCATGATGGAGATGACGATGAGCAGCTCCATCAATGTGAATCCAGCTTCGCTCAGGGTGAAACCAGCTTGCCGCTTACGGCGATCAGAATGCTTTTGCATGAGAAGGTAAATCATGGGTCTGTGCTTCTTCCCGTGGCTGCCGGAAAGACAGCCTACCGAGAAAAATCCTAAATGAGTAAGACGCAGGATGCCAGTGAAGCGCTCATCTGCGGGTTGGATTGCTTCGCTGGTTCGGGTTGCCCATCCAATCGCAAAGTGCGCGATAGGATGGGTACCCGTTTTTTGGTGCGGGAACGCAAGGAAAAGCAGATCCTTCGCTCCGCTCAGGATGACAACTCCAAGAAATTAACGCTGAGACCTGCTCTGGCTCTAGCATTCCAGCTGGCTGCGCGTCAGCTTTACGCCGTCGAGGCGGCCTAGCAGCGTTACGGCGACCAGTTCCGGCTGGAAGAGCTGATTGGCCATCGCGAGGACCTGGTCTTCGGTGATGGCTTCGACTTTGTCGAGGATCTCCTGCATGCCGAAGAAGTAGTTGAAGTGCATCTGCTGGCGTGCCAAGTTCGACATGCGCGACATGGAGCTTTCGAGCGAGAGCAGGAGGTTGCCCTTGAGCTGATCCTTGGCGCGGCGCAGCTCGTCGGTCGGAAGCGGTTCGTTCTTGAGACGGCGGAACTGCTCCATGACCAGCTGGACGACTTGAATCGCGCGGTCGGACGAGGTTCCGGCGTAGACGCAGAGCGAGCCGGTGTCGCTGTAAGGGTTCAGGTCGCTGTAGATGGAGTAGGCGAGGCCGCGCTCTTCGCGGACGGTCTGGAAGAGGCGGGAGCTCATGCCGCCGCCGAGGATCGTGTTCAGGACGAGGGTCACGTAGCGCGACTCGTCGGCGATGGCCGGTGCGGGCACGCCAAGACAGAGCTGGACCTGTTCGAGGGCCTTCTTGTTCTTGAGGATGATGCGGGCTGCCGTTTTAGGCGGGACGACGGCCGTGAGCGATTCGCCTGCGGGAAGCGACTCGAAGCGGCGCGTGACCTGTTCGACGAAGACGTCGTGATCGATGTTTCCAGCGGCGGAGAAGATCATATTGCTGCCGTGGAAGCGCTGGCCGTAGAAGCTACAGAGCGTGTCGCGCTCGAAGCGCTTCACAGTTTCCTTTGTGCCGAGGATGGGTTTGCCGAGCGGGTGGTCCTTCCAGAAGGCCTGGGTAAAGATTTCGTGGACGAGATAGTCGGGATTGTCCTCATCCATCTTGATCTCTTCCAGGATGACGCCGCGCTCGCGGGTAATCTCGTCGCTGGCGAAGATGGGGTTGAGGACGAGGTCGGAGAGCACGTCGAGGGCGACGGGCACATGCTCGTCGAGCACCTTGATGTTGAAGCAGACGGTTTCCTTGCCGGTGAAGGCGTCGAGATTGCCGCCGATGGCGTCCACTTCGCGGGCGATGTTCTGGGCCGAGCGCGATTTGGTGCCCTTGAAGACCATGTGCTCCACAAAGTGGGAGATGCCATTGATCTCGGGCATCTCGTGGCGCGAGCCGGCGCGAATCCAGACCCCCATGGCGACGGAGCGGATGTGGTCCATTTTTTCGGTGAGAATCGTAAGCCCGTTGGGCAGGACGGTGCGGCGTATATTGCGTTCGTTATCCATTGGTAATCCTGGGTTCTTTATTGCCCGTTCGTGTTCGGGGCCGCTCTCGGGGGTAGGGAAGAATGCGCTATGCTTGTCTCTACGAGCTGTGGTCTATGATGCCGCCGGGCAGGAAAAAACCTATCTCTATTTTAGACTCTCCCGAGGCTGCTGGGGCGCATTGTCTTTTCGGCCTTAATCATCAACAACTTACGGAGTTAATGGCCGAATTTGGGGCACCTGCGTACCGGGCAAAGCAGCTTTCCGAGGCTCTTTATCGGGTGTGGGAAGAAGACCTGAGCGAGGTCTCGACGCTGCCAAAAATTCTGCGCGACGCGATGGTTGAGCGCGGTTACAGGGTCGGTTTGCCTCGGATTGTGGAGTCATTTGTTTCGATTGATGGCACGGAGCGGTATCTGATTGCTGGCAACGATGGCCAGACGGTTGAGACGGTGTGGATGCCGGATGGCGATGGCGGCGAAGCGGGCGATGGGTCTGAAGCCGGAACCGATTTGCGACGCGCGACGATCTGTGTGTCAAGCCAGATTGGCTGCGCGGTGAACTGCCAGTTCTGTTTGACGGCCAAGCTGGGAATCATTCGCAACCTGACGGCGGGTGAAATTGCCGGACAGGTTGTGGCGGTGCTCAAGCGCCACAAGGTTGAGATTGGGAAGAAGCGCATCAACCTCGTCTTTATGGGGATGGGAGAGCCGTTCCTGAATTACGACGAGTTTATGGCGGCGGTGCGGCTGCTGGTGGAGGAAGTCGGGATTCCGGAGTCGCGAATGACGGTTTCGACTTCGGGAATTGTACCGGGGATTCTGCGCTTTGCGCAGGAGAAGGTGCGGCCCAAGCTGGCGATTTCGCTGAATGCTCCGAATGACAAGGCGCGGACGGAGATCATGCCCATCACGAAGAAATGGGATATTGGGCATTTGATTCAGGCAGTGCGTCAGGTGCCGCTTCGTCCGAAAGAGAAAGTCACGTTCGAGTATGTGCTGCTAGGTGGGCTGAACGACCGGCAGCGCGATGCAGATGAGGTGGGGCAGGTGCTGCGGCGGGCGAATCTGCCGCTCAAGGTGAATCTGATTGTCTGGAATCCGGGCCCGGGGATGCCTTATTCCATGTCCGACCCGCATACGGTGCACCTGTTCCAATACCGGATCAAGTACAACAACATTCCGGCTTTTGTGCGGCGGCCGCGTGGGCGGGATATTTATGCGGCTTGCGGGCAGTTGAAGCGGACTACGGAGAGTCTTGTTCAGTTGGGATAGTTCGGAGCGCTGAGTAGGAAAAGCAGATCCTTCGCTACGCTCAGGATGACAAAATTTCTTTTTCTCGGCGTAGTTGTGAAATTACTTCGTGCCTTTGTCGGTGCGGACTTCGTCACCGGTGCGCTGCACCTCCCAGCTGATTTTGTCGGTCGACTGGGACTGCTCGAAGTGGATGTGGCTGTCGTCGGTGAAGTCGTTTGTCGTCCGGTACCAGGTGGTTTTGCCGTTCTCTTCGCTCTTGCCCAGATACGTCCAGTGATTGCCTTTGATTTCTAGGTCGCCCGGCCCAATCGCTTTGCTGTCAGTTGTGATTGGATTTGTTCGGTAGTGGCCCCCGTTGTCGATGGGCACGAAGACGACCAGGGCGGCGGGATTGCCGTTGACGTTTTGCTCACAGGCGAAGAAGAGTCCAGTGCGCGCGCAGTGGTTGATCAGCGTGTCGGGCGACTTGCCCTGAATGCTGACTTTCCAGGTTCCGTTGTAATTCCAGAGCGGAGCATAGACCGAGTCGGGAAAGGTTTGTGCTGCGGCGGTGAGGGCAGCAGCCAGGGCAAAAGCTGCGGCCATGCCGGATTTCATTTCGCAACCCCGTTTCGCGGGTCGAGCACGAGGTTCAGAGCTTGTGCTGCGACGCGGTCGGAGGCATGGCGCAACACGTCGCCCTCGTCGGCGAAGTTTCCAGGGATGCAGCGGATGCCCATTGCTTCGATGCGCTCGATGTCGGGCTGGATCGGCTCGGCTCCCTCGGCTGCGTAGCGGGCGAGCATCTCGTCAGAGATTGCTCCCGTGTTTACGACGGCGTAATCGAAGATGGGAGCGCCGGCGTGCTCATAGATGCGTTCGATGTGCTCGGAGGCGGTGAGGTGCAGGCTCTCGTTCGCCTGGGTCATCAGGTTAGCAGACGTAGACGCGGAGGCCGCGCGCGCTAGCCAGGGCCCGGGGAATTTCTTTTACCAGAAGGTTCGTGATGATGCTGGTGTAGAGAGAGCCGGGGCCGACGGTAATGAGGTCTGCGTGCTCGATGGCTTCGAGGGTTTCAGGCATCGGCACGGCGTCGGGCGGTTCCATGTTCAGCTCGACGATGTGCTTTTTGCTCGCGGTGATGTTGGTTTCGCCGCGCACGATCTCGCCATCGTCCATGCGTGCAGAGAGGCTGACATTGGCCGTTGTAGCCGGGTAGATGTGTCCCCGGGTGGCCAGGATTTCGGCGGCGAGACGGATGGCCTGTGCGAAATCGCCGGTCATTTCAGAGAGCGCCGCGACGAAGAGATTGCCGAAGCTGTGGCCTTCGAGTCCGGCACCGGAGCGGAAGCGATGGCGGAAAAGGCGGGCGATGAGGTGCTCGTCCTCGGAGAGGGCGACCATACAGTTGCGCAGGTCGCCGGGCGGGAGCATGTTGAAATCTTTGCGCAGACGTCCGCTAGAGCCTCCGTCGTCGGTCACAGTGACGATGGCAGCGAGATGGCTGATGAGGCAGCGGTAATCCTCGCATTCCGGCTGCGTGGCTCCGGGCGATGGAACGTAGCGCTTGAAACCGCGAAGCAGAGTCGAGAGGCCGGTGCCCCCGCCCATGGCGACGACTCGCAGGTTAGCTTTCTCTGCTGCGGGTGGTGAGGCGGAGGAAGGTGACAGGGTCGCTTGTTTCATAAGCAACTCGATATGAGTGTATCGAAGATCAAGGCTGTCCAGCGGCGTGAAGGTGAAGCAGCTGGTCCGGGGGGATCATGTCATTTGTGCCCAGGACAAGCCGCGTGCCTGTAAGCAGGCTTACGTCTCGCTTTTCGGAGTACACCAGATCCGCAAAATTTAGCCCTTCGGCTATCCCGAGCCGCATTCCGCCTTCTCCGACAACCATACCCACCCGGCTCTCGTGGTCTGTCCCGGCTCCACGACCCATGATGCTTTCGTCGGGACCGGTCCCCATACTTCCGCCGCTATCTGCATTTCGCGGAAGCGCGGAAGAAACGGGGTTCCGGGAATCCGGAATGATGACTTCCAGGATATGCAGGGAAATTGGGGTGCGAGGATGGCCCTGGCAATCGATGCTCTCGATCAGGAGGCCCAATGTGGAATCGGGGGAGGATTTTGTGTGTCTTGTCGCGGAGACGACCTTTCCGTAGACTCTCGCACCTTGAGGCAAGGTGCACTCATTGATGATCCAGGTTTCGAGCGCTTCGGCCTGAAACTCCTCGCCGACCTTCGTGTGCGCCGCGTCCACCCCGACCCTCAGTCTGACTTCAAGATAGCCGGAAGCAGGATGTTCTATGTCCTGAGCCAATAGCTGGGGCGAGGTGAAAAGGGAATATAGTCCCATGCAGGCCAAGGGCCAAAATGTCTGCCGAGTCAGGGCCTTCAAAATGGTCCTTCAGTTGTCATCTGCTATGGCGTTTCTGGATAGAGCAGTTCGGTAAAGCGCGGATCGTCGGCCATGTCCTGAAAATCGGAGTCGCTGCGCGCCTGGATGCGGTTCTGCGGATTGAGTTGGATGGCGATGATCAGATGTTCGAGGCACTCCTCGGCCTGTCCGGTCATGCTGTCGAGAACGGCAAGGCCGTAGTGCGCAAAGTCGGCTTTGGCGTCTTTCTTCAGGATGCCTTCGAGCTGGTCGCGAGCGTCTTCGTAGTCTCCGGTATTGAGCAGGGAGATGGCGTAGTCGTACTGCTCGCCAGTAGTGGGGAAGGTCAGCTCCGCTTGCTTGGCATTGCGCTCGCAGGCGGCGAGGTAAACCTTGGAGCGTTCGAGCAACTCGGGCGGGGCGGTCGGGATGAGCTTCTCGAACGCGGCGCGCGCCTTCTCGAATTTGCCCTCCTGCATCAGCTGGACGGCGCTTTGGTAATGCTGAAGCGCATGTTCATGGGCCTTGTCGACCGGACGTGTTTTTTCAGAGGCTGCGTGAGCCGTACGGCGAGTACCAACAGCCTGAGCTTTATCTTGCATAAGTGCGATTTTTCCTTGATTTTGTGAAGACACACAGCGCATCTGGCGCTTGCATTCGGAAATATCCCGCTGAACTCGTTTTTATACGCAGAAGTGTGGTGCGAGTCAACCTTACGTCAGCGAACGGTCAATCCAACGCTGTGGTTAGCGCATGCTTTATCAATTATTTGTCCGACCAAACGGCGAGTTCGTTGCCAGCCGGATCGGCAAAGTGAAAGCGGCGCCCGCCGGGAAATGAGAATGTTCCTTTGACGATCGTGCCGCCGGCATCGAGCACTTTCTGTTGCACTGCCTCTAAGTTAGTGGAATAGAGAATGACGAGCGCTCCCTTGCCTGTCGGGGAATCGCTGCGAGCGAACCCACCGTCGACACGACCATCGCTGAAGGTAACGTATTCATCGCCCCAGTCCTGGAACTTCCAATCGAAGGCGCTGCCATAGAACTTCTTGATAACCGGGAGGTCGGGGGCTGGGAACTCGATGTAGTCGATGGCGCGATCGATATGTGGGTGCTCCATGATCCTCCTTTTGCCCGTCGGCAGGCGAGCTAACGCCGCCTGCCTGCAATCTGATGCACAGAGTCGATGAGCCGTATACTTTATTGGCCGAGCGACTGTTCCGCGGCCACCGCGAAGAACGAGTGTCCGAAGATGGTCGGGTGTTCGGCATCCCAGAAAAAGTTGGTGTAGGGATTGCTGCATAAGGTTGGCGGTGATGCCGACGTATTCAGGCACGGATCGCTGACGTCAGTGAATCCATAATGGGTGCCGTCGGTCACGATTGCCTGGAGCAGGCTGTAAGTATCGATGCGGTAGATGTGCGTATCCGGCACAAACGACTCGATAAACAGGCCTGCGTCCAGGTCTTTGTTCACGGCCTGACTTGCGGCGAGGGCGAATGCGGTATTCCCTGTGGCTTGAGAAGCGGGCAGCAGGCCAACATTAAACAGGCTGGGAACAAAGAAATACCGGGCGCCTGCATGTTGCAAGAGTGCGATGCTCGACAGCAGGCCATAGGCTATTTCTCCGCCGAGCGTGTTCGGCGATCCGCTGGTCGCGTCAAGAATGTCGTTGCCTCCACCCTCAATAATGTAGAGCGCCCTGGGATCGGCTTTGAAGCTGTGCTGGCTGAGATAGAGTTCTACCTGCTGAGGAACGCTTGGGATCGAGAAGCAGCCTTCCGGCACAGCCGCAGTAACCTCGGCTCCGCCGAACGCATAGTCTGTGCCTCCGGTGAGTGAAGGCGTGACCTTCAGGCCATAGGTGCCTGCCAGATGATCGATCCAGATGGGGCCATTCGAAAATCGTCCGTTGTAGTATGGCGCAGCCGGAACTGCACCTTTGGTCGCGGTGAAGAGGTTGCCGACATCGCAATAACTGTCACCGAAGACGTAGATCGCGTCGAATGCCGGATGAGACGCGGCAAGGGCGGTGATCGGCACGACGAGCATGAGGGCTGCCACCCCCATATTTCGCAGGCAGAGTGCGTGAGCGCATAAGGGAGTCTCCTTTTCGAAATGCAACAAGGCAGGAGCTGGAGCAGGTTATTGCAAGGGGGAGCGCGTAGAAAGCCGTAGCCTTTTCGCTGATCAGCAAGCATACAGCAGTGCAAGGGCGATGAGGCAAGAGCAAATTTTGGGGATCGGCCAGAGAACAGAATTCAACCGCGCAGGAGAACGTGTGAGCCACCTCGCCTTCGCCGCTCCCACCAGATGGCTCCGCAGAGACGCTGCGATGAGCGCGCTTTGCCGAAGGAGTCGTCTAGCGCAATACCTCCAGCAGCAACGCGGTTCCGTTGCCGATCTGCCAGTCTGGCTTGCTTGCGGCCAGAGTAATGGGCGTTGCTGCGTCTCCCTGAGAGACGAGGGAGAACTCGCGAAGACCATGCAGTCCGGTCGCTGTGGTCGAGAACGGGCCGACGGCGCGGGGTAACGCACCCGGAGCCGATGGACTGGCGTAGACTCCGGAGAAATCAGCGAAACCTACAGGCTGGCTGTATTGGTCGTAGACCTTGCCTGAGCCGGCGGAGAGATAGACCTCATCGCCGCCGATCTGGCGGGTGGTCCAGTCGGCTGGACTGCTGGTGGCGCGGTCGGTTCCGCCGAGAGGCAGCCGGGTGTCGTAGACGTCATTTGGCGCGGCGGCTGCCAGCAGCCGGACGCGGACGGGAAGCGTGTGGCCTTTCCAGCGCAACTGGTCGAAGAGAATGCTCACCGACGAAGCGCTGACGCTGACTACGCGGCCGTCGAGCCTTGTTCCTTTGGGCAGATCGATTTGATTGCCAACTGGAACGGTTTGCCAAAGCTGAGCCGTGACCTGCTGGCCAGGCTGCAGGCTGCCAGGTTTCAGGGTTTTGTTAATGACGACAGGGAGGGTCGCGCCCGGGGGCGGCGGTGCCAGCTCTTTTGTGGCTGGTGCGGCGTAGACCGGCAGGGCGACGCTGAGGACGAGGAGTGCCATCAGGCATCGCATGGTGTTTCTTCCTTTCATTCTTTAGACGCGCCGGTTGGGTTGTGTGGACTCCAGTTATGAATTCGATTTGTTCAGACTGTAAACCGCGGGATTGAGCGCCGGGTCGTTGTACATCTTAAGTTGGCGGTAGAGCTTGAAGCCGCGTTCTCCGGCCAGCGTCTGTTGCCAGAGGCGGTCGAGGCAGGCCGCCGAGATCGTCACGCTGCTCTTTGAGAATCTGCAGGCGTTCGCGGTTGCGGTCGGCGTGGCCTTCGGGCGCGTCGGGGCGTTCAATTTGTTCGGCGGTATGGAAGAGCTTGAGCGCGAGTATGGAAAGGCGGTCGATGATGAGGCCGGGACTCTCTGAGTTTAGCTCGGCTTTGGGGTCGGGCAGGTTGAACGGACGCAAATGATCAAGCAGGACTATGTCGCACTGTTCGGCAAGGTCGTTGCGGCGCTGGTTGATGCGATCGATGGCGCGCTTGACCTCGGCGAGGTCGTGGTCTGTGGCCTGGGGTGCGCGGGCATCGTCTTCCGTGTGCCAGAGCTGGAAGTTGGCAAGATGCTGGGCGATCACCGTGTCGAGGAACATTCCGTGGCTTTCAGACGGCATGGCGGCTGGTTGTTGATGCCAGAGCGTTGTGAAGCGGTCGTGCTGATTGAGAATCGTTGCGGCAGAGAGCATCTTCGAATCGGTCTGGGTGTTAGATGGGCTCATTTATCGAACAACCCAGCTTCGATTGCAACACGAATTGCGCGCAATGCCTATCGGTAATCACTCGGGCTGGTCACGCAAGGTTACGTCTCGGACCGGGATCTACCGGTACGCAATCACCAGTCGGCCAAGACCGATTTGCGGCGTCGCGAGCTCGACTCGTTCGAAGCCGGCACTCTTTGACATATTCTCCAGCTCGGCGAATGTGTAAGCGTCGCCGGATGGAGTATTCGCCAGCATCATCATGCTGAAGGCGGCTGGTGTGGGCGGCGAAATGCGATCAGGATTGGGAACGAATTCGAGAATTGCAGCGCGGCCACCCGGCTTCAGCGCGGCATGCACTCTGCGCATGAAAGTGGTGCAAGTAGGGGGATCGAAATGGTGCAGGAAGTTGGTGATTAATGCCAGATCAAAGTCACTGCCAAAGTCGACCTCGAAGGCGCTGCCCGGAAGCAGGTGATGGCGATGGGCCATTCCCATTGCCTGCGCGTTTCTCGTTGCAACTTCAAGCACATTCTTCCAATCAACGGCGTAGATGTGCGCGGCGGGATTCTGTTTTGCCACGGCAAGTCCGTAGATGCCATGACTGGCGGCGATATCGAGAACTTTGTTGGACTCGCCGCCTTTGAGAAGCTCGGCAGCCATGATCTCGGAGGGCATGCGCGTCAGCGGCATCATGGCTTCAGCAAACTTTACCCAGATCTGGTTGTCGGGCTCGAGCACATCGTCGCCCAGGGCGGAGCCTCCCCGGCGCACGGCCTCAGCCAGCTTCGCGTGGCCTTCGCGCAGGCGCGGAGTGAGCAGAAACTCAACGGCGCCGCCGATATATGCGGGCGAATGACGGTTGAGAAACAAGGCCGAATCCGGGGCGAGAGCGTACTGTGTTCCATCTTTGGTGAGAAAGCCGTGGATGGTTAAGAAATCGCATAGAGTACGCGCGCCACGTTCAGCAGTCTTGCAGCGCTCGGCAATGGTTGCGGCGGTAGTATTGCCTTCGGCGATCGCAGTAAAGATTTCCAACTCGATGGCTGCCTTCAGCGCCTCAGTCTGTTGGTGGGCGTTTACGGTGTTGAAGAAGCGTTCCGGAGTTGGTGGTTGCTGCGGGGCCGTGCTGGCCATTGATTCCTCCTGTCGGTCAGAGCGGCCACCAGTCTACATGAGAGGCGGTTCTTCAGTATCTTGAATTTTCTCGCCCGCAGCGGAAGGAAAAGCCGAGTGTAAAAAGCCGGTTATCGTGTAGTGTTTCTAGCATGAGCGAGCGGGTTCTTTGCATTACTACGTATGAAAAGGGCCAGGCGTTTATGCGCCAGTGTGCGGCGATGGGCTGCAAAACGGCTCTGTTGACCGTGGATAAGCTCAAAGACGCAGACTGGCCACGCGACATTCTGGAAGATGTGATGACGATGCCGGGCAACCTCAGCGTAGACGAAGTCATCCGGACGGTCGCCTATGTTGCGCGGGGTTGGAAGATCGATCGCATCGTCGCGCTCGACGAGTTCGATATGGAGACCGTCGCAGCGCTGCGCGAGCACATGCGCGTTCCCGGCATGGGGCGGACAACGACAGCGCACTTCCGCGACAAGCTGGCGATGCGCTTTGAAGCGCAGCGTGCCGGGGCGCTGGTGCCGGAGTTCGCTCCGGTGCTGAACTATGACGCTCTGCGCACATACATGGCGCATGTTCCGGGCCCATGGGTTTTGAAGCCGCGCGCCGAGGCTTCGGCAATCGGGATCAGGAAGATTCACGATCCGGAGCAGTTGTGGCGCACGCTCGACGAGCTGGGCGACCGGCAGAGCTATTACCTGCTGGAGAGGTTTGTGCCCGGCGATATCTATCACGTGGATGCGATCACCAGTGAGCGGCAGGTCGTGTTTTCCGCCGTGAGTCGCTATGGGAAGCCTCCTATGCAGGTGATGCATGAGGGTGGCGTCTTTACGACGCGCATCGTTCAGCGGAGCGGAGAGGACTCACAGGAACTGATGGCGCTGAATGCGCGGCTGATTCCGGCGATGGGGCTGGTGCGTGGCGTGACGCATGCCGAGTACATTCGCGGCAAGGACGGCAGGTTCTATTTTCTTGAAGTGGCTGCGCGCGTGGGCGGAGCATTCATTGCTGACGTCGTGGAGTTCGCGACCGGCGTGAATCTCTGGACGGAGTGGGCGCGGATTGAGGTGTGTTCGATGCGTGGCGAGCCGTATACGCTTCCGTATGAGAAGCAGGATTACGCGGGCAGTGTGCTGTGCCTGGCCAAGACCGCTGAGCCTGACACATCGATGTTCGACGCGCCGGAGATTGTCTATCGCATGAAGAAGCACCATCACGCTGGGTTGATTGTGCGCTCGGCTGATCCGGAGAAGGTTCGAGCGCTGCTGGAGGACTATAGTGTCCGGTTTGCCGAGAGGTATCTGGCCATCGCGCCGGTTCCCGACAAGCCGACTGCTTAGCTATGGGCCGGCGCTTAATATGAGATAGACAAGAAGCCGCACTGAAAGGGTACATTCGTGAGTGAGTCTGCCTACCAGTTTCCCCATCGCCGCTATAATCCGCTCCGCCGTCAGTGGGTCTTGATCTCGCCGCACCGTACGCAGAGGCCCTGGCAAGGGGAAGTGAATCCTTCATCGGGATTCTCCGATGTGCACTACGATCCCGCGTGCTACTTGTGTCCGGGTAATGAGCGCGCGGGCGGCCATTTCACGCCTCGCTATGAAAGCGTATTCATTTTTGATAATGACTACGCGGCGCTGCTTCCGGATTCGCCTGCTCCGCAGACGACTGGTATGCCGGCACTCTTGCGCGCGGAGCAGGAACGAGGGATCTGCCGGGTGCTGTGTTTCCATCCCGACCACAGCCTTACGGTTGCGCTGATGGACGAGCCGGATATTCTGCGTGTGGTGAATGCGTGGGTTGAACAATACAAGGAACTGGCCGCAAATCCGGCAATCCGCCATGTGCAGATCTTTGAGAACCGTGGCGCGATGATGGGCGCCAGCAATCCGCATCCGCACTGCCAGATCTGGGCGACGGAGCATGTGCCGGACGAGCCGGCGATCGAGACTGAGTCGCTGAAGGCGTATCAGGCCGAGCACGGCTCCTGCTTGTTATGCGATTACCTAAGGACAGAGACCAATGAGCAGACGCGCATCGTCTGTGAGAACGATGAGTTTCTGGTGCTCGTGCCGTGGTGGGCGGTGTGGCCTTTTGAGACGCTGGTGCTGGCGAAGAAGCACGTCGGGTCGATGGCGGAGTTCTCCGATGCGCAGCGAGCGCTGGCGAATATCCTGAAACAGACCACCACACGTTACGACAATCTCTTCGAGACGAGTTTTCCGTATACGATGGGCTTTCACCAGGCGCCTTGCGATGGAGGAGCGCATCCTGAGTCGCACTTCCATGCGCATTACTATCCACCGCTGCTGCGCTCGGCTACTGTGCGCAAATTCATGGTCGGTTTCGAGATGCTGGGGATGCCGCAACGCGACATTACGCCGGAAAGCGCGGCGGAGAGACTGAGGGCCGTTTCTGGGATCCACTTTATCCGTACGTGAGCCCGGGATCGAACAGAGATTCGCAACGCGAGGTCCGGAAGTACTTGCTTTATAGATAGCCAAGCCCCAACCTTATTCGCAATAAAAGCATCGGAGACGTTTAGGGTTGGGTTCATGCCTGTTCGTGGGTGAGGACCATCTCCACAATTTCTGTCTGCCTCACCGGGCCCTGACATTACGAGACTGCATGAGGATAAACCGATCTAAGTCCTTTAGAAAGTTACAGAACGAATCCGATAAAATGGGCACCGAGTTCGTAATAACGGAACTCAAGCTTGCTCTGTCCCTGCTTGACATCGCCAGTCACTCATTCAATCCGGAACAGCGAAAGCGGCTGTACAGAGATGCTAGGAAGTCATACGACCTGGCCTTCCAGGCATTGTCACACCTCACGCCTTCAGAAAAAGACCAAGCTGAAATAGAAGCAAAACTTCAAGAGCTTCAGAAGCGGTTGGGCGACTTGGGAACTGTCGACCCAATTTCGGTAAATATTCGGAATGCAGGGTGAGGATTTTCGTCCGAGGACAAGCGATGGGGAACCGAATGCAATCAGTCCCTCTCAATGCGCTGTAAGGTATTGATTTTATGGTGAGCTCGCTGGGATTCGAACCCAGGACCCACGCCTTAAAAGGGCGTTAATGAGGGTTCTGCAGCGAACCGCACCGCATTGCACAATTCTGCAAATCGTCAGTATTTATGCATGTTATTGTTCATCTCTTAGAGAGAGACCGCCGCATGTAGTTGCAGGGAATACGGCCTCGGTGTATCACATATGTATCACAGTTGGTTCGGGCGGAAGATGACGCAAAGAGCGCCCAGAAGACCTTCGCCTGTGAGAGAGCACTCACAACCTGTGAGATAGGAGCGTGATACATGGCCCGGAAGCCGGCGCCAGTGAGCGGAGTATACGAACGAGTGCCCCGCAGCGACATCTGGTCTGCCCGAATCCGGGTTAACGGGAAGCTGGTCCGGAAGAGCTTCGGACTGGGTCCAAGGGGGCGAGCCGATGCGATAGCCTGGGTCGAGAAGGCGAGGACGATCAAACGCACAGGGGAGGGCATACTACCAACGACGGCCAAGCGCCCGGTGCTGACCACCGCAGAGGTGGCCGTGCTGGGAGATTCCAACGCGATCACGGTCGGAAAGCTCTGCGATGAGTTCGAAAGATATGTGAAAGCGCACCCTGAGGAATATCGGGACCAGATCAATCCGCCGAAGAGGATTGCCGAAATCAGGGCGATATTCGGCGAGCGCGACGCGGCAAAGCTGAAATCGTCGGAGATTGAGGATTGGCTCGACGATATTCAGGAAGACAGGCATCTGGCCAACGCGACGATCAACAAGATACGGGGGACGTTTTCCATGGTCTACAAGCATGGGAAACGCAAGGATCTGGTGGATACAAATCCTGCGGTGGATGTCCCCCTGCGTGACGTGGGCCATGGGGTGGAGCGCTTCTTGACCGATGAAGAAGAGAGCCGGCTGCGGCGAGTGCTGCAGCGGAACATCGATGCCCACGATCCCGTCAATCACCCGGAACTTCGGAAGCAGGCGATCCACCGGCTCTTGGAGTTTGAGGTCTCCCTGAAGTCCGGCATGCGCCGCTCCGAGCAGTACAGCCTGCGATGGGGCGACGTCGATTTCGAGAGGCGCATCATGCGCCTCAGGAAAACGAAGAACGGAAAGCCGCGCAATGCCTACATGATCGACGATGTTGTAGCGGCGCTGAAACAGTTGCACGACCTCGATCTGGAGCGCCGGGATCGATCCAGCAGCCAGCCGAACAATTCACCGAAGGATGTCGTCTTCGCCAAAGCAGACAACAAGAAGTGGTGGCAGGCCGTCCTGGATAAAGCAAAGATCAAAAGTTACCGGTGGCACGATAACCGGCATACCTTCTGCTCACGGTTGGTGCAGGCCGGAGTGCACCTGAAGGTGGTCCAGGAAGCTGCTGGGCATGCTTCAATCGCTTCGACCATGCGATATGCGCATTTCGCGCCCTCGCAGGTCGTGGATGCGATGGCTGTCCTCAATGCGAAACGGGACGATGACGTGAGCCTGCACGATCGCAGAGGTCGGGTCAGTCGTCCCCGAAATGAGCGACCATACGCGCCGAAGCGTTCGAAATATGGTGCAAAGGTCTCTGCGTAGTCCAGGCGCGGCGTGGAGCGGGAAACAGATCATAGGATCTGGTCGCAAGGCCGTGTCTGCTCACTTTCCAGATGCAGACCCTATATAAAATATTATATACTTGATTCGGCCATGAGGGATCGCAGCGTCAGCCAGCGGAGAGGTCAAAAATGAGCAGATCAAGTCACATCACCACGGGCGACGTTCTGGACGACCTGGGATTCTCCAGGTCAGAAGCGTCGGCTCTGAAGATCAAGGCCTCCATCCTGGAGGCGATCCTGGCGGAGATCGACCGCCGGGGCTTTACTCAGCGGGAGCTTGTGGATCTGCTGGACGAATACCAGCCGAATGTCAGTAACCTTCTGCATGGCAGGATCAGCAAGGTGAGCATCGAGAAACTGCTGGGTTATGCGGATCGGCTCAGGATGCGAAGCAGCATCGAGTTGCGTCCGTCTGCCAAGGCAGGCCGAGTCAGATCGCTGAAGCGCACAGCGGCCAAAGATGCTGTGTACGCATTAGACCTGGAATGCAAGAACTGAGCCTCGGGATTTAGCCGGGGTTTTTCTATTTACCCAACCATGCGTTCGGGGTGGTCAGATCGTGCAAACCTGCGGATTTCATCAACCGGAATCAGCACGCGATGGGCGATTCTCCGTGTTGAGAGTCTCTTCG
>CAWHWJ010000011.1:0-48614 GCA_963833015.1 uncultured Acidobacteriaceae bacterium | reverse complement strand
CGGCGCACAGTGGTAAATATCGCCAACTCACTCGTCGAGAACTAGAGCGGAAAGTTGGCCAGATTTCGCAGTTCCGGTCGGACATACACGGACATAATGGTCCGAGGAGTAACTTCCGGATTGCCCACAATACGTCCGCAACCCTTGCGGCCAGCTAAGAAAAGAAAAAACTCCTACTCTCGCACAAGTGATGGCCGCAAGACGCGGAGCATGCGTGGTGTGCTTCGGTCCAGTGACCGTGGTTCACGTGATCCTTCAACCCAGAGCGTCACGTACAGCGATGGACGCAGCACCACGCAGCCTCAAATCGCGCTGCCAACTCATCCTCCGACAGTGGCCTCGTCCAATGCTCGTTCGCATGTATCAGAGCATCGCGCAAAATTCGTTCTCCACGTTCCCTTGCAAGCCGGAGGCGAGGTGACTGCTGGTCGAGCAGCTCACTATGCCACATCACTCGAAATACTCCCGGCCACTTCATTGCGAACTGTATGTACCCCAAACCGGACGCTTCGAGATCATCGTCTGCATTCTTTACTCTCGCCGGATCCATGGCTTCCGCGAGCCGTTCGAATCCATTCGCTGCGTCTTCGGTCAGCAAGCCGGTGATATTTCCGAAGTGGTGAGCCGGGGCACCATGTGAAACGCCCGCCTTGCGCGCACACGCGCGCAGCGTAAGCGCCTCCAGGCCGGAGTCCCGTATGATCTCCTCCGCAGATTTCAGCAGGGCCGCACGAAGGTCTCCGTGATGATATCCATCACTTTTGCGCGTTGCCGAAGGCTTCTGTCGAGATGTTTGGCTCATGGCTTCAGAAAGGATAAAATATTTGAATCAATCTAGACAATGTCTAGATCATATTGACAGGAGACTCATATGGTCATCAACCGTGAGATGAAAGGGACATTGGAAAAGCTTCTTGCAACATCAGAGTGCGAGTTCGTATTCACACATCAGGGAGATCCGACCAAACCCCTTGGGGCTTGGGTTCTGGAAACTCAAATTGGAGCCTTGCGCAAGAAAATCAAAGCGCGCTTCGATGCCGGCCTACACGCGTTACGGCATACCCTTCCTCACTGAAGCCGGAGATTACACAGATCCCTTACATTGCAGTACGTGGCCGGGCACGATAATATAAAGACAACGATGTGCTACGTTCACCCTCAGGCGAACGCGGTTCAAAAGTGTTTGTCCGATTAGCGGGCGTGAATCGCGATGAAACCATGGTGTGGGGATCAAGGCGCAACGGATCGGTGCAAAATCCGGTGCAGTTCTATCGGACCCTCAAGAATGCATTGGTTAATTAGTTGAAAATAAGGAAGTTACAAAGTGCGGAAGTGGTGAAATTGGCAGACACACCATCTTGAGGGGGTGGCGCCGAGAGGCATGGGGGTTCAAGTCCCCCCTTCCGCACCAAAAAAGTCCTACCTATTTTCTGAGGTTCCTGAAGAAAGCAGCGCATGTTTTATCTGATTCTTGCTCTCCACGTCATCGTCTGTTTTTTTCTAGTCATCGTCGTTCTGCTGCAGCAAGGCAAAAGCGCTGATCTTGCGGGCGCATTCGGCGGTCAGGGTTCGCAGACGGCTTTCGGTCCGCGCGGCGCGGCCAACCTGCTGACGCGGCTCACAACGTGGTGCGCCATTATCTTCATGATCACCTCCATCGGACTGACCATTCTCATGCAGAAGCGCCGGCGGTCATTCCGTTCTGGAAGGCACCAAGACTACGCAGTCCACTCCCGCGAAGAAATAGCCATCTTCCTTTCGAAGTTCAAAGGCAGGCATAAGCCTGCCTTTACTATTTCTTTGCCTGGCTCTGTTACCATCACGCTCACACACCATTTAAGGATTTTCAGGTGAGCTCAAAGAACCCGCTCTGTCTTCTCCTTGCCTTTTCCACATTTGCCTGTATTCAGCCTCGCGCGCAAACTCCTCGTCAAAAGAAATCGCAGTACATGCTGGACGGCTGATCGATGTCCGCAGCGGCCAGGTGACCAAAGATGCCTACATCGTGATTCAGGGCGAGCGCATCAAGGCTATCGGCACCACCACCCAAAAGACGATGTTGTCATCGACATGAGCAAGTACACGCTTGTGCCAGGGCTGATCGATTGCCACGCGCACATTCTTTCCGACCCGACGACACAAACGCCGGCCACTACCTGATGACATCTGCGCCGCAGGCGACGGTGCAGGGGGTTGCCAATCTGCAGATATGGCTGGCTCATGGGTTCACTGCCCTGCGTGATGCCGGCGAAGAGTATCCCTCATATCCGCAGTTCGCTCTGCGCGACGGAGTTGCGAAAGGCCTGATTACCGGGCCGCGCATCGTGGCGGCAGGCAGCTTTGTCTCCGTCACTGGCGGACATGGCGACGGCGATCTTCTCTCGCCCGACAAGCCCAGCCTCCAGCAGCCGAATACTGTTGACACCGTCGATGACGTGAACCGCATCGTGCGTCGCGACATCAAGTATGGCGCGGACTGGATCAAGCTTATGGCCACCGGCGGCGTGATGGATCCGATCAGCGACTACCGCGTGCAGGAGTTGAGTGACGAGCAGATGGCCCGCGCTGTTGAAGTCGCTCATCGGGCCGGACGCAAAGTCATGGCACACGCTGAAGGCACGATCGGTATCAAGGCTGCAGTTCGCGCTGGCGTTGACTCTATCGAACATGGAACGATGCTGGATGATGAAGGCGCGCAGATGATGGCGCAGCGCGGGACATGGCTGGTGCCCACGCTCTATTGCTTCCAGCACGATCTTGAAACCGGCCTGTCGAAAGGACGCGATCCGCGCAGCATGGCGAAAGGCATCGACATCGTCAAAGAGCAGGGACCGGCGTTTCAGCGGGCTCTCAAATATCACCTGAAGATCGCTTACGGAGTAGATGATGCCGATGTGGATGAATCTGTATCAAAAGAGTTTGGAGCGCTTGTGCGCGGCGGCATGACGCCTCTTCAGGCGCTGCAAGCGGCTACGATCAATGGCGCTACGCTGCTCTCGCTCGATAAGGATATGGGGACCATTGAGCCAGGAAAGTATGCCGATCTGGTTGCTGTCTCCGGCGATCCGCTTACTGACATTACCGTCATGGAGCATGTGGCGTGGGTGATGAAAGGCGGATCCGTCGTAAAGCCTCTTGTGAAAGTAGTCATGTAATTGGCGCTTTACTGCGGGTATGATGTTCTCGTCTTCTGTTTCAGGCATGGAGGATTGTATGGCTTTCTCGCGTCGTGAGTTCATTGGGGCATCGGCAGCAAGTCTGGTTGCCGCGTCGTCTCTGGGCTTTGTGTCCACTTCCCCGCTGCGCGCGCAGACCACTCGGACGCCAGATGAACGCTCAAAGAGTTGATGGATGGCAATGAGCGATTCGCTGCTGGACGCATGGTCAGCATCGAACATGATCTCCAGCTGCTTAAAGAGCGCACCGTAGACAAGCAGGAGCCCCACTCGGCCGTGCTTGCCTGCGCCGATTCTCGCGTTCCTGTCGAGCTCATCTTCGACGAGACGATTGGACAGATCTTCGTCACCCGCGTCGCTGGCAACATCATCACCCCGGAGATTATCGGGAGCCTGGAATATGGCGCGGCTGTCCTCGGGGCGAAAATCATTCTGGTTCTTGGACATGCGAATTGCGGCGCGGTGAAGGCGGCAATTCAGGGAAAAGATGTTCCGGGGCAGATCAGCACCCTTTTCCCGCATATTCAGCCAGCGATCGATCAGGCAGGCCCGGATCTTGCTGCGGTTACGAAAGCCAATGGCGAAATACAGGCAAGGCTTCTGCGCGAATCTTCTCCTGTCATTGCTCCGCTGGTGAAGGAAGGCAAGCTAAAGGTAGTCGCCGGCGTGTACACGCTCGCAACCGGGATAGTGACGCTGTCTTAGAGCTCCTAAGCTTTCTGGCGCCGGGCCGTATTGCTTCAGCAATTCATCGGTGTTCTGGGCTTTTTTCGACCGCCATGTTTCTTCGGCCCATCGCTTTATTTCCGGCGATTCGTCGGTTTGCAGTTCCTGGTACACGGAGCTCAATACGCGGTCGGTTGGTTCCTCGACCCATGTGTTGCCTTGTCCGTGTACGCGCGAGGCGCCGCGTTCCCAGCCGCGCGGCGTCAAATGCCATTCTGTCCACTCTTTGCGGATTGCCATAGCGCCATTATTGTTACTCATTTTGCGCGTTTTGGGCAGCTTCGCTGACAATCAAAATATGATCCTTGAGACTTTTCCTGTTGGCGTGCTGCAATGCAACTGCACCATTCTTGGCGATGAGACGACCAGCGAAGCCATGGTGATCGATCCGGGCGACAACATTCCGCAGATTGTCGCGCGTCTTGAAAAGCATGGGCTTAAGCTGAAGCAGATTGTGGTTACGCATGCTCACATTGACCATGTTGGAGGCGCGCTGAAGTTGAAACAACTGACCGGCGCGCCGATTCTTCTGAACCAGAATGATTTGCCGCTGCTCTCGATGATGGACATGCAGGCGGGATGGCTGGGTGTCGCTACGCCGGAAGTTGCCCCGCCGGATGCCAGCGCCGAGGATCATCTGGTAGTTGGGCTGGAGAATTATCCGGCGCAGGTGCTGCATACTCCGGGGCATACGCCGGGGAGCATTTGCCTGCATTTCGCTCCGCAGAAGCTGCTGCTAGCAGGCGATACGCTCTTTGCCGGGTCGATCGGGCGGACCGATCTTCCGGGTGGCGATACCAAGAAGATTTTGCGGTCGATCCATGACCGGCTGCTGCCGCTTCCGGATGAGACACGGGTGATTCCGGGGCATGGGCCGTTGACTTCGGTTGGGGAGGAGCGGGTTTCAAATCCGTTTCTTCAGGGATGACCGTCTCCCCCTCCTGCTTTCCATCCGTTTCTTTATCTTTCAATAATTCAGCGGGGGATGATCTACTTCTATCCTGCTGATTTTATTTAGTTTAACTAGTTTATAGTGTTTTCAATCACTTAGCGGAGAGTCCCCCTCTCTGCAATCAAAAAGCCCGCTCGTGGCGGGCTCTTTTGTCTCTCTAATTCCAGAATAGCAGTTTTCGCGAAATAACAGGCCAAATCCCTCCATCTCTATTTCGTTTGTTTTCAGTGATTTGCCAATTATTTTGCCGTTCTTGGGCTTGACAGGCGAATTTTAGAACTTACAGCCCTTGCGATTTTCGTACGCCGCGCGGCTGCGGGCTTGTGGTATTGTTTCGGCCATGTTTGCTGTTGCCGAGATGGAGCGCGCCAAGAAAAGGCCGATTTCGAGTGCCTCCTACTTTGGCAACAAGCCCTTTCTGGATGGGTCGCGGTCACACCGCCCGCTTTCTGAGAATCAGCATGGAGCCAAAATGGCCAGGCAACCGAGCGGCTGCTCCTGCGGCGGTTCGTGTTCCAAGTGCAATGCGGAGCATGCCAATGAGGAGCAGGCACCGCATCATAACTCCGGCGCGGGGCACAATTTTGGTTCCATGAGCGTCGAGAGAAAAGAAGGAGTGGTGCACGGCCCTGCGGGCGGCGCGAACAACTTCACGGATTGTCCGACGCAGTGGAAGCCGGCGGCAACCGCGGCGCAGAGACTCGGCGCCAACTGGCTTGATAACGTGGTGAATGGCCTCAGCAATCTTCCGAGACCCATTCCGGCACCGGTTGCAAACCTCCTCACGCACCACTTTCACACGACCTACGACAAGGACCTTGCGAAGATTCTTGATAAGTACAAGAAGCTCAACAAGGCGATCAATCAGTCTATTGATTTTCAATGCGAGACGAAGTGCGATAAGGATGTGCTGGCTTACGTGTATTCGATCTGGAGCGACCTGCATCTCTGTCCCTACTGGTTCAACTCGGATGCAGAGCTGCAGGCGAGCACCGTCATCCACGAGCTGGCCCATGATGTGGTCGGCGCCGACGACAATGCCTATGAATGGGAGACGACAAAGTACAACCGCATGTCTGTGAGTGACGCGATGGACAATGCCGATTCCTATGCCCACTTCGCATGGGACTCGTCGAAGCCACCGGCGCCATGACGCCGGATTTTCAATGGTGATACATCGGCCTATCGCGGTGGAGTTTCGATCGAGATGTTCTCGCAGACGAGAACCAGTTCCTCGATCGCGACGTCTGTGCCCTTGCCGCTCAGGGTCGGACCTGTGTATTTCGTCGGGATGGCATGGCTCAATTTGTAGACCTCAGTGAGTTGATTTGCTTCGTTTCGCAGGGTGATTGTGAGTTGCTTCCCCGCACTGGCTGGGGAGGATCTCGCGCTGTTGATCCACTCCGACAGGCTTGTGGCAACGACCAGGCCGCGTTTCAGCGTGACGTCGTTAACTTTGTGCGTCCCCTGGATTTTGGACATCTCGGTGAATCCGCCGAGAATTTGGCCTTCAAGGCTGACCAGAAAGTTGTAGGACCTGAATGTGTCGGTGCGGTTGGACATGGCTTGCTCCTTTGGAGGCTCGGGGCTAAAAGCCCCTCTCGTTTCCGGATCGTATTCACCGGCCTAAAGGCCGGTGCTTCTACCATAGAGGTGCTTTGCACCTCTTTCGATTTGATAGGTGAGGGTTCGTGCTTTCCCACCCTATGCTTCGCATAGGACGTGGCACCATCCTTTGCGAAGCAAAGGGTGGGAGACCACAACTACCACCCAGCCGTCATTAAGTCTTGCGAAGCAAGACCAAGGTAGAAGCACCGGCTTCCATTGGGGCCCCCAGAACGCGCGATGTTCGCGTTCTGGGGTGATTGAGGCCGGTGAATAAGGCTGAGAAACGAAAGGGCTTCAGCCCCGGGCCGTAAGATAACCCCATGAACTTCTCCGCGCGCACCAACTGGGAAACCACCGAAACCGACCTCGCCCGTGTGCTCCGCGAAAGAAAAGAATCAGGCCAGCCCATCTACGACCTCACCGCCTCCAACCCAACCCAATGCGAATTCACCTATGACGAAGCCGCCATCCTCTCCCCGCTCGCCGCACGCGAAGCCCTGATCTACGACCCCAACCCGCAAGGCATCCTCAAGGCAAGAGAAGCCGTCAGTGCCTACTACAAAAGCCACCACGCCACTGTCGATCCCGCACAAATCTTCCTGACCACAAGCACCAGCGAAGCCTACAGCTATCTCTTCCGCCTGCTCTGCGATCCGGGCGACGAAATCCTCATCGCCCAGCCCAGCTACCCACTCTTCGATTTCGTCGCCGCACTGGACGACGTAAAACTCACGCCCTACGCACTCTTCTACGACCACGGCTGGCACCTCGACATCGAAGCCGTGCGCCAGCGCATCTCGCCACGTACGCGCGCCATCGCACTGGTACATCCCAACAACCCAACCGGCCACTTCACAAAACAGCACGAGCGCGAACAACTCGAAGCCCTCTGCGCCGAACACAACCTCGCCTTAATCATCGACGAAGTTTTCCTCGACTATCCGCTCACTGAAACAGGGCAAAGCTTCGCCACCGGCCCTCACCCGGTCCTGACCTTCGTCCTGAGCGGCCTGAGCAAAATCGCCGGACTCCCGCAAATGAAAGCAGCCTGGATTTCCGTTTTCGGTCCCGCCGCGTTCGGTCCGGACGACGCATTGAAGCAATCCCTGACTCGCCTCGAGATCATCGCCGACACCTTCCTCTCGATGAACGCCCCCATCCAGCACGCCCTGCCGCACTGGCTCGCGCACCGCCACGTCATCCAGCATCAGATCAGCCAGCGCACCGCGGCCAACCTCGCAACCCTCGACGCGCTCCTCGCCGAACAGACCATGATCACGCGCCTCGACGTAGAAGCCGGATGGTACGCCATCCTCCGCATCCCGGCGATCCGCCGTGACGAAGAAACAGCGATCAGGTTGATCCGCGAATCCGGAGTCTCCACCCACCCCGGCTACTTCTTCGGCCTTCCCGGGGACGGCTGGCTGGTCGTCAGCCTGTTGACACCAAAAACCGACCTTAAAACGGGTGTAATGGCACTAATCCGCACCTATCTCGAATGAAAATGCAGTCTTTTACCATCTCCAACTCGTCATCCTGAGCGAAGCGCGCAGCGCGAAGTCGAAGGACCCGCGCAAACAAAGTTTGTGCGAAGCCTTGCGCAGCAAGGCCCGTGGTTAATTGGGTAGCTGCACGAAAACGCCCACCCCTTTTCCGTGCTTCTGCTCGCTTCAAGACGGTTGTTGCTTCGCAACAATTCGCACGAACTTTGTTCGTGCGGATCCTTCGACTTCGCGCTCTGCGCTTCGCTCAGGATGACATCGGTTGGAGGGGACGCATCTTTTCTTTGACAATCCCGCATAATGGAATTGAGAGGTGAGTTTTTTCATGGCGATTCGTGCGGTCATCTTTGATTATGGAATGGTTCTGAGCCAGCCGCAGGAACCGGTTGCGCTGAACAACCTGCTGACCATTACCGGGCTCGATCACGACACGTTTGACAGCCACTACTGGACGCATCGGCATGCTTACGACATGGGCAAGCTGGATGGGCCCGGCTACTGGAAGCAGTTTGCCTCTGACACTTCGATCGAGCTGACGGCCACGGACATCGAACGGCTGATCGAGAATGACGTGCTGATGTGGTGCACGATCAATGAGCCGATGTTGAAGTGGGCAAAGGCGCTGGGTGATTCGGGACTGCGCATCGGGATTCTGTCCAATATGGGCGAGGACACGCTCAGCTACATGCGGCAGGAGTTCTCGTGGCTCGGCGACTTTCATCACCATACGTGGTCGTGTGAACTGGGGATCGCGAAGCCCGATCCGGCGATCTACACCTACACCTGCGAGAAGTTGGACGTTGCTCCCGGCGAGGCTTTGTTTCTGGATGACAAGGCTGAGAATATTCGCGCGGCCGAAGCGGTTGGGCTGGTTGGGATTCAGTTCCGGGATATTGAACAACTACAGCGGGATCTTGAGGCTCGCGGGTTGTTGGATGAAGTGCTGCTGCCGCAGACGGTCCACGGCGATCAGAACTGACCAGCTTAATCCGCTAAACAACCGACCCATAGGAAAAAAGCAGATCCTTCCCCCTTCGCTACACTCAGGGTCAAGATGACACCGGCTTAAAGGCCGGTGCTTCTAGCCAAGGGTGCTTTTGTACCTCTTCGGTTTGCTAGCGAGGGTATTGCTTTCCCACCCTATGCTTGGCATAGGATGGAGCACCCGTTTTCGTGCGGCTGCCAGGCCAAAAGGTTGACATGCCCAACACACTATTTTAGTCTAGGCATGTTTGGGACAAGCCTATGACGAAATTCGGCAAAACTGAACCTCGCGATCTTTTTCCCGGGGCGCTGGAGATGATGGTGCTCCAGTCGTTGCGGCGGCAGCCCATGCATGGGTATGCACTGGTGCAGCACATCAAGCAGCGGTCGAATGAGCTGCTGCAGGTGGAAGAAGGGTCGCTGTATCCGGCGCTGCAACGCATGCTCAGGGATGGGCTGGTGAAGGCCGAGTGGAAGGTCTCGGCTACGAACCGGCGCGTGCGTGAGTACAGCATTACGGCGGCGGGTATTCGGCATCTGGAGCGCGAAAGGTCGCGCTTTGAGCAGATGCTGGCGGGGATTCATCTGGTGCTTGCTCCGGCTGAGTCTTAGGCGGGTATTGATGTGAAGTTCGCCGTAAGAGCAGAGGGTTGGACCTGCGCCTTCATCGCTTGAAAGCAGATCCTTCGCTACGCTCAGGATGACATCGATCGGGGACGAGTACAGATTCATTACGCTCGTCACAAACAGGGAGATGCATATGCGCTGGCTTCGTCACTTGTTTTCGCGCGGAAGAGTTTATGACGATCTTGCGGAAGAGATTCGTCAGCACCTGGACGAGCGGGTGGAAGAGCTGGTCGCCGAGGGGATGAGTCGTGAGGACGCTGAGCATACGGCGCGGCGCGAGTTCGGCAATGTGACGCTGGTGGAAGAGCGCGGACGCGAGGCGTGGCAGTGGCGGCGGCTGGAATCGATCTGGGCGGATGTGAAGTATGCCTTGCGGCAGCTGCGGAAGACGCGGGGATTTACGGTCACGGCGATTCTGACGCTGGCGCTTGGCATTGGCGCGAATACGAGCATCTTTACGCTGGTGCGCGCGCTGCTGTTGCAGAGCCTGCCGATTGCGGATCCGGACCGGCTGATGCGGGTAGCGATCAGCATGGATTCGCCGAATGAGGCTGCACATCAGTCGGCTTTGAATTATCCGATATTGCAATCGCTGCAAAGGCGCGCGCAGTCGTTCTCTGGCGTGTTTGGCTGGAGCGCGAGTGACTTTGTGCTGAGCGAGGGAGCGACGTCGCGCATTTTTACCGGCGCGATTGTGGGCGGGAATGCGTTTCAGGTGCTGGGGGTGAGGCCTGCACTGGGGCGATTGCTGACGCCGCAGGATGATCAGCGCGGCGGCGGGCCGGATGGATGGGCTGCGGTGATCAGCCACCGGTTCTGGATGGAGCACTATGCGGGCGATCCGGCGGTGATTGGGAAGCATGTGACGCTGACGGACCACAGCGTGACGATTGTCGGGGTGGCTCCGGAGGGGTTTGAAGGAATTCTGGTCGGGACGCGTCCAGATTTTTATCTGCCGCTGGAATATGAGCCGGTGATGCGCGGCGCGGGGACAATGCTGCGGTCGCCGGGAAATCTATGGCTGATTACGATGGCGCGCCTGAAGCCGGATGTCAGCGTGAAAGTTGCGTCGGCAGAGATGGCGGCGCTGTTTCCGGTGGTAATGGATGAGACGGTGCCGCCGGCGGTGCGGCACATTCCGGTGATTGAGAAGGCGCGGTTCGTGGTGTATCCGGGCGGCACGGGCTGGAGTTATTTGCGGCTGCAATACACGAAGCCGCTGTTTCTGCTGCAGACTCTTGTCGGCGTGGTGCTGCTGGTTTGCTGCGTGAATCTGGCGGGGCTTTGCCTGGCGCGCGCGGCGACGCGTCAACATGAATTTGCGATTCGCGGAGCGCTGGGTGCTGGGCGTTCAAGGCTGATGCAGCAGCTTCTGGTGGAGTCGCTGCTGCTGGCGATTGCCGGAGGCGCGCTGGCGATTGTGTTTGCGTGGGCGACGGACCGGTTTCTGCTGCGGTTTATGGCGGACCGGGTGGCGGCGGAAGCGCTGGGTGTTCGGCCTGATGTGTCGACGCTGCTGGCTACGGGCGGATGCGCGGTTTTCTGCGCGCTGCTGTTCGGGATTGCTCCGGCGTGGCTGGCGAGTCACATTTCGATTGAGCCGGTGCTGCGGCGGGTTGGGCAGAGTGTAGTGGCCGGACGCGGCGGGAGCTTGCGGCGGTTGTTTGTTCCGACTCAGATTGCGTTGACCCTGGCGCTGGTAGTGGTGGCGGCGATGCTGAGCGCGACGGTGATTCATTTGCGTTCGGCGAATCTCGGTTTCCGGACTGAGAACGTGTTGTTCATTGCGACGGATTTTGACAGGCTGCCGCAGAAGGGAGCGGACCTGGCTCGTCTGTATCGGCGGATGATTGAGCGGATGGAAGAGATGCCGGGCGTTGACGATGCGAGTGTGGCGGAGATTACTCCGCTGAGCGGCTGGAGCCACACGGGCGCGTTCAGTGCGCAGTCATCGGCTAAAGCGACAGAGGAAAATCTTCGGGAAAACTACAACATCAACGATGTTGGCGGTCACTATTTCGCGACGATGAGGACGAGGTTCGTTGCAGGGCGGGACTTCTCGAATCGGGACGACGATGCGCGTGGGTGCATTCTTAACCGCTCGGCAGCGAATGGACTTTTCCATGAGCAACAGGCGATGGGGCGGACAGTGCGCCAGTTCAGCCGCTCGATGGATTCCGGCACGGTGACGACGCGGGATTGCCAGGTTATCGGCATTGTGGAGGACGCGAAGTATACGAGTCTGCGCGAGGCTACTCCGCCTACGGTGTATCTGCCATTCGGAGTTGATACGAACCGGCTGTCATCGATGTCTCTGGTGGTGCACGCGAGGTCGATGGCGGACGGACGGAATGCTTATACGAAGGCGCTGCATGAGCTTGCGCCGGGGAGTCCGGAGAATGAGCCGATTGCGTTTGCGGTGCAACTGGATGACTCGATTGCGAGCGAACGTTTGTTGTCGGTGCTGTCGGGATTTTTTGCTCTTCTTACTCTGCTGCTGAGCGGGATCGGCATTTATGGATTGATGGCGTCATATGTAACGCAGCGCACGACGGAGATTGGGCTGCGCATGGCGCTTGGGGCTACGCGGGTAAAGGTGTTCAAGCTGGTGATGCGACAAGTGACGTTGCTGCTTCTTTGCGGGACTTTGGTTGGAGGATGCCTGGCGTTTTTTGCAGCTCGCTCGATCAAGGCTTTTCTTTTCGATGTAAGGCCGGGCAGTCCGCTGATCTTTTCGGTCGCGGTGCTGATTCTGGCGCTGTGTGGCCTTGCGGCTGCGATGCTGCCTGCGCGCCGCGCGGTTTCGATTGAACCGATGGAAGCGTTGAGAACGGAATAGGAGTGCTCATGAGCTGGTTTCAGCACATTTTCAATCGTGGAAAGAAGTACGACGATCTGGCCGAGGAGATTCAGCAGCATCTCGAAGAGCGGGTGCAGGCGCTGGTAGCAGAGGGGATGAACCGTCAAGATGCTGAGCACGCGGCGCGGCGCGAGTTCGGCAATGTGACGCTGCTGGAGGAGCGCGGGCGCGAGGCGTGGCAGTGGCCTTCGCTTGATTCTCTGTGGCCGGATGTGCGCTTTGGAATGCGGCAGATTGTGCGCTATCGCGCGTTCACGATTATGGCGGTATCGACGCTGGCGCTGGGGATTGGCGCGAACACGGCGATCTTTACGCTGATTGATTCGATCATGCTACGGCCGCTTCCTTATCCGCAGCAGGAGCGGCTGGTGCGGATTTCGGGCAACTTTCCCAAGGGATGGGTGCGCGCGTATCAGGAGGATGCGCAGTCGTTTGCTTCGCTCTCGGGATATGGGGCGGATGCGGAATCGAATGTGGAAGGCACGGACGCTGCCGAGCGGGTGTTTGGGTCGGCGGTATCGGTGAATACATTTGAGACGCTGGGTGTTCATCCGGCGCTGGGGAGCTTCTTCGCTACCGAGAATGCGATTGCAGGTCAGGATCTGGTGGTGGTGCTGAATTACGGATACTGGCAGCAGCGGTTTGCCGGCGATGCGAATGTGATTGGGCAGACGGTGCGGATCGATGGCGTTTCGCGGAAGATTATCGGTGTGATGCCGGCGGGGATTCGTTTTCCCTATGCAAACACGCAGTTTGTTGTGCCGATTGCGTTCAAGGGCGGAGATACGACGGACCCGTGGGGACATCCTTTTGACAAGCGGGCGTTCGGGCGGCTGAAGGATGGGATTTCGCCAGCGGCGGCGCAGGCGGAGTGGCGGCGGTTGCATTCGTTATTACTGCCGTTGTTTCCGTGGGTGATGCCGAGCGATTGGGAGGCCCAGACTACGGTGACTCCGCTGCTCGATTCGATTGTGGGCGACACGGGGCCTCGGCTTTTGCTGCTGCTGGGCGCGGTGGGGTTGATTCTGCTGATTGCTTGCGCGAACGTTGCGAATCTGGCGTTGGCGCGAGCAGCGTCGCGGGAACGCGAGATGGCGATTCGCGGTGCGCTGGGGGCTTCGGGCTGGCGGATTATCCGGCAACTGCTGGTGGAGAGTGTTCTGCTGGGGCTGCTGGCTGGAGCTGCAGGATTGTCGGCGGCGGCGATTAGTCTGCGGGCGTCGACGCGGCTGCTTCCTGCGGACACGCCGCGCATTGCGAATGTTGGCTTGCACTGGGATGTGTTTTTGTTTGCCGCTGTCGCCTCAGTACTGACGGGCGTGTTGTTCGGGCTGGTCCCGGCGATGCGGATGGCGTCTCCGCATTTGCATAAGTCGCTGCGGTCGGGTGGTTTGGGTATTGCCGGGCGTGGATCGCAGTTTCGAGTTTCGATGCTGCTGGTGGTGGGGCAGATTGGCCTGTCGGTGGTGGTGATTACGGCGGCAGGACTGATGCTGCACAGCCTGTACAGCTTGTCGCAGGTGGATCCGGGATTTCGCACGGACCGGATTGTCACGGCGGAGGTTTCGCTCGATGCTGCGGCGTGCCGGCAGCCGGGGCGTTGTCATGCATTCTTTCAGCAACTGGAGCAGAAGGCGCGCACGATTGCCGGCGTGGATGATGCGGCTCTGGTGGACACTCTGCCGATGACGGGATGGGATCTGGGTTACGTTTACGACGCTGAGGGTCATCCACGCGATGCGCGGCAGGTGGCGAAGCAGGCGGCGGGGCGGACTGTGTCGACGAAATATTTTGAGACGGTTGGGCTGAAGCTGCTGCATGGGCGTTTGCTTGAGGATTCGGACCAGTCGGGAAAGAGCCGCGCGGCGGTGATCAATCAGAAGATGGCTGAGTCGCTGTGGCCGAATCAGGACCCGCTTGGAATGCACATTGAGGAAGTAGCGGACGAGCCTTCGCCGGGGCTGCTGAATCCGAATGTCGCGTCGATTGTGGTGGGCGTGGTGAGCAATACGCATCACGACAGCCTGGCGAGTGGCTTTGATGAGGAAGTCTATCTGCCGATGACGACGGAGGATGAGCAGCCGCAGATGATGGTCTTGCTGCATTCGCATCTGCCTACGGAGCAGGTGGCGAGCGGGCTGCGCAGGACTGTTGCCGAGATCGATCCTCTGGTACCGGTGACGCATGTGCGGACGCTGGATGAGGTGGTGGCGGCTTCGGCTTCTACGCCGCGGTCGCTGGCGATTCTGCTGCTTGGTTTTGGGGCGCTGGCGGTTGGAGTTGGGTCGGTGGGGGTCTACAGCCTGATTGCCTACGTTGTGAGCTGGCGGACGCGTGAGATTGGGATTCGGCTGGCTCTGGGGGCGCCGCGGTGGCAGATTGTGCGCTCTGTGGTGCGGCAGAGTCTGGTGCTGGCGATTGCTGGATCGGTTGTCGGGCTGGCTGGTGCTGCGGTTTGTGCGAGTCTGCTGCGGCGGTTTCTGTTTGAGGTGCGGCCTTTTGATCCGGTGACGTTTCTGACTGTTCCAGTGCTGATGCTTTTGCTGGCTGTGCTTGCGGCATGGATTCCGGCGCGGCGGGCGGCTTCGATTGATCCTATGGTGGCGCTGCGGGCGGAGTAGTCAGTACGGAAAATTATCGATTGACTCGTCATTCAGAGCGAAGCGAAGAATCTCCACGATCTCGGCTTACACGTACATCGCTGAGATTCTTCCTCCCGTTGGTCGTCAGAATGACGGCTCACAAAATATTTCCCTTGCTCCTGCTAACTGCGGTTCAAATCGGCGGTTTCGTTTTCGGGGATTGGGATTTGCTCGGTGATTTCTACGTCAAAGCCTTGCAGGGCTGGAACATGCGTCGGCGTGTTCGAGAGCAGGCGTACTTTGTGGATTCCCAAGTCGGCGAGTATCTGGCCGCCGAGACCGACTTGGCGCAGCGTTCGCTGGTGGCGGTCGTCGTGATGCTCGCGGGCGCGGGCTTCGCGGTGCAGGATGATGCGGTGCGGCGTGACAGTGCGGTCGATGTCGAAGCCGCGGCTGGTGTTGTGCAGGTAGATGAGCGCTCCGCGGCCCTCGTCGGCAATGGCTTTGAGCGAACGCTGCATGATGCTGTGGCAGTCGCAGAGCGTGGTGCCGAAGATGTCGCCTGCGAGGCAGTGTGAGTGCACACGCACCAATACCGGCCCTTCGCCCTTGCTTACATCTCCCTTGACCAGCGCGACGTGGCTTTCGCCTCCGTTCACTTCGCTCTCGTAGGCGATCATGCGGAAGTCGCCGTAAGGTGTCGGCATTTCGCTCTCGGCGACGCGGACGATGTAGCGTTCGTTCTGCAGGCGGTAGCGGATGAGTTCGGCTACCGTGAGCATCTTCATGCCGTGCTGGTTGCAGAACTCGATGAGGTCGGGGACGCGGGCCATGGTGCCGTCGTCCTTCATGATTTCGCAGATGACACCGGCGGGGATGAGTCCGGACATGCGGGCGAGATCGACTGAGGCTTCGGTCTGTCCGGCGCGGACGAGGACACCGCCTTTGCGAGCGCGGAGCGGGAAGATGTGTCCTGGACGCGCGAGGTCGTTTGCGGTTGAAGTTGGGTCGATGGCTACCTTGATGGTGTGGGCGCGGTCATGAGCCGAGATTCCTGTGGTGACGCCTTCGCGGGCTTCGATGGTCTCGGTAAATGCGGTGCCGAAGCGCGAGGAGTTCTGCTGCGTCATGGGGCCGAGGCGGAGATAGTCGGCGCGTTCCTCGGTCAGCGTGAGGCAGATGAGGCCGCGTCCGTGCTTCGCCATGAAATTAATGGCTTCGGGCGTGACGAACTCGGCGGCGAGAGTGAGGTCGCCTTCGTTCTCGCGGTCTTCGTCGTCAACGACGACGATCATGCGTCCTGCTTTGAAATCTTCGAGTGCGCCGGGGACGTCGGTAAATGGAGCTTTGGCAGCCATGCATCTATTGTCTGCCAATTGAGTCTGTTCCCGCCACAAGGTTTATGGCACCTTGAAAAGCCCACGGGAAAATGCGGTGCTATCGTGCCGATGGTAAGCGACCGCCCACCTGTCCCATTTATCCATCGGGTTGGAAGCCACTTTCTTCACGATGTCAGGCTGAGATTGCTCAGCAAGATTGAAGGTGAAGGTTCTCTTCCTGGCCAGTTCCATTGAGCCGAACGGTCCGTCAACCTGGCCTTTACCTTCGAGCATCGCAAGCCGTGCTTCTGTGCGGTCCATTTCCAGTCTGACGTGGCCGGAAGGACGTAAAGACACTCGTTGCTGGCCAAACTTGAGTTCGAAGTCGTTGCCTCTGGTGTCGACGATGTAGTTGGGCATGAGGCTGATGTAAATGGTTCCCCGCAAACCTCGTACAGCGGACACCTTGGTACCGGAAGGAAGCAACTCGAGGCGCGAAAATGCAATTACTGAGTAAGGACCAACACGGATCGTGCTTTGGTCTTCAAGCTCCACTTCAGCCCTGCCCATGCCGGTTCGAATGATGTTTCCCTGCACAATGGCGGTGTGATTCAAAGGCCGTTGAAACTCCTGGTCAAAGGCGCTCGCAAGCTCTACTTCACCCGACACTTCACTCAACCAGGCGATAGCTACTTTCGTGTTGCCATGTGGTTGGCCGGAAGGCTGCGCGGCATTATAAGGAACTCGCTCTGGAGCAGGCGGAGCGTTCTGCAACGCCCACGTGTTGCATGCAAGCACGGATACGAGAGTGAATGCGATACTAGCGATTACTCTCATCGGCTCTTCGCCTCTTCCTAAGGAGACGACTGATTTGTCAGGAAAGTCAACTCGCCGGCGAATTTGTCTCGAAAAGAATTCCCGGTCAGGATGACCGTGCCGCCTGCCTGCGCGCGAGAAAACGCCGGATGGCGGGATCGCTCTCAAGACCGATGGCGATTTCGTAGGCGTGACGGGCTTCTTCGTGTGCGCCAGTTCGCGATAACAACTCGGCGCGTGCTGCCCAGTAGGGTTGATACTCCGACAGGCGTTTATCGGACGCGGCTTCTTTCATGGCTTCGAGGGCTGCTTCTGCTCCCTCCAGTTCAGCGATTGCTAAAGCCCGATTGATGGCGATTACCGGAGAGTCAGTGAGCGCGGAGAGGGCGTCGTAGAGCCGCACGACATCTTCCCAGTTAGGGATGCCGGTGCGATGGCGAGTGACGTGCGCTGACTGCAGCGCGCCTTCGAGCTGATAGCGACCTATGGATCGCAACGCGCAGGCACGCTGGAGCAACTCCTCGGCTTCTTCGATCATTTGCCATTGCCAGAGTGCCGCATCCTGCTCGGCAAAGGGGACGTATTCGCCGTCGGCGCTGCGCCGCGCCGGGCGACGGGCTTCGGCATACAGCATGAGGGCGAGGAGGCCGAGTGCTTCCGGTTCGGAGGGCAGTAATTGCGTGACTAGGCGGCAGAGGTAGATCGCTTCTTCGGCGAGGTCGCGGCGCGCGGCGTCTGTGCCGACGGCATCGAGCCAGCCTTCGGCGAATGCGGCGTAAATGGCGTCGAGCACGGTTTCGAGACGCCCGGAATGATCGCGGGAGAGGTCTTCGCGGTCGGGGATGCGAAAGGGGATGCCGGCCTGCCTGATCTTGTTTTTTGCGCGGACCAGACGCTGGCCCATGGTTGCCGGGGACATGAGGAAGGCTGAGGCGATGGTTGCCGCGTCGAGTCCGAGAACGACCTGCAGCATGAGCGGCGTGCGGATGCCGGCTTCGATGGCTGGGTGCGCGCAGGCGAACATCAGGGCGAGGCGGCGATCGGGAATCTGCGCATGGCGCTCGGAGTCGGGCGAGGCAAGGACTTCTGCCATGGCTTCGAGTTCCTCTGACGCGGCCTCGGTGTTGTGCTGGCGGCGGATTGCGTCGATGAGCTTGCGTCGCGCCACGGTCAGCAACCACGCTTCAGGATTGGATGGGCAGCCATTTCGCGGCCAGTCTGCCAGCGCCGATGCAAATGCTTCAGAGAGCGCGTCTTCGGCAGAAGCCACATCCCGCGTGCGTGCGGAGAGAAAGGCGACGAGTTTGCCGTAGCTACGGCGCGCCACGGTTTCCGCCGTGCTGCGCGCCTGCGCATCGCCTTCCGTTCCGTGTTCGTCGTTCACGCCTCGGGCTCGTAGCACAGATAGATTTTCCCGTTCTTGAAGACCCGCGATTGAGCAAGCTTGAGACCGAGCGTCTTCGGGATGCCGTCAAACATGGAGCGTCCTTTGCCGAGAGCGACGGGATCGAGCACCATCTGATACTCGTCGATGAGGTTCGCGGCGGCAAGTTGCGCCACGATGCTGCCGCTTCCGAGAATCGCCATGCCCGGGCCTGTCTCTTCTTTGAGTTTTCTGACTTCCGACACGAGGTCGCCCTTGATCAGCTTCGTATTGTTCCACGTCGCCTCGTCGAGCGTTCTGGAAAAGACGATTTTCCGCATAGCGTTCATGGCTGGGGCCACCGTGGGAGCGTGCTGGTCAGCGATAGGCGTGGGCCAGAAGCTGGCCATGAGCTGATACGTGATTCTGCCGAGCATGAGTTCGCCGCCGCCACTGGCATTGCCGGCAACGAAGGCGGTAAATTCGGGGTCGTCATTTCCCTTCTGTGCCCAGCGGTAGTCGCCGTCGGCGCTGACGAAGTAGCCGTCTACACTTACATGATTGAAAGCGATGAGTTTTCGCATGGTTCTTGTCCTTGTTTGTTTTGGGGTAGCAAAGACGTCCCGATTTCTCAGGCGGGGTTGAGGAACTCGCTCATGTCACGGGTCAGCATGGTGCCTTCCATGACTGGACGTACCTCGACGACACCGTGCAGAGCAGTTGGTGAGCGGACTGCCCACGCTATTGCGGCATCCAGATCGGGAACTTCGATAAAGTGGAAACCTCCCAGTTGCTCTTTCGAATCGGCATAAGGACCGTCGAGCACCTGAGGCCTGTCATTCGCGACGCGTACAGTCGCAGCCGACGCGGTAGGATACAGCCCGGTGCTGCTCTGCAGGATGCCTGCGTTCTTCATGGCCTCCATGTATCCCCGATAAGCTCCCAGCCATTGTTCCTGCTCGGCCCTTGTCAGTTTGATCCAGCCTGCTTCCTGCACGTAGTCCATCAGGATGTATTGCACTTTAAGGTCTCTCCTTTGTGGGTTATGACGGGATGTTCCTTCACCACAATGACGTTCGATTGTCGGCGATTTGCACGGCAAGGATAAGAAAATCACGGCCATCCGACGCCGGGTGCAGTCGCGCTGGTGGTGAATATGTGGCCGGTTCCTAACCCGTCAGCCATCTTGTCAAAACCATGCCATTCGGCGGCCATCATAAACAGAGTTGTTTTGTCTGCGCCTCCGAGCATGCACGCGAAGCAGCCAAGATCGAGGTTGACTGTCTGCAGGACTTCGCCACCTTCGCGGACGCGGACGCAGCGCTTGTTGGGCACGTCACCGTACCAGACGGCGCCTTCGGCGTCGATGCAAATGCCGTCGGGGCAGCCGTCTCCCAGATCGGCCCAGAGGTGGCGGTTTGAGAGGCTTCCGCCTGCCGGGATGTCGAAAGCCGTGAGCTTCTTGCCGTGGGACTCGGCGATGATCAGCGTCTTGTTGTCGGGGGTGATAGCCATGCCGTTGGGGAAGGCGATACCGTCTGCCACCTGTCGGGCTGTACCATCGGGGGCGACGAGTGCGATGATGCCGGGGCCGCCGTTGACGTAGACGTTTGCCGCGGCCATCGACGACGATCTCATTCCAGCCCTGGGTTGAGAGGCGGGTGAGATCAGCGTGTGTCACGAGGGCCCCGTCGGACTCCTGGCGTAAAAGGAGCCCTTCGCGGCCGGAGACGACGAGCAAGCGGCCATCGGGCAGCCAGTCGATGCAGAAGGGGATGGTTGTGGGCACGCGGACAACAACCTCGCTGTTGCCGTTGAGGTCGACGGCAACAATTTCCTGCGCGCCCCAGTTGGAAAACCACAGACGGCCCTGGTGCCAGCGCGGCGACTCGCCGAAACCGAGACCGGTCAACAGGGCTTGGACCTCAGACTGTGTGGCTGGCATGACAATCTCCTGAGAATGGGTGAACGGGGAATGGCTTTACTGGGGAGCCGACATCTCCCAGACCGGGCGCACCTCGACGGTGCCGTGGCCTGAACCGGGGCAGCGAGCAGCCCAGGAGAGCGCCGCGTCGAGATCGGGCACATCAATGAGGTAGTAGCCTCCCAGCTGCTCTTTCGTATCTGCGTAGGGGCCGTCGAGCACCTGCGATTTGCCGTTCGTGGCGGTTACCGTGGTTGCGGTGGAAATGGGCCGCAGGCGATTGCTGCCCTTGAGCGCGCCGGCTTCCTGAAGCGCTTTCGTATAGGACATGTAGGCTGCATAACCGGCCTGCTGCTCGGCCTGGGTCATTTTGTCCCAGCCGGATTCGTTGGCATAAAGAAGTAAGAGATATTGCATTGGGAATCCTCCGTCGTGGATTTTAAGGTCTTGCTACTACCATGACGCGCGGGAAATGGCTATTCAGACAACCAGACAAAAATTATTCGCCCTGAATGCAGAAACGCCGCCCTTGCCGGGCGGCGTTTCGGAGTGACTTAACTCTTTGAATTCAGACCTTACAGGGTAGACTCGATCTCGAAGCCCCATGCTTCCAGCAGCCCCTCGGGGATGTACTTCGAGTTGCGGTTACGGCGGGCCCATTCGCGCAGGCGAGTCGAGCGGATATATTGATCCGGAGTGAGCTTATATTCCTTGACGACCTGTTCGAAGGAAGTGACAGTGGGCACGACCGGTCCGATAGGCTCCGGCTTGCCCCAATTTGGATTACCACGACGTTTTGCCATTTTTTGATTTACCCCTAGCAAGTAAGGTGACGGTGCAGATGCTCCGGCGGAAAACAGGGAAAGTAAGCTACCAACAGATCCGCCGGGAAGTCACAAACTCTCTTATTTTAGGTATTTTTTCTCCATAAATCAATAGAAAAATGAGGGTATAGCGAAACGAAATATGCTATAAAACCACCATTTTTAAATCGATTTAGGTCCTAAATACCCGTCTGCACAACTATTGGACGCTCGCGAGGCGGCCAAAGATAACCTTTATTTAACACTACTGCAATATATTGAGTGTGATTCGCTCATATTCCTCTTGTGGTGACTTGACAATCGTCTGGCAATTCACCTACATTAGCAGTCGAAGAGTGGAAGTGCTAAAGGCTGCGAACAGCCTCCCGGTTGCATGGACGCTCCTCGCTTGCAGTAAGAATTCCTAAATTCAGCATTCAATACCGCGAGGCAGACCCCTCGCGCGAAGGAGAAGCACCGCAATGGCAACTGCAACTGTAGCCACTACCTTTACTCCGCTGCACGACCGCATCCTGGTCCGTCGCGTAGACGAGGGCGAGACCGTTCGTGGCGGAATCATCATTCCCGACACAGCAAAAGAGAAGCCGCAGGAAGGCGAAGTGATCGCCGTGGGCAAAGGCAAGTCGAACGACGAAGGCAAGGTCTTCCCGCTCGATGTGAAGTCCGGCGACCGCATCCTCTTCGGCAAGTATTCCGGCACCGAGATCAAGATCGATGGCGAAGAGTTCCTCATCATGCGTGAGGAAGAAGTCCTCGGCATCCTCAAGAAGTAGGACTGGCCGTCCAGGCACACCGCCTGCGGCGCACAACTTTTAGGTATACATGTGGGGCATCGGCTCCGCGATGTAAGGAGAATTGAGAAATGGCAAAGCAAATTCTGCATGGAGAGGATTCCCGCCAGGCGATTCTGCGCGGCGTGAACACTCTGGCTGACGCTGTAAAGGTGACGCTCGGTCCCAAGGGCCGCAACGTCGTCATCGAGAAGAAGTTTGGTTCGCCGACGATCACCAAAGACGGCGTAACTGTAGCCAAGGAAATCGAGCTGAGCAACGCGCTCGAAAACATGGGCGCACAGATGGTGCGTGAAGTTGCGTCGAAGACCTCGGACGTCGCCGGTGACGGCACGACCACGGCGACTGTTCTTGCCCAGGCGATCTATCGCGAGGGCGTGAAGACGGTTGCTGCCGGCGCAAACCCGATGGCGCTGAAGCGCGGCATCGACAAGGCAGTTGAAGTGATCAACGGCAAGCGCGATGAGAACGGTGTCGTTACTGGCGGCGCTCTCTCGAAGCTGTCGAAGCCGGTCTCGGGCGACATGATTGCCCAGGTCGGCACCATCTCGGCCAACTCTGACTCGACCATCGGCAACATCATTGCCGAGGCGATGAAGAAGGTTGGCAAGGACGGCGTCATCACGGTTGAAGAGTCGAAGACTCTGGAGACCCAGCTCGAAGTGGTCGAAGGCATGCAGTTTGACCGCGGCTACCTGAGCCCCTACTTCGTGACCGATCCGGACCGCATGGAAGCGGCGCTCGAAGATCCGTACATCCTGATCTACGAGAAGAAGATCAGCTCGATGAAGGACCTGCTGCCCCTGTTGGAGCAGGTTGCACGCAGCGGCAAGCCGCTCGTGATCATCGCGGAAGACGTGGACGGCGAAGCGCTGGCGACCCTCGTGGTCAACAAGCTGCGCGGCACGCTGAACGTGGCTGCTGTGAAGGCTCCTGGCTTTGGCGACCGCCGCAAGGCAATGCTGGGCGATATCGCGATCCTGACGGGTGGCAACGCCATCACTGAGGATCTCGGCCTGAAGCTTGAGAACCTGAAGATCGAAGACCTGGGCAAGGCGAAGCGCGTCACCATCGACAAGGACAACACCACGATCGTTGAAGGCCGTGGCCAGTCCAAGGCGATCGAAGGCCGCGTGAAGGAAATTCGCAGCCAGGTTGAGAAGACCACCTCTGACTACGATCGTGAGAAGCTCCAGGAGCGCCTTGCGAAGCTGGTTGGCGGCGTCGCCGTCATCAAGGTCGGTGCAGCTACCGAAACCGAGATGAAGGAGAAGAAGGCTCGCGTGGAAGATGCAATGCACGCGACCCGCGCCGCAGTTGAGGAAGGCATTGTCCCGGGCGGCGGTGTGGCCCTGGTTCGCTCCGCGAAGGATGTGGAAGAGCTGATCAAGACCCTGCACGGTGATGAGAAGGTCGGCGCACAGATCGTTCGCCGCGCCCTCGAAGAGCCTCTGCGCCAGATCGTCGGCAACGCCGGCGAAGAAGGTGCTGTGGTTGTGGGCAAGATCCTCGAGAACAAGGACTCTAACTACGGTTACAACGCCTCAACCAACGAGTACGAGGACCTGGTGAAGGCTGGCGTCATCGACCCGACGAAGGTGACCCGCACTGCTCTGCAGAATGCGGCTTCCATCGCCGGCTTGATGCTGACCACCGAAGCCATGGTCTCCGAGATTCCGGAGCCGAAGGCTGCTGCTCCGGCAGGCGGCCACGGCGGCGGTATGGAAGGCATGTACTAGGACTAGCCGTCGAGGCACACGCGCCTTACGGCGCACAAAAAAGCCCTCGCGAAAGCGGGGGCTTTTTTGTTTTACTTGCTATTTTTCTGCAACCCGATGTAAATTTACTGCGTCCAAGTATACATCGCGATTGCACTTTAATATCAAGGAGGTGAAATCGACTATGGGATTGGACTCTTTTGACTCGACATGGAGTATGATCTGCAGCCTGCTTACGCCGAGGCCAGAGCTATATCACTGGAGCGTCGCTGGACGCGCGAAGGGCCACTTTGCTGTGACATCTGACTACTGGAATGGAATCGGGGTACGAACGGCAGAAGGTCTGCGGTTTGTGCCTCGCCGCGATTTTGAGGCAATCTTTCCGTACTGGGATGACTATGTCGATAGGAAGATTCCTAGGTATAAGTTGAGGGATTTCAATGTAAACACGACTTATGTAATCAGTATCTTTCACTGGCTAACTCTTCAGACAAAACCAAGCCCCAAACAAAACCTTGACGGGAGACGAATTGCATGACCACTACCTCTACAGAAAATGCGCTTAAAGTTGCCGATGAAGTCTGGGTGGCCACGGCTTTGCTGCATAGCGAACACCCAGGCCAAACCGATTTCACGGTAGAGGAAATTGTGGAGCGTGCGAAGCGCGAACATCCCTCAGAAGACCTTCGTCCCGGCGTCTATATCCATGCGCAGATGCACTGCGTGGCAAACAAGCCACCTAATCCTGGGCGCTATCGCATGCTTCTTGAGACGCGCCCTCGTTATCGCAGGCTATTCATGCCAGGTGATGTGTACGACCGCAAGCGCGAAGGGGCAAAGACAATTCCAATCAAAGAAGAACTGCCCGAGAAGTATCGGCCTCTATTGCAATGGTACGAGGAATGGAGCAAGTCTCAATCAAACAAGAAAGGCAGGTTCGATGCACTGCTAGCTCTTCGTGGCTCTGGGCGTGATCTGTGGGCCAACGAACATGCGGATGAGTATGTCAACCGGCTGCGCGAGGGCTGGGAATGAGCCGTATCTTTTGGGACACAAACCTATTCATTTATCTGTTTGAAGACTATGGCCACCTTTCTAAGCAGGTGGCTCTTTTACTTAAGAAAATGGAAGAACGCGGAGATGAATTGCTCACCTCCACTTTGACTGTTGGCGAGATCACAGCACAGCCTCTGAGCATGGGGGATTCGGATCGTTGTCGGCGCTACGAAGAGGCTGTTCAGTCAAACGCTACCTTAATCACTTTTGACCTAGAGGCGGCGCGGCAATTTGCGAAGCTGCGAGCAACGCATCAAAAAAGTATTCGACCGCCTGACGCCATTCAACTCGCTTGTGCAGCAACAGTAGGCACCGATCTTTTCCTGACAAACGATTCACGCCTGCACAACCTCCGCGTAGATGGAATTCACTTCATTACCTCAGTTGAACGAGCTCCGATTTGACAGCACAAAAAGTGGCAACAAACGATGTTGAAAATAGGATCGAGTTGATCTACAGTCGATGATCGATATATTGATTATCGATTAAATATGCCTAAACGAAAACTCAATCCCCTGCCGTCGGCTGCGTTTCAGATTCTTCTCTCCTTAGCGGATGAAAACCTTCACGGGTACGCGATTATGCGGCAGGTTGAAGAACAGACAGGCGGTCGCATGCGGCTGGGACCTGGGACGCTCTACAACTCCATTCAGTCTCTGCTTGAAGAGAAGCTCATCGAAGAAGTTGCCCCTCCTGAGGGCGCGGGACCTGGTCATGAGCGTCGTCGCTACTACCGGCTGACGTCTGCGGGACGCAAACTGGCACATTCCGAAGCCGAGAGGCTGGCCGACTTGTTGCGGGTGGCGCGCGCCAAGCAGATTTTTAAGGGGGAATATGTCTGAGAAAACCTACGCCTGGTTATTGCGCTTCTTCCCCTCGCATTTTCAGAAAACATATGGCGATGAGGCTCTGTTATTGTTTCGCGACCGTTTTCGCGATGAAAGAGGCTTCTTCCCGCGATTGCGGTTATGGCTCGACCTGCTATTTGACTTGGCGATCGCTCTTCCCCGCGAACATCGCCGCGCCCGACCTGGACTTGTAGCTGCTTCGACGCTGCATCGCGCCGAAGGCGTTCCTTCATTTCAGGTTCTGGAAGAGGAACCGCTACGTTCCGGAGCGTTACTCCTCGGCGGCGTACTGGCTGTGGCGACATTGAGTTTATTTCTGATTTTGTTCAACCAGATTGGAGACCGCGGGCCGATGCGCGTCTCGATTGCGCAAATTCCACCTCAAAATGAGGCGGCGCCTTCTGCACAGGGACAGCAGGCCAACGCTGACGAAGAGACGGCTGCGTCAGGAAACTCCACTGATGGTGCAAACAACGCAACCAGTGACAAGGCAAACGGTAAACAGCTGAAGCCGCTCTTGATATCGCGTCAGACGCTGGCACATCCACCAAAACCACAGGATGCCACGAGCGCGATGATCAAGTTGTTTGATACCCATGACATCGTGATGTTCGGCGAGGTCCACGGTAGCGAACAGGAGTATGACTGGCTATGCAAGCTTGTGAGCAATCCGAAATTTGCCGATCGCGTAGACGACATCGTAGTTGAATTTGGCAACTCGCTTTACGAGAAAACGGTAGATCGCTATATCGCGGGCGAGAATGTCCCGATCGAAGAAGTGCAGAAAGCCTGGCGCAATATGGTGTTGTCTGTCGTCCCGGTACAGCCAGTGTACGAGCAGTTTTATAAAGCCGTGCGCGAGGCGAACCTGAGCCATCAGGGCGAGCATCAGTTTCGCCTTGTGCTGGGTTCTCCTGCTGCCGATTGGGACAAGATCAGGAACCACAGCGACCTTGAACCCTATGTGAATGAGCGAGAGCAATGGTACGCGCGGGTTGTGAAGAATGAGGTTCTGGCGAAGCACCACCATGCATTGCTGATTATGGGCGCATGGCATTTTCTTCGCGGGCATGATCAGGCGCTGCAGGATGAAATCCTGATCCAGCAGCGTCGCGCCGTGCCGCCGGTAGACCCAGCCAAACTTGCCCCGAGCTATATTGAACGCGAGCTTCGTGCTGCCGGTGCGAACCCTTATCTTGTTGTGTTTGGAACGAATGTAGTCAATCACTACGGCGATGTGGACAAGCGCTTTGACTCCTGGCGGGTGCCTGCCATTGTGCCACTTTCCGGCAACTGGGTAGGTGAGCTGCCTGCGCAACCGGTGACTCACGGGCGGTCTTGCCGCTGCCACGCCACTAACGACTTGCTGATGAGGCGGATGCGATGCTGTATGTCGCCCCATGTGACTCCCTGAAGGTGGGTTACCTGCCACGCGCGGAGGTGGATGGCACGCCTTACGGTAAAGAGATTGCACGGCGAAACATGATCATCCTGGGCCATCCGGAGAACTATTCTGCACGATGAAACCGAGCCTCAGTGCGTACAGCCCCAGCAGACGTCACATTAGTCGTTCCCCCGAGATGTAGATTTTTCTCGACACAAACAATCATCTTCATTAGCTCCACAATTAACACTAAAGTAACGCGCAAAGGTAACTTTCTTCTTGCGGTTATGGCGCTTTCTGGCTAGTCTACCCTCACTAGCTCGCCGATTATTCCCCTAGAAACTTAAAAGGGACCCATTAAGGATGAAACGCATACTGCTGCTCGTCGTCCTGCTCTGTGCATACGACCGGGCTCGCTGCCAGTCGGCACAGATAGTGGATGACAATCTTCCCTCAGCACCTTCTGCTCATTTTGCGGAACCGGGCGCTGGGGTTGTGACTTCGGCTTCTGCGAACAGCCCGGATGCTCCGAAATCGTACCGGCCGACTATGCCTGTCACCACGTTGACGTGGGGCATGAAGCTGGACTGGTATCTGCGGAGCACGGTTTCCTTCCGCAATTTTCTCGAAGCGGGATTTCTGGCCGGGATTCCGAATCTTCCTTCGGCGCCTTCGCAGCCGCAGCCGCCTGCGACGATCACCATTGATGGCGTCCAGAACTATGCCGACGCCATGGACGCTTATGGTGACGCGATGGATGCGTGGCGGTGGACGAGCGAGGATGAACTGCGCTACCGTGGACGGCGCTTTGGAGTCGGCCTGGCTACGGCGGAGACGCGGCAGCTGCTGAGCAATTTTGCCCTTCCGGTTGCTCTGCACCAGGACCCTCGCTATGTTCCGGCCTACATTGATGGGACTTTCAGCGAGCGGATATGGCATGCGGTGAGCGCTATCGCCGTTACGCGGAGCGACAGCGGCCATCTGGTTCCGAATTACTCGAAGCTGGGCGGCACGGTCGCTGCGGCGTTTATCGGCAAGGATGTCTATGCCAAGGAGTTCGACGTTCCGCAGCTGGAGACGGGGCAGTTTGTGCGGCGCTATATCGGTTACAGCCTTGCGGGAGATCTGGCGACCAACGTCGGGCGCGAATTGGTTCGGTCGGCGATCAAGCCAGACATTGAAATGCTGGACGCGAACGGCGCGGCCACACAGGATTCGTACTATCCGTTTCGGCTGGCGGAAAGTTCTTCTATTGGGCGCGCAGCACGTATGGACTGCGCAACTTCATTCAAGGGGCGCTGATGGCGGGGATTCCTGATATTCCGGACCAGCCGGAGCAGCCTGCTGTGCCCGTCATTACGACCGAAGAACAGGCGCTTGAGTTTGACGCGATCTTTGTGCAGTACGGCAAAGACATTCAGGCGTGGCGCGACAATCTGGAAGACGATGTTCGCTACCATGAGCGGCGGCTGATTGGCGGATTCAGCGAATCGGAGACGCAGCAGTTTCTTGCGAATTTTGCGCTGCCGGTGGCGGTTGGCATGGATCCGCGTTACATTCCGCTTGGGCCGGGGCACTCCGCAGGGTCGCGGATGGGGAATGCTTTTTCGAGCATTGTGATGGGGCGGACGGATTCGGGGCGGAAGATGGTCAATATTCCGTTGCTTGCCGGGACCGTGAGTGCGGCGTTCATGGCGAAGGAGCTTTACTACCCAACGCTGGGCGTGCATGAGCTTGAGAGCAACCGCGTTCTGGCGAAGACCATCGGATTCAATTTTGCAGCCGATGGCTTGCTGAATCTATTTGGCGAGTTTTTTATCCGCAAGGGATTCTGAGTCCAACTTCTCCACTCTGGCTGCCAACAGACAATCCGTCATCGACACGCTACATTGGAAGCACGAGATGGATCACGTTAGCGGCTTTGTGGAGGCGACTGTGGATCAGAGATTTTCGGGTAAAGTGGCGTTGGTCAGCGGCGGTACTGGTGGACTTGGGCGCGCGGTTTCACTGGCCTTTCTTGCAGAAGGCGCGAGCGTGGCTGTTCCCTATTTTGATGAGCGGGAATTTGCTGATCTGAAGGCTGCTGCGGCTGAGAATGTGACGCGACTTGAGGGGCAGAGCGTCGATGTGACCGATGAAGCTGCGACCAGCACATTCGTCGATGGTCTCATAGCGAAGCATGGAAGGCTCGATGTGCTGGTGAATACTGTCGGCGGCTATGCTGGCGGTTTGAAGCTGTGGGAGATGGACACGAAGATCTTCACGCGAATGCTGCACCTGAACCTGCGGTCGGGCTTTGCGCTGGCGCGCGCGGTTGTGCCGGCGATGCTGAAGCAAGAGCATGGGGCTATCGTTAATGTTGCGGCGAAGGCTGCGGTGGATCACGCGGCCGGCGCTTCGGCGTATGCAGCCTCAAAGGCGGCGGCGGTGGCGATGATGGATTCGCTCGCGGCTGATCTGAAGGGCACGGGCGTTCGCGTGAATTCGATTCTGCCCAGCATTATCGATACAAAGGCGAACCGCGCGGCGATGGCGGATGCTGACTTCAGCAAGTGGCCGAAGCCGGAGGAGATTGCCCGAGTCATTCTTTTCCTGTGCAGCGACGACGCCACTGTGGTGCATGGCGCAGCGTTGCCTGTTTACGGGAATAGCTAATTCCCTTTTCCTGCAGATGGAATAGACGGTCTGCTCCTGCCACGAGTCCCATCGTGATGAGCGGCGATTGATGTGAAATCTCATCCGTCTTGTTCGATGACACGAAGATGTGGCCGTGACATGACTACTGCTGTGTGATAGTGTTTCGGCGCAAGTTGGGCCCACCTGTTTCTGCTCCGCTAAATTTTTCCGAGAGAAAGGAAAGACCGCTATGAAAAGAAGCGGATTGAAAACCCTTGTGGCGCTGACGGTGATTCTGTTCGGCTGCCAGACAACGATTGCATACGCAGGGAACGACGGCACAAGTTCGGCCTGCAGCCAGCTTCCCTCGCACAATGCACTGCATGCTGCCCTTGTAAAAGCGCAGGCACAGTCAAACGGCGGCTTCGGCCTCAACATGTGGGCGACAGTTGTCAATCGTGACGGCGTGGTTTGCGCTGTTGCTTTTACCGGCGGCAACCGAGGCGACCAGTGGCCGGGAAGCCGGGCGATCTCAGCGCAGAAGGCGAATACGGCGAATGCTTTCAGCCTGCCGGGGTTGGCGCTTTCAACGGCCGATCTCTATAGCGCGACGCAGCCGGGCGGGAGCCTCTATGGGCTGCAGCACAGTAATCCTGTAGACACGGGCGTGGCTTATGGCGGGAACTCCGCCAACTATGGGCAGTCGAATGACCCAATGGTTGGGTTCAAGATTGGCGGCGTGAATGTCTTTGGCGGCGGGCTGGCTTTATACAACTCGTCGAAACAGCTTGTCGGCGCAGTTGGCGTCAGCGGTGACTCTTCGTGCGCCGATCACAATATTTCGTGGCGGACACGGCACTATCTTAATTTGGATTTTGTTCCGGCGGGTGTGGGACCGGATACGAGCCGTCCGGATAACATTGTGTATGACATTACGACGCAACCGAGGTTTGCTATCGGCGTGAGCAAAACTGGATGGGGGCATCCGGTGTGCAGCGCGGACGCGGAGACAATTTCGGGGCAGTTGCCGGCTGTGCAGTGAGCTCGCGGGAGGTACAACTTGAAGAATGCTCCATGCCAGCATCGCTGAGATTCTTAGTCGCGTTGCTCCTCAAAATGACGACTCATTTCTAACTTTATTGAATGAGTACAAACATAGAAAAGTCCCGCTTTATGCGGGGCTTTCTGCTGCTTGTTAAAGTGCTACTTCAACCTTGTCATGATCTCATCGAGCACTTGCTTCGAGGGGCGTGTGCGCTCCTGCGGCAGGCTCGCCAGTGGCTCATCGACCAGATTGAGCAGGTCGGTAAAGCTAGGCTTCTGGGTGTCGATGTAGAAGATGCCGGTGAGGACTTCTCCCTTTTCGTGCGCTTCCATCAGAGCTTTGACGGCGGAGATGCGGTCGGTGGGATTGTAGTCTTCGTGCAGCTTGCGCAGGCGCAGGTGCGAGCCGTCGTGCATGTTCACGTCGTAGGTTGAGCCCTCTTCGTAGTCGATGGCAATGTCTTCGAAGTGCGGCACGAAGCCGACTTCAGTGATGGCCTCTTCGTGCTCCTGCATGTACTTGTAGCTCTTGGTCGAGCCTTCGTGATCGTTGAAGGTGACGCAGGGCGAAATGACGTCGAGCATCACCGTGCCCTTATGCGCGAGCGCCGCCTTCAGCATGGCGAGGAGCTGCTTCTTGTCGCCGGAGAAGGAGCGACCGACGAAGGTTGCGCCGAGCTGGATGGCGAGCGTGCAGGTGTCAATGGCCGGAAGGTCGTTGATGACGCCGGTCTTGAGCTTCGAGCCGATATCGGCGGTTGCCGAGAACTGGCCCTTGGTGAGGCCGTAGACGCCGTTGTCTTCGATGATGTAGATGAGCGGCAGGTTGCGGCGCATGAGATGGACGAACTGGCCGATGCCGATCGAGGCGGTGTCGCCGTCGCCGGAGACGCCGAGCGCGGTCATCGTCTTGTTGCCGAGCAGCGCGCCGGTGGCGACTGAGGGCATGCGTCCGTGGACGCTGTTGAAGCTGTGCGCGCGCGACAGGAAGTAGGCCGGGCTCTTGGAGGAGCAGCCGATGCCGGAAAGCTTCATGACGCGCTCGGGCTGGATGCCCATTTCGTAGAGCGCGTCGATGATGCGCTCGGAGATGGCGTTGTGGCCGCAGCCGGCGCAGAGCGTGGTCTTGCCGCCGCGATATTCGAGGATCGGGAGCCCGAGGCGGTTCACCTTCGGCGCGGGCGTGGGAGTTGCTGTCGTTGTTGCCATTAGATGATTCCCTCCTGCAGCACGAACTCGTCGGTGACGGAGCGGGCGTCGATCGGCAAGCCCGTTGAAGTGGCGGATGGAGCGCAGCTTCACGATGTCTTCCGCGGGCAGATCGAGCTTGAGCAGGCTCAGCATCTGCGCGTCGCGGTTCTGCTCGACGATATAAACACGATCGTGAGCAGCGATGAACTCGTGCACTTCGCTGGTGAAGGGGAAGGCGCGGATGCGGAGATAGTCGGTCTCGACGCCGTATTCCTTCTTGAGCTGGTCGCGGCTTTCGAGCACGGCGAAGTCAGAGGTGCCGAAGGCGATGATGCCGACCTTCGACTTGCCTGTCTGCACGACGATGGGATGCGGGACGAGCGTGCGCGCGGTTTCGAACTTGCGGTTCAGACGCTCCATCAGGTTCTGGTAGTCTTCCGGACGCTCGGTGTAGAGTGCCTTTTCGTTGTGTCCGCTGCCGCGGGTGAAGTAGGCGGCCTTGGGGTGGTCCGTGCCGGGGAGCGTGCGGTACGGGATGCGCGTCGCCGTCCACGTCCTTGTAGCGGCCGAACTCGCCGAGGCGCTTCAGATCTTCGGCGGTCAGAACCTTGCCGCGATCGATGGGCTTCTCGGGATAATCGAAGGGCTCGGACATCCAGTTGTTCATGCCGAGATCGAGGTCGCTGAGAACGAAGACCGGCGTCTGCAAGCGTTCTGCGAGATCGAAGGCAGCGACGCCGAACTCGAAGCACTCCTTCACGCTGCCGGGGATCAGCATGACGTGCTTGGTGTCGCCGTGCGAGAGGTAGGCGATGGAGAGCAGGTCGGCCTGCGCGGTGCGTGTCGGCAGTCCGGTAGAGGGGCCGACGCGCTGAATGTCGAAGATGACTCCGGGGAGTTCGGCGAAGTAGCCGAGGCCAGCGAACTCGGCCATGAGCGAGATGCCGGGGCCGGAGGTCGCCGTCATGGAGCGCGCACCGGACCAGCCAGCGCCGAGGACCATGCCGACGGCGGCGAGTTCGTCTTCTGCCTGGACAACGGCGAAGGTTGCTTTGCCGTCTGGCTCGACGCGGTATTTCTTCAAGTAGTCGATGAGCTGTTCAACAACCGATGACGACGGCGTGATCGGATACCACGTCACGACCGTTACGCCAGCGAACATGGCGCCCAGCGCAGCGGCGGCGTTGCCGTCGATGATGATTTTGCCTTCGGTCGCGTGCATGCGTTCGAGGACGTAGGGATCGTGCTTGGTCAGCGATTCGGCAGCGTAGTTGTATCCTGCCTGCACGGCGGCCCAGTTGAGGTCGGCGGCTTTCTGCTTCTTTGCGAACTGGCGGCGCAGCGCGGCTTCGACGGCGGTCATGTCAAACGACAGAAGCTGCGCGACAACGCCGACGTAAATCATGTTCTTGACCAGCTTGCGCAGGCGCGCTTCCGGGCAGACGGCGGCCGTCAGCTTATCGAAAGGAACGGGATAACAGGCAATGTCATTGCGATACTGGGCGAGATTCGCCGAGTCTTCATAAATCGCAACGGCGCCTGCGGGCAGCGAGAGGATATCTTCTTTCGCCGTCTCCGCATTCATTGCAACCAGAATGTCGATTTCTTTTTTGCGCGCGACATAGCCGTGTTTGCTGGCGCGAATGGTGTACCAGGTTGGCAGGCCGGCGATGTTCGATGGAAAGAGGTTTTTGCCGCTGACCGGGATTCCCATGCCAAAGATGCTCTTGAGCAGAACGCTGTTTGCGGACTGCGATCCTGATCCGTTGACTGTGGCTACCTGGATGCTGAAGTCATTGACTACGCGCTTGGAAGCGTCGTGTACTGTTGCGCCAGAGGCTTGCTGGCCTAGCGCAACATCTCCTGTCGCCATTGGGCGAAGTTCCCTTCGAGTAAAGGTGGGAAAGATGCGATCTTTCTCCCTTCATTATAGACGGCTTAGGGGGTGAATCGTGCCCTTGCGTCTCTCAACGGGGGATTTCAACACCAAGTGGTAAATATCGCGATTAAGCGGTGTGCATGTAACTGCTCTAGTGGCGTACGTCTGCCATTAATCGCGTGACGTGTGCTTGTTCTTCGCCATTCAAAGGAAGAAGCGGAAGACGCGGACGTCCGCCGTAGTAGCCGTTGAGTTCGCAGGCGTACTTGATGCCGGGAATGCCGTACTGGCCGCCCACGACACGCGACGCTTCCGCGATGCGCTTCTGCTTGTCTGCGGCGAGTCTGGGATCGTTGTCTTTCCACGCAGTGTAAATTTCCTGGCAGGCCTGGGGTGCGCAGGCGGCGAATCCCAGGACTGCTCCGCTTACTCCGAAATCGAGTGCCTGTGTGAGCGTGTCTGCCGAACCGGTCAGCACCTGAAAGCCTACTTCCTTGATGCGGGTTACGATTTTCGGCTTTGGTGGAGGCACGGCGATTGCCGTGGCTTGCGTGCCAAGGATGTCGGCGGGGACGAAGGTTGAGGCTTCGAGCGGCTGCGCGAGCAGCATGCGATTGGTGAATGCGGTGAAGACGTTGGTGACAGCGCTTGCGCGCTTTGGCGCGGAGCGAGTGGCTTCGACGATTTTTTCGAGGCGTTCGAGGTTTCCGCTCGAGTCCTTGAGCCCGACGATGTTTGGGTGCTGGGCGAGTTCGGCGACGAGTTCGCTTGCCAGATCGTAGTGCGTGAACTTGGGAATGGTGTAGAGCACGACCGGCAGCGGCGAGCGATCGGCCACCGTGCGGAAGTAAGTGAGCATTTCGAGCGGGCGCATCTGCGGGCCGTAGTAGTTTGGCGTGCGCACGAGTGCGGCGTCGTAGTTCTGGGCGGCGGCAAACTCCGCGAGCTTGATGGTTTCGAGGGCACTTTCGCGGCCTACTCCGGCGAGCAGGACTTTCTCTGGTGCTGCAGATTCGCGCGCTGTGCGCAGCACTTCTCGCGTCTCTTCGTCGCCGAGCATGACGCCTTCACCTGTCGAGCCGAGAATGACGATGCCGGCGATGGGCGTGCGTGAATAGCGAACCACGTTGTGTTCGAGTTTCTTGAGGTAGAGGCGGCCGTCGGGATAGAACGGCGTGGTGGCAGCGGCGAAGATTCCTTCCAGCAGCATGACTCTATTTTAGACGCGAGTGCAGCGCTACGGCGTTTCGCCTGGGAAGGGCGCGGTTTGTGCGTTGAGGATCTGCAGCAATTGGGCCTTGACGCTATCGTAGGCTGGCTTGCCTGAGAACATGCGGTGATCGATGTGCGCATTGTTGCCGCCTTCGCCTACCATCTGGAATTGCCTTTCGCCGTCGGCCGCCTGTTGCGGATGGGCCTGCTCCCAGGATTTTTCGTCGAAGTCGTTGCTCTCAACGTTGATCGTCCAGACGCGCTTGCCCTGCATGTTGCGGATGAGGAAGCGGTAATAGATGTGGAATTTGCCGAGCGGCTGGAAGAATTCGATCGCTTCTACGCGGTACTGCTTCACGGGAAACATGTCGAGTAGGAAACCGTTGGACTTCATCGCATCCGGCGCTTTGGGGTCGGCGTGGAGCTTGCGCAGAACATCACGCTCCGCATTGCGCTCCGTTGTGCGGCCTGCGATAGCATAGGCTACGACCAGCGTGGTGTGCACCTTCCAGTTGTTGGGATCGAGTTGACGGGCCTTCTCTGCGTACTGGACGGCCTGTTGGCCCTGATAGAGTTGCAGCGCTGCATCTGCCGCGTAGAGATTGATGGCGACGTCGTTCGGATTTTGCCTGCAGCAGTTGCTGGAATGTGGCCAGAGCCTGCTGCGGCTGATGGTTCTTCAGCTGGTCGATACCTTGCTGAGCTGTGAGCTTGCGGCGGTGCCGTGTTTTGCGCGTACGATGCGAAGCTGCTGAGAAAAACAGATGCTGCCAATGCGATGGCATACCACTTCATGCGAATGCGATGACTCCCGAAGCCCACCTTAGCACACAGGAAAGAGAAAAACGAAATCTAGCCAGGCGGATCATCCCCTCGGCGGCTGAAGCCGCTTTCGATCTTCGCTTGTTCGGCACGGCTGAAGCCGTGCCCCTTCAAAACTTGTCCGGCGACCAACCAATTGCAATATTTCCTCTACTACTTCACGGCTTCCTGCTGCGCGTGCAGATGCTGCAGCGCATTCACCTTGGTGGTGTGCTTTTGCAGTGCCTGAATGCCTTCCGCTGCGGCGCGGGCGGCGGCGATGGTTGTGATTGTCGGGATGCGCTGCAATACAGCGGCGCGGCGGATCGCTTTCTCGTCGAAGAATGGGTCCTGGCCGTGCGGCGTGTTGAGGATGAGCTGGATGCGCTCGCCCTTGATGAGGTCGACGACATTCGGGCGGCCTTCCTTGACCTTGAAAACGCGCTCGACGACCATGCCTGCTTTTTCGAGCACGTTGGCGGTGCCTTCGGTTGCGACGAGGCGGAAACCCAACTCGACGTACAGGCGCGCCAGTTCGACAACCGCCTGTTTGTCGCGGTCGTTGACGCTGAGGAAGACGGTTCCTTTGAGCGGTAGATGCAATCCGGCGGAAAGCTGCGCCTTGGCGAAGGCTTCGCCAAAGTTATCGGCTACGCCCATCACTTCGCCGGTGGACTTCATTTCCGGGCTGAGGACGGTGTCGACGCCCTGGAACTTGTTCCACGGGAAGACTGGCGATTTCACGAAGTAGTGCGTGCCGGTTTCGAGGTCCTTGCCGCTCTTTACCTGCTCCGGCAAAAGTTCACGCAGCTTGCGGCCGGTCATCAGGCGCGAAGCGATTTTCGCCAGCGGTATGCCGGTTGCTTTCGAGACGTAAGGCACGGTGCGCGAGGCGCGCGGATTGACTTCGATGACGTAGACCTTGTCGGGTTCGCCTGCCTTGCGCTGGATCGCAAATTGCAGGTTCACGAGGCCTACTACGTTGAGCGCCAGTGCGAGTTTGCGCGTGTAGGTACGAATCGTATCGAGTACTGCAGGCGCGAGATCGACAGTAGGCAGCACGCAGGAGGAATCGCCTGAGTGGATGCCGGCTTCTTCGATGTGCTGCATGATGCCGGCGATGACGACATCCTCGCGGTCGCAGAGCGCATCGACATCGACTTCGACTGCGTCTTCGAGGAAGTGGTCGATGAGTACAGGGCGCTCCTGCGAGTATTCGACAGCTTCGCGCATGTAGTGCGAGACGGCATCGCTGTCGTAGGCGATGACCATGGCGCGTCCGCCGAGAACATAGGAAGGACGCACGAGGACGGGATAACCGATGCGTTCCGCGCCTTCGAGCGCTTCTTCAACGCTGGTGGCCATCGCGCCTGGCGGCTGCGGGATGTCGAGGTCTTCGAGCAGCTTGCCGAAGCTCTTGCGATCTTCGGCGAGGTCGATGGATTCCGGCGACGTTCCGAGAATCGGCACGCCGGCGGCTTTCAAGCGCAACGCAAGGTTGAGCGGCGTCTGGCCGCCGAACTGGACGATCATGCCGACTTCCGCGCCGCCGGAGGACTCGTGCTCGTAGATGGCGAGCACGTCTTCGAGCGTCAGCGGCTCGAAGTAGAGGCGGTCGCTGGTGTCGTAGTCGGTCGAGACGGTTTCAGGGTTGCAGTTGACCATGATCGTCTCGTAGTCGTCTTCTTTGAGCGCGAAGGCGGCGTGGCAGCAGCAATAGTCGAACTCAATTCCCTGCCCGATACGGTTGGGACCGCTGCCAAGAATGATGACTTTGCGCTTCGCGGTTGGAGCGGCTTCATCTTCTTCGTCGTAGGTCGAGTAGAGATACGGCGTCATGCTCTCGAACTCGGCGGCGCAGGTGTCGACGAGTTTGAAGACGGGCTTTACGCCGTGGCGCTGACGCAGGTGGCGCACCTGCGCGATACCTTCGTGGTCCTGCATGCCCCATACCGCGGCGATGCGCTCGTCCGAGATGCCCATGCGCTTCGCTTTTCGTAACAGTTCCGGTGACACATTCGATGGGTTGAGCTCGGCCAGCGACGCGATCGATGTCCGTCACTTCTTTGATGTGGTAGAGGAACCATGGGTCCATCGAGGTCATGCGCGCTACTTCACGCACGCTCAGGCCACGGCGGAAGGCGAAGCGGATGTAGTCGAGGCGGCCGGGCTTGGGCGTAACCAGCATCTGCGTCAGACGGCGCGGATCGAGGACCTCGGTTCCGGTCTTCTTGCCGGTTTCGAGCGAGCGCAGCGCCTTCATCAGCGATTCTTTGAAGGTGCGGCCAATCGCCATCACTTCACCGACGGACTTCATCTGCGGGCCGAGGTTTTCGTCGGCTCCGGGGAATTTTTCGAATTGCCACTTCGGGATTTTGGTGACGACGTAGTCGATGGTCGGCTCGAAGCATGCCGGAGTCATCTTGGTGATGTCGTTCGGGATCTCGTCGAGCGTGTAGCCGACCGCGAGCTTGGCCGCAATCTTCGCGATGGGGAAACCGGTTGCTTTCGATGCGAGCGCTGACGAACGCGAGACGCGTGGGTTCATCTCGATGACCGTCATGCGGCCCGTCGTGGGATGCACGGCGAACTGCACGTTCGAGCCGCCGGTTTCGACGCCAATCTCGCGAATGACGGCGATGGCCGCGGTGCGCATCCTCTGGTATTCGCGGTCGGTGAGCGTCTGCGCGGGCGCGACGGTGATGGAGTCGCCGGTATGGACGCCCATCGGGTCCATGTTTTCAATGGAGCAGATGATGATGACGTTGTCGGCGAGGTCGCGCATGACCTCAAGCTCGTATTCTTTCCAGCCAAGAACGGATTCTTCGATGAGGCACTCGTGGACGGGCGAGAGATCGAGGCCGCGGGCGAGGATTTCCATCAGCTCTTCGCGGTTGTAGGCGATGCCGCCGCCGGAGCCGCCGAGCGTGAACGAGGGCCGGATGATGACCGGGAAAGCCGATCTTGGTGGCGAACTCCAGGCCGTCGCGGATGTTGTTGACGAGCGCGGACTTCGGCAGGTCGAGGCCGATGCGCGTCATCGCATCCTTGAAGAGGAGGCGGTCTTCGGCCTTCTTGATCGCTTCGAGCTTCGCGCCGATCAGCTCGACATCATATTTGTCGAGGATGCCTGCGTCGGCGAGATCGACGGCGAGATTGAGTGCCGTCTGTCCGCCTACGGTGGGCAGCAGCGCGAACTTGCCGGTGCGGCCTTCGTCTCGGAGCATCTGCGACTCGATGCGGATGATCTCTTCGACGTACTCGCGTGTGAGCGGCTCGATGTAGGTGCGGTCGGCGAGTTCGGGGTCGGTCATGATGGTGGCCGGGTTCGAGTTCACCAGCACCACTTCATAGCCTTCCTGCCGGAGCGCCTTGCACGCCTGCGTGCCGGAGTAGTCGAACTCGGCGGACTGGCCGATGACGATCGGGCCGGAGCCGATCACGAGAATCTTGGTGATGTCATTCCTGCGTGGCATCTTGTTCTACTGCCCTCTGAATCTGAAATCTTGTTCTGCGATGGCGAATCGATCGCCGAATCTTGTTCCATAAAAATGGCGGGACTAAAGCCCGCCGCTTACTTCTTAAATTCCTGCATCATCTTCCGGAAATCGCGGAAGAGATAGTGCGAGTCGTGCGGGCCGGGGCTGGCTTCAGGGTGATACTGCACGCTGAAGAGCGGCAGCGACTTGTGGCGCAGTCCTTCGAGTGTGTTGTCGTTCAGGTCGATGTGTGTCAGGTCGACTTCGTTGGCGTTGATCGAGTCTGGATCGACAGCGAAGTTGTGGTTATGCGCTAGTGATTTCGACTTTGCCTGTCTGCGTCTGTTTCACCGGGTGGTTGCCGCCGTGGTGGCCGAACTTGAGCTTGTAGGTTTTGCCGCCGAGCGCGAGGCCGATGAGCTGATGGCCGAGGCAAATTCCGAAAATCGGCTTGCGGCCTGCCAGCTTACGGATGTTCTCCTGCGCGTAGGTGACGGGCTCGGGATCGCCGGGGCCGTTCGAGAGGAAGATGCCGTCGGGGTTCAGGCCGAGGACGTCTTCGGCTGAAGTTTGCGCGGGAACGACGGTCACGCGGCAGCCTTCGTCCGAGAGCATGCGCAGAATGTTCTTCTTGATGCCGTAATCGTAGGCAACGACGTGCAGATCGGGCCGCGGCTTAGCGATGGTGCTGTCTTCGGATTCGAGAGGATCGGGGCCGTCCTGCTCCCACTCATAGCGGGCCTTGGTGCTGACGACGCTGGCGAGGTCGGTCCCGTCCATCTTGCGGATCGAGCGGGCTTTCTGCACGAGCACGTCGGGATCGGTTTCGATCGACGAGATGACGCCGCGCATCACGCCATTGTTGCGAAGATGGCGAACGAGAGCGCGGGTGTCGATTTCAGAAATGACGGGAACGTTGAAGCGTTCCAGATACTCGTCGGCTACCTGCTGCGAGCGCCAATTGGAGCTGATGGGCGAAAACTCGCGCGTGACCAGGCCTTCGATATAGGGCTTGTTGGCTTCGTTGTCTGCGGAATTGGTTCCGTAATTGCCGATCTGAGGATTGGTGAGAACGACAATCTGTCCGGCGTAGGAGGGATCGGTGAAAATTTCCTGATAGCCGGTTAAGGATGTATTAAAAACGACTTCGCCATAGCACTCGCCTTTGGCACCGTAGCCTTCGCCGCGGAAGATGCGCCCGTCTTCGAGCGCAAGGATTGCCTGCATCGCTTCTCCATGGAGTGGATTCAATAGATTTTATCAGGTTTCGCGGCCTGCCGCAGCCTTTGGCGATGAGATATTCTTGGGAGGATTTTAGGCGGGAGGAATTGAATGATTATTCGCCCGAGAAACTTCCTCGTGTTTGCTGTCCTGGCGTGGGCGGTAGCCGCATTCTGCCAGCCACAAGATCCGCAACAGCAGACAAAACTCGCCGCGACGACCAAGACGATGCAGGTGATGGGCACGTGGCAAGGCACCACTCCGTGCGCGGACTGCAGCGGGATCATCACGACGCTCACCTTGTATCATAAAGGAGCCGAACGATTATCGGATGCTCTCTACCGGCTGCAATTGAAATATATCGACCGCGGCAGCTTTACGAACTACGGTTCGTGGACTGTGCTTCGCGGCAGGCCAGGCGATCCCAATGCGACGGTCTATCAACTCGATCCGGACAAACAGGGTAAGCAATATTATCTTCGCGTTGATGACAACACGCTTCAACAGCTCGACGGCGATATGAAGCCGATCGACTCAAATCTGAATTTCACGCTCAAGCGCATTGGCTCATCGCAGAGCAAGAACATCGGCATGCCGAATCCGGCATCCGTGAACTGCACAAAGCACGGCGGCACGCTGAAGATCGAGACGGCGAAAGATGGCGGTCAAGTCGGCATCTGCACTTTTCCGAACGGCAAGCAGTGCGAAGAGTGGGCGTTTATGCGGAACGAGTGCAGTCCTGATGCTAAATAGATCTTCGGCTAGCGGATGACGCCCATATTGTCCGCAGGCCAGTAGATGAAGGCCGCCTTGCCGTAGATGAGCTTGCGGGTGACGGGGCCGAAGTCGCGGCTGTCGCTAGAGATGGAGCGATGGTCGCCCATCACGAAATACTCATCTGGCGGGACGACCATGTCGGCCATCGAGCGCATGTCGCGGAAGCGCTTGGGAACATAAGATTCGTCCATACGCTGGCCATTGACGAAGACGCGGCCATCGTCGATGCGAATGTTGTCGCCCGGCAGCCCGATGACGCGCTTGATGTAGCTCTTCTGCGTGTCGCGCGGATAGTAGAAAACGACGACATCGCCGCGCGAAATCTTCTCAAAGTTATAGGCGAATTTATTGACGAAGAGCCGGTCCTGGTCGCGCAGTTCGGGCTGCATGCTGGTGCCTTCGACCTTCACCGGCTGGTAAAGAAAGGTGATGATGAAGAACGACGCCATCACCGAAATAATGAAATCGCGCACCCACAATTGCAGATGGGGGCGCGATGCTCTTCTTGATTTTCTACAGTGCCTTCGTTCATTACTTCTTTCATTCGGGGGGTTTACTAATCTACGAGCAGCCCAGCCCGCCGAGCGGGCAAAGAATGTTCGATTTTGGCTTGGCCATGGGCTGCTGTGCAGACGGAACGATTGCGGTCTGTCCCGCAACATCGGGGCCGGTAAGGTTGGCCTGCGTAATCGTCAGCGGACGCTGCAGGACCATCTCCACGCCTTCTCCGATGTTCAGAACCACCTCGTCGCCGCGGGTAAAGAGCGTGTAGATCAATCCCGCGGCTCCGCCAGCCAGCGCGCCATATCCCGCACCGGCACCGGATGGCCAGCCACCGCTCCGCCAATCGTGCCGATGCTGGCTCCATCGATCGTTCCCTGCGCCATCGTTCCTAAGTCTTTGCCCTTGTTGGAGGCCTGCTGGATCGTGCCTTCATCCTCCTGCACTTTGGGTCCATCAGAGCCCGGCAGGCTGTTCACCACACCGGGAATATTTACGACCGATCCATTCGGAAAAATCATCGACGTAAAATGCATGCGGACGGCGGCGCGTCCCTTTACGCGACCGGGACGCGTCACCTGGTCGATCACTCCCTGCACATAGACTCCGGCGGGGATTGCTACCTGGCCGTTAACCACTACGGGGAAGCTCGACGAGAGATAGACGCCGTCGCCGGGCTTTGCTGTCTTTGTATTCACTGCCGATTTCAGCCCGAGCAGGACTTTGGTTCCCGCCGGGATTTCGGTTGATTTACCTTGCGCGGTTGCTGTCTGGGTGCTTGCCGGTGCATTTGCGTTGCTGGCTGTCTGTGCGGGCGCTTGTTCGGCGGCAGGTTGCTGGGCCATCGCGCTCACGGCGAAGAGTCCCGCTGCGAAGCCGTCATGGGCAAATTTCTAAACTTACGCATCTTCGCCCTCCAATCACTCGCGGCACACTAATCCGCCCCACGGAACCTAACCTGTTTATATTGTAGACGGATTTTGCGTAGACGGATTTTGCGACCAGTAAGTTAGCTATTGCCAGCGATCCATGATTGCTTTGGAGAGCTTTGCCATCAGGACTTCCGCGTCGTTATCCGGGGTCCAGCTCTTGTCCTGGTTGCCATAAGTAAACTCCGAGATGACGACGGGACCGTTTTTGGCGAAAACTACTCCCACGTCGTTGCGGACTTCGTTCAAGGCTCCTGTTTTATTGGCGATTTTCGATTCGCCTTCGGTCGTGTCAATTGTTTCCAGATAGCGCGGAATGCTGTTGCGATAGAACTGGTTCTTCAGCATGTGCATGGCGGCTCGCACAACTTCTCGTCCTCCTCGGTTGGCTTCGCCGCGTTGCCGGGGGCATTCAGGTTGCAGGTGGCGAAGCGTTCCATGATGCTCGCCATTTCGCGGGCGGTGGTTTTGCCGAGGCCGAACTGCTTCTGATCCGCAGGCATAGGACCGACAGGCGGCATCGAGACTTTCTTATAGAGCCACGTGTCTTTCAGGCCCAGCCACTGGATTCGGTCATCGATGTTCTTGAGTCCGAGGTCATCGATGGCAACGTTGGTTGCGGTGTTGTCGCTTACGATGACCATCATGGTGAGCACGTCTTTCAGCGTCAGGGTTTGCGGCACATCGAAAAACATCAGCACGCCGGAGCCTTCCACCTGGTTCTCTTTCGTCAGCGTCAGCTTGTCGTCGAAGTGCGCTTTGCCCTCCTGAATCTGCTTGAGGGCCTCGAAGAGGACAGTCAGCTTGATAACCGAGGCCGTGGGAACTGGCGTGTCCGCATTGATAGCCACCGTCTTGCCGCTGTTCAGGTCGTGCGCATAGAGCGTGACGTGGCCCTGATGGGCCTTTACCAGAGTCTGCAGCTGTGCCTCAAGAGCAGTGTCTTCCTGCGCGCGCAATGTCGCAGATACGGACATCAGGAAAAAGATCGCCGTCAAAATTCGCATTCTCATCATTTGTTTCTCTCAAGTTCGCTTACTATAACTGCACTCAGCCTGCATTGCCATGAGTTTGCCACTCGCCAATTCGGATCAGCATACGCGCTTTGCTGCGGCACATGCGATTTTGGAGCAGGCGGTCCGCGACCGTGCATTTCCCGGAGCTGCTTATGGCATTCTGCTCGATGGCAAGGTCGTGGCTCTCGATGCCGTGGGACGCTTTACGTTTGAAGACGATTCTCCGGAGGTGAAGCCGGAAACAATTTTCGATCTCGCCAGTGTAACCAAGGTTATGGCGACGACTGCGGCCGCGATGCTGCTGTTTGATCGCGGCATTCTCGATCTTGAGACCCCGGTTGGCGAAATTCTTCCTGGCTTTGTGATTGGGCGCGCGCCCGGAAGCGGCAAAGAGCGCGTGACGATGCGCATGCTGCTGGCGCACTCTTCGGGATTGCCTGCGTATGCGCGTCTCTTCGAGCAGCACACATCTGCGAATGGGCTGTTGCGCGCCTGTCTGCAGATGCCGCTCGAAGCTGCGCCGGGGACGCGGGCCGACTATTCGGATATCGGATTTATTCTGCTGGGCAAAGCGCTGGAAGTGCTTGCACGCGATGAGCTGGCAAGATTTTGTCCGCGCGAAATTTTTGCTCCGCTCGAATTGACCAGCGCATATTTCTGCCCTCCCGGGTCGATGCGCGCGCAGATTCCTCCCACCGTAAATGACACGACATTTCGCAAGCGCATCATTCAGGGTGAAGTAAATGATGAGCATGCCTTTGTGCTGGGTGGCTGCGGCGGACATGCAGGGCTCTTTGCCAGTGCGCTCGATGTTCTGCGGTTTGCCGATTGCATACTCGCGGAAGGCCGTACGGAGGAAGGGCTGCAACTGTTCCACCCTGCGACTGTGCATCTTTTTGCGACACGGCAGAGCGAGCCATCCGGCACATCGCGAGCGCTTGGATGGGACACGCCGACCCCCCTTCATCTTCAGGCAAACATTTCAGCGCTTCTTCTATTGGGCATCTGGGATACACGGGGACATCGCTCTGGATTGATCCTGAGCGCGGCTTGCTGTGGTTTTGCTTACGAACCGCACCTGGCCCGACCGCTCTAATAAAGCGATTCAGCAGGTTCGTCCCGCCTTTCACGACGCAATTTTCGTTGGCCTGTGAAAGTGATTTTCCATATCGAAACAGGCATCGACAAATCAGATTCGACCAAATAAAAATTTGCGACCTATTCTCTTTCGTTAGAGCTACAATTGGAGATGGCGAATTGTCGAGATTAAACCACACCAATGGCAACCATAACTCCTGCTCCACCGGCTGAAACGCACCGCTCCAACGGGCATACTTCACACTCTTCACCAGTCACCAATCTTCAAGACCTGATCACCGAAAGCCCCAACGATGCTTCGCAGGGCTTCGATACGAAGTCTGCGCTTGAGATCGCTCGCATCATCAATCATGAGGACGCCAAAGTCGCAGCCGCTGTAAAGAAGGCGCTTCCGGAAATTGCCCTTGTGATCGACGCTGTTGCGCGCAGTCTTCGCGACGGCGGAAGACTTATCTATGTCGGAGCAGGATCGAGCGGACGCATTGCAGCCCTCGACTCGTGCGAGTGTCCTCCTTACTTCTCGAATGCGCCGCAGCAGATTCAATACATTATGGCTGGCGGACCAAAGCGCTCGCATCGCCGGTCGAGGTCAACGAGGACTCCGAGGAACTCGGCCAGCGGGACATTGCCCGCCGTCGTCCCACCAGGAAAGATGTTGTGCTTGGACTTTCAGCCAGCGGACGCACGCCATATGTCGTTTCTGCCGTCGCTTATGCCCGGGCCCGCGGAGCGAAGACCGCCTGCATCACCTGCAACCACAATACGCCCTTAGAGAGCGCCGCAGACATCGCGATCGTTGCCGACGTGGGACCTGAAGTCATCTCCGGCTCGACGCGCATGAAGGCCGCGACCGCGCAGAAGATGATCACCAACATGATCACTACTGGCGCGATGACTCGACTGGGCTATGTGTACGAGAACCTGATGGTCAACGTGCACATGCAGAACTCGAACTCGTCGAGCGCGGCATCAGCATCCTGATGCGCGCCTGCAATATCGACCGCGACATGGCCGTACGCACCATCAAATCCGCCGGACGCAGCGTGCCGGTTGCTCTCGTCATGTTGAAGGCCAATGTCGACAAGCCGGAAGCCGTGCGCCGTCTGGCTCAATCGGACGGCAATGTTCGCCGCGCGATTGAAGATTCGGTGATGGATCTATAATTACGGCTTTATTCTCCAATAAAAAGCGCCCACTCGGGGCGCTTTTTGATTTTGTTTATCTTGCCAAAATTTCAGATTGATTATAATATTTATTATTATCAGATTGGAGTATGGACCAATGAGCGCGATTGTGAAAGTCACTACCGTCGGGAGTTCTGTCGGGATTGTGCTGCCCAAAGAAATCCTCTCTAAGCTTCATGTTGAAAAGGGAGACTCTCTCTATATCACGGAAACGCCGGATGGCGTACAGCTCACGCCTTATGACGAGGAATTTGAACGACAGATCAAAATCGGGGAAAAAGTCATGCGTAAGTACCGCGACGCGCTTCGCAAATTGGCTGAATAGTTGGCTATGACCATGCCCGTTTGGATTGAAAAGAGAGTGGTTCTGGCTTATCACGATATGCAGTTGGCCGAGCATGGCGGCTCAACCGGTGTTCGCGATGTAGGATTGTTGGAGTCGGCTCTGGCGCGACCGCAAAACCTGGTGGCTTACGCAAATGAAGCACCGACTCTTCATCGCCTGGCCACAGCATACGCATTCGGTATCGTTCGCAATCATCCTTTTGTCGACGGCAATAAACGCACCGCCTTGGTAGTGGCAATCGCATTCCTGGAACGGAATGGAGTTTTATTTGCCGCCAACCAGGAAGAAACCTACTTTACTTTCTACGATCTCGCCGCAGGCAAGATATCTGAGGATGAGCTGACAGCCTGGTTTGAGAAGAATTCTGCTCCCGCCGTCGGCTAGGTGAATCAAACGCGATACTGGCGGACCGTGCGACTCACAGGCTGCGCGTTTACACTATCGGTTACGGCAGATCGATTCAGGTAGGCAATCATGGACAAATTCGTAATTCTCGGGGGCAATCCCCTTATCGGAACCATTCGCGTCAGCGGCGCGAAGAACTCGGCGCTTCCCTGCATGGCGGCGGCGATCCTGACTGAAGACGAGGTCATTCTCGAAAATATTCCGCAGGTGCATGACATTGAAACCGAGCGTAAGCTGCTGGTTTCGATGGGGGCCGAGGTTGAGCTGGGTTATGGCCGCGCACAGCATCGCACTTCGATCTGCTGCCGCGTGCTCTCGATCCTGTGGCGAAGTACGAGATTGTGAAGACGATGCGTGCGTCTTCACTGGTGCTTGGGCCGCTGGTGGCTCGTACCGGGCTTGCCCGCGTTGCCATGCCTGGAGGCTGTGCGATCGGCGGGCGTCCGATCGATCTGCACATCAAGGGGCTGGAGACGATGGGCGCTGCGATCAGCTACGAGCATGGATACATTGAAGCTCGCGCGGAGCGGCTGAAGGGTGCGCACATTGTCTTCGACAAGATCACTGTCACCGGGACAGAAGACTTGCTGATGGCTGCGGTGCTTGCCGACGGCGAGACCATCATGGAGAACTGTGCCCGCGAGCCTGAGGTCACGGACCTGGCAGCGCTGCTGACTGCGATGGGCGCGAAGATTGAGGGCGCTGGTACTTCGAAGATTCGCGTGGTGGGTGTTGAGAAGTTGCATGGAGCGCGGCATCGGATTAATCCGGATCGGATCGAGGCTGGGACTTTTCTCGTCGCCGGTGCGATTAGTGGCGGCGATTTGTGCGTTGCGAACTGCAATCCGTCACATCTCGGCGCGGTCATCGCCAAGCTTGAAGAGGCTGGCGCTCGTGTCGAGATCCTGGGCAAAGATCAGATTCGCGTTCGCAGCGAAGGAAATCTGAAGGCTGCCGATATTTCGACGGAAGAGTATCCCGGCTTCGCTACCGACATGCAGGCGCAGTACATGGCTTTGGCAACGCAGGCTGAGGGTACATCCGTCGTGACCGAGAATATCTTTGAGAACCGGTTCATGCATGTGCAGGAGCCGTGTCGCATGGGCGCGAACATCAAGGTTGATGGGCGCTCGGCTACGGTGCGCGGCAAGACGCCGCTCTGTCCGCGGCGGTGATGTGCTCCGATCTGCGCGCTTCGGCTTCGCTGGTGCTGGTCCTGCCCACGTCGCCGAGGCGAATCGATTCTCGACCGCGTATATCATATGGATCGTGGTTACGAGCACATTGAAGAGCTTCTTCGCAGTGTTGGGCGCTCAGATCCGGCGCATGGGAAAATGTCTTCGCTGATCGGCGCGAGGCGGTCGCCGTCGAGGCGTAACTTAATGTGGCAATCGTGTCCTCCTGTGCATCCCACGTAACAGGAGGGCATGACGCCCGGCGACGACCGCATTCTTCGCGATCATCTTCTTGAATTTCTGCGCAGTGGTAGCGCGCATATCGACTTCAAATCAGCGGTGAAGGATTTTCCGCCGGAGCTTTACGGCAAGGGCGCGCCGCACACGGCGTGGCAGCTACTGGAGCACTTGCGGATTTCGCTCCACGACATACTCGACTTCTGCGTGAATCCAAAATATGCGGCGATGGACTGGCCTAAGGATTACTGGCCGGAAACAGCTGCTCCGCCCTCGGCTGAGGCGTGGAGGGCTTCGGTTCGGGCTATTCAGTCGGATATAGCGGAATTTGAGAAGCTGACGGGTGATCCCCACTCGAATCTTTACGCCAAGATTCCGTGGGGAGATGGGCAGACGCTGCTACGGGAGATTCTGCTGGCGGGCGACCATAACAGTTACCATCT
>CAWHWJ010000010.1:0-6258 GCA_963833015.1 uncultured Acidobacteriaceae bacterium | reverse complement strand
CTTAAAATCCGTACCTCGCAAGAGGGTGGGGGTTCAAGTCCCCCTCCGGGCACCATCCTAAAACTACGCTATGTGATTCAATCTATTTACCTTATATGAACACTTGGACGCGCTATTTCTGCGGGTCTTCGGCGTAATCGTTTAAAGTTAGGTACAAATTCAGGTACAGTGCGCATCCTCTTTATTTTCAATGCGGAACGATTTATCCGTTCTTGCAGCGGGCACGGCCCTACTCGAAATTCCTATCGTTTACGCTCGATTACGGAATGCGCTGCGGATCATTGTGCGAATTCAGCTATCAGGCATCACTGAATTTGCGATCAATGGAAGTCCACTCGAAACTCAACTCCCCCGGAAATCTACGCCACTGATCGATGGGTGAGTTGGCGATTTGGGATAAATGGAGAATCTTTCAATCTTTTTAGGCGACTGGGCGTTTGTCTTTACCGATTCCAAAGACATCTACTGCTGAACTGCCCGCTCAGTGTCATGTGACTTCGAGCCAAGCAGAATCGGGTCAGTATCGAGAAGCGTGAGCGACTTCACCATTTGCTGTGTCTGTTCCTTGTATTTCTTGAAATGGGGAGACTGCAGATGCGCTTGATAGGAAGCAACATCGCTATAGGTCTCGAAGAGCCGAATCTGTTCGGGATGAGCTTTTACGGAGACGGCATACAAGGTCAGCACGCCCGGTTCCGTTCGGGTAGAAGCCTCGATTTCTTCTTTCAGAGCCGCTTTGTGGGCGTTCAACTGCTCAGGATAAATTTCCAGCTCTGCGAGTCTCACAATGCGGTCATCCACCGGTTCGGAGAATCCACGCCTGACTGCCAGGCTACTCGGTGAGAAGATCGAAGACCGCCGCAATCAGCTGCGTACTACGCTTCCCATCCGGCGCGTGGTTGAGCCTGCTGATGTGGCTGCCCTAGCGGTCCACACAATGACTTAACACGGCCCTCACAGGCGCAACCTACGACATCGACGGCGGCCAGCAGCTCGTGTCTATGTAGAGAGAATGATCCCAATGTCATCTTCTCTTGAAGAAGATGCGCCATTGCTCCTGGCCGGGATTCATGCTCGGTTTCAGGCCTAGACGATTCGCGCCGCCGAGACCTGTCCTACGAACAGATCTGGCGCAACGGAAGTGGACTTGGAGAAGTGCTGAATCAGTACGCATATTAAAGAAGGAAGGGAAGTGGCGCTTCGCTGCGTTGATTCGAACTGCAAATACAGTAGTGGAAGGGCGTTAAAGTGCCAGGCTTTCGGGAACACGTTCGGGTAAGCAGAATCATAGAGTGAGAAATGCTGCGCTTAAAGACTAAAGATCACGGCGTGAGAAGAGAACCTGCGCCAGCAACATGACCAGAACTGCATAGAGAGCAGCGTAAACCACCATGGCATTACTCGGCACCAATGTACCGCTGAAGGGAGTGACACCAACGGTTCCAAGCAGCGGCGGCTGGAATTTGAAGGCGGCGCGCCGCCACAGGGCATCGCTAGGCATGATGAGACTTGAGAGAATTCCCAGATTGATGCAAGCTTTCACGTGCTGCAATGATCCAAACTGCTCGATCCATCCGCCAACGAAGGCCACGCCATAGAGCCCGAGCGAGACGGCGCCGCTGGTCAGTGATGAGAAACATGTACTCGCTGCCATGGTCACCCCGAGCAGTACCAGGGCTTGCAACCAGATCAGACTGAGCACAGCGAGGCCGTGTGGAGGGCGGTATCCACTTTCGAGCCAGCTGATCAGGATCGAGCCACCCTCGATGAGCAACACGTAGAGCGTCAGCATCCCCACGAAGCCCATCCACTTGCCAAGCACAAGGCACCAGCGTTCCACCGGCTTAGTGGCTATGGCATGAATTGTGCCTGACGCGATCTCACCTGAGAGTGTGTCGCAGGAAGTCAGCACTGCCATCAGAGAAGTCATCATACTTCCGGCATAGAGCACCATCATGGTCATCATGACCATGCCTTCGCGAAAATCGACAGTCGAAGTCTGGTGCCTCTCGTGTTTGAGAACGAAATGAAGCGCCGTCCAGAAAAGAGCCAGGAATGCGACGCCTGCCAGCATTGCGATCCAGAGAATCTTGCGTCTTGCCGCCTCACGAAAGGTGACTCGCGCCATTAGCAGAGTTGTACGCACTGCACCAGGCCCGCGCGAAAGACCGAAAGCGGACGGCTCTGCGGCTCGCTCGATAGCTGGTCCATCGTTTGCCGACGGTTCGGGAGCGCTCGCCGGCAGGCGCACGTCGATTGCGTTCTCTCTCATAGGCCGGGGTCCGGTCCCATCATCTGCAGAAACAAGTCTTCCAGGCTTACTCGTTGCGGGACGACGGAGAAGACCTCTGCGCCGGCCTCGACCAGACAGCGAACAACCTCAGGAAGATGATCTACTATTACCACGCGCAGTCGCAGAACCTGCCCCTCGAGGCGAATGTCCTGCGTGAATCTTTTAAGCTGCTCTATCGCGGCGGAGTTAACACTGGCGACTCTGATTTCAACTTCCGTCTGAGACGACTGCCACGCGCCCATCTCATACATGCCGATGATGCGGCCATCCCGAATGAAGGCTACGCGGTCGCAGCTTTGCTCGACTTCGCCGAGCAGATGCGAGTTAAGAAAGACCGTGGCGCCGCGACTACACTGCTCAGCAATAACTTCGCGCACAAGCTTTCGCCCGGCCGGATCGAGGCCGGAGGTGGGCTCGTCCAGAAATAGGATTTCGGGGTCATTGACGATTGCCTGCGCCAAGCCGACGCGCTGCATCATACCCTTGGAGAAACTACGAATGGGCTTCTTGTGTTGCGCGCCGAGGCCTACCCGTTCAAGCAACTGCGGGATCTTCCGACGCAGCTTGTCTTCCGCCAGACCGCATAGCCTCCCATGAAATGCGATCAGCTCTGAAGCTGAGAGCCAATCATAGAACCGGAAATGTTCGGGGAGAAAGCCAACGCGACTTCGCACCTCGCGTGTGCCCACCGGTTGACCAAGCAGAAAAGCGCTGCCACCGGTTGGCTTAACCAGGCCAAGCAGCATCTTGATCGAAGTGCTTTTGCCAGCGCCATTCGGACCAAGAAACCCGAAGGCCTCTCCGCGACCGACCTGGAGGGTCAGATCGCGGACGGCAGTACGAACTCCGTAGGTCTTCCTAAGCTGCAATGCATCGATGGTAAGAGTTGCCATGCACGTTCCGGCTCTCTCTACTGTAACTGCGAGGCCAGGTTGATTGCCGTAGTATCGTCTCCGGTTCCGTTCAGAGCGAAGACGATTCCATTGTCCACCCACATGAGCGAAAAGTGGCCAGACTGGTTCTGATTTGCCCCGCGCAACAGTGCGCCTTCATTGCCGTTGACATGCACCTGCTCGTACTTTGATTCACCGCGGACCACAGGGAGAACGAGCGTCGAGGTCCAGTCGACGGTCTGCGTAAAGTTGGCAGCGTCGTTGGCGCTCATGCCAAGAAACTGAAGCGCTACCTGCGCGATCTGAGCGGGATCGATTTCCTGAGGAGCAGACACAATCGGGCTGGGAATCTCGAATAGCGAAACACACGTGGCATCGGCCTCCTGTCCGGATGTCTCGCCTGGGCTGACCCTGTTCGCGTGTCTGGTTTGATTCGCGCTGACATCGACGCCAGACTTTGAGACGGATTTTTCGGCGTCGCCAACATGGACGACAATACTATGCTCCGCAGCCGCTGAAGGGTTCTTTGTGCCTGGGCCGGCACCCGCCTGGCCCATCATCTTGGACACTATATCGCCGCAGTTCCCATAGAACGCCATTACGCCAGCTGGCACTCGCACCCCAATGATGGCTCCATCCACTGATGCCGGAATATGTAGGTCGCTGCGTCCCGCTTCATCGAGTATGGATTGGATGCGGTCACCATCGAGCTTCATATTCATGCCGATTCCGCTCTGCAGCAGGAGACTGGACGGTGTTTGGCCAAGAAGAAGCTGTACTGGAAACCCTGCAACCTTCGAGGCAGTTGCCGCATTCGCTATAAGCTGCGGCTTCTGTGGACTTTGAATAACTGTGATTTCATCGGAGAGAACGCGACCTATCGTCTGATTAAGCAACTGATTGTTTTGCAGCCCCTCACTCTTCAAGGTAGCGGGGTTTATCTCGAGTATGGTGAAACGCTCTACGCGAAAAATGGCCAACAGGTTTTCCGCCCACGCCCGAACTGGCGCTACGGTCAGCACCAAAGCGACTGCGGCGACGCCAAGGCATCCGCCTGCAAGGGATAATTTCTGCCACAGAGTCCACCGGCTCTGAGCACTATCCATCCATTCCTCCCGCTTCTTTTGAAACGCGGCCCAGGCCCTCGCAGATGTATCGGCGTCGGGCAACCCAGGCAATCTGTCGAGGCCATCACGCACAAAGGCAGCATGATTCCGCAGAATGGCGAGCTCGCCGGAGCAGAAGTTGCAACTCTCCAGATGCTGCTCGACTGCGAAAAATCGCGTGGAATCGAGTTCGCCATCCAGGTAGGCCCGCAGCACACCCTGATTCACTTCTTCGTGTTTCATTGACCCTCCTTTGCCGCCTGCAATTGCGGTGCCTTGCGGTTCTGGCGTTGCTGTCGTTCGTAGAGTGCGGAAAACTCCGCTTCGGCCCGAGCCAGTTTCTGACCGACCGAGTTGACGCCGAGTTGCAAGGCTTCGGCAATCTCTCGATAACTCAGACCGTTGTGGCGCAAAAGCAAAAGCTGCGCTTTCTCGACTCTCAGCTTTGCCAGCACCTCGCGCACTTCGACGATGCGTTCTCGACGAACCAGGAGGGCAAGTGGGCTTTCGATCGGACCTTCTGTCCCAGCGGAGCCGTTGCCTTCCAATTGCTCTTCCACAGCCCGCCGCCGGTTGGCGCGAAGAGCATCGATCGACGCGCGAGTCGCGGTGCGATAGAGCCATCCGCCGACGAGTCCACTGGCCGCAACGCCCGGACCGCTACGGTAGAGCCGGAAGAAGACCTCTGAACAAACCTCCTCGGCCTCGGAGTCGCGCTGCAGCACGCGCCGGATGACACGGACGATGCGCTGATAGTGCTCCCGAAAGATCGCTTCGAACTCCGCTTCTATCCAGCGATCGCTCATGCCAATTGCTTCTACACCTATACAACGACAGGCGGAGGGAATTTGTGACAAGAAAATTGTCGCTTGTGCGGACGCGCGCGTCTGGAGCGGCTGCGCCGCCGGATTCGATGTCTATTTGCGAATCAATCTTTGCGCCGGGATTCGAAGAGCATCTCCACTATCATTTCGATCTCGCCACTCCCAGCCGTTCTGGATTATTCCTTGGACCTAGGCGATTTTTCTTGGGATTTCGCGGGCCGAGGCCCCGCTTGACTCACATGGATGTCGGCGTAACGGAAGTCCAACTCCAGATGACTGATTCAGGCGGTGGGACACTTCACTCAAGGTCTCTCATCGCGCTGAATGTCATAGCCATCGTAGTCAATCTTTATGACCGTCTGTCCAAACAAAAATGTGTGTGCCTCTATTTCCTCGTGGACGACCATCGCGAAGCCATTTATGTGTGCGAAGTCGCGAGTAATAAGAGGCAATCCTGCCAAAAGAGAGGAACTCCTGGACTGAGTGCCACGAATGCGGACCAATAAATAAGTCTTCGCATCTACCCATGCTTTACCGTTCACCAGATAGGGGCTCTTTCTTCGTGGCTTCAAGTCCAGGACGAAACAGTCCCGACCGTTCACCGAATCCCTGGCAGAGGCGACTTCGAACTCATAGTTGTCTCCAGTAAGCATGACCTGGTGGCGCGTTGTTACGTCATTTACCTCCCTCTCTGATTCCAAGGCGGGTTCAATTGCCCGACTTAGCCACATCGATGAACCAGCCTTTGAGACGGTGGTATAGGTGATGCCCGTGCTCTTGTGATATGTGACCTGGACCGTCTGTTCGGCGGCTGTTTCGGCCGCGCCATTTCTATAGACCGCATAGTACTCTCTGACGACATACTTTGTGATGTGTTCAAATCGCGCGCGTATTACCGGCTCCACATGCGTAATCACGGTATCTGGAGATTCCGCGAGACTTACAGCGCCACAACTGATAGCGCACGAGACCAAGAGAACGTTCGTGATTGACACCACCCGGGGTCGTCTCTCAAGGGCGTTCATGATCATTCCTTCCTGCCCAAAACCAAGGGCCTGGCCAGGGTGAAGGCCATATGTGGGACCACTCAGCCAGAAGCCTGGGGCTATCTTAGAGGGAAAGCAATGACCGTCGGTCTTCAG
>CAWHWJ010000009.1:0-211769 GCA_963833015.1 uncultured Acidobacteriaceae bacterium | reverse complement strand
GCCGTGGCTTCTTTCCCGGATTTCATTTCTAAATAGGCCAAGCCACGATAGTAGAGAGTGGTGCCACTGGCGTCGGTGCCGAGATCGTAGGGAATCGCCGGCTGGAGTTCCTTTATCGCCGCGGCGGGATTCCCGCGGTCCAACTCGATGGCTGCTCCTACACTGGGAAAAACCACGTTGTTCAGCGCTGTGCCCAGGTTCGGCTGTTTGATCAATTCGTTCAGCAGTTCGTCCGCACGGCGTGAGTCACCGGCCCGGGCGAGCGCGAGAGTTGCAAAGGCATTATGGCGAGGAGAGGACGGCATCGTCCGGATGGACAAGTCCGCCAATGCACGGGCCTCTGGCATATCGCCCAGTTCGGCATCAAACTGCGCCTGTCCATTGATGATAGCGACTGCCTGCTCCTGGAGTCCCTGCCGAAGGGCGATGTCACGCGCGCGTTGAAATAGTTCGCGAGAAATGCGAAGTTTGCCCAAGCTCAGAGCTGCTTTCGCGCGGAAATAGGTGTTAGCGCTTTCCTGAGGTTTGCCCTTAAACCAGTCGATCTCCCGCTCCGCGACCGCGTCATCGCCTTCAACAAACGCAATGCGATAGAGCACCTGATGGGTCCACGAGCTATCGATTTTTTCAGCAATGGCCCTTTCGCAGATTGCCTTTGCCTCCGCAAAACGTGTGGCTCGTTCATAAGCGCGGCTCAGCGACGCATAGCCAAGCGCGTGGTTAGGGTTCAGCCGCAAGGCCTGCTGGCCTGCCCCGATCGCCTTCTCCAGTTGGCCAATTTCTACGTACCCGCTGCTAAGACTGTTGAAGGCCAGAAAGTCGTGTGGGTATACCTCTGTCCATAGCTTGAAAGTTTCGTTCGCCTTGTCAGTTTCCCTGGTTGCATCTTCGTAATAGTGCGCCTGAATATAGAATTTCTCCTTCTCACTCACGCGCTCCCGCCGCTCAAAGGCTTTGTGGAGGTAATCGCTAGCAAGATCGGGTTGGCTGAGGTTGCTGTAAACCGTACCTAACCTGGCGTAGGCGATGGCGAAGTCCGGGTCCAGCTCAATTGCCATCTTGTAGAAAGAAATACTCTCTGTCTCCTGGCCCTGAGCCCGCTTCTTGTCACCTGATGTATACGCCTTGAGCGCTGAAAGGGACCTAGTAGTCGCCTGTTCGATGGGCGTATCAAACTTCTCAATGGACGGGAGGGATTCGCCCAGCTTCCGACGCAGCGACGGGATTAATTCTCCAAGCCGTCTCAGGACTTGTTCTCTGTTGGATGCTTTGATCTCTTCGTGGGCCAGTTTGGTTCCGGTGAGGCAGTTGATGGCATCCAGGTCGAGTAGGTATTTGTCTCCAAGACCGAGGATCGAACCACCGACTACTACCTTCGCTCCCGCTCGCTGGCATGCGTCACGCGCAAGGGGTGGCACGAGCCGTTCATCGGGTGAACGGCCCATCAAGACCAACGTCTTCCGAGTATCACTGTCTGGCACAACGTTGAAATAGGGAGACTCCGCCAGCTTCACGGTGAGTGCCTGCTTCAACGTGTCGTCGAAAACTGGCTCTCCCGTAGTATTTACGAAATCAGACACCAGAACCAGGTCTGCTTCGTTCAAGGCTCGATGCGGTCGCATATGAAGGAAGAAGGCCAAAGCAACCGCACCTATGGCAACGATCGCGCCTGCGCTAAGGAGCAAGTACCAGGGTCTTCTCGGCAGACTCGAAAGGAGAGAGATGAAAGAGGCACCCTTTCGCGGGGTGTCGGTTTCTTCGATAGTCACTCTATGAATGGAGTGGCGCTCTACCAACACGTCGTTGCCGTCGGCTATCTCTCTCACTTTCTCCGCGAAGCGATAGCCTCGGCCCGGAACCGTGACAATGTACCGGTGATCCTGGGCCGTCTCCCCCAGAGCCTTGCGCAACAGGAAGATGCTTTGGCTGAGATTGGACTCTTCCACGAAGCTGTCCGGCCAAACCGTCTTCATCAGATCGTCTTTGGACACTACTTCCTGACCTTGCTGTACCAGCACCAGGAGTATGTCAAACACCTTGCCAGGTAGCGGAACCGTCTCATTGCCCCGCAACAGGAGTCGTTTTCCAGGATCGACGCGGAAGACGCCGAACTCGTACAAGTGCTTGATTTGCTGTCTCATAAGTACCGCTTGAGAAAGCTTGAGAATTTATTGAGGCCCGATTGAAGACAGTTGATCCCAGTCCGATTCAACATGTTCTCGTTCGATGGGAGTCGGACCCCGAAGATCGATGTGGACTGCAATCTATCACAGAGTATTCGGCTGGGTGAAGGAACACCGCAATCCGGTGAATGACCTCCACCGGAGGCAGATCACGGTCGAAACCCACACGATGACGATCATCTGCCCGAGTCATTCACGCCGCTGGTGCCGAAAATGTGCTCGCGAGGTGGAAGTGGTACCAGTCGCGGAAGCCGGTCAGTTGATCGGGATGACGCAGCTCATACTCCAGGAATGCGCTGAGACGCAGAAATGGCACGTACTGGAAGACGTGAACGGATCAATACAGGTCTGCTTGGACTCGGTGCTTCGGTCTGGCTGAGCACAATAGTCAGGTCATTCGAACGACGAAATACCTGGTCGCTGAGGGTACTTATTCGCAACATTCGATGGAGCCTCGCGCTACGCAGAAATGAGGACTTTTAACATGGTGAAAAAGCTTGTGATGATTGCATTCGTTTTGACGGTAAGCTGCGCAGCGGCCCAGTCGTTGAAGTCCCAGGATCCAGCCCCACTCCAGTCAGGAGTTAACAGCGGAATCGTCGACAATTTTGTCGGCCCACACTATTGGTACTTCGTCGGAGGCCCGGGTGACGTGCACGTCGTAGTGCGATTCAAGTCCATGGGACTTTTCGGCAACCCAATTCGCACGCCCTTGACCGCTACCCTTTATGACGAGCAAAGAACCTGGCATGTCACCAAGGTTGTGACCTCGGAGAAGGACCTGGCCGAACAAACCTTCACCGGAAAACTGGACAAGAAATTGAAGACGCTCATCAGCATCGCAGCGCCCTCAGACGCCCTGGTTCGCACTGGCGGCGCATATGAGATCGAAGCCACCGGAGCAGTCCAGTTTGACCCGGCGAAAGCCGGCGGCGATCCCATCATCCAGACGTTCCTGGCTAAATTGAATAGCTATGGCGCCACCAAGTTTCTTGCGGATGGCACTGTGCAAGGATCAGACGGCTCAAGCGGAACCTGGAAGGCTTTCGATATCGAGCACCACATTTACACGGTCACCATCGGAGGACTTCGTTTGTCGGTGAAGTATCTTCCCGGCCGAGGGCTCGTCGATCCGGACGACCCCGAAATGATCAAATTCCAGGAGCTACGCTGAATTCCTGGACGAAATGGAATAGTGTTCACGGGGCGCTGATCGCTTGCCTAAAGACACTTTGATTAGCTGTGTCAGGCAACCCGTACTGCGCGACTGAGCGGAAGATTCGAGGGAGAGAATGGCACTTCGTGCTTGGCGTCGAGAGGGCAACAGATTGGAGACAGAGTGAGCGGCTATCGACCTCGCGTGTTTTATGGTTGGTGGGTCGTCTTGACTGCTGCACTGGGGCTTTGTCTCGGGTCTGCTCCGATCATGACGTTTTCATTCAGCGTCTTCTTGAAGCCGCTGATTCTGGACTTCCATTCCGGTCGGGGTGCTGTCTCCTTCGCCTACACTCTGTTCAGTCTGACCACGGGACTAAGCATTCTGCTTGCCGGGCGGATGGTTGATCGCTTCGGCGCGCGAAAGGTTATCGCCGTTTGCGCCGTAATGTTCGCCGTCATTCTGCTCTCCAATGGAATCATTTCCGCGAAGATCTCTGAGTTGTATGTCTTCTATGTAGCGCTGGGTCTTTTCGCTCCGGGAATGGGACCGCTGCCCTACAGCGAGGTCGTATCGCACTGGTTTGATAAGCACCGGGGATTGGCTCTCGGACTGATGATGTTCGGTTTGGGAACGGGGGCAATGATCATGCCGTCTGTGGCGCAGCGCCTCATTGCCATATTTGGCTGGCGCGTGGCATATGTGACATATGGCTTGGCCGTTCTGCTGATTTCTGTTCCCGTTGTCGGAGTGTTTCTGAGAGAGAGGCCCGAGAAAATGGGACTGCTGCCTGATGGCGCCGCACATGTTCCAACCGCGAAGCCGGAAGAAGGTGTCCGCCCAGGCCTAAGCTGGAGTGAAGCCAGGCATGGCCGGACATTTTGGATCATGGTTTGCGCTTTCTGCCTTTCGGGGGCCAGCGTGCAAGGCTGTGTTGTACATATGAGCGCGATGCTCACCGACCGGGGAAGCACGGCTCAGACTGCGGCGCTGGCTAGCTCGGCCCTCGGTGCGGCGCTCCTAATCGGAAGAGTGGGAGCGGGCTACTTGCTGGACCGCCTCTTTGCCCCGCTGGTCGCGGCCTTCTTTTTCGGCATTGCCGCCGTTGGAATCGCTTTGCTCGGGATAAGTACGGCACCGCTGGTTGCGTTTGTCGCTGCCTTCCTGATTGGTTTGGGTCTGGGAGCGGAAGTAGACCTGATTGCTTACATGACAAGCCGGTATTTTGGCCTTCGCTCTTTTGGTGAAATCTATTCGTATGCGTCGGCCGCATTTGTGTTGGCGGGCGCTCTGGGTGCCTATCTGTTAGGAGTTGGGTTTGATGCGAGAGGATCTTACTTTCTGCCCCTCGCCGCATTCTTCATCGCCACGTTCGCCGCGGTGTTACTCATCACCCGTCTCGAGCCATACCGATTTCGCGCCCGGACACCAAATGAGTTAGTTCCGGAACAGAAAACATTCTGCCCAGAAATAATCAATCAAACCAATTCAGGAGGTGGCCCATGAAATCGCAAGTGCCCTCGGTCCCTTTACCTGCGAGGCTGTCGCGCATCATGGATGGTTTGATCGTTCACCAAGCTTTGTACGTGGCAGCAAAGCTTGGCGTCGCAGACCTCTTGGCTGGCGATCCGCGACCCATAACGGAGCTTGCAGGTCAACTCGATGTAAACGAATCGGCGCTGCACCGCATCTTGCGGGCGCTGGCCAGTCAAGGAGTTTTCGAGGAGACTAATCCGGGTGTTTTCGCAAACACGGAGCTTTCACAGTTCCTATGCACAGGAGTTCCCGGCTCAATTCGATCCATGCTGATTCTTCGGGGAAGCGAATTCTTCTATGCGCCCTTCGGAGAAATTCTTTATAGCGTCCAAACCGGTAAGTCTGCACGAGCCAGAATGCATGGGATGGACGGGTTCGAATATCTGAAGACGCATCCTGAGCAGGCTCGGGTGTTTGATGATGCGATGACAGATATCTCAAGACTGGCGGGCCCGGCGGTCGCAATGGCTTATGATTTTGGCGCCTGGGGTAGGGTCATGGACATTGGGGGTGGGAACGGAATGCTCCTCGCCGCTGTTCTCAATGCGCATTCGCAACTGCATGGGGTTTTGGCCGACTTACCCCACGTGCTTGAGCGGGCTCGGCAACGAGGTTTCCTTGGAGGCGAACTGGAGGCGCGCTCCGCGTTCGAGGCGTGCGATTTTTTCCGGGAGGTGCCTTCCGGCTGCCGAGCTTACATGTTGAAGAGCGTGATCCACGATTGGGATGATGAGGCCTCGCTGACTATCCTGACCAATTGCCGGCGAGTTGTTCCGAATGACGGCGTGCTTCTGCTCGTGGAGTATCCGATACCCGAAGACAATTTGCCATCCGCCGGGAAGCTAACCGACATTGTAATGATGGTACTGACTGGCGGCAGGGAGCGCACACTTCAGCAGTATCGCCTATTGCTTGGAGCCGCCGGCTTCCGTTTCAACCAGGTATATCCTACGTCTGCCGATTTTGTGATCATCGAGGCGATGCCTGCTTGACCAGTCGAAGCTTTCCCGGGTTGATGAAACGCGCTGCGAGAGTAATACGGAGCCTTTATACAAATGCGCACGATGACCAAAACGGCATCCGCTTTTCTCTTCGCAATCTCGGCCTGCGCGCAACTAATGGCCGCGACTCCTTGCGAAAGCCTGATCGCACTCAAGCTGCCGGACACTACAATCACTTTTGCCCAAATCGTCTCAGCCGGAGCGTTTACTCCCCCGTCTCCTTTTCCATCGCCCGGTTCACGCGGAGGCATGACCCTTGTCGCAGCCAAAGATCTGCCAGCCTTTTGCCGCGTAGCCGCGGTCACCAGGCCCTCCACGGACTCCGAGATCAAGTTTGAAGTCTGGATGCCTGCCTTCAATTGGAACGGCAAGTTTATCGGCGTCGGCAATGGAGGCATGGCCGGATCAATCAGCTACGCGAGCATGGCAGCCTCCCTCTCAAGAGGCTACGCCACATCTTCGACCGATACCGGGCATGAGGGTAGGAACAATGACGGAAGCTACGCGCTCGGCCATCGAGAGAAAGTGATCGATTTCGGCTACCGCGCGGTCCACGAAATGACCGTCGATGCGAAGCTGATCATCGCTGCTCACTATGGCCGGGCGCCTGCATTCTCCTATTGGATCGGATGTTCGACAGGCGGCAGACAGGCGTTGACGGAGGCCCAGCGATTTCCGGCCGACTATAACGGAATCATTGCGGGAGCACCCGCCAACTTCCTCACCCACTTACAAGCGTCAAGCGTCTGGAAGGCTCAAGCGATTCACGAGAACCCGGGCGGCCTGATTCCACCTTCCAAACTCCCGCTGATCCACAAGGCGGTGGTGGCGGCTTGCGATGCTCGAGACGGCGTCAAAGATGGCCTGTTGGTGGATCCGCGGCTCTGTGCCTTCGACCCGAAAACCCTGGAGTGTCAGGGCGAGGACGGTCCGGACTGCCTGACGGCCGCTCAAGTAGTCGTGGCCAGGACGTTCTATGGCCAGACGGTGAACCCCCGAACGAAGGTCGAGATCTATCCGGGACTGGCTCTGGGGAGTGAACTGGGCTGGACTTCCGACGTGGGCCGGATGCACGCTGATATTATCAAGACACAAGCGAGCGAATATCTCCGATACGCCGTCTTCCATGATGCGAGCTGGGACTTCTCGACATTCGATTTCGATTCCGAGATGGTGCTTGCCGACCGCATCGATGACGGCGTAACCAAAGCCATGGATCTGAATCTGCAGTCTTTCTTTCGTCGTGGCGGGAAGCTGTTGCAGTACCACGGCTGGAGTGACCCCTCAATCTCGCCTCTTAACAGCATTAACTACTACATCAGCGTCGTAGATCTTGTGGGAAGTCAGGCCAACGTATCTGACTCTTATCGTCTCTTCATGATTCCCGGGATGGATCATTGCAGCGGGGGTGATGGCCCGAACACTTTTGATTCAATCCACGCAATCGAACAATGGGTCGAAGAGAAGAACGCGCCGGATGCCGTCATTGCTTCCGAACTGAAGGGTGGTAAAGTTACTCGGACCCGCCCTCTGTGCCCGTTCCAGCAGGTTGCCAAGTATAAGGGGACGGGCAGCACCGATGACGCGGCCAGCTTTATGTGCGCCCTACCCTAACGCAAATTGAAGAGAACACATTGCCTGCATCAATGCCCTCCTACTGCACCCGAAATTTTGGTTTTTTTCATAAAGAACAAAGCACTGCCATTTTTAATCGCGCCATACGATCTCTTTTGAAACATCGCAGCAGCCTGATCCAGATGGCGGCAAGTGCTGCGTATGCAAAAGGCGCTCGACCAGATGAGCCTTCAGAATCATTCGCGTGGGTGGGTTCAAGATCTTGGGCGCGATCCTTACCGCTGCGTTTGTCGACACCACTGCGTGATGGCGTTGGTGCCGATCAGATTTTGTGGCACTATTGAGCGTGTCACGAGGAGGTCTTCGCTACGTTAATCGGAACGTGGTGGTTTGTCCGTCACGACCAATACACGACCATCGTACGGTCGAAACCATCCCAAATGGTCCTAAACCATCCTAAATCGAGGAAGTCACAACGCTAATTGCCTCAATGATATCCGCTGATTCCAGACCACTTAGTTCCATTGCAAGGCGGCCCTGAAAAGGCCGGCGTCGGCGGTTCGATCCCGTCTCTGGCCACCACTTTAAAATCAATCACTTACATCTATCAGACGAAAGCCTTCCGATTTGCGGAGGCTTTTGATATTTTCAGTAACTCTTTTATTGTTAGCAAGATATGGGTTTAATAAAGTTCTAGCCGCAAAAGGCTGGCGTCGCTCGTTACCGCATCTCATCTAAAACATTCTAAGGGGCTTATCTAAACACCCTAGGTCGGACTTAAGGGCACGACCAATACACGACCATCGTTTAGGTCTCATTCTCGCATCGCACAGCATAATTGCAAATTGATGAACTCTTGTAGGAAACGCCCAGCTGCATTCTCAAGCGCCGATTACATTCGGGCCTGACGGGTCCTATACGGAGGGAGGCTGAAATTCTCTACCCAGCATAACTAGAGACGATATTTGTAGGCAAACCACAGTGCTTCGCGGAATCTCATAACAACTCGCTTTCATATATGAGCGTCTTTCGCTCAAGAATGTTGTTTTAAGGATTGACAAGACACCCCGGAGCCTCTATTGTTAGCAGTCAAAGGGCGAGAGTGCTAACGCGCACTGATTTGTCAGCCATCCTGCCCTGCGATTCATATTCAGAATTTCGTGGTCAGTAGCGCTGGGAGAACCTCGTGTCAAGGAGAAGTAACGAAATGACAACCGCAACTGCATCCTCAACGACCAGCTTCACTCCGCTCCATGACCGCATTTTGGTGCGGCGTGTGGACGAGACCGAATCGATTCGCGGCGGCATCATCATTCCCGACTCAGCTAAAGAAAAGCCCCAGGAAGGCGAGGCTGTTTCCGTTGGTAAGGGCAAGTCGAATGATGAAGGCAAAGTCTTCCCGCTCGACGTAAAGGCTGGAGACCACATTCTGTTCGGCAAGTACTCGGGCACCGAAATCAAGATCGATGGCGAGGAATTCCTGATGATGCGCGAGGAAGAAGTGCTCGGCATTCTCAAGAAGAAGTAAGCGCGCGGCGGTTCCACCAGCTGTGAAGTTTTGCTGGACGAATACCAGCTTGTGTTAGCTGGCTCATGAAGAGCCCAGAGCGATAGCACACAAAGCAATGATCTGGGCGGCAAGTCCCCTGCTCTTTTGAAGGAGAATTGAAATGGCAAAGCAGATTCTGCACGGAGAAGATTCGCGTCAGGCAATTTTGCGCGGTGTGAACAAGCTGGCGGATGCGGTAAAAGTGACGCTTGGACCCAAGGGTCGGAACGTCGTGATCGAGAAAAAGTTCGGCTCTCCCACCATCACTAAGGACGGTGTGACTGTGGCCAAAGAGATCGAACTGAAGGACGCCCTGGAAAACATGGGGGCACAGATGGTACGAGAAGTAGCTTCGAAGACCTCGGATGTGGCCGGGGACGGTACCACAACTGCGACGGTGCTGGCTCAGGCAATCTATCGCGAGGGCGTAAAAACAGTTGCCGCCGGCGCCAATCCGATGGCCCTCAAGCGCGGCATTGACAAGGCCGTGGAAGCCATCGTGGGCAAACGTGATGAGCAGGGAGTGGTTCACGGCGGCGCGCTGGCCAAGTTTTCCAAGCCCGTGACCGGCGAGATGATCGCCCAGGTGGGCACCATTTCGGCCAACAGCGACGCCACCATTGGGAACATCATTGCGGAGGCCATGAAGAAGGTCGGCAAGGATGGCGTGATTACGGTCGAAGAGTCGAAAACGCTCGAGACCCAGTTGGAAGTGGTCGAGGGCATGCAGTTCGATCGTGGCTACCTGAGCCCTTACTTCGTCACCGATCCAGACCGGATGGAAGCCTCGCTCGAAGAGCCTTATATTTTGATTCACGAAAAGAAGATCAGCTCGATGAAGGATCTCCTTCCGTTGCTCGAGCAGGTTGCCCGCAATAGCAAGCCGCTGCTGATCATCGCGGAGGACATAGAGGGCGAGGCCCTCGCGACGTTGGTGGTCAACAAGCTACGCGGCACACTGAACGTGGCCGCGGTCAAAGCTCCCGGTTTTGGCGATCGCCGCAAGGCGATGCTGGAAGACATCGCCAAGCTGACCGGTGGCAAGGCCATCACGGAAGATCTCGGCATCAAGCTCGAGAACGTGAAGGTTGAAGATCTGGGCAGCGCCAAGCGCGTAACCATAGATAAAGACAACACCACGATTATCGACGGCCGCGGCGATTCGAAGACCATCGCAGGCCGTGTTAAGGAACTTCGCAGTCAGATCGAGAAGACCACTTCCGACTACGATCGCGAGAAGCTCCAGGAACGTCTCGCCAAGCTCGTGGGCGGCGTGGCTGTCATCAAGGTAGGTGCGGCAACCGAGACCGAAATGAAGGAAAAGAAGGCTCGCGTTGAGGATGCCATGCATGCCACCCGCGCCGCGGTTGAGGAAGGCATTGTGCCGGGCGGTGGAGTGGCCTTGCTTCGCTCGGCAAAAGACGTGGAAGACCTGATCAAAACTCTCGAAGGTGATGAGAAGATCGGCGCACAGCTCGTCCGTCGTTCGCTCGAGGAGCCATTGCGCCAGATCGTCGGCAATGCAGGCGAAGAGGGTGCCGTGGTCGTCGGTAAGATCCTAGAGAACAAGAATCCGCATTACGGCTACAACGCCAGCACCAACGGTTACGAGGACCTGGTCGAGGCCGGCGTGATCGACCCGACCAAGGTTGCCCGCACAGCGCTACAGAATGCAGCCTCGATCGCCGGCCTTATGCTGACAACCGAAGCCATGGTTTCGGAAATCCCCGAACCCAGGCAGGCTGCTTCGGCCGGAGCACACAGCGGCGGAATGGGTGACATGTACTAAGAGCGTCCAACTACTGCGAGCAAAGTGCAAAGGCCATCCTGGTGGATGGCCTTTCGCCTTGTCCATGCGAGTGTGGTTGCAGCACACGCTCATGAGAAAATGCAAATCGGACTTCTCGGCAGCGATATCTGAGAGGTAGTGAATGGGACGCCTTTTGTCGACACTCAAGCCGTTCTCGCATACTCTGGATATCGTGTCGGATTCCAGGGCCGCTACGCAGCTGCGACCTGGCCGCCCGGACCGCCGATATTACTAGACCCGCGAATCACAATCGCTTCCGCATGCGGATTCTCCAACCCTAGCAGGCGTGGCCATCGGTGTACTTGCTCTCTCTATTCACTGAACGGGACGCCAAACGTCAGTAGGGAGGTTCGTGATGGACGATACTGTGCGCCGATCAGGCTTGGTTTCTTGCCCATCGCTTTCCAGACTCGAAGTGCCACAGCATTCATATAGAGCAGCCGCACCTGCTCTCGGCTTTCTCCGCGCTCGCTATAGATGCTAATTGTGGTTAGAAGCCGCGTTTGGCCAGATTCGATCAGGTACGGTCCCATGCTTACGGAAGGAGCGTTCTGGGTGTCCTGCACGTCTTCCGCGCTTTGAGCAACGATCTCATAATTCGGTGATCGCCGAGAACGCCCTCCGTCCAAACTAAACAATAAATCGTTCGAGGTGTAGCTGGATGAATATTGTGGGCTGTCCATTATGTTCTCTCTTTTAGTCTTGAAGCAGCCGAGGCATCGCTCCATATATCTGTAGCGTGATTCGTAGCGGTCACGTTTTATCTGCTGTTTTCCCTGCAAACCAGTAGTATCGTCGCCAACAATTGACACAGCGAATCGGAGACAACGCGAGTAACCCCAGAAGTCGATCCAGAAAATGCGAGTCGGCCACCTGGAATTCGATCGAGCTACACCGAGGACAGTTCCGACGCATCCACAGTATCCGTGGAACGCTGGTGGGCCAATTTAGTTCTACAGAATTCATCGGTGAGCGCTTTCCAATTTGGTGACCGCTGGGTTAAGAACCATTTCCATCTCCTACACTGGAATTAAAATCCAGCCAAGAGAGAAGAGCACGGACGCTGCCAGTCGCCATCGCAATGCATGAGTCCCCTGCTCCGTAGTAAAGATGAATGGTGTCTCCATCCGCTCCGATGGTTTGTCCGCAGGGGAATACAACATCGTTGACATCCCCTCCGCGCTCATAGGGCGCTTCAGGACCGAACATCCAGGAATCTCCTCTTAGTAAACAGATGTCTGGTTTGTCGATGTCGAACAGAGCAAGACCTAGCCGGTAGATGCTGCCGGATGCTGTATGTCGCACACCGTGATAGATCGTCAGCCAGCCCTTCGCAGTTTCGATTGGCGGGGAACAAAGCCCGATTTTGTTTGCATCCCACCATCCTCCGCGTCGCGCCTCAAGCATCACTTTGTGGCTGCCCCAATGTTGCAAGTCTGGCGAATATGAAATCCACATGTGAGCGCCAAGCGTTGTCATCGGCCGATGAATGAGAGCCCAGAAGCCACCGATTCTCCGCGGCAGAAGAGCAGCGTCTTTGTCTTCCGGCGGCATGATCACGCCATATCGCTCGAAACTCTTGAAGTCCTTGGTCAGTGCGAGCGAGACGCCAGGACCACCGCGAGCGTAGGAGGTGTAAGCCACTGCATATTGCTCCAACTCCGGAACATACGTGATGCGCGGATCTTCGATACCCCAAATCTCTTCGGGATATTGCCGCGGATTCGCCATCAATGTTGGTTGGGGATCGATACGCCATCCATCGATTCCATTCGCAGAACGCGCAGCACAAAGGTGCGACAGTCCTCGCCGGTCTTCTACGCGACAAAGCAACAAGGTATCTCCGTCGGCCAGTTGTGCCGCGCCCGCATTGAAGACGCTGTTGACCGGATAGGGCCAATCTTGCCGGCTGAGGATGGGGTTCGAGGGATGACGCACAAACAGAGAATCAGCTGTGGGTACTCGCGCATTCTGTTGTTCAACAGTGAGGTATTCCGGTGATGTAGCTGGAAGCCTAATTGAATTCAAAGACAGACACTCATTTCCTGATTCTGATTCTCTGTAATTGGAACTCCGATGTTTTGCATTTCGAGCAATGACATCAGGAACGACAGCGTTGATTCGGCTCCCTGATTTTCATTCACGCGATCGGGATGAAGCCCGTCTTTGCAGCCGCCGGTTATTGCGTCGTAAAGCGGAACCTGCAGATCGTTTTCACCAAGAAACCAGCGGAAGGCGCACCATGCCTCGTCAAGCCAGAACGTCTCGTCTGTTAGTCGGTATGCCTGCAAACATGCGGAGATGGTTGCGCAGGCTTCGACTGGTTGCTGATCGAAGCGAGCCTTCTCGCCGTTTTCTGTGAAAAATCCCCTCGATCCGATCGGGACGAAGATATCTTCTTCCCCCCGGTGCTGCGCGGAGACAAGCCAACGGAGAGACTCGCATCCCACTTCGATCATTCTTTTGTTCTCGCTGTGCCGCCCTGCAATTAAGAGCGCCTGCGACAACCTTGCATTCGAGTAGGAGAGGCTTTTCTCAAACCACTGCCAGGTATCTGAACGACTGCGTTCATAGATATCCAGCAGACGGTTTGCAAGTAGATTGCGAGTAGCTTGGATCACCCTATCCCCAGGAAACCAATCTAGATACGCCTGCATGCCCAGTACAGAGAATGCCCAGGCGCGTGGACTGGTGAATGTCAGAGTAGCGGGAAGCGCAGCTTCGAAGAGCCTGCCTGCCGCACCTCTCAAACCGGCGTCTTCCGAGCGCCCAAGCACTGTCCCAAGCGCCCATAACGCGCGACCGTGGCTGTCCTCCGAACCTACTTCTTCTAGCCATTTGCGGTCGTAGCTTAGGAAATTTCTGAACCTGCCTGTCTTCTCATGAAAGGCGAGCCATAGAAAAGCCAGATACCTGCCAGACAGAGGAGCGTGCGCGTAGCGATCGGACCGTAGCGACCCGTTCAGCAGCGTTGTCACGATGAGCGCTCGGGCATTGTCATCAGTCGTATAACCCTCAAGACAGTTAGGCAGAGAAAAGATCGCGTGCTGCAACATGCCCGTGTCATCAGTCATGCTTAATAAATGCGATGTATCCAGCACGGGCAATCTATCTGTCGCCTTTGCTGCGAAAATGTCCGGCAGGGCAGCGCGTGGCCGCAACATCCGTTCGACGCGGGCGCGTTGGAAGCTTGCCATGTAAGCCCGCGCTGTCTTTTGCCATGTTGTGCCGCGTGAATGAAGATAAGCACGTTTTCGCATCGCATGCCGCTCAGCGTCGTCTTCCAATAACTTGATGGCTGCCTCTGCGATGGAGTCAGGATCATCGAACGGAACAATTATTCCGCGTCTATCGGCGAGAAGTTCTCTGGCATGCCAGTATGGAGTGGAAATGATTGCTTTTCCGGCACCGAGTGCGATGGCAAGCGTGCCGGAAACGACCTGGGCTTCCTGACGATAGGGGGTGATGTAGATGTCCGCGGCGCCGACGTGTTCGATCAATTCCTCGGTGCTCACAAAACGGTTGTTGAAGATGACGTGCGAGGAAACACCGCATTCCTCAGCTAACGCCTGTAGCTCTTCCCTGTATCGTTCACCCTCGCGCCGCCTGATATGTGGGTGAGTTGCACCGGACACGATGTAGACAAGATTTTCGTGCTTTGCCAGGATCGTCGGCATTGCGCGAATCACATTTTCGATTCCTTTATTCGGTGACAGCAGGCCGAAGGTGAGCAATACGGACTTTCCCTGAGTACCAAACAAATCCTTGAAATAATTGGGATCCATGAATGGAAGGTCGGGTACGCCATGCGGGATGACATCGATTTTTTCGTTTGGCACGTCATATACATCGCGCAAAAGACATGCGGCGTGTTCGCTCATCGCGATCAAACGATCCGAAAGGTTGGCAATCTCTTCGAGCACAGCACGCTGACTGGAATTCGGCTCGCGCAGCACTGTATGAAGGGTTGTCACCAAGGGCATTCTCAACTTGCGCAGCAACAGCAGAATGTGACTTCCTGCGATACCGCCGAAGATGCCGTATTCGTGCTGCAGGCAGACCAGGTCGTTACCATTGAAATTGAGGAATTCAGCAGCCCGCTCGTAGGAGGCACAATCTTCCTGAGCAAGCTCCAGCCGTACCTGTTCGGGATATTGGTAGCTTGACTCCGGATCGTTTACGGGAATTGCGAAGAGGCGCCCGCTGCCATATTCAGCTGCTACAGCTGTGCAGAGATCGGTCGTGAACGTAGCAATGCCACATTGTCGCGGCAGATAATTCCCAACGAAGGCGATGCGTGTGGGCAGGGACAACGGCGCAGCTTTCGTAGTGACGGGAGATGACAACCCGCCTATTTCTTCGTTCTTACGAAGCATTTCCGAGAGAGACATGGTTTCCTGCTTTCATGCGTATCGCGGAGCAGCTCGCCTTATTTGAGCTATTCCAGAGGGACACGAACTGTCTGGTCCCGACCGCCTTTTCCACTTTGCGGGATCGAAAGGTTTATGGTGTAACGAGCTGCCGGAATGTCATCTCGTCAACCAGGCTAAGAGAGGTCTGTAGCTGTATCTGGCGGGCGTAAAGCTTGATCTTAGCGACGCGGAAGCCCAGGTATTTCGAGACGCTTACCGAATCCAGTTCAGCGGCGTTGAACCTGTCCTTGATTCGATCCAGGGCACGAGCTATCGCTTGATCGATAGCCGCTGTTGCTGTGCGGCCGACACCGAAACGGGCGTAGGCATCTTCTAGCCACATGAAGTGCCAGCCCGCATTTCGTACCTTTAAGTCCAGAGCCGCTGCCATCGTGTCTTTGACAGACATCCATGTTCCGCAAAACTGCTCTTGTATCAAATCGAGCCCATCAGGCAGGACGCATCCCGCGCGCAAGAACATCGTATGGGAGTTCATGGTTGCGGCTTTTTGGCTATCGATGTACCGGAATTTGTCATGTTCGGGTTTGTGTCGCGACGTTCTTTTCCGGAGTAGCCCGTCGCATCTGGCTGACTCACTGGCGCAAACGGGAAGATTAATTTCTTGCGCCGCGCAGCAAGATGATTATTTACGTCAGCTTTTTTAATGAGACTCATGGTGGCTCCAGTCGTCCTGTTGCTTACTTGAAAGGTGCTCGTCTGGAGCGAAACATGGATAGCTTGAGGCGAGGAAGGATATTCCGACTATACCTTAAGCATACGCGGTAAACAGTCGCCGCGCCGGCAATAGGAAATCCAGCTACACATGTTCATGTTTCACCTCAAATGCTATTTGCGCCGACCGTGTCGAAAGTTCGTCGCATCTACCCAGGAACGGGCTCTCCTGGATGTAACGAGAAAAGATGCCGACTCTTGCCACGTAGAACCATAGGTGTTTGGCTACGACAATGTGCCCGATTTCAGCGGCATTGAAGCGTTTGTCCACTTTGCGAAGAGCCAGTTGTGCCGCTCTCTGAATTGCATCCTGGGCACGGTTTGCATATCCACTTTTCCAGTACATTCTTGTGAGCACACTTGAGTTCCAACCGAGGCCTCGAATTGCTGTATCCAGCCACATTGCATCACCCGACTGCAGGACAACCCATCCCTCGCAAATGGTCTCGCCGGCCAAAGCAATACCTTCGGGGAGCATGATATGTTCGCGGAGAAAAATTGTGTGCTGCTCAAGTTCTCGCATCCGAATAACTTTCTCCTCTAAGGATTTACATCGTTGCAAACGTCACTTATTTATCGGGGGCTCTCCAAGTAGTATCCGTCTGCAAGACACCAAAAGCTGTGCTCTTTTGCTCAGGAATGGCACCATGGCCAGAGTGGACGCGTTTCTAAATGTACTTCTGCCCAACCTGCCCCCTCGCAAAAGGCACAGCAACATCGAAGTAGCCATGCTGTTGGGTTTTAGGTTTTTTGTCAGGAATGAGCAAAACAGAACAGACTTGTTGCTTTCTCCGGTGCGAACCTGTTGTAGCGTGCGAGTACGTATCCGTTCCAGAGTTGCAGGAGCTTCCATGAACGCAACGTCTAAATGCGCACATCCAGCCTGTAGCTGTGTGCCCGTTGATGGGAAAAAGTATTGCAGCGCGACCTGTGCCGATGCCAAAGGCATGTTGGAATTAACCTGCCAGTGCCAGCACACAGCGTGCCAGGGCGCGCAGTTGAAGGCGTAGTCGAGCAGTTCACAAGGAACTTCTCGCTGATCTGCGTTCTTCAGAAGGGCAATTATGTTAGGAACACTCTTGATCGTCGTTATCGTGGCACTTCTCATAGGAGCATTTCCCCGATGGAACCACAGCCGTAACTGGGGATACTACCCAAGTGGCGGACTGGGTTTGGTTCTGGTCATTCTTCTCGTGCTACTGGTGCTCGGTCGGATCTAATGAGCACAACTCGCCATCAAAGTAGCGGACTGACCCGTCTCAGGATCAAAAATCCCGCTCGAGGAAATGGCAGGAGTCTAGCCGGAGACCCCCTTCCAGTGGTACCGGGTTCTATAATTGTTCGGAGGACTCCCCTGTTTACCTCAGATCGGCTGCGGTCGCGTACCCTGTCTAGACTTCCCCCCGGCAAGACCGCATCCGGGAAGGGACCGTCTCAGATGATCGAGCTGAAAAATACAGCCTTCGACGCCGCCGCCTTTCTGGCAAGAGCCGGATTAGGACGAAGAATCGTTCAATTGAAGCCAAGAGAGGCCTTCTTTTCGCAGGGCAATTCCGCTGACTCCGTGTTCTATCTTCAGAAGGGCCGTGCAAGACTCACAGTTGTTTCGAAAAACGGCAAAGAAGCCACTATCACGCTTCTCTCCACAGGAGACTTCGTTGGCGAGGAGTCAATCGCCGGCGCGCCCGGTCTTCGACTGGCGACTGCCACTGCAACTACGGCCTGTGTGGCGCTCAAGATCGAAAGGGAGGAGATGATCCGCGTAATGCATGAGGAACACTCCTTTTCCGACCTGTTCTTAAAATTCCTGCTGGCCCGCAGTATGCGAACCCAGGCCGATCTTGTCGATCAGCTTTTCAACTCCAGTGAAAAGCGTTTGGCGCGAATTCTCTTGTTGATGGCGGAATTCGGCAAGCCAGGCGAGCCGGAAACGTTGATTCCGCAGATCACGCAGGAAACGCTGGCGGAAATGATTGGCACCACCCGGTCCCGCGTCAGCTTCTTCATGAATCGATTTCGCAAGCTCGGCTTCATTGAATACAACGGCCGCATCCGGGTTCACAAGTCGCTGCTCAATATCATTCTCCACGACTGAATCATCTCTGCTAGCGCCACAGTGAATCTTTCTCCGTGTTCCGGAGGGGCGCGTTTAAAATCAGCCAGCCACGGTCGCCGACTGAGCAAAATTGAACAGATCGAAGATTCCTGGGGTGCGATGCTTTCACTGAGGAAGCATTTAGATGCTCCAGGAAAGGCCCGCGATGTCCCCCCCAAAAATAAGCCTCCTCATCGTCGATGACGATGTATCGATCTGTAAATCGTTATCTGTCATTCTTGCAGAATCTGGCTATAGAGTCCGGTCAACTGCAGATGGTTTCTCTGCGCTCGTCGAGCTACGAAGCGGGATCCCTGACATTCTGCTCTCCGACCTCAATATGCCGGGTATGTCCGGTTTCGAATTGCTCTCTGTAGTCCGTCGCCGGTTTCCTGCAATCAAGGTGATTGCTATGAGCGGGACGTTTTCAGGTGACGGAGTACCACCTGGGGTTGCCGCCGACGCTTTCTATGAAAAAGGAACCAATCTGGAGTCTTTATTGCAAATCATAGAAGCCATGACCCGCTCACAGCGGCAGTTGGATCCCCAGCATTCCAGCCCAATGGCGCCCATCTGGATTCCGAGAAACGGACATGATCCTTCCGGGGAAGCATACGTTGTGATCACCTGCCCGGAGTGCCTGAGGACGTTCTCACAGACTCTCAACACAGCTAGCTGGTCTATCAGCGAAACAAGTTGCGTCTATTGCCACAGCTTGATCCACTACGCCATCGTTCAGCCGACAGATCCGGCGTCTCCGCAGGCTTTTCAGCGGAAGCCGGGCAGTGGAATGCCCACGCCTCTCAGCGTGCCTGACATCAATTGAGTGAAGGCAGAAAGGACCACTCCAATGCGCGAATTAGCCGAACTGACCATGCTCTTGCGCGAAGGCGCTGAACTCCCTGACGGCCTCAAACTTGTGACTGAAGAATTTCGAGAGGGCTGGAATTTAGTGCGGTCCGGGGACGCGCATTGCCTGTACAGAAAGGTGCGGAGACGCAGATGGCATTTACTGCGGATTGAGGAAGGGTCGCTCAGAAGCGGGGTAGGGAAAGAATCACAGGAGGCGATTGCCTGCGCACTCAATCTGGCTCTTCGTCGTGTAGGTGCTCGCTTTAATGCCGCGGAAGTTGAGCATATTGAGTTAAAGCAGTATCCATGGTTCTTTATAGCCAAGGTCAGAGTATATCCATATCAGATTCAGCAAAGCGCGGTTCTGTCTGCTGCCAACGAATCCATGTGCCTGCCAATGCCCCTTCCCGCAGAGTTGATTGCCAGCACAAAGATCACATTTTTGCCTGTAGCTTTGTAGCCGCACATCTCTATTTCATGAAATTAGATGAGCTATTTAGCTCATCTATTGTTACGCATCTCTGGAACAATGATTTTGGAGAAGAGTCCGCGTTATCGACTCCCTCATGGTTCTGAGCTAAGTCAGCCCATCTGACATATGTACCTCTTAGCTCTCCGCACTCTGCAAGGAAAACCTATGAAGATCACTTCTCTGCTATTAATAGGCGCTTTTACATTGGCGAACGGAACCCTATGGGCTGGCACAGGACACCAGGACTCGATTGCTCGCCTGCAGATGTCCTCGGATGTGCTCCACTCATCATGGATGCTCCTGACAAGGGTATTCCAGAAGAAGTGCTAGGCAGTATGAAGTGTATTGTCGTAGTTCCGCATCTGGTAAAGGGCGCCTTTATTGTTGGCGGCGAGCACGGCCGGGGCATCGCGTCATGCCGCACGGAGACAGGCTGGAGCGCTCCCGCCTTCATCTCCACGGGCGGAGGAAATGCGGGATTGCAGATTGGCGTTGAAGGTGTTGACCTCGTCATGCTGGTCATGAATGACCACGGTTTTCAGCATTTGCTCTCCAGCAGGTTCGAGCTCAGTGGTGACGCATCTGCAGCGGCAGGCCCGGTGGGTCGCCATGCCTCTGCCGGCACCGACTGGAAGCTGAATACTGAAATCCTCACCTACTCGCGTTCGCAGGGTGTGTTCGCAGGAATCGCCTTGAATGGAGCTGTGGTTGAACAGGACAGCGACTCCACACGTGCGATCTATGGCCACGATACTTCCTTCCGGGCCATCCTGTCAGGTAAGGTCCGGGCACCGAAATCCACGGCGACCTTTATGAGGACAATCAATGAGACGGGGCGCGCAGGTACGATTGCCGAAGTGAACGCGGGCAAGCGGTAGATGCACAAAACAATATTGAATCAGGGGCCCGCTGATCGAGATTCTCTAGGAGTCTCGGTCAGCGTAAGAAATCGAAAGGAGAACATGGTATGCCACTCTTGCAGGTTGTTGTCACATTGATCTTCGTAGGAATTGTACTGTGGCTTGTGAACCGCTTCATCCCGATGCAGTCAACCATTAAATCCATCTTGAACGGAGTCGTTGTCATTGCCGTCGTGCTATGGATTGCAAATCTGTACGGCCTTCTCAATTCACTTTCGAGAATTCATATAGGCCGATGAGGACAGCTCCGAATTGCCGATTTTGCAGTATTTCGTTGGCCCAGCGCCATCGACACGGACTCTTCCAGCTGTATGTCCTTACGCTATTTCGGTTTTTTCCTTGGGGATGCGATTCCTGCGGACGAGTTTATTATCGCTTCCATCACTGGTAGTACTTGTTAAGCAGATCAGCGCGAAAGATCGCGGACAACACTTAGGGAACGATTAGGATGGATGGAAGGCATGGATATTAACGAACCGATTACTCTAGACAGGGAACCTCAGTTCTGCGAAGAAGGCAATTCGATGGCCTTGCGCTTTTTGACTACATCACGATCAACCGTGCGAAATGCGCATATGGAATCACCTGGCGATTTGCAGGCACAATTGGATGCGTCCCTTGCCCCATTCCTTGCGCACGTCAATAGCTGCCAACATTGCAATCAAGACTAGTTAGCGATCGCGTGTTGAAGAAATCAAGTATTGGACGCCACCGGTCTGGTGCGCCACACCTCTATCGGCGCTTCGGTGCGTTATGCCATCGAGAGCTACGGATTATCTTGACAACCGTTAACATAAGAGCCTAGCCTCATAACTGAGCAAGTACGCCTTCTTACTCTTTCAGGTTCCCTGAACTAAGTCAGCCCATCTGAAGTTATTCCTCTTAGATTACTGCAAGGAGGAACTGCGTCATGACACTATTGACCGGTTGGGAATCTCTCCGCGAACTCTCCGCCATGCAAAACCGCATGAACCGCATGAACCGTCTTATCCGTGAGTCGCACGGCCCCGAAGGCCCGGAGGAGGCGTTGACAACCACCACCCTCGCACCACCGGTGGACATCTACGAAGACGAGCACAACATAATTCTGAAGATGGAAGTCCCGGGCATCGACGAAAAAGATCTTGATGTCCGCATTCAGAACAACACCCTCACCGTCCATGGCGAGCGCAAGATTGAGCAGGAAGAGAAAGAGGAGAACTTCCGTCGCGTCGAGCGGCAATACGGAAGCTTTACCCGTTCGTTCACGCTTCCCAGCTCCGTGGATCCGGGGCAAGTAAATGCCCGCTGTGATAAGGGCGTACTGAATATCAGCCTCGCCAAGAAGGCCGAAGCCAAGCCCACGCAGATCAAAGTGAATGCGGGCGGTGAGAAGGCCCTCGAAGCCAAAGCGTCCGTCAAGGCCGCGTAAACATCAGGAGCCAGTGGCATTTAGTTTTCTCTTCCCCGCGCCTCGGGCATCCTGACACGACTCAATTCGAGTCTCTTTCTGCAAGCGGGGTAAACAGCCACCGTACCGGCAGCACTCCAATTACTCGAGCTTATGAGAGCAACGATGATCAGACCGAAACTATAAGACTATAAAACTGCCGACTTATGTGTTTCAGTGGACAAACCTAAGGCATTCAAGGTAGAGTTAAGAATGAGGTAGTCACTACACCTCTTCCTCTTTCAGGTTCCCTGAACTAAGTCAGCCCATCTGGAGTTCCCCCTTCTTAGCTAACAATGGCCTCTTAAGGAGGACCTATGTTTGCACGCAACGTCTCTATTCATCTGAAATACAACATGCTTTCTGAGTACGGCCATGTATTTGACAGCCAAATTCTCCCCTTACTCCGCAAACAAACGGGCTTTAGGGACGAAATCACGTTCGCCATGCCCGGCGGGCTGGACGTGCCGGCGAGGCAGATCTGTGGCGCAACAAAGCGGATGCCGAAGCCTACAATACCAATACATATCCCGAAGTGTTGAAGACCTTCGCAAAAGTGATCGATGGAACTCCCAAGGTACAGGAGTATGAGGTTGTTAACTCGACCTTCCATAAGGTCACCGTTCCTGTACACGCATAAGAACTGGCGGCATGTTCTAAGGGAGGCGACCAGCTCAACCTCCGTTAGTCGCCAGGTGGAGTTGACCACGCCCGTCCGTCTGCTCTCAGGCTGCTATGCCAAAGAGAATGTTGCAGGCTTCGACATCTACAAACCGGAGAAGTGATCCATGTGGGGTCGCTACTGTAGACATTCCGACAAGCAGCGCAATGCAGAGGCAATGCATGCCGTCATCTCTCCGTTTGCCGTTGGTAGTGCGATGTCTTTCGATGCTAATATCGGGCAATCCAAGCTCATCTACCGTCGATGACGTGGCGCGAATATCACGAAGCTACAAAGCATAGCGTTGAATCGCTGAGGCGAGCACGGCAAGTTCTCGACTGGGCGAACATGCCTGATCCGTTTCGTCATTACAAAGGCGTGCCGGTGCTCGATCTGCCAGCAGATCCGCCCGCCCCTGAAACGCCAGCTCTCGACGTGCTTCAGGGTACCTCTGGCACTATGTCTGTGGGCGACGGACCGACTCTCCTCTCGCAACTGCTCTTCTATTCCGCCGCGATTAGCGCGTCGAAGCGTGTCCCGTCAACCGGATATAAGTATGCGCTAAGAGTGAATCCATCCTCAGGGAATCTGCACCCGACGGAATTTCATTTCCTCACACGAGGCCTGAAAGGGTGGCCAGATGGGTGGTATCACTACGATCCATCCAGGCACATGGCGGAGCAACGCGGGCGCGGTGATTTTGAAATGCAGCTGATCAGCGGTTCAGCGACCATTGTGTTCGTATTGACAAGTATTGTGTGGCGCGAGGCGTGGAAGTATGGTGAACGGGCGTATCGGTACTGCTTGCACGACATAGGACACGCCTGGCAGGCGCTTGCGCTCTCCGCGCGGGCTATCGGTTGCGACGACTTTGCGGTTGGACACTTCGTGGACGATGACGTGGCGCGGATGGTTCACCTTAACAGTGACGAGTGGCCAATGCTGATTGTCAGCCTCCACGGCGAATCTATTCCACTGCGTGCAGCAGATACCGGCGAGACTATCTGGTTCGGCGGGCAGGCGAACCAGCTTTCAAAGGAGACGATTGCTCATCCACTAATTGACAGCATCCACTTCGCGACAAAACAAAGGAGCAACGGGAGCAGCGGCACCTCTTTCGCAGAGTCGGCCTCAATTGGCTCCGGCGAGATCAAGCTGCCCTCTCCGACTTCATCGACTCGCAGCTTTGGCGAGGTTGCCCGCATGCGACGCTCGGCGCTCGACTTCCTGGGTGGAAAGCGATCGATGTCGTTGGAGGAACTCTCGGCCATGCTCGCCATTCCGGCTCGGCCATTGTCGGCTGACTTTGCTGGCACACGCCTCATTCAGCTGTATTTGTATGCTCACCGCGTTGATGGCTTACAACCCGGGGTCTACAGGTTCTGGTCGGAATGTGGCGAGTTGGAAAAGATCAAGAGTGGCGACCAGCGCGTCGCGGCCGCTGGTCTGAGCCTTGGGCAAAACCTCGCCGGTAACGCCTGCGTGACCTTTTCGATGATCGGGGATCTCGAGCGTGCCGCTAGCCGCTATGGCGACCGTGGTTATCGCTATGCGCATTTTGAAGCAGGTGCTATCGGCCACCGCCTTTACCTCGCCGCCGAAGCGCTTGGACTGGGTGCGACGGGCATCGGTGCCTTCTACGATGACGAGGTGCACCGTCATCTCAACTTGGTACCTAACCAGGGACAGGTCGTATACCATTTTGCAATCGGTTATCCGGTCCCTGATCCGCGCGTCTCGCTATCAAATGAGCCCAAGGAAATCACATGGTAGGCATACTAGTGCATGGCGACGATCATTTCATCGTGCGCGGTCCATTCCTGGATCGAGAGGTTGCACGAGCTCCGATTTCGACGCTGGTCCATTCTTTCAGATTGGAGCGACAAGGCCGCCTTCGCTGAGGGATGGCGCATGAGCATGAAGGAGTTCCGAGAAGATTTGGAGTGGGCAGTGATCGTAACCGGCAGACAGTCCTACACACTCCACATGAACGACATCGTCGATTATGAAACTCGGTGCTTCAGAACGGCTGTCTATGCGGACGATCTCAAGGCGGAGTTCGACACGCTCTGGAAGCTTTGGTGTGACACGACCAATACACGACCATCGTACGGTCGAAACCATCCCAAATGGTCCTAAACCATCCTAATTCGAGGAGGGCACAACGCTAATCGTCTCAATGATATCCGCTGATTCCAGACCAGTTAGTTCCATTGCAAGGCGGCCCTGAAAAGGCCGGCGTCGGCGGTTCGATCCCGTCTCTGGCCACCATTTAGAATCAATAACTTGCAAGATTTAAACCCTAAGCCTCCCAATTCGAGAGGCTTTCATGCGTTTTGGCTAAATACCCTGTTTTGAGCAACATGGTGCTTCTTGGATGTGGTCGTGTATTGGTCGTGCGCTGCCTTGCTGATGAGAAGCGACCTTCCAGCTCTATTGGAATGTGCAAGATGCGGAGGTCTTAGAACGGTCGACACCAGCCTTCCAGATCGCGGGCTTATCGCTCGAGGCAGTTCCGATCAAGGCTAGCGAATACAGACATGTGGACTGAGAACAACTTGCATCTGCCTCTCTGTCGTCAAATTGAAGCGGTTAGACGCCATTGACCTTGGATGATCCGAAAAGCCGCCTCATAGCCTCTTTGAGTCTCTTCACGAAGGACGGGTGAACATTGCGGTAGACCACGTCGCCGGGAACGACCAGGGTCACTTCTGTCCCAGCATTAGCAGAGCTCACGATGGTGAGCTTGCTATGGATGCCCGCGGCACGCTCACGCATGCCTTGCAAACCGAAGTGTCCAGGTCTTCCTTGATCCGAAAATGCAGGGTCGATACCCAGGCCGTTATCCTTGATGCGCAGCGAGAGATCGCTTGCGTAGCGAAGGTCGATCTCCAGCCGGCTCGCCCGTGAATGCGCGGCGGCGTTGCGAATGGCCTCGTAGCCGATGCGATACACTTCATCGCGGACGATGGGGTGCACATCTCTGGCGTCGCCAATCACACAGAAAGCGACGGTCATCGAAGATGGGATCTGATGATTCTCGGTTGCTCGCTGCAAAGCTTCCGATAAGTGATTTTTCTCAATGGTGGAGACGCGCAGAGAGTGCAGAGCTGCCCGACCCTCCTCCACGGCTTGCCCTAACCATCCCGAGAGCTTCTCCAGTGCAGCGCGCATGCGCGTCTCATCGGCACCGACATCCAAGGCGTCGTCGGCAACCATCTTGCTACCCTGGACAGTTTGAAGAAAGGTATCGTGCAACTCCCGCGCGAGGCGAGTTCTTTCAGCCAGTCGTTCATCGAACCGGGAGCTTAGTGTTGCCGCAATCTGCCGCACCCGGAACCGATAGAGACTCCACAAAAGAAAAAGGGACAGAGCGGCGGACAGAGATTGGAACCAGATTGTCTGGTACCAGGCAGGCGCGATGCTGAAGTTTAGAGTTGCGCCCACTTCATTCCAGAGGCCGTCGTTATTGCATGCAATTACACGAAACCGATACCGGCCTGGCCCAAGGTCCGTGTAGAACGCTTGCCGGCGGGTGTTCGGTTCTTGCCACTCAGCATCGCGACCATCCAGCTTGTAACGGAAACGTACTCTCTTCGGAACCGCAAAGCTCAGTGCGGTGTATCCGATTTCGAGGTTACGCGTGAGGGCGGGAAGATGAACGTCCCCGTCGGGAGAATACGCTTTGCGGTCTGCAATAACTTCTTCTATATGAACTGGAGGAAGTATGGAATTTTCAATCAAATGAGCCGGATTGATCATTTGAAGTTCGAGTCCATTTGCGAACCACAAGCGACCATCTGTAGTTCGTGCAGCGCCGTTGAATGGCACGGATCCCGGAAGCGCGCCATCCAGAACATCGAAGAGCTTGTACTGAACGGTCGTTTCCGGGTGCTCCCACCATCTCTGCAAGTCCTCCTTTGAGATTTCGACCAATCCGCAGTTCATGTACAGCCATATATCGCCTTGGTTATCCGAAACAAACGCATACACACCATCGCAAGGGAGACCATTGCGAGCGGTGAGGACTTGTTGCCTCCCACTCTTCCAACCGATGAGTCCAAATGCAGTGGCGCCTAACACTGTGCCATCTGGATTCACCGTCACTTGATCAACAGAGGAACTGATGCGGTGGCTGAAATGAAATGTCTCTGTCCTGCCATTGCGATATTGAGCTAGATCACCATTCACTAAACCTAGCCACAGACCGCCACTCGGATCTGCCGCAACTCTACGCGCCTGCAGGGACTTCGACAGATCCAGTTCTTCTTCGGCCCTACGATCCCTAATACGAAGGAGGGCCATGGGAGGTCTCTGGGCCAGGACAAACATGTTACGGTTCATGTCTTCCGCGAGGCCGTAAGCCATGCCGATCGGCTTGCCGTCTCTACTGTCAATCCCAGTGAATCTGCCGTCCTGATAGATTAATAGCGAATTGTCCGCGCCAACCCACAAACGGCCTGCATGATCTTCAAAGATCGACGTTACTTGCCTTGGTCGCCCGCTTTCTCTGACGTCAATCACGGAAGCGCGATCTTGACGCAATGCCACCAATGCGCCGGAAGTCGCGACCCACAGAGTCCCATCGCGAGCCGCCAAGACACCATCGACTTCGGATCCAAGCCCCTCTCGCTTGGAGAAAGTGGCAACAGGAAGGTCACGAAAATTATCGACACCTCCCGAGGTCGCAACCCAAATGTTTCCTTCTCGGTCTTCACAGAAGTGATATACGCGATCTCCGGAAAGGCCATCCGCGCTAGCGAAATGGTCTACGTCATCGCCGTGAATGCGATAAATTCCCTGATCGTATGTCCCAATCCAGAGAGCACTACTGCGATCCAAAAGCAAGGTCTCAACGTCCACGGTGCTGCCGTCAAATCCCGGAATTCGAAAACTTTTCGGAACTCCACTCACCAATCGCTGTAGTCCAAGTCCTGGTCCCGTTCCCGCAACAGCTAACCACAACGAGCCTTGGGGAGGAGCGGCCAGGCTTGTTACGCCATCCATTCCTTGATTCGATCTAAGTCCTGGTAGTTCCCAGACGTGTGTGAAGCCCGGTTTCCATCGAACAAGGCTTGTATCGGTACCGATCCAGAGGTTTCCCTCATTGTCCTCAGCCAATGGAGAAGGTTTGAGGACTACTGTATTCCCGGTCAATAACGCGGGCAGGACTTTCACAAACGACAGCAGGACAGGTAGATTCCAGGGACTAATGGCACAGACAACTCCCAGCGGCAAGTAGCGTTTCACCACATGCCCCACCTGTTCCATTTCATTCTCTTCGTTTGGTAAATCCATCTGATAAAGTGCTGGACCGTAGCTTTTCGTGAGCCACTCTATCTCCCACTTAGCACCGGCAGCTGGGTGGCCATGTTCCGAGGTAAGTAGTGCGCTAAGTTCGCCCATGTGCTGTTCAATCACATGAACTATCTCGACTATTACAGCCTTTCTAGCGCTGTAAGGCGTTGAACTCCAAGCCGGAAATGCTCCGCGAGCGGCACTGATTGCTCTCTCCAGCCCGTCACGGTCGATATCTGGGACCGTTGCTAGTGATTGACCGGTAGCTGGGTCGATGACAGCCAGCCGGCCGCCGGAAACAGAACGCTCGCCATCGATAATGTTGTAAAAACCATGGTCGAGTTTGGCAGTCTGGAGCTTTAGATAGCGTTCCGAGTCCACTGTATTGAGGACGGTTGCGTTGGTTCTTGAATTCGTCATACTTCCAGAGGGTATGGCGATGATGACGGGAATGCTTGACGAAAATCGCGTTACTTGCTGAATATCGAGATGAAATGCTGGAACATCGCCTGGAGCACTGGCTCATAACAAATCAGAGCGATGGATACCACTAAGCCGGGTCCGGCCGGCAGTTGGTCGCTACTTATCCGGCAAATTTTCCAAGTTAGTCTCGAGCGACCACGATTTGGGTGATCTTCAGCCTAAAGAAAAATGCAGGACGAATTCTGTTGTTTCCAGGGTGGCTGCATCTTTGCCAAAAACCTATTCTCCATTTAGACAGCAACCTTGGCATTTACGCGATGTCGGATGCTCGGATTGGAGAATAGTTATGAACTTCGATGAATATCCTAACCATGATGAACACGACCGGGGCGCAGCGGCCTTTTTCGAGCGGGTCCGAGCCAATCAGCAAGAACTGCGTTCCGCGCTACGATCGCATTACGACTTCATCGTTTGCGGCTCGGGCTCATCCGGTTCAGTTGTTGCGCGGCGGTTGGCCGAGAACCCATCGGTGAGTGTCCTTTTACTCGAAGCAGGCGGTACCGACGGCGTTCCCGAAGTCATGATGGCCAATCAATGGCCCCTGAACCTTGGAAGCGAACGGGACTGGAACTTTCATGCCGAACCTTCTCCCCACGTCAATGGGCGTTCACTGCCTCTGGCAATGGGACGAGTCCTCGGCGGCGGATGGAGTGTCAACGTTATGGTTTGGGCGCGCGGACATAAGAGCGATTGGGATTATTTCGCGTCCGAGGCGGGCGACCCAACATGGAACTATGACTCCGTGCTGCAAATCTATCGTCACATCGAGGACTGGCACGGCGCGCCCGACCCGAAATATCGAGGTGTGGGAGGCCCGGTCTTCGTCGAACCTGCACCGGATCCCAATCCTATTGCTCCCGCGATGGTTGCCGCGGCGAGTGCAGTCGGGATCCCAAGCTTCGAAAACCAGAACGGGCGCATGATGGAGACCGAAGGTGGCGCTTCCATTATTGATGTGCGCTCGCGTCAAGGAAAACGCCAGTCAGTGTTCCGCTCGTATGTCTACCCTCTCATGGACCGGCCAAATCTTACTGTTCTTACTAAGGCTCTGGTCTTGCGGCTGACATTCGACGGCCACCGAGTCACTGGTGTTGACGTTTCCTGCAATGGAGCGATTCGACACATCGAAGCGGGCGCCGAGGTCGTCTTATCGCTAGGCGCAATCAACACACCCAAAGTATTGATGCAATCCGGAATCGGAGACAGGACCGAACTGCAACGACTGGGCATTCCAGTCGTTCTAGATCTTCCTGGTGTCGGACAGAACTTCCAGGACCACGTTGGATTTAATTGCGTCTGGGAATACCGCGAGGCCTTACCACCGCGTAACACCATGGCCGAGGCCACCTTCTTTTGGAAGAGCAATCCCTCCCTCCAGGGGCCGGATATCCAGACCTGTCAGGCGGAAGTTCCAATCGCTACGCCTGAGACTGCCGCTACCTTCGGTGTCCCAGAGCATGGTTGGACCCTCTTCGGAGGGCTAATTCGTCCACATGGGCGCGGGCATCTCAGGCTGACCGGCCCCGATCCTGAAGACCCAGTTCTCATCGAGGCCAACTTCCTCTCACATCCTGAGGATCTGAAAGCCGCAATTGCGTGTGTAGAACTTTGCCGGGAGGTTGGAAACGCCGCTCCTCTTGCTCCTTACGCAAAACGGGAGGTGATGCCAGGGAACCTCAAAGGGAAAGATCTCGAGAACTATGTCCGAAACGCCGCTACAACCTACTGGCATGAAACGTGCACTGCCAAAATGGGTCGGGATGCGATGTCGGTCGTGGATGGCAATCTCCAAGTCTACGGTTTCGACAATCTTCGGATTGCCGACGGATCGATCATGCCTCGCGTCACAACGGGTAACACCATGGCGCCGTGCGTAATCATCGGCGAACGGGCTGCCGAGATTCTGCGGCGAAGACACAGTCTGGAAGTCAATGAAATGGAAGTTAAGGAGGAATTCGCATGAGTGGAACTACGGATGTCGCGGGTCTTTTAAACACAGTTATCGGGGTCGCTAATCAGCCCATGTTTTCGGTGGTCGGTACATTGTTGCAATTTATATCGACGCCTGAGCAGAACCGAGCCAACCTGAGCGTAATGATTGGCGGGATTCCGGCGAGGGCCGTTATCCCGCTCCACAGCCATGCCGACCCGGAAGTCTTCTATGTTTTGGCAGGATCGATGGAGGTTTTTCAGGACGACGGAATATCGTCGGGTTGGCAAGCCGCGACAGTCGGAGATGTCGTTACTATCGCTGGCGGAGTCAAACACGCCTTCCGGAATCCCGGAGCGACTGCGGTTTCGACAGTGCTGGTGAGCCAGGAGCCACTCTATCGATTTTTATGGGAGCTGGCCGAGCCGCTTGAGGCAGGAGGTTCTCCACCTGTACCAACGCCAGAAGTAATGCAGCGCCTGTTTGAGGTGGCAGAGCGCTACCAATACTGGATTGGCTCACCTTCAGAGAATGCAGGAATTGGACTCACGGTAGGTTGAACTTGAGGTTCGGAAGATGCGGAGGTCTTAGAACGGTCGACGCCGGCCTTTTTCAAGATCGCTCTCCTTGTTGGTCGGTGGTGTTCTGCGAACCGGGGCGAAGAAATAAGCACTTGTCGGACCTGCTGTGACGGACTCTTTTTGGAGGTCGGGCGGCCTGGTCACCCCCGACCTCGATGAGTGCTAAGCCCCTAATATCAACGGCTGAACTAGAAAATCAGTTGTTTCGACATTGCACCTAATCAGCCCAGTGGATTTAGAGATTCACCGAGGTGACTATCGAACAAGCAAGATGCTTAGGAAGGGTAATCCTGATGATGCACTTCAAACATCCATAGACCACGAGGCGAGACAAGAGCGCCAGTAGATGAACTCCTCATCTTCGAGCACCCAACCCACTTCCGCTTGAGTCGGAAGGCGTCGTCCTCCAATCGTTTGATAATCGCTGGCACGGCCGAACCACGCAGTATTGAGTGTGCCCTGACCGACTTGACGCGGCCTATCCTCTGCCTGGATTTCGATCACGTCGCCAGCTTCGTTTAGGAGCAGACGAACCTCGGACCAACGTGTGAGTTGGCCAGTCCCAACCGCCAGAGTTTGCTCATCAATGACACGCCAGACAAGCTGCCCATTCGACAAGAGGGCATCGGGGTTCCATATCAACTCGGCCAGATAGCGCATCGCCTCACCCCGAAACGCAGAGTCAGTGTTGCGCAGCTGCACCAGCGGAACCATGCCGAGAAGAACTGCCTCCAGCCCAGCCTCCCCGCAGGTGACATAGTCGATCACCTGCATAAGGCCGCACTTTCCCGCGAAATGTGCGTGCCAGAGAAAGCCAACTTCTGAAACAGCGATGATCTGCTCTGCTGAGAATGACACCGGCTTTGCTCCGGGATGGAAGAACATTTCTCCACGTTGAGTCAGGCGGACGATCCGTCCCGTAGCGGCAGGCGAAACGCCTAGCCGCCGGGCAAGCGCGATCACTTCAGGCGGCAGGTTCACGCAAACGCCAGTGGCTGCTCGAGAATTCTCCAATGATCGCTTGAGATGCTTAATGTGCCTCAGAAAGTTACGGCGGGCGACCAAAGCCGCGGCCAGGCTTATCACTGCAACGCCTGCAAGAGCAAGACCTAGAGTCGAAGCCAACTGTTTGGTTTTCATTTCAAGCCGTTGCCACAGCAGTCGCGAAGGGTGTTCCATCATGTCGACACATGGCCTGAATGGCCGAGCGGGCGGATAACAGACATGAGGGCAGTCCACCACCGGGTACCACCCACTGGCCTGCCATCAGGAAGTGACCCAAACCAGGCAAAGTGTTGGGCAATGGTCCGTACATTCTGCCGGGCTTCATGAGCCAACCCTCCATGCTTCCTTGCCAGTTGCCTGTGTAATGGAAGACCGTGGCCGGCGTTGCAACGTCTATGACTTCGATACCATCGGCAACATCAGGAATTCTCTTGCTCAGGACTGCGATGACCGAATCGGCGACACCCTGTTTCTTAATCCTGTAAGCGTCCGGATCGTCCACTTGCAGTCGCCGCCAGAATTCGAAATTCCGTGTCGGAAGGAAGCAGGTGACTGCCGTCTTTCCCGCTGGAGCAAAGGTCGGGTCGTAGTGAAAGAAGCGGAACTGAAGTTGATGCAGTCTGGTTTGGGGATCGACTTCCAACGCGGTATCCAGCAGTTGAGAGACGAGGCCAGGCTGTTGAGACAAATCTCGCGCCACGCCCAGCGAGACCTGCAGATATGAGGGAAAGGGCACGAACTCCTCGTAGATCCTGCGCGTGTCTTCGTCTATGTACTTGCCGCCCAGAAGGTCGAAAATCGTGGCGTGACCATCCGCCGCGGAGATTACCCAGTCGGCCTGGATCTTCTGGCCACTTGCCAGTTGCACACCGAAGGCCTGGTCGTTGTCGACCAGAATCTGTTCGACCTTGGCTCCGCAACGTATCCGCCCACCAAGACTGACCAGTCGCTCAGTAATGCCTCGTATGACAACTTGAGAGCCGCCGATCGGATAACCGGCGTTCTTCTTATGCATCCATGCGAGAGAGAAGAACAATGCGAGAGCAGACATTTCCGCCAATTCACCCTCGCCGAAAAAAGCTTGCAACAGTGGATCCTGGAAACGCTTTCCATACTCTTTGCCGCTGATCCCGGATAGCTGGTGCAGGAGGGGTAGGTAAGGTGCATCGTGCAGGTATGTCAACCAATTACCGGTCCACCCCCTGGACAAGTCCGGCATTTCGAAACTGCACAGCCTTCGAATGGTCGACGCGAAATGATGTATCTCGCGTGCATCCTGCGGCGCCCGTTCTGTGAGTTCCCGCTCTAGACGATCGACGTTCGTGTAGATCCTCAACGATCCGCCATGTTCTGTCTCCAGACGCACGAACTCTTCGGAATTCACAAAGGTCAACTTGTCGATATCGAAGACTTCCTGCCAAGTCGAATGGAGAGTACCCTCTGGATTCGATCCGAGCAACCAGTGCAGGCACGTCTCGAAAGTATAGTCACCGCGACGCCAGCTCGTTGCCAGCCCACCCACAGAGTCATGCATTTCGAGAAGCTCGACATCATAGCCACAGTTTTGCGCGTAGACGGCGGCGCAGAGTCCAGCAGCACCGCCCCCGATGATGAGAACCTTTTGAGCACTATGCTTCATCTGGAGCCTCCAATGTCAGCCATACACTAACGTTCATGAAATCGCTCGTGCCGTGACGGAGGTCACCTTTGGCGATAAACGCTCCCGTGCAATATCGGCTGTAGGGAAAGGGAGAGCAAAACATCTTTACCTCCGTGTAACAGCGGCTTTCCTTAGGCATTTGCGAGGCGAACTAAAGTTAGCCAAGCGATCAACGGCCGGATAGCCGTGATGAGAAGTACTTTCCGGTTGCGTGCGAAGCCGGGAGAACGTTGTTGCCCACTGACCTGGCGAGCTTCTGCGCAGATCAATCATGAAAACGCGCGCCTTGGCCTGTCAGCGTAAGTTGAAGAGGGGCTGAGTTCTGGTAGTCTTGCGGCGAAGGCGTGCAGGGCTAGGATCGGCGGCTCTGGCATCCGTCAGCCGGGCGGGTCCTCAGCATCTACCTTTTCACGGTGGCCCCACGTCTCTGCACGGTAACCGGAGGACATCTCTCATGAAAAGCGTGGAGATGGGGGTTGATGCGGGCGGGGTCGTGGATCAAAAGTATTGGTATCGAGTGGGCAGTATTGCTGCAATTGTCCTAGGTATTGGATACATCATTATCCTTCCGCTCTACGCCCATGTCGGGGCTCCGCCCAGCGGTGGCGAGGCCTGGTTTAATTACCTTCCCGGGAAGACAGCAATTTGGTGGGCGATTCTTGCTCTTTCAGTCTTCACCGACTTTCTTTACGTGCCTCTTGCATTAGCCCTCTATCTCGCCTTGAAGAGAGTCAACAGAAACGCGATGCTTCTGGCGACAGCGTTCATTGGGCTGTTCGTCGGCTTAGATTTGGCAGTGACCTGGTCGCATTACGCCTCAATCCTTATTCTTTACAGCAAGTACTGTGCAACAACATCTGATGTTCAGCGGGCGGGTTACCTCGCGGCTGCCAACTATGGGTCCGCTGTGCTGACCTCCCCTCTTGAAGTGGCGTATGCGATCGTAACCCTCTCGTGCGGGATCCTGGTGACAGGTGTCGTAATGCTGAGGGGAGCTTTTGATAAGATCACTGCCTATTTGGCTTTGGCCACAGGCGTTTTTGGAATCGCTTCGCTCACCGGCCTCAGCGCTGCTATCATTGGCAACGCCCTCTTTGCCACGGCCTGGCTGTTTTTCGTGGGCTACAGGCTGTACCGACTCGCTCAGAATTGATCCAAATAAATCTCTTTATATAAGTCCGGTATCTCGCCGGGCACCCCCTAATAAGCTCGAATCTCCCTTTTCCAAGTCGCCGAGACGCCCTGCGACCGTAGCTGAGTCTAGAAAAGTGCTAAGCCCTGAAAGCGTCGAGTGACAATCAGAGATTCCTGCCAAAATTGGATGACGGTCAACGATGTGAAGGTGACATTGCAATGTTCACCTGCGAACACGCGATTCCTTAAATGGACACATCTGCACGCGAGAGCGTTGACTTGTGATCGACATCACCTAAATACGGGGCCATAAACCATATAATTTTGGCCGCGCTCGTGCTGAATGTGCTCTGAGCGGTATTGCCTCTGCACGGGACGAGAGGAAGATGCGATGAATCAGCTGCTGGCAGACATACGGTACGCATTGCGCCAGTTGCGCCGCTCACCCGGCTTTGCGCTCACGGCGGTGCTCACGCTGGCCCTGGGGATAGGCGCCAACAGCACCATCCTGAGCTGGATCAGCGGCACGCTGTTCGATCCCATCCCGGGTGCGAAAAACATCGGCAGCATGCTCACCATCGAGCGTGGCGAACGGAGCGAGCATCCCACGCCGCCGTTCTCGTATCTGGACTTGGCGGATATACGCGCTAACACCCGAACGCTGTCCGGCCTGATCGGGTATCACGACGACTACATCTCCATTACCGGGTCCGCCAAGCCGGAGCGCATCTACGGAGCGTTGACGACCGCAGACTATTTCGAGGTGCTGGGCGTGCGGCCGTATCTTGGCCGCACCCTGATATCTACCCGCGCCAACGAGCGGGCGGGGGCGGCGATCGCCGTTCTGAGCTACAGCCTGTGGCAGAACCACTTTGCCGGCGACCCGGGGATTATCGGAAAGACGATCCAGCTCAATCTTCATCCGTACACGATCGTGGGCGTGGCTCCGAAGGGTTTTCGGGGGTGCAACGGCGCATTAAGGGCCGATATTTTTCTTCCCCTGGGGACCATTCAGCAGGTTTGGGGGTGGAAACCTGTCGATGATCGTGGCGCTTCCTGGCTCAACGTGGTGGGTGTGCTGAAGCCGGGCGTCGATTCCCGCCAGGCCGACAAAGAGTTGAACCTGCTGATGCAGCGCATCGTCGCGCAGTATCCAGCCGATCACCAGGGCGCCAACCAGCTGTCCACCGACCCGCTGTGGCGCTCGCCTTTCAACGCCAACGTCTACATGGCGGGGACGCTGCCGATCCTGCTGGCACTTGCCGCAGTGCTGCTGCTGCTGGCCTGTGCCAACGTGGCCAACCTGCTCATGGTGCGCTCGGTGGCGCGGCGCCGCGAGTTCGCGATACGTTTGTCGATGGGCGCGGGCCGCTGGACGCTGGTGCGGCAATTGATGGCAGAGAACGTGCTGATCGCGCTTGCCGGTGGGATCGTTGCCCTCTCCGCCACTCTGTGGACATCGAAAACTCTTGGGTCCTTTTTGCCCGGCCACGTGCTGCCGCTGGCCATCAACGGAGAGGTCGATCGGCGCGTGCTGCTTGCGACCATGATTGTCTCGCTGCTCACTGCGGTGGTCTCCGGTATAGTGCCTGTCCTGCGCGCCTCCAGCATTTCTCCGAGTACGATCCTCAAGGACGAAGCGCTCAACACTTCGGGAGGACTGCACAAGTCGCGCCTGACATCCGGATTGGTAGTGGTGCAGGTTGGGTTGTCAATGCTGCTGCTCACCTGCGCGGGATTGTTTGTGCGAAGCCTGGCAAAAGCGCAGAAGGCCGATCCCGGTTTCGATTCGAGCCACGTGCTTCTGACGACCTTCGACCTGCACCCGATGGGCTACACAGACAAGACGGGCATTGAATTTCAGCGCCAGGTCATTGCCCGGGTGAAGCAACTCCCCGGCGTTCAATCGGCGACGCTAGCGGATTTTTCGCCGCTCAGCTTCACCATCCACTCCGACGGGGTCGGTCCGGAGGGCTATGTGCCGCGCGTGCACGAAGACGTAGAAGCGGATCGCGGCGTGGTGGGAACCAACTACCTGGAAACCATGCGAACGCCGCTCCTGAGCGGGCGGGATTTTAACGACCAGGACACACCCGATTCGCAACCGGTCGCCATCGTCAACCAGGCATTCGTGGATCGCTACTGGCCGGGACAGAACGCCATTGGAAAACGGATCTATGACGACCGATGGAGAGTCGTGGTGGGCGTAGTGGCAAATGGGAAGTACCGCCGCCTGATCTACGATCCCACGCCGCTGATCCTGATGCCTCTGACGCAGCGCTATCAGAGCGAAGTTATTCTTCACGTTCGGGCGAAGGGTGAGCCGCTCGCAATGGCGACGGCGGTGGAGCAGACGATTCACAGCCTTAATGGCGATCTGCCGCTGTACAACGTGACAACGCTCAAGGAGAACATGCAAATGGGCAGCGTCTTCGAGCGCATCGCTGTCACGTTTGCCGGTTCGTTCGGGCTGCTGGCGCTGGTGCTGGCGGCGGTGGGAATCTATGGCGTGGTGTCGTATACGACACGGCAGCGAACGCATGAAATCGGGATCCGCATCGCGCTCGGAGCGGGAAAGGCGGCCATCCTGCGGGATGTGCTGCGACAGGGCCTCATCCTCACCGGCGCCGGGTTAGGCATCGGGTTGATTGCTGCGCTGTTTCTTACCCGTTTCTTGCGCAGCATGCTGTTCGGCGTGGGAACCACAGACTTGGTCACATTTGCGACGGTGGTCATTGTGCTGTGCGCGGTGGCGGCGTGCGCCTGCTATCTGCCGGCGCGGCGCGCGGTGGCGGTGGATCCGGTGCAGGCGCTGCGCACCGAATAGCTCCACAATTTTTGGGAATCATATTAGATCCCTTCCAATCTGGAACTCATGCTTCCGGTCAGCCATGTGGATCCGCTGCCTGCGAAGTTGGCATCAAACAGTTGCTGAATGTGTCGGATCTATTCACCGGGCCAGTCTAAAATTTGCGGGGGGTCCCATGGCATCGAAGAGTAATAATTAGAACCATGGGGGTCACGCACGACCAATACACGACCATCGTACGGTCGAAAGCAGCCCAAATGGTCCTAAACCATCCTAAAACGAGGCGACTACAACGCTAGTGACATCAACCACATCCGCTGATTCCAGACCACTTAGTTCGCTTGCTAGGCGGCCCTGAAAAGGCCGGCGTCGGCGGTTCGATCCCGTCTCTGGCCACCATTTAGAATCAATAACTTAGCCTCGACGTTCTGCTTCCCCTCCAAGATCAATTCAGTCTTCATATCCGCTAAACGATTGAAAACGCTCGATTCACAATGTTCCCGTATTGTTCCCGCCATGTAGAAAGGGCGACGAAAAACGGACTTAACTTCGGACGAGCGGAGGCACCCAAACGCTGTACCGCGCCTACAGGGCAGTGGACGCAGCCTTTGACCAGAGCCGCAATCAGGAAGAACCTGCCCATCGGGGAATTTAATGAATGTTCAGAAAGCCTGCGCGAAGGCAGTTCGCGCAGCGTTTGCAACCACGTGTGCGCTCGTTGGCAGAGGCGTATTCACCGTGTGGCGATGCCCGATCTTTTTATGGCCTGTAGACGATCGTCCCTTTTATGGCCTGTAGGCGATCGTCTGGAGCAGTGGACTCATAATTTGTCTTCTTTACGGTAGACTAGGCTCTGTTGGCCTTAAGTACGCTTGATTACCGTCACGTCGCAGCTCGCAACAAGGGCCTATAGCTCAATCGGTTAGAGCAGAGCACTCATAATGCTTTGGTTCCAGGTTCGAGTCCTGGTGGGCCCACCAAACCATTGCATCCTTCCCGAGGTGCACTGACGGTACAACGCGGATTCGGGCACGTCGGCATCCGCCCCGGAACCGATTATTCGCTCGACCTCGTGCGGACTGGACTACGTCTGATTCGCAATATCAGATCGTGACAAACTCTCGACTTCGGGAAGCTTTATTCTTTGGCCTTGAGCAGATGGTCGTTCTTGCGAATAAAGGCTTCGATCTCGCGCGCCATGCCAAGGATCTTAGCCCAGCTGCTCCTTATATAAGGTTACCGGGAAGCGGCCTATACCATAGAGAGAGACGGCCCCCTTCTCGCTCACCTTGAGGCTTAGTCTCCGCACACCCTTGTTCTTGAGCTTTTCATTCTCTGCCCGCAACCTCTCGATTTCTGACTGCAGCTCTTGTTCCGACATTTCGCTCCAGTATGACCCCAATTGCTTCATGGTGATTTAATCCTTTGATTTTACGAAGCAAGATTCCTGCCCGCCAAGTGGCAAGAATGCTAGCGGCACAGGTGCGGATCTACTCCACCTTACCTGCCGAGTTCGCGAGAACCACGTTAGAGAGCACAGCAGTGTCCGAGGTCGCGGGCAAGTGCGAACAGAAACCGATGCCCACATAAAAAGGTTCGTCGAAGTGGAGCGTGACTGGCGGGCCAAGCTGGTGCATGGGTTCGCCCTCAAGACTGACAAAGATCGCGATGGAATCCCCATGCTTTTCGATTCCGAGATGCCTGGCTTTGATCTCGGCGAGGGTGCCCCCGAAGCGAAATTGGGAGTCCTTCATCATCGCGCCCCTGCCCGGACGCCATGCCAGGTGGATCATGCCGGTCCCATGCTCGCCGATCATGGCTTCCTTGGAATCGTCATCAAGACTCTGGCGAATGACCAGGACTGCCTTGCGGTCGCCATAGCCCTTCGGATCCGGAAACGTGACGTCGGCGGCGAGCGAGACGTCCCCCGACATCTTCTTCCAGAGATAGCGGAACTCGTCGCGCGAGTACCAGATGTTATAGCCGGCGGAGTCAATGGTGTACTGTTTCGTGTTGGCATCGTAGCTTGCAACGCCTGGCACGACGGCGGCGCCAATGTCAGACTGGCCCTCGAACACTCCGATCGGCGCATCAAGATTCCTGCTCGCCCTATGAAAATCTGCCGGTGGCGGCACCTGAACGTGGGTAGGAGATCCGGGCTGTGCCCAGTCCGGTACGGCGGGTGCAGATGCCGCCGGGGCCGACGGTGCTTGCGCATGCAGCGGATGCGCGACCATGCAAAGCGCCAGGATGAACAGCGGAACAAAGTTGGATCGTTGGAGTGCGAGGCGGTCGATGAAGACTTGCATAGCGAAGAACTTTAGCAGACGGCCACACTGCCCGCGTGTCGAACGCCGTTCGTGAGTTCAAGATCATTGATTGAACGGACGAAATCCTTGCACGCCAGCGGATAAATTGGAGCTCATTCTCAGCTGAGGCAAACAGCATCGATTGATGCGATCGATGGCGCTAAAGGTCGACGAAGATGGCAGGACTTCTATTTCTTGTTCTTCTCTTGCATGGGTGCAGAGTAACCTCGGCGTGCCTGTACCTGCAGGCCTTCTCGATCCACTTTCACTTTAACGCGATGATACGAACCGTCTGGCTTCACGCCGTCGAGTGAAAGTTCAAGCACGTAAACAACCTCCGGCGCATCGGTCAGACTCTTGAATCCCGCGCCCAGGTCGTTGCTGTTGTGGAAGAAGGCTCCGCCGGTCCCGTCGGCAAGCTCTGACATCACGCCCTCGGCACGCGTCATCGCGGCGAGGCGGGTTGGATCGATGATTTGCGCCGTGCCTCTCTCACTGATATCCGTTACGCCCGTGTATAGCCCGCGTGCATCCAGGGCATTGATAGTCACACTAGATTGGACCGCCAGGTCCATGATCTGCGATTCCCAGTTCAAGGCCTCCGGCGCAATGGACACGAAGCCAGGCGACACAAGGATCAGGGTGCGTTGCCCCGGCAATTTGGCCATTCTGCGCACGAACTCTTTGATCGCGTCAAGAGTTACTTGAACGTCCTGATCGCCAACCAACAGAACTCGCCTGGCGGCGGATTCCACCATCCCCTGAGCCAGCTTGAGATCGCGCTGCCTGTCCAAAGCCGGATCACAAGCGAATACCTCTGCTAATGCCCTTGCGAAGGCGGCGCTATCGTGCTTGTTCTCGATCAGGTCGGCTTCGTAGTACTCGATTTTCGGACATTCCCCCGCACGTGACGTGAAGAGGCTTCGCGGTTCCAGACTCATGATCGCGTCGTGCAATTTTGCCCGATCACGCGTCAGACCGCTGTTGACTTTTCCAGAGGTCGAAACCAAGGCGGCCATATCGGAGTCGTCCAATGCCCCGTCCAGCGCTTTCGCATTGATTTTCTTGAGATATGCCAGGTCCGCGGCGCTCAAGTGCAAGTCATCGAAAAGGTACACGGTGATTCGCTTTGGCAGGACCCCCACCTGGGGTGGAGCATTCGCTGTACCACTAGTGCCGCGCTCTTCGCAGCGCTCTCAGTCACCTCGCGCTTCTCAACTGTGAATCCAGAGATAAATTGCGGCTTGCCACTGTCAAAGACCTGGAAATCTTCTTTTTTGAGGTCGCCCACTGCGTGGCCTTCATTATCGCGGACCACAACCGGCACAAACACTCGGTTGACGTTCACTACGATCTTGACAGGCGTGTCCTGAGAAGCCTGCGCTTGTTGAGCGAGCTCGTGCACGGGAGGAACATCAGACAGCAGAGCAGGGAGATCGGGCGCGTCAGGTAACAGAGCAGTGAGATCGGGCGCACTCGCCTGCCTGTATTCATCCGGAATTTGCTCTGTCTGCTTCGACCTGGCGTTGCTGTCGGCTGGGGGAGAAACTTCCTGCAAACGACCCGGTTGCCCCCCGGAATCTTGTAGTTGTGGCGCCCCCGCAACCTTCACAATTCTTGTCGTTGTGGCGAACCGATGATAGCCCGTGAACACGCTCTCGTTCAGCCATACGCTCGGCGCGTCTCCCGGCATACGGGTGAGCGGATCGAGATTAATGCCGCTGGCCGCTATGGAGAGGGCCAAGCTCCGCACAGGGCAAATGAATTCGCTGTCGCCGATCTTAACCGAACCATACTGCACCATGATCGCGGCCCTTTTGAACTGAACGCTCCCCTTCATGTCGGCGTCCATGGTCACGCGTAGGATGGTCCCGTTGACCGGATCCACCCAAAGCGCACCGTGATACCCGGTCCTGGTGACGATGGTCGCGGTGTTGGAGCCGCCGCTCGATTTCACACTGATGCCTGAACCCTGGCGGGAGCCGACGGTGGGCGTTGCCGTGCCCTCAATCGATGCCTGCCGCTGAAGCGAGTTGATGAGCTCGAAGTGCGAGGCAGAGCCTGGAACCGAATAATGGAAGACTGCAACCTGCCCAGTTGGGGTCTGTTCCCAGTGGCTCCAGGCCATCTTGCCGTTTACCGTGTCGCTCAGGATCATACTCAGCGTAGATCCGAACTCTCCCCCGGAAATTAATCCGGATTGTTCCTGCCAGTCGGCCGAAGACGCACTTGCGGATTGGTTGGTCTTCTCGTCGAAGATGGAGCTTTCCCGCCGAGAGGTACTTACTAGGTGCAGCCCCGCGCGAACTGGCCAGCTGCCTTTCTTGACCTCATAAGGACTGTCGTCGTAGCGGTTCGTGGTCCGCGTGGCAAAAAGGTTAGGCAGCTGCAGCAGGTGTTTCGCCACATAGCTTCGGGCCGCCTCGAACATGCGCTGCTGTGTAGCCTCGTCGGGAGCCGCTGTGGACGGCAGTTCGTTCGTCGGCGGGTCCAGAAAAGCCGACTGATCCGCGAGCAATTGCAGAGCCAGCACCGCCTGGGAGCTCGCATCCAGATATGCGGTGAATCGGTCGAGCGTAGCATCAGTCAGCCGTTCGGCAAGCTCTAAGCCGCCGATTTCGCGCGCAACGTCCGCGTCGGATTTGTGCGCGGCATGGGCGGAAGTCAGCGCCTGCTCCAGCTGCGCAACAGTCACGCGCTTTGACGCTCCAGCGGTAGACGCCAGCGATGCCAAAAGCACCAGCAGAATCAACCGCCGCGTAGGCACTGTCCCCTTTTCGGGCATATCTAGTCTGCTGTGGTCATGGAATACGGGGTCTCTCGAAAGTTGCAACCATGGCGAGAAAGAAGCTTGGTGAGGTCAAGTTACACGTTGTACAAAGACAGATGCAAACTCTGGAAGGATGGTGTCTTGAGCGTATGGTCGGGCGGCGCCGCCGAACGACATTGCCTAAGATCGCTACTCCAACAGAGGTCGAATACATTCGCGCAGACCAACTCTCATCCTCATTTTTCGCTTGCAACACGGCGGACCATACATCCAGTTGGCCGGTTATGCGACAGTGACGTGGGCACACAAAATCCTTCGGTTGGCTTGCGAATGATGCGCGGACCCTTCCGGAGTTGAGCAAAGACCTGGCCAAGCAGAGTGACCGCGCCCCGATGCGAAACAAAACTGCCTTGAATGTGCGCGATGTGCAGTCAGTGAAGAAACCGGGTCCCGGTGACCACTTCGTACCCTAGAACATCTTGATCCGGTTGATGAGCACTGTGGCTTTGCTCTGGCCAATCGCCCTTCGCTAATGGCTACTGCCTACCGCTGCCGGCTTCTTTACCTCCACCTCCGCATCCAGCGTCCCAATCCGGCCCGTCATCGCGTCCCACAAGGCCAGATACAAATAGTTCCATCCCCGCGGAAGGTTTATAGTCTGGGTGAAGATTACCGCAGGGTTCGGAGCCGTCTTGGCCTTTTGTTCATCTACGGCCAGCGTCACATTGATCGCGTTGTGTGCCACCGGCTCCCCGTTGTGATTGAAAGCCCACACCGCTGCACCCATCTCAGCGGTGCCAACGTCCCCCTGGACCTTCGCCTTCGCCGCAAATACTTCCTGTGCCGGCACGATGTACTTCACCACATACCGCATCTGGCCACGCTTCAGCGGAGGATCTCCCGGCTCAGGCGGTGTCGTAGCAGGAGCCGAGGTGACCTCAACGTTGAAGACAATCGGCTCGCTGTGGTCATTCGGCACCTCGACCTTGTTCCCTCCCGGCCGCAGCACCGTTCTGGTGTTTCCTGTTGGTTCCGGCCGATTCGATCCATCGTCGAAATACCCGTGCCGATAGCTCAGCTGATAGTCCCACCGAGCCAGCTTCACCTCCACCCGATGCCACTTTGCGTCGTCCTTCAGGTCGTTCGGCGAATAGGTGAGCGTGTAGTAGTTGCCGTCCGTTGCCAGGATGTGCTGTGCCGCCAGTGCTAGCCCATTCGTGTTCACATAAGCCATGCCGCCGGTCGCCGCTGCATCCTGCCGCATCTGCGACTGCTGCACCGCGATCGCCATCGCTGCCGGGCCGAAAACAACCGTCAGCCCGCGCGCATCGATTGGATAAATCGCGATCTGCTCCGCCTCCAGTATGTCGTAAATTGCGCGACGAACTCCGGGATCCACTCCGGGATCCATCGAGATCGGGCCCCCCGCCGTTGGATCCGGCATCAGAAACAGTTTCGACCCGCCCGTGAACCACAGCAAGTTCTTCCGGCCCGGAATCTGTCTCAGATACAGCGCCATCTGCTGCAGCGTGTCCAGATCGCTCGCCATCCACGCGCCCGGCTGTTGCAGCCGCGGAATCGCCCGTTTGATCTCCATCATCAATGCCTTATGATCGTCGGTGAAGCTGGCCAACTCCACCGCCACATCACCCCACCGCGTGAAGACCGCCACCGGCTCGCCCGCCGGCAGGCTGTTAACAAACCGCTTCATTTGCTGGAACAGATACATTTGGTCCACGACTCCGATCGTCGTCGTGTCGAACAGGATCACGTTCACTTGCGGCGGCGGATGCCGCAGGTAATCGTTGCTGAAGTTGCCCGGTGTAGCCGAGGCTTCCGCGATCTTCGCCAACTGCTCGCGATGTTCCTCAAACGAAGCCAGCTTCTGTGGCTTTCCGTTGTCGAGAATCCGGAAGTCGTCTTCCGTCAGCCCAGTCACTGGATTTCCGTGCTTGTCCGTGACCGTCACATCGGTCAGCACCACCCGCGCCTGCACTTGCAGCGTATACGGCGCTTGGCTCGAAGACTGCGGTTCGCCCGTCGCCTGGGCTGCAGCGGGCATCCCTGCCATCTGCATCAGTGCTAACGCACCCGTCATTATCCGAATCTTCATCGATGTCTTCAAAACCCCGCACAGGCACTCAACAGGACGCACCATCCCGTACCGAAGTCTCACTTTACGCGTGCTAGCTCGCGGAGAACCGTTGGCCGAGCTTGCCGATGGCACCGGCGCACGTTTTTCCCAATAGCAATGACCTAGTCTCCCCCACCGCACTTAACGATCAAGAGATAACTCACTGAGTAACTCCTTCATCTTTGATCGAAAGATCATCCGCGAAGAAAGCTTAGACAATTTCGCCTGCCCGATCCTCAATGAATGCCAGGGTCCGGAACAGTTGTGCCATGTTGGGAGGTCGCAAAGTAACCCGGATGCAAAGAACAGACACGCTCGACGCTCCGCTCTTTTCTTGTACCAATACTTATGGAAGATCACGACAAGGATAAACAACTGAACATAGATATCCTTTAAGCTCATCAAATCATTTGCTGATCAAGCTATATATTTCCGCACTATACTAGTCAGTTTGGTCAAGGTGAGCCAATGCATCGTGCATGCTACCGATACTGCCAAGGATCAATGAGCAGAAAGCTATGGCTCGGTCTTGCCGTATTTGGGGCGATGCTCGCTTACGGGCAATCAGGTGCGCCCAGCCGCGCGGGCATCAAGATCATGGTGCCTGCGCTCGTCGAGTCGAAGGCCGGCGAAGTCGCCTATGGTTTGTCAGGGGATAACTTCTTAATCAAGGACGATGGGATTGAGCAACGGGTTGACCTTGAGAGCGATCCCGGCGCTCAGCCGCTGTCACTCCTTTTGGTCATACAAACCGGCCATAATGCTGCAGCCCAGCTCGGTAATATAGCTCGGCTTGACGATTTGCTGGACAGCATTCTTACGAGTCCACGCGATCAGGTGGGTATCATTACCTTTGATGGTCGTCCGCGTCTTGTTCAAGACTTTACAACGGACTCTGAGGCAGTTTCCAACTCTCTTTCCACAATTGAGCCTGGGAATGCCAATGCAGCCTTCTTCGATGCAATTCACATGGCTGTTGCTGCTCTCCGGAAGACGCCGTCAAACACCCGTCATGTAATTCTTTTGATCTCAGGTGAGCATGACCATGGCAGCAATGCATCCGATACGGCATCCCTGATTCGTGATGTCTCGGCGAGCGATTCATCGATATATAGTCTGTCGTTCAGACCAGACCGGAAGGAACTAATCGGGCAAGTTGCGGTCTCTGAACCCGCTGGCGATGACAGCCAGTTCCCTGCAAAGGAATGCTGCCGAAGGGCTCGCACAGCTGACCGGCGGCGACTTCTACCGGTTCGACAGTGAAAAGAGTTTTGAGGAAAAGGTCAGTGTTGCGGCAAGTCATATTCACAACCGCTACAGCCTGACCTTCCGGCCTACAAGTCCTCAACCCGGTTTTCACTCTTTACAAGTCGAAGTGCGGCACGCCAAAGCGATTGTGGTGTCGGCGCGAAGCGGCTATTGGCTTCCGGCTCCGACTGCACCTGGGAGCGGAGGTGGCTTCCAATGATGTTGTCATTCAGAGACGAAATTGAAGAACATGCAGCATCTCCACGGGACTGCGTACCAAGTGTGACGCTGTGTGCAGAGCTTGGCCCGAGTTCTTCGAGTCCCTCCTGCGCCCCTTGATCCTTGGTGTCATGGGACTAGCGATCGCGGTGATCTTGTGGGGGCTGGCTTACAAATTGTCCCTGTACCACTCACAGCAGAATCACCATACGAACCTCAATGTGGCAAAGTTGTGGGTTGGGCCACGCGAAAGCCTTTTTGCCCTCAACAACCGCATGAAGCTGATAGTGCAAGTTTCGCCTTGTACACATCAGGTTACGGTCACCGCATTTTCGCTGCCCACCTTGAGCAGCACGTTAGGAATTGCGGGAGTTTCGGTACTAATTCAGAGTGGCTTTGACTCTCTCCCTTCTAGACTCCGCTCCCCTCCGCTGATTCTTTAAAGCACCGCAGTGTCGTGTTTGCGAGCTCCCGCGAGCCTTGTGTTAGCGGCGCATGCAGATGGATAACACCTGCTTTTCTGATCGTCTTACGGAGTATCAAACCATGGATTTCATATGGCCTCTCGTTGCGATGCCTGTCGCATCTCTCTTGTACACCGCCTACGTCATCGCCCGAGACAGTAGGCATAAGTTGCCCGATTGTGTCGTCCCGCTGTCCACGCTCGGCCCGGGCTCGGCTAAGAACACCGCCTCTGTACACTCATGCGGGCGTCAAATTCGGTGGGTTTCGATGAAGGAGTGTGAGGATCTGATCCACATCTCTCGCGACATTATTTTCATCGACCTCGGATCGCCAGATGAGGAAAAGCACTTTCCCATTCAGGCTGAGCATGTCCTGTCTATTTCTCCAAGCCACGTTCTCGATGTATTGCAGTGGCTGCCACCAGAAACCACGGTGGTGCTTTATGGAGCGTCGGATCTGTGTACTTCGATGATCTGGACAGTTCGGAACCTTGCAGGAGTTGCGCCTGTATATGTTCTAAAAGCTCCCGCAATCCATTCGGAGGTTGCATAATGCGACGCTACAGATTGCCAGAAGGTGCTGGTCTTTCGTGAGGTTGTGTCATGAAATCTACCCTTCGTGTTTTGTCGATCGGGTTAGAAGACCCAATGCACACGGCCTATGACCTGTTCCTCCGGCAACACAGATGCGAACTTGCAACTGCAGCGACCTATCTCGAACTCCGTGCTATTCCGAAGCAGGAAGGATGTGAGGTTGCGGTCCTTTACCACTTAGCCTCGCCGAATGAAATGACGAAATCGGCTCATTTCATTCGGCGGCAATGGCCCGACACAAGAATTTTAGTCGTGCGCTCTGAGACCACATGTCTTGACGACGCGTTGTACGACGAGCGTGTTTCTCCGGGTGTCAATCCGGAACTACTCCTGCCACTGTTGACCGTCTCACTAAATGCAGGAGCGAAGTGAAACAGACGTGAGGCAGGAGACCGGGTGAAGAATATGCAGTGCCAGGAAATGGAGAGTGCTAGTTACTACATGCTTTAACAAGATCAAAATGGCGAGCCACAGGATGTTGTCCATTCCAAAACGCTGACAGCGCTGATTCAACTCATCGAGTGCCGTCGCAGCAAACTGGTACGAAGTGCGCAACGCATCACCGGTAATCGCGAAGAGGCCGAAGATGTAGTGCAAGAGTCCGCACTGAAAGCCCTTCTCAATTTGCATCGCTTCCGCGGCGACGCGCAGATCGACACCTGGTTGTATTCCATCGTGACGAACTCTGCCATCAGCAGGCTAAGAAGCCGTCACAGGTGGTGTGGCGTTTCACTGGAACGGAACTGCAAAGCGTGGATCGCTTCCTGATCCATAACAGGGATGCTGGGGAGAGTAGTCCCGAGAAGCTTTACGCAGAGTATGAATTGCACGCGATTCTTCATGGGGAGATCAAACAGCTCCAGCCGATGTATCGATTTCCCATTGAACTCTGTGATATCGATGAACACTCCTGCCGTGATGCTGCAAAGGTTCTTAACCTCAGTGTCTCGATGGTAAAAGCGCGCCTCTTTCGAGGGAGAAGACTATTGCGCCAGAAGGTCTGTCAGCAGGTCTTTGCACGACCGGCGCAGGCACCTTGCAAATCGCCGGCGAAGCGCAATGGAGAGCCTTCAAAGGTTGCTGCATACGACAAATCAACAGTAAAGGATGAAAAGGTCCATGCATCAAACATTTAAGAGGTATGGGCAATTACTTGAACAGGCCCTGATAGTTGTTTTACTCATTGCTGCCGGAAGTCTGTCGGCCAAAGCGCAGACGCACAGCTATTCGAGTTCCGCGGATTACAAGACCTTGTGGGGCGATGAAGACATCGACGGAGCTTCGCTGGCCTCAAGCGCGGCTCCAAGCGGCTCGCCGCAATACGGTCAGAGCACCGGCAACGGCTATCCGACATATGAAAGCCGCTGGAGTCGCGTCGCATTTGAGGCGGGCGGGGGATTCACTGCGCCGATCGGCAATGATCAACCCTTCGTGACCTGGGGTTACAATTTCACCCTCGGTGCTGGGTGGAACTTCAGCAAGAAGTTCGGCGCTCTGCTTGAGTACCAGTTCAACCGGAACAAGATACCCGGTGCAACCCTGGCAGCTGTGGGCGCACCCGGCGGCAACGTCAATACATGGTCTCTTACTATCGATCCCATCTACCAATATGCAACTCTTGGGAATTGGGGAGGCTATGTGACGGGCGGCGGCGGCTTCTATCGCAAAGTAACCAACTACACCTCGCCTCAGCCGGTGGAGTATTCTGACTACTTCTACGGCTACTGTGGATACGAATATCAAAACACAACAATCGGCCATTTCTCGAGCAATCAAGGAGGACTGAACATAGGAACGGGAATTACATGGCGCATCTTTGGACCGGATAGCCGTGCCAGGCTATATGCGGAAGCGCGCTATGTCTGGGTAGATTCGCCTCACGGCAGCCCTACACAACAAGGAACCGGCACCGAAGAACTCATTCCCGTCACAATTGGCATACGTTTTTAGAGCGACTGCTCCAGGGGGCAAGGCCCCAACTTGCCCCGATCTAACTTCTATGGATGATTCACTTTGAACAATCGTCGACCCTGGCGCTGCCTCGGCCTACTGCTCCTCATGCTTCCATTAGGCTGCGGCATACAAGTCCAAAAAAATAGCGCGACTGCTCCAAATGATCCTCCACCCAGTCAACCGCCCCCCTCTGCTGGGCAAAGTGGCTCCGTCGCAATCACTCCGCAATATACAGCGATCGCACCCGGACAGAAGGCACACTTTCAGGCGACCATCCAGGGAGGCGGCGCTCTTGAGTGGCTGGTGAATGGAGTACAGGGCGGAAGCACCGGCATCGGCACTGTAGACGCGAACGGCAACTACACAGCACCGACCAGTCTGCCAGAGAGCGCAAATGTAACTGTGACCGCTGCCATTGCCACATCACCACAGGCTAATTACGCAACCGCCGTCGCATCCATCATCAATCCGGGAGTCGTTACTTCAACCGCAAATCCACAGGTAGCCACATATTCGATCTATCTTCCCGCGCCGGGAAACGTGAGCATTGAGTTCGGCAAGAGCACCGAATACGGGTTAACGACCTGGACACAAACAACAGCCTCGCCAAACGGTGGAGAGGTAAGCATCTACGTAGCAGGAATGCGCGCGCAGACGCTCTACCATATGCGTGCACAACTCGCGTTAGATGATGGCGCTACTCTTACAGATGGCGACCAGGTCTTCACTACAGGCACACCGCCGGTCACAGCACAGGTATCTGCATCCACATCGCCCGGGCAAACTCCACAGCCCGGCATTGAAATGTTTGACACGCTCATTCCCCAAGAAGCGGCTCAGGCCTTCGCCACTGATCTGCAAGGAAATGTCATCTGGACCTATAGCTATACAGACGGCACAAAGATGGATGCAATTCAGCCAATCAAACTGCTCCCTAACGGACACTTCCTGGTCTTAATATCGTTTGCTTCCTCCATCGCGTTGAAAGGCGCTCAGATCCTGCCAAACACTCTGGATGCCGTGCGCGAAGTGGACCTTGCCGGAAACAAAATACGCGAAGTGACGCAAAGCCAATTGGCCGCGGCATTGACGGCCAAAGGCTACAGTCTTACCCTTGGCAGTTTGCACCACGACGTTCTGGCGCTGCCTAATGGACACTGGATTCTCCTGGCGACTGTAAGCCAGTCGTTTAATAAGTTACCCGGATACCCGGGAACGACGAACGTATTGGGCGACGTCATCATCGACGTAGATCAGAACAATCAACCGGTATGGATATGGAATGCCTTCGATCACCTCGATGTGAACCGGCATCCATATCTCTTTCCAGACTGGACCCATAGCAACTCGCTGCTCTACTCATCCGACGACCACGACTTGCTTCTCTCGGTTCGCCACCAGAACTGGATCATCAAAATCGATTATGCGGATGGTCAGGGTTCGGGCAGGATCCTGTGGCGTCTCGGAGAAGGCGGAGACTTCAAGCTCCTTGGAGGCACAGACCCAACAGACTGGTTCTATGCACAACATGGCCCTGATTTCTTCAGTTCAAACACTTCCGGAGTCTTTCGTCTTGGAGTGATGGACAATGGGGACGATCGGGAGTCTCCCGGTGGGGCTGTCTGCGGAGCCAGCGGTGCGCCCGATTGCCATTCCACCGCTCCGGTTTACCAGATCGATGAAACGTCGATGACCGCAACCCTGGTTTCGCAATACACGTTGCCGCCAAACCTATACAGCTATTTCGGCGGCAATGTGCAGAACCTGGCAAATGGCGATCTGAAGGCGGACTTCTGCGCAACTACTGACGGTTCGCTGATTCAGGAACTCAATCTGCATGGCGCCACACCAGCGTTGGTGTGGCAGGCAGAGACCAAGGGGACGGTGCAATACCGTGCCGAGCGGCTACCCAGCCTTTATCCAGGAGTCCAGTGGTGAAGCCCAGGGCTTTTATTCGATGCCAATTCATTCGCATCACCGATGGGAATGACCTTGCCCTGGACTGTCCACGACTCGAGGGCGATCCATGCCATCAACGATCTGAAAGGACTAAGGGTGAACTCATGCGGCCTCTTGAAACGCTGCTGTGCGCAGCCACAGTGCTGTTTGTAGGGTTAATAGCTCGCGGTCAACAAGGGTCTGCCGATGTGCCAACATTTCGGGTGAATTCGCGCCTGGTCTTTCTGGATGCAACCGTGTTGGACAAGAAGGGACACCCGGTAGTTGAAGGGCTCACCAAAGATGACTTCACCATCACCGAGGATGGGAAACCGCAGGATCTCTGATCGCTAGCCGGCTTGCGGGGTGGGGCGCTTCAGATACAGCCCAAAGACATAACATTACTTATTCCGATGTACCAGGAATTACCGATCGCCAGGCCAGCCGGCCGACAGTAGACGTGCTAGCTCGGAGTCAGGCGAAACTACTCACCGCGAGATGGCGCTGGGGCGGCGGCCAAAGTTCGCGAACGCGAGGATCAAGGTTCATTTCGCGCCACAGCGGGTCGACCGGAAGGTAACGCAGGCGTACGTCATTGTGTTTTGCTGCTAGCTGCAAGTATTTCAAAGCCCCATCATATTCCTTCAATCCGCAGCATGCCATCGCGATGTTGCAGGGCGGAACGTAACGGGTCGGAGTGGTTTCTTTCAGGATCGTCATGATTTCTCGCGCTTGCTCCATTTCTCCGAGTGCCGCCAGGCTGACCACCTTGAGAGCGAGCGTTTCGGAGTTTCCTCCAGATAACTCAAACGCGCGCTGGAGTCTTGTTAACGCTGATCGGAAGTCGCGTGCGGCGATCTCTGTTTTCGCGAGCATAATGTGGCCGAGCCAAACATTCGGGTTGAGCGCGAGTGCGCGTCGCGCCGATGCTGCAGCGGCCTCAATACGCCCTGCCTGGTACAGCATCTGTCCGTGGATGGCGCGGAAATGGACCGAGAAAGGATCCAGCTCGTGCGCAATCTTCATCTCCTTTTCGGCCTCGTCATGACGGCACAGGTTTGACGACGTATGAGCAAGGTAAAAGTGCGCGAGTGCATAGCTGGGATTCAGTGCAATGGCGCGGGTCGCGGCCCGGATAGCAGTATCCCAATCCCAGGTGAGCCAGAAACTGCACGCGGCCAATGCGCTATGCGCTTCAGCGCTGCTCTCATTGAATTCGACCGCCGTCCTTGCGGCTTCCATTCCAACGTTGCGGCATTCGTCACTGGGATAATCGCTGGTGATGGGCAGTGTCGCGTAGGCGTCGGCCAACCCGGCGTGGGACAGGCTGTAGTTCGGATCGAGAGCCAGCGCGTGTCTGTAAAATTCGATTGCCCGAGTGATGCCCATCCTGCTGCGTTGGGCGAAATAATAGCGGCCCTTGAGGTACAGGTCGAACGCGTCGGGGTTGGTAGTTTGCGCACGGCGTTCATATCGGCAGGGGAGCGTTGCCATCACCTGGTCGGCGATGGCGCGGCCCAACTCGGCCTGCACGGAGATAACGCCGGCGGCGTCACGATCATAATTCTGAGCCCATACGTGCGTCTGGTCATCGACACGAATCAACTGCGCGGTGATTCGGATGCGGCTGCCTTCTCGCCGAACGCTGCTTTCCAGGACGAAATCCACGCCGAGTTCTTTACCAATCTGTGAGATCGGTTTGCTGGTTTTCTTGTAGGTCATCGACGAGGTGCGGGCGATGACGCCCAGGTGTTCCGGGCTGATCGAGCCAAGGTTGGCGATCGTCTCCTCGGTCATGCCATCGCTGAAGTAGTCCTCGGGCGGATCATCCCCGTAATTCGCGAAGGGCAAGACTGCCAGCAACACCCTATTTGAGGTCTCATGACGATATTCTTCGCTCACCGAGGCGATGAAACGATAGCCCTTGCCGGGTACGCGCTGAATGAATCTGGGCCTCTCCGGGTTATCGCCGAGGGCGCGGCGAACTTTGCGGATGGCTGTATTGATGCCATCCTCGATATCGACGAAAACATCCTTGCCCCAGAGGGTTGCCGCAATCTCCTCACGGCTCACGAGGCTTTCGCGGCGGGACACTAGAAAAAGCAGAAGCTCCATCGCCAGCTTCTCCACTTTGACAATGCGCGTGCCGCGGCGGAGTTCAAAGGTTGACGGAACCAGTTCAAATGTCCCGAATTTGAGGACGCGCGACAATCGGATCTCCCGTGATCCGGGAGCGGTTTCGCTTCACTGGTCAACACTTGAAGAACGTTGCGCGGCGGTCCCTTTCTCTTTCAAGCTAGCCACCGTGCGGACCCGGTTCTGGAAAGACCAGAAGTGAAACTGCTGTAGCCGGCAAGATCAGGGTACTTCTCAAACATTGCAAACACAACAACTTGTCTCTAGTGAGCGGGCTTCATGGATTCTTCAGGCTGGCTCCATGGCTTTGTTGCGCCCGAAGAATCCATTATGGATTCGCCTGGAATGAAGTCAAAGGCAGTTTCCCCCATTTCTAACAGGGAATAGAGGAGGTCCCATGAGGAAGAGTGTCGCTATCCTGGTCATCGTGACATGCGCGGCAATGGCATCCGCGCGCAAGGCCATCGCGCAGAAAGACGATTCACGCTGCAATAACCGACTCATCGAGGGAACGTACGGGTTCACACTTGAGGGTGACAAACTTGCTGGACCGGGCCCGGTCGGACCCCAAGTAGGCGTGGCAATGACAACGTTTGACGGAGAGGGCAATTTGACCCAAACCGATTCCGTGGTCATCGGCGGAGCCCAAGTGGCCGATTTCACTCACCCGCAGACGACGGGAACCTACAACGTGACCGCCGCATGCACGGGGGTCTTCACACTTGAGTTTCACGATGGCCGTCCGCCGGTGGCGGTGAACTTTGTCGTCGTGGATAACGGCAGGGAGATCGATACGGTGGTTGTGCCACCGCCCGGAGTGGTTGGACCACTGGCCACGAGGAGCATCGGGCGGCGGCGATTCTCGGGATGGGAATAGGTAGCCGGAAATGATCGTGCAGCGGCATGCCGAACAGGAACTCTTGAAATCGAGGGATCACGAGGGGTGGATCAATGCAATGGAATTTGACCAGCAAAACCTTGTTCGGCATGCTTGTGCTTGCCTTTACGCTGCCGTTCGGCACGCTTCACCCCCAGGACAACATTCCGAACTTTGCGGGCACCTGGTGGGAACTCAATATCGCTCCCGACAAAGCCATGAAGCTGCACATTGTGCAGAGTGCCAACGAATTGAACGAAGATTTCTTGGGACGCCTCACCATTCACGAAGGCATGGCATTCGGCAAAATAGCTCAGCCATACGCCCCACCTTTCAGGAAGCTCGGTTACGATTACGATGCGAACCCGAGCTACTCCACGATTACGTTGGGGCTAAAAGGCAAAACCCTGGTCTTCACTGAAGACACTCACTGGGTCACTCCCGGTGACGGGCATCCCATCGGCATCGAGCACGAGAGGCACCTGCTACAGCGATATCCCATAGCACCCGCGAACGGCAACGACGGTGATTCTCAGATGAGGTAAGAAATGTCTGTTCGAAGGATCAGGGGCGTACTGCTGATCTTCACGCTAGCAAGCAGCGGCGTTGCCGTACAGGGAGGTTTGCTTCAGGAGCCGAACGGCGACTTTCGGCCCGAGATACCCAAAACCTGGGACGATGCCGCGATGGCCACGCTCGAGGTCCCGCTGGCTGATCCTGCCGGTTCGCCCAAACACGTGTCTGCCGATTACTACTACCGTCTTCCGGTTCGGCCGATTTACAAGGAGTATCCAATCTACGCCCCCGGCCACGAGCCTCCCGGATATATGGAGTGGCTGAAGCGGCAGGAACCTGTGATTTTGTGGGACGACAAAGGCCACCACCCTCCGCTGAGGACTGAAGCGGATTGGATCAAGGCGGGGGGATGGTATTCGAAAGCGTCGCCCCAGACGGCCGGAGTCCTTCGGTTCAATCAGGCTAGAGACCCCGAGTGGTGGGCCAAGGTCCGGCCCCCGATTGCGAAGGATGGCACCCTGCCCGGCTATAGCTATGTGGTAACAGAGAGGGGAAAGCCGGACACGGGGAATCTCTCCTGCGCATCGTGCCATACACGCGTCATGCCCGACGGCGCGACCATCATAGGCGCACAGGGGAATTTCCCCTTTGATCGTAACGCGGCGGTGAGCCTGCGGACCGGCCTCTCCTTGGACCCCGACGATACTCGCAAGTTCGCTGGCCTTGTCGAACTGAGCCTCTTTGGCGCACCGTGGCTGAAGGATGTTCCCCAGGCCCGCCTGCTCAAGATGCGCGCGGAAGAGATTGCGGCGGTTCACGAAGTCATCCCGCCCGGCGTGATGGCGCGCCACCGTTCCAGCCCCTTCTACCCCGTGCAGGTGCCGGACCTCATAGGCGTCAAGGATCGACTTTATTTGGATCGCACGGGGCTGCAGCAGCACCGTTCGATTGTCGATCTGATGCGTTATGCGGCTTTGAATCAGGGCGGCGATGACCTGGCCAACTTCGACGGATTCATTCCGGCGGACTTGCCCAATTTCAAGACTCTCCAAGAACCGGACAAGGCGGGATTCGTAATTCACGGCCGTTACAGCGACGAGCAGCTCTATGCCCTGGCCCTTTACGTCTACTCGCTCAAGCCACCGCCCAATCCAAAGCGATTTGATGAAACAGCGGCTCACGGCAAGATTGTGTTCGATCGCGAAGGCTGCGCGACCTGCCACACGCCGCCGCTTTATACGAACAACAAGCTCACTCCAGTCGATGGTTTCACGCCTCCACCAGGTGCCGATGAGAAGTACGATATACTGCCGATTTCTGTCGGCACGGATCCGAATCTCGCTCTCATGACCAGACGCGGTACCGGATATTACAAGGTCCCTTCACTGCGCGGGGTCTGGTATCGGAGCATGTTCGGCCACAGCGGCTGGTGTGCAACCCTCGAGGACTGGTTCGATCCGCGGCGGGTACGCGACGATTACGTTCCCACCGGCTTTAAGCCGTATGGTGCAAAGACGTATGCGGTCAAGGGCCATCCGTTTGGGCTCAAACTCTCCGAAGACGACAGAAAGGCTCTGATTGCGTTCCTGAAAACGCTATGACCGGATGTCGGATTCTTAGCGCCTGAACGCCATCAGGCTCGATATCTGCAACTGGGAGGTATTCTGGTTCGTCGCAGCCAACGCGCAAAGAAGAAGTGGGAGTCACTGACTCCGGTCTTCAATAGGTGGATACCCACACCCCGAATCCTGCATCCCTACCCTCACGCCCGCTTCAACGCCACTCATGCTTCATAAGAGCCGTATGCGTAGACGCGCACGTACGGATCCGTCCGGGGGGCGCTCAGTGATGGGCGTCCCTACCGGGACCACCGACATGGCCCATGGGCTCACTTTCAATGGCCAGGCCCCTCTGTCCCGGTACTCTCCCAATCACTCCAGGAACGGATCCCTCAGTTCAGGAACTCGATCCAGAGGTTCCGATGAGACCCGTTGGATTTGCTCCTCGATGGCCTGGCTGCTCTCGGGATCCCCTGGAACCCGCTGCAGCGCCTCGGAATAGTTTTTCAAGGCATCTTCGCGTGCGCCGCGCTTCAGTGAGAGATTTCCCAGATCGATGTAGACAAAAAACGGGCTAGGATCGAGGCGAATGGACTGTCTCAGCAGTTGCTCTGCACCCGGGAGATCCGGAGTTTCCGAGTAGATCCTTTCTATGGCCTCGTTAAAGAAGATTTGCGCGAGGAGACTTCCGCAGGCGCAGTGACCGCGGAAGATGAGCAGGTTTCCGAACCGGGCGTCGGGAACCCGGTCGCGGAGGGACGCGGTATCCCAGAAAGGCATTTTGGCAAGGAGACGGCTATTGACCATGACCGTTCCGGAGAAGTCAGCGGACTCAATCCGGCTCTCGTCCCGCTGGAAATCGCGTCCCAGCCAATCGACTTTCAGCGCCGTAAACTTGGCAACTTCAGGACCAAGAGTGTAAGCGAACAAAGGGACCTCGCCGGCGGGTTCAAGAACGGTGTGGTAATATTTTGCCGCTTCCGTGCCGCGCTGCAAAAGGTCCACGCCTTCGTCGTTGAAATATCGGTAACCGTTGCTGGGCCCGCCGATGATCTCATTGAAGTACTCCCAGGGGCGCATCACCGGAATCGCCGAGAATGCGGCGGCAACAAAAGCAATTGCAAAAGAGATGCGAAGTCCCTTTGATTTCGAGGCGAAGGCATACACTGCGGCCGTCCCGGCGAAAACAGAGAGCAAAACCACCATGGGTAGAGCATGGCGGATGCCTCCGTAGGTTGAGCCGCGCATGAGGACGAGCAAGAAGAGAGCTGCCGCTGCAAGGACGATGTAGTGCTCTGTGTTCCATCGGCCCGGAAGACGGCCCGCACAATACAGCCATATCCCCAGCAAGACTAGGATGCTCGAGCCTATGGGCAGCTTGAGGACAATGGTCCCGGGAAAGAAGTACATCGGAGCTGCGTTGAGATAGGAATGGCCGAAGGCGAAGACCGGGTCAGCGCGACCTTCGAGTCCGGCCCGGACGGTGTCGGCGAAACCCCAGATATAGGCGCGCGGGGCCACATGGCTCCGCGCCATTGCAGAGAGCACTAGACGATAGACGGGAGATCGGAGATCAGAGATCAGAGATCTTGGCGGTCAGCGGACGATTGAAGACCTCGCCAGGATGATCGCTCTCCGCAAATCGGAGACCGTAGAAGCTCCACAGGACAATCAGGGAGACGGCGACGATTGCCGTCAGTTTGGCAAGCCGATTGAGTCGGGTAGGCCCGTTGCCGCGGACGGGCGGAGTGAGAGCGAGCACTGCGCCGGTGAGAACAATGAACACCAGGAAGACAGGGGCCGAGTGTTTGGTTGCCAGCGCGAGACCGAGCGCGATGGAGCACGCGATAAGGTCGCCCCATGCCCAGGCAAAAAAGGCGCGAGCGGCCAGGACGACAGCCGTAGCCGACAACAGGGATACGGGAAGATCCGTCATCACCACCGGTAGATGCGCGGCGACCGTGGGATTAATGGCCAGAAAGAGCAGGGCCCCGATGGCCACGCCAAACCCGAAGACTCTACGCACCGCGAAAGCAAACAAAGTCAACAGCAGTCCGTTCAGGGTCCACATGGCAATACGTGCGCGCCGCTGTATGGAATTGAAATCATTGTGCAGGTACACATCCTGCTCCGCGAAGGCGCGCTCGTCGGATTTGTCCGCAAATGGGCGAAGGCTGCTGAGGTGGAAGCCAGTTGCGGACATGAAACTTCCCACCCAGAGCTTGACCAAGGGCGGATGCTCCGGATTGATACGGAAGTCCGCGTAGCGGACATAGGACACGCCAGCGGTAATGTGATAGGCCTCATCCAACGTAAAGCCATCCAGCCGGGTGGCAACGGCAGAGCGGACGATGGCTCCGCAAACGATCAATAGTGCCACGACTACGAACAGTTGCTTGCAGAGACGTGACAGCCTCTGAGGAACTGCCTGGGGAAAAGAAACGGGATGCGCACTCACAAATCCTCCACGTGAACATTGCGAGGGAAGATTGGCCCATGACGCGAGTGATCGACGTGATCCGGGAGGAGTGGGGAACGGGTCGAACGACTCCGGGCACCCTTATTTGAAATCTAGGCAGCAGGATCTGGCAAGGTGCCCCGGAGCACCGACGACTCCTGGAATGAAGCAAACAGGCTTTAGCGCGTTTCCAGACCGTGCACCCGGAAAAGCGCAGCCGTGATTTGGCATCAACTGAGCAGCATTGCTGTTGAAACTAGTTTCGACGCGAGCACAACCTCCGAGCCAGCGGGTATGACAACGCGCGCGGCTGCCTTCATTCGGGCGGTATGCTGGCTGATGCTAGCTCAATGGATACAAGCCGCATCTCGCTTGAGAATGGCGCCGGCGTGGAGCGCGGGTAGCAATGAGGTTCTATGCCCGCTTGTTGGCTGTAACAGGCGTAATTTCACATGTGATTCACAGGCACTCCGCTGATTTAGCAGGTAAAGCCCTTCTCCTCAAGGAGCCTTGGCTAGATGCTGAATGTGATTGCGGTTTCATGTTGAGACAATCTATAGGAGAGAGAGATTTCATGGAGCTTACGGGAAAGCTGGGACGGCGAGAATTCATTTATCTCTCCGCGTGTGCAGCGGCCGGAACGCAGTTGGCGAAGGGCATTTCCCTTGCTGCCGCATCTGAGACCTATAAGCCGACTACAGGGAACCTGCCTGCGCGTCCGGCTGCGGAGCCCCTCAATTGGCGGGAAAGGGCGGACGCCTTCGATCAGTATGTGATGAAGCCGGCAAACAAAATTCTGCAGGCGCGGCCGGATGGCTCCCGGTATTTCGCTTCGGCTCTGGAGGGTACGGGCGATGGGGGAATGACGACCTTTGGGCCTCTTGTACTTGGGAAGATTCTTCGCGGCGATGCAGTGGATTCGATGGTTCCTTCGATGGCGGCTTATTTCAGCGATGAGGCCGGAATCTTTCTGGATGGGACACATGCCGATCTCTGCGAATACTGGTACCTGATGAACGTGAATGCACTGGCAGACGGGATTGTGCGTTCTCATCTGTCGCATGATCCGGTGTGGATGGGAAGAGTGCGCAAGAGCGCAGACAGACTGATTGAGCTCGCCCATCAGATCAACTACGACTTCAACGACCAAGGGTACCGCTTCAATATTCGCGTCCCATTTACTAACCAGGACATCTATCGACAGCCGGATGCGATTGGGGGGTATGCGTACCTAATGTTGTTTGCTTATGAGATGTTTGGCGATGCTAAGTATCTTGCCGAAGCGAAGAAAGGGTTAAGTCTTTACCAGTCGTTTTCGAAGAATCCTTGGTACGAGATACCGAGTGGCGCGATGGCATGTCTGACCGCTGCGCGGCTTTCGGTGCATGACCCGCAGATCGACCTGCACAAGATCGTCAGCTTTGCGCTTGAGAGCGGTGGTCATCCCATGCAAACGGGTGACTGGGGTGGTAAAGAGGTAAACGGCCTGATGGCAGGCTTCAGCACGGAACCTGCTGGAGAAGCTTACAGCATGGAATCACTGGTGACGCTGCCGTATGTCCTTCCTGTATTGCGATACCGGCCTGAATTTGCCACCGATATCGGCAGGTATCTGCTGAATACGGCTGCGAATATGCGGCTGTTCTATTCCGACTGTATATCTCACAAAAACCAGAGCAGACCGGAACTTACCTTAGCGATTCCTTATGAGCGGCTGACGAAAGAGGTGGATGGGAAGTCTCCTTTTGCATCCGGCGACTACGGAAGCCACCGCTCAATTTACGGCGGCGCTTACGCGCTGTGGTGGGGAGAACTGGTGAAGGCTACGGAAGATCCGTACATCTTGCAGATGAATCTCACTCGCAGCGATTTTCTTTGCGCGAAAGCGTTCCCTTCTTACCTTTATTACAACCCTTGGGGAGAATCGAAGCGGGTGACGCTGGCGCCGGAGGGTGGAAATTTTGATCTCTATGATCTTTCGGCGCACGCCTTCGTCGCCGAGAGAAAAAGCCGCCGGGTTTCGGTGGCGATACCGGCGAACGGATCGAGAGTGATCATTGTTATTCCTTCCGGGGCGCGGCGCAGCGTGGAGAATGGACTGCTGCTCTGCGATGGAGTGCCGGTTGATTATCAGACCCCGTTCAAAAATTGATTAGCCTCAGGGGAGGAGGCGGGCAGCGACGATGCTGGTGGCATTTGGCGCGCCTGCAACGGCGCGTGTGCTGATGAGCACTTCAAAGTGGATTGGCTTTGTGGGATTTCCGCGAATCTCCAGAGCCTTTCGGAGTTGTGCACGCGATTGTTCGTTAGCGAGGAAGAGGCCTGCGGCCTCAGTGCCCTCCTGCTGAAGTCCCTGGAGAATGAGCACCGATCCGCGCCCGTTCGCGGTAGGCAGGAGGGAGATAGTTGCGTAATCTTGGCCGGCTGAGCCGGTAAATTCCAGGCCCTGATAGGTCTTCTGTTCGCCAGGGTTCGGATGCTCGTTAACGAAATACTTCATGCTTTCGCCTACGACGCCTTCGCCCTCTTTGAAGTTGAGCTTGTTCTGGTAAAGGGTGACCCATGGATTAGAACTTGGACTGCCAACAAAGATGTAGCAGCCGTCTTCGAGATCGCGCAGGCGCACATCGCGCGCCGAGCGGACGGATATAAGTCCGCGATTGCCAGACAACATATTCAACAAGGTGGTGGCAACTACGACGTCGGCGTATGAAGTGAGATTTGAACTGGCGATGTAGTTCATGATGCGCGCTTCGCGGGAGCTCAGGTGTTCCGGCGTGAGACTTCGCTGCATATCGGGGCGGAGATACTCTTCGAGCGAGCCGGGCTGCTGGCTGGCGATGCGCAGCATGCCGTAGTTGACGTCCGCAATTACGATCTGAGTCCGGTTGATTCCGTCAAAGACATCGGAGAGTGGCCAGGGCGGCGGGGCGGGAGGTAATGGCGCCCTGATGAGACGGATAGAAAGGACGACGCAGGCGATCGCGAGCATGGCAGCGATGGTCCAGGGCACAAACCTGGAGAGATTGCGCGTTTTTTCCTGGACCGGTGCGGCGGGCGTGGGCCCAGGGAACGGAGCAGGTTCAGCCGGAACCTGCTTTACACTCCGGAAGACCGGGACATAGGAACCCTTTGGAATTTCGACGATCATGCTTTCGCCGCGGCCTTCTCCGTCGAAGTACTCATGGAGTTTGAGGCGCAGCTGGCGCGCATGTACGCGAACAGAGCTGTCTTCTACAGGGCTGTAGTCGGCGGCCTTACCGAAGACGGCAATGCCTATATTGTGCTCCGTTAGTTCATGGCTGTGACCATGGATGGCGCGTTCGGCCATGTAAGGAAGGAGTTCGCGCAAGCGTCCTGATTTCTGAAATGGCCCTGTGGACAGGATGCGCTCAATAAGCTGCCATCGGGCATCTTCTTTCAGATCATTATCCACTTCGGTTGCTTGCAAAGAGGGGGACACCCTTACCTCGCGCCTCATTCGTGAAAGAGGCTCTTTGTGAAGCTCCAACGATAGCACATCGATAAAACGTCTGAATACGCCCACTCAGCCCTTAGGGCCGCAACATCTGGGGACGACCGCGCTGAGGGCTTTACATGTGATTAGCATTGATTTTCCAAGATTTAGCTTGTATCTCCCTTGCGGAGTCTTCAATCCGATGAGGATGCTTAGTCCCGGCTCAAATGTGCGCTCTCTGGCGGCGCTGAAAGGCGGCGCAGACACCAGGCAGCCTAAGTAGGCATTGAGTCCGCAGGCTCAGATGGCAGACATTGCTCAAAGATTTGGCCAGAATCCGTTGCTGACTCCGTCAGATATCCGCCCCAGCACCGACGGGATGGAGGTGACGTGTCTGCTCAACCCCGGCGCGTTCCGGTTCAAGGACAAAATATGGCTAATCCTCCGAGTAGCTGAGCGCCCAGTCCAAAAGGCAGGAAAGACTTCGTTTCCAGTTCTCGACCCCGAGACGGGAGTAAAGATACTCGAGTTCGATAACGCAGACGCCCGTTTGGACCTCTCGGATCCACGGGTGATCAGCTACGACGGACGTGACTATCTCACGACGATGTCGCATCTGCGGTTGGTGTCGAGCGAGGATGGCAGCCATTTTTCGGAACCCGAGGGTCTCTGTCCGATTCTGGGGAAGGGCGAACTGGAGACCTTTGGGATTGAAGACTGCCGCGTAGCGGAGGTCGAGGGTCAGTACTACCTCACCTATACTCAGGTTTCCGAACACGGCGTGGGGGTGGGACTGGGAAGCACCCAGGACTGGGAGACGCTTTGCAGGCACGGGATGATCTTCTCGCCTCACAACAAGGACTGTGCGTTATTTGAAGAGAAGATTGGCGAGAAGTATTACGCGTTGCATCGCCCTAGCAGTCCGGAGTTGGGGGGCAACTATATATGGATTGCAGAATCGCCCAATCTGGAACACTGGGGCAATCACCGTTGCATTGCCCACACTCGTGATGGCTACTGGGATAGCGCCCGGGTCGGCGCAGGAGCCTCACCCATCAAAACCGAGCACGGCTGGCTTGAGATTTACCACGGCGCGAACCATAAAAACCGATATTGCCTGGGAGTGTTGCTGCTTGACCTCGAGCTGCCTTGGAAGGTCATCGGACGTTCGGAAGAGCCGGTTATGGAGCCCCTGGAGCCTTATGAGCGCGAGGGATTTTTCGGCGAAGTCATCTTCACGAACGGGCATGTGATTGAAGGCGATGAAGTAACGGTCTATTACGGCGCTTCGGACAGCGTGGTTTGTGCGGCCCGCCTTTCGATCAAAGACTTACTGAATTCTGTGTTCAAGGGACGGGACTCCCGATGAACCGGCTGGCGAAGGAGTATGCAATCTTTCTCGCATGTCCGCGAGACATGCGGGGGCTGCTCATTACAAACATGATTTACGCCTTCGTGCTGCCCGTGATTGAGATTTTCGTGGCGGCATATGTCATGAGGAATTCGCATGATGTGAGCAAGGTTGTAACTTACCAACTGGCCATCTATGCTGGCGACCCGCTGGCCTTCTGGATCAACGGCATTCTATTAGGGCGGATTAAGCACAAAGCGGCTTTATTCCGTGGGAATGATCCTGAGCGCAGTCGCGATGCTGGTGATGATGGCATCTAATGTGATCACACCTGCAGCAATTGCGGTGTCCGGACTGTCTTATGGGAATCGCATCTGGGTTCTTCTTGGGCAAATCGAGGCTTTCTGGCACTTTCCACGACTCTGACGGATGAGAACCGGAACTATTACTACGGGGTTGAGACCTTTTTCCTGACTATCACCTCTGTTCTTGTTCCGGCGGCGATTGGCTGGTTTATCGCCGCCACCGGAAAGTACGGATGGGTGGGCGGGGACCGCAATAACAGCTATCGCATCGTCGCCGTGTGCGCGCTGGTTCTGACGATTGCAGCATCGGTTGTGATTCATACCCGGGTGATGGAATCCTCCGCGGACGAGGTTCGTGTTCTTCCACTTTCACTCTTTATGGAAGAAGATGCTGTCGCTGTCAGCGCTCAAAGGCCTTGCCCAGGGTTATCTTGTGACGGCTCCCGCCATGCTGATCATGATGCTGGTGGGGCAGGAGGGCACGCTTGGATTGATCCAGGCAGCGGGAGGTATTGTCTCGTCCTTCATGCTCTATGCGGTTGGCCGAGCTTCGAGGCCGCAGCATCGCGTCCCGGTCTTCACGGTTGGGCTGCTGCTCTTCGCCGTCGGGTCCATTGTCAACGCGGTGATGTTTGACGCCAAAGGCGTGCTGATCTTCATGGCCTGCCTGGTTCTGGCGAAACCAGTTCTCGATCTTGCGTATTTCCCGATCCAGAATGCTGATTATCGATTCGGTTTCCGCGATCGAACACCGGAACGAGTATGCGTACATCTTCAACCATGAGCTTGGATTGTTTGCGGGCAGGCTGTTCGGATGCGGTCTGTTCATCTTGATAGCCGTTTATGTGTCGCGCGTTGCGGCACTGAAATATGCGCTGCCTACAATCGCACTACTGCAAGTGGCGTCAATCTGGGTAGCTCGCGACACTCTTTTATCCGCGGCAAGAGTAACAAGGGAGCCGGTTCGCAGTCATGAGGAAATCGTAGAGATTGTTACACGGTTTGAATAGGTTCTTATATCAGGCACTACAAGAGATCTGACGGCACGACATCTAAATGGGAGGTGAAAGATGATGTCACTAAGACGTATTGGTAAGCAAATGAATATTCTTGTCGTTTCGCTGTTCGCCGCGATGTTCCTGCTCTTCGCAGGTCTTTCGTGGGCGCAGTCGGGCCGCGGAACATTGACCGGATCTGTGAAGGATAGTACCGGAGCGGTTGTTCCAAACGCGCCGGTGACCCTTACCGAGGCAAACACTGGAAGCCAATACACGGCGGAGACAAACGCGGAGGGGTTGTATAGCTTCCCGGAACTTCCCCCTGGGCTCTACAACTTATCGGTCTCGGCTTCTGGGTTCGGTCAATACACCCGGACCGGGATCAACGTGACTGTAGGCAATACGGTAACCGTCAATGTGTCACTTGCGGTGGGCGCAGCTGCGCAGTCGGTTACGGTGAGAGCGGATGCATCGCAGTTGCAGACGGAGTCGTCTGATATTGGAACGACCGTACCCACAAAGTTGATTGAAGATCTGCCCCTCCAGTTCAACGGACAGGTTCGCAATCCTCTGCAATTCGTTCAGCTCACCCCCGGATTCTCCGGAATCGACACGAACTCACCAACGGTGCAGGGTGGTTTTAAGCTGAATGGCGGCCAGCAGGCCGGCACCGACATTCTCCTCGATGGCGCGACAATCGAGCTTGCTTCGGCGAACCTGCAGATGAACTATGGCGTGAGCGTAGAAGCGGTGCAAGAGTTCAAGGTGATGACAAATACTTTTGACTCCGAATACGGGCGAATGAGCGGGGGACTGGTCAATCTTGTGACCAAATCCGGAGGCAATACTCTGCATGGTTCGGCCTATGACTTTCTGAAGAACAGAGCGCTCGACGCCAACAGCTGGATCAACGATTACAACGGCGTCACCAAGCCGATCGATACGCAGAATGATTTCGGCGGGATCATCTCCGGTCCGGTGTATATCCCTAAGCTTTACGATGGCCGTAACAAGACTTTCTTTATGTTTAACTATGAAGGCTTCCGCTTTAACACCGGCGGCAACAGCCTCTTGTCGGCTCCTACGCCTGCAATGTTGAATGGCGACTTTTCCGCCCTTCTCCAACCAATTACTGTAAACGGCAATACGTTCCCGGCACACATACTTTACGATTACTCGACTTGTACTGGAGCAAACCAGGGAATGGTGTGCCAGCCTTATCCAGACAACAAAATTACCCAACCTCCCGATCCAATCTATCAGGCGATGGCAGCGGTCCTACCCCATGCAACTTCGAGTTCGCCCTATTTGAACTTCGTGCAGAAGGCAACCAATCCGGTGGATGCCAATTTGTGGGAGATTCGTATCGACCAGAATATCGGATCGAAGCAGAAGTTATCCGGCAGCTACGATTATGACAACAGGCCGAACACGGTTTTCTACGCTGATAGCCCCCTTGAAACAAGTGCAACCAACCAGTGGACGCACTACGCGCGTCTTGGCTATGACTATGTACTCAGCCCGCACGTGCTCAACCACTTCAATTTTGGCTTCAGCCGCCGTCACCGTCAGGAGTTCAGCGGCTTGGGCAGTTACGGCGGAAACTGGCCGTCTAAGCTGGGCTTAAAGGGTGTCGCGGATACTACCTTCCCAAGGATCTCCTATAACTACCCGAATGGCATTAACATGCCGAGTGATGGGGCGGACACATTCATCGATAACACTTATCAATATGACGATATCGTCTCCTGGCAACATGGCCGCCACAGCTTCAGGTTTGGCGGGGAAGCGCGTCTCCAGCAGTTCAACATCAGCATTCTGACCGGAACTTCGGGGGAATTTAACTTCACCAGCGGCCCGACGAGCGGTCCCTCGCCGGCGAGTGTTGATCCCAACTCGGGGTTTGGGTACGCCAGTTTCTATCTTGGCGCGGGCTCCAACGGTTTCATCGCATTGCCGGAGGAACTCGGGTGGAGAGTGAAGTACTATGCGGGATTCGTGCAGGACGACTGGAAGGTCGATCCGAGACTTACACTCAATCTCGGATTTAGATACGAAGTCCCGACACCGGTGACGGAAGCTCACTCCCAAATGTCGTTCATTGATCCTACACTTCCAAATCCGGGGGCAGGAAATCTCCCTGGAGCCTACGTGTTTGCAGGTCATGGTCCCGGCAGGTTAGGAGAGAACACTCCGCAAGATACGTTCCATAGCTCTTACGGTCCGCGCATTGGATTTGCCTACCAAGTACGGCCCGATACAGTGGTGCGCGCAGGCTATGGAATCTATTATTCGAATCTGAAGATCGGCGGCTTTGGGGAAAATGATAGCGCAGGCTTCTTTGGCAGCTATAACTATCCGACGCCAGCCAGCCAGCAGACACCAACTGTAGTGCTGTCGCAGATACAGGCTTATCCCGGCCCAACTCCGCCTTTTATCAACCCGACGGTGCAGAATGGCCAGCAGCCGACCTTTATTTTGTCGAAGACGGCCCGACCTGGGACGCTGCAGACATGGACGCTTGACATACAGCAGCAGCTTCCCGGGCAGACGGTTCTGGATATGGCTTATGTAGGCGATCACGGTGACCACCTTCAGGCCTTCATGCATGATCCGAACCAGGGCAATCCGGCAGACCAAGTTCGAGGCGCGTGCCTTGAGGTTAACGTTGCGGCGCAGGCGGGTAATCCGGCGTGCGCCGGTCAGACTCCGGTGGCGGCGCCTTATGTGGGTTTCAACGGCACGGTGGCGCAGGCGCTCAGGCCGTTCCCGCAGTACGCGAACGCGCAGGTCGACTCTGTAACCATGTCCGATCCGTTTGGTGTATATACCTACAATGCTTTGCAGGTGGTGGTTCAGAAGCGTTATTCGCAGGGACTGACCCTTCTGGCGAACTACACCTGGTCGAAGAACATTACCAATGCTGATTCGGAGTATCCATTGCAGGCTGCGTGGGAAGGCAATGGAACTTCGGGAGCACTGAATACTTATAACCTCAAAGTCGAAAAGGCGCTAAGCCAGTTCGATGTTACAAATCGTGTGGTTCTTAGTTATACCTACGAGTTGCCATTCGGCAAGGGCAAGCCATTTGCCAACAAGGGCGGCGTAACCAACGCGTTAGTCGGCGGCTGGCAGATTGCTGGAGTGCAGAACTACCAAACCGGATATCCGCTCGCGGTATCGTCACCGAACTGGGATTCCGGAATATTTGCGGGAAATCTCTGCTCAGGCTGCAGCCGTCCAAATGTTGTTCCGGGGCAGGATTTCAATGGGTTCCACGGCGGCTCGTTTGTCTACGGGCAGACCCGCAGACTGAATCCGGCTGCCTTTATCCCGGCGCCAAACTTCACTTTTGGTGACGCTCCGCGCGCCCTGAATGTCAGGGAGTTTGCTACCCTCGACGAAGATCTCAACTTCTCCAAGCGAATTCCGATGTTCACGGAAAAGGTCAACACGATATTTCGAATGGAGTTCTTCAACGCATTCAACCGACACCGATTTACTGGCTTCAATACTTCGGCTGGAGAGCCGGGTTTCGGCCAGGCATCGACAACAACTGCCGGGCGAAGTATCCAGGCAAACCTGCGGGTGAGTTTCTGAGCCAGGAGCTTATCATGAATTAGTCTTCGCCTTATGCTTCCTATTGTGCGTCGGCCTCTGCTGCGCGTTGCCACTGCCATTGGTGCGGGATGTGTGTGGTTATGCCCGTGCGGCGCGCAGCAAATGAGCCAAGTTGAGGAGCACTTTCGAGCCGCCCAACAAGATCAGCAAGCCGGACAGCTGGACGCGGCCGTGCAAGAGTATCGAGCTGTCCTGAGAATCGATCCGCAACTTCCAGAAGCGTACGCGAATCTAGGCCTGATTTATTATGCGCAAGCGAAGTTCGAGGATTCTGCGACGGCGCTCAGCAAGGCGAATGAGTTGAGACCGCGCATGCGCGGCGTAAGTCTCTGGCTGGGGATCGATTACGTGAAGCTGAACCAGCCTGCGCGGGCTATTCCTCTGCTGCGCGACGCGGTTGCGATTGATCCCGCAGACAAACAGGCGCAAAGCTGGCTGGGGACGGCACTGTGGAATGCGGATCACAATACGGCTGCCATCGATCAGCTCATCAAGGCAAATGCTCTTTTCCCGTCTGATCGGGATCTTTTGTTTGTGCTGGGCGAGGCTTATCGCAAAGCAGCAGATCAAGGAATCGAGAGTATCCTTACTGCTTCGGCGGGGACGCCGATGCTCAATCAGGTTTTTGGAGACATTTACAGAGAACAGCGATCCTGGCCTAAAGCCATTGCACACTATCAACTCGCGCTTAAGAAAGACGTGAAATGGAAAGGCGCGCACATCGGCATTGGCCAAATCTATGTCTCAGAAGGAAAGCTCGGCGAGGCGCAAAGCGAATTTCTGAGTGAGCTATCGCTTGATCCGTCTTCCGCCAGAGCGCACGCTCTGCTGGGGGAAACGGCGCTCCTCGAGGGAGATGTGCAGCATGCTCTGCAACTGCTTGATGAGGGGATTCGCATCTCTGCGGATCAGGCAGGTGCTGCTCTTGGGTTGCCTCCGGCTCCCGCTACGCCGGAGGATACCTCGCGGACGGAGGATCAGGAGAAGCTCAGCAGCACGGCAGCCGCTTTGCGCGCTGGTGCTCCGACAGCGTCGCGCTGGCTGGCCCTGGCGTTTATTGACGAGACCTTGGGCAATGGCGGATTCGACGATGATTGGATGGCATTCCGACATGCGATCAAGCCGACACCCGACACCGTTAATGCTTATCACCGTGGGGAGCTGCTTTACGATGACGGGCGATTCAAAGACGCTGAGAAGGTTTTGCAGGTTTACGTAACTGCGCATCCGCACGACTTGGAGGCGCAGTATCTGCTGGCGAAGGCTTATCGCATGCTTTCTCTCGAGGTACTTGCCCGCCTGATGAAAGATGATCCTGACTCGTATCGTTCACATCAACTGCTGGCGCAGACCTACGAGAACCAGGAACAGGATGATAAGGCGCTAGCGGAGTACAGAGTCGTTGAGAAGATGGATCCGACTCTCCCGGGCATCCATTTTGAGATAGGCCGGATTTTGTGGAAGAACAACCATGCAGACGCGGAAAGCGCGCTGGAAGAGCTGCGTAGAGAATTGGAGCTTAATCCAGAGAATCCAGAAGCGAATGGAGAGATTGGCACGATCCTCGTGGCGGAGCATGAACCGGGCAAGGCTATTCCTTATCTAGAGACTGCGCTTCGTCTTACTCCGGATGCAGGATTTATCCATGAGCAGCTTGGATCGGCTTATCTACAGCAGAACGATTATCCGAAGGCTGAAGCTGAGCTCAAGAAGGCAGTGGAGGATGATCCTTATGGCTCGGCGCACTATGAGTTGGCACTGGTCTACCGCGCAGAAGGGCGTAGGACTGAGGCAGCGGCGGAGTTTGAGATGGTCAGGAAGATCAAAGAAGATCGGCTGAATGAGCCTAACAGTCAGGAGACCCAGACCCCGTGAGAATGATGCCCACTGTGAGTGCGCTGTTCCTGCTCACTGGCCTTGCGGTCGCGCAGGATGTCCATGTGCGGCAGGGGGTAGCCGATTTTCAGCAGCAGCAGTATGCGAAGGCGCTCGCAGAATTTCAGCAGGCACATGCGGCGCAACCGGATGATGCATCGATTGATAACCTGATAGGCATTACAGCGACCAAGCTCGGCCAGGTGGATGAAGCTAATCGATATTACAAGCTGGCTATCGGGCTGGATCCGAAGCTCGCCGCGCCTTATAAGAATCTTGCAGTCAATTATCTATCGACTTCGCAGTACGACTTAGCGGAAAAGGTGCTGAACGAAGCCGCCTACCTGACTCCGCAGGATCCGTTTGTGCATTACTATCTCGCCGAGCTTTACGTCGATACCTCGCGCGACCGGGAGGCTGTGGCGCAACTGGAGCCGGCACGACCGCTTGTGGACAAAGACCCGGAGCTTGCCTTCCGGATGGCGTCAGCATGCCTGCGGCTCGACATGAAACCGGAAGCAACGGCGCTTATCGCCGCCCTCGAAAATCAATCCACTCTGAATGTGGAGGAGGAATACGGGCTTGGCGTGTTGCTGGCAGAGAAGAAGATGTATTCGGAGGCGGTTGAGAGATTTCGGCGAATTGTGCAGATGCAGCCTGCATCGCAACCTACTTCATGGATCGGCAAGTTCGATCTTGCCGTTGCTCTGATCGATGCAAACCAACTGCCAGAGGCTATTGCGATCCTGGAGCCGTTGACTGTTGAGCGCCCCAGCGATGCCAAGTTGTTTACGCTCCTAGGCGCAGCTTATGAAGCGGCGGGGGACTTCCCCAAAGCGCTCAAGGCTTATGCCTCGGCAGTGCAGAATGACCCGAACAATTCCGATCTTTACCTCGACTACACGCGGCTGCTGATGGATCTGGACCGCTATGGGGAGGCGGCCCGGATTGTGCTTCAAGGGATGAAGAATACCCCGGATGCGTATGCTTTGAATCTGCGACTGGGATCGATTGACATGACGCTGGGCCAGTATGATCTAGCCCGGCAGTTGTTTCAGAAAGCAATCGATGAGCATCCGGATATAGCGCTTGGCTACGTCGCTCTCGCCCAGGCATACATGCGCGACGGAAAGGACGGGGATGCTGCAAAGCTGCTGGCAGATGTGCGAAAGAAACTGCCCGCAGATGCGATGGTTGAGTATCTGTACGGCCTGGCATTGTCGCATTTGTCTCAAAGCGATGAGGCGATTGCTGCGTTTCAGCGATCGGTGGCTCTTGATCCGAAAGTTGCTGAATCTCACTACGAGTTGGGCAAGATGTATTTTCATTCGGGACGGATTCCGCAGGCATGTGAGGAGTTTGAGCGCGTTATCGCTATCGCTCCCGAACACGCTAATGCGCATTACCAGCTCAGCCGGGTTTATGCGCGGCTAGGCGAGACGGCGAAGTCGAGGGAAATGGCTGAGGAGACGCAGGTGCTTCTGCAGAAGCAGCGAGAACAGGCCTTGCAGGCACAGAAAGCCCGGCTCGGAGCCTTTCGAGCGCCGGAGGAGGCCGTTAACTGATTTTTCTGAGACCCGGCGTCGGATCGCCGCTTGCGCAGCTTGGTCAGACCATCACGCGGGAAACGAGTCTGCCCAACGAGTCGGCCTCATATGCTCCGGGTCTTGTGCCTCCGCAATTGTCGTGACGCTATGGCGACAATTCGGTCCGCGCCGCGGCAGAGTCGAGCTGCGAGAACCATCTGCCGTACATACGCGGAGAAGATGCGTTCGGGAGGTACGGTAGCCGTACACGCGCCAGCTGTTACTAATTGAGACAAATTGTTCTGAATTAAGGTCGCTCAGCTACTTAGGGTTACCATGGACTCAAGCTCCAGTTTGTGATCAGGAAATCGCGCCGGGGACATGACTCCGCAACAGGATTCCCTGTCAGGAGTCATCATCTGCCCGTCTTTTATAATGCCGGTGATGGGCAGCGGTTAAGGGTGAACTCCTTCACCGCAACAACACAACATCACACGCCACAGAACTCCAGACTGTCAAGCTCTTCCACACGACTGGAGACCCGGAGAGAAGACAGCTTTCGCAAGAACTGAGCCCCCTTATAGCAGGGTCCTTGCTTTGCTGAATAACCAGCTAACGGGAAGGCACAACTCTTTGGTAGTTTCTAAAATCGCCTCTTTGAGAACTAAGACAGCAACATCGGATCACCAGTCGGTAGGAGTATTGCTAGTTAGCCGATGATGCGCCAGGAGCTCAGAGAAACACTGTAAGCTTTCAGCAGATTACTCACTTATTGAAAGTGCTGTTTGGCGAAGTGGAGAGGTTTGGTAGGTTATACCTAGATTGCGAGCGACATAAACATCTCAGGCGAGCAGGGTTCGCGTTCACGGCTCACAAGAATTGAATATTGCATGACAAATGATCCGAAGCACCTGCCGCAGTCACAGAGGGCAGAAGAAAGAGAAATCGTTCATCAGACCAAACCGACGAATAGTATTGCTGGCCGCTCTGGGCAGAGCGATATTGCGATTGAGTCGATATTAGAATCGTCGAGCTCCTTTCCGAACTGACGGACGACCTCGACCGTCGCTCTGGCGATCTGCCTGTCTGCCTCCGGTACATGATAGGAGGCGATGTGTGCGACGTGCGACCAGTTCAGTCAGATTGGCCCTCATTCGGAGGTGGCTCGATGGGCCTGCCGACACCGCTGTAAAGTACCGTTCCCGTAAATCAGATTTTGTGGCAACATAGACCGTGTGTAGCTAGGGCGTCTTTGCACATGCGGGGTGAAATCGGTCAATTTGTCGCGGGAACAATACGGGAACAGCCTGGGGAGGAAACCATCCCAAGTGATCCCAAACGATCCTAAATCGGAGCAGCTCTAACATCTTTCGTATCAAACGCGTCCGCTGATTCTAAGCCACTTAGGTCCATTGGTAGGGAGCCCTGAAAAGGCCGGCGTCGGCGGTTCGATCCCGTCTCTGGCCACCATTTAGAATCAATAACTTAGAGTGAATATGCTTGCCTGTTCTCCGAGATCATTTTCCGCTCGGCCTTCTAAATACTTGAAAACACTTGATTCACAATGTTCCCGTATTGTTCCCGCCGACACCTTCTTCAAAATGGAAGCCTTGTTTTCGTTTGTTCTCTCGCGCACACCTTGATGCGAGGCTGCATAGCGACTCGCATGGTCCCGACTAATGAAACCGATTCCTTCCCTTTTGCAGAGTTTGAAAATCGGAGTTTCCGATGACTCCGATGTCGATTGTCCGGATAGCCGGTTAGAACGAAGTCGCTGGCGCGACGGACTGAGAGTGGTGGTGTAGCGAAGGAAGTTACGCACGGCTAGCGTGGAGGTCATAGGAGGAGGTTCCTATGACCCCACTTCGCCAGCGCATGCTGCACGAGCTTCAGCGGCGCAATTATGCGCCGTCCACGATTCGCAGCTATCTTGGTGCCGTCCAGCAGTTCGCTGAGCACTTCCACTGCTCGCCGGAGCAACTGGGCGCTGAGCACCTGCGACGCTATCAGCGATACCTGCTGCAGGAGAAGAAGCTCGATCCTGGCACAGTCGAGGTCCGCGTCTCAGCACTGCGTTTTCTGTACAGGCGCACGCTGAAGCGGCGTGATCTGGCCTTCGATGATCTCATCTTCCCGAAGGTGCCACACAAGCTGCCGATCGTGCTTAGCCAGGATGGAGTCGTGCGGCTGATTGATGCTGCACCCAACCGCTTGTACCGCATGATCCTGGTCCTGCTCTATGCCACCGGAGTACGCAGGAGCGAAGCGGCAAGGATCAAGGTGGAAGACATCGACAGCCAGCGCATGGTCATCCACATCCGCCAGGGCAAGGGCGCGAGAGACCGCGATGTGCCGCTCTCGCCGAAGCTGCTCGAGGAACTGCGCAGCTGGTGGCGATGGAAGAAGCCGCGCGCCTACCTCTTTCCCAGCACGGCGGGCCAGCGCGGCGTGGACCAGTCTATCTCCGACAAGACCGTCTGGCACGCCTGCCACACAGCGGCCATGCATGCCGGACTCGAGAAGAAGATCCATCCGCATACACTGCGGCACAGCTATGCGACACACCTGCTCGAAGCCGGCACCGACCTGCGCACGATTCAGCTGCTGATGGGCCATGAGCGGCTCGAGGACACCACCGTCTACCTCCAGCTCTCACGGCGTCACCTCCATGCCGCCGTCAACCCGCTGGAACAGATCACGCTTCGTGCAGGACAGCAGGGCCGGAAGCGATGAGCCGACCGCCCTTCGAGGTGGCCGACGTGATTCGCACTGCAGGCAACAGCTTTCGGCAACGATACAGCGCCGCGTTGACCTGGCCGCAACGCAAGGTGCTCGATGCCATCCTGCGCTGCCGTACCGCTGCCCTCGGCGGCCATCGCGACGCGTGCGCCGACTGCGGACATCAGGCTATCTCGTACAACTCCTGCCGTAATCGACATTGCCCCAAGTGCCAGACCGGTGCGCGCGATCAGTGGCTTCGCAAGCGGCAGCAGGAGCTGCTGCCCGTCGGCTACTACCACCTGGTCTTCAGCGTTCCACATGCGCTTGTGCCGTTGATGTGGCAGAACAAACGGCAGCTGTTTTCCTTGCTCTTCGAGGCCAGTGCGGCCGCGCTGCTCGATGTCGCTGCCGATCCCAGGCGTCTCGGCGCACAGCCTGGCTTCTTGTCCATCCTGCATACCTGGGGACAGACACTCACTCCCCATCCGCACATCCACTGCGTGGTGCCCGGTGGCGGACTCGCGCCGGACCACTCACGTTGGATCGCTTCGCGTTCCAGCTTCCTGCTACCGGTCAAGGTGCTCAGCCGCGTCTTCCGCGGCAAGTTCATCGCCGGCCTGCGGCGTCTCTTTGCCCGCGATCAGTTGCGCTTCTTCTGCGAGTGCTTGCCTCTCCATGAGGAGAAGCGCCTCGCCCTCTTCCTGCGCACGCTTTATCGGCAAGACTGGCTCGTCTATGCCAAGCCGCCCTTCGGCGGCCCCGAGCATATGCTGCATTATCTGGCGCGCTACACGCATCGCGTCGCCATCTCCAACCATCGCCTGCTCTCGGTCTCAGCTTCCGAGGTCTGCTTCCGCTGGAAAGACTACGCACACGGCAGCAAACAACGCACCATGACACTTGCCTCCGAAGAGTTCCTGCGCCGCTTCGTACAGCATGTGCTGCCGCGGGGCTTTCCCCGTATTCGCTACTTCGGCTTCCTCGCCAACCGCAGACGAGCCCGCATGCTGCCACTCTGCCGCGCTTTGCTCAAACAGGCCCCTCCTACCGGAACACCTCTGCGCGCAAAACCCACGCTCTGGAAGTGTCCGCGCTGTCACGGACTCATGCATCTGGTCGAACGGCTCTCGGTCGCACAACTCTTCTTCGTTGAACGCAAGGAGGTATACCTGCTTGACTCTTCCTAGCTGCCTGTTCCAAGCGGCGCTCATCGCGTGCTGCACAGCACGCTCACTGGGAGTGTGCCTAAGCCCGACAACAGCATTTTTCCTCTACCTAACGCTGCGTCCCGCAGCGTCTCCCCGCATCTGTTGCGCCTGGTTGCAGAGAACTTCCACTCCACTCTGCATGTCTCTTCTGATTGCCTCGCACATCTCAGCGCATGAAAAGCCCATAGCCCCTAGCATCTTCGCCCGCCGCACCAGCGTCTTCCTTCAAACCGCTCTATCCGACCTGCTCCGCTCTAGCCCCTTCTACTACGCACACGCCCTGATCCGCGGAGCAGCTCCGATAGAGTACTCACGTTATTCACTCAAGTGGTTCTCGCCAAGATTGAGCGCATTGGGAATCCCCCATGGGCAGTGTGGAGAAACTCAATCGCCTGGCCGCTGAATCCTCGATAAAGCAAGCGGTCTAGGTTTTAAGTAGTTTCCAGAAACGCCGTTTTCCGTTGCACAATGACCGGCAGGTGGAATTACCAATACGGAAGGAAACCCTAACAGCTTAAGGGGGCTTCATGAGACAGATAAGATTGATAGCGCTGGGCGCATCCTGTGCAACGATCGCGATCGCCATGTCCATCTCCGCTCACATCGTGCGCGGACAAAGGGAAGAAAGTGCAGCCGGGTCGGCAACGGCTTACAACCCATACCCGCCTGGCATTCTACCGTCCGATTTGAGTTCCGAAATAACTCGGGTTCAACGGGAGGTGGACTTTGTCGAAGGCCGCGCGCTTGGGCGCTGGAAAGGCTTAAGCCATCCGATTCTGACAGGTCAGCCGCCGGTCCTTCAGAATATCGGGACTGAAGCGATAGAAACGCTCGGCGAGCTTATGCTTTACGACAAGACAATCTCGCCGCGCAAAAACAGGCATGCGCGTCCTGCCACATGCCATATGCAGGCTTTAGCGGACCGATCCCCTCGGTCAACCTGACGATGGTCGCGTTTCCGGGAACGGTTCACTTTCGGGCGGGCAAGCGGACACCGCAACGACACCCATATGCACCATTCTTCCCTGTACTCCAATACAACCAGACACAGGGCCTGTTCTTTGGCGGAAACTTCTGGGATTCACGCGCAACCGGATATAAGCTGCGGATTCCCGACGCCGAACAGGCACAGGGCCCTCCAGTCGATACTCAGGAAATGGGTTTCCCCGATACTGCCTGCATCGCGTTTCGGCTTTCGCAGGCCGTGTACAGGCCTCTCTTTGAAGAGGTATGGGGCGAAGGCTCGTTCGATATCAAGTTCCCACGCGAGACCGAGCGCATCTGCGCAACCCCGGGAGGGGCTGCTGTGTTTGGCGGGAACACGACGCCTGTGCCTCTTAGTGCGGGCGATCGAACCCGCGCAAATATAGTTTATGACCGCTGGGCGCAGTCCATCGACTCATTCGAGCAGTCCGTGCAGGTGAGCGCGTTCTCGTCGAAATTCGACGCCTTCCTGGCCGGCAAATACACGCTCACTCCAGACGAGATGGCGGGTTTCAAACTGTTCAACGGCAAGGGCAACTGCAATTCATGCCACCTCGACGGAAGAGGCACCACTCTGAAATCAGATCAGACCGACACCAGCGCGGTCGCCATGGTGAACCCTCTGTTCACCTGCTTCGGCTCGGCGAATGAGGGCGTGCCGCTGAATCCCGGCGATGCCTTCTACTACCAGACCAAGCCGGATTCCTACGGGTTCATTGCCAATCCTTACGGCTTCGGCTACAGAGATCTGGGACTCGGGAGCTTCCTCAGAAGCGCGTTCGGTTCCGGCCCCAACCCGAACCTGAACTGGAAACAGTACGCGCCCACTGTCGACGGCCAAATGCAGGTGTCCAGCATTCGCGACGTGGCGTTGACACCGCCACAATGTCCCACCACTGAAGCTCCCGGCCCCTACTTCCAGAAAGCGTTCTTTCACAATGGCTACTTCAAGAGCCTGAAGCAGGTCGTGCATTTCTACAACACGCGCGACAAGTATGCGTATCCGGTCACCTCCGGACATTGCCCGAAGGGAACGACGGAAAAGGTAGACTGCTGGCCCATGCCAGAGGTGCGGAACAATATCGATATGACTTCCGGTAATCTTGGCCTGACGGATGAGGAGGAGAACCAGATCGTTGCCTTCCTGCAAACATTGTCGGATGGTTTCACGAGGCCTTACCTCAACAGCGATACTTATACGGGTGCCTGCATGAAGGGCGGTTCGGCTGCGACCCAGGGCAATGAGCACCTGATCCCGACTCCGCCTCTACCGCCGTGCGCAACGGCGATCTGCGGCGTTGCGCCTGTCCCCAGCCCGTCTATTCCGTAGGGGCCCTGAGTGGCCGAAATGTAAAGGACGTTTATCATCTGTCTGTAGGTGAGGAGAGCATGAGCAGAGCGCTTGTCATATTGGCGATCTCGGTTTTGAGCGGCAGCCTCTGCGCTCAGGTAAGTCCGACCACTCCAGAAGCTCCGCAGGTGCGAATCATCGAGGGACCTAAGATCGAGTTGGCCAAGGAGTATCTGACGATTATCAGCTGGACAACGAATAATCCCGGCGGATCCCCGGTGCATTTTGGAGTCGTGCACTATGGCACCGATCCAAATCGCCTGATCGAGACCGCCAAATCTCCGATCCGACTGAATCCGGATCATCCATTGACGGTTTTCCGAGTACGTCTTGATAACCTCAAGCCACAGACGACTTACTACTACTTGGTCGACTCGATGCAGGCCAGCGGCAAGAGCGATGGGGTGAAGAGTTCGGTTAAGCATTTCACTACACCATAGAAAACATCCGTGGGACGTCGTCAGAGAGGAGGTACCTCTCTTCGCGGACCTGATCTTCAGGCCGCCCCCTGTGTGCGATATTGGATGCTTCCTCGCAAACGCTACATGGGAACTGATCGTACTCGCTTATTAGAAGATCACGGGACCAGACGTCCGTACATTCGGTGGAAATGAGCGGGCAGCGGTGTCGCTCGGTATTTCGTCAAGCGTTGCAGTGCAATTGCAGTAGGTTGCCTGGGAGTCAGTGACACAGCAAAACAATCAGCCCATCAACCCGAACATGAATCACTGCACGCTTACGCATCGAAACTCCGATGACTGCTCCGGGCGGTGGGACACCTCACTCAATATCTCTCATCGCGCTGAATGTCGTAGCCATCGTAGTCAATCTTTATGACCGTCTGTCCAAGCAAAAATGTGTGTGCCTCTATTTCCTCGTGGACGACCATCGCGAAGCCACTTATAGGTGCGAAGTCGCGAGTAATAAGAGGCACCCCTGCCAAAAGAGAGGAGCTTCTGGACTGAGTACCACGAATACGGACCAATAAATAAGTCTTTGCATCTACCCACGCTTTACCGTTCAGCAAATAGGGGCTCTTTCTTCGTGGCTTTAACTCCAGGACGAAACAGTCACGACCGTTCACTGAATCCCTAGCAGGGTCGACTTCGAACTCATAGTTTTCTGCAGTGAGCATGACCTGGTGCCGTATCGTTACACCATTTACCTCCCTCTCTGATTCCAAGGCGGGCTCAATTGCTCGACTTAGCCACATCGATGAACCGACCTTTGAGACGGTGGTATAGGTGATGCCCGTGCTCTTTTGATATGTGACCTGGACCGTCTGTTCGGCGGCAGTTTCGGCCGCGCCATTTCTATAGACCGCATAGTGCTCACTCACGACATACTTTGCGATGTGTTCAAATCGCGCGCGTATTACCGCCTCAACGTGCGTAATCACGGTATCTGGAGATTCCGCGAGACTTACAGCGTCACCACTGATAGCGCACGAGACCAGGAGAGCAATCGTGATTGACATCACCCGGCGCCGTCTCTCAAGGGCATTCATGATTATTCCTTCCTGCCCACAACATACGCGCAGACCATACTTGCTCATTTCACTTTTTGCTTGCGACAAGGCGGCGGACCATACATACCTATAAGGGGAGACTTCACAGTGGGTTCGGGCCAGCCTTTCCGACAAGCCGGTCTTGAATTACTCCGTTGAGAGTAAACGAACTATCGCACACCAAAGTGATGGAGCGAGACGGGCTGCGCTTAAAGACTAAAGATCACGGCGTGAGAAGAGAACCTGCGCCAGCAACATGACCAGAACTGCATAGAGAGCAGCGTAAACCACCATGGCATTACTCGGCACCAATGTACCGCTGAAGGGAGTGACACCAACGGTTCCAAGCAGCGGCGGCTGGAATTTGAAGGCGGCGCGCCGCCACAGGGCATCGCTAGGCATGATGAGACTTGAGAGAATTCCCAGATTGATGCAAGCTTTCACGTGCTGCAATGATCCAAACTGCTCGATCCATCCGCCAACGAAGGCCACGCCATAGAGCCCGAGCGAGACGGCGCCGCTGGTCAGTGATGAGAAACATGTACTCGCTGCCATGGTCACCCCGAGCAGTACCAGGGCTTGCAACCAGATCAGACTGAGCACAGCGAGGCCGTGTGGAGGGCGGTATCCACTTTCGAGCCAGCTGATCAGGATCGAGCCACCCTCGATGAGCAACACGTAGAGCGTCAGCATCCCCACGAAGCCCATCCACTTGCCAAGCACAAGGCACCAGCGTTCCACCGGCTTAGTGGCTATGGCATGAATTGTGCCTGACGCGATCTCACCTGAGAGTGTGTCGCAGGAAGTCAGCACTGCCATCAGAGAAGTCATCATACTTCCGGCATAGAGCACCATCATGGTCATCATGACCATGCCTTCGCGAAAATCGACAGTCGAAGTCTGGTGCCTCTCGTGTTTGAGAACGAAATGAAGCGCCGTCCAGAAAAGAGCCAGGAATGCGACGCCTGCCAGCATTGCGATCCAGAGAATCTTGCGTCTTGCCGCCTCACGAAAGGTGACTCGCGCCATTAGCAGAGTTGTACGCACTGCACCAGGCCCGCGCGAAAGACCGAAAGCGGACGGCTCTGCGGCTCGCTCGATAGCTGGTCCATCGTTTGCCGACGGTTCGGGAGCGCTCGCCGGCAGGCGCACGTCGATTGCGTTCTCTCTCATAGGCCGGGGTCCGGTCCCATCATCTGCAGAAACAAGTCTTCCAGGCTTACTCGTTGCGGGACGACGGAGAAGACCTCTGCGCCGGCCTCGACCAGACAGCGAACAACCTCAGGAAGATGATCTACTATTACCACGCGCAGTCGCAGAACCTGCCCCTCGAGGCGAATGTCCTGCGTGAATCTTTTAAGCTGCTCTATCGCGGCGGAGTTAACACTGGCGACTCTGATTTCAACTTCCGTCTGAGACGACTGCCACGCGCCCATCTCATACATGCCGATGATGCGGCCATCCCGAATGAAGGCTACGCGGTCGCAGCTTTGCTCGACTTCGCCGAGCAGATGCGAGTTAAGAAAGACCGTGGCGCCGCGACTACACTGCTCAGCAATAACTTCGCGCACAAGCTTTCGCCCGGCCGGATCGAGGCCGGAGGTGGGCTCGTCCAGAAATAGGATTTCGGGGTCATTGACGATTGCCTGCGCCAAGCCGACGCGCTGCATCATACCCTTGGAGAAACTACGAATGGGCTTCTTGTGTTGCGCGCCGAGGCCTACCCGTTCAAGCAACTGCGGGATCTTCCGACGCAGCTTGTCTTCCGCCAGACCGCATAGCCTCCCATGAAATGCGATCAGCTCTGAAGCTGAGAGCCAATCATAGAACCGGAAATGTTCGGGAAGAAAGCCAACGCGACTTCGCACCTCGCGTGTGCCCACCGGTTGACCAAGCAGAAAAGCGCTGCCACCGGTTGGCTTAACCAGGCCAAGCAGCATCTTGATCGAAGTGCTTTTGCCAGCGCCATTCGGACCAAGAAACCCGAAGGCCTCTCCGCGACCGACCTGGAGGGTCAGATCGCGGACGGCAGTACGAACTCCGTAGGTCTTCCTAAGCTGCAATGCATCGATGGTAAGAGTTGCCATGCACGTTCCGGCTCTCTCTACTGTAACTGCGAGGCCAGGTTGATTGCCGTAGTATCGTCTCCGGTTCCGTTCAGAGCGAAGACGATTCCATTGTCCACCCACATGAGCGAAAAGTGGCCAGACTGGTTCTGATTTGCCCCGCGCAACAGTGCGCCTTCATTGCCGTTGACATGCACCTGCTCGTACTTTGATTCACCGCGGACCACAGGGAGAACGAGCGTCGAGGTCCAGTCGACGGTCTGCGTAAAGTTGGCAGCGTCGTTGGCGCTCATGCCAAGAAACTGAAGCGCTACCTGCGCGATCTGAGCGGGATCGATTTCCTGAGGAGCAGACACAATCGGGCTGGGAATCTCGAATAGCGAAACACACGTGGCATCGGCCTCCTGTCCGGATGTCTCGCCTGGGCTGACCCTGTTCGCGTGTCTGGTTTGATTCGCGCTGACATCGACGCCAGACTTTGAGACGGATTTTTCGGCGTCGCCAACATGGACGACAATACTATGCTCCGCAGCCGCTGAAGGGTTCTTTGTGCCTGGGCCGGCACCCGCCTGGCCCATCATCTTGGACACTATATCGCCGCAGTTCCCATAGAACGCCATTACGCCAGCTGGCACTCGCACCCCAATGATGGCTCCATCCACTGATGCCGGAATATGTAGGTCGCTGCGTCCCGCTTCATCGAGTATGGATTGGATGCGGTCACCATTGAGCTTCATATTGATGCCGATTCCGCTCTGCAGCAGGAGACTGGACGGTGCTTGGCCAAGAAGAAGCTGTACTGGAAACCCTGCAACCTTCGAGGCAGTTGCCGCATTCGCCATGAGCTGTGGCTTTTGTGGACTCTGAGTTACCGTGATTTCATCGGAGAGAACGCGACCTATCGTCTGATTAAGCAACTGATTGTTTTGCAGCCCCTCACTCTTCAAGGTAGCGGGGTTTATCTCGAGTATGGTGAAACGCTCTACGCGAAAAATGGCCAACAGGTTTTCCGCCCATGCTCGAACTGGCGCTACGGTCAGCACCAAAGTGACTGCGGCGACGCCTAGGCATCCGCCTGCAAGGGATAACTTCTGCCACAAAGTCCACCGATTCTGATCACTGTCCATCCATTCCTCTTGCTTCTTTTGAAACGCAGACCAGGCCCTCGCGGAGGTATCGGCATCGGGCAATGCAGGCAATCTGGCGAGGCTGTCACGCACAAAGGCAGCATGATTCCGCAGAAGGGCGAGTTCGCCCGAGCAGGCGCTGCAACCCTGCAAGTGCTGCTCGACCGCAGAGAGTCGATCGGAATCGAGTTCGCCATCCAGGTAGGCCCGCAGCATACCCTGATTCACTTCTTCGTGTTTCATTGCCCCTCCTTCGCTGCCTGCAATTGCGGCACCTTGCGGTTCCGGCGTTGCTGTCGTTTGTAGAGTGCGGAAAACTCCGCCTCCGCCCGAGCCAGTTTCTGCCCGACCGAGTTGACGCCGAGTTGTAAAGCTTCGGCGATTTCTTGGTAACTCAGCCCACTGTGGCGCAATAGTAAAAGTTGAGCTTTCTCGGTTTTCAGCTTCGCCAACACCTCACGCACTTCGACGATGCTTTCTTGACGCAATAGGAGGGTAAGTGGGCTCTCGGCGAGACCTTCTGTCTCAACGGAGCCATTGCCTTCCAATTGATCTTCCACGCCACGCCGCCGGTTGGCGCGAAGAGCATCGATCGACGCGCGAGTCGCGGTGCGATAGAGCCATCCGCCGACCAGTCCCCCGGCCGCAACTCCCGGACCGCTGCGGTAGAGCCGGAAGAAGACTTCGGTACACACCTCTTCAGCCTCGGAATCGCGCCGCAGCACGCGCCGAATGACACGGACGATGCGCTGATAGTGCTCCCGAAAGATCGCTTCGAACTCCGTTTCTATCCAGCGATCGCTCATGCTATTGCTTCTACACCTCTACAACGACAGGGGGAGCAAATTTGTGACAAGAAAGTTGCCGCTCGTGCGAACGTGGATCTGGAGCAGTGCGCCGCCAGATCGGTACTCTTCAATAGCGACCTCGATACAGAACTCCGCCTCTTCGGCATTTGTCCCTGCACTCTTTGCAGTTAAGCCTTCGCGAATAGTGGAACAAGATTAAGCATTGGAAGCATAATTCCACCATGAAGAACTTCAACGAGTTGTCGGAACGCGAAATACTTGCTCTGGCCATTTCTCTGGAAGAAGAAGATGAGCGCGTATATGCGGACTTTTTCGAGGGACTGCGCCAGGATTATGCCGGATCTGCTGCAGTATTCGACAGTATGCGAAAGGAAGAGTCAGAACACCGCCGTCGTCTAATCGAACTCTATCGACAGAAGTTTGGTGAGCATATACCGCTTATTCGCCGCCAGGACGTGAAGGGATTCGTGCAGCGCACGCCGGTGTGGCTGGTGCGTCCACTGGGGCTCGATACTGTCCGCAAGCAGGCAAGCGCTATAGAAGTCGAAACTCGCAGGTTCTATGAACGAGCCGCAATGCGAGCTCAGGATGCCAGCATCCGCCAGCTTCTGGATGACCTCGCGCAGGAGGAACGCACGCACGAAGACCGCGCCCAGGAACTGACGGAAGAGAAGCTGCGTCCGGGCGTAAAGGAAGATGAGGACAAGGCGCGCCGGAGGCTATTTGTGCTGCAAATCGTGCAACCCGGCCTGGCTGGACTGATGGATGGCTCCGTGTCGACTTTGGCGCCGGTATTTGCTGCGGCGTTCGCCACAAAGAATAGCTGGGACGCCTTCCTGGTCGGGTTGGCTGCATCGGTGGGAGCTGGCATCAGCATGGGCTTTGCGGAGGCGTTGTCCGATGACGGGAGTCTTACGGGACGCGGGCACCCGTGGGCCCGCGGTCTAATCTGCGGCGCCATGACGACGCTGGGAGGCATCGGCCACACCCTTCCGTTCCTTGTCCCAGAGTTTCGCATTGCTCTGGGGATTGCGATCGTCGTCGTACTCATCGAACTCGGGGTCATTACATGGGTGCGACACCGGTTCATGGATACGCCCGTGTTCTCTGCAGCACTACAAGTGGGACTTGGCGGAGCACTCGTGTTCGTTACGGGCATCCTCATCGGAAAATCGTAAGAACAACCCGAACAATATAGCCCAAGCAAACAGGATACGCAGATTGCCGCTTTGTCTTAATTTTCAGGCCGAATCCTCTATCTTAAAGTCTTAAGACATGACTTGACTTTTAATCTTAAGCAATTAAGACTAAAACGTGTCGCGCCTTCCGCCTCTCTTCCGCCGGTACCAGCGAGGGCAGCCTGACAAACGAGTCTTATGAGCGAGAGAACACTGACGCCGCAGTCGACGCTGTATGGAAAAGTGGTGGTGTACAAGTGCACGTCCTGCGGGCAAGGTTTTTCGATGCCTCTCTTAGACGGCGCAGTAGCTCCAGATGTTCCGCCGCCTCTGATTGTTCAGAGCGCATTCCAGACCCACGATTGCGCTGTCCCACCATGGGAAGCGGGGGACACCTGAGATTAGTTCGCATGGAAAAAAACGATTGAGAGACAAGCCTGCACCGTAGGGACCACTTTTTCTTTATGACCTGGAAATCGCGTTTAGGCGCGTTCACACCGCCTCGCATAGGGAGCGCAGTGCGGTTTCCCATTTGGTGAAGTGATGAAATTCCTCTTCCGAGTGCACGTTCTTAGCTTACTGGTCGCCTCGGCATGGGTTCTTCCATCTTTGGCCCGACTGCACGCACAAACAGTATCGATTCCCGCATCTACTCCGATTCCGGTTCAGCTTGCCGATCACGTCCCGATGAAGATTGGTGAACCATTAGAGGCGCGCTTGCTTTATCCGGTCTACGCCGCCAATCAGCTCGCAATCCCCGCGGGCTGTATTCTTCAGGGTCATGTAGTGCAGCTTAATCCGGACAAACAGCGTCGCATCCATGCGAGATTGTGGGGAGATTTCACGCCGTACCATATTCCCGTGGTGCAGTTCGATGATTTGACACTGCCCGATGGAACTGTTCTACCTGTTGTAAGCCGAGATGCTACGGATGGGGCGCCCGTCCTTCGTCTTTCCACTCCATCAGTCCGAACGAAGGGCTCTGTTGTCTCTCAGCAAATCGCTTCACTGAAACAGCAACTGGAAGATGAAGTCGCTCTAGTCACCGCCCCGGGACAGGGAGACCGTCTCGTTCAGTTTCTCTACAAGCAGCTTCCCTATCACCCAGAGCGGATCAATGCAGGAACTGCCTGGACAGTAGAGCTGGCGCAGCCATTGATTCTGACGAGCACTCCGAATCCCTCAGATCATCACGAACAACCTGCTGTTTCAACCGGTCCAGTCCTCAAGAAAAGCGGCGAGCCGAAGCTTACCGCGGAAAATTCCTGGCGAATAGATGCTTACTTGAAGCAGACCGTCAGCTCCGCAGATGAGAAGCCAGGCAACAAATTCGATGCGGTGGTCGCTGAGCCTGTTTTCGAAAACAATCATGTCTTGGCTGTGCCGCAGGGTGCAGTGCTGATTGGCACCGTTACCCAGGCAAAGCCGGCACGCTTATTTGGACGCAAAGGAAAGCTTCGGTTCAATTTCCGGGAACTAAAGCTGCCAGACGGTTTTGTCGAACATGTCGAAGGCAGTCTTGCGGGAATCGACTCGAATGCGTCGTCTGGGCTACAGCTGGACCCCGAGGGAGGAGTACAGCCAAAGTCCCAGAATCGAGTGATTGTGCCACTGGTGCTCAGCGTACTTGCTAGCCGAGCCTTTGATGAAGACGGCAGCCAGGCAGCCAATGGCGCGGTCGCTTCGAATGGTTTCGGCGTCATTGGCCGAATTGTTGGAATCGTGGCAAGCTCTCGAAATGTCGCTGCAGGCATCGGATATTATGGAGCGGCACTCTCGTTCTATAGCCGCTGGATCGCACGCGGGCAGCAGGTGGTTCTGGCCAAGAACACGCGCGTTGAAATCATTACGATGCCGAGACGGAATTCTTTGAACACAACCCCTGCGCCGTCTCAGTGATTTCAGTTCACAGCGCTGATACGCGAGATAAACCACGTTGACTACAACACATAATCTGCAACAAGGCTGTAGTTGAACTGCAGTTCGTTGGGTTTTGCTTGAACGTGTTCGTCTCTCCTTATGGCAAGGGAAGGGGTTTATGAATACTGTGCGCGTTGAGAAGTTTTTCCGATGTGTTATGGTCTTCTGCTGTGTATGCATCATTGGTACATGTTCAGTAAGCTATGGGTTTCCGGTCTCTCCGCCTGTGCATACAGACACCGAGGGAGGTCCGGATGGTGGATTGCCAGATGCACCGACAGCGTCAAGTCAACCGATTGTCAAAGGGCTGCCGCTCGCTATCGTCAAGGACCAGATTCCAATCTGGACCAGTCCCGTACGCATACGACCCCATGACTTATTGTGGTTATTACCACTCGGCGCGGCGACCGGCGCCACATTGGCGACCGACACCGATGCTATGCGGGATCTTTCGCATGATCGAACGTTCAACAAGGACAATGTGAATGCGTCGAACTATCTGTTGGGCAGCGAAATAGCAGTTCCCGTGGCGCTGTTTGGGATCGGAGTGTTCAAAGGAAATGCACATGCACGCGAAACAGGCATTCTCAGTGGAGAGGCGCTTGCGGATGCCGTGGTGGTAGAGGAGGTGTCGAAAATCATACTGCGGCGAGAGCGGCCTCTCGTTAACAATGCTGCAGGTGATTTTTTCGCCCCTAACGTGGGGACAAACGGCTCTTTTCCCTCCTCACATAGCACGTTGGCGTGGTCCGTAGCGGCAGTCACGGCTGGAGAATATCCGTCGAAGTGGGTGGCAGCGGGCGTCTACACAGCCGCGACAGGAGTGAGCCTGACGCGGGTCCTCGGCCAGGAGCACTTTCCCACCGACGTGCTGGTGGGCGGTGTTGCCGGATGGCTGATCGGGCACTACGTGTTTAAGAAGCATTGCGGATCGCATGTTGTACATGGTTTGTAGGCAAACCCATCGCACCAATGAATCGGAGAGTCCCTGCGCCCGTTCACGCTATGGCTGGCCGTTCGCCCCTTTGGGAACGTGAGTGGTGATCCCTTTCAAGAGGAATTCGCGGATCAGATTCGACACCGCATCTGCGCCCGTGTCGGCCAATCCGTTCAACAGGACCAATGAAGCTCCGCGATCGGAAGCCGGATAGTAAAGGTTCGAAATGGCTCCTGCTGAGAAGTTGCCGAGCACATTCGAATAATTCGGCTTCCACCGTCCGTCATCGCCCCTGGCGATGACGGCTGCGGACATCGCATATAGCGCGCGCGAGCGGATGCTCCCCTTCCCCTTATAGAAGTAGCGTGGGTCTTGATGGAAAATCGAAGGGTAGACAGCTCTACCCAGCAGACTGGCCGAAACGTGATTCGCCAACGCAGCGCCGTATCGCTTTCCATATCCTTCAATTCCGCCGCCATAGTCTGGGAAAACATTCTGGTACTGCTCCGCACCTGCGATCCCAGCCACCACTAAGAACGAAACTGGATCGATGATAGACCGGAAGCTCAGTTGAAACTTCTGTTTCGCTTCCATTGGCGGGGCGTTCCAGTCGTAGGTGCTGTAAAAGTTTGGAATGACGCCGACCACGCGCTGCTGGACTGCGATCTGTACCTGCTCCAGAGACAGTTCCTCCTTGTTTCCGGTCACGATCACACTAGTGGAGCCACCAGAAACCGAGAGCGTTACCGCTGGCACAAGGCGAAACTCGCCTGCCTGCAATAGGATTTGGGTCGAGGTGAAACGGTTCATCCCTGGCGCCGTGACGGTGATCCTATAGGCATCCGGCGGTAAGCTCGTGAACGCGAATTGCCCATCGCTGCCAGATTCTACGGTCCGTACATCGGAACCCGATTGGCCTGCCAAAGTCACCGTCGCCCCCTGCAGCACGTCTCCCCTCGTATCGAGCACCGTCCCGGAAATATTCCCGGTATCGGTCTGCGAGGGTCCCTTTTCTCCGGGTTGACTGCTGACTTGTACCGGTTGCGGCGCATTCGGGAGACCGCTGTCGCGTGCAGTCGATTTCGAACTCTCCTCCGCAGGAGTTGTCGTCGCGAGTTTCTCTTTGACGGTTTGCGGTGGAAGCTTCACCTCAGCGTTGACCGCACTGAAATTTGGAATGGGGTAGAGAATGCGCTTCGTCTGCCTTCCCGTATCCGGGTCTTGGGCGGCAAGGCGATCGTTCCCGGCACCATGCGGAGCAGGAGTCGTCTGATCGCCCAGATTCGATGCATGGCCAGACCTGGCTGTGACATAAGGGTCCATGACAGAGAGCGCTGTGCCTGCAACGGGAAGCGTGAAACATGCTCCTGCTATAACGACTGCGGACCATCTACTCTTGTCTGATACGAACAATCGAGTGGCAAGCATCTGCGCGCCGAGCAAGAACAAGAAAGCAGAGAGGAAATGGAGAAGCAGCAGCATCTTTGGCTCCGCTAGCAGCTCGACGAATTCCGTTAGTTGAGTAGTCATTCTTAATCCTTTAAGACTTATGCCATTAATGCCCCCTAAAGCATTGACCGTACTCGCTACGGCTTCAGTTGCGCTGTCGCTTCGATATCAATCGATATGTCTTTGTTCACTCGAAGGACGAAGGTGCTAGGGTCTTTCAAGCCCCACTGCACGTACGGCACCGTGAAATGTGTATTGAGAGTGATCGTTCCTGAAGCAGGGTGCACGTTCACATTCAACTGCAGAGGGTGATCTTGTCCGTGCAGGCTAAAGACGCCATCTACTGTGAGGGCCTGTTCTCGATTCGGGTCGAACTTGCCATTCACATGTACAGGACGGAACGTTATGGTTTGATACCGGGAACTCTCAAGGACCTTCTCGTGCATCACCTGGTCTCGCATGGAGTTGCCGCTCTCGCCGCTGGTGGCGTCCACGACAATCGAACCCGTCATGGCTCCTGTCTCCGGATCAAGATGGATGAGGCCGCTCTTCAGTTTGAATGTTCCGCGAACCGTGTGGAGAACATCACCGAGCGTCCAGTGAATCACTGTGCTCGTGGGATCAAGTTTTATATCGATTCCGCGCGCTTGTTGCGCTCTGGCCGCAGGGGCGCCGGCCAGAAGAAGAAGCAGGCAGAGAAAAGCAGACGTCCGCAAAAACCTTGCGCAGCCACCAGCGGCTCTATACTTCAATCGCACCTTATCCCTCCTGCGCTCGAATGTGGTTCGACAGCAGATTCCATCCCAGCTGAGGTCCTCTGCGAACGGCAAATCCTAATAAGCTCTTTACGCCCATGTGAACCGACAGCAGTTCATGGAAAAGCGCCGGATTTGACGCGAGCTCCCCCATCGCACGTATCTCAAGAGCAGGCCAACGATCCATGGTCAGCATGAGCGCTCCCATTGCGTGGGGCAGTCTGCTAATCTCTTCGTGCGCACGGCAGTATGACTCCAACGATCCAGCTTCAATCGCATTCGCTAGTTCTTGCGCCTGGCGAAACGTCATTGCCAATCCTTCACCTGTGATCGCGTCTGCGGAACCAGATGCATCGCCGATGAGAGCAACCGAGCTGTTCGCTACCTGATGTAGTCTTCGCGTAGCAGAAACAGCACCCTTCTGCTGGGACAGCACAATAGCGCCGCGCAGGCGACGTGCAATTTCAGGAAAGCTTTCGAGTATGTCGCGGCGACTACTCTGCCTGTCTCGTGTAATGTAGACAACACACAAACAGTCGGGCGCTATTGGTGTCACGTAGACCTGACCGGCGAGCCCCAATGAATCTCTACATACTCGCTCCACGGTTTGATTTGATAGTGACGCCGAAAACCATAGCGCAGGCTTTCCTTTCGATGAGCATCGAGTCCCGCCCATCGCCGGACAAAAGAGGCCTGGCCATCTGCGCCTATAAGCCACCTGAACTTTATTTCTTCGCCGTTCACCAGGGCCGAGTTCTGGCCGAGGAGTTTGATGTGCCTATTCCATAGCATTCGGGCGCCCGCCTTGTGGGCGTGTTCGGCAAGAGAGGAGTGCAGCCGCGTGCGGCGCACTCCAATACCCGTGCCATGGGGAAAGTGCGCGTCAACCTGATGAACGGAGTTTGCGAAGCGAATACCGCGAAAAGAGTATCCATCACGTTCCGTGATCTCCAACCCCAGGCTGGCAAGCGTAGCCAAGGCGTCCGGCATCAAACCCTCACCGCAAGCCTTGTCAATCGCCGGGGAAAGTGCTTCGACAACCACACAATCAATATCCTTTTGCCGCAGGGCGATGGCGGCGGATAACCCGGCTGGTCCACCCCCAACGACGAGCACATCGGTAGTCAAGCGCCTCACTGCCTGTTGATTCCCCATCTCAGCGGCACCAACCCAGAGCGAAAGCGCGGGTGGTTGAGATGAAGAATGTAGACGTGTCCCGAGGTTCAATATCCGCGTTCTTCAACGCTCGACACACCACCCAGGATCGCGGACTTAATGCTGCGACAGTCCAGATAAAATAGGCTTCGCCAATGATCATGCAAAGTATTCCTCGAAGAAAATGTTCAAGCTATAAACGAATGGCTCGCCGCCCAAGCTCCAGTGCATCGGACCAAAAGGCCGAAGAAGGATGAAGCGCTTCTACGACAGAAGTAATAGCGTCAACATAAGTGCCGATCTGCTCCTCCGTTACGACCAGAGGTGGGGCCACCTTCAGCACCATGAAGTTGTTTCCGCAGACTTGAGAAAGAATCCGATGTTCGTGAAAGAGCCGCCGCACAAGCATCTGGCCGAACATGCCGGGGTGAATTGCCTTGAACGCCTCAAAAGAGAGTCGAAGGCTCATGTGACGAGGAGGTTCAAAAACAATGCCATTCATCAGCCCCATACCGCGAACTTCACGCACCATTTCATAAGACAGCAAAGCGTTTCTCAGCTTGCGCCGCAAATCCTTCCCCACCGCCTCAGCGCGATCTGTTAATCGTTCCCGGTCGAGCACTGCCAGGGTAGCTAGACCAGCGCGCATAGCCAATCCGTTCTCGCTGTAGGTAGACGTGTGGATGATGGCCCGCTTCACAGAACCGTAGGCAGCGGCATAAATCTCATCTGTCATCAAAACCGCGGCACACGGAACCAAGCCGCCGCTCAATGCCTTAGCCATCACAACCATGTCCGGCGAGACTCCATGGTACTGTCCGGCAAGAAAGCGTCCTGTGCGCCCCATTCCTGTTTGCACCTCATCGAGCACAAACAGGGCACCGTGTTTGCGGCACAGTTCTTCAGCACTGTTCAAATACCCCGGCTCAGGCACCACGATTCCGGCTTCGCCCTGTACCGGCTCGAGCACTACAGCAGCGATCTTGTGAGTGGTCAGAACACGAGCCAGCGCAGCCGTGTCGTTGAATGGGACTTCAAAAGTGTCCGAAAGCATGGGGCCAAAGCCTTCACGCCAGTAGTCATTTCCCATGAGCGACAACGCGCCACAGGTCAGGCCATGGAATGCGCCGCGCGCATAGACAATGCCTGTTCGCCGGGTCCGGACACGTGCAAATTTGATGACCGCCTCTACCCCTTCACTGCCCGAACTGCAGAAGTAGACTTTGGACAGTCGGCCTCCTGCTCGCCTGCACAGTTCTGAGGCGAGTTCACCGGCCGTCTCCGCCACATGACTCTGGAGCATGGCTGGTCCGCTGAGCGCCAGTTCACTGCGAAGCGCCTCCACAATGTCCGGATGATTGTGTCCTGTATTGTGCACACAGTAGCCGGAGAGAAAGTCCAGAAATACCCGTCCGTCGTCGGCGTGCAGTTCTGTGCCGATGCAACGGCGGTAGCGCACATTCATTCCCAGCAGGTCCAGTAGCCGCACCCATTCCGGATTGACGTACTCTTCATAGTCGAATGACGTCGCCATTTCGTAGGACGCGGAAGCGTGAGCGCTGTTTTTACCCATCGTGCAAACCTCAGATTCAAAACATTGCGAGCCCTAATCAGTTACGCTGCCACCTTTGAATCGTCCGACGCGAATTTCCTGGATCCTCGACTCACTACTTGTCTATCAAGAAGAAAACGCCGCCCAACGCTGACACAGCAATGACGACAAGTGCAAGAACGACGTAAACCAAATAGGAAACGGGATAGTCCTCGTCATCTCTCATACGAACTCCCCGCGAAAATCAGAAATTCATTCAGCCAACTATTGTTTAGTGCGGGAGAAAACTTCTTACTTAAGCAACGATCTGATAGAAGTCTTAACGTATTAAGAGTTGTCATGTCAAACCCTCTTAAAACATTAAGACTTTTATTTCTTTCAATGGTAAGCTGCTTTTGTGGCCTGATTACATCGGATTGGACTCGAAGAGGGCGCACAATGGCTAGAAAAGGCACAAAACGGACTCGCGGAAAACAGAAGGTTCCTCTGCCCACCGCGGCCGAGATGCGCCTTTTGCAGATCCTATGGTGCAAGGGCGAGGCGACAGTAGAGGATGTAGTCAATGCTCACCCCGCAAAGAAGAGACCAAACTATAAGACAACACAGACCTTGCTCCGAATCATGGAGCAAAAGGGGTTCATCACTCATGAGGCTCAAGGTCGAGTCTTCGTCTTCAGGCCGTTGATTTCACGCAAGACCGTGGACCACGGCTTTTTGAAGGCACTCCTTTCGCAGAATTTCGAGTGGCTCTGCCTCCGGGCTCTTGGTCAATTTGCTGGAAGCCAGTCCGGTTGACCAAAAAGAACTCGACGAGTTGGAAGCCTATCTACGGGAGTATCGTAAAAGAAGCCAGCTCGACGACCCTCACCACGAATAAGCGAGGAATGTTATGAATCCAGAAGCTCCCTTGGTCATTCTGACTGCGCTCGCCGATTTTCTTCTAAAAGTGACTTTCGCTTTTGCAGTCGTCTGGAGTATCAGCCGACTGGTTGATCGACCTAGCCAAAGATTCCTGATCTGGCTGAGCTTCCTTGCCGGAGCGGGATCCTATTGGATCTGGTTAGCAATTCGCTTTATTTCAGGCGAGAAAATAATTGGAACCCTTCAACACGCTCCCGCACGTGCGGCCTCTTTGACGCCGGGTGCCTGGCAGATACCAGCCTCCTGGGCCCTTTCTCTGAATGTTGCTTTGCGTGGAGCTGGAATCCTCTACCTGGTGGTATTGAGCTACTTTCTCGTTTCGCATATCAGAGAACAAATGCAGTTGCGGTGGGTGCTCGGCTTTGGCTGCAAACCTCCGATTGATGTCGGCGAAACATTTCAAAGTATTGCTGAGAGTCTCCAGGTACGTAAGTGCAGATTATTGCTGCTGACGGGAATCACATCCCCCGCGACGCTTGGGTGGATCCGGCCTACGGTTCTGCTGCCGACACTTTGCCTTGAGCAAGATGGCTCGGAACTGGAAGATGTATTGCGACACGAGTTGCACCATGTTCGGCGTCGGGATTTTCTCTTTGGTCGATTTGCCGCTCTGCTTAGAGCTCTGCTCTTTTTCCATCCGGCGGTTTGGTATGCATTCAACAAGATACAGTTTGAACGGGAACTTGCTTGCGATCTTGCCGTCGTTTCGGACTCTCCTGCCAGGCGAGTCAAGTATGCAGAATGCCTCATTCGCTTCGCGCGGCTGAACGTCGAGGGAGAGCAAAAACCGTGGGGCGTCGATTTTGCTTCACCTTCGGTACAGTTAACGGCTCGTGTCCATTCCATCCTTACGGGATCAAAGAAGTCTTCGAAGTGGTTGCTCTGCTTACGTGCGACCAGCGGGATTGTGATCCTCGTTGGCTCTCTTACTGTTCTGCCCTCACTTGCTGTGGTCCTTTCTTACGCACAACAGCAGATAGGCCAGCCACAGGAGGTGGCCTTTCATATACTTCACCCATATGGCAAAGCTAGAACAAGAACCGCAAAGAAAGACAGGCTCTCAGTCTCTTTGGAGCCAACAGAAGTGACAGCAAAGGCTGCGACCGTTGATGAATTGGCTGGCCCGGTCGCACAGCTTATGCTGGATCCCCCGAAAAGCCCTGAGGTCGTCTACGCTCCGACAAGACCAGCCAATTGGGGCCAGGATACCGTCCCCGACTCTGGGTCCGATGATAGAACTTCTAATTCGAGCGGGTCGGTAGGTGGGCAACATAAGGCGGGCATGCAGCGGCCCACTCTTGCCTCCATCATCATGGGTGCGGCGCGTAATATTCCGTGGGGAGATCACGATCATGACCACGATGATCACTAGCAAATCTGTTCATCATCGTCAGTTGTTGCAGGTCGGATCATAGGCTCAATTTTATTGGGGACAATTGTTTCTAGCAGTGCCCGTCGCTGGCGGCTAACACCTGGTTCCACACTTGCGCACCCATTTGTATAGGGTCCCAAGGGCTAGAAAGGGGCGGACTATAGCTCAGGTCGAGATCATTCAATTCTTCGACCTTCATGCTTTGAAAGAGCGCGGTTGCAAAGATGTCGATTCGCTATCCTCCATGCCGGACGTGGGATTCTCGGAATCATCCTGTCTTTTCAAGACAAACTGCCCACGTCTTGGGGGCGTTTCCTATTCAGGGTGCCACGGGTGGACATTGAGGTTGCGTGACAGCATCAATTTAAGCGTCCATTTGTCCGAAGCCGCAGTCAACCCGTACCCGACACCGCTCTCAATGTTTAAACCGAGAAACTTGCTGCCTGAGTAATCCGTAGTCGCCCAGACCTCGTGAAATTGCTTAGAAAGTGGCAAGAACCCGTGCAGCGGGCCGAAACCGTCATACTCTTCCGCCGCAACGGCCCACCTGTCGTTGAAGTTGTACGCCACTCTCCCCGTGGGGTTGTACTGCAGGTTTCCAAGTCCCCCGGTATAGTCCGTATCGAGAATCGGGTTGTAGATGAAATCCCATGGGTGCAAGTGCAGCCCCACGATCGGCCTGATTTCGGAGGTAATCGTCCTGGGCTCCCAGTAGCTGTGATTGACGCTAAACTCAAAATTGGCCGCATAGAAAAACTTGTGACCGTGAGCGTTGGGTCGCGCGAATAGTTCGCGAATCTTGAAGCCGTTGATCGTCGAGCCATAGTTCGAAGAATAGGGCGAGGTTACGGGCATATAAAGTCCTTGCTCGAACCACGGTGTAACGCCGTACGCCCATTCGGCAGTGACCTGATACGAATGATTGGCGATGATCGCCCCAGGGTAGTCGGGCACCGTCCGTCCCTTGGGCGTGAAGTTGTTGTGGATCATCAGATTGAAGATTCCAGGAGGCGCAATCTCTCCGTCGTACACCTGGATCTCGTCGGTTTGCGCAAAAGCCAGCACCGGCATTGAGATGAGACAAAGAGTGGCCAATCCAATCGCACGCATGTTCATTTTTGGCGAGAATCTCCTTAGTTTGAGATCTGGCCGACGAGATTGAGATCAATCGCTACATCGTTCTCTGCCTTCCAGATCAGGAAGCTCGGGTTCTTGAGACCCTACTGCACATAGGGAACGACGAATTGCGCTTTCGCCGTTGCCTTCGAGCCATCGATGTGTATCTGCATCGGAATCGTCAGGTCGTGAGCAGTGCCGAGCAGAGTGAACACTCCGCTCACCAGAATAGTCGAGTCGCCTGAAGCAGCAATCATTCCGTTGTACGTTTTAGGCGCGAAAGAGACGGTGGCGAACTGGTCCACCTTGAGAATGTCTTTGTTCATCTTCTTATCGCGGCTATCGTTTCCCGTCTTGCCGCTGCCTGCGGCGACGATGACTATCCCCGATATATGGGAGGCGGTTCGGTCGAAATTGATTGACCCGGACTGTACGTGAAAGGTGCCGTTGACGACCTCGTGGGTCGTGTTGAGCTTCATCTTGACCTCGCTGGCATCGGGATTGACGGTGAAAGTCTGATGCTGGGCGAATACAGATGGAGCGAGGACGACAGCGAGAGCCAAGACTACGAAAGATTTCATTGCATTTCCCCCGGAGGGTTTTGACTACGAGCGTGGTTCTGCCATGGCTCGATTTCAGTTAGCGAACGCCTGTGGAGCAACAGCGGCGGGCTGTGTGACGCGTGTCAGCCTAGCCGTCACGCGCATCGCTCCGGGCCACACTCTGAGACAGAACGGCAGTACAGCGCGCGCGAGTGAATTGTTCCAGCCATTCGCTGCGAACTCGGCAAGGCGCATCTGGGGCAGCATTGCGGAGCGCAGTTTTGGCTGAAAGACCGGCGCCGGCTCCGCCGCAAGATAGGCGGAGTGCGCATCCAGCCTCTGCGGAAGCGTTCCACGCGCAGCATGGAGAGAAGGAACTGCTCGACATTGCCTTCACGCCATAGATTGCGAGTAGGACGAAGAAGACTCGGCAGTCGCACTAACCGGGTCCGTTTGCGATGGAGTTTCTTATGCTTCTTCATCAGCCAACGCCAGATGCAGTCCCCGACATAGAAGTCGAGTGCAGCGAACTGACGGCTTGCGCCGGTGCAGAAGCGATAGTAGTTTCCCCATCCCCGCAGAACAGGATTGAGTTTCTGGAGAAGCTCCGACAGAGACCAGAGCGTGTTGGCGCCCTTGGTCATCTGCTTCACCGTGTGCCGAAGATCCGCCCGTTTGCTAGTTGGTATCTCGATCCTCGGCATATAGCCGAAGCACGGATGCCACTTATAGCGCACCCGTTGGCTGAGGAACTGGAAGCCCTCATTCAGATCGGAGACTCGTGTCTTCTCGATTGATAGCTCCAACTTCATCGACTCCCGCAGGTAGCTCGCAAGCTCCACCTTTTCCTGTTCGGCTTGCTCGCGAGTACCGGATACGAGAACCACGAAGTCATCTGCATAGCGAATCGGGAAGAACACTGATCGCCCAGCTTTACGGTCAGTCATGCGCGCCCACAACGCCGCCGTCGTAGCATCACTTTTGCGGCGAGCCTGGATCTTGCGACGATGGTGTGTCCACCGCTCATATCGTTCCTCGATGATGCCGAGGGCGATGTTAGCGAGCAGCGGAGAGATCACGTCCCTTACACAAAAGGTAATTTCCAGTTCGAACGGACAGTGACGGGATGGCGAACAAGGTACCCGGTGCTTGATCTTCGTCTTAAGGGGTAATACGTTTATGGCATATGACGCGTTCGACCAAGGTGGAAAAGGCTCGGCACTTGAACGCCGCTTTCGCCCTACTCCAGCGTCAGGTTGCATGGCCCGAGGCAGTGCAGCGCTTGTCGCGCAAGTTCGAACTCTCAGAGCGTCAAGCATATCGGTACCTGCAGGAAGCCTCCCATCTCGTTCGTCCGGTGGAAGTTACCGAGGCCACGGTGCCGGTCACGTTGAAACTTCCGCCGCGCACGGTCGAAATGTTACGGAAGCACGCAAAAAGCAGCGGCATGACCATGGGAGCGATCGTGACCGGCGCGTTGAACGCATTTCTAGGTGCTCTGAAGAAACATGGCTGAGCCGCGCACCAAGAGCGGACCATTTCAAATCCACGTTTCCTATTCGTTTGATCGCCTACTCGAGTCGAAGCTTGTCCAGGCCTACGATATTTTGGTGCCCTGTCGCGAGCGCCCGGTCGGTGGGTGCGTAAAGGAGTGCGATGATGAGGATGACGGCGATCTATGCACGGGTCTCGTCCGAACAGCAGCGCGAAGAGAACACGATTGCAAGCCAGACGGCTTCGCTGATCGAGTTCGCCAACAGCCACGATCTGGAAGTACCCAAAGAGTGGGTCTTCGAAGATGAGGGCTATAGTGGGGCCACGCTGGAGCGTCCAGGCTTGGAGCAAGTGCGAGACCTCGCCGCTGAAGGGCAGATTCAGGTTGTGCTCGCCTATGCGCCAGATCGCTTGAGCCGGAAGTATGCGTATCAAATTCTGCTGATCGAGGAGTTCTCCCGCCACGGAGTCGAGACTCTGTTTGTGAAGTCGCCGCAAGGCGACAGCGCGGAAGATCAACTGCTGGTGCAGTTCCAGGGCATGATCGCTGAATATGAGCGGGCGCAGATCCTGGAGCGCTCGCGCCGCGGCAAGCGACACCGCGCGCACTCGGGCGAGATCAGTGTGATGAGCAACGCTCCCTATGGTTACCGGTATATCCGTAAAACCGACGAAGCGCCCGCTGCTTATATCGTGCATGAAGCTGAGGCGCGAATTGTCCGGCGCATCTACGAGATGTATACGGTGGAGGGGCTCAGCATCGGCGAGATAACGCGCCGACTTAATGCCGAGGATATCCCCACGCGCAAGGCAAGTGCTCGCTGGGAACGCTCGGTCGTCTGGGCCGTGCTGCGGAATCCCACCTATCGTGGCACCGCCTGCTTCGGCAAGACCAGCGCCGCGACACGGACGCGCGTTATGCGTCCGCAGCGCCGGCGTGGTGTGATTACGCCCTGCATGACAGCCGGTCACGAACGCCCGCGCGGAGAGTGGATCGAAATTCCCGTGCCAGCTCTGGTAAGCGAAGAGAGCTTCGCCCGGGCCCAAGAGCTTCTCCAAGAGAACAAAATACGATCGCGCCGGCGTACCATTGCGCCCAGTGTTGTACAGGGACTAGTCAGCTGTGCCAAGTGTGGTTACGCCTTCTCGCGATCTTCGACCTATACCAGCGCACGTAAGATTCACTACTACAAGTGCATTGGTTCCGATAGCTGGCGAAAACTAGGCGGCCCTGTTTGCGACAACCGCCGCCTTGTCAGGCAAGATCTCCTCGATCAGATTGTTTGGGCCGAGGTGATCCGCCTACTGGAAGAGCCGGCTCTGATACAACAAGAACTTGATCGTCGCCTGGCAGCAGCTCGCTCTGCCAATCCAACCCAAAAACGTGAGCAGAGTCTGCAGCGGGAGTTGACGCATGTGGGCAAAGGCATCGAACGACTACTCAACGCCTACCAGGAAGGACTCTTGTCGATTGAACAGTTGCGCGATCGAATGCCCTTGCTGCGTCAGCGCCAGCAGTCGGTTCGTGCTGAGCTGCAGGCGATCGCTGACCAGAGCACCGATCAGATTGCATTCCTGCGCCTGGCCGAGACCCTCACAGCATTTCTCGCCCGCCTGCGCAGCGCCGCTGAAACGCTTAATGTCATTGAGCGCCAGCGCATCGTGCGGCTCGTGGTTAAAGAAGTTCTGGTGGGGGACGACACTATCACCATTCGCCACAGCATCCCCATCCCTTCAGCGCCCCAGCAAAATGATGGCACGCACTCACGCGGAAACCCAGATTACCTTTTGTGTAAGGGACGTGATCACGCCACCTTGAGGAGTGCCTTTGTCTGTCGGTAGCAGGAAGCCATCTGACAAGACGCCGGCTTTCAGGAACTGCGCGATCAACCTCGTCACCTTGCCATCTGCGACACGGGCGCGAACCCGCTCCATCAGTTGGTGGTGATCGATGTTATCGAAACAGCCCTTGATATCCCCCTCGATGACCCATTGGTAGGGTGTCCGCTGACGTCGGCCATCTTCTGCCTTCGCTCGCGGACGCATGCTCATGCGGATATGCTCCAAGGCGCCGTGGCAGCCTCGTCCGGGTCGAAACCCGTACGACACATGCCAGAAGCCAGCCTCGAAGATCGGCTCCAGGATATTCTTGACCGCACACTGAACTACGCGGTCACGCACGGTCGGGATACCGAGGGGTCGGAACTTCCCCGGCTGACGCGGCTTGGGGATCAGCTTCCGTCGTGAGGGGCTCGGCTTGTACCGGCCACTCTTCAGGTCACCGTGGAGTTGTTCAAGGAACAACTCCATGCCCATCGCCACTTTGATTCCCGCTACTGTCATCCCGTCGACCCCGGCAGTACGACGCCCTTTGTTCAGAGCGATTTTCCGCCAGGCGCACCGCAAGTTGCGGATATCTGTAGTCCAGTTCCACAAGTCGCGGTAGCTGTCTTCAGGATGTGTCCTGCTCCATTGATAGAGCTTACGTTGCACGCTGAGGAGCCAGACTTCATCAGCCTGATCACCCAAGTCCATGGATGATTCCTCCGTCTTCGCAACTCTGTCGGTTCCTTGCCTGCCTTCGCCATGTACACGGCTTTCCCGTGTCCGGACTACTACGCAGGCTCCGCCCCCTCGATTCACCATCTCCTGTCTCCGTGGCTAGCCCGGCTCCGTTGCCGGGCGGTCAATCAGGGTTCCCATGTTCCAGTTCTCAACCTTCATCTCGTAGGTGGCATACTTTACCCCTGGCGATTCGGAGCGATAATCTGTGGGGAGATCATCATCGCTGAGTCCGTTATTCAGACCCGTCAGTGAAGAACTTCAAGCCGCACCAACTCAGATCGCATGACTCCCGGTCCCATCTGACCTACTACCGGAGCATTGAGCAATTCAAGACAGAGGCTTCCAGCGTATGCTTCGTTGTCTCACCATAAGATGTGTGGTAGCCCGGCACACCGATAATGGCGGTGCCCGGTACAGTTCAGTCTGTCAGCTTTCCCACGCATCGTCGGAACACGATACGCTTGGACAGACCCCTTCAACTCAGGCTCCTTCCTGAGTCGGGCCGCATTACAGCGACCGGTCAAGAGCCAGCAGGCGAGAAGACTCGATCACTAACTCATCTCATCCTCCTCGCCATCATGGCGCACTGAAGTCGTAGCTCCACACGTGGCTTCTCGTGCATGGGCCTAAGCCGCACACACGAGCCATCGTTGAGCCACAACCGACCTCTTGCCTTCTGCTTTTTTGGTACTTTCAGCCCTTCGCGACGCCAGATCCGTCTCGACTCGATCCTTGCCCACCTGCCAGCCGGCATGCTGCAACAGCGCCGTGATCCGGCGGTAGCCGTAAAGGCCATACTGGCTGGCTAACTGAATGATGGCCTGGGTGAGTCGCATCCTCGTCTTCACGCTGTGCCGGCCGATAACGCTGCGTCCTTCTGCGGCTGCCCCAACAGATAGGCATCCTCGCCGCTCGCTCATTCCTTGTTCGCAGGCATGGCTGACCGCACTGCGTCGTCGTTCCGGGCTTAGAAGTTTCCCGAGGCGATGTCTTTCAACACCAGCTTGTCCAGACTCAGCTCAGCTACAAGACGCTTCAGTTTCGCGTTCTCCTGCTCCAACTCTTTCAGACGCTTCGCCTGGTCCACCTGCAAACCGCCATACTCCTTACGCCAGCGGAAGTACGTCTGCTCCAGGATCTCGGCTTCCTTGCACGCCTGCGTTGTCGTCTTGCCATTCGCCACGGCTACTTCTATCTGTCGCAGCAGGTTCACCACCTGCTCAGGTTGATACTTCTTGCCTCGTGCCATTCCAGGCTCCTCTCATGTCAGTTTCTTACGTTCTCAACTGGCACAAAATTCGCCGGGCACTCCAAACGCTTCCATAACTTCTGCGATTTGTTGCGTCATTTCTTCAGGAGTGACGGGCAGCTCTTCGAACGTTATCGGCGTGTGCGCGACGTAGTGATTGTATATAGCGCATATTTGTGAAGCATCGTCAGTCGTTGCAGGTCGGATCATATGTCTTATTCAGGAACAACTCTAGCAGTGCCCGTCGCTTGCGGCCAACACCTGAGTCCACGACTGCGCACCCATTTGTACAGCGTCCCAAGGACTGGAAAGGGGCGGAGTATAGCTCAGGTCGAGATCATTCAATTCCTCAATCTTCATGCCGTGAAACAACGACGTTGCAAAGATATCGATTCGCTTCGATACCTCAGAATCCTTGTGCCCGAGCAACTGCGCCCCCAGCAATTGCCAGCTTCGGCAATCGCCGGTAATCCGCACGTGTAGTTCGCGGGCGCCTGGATAGTAGGCTTTGTGATCCCAAACGGTCGTTTCGACAGTGAATGGACAGAAACCAGCGTTCCGCGCCTCCTGATCCCGCAATCCAGTGCGTGCGGCAACCTGGTCGAAAATCTTCACTACCTGAGTTCCGAGCGAGCCAGCGAACTCACGGTTACCACCCACTGCATTCTCTGCGGCAATGCGACCCTGCTTATGCGCAGTGGTCCCCAGTGGCAGATAGGTATAGCGGTTCAAGAAATGATGCCATGTTTCTACGCAGTCGCCAGCAGCATAGATATCGTCCAGATTCGTTTCCATGCGTCTATTGACGCGCAAAGCGCCCTTCTCACCAGTCGCAATGCCTGCCGCTCTGCCCAGTTCGCTGTTCGGTTGCACGCCAACCGCAACGAGAACAACGTCCGCAGTAGCAAGAAAGTCCTGAGTGCCCGCAACGATAAGGCGAGTGCCATCTTGTCCGATTGACCGAACAACCACCCGATTGCAGACTTCCACTCCGTGGCTCCTTAATTCGGCTTCAACTCGCCTGCCAAAAGAGCCATCTACAGTTGCCAAAACCGATTCCGTGCGACTGGCAATAGTCACGGTGAGGCCGCGGTGAACCAGTGCATCGGCCATTTCGAGGCCAATGTATCCGGCTCCCACAATGATCGCTGACTTGGGTTCATGCTCTTTGAGGAAGCGATGGAGGGCGAAACTATCCTCCATCGTGTGGAGCGGGAAGACGCCCGGAAGATCAAAGCCTTCGATGTTTGGCCGCACCGGCCTGGCTCCGGCGCCGATGAGCAGTTTGTCGTAGGGAAGATCAAATCGCGTCCCGCTAGTGTCGCGCACGGTGACCGCCTTCTGTATTGGATCAATGGCTTCAGCCGTGTGATTTGGCATCAACCGAATGCCCGGGAACTCAGTGCGATGCGCCAGGGAGTGCCAGTCTGGAGTCTCGCCGCTAAGGAAAAACGGCAAGCCGCAGATGCTGTAATTCGGATATTCATCTGCGAGTATGAGGGTAATTTCGCACGTCGGATCGAGTTCGTGTGCCCGGAGCCCGGCAGCGATGCCCGCATCGCTGCCACCGATGATAAGAAATCGCATGGCGAAATTCTCTCAGGCGTTGATTGCTGCTTTGTTATCAACCTGTGTGGCAGCGGTGAAATAGCGCTTCCGCAACCAAAATGCGACATTCACCAGACCGATCAGCGCCGGAACTTCAACGAGAGGGCCGATCACGCCGACGAAAGCCTCGCCGGAGTTCAGCCCGAACACCGCGACTGCGACTGCGATAGCCAATTCAAAATTGTTGCCTGCCGCAGTAAAGGAGAGCGTCGCCGTCTGAGCGTAGCTGGCACCCAGCTTGCGCCCCATCCAGAAGCTCACCAGGAACATGACGATGAAATACACCATCAACGGCACGGCGATCCGAAGCACGTCGAGCGGCAATTTCACAATCAGGTCTCCTTTGAGACTGAACATCACCAGGATCGTGAAGAGCAAAGCTACGAGGGTAAGGGGGCTGATACGCGGGATAAACTTCGTCCGATACCACTCTTCCCCTTTCGCCCGAAGGTACACAAAACGAGTCAACATTCCGGCTAAGAAAGGTATCCCGAGATAGATGAAGACGCTCTTGGCAATCTGGCCGATGCCAATTTCCACCACCGCGCCTTTGAATCCAAACCAGGTTGGCAGGATCGTGATGAAGACCCATGCATAAAGGCTGTAAAAGACAACCTGGAACACACTATTGAGGGCGACTAAACCGGCAACGTAGTCCGTGTCCCCTTCAGCAAGCTCGTTCCAAACAAGAACCATCGCGATACAGCGAGCGATGCCAATGAGAATCAGCCCACGCATGTAAGCTGGCTCGCCACGAAGGAATGTGATCGCCAACAGAAACATCAGTGCGGGGCCGATGATCCAGTTCTGAAGGAGCGAAAGGCCAAGCACGCGGCGGTTGTGGAAGACCTCACCGAGCTTTTCATAACGAACTTTCGCCAGAGGCGGATACATCATGATGATGAGGCCGATGGCGATGGGAATATTCGTTGTGCCGGACTGAAAACTGTTGACAAACGACGCTGATCCGGGAATGAAATGCCCAAGGCTCACGCCAATTGCCATAGCCAGGAAAATCCATAAAGTCAGATAGCGGTCGAGAAAGGACAATTTCTTGCGGGGCAGTGGTGCGCACACCTGGCCTTGTGTGTAGGGGACGCTGGACATAATCACCTCGAAGCGGAAACTGTGGATGTAGCGACAGGGATCGGCAAGGGTGCTCCCTGCAAGGTCACGAACTTCTCGGGCGTGCAGCAAGCCTTAGTTAACTTTGCCCGGTCCGCCTGCATGGCTTTCTCCTCGCTGAGCCATTGAAGAATTTGCCGTAGAACTTTCACAGCGCCCTCATTGGGCGGCATGACGATGCGATAGTGCATCCATTTGCCATCACGGCGTGCTGCCACAACGCCAGCATTACGCAGGTACGCCAGATGCCTGGAAATTTTCGGTTGGGGCTGATCGAGGATTTCGACAAAATAGCAGACGCAGATCTCCTGATCGCCCATGAGATTCAGCAGCCGCAACCGAGTATTGTCTCCGAGCGCCTGGAAGAATCTCTCCAAATTGAAGGTCTTTTGTCTCACTGCCATGTCATGATTATATTCGCATTGACGTATGTGTCCAGCGCATAATATATTCAGTTTGGCAAATATGTCGGAGGATGCTATGACAGAAAAAGTGCTCGATACAGTGCGATCCAAATACGCGGCAGTCGCGGAGAGTGAGCTTTCTACGAATCATGCGGGAGTCAAAGCGGTCGCCGAGGCTTTTGGATATAGTGCAGAAGAATTGACGTCGATCCCGGCGGAGGCCAATATGGGCCTCTCCTGCGGGAATCCAACTGCCATTGCCTCCCTTAGGGCGGGCGAGGTCGTCGTCGATCTGGGTTCAGGCGGCGGCCTGGATGTCTTTCTGGCCTCGAAATTGGTGGGTCCAACGGGGAGAGCCATCGGCATCGATATGACGCCCGAGATGATCGACCGCGCCCGCACCAACGCTCAGAAGGGTGGATACGAAAATGTCGAATTTCATCTTGCGACCATTGATCAGCTTCCGCTTCCTGATGCATCCGTAGATTGTGTCATCAGCAATTGCGTAATCAACCTAGCTCCCGACAAGACAGCAGTCTTCCGCGAGATCGCACGGGTTCTCAAGCCAGGCGGACGGCTTGCGGTCAGCGATATCGCCCTCAAGCATGAATTGCCTGCCGCAGTCGCCCAGAGTGTAGCTGCCTATGTTGGCTGCATTGCGGGAGCGATCAAGATAGACGACTACCGCAGGGGTTTGCTTGATGCCGGATTCGAGCATGTTGAGATTGTGGACAGCGGAGCCGACTTGAACGCTTATGCCAAGGTCGAAAATCAAGCCGGGTGCTGCTCTCCCTCGATGGTCACCACGACTGGCTTGTCGGTGCTCGCAGACAGATGCTGCGCTGCCGACACGCCTACGCCAACCAGCCTCCACGAGGATCTGAAAAAGCTTCTCTCCGAATACGATGTCAACGAGGGGGCAGCCAGCGTCAAAGTGTACGCCGTAAAACCAGCGCAAGCAGATAAAGCGGCTTGCTGTGGCCCGACGTGCTGCGCCGGCACGGCGGCGAAAGGAGAGTGAACTATGCCAGCACGTTATAACGTCCTGTTCCTCTGCACCGGAAATTCCGCACGCTCAATCATGGCCGAAGCGATCCTGAACCGTAAGGGTGTGCCTCACTTTACTGCATATAGCGCCGGGAGCCATCCATCGGGCTTTGTTCGCCCTGAAGCCCTCCACCAGCTCGACACCGCACGGCTAAGTGCTGCTGGTTTATATAGCAAGTCTTGGGATGAGTTCACCGGACCTGATGCTCCACGCCTGCATTTTGTCTTCACAGTCTGCGACAATGCCGCAAAGGAGGTCTGCCCAATCTGGCCCGGTCAACCGATGACAGCACATTGGGGAGTGCCTGATCCCGCTGCGGTGAATGGGACTCCAGAGGAAGTAGACCGAGCGTTCCGTGAGGCTTTTTCCATCCTGGATCGAAGAATCAGCCTGTTTCTCTGTTTACCGCTGTCGAGCTTGGATCAGTTTGCCTTACAACGAGAAATCGACAATATCGGGAAACAGTAGCTGGTCTCTGATAGGTCCTAGTTCGAGGGCTTATTGTCGTCTGTCACGAGCTGGGCGAGCAGCGTCTGCCCTTGCTGCAATAGCGGAGTCGGCAGCTTCGTATATGACATCGCTTCTACTGAGTTCTGACCATCTGTCAGACAATATGTGACAAAATCCTTGAACTTTTGTTGTTCGCCGGGCAAAACGCTCTTCTTCGGAATGATGATGAAGGTCAGTCCAGTGATGGGATAGGCACCTTTGGCTGTCGCGGGCGGATCGACGATAGGGGTTCGAAGATCTTTGCTCAGCGCATCGTTAAAGGCGGAGATTGCTAAGGCTGCACTCGCCGGAGACGGCGCGATAAACTCACCCGCTTTATTTTGAATTGATGCCACTGGCAGACCGGCGTCCTTCGCGTAACTAAGCTCCAGGTACCCAATTGCGCCAGAGGTTGCCTTCACCGCTTCGAGGACTCCCTTGCTGCCGTTTTGGCCGACACCACTCGGCCAGTCGATTGAGAGACCGTGACCGGGTTTCACGGACCAACTCGGGCTCGCAGCGCTGAGATAAGAAGTAAAGATACTCGTCGTGCCGCTCCCATCCAAGCGATGAACAACTGTGATGGGGGTCGGTGGCAGCTTGATACCGGGATTCTCCCGTGCGATGGCTGCGTCTTGCCAAGTCTTGATCTGGCCCGTATAGATACCTGCCAGGGTCTTTCCGCTGAGCCTTAAAGGCTGAGTCATTTCAGGCAGGTTATAAATGACGCACACGGGACCCGCTGTGACAGGAACCTGAATAAGCGGCGGCATGTCTTTTAACTCACCATCATTCAAGGGAGCGTCGCTGGCAGCAAAGGTCAGAAACCCCTGTTTGAGTTCTGCAAGTGCGGCGCCGCTGCCTATGGGGAGGTAGTTGACTTGCATCTTGTGGAGTTTCACATAATCGCTGCTCCAACTTGAGAATAGCGGAGCAATGAACGTACTTCCGGCTGCGCTAAATGTCCCGATCGGGTTATCCCCGGAAAGGGTCGGCTCTTTCTCACCATAGTTTTCGGAGTTGCCGCTGCAACCAATCCCAATGAAAAAGACGAGGGCAATACTCAAAACCGCTCCAGTTGCCGTCATCGTTAATTTGCGCCTCATGGCATTCCTCCCTAAAATGAGATTGATACTTTATGCATATAAACGCATAGACACATTAACAATTGAACATGAATACTACGTGAATTCGTCGCATCTGTCTTCTTGAAACAGCCCGCGACACGATACCCTAAGACATCTGCAATTTATGGAAAAACTGGCTTCCTATTTCAAAGGCTTGGCGGACGAGAATCGACTGAGGATTCTCAACCTGCTCTTTCATGGAGAATTGTGCGGCTGTGATATTCAACACGTGATAGATGCCTCACAATCAACTGTTTCCCGGCACCTCTCCTATTTGAAGAATGCCGGTCTGGTACTCGACCGCCGTGTGGGATATCGGGTTTACTATCGCTTGGTTCAGTCGGAAGACCCTGAGAACATCCAATTGTTCCATTACCTTGTGCTGGCTTTTGGCAAGGACAGAGCTTTAAAGGCGGACATGAAGAAACTCCGTGAGGCGATCAAAGGCGGCTCCTGCACGGTCAGTGAATGGAAACCGATGTCAGGTGTCGCCCAAAAACCCCGTCAGGATGGAGTTTAAGTTCTTGCGTACTTTCATTTTTGCCTGCGTTCACAACGCCGGTCGTTCGCAGATGTCGGCTGCGTTTTTTAACCAGCTTGCTGATCCTGAGTCGGCGCACGCGATTTCTGCCGGAACCCATCCTGCCGAGCATGTCCACCCCGTCGTTGTGGATGTCATGCGCGAAATGGGAATCGACCTGAGTCATGTGAGGCCGCAAAAGCTCACAGCAGAGTTGGCTCAGAACGCCGAGATGCTCATTACGATGGGTTGTGGAGATGAGTGCCCTTACGTTCCTGGTCTCCGGCGAGACGACTGGCCATTGCCAGACCCAAAAGGCCAGGGAGTCGAATCTGTGCGGGCAATTCGGGAGGATATCAGGGTACGGGTACTCACACTCATCGAGAAAGAGAACTTAACCCGGAATGAGGCCTTCTCTTGAGCACCCCGCAAGAAACAGAAGCATTACAAGATCGAGTTCTTCTGACTTTTCGTGCACTACTCAAATAAAGCAAACCACATGACCGAAAAGTCTTTCCGGACAAGTCCTCTCTCGTTCAACTGTTGCTAACAGATCAATGTGCTTGCCGGAGAGAACGCGAGGTCATTCGGGTAGTTGTCGCGCAAACGGAACTTAACTTGGAGGAGTGCTGAACCAGTACGCATACCAAAGAAGGAAGGGAAGGGGTGCTTCGTGCAGTAGATTCTAACTGCAAATGCAGTACTTGAAAGGCGCTGAAGTGCAAGGTTTTCGGGTACACGTTCGGGTACAGACATCAGTTCGCCTTAATTGCGGCAAACTACGCTAAATTATAGATGGGAATGGGTTTAGCCAGTTCGCTAATTGCGCTCAATTTCCCTTATTTATCATAGATTTACGGTGTTCGCCGGAGACTTAAAATCCGCAGCCTTTAACAGGGCGTGGGGGTTCAAGTCCCCCTCCGGGCACCACAAAATAAAAGAGTTATAAGCAAATTGTCTGGGCGAAGATCGAGAGGCAACAATCGTTTGGTGGCTGTTTTTGTGGCTGTTTTGCACTTCATTGCGGTGCAGAGAGTGACATTCCCCGGATGGCTTCCGTTACCGCCATCAGTTCGTTCCCGACAGTGGTCAGCGTGACCTGTCTTGTTGTGCGATCGAACAGGCGGAATCCAAGCTGACGTTCCAATTCGCGGATCGGCACACTCATCCCGACGGAGTGATAAGCAGTTCTTCAGCGGCACGAGCAAAGCTACAATGCCGCGCAACCAGATGAAAAGCTCTTAGCTACCGTGATGAAAACTCCATTGTTGAATATTCCTCAACAAATCACAACCATTCAGAGCTCGTTGTTCATAGTGTGATGCCCTAGAAACAACTCTAAGAGGTCTTGGCCGATACAGTGGAATGGTGGTCCGCCACACTACGGAAAATGTCCAATCCATTCCACAGTTCCTCCCTTGAACCCAATAAAGGAGAAAAGATGTCTATTTCAAAAACAGTCGTCCTCGTACACGGCGGCTTCGTCGACGGCTCCGGCTCGGAGGGTGTCTACCACCCTCAAGAAGGACTGATTTGATGTTGCCGTTGTGCAGAATCCCACTATTTCGCTAGCAGATGACGTAGCTGTGACCAAGCTAGCGATCGCAATCGCGAGGGGGGATGTTGTCACCCTCGGTCATTCCTATGGCGGCATAGTTGTATCTGAGGCAGGCAACGATCCTAGGTAACGGCACTGGTTTACATCGCGGCCTTTGCGCCGGACCGGAGATGCATCTCAGATCCGTGCCAGCTATGCCCGGAAGCAGAAAGACAGATCGAGGAGAGGCAAACATATTCCGCAACTGTTGGTGAAAGGACGTTTTCCCGCGCATCCGGATACCCATCACTGCGATGCGTGACCATCGCCAGTTGCTCATCCATCCACATAAGCTCGTGCAGATATTCCGATACTTCGTCAAGCGAATACCGAATACAAGAAACTCACCGCACTGGCCGCCTCAGAAGCAGGGAAATGCAATAGCCATGTTTTTCTAGGTTTGAGAGCTTACAGCCAGTGATGGTGATAGGCTAATCCGACGTCTTTGGCTCGCGGACCGAAAGCTCGAGGAAATAACGAATCTGAATAAAAGTCGTTAGTCTAATCAGATTGGGGAGAAAGAGCGAATTAGTTAGGGATAGCCACCGATAACTCCTCCCCTGATCTCTCGCGACACCAGAATCGATGCACTCGAAATGGGCTGACCATAGATTGCAGCAGATTCCGTCGGTCCGGGTTTGCGACGCAGCCTATTTGACCGGACGTGAGCCTGTGATGAGGATGTCCACCAGCCTCCTGGCGCTTTGCTGCCAGCCTGGACCGGACGCCACATGGGAGACGCCGATCAGCGCTCGGAGCAGGTCGAAGGGGTCGAGATCTCTACGTATGTCACTGCTCTTGATCGCGCGCTTCACCAGCGCATCAATCGCTCCCTGGATCAGGCCGCGAGAACCCTCATATAGCTTCGAGGGGCCTCCCACGACGCTATTCAGCGCGGGGGCAATGATCTGCTTCGCCGCGATGTGGTCGATGAACAGCAACATCCAGGTCCGCAATGCGTCAATCGGGGGCATTGTTTCAGTGAACTTGCGCTCCGCCTCAGCCAGCTTTTCCACTTCACTCCGATAGACCGCCTCGATCAGGGCGTCTCGGGTAGGAAAGTGGCGATACAGAGTGCCAGAGCCTACGCCTGCGTGCTTGGCGATGTCGTCAAGGCTGGCGTCCGCCCCAAAACGGGTAAATGCCTCCTTCGCCACTTCCAAAATACGCTCGCGGTTTCGCTGCGCATCCGTCCGAGGCTTTCGGGGGACAGGTTGTGAAGTCTTTTTCGCCATTCTCAAAAAATTCCTGCAACCGGAGACAGTCTCCGATTATCTATCAATTCGGAGATACTCTCCGTTTTATTTGAAAGTGTCATGGCGCGTCAAACCCCGCTGCGGGCAATCACAAATCGCAACGACCCAGTGCAGGAGGTAAAACATGCGCGTTTTCGTCACAGGCGCTACCGGTTTTATAGGTTCGGCTGTCGTCAGAGAGCTGATCGACGCGGGCCATAAGGTGCTCGGCTTGGCCCGCAGCGATGCGGGCGCCAAGTTGCTCACCGTCGCTGGCGCGGAGGTACACAGGGGTGATCTTGAAGACCTGGACAGCCTGCGGAGCGGAGCAGCCAACTCGGATGCTGTGATTCACACCGCCTTCAATCACGACTTCTCAAAGTACGTGGCGAACTGTGAAGACGATCGACGTGTCATCGAGACTTTGGGCTCCGTGCTTGCCGGCTCGGACAGACTCCTGATTGTCACCTCCGGGACTGGGATGGCGAACCAAGGCCCAGACCATCTCAGAACCGAAGACGATCCGCTGGCTAGTTCGAAGGTGGTTCCCCGTGCAGCTTCTGAAGAGGCAGCAGCTTCGGTCGCGTCTCGAGGCGTACGTGTCGCCGTCGTCCGCCTTCCCCAGGTCCATGACACGGTTAAGCAAGGTCTTGTTACCTATGCGATCCATCTCGCCCGCGAAAAAGGTGTTTCGGCGTTCGTCGGCGATGGGCTCAACCGTTGGCCCGCGGCTCATCGCCTCGATACTGCCCATCTGTATCGCCTGGGGCTGGAGAAGAACGACTCAGGCGCCAGATATCATGCAGTCGCGGAAGAGGGAGTGCGAGTCCGAGATATTGCGGAGGCCATTGGTCGGGGCCTGAATATGCCTGTGGTTTCCATCGCACCGGAAGAGGCCGCCGGACACTTTGGCTGGCTCGGAGCGTTCGTTGGATGGGACATCCCGGCCTCCAGCGCGCAAACACGAGAAAGGCTGGGATGGGACCCTACTGGACCCGGTCTCATCTCCGATCTTGAAAACATGCGCTATTTCCAAGCCTGAACACTGAAACATCTTTACGAAGAACAAAGGAGTTGAAACCATCATGAACAAAATCGCCATTATCACGGGCGGAAGCCGTGGTCTAGGCCGCAACACTGCTTTTAACCTTGCGCAGCGCGGTGTCGACGTCCTCTTCACATTCCACTCGAAGCAGAAAAAAGCCGAGAGTCTCATCCGCGAACTCGAAACCATGGGGCGGAAAGCAGCAGGATTTCGGCTGGACACCGGTGACATTGGCGCGTTTGACGGATTTGTCGCTGAAGTCCGCAAGACACTGCAGAGTTGGGGACGAGGCCGATTTGACTACCTTGTGAACAACGCGGGCAATTCTCTGCATGCCGGCTTTGAGGAGACGACGGAAGCCCAATTCGATGAGATTTTCGATGTTCACGTCAAAGGTGTTTACTTTCTGACACAGAAGCTCCTTCCGTTGATGAATGACGGCGGCCGCATCGTGAATATTTCGTCAGGACTCGCGCGTATTGCGCTGCCCGGCAGTTCCGCATATGGAGCCGCCAAGGGAGCGGTCGAGGTTCTGACCCGCTATCTTGCCAAAGAACTCGGCCCACGCGGGATCACTGCGAATGTCGTCGCTCCCGGCGCGATCCAAACCGACTTCAGCGGCGGCATGGTGCGCGACAATCCCGAAGTGAATAAGCGCGTGGCGGAAATGACCGCCTTGGGACGTGCGGGCGTGCCCGACGATATCGGACCCATGATCGCGGCGCTTCTCTCGGACGAGAATCGCTGGGTCAATGGACAGAGAATTGAAGTGTCCGGCGGCATGGCGCTTTAAAGCCTCGCCACTCGTATCAGGAGGAGGCTCAAACCGAATGACAACTGCAAAGAGAATTACCCTTGTAACAGGCGGCAACAAAGGCATCGGCCTGGAAATTTCGCGGAATCTCAGCGGAGCCGGATGCACTGTACTACTGGGAGCGCGCAACGCGGAACGTGGGAGACAGGCCGTCCGAACGCTCGAGCAGTCCGGACTCAGTGATATCCACTCTATCGAGATCGATGTCACGAGGCAGGACACGGTCACGGCGGCGGCGCAGGCGATTGAGGCACGCTACGGCCGCCTCGATATTTTAATGAACAATGCAGGGATAAACATGCGTGGCGACGGGCTGCCCGGCACTGCTGATGTGGAGGCGGTCGAACGCGTCCTCAATACTAACTTCAGCGGCGCCCTTCGTGTTGCTCAAGCCATGTTACCCCTGCTGCGCAAGTCGCCCGCTGGTCGCATCGTGAACGTTTCAAGTGGACTCGGGTCGCTTACACTAAACAGCGATCCGGCGTGGTCAGGCTACGATGTCAAACTGATCGGGTACAGCGCCTCGAAGGCTGCTCTGAACATGTTGACGGTTCATCTCGCATATGAACTGCGCGGCACAAAGATCAAGGTAAACTCGGCAACCCCCGGGTGTACAAAGACGGACCTGAACGACAACAAGGGGACTCAGCCAGTAGAGGTTGGTGCCATCGAAGCGACGCGCCTGGCGCTACTGGATGACAATGGCCCAACAGGAGGGTCGTTTTTAAAGGATGGTCCGGATCCTTGGTAGACCGCTCGAGGTGTTTAGTTCCGGCATTTGAAATATGCTTTTGCTTTGATGACTCCTGGTTCAGAAATTTCCTCGGCCGAAGCTAGGATGTGAGAGCTACGGTGTCGCCACGTTTGGCCGTATGCTTGGCCTTTGCCGCGCGAAAGAGGCGCTGTTTTGCAACCTCCACTAGCAATAGATAGGCTCCCGTCGCAATGGCGACAAAACCAAAGTACGCCGCTGGCAACGGCGTGAAACCGAGCACGCCTGCCAGCGGGCTGAAGGGCAAACAAATCCCGACCGCGACAGCAGCGACACAGGTGGCAATCAAAGGACCGCTGGGGCGGCTGCGAAATGGATTTTTCGCAGTTCGGATGACGAATAGCACCAGCGTCTGGGTTGCGAGCGATTCGACAAACCAGCCGGTATGAAATTGCGCATCACTCGTGTGCAAGAACTGCAACAACACATAGAAGGTCAGGAAATCGAAGATGGAACTGATCGGCCCGATGAACACCATGAAATTGCGAATCAGACCTATATCCCAATGTTGGGGCTTTTGGAGATAAGTCTCATCAACATTATCCGTTGGAATGGTGAGTTGGGATAAGTCGTAAAGAAGGTTGTTCAGCAGGATTTGCATTGGAAGCATGGGCAAGAATGGCAGGAATAGCGAAGCCCCTGCCATGCTGAACATATTCCCGAAGTTCGAACTTGTACCCATCAGCAAGTACTTCATCACATTACCGAAAGCTTTGCGTCCCTCGATAATGCCATCATGGAGAACCCGCAGACCGGGCTCAACGAGAATAACGTCGGCAGCCTCGCGAGCCACGTCTACCGCGGTTGACACGGAAATGCCGACATCGGCCGCGTGAAGTGATGGCGCATCGTTGATGCCGTCCCCCATAAACCCCACTGCGTGACCGTTGTGTTTGAGAGCCAGGAGAATCCTGTTTTTCTGCGCCGGAGAAACGCGGGCGAATACCCGCGTCTGCTCGACGACGTGCGCCAGCGCCGGGTCCGTCATTCCGTCCAATTCTTCGCCGATGATGATTTTTCCGGAGTCAATGCCCACCTGCGCGCAAACGTGGCCGGTGACGCGGTCATTGTCACCAGAGATCACCTTCACCTCAACTCCATCCTGCTCTAGTGAAGCCACAATCTGGGCGGCGTCAGCCAACGGCTCATCAGAGAAGGTCACAAAACCAGCCAGAATCAGATTGCGCTCGTCGTTCACCGAATAGTTCGGGAGGGCAGGAACTTCGACGTAAGCAATCGCCAACGAGCGGAATCCCTGGTTATTCAGCTCATTGCTGATCTGTTGTATGCGCTTGGTTGCGTCCGCACCGATCGGTACTGTTTTGCCCTCGAACTCGTAGCCGGAAAGAAGTGGAAAAATCCCCTCCGGCGCACCTTTCGTGATGAGGATCCGCTGTGACTGCCGCTCCATCACTACGGAGAGCCGCCTCCGCTCGAAATCGAACGGAATCTCGTCGCACTTGGTGTAATCTTCCGGCTTCGGCGGGGGGTGATGGAGGATGACCTCGTCGAATGGGCTGCGGATACCTGTCTCGAACTTGCTGTTGAAGTAGGCGAGTTCCAGTGCGCGGTGGGACACATTCCCAAAGGGATCGAGAGAGCGGTCAAGCGACATTGTTCCGGAGGTGAGCGTTCCCGTTTTATCGCTGCAGAGCACATCAAGGCTACCGAGGTTCTCAATAGCGGAAAGATGCTTGACGATGACCTTCTTCCGGGCCATAGCGATGGCACCTTTCGAAAGCGTCACAGACGTAATCATGGGTAGGAACTCGGGTGTCAAGCCAACTGCCAGCGCAACGGCAAACAGCAGAGACTGAAGAGGATCGCGGTGGCGTGCTACGCTGACGAGAATCAGGAAGAGAACGAGAAAGAAAACCGTTCGTGCGATGAGTTGGCTGAAACTTCGCAAGCCGAGATCGAAGGCTGTCGCCTCCGGACGCGTGCCGAGGCGAGCCGCAATATCACCAAAGGCGGTACGCGCGCCCGTCGCCATTACCTCCGCTGTCGCCGTTCCGCTAACGACGGACGTGCCAAGAAAGACCATATTGGCCGCATCTGCTTTGGTCGAAGCGGCCTCTTCGGTCGCCTGCTTTTCCGCGGGGAGTGACTCGCCCGTTAAGGCTGCCTGGAGAACAAAGAGATCTCGCGCGATCAGTAGTTGCGCGTCTGCTGGCACCAGGTCTCCGGCTGAAAGCCGGACGATGTCTCCCGGCACCACGTCGCGCCGCCGAACTTCCTTCCATTCCCCGTCGCGCAAGGCAGTTGCCGTTGGGGCAACTTGTGCGCGCAATTTTTCGACGGCACGTTGAGAACGATAAGTTTGGCTCAAGTCAATTACGGCGCTTAGCAGAACAATCACACCGATGATTCCTGCATCTAACTTGTCGCCTAGGAATGCCGATGCAGCCGCGGCGATCACCAGAATCACGACCAACGGATTCATGAACACGTGCAAGAGATCGGAGAAAAGCGAATGGTGCTGTGTCGCTGCGGGCTCATTCGGCCCGAACTGGTCTAGCCGAACCTCAGCTTCCTGAGCTGTCAGGCCGGAAATCGTTACGTTTGCTGCGTCGGCATTACCGGACTTGCTAACTTCGGTCGGTGCTCGCATGAACAAGTCGCGATTTGGCGCGGTATCGGTCGTCCCAATCCTAGCCATCACCGCCTCCATGCTGCTGAAAAATACCGAAGGCCCGTCACGTAACGGGTTTGGTCAAGGGTTTCTCAGCCTCTGAGAACACACTGCGAAGTGGAGAGATCTCAACCTTGCCCGAATCCCGACAGAATATTCCTCCGTTTTGAACTACGCTATGCGCACTATTCAAGCATTGCCGTGATATGCGTCACACGGTGGACTCCCGCAAAATGCCAACTATTCTGTGAGAGGAATCAGTCAATGCTACAGGCCTGTTAGCGCCATTCCAAAAGCAGGAGCTGCTCGAACCTCGACCTACTCCGGGATAACCGGTGCTAGGTCGAGATTGAGCGGCGTAAGACTCTGGCCGATCTTCCAAGATTACGCAAGGTCGTAACGATCAAGGTTCATCACTTTGTTCCAGGCCGCTACAAAGTCATGGACGAACTTCTCCTGCGCGTCCGAACTTCCGTAGACTTCGGCCAGAGCCCTGAGCTGAGAATTTGAACCGAAGATAAGATCGACACGTGTGCCGGTCCACTTGAGTTCGCCCGTTTTGCGATCGCGCCCTTCAAAGACGTCCTGCGCGTTTGAGACCGCTTTCCACTCCGTACCCATGCCGAGCAGATTGACGAAGAAGTCGTTGGTCAGAGCGCCAAGCTGCTTCGTAAAGACGCCATGTTCGGTTTGTCCGAAGTTCGCACCCAGCGCACGCATGCCGCCGATAAGCACGGTCATCTCGGGCGCGGTGAGCGTCAGCAGCTGTGCCTTATCGATCAGCAGGGACTCGGCGGGCACGCTGTATTCGTCTTTGAGGTAGTTGCGGAAGCCGTCCGCGATCGGCTCGAGCACGGCAAAGGAATCTACATCGGTCTGCTCCTGCGATGCATCCGTGCGTCCCCGTGAGAAAGGCACCGTCACATTGTGACCGGCGTTCTTCGCCGCCTGCTCCACGCCTGCGCAACCAGCCAATACGATCAGGTCAGCAAGCGAGACCTTCTTGCCGCCAGCCTGCTTGCTGTTGAATTCGCTCTGAATGCCTTCGAGCGTCTTCAGCACAATTGCCAGTTGATCCGGCTGATTGACTTTCCAGTCCTTCTGCGGTTCGAGACGGATACGCGCACCGTTCGCACCACCGCGCTTGTCAGAGCCCCGGAAGGTGGATGCCGATGCCCATGCCGTCGAGACCAGTTGCGAGATCGGCAGGCCCGAAGCCAGAATCTTACCCTTGAGTTCGGCAACATCCTGTTCATCAATTAATTTGTGATCGACCGCGGGGACGGGATCCTGCCAGATGAGTTCTTCGGCAGGAACTTCGGGACCGAGATACCGTGCGCGCGGACCCATGTCACGGTGCGTCAGCTTGAACCACGCACGAGCGAAGGCATCCGCGAACTGGTCCGGATTCTCGTAGAAGCGCCTTGAAATCTTTTCGTAGACAGGATCAACGCGGAGAGCAAGATCCGTCGTCAGCATGGATGGAGAACGGCGCTTTGTCTGGTCGTGCGGATCCGGCACTGTATCAACGCCTGCATCGCCCTTTGGCTTCCACTGGTTCGCGCCGGCCGGGCTCTTGGTCAGCTCCCATTCGTAGCGAAACAGGTGGTCAAAGAACTCGTTGCTCCATGTGGTCGGCTTGGTCGTCCAGATGACTTCCAGACCGCTCGTGATCGCGTCGCCACCCTTGCCGGTGCCAAAGCTGTTCTTCCAGCCCAAGCCCTGCTCCTCGATGCCGGCGCCTTCGGGCTCAGGCCCCACATGAGACGCAGGGCCAGCACCGTGAGTTTTGCCGAAGGTGTGGCCGCCTGCAATTAGCGCTACCGTTTCCTCGTCGTTCATGGCCATGCGCGCGAAGGTCTCGCGAATATCATGAGCCGCGGCAACAGGGTCAGGATTACCATCCGGGCCTTCAGGGTTCACATAGATCAGGCCCATCTGCACAGCGCCGAGCGGATTCTCCAGATTTCGCTCATTCGACCCTCCGGCGGTGCGATCTTTCTCGCTGCCATGGAGTTCCTCTTCGGCCACGATTACGCCTTCGCCGGCCTTCCCCTTGCCATAGCGAATGTCGCCGCCCAGCCAGGTCGTCTCGTTACCCCAGTAGACGTCCTGATCTGGTTCCCAGACGTCTTCGCGGCCGCCGCCGAAGCCGAAGGTCTTGAAACCCATCGATTCCAGGGCGACATTGCCAGTGAGGATGATCAGGTCGGCCCATGAAATTTTGTTGCCATATTTCTGTTTGATCGGCCAGATCAACCGACGCGCCTTGTCGAGGCTTACATTGTCGGGCCAGCTGTTGAGAGGGGCAAAGCGCTGCTGACCGGATCCGGCGCCGCCACGGCCGTCACCGATGCGGTACGTTCCGGCGCTGTGCCAGGCCATGCGAATGAACAAAGGCCCGTAGTGACCGAAGTCCGCCGGCCACCAGTCCTGTGATGTAGTCATCGCTGCCAGGATGTCCTTCTTCACGGCTTCCAAGTCGAGGCTCTTGAACGCTTCGGCATAGTTAAAGTCCTTGTCCATGGGATCGGACAGAGGCGAGTGCTGGTGCAGTATCTTAAGGTTCAACTGGTTCGGCCACCAGTCACGGTTCGATGTGCCTTCACCTGCCGTGTGATGGAATGGGCACTTTGCTGCGGTTGACATGCGATCTCTCCTTCTTCGTTTTTTCAATCCGATTCCAGGTCCCGCTTGGAACCCAGGCATTTCAATCAGTGCGTGTTTGTGTTTATGGCATCTCGTATTTCTTAAATGCCATCATTTCAGTCGCGTGATAAAACACGCATACCTCAGTTTCGCTCGACCAGATGAATGTAGCATTATGAAGAGAGATAGTTCCAATACATAATTTGCATCTGGAGTATAGGCATCACCTATGGAATTTCACCAGCTACGTTACGTCTGTGCTATAGCGGAAACAGGCAGTTTCAGTCGCGCCGCAGAGCGCTGCCAGGTCGCCCAGCCCTCGCTCTCGCAGCAGGTTCTTAAACTCGAGGAAGATTTGGGCGCAAAGCTTTTCGACCGCCTGGGCCGCAGCGTCCGCCTCACCGAGGCCGGTCGCGCTTTTCTGCCCCATGCCCGCTCAATTCTGAGCCAGATGGAGACGGCGCGATCAAGCGTGGCCAATAAGTGCGCGGACGTTCGCGGCAGCGTAGCCGTAGGCGTTATCCCGACCATTGCGCCTTACCTGATGCCACGCTACACGATGGCATTTGCGCGGAAGTATCCTGAAGCGAAGCTGCGTATCGTTGAAGAAACAACTCCGATCCTGATCGAAGGCATCCGGGACCTGTCGATCGATCTTGCAATTCTTGCTCTTCCTCTGCGGCACAAAGACTTGGAGCTATTTCCCATCCGCACAGAACCACTCTTCGCCGTGCTGCCTAAGGATCATCCCCGCGCCGCTGCCGAAGCGCTAGCCCTCAAGGATCTCCGCGGAGAGTCCTTCGTCATGCTGCGCGACGGTCACTGCTTCCGCGACCTCAGCCTCGCCGCCTGCACCCACGCCCGCGTCACACCGCGCATCGCTTTCGAGAGCGGCCAGTTCAGCAGCCTCTTTGGAATGGTTGCCGCTGGCGTGGGCATCTCGCTTGTCCCCGAAATGGCCATAGATCGAAACGCTGGCTGCCGCTATGTGCGCCTGAGCGACGCGCGCGCGACTCGCACCGTCGTTGCCGCCATTCTGCACGGACGCAGCTTCAACCGCGTCCAGCAGGCATTTTTGTCAGGAATCACAAATTAGGCAGCGGGTCAAGTGGCACGGCACATCGGCGGGTGCGTTCGCGCCTCAAGAGAAACCCTGATCACCAGCGTCGGAAGATCAGGGATGCGTTGGTTCCTCCGAAGCCGAAGGAGTTGGTCATGGCCTATTGCATCGGCGATACGCGATCCCGTGCAGGCGTTGCGGGCTGAGTAGGATTTACTGATTGCGGCCGCACGTCATTTATTTCGAGCTGATCAACCGAATGCGTGCGGTCAGAGCCCTGCCCTCGGGCACGCTGAAGGTCCCGTACTGCGGAGAATCGACATTGTTGTTGACGATTACCGGATTCTGGCTGTCGGCTATGTTTTCGATTACGCCCCTCAAGCCGAAATAATAACCGCGCAAATGGAATCGCCACTCCAGCCCTGGACTTAGGGAGAAATAGTCTGGAAATCGCCGCGAATTGGGCTCGCCTGCCAGCTGTTGATTAGCGTTGACAGAAGTGTAGGGAAAACCAGTGCGCCAGTCGACCGTATAAACGAAATCCCAGTTCTTCAGTTTGGGCACGGGTAGCCATCCCCAGGAGAGAACGCGGTTTGGTGCGTCCCATGGCAGAGGTCCGCTCGCCTGCGGACCAAGGACCGACAACGTCGGCGAATATTCGAGCGCGGCGTTGGTATGCGCGGAGGATCGCGTGTACGCCCCGAAGAGAACATAACCGTTTGCGAAGGTATGTCGCAGCTTCAAGTCGACCGAATAGTAGTTCTCCTCTCTTGAATTATTCAGTAAATAGGTCCCAGACAAGGCTGGCGGCGGGCTCTGGATGTTATATACAAAGGCGTCGTTGCCGTGTTTGTCGAGGAAGTTGACCGAGGCATAGATCGCTGCCGGCAGCTTGCGCTCGATGCCGACGCTCCAGTTCACCGTTCGCGGCTCGTGCAGCAGAGCATTGTTGGCGACAAAGGTGGTTAGTAGCGGCGGGCTGATGGTAGTGACCCCATCGAGGGCGTAATAGGTGTCATAGCGAATTCCCGCCAGCGATTCTTCGAGGTACTGTAATTGCGTATGTTCGTAGTAAAGACCGACGCCCGCCGATAACTTGGTGGTCGCGTTAGCGTCCGGCGTGTAGGTGGCCGCGATGCGGGGAGAGTAGAGCGGACGCCGGACGATTTCGTCCCAGTCGAAGCGAAGGCCGCTCTCAACCAAAAGTCGGTCGCGCGGGAACCAGCGATCCTGCACATAGGCGCCGGTTTCAAAATTGTTTCGATTGAAGGGCGCTTGCGCCGGAAACGTACTAAGCCGCAGGAGAGTTCCATCTTCCCGCAGGTAACGAATGGGTGAACGCGTCACCGTCTCACCAAAGTTGATTTGATCGAGATCGAGCCCAATCTGGAAATCGTGCCTTCCGGCCCACTCCCGAGGCGGCAAATAGAGCGTAGCCGTTCCCTGCACCCGACGCGAAACGCCGGTCAGAGCTTCGAAAAAGCTCCCCTCGTAAGTCTCCGGCGTGACCTCGAACGGCGTGTCTCCGTGAGGTTCGTAGCCGTCGCGAAAGCGCACGGCGCCGACTCCAAGATCGAGTAGCTCGCCTCCCGCGAAACTATGCTGGTCGCGCAGATAAGGAAACCAGGCAAGGATGTCCTGATTAATCGTGCTCTCTTGCGGCGTCAGTGTGGAAAGGCCATCGTAAGGCGAGTGGTAATCATTGAAAAGCAGGCCGCCGATGACGATATCGCTGGGGGTAACGTTCACCTGAGCCTTGGCCAGATTGCTTCCGCGCCAGAGCTGATTACTGTCGGCATTGGTGGGCAGCCCGGCGATGATGATGTTGTCGTACTCGAGCTCAACCCCGTCGGAGAACCACGCTTTGTTCTTGACGATGGGGCCGGAAAAGGTCAAACGAGGCACGAATTTGTCGAAGTGCAGCCCTCCGTTGACCTGGCGGTACGAAGGAAAGAAGTCGGTGGCGTTGAAGCGGAAGCGGTTGTCGCCCATTCCAGAACGAAAGGCAATAACGCCGCCGGTGGCCTTTCCATACTCGACCGGGTAGCGCGTTGTCTCTACATCGATCGAGCGAACAACGTCAGGGCTCACGCGCAGGGACAGAGTCCCGCTTACTGGAGAGCGAATATCAAAGCCATCCAGTAGATCAAGGGTGGCGTAGGTCTGCGAGCCAGCGACATGAACCTGCCCGCTCTCATCCTGCACCACGCCGGGGTTGAAGGGGAGCAGGTTGCGGATATCGCGTGACGGTTGATAAGGAATGCTGACGATCTCCGGCGTGCTCATGTTGCTTATGTCGGAAGTCTGATCGGGGTCAATTCCGGCGGTGGATGCGACCACGTTGACCTGTTCGCGCACGATCTGCTGATGGGCGAGTACGAGTTCCATCCCCTTCTGATGAGGATCGACTTCGTGGGCCAGCGTTTGGTAAAAGCCGGGTTTCTCTACGCCGATTTCGTATGGTGTGTTGCCGTGAATGCTGTATTGACACCGGCCGGCGTAATCCGTGGTTAACCGCAGAGGCGTGATACCCGGCTCTGAAATTGTGACCTGGGCGGCGGACACAGCCACCCCATTTTCATCGGTCACAGTGAGCTCGATCTGTGAGCGCTGCGCGATGGCAACAGCAACATTGCAGACGAGAAGGCAGAAGAAAACAACCTCATTCGCCCAATGACCGCGCGACATGCCTCAAGTGTAATCCCGCGCAGGAATGGCAGTGCGCTCAAGGCGGTAGCGCTCGGGATTCGTCCGCTCCGGCCCGGGGATCGTTTCTCCCACTGGCCTCCGTTGGGCAATATCGACTGGACACGGCTACCGTCGAAGATGTCTAATCGCCTCCGACTTCAAAATAATAAGCAATAGACCATTGTTGAGCTATCAGGTTCTCCGGGCCACGCAGTTGCAAAAAACGCACTAATGAATGGCGGCGGAAGGAGAGAACTTTGCAGCAATACATCTTTGGATACGGCTCGTTGATCGAACAGGCATCGCGAATGAGGACGTCGCCGGCTGCGATGTATGTATTGCCGGCCCGGGTTCGCGGGTACGTACGCGGCTGGTGGGCTCGCACTGGCTCCATTGGTTTCACCACCACGTTTGTCGGAGCCATCGCCGAGAAATCGAGCTCCGTGAATGGAGTGGTCTACACGGTGAGCGAAGCGGAGTTGAAAGCCAGCGACGAGCGCGAACAAGGCTATAAGCGAGTGGACGTCACCAGCAACGTTGAGATCCTCTCCGGAGGCTCCGCGCCGAAGGGCAAAGTCTGGATCTACGTCAACGATTTCAAGAAGGGCGAGTTGGAGAAGAGCCTCCCGACGCCGCAGTTTCCCATCGTGGAATCGTACGTCGATATCTGCCTGACGGGCTGCCTGCAGATTGAACAGGGATTTCCGGCCGCCGGGGACTTCGCCAGTGAGTTCATCACATCCACGCTGAAGTGGTCGAAGTATTGGGAGAACGATCGCGTGCACGCGCGCCGGCCTTTTGTCGCCGTTCCCCAGTCGTCGAAGATCGACGCTTTGCTCCAGAAGCATCTGCCTGAGTTGTTCGCCGAGATCCAGCTTGCGCCCGGACGCTGGTAACGCTGAAACCGGCCCTTCTATTTTCGAATGTTCATGTCGCCGCTTCTGAGGTTAGGGAACGATCGACTGTTTGAACTAACCGATACCATGGGAATCCGCACTTTACTTACTTGCCGAGCCAATCAACAGCTTCCAGTTTGCGTAATCCGTATCCTTCAGCGTCCCCAGTGAATTCGCCAGATATTCAAGCCTTACCGTCGCCGGCGTCTTGGTCTGGTAGCGGTCCGACAGGAAGTACGGCGGCAGCGTCTGTGAATACAAACTTACCGTTGCATGCACATTGCCCGCATTCGCGCCCGCCGGCAGCGGAATCTCGTACCGCACAATCGACTGCCCCTTGCCCGCAAGGTACACCGGATCCTTCAGTGCATCGCCGATCGGCAGCGTCGCATGCAGATACGGCTCCGGAATCTCGAGATCCTTAGGCCCATGCAGCGACCAGCCGGCCGGCAGCAGGCGGTTGTCCTTCACGTCATAGTCGCGCCGCGTGAAGCTCGTAGTGAATTGGTGTTGAGCGTCCTGCGTCAGCTCTTCGTAAATCTGCACCTGGTCACTCGACCGGATAGGATTCGCCTGGCTGAAGTGTGGCTGATATGTGCCACTCTGGAATGACTCCGTCGGCAGCACGTTGCCCGCAAAATCCGTAATCTGTCCCATCGCGTTCGTCGCTCCCGAACTGAAGAATGGCTTCCCGTCCACCGTCGCCTGCAGATTCACAAACGCTCTCCGAAATCCCACTCCGCTTGGGAACCGATGCCCCGCCTTGTTCGTCACGGTTACTTCCACCACCAGCGTGTTGCCTTGCACCTCCCACTTCGAAATCTCCACCGTCGCCGTGATCGTCTGCGCCTGCTGAACGATATTATCCGAGGTTGCCTGCAGATCCGTCGTCAATCCCGACATGTAATCGCTCAGCCGGACCCCTAGCGTCTCGTTATTTCCCATTGAGTTCATTGGCCTCAGAAACATCTGCAACAAGAACCCATTCATCCCCAGCAGTTCATGCCGGTTGAAGCCCGCCTCGCGATAGCGCACATTCACGTCGTCCGGCTTGGCCAGGTCCTCCACGTCCGGATACGTTCCGTCCTGCACAATCGCGATCTTGTCCTTGATCTGCGCCACATTCACGCCCGTTTTCGCATTTACATAGTCGCCTGGCATGTGGCAATCCTGGCAGGTCTTCGGCGTCGCACCCACCGATCCGTATTCGTTGCGGTAATCACTATTCAGCCATTCCGGATACGTCGCCTGCTCCACCGACGTCTTCCCCGGGTCAGGGCTGTCCACCACCGGCAGCAGAATCGTGTGGCATGTCCCGCACATCTGCGCCGATTGAATATACGCGTCGTACTTCGGCTTCACGTTGATGCCGGTCAGCATTGGATAGGTCGTGATCTCGTTGTCCTTGAACGGCCCGTGCAACTCGTCATGCGAGGTCACATCAAACACGCCGTTGATCTGGTGCTTCAGAAAGTACGGCAGGCTCGGGTCCTTCGGCGCCTGCATGCGGTGGCACACTTCGCAGCTAATCCCGTCCCGCGCTAGGCCACCATACTTGAACCCCTCGTTGTGCGGATCTGTTTCATAGACAAAGGCGAGCTTGTAGTCCTCCTTTGGATGCTCCGCCGCAAAGGTTCTCTTGCCCATCGCGTTGTGGCATTGCGCACAGATGTCGATTACCTGCTGCTGCTTCGCATGTTCCTTTAGGTAAGCCAATTCGCTGTCGAGTTGCGAGTAGAAGACCGGATCGCGGCCAGCGAGCCCCATCGGCGTCCACCGCCACTCTCCGTACTCGGACACGTTGATCGTCGGCGATGAGCTCGACGTCAGCACCATTGTCGGGCCCAGCCCCGCGCCCGTCAGTCCGCTATGGCAACCCGTGCACTGCGACGAGGTCACGAACCCCGGCGATGTGCTTACTGGCGCGCCTTCTGGCGGTTTAGGGTCTGGTACCAGCGTGTCCAGCGGCTCCGGCGGCATCTTTTGCAGATTCGGCGGACGTGCGGGCAACAGCTTCACCAGCGGCAGCGCCTTCACGTTTTCCTGGATTGCCGCATTCTGCTGGTGCTCCGGAAACAGCGCCGGCGGAATCGCCTCCTCGTGCGCCAGCCGCTGCCGTTCCTCCGGCGGGACCTGCTGGCTTTGTACAAGGTCAATCAACGTCGTCGTTCCAGATCCGCATGTCTTCGGCGGCAGCGGCGCGCTCTGGCTCCTCCAGCTATCATCCACACGAAACTGCAGAGGCCAGCCCGGCGAGCCTTCAATGTTGCTCAGCGACGCAAACGTGTGTTGGTTCTCCGCTGATGAGTGGCACCGCAAACACACCAGTCCATAACCGGCGTTCGGGTACTGGAACGGATTGGTGAAGTTCATTGAGTTCGATGGCTTGCTGCCGTTCCATACCTCGGCCCAGAACCATCCATCGAACGCTGCCTTCGAGTTCTTGATCATGATCGTCCAGTCGTTCGAGCATCCCAGGTCCTTGTCCGCAATATCGTGATATCTCGCCGCCGGAACCGGCGAGAACTGCTCCTTGATGATCACCGCCCCATCCGGAATCTCACCCTTGCGCCCGTTCACCAACCATTTGGACACCTCCGGCGAGTAGTAGATATGTACCGCCGGATGCACGGTCGACGCCGTCCCCTGAATCAGCGGTCCGGTGTCCCGCACCCACTTGTCCCGGCACCAGCCCAGGTTGCGATACTCCAGCGTGTTCAGATAATCCAGCAGCTGTTTCTCGACCGCCACTGGCTCGCCCGGTGGAATGAATGCAGGCAGCCTCAGCTGCTGTGGCACCGGCTGTGCATTGGGGCAGGGACTCATCACACTCTGCGCATGGGCGCCGACAGCAAGCGAAACCACAAAAAAAACACTCAGGACACGCATTGCTCGATCTCCTCGGGATGGCTGATCGGGAAACGGCCGAAAACCAAAGCGCAAAGCAGCTTTCAGAAATGCGCGCACATTTGCGTGCTTCGGGGCGCATTTCTTAGCAGATTGTGGGGACGATATAGAAAACGAAGGCCACTGATCGTTTGCTGTCTATTGAGGACGACAGTAAGACTGCTCTACAACTATTCATGTGTCAAGGCTGTCAGTCCAGCGAACCGTCGGCACAGCGCCGAGTCGTACAACCGCTTTGGCCGAGCCAGCAAGAGGGGAAATGGGATCCTTAACGGATCTGATCCGAAAGACGGAGAATCACGTAAATGATTGATTCTATGGTGGGCGCAGCAGGATTCGAACCTACGACTTCCACCGTGTGAAGGTGGCACTCTACCGCTGAGTTATGCGCCCCCCTAGGTAGGAAGGGTCTAACCAGTAGATTATCATCGCGTATGGCGGCTGCCAAGCGGGGTGGAACGGATCTGTGAGTCTGGATCCCCTTCTTATTTGCCTTTGCCGGTGATCGGCTTTCAGCATCTGTTTACAATCAGGATTGACGGAAGTTCATGATTTCTCGCGATCCAGCCCCGTTTCCAGATTCGCATTCCAGACCTGCTGGAAGTCACGAAAGTGAAGACAGCGAGGCTTATGACGACGGGTTGAGCGAAACTCCCGAGGACATCGAGGAAAATGCATCTTTTCCGCAACCTGAGGACGGTTCCGGTGTTCGTAAGGGTATGGCAACCATTGCTCTAGACCGAGTTTTGGACCGACCGCTGTTGACGGGTACCCGCAAGGACGGCGTGGCGAGTGCACGAGTCGCTGACTGGAATGCATTGACCGATGCGGAGATCATGCTGCGGGTCAGCGAAGGGGACGATCAGGGCTTCAATTATCTGATTGAGAAATATCGCAAGCCGATCATCCACTTCATGTTCCGCATGGTTCATAACCAGGCTGTGGCAGAAGAACTGGCCCAGGAAGTCTTTTTGCGGGTTTATCGCTCGCGTCAGACTTATCGAGCCGAGGCTCGCTTTACGACGTGGCTGTACCGCATTGCTACGAATCTGGGCGTCAACCATGCCAGGGATACGAAGCATGAGCGGGCGGCGCAGAATGTGTATCTGGACCAGCCTGATCCGGAGACGGGAACGACGCCGGATGTTGCCGATTCCACACCTTCGGTCGAACACGATCTCGTCCGCGATGAACGGATGCGGGCCATTCGCCAGCATGTGATGGCTTTGCCGGAGCGGCAGCGAATGGCGGTGTTGATGCACAAGTATCAGGGGATGGACTATAAGCAAATCGGCGAAGTTTTAAAGCTGAGCGAGTCCGCCACGAAGTCACTTCTCTTTCGCGCGTACCAGACGCTGCGGGAGAGACTGAAGGAATTCGTTTAGGAAGTAATGAGGGAATTATGATCTGCCGGAAAGTAAAAGCGAATCTCGCGAACCTGCTCTTCGATCCAGAGTCGGTCCCGTCTGATGTGCGCAATCACCTGGAGGACTGCGCAGCATGCAGCCAGGAACTGGCATCTCTCGAAGCGACGATGAACCTGATGGGCGACTGGCAGGCGCCGGAGCCTACGCCGTATTTCGATTCGAAGCTGGCGGTGCGCCTGCGCGAGGAGCAGCGGGCCGAGCCGGCGGGATTGCTCGAGCGCATGCGGGCACGGGTTCTCTTTGGCAGCAACATGCATTTGCGTCCCATTGCTGTAGGTGCGCTGGCGCTTTTGATTATTATTGGCGGAGGCACGTTTGCAGGTTTGATGTCGTCGAATACCGCCGCTCCGGTAAAGACCTCGGCTGCGGTCGAGGATCTGAAGTCTCTGGATGACAACGCGCAGGTGTTTCAGCAACTCAACTCTCTGGACCAGAACGATCAGGACGATAACGGCAGCTCGTCGAACGATCTGTAAGGGCGAGTGAAGGGTATGAAGAACTGCGCCGAGACCACGAGATTTTCAGCAGATGGCCCGGCCGCGCACGATTTAACGAACGAGCCTTGGAAACCATTACGATGCGAGCACAGGAACAGCAGAGAAAGACGGACCGCAAGCGGCGGAAAGCCGGCGCTCTGTCTCTAGCGTGCCTGCTCGCAACGGGACTTACCTCCTTTACAGCATTCGCCGGACAGCATGGCGGACATGGGGCCGCGCCGCACATGCAGGCTCCACATTCCGCGCCTCCGCCGAAGCAGCAGTCCCGTCCACAGTCCGCGCCGCAAGGGCAGAAGCGTCCTGAAGCCGCGCCGCAAACGCAACAGCACAACAACAACCCGCAGCAATTCAATAATCGGCCTGCGCAGGCGGGGCATCTGCCGGATTGGTTGAACAACCACCAGAACCTTACCTCCCAGCAGAAGGAAAACGCGCTGCGCCAGGAGCCCGGCTTCAACCGACTGCCGCAGGAACAGCAACAGCGGCTCATCAACCGGATGCATACGCTCGACAGCGCTCCTCCGCAGCAGCGCCAGAGGATGCTGCAGCGGAATGAAATGTTCGAGCGCCTGAGCCCGGAGCAGAAAGCGGGAGTGCGCGGCGCATCGCAGGCCTTCCACCAGATGCCGGCGAACCGCCAGACCGAGATGCGTCGGGCGTTTCAGGACCTGCGGGGCGTTCCTCCGGAACAGCGGCAGTCGGTCCTGAACTCGGCGCGCTTCCAGCAGCAGTTTTCGCCGCAGGAGCGGACGGTGCTGGGGAACCTGCTTTCGGTTGAGCCTTATCAGCCGCACTAGTTTCTGACCCCTCCCCCTCGATCTTGTAAATTCGTCCAAGATCGGGACTTAGGTGCAGTCGATTTTTTTGCGCAAGGCATAAAAACGAGAGCCCACCCGATTTCGGTGGGCTTTCTACTTCGCTCTGATTCCAAGAGGTTCTGTAAACCCACATCTTTCGAGCGTGAGGACTTCGGCTTTAACTCTAGAACTCGTACCAGCCGCACGCGGCTGGGCCTCCATAGTTAGCGTGGCGGGTTTACCCCACCCCCCCGTATGTTTCTGGTAAATTCGTCCAAAATTAGGCACTTAGCGGCGGTTGATTTCCTGAGTCAGGAACTGAAACAAAAAGCCCGCCTGATCCAGGCGGGCTTTCTACATACTCTCCATCTCCAGTATAGCAATTCAGGGCATAATTCCATGCCACTTATCGTTGCAACGAGCAATATTTTCCGGGATTATTCCCATAATGGGAAGCTTTGCAGCCGCAGCTTCAACGTCCTATCCGCGCCTCCTCATATTTGTCCGTTGGCCGGCAGGGAGGAAACATTCTGCTGAATGCCGGCAATCCTTATCCGTGTAGGCTTGTGCGTTTGCGGATACGTGATGATGGTATAGAAGTTGCCTGCCGAGTTGACCAGGGCAAAGGTCTTCCTGGCTGCTTCGCCGGGCAGCGGGCCGGGCACGGCTCCAACCCAGGGATCATTGAACGGATTAAAGCCTGAATAGGCGCCCATGGGAACACCCGCGGCAAAGTTATTCCAAGCCGTTCTCGCGGCGACCGAATCCGCGTGCGCCGGATCCATGACTGTACCCACGTGGCCGATGTAGTGAACGCCGCCACGCAGGTAAGCGGTGATCCAGCAGCCGGACATGGGGCCGGTGAGTACATCTGTACCGGCTGGCTGGACCTCACTGACAACTCCTCCTATCCATTCCAGCCAGGCGAAGTTGCGGTGAACTTTTGCCACCGGACCCACGCCTGTCGTGCTGACTCTCTGGCGGTCGAACTGGCTTTGGATTTTTTCGCCGGTTCTCTGAAGTCCAATTTGCACTTGTTGCTTGAAGCTAGGATTGAAGCCCGCAATAGGATTATTGGGTGTTACCGGGGCGGCCGACGATGAGGACTCATCGATGTGCAGGACTACCCGATTCACCTCCTGGAAGCCGAGGGCGGCGGGTCCGGCTAAGACCGGCGGTGGAGTGTTCAGCTCGATGTAGCGTCCGACAATCAGTTTTTGTTCGATCATAAATAGGGATCTCTGTGGAACATCAATGGTACTCGTACCGGGTTTTTCCTTTTGGTATCCCGAATTCACGGAGTCTACGCCAGACGGCTTCGAGGTTGCAAGATTCCGTTGGGCTGTTTCGTGCCGACCGTATTGCACTACCCCTCCGGGGATCAAAGGGCAGCATCTAAGCGCCGTCTTACTGTATACGTGTCCCCTAACGTCAGCGGAAGCGGCCTGCGCTGCCCTTGTGAGTCTCTTGTATGTGAGGTTTTCGGATTAGCGCAAAGATCGGCGCTACAATCGAGAAATGAAACGCTACAAGGAAATCAAGTCTAGGAACAGCGTCACGAAAGACTTTGGCGGCAGAGTAGAAGTCGCCATAAAAATCCCACCTAACACTTGCCATCCTGGCGCGCCCGTCCAATTCCGATCACTAGACAATCCGCCCACATGGCACTGTGAAACGTGCGGCAAGGTGCTCTTGATTGAGAAGCGAGTCAATACCGCTGAGATTTTCGAGTAATCCATTGAAGGAAATAGCCGTGCGTGAAGTGAGTGTCAATCTAAATGACCTGAAGAAGCTAGTCATTCAACTTCGCAATTGCGAAGCAAATAGTCGCGCTGAAGCGTCTGTGTTGACATCTGCAGGTTTCCGCAATCCAAGCGCCGCGGCGGTATTTTTGGCCGCAGTGGAAAAAGCAAAACCTGACGCAGAGGATATGGTTAACCGGCGCTACAAGGCACTCCTGGAAGCGATTGAGAGTGGTAATAATGTTCGCGACTCTCTATCGAACTTTTCAGGATAGGGCCATAATTCGACTTCACCGCAGAATGCTCGAAGGCCTTTAAAGCGTTAATTCTCTGAACGTCTCCCCCTTGCGCATGAATCCGGCGCAATACGGCAAAAGAAGTTTCATTTCTTTTTGCTTGTATAAGTACTGCCCAGTAGATACTCTCCTTCCACTCCCCTCAAAATAGCAGTGAGGAGTGTAAATGAAGAAGCGCCTCTGCCACTGGCCTTCCATCGTTCTTGTCGCTTGTGGCCTGCTTCACGGTCAACAGACAACGCCTGTGCCCACCCCTACAGCAACAGCCGCTGCCACTCCAGCCTTAGCTTCAGTCGCACCGGATGCATCCGGCAAATACGTGCTTAAAGAAGGCGAAGACGTGCCCCTGACTTTTGCCCAGGATGTCAGTTCCAAGACAGCCGCCGAGGGCGATCCGGTCGCTTTTGCTCTGGCTGAAGACTTGAAGGTTGGCAATGTCGTGGTCGCAAAAGCGGGGAGCCACGCATTCGGCGAAGTCACTAACGCCAAAAAGGCTGGCATGATGGGCAAGCCCGGCGAGTTAAGCGTCCGCCTGGATTACCTCAAAGCCGGAGATACAAAAATACATCTGCGTGGAACCAAGGGAAAAGAAGGCGACAATGCAACTACCAGCACAGTTGTACTTACAGTACTCTTTGGACCAATTGGGCTGATCAAGCACGGGCACGATATCGACATCAAACCGGGTACTGCATTAAAGGTATACGTTTCGGACGACGTCGCCCTGCCCCCGGCACCTTAAGCCGAGAACAGAAACAACCATTTCGTTTGTCAATCCCTTTTCATGGTAGAGAAATAGGCTCATGAAGGGGAGACTGCCAAGTTTTCACTGATCCCCCTGCGTCTCTCTGCTTCGAGCGACGCTTCGAATTGAGTCATACTTCATCTGCTCTCGTGCCAATTGTTCAGCATGAGCCCGCGCGGATGAATCAGGCGATCCGCTTTGCCGTGCGGACTTCCTGCTCAATCTGAGGCCCAGCTTCCTTGCGCGTTTTACTGAGGTCATACATCTGCTGGAGATTCAGCCAAAACTCTGCGCTGTTGCCGAAATACTTAGCCAGGCGCAAAGCCGTATCCGGCGTAATGGAGCGCTTGCCCTTAACAATCTGGCCGATGCGCGTTGCCGGTACCCGGATATCAAGCGCAAGTTGATTCTGGCTGATCGAAAGCGGTGCGAGAAACTCTTCTGCGAGCATCTCTCCCGGATGCGTGGTAACTCCCTTGACGCTCCAGCCTGCTTTTGGACGATGAATGGTGTCAGGTGTCATGTTCCATGTCCTTCACTGCGTTGCTGCTTCTTAGTGGTAATCAGCCACTTCCACGTTATGCGCTCCGTCCCGTTTCCACTCAAAGCACACGCGATACTGATCGTTAATTCTCACGCTGTATTGTCCTTTGCGATTTCCACCTAGAGCCTCCAGCCGATTCGCTGGCGGGATGCGCATATCGTCTAAGAAAATGGCAGCTTCAAGCTGATCGAGCTTTCTAAGCGCTACCCTTGCGATGTTTGCCCAACGGCGATTCTTACGCTCAGTGAACAGCTTCATCGTATCGGGATCTTTGAAGCTGACGATCATACGTTTAGAGTATGACGTATCGCGTCATATGTAAAGCGTTATTCTTGTGAGGGTTTTTGCTCTTTTCACGATGCCATCTCAGCTCGCGCAAGGCCAGCAGAACAAGGTAGACCGTGACTGCCAGGAGTGCAGGATTTGGCACCCCGCAGACAATGCGCTGTTTGATTGCCCAACTGGATGCTATAACGATGCGATACACCCTTCTGCCATCGGTTTGTTTCGACAAGGATAAGAAAGGCATCGATGAAACTATTGATTAAGTTCAATCTGATCCTGCTGGTTATTTTTGGCGCGTGCGGTTTCCTGATCTCACAGTTTGCCTACACCTTTCTGATTGGCAATGCACGCCGCGAAGTTCTGGAGAAAGCGCAGTTGATGATGGCCAGCGCCCAGTCTGTCCGCGACTATACTGCCAACGATCTTTCTCCGCTTCTGCAGCAGAACCCGCGGCACCGTGTGCGGTTCCTCGCCGAAACTGTCCCTGCCCACGGGGCACTGACTACGTTCAACAATCTCCGCAAGGACTACCCGGATTACTCATACCGGGAGGCCACGCTCAATCCGACGAATCTTGAAGACCGCGCCTCTGACTGGGAGGCGGATATTATCCGCGATCTTCGTGACCATCCGGATGAAACCGAGAAAATCGGGGATCGCGAAACCCCGAATGGGACGTCAATTTTTATTGCCAAGCCGCTCAAGGCGAAACAGGAGTGTCTTGAGTGTCACAGTGTTCCATCTGCTGCTCCACCAGCGATGCTGGCGGTCTACGGATCGGCCAACGGCTTTGGCTGGAAGGATGGCGAGATTGTCGGAGCGAAGATCGTTTCTGTGCCGTTGTCGGTTCCGGTGCGGATTGCCGACCAGGCGTACCATCGGCTGCTGATTTTTCTAATTGTCACGATGGTGGTTACGATTCTGGCGCTTGACGGAGGCGTTTATTTCTTTGTCATTCGTCCGTTGAAGATTGTGTCGGACACGGCAGATCGCGTGAGCCGGGGCGAAAAGGATGTGCCGCCAATCAAGGTCAAAGGGAAGGACGAAGTCGCGACGGTTGCGTCATCGTTCAATCGCATGCAGGTTAGCCTGGCGAAGGCTCTGCGGATGCTTGACGAGGAGTAGCTTTTCGCCTGCTGTTTTTACGAGCGGCAGGATTTTAAGAACCTGGCGCGGTCGGCGTCGCCTTCGATTTCCTGTGCAACCGCGCCGCACAGGTCTTCTACCGATGAACACCGCTTGGCGGCTCGTTTTACTATCATCTCGGAGATCGGTCCGATATATGCCGCCAGCTCTTTACTGACTCGCTCTAGTGTCTGTGCCCCGAACTTCTGTATTCCGGTTGCTGTGGTGACGGAGAGAGTGTCAGTCGCAGGCCGGACGCTGTGCTGAGTGGCTTCCATTCTGGCTGTGGCGGGACGGGCGTGGTCCTGCGGAGGATCATCCAGATATGGACGGAGCGCCCGGATGAGAAACTGCACGTCCGACTTCCAGCGCGCGTGCGTCAATTCCACCGCGTTTCTGTAATGCAGTTCCTTCAAGTCATCCGGGAGCTGATCGGCATTCGGCATCTTGGCGCCGCGCACGAGTACGGGAATCACGGGGATATCGCGGCGAAGGGCTGACGCCAGCTCGATGCGGACAAAGTCGTTGGCATTCTCGAGGCGCCGGTTTCCCGCGGTATCCGTTGTGCCGAGCCAGTCACGCCCGATGAGCGCAACCAAAACGCTGCAGGTTGCCACGCTCTGATCAATGGCCTTTCTGAAATCGCGGCCTGGCTCGATTGCTGCCACGTCCATAAATACGCAATCGTGGCCGAAGTGGGATGTCAGATCGTCAAAAAGACGCCCAGCCTCACCTTCCGAATCGTTTCTCCGGTAGTTGACGAAAATGGAACGCAGAGCAGAACCTCCAACAGGAGCAGCGGGATTTCGCTGTCAAAGGCGAAATCTTCGAATGTTAATGAAACTTGAATCGAGTGTACTCCGGTGATTTGTTGCGCTTCAATCTGAGACTGGAGCTATGTACCATCGCGTGCATCAGTGAGAAGTAAGCCCACCGCGATCGGGTGGGCTTCGCTTACGGCATCTTCGTTCGTTCCGTCTTTTCTTCCCGGGTTATTCGGCGCGTAGCGCTTCTACCGGGTTGACGGACGCGGCGCGGCGGGCGGGGATGTAGCTGGCGAACAGCGCAGATATTCCGAGAAGCACAGCGACGGCGGCGAGCGTCGGCACGTCCCATGAATGGACGCCGAAGAGGAGCTTGCCCATCAGAGTGGTGACGGCGAGGGAACCGGCGAGTCCGGCGACGATGCCGAGCGCGATGAGCCAGGTGGCTTCCTTCAAGATGAGTTGGTAGACGGAACTGCGCTGGGCGCCGAGGGCCATGCGCACTCCGATCTCGCGTGTGCGCTGGCTGACGGAGTAGGCGATGACTCCGTAGAGCCCGACTACGCTGAGCAACAGGGCCAGAGCCGCGAAACCACCCACCAGCCATGCTGATGAGCGGTGCATGTAGGCTGTCTGCGAGTCGTTGATCTGCTGCGTCATGGTGGTTTCATTGCGGACGCCGATGTTGGGGTCGATCTCGTGGATGACCTTGACCAGCGCGGGGAGCATGGACTTGGGATCCTGCGCGGTGCGGGCGACGATGATGAAGCCGTCGTCAGTGGACTGGGTGAAGGGGTAATAGACCGCGTACCGGATGTCTTCGTCAAGTCCACCTTCGCGGATGTCGTCGACGATGCCGACGATCTGGCGCATCGACTTGGGATCGAGGTCAGTGTTGCCAATCATTTTGCCGATGGGGTCTTCGTTGGGGAAGAATTGTTTCGCCAGTGTCTGATTGATGATGATGACCGGCTTTGACGATGCGTCGTCGGCTTCGGTGAAGAGGCGGCCACGGATCAGCTTTGCCTGAATGGTCTTGAAGTAATCGGTGCTGACGGAACGCTCGGGGGCGTCGTTATGCTCGCCATTATAGGGGTGGCCGAGAATTCTGAACCATGTTGTGTCGCAGTTGCACCTTACCGGAGTGTCGCTGGTGTGGCTGACTGAGATGACTCCCGGCATGGCGGCGATTGTGTCGAGCACACGTTTCGAGAGGGCGATGGACTGCGGGGCCTTGGCGTAGTTCGCATCGGGGGCGGCAATCTCGAGCGTTGCCAGGTGCTCAGGATTGAAGTTCAGCATGACGTGGAGCAGACGGTAAAAGCTCTTGCCCAGCAGTCCGGCGCCAGCGAGCAGAATGACGGCGATGGCTAATTCCAAAGCTACGAGATTCGAGCCGAGGCGCTTCCATGTGGTTCCGGCGGCGCTGCGTCCGCCTTCGGCGAGGTCTTCGCGCAGGTTCCCCACGGAAAGGCGGAGTGTCGGCGTGATGGAGAAGATTGCGGCGGCAAAGAGCGCGAGAATGCAAGCGAAGGCGAGTACGCGCGGGTTCAGGCCGAGGCTTTGCAGATAGGGCATCTGCTGCAGCATGTCTTCGGGGATCAATTTGAGGAGTAAATGTATGGCTCCATAGGCGGCGGCCAGGCCGCAGACCATCGAAGCTGCGACCAACACCGTTCCTTCTGTGATGAACTGGCGCACGAGCCGCGCGGGCGATGCGCCGAGCGCGCCGCGCACAGCCATTTCGCGCTTACGGTTTTCTGCGCGGACGAGGAGCAGGCTGGAGACGTTGACGCAGGCGATGAGTAGGAGCAGGCCAGCTCCGCTTAGCAGGACGAGCAGGATGGGGCGGATGTCGCCGACGATGGCTTCGCTTAAAGGCATGACGAGCGCGCCCTGTCCCATGTTGGAGCCGGGATATTGTTTTTCGAGCTGCGCGGCGATGGATTTCATATTGGCCAGCGCGGTCTGTACGGTGACGCCATCGTTGAGTCGCCCAATGGCGAAGAGATTGTGACAGCCGCGGCGCTTTTCGCAGTTATTTGGGTCGTGCAGGGTCGTCCACATCTCAGCGCCGCCGCGTGGCGCGAAGTGGAAGTCGGGCGGCAATACGCCGATGATGGTGTAGGCGGCATCATCGAGCGTCAGAGACCGGCCCAGGATGTCGTTTCTACCGCCGAAGCGCTTCTGCCAGGTGCTGTAGGTGAGCAGGACGGTGCGGGGCGCGCCGGGGGTGTCATCGGCTTCGGTGAAGACGCGGCCCAAGGCCGGAGTTACGCCGAGGGTGTGGAAGAATCCACCAGCCACGCGAGCGGCGGGGATGGGTTGCACTCCAGAGGGGCTCTTCCAGAGATAGTTTGCCCAGCCCCAGGCGTCGAACGAACTGAAGACCTTGTTGTCTTTCTTCCAGTCGAGGTAGTCCTGGAAGGAGAGGTTGCAGCGCGGGCAGAATTTGGCTGTTTCGTAGACGCCGACGAGGCGGCCCGGGTTCTGATAGGGGAGCGGCTTGATCAGGGCTGCGTCGACGAAGGAGAAGATGGAGACGCTGGCGGCGATGCCGAGGGTCAGCACCAGAATTGCGACGACGGCGAAGCCGGGGTTCTTGTGCAGCTGGCGGAGGGCGAAGCGGAAGTCCTGGAAGACGCTCTCGATGCGGAAGCCGACGACTTCGTGGGTCTTCTCTTTGAGGCGCGTTTCATTACCGAATTGACGGCGGGCGGCGTGTTGGGCGGCTTTTGCAGGCAAGCCGTCGGATTGCATCTCGTGCAGGGCCTGTTCGCGATGGAAGGCCATTTCTTCGTTGAGTTCGCTGTTGAAGCGGTCGCGGGTAAACAGGATGCGCAGCTTGCGAAAAAAGAGCGTGATGGCTTGCATGGTGAATTCCTGCCTGGTTCAATCTACGATCTTGTTCGTAGATATAGATTATCTATGGATAGAGTGTCAATGGTGAAGTGGAATTCTTCCTCCCGTGGTCGTCAGAATGACGGCTGTGCGGGAGTTGTGGTTCCCACCCTGACTTTGTCAGGATGGCCCACCCCTTTTTCGTGCTCCGGCTGGCTAGAAGCAGATCCTTCGCTGCGCTCAGGATGACAGCGGTAAGTGGTGGGCGATGGTGGCTGGAGATTGGCAGGACTGTGGCTGGTTTTGCATTCGCGGGGATTCTTCCTCCCGTTACCACCCCATCACGCGAACACCGCGCGTGCCGGGGACCCCGGTGTTGGTCGTCAGAAATGACGGCTGTGCGGGGGGTTGTGGTTCCCACCCCTTTTCGTGCCACTGCTGACTAAAAGCAGATCCTTCCCCTTCCTCTTCGTTGCACTCAGAGTCAGGATCACAGCATTAAGTAACAAGGTTATTGGTGGAGGAGGTTTTTGGCGATGAAGAGGGCGTTGGCGGGGCGCTCGGCGAGGCGGCGCATGAAGTAGGGGTACCACTCGGCGCCGAAGGGGACATAGACGCGGGCGTTGAAGCCGTCGTGGACGAGGGCATTCTGCAGGTCGCGGCGGATGCCGTAGAGCATCTGGAACTCGAAGGATTTGGGGTCGATGTTGTTTTCCTGCACGAATTTCTTGGTGGCGGCAATCATCTCTTCGTCGTGCGTGGCGATGCCGTGGTAGATGCCGCTGGTGAGAAGCTGGTGCGTCAGCTTCACGAAATTGGCGTCTACGTCCTTCTTTTCCGGGAAGGCGACATTGGCCGGTTCCTTGTAGGCGCCTTTGCAGAGGCGGATGCGGATGCCGTCTGCGGTTAGAGTGCGGATGTCTTCTTCGCTCCGGTGGAGATAGGCCTGGATGACGATGCCGACGTGGCCATGATTGCCGGGGATGGCGTGGAGACGGCGGACCATGTCGATGGTGGCCTGGGTGTACTCGCTGCCCTCCATATCGACGCGGACGAAGGTGTGGGCGGCTACGGCGTGTTCGACCAGTTCGGCGACGATTTCTGTGGCCAGATCGGGGTCGAGATCCATGCCCATCTGGGTCAGTTTGACGCTGACGTTGGCGTTCATGTCAGGACGGGTCTGGATGGCGTCGAGGAGGCGATGGTAGATGTCGGCGGAGTGGCGGGCTTCTTCGGGGGTGGTGACGTTTTCGCCGAGGCTGTCGAGGGTGGAAGCGATGCCCTGGTCATGCAGCGCCTCGGCTGCATGGATCACCTCGTCGAGGGTCATTCCGGCGACGAATCGGGAGGACATCTTGCGGCCCAGGGACGACCGCTCAGAGAAGTTTCTGAGGGTTGCGTTGCGGGAAAGGGCTATGAAGGCGGAGCGCAGGATCGGCATATATTGGTGAAAATTGGGCGAACTTTCAATTCTCGCACAATAGTTGGAGTATTATGGTTTTGAGGACGGAGAGTTTACTCCGCTCCTAGCGAACCTCCCAGGCAGGCCCGGTAATTTTTTTCAGGAACGATGAAAATCTTGTGTAAGTGTTGCCAGATGAGGTAACGCATGCACCTTTACTTACATCTTAAATATGTAAGGTCAACCGGTAAAAGCAGGGCTGGGGGGAGGTGTTCTCCAGCATTTTTGCGGAAAAAACATGGGGAAGTCATGTCAGCACCTGAACGGGAGAACCGTTGCAGGCGCAGTGGAGAATTCTTTATGGTGAACAACTGCGCGAATCCAAAGTGCGCCAAGCCTCTGCACTATTTAAGGGAAGGACGAGTATTCGTCTTCGATATGCAGGAAGACCGGTCGGGAAAAACAAACGGCGGGAAGACGGGCCACCATCTCGAACACTACTGGCTTTGTGGAGAGTGTTCTCAACTCCTGATGGTGGAGTATGAGAGTGAAAAGGGTGTCCGACTCGTTCCCCGGCTTTCAGTCGGCAAGTATGTCCAGGAGAAAATGAAGGTACCGGCAGCTCTGGCTTCTTAACTTAATAGGGTTTAAAGACGAAGCGCCCATATCGGGCGCTTTTTTCTTGTAAGGAGCTTAGTTTCGGGCGGCGGGTACCTGCGGCGCGAGTTCTTTTACCGGCTTGTCGTAGACGCCGGTCAGCGCATTCCAGCGGACATACACAAGCTCTTCCAGCATCTTGAGCCCGTCCTTGAGATAGCTGATGCGGGAGCGCTCGTCGTGTCCCCAGGTAACGGCCACTTCGCGGATGGAGTAGCCGCGCTTGATGGCGATGAAGAGGATTTCAGGATCAAAGCCCCAGCGCTCGATGTGCTGGAGCTGAAAGACAGTCTGCGCCGCCTGACGCGTGAATGCCTTGAAACCGCATTGCGTGTCGGCGAAGGGGAGAGCCATGATCATACGCGTAACCGCGTTGAAACAGCGGCCGAAAAAGCGCCGATAGAAGGGCTGTCTGAGCGTCTGCCGCTTGACTTCGAGCCAGCGGGAACCGATGGCGATATCGGCGCCATCGCGGATCGCGGCGAAGAGCAACTCAGCCTCTTCCATCGGCGAGGAAAGATCGGCGTCGGTGAACATGACGATGTCTCCGGAAGCCTGCAGCATGCCGTTGCGGACACTGTATCCTTTGCCGCAGTTGCCGGGATTATTGATGAGGCGAACGATGGGATCTTTGGCTGCAAATCCTTCGACGATGGTGGCGGTATTGTCTTTGGAGCCGTCGTTGACGACGATTACTTCGGCGTTCCAGCCGCGGCTGTGAACGCATTCGAGGACCAACTCCAGTGTCTGTCCGATACGGGCACTTTCGTTGTACGCGGGAATGACGATGCTGTAATCAGGATTCACCGTACTAATCACAATTCTTTAACAATGTCCCTCGTAATCATACGCTGTTGGTGGCAAAAAGGTTTCGGGCGGGGGCCTTTGTCAGGGGCATGAACCGCCAGCGATGGCCCCAATGATCAAGAACGATTCGGTGCCTGCTGCCACCGAATCGGGCAGGGGAGAATCGGGTGATTCGTGGGATACATCCTGTTCGCATGCGAAGAAACGCAGGAAAGGCCGACGCTCCAGGGTAGTGTGGTCGCGAATGGTTCCCTGGAGCATGGGGTAGCGGCTTTCAAGGGCATCGAGGATGGAGCGTGCCGTGACTGCGCCTTCGACTTCGAGCAGGACTTCGCCGTTCACATGTGCGAGAGTCCGAAGATGCTGCGGCAGCAGGACACGGATCATGGGAGCGTCTGTACTTCAACCGAGAGCACGGACGGGAGATCACGCACGATCGGCATCCATGAATCGCCCGCATCTGACGAGGCGTAGACCTGTCCACCGGTAGTGCCAAAGTAAATGCCGCAATCGTCGAGCTTGTCGACGGACATGGCATCGCGCAGCACGTTGACGTAGCAATTCTCCTGCGGCAGGCCTTTGGTGAGTGGCTCCCATTCATTTCCGCCGCTGCGGCTGCGGTAGACGCGCAGCTTGCCATCCAGGGGAAAGTGTTCGGAGTCGCTTTTGATGGGAACGACGTAGATTGTCTCCGGTTCGTGTGCGTGAACGTCAATGGCGAAGCCGAAGTCAGTGGGCAGATTGCCGCTGACTTCCTGCCATGAATCGCCTGCGTCGTCGCTGCGCATCACGTCCCAGTGTTTCTGCATGAACAGGACCCCCGGGCGCGAGGGATGCATGGCGATGTGGTGCACGCAGTGGCCGACCTCGGCATTCGGGTCGGGTATAGATCCCGAGTGCAGGCCGCGATTGATGGGCTGCCATGTTCGGCCGCCGTCGTCGGTCCGGAAGGCGCCCGCGGCCGAGATGGCGATGAAGATGCGATTGGCGTCGCTGGGGTCGAGAATGATGGTGTGCAGGCACATGCCCCCTGCGCCGGGTTGCCAGTGTGGGCCGGAGCCGTGGCCGCGCAGTCCGGACAATTCCTGCCAGTTCTGTCCGCCATCGGTTGAGCGAAAGAGAGCTGCATCTTCGATGCCTGCGTAGACCGTCTCCGGATCCGTGAGCGATGGTTCGAGGTGCCATACGCGCTTGAATTCCCATGGATGGGGCGTGCCGTCGTACCACTGATGTGTGCCGGGTACGCCGTCATAGGCAAACTTGTTTCCGACTGGCTCCCACGTTTTGCCGCCGTCGTTCGAGCGCTGGACGATCTGGCCGAACCATCCAGTCGACTGCGAGGCGTAGATGCGGTCAGGGTCAACGGGCGATCCTTTGAGATGGTAGATTTCCCACCCGGCAAAATGCGGGCCGCTGATATCCCATTGCTGACGCTTGCCGTCCGAGGTCAGAATAAAGGCGCCTTTTTTTGTACCGACGACCACGCGTATTTTACTCATGTAGCACTCCTTGAAATTGGGTCTGATCTTAGTCTTCAGTTGCCAGGGCCGCCGAGGTCCAGAAATCTAGGCAGACATTCGGCGGGTTTGAGGAACTCCAGGCGCGCTGTGTTAAGAGAATCGTTGTCAGGCCGTCCTTTGGATCTGCGTACCAGGAGGTGCCGAGACCTCCATTCCATCCGAAGGCACCGACGTCCCCGGAGATGTCGGTTCGTTTGGTAATGACGGACATGCAGAATCCCCAGCCATGCGTGTCAAAGTAACCGGGGGTAAGACCGGAGATGGCTTTCTGCTCTGGGGTGAGTTGATCGGTTCTCATCAGCTCAATCGATCGCTGGGAGAGAATGCGTTCACCGCCGCGCCTGCTGTTCAACATGATGTCGCTGAAGGCTGCATAGTCGTCAACGGTGGAGACAAGTCCGCCCGAGCCTGACGGAAAGGCCGGTGGGTGACTCCATTGACCGCCGTCAGCTTCGTCGAAGACTTCGAGCTTTCCGCTTTGCGGGTTGAGCCAATAACTGGTGGCGAGCCGGTTGATTTTTGCCTGAGGCACGCTGAAATCCGTGTCCTTCATACCGAGTGGGCCAAAGATGCGCTCGCGCAGGAAGACATCGAATGGCTGGCCGGATGCGCGGGCGACGAGCACACCGAGAACATCCGCCGGGGTGTTGTACATCCACATTTCACCGGGTTGGCGCATGAGCGGCAGCGTGCCCAGACGGCGAATCCACTCGTCTGGAGCGGGAATGGAGGCCGGCATCGGTGCTCCCATGCCGATCTGGAGTTCATTCGCCGCTTTGAGGATCGGAGCGTCGGGAGGTGTGAACATCAAACCGAAGCCCATGCGAAAAGTCAGCAGATCGCGCACGGTGATGGGGCGCTTGGCGGGTACTGTGTCATCGAGTCTTGCGTCGGGCCGTTTGAGGACGCGGCGATTCGCCAGTTCGGGTAAAAGACGGTCGACGGGCTCATCGAGTCGCAGCGCACATTCTTCGACCAGGATCATGGTTGCCGCTGCGGTAATTGGCTTGGTCATGGACGCGATGCGAAAGATTGTGTCGCGCTGGACGGGAGTGTTTTCGCCCAATTTCAGTAAGCCAGCGGTGTTGACCTCTACCTGACCGCGCCGGCTGACGAGCGTAACGAGTCCGGGGATTTCTCCGCTATCAACGTAACCCGCCATGATGCCGTTCATGCGGGTGAGACCCTTTTGCGATAGTCCTGTCGAGGGCTGTGCCTTCCTGCTCGGCTGTTGTGGCTCCGGCCTCGGCGGCGATTTTTGGCCAGACACACTGGAAGGCGCTGCGATGGCTGCCGAAGCGGCCGCGCCTTTGAGGAATGTGCGACGGTCTACGCCGTTCGTCATGAGATCAACCTTGTGTAAAAGAATCGCCGAAATGAGTGCCTTTTTACCACGAGGAAACCCTAGCGATACGGCTCGCAAAATGCAAATGGTTTGCGGCGATCGGATTCAGGCATCGAGTTGATTGATATGTGATGCGGTGCGTGAAATCAACATAAACGCGCACGCGCTTTCCACGCTACAGTACCGGAAGTGCTAAACTCGCCGCTATGACAGAAGAAAAACGCCGTTCGGCATGGTTCTGGGTCTTGATAGGCGGCGGGCTTTTTGTTGCCTTTGTTGGAGTTGTGAGTGTGCTGGGTTATTTTGCCGTGCAGTCGATGGGCGGGAATACGAGCTTCGGCGACAGCATTGGCGTGATTGATGTAGATGGCGTGATTCTGGCTGCGGATAAGACTGTCGACAACCTGCGTAAGTTCGATCAGGATGATTCGATCAAGGCGATTATTCTGCATATCGACTCGCCGGGCGGCGGGGCTGCTGCCTCGCAGGAGATTTATCAGGAAGTACGGCGCATTCGCGATCAGAAGAAGAAGCCCATCATAGCGTCGATTGAGAGCGTGGGGGCGAGCGGCGCCTACTATATTGCTTCAGGAACTAATAAGATTTATGCCAATGATGCCAGCATTGTCGGTTCAATCGGCGTCATTATGGAGTGGACCAACTACGGGGATCTGCTGAAGTGGGCCAAGTTGAAGCCGGAAGTCCTGAAGGCCGGTTCGCTGAAGGATGCCGGATCGCCAACACGCGAGATGACTCCAGAGGAGAAAGCCTATTTTCAGGGGCTTGTCGACAATATGCATGCACAGTTCATCCGCGACGTGGCTTCCGGGCGGGGTATGGGCGCGGATAAGCTGCAGCCGCTGGCTACCGGACAGGTCTGGACGGGGGAGCAGGCATTGCCCCTGCATCTAATTGATAAACAAGGCGGATTCCGCGATGCACTGCTGGATACAGCGAAACAGGTAGGTATTTCCGGCGAGCCGAATGTCGTGAAACCGGCCAGAAAAGGGCGTTCCGTGTGGGATCTGGTGACTACGGATGCGGATGACCTGTTGCCGAATCCGGAACGGCTGCTGGAAAAACATGCCGGGTTCTACTTTCTTTGGCGATAATGGTTAAATTTGTTGCATCTATTATGGTTAACAGGCGTAACCTAGTTTCGGAGCTAAACTTGCCATGACCAAAGCAGACTTGGTGGAGGAAGTGACCCAACTCGGCGACCTGACGCGGCGCGATGGTGAAGTGATCGTGGATACAATCTTCGATTCCGTCATCCACGCGCTCAAGACAGGCGACAAGATTGAGATACGAGGATTTGGCAGTTTTCGCATCCGGCAGCGCAAGCCCCGGATTGGCCGCAATCCCAAGACAGGCGCGAAGGTGGAAGTTCCAGCCAAGCGCGTTCCTTACTTCAAGCCCAGCAAAGAATTACGCGATTTAGTCAATCCAAAAGCTGAGGCCCCAGCCACTAACCCTGAGTCGCATTCGGCCTGAAGTTTCCGCTGATTCGCCAGGGAGGCATGGATTCATCCATGCCTTTTCTTATTTGCGAATGCCTATTACGGACAGGCTGCGGCCAGTGAAGCCGTGATCGGCGCGATGCGAGAAATAGCGATCGGTGCGGCAGCTGGTGCAGTCGCCCTGGATGAAGATATTGCCTGGCTTGAGGCCGGCATCGAGCAGCTGGCGGCGGTTGGCTTCCACCAGATCGAGATGTAGCCCGGGTCCGATGTTGCTATGGCCGGGTGCGCGTGCGGTCATAAAGAGCAGCGGATATTTTTCTTTGATGGGGTTCGAGTCGAACACCTCGGAGAATAGTTCGGACGCGTAGATGAATTGCGATTCGAATTCCATTCGCACTTCTTCTCCGACGGCGTAACAGCAGGCTCCGATGCCGGGGCCGATGGCTGCGATCAAGTCTTCCGGGCGGCTGCCGAACTCGAGGCGCATGCGTCCTACTCCGCTTTCGACAATCCGCTTCAGCGTTCCGCGCCATCCGGCGTGGAAGGCGGCTACGGCACGCTTTTTTCTGTCAGCGACGAGGACCGGGATGCAGTCGGCAGTCTGAATGCCAAGCAGGATGCCGGGCTCATTGGTCATCATGCCGTCGGCTTTGTGAGTGGCCTGCTCTCCGGCGTCGGCTTTGCCGACCAACTGCACAATGGATGAATGAATTTGCTGGAGCGTCACCAGTGGTGTGGTGGAAGTTTTTGTTACTGCTGTGACGAAGAGCCTGCGGTTGGCGAGAACGGTTTCTTTCAGGTCGGTAGCCGTGAAACCTAGATTGAGTTCGCCAGCGCGCTGAGCGGGGCGGTAGACGGTGGTCCTACCTCCGGAGCGTGTGCTGAAGCCGTGCATGAGCCAGCGCAGGTCAGTCCACTCGGGAACCCGGACGACCACGAGCCGAGCTTTGCTTGCGCGAGGCTGTCTCTTGCGGTCTTTGTTGTTTCCCAGATTCAGGCTGGAGGCTCGGCCTTCACGAATGGAACTCATGCGCTTTCATTGTAGCGAGGAAGCTGGGCGCTAAAAGCATGTGGGCCCGCTTTCCAGCGGGCCCGCTTCAGAGGCAGTAGGGATGGGTAGCCAAAGGGTAGTGTGACTGAGGGTCCGCAGAGCGGACAGTTCTAGAGTGATGCTTAACGTGAGGTACTAATTTGAAGTTGCCTCTAAATGTTGATTATTAGGAGTGCAAATCTTGCGCCAGAGTTGCCTAATTATTTTAGATTTTATTAATGCCTTACTTTCGATTTAAATCATTGAAAGCAAATAGGTAAACTATGGTAACCATGCTGTATTTCTTAGGTCCATAGACCTCCAGGCGAGTAAAGATTGCGGAATAATGCACACAAAATCGTACAAATTACCCGAATTGCGCAGCTTTTGCGGCTCTGAATCTCAGGTGTGGACAGCGGCTGCGGGTTATTTCTGCCAACGGGCACAAAGAAAACGCCGCGACTTTTTGATCGCGGCGTTTCTTTTCCGACGGGATTTCGTTTAGACCAGCGCTTCTGCTTTCACATCTACTTTGTCATACCAGGAGTGTGCTCCCTTGAGCGCGGTGTTGACGTTCTCGATGTTTTTCACACCTTCGGTGTTGAGCCAATCTTCGAATGCCTTCGCGCCCTGCTTGGCGTAGACGGTGATGCCATCCTTCCAGGTTGCGCGGCCGCAAAGGACGCCGTTGAAGGTGGTGCCGCTTTCAACGGCCAGTTCCAGCGTTTCGATGAAGACCGGGTTGGAGACACCAGCCGAGAGATAGATGAATGGCTTGTGCGTGGAGGAAGCCGCGATGCGGAAGTGCTCGAGGGCTTCGGCGCGCGTGTAGGCCGCATCGCCCTTGAAGGCGCGGGTTCCAGCGACGAATTCCATTTGAATGGGGACTTCGACTTTCAGCACGTCCACGCCGTAGCGCTCTTTGCCGAACTCTTCCATTGAGCCGGTCACTACATCGGGCTTGCGCTTTGCATAGTCGATGCCCTTTTCATCTTCGCCATGCACAGCGTAGCCGACAGTTTCGAGGAAGAAGGGGATGTCGTGTGCGCGGCATTCATCGCCGATGCGCTCGACCCATGCGTGCTTGAGGTCGTTGATGTGGGACTTTTCGAAAGGCGTGTAGTAGAGCAGGATCTTGATGCAATCCGCGCCAGCTTCCTTGAGGCGGCGCACTGACCAGACGTCGAGCAGATCGGGCAGGCGACCGGGTGTCGCGGCATCGTAGCCAGTCTTTTCATAGGCGAGCAGAAGGCCCTTGCCATTGCGTTGCTTTGAGGCTGGCAGGCCGTACTCGGGATCGAGCAGGATCGCAGAGGCGTGCTTTGTCAGCACGGAGGTGACGAGGATCTTGAATTCTTCGAGCGCCGAATCAGGCATTTCGGCAACGCCCTTTTCCTTTGCCAGCGATTTCTTCAGCGAGCCGCGCTGGTCCATGGCGGCTGCGGCGATGACACCGCGCTCATCAGAGACTGATTTCAATCCGGCCAGTTTTCCGGGGGTGAGTTTCGTGGACATCGTAATTCTCCTGCTCTTTCGGTTCAGTATGGGATTTCAAGAAATTGCGGATTACGTTTCACCGATGATTCTAACTCAGGCTGGCGGATTTGGAGATGGTTGCCGGGTTCACGCAGTGGAAGCGCGAATCAGATCTCGTGCTTCTTGAATCGGTCAATCAAGCGATCGCAGGCCCGCACTGTGATGGCCATCATTGTGAGCGTTGGATTCTGGCATCCGGATGAAACAAAGCAGGCGCCATCCATAGCAAACACATTCTTCACATCGTGCAACTGGCAGTACTGGTCGGTCACGGAGGTCTTCGGATTATTCCCCATGCGCGCGGTTCCAAGCTCATGGATGGCCATGCCCGGCTCGGCGACCTTTGACGAGATCCGGATGTTCGTGGCTCCGGCCGCTTCCAGCATTTCCGCGGCGGTCGCGGCTGCGTCGTCAATCAGCGCCTGTTCATTTTCTCCATGGGTCATGGAGATGTGGAGCGCAGGAATGCCCCAGGCATCCTTCAAGTTTGGATCGATGGAGACAAAGTTGTCATCGCGCGCCAGCGACTCCGCAAAACCTCCGACCTCGATTCTGTATTTGCCTGCCTTCACCGCCTGCTTGTAGGCGGCTCCAAATCCTTCTGCCTCGAAGTCGAATTCTGCACCCGCTCCGCCCTGAAATCCATAACCGCGAATGAAGTTCGGCTGCCGCGTTGCTTTCGAGGTGTTGCGGTAGCGGATGATGTAGATGCCGTTGGCGCGGTGCGGTGCGCTGTACGCATCGGGAGCGTCCTTGAATTGCGGCAGATCTCCGCCAGCCCCGGCGCCGGTCGCGTGGTCCATGAGCCCCTTGCCGAGAAGACCGCTCGAATTGCCCAGCCCCTCTGTGTGGCTGCCACTGGTCGAGTTCAACAGAATGCGAGTCGATTCGAGCGCCTGCGCGCACAGGATCACGGTCTTGCCGCGAACCGTTTTTGTCTGCTTCGTGGTGCCGTCGACAAAGATCACGCCCTTTGCAAGATTTGTCGCCGGATCCATCTCGATCTGCGCGGCAATGGCATTTGTCAGCAGCGTGCATTTGCCGGTTTTGAGTGCGTCTTTCACGGTGGTGAAAGGACTGCTGAAATACGAAAAGGAAATGCAGCCGCGCTCGCACGTACCGCAGTAGTGGCAGGCAGAGCGGCCATTGTGCGTGTCTGTAAGGATGGCTGTGCGACCGATGGTGACCGTTCGCCCGAATTGTTTCGCAACGGTCTCGCGGAAGTGGACTTCGCCGCACGTCATCTTCATGGGAGGCAGAAAATGCCCATCAGGAAGCGCGTCATTGCCTTCGGCCGCGCCGCTGATGCCAACATACTCCTCGACCCGGTCGTAATAAGGAGCCATGTCTTTATAGGAGATGGGCCAGTCCTGGCCGTAGCCGTCGAGGCTTGCTGCCTTGAAGTCGAGATCGCTCAGCCGGTAGCTCTGGCGGCCCCAGCACAGTGTTCGTCCGCCGACAATCCGCATGCGCTGCCAGGTGAACGGCTTTCCTTCAGGTGTGCTGTATGGATTCTCGACGTCATCGACGAACCAGTCGTAGTTGTACTCGGTGCATGCATAACATTGCACTTGGACGGGCCGCCGCTTGCGCCAGTCTCCTGCGCCGGACATATCGCGATACTTCAGCTGAAAGACGGGCTTGTGCTCGGTGAACTCGCGGGGCGAAACATTGCGTCCAGCTTCGAGCAGCGCTACCTGGAGACCTGCTTCGGCCAGCTGCTTCGCCGCCCATCCTCCGGTTGCGCCCGAGCCCACTACGATTGCGTCATAGGTGCGAGTCAGCGGGTCTTCAAAAAACATCACTCTGCGCGATCTCCCGTTTTATTTAGCGTCCTTGTGGTCGTCTGGCTGATGCTCGCAGCCGTTAAATGTACCGCGCGCTGCCCATCCATCCCAGCCCTGCTCCTTTAGCCCGATTGGAGAGCTGTAGTACGCGCTGGCAATCCAGAGCTTAAGCTGGCTGAAGTGCTGAAAGCCGGGGTACACGGTTTCCGTCTGGCCCCATGAGGACCGCGAATGCGGCCACGCTACCAGGTTCAGAAGGTCTGTCCTTTCTTCGGCCGTCAGTTTGTCGAACGTCGTCTTGGATCGCTCGGTCGCCGCCGCGTCAAACCACGCCAGCGAGTCGAGGAACTCCTTCTGGATCGTTGCCGGTTCAGCCGAGATCACCAGATCGAGGAAGCGGTTCACGAGCGCGGCTTTCGCGCCGGGCGTGTCTGTGGCGGGAATGATCGCTTCGCTCAGCACGATCAAAGTTTCATTCTGTTGCTCATTGAGGAAGACAGGCGTCCAGCCGGGCCTTTCCAGTTCGAGAAAAGCATCTTCTCCCGCGGGGAAGATGCGCGCTCCCGCACGCCGGTTGACCGCCACGACTCCCATGGCCAGTAACGAATTACGAAGCAGCTCGCGTCGATTCATGCGTTGTTAGCTATAGTACTCGTTTGCATCTTAGGGCTTATCGATGTGAATCATTTCGAGCGATTGCGGATCGCTTGGCAGCTCGGTCTTTCCGGACGGAAAATTGTTCGCGCTCAGAATGTAGGCGATGACCGCGGCTGTGTCCTTCGGCGACAGCGTTCCCGGATCCGCCGACGGCATCATGACAATGGTCTTCATAAACAAGTCGGCTACCGTCTGCCCGGTCCAATTGTTCAGAAACGCCGCGCCTGCCAGCGGAGAATTCCGCCCCTGTCCATCAAGCGCGTCTAAGTGACACACAGCGCACTGAGTCTGATAAATGGCCTTGCCTTGCTGCGCCTGCTCCGCTGTATAGACGCCGTTGCGTGTCGAGATTTCGTGAGGAGCAGCCTGGGCAAAAAGCATTTGCTGAAGCAGCCCAACCATCAGCAGCTTCACCAGTCGTCGGTATGTTCGAGCCGGGCTCATAGATGCTTTTGTACACCAATCGTAGCCCAATGTGTTGTCCCTTGCTTCTGTCGCGGGTAGCTCTGGCTGCAATTCCACCGGCTTTTCGGAAATTTACTCCGAACTCCTGAAAAGTCCGGTTATCGGTAACTTCACACACAGATCAAATTGATCCACCACCCGGTTTCACGCTGCGGGGACGTCAGGGATGACCTGCAATCGTGTGGAACCACACATCCTGCTGTGTAGTAACACTCATTGTTTCCTTCCAGGAAGGCATCTACGCTGTGTATCTATAGACGGATGATTCAGGCATCGCTACCGCGGTGACTCTTCCAGATGTGGCTTCGGGGAGAGGTCGTTGAAGCCCGCGCTGACCGGAATTCAGGATCGTCCGAAAAGCTTATCTCGGATTAATTCAAGGAGCAGGTTATGAGGACTTGGTATTCAAAGTCGCTGGCGGTGCTGTTCGCCTTTTTGATGCTGGTTGTGTGCGGCAGTGCCGGGGCACAGCAGCCACCCGACTATGTGCAAGGCAGCTGGACGATTTACTCGCGGAATATTGATAACGGCGAAATGGTCACGAAATTCGTTCATATCAACCAAAACGGCAATCAACTCACGGGACATTTCAGGGGGCCCAATCAGTCAGGCGGGATTGAGGGTTTCGTGAATGGGCATCATATCGAATTCAGCACGAAGACTCGCACGGTGCTTACGTTCCGCGGGCAGATCGAGGGAAATCAGATTACGGGACTTTATGGAATTCGCGGCCGGCACGCCGAGTGGCAGGCAGTACGGCAATGATTGACTTGCTGGATGAATCTTCTGTGAGCACAGAACTCGAACCGCGAATGATATCTGCGGACGAGGGTCCTGCTTACTGGTTCCTCAACACGCTGTGTACCGTCAAGGCCACCGCCGAATCGACGGGCGGCTCTTTCTCGGTGGTGCATCATGTCGCACCGGGTGGATTTGCTACGCCGTACCACCTTCACCACAACGAGGACGAAGCCTTCTACGTGTTGGACGGTGAGTACACATTTTTTTGCGATGGGAAGAAACATGTCGTGGGCCGCGGCGGCGACATTTTCCTGCCTCGCGGGATTCCGCACGGCGTTCGCGTGGATGGTTCGGCTCCGGCGACGACGTTAATTCTGGCGTCGCCCGGAACCGAGTTCGTTGGAATGATGGAGCAAATGAGCGAACCGGCGACTGAGAGAGTATTGCCCTCCCCCAAAGAGGTGGATCTGGAAAGGCTGATGATGCTTTGCAAGAGGTATGGCATTGACATCCTGGGTCCGCTGCCGGATGTGCCACGCGATTAGACCAGGCTGACTTGGTCAATCGTGGAGTACTGGCGCTACGTTGCTGCTAAATTGTCTCAGACAGCGTTTGTCATGAGACTGATGTCGCAAACTACGTGTGAATCTGGTTGTGTTGCGGTAGTCGCTGAGGAAAATACCCCTCGATGAATGCGCCGTGGCCGCAGACCTACACGCTGTTCGGGCAGGGGCAGGCTGTTTCCGCAGTCATTGCGGGCATACCAATATTGACGCTCTTGTTTTTGCTTGGCGTCTGGCGCAGGCCAGCGTGGATCGCGGCTCTGTCGGGACTAGGGATTGCGCTGGTTCTGGCTCTTGGGGGCTACAGGATGCCTCCTTTGCTGACCTTCAGCGCTGCGACGTATGGCGCGGCGTTCGGATTGTTTCCAATCTCGTGGATTGTCTTCTGGGCGATTGTTCTTTATCAGGTGACGTCGGAGGCTGGGCGGTTCAAGATCGTCCACGCTTCGCTGGGATCGCTGACGACTGACCTGCGGTTGCAAGCCATCTTGATTGCGTTTGCCTTCGGCGCGTTTGTTGAGGGCGCGACAGGTTTTGGAACTCCGGTGGCTGTGGCGGCAGCGATGCTGGTGGGGCTGGGATTCTCACCCTTTTATGCAGCGGCGGTTTGCCTGCTGGCGAATACTTGTCCGGTTGCATTTGGTTCGATTGGCATACCGGTGATTACGCTGGCCGGGATTACTGGCTTGCCGGTGGATTCGCTAAGCGCGGTTGTTGGTCGTCTCTGCGCTCCGCTGTCGCTGATTATTCCGGGATACCTGGTTGCCACGATGGTTGGGTGGAACGGCATGCTCGAGGTCTGGCCAGGTGTGCTGGTTGCCGGCGGCGTTTATGCGACGTCGCAGTTTCTGCTGTCGAATTATGTCGGGGCCCAATTGACGGATATTCTTAGTGCCCTGGTCACACTGGGCGCTCTGATTGTTCTGCTGCGGTTCTGGCGGCCGCGCCGACTGCTGGAGGCAGGGCATGCGGACGCTGCAGCGTTTGTCGATCTGCATGAAGCGCATGCGACCGAGAGCAAGAAGTCATACAGCACGCGCGAGGTTCTGAACGCGTGGATGCCTTACGGACTGCTGGTGGTGTTCGTGCTGCTGTGGGGCTTTAAGCCCTTTCAGGCGCTGCTGAATTCGGTTACGACGAGTCCTCCGTGGCCATCGCTGCACAACGCGATTCAGCGGATGCCGCCGGTGGTGGCGAAACCTGCGCTGTATGCGGCCGTCTACCAGATGAACTGGCTCTCCGCTTCCGGGACCGCGTGCATGCTGGCAACGCTGAGTACTGTTCTATTGCTGCGGATGCCGCCGCGAACGTTTGCGCGCATCCTGCTGTCGGTATGCAGGCAGCTTTTTCTGCCCACCGTTACCGTTGCGGCGGTTGTTGCGATGGCCTTTGTGATGAACTATTGCGGAGCGACGGCTACGCTGGGGCTCACCTTTGCGGCTTCGGGTCGGCTTTTTCCCTTCTTCAGTCCTCTGCTGGGCTGGCTTGGAGTCTTCCTTACCGGATCAGACACCTCCGCGAATGCGCTCTTTGGAAGCCTGCAGGTGCTAACCGCCAACCGGTTGGGATTTCATCCCGTGCTGATGGCGTCAGCGAATTCAGTGGGCGGCGTGATCGGCAAGATGATCAGTCTACAGACGATTGCGGTGGCGACGGCGGCGACGGGCATGTCGGTTGCGGATCAGTCGAGGCTCTTCCGGTTCACGTTGCGGCATAGCATTGTGCTGGTGATTGCGATTGGCGTCCAGGTGATGCTGTATGCGTACCTGAGTTGACCCCCTATCTTTTGCTGAATTCTTCATTCCTTATGGGGTTGCGCGCTTTTGGTTCCGGATTGCTGTAGCTGGCTCGTTTCTAAGCTGCCGCTGTCATACGAGACTGGCATTTTTACCTGTTAACTTCCGGCTCCGCTGAAGGTTAACATGAGGCTCCTTCTTGAATGAGTATTTGATAGGAGCCAGATTATGCGAAGAAAATTATTCTCCTCAAAACCGATTTGCATGATGTTTGTGGTTGCGACGGGAATCGCATACCCCCAGCAGAGAATCCTTGTCATAGATGGCCACACCGGACAAGCCCCGGTGATCGAGGCGAACGGCAAGTCGTGTGTTGAGATTGAAGCCCTGGCAAGTCTCACGAATGGTTCTCTGAGTTTCAGCGGAAATCAGATCACGTTAACACTGCACGGCTCCCCGGCAAGCCAGACCGGAGGGCAGGGATTCTCAAAAGACTTTTTAAGTGCAGGGATTGAAGCGATGTCCGAGATCCGGGAATGGCGCGTTGCGCTGCAGAACGCTGTTCGATATGGGTTTCCGACGAACAAGGATTGGATGAGCCCCTATCGAGGTGCGGCGATGTCGAGCGTCCGGCAAGCATCGGTTGCCGCGTCCACTGAATCGGATCGCAATGCTGCGCAGCTGATTTCGAAGGAACTCGATCACATGCAGCAGTTGAGCGACAAGATGGTGTCAGCGCGAAAGAACATGACCTATATTGCTCCGGATGCACTGGAGAATGATCCGCTGGACAAGAAGATCCTGAACTGTGCGCACTCGTTAGCAGCGATGGCGGCGAGCGGCCAGTTCCATGATGATGGCTCCTGCCACTGAATGCGGCCTCCGGCTCGGTGCACTTCGCACACCATCTCAATTTTTCCTGCAAAGACGCTCCTAAGCTACCGCGTTGAGGGGAGTCATTCTGATAGCAAACGTGAGTGCGATTGAAGCTTGAGCGAGCCTTCTGTTTGAGACTTTTTCAAAGATAGTAAATTGTATCGTATTACGATATAATTTATTTATGAAGAGTGCGAGCATCGCTGTCTCGATGGACAGGCTGCGGCTGTTGGCGGAATTTCGCTACCGCCTGCGGCTGTTTTTGCTGTTCAGCGAGGAAGCAGCATTGCGGTCGGGGCTGCAACCGCAGCAACACCAACTACTGTTGCAGATTGCCGGCGCGCCGCAGGGAGCGGTTGCGACGGTAGGTTGGGTGGCAGAGCGTCTCGGCCTTCGCCACAATACCGCGGTGGAGTTGTGCAATCGCTGCGAAGAGTCAGGACTGATTGCGCGCAGGCAGGATACGGTAGATCGCCGCTACGTGCATCTGGAGGTGACGCGCAAGGGCAGAGAGATGCTGCATACACTCTCGGTTGACCATGCGCGCGAATTGAACGAGCTTGCGCCACGACTCATGCGAACACTCACGGGGCTGAATAAAGAACGGGACGACAATGAAAGCTGAATCTTCGGTTCTGCGTGATTTTACTGTCGATGGGCGGGTATGGCTGCTGTCGGCTATTGCTTTGGTGATCGGCACGGGCGCCACGCTGCTTGCAGCGGCGCTTCTTCGGCTGATCGCCCTTTCGACCAATCTTTTCTACTATCACCGGTTCAGCATGGTGGCGGTTTCTCCGGCGGGTAGCCCGCTCGGCCCCTGGATGGTCGTTGTTCCGGTGGTGGGCGGAGTTCTGGTTGGGCTGATGGCGCGCTTCGGTTCGGACAAGATTCGCGGGCATGGGATTCCGGAGGCGATCGAAGCGATTCTGCTGAACCGGGCACGTGTTGCTCCGAAGATTGCGCTGTTGAAGCCGATTTCTGCGGCGATTGCGATCGGCTCGGGTGGACCGTTTGGCGCGGAAGGTCCGATCATCATGACCGGCGGAGCCTTTGGGTCGCTGATTGCGCAGTGGATTCGGCTCACCGATGCGGAGCGTACGACGCTTCTTGTGGCGGGAGCCGCTGCGGGAATGTCGGCTACTTTTGCGACTCCGGTTGCAGCGGTATTGCTGGCTGTGGAGCTGCTGCTCTTTGAGCTGAGACCGCGAAGCCTGGTGCCTGTGGCGATAGCCAGCGCTACGGCGGGTATTCTGCGCGGATACATTCTCGGCCACGGGCCGCTGTTTGCCATGCCTGCCATTGGCGGTGTGGAGCGGGCTCCAGTTGCTGTTGGCTGTTTGCTGTTAGGTGCAGTCGTTGGTCTTTTTGCTGCGGGCATGAGCCGCATGATGTATTCGTTTGAGGATATGTTCGAGCGGCTGCCGGTGCACTGGATGTGGTGGCCTGCGATTGGCGGCATCGGCGTGGGCGTAGGCGGGCTGTTCTTTCCGCGCGGGTTGGGCGTGGGCTATGACAACATTGCTGAACTGCTGCGCGGCAATGCGCCGATGGCGCTGATCCTGGGGATTCTGTTTGCTAAGTCGCTGATGTGGGCTTCGTCGCTGGGGTCGGGGACTTCGGGCGGCGTTCTGGCGCCGCTGCTGATGATCGGCGGCGCGGTGGGCGCGCTTGCGGGACACATGAGTCACGCTTCTGCTGAGATGCAGGCATTCTGGGCGCTTATGGGGATGGGCGCGATGCTGGCGGGTTCGCTGGGCGTGCCCATGACAGCAATTCTCTTCAGTCTGGAGGTGACGCATTGTCTGCCTGCTCTGCTGCCGCTCACGCTGGGCTGCGTCGCTGCGTATCTTGTGACTGCTCTGCTTATGCCTCGTTCGATTCTCACGGAGAAATTGAGCCGCCGCGGATATCACCTCACGCGCGAGTATGGCGTCGATCCGCTAGAGACGGTGATGGTCAGGGATTTGATGTCGCCGGTTGCTCAGCACGTTGTGCTGGTTGAGGGTGATCTGCTGCCGGAGTCTTTTATTTATGCCGATGGCACTTGCCGCAGCGCTGCAGAGTTAATGGCTACAGAAGGTCTGGCGAGTCTTCCGGTCGTGGATCGAGATACGCGGCGTATTGATGGCATCATCACTCTTCAGGATTTATTGAAAGGGCGAAGCAAAGCGGTAGTGCGGGAAAATGAGCGCTTGCGTCTGGTGAGCGAAGGAGTGAGCGAGCCCTGATAACCCTTCACGTAGACGACGCACACCATGGGCAGTCTGGGCCGAGTGCTCTGTGCTAGATTTGCGGATATGGCCGCGGGGCAGACGCCTTCGGGAGACTCCCGGTTCCTTGGAACTACGCTGTCGGACCGGTATGTCCTGCGCTCGGTGCTGGGGCGGGGTGCGTTCGCCACGACGTTTCTTGCCGAGGACGAAGTTCTGCATCGATCGGTGGTCGTCAAGCTGGTCAGCGCGGATGATCCTGAGGCGATTGAGCTCTTTCGTAAAGAGATTGCCCTTGGCAGGCGACTGGAACATCCCAATATTGTCAGGGCACTGGATGCCGTATTTCGCCCCGGTCAAACATATTCTGTAACGGAGTGGGTTGAGGGCAAGGATCTGGGTGAGATTCTTGATCGTGCCGGCCAGTTAGGGACGAGCGCGTCGCTGCAAGTTGCTCGAGGGATCGCGGAGACACTTGCATATGTCCACAGCGAGGGCATGCTGCACCGCGACCTTAAGCCATCCAACGTGCTGATCCCCGGATGGCCGTCTGCCCCGCAATACAGAAATCCGAAAATTCTGGACTTTGGCGTTGCGGGACGTCTTTCCGGTGGACATACCCAGATTGGTGCCGTCTTCGGGACACCGCGTTACATGTCACCCGAGCAACTCCGAGGGGAAGCACAGACGCCAGCGACCGATGTTTATGGGCTGGGGCTACTCCTGTTCGAGATGCTCACCGGGAATGTGCCGCGGAGTAGGGCTGGCGAGGCGATGTCGCTCTTCCGTGCCATTCTTGAAGAGGAGCTGCCTGAGGGGGAAGCAGAAGGCATACAGCCGGAGCTGGCAAAGCTTATTCGCTGCTGCCTTCGCCGCAAACCGGAGGAACGGCCGTCGATCCGGGGTGTTATCGAAGAATTAGAGCGCTTGCAAGCTCCTCATGTAGAGGCTGCATCGACTGGGGCCGGCACGGCAGGGTTTCCGCAGATCAAGGGGATGAAGGATGAGATGGTTGTCAGGCCATCGACTCCTGTCGCGAAAGTTGCGAGCCGCAAGTTGGTTTGGCTGATTATTCCTGGAGCGGCAGTCGTCGCAGCAGTTTTCGTATTCTTTCCGTTTCCTACGCGTGTTCGCGGCTTCATATTTGTTGGCGGGCTTCTCTTGATGCTGGCCAGTATTGCAGGCGGGTTGTGGCTGCGGAAGTGGCTGGGCAGAAACTCCGGTGCGAAGGAGCAGGCATACGATCTGGCTCTTGGGGCAAAGGCCCGCGTCGATCTGACGGCGACGATCGCGCTGCAACTGGATGAACTGGTGGCGAGGCTGCGCGGGCTCGATGAGCAGATTCTGGCAGGCACCGTCGCGCTGATGCTCCAGGAGTACGGACGCGCCACCGAAGCGAAAGACAGGCAATCTGCCCTGATGAATGTGGTTACGCTCTCGGAGAAGCTGACGCAACGGCTCTCCCCCTGGTACGTACGCTACAAGGAAGTCATCGCGTCGGCAGTCGCTGTGCTGGGTGCTGTATCCGGTCTGCTGGCGGCGATTACTTCACTTCTCGGCGTGCATAAACACTAGAGATCGTCTTCAAGTCAGGCCCGTCAAAGAGCTTCTTTCAGCAGATTTTTTTGCGCTTCGAGAAGCTGTTCGATGCCGCGGGCGGCATAGTCCATCATTTCGAGCATGCGGGTGCGGGCGAAGGGTGTCTTCTCGGCTGTCGCCTGCACTTCTACGAGGCCGCCGTCTTCGGTCATGACGACATTCATGTCGACCTCGGCCTGAGAGTCTTCTTCGTAGGCGAGGTCGAGGAGCACTGTGTCTTCGACGACGCCGACGCTGGTGGCGGCCACGAGTTGCTGCAGTGGAGATTTCGGTAAGGCGCCAGTTTTCACCATGCGGTTGAGGGCGATGGCTAGGGCGGCGCAGGCTCCGGTGATGGCCGCGGTGCGCGTACCTCCGTCGGCCTGGAGGACGTCGCAGTCGAGGATGACCATGCGCTCGCCGAGAGCTTTCATGTCGACTACTGCGCGCAGCGAGCGGCCGATGAGGCGCTGGATCTCGTGCGTGCGGCCTCCAACCTTCCCACGTTCCGATTCGCGTGGGGTGCGGGTGAGCGTGGCGCGGGGAAGCATGCCGTATTCGGCGGTGACCCAGCCGCGGCCGCTGTTGCGCAGCCATGCGGGCACTCCTTGTTCAATGGTGGCGTTGCAGAGGACGCGAGTGTTGCCAAGCTCGATGAGGACGGAGCCCTCGGCGGCGGCAACGTAGTGCGGAGTGAGGCGGACGGGGCGGAGCGCATCGGGCGCGCGGTCGGCGGAGCGGAAGAAGGTTTTTAACTGGTCGGGCATCGCTTCATTGTAAGCAAGGCTTGAGGTGGGCGTGGAGTCGGTTCCAATTCGGGAATGGAGATGGTTGGTTCCGGAATGGGAATGGCTCGGCAATCCGAGCAGAATCAATGATTTGCAGGGAACGCCCAAGGCGATGGTTCCGTTTTGGGAATGTTCTGAGGCTGCCCTGAGCAAGGCTTTCCGCTCATCGAGAGAGGGCTGGCATAGCGGGAATCAATGAGTTACGGGATTTCTCCCACTTTGGCACGGCACGTGTATATAGAGTCGACAACAACATTTTGTTGTCGGAGAACACTCAACTTGCTGACCCTGGTGAAATCCGGTCCCCATCGTTCTGGCGTGCGGCGCACTTCGTTCGCGCGAAAATCGGCGGCGATGAGGCGAGGACCTGACGTCACGAGTAGCGAGACGCTTCGTGCGATTGCGCATGATGCCCGCAATGTAGCGGCTGCTCTGGAACTTTGCTGCGATCTGCTGGCTCAACCCGGCGTGCTGTCCGAAGGGCATCAGGATTTCGCAAAGGAACTGCGCGCGGTTGCCTCGACGAGTTGTGTTCTGGTGGAGCAACTGACGGCTTTCACTGCCTCTGATGTGCCGCAGGCGAGAGGCGCGGAGAAGGCGTCGGTGTTTTCGTCTCCGATCGATGACCTGGCTGCGGCTGTGCAGCAGCTTGAGAGACCGTTGGCTGCGCTGGCGGGACCGAAGATCCACCTTGAGATGGAGTGCCTGAGCTGCTTCGGTGGCGTTCGACTTTCGCACGAAGACTTGACCCGCATCCTCATCAACCTTACGCGCAATGCCGCCGAAGCCATGCCGCAGGGAGGACGCATTCGCGTCACCGTGCAGCAGGGCGACGGCGGCAGCTTTTTGGATGGCGAGCTTCCGTCGGGGACCGTGCTTTTCTGCGTGCAGGACTCGGGGCCTGGAGTTCCGCGGGATCAGATCGGACGAATCTTCGATGCTGGTTTCACCACGAAAAAGCGGAACGAAGCCAATCGCGGTTTGGGGTTGAGCATTGTGCGCAGGCTGGCGGAAGCTGCCGGGGGAGGGTGCGTGCAACCACTGCTCATTCGGGTGGCGGTGCGCGCTTTGAGGTGGAGTTACCTCTGATTCATCGTGCACAGGCAAACAGCGGCTTTATTGCTGACTTTCCAGAAAGGGCAAACTTAGAATGCTAACCACTGCTCCACTTATGAATATTTCTGCCTATCCTCAGACCGGGGAACGTTCGGCGTCCGAGCAATCGGCACGGATGAGTGTTCTCGTTGTGGACGAAGACGCGGCGGTGCGTGATGCCTGCTGCGAAATCGCCTTGAAACATGGATTTCTTTCACATGGTGTTGCCGGTGTCGCGGCCGCGAGAGAATTGCTGCGGGGCAACAGCATCGACATCATCCTGCTGGACCTGAAAGGGCCCGGTGCGCCGGGGCTCGAGCTGCTGGATGAGATCAAGACGCTGCATCCGGAGACGGCGATCATCGTGATGACTGCCTTCGCTACCGTGACGTCGGCGGTGGAAGCGATGCGCACGGGAGCGACCGACTATCTCACCAAGCCGTTCGCGCTGGACGAGCTGGCGACGGTGCTCGAACGCGCGTCGGAGCGGCGGACGCTCGATCTGGCCAGCCGACGGCTGCGCGATAAGCTGCGCACGCAGCAGGGGCTTGCAAACATCATCGGACGCAGCGCGGAGATGGATAAGATCTATCGCATTCTTTCCAAGGTTGCGTTTACCGCGCATCCGGTGCTGATACTGGGGGAGAGTGGGACGGGCAAGGAGATGATCGCGCGGGCGATCCATGCGAATGGCCCGAACGCGACGAAGCCGTTTATTCCCGTCGATTGCAGCTCCCTGGTTCCGACTCTGGTTGAGAGTGAGCTGTTTGGCTATGTCAAGGGCGCTTTCACCGGCGCGGTGCGATCGAAGGATGGCTTGCTGGTCTCGGCCGAAGGCGGGACGGTGTTTCTGGACGAGATTGGCGAGTTGCCACTCGACCTGCAGGCGAAACTTCTGCGCGCGTTGCAGGAAAAGGAAGTGCGGCCGGTGGGCGCGACGCATCGGGTGCCCATCAACGTGCGCATTCTTGCGGCGACTAATCGCAACCTGACGGAGATGGTTGAGCAGGGGCGCTTCCGCAAGGACCTGTATTACCGTCTGAATGTCGTCAACCTGCGGCTGCCAACTCTGCGGCAGCGGCGCGACGATATTCCGTTGCTGATTGCGCATTTTCTCGATCGCAAGAACCGCGAGTACGGCAAGAGCTTTGGCGTGAGCGACGAGATGCTGCGCGTGCTGATGGACTATGAGTGGCCGGGCAATGTGCGCGAACTGGAACACACGATTGACCGCGCCTGTGCCTACTGCTCTGGCACGGTGCTGCAACTGGGTGATTCTTCCTCGCCGATTATCGAGTACTACTCCGCCAAGCGGCCGAAGATGACCCAGCCTCCGGCGGCGAACGATACTTCGCTGGCTGCGCGGTCGATCACGTCCTTGGCTGAAATGGAGAAGGAGGCGATTCTTGCAGCCCTGAGGGAACTGCAGGGCGACAAACTGGCCGCGGCGAAGCTGCTCGGCATTGGCAAGACGACGATGTATCGCAAGCTCAAGGAATACGGGCTGGGCGAGGCTTAGCCTGGCGGCGAATTTTCCGATATCGAACCGAATGCTGAAGGGAAATTTTTATGCAAAGCATGTTGATGATTACTGCGATTCTTGGCGCGGAGAACTGCGCCGCTGTGCTGGCCAACCAGCTTGGGTTTTCGGTCGAGATCGTGGCCACCCGCAGGGAAGGTCTGGCGCTGCTTCGCCGCCGTGAATACACGATCGTGGTCGTCGATGACGCGATTGCCGAGTCTGATCCTGAGGGCGCGGAACTGCTGTGGAAGCATGCGGGGCTCGCTGTTCCGCTGCAGATCAACTTTGCGATTTCGGGAACCGCGCGGCTGGTGCGTGAAGTGCGCGCGGTGCTGGCGCGTCGCGAGCAGGAGCAGTCGCTGGCTATGCGCGCGGCCGCAGTTGCGGTGGAGAGCGAGCTGCGCGATACGGTCACCGGGCTGATTCTGCATTCGCAGCTTGCGCTGAGCGAGCCTTCGCTTTCGCCGGAGTTGTTGGCGAAGCTGAAGACGGTGGCAGAGCTGGCTGGGAGTCTGCAGCAGCGACTCGGCTATGCGGGGTAACACAATCGCGGGTTGCCTTCGCTTCTTTGCCTCGCTCCGTGCCTGAGGTCGATAGAACAAACGGCTTCGTTTGGCCCACCCGTTTTCGTGCTGCTGCCCACAACAAGCAGATCCTTCCACTTCCTCTTCGCTGTCGTCAGAGTCAGCGTCAGGATGACAGCGTATTGGGGATGACAGCGGGTTGCTCAGAATGATTGTTGCTGCTATCTGCAGTTGAATCTAGTGGATCGTTTTCATCTTGCGTTGCATGTAGTCCATCAGCAGGTATTCGCCGAGGTTGTGGGGGGTGGTGAAGTAGGCTTTGCCACGGCACATCTGCGTTACCTTCTGCACGAACTGGACCAGGCCGAAGTCGGAGGCGAGCATGAAGGTGTTGATCATGATGCCGGAGCGCTTGCAGTGGGAGACTTCTTCGAGTGTTTCGCTGACGACGAGCGGATCGAGGCCGAAGGCGTTCTTGTAGATGCGTCCGTCGGGCAGTGTTAGCGCCGATGGTTTGCCGTCGGTGATCATGACGATCTGCTTCATGTCCTTTTTCTGTCGGTCGAGGACGCGTTGGGCTACGCGCAGGCCTTCGCGGGTATTGGTGTAGTAGGGACCGACTTTGACTCGCGCCAGTTGCGAGACGGGCATTTCTTCGGCTGAGTCGTGGAAGAGGACGAGCGAGAGCGAATCGCCGGGGTACTGAGTGCGGATGAGGTGCGAGAGCGCCATGGCGACGCGTTTCGCCGGGGTGAAGCGGTCTTCACCATAGAGGATCATCGAGTGCGAGCAGTCGAGCATCATGACGGTGGCGCAGGAGCTCTGGTACTCGCATTGATGGACGTGGAGGTCGCTGTACTCCATGTTGAGGGGTAGCGAGATGCCTTCGCGGGCGATGGCGGAGGTAAGCGTGGCGACGGTGTCGAGGTTGAGCGTGTCGCCGAATTCGTAGGGACGCGATGCGCCGCTGGCTTCGATGCCGGTGGCCCAGTGGCGGGTGTCGTGGCGCCCGTAGTTTGATTTGCCGAGGGAGCCGAGGAGGTCGCGGAGGGTTTTGAAGCCGAGGAAATCGAGGCTCTTGTCAGTGACTTCGAAACGGACCTGACCTTCGTTTTCGCCGACGTGTCCGGAAGGGTTCGCGGTCTGCGAGGGGTCGCGCGGCTGCTCTGCGGAGATGTAGTTCTCCTGCTCCATGCGATGCATGAGCTGTTCGATGAGCTCGTCGAGCTTGCCTTCGGCGGCCATTTCGTCGATCTGTTCCTGCATTTTCTCGTCGAAGAGTTCGCCGGATTCGAGGGCGCGCTTGAGGGCATCGCGCAGCGCGTCCATGGTGCGGTCGAGGTCGCTGAACTCCATCCAGGGGTTCTGGAAGCCGGAATCGAGCAGGTAGTCAGAGAGTGCGTTGAGCAGGTCTTCCATGCTCATCTCGTCGGCCAGGCTGCCCTCGTACTTTTTGTAGCTGACGCGCTTCATGGGGTTAGTTTGCGCCCTTCCTGCATTTCTGGCTACCCCCGAGAGGTGGAGGGTGGCTAAATCTTTGAAAATGCTCGGTTTCTGTTCCTCGACCCGCTAAATTATTGAGGCATCATGTGTTACGCGCAAAATATTGTTTCTGCAAAGGTTAAGGCCCGCATGATTGGCGGGCCTTGACCTTTGTTTTCTCTGTATTTCTATTTTAGCTGATTTCGCATAATTTCAGGTCAAAGAGGCGCCAGCTTTTTCCTTTTGGAATGTGTGAGTTAGGAGAAATCTTAATGATTATCCCTTTGACTTAGGAAAGAGGGATACTACAAAGCCGAAGAAACTGCATCCTCGGCCCGAAAGACGAGGATGCAGGGTTTTAATGACGGTTGGATTTGATTCGTAGCGATACTTCGATAAGTTGGAGCACGACCAGAGTCAGCCCCAACGTCCGTAAGTAACAACATATCTACCTCGTTGTATTGAAGTAGGCGCTCTCCCTTACGCGGAGAACCCAACCCGAATCTAACATTCTTCGGCTTTGTCTGTGTTTCGGTTTAATTGACTTAGGAGCGAAATGTCAGAACCTTTACCAATAATAAGATTCATTTGCTCGTGCGGTGAGCAAGTCTACGCAGTCAGTACAAACGTTCTCGGCATTTTCGGAGAAAGAGTCTGCAAAAGTTGTGCTCGTGTTTATGTCTTGACTGGATCAATCATTGGACAGGACGCAAGTCAGCCCCTGAGACAGCTATATCCATATTGTGTGCAGGATTTTTACACCGCTGAACCAGCAATTCAGTCGCGTCTGGCCGCTCTGTCAGATAAATTTTGTTGAGATAGTGGCATACAGGGCAGATGAATTGATAGTTCGGTTCGTTTGCCATCGATTTTAGCCTCTGAGTATCAAGCCTAAGACGAACATTAACGCGGCGATACCGACAAATAGGAGCAAACCCTTTAAGGCATATATGGGATTGTTTGTCTTGTAGCAATATCCGCACGTTTGGTCGCGACCGTGTGCGCATTCTTCGTGCAAATATTCTCCCGGTCTGTGTGTCATTATTTCTCCCCTGATGCAAAATCATACTGTGACTGAAGACCTAATGGATAAAAACAAATTTGACGCCATCCTGCGGAAGCTGATCCAGAGCAAGCCGATTACTCAGAAAGAGATGGCAGCGAAGCCTAAACTGAGGAAGGATGGCAAGCCAAAGAAGAAATTTGTCCGGAAAATGGACAAATAAGGAAACCCTATGACTTTAGAGCACCGCACGTTAATTGAATTGACCGATATAACTGGACTTGAATTCGAGTGTCCTCACTGCAAAACAAAAGTCTTTTATCCGCTCAAGGAAAAACCCTATCGGCTTGCCCAAAACTGTCCGAATTGCAATGAGACGTGGCTGGCGATAGACGATAAAACTGCGAGTGCTCGTCACACAGGCGAAGCAGTATTGGAGTTAATCACCAATTTACGTAGAGCCGCCGAAAGTCCATTTGTGCGAGCAAACATCCGTTTGCAAATAGCCGATGATCTTTCTAAAAGTCCTCAAAAGTGAGTTTCTTGTACGGCAACGGTTTTTTATTCGCTAGGTTTTGTAGAGCCATATCAAATAGTTGCGGTTGCAAATGACGGCGATTATAGCGCCCAAGGTGATCGGCACTCAGTTTGTGATAGTTGCCGACAATCCCGCGCTTGAAGAGTGAAAAGGCATTTTCCACGGTCTGCGTAGACGTATAGCCCTGCTGGTAGATTTCCCGCTTGTGGACGGCTTCAACATGCTTTTCTTTAGGAATCAAAGAGCGGTAAAGTTTATTGCCGTCTGTGATAACCGTCTTGGTTTCAACACTTAGCTTGGTATCAAGAACGGGACGGATGCTTTGACCTTGGGCGTTGTCGAGCTTCTGGAGATGGATTCTTCCTTCACGTTCCGCGATTCCGAGAACCACAGTCTTGGCGTTCTTTCCAGCCTTGCGGCCCTGTCTGAGTTTGCGACCGCCTACATAGGTTTCGTCAATCTCAACCGTAGTACTCTCGCCACCTAAAGTCATGGCCTTGTCTTCCTGCATGGCTTCGCGGATGCGATGGCACAAATACCAAGCAGTTTTATAGGTCACGCCAATGTGTCTTGAAACCTGGCTGGCCGAAATACCTTTCTTCGATTCAACCATCAATGCAATCGTGGCAAACCACTTCTGCATAGGCAGGTGTGAATCGTGAAACAGAGTGTTCGTGGTCGGGCTGAAATGTAGTCCGCAATCGGCACACTCAAACAGGAGGCAGGATTTGCCAGTCTTGCCCCTAGTCTCAATGCGGTAGATTTTCCCCTGACCGCAAGCGAGACACCGTACACCGTCAGGCCAACGTGTCTGAATCCAGTATTCAAGCGCGGCATCCTCGGTCGGAAATGCTTTGGCAAGAGAGAAAAGATTCATGGAAAAACACCCGTCTTCCTTTTCAGAATTGCTCAAACTAGGTAGTCGAAAGAAATTACACAAAGCTATTGCTTACTGGGGAGTGCCTGAATCAGAGAATCCAGCTTATCGAATACCTCCGCATGTTCCCGAAGAGCAGCGTTCCGAAGTTCGCCAAACTGCCTCTTCGTGAGTTTGCGACCGCCGAGAGTATCAGATTTTGCGGCATTTTCTAGCGCAGCTACACTGGCTGATAGCAATTCCAAGTGATAGACGAGCTTCTTTAGCACTTTCTTTTCAGCACCTGTCATTTCTTCGCCCCCACAAAACCATGATGCACCAATACTCAACCTAAGTCAAGTATATAATCATTGAAATCTTCGGGTTCAGGGGCTTGACAGCGTTTTCTGTGGAGGAAGTTCGCGTTGGACTCTGCCGTCAGGGTCCGGCGGAGGTTTCCAAAAGGTGGTCGGGGCATTGGGAGGTGCTTTTCGGCGTGAATTAAGGAGGCGCGTCGGTGTCCCGACGCGCCTCGTGAGACTGATCCGCTGCGGTCTTCGACCCTCGCGGATTAGCCTGCGGCAGCAAGGTGCGGCTCTTTGAGCCGGTTCATTTTGTCATTGCGACGCATGTGTGCATTTTGGCAATTTTCTGCAAGGAAAGATGGCGTGAATCGGCATTTACGAAGATTGTGCGGAAGGTTCTGGTTGAGAGGTGCTTTAAGGCGCGAATAAGGAAGCGCATCGGTGCCCGATGGACGTCGTAAGGTGATCCGCTGCGGTCTTCCGCGGATTAGCCTCCCACCCCAACGCGCAAACTTCGCGCGTTGGGGACCCCGGCCTGCGGCAGCGAGGTACGGCTCTTCGAGCCGGTTGCTATTTCCCGGCCTGAAGGCCGGGGCTTCTACCCAAACTTCTCTATCCCATGTCTCTACGAGGGGCACCCGCGCCAAGTTTGAATTTCGATGTTGCGCACATCTCCAGATGCGCTATACAAAGGACTTACTAAAGATACGTCACAAGACATTCTGCTTCGATTTTTAAAGGGCCTACGACTTTGTTGATGCTTGCTCTTGTTGCTTTTTTTCTGCTTGGTTTTATCCAAACTGCAACTTCTCCGCAATCCGCGGTAAATGTGGCACCGACGGCGCAATCAATTCCGCCGACTCCCACCGACCCAAAGGAACGACTGGAGCTTGGACGGAAGCTGAATGGCTTGCAGGGAGTGGATGCTCCGTGGCACGTGAAAGCAAGCTACGAAGTCTTTGACGCTGATGGGAAATCAAAGGATAAGGGAACCTTTGAGGAATGGTGGGTTAGCGAGAAACAGTACAAACTTGCTTACCACAGCGCGGAGTTTTCGCAGGAAGAATACGGTACCGATCACGGCATTTTCCATTCCGGCGATAGTAGTTGGCCTAGCAGTCCAGTAAGCCTACTTCAACGCGCAATCGTGCAGCCACTTCCTTTGAATGAAATTAGTGAAGATTGGGTACCGCGAAGCCTGGAGCGCAAGTTTGGCCAGGCGAGGTTGACCTGTACGGCACTGAGCTACCGTGGCGGGACAAAGGTGGATGAGAGTTCTCCATCATTTTGTTTTGAACCGACAACGGCTATGCTTCGATACTTGAATACTTCGAATCGTACGAATCAGATACTCTTCAACGACATTGCGCTGTTCCGTGGTCGCCTCGTAGCTCGCGATGTTCGGTTGCTCTTTCTTGGAAAGCTTTCCCTTTCCGCTCATATCGACACAATTGAGACCCTCAAGGAAACTGATCTGGCAAGCATACCCATTTCAGCAAACCCCTTTCCGGTCACAAGGCGCGTGCAAGTGTTATCTGGCGAAACCAGCGCTCATTTAATCAAGAAGGCTTTTCCAGAGTATCCCGTAACGGCAAAAATGCAAGGCGTGCAGGGCACGGTAGTTTTGGACGCCGTTATCTCGAAAGACGGTCACGTTCGAGAGACGCATGTGCTGGCTGGTCCGCCTTTGCTGCAAAAGTCTGCCGCCGATGCTGTTCAACAATGGGTCTATGAGCCGTACTTGCTGGACGGCGAAGCTGCAGAAGTCGAAACGGAAGTGAACGTGGTCTTCAATTTAGGCGGACGATAGCAGTACCGGATTTCGTATGTGCTTATATATCTGCCCGCCGGGGACCCCGAATGGCCTACGGCAGTGAGGTAGTCGCCTTCGGCGACGCTCTTTATTCCGGGGACTAAAGTCCCCGGCTTCTATCTGGAGGCGCTTTGCGCCTCTTTTGTTTTGGGCTGTTACCTGGATTTAGGGATGATGCTATCCAACCCTTTGCTCGGAGCCTAGAACCTATCTCACCAACGTAGCTGACGAATAAACAGGTAACCGATGCGCGGTGGGCGCGGATACCTCCGGCGTTGGAAAATGCAGCTTTCCCGCAAGACGTTCCATGAGCCTTGTGCGGTTGAAAGAAGGCGGTTCAAGCTTATAAATTCTCAATTCTTTTCGTGTGCAGTGCGCGACCATCTAAGATCGCTGGTGGTCTCAATTTCTCCATTCAGGACAGCACTGATGAATCAAGCACGATGGATAGTCTTAGCAGCGACCGCTTTATTGGCTGCAAATGGTTCGTTGACTGCGGCGGGACAGTCGGCCGGTGCAGATCATCACGCGACGGTCTTGCATGCGGCGCGCATGCTGGAAATCTCAGCGGGAAAGATCGTCTCGCCGGGCGAGGTTCTGATCCGGGACAATCGTATTGTTGCCGCGGGATCATCGGTAGACCATCCGGTGAATGCTCAGGTGATCGATCTCGGCGATGTGACCCTAATGCCCGGTTTGATTGACGCGCATGTGCACTTGTTTCTGCATCCCGGCGCGGAAGATTTGCAGACCGTCCAGGAATCCGTTCCTGAGCGGACGATTTTGGCGACGCTGGCAGCGAAGGATGATCTCATGGCCGGCTTCACAGCAGAGCGCGATATGGGAACCGAAGGCGCAGGTTCAGCCGACTCCGCTGTGCGCAACGCTATCAATGAAGGGCTGATTCCGGGTCCACGGCTGCGCATCAGCGGAAATGCCATCAGTATTCTTGGTGGTCATGAGGATGCAAACGACTTCAATCCCGCGCAGCATGTGCTGTCGAACGCGACGTATGCGAATAGCTCCGACGAGATTGTCGAAGTCATTCGCCAGCAGTTCAAAGAGGGATCGGACTTCGTGAAGATGTATGAGACGGGTGAGGAAACGATCGAAGACGGAGTCTTTTCGACACCCTACCAATACACCGAAGCCCAGTTGAAAGTCGCTGTCGAAGAGGCAGCGCGGGTCGGCAAGAAGGTTGCTGTGCATGCCATGGGCGAGCCGGGCACTTTATATGCGGCTCAGGCTGGCGTGGCGTCGATCGATCACGCGGCGCAGTTGAGTCCAGAGACGATGCGCATCATGCGCGAGAAGCAGATACCCGCAGTGCCGACGTTCACTATCCTCGAGTACTTCGCCGATCATGCACCAGATCCCGGAGCGGCCAGGCTCAATCGCGCGATTTTTGACTATCGGGCCGCGGAGTTCAAGAAGCAAATGGCTGCCGGTATTCCGTTCGCTGTCGGGTCGGATGTGGGGCCGTTTCCGCATGGCACGCAGGCGCGTGAGCTCGTGTTGATGGTGAAGTTCGGCATGCCGACGGTGCAGGTGCTGCAGGCCGACCTGCTGAATGGAGCGAAGCTGCTCGGCTGGGACGGGCGGATCGGCGAGCTCAAGGCTGGCTACTACGCCGACGTGATTGCGGTGCCTGGCAATCCGCTCGAAGACATCAGCGTAACCCAGCGCGTCTCCTTCGTGATGAAGGGTGGCGTGATCTACAAGCGTCCCTGAGGCCCAGGGTATGGCGGATCCCACTCAAGCCGAAAGAAGGCTCGAATGGCCACCCTGCCATATTGCGTGTTGCCTGAAAGACTGTGCTAGTCTGCCGAGCAATGAGTAGATCGCCGGATCGTCAGCTACTGAGCTATCTCGCCTCGTATGATCCACACATCGCGAGCCTTGCTCTCGCACTGCGCGATGTCGTGCTGGAGGAAGCTCCCGACGCGATAGAGTCGATTTTTAAAGGTTACGCAGTTTCGATTGCATTCTCTTTCACAGGCAAGCCGATGAAGGACGGGTTTTGCCACATCGTGACCTACAGCAGCTACGTGAACCTCGGTTTCAACCGCGGCGCGCTGCTTCCCGATCCTATTCGAATCCTCGCCGGTACAGGCAAGCTGATTCGCCATATCACGATCCGCGAACACGCAGAGCTGGACCGTCCTTTTGTCCGGCAATATCTTCAGGCAGCTATCGAGCAGATAGGCCGGCCTCCGCTTCAGCCAACGTCTGGCCGTACTTTGCGGACTGATTCGAGTCGCAAACGGCGCACGAAATAGGGACCGCGTCTGACTTCGGCTTCGCTTGGAGCATGCCGCTCAGATTGCTTGCTCCGAAAGGCGGGCGGTGTCGGGTTGCGGTTTTCACCCTTTTTCTTGCGTCGAGGGGCGAATTACTTCGCCGAGGACCGCCTGTGCGATTGCGGGATGTGCTTGGTAGAGATTTTTATGCGCATCGAAGGGTGAACGGGTATAGCTTGGATGCGGCTTTCGGGATCTCGTTCGAACCTCTGCTGACATGTGCTGAAACGGTCTGGGATAGGGCAGCACTATCTACTCGCGACTCCGCTCGCGTGCGAGTGGAATACGCAGGCCTCTAGTTATCGCTCCCGGAGCCGTAGCAGAGAGGGCAATCTATGCTTCAAGACACAACCGAAGAACACCCCGATTTCCGCAGTCTGGATGCGTTGATTCTCGATCAGCTCACAGACGCGGAGAAGGCGAGGTCGGTTGTGTATCTCGATGAGCGGCTCAGGCCAGCGGGCCGGAGCGTTCTCGGGGGAAGCGAAGTTGCGCAGGAAGATCCATACGTTCTGGCATTTGTTGACCGGAAGCCTGGCGCGAACTGGATGCATGCCTGCCGCTATCTGCTGATCGATCCGGCCACTAAAAACATTACTTCCATTGACAGCGACCGTCCCCCGCTCTTCGGCGCACTGGAGCCAACGTGGAGGGTTGTGTGGCGATCACACGACATCGACGACTGGCGACTGCTGCCGATTTCCCGGGCGCCTGCTCAGGAAACATAGAAAGAGGAAAAAGGTATGAACGCACAACTGCCCAGCCGCCCGCTCCCATTGGGACCGGAGGTGGCTGCCATCATAAAGAAGGACGCGCTAGCGTCATTAACAGAGGAACAGGCCAGCAAAGTACGGCTCTCCATTTCACCCCAGGTATTTCCCGAAGGACACGTTTTCAACCTTGTTGAAACCGAGCTGGTTGTGAAGCAGCAGGCGGCGCTGGTGTTTGTCGATCTGATGCCGCAGGCGAACTGGGGCCATCCGTGCAGCTACCGGTTTTACGATCCAGCCTCGGGCAAGCTGCTGTATGAGGAGAATGCGATTTTTCCGCCGAACCTTGCGGGGGAGACGCTGCTGGAGATTTTCCATGCTCCGGTGATCAAGCCGCCGATTACGGCTCCGACGTTCCATGCTGTGGCGGAGCGGGTTTCACGGGCCAGTTTGCTGCCCGGGCTTTCGCAGGCGCTGGAGCAGCGGTACGCGATTCTCTTTACGAGCCAGATTTCCGACATGCGGCACGTGGAAGACCTTGAGTTCATGTGGCGGACGCTGGTGAATGTTTACGGCTTCAGCGCGAGCAACATCTATGTGCTTTGCTATGACGGCACGATCGGCGCGGTGGATGCTTCGAATCCGGTGGGCAACTGGGTGGGCAATAACACGCCTTACCAGATGCAGGTACATGCGTCGGCGACGACGGCAAATCTGCAGTCGGTGTTCAATACGCTGGCGGGGAAGCTTAAACCGAAAGACTTGCTGGTGATTCACACGAATAACCATGGCGCTCCTTCAGGCCTGTGTGTGGACAGCTCGACGGTGATTACGCCGACGCAGTTTGGGACGATGCTTTCGGGGTTGCCGGCGTATCGCAACCTGTTTGTGTCGATGGAGCAGTGCTATTCGGGCGCATTCCAGGGGCCTGTGCTGCAGAAGAGCACGGCGGTGAATACGGTGTTTGCGTCGGCGGTGGATGCGAATACGGAATCTGACGGGGCGGCGCAGTTCGATCCATGGGCACTGGCTTTGATAGAGGCGCTATCGGGCGCTACGCCTGCGGGCGCGGCACTGGCTTCGCCTCCTACGCCGAATCTCGACGGGCTGGTTTCACTCAAGGCAGCCTGCGACTGGGCGAAGGCGAATGACACGGGGAAGGATGACGATCCGCAATATGGTGATCAGCCGGCAGGATGCGGGAGCAACATGTTCCTCGGGCTGATGCCTGCGCTGCCGTCGCAGGTTGGCGATGTGAACGCGGATGGATGCGCTGAGATTGTGATTACCAGTCCGTGGGGCATTGGCGTACTGGAGGAGTTGGGCAGCACCATGGAGGGGCTGATGCTGGACCCGAACGGGACGCGCTTTGGCGGATGGCTGCTGAATACCAGCGACAACGAAGTTGGTCCTGTGGCTGACTACGATGGCGACGGCGAGGCGGAAATCTTCATGTCGAGTCCGTGGGGGATTGGGGTGCTGAAGTATTCGACCGGGACGTTGACTTGCCCGATGCTGCAGCCGAATGGCACGCGGTTTGGTGGATGGCTGCTGAATACGGCTGACAATACGTTTGGTCCCGCTGCGGACTATGACGGCGACGGCGCGGATGAGATTCTTGTCACCAGCCCTTGGGGCATTGGGATTCTGAAGCTGAGCGGCAGTACGATGACGTGTCCGATGCTGCAACCGAATGGGACGCGCTTTGGCGGCTGGCTGCTCCAGACGAACATCAACTACATTGGGCCGGCGGCGGATTACAACGGCGACGGCAACGCTGAGGTGTTCATCAGCAGTCCGTGGGGCATTGGGATACTGGAGCTTTCGGGAAGCACGATGGCATGCCCGATGCTGCAACCAAATGGGACGCGCTTCGGCGGATGGCTGCTTGATACGTCTAACAACAGTTTTGGGCGTGCGGGCGATTACAACGGCGACGGCAAGGCGGAGATCCTTGTGTCGAGTCCGTGGGGGCTCGGTCTGCTGGAGCTTTCTGGCAGCACGATGGCTTGTCCGATGCTACAGCCGAACGGGACGCGGTTCGGCGGCTGGCTGCTGGAGACGTCACAGAACGTCTTTGGTGCAGCCGCGGATTACGATGGCGACGGCAAGGTGGAAGTGCTGATCTACAGCGCCTGGGGTGTTGGCATTCTGAAGCTGAACGGGAGCACGATGAGCGCGCCCATGATGCAACCGAATGGCACGCGCTTTGGCGGCTGGCTGCTGAATACCGCAGACAACCACTTCGGAACGGCGGCGAGCTATGAAGGCGGGCCGGTGTCGGAGGTGCTGATTACGAGTCCTTGGGGGATGGGCCTTCTCCGGCAATCGGGCAATACGATGATTGCGCCTATGATGCAGCCGAATGGGACGCGGTTCGGCGGCTGGTTGTTGAATACGGCTGACAACCAGTTCTAGCTGTGATCCGGGTAGTGCTCCGCTCCGCAAACCTGCGGGGTGGAGTGCTACTCCAGTGGCTTGCCGCGCGTTTCGGGGATGCTGATGGCGAGGATGGCTGCTCCGAGAAAGCTGATGGATGTGATCGCAAGGGCGGAGGCCATGCCGTGGCGGTCGGATGCTCTGCCTATCAGGATCGGAGCGGCGGCGCTGACGATTCTTCCCGTGTTGTAGGCGAAGCCCATCGCGGTGCCGCGGATGGCGGTGGGGAAAAGTTCACTGGTGATGACGGCGAAACCGCTGAAATAGCCTGTTCCCCAGAAACCTACCAATGGACCTACCCACAGCAACTCCATTGCGCTGGCGGCGTGCGCGTAGAACTGCACGACGATCGCGGCCATGAAGAGAAATCCCACATAGACCCACTTACGGCCCAGGCGATCGGCGAGGAATCCATAGCTGATGTAGCCGAGGAAGGTGCCGGCCTGCATGAGGATGGTCCAGGTGGAGGTTTGCACGATGCTGAGTCCGCGGCCTCCCTGCGATGTGGGTAGTGAGAGGTAGGACGGCACCCAGAAGAAGAGTCCCCACCATGCGAAGAGGGTTGCCGCGTTGACGGTGGTCACGATGGCAAGATGGCGGCCGTTGCGTCCGCGAAAGATTTTAGCGATTGCGTTGGAGTGGGTGGCTTTGATTGCGGTCCAGCGTTGGGGCTCGTGGACGCGGCGGCGAATCCAGATGGTGAAGAGCGCGGGCACGAGGCCGGCGAAGAAGACGCCGCGCCAGCCGTAGTGCGGCATGACGAGGGCGAAGATGGCTGCGCCGCAGGCGTATCCGATGGCCCACGAGCTTTGCATGAAGGCGAGCGCTTTGCCGCGGTGTTCGTCGGGCCAGGTTTCGGCGACGAGGGCTGCGCCTGCCGCCCATTCCCCGCCCATGCCGAAGCCGAGAAGCATGCGGCAGATGGCGAGTTGCAATGCGGTCTGCACGAGGCCGCAAAGGCCGGTACACACGCAGTAGACGAGGATGCTGGCGATGAGAGCGCGGGTGCGCCCGAAGCGGTCGGCGGCGATGCCGAAGAGCATGCCGCCGATGGCGGCGCAGATGAGCGTGGCGGACATGATGAGTCCGGCTTCGGCTGAGCTGAGATGCAGGTCGGTTCTGACGCTGGGGACGACGAGGGCGTAGAGCATGACGTCCATGCTGTCGAGCATCCAGCCGAGCGAGGCTGCGAGCAGCGTGCGGCGCTGCATAGCTGTGGATTCCTGAAGCCATGCGAAGAGACTGGTGGATGAGGCGGCGGACGAGGATGACAGGCTGCTCATGGCTGCGATGTTCGTTTCATTATCGCTTGCTCGACTTGGGCATCATTGAAAAAAGCAGATCCTTCGCTACGCTCAGGATGACATCCTATATCTAAAATTGCGCTGATACACTTTATGTCAGCCTTCAATGAAGTTATTTATTCGTAACAGATATTGATACATTTGGAGCATTTTAATTGATGCGGATTGCGATCGACAGCGGCGGCACTTTTACGGATTGCATCTGGTTGGAGGGCGCTGATCTGAAGGTCGCGAAGGTTTTTTCTACGCCTGCCAGTCCCGGCGAGGCGATTCTTGCTGTGATTCAAGGGGCTGCGCCTGCGGGGACTTCGATTTCTGTCCGGCACGGGACGACGGTGGGGACGAATGCGCTGCTTGAACGCAAGGGCGCGAAGGTTGCGTTTGTGACTACGGCGGGATTCGAAGACACGATTGCGATTGGGCGGCAGGCTCGGCACGTTCTATATGACTGGTTTATGGATCCGCCGCCTTGTCTTGTTCCTCCTGCTTTGCGGTTTGGGGTTCCGGAGCGGACGAGTGCTGAAGGAGATGTTCTACGTGATCCGACAGAGAGCGAGTTGAGTGATCTGTGCGAGGCGATTCGAGTAAGCGGTGTTGAGGCGGTGGCGATCTCGCTGCTGTTTTCGTTTGCAAATCCGGCGAATGAGCGGCTGGTAGCGTATGCGCTGAAACCGCTGGGGTTGCCGCTTTCTGTCTCGCACCGGATTCTGCCGGAATTTCGCGAGTATGAGCGGGCTTCGACGATTGTGTTGAATGCTTATCTTGCGCCGAAGATGGGGTCTTACATTCGCGGCTTGCAGGACGCGCTTGAGGCGACGTATGCGGGGTCGGCGTTGCATGTGATGCAGTCTTCGGGCGGCATTATTTCGTCGGCGGTTGCGGCCGAGGAGCCTGTGCGCACGTTGCTTTCGGGGCCTGCGGGTGGAGTGATTGGCGCGGCGCGGGTGGCGGAGCGTGCTGGATTCTCGAAGGTGATTGCTTTTGATATGGGCGGGACTTCGACAGATGTTTCGCTGATTGACCTGACTGCCGGCGGCGTGGCGACGACGAATGAACTGAGCGTGTCCGGGCTGCCGGTTGCGGTGCCGATGCTCGATATTCATACGGTGGGCGCGGGCGGTGGATCGATTGCGTATTTTGATGATGGTGGTGCACTGCGTGTGGGGCCGGAGTCGGCTGGGGCGATGCCGGGGCCGATCTGTTATGGCAAAGGCGAGCAGCCTACGGTGACGGATGCGAATCTGCTGCTGGGGCGGCTGGACGCGGAGAATTTTCTTGGCGGTGCTTTGCGGCTGGATGTGGAGCGGACGCGCTTCTGGACCGAGAAGATCGCGGCGCGTCTTGGATCGGTGGAGCAGTTTGCGCTGGGGACGGTGCGGCTGGCAGAAGCGGCGATGGAGAAGGCGATTCGCGTGATCTCGGTGGAGCGAGGTTATGACCCGCGTGAGTTCACGCTGCTGGCTTTTGGTGGTGCGGGGCCGCTGCATGCGTGCGCGCTGGCGCGGTCGCTTTCGATTCCGAGGGTGCTGGTGCCGCTGATGCCGGGGGCGCTTTCGGCGCTGGGGATTCTGCTGGCTGACTATGTTCGCGATTTTTCGAAGACGGTGATGCTTGCTTTCGATGAAGCGGAGATGGAGCGGCATTTTTTCGAACTGGAAACGCAGGGGCGTGCTGCGATGGAGCGCGAAGGCTTGACGGGATGGGTGAGCCGGTCGCACCTGAACCGGTCAATGGACATGCGCTATGCGGGACAGGGGTATGAAGTGAACGTTCATGCGGGTGGGGACGCGCTGGAGCGCTTTCACGCGCTGCACCGCAAGCGATACGGATACGCGGATGAGTCGCGTGTGGTGGAGGTAGTGAGTCTTCGCGTGCGGTTTACGGTAGAGGCTGAGCCGTGGGATGCTCCTGCGCAGACGATGCGGCCCGGTGATGGCGGGCAAGCGCGGACGAAGATGGCGCAAGTTTATTTCGGCGAGGAGGCGGTCGAGGCTCCGGTGTATGCACGCGATCTTTTGCGGGCGGGGGATCGTTTTATAGGGCCGGCGATCATTACCGAGTACAGTGCTACGACGGTTGTGCCTCCGGGGGATTTTGTCAGCGTGGATGCGTATGGGAATTTGATCATTGAGGTACGAGCGTGAGTACGATCAGCCCTATCGATGTTTCGATCTTTCAGAGCGCGACACATTCGATTGCGGAAGAGATGGGCGCGGCGCTGCGGCGCACGGCTTATTCGCCGAATATCAAGGAGCGGCGGGATTATTCTTGCGCGATTTTCGATGGTGCGGGGCAGGTGATTGCGATGGGCGATCACATGCCGGTGCATCTTGGATCGATGCCGATGTCGGTGAAGGCTGCCGTGGATGCGCTGACGCTAGAGCGCGGCGATATTGCGATTCTGAATGATCCGTATCGCGGTGGGACGCATCTGCCGGATATCACGATGGTGATGCCTGTGCATGGCGAGGAGGCGCGGCCGATGTTTTATGTGGCGACGCGTGCTCATCACGCGGATGTTGGCGGGATGTATCCGGGATCGATGGGGTTGTGCCGCGAAATTTATCAGGAGGGGTTGCGGATTCCTCCGGTGAAGATTGTGCGCGGTGGCGAGATTGACCGGTCAGTGATGGAGATTCTGCTACATAACGTGCGTACGCCGGTGGAGCGTGATGGCGATTTGCAGGCACAGATTGGTGCGTGCCGTGTTGGGGAAATGCGGCTTGGCGAGGTGATGCGCAAATATCAGCCAGTGGTGATTACGCTCCTTGCGCAGGAGTTGTTCGATTATTCGGAGCGGCTGACGCGAGCGGAGCTTTCGCGCATGCCTGCGGGCGAGTTTGAGGCGGAGGATTTTCTGGATGATGATGGCATGGGCGGGGGCCCGGTTCGGATCCAGGTGAAGCTGACGGTCGATCCTGTGGCGGCTACGGCGCGTGTGGATTTTTCCGGAAGCGATGTGCAGGTAGCGAGCAGTCTGAATGCGGTTCTCGCGATTACGTATTCGGCTGTCTACTATGTTGTTCGCTGTCTGCTGTCTGCGCAAGCTCCTGCAACTGCGGGGCTGATGCGACCGATTACGCTGGTTGCTCCTGAGGGGACGGTTGTGAATGCGCGGCTGCCTGCTCCGGTGGCTGGCGGCAATGTTGAGACTTCGCAGCGCATTGTCGACGTGTTGATGCGCGCGCTGGCCGCAATTGTGCCGCATCGAGTGCCTGCGGCTAGCAGCGGCACGATGACGAACCTTACGATTGGCGGAGTTGATCCGCGCTACGATCGGCCGTTTGCGTATTACGAGACGACGGCGGGCGGGATGGGCGCGCGGCCTGATCGAGATGGTGTTTCAGGTGTGCATACGCATATGACGAACTCGCTGAATACGCCGGTTGAGGCGCTGGAGTATGCGTATCCGTTTCGCGTGGTGCGCTATGGGTATCGGGGTGGTTCGGGTGGTGACGGGCGTTTCCGCGGTGGCGATGGCCTGCTTCGCGAGATTGAGCTGCTCACTGACGCGCAGGTTACATTGCTGGCTGATCGACAGATGAATGGGCCGTATGGGCTCGAGGGCGGAGCGGATGGGAAGCCGGGCTGCGTTTCTGTTGTGCGCGAGGGTGAGGCGCAACAGGTTGCCGGTAAGTGCAGCTTGCGGGTTGCAAAAGGGGATCGCATTCGCGTCGAAACGCCCGGAGGCGGTGGGTGGGGAAGCAGCGGCTAGTCGCGCTTGCGTGAGAATATCGAAGGCATGGCACAGGTTTTGGTTTCGCGGCGCGTGGTGACGCCAGAGGGTGTTCGCGCTGCTGCGGTGATTGTCGATGATGGGAAGATCACTGCGGTGCTTGATCCTTCTCAAGCTCCTGCGGATGCCTCCGTCATTGATTGCGGCGATTACGCTTTGCTGCCGGGGCTGGTGGATGCGCATACGCACATCAATGAACCGGGCCGGACGGAGTGGGAAGGATTTGAGACGGCTACGCGCGCGTCTGCGGCGGGCGGCTTTACGACGCTCGTGGATATGCCGCTGAATTGTCTTCCCGCAACGACGACGGTCGCTGCACTTGAAGCGAAGCGCAGTGCGGCAAAAGGCAAGTGCACTGTTGACTGGGCTGCGTGGGGCGGGGTCTCCGATCACAACGATGCGCATCTTGAACCGCTTGCGGCGGCGGGAGTGCACGGCTTCAAGTGCTTTCTCGCGGAGCCTGGCATTGATGGCTTTTCGCGTGTCGACGAGGCTGAACTGCGTGCCGCTGCTCCTCACATTGCGCGGACCGGGTTGCCGTTGCTGGTGCATTCAGAGTTGCCGGGTCCGATCGAGAACATTGCAAAAATGCTTGCTGGCGCGAACTGGCGGAGCTATGCGACGTGGCTCGCATCGCGTCCCGATGTCGCCGAGTTGGAAGCGATTCGCCTGATGCTGCGACTGTGCGAGGAGTATGGGTTCAAATTGCACATCGTTCACCTGGCAACGGCTCAGGCTGTTCCGGAGTTGCGTCGTGCGCGGAAACGTGGCGTTGCTGTCACGGTGGAAACTTGTCCGCACTATCTGCACTTTGCGGCTGAAGTGATCCCGGATGGCAGCACGCTGCATAAGTGCGCGCCGCCGATTCGCGATGCCGTGAATCGCGAAGGGCTTTGGGATGCACTGCGTGAGGGCGTGATCGATCTGATTGCCACGGATCACTCGCCTTGTCCGCCTGGGATGAAGCAGCTGGAAGAAGGGAATTTTCAGACTGCGTGGGGGGGCATTGCCAGTCTTTCTGTTGCGTTGCCCGTGGTGTGGAGCGGGATGCGGAGACGCGGCATTGCGCTGGACGATCTTGCGCGATGGATGAGTGCCAAGCCCGCAGCACTTGCCGGTATCGATCATCGCAAGGGTGCGATTGCCGAGGGCCGCGATGCTGACTTTGTAGTTTTTGATCCGGATGCCGAGATTAAGGTTGCGACGGAGACGCTTTACACGCGTCATCCAATCTCTCCTTATGGGAGTGAAAGGCTGTTTGGGAAGGTTGTCGCGACCTGGGTGCGCGGAAGGCAAGTCTTTAGAGAGGGCGCATTTTCGTCTTCCTGTATTGGCCAAGAAGTTTGCTGAGAGTGGCTTGCATCTCGTTGTTTGGAGAGTGAATCATGGACGAATCGGGAGATGCGATGCCGGCGATCATTCTTGGGGATGAGGGCGGCCCGTAGTAACATAAGGAAATTTCACTGCGGCCTCTGCCGTTTCCTGGACTAGTGGGCCGCGCGATGTCGGGAGAGTGCTTGGGGCAGGAGCGAATTGTCGGGACACCAGTGCTTCGCAAGGAAGGTGTGGCTAAGGTGCGCGGCGCTGCGCGCTACATCGACGATATCTCGCTTCCTAATATGATCTACGGCGCTACGGTACGCAGCAGAATTCCGCGCGGGCGCATTCTGAAGATTGAATTTGGCGAGGGCATTCCGTGGGATGAATTTGTCATCGCGAGCGCGAAGGACATTCCGGGTGCAAATGTCATTGCGATGATCAACAAAGACTGGCCGTGTCTTGTCAGTGAGCAGGTGAATCATCCGGAAGAGGCGATCCTGCTGCTCGCGCATCCCGACCGTCATCTGCTGCCGAAAGCTGTGGCCGCGGTGCACATCGAGTATGAGGCAATGGCGTCGGTTCATTCGATTGAAGAGAGCGAGCGCGGAGATGTTGTCGTATGGGGCGAAGACAATGTCTTCAAGAAGTTTCTGATCGAGAAAGGTGATGTGGATGCGGCGTGGAGTCAGGCGGACTTCATTGTTGAAGGCGAGTATTCGACAGGTGCGCAGGAACATCTCTATATCGAAAATAACGGTGTAATCGCGGCGTACACGCCAGACGAAGGTCTGACGATCTGGGGGTCGATGCAGTGCCCTTTCTATGTGCATAAATCGCTTGTGCTGATGACGGGTCTGCCGGAAGACAAGGTGCGCATCATTCAGGTGGAGACGGGCGGGGCATTTGGCGGTAAGGAAGATTATCCGTCGATGATTGGCGCGCATGCGGCGCTGCTGGCGATGAAGTCGGGGCGCCCAGTGAAAATCATGTACGACCGCATGGAGGACATGGTTGCCACGACGAAGCGGCATCCTTCGCGGACGCGAATCCGGTCGGCGGTTACGAAGGACGGGAAGCTGCTGGCGGGGGAGATTGATTTTGCGCTCGATGGAGGCGCGTATTCAACGCTGTCGTCTACGGTGCTTTCGCGCGGTACGATCCATGCGGGCGGGCCGTATTGCTGGCCGAATATTCGCGTGCGCTCGAAGGCGGTTGCGACCAATTGTCCACCGCATGGAGCTTTTCGTGGCTTCGGAGCACCGCAGAGCTTGTTTGCGATCGAGCGGCACATGGATCGCGTGGCACATGCGATCGGAATGCTGCCGGATGAATTGCGGCGGCGCAATTTTCTGCAGCAAGGTTTGACGACGAGCACTGGGCAGGTGATTCGGGAACCCGTTGATTTGGAGGGATTGCTTTCGCGCGCGCTTGCTCTCTCCGACTACCATGCGAAACGCGAACGCTTCGATCGCGGGAATGCCGGTGCGAAGAAGAAAAAGGGGATTGGCATCTCGGCGTTTCTGCATGGGTCGGGATTTACGGGTTCGGGCGAGCGCAATCTGAACTCCGTTGCGGCGATGGATGCTACTGCTGAGGGCAAGCTGCGCGTGCTGGTTTCGAGCACTGAGTTCGGGCAGGGAACGAATACGATTCTTTGCCAGATTGCCGCTGAAGCGCTGGGCATTGACTACGATGCGATTGAGATTGCGCCTCCAGATACGGGTCTCGTTCCCAACACAGGGCCGACAGTGGCTTCGCGGACATCAATGATCGTCGGCAAGCTGGTGCATTCGGCCGCGCTGGGATTGAAGCAAACGCTGCAGGCCGCAGGCTTGTTGGGCGAGAGTTGGACGACGGAAGAATTTTGCGCAGCTGCAAAAGGGCATGTCGCAAAATATGGCGCGCTGCGCTCGACCAGCCGCTATGAGCCTCCACCGGATGTTTTTTGGGACGATGAGAAGTATCGCGGAGAGGCGTATCCAGCCTTTGCGTGGGCTGTTTACGTTGCCGAAGTCACGGTGGACATGATCACTTACGGCGTGAACGTTGATGACTTTGTTGCTGTGCAGGAAGTTGGCCGCGTGCTGAATCCGGTGCTGGCGACCGGGCAGATTGAGGGTGGTGTAGCGCAGGGCATCGGCTATGCCCTGTATGAAAAAGTTCAGTGGGAGCGCGGCCGCATGGCGAACGGGCAGATGACGAACTACATCATCCCAACATCGCAGGATATTCCGCCGATCCGGGTCTATTTTGAAGAGACGCCGTTTTCCCATGGCGCGTTTGGTGCCAAAGGCATCGGCGAATTGCCGATGGATGGGCCTGCTCCTGCGATTCTGAATGCTGTTTCGCATGCTACTGGCGAGGATTTCAATGCCATTCCTCTGCTGCCGGAGGACATCTGTCTGCGCATAAGATCGCGTCAGCTTGTCGTCGCCGAGGAGGCTGCAGTATGAGCCTCCAATCTTTTTCGCTGATGGTAAATGGCGAGACGCGGACGCTCGAAGCTTATCCTATGGAGCGGCTGCTGGACGTGCTGCGTGACCATCTCGGTCTTACCGGCACGAAGGAAGGCTGCGGCGAGGGTGAATGCGGGGCCTGCAGCGTATTAGTCGACGGCGAACTGGTGAACAGCTGTTTAGTTCCCATTGCACAGGCAAATGGAACTGAGATAGTTACGATTGAGGGAATTGCAAATGGCGGGCAACTGCATCCGGCACAGCGGGCGTTTCTTGAGTGTGGCGGCGCGCAGTGCGGGATGTGCACTCCGGGCATGATTGTGGCTACGGTGCATCTGCTGAACAAGTATCCGCAGCCGGATGCGGAGCAGATTCGCGAAGGGCTGAACGGTAATCTCTGCCGCTGTACCGGCTATATGCGCATCTTTGAGGCGGTGGAGAAGGCTGCGGCTCGGGAGCAGGCCAGATGAGGTCGCATCCTGCAGAGTACGAGCTTGTTTCTCCCGGCAACATTGCCGCTGTGCTGGAACTGCTTGATCGCGAGCCTGGTGCGTGGCTGCCTGTTGCCGGAGGCACAGAGGTGATGGTGCAGTTCAGCGCTGGTAGATTGGCCGCACGTCGTCTTGTGAATCTGTGGGGCCTGAAGGAACTGCGCGAGATCAGTGAGACGGATTCGGCGCTCACGATCGGCGGTGGTTGTACGTTTACGCAGTTGCGCGAAGATCGATCAGTGCAGGAACACTTTCCACTGCTGGCACAGGCTGCGTCGTGGACTGGTAGTATCGCCAACCAGAACCGCGCGACGATTGCAGGGAACATCGTGAATGCTTCGCCGGCTGCGGATTCCCCTCCTGCGCTGCTTGCTTACGAGGCTGAGTTGGAACTGATTTCGGCGAAGGGAACGCGGCGTGTTGCTTATACTGATTTTCATCTCGGCTACAAGAAGACCGCGCTTGCGCCTGGGGAGTTGCTGCTTGCGATTCATCTGCAAAAACGCTTTCGGGGCTGGTTTCGTTATGGGCAGAAAACCGGCCCACGCAACGCTCAGGCTATCTCGAAGGTTTGTATCGCCGGTGTTGGCCAGCTTGTCGAGGACCGCGTGGAGGCCCTGAACATTGGGATCGGTGCGGTCGCTGAGACACCAGTCAGGCTGCGTAAAACAGAAGCATCTCTTCTTGGCAGAACGTTGACGAAGGATGTGATTGCCAACGTCCGCCTTGTTCTTTTTAGCGAGATTGCTCCGATCGACGATATCCGTTCCAGTGCCGAATATCGCGGGCATGTCGCGGGAAATCTGCTTGAAGATTTGCTCGTAAATTTTGCCGCATCGAAGGTTGCTGCATGATTACAGCGAATGCGGTTCTTGCGCGATGGAATGCGCTCGATAAAGATGCGGCTGAGGCAGAGATTCTTCCTTGTTGCGGTTCCCGACGCTGGGCTCAGGAGTTGGCAATGGCGAGGCCGTTTGCTGAGGATGCGGAGCTGTGCGAACTCTCTGATCGTATATGGCTGGGGCTTACGACAGCTGATTGGGACGAGGCTTTCCGGACTCATCCGCGGATTGGCGAGCGCAAGGCAATTGAGACTGCAACGCAACAATCAGCTGCGTGGTCGAGTGAAGAGCAGAGTGGGGTGGGACGATCGGATGCGAACGTTCTTGCTTCGCTGGAGCGCGGCAACCGGCTTTACGAAGAACGCTTCGGGCGCGTCTTCCTCGTTTGCGCCACAGGGAAGTCGGCTGCGGAAATGCTGATGATCCTGGAGCGCCGTCTGCAGAACGATCCGGAGACAGAGCTGCAAGAGGCTGTTGAGCAGCAGCGACAGATTATGCAGCTTCGTCTGCGAAAATGGCTGGGTACATGAGAAAGAGCGCATGAAGGGGATCTCGACACATGTTCTGGATCTGACACGCGGGCGCCCAGCTGAGGGCGTCGCTGTGCGGTTGCATCGCCACGAAAGGGGTTCATGGCGAGTGATTGCTGCGCGCCGAACCGATCAGGATGGGCGTATATCCAACTTGTTGTCGGATGACGACAGCTTGCAAAGCGGCTTCTATCGACTGCGGTTTGGAACGAGTGCTTACTTTCGCGGGATGGGGATCGAGAGCTTCCATCCGTTTGTTGATATCGCATTTCGTGTGCGCGATGCTGGCGAGCACTATCATGTTCCACTTCTGATTACGCCGCACGGGTACTCAACTTATCGCGGAAGCTGAGGAAATCAACGGATGATCACGCTCGGTGAGAATCAATACGGAAAATCGCGCGTTCGCATGATGAAGGTCAAGAGGGACGGTGACCGCCATGAAGTTTTTGAGTGGAATGTTGAGGTATGGCTAAAGGGGGATTTCACCCGCTGCTTCGACGATGGTGATAACAGCCTGATCCTGCCGACAGACACGATGAAAAATACAGTCTACTCGCTGGCTCGCGCTTCGACGGCAAAGACGATTGAAGAGTTTGCCAGTGAGTTGGTGACACACTTTGTCACCACTCAGCCGCAGGTAGATGAGGCGGGGGCGAATATCCGCGCGACTCTGTGGAAGTACATCGATGCGGGCGGAAGGCAGCATGGGACTGCATTTGTTCAGTCTGGCCCTGCAATTGATACTGTGAGTGTTACATATTCTCGCGACGGATCTCCTTCCGTAACCTCAGGCTTCGCCAATATGGCGATTCTGAAGACAACGAAGTCGGCGTTTGCGGGCTACATCAAAGACAGGCTGACGACGCTCAAGGAGACGCATGATCGTCTGCTGGGAACTCTAGCGACAGTGGAATGGAAATATGTAAAGCCTGAAGTGAAGTATGCGCAAGCACGGGCGTGCATCACGGATGCGCTGCTGTCTACGTTTGCCGAGCACGATAGTCTTTCCGTTCAGCAAACATTGTTTGCTATGGGTAAGGCGGCGCTGGAGGCTGCTCCGGAAATTGGCGAGATTCGCCTTCAAATGCCGAACAAGCATTGCAATCTTGTGGATCTGTCGGCGTTCGGGCAGGACAATCCGAACTATATCTTTGTGCCTACCGATGAGCCTCATGGTTCGATTGAGGCGTGTGTGCGGAGGGAGAATTGAGCGCTGTTGTGATTGCAGACAGCAAACGCGCCGCGATTGCGCGCGATGCGGCGGCGACTCTGCTTGCGCGCAGCGCTGCTCTGGCAGAGTGTACCGACAAGCCTGGCGAAATTCTGCGGACGTTTCTTTCAGCTGCGATGGAGCAGGTTCATCAGCGGATGCGTCCCTGGTTTGAGGCTGTTGGTATGACGGTGAGCGTCGATCGTGCCGGCAATCTTCGTGCACTCTATTCATCAACTTCTGGTGAGGATGCCGCACGTCTGGTAATTGGCTCGCATCTCGACACTGTTCCCAATGCCGGCGCTTACGATGGAGGCCTTGGTGTGCTAATGGGGCTGGCTCTTATTGAAGCTCTTGGCGGTCGCAGACTACCGTATTCCATCGAAGTCATTGGCTTTTCTGATGAAGAAGGGACGCGTTTCGGCGTGCCGTTCATCGGAAGCCGTGCGGTTGTGGACAGGCTGGATGATGCGCTGCTTGCGACGAGAGAAGCCAACGGAATCACTGTTGTCCAAGCGCTGAGCGCCTATTCCGTGGCCCATCCTGAAGCTATCGAGGCCTCGCTGGTTCCACAGGCTTTCGGGTATCTGGAGTTTCACATTGAGCAGGGGCCCGTACTTGAAAGCCGAGATCTTGCTCTCGGAATCGTAGAGGCGTTAGCAGGGCAGAGTCGGTGCCAACTCGTTTTTCATGGACGCGCTGGGCACGCGGGTACGACGCCGATGACGCTGCGCCGAGATGCGCTGGCTGCTGCTGCGGAATGGATGACGCGCGTTGAATCCATCGCATGCGGAATTGAAGGGCTTGTAGCCACCGTGGGACAGATCTCTGCTGAACCAGGCGGCGTGAATGTGATTCCGGGTGTTGTGCGCTGCAGTCTTGATGTGCGTCATGCGGAAGATGCGGTTCGTCGCGATGCCGTGAGGTCAATTCTCGATGAAGCTCGGACCATCGCGAAGGAGCGCGGGCTCTCGGTCGAGGCTGAGGAGTATCACAACCAAGCCGCTGTGCATTTTGATTCGGCCATGATTTCCTGCGCTGCGTCGGCGGCGCGTCAAGCAGGTTATGAAGCGATTCGCATGACGAGCGGGGCTGGGCATGATGCCATGATGATTGCACCCCATTTGCCATCGACCATGGTGTTTCTGCGGAATCCCGGCGGCATCAGTCACCATCCGGACGAGAGCGTGCTGGAAACGGACGTGGCTGCGGCAGTTCACATGGGGCTTTGTTTTCTTGACGAATTTGCGGCGTTCCTGAGAAGGAAGGAGAACGATCGACGTGCATAACCTGGGGCACACGCGTAGTGTGCGGCGGTCAAGCCATCTCATTCACACTCCGGACACTTTCATCCGCACGCAGATTCCCGGCTGCTCGAATGCAAGCGTAATCGTGCATATTTCACCTGCGCTTGGCGCGGGTTTCACGCAGTATTCCGTTGAGTTTGAGGCTGGAGGATTGCTCAGAGCGGCAGCGGGGCAGCGATTTCTCTATGTGTTGGAAGGCACCGTAACGCTGGAATATGGTGTGGAGACTTACACGCTGGTCGAGAATGATTATGCCTATGTTCCGCTGGGAGCTGAGCATCTCTTTCGCGCTCCTCAAACGGCGCGCGCCGAAGTGATCGAGCAGAAGTATCGTTCTGTTGAGGGGATAGAGGCTCCGGCGCTGCTGGTAGGGCATGAGCCTTCAGTTCCTGCGCAACCGTTGATGGGCGATAGCGATCTGCTGATGCGCTCGCTGCTACCGGATACGATGGCGTTTGATTTCGCTGTGAACACGATGTCGTATGCGCCTGGCGCGGGACTGAGCATGGTTGAAGTGCACATTATGGAGCATGGGCTGCTGATGCTTGAGGGCGGCGGCATCTATCGGCTGGACCACCAGTGGTATCCCGTGACGGCGGGAGATTTTATCTGGATGGCGCCCTATTGTCCGCAGTGGTTTGGCGCGATTGGGAAGGTTCCAGCGAAGTATCTCATCTATAAGGACTGGAACCGGCATCCATTGGCCTGATATGCAGATTGAGATTGACCAGAATCGGATTGCGCAGGAGATAGATGCGCTAGCTGCGTTCTCTGACGTTGAGCCGCCTGCGGTGACGCGCATCGTTTTCAGCGAGCAGGATCTTCGCGCTCGCGCGTGGCTCAAGGCGCGATGCTCGGAGGCTGGGCTGAAGATTCGCGAGGATGCGGTGGGCAATACTTTCCTCCGATGGGAAGGGTCGCGTCCTGATCTACCTGCTGTCGCCACGGGATCGCATATCGATGCGATTCCTCATGCGGGAAAGTTCGATGGAATAGTGGGCGTGCTTGGCGGGCTTGAGGCGGTTCGCGCTTTGCAGAAGAGCGGGTTTCAGCCTGTCCGATCGATCGAGCTGATTCAATTTACAGCGGAAGAGCCTACTCGCTTTGGCGTTGGCTGTATTGGGAGCAGACTCCTGTCGGGAGTGTTGAGTGCCTCCGTCGATGAGACATTGCGCGATGGCAGTGGCGCTAGTCTCGCGGTTGTTCGCGGACGTGCAGGTTTCGGTGGCGATCTTGCCACGGTGTGTTTGCCCAAGGGATTCTATTCCGCGTTTCTGGAATTACACATTGAGCAGGGGCCGATTCTGGAGCGCGAGGGAATTTCGATCGGCATAGTTACGAGCATTGCAGCCCCGGCGAGTTTTCTGGTGACGATTGAAGGTGAGGGCGGGCACGCCGGAGGCACGCTGATGCCGGGACGACGCGACGCTTTGTGTGCTGCTTCGGAACTGATTCTGGCGATTGAACGCTCGGCTCGCAGTTCGGGATCTGTCGACACAGTAGCCACGGTTGGAACATGTGAAGTGCATCCCGGGGCGATCAACAGCGTGCCCAGCTGCGTGAAGCTTGGGGTGGATTTGCGGGACACGGATGGCGACAGGCGAGACGGGGTTTTTGCATGGATCAGTGAGGCAGTGGAAGAGATTTCGCAGCGGCGGAATGTACGCATCGAGATTGATATGCTCAATGCGGACCCTCCGGCTGCTTCGTCGGAACGTGTGCTTAGTGCGATCTCTGGCGCTTGCGATGTGATGAAAGTGAGTTCGCGGACGATGGTGAGCCGCGCTTATCACGACTCTTCCTTCATGTCGCTCATTGCGCCGATGGCGATGATCTTTATTCCTTGCCGCGGTGGCGTGAGTCATCGGCCTGATGAATATGCCGATATCAAAGATGTCGCCGCGGGTATCGAGGTTCTTGCCCACACACTGGCCGATCTCTCCTGCGATGTCGCCTGACTCTGCGGCGAGTCGATAAGCCCTGCTATCATGAAAGTCTCTTCTGCATTGGAGGAATCCTATGTCTGCTGTTACTGCGTCCCCTCTTGCAGCATCGCCGATTCTTGCTGACGTGAATGTGCGGGAAATTCATCACTGGATTTCGGGAATTGCTGTGAAAGGTTCGTCGCTGCGGTATGCCGATGTCTTTCATCCCGCGTCGGGCCAGGTGCAGGCGCGTGTTCCGCTGGCGAATGCTGATGAAGTAGATCGAGCTGTTTCCGTTGCCGCTGCTGCGTTTCCTGAATGGTCGGCGCAGCCACCGCTGCGGCGCGCTCGTGTGATGTTTCGTTTTCGCGAAATTTTTGAACGGCGACTGGAAGAAGTAGCCACGCTCATCAATCGCGAACATGGCAAGGTACTTTCAGACGCCAGAGGCGAGGCTACGCGCGGGCTTGAGGTGGTTGAGTTTGCCACCGGGATTCCGCAGTTGTTGAAGGGTGAGTTTACGGAGCAGGTTGGAACGGGCATTGACAGCTGGTCGATGCGGCAGCCTCTTGGTGTTGTTGCGGGCATTACGCCGTTCAATTTTCCTACGATGGTGCCGATGTGGATGTTTCCCATTGCGCTGGCATGCGGCAATACATTTGTTTTGAAGACGAGTGAGCGCGATCCGAGTTCGTCGATCTTATTGGCTGAGATGCTGAAGGAAGCCGGGCTGCCGGATGGCGTCTTCAATGTGGTTCACGGCGACAAGGTTGCCGTCGATGCGATTCTTGCGCATCCGGTGATTCAGGCGGTCAGCTTTGTTGGCTCGACGGCGATTGCGGAATATGTCTATCGCGAAGGCACGAAGCATGGCAAGCGCGTGCAGGCCTTGGGCGGCGCGAAGAACCACATGATCGTGATGCCGGATGCGGATCTTGACCAGGCCGCGGATGCGCTGGCTGGCGCGGCATATGGCTCCGCTGGGGAACGGTGCATGGCGATTAGCGTGGCGGTCGCGGTTGGGAACCAGACGGCAGACAGGCTGATTGAAAAATTGGAGAGCCGCATTGGCGAGCTGCGTGTAGGTGATGGCGCGAAGGATGAAGCTGATCTTGGTCCGCTGATTACGAAGCAGCACCTTGAAAAAGTGAGCGGCTACGTTGAGCTTGGTGGGAAAGAAGGCGCGGAACTGGTGGTTGACGGGCGTAAGAGCGCGCTGCCTCGGGGTGAAGGATTCTTTCTGGGTGCGTGCCTGTTCGATCATGTAAAGCCGGAGATGCGGATCTACAGGGAAGAGATCTTCGGGCCGGTGCTTGGCGTTGTGCGCGTCAACAACTTTGAGACTGCTTTACAGCTTGTCAATGAGCATGAGTATGGCAACGGAACCTCATTGTTTACGCGCGATGGCGATACGGCGCGCGATTTTGCTCGACGCGTGCAAGCTGGGATGGTTGGGATCAATGTTCCGATTCCGGTGCCGATGGCTTTTCACAGCTTTGGCGGGTGGAAGCGCTCGCTCTTCGGCGATCATGCGGTGCATGGGCCGGAAGGTGTTCGTTTTTATACGCGGTTGAAGACGGTGACGGCGCGGTGGCCTACTGGGATTCGGACTGGTGTGGATACGACGATGCCTACATTGGGGTAGTAAGTGTGTGGAGTAAAACAAAAGGCCGCTCGGACTGAGCGGCCTTTTGTTTTACGCTTCGAGCTGTATCAACTTACAGATACATCGTTCAGATTCTTTCCTTCGGCTTCGCTCAGGACAGGCTCTCCCGTTGGTTGTCAGAATGACGGTGCTTAATAGTGTGCCTAATCCGAGATGCATTGCTCGTCGGCGATGTGCAGGTGTTTGTCGAGTGTGTCGATTCCGCGTGCGATTTCTTCTTCGGTGATGATGAGCGGTGGTGCGATGACGAAGTGGCTTACCCAGGCCTGCATGATGACGCCATCGGCCAGAGTTTTCGCTGCGATCTGATCGACCACCAGCGGCTTGCCGCCGACTTTGTCAGCGTAGGTGTTGAAGGGTTCTTTTGTGGTCTGGTTTTTGACCAGATCAACGGCCCAGAAGAGTCCTTTGCCCCGTACGTTGCCGATGCTTGAGTGTTTCGCTTTGAGCGCGTTCAGTTTTTCTTCTACGAAGGGAGCTAGTTTACGTGCGCGGTCGACTAGGTTGAGGCGCTGCATCTCCCTGATGGTGGCAACGGCGGGGAGCAGCGTCATCGGATGCGCTTCGTAGGTATGGCCGTGGGAGAAGTAGTGATCCTGGAAGAAGTCACCGATTTTTTCCGACGTGGCGCAGAGGCCGAGCGGAACGTACGCGGATGTGATTCCTTTGGCGGTGGTGAGGATGTCAGGAGTGACGTTCCACAAGTTCATTGCGAACCACTCGCCTGCACGTCCCCAGCCGCTCATGACTTCGTCGGCGATGAGCAAAACGCCAGCATCGTCGCAAATGCGGCGTAGCTTTGGCATGTATTCAGGCGGAGGCACGATGACGCCATTTGTACCGACGATGGGCTCAACGATCACGGCCGCTACGTCGGATTCGTTGCGGATCATGTGCTCGAGGTAGTCGGCGCAGGCGATTCCGCATTCGGGGTAAGTGTGCTTGATGGGGCACTTGTAGCAGTGGACTTCGGGTCCGAAGATGATGCCCGGACCTTTGCCGCGCGGCTCCATGGCCCAGCGGCGCGGATCGCCTGTGGCCGCGATGGAGCCGGCGGTCGAGCCGTGATAGGAGCGGTAGCGGGCGATGATTTTCGTTTTGCCGGTGTACATGCGGGCGATTTTGAAGGCCGCCTCATTCGCGTCGGTACCGGAGGTGGTGAAGAAGAATTTGTTCAGTCCTTTCGGCAGGACTTCGAGGAGGAGCTTCGACAATTCTGCGCGCGCGGTTGTGGTGTAGCCGGGCAGAATGTAGGCGAGGTCCTGCGCCTGCTTCGCAATGGAGTCGATGACGGCCTGATTCTTGTGGCCGAGGTTCATGCACATGAGCTGCGCTGAAAAGTCGAGGTAGCGCTTGCCGTTGGCGTCGATGATGTAGCAGCCGTCGGTGTCGACGATGTGTAGAGGGTTCCAGCCCTTTTGAAAACGCCACGTGCCATAGTTGGTTTCGCGCGTGATCTGGACGACTTCTGCGGATGTCAGTTCCGTAGCGGCAGACTGCGTCATTGTTTCGTTGGGAGTCATTCAATTGCCTCGATTCGTTCGGTGACAATGGCTGGCTGTTTGATCTGGCCCAGCATCATCAGATAGTAGAGTACGCCGGAAAGGAAAAAGCCGATGAACCATGCGTAGTCGTAAAGAAAGGCGACGGCTGGAATGAAGCGGCCGATCAAAGCGGCGACGATGCCGATGACGAGCGCAATCAGCGCGACTGGGTTGATGCCGCGGCGATATTCGTAGATTCCTCCGCGGCGATAGAGCGAGTAAGTATCGAGCTTCGTTCCGCGCACGAGGAAGTAATCGGCGACCATGATGCCGGCGACGGGGCCAAGCAGGCCGGAGTAGCCGACGAGCCATCCGAAGATATAGCTGCCGAAGGTTTCCATGAGCTTCCACGGCATCATGGCGAGGCCGAGAAATCCGGTGATCATGCCGCCGGTGCGGAAGCTGATGAGGCGCGGCGCGAGGTTGGAGAAGTCGTTCGAAGGTGACACGACGTTGGCTGCGATGTTGACATTCAGAGTGGCGACGAGCAGCGCGATGAGGCCGAGGAATGCTACGACAGGCTGATGAAAGCGGCCGAGGAGCGTGATCGGGCTCCAGATGGGTTGACCGAAGACGACTTCAGACGCGGACGTGACGGCGATGCCGATGAACGAGTAGAGCGTCATGGCAACGGGCAGACCGAATGCCTGTCCGAAGATCTGCGCGTCCTGACTTTTCGCGTAGCGGGTGAAGTCAGGGATGTTGAGGGAGAGCGTTGCCCAGTAGCCGACCATTGCTGTGAGCGACGGGAAGAAGAAATGCAGGAAGCTGCCGGTTGACGTGAATCTGCCGGGCGCTGAGAGCATGGGGCCGAAGCCGCCCGCTTTGTGCAGCATCCAGAACAACAAGATGAGAGACATCAGCAGCATGAAGGGCGCGGAGAAGCTTTGCAGGAAGCGGATGGATTCGACGCCGCGCCATACGACTGCCATGTTCAGGAGCCAGAAGCCGAGGAAACATGTCCACAGAACCCACGGCATGTGCGTGGTCTGCGGCGCCAGTACGCCGACCATCGCGGCGATGGCCTGCCCGCCAAGCCATGACTGGATGCCGAACCATCCGCAGGCCACGATTGCGCGAAGGAGTGCGGGAATGTTTGCTCCAACGGGGCCGAAGGATGTGCGCACGAAAACCGGAAACGGGATGCCGTATTTTGCGCCCGCATGCGCGTTGAGCAGCATGGGGATGAGGACGATCAAATTGCCGAGCAGGATGGTGAAGATTGCCTGCTTCCAGTTCATGCCTCCGGCGATGAGCGACGACGCCAGCATGTAGGTCGTCACTTCCATCGACATCGAGAACCACAGCGCGATGTAGTTGTAGGTGCTCCAGGTGCGCTGTGCCGGTTGCGTGGGCGCGAGGTCTTCGTTATAGAGGCGTGAGCTGGGAGCGAGCTCGGCGGTTGGGATCAAGCAAGGCCTCCGGCGTTGGCTTCGCGCTTTACGAAACGTCCGCGCCCGGTTGCTCCAAGGAATTTGCCGGGTTGCGATGTGTTGTCGACGACGAGTTCTCCGCGTGAGAAGACTTTGGCGGCGTTGCCCTTTACCTTCCAGCCTTCAAACATGTTGTAGTCCGTTGCCATGCGCTGGGTTGCGGCGGAGATGGTGTAGTCGGCATTGGGGTCCCAGAGCAGGATGTCGGCGTCGAGGCCTTCCTTGATGGAGCCTTTCTGGTTTTCCATGCCGAAGATACGGGCTGGCGCGGTACAGCAGAGGTCGACGAATTTCTCAGGCCTGAGGCGGCCTGCATTCACGCCGTAATGCCACATGATTTGCATGCGGTTTTCAACGCCGGGTCCGCCGTTGGGAATTTTGCTGAAGTTGTCGCGGCCAAGTTCTTTCTGATCGGCGAAGCGGAAGGGGCAGTGGTCAGTGGAGACGACGACGAGAGAGCCGTTTTGCAGCGCGTTCCAGAGCGGTTCCTGGTTCCGCTTTTCGCGCAATGGCGGAGTGAAGACATACTTTGCTTCGTCCCAGCTTTTGCCCGGCATCTGGTCTTCGATGGAGAGGACGAGGTATTGAATGCAGGTTTCCGCCAGCGCCTTTGCTCCGCGCTGCTGCATGAATTTCAGATTGTCGAGAGCGTAGGCGTTGGACAGATGCACGATGTAGACGGATGCCCCGGCCATGTCGGCGAGTGCGATGGCGCGGTGCGTAGCCTCGGCTTCAGCCTTCGGTGATCGCGATAGTGCGTGGTAGTGCGGCGCGGTTTTGCCTTCGGCAAGCATCTGTGCAACGACAATGTCGATGGCGCTGCCGTTTTCAGCGTGAATGCAGCAGAGAGCGTTCAGCTTTGCTGCTTTTTGCATGACGCGGAACATGAGGCCGTCGTCGATCATAAGCACGCCGGGATAGGCCATGAAGAGCTTGAAGCTGGTTATGCCCTCGGCGACCATCTCTTCCATTTCGCGCAGTCCTTGTGAGCCGTCGCCGGGGCCGAGATCGGTGACGGCCATGTGCAGTGAGAAGTCGATGCAGGCTTTGTTGTCGGACTTTTTGCGCCATGTGTTGAGGGCTTCGCGCATGGTGTGGCCCTGCGACTGCAGCACGAAGTCGATAAGCATGGTGGTGCCGCCGATGGCGGCGGCCTGCGTGCCGGTGGTGTAATCGTCAGCTGAGACTGTGCCACCGAAGGGCATGTCGAGATGCGTGTGCACGTCGATGCCACCGGGCATGACGAGCAGACCTGAGGCGTCGACGACTGTGTGGCCTGTGGCGCTGAGGTTGTCACCGACCTCTACGATCTTTTCACCCTCGATCAGGACGTCGGTTTTCTTTGAGCCGTCGGCGTTGACCACGGTGCCGTTTTTGATCAGAGTTCCCATTTCGTCATGTCCATGTGAGCTAAAGGTTTGGATTGCCCGCGCCTGAGCCTTCGGCGACGAGGCCAGCGTTGACGCGCTCTTCCCATGTTTCGGGTGCCAGACCGTTGTCGACACGCTCCATCGTGATGCAGTCGGGTACGGGGCACACCAGTGAGCAGAGATTGCAGCCGACGCACTCGTGTTCGTCGACGCGCGGAATGCGCGAAAGCGGCGTGAGGTACGGGCCGGTTTCGCCTGCACCGCTGAGATCGAGTTTGGCGATTGGTGTTGTGCTGATGCGGCTTCGGCTTTCGGAGGTGACCATGTCGGGCGTACGGGATGTGTTTGGTTCAGGGAGGGCGCGGTCGAGATGAATGCACTGGTGCGCGCCGTCCCAGCAGGCGGTGTAGCAAAGTTCGCAGCCGATGCACTTGTCTTCGTGGATGCGGGCGACGATCTTATAGTTGAGGTTGAGATTCTTCCACTCGGTGACGTTGGGCAGGGAGAGTCCGCGGAAGTCGTCGAGCGTTTCGTAGCCCTTCTTGCGCATCCATGCGAGCAAACCGTCTGCCATGTCTTCGACGACACGGTAGCCGTAGTGCATCACTGCGGTGCAGACCTGTACGGTGCCAGCGCCGAGGAGGATGAACTCTGTTGCATCCTGCCAAGAGCCGATGCCGCCGATGCCAGACATGGGCAGAGCGGCCTGCGGGTCGGACATGACCTGCTGGACCATGTTCATGGCGATCGGCTTTACCGCCGGGCCGCAGTAGCCGCCGTGTGAGCTTTTACCGTCGACGTTGGGGCGAGGTTCGAGCGTGTCGAGATCGATGCCGGTGATGGAGTTGATGGTGTTGATTGCGGAAAGCGCGTCGGCACCCGCTTGTTTCGCTGCGCGCGCGGGCATGCGGATGTCGCTGATGTTCGGCGTGAGCTTGATGATGACGGGCGTGCGGGCTTTTTCTTTCACCCATTCGGTGATCTGGCCGCAGTACTCGGGCACCTGGCCGACGGCCGAGCCCATGCCGCGCTCGCTCATGCCGTGCGGGCAGCCGAAGTTGAGTTCGAGGCCATCGGCGCCGGCGTCCTCGGCACGCTGCACGATCTCAAGCCAGGCGTGGCGTTTCGATTCGACCATTAACGATGCGATGACGACATGCTTCGGATAGCGCCGCTTTACTTCAGTGATTTCGCGCAGATTGATGTCGATGGACCGGTCGCTGATGAGCTCGATATTGTTGAGGCCCATCATGCGCTGGCCGTTCCAATCGATGGAGGAGTAGCGCGAGCTTACGTTCGTGATGGGTTCGCCGATGGTCTTCCAGACGGCGCCGCCCCAGCCGGCGTCGAAGGCGCGCATGACCTGTTCGCCGCAGTTGGTTGGAGGCGCGGACGCGAGCCAGAAGGGATTGATGCACTGGATGCCGGCGAAGGCGGTTTCAAGCGTTGGCATTCTGTCCCTCCAGCCATGCGGCGATGCCGATGCCCGCACGCTTGCCGTCGGCAACGGCGTCGACGACTTCGCGGCCGCCGTTGGTGCAGTCGCCTCCAGCGAAGTATTTCGGGTGTGAGGTTTGTCCGGTGGCGCGGTCGATAAGGATGCGTCCACGTTCGAGCTTCACCTTGTTTTCGAGGAGAAATTCCGAATGCGTGGCCTGTCCTATCGCCAAGATGACCAAATCGACATGCAATTTGAAATCTTCTTCCGGTTTCGGTACGAGAGAGCCGTCAGGTGTGGCTTCGAGCTTTGAAAGATGGAGCGATTCCACTTCGCCATTGCCGTCGATGCCGACAGGCATGACGTGCCACAGGAATTTCACGCCTTCAAGTTTGGCGTGCTCGTACTCGTAGGCGAAGGCTGACATCTGTTCGGGTCCGCGACGGTAGACCATGTGCACCTCAGTTGCGCCGAGGCGTACAACTGCGTTTGCGGCGTCGATTGCGGTGTTTCCCGCACCTATTACGGCGACGCGTTCGGGGGCTGATGTTATCTTTCCGCTTTTGTAGTCTGCGATGTAGTCGAGAGCGTTGGTTACGCCGGACATGGTTTCGTCGGCTAGGCCGAGCTTATGAATGGCTCCGAGGCCGATGCCGAGGAAGACGGCGTCGTACGAACCTTCGATTTCGGCAAGCTTTTTCGCATCAACGGTGTTCTTAAAGTTGAACTTGACGCCGAGCTGGGACAACATGTCGATCTCGCGCAGGCTCTCTGCGAGCGGAAGTTTGTACTCGGCGATGCCGTATGTATTCAGGCCGCCGGGCAATGGTCGTGCATCGAAGATTTCTGCGCGAATGCCGCGACGACGGAGTTCCGCTGCGCACGCGAGTGATGCCGGGCCACCGCCGATGAGCGCGACGGATTGGCTTGTGTCGGGGCCGGGAGTGAAGGGAAGAGGATCGCCGCTTTCGTGCAGGGCTTCCATCGCGAAGCGCTGCAGGCGAGCGATTTCAATCGGCTGCTTGTTGTAGCGGTGCATCACACAAGCACCTTCGCACAGCACGGCGACGGGGCAGGCGCGGGCGCAGCTTGCGCCGAGAATGTTGGCGTCGAGGATGGTTTTTGCCGATCCTTCGAGATTGCCGCTGGCAATTTTCTTGATGAATTTGGGTACGTCGATGTGCGTTGGGCAGGCTGCGGTGCAGGGCGCGTCGAAGCAGTAGAGGCAGCGGTTGGCTTCCGTCAGCGCCGCTACTTTGTCGAAGGCAGGATGCAGGTCAGGGAAGCGGGCAGCAATCTCGGGCGCGTCCGGTGCCTGTTCGAAGAAACTAGTAGACTCGCTCATCGACTCTTCCGGCAATCTCCTTCGGGTCTCCGCAGAGCATGTTCTACGGCGCAGTAATCTTCTGGAGTCCTGATTATCCAATATTTCCTGGCGAAGCGGGAGTCTGCGCAACACGCGCAGAGCGCTTTCTGCGATGGTATAGCAACTTTACTGCTGTTGTATCCAGCCGATTGTCTTTTCAGCGAGACGGTTCAGCGCGATCACGGCCTGTTCGAGATGCTCGCGCTTCGTGTTCTCGGCGCGGTTGTGGCTGAGGCCGTTGAGCGACTGCACGAATATCATCACTGTCGGGATGCCGATGCGAGCGACTTCAGCCGCGTCGTGCAGAGGACCTGAGGGGAGCTGCTCGGAGACTCCGGCTGTTTCGATGATGGCTTCTTCGCACAGCTTGATGAGTTCGGGGTGGAAGGGGATGGGTTCGATGGACCATATCTTCGACCACTCGACCATGCAGCGTTCTTCCTTTGCAAAGCGCTCGCTGGCCTCGCGGGCTTCGCGCAACATTCCGGCGAGAACAGCGGCGTCGAGATCGCGCATGTCGAGAGTGGCTTCGCAGCGGCCTACCACGGCGGTTACGATGCCGGGGAAAGTTTTGACGCTGCCCATTGTCGCGACCGATTGCGAATGCTTGCGGGCGATGGGGCGTATTTCGAGCGCCAGCTTTGCGGCCGCGGCCAGTGCGTCGCGCCGTACTTCCATCGGCGTGGAGCCGGAATGAGCTTCCTGTCCATGAAATGTGATGGCCCAGCGCTCAACTCCCTTGGTTCCTTGTACTACGGCGAGTGGCTTGCCGAGTTTTTCGAGAATCGGGCCCTGCTCGATGTGCAGTTCCAGATATGCCGCGATGTTTTTCTGCTCGCGGCTGGCTTCGCCGATGTGCTCCACATCGATGCCGCAGTTTTGCAGTGCTGCTTCGAGGGTTGTGCCGTCGCGGTCAGTGCGCTTGCGATCTGCGTCGATGGTATGGGTGCCTGCGAATGCTGAGGAGCCGAAGAGGCTGCGTCCGAAACGTGCTCCTTCTTCGTCGGCCCAGTCGACGAGTCGCACGGTGCAGGGTGGTTTGCCGTTGTGTTCTTTTGCCAGGCTGGTTAGGATTTCGAGTCCTGCGAGGACTCCGAGGCATCCGTCGAGCCAGCCCCCGTTGGGGACTGAGTCGAGGTGGCTGCCAATGACTAGAGATCTCTCTGACTCACCCGGAAGCGTGATCCAGTGGTTGTTGGCGGCGTCGTAGTGGTGCTCGATGGGCAGGTCTTTGAGCTTCTCTTCGAACCACGTGCGGGCTTTTAGCCAGACGGGCGACCAGGCGAGTCGCTGTGCTCCTTGCTCGTCGGCTGTCAGCGCGCGGAGCTCTTCAAGATTCTCGATGACCTTCTTCGGATTGACCATTCCGGAACCTTTGATGCCGATTCTATTCGGCGGGTGTGATCACTATGTTGCGGAAGGCGACGTGTCCTTTTTCGCTGCCTTGCAGATAGATGGGGCCGGGCATTGCCTCGTAACTGTCGACTGCGCCACCCGTGATGCCGGGGATCTCCTGATTGTTAATGATGGTCTGGCCATTCTGCACGATGGTGACGCGTCGGCCAATGAAAGTGATGTCAAAGGTCTGCCATGTGTCCGGCTTGCGTGGCAGCTCGGGCGATGGGGCGAGAAAGCCGTAGATTCCGCCGGTGTGATGACTTGGCGGCTCGGCTTCCGATTCGGTTTCGATCTGTACTTCGTAGCGGCCACGCAGATAGACGCCGCTGTTCGCATCTTTTCCGCAGTTGAATTCGAGGTGGAGCTTGAAGTCCTGAAATTTGGCATCGGTGAAGAGTTCGGGACCATTGCCGGGGCTTACCAGAGTTCCGTCGTGGACGGTCCAGACGGGCGGGCCGGGCTTGTTCATCTTCCAGCCCGTCAGGTCTTTTCCGTTGAATAACTGGATGGGCTTGCCCCATTTGGGCGCGGACGCTCGCTTGAGGGTGGGCGCTCTTTCGCCTACCCACTGCCACGTAGTTCCGTCCGGGCCGATTGTCGTTCCGGTGAGACTGGTACCTACGAGCTTTCCCTGAAAGACCAGATCATGATCGCTCCCCTCTTCTTCCTTGGGAGAGACAAAGGTGAGAACGCCGTTCTCGATTTGAATTTTAGGAAGTGGGCGCGCACTGCCCCAGCGTCCGACCATCAGCGCTTTCAGTTGGCCGCCATCCTCGCTGATTTCGATCCAGGATGGGTATTCGTTGCCTGAGGCTTTGAGCGTCAGGTCCCAGCGTCCCAGGAATGGCTGATTCTGTGCATAGCATGCTGCGGTGCACAGCAGGAAAGCGATTGCGATTGCGAGTATTGAATTTTTCAGTTTCACGGGATCAGACCATCCTGGATGAGTGTCAAATCAGCTTCCTGACTTGATGGTTTGCGATGCCGCGTCCCAGTACACCGGGCTCTTGCGGAAGTACGATTCGTTGGCGAGGTGGCAGCCCAGGGCGGCGTTGTGGCCGAAGACTGCATCCTGCACGACGGGCTTTCGCGATCGAACAGCTTCGAAGAATTTGTAGAGATGCGGCTTGAGGTCGTCGTAGTCGTCTCCGTTGTAGGTGATCGTCTCAGGGGCGGGCTCTTGTCCGGGGACCGGATCATGCACTTCATGCCATTGCTTGACGTAGGCATTCCTCAGGCGGGCAGGGAAGGAGCCGGAGTAGTAGCTCGGCGAGGTGTCCACCCCTGCCTGCGGGGTGTAGCTGACGCTGAACTCGCGAAGCTCGATGATGCCTTTTGAACCCATGAAGCGGGTCACTTCCGTCGATTCTGTTCCTAATGTGAGGCGCATATAGACGGGGACATTGTCGTACTCGAAGAGGACGGGATGCACGTCGGGCATGTTGCGGCCATCTTTCCAGCGATAGATGCCTCCGAATGCGGAGACGCGCTTTGGAAACTCATTGATTCCGAGAACAAACATCATGCCGCTGATCAGGTGTACGAGCAGGTCTCCGGCGACTCCGGTTCCATATTCTTTCCAGCAGCGCCAGCGCGCGAATGTGTAGGGATCGAAAGGCTTCTTCGGCGCGGTTCCCAGCCATGTGTCCCAGTCGAGGTTTTGCGGCGACAGGTCGGGCGGCGGAGGGTATTCCCAGGCGCCGTTGGGGTCGTTGCGGCCATAGGTGGCCTCGATCAGACTCATATCGCCGATTGCGCCCTGATCGAAGAGTGCTTTTGCCTTGGCGCAGAGAACGGAGCTTGTGCGCTGCGCTCCGATTTGCACGATGCGGTCGGTCTTCTTCGCGGCTGCGACCATTGCCAGTCCGTCGGCAGGATTGTGGGACATGGGCTTTTCGCAATACACGTCTTTTCCCGCAGCTAAGGCATCGACAACGACCTGCTTGTGCCAGTGGTCGGGAACCGCGATGATGACGGCGTCAATGTCCTTCGCGTCGAGCAGTTCCTGGTAGCGGCGCGTTGTGCGGATGGGCTTGCCGACGATTTCCTTCGACAACTCGTGCCGGCCGTCATAAAGATCGGCGGCGGCTACGCATTCCACGCCGCGGAGCTGAATGGCGGTCGCGAGCAGGTTCGAGCCCTCCATGCCGATGCCGATGATTCCAAAACGTACCTGATCGCTGGGCGCAACCGCTTGCGATGCCGCGTATATTGGTTCGGAATCGAGGAAGTTTGATCCGGCGAGAATGGATGCGCCTGCCGCACCAGCTGTGGTCTGCAGAAATGCGCGACGCGATACGAGAGCCTTATTCATGAGTTCGATTCTCCTCAGGGGTCGTTTTGGGTGCCCCTTTTTAGTCCCTGAATACAGTAGCTGAGGTTAGCTACATGCTTCAATGCCTGCGATGGTGCAGGGCATTGAAAGCTTTTGATTGGGATGGGATGAAATGAGAAGAAACGACGCTGGGATAAAAGGCTTGCCGCGAGTTAACTCGCGGCCGTGGTTCTTACGAAAATGATTGCTTTGTCATCAGAATAGACCGTCTTCCAGCCCGGCAGGAGTCGTAGGATATGCGTCATCGGGGCGTTGCTGTCGAGCAGGCAGAAATCGATCTTGTATTTGTCCAGCAGCGTATTTGGATCGCCATGGAGAGTTGCCCATCCGCCGAATTGATCCAGGACGCCGGCGAATTCGAAGAGGTCGGCGCGCCCATCCACAAAGACGGGATGATCCGGCGCGGCCCAGATCAGGTATCCGCCGAAAGGATAATCGTTCAGCATATTCCCGGAGATATGGTGGGTCTTGATGAACTCGACTGCCTTTACGGGATTCCTGTCTTCTATCTGCTGCGTGATGGAGCGCTGAGTGGGGAACATCCAGAAGGCAATCAACAGGGCCGCAATGGTCATGATTGCATTGGGCCAGGCCCGATCTTGTTCGGGTTTATAGCCGTCCCACGAAGTTGCGAGAAGCCTCGACACGATGGGTGCGGCAAGAATACCGAAGACAAAAGCCATTCGCTCGTGGTGCACAGCAAACCATGTGCCTGCGGCCAACAGCACCAGTTCATGCCAGAAGAGCCGCGAACGCTGCATGATCACCGTAAGAAAGATGCACGCGAGGACTCCGAGCAATGCTATGCCGCGTACGCTGGTCATAGGAAGGGGCTGCCATTCTGAAATGGCGCTAAGGTTGATGGGCAGGTGCAGCATGAAATCCAGCGGGTAAAAGACGAGCTTTGCGCCGAATGGATTCAGGAACAGAGCCGCTGCTGAAAGAACCAATGTCAGAGCCAGGATGCGCTGGCGGCGCGGTTCCCAGCGCGAGGATTCAAGTAGCCCTGCCTGGAAATTGAAGAAAGAGCAGGCGAATATCAATCCTGCGAGACCCATGCCAAGGAAGAAGGACGCGTGGCAGTTTACCCAGAGGGCGAAGATGGGCGGCAGCCAGAAAAACCAGCGAGGGTTGCGGGTGCGCCCGAGATGGATAACCAGCAATTCGAGAATCAGTAGGAGATAGCCGATCATTTGCGGGCGTATCGCGTAGCCGACGCTGGCGAAAAGCCAAATGACGAGGGCTCCTGCCCAGCCTACCTTCGCATTTCCTGAGTAAAGGGAGCACAAGGCATAGCCGGCAATCAACAGGGCGGAGGTAAAAAAGCAGAGCCAGAGCATCAGGCCCGGGTAGCCCGCCCATCGATAGGCGCCATAGATAAGCACCTGAGAGAGCCATTCCTGGGGAACGAATGCCTGGTGGCCGGCAGTGTATGAAAAAAGATCGGTTGTTGGGATGGTGTGAGTGCTCCAGATGACCTCACCTGTCTTGAGGTGCCACCACATATCCGGGTCGTCGAAACGACCCCGCACGGTGAGCATGGCAAGCACGACCAGAAGGCTTGCCAGCATGACGGGGAAGGAGAAGACACTACGCAATAGATTGGTGCGCGCTGAATCCCCCGTCTGATCGACGGTGAGGGATGCGGTGCTCATGCTGTGCCGTATTCCTGTATATCGGACGAGCCAAGAACATCCTGATCGGGCTGGTCGGCAAGACGGATCAACCGGTGCAGGTACGCTCTGGAGATAGACAAGCTGCGCGCAGCGAGCGTTTTGTTTCCGTTGTGTTCCCGCACAGCGGACGCGGCGAGCTTGATCTTGTAATCGCGCAGCTGCTGCTCAAATGAGCCATCGGGATGGTAGTCGTTGATGCTGATGACGTCTTCTTCCCGCAGGGTGTGCGGCAGATCTTCTGCGCAAATGCTGTCGCTCTGGGAAAGAATGATGGCCTGTTGAATCACGTTTTCCAGTTCGCGGACGTTTCCGGGCCATGAATAGCGTTGCAGGAGGGACACGGCAGCCGGCTCAATCTCATGCATCGGCTTGTCGTATTCCTGTGAATACTTGCGCAGGAAGTGCATGGCGATCGACGGGATGTCTTCTGGGTGCTCTTGCAGGGAAGGAGCGTCAATTCTCATGACGTTGATGCGGTAGAAAAGATCCTGCCGGAATTTGCCTTGCGCGACCATCTCACTCAGGTCGCGGTGCGTGGCAAAGACGAGACGCGCGCGCAGGGGAATGAGCCGGCTGCTGCCGAGGCGGGAGAACTCACGCTGCTGCAAAACCCGGAGCAACTTTACCTGCGTGCTCAAGCTCAGTTCGCCGATTTCATCAAGGAAGATCGTACCTTCGCCTGCCTGTTCCAGATAGCCTTCGCGCGCTCCGACGGTCCCGGTGAAAGCGCCTTTTTCATGGCCGAAGAGCTCAGCCTCGATCAGGGTTTCCGGAATAGCGCCGCAGGACACAGCAACGAATGGGCGGGTATAGCGAGCCCCCGTATTATGGATAGCTCTCGCGATCAGCTCCTTGCCCGTTCCGCTCTCTCCTGTAACAAGTACCGATGCATTAAGGTTGGCAACGCGGCGCACAAGTTCATAAACCTGCTGCATGGGCTGCGAATGACCGATCATCTGATCGCATTGAATCGCCAGCTTTGCTTTGTCGAGCATCTGCTGCGAGCGGTTGGCCGTTCGGTCGGCTTGCACAGGTTCTTCCACCGGCTGCGGTGGAGCTTTGGACTCGCGGGTGAACGCGGCGTTCTCATGCGCTCTGAGCAGCATCGCTTTCAGCTCGCGAACTGAAGGTGGCTTGCGACAATATCCATGCGAGCCGAGCTGCACGAGTTCAATTGCGGAAGCACGCAGGCTGTCATCCGCCATCACGACAGACGGAACTGGATGCGTGGCAATTTCTCGGCAGTATTTCATTCTGCGATCGAGCGAAGCGTAATTCGAGTCCAGGTCGAGAATCACAACGTCGCAGCCGTCGGAAGTGAGCAGCTGAGACATTCCCTCCTCTTGAGATTCGAGGATGACCTGAAATTCTTTACCCAAAGCAGAAGAAAGAAGAGGCTGCAGTTTGTAGTCTTCGGAAAAAACACCAATCCTCAACATGAGTCAGCATGCTCCTTGACATTGCGCTAAAAGATGCAACGAAACAATTGCCAGCTTCACTAAACAGTGAGGGGTACGTTTCGCAGCATCGCAATGGGGGAGGAACCAGCGGGGGCTACGATGCAAAAATTTTTTGTTCAACGCTCTCCACTCAATTAAGGGAGAGTCTCTCTATATTCAAGTATCAGTTGTGTGTCTTAGATAATTATCGGATTCTGTCAAGAAGGTCGATAGTACCTTGGTAACTTTCTGAAAAAAAGAAGTAATGGAATGGCGAATACCCCCTAAAAGTAACCTCTTTTCTACTCCATCGAGTAGGTGAATCCGCTGCAAAAGCTACTCTTTCGTTGTATTCGGGTGTATCATCAACGCTTTTCTTCACGCGGGCTCCAGTAAGTAGTCGCAAGCAGTGCGTAAATGCTGAGGTGAGATAGGGAATGCCGCTTATTTTCTGAGTGTATGGCATCCCAGATGCAGTGATTCCTGCATGCGTTCCCGGAAGCTGGATGTCTTTTTTCTAATTTTTGCCGTTGCTATCACCCGCTTTGCGTTTCGAAGCCACTATCTTTATGACCTGGATTCGGTCAACTTTGCGCTGGGTATGGAGCATTTCGCTCCACGCGTTCACCAGCCTCATCCACCGGGCTACTTCCTATATGTATGTCTTGGGCGGCTGCTGAATCTCGTCTGTCACGATGCCAATCTTGCGCTCGTCGTGCTGAGCATTATCGCCAGTTGCGGTGTCGTGGTCCTTGTTTATTACATGACTCTGGAGTGGTTTAACCAGAGGGCCGCTCGCTTTGCCGGCATCCTATTTCTGATCTCTCCGCTTGCATGGTTCCACGGCATTGTCGCATTGACCTATAGCGTCGAGGCCTTCTTTTCGGCGCTGCTGGGGTATCTTTGCTGGCGCATGTACAGCGGACGCAATGGATATATCGTGCCCGCCGCCATTGCTTTGGGAATCGCAGCCGGCGTGCGGCCATCTTCGATCCTGTTTCTTGGGCCCATCTTTTTGTTCTCTTTGACCAGGGTAAGGCTGAAGGGGATGCTCGCAGGGATGCTGGCTCTTGCGCTGACTCTTATCGCATGGTTCCTGCCGATGATTGCGGCGAGTGGCGGCTTTAACGCCTACTTCGGTGCGCTGCTCTCGCTGTGGCAGGCAGTCCCGTCAAAGGACACAGTATTCAACTCCTCGCCTGCTACTTCGATTGATCGCGCAGCTACGATTGTCTTTATCTATTTTCTGACCTTCGGGCTTACTTCTCTGGCCCCGCTGCGCTGGCTCCATCGCAGGGCTCCGGCCGATCGCGGGAAAAAGATATTCACTCTTGTCTGGATCACTCCGGCTCTTTGCTTCTTCACCTTTATTTTTCTGAAATTCGTCAACAGCGGATATCTGCTTCTGCTGGCGCCGGCTGCGTGTATCTGGCTGGGTTTATCGATGTCTGAATGGTATGAAAACAGTACGCGGCCGAGAGCCTTTAAGCTGGCAGTAATTGCACTTTGTGCGGCGGTAAATGTCGGTATCTTTGTCGCATCGCCACTTTACTGTTCTTATATGTCTGTGCGGCGATTCGAGGCCGAATTGCGGTCGGTTCTGCATGCACTTCCACAGGTTGCGCCAGCGAGCAACACGCTGATCGTGGGCTTTGATTCGCATTTCCTGGGCTATCGGGATGCCGGGTATTATCTGCCCGCCTATCTCACTCTCCAGTGCCCGGAGATGAAACTGCGAGAGGGTACTCGCATCTTTGCCATGCTGGGCGGAGATACAACTCTGCTCGCGAAGCTGCCGTCTGCCCCCTACTCCCAGTTTGTCATCTTCCCGCTTCCCAACCAGGGTGACGCTTACAAGGCGTACATGAAAAAGGTCACGAGCCAGCTTCCGGCGGGAAGTCTGCGCACCGTCTCTGCCGGCGGGCACGATTTTGTCATAGCACCGATTTCCGACCTGCCTTTGCTCTTTCCTCGCACTGCCTTGGCAAAAATCAGGGAAATGAGGGTGTATATATGCTGATTCACTCTCGGAGATCTCCTGTAAACGGACGTGGACACTAGCCGGGCGACAATGCGCTAAGGAGCTGAATTCATGGGTTATCGGGCTTCGGCGATTTGGACGGAGAATTGCTCCTTCCATAACGTTCCTCCCTCGAATCGGTAGAAAGAAGCCTGTGTATGCATTTAATCGCCTGGTGGCCGACCCTGATTGTTCTCGTCGTCGCGACGTTCACTGATCTGCGCAGCCGCCGCATCCCGAACTGGCTTGTCTTCCCGTTCATGATCGCGGGGATGGTGGTATCGGGCGGGCTCCATGGGTGGAGCGGGATCGCACACAGTCTTGCCGGTTGGGCACTGGGTGGTTTGCTTTTCGGAATTCTTAGCTTGATGGGCGGCATGGGAATGGGCGATGTGAAGTTGTGTGCCGCTATCGGAGCCTGGTGGGACCAGCGCAACTTATGCTCGCGCTGGTCCTGACGGTCATAGCCGGAGGCGTGATGGTACTCGTTTGGGCGGCCTGCGGCGGATTTCTTGGGGAATTGTTCAGCCGTGCGGGTGAACTGCTCTTCGCGTGAAGGAACGTGGGCTGCGCCCGCATCCGGAGCTGGTACTCGATACCCCCGGACGCGAAAGATGCCATATGCTCCGGCGATTGCCATCGGGAATTTTCTTTCGTTCTTTGCGTTCTGAAGGTCGGAGAACAGGAATTATGACTGCATTGTTCACAACACGCCTGTCTAAATGCGATCGACGGGAAAGCTGCGAACGGCAGGGAGTTGGAAACCAATGATATCGGCGTTTACTCAGGATGCGGACGCGCTCGGCACGAATACCTTGTCGATTGCGCTGATTGGCCCGGAAGGGACAAATCGCAAAGCCATGGCCAGCGCTCTGGCTGGATCGCAGACGAATGCAACCCGCGAGTTTCCCGCCTATCCGGGGCTGGATGATCTTCCGCAGCTGCTGAGCGCTGAGTACGACGTCATCATCATTGAGCTGGACAGCAATCCGGAGCATGCGCTCGACCTGGTAGAAAACACTGCGGCAACACCTCGACCACCGTGATGGTGTACTCGGCGCAGGCGGATTTGGAATTGCTGGTTCGCTGCATGCGCGCAGGAGCGCGCGAGTTCATCACCGCTCCGATTGTTCCCAGCGCAATTGCAGAGGCTCTGGTTCGCGCTTCGGTGCGGCGCCCCGCTGCTCGCGGTGGCAAGAAAGCTTTAGGAAAGCTGTTCGTATTCGCCAGCGCCAAGGGCGGATCGGGCTTACGACCGTAGCCAGCAACTTTGCCTTGATGCTTGCGAAGGAGTCCGGTCAGAGCACGGTCCTGATCGATCTCGACCTGCCTCTTGGCAATGTAGCTATCGATCTCGGGCTAACGACGCAGTTTTCAACCGCGAATGCGATTGAGAGCACAGATCGCCTGGATTCAACCTGCTGACGACACTTCTAACCAAGCATCGTTCGGGATTATCAGTACTCGCCGCGCCTGACAGATATGTGCCGGTTCCTTTGTCAGTTCCGGCCGTTGAGAAGCTGTTGAACGTTACGAGGCAGGACTTCGACAACGTGGTGATTGACGCGGGATCAAGCATCGGCGCAACCTGCAAGCGCTTTTCAAGGGCGCAACGTGGTCTACCTGATCACGCAGGTGAGCATCGCGGGGCTGCGCAATTCAAACCGCGTCATCTCCGAATTCTTTTCGTCCGGTGGTCCGCAGCTTGAGATCGTGCTAAACCGTTTTCTTCCTCGCTCGCTGGGTATCGACGAGGAACACATTACGAAGGCTCTGACCAGGCCGGTCAACTGGAAAATTCCCAGCGACTACCTTGCCGCCAGGCGCGCGCAGAACACGGCTACGCCGCTTGCAATGGAGGACTCCCCGATTTCACAGGTCATTCGGCAATGGCCAGACAGCGTGTGGCCTGCCCGGCGCTCCGGATCAGAAAAAGAAATTTGGGCTCTTCTGATGGCGACAGTATTGGTTTTCGCAGTGATGGAACGGATGGCATAACGTGGAACATACGATTCTCGAGAAATTTAAAACGGAAGTACACCGGACACTGATCTCCAAGCTGGATCTGGAAAAGCTGTCGCGTGTGAACTCCAGCCAGGCGCGGCAGGCGGTGGCCGCCATGGTGACCGAGATCATCATGACCAGCGCGTGCCCTTGAACTACAGCGAGCAGGAGAAGATTCAGTCGGACCTGCTCGACGAGGTCTTTGGCCTGGCCCGTTGGAACCGCTGCTCCGCGATCCGAAGATCTCAGACATTCTTGTAAACAGCAGAGACAGGATTTTTATCGAGCGCGGCGGCCGCCTGGAAAGAGCAGACGCTTCCTTCCGCGACGATCGCCATGTTCTTCAGGTCATTGACCGCATCGTTTCGCGCGTCGGCCGCAGAGTAGACAAATCTTCACCCATGGTGGATGCCCGCCTGCCGGACGGTTCCCGTGTGAACGCTATTATTCCGCCGCTTGCGCTTGACGGCCCCTCGTTGTCGATTCGTCGCTTTGGATTACAGGTCCGGTTGCCGCAAATGAGCTGGTGGAGCTGAAGAGTAATTTCACGGAGATGCTGGAACTCATAGCTGGCGCAGTGCGGGCGCGTCTCAGCGTCCTTATCTCCGGAGGTACCGGCACCGGTCAAGCGAACATTTCCTCAACATCCTGTCGTCGTACATTCCGCAAACAAGTCGCATTGTCACCATCGAAGACGCAGCCGAACTGCAGCTCGCGCAGCAGAATATCGTGCGACTGGAAACGCGGCCGCCAAACATCGAAGGCGTCGGCGCCATTCGTCAGCGTCAGCTGCTCATCAATAGTCTCCGTATGCAGCCGGGTTTCATCATCCTCGGCGAAGTCCGTGGCGAGGAAGCGTTTGACATGCTTCAGGCCATGAACACCGGTCACGAAGGTTCCATGGCTACGATAGGCGCGAATACGCCGCGCGATGCTCTGTCCAGATTGGAATCGATGGTCGCGATGACCAACATGAATCTGCCGGAGAAATCCGTGCGCCAGCAGATTGCCGCCGCAATCACGATTGTGGTTCAGGTCTATAGCGTATGAGCGACGGCACGCGCAAGGTAGTCAGCGTTTCTGAGATTACGGGCATGGAGGAAAACGTGATCACCATGCACGAGATCTTCGCTTTCAAGAAGAAGGGTATGGGTCCGGATGGGAGAGTTCTGGGCGCGTTCATGCCCACCCAAATACGGCCGAAGTTCCTGGAAAAGCTCCGCGTGTCCGGCATCATCTTCCCCCGCAAAGCATGTTCGAACGCGTGCTCGAAGTGGATTGAGAGAGGCAAGGATCAAGATATGTTATTGCCGATACTGATTGTATTTGTGAGTGTCTTCGCGGTCCTGGTGTTGACTCGTGCTGCGTGGGGAGCGGTGTCGGTGTTTCCAAGGAGACCAAGAAGACCCTGGCTGTACTTGAATCGACTCTTGCGGTCCAGAAGCCGGACATTTTTAAAGATGAGATTGTCGATATCCGCAAGCAGGAACTGTTCAGCGCTGTTCCGCATGGATCAACCGGCTGCTGCTGAAGGTCGACCTTGCGCCGCGGTTGAGCCGGCTGCTCTATCAGGCCAATCTGAAATGGACAGCAGGCGCGCTGATCCTGATGTGTATGACGGGTTTTGTAGCTCCGGCGTACCTGATGTTCTTTATGGTCGCGGACTGTGATCCTGGCCCTGTTCATAGGAGTGCTCATAGGCGGCGCGCCTTTTATGTTCGTGCTTTGGAAACGCAAGAAGCGCTTCGGCAAGTTTGAGGCGGAGATGCCAGAAGCACTTGACATGATGGTGAGCGCATTGCGCCGTAGGTCTGAGCCTGATTTCCGCTTTCGACCTGATCACCAAGGAATCGCCTGATCCAATCAGCACGGAGTTTAGAATCTGCTGCGAGGAAGAAACAAACTTACCACCTCCAACTAAGAACAGCGCTGCACAATCTGCAATCCCGGGTTCCATTGCAGGATCTGAACATGGTGTCGACGGCGATTCTGATCCAGAAGGAAACCGGAGGAAATCTTGCCGAGGTTCTCGACAAGAGTGCCGCAGGTGATTGCGCAAGCGATTCCGCATGCAGCACCAGATCATGGTTCACACGGCGCAGGGACATTGTGACGGGTTGGATTCTGTAGGTGCTTCCTGTGGTGCTCGGATGTGCTCTGTATCTGGTCGATCCGGAGACGATGAGTCTTTTGTGGAAGCGCGCAATCGGCAGCGAAGCTCCTCTATGCGGCCGGCAGCATGACGATCATGGGCGCATTGATTATTTGGAAGATAGTCCGGATGGACGTTTGAAGGTTAACTATGGGATTTGCAGCAATTACGTTTCTCGCAATCTTCCTGTTGATTGGCAGCGGCGGCCTTCTGCTGTTCTATCGCGAAGCGATGATGAAGCGCCTCAGAGATGTGGTGACGCCGCGCTCAAAGCAGACGCGTCTGAAGAACGCTTTCGAGTACACGAGCTCTTCTCTAGGCGATGCCATGGGTCACCTGGAACGCATTCTGCCAAAGAGCCAGGCAGAGATTTCAGTCGTCCAGCAAAGGCTCGCGGTCCGCGCTGGCTATCGGTCCGAATCAGCGCCGAAGATTCTTTATGGCGCCAAGGTGTTTACTCCGGCGTTTCTAGCTCTGCTGGCGCTGGTCTCAGGTGCCGGGGCATTGGACAGCTTTATCGTTTATGCCTTCGCGCTGGGAATCGGGTATATCGGACCTGACTTCTGGCTGGGGCGGAAAATTTCAAAACGGCAGAACAAGATACGTCGCGGCCTGCCTGACGTGCTCGATCTGCTGGTCATGTGCATCGAAGCCGGATTGAGTCTGGACCATGCAACGGCGCGCACGCCGCTCAGGAACTGGAAGGAGCGCAGCCGGGGATCGCCGATGAACTGGGCGTCACCGTGCTGGAACAACCCGCTGGAATCTCCCGCGCAGATGTCGGTGGAAACATTTAGCCGATCGTACCGGGGTGGAGAGTGTGCGCAACCTGGCCACCATCCTTATTCAATCGGAAAGGTTTGGAACGAGTGTCGCAAAAACACTGCGCACTCATTCCGATACATTTAAGAACGCAGCGTAAGCAAAAGGTGGAAGAGTTGGCCGCGAAGACTACCGTCAAGCTGGTATTCCCGCTGAGTCTTTTTCATCTTTCCTTCACTGTTTCTGGTCACCCTTCCAGGCCCCGCCGGTATTGTCATGGCGGAATAACTTCAGAAGTATCTTACCCACTGAGAGGAAGGAGGATGGAGCATTGAAAGCATAACATTTATGGGGGTAGTTGCCGGCGTACTCTTTGTCATTGTGCTGGGCGTACTGGTCCAGCGTCGTAGAACGCACGCTCAGTCGTGAGCGAAACCCTCCAGGTCGCCTGCAGTTGAGCCTTATAGCCAGTCGAGGGCTCGAACACAGCACGAGTTGGTGGTGATGAACACCGTATAGAGGAGTAATGGATCGGATCTAGAAAGAGAGGAGGATTTTAAAATGGATAGCGTAACAATTATTTGGTAGTTGCCGGCGTTCTCTTTGTCATTGTGCTTGGCATTTTGGTCCAGCGCCGCAGAACCAGCATTTCACTAATCAAAACCCGCCAGTTCAGGGTGCAAGAGGATGCCGCGTCGCCGATTCGGAGCTGTGGTGAAGAACGGTATGGACGCGGAAGGAACTGGCCGGTCCGCAGGAACCCTGTATCGGGCGTGTTCAACCGGGCTGCAGAAATTTCTGGCTGCCCGATTGAACACGCTTGCCGACGTGGACCGAAACCAGCGTACGGCACGGGAGGCTCCGTGGAGATGCTTTCTCATGATAGTCGCAAGACTTTTGATGATGGAGCAGGAGCCTCCACGTTTCTGAACGAGGTAGATCGGTGAAGACCATGCGCAGGAAAGATGAAACGATGGCCCCGCTTTGATAACTATTCCGAGACCAGAACTAACACTTGTTGATCGGACACACCCTGAAAGGAAGGA